>NC_020561.1:1795000-2082500 GCF_000347675.2 Sphingomonas sp. MM-1 | reverse complement strand
GGGAGACAGACGGCGGGTGCTAAGGTCCGTCGTCAAGAGGGAAACAGCCCTGACCTACAGCTAAGGTCCCCAAGTCGTGTCTAAGTGGGAAAGCATGTGGGAATCCCAAAACAACCAGGAGGTTGGCTTAGAAGCAGCCATCCTTTAAAGAAAGCGTAACAGCTCACTGGTCTAAACAAGGGTTCCTGCGGCGAAGATGTAACGGGGCTCAAGACACGCACCGAAGCTTAGGGTGTGCACTTTGTGCACGCGGTAGCGGAGCGTTCCGTAAGCCTGTGAAGCGGTCTGGTAATGGGCCGTGGAGGTATCGGAAGTGCGAATGCAGACATGAGTAGCGATAAACAGGGTGAGATGCCCTGTCGCCGAAAGACCAAGGGTTCCTGCGCAAGGCTAATCCGCGCAGGGTGAGCCGGCCCCTAAGACGAGCCCGAAGGGGGTAGTCGATGGGAACCACGTTAATATTCGTGGGCCTGGTGGTGTGTGACGGATCTCTTATGTTGTACGTCCTTAACGGATTGGACGTGCTTCGACGAGGTTCCAGGAAATAGCCCCACCGTATAGACCGTACCCGAAACCGACACAGGTGGTCTGGTAGAGTATACCAAGGCGCTTGAGAGAAGTGTACTGAAGGAACTCGGCAAATTGCCTCCGTACCTTCGGAAGAAGGAGGCCCCACATATGCGCAAGCACTTGTGGGGGGCACAGGCCAGGGGGTAGCGACTGTTTAGCAAAAACACAGGGCTCTGCTAAGTCGGCTTCAAGACGACGTATAGGGTCTGACGCCTGCCCGGTGCCTGAAGGTTAAGTGGAGGGGTGCAAGCTCCGAAATGAAGCCCAGGTAAACGGCGGCCGTAACTATAACGGTCCTAAGGTAGCGAAATTCCTTGTCGGGTAAGTTCCGACCTGCACGAATGGCGTAACGACTTCCCCACTGTCTCCAGTACATGCTCAGCGAAATTGAATTCTCCGTGAAGATGCGGAGTACCCGCGGTTAGACGGAAAGACCCCGTGCACCTTTACTGCAGCTTCAGAGTGGCATTAGGAAAGAACTGTGTAGCATAGGTGGGAGGCTTTGAAGCTTGGGCGCCAGCCTGAGTGGAGCCATAGGTGAAATACCACCCTGTTGTTTTCTGATGTCTAACCTCGGACCGTGAAACCGGTTCAGGGACCCTCTGTGGCGGGTAGTTTGACTGGGGCGGTCGCCTCCTAAAGAGTAACGGAGGCGCGCGAAGGTTGGCTCAGGCCGGTTGGAAACCGGCTGTTAGAGTGCAATGGCATAAGCCAGCCTGACTGCGAGACTGACAAGTCGAGCAGAGACGAAAGTCGGTCATAGTGATCCGGTGGTCCCTCGTGGAAGGGCCATCGCTCAACGGATAAAAGGTACGCCGGGGATAACAGGCTGATAACCCCCAAGAGCTCATATCGACGGGGTTGTTTGGCACCTCGATGTCGGCTCATCACATCCTGGGGCTGGAGCAGGTCCCAAGGGTTTGGCTGTTCGCCAATTAAAGTGGTACGTGAGCTGGGTTCAGAACGTCGCGAGACAGTTTGGTCCCTATCTGCCGTGGGCGTCGATATTTGAGAGGAGTTGACCCTAGTACGAGAGGACCGGGTTGAACATGCCTCTGGTGGACCTGTCATCGTGCCAACGGTGCAGCAGGGTAGCTATGCATGGACGGGATAACCGCTGAAAGCATCTAAGCGGGAAGCCTCCCTCAAGATAAGATATCATAGAGCCGTCGAAGACCACGACGTTGATAGATCGGATGTGGAAGTGGAGTAATCCATGGAGCTAACCGATACTAATTGCTCTATTCGCGCTTGATGAGTCCCACCATCAACGACAACCCTGACCATCAGGACGTTGTCGATTAAGGACAATCTCTCAGCACAAGGTAAGCACGTCGATTTCTAAAACGATCCCGCTAGCGCTGGCTCCATAGCTTGGTGGCCATAGCGTCTGTGACCCACCCGATCCCATCCCGAACTCGGCCGTGAAACCAGACTGCGCCGATGGTACTGTTGCCTAAGCAACGGAAGAGTAGGGCGTCGCCAGGCTTTGAAGCCAGCGCCAGCAAGATCAAAACCCATTCACATGTCCAAAGGCCCCCGGAGCCAAAGGCTCCGCAAGGCCGAACGGCCGCCCGAGCTTATGCGAGGAAAGCCAAGGCAGCGGAACGCCGCCGCCGGCGCTTGAGGCCCATCAGTGTCGCGGGGTGGAGCAGCCCGGTAGCTCGTCAGGCTCATAACCTGAAGGTCACAGGTTCAAATCCTGTCCCCGCAACCAATCCTTCCATATCCCACCACACACCAAAGCGTCGCAGGTACACCCGCGGCGCTATTTTTTGCTCCGCAAACCCCCGTTTCATGGCGGGCTGACGGCTGGGCTGGCTGGTCGTGCCGGAAAGCCATGGCGCCGCCGATCTTGTCGCAGCATGCCGGGCTTGTCGCCTTCGATTGCGAGGAGGAGCTCCAGGGCCATATCGCGGCCTGCCGCCGCAACCGGGCGCTGCCCTCCCCAAGCGGCTCCAACGAGCGCGAAAAGCTCCTCTCGTTCAGCCCAACAGCCAATCTGACGTGCTCCCCTTTTCTCCTCCACTCATAAGTAGAGTCCGGGGTTGCCAGGGTGCCCTGGCGGGTTGGGTTGTGCAACCCGCCCGGCAGCATTGGCGGGCGTCAGCCCGCCTATCCCGCTATGCGGCCGCACGTAGTTGTAGTCGTCGCGCCATGCCCGCAGCACCGACCGCGCATGGCTGAGGGACGCGAACAGCGTCTCGTTCAGGCATTCGTCGCGCAAGCGACCATTAAAGCTCTCGACGTAGCCGTTCTGCTGCGGCTTGCCCGGCGCGATATAGTGCCACTCGATCCCCCGGTCCTGCGCCCAACGCAGGATCGCGAGGCTGGTCAGTTCCGTGCCGTTGTCGCTCACGATCATCAGCGGCTTGCCGCGAACCGCGATGATCGCATCGAGCTCGCGCGCCACACGAGCACCCGACAGCGACGTATCGACCACCAGCGCGAGGTTCTCCCGCGTGAAGTCGTCCACCACCGCAAGGATACGGATACGCCGGCTGCACACCAGCGTGTCGCTCACGAAGTCCAGGCTCCAACGCTGGTTCGGACCTTGCGGTAACGTCATCGGTGCTCGCGTGCCCATCGCTCGCTTGCGGCCCCGCCGGCGCCGCACACGCAAGTTCTCCTCGCGATATAGCCGCAGCAGCTTCTTGTGGTTCATCACGATGCCCTCGCGGGCCAGCATGGTCCCCAGCCGCCGGTAGCCGAACCGGCGACGTTCAAGCGCGATCTCGCGAAGACGCGACCGCAGGTCGCCATCATCACCACGCCGATGCGCATAGCGCATCGACGATCGATCCACGCCAAGGATGGCACAGGCCCGACGCTCGCTGATGCCGAAGGCCTGCCGAACATCCTCGACAGCCCTTCGACGAGCGGCAGGCCTCACCAGTTTTTTGAGGCAACCTCCTTCAGCACCGCATTGTCGAGCATCGCATCGGCCAGCAGCCGCTTCAGCCGTGCGTTCTCGTCCTCAAGCACTTTCAGCTTGCGCGCCTGCGACACGTCCATGCCGCCATACGTCGCCTTCCACTTGTAGAATGTCGCACTGCTCACGCCGTGCTTGCGGCACACATCCCCCGTCTTCGAACCGGCCTCCTGCTCCCGCAAGATCCCGATAATCTGCTCCTCGGTGAACCTGCTGCGCTTCATCGTCGTCCTCCTTCATGAAGGACTCTAGCTCAGACTGGCGGAGTTTCAGGGGAGCACGTCAAATCCCAGACAGGCTCCCCTCCAACACATAACTCGCTTATTCTTCCTCGGCGGCACAGATCTTCCGGGGCGTCCGTCCCGGTCGGTGCCCGCGACAAGGATCGGCCCATGACCACCCATCATCCCATCCCGCCGCAGGACAGGCTGATCTCGATAGACGAAATCCTGCGCGCACGGCCCAATCCGCCGTGCGCGACCACGCGCGAGCGCGGATGGAGCGGCGTGACCGTGGACCTCCATCGGCCACGCCTGAACTGCGCCGAAAGCTTTCCCGGACTCGACCATCACATGATCTCCTATTGCCCGGCCGGCAATGCCAGGCTCGTCCAGGGAAGGGCCGGCACCGTCCATGAAAGCATGATCTCGGCGGGCGTCTCGCTCATCCTCCCGGCGGGCTATGATTCGTCCTGGGATGGTGACTCGGCCGCTTCCGCACGGCTGCGAATACCCGCCTCGCTCGTCGACATGGCGGCCGAGCAGGTCGGCCGGCGCAGCATGGCCCAGGTGGAAATCCGCAACGTCTTCGAAGTTCGCGACACCGCCATCGAGCGGCTGGCGCTGATCCTGCTGGCGGAGATGGACCTGAAGCCGCACCCCGCCCAGGCGCTTATCGTCGATGGTGTATCCACCGCCCTGGCCGCGCATTTGCTGCGCCTCTACAATGTCTTCGAACTGGCTGAGCCGCGCGACGAACGCTCACTGGGCCGCGTCGAGCTTTCGCGGCTGATCGCCTATATCGAGGACAATATCGACCGCACGATCGGGCTGGCCGAGCTGGCGGAGACCGTGAACGTCAGCCGGTTCCATTTCGCCCGGCTGTTCAAGCGCAGCACGGGCCAGACGGCGATCAGCTTCGTCGAGCAATGCCGGTTGCGGCGCGCCCGGGCGCTGATCGCGGAGACCGATCTCCCGCTTTCCGAGATCGCGCTGATGACGGGCTTTGCCGACCAGAGCCATTTCACCCGCCGCTTCCATCGCCATGTCGGCTCGACGCCCGCGGCCTATGCGCGCGAGCGGGGGCGCCGCCGGACCGGACGCCGTTCGGACGGCACCCGCTAGAGCCGGTGCGGTGCGGCTCCCGCCGGCGCCGGCGACGGCGCCCCGAAGCGGACATCCGCGCCAATCGGCGGCCAGGATGCGCAACCGGATGCAAGATTCCCGGCGGTCTGCCCCTTAACCTGTTCCAGCAGCGCGCGCGGAGGCGACGATAGCGGCGAGGCGTGGCCGCTTTCCGATCGGCCCGAGCGCCGGCGGAGGGCCAATTCCTATCCCGGGCGATTGGCGATATCATGCGTCCGGCGGAAGATGGGCACCCGCCTGTCCGGCAGGCGAAGCGCACAACGGCGGAGATGGGCATGGTCAGGCTGATTTTCTTGTCCCTCTTCCTCCTGCTGGTCGCGGCGGGGGCGCTAGCCCTCCGCTCCTGCGATGCGCGGTCGGACAATCCGGTGCCCGAGGAGGCGCCTCTCAACGCCGCTGTCGCCGACGTCATCGTCGGCCTGCCCAATGGCGCGACCCTGGTCGCGCAGAAGGGAACCGTGGGGCGGCAGCTGATCGAATGGCTGGCGATGAACGACGGCAAGGCCATGCCGTTCGAGCTGGGCGGGAAGGAATTCCTCCCCGGCTCGACCAACCCGACGGTCGAGGATAGTGGCCGCCTTCCGCGGCTGGTGATGATGCTGAAGGCCTATCCCGACGTCGACGTCCAGATCCTGGGCCATGCCCGGGCATCCGGGGACGAGCGCGCCGATATCGCGCTGTCGGAGGCGCGGGCGCGATTTGTCGTCGATCGGCTGCGCAAGGAAGGGATCGGTGAGGACAGGTTGTCGGCAAAGGGAGTCGGCTCCTCCCAGCCATTGCCGCCCGACAGCCCCCTGCGCGCTGGCGGCGCCACCGACGACAGGGTCAGCCTCGTCCTCGTCCGCCGGGCCGCCGCCGATCGATGAGACGGCCGGCCCCGCTTAGAACGTCAGCAGGACGGTGAGCGAGCGCACGCCCTGCGCGCCGTGGATCAATATGCCTTCGATATCGGCGGTCGCGGACGGGCCGGTATGGAAGCTGGCATAGGCATGGTCGCGGAGATCGGGGTGGAGATAGGCGTCCTGCAGGGTGGGCAGGATGCGGACGGGATCGAGCAGGACGATCAGATGCTGGGCGAGATAGGCGACGGCATTGTTGCGGAGCGCCCGATCGGTCAGCAGGACCGATCCGGTTTCCGCCACGCCGAAGCTCGCCCGCACGATCGCGACGACGACATCGGCGAGGTCGCGCGGACGGGCCACGGCCCCGAGATCGCGATTGCCGTCATATTCCGGCACCGCCGAGGCGATGATCCGTGCATCGGGAAAGCGCGCCTGCAGCAGGGCGGAGACCGTGCCGTCCCGCTGGCCCCGATCCAGTCCGTAGGTGCCGATGGATGTGGGGGCATCTTTCATCGTGGTGCGGAGTCGGCTCATCAACGCCGACGTAACGTGCTTCCTGGCGGATGAGGCGCTGAGCGCACTGGGGCAGGAGCCGGTGGCTAACGTCGTCTGGAAGCAGCGGCGTGTCACCGCCCTTGGCGTCTTGCGTTATCGTTCGCTCGGCAAAATATCTCAGGCCAACGTCACCAGGCTCAAGTTCGCCGATCCGGCGAGGAGCCTGCCTGGGCCAGCCGACGTGATCGATAGGCAGTCCACCGGCGGGCTGAGTTCTGAGGAATATCTGAAGAGGGTGCGGAATGGCGACGCCTAGGTATGCGTGGGACTCGTGCACTAGGATCGCGATGATCATTCAGGAGCAGCCCCTGCTTAAGGACGGTGGCGTCGAAGATCGAGCCAAGCTGCGCAACCATGCGATCTCGCGGCGAAGAAGCAGCTGGAGATCGTTACCTCGGGCTTGGCCCTGGCTGAGGTGTGCAAGCACGACGAAGTGAAGGCTGTCGCAGGGGACCTCCTCTCTGATTTCCTCAGAACCGATTACATCCTGGTTGTCGCCACGGACCGCAACGTTGGCACGCTCGCTCGCAAGCCGATGCAAAGCGGGTATATCCGGGGTTGAAAGCGCCGGACGCCGTGCACCTTGCGACCGTCATCGTCACCGATATGAAGGAACCTTCGACAAGAAGCTCCCAGCGCTCGACGGCAAGCTGGAGGTACCCAGCGACGGGTGCTGAAGATCTGCAAGCCGTTTGGACCGCCGCCGAATCTACTGGACGGGATGTAGTTCCCGGTCTCGTCTCAGTCTGGTCCCGGCTGGCTCAGCTTATATCAGTGTGCTTATTCTCCATTCATTACCCAAATAGCTGGGCAACGATGGATTTCTGGCGCTAAGCGGCTAAAATTTCTTGGTGACCCCTACGGGACTCGAACCCGTGTTTTCGCCGTGAGAGGGCGACGTCCTAGACCGCTAGACGAAGGGGCCATGCGCGTTGGAGCCGCGTCCTTATGGAGCGTCGCCGCGCGAGTCAAGTCGCGGGCTCCGGCGCGCAGCGGTCAGGCGGCGAAG
The DNA here is from genome assembly GCF_000347675.2 of Sphingomonas sp. MM-1. Classification (NCBI taxonomy): domain Bacteria; kingdom Pseudomonadati; phylum Pseudomonadota; class Alphaproteobacteria; order Sphingomonadales; family Sphingomonadaceae; genus Sphingomonas; species Sphingomonas sp. MM-1. Next base: position 2,075,228 of record NC_020561.1, on the reverse strand, counting down.
CCGCCGTCGATGGTCTGCATCGATCCCGTGATCATCGCCGCGTGTGGCCCGGCGATATAAGCGGTAAGCTCTGCCACCTCCTCGGGCCGGATATGGCGCTTCACCGCCATGAAGCTGTGCATCTGCTCGGCCATCGGCCCGTCGGCGGGGTTCATGTCGCTGTCCGTGGGGCCGGGCTGGATGCTGTTGACGGTGATGCCGCGCGCGCCGAAATCGCGTGCCAGCCCGCGCACCATGCCCTGCATCGCCGATTTGGTCATCGCATAGGCCGCGCCGCCCGCGAAGGGGATGCGATCGCCGTTGGTGGAGCCGATGACGATGATCCGGCCGCCGTCCGGCATCCGCCGCGCGGCCTCGACCGCGGCATGATAGGGCGCGCGGATGTTGATATCGATCATCCGGTCGATCGTGTCGGCATCCAGCGCCAGCGGATCGCCGATCGCCAGCGTGCCGGCATTGATCACCAGCATGTCGATCGGCCCCTGCGCCGCGATCGCCGCCGTCAGCGCATCCCGATCGGCGCTGTCCGCCTGCACCGCCCGCGCCCCGGTTTCGGCGGCGAGCCGCTCGGCCGCCTCCGCCGATCCGGCATAAGTGAAGATCACGCGGGCTTCGGCCTGCGTGAAGCGGCGGACGATGGCGGCGCCGATGCCGCGGCTGCCGCCGAGGATAAGCGCGGTCTTCCCGGAAAAATCAGCCATGCCGGCCTCCTTGAGAATATATAGTGACCGCTATATATAATGGCGGACGCTCGACGCAAGGATAATTTAATGATCGCTACAAAAGAGCCTCGCGAACGCGGTCGGCCGCGATCCTTCGTCAAGGAGGATGCGGTGGCGACGGCGATGCGCCTGTTCCACCAGCGCGGCTATGACGCGGTGGGCGTGGCGGAGCTGTGCGCGGCGCTCGGCATCAAGCCGCCCAGCTTCTATGCCGCGTTCGGCAGCAAGCTCGGCCTCTTCGAACAGGCGCTTCGGCATTATGCCGCGGGGCCGGCCAATATCTTCGCCCGCGCGCTGGAAGGCGGCGGCGGGGTGGATGCGGTGATCGGCCGCACCTTCCGGGAGGCCGCCCGGCTCTATCCCGCCTGCGACGGCGTGGCCGGCTGCCTGGTGATCGACGGCGCCCGCAACAGCGCCGATGCGGAGGCCCGCGCGCTCGGCGCGTGCTGGAAGGCGGACAGCCGCCGGGCCATCCGCGATTTCATCGCCGCCGAATATCCGGCGAAGGCGGATCGGCTGGCCGATCTGGTGACGACGGCGCTCGCCGGCATGTCTGCGGCGGCGCGCGACGGAGCCGATGCGGACATGCTGGGCGATTTCGCCGGGGTGATGGAGCGCGCTTTCCGTGCCGAGGCCGGGCGCGCCGACGATTGAGAGGGTGCCGGGAAAATCCTCCCTCGCCCCTCAATCGTCGCCCGCCGCCCTTTTGTTGGCCGCCGCCATCGATCGCGCATCCAGCCCGCCCAGGCTGTTGGCGGCGATCATGTCGTTCTGGGCATGGGCGAAATGGTGCATGTGGAAATGCGCGTCGGTCGCGGCCCGCTTGCCACGCAGATCCTCGACATGGTTCAGCGCCTGCTTGGTCAGCCAGTTGCCGAGGCGGGACCGGGTGGCGAGTTCGTCGGCGATCGCCTTCACATCGGCATCCAGGGCCGCGCGGGTGGAAAGCCGGTTGACCATGCCGAATTGATAGGCGCGCTCCGCCGGCATGCGATCGCCCAGCAGAATGAATTCCTTGGCGATGCGCGGCGGCAGCTCGAACCCGTGGGCGAAATATTCCACGCCGGGAATGCCCATCCGGCCCACCGGATCCTGGAAGAAGGCGTCGTCGGTGGCGACGATGATGTCGCACACCCAGGCCAGCATCAGCCCGCCGGCGATGCAGGCGCCCTGCACGGCGGCGATGGTCGGCTTGGGAATGTCCCGCCAGCGGCGGCACATGCCGATATAGACCTCATGCTCGCGGGTGTAGAGGAACTCGGCCGCCGGCTTGTTGACATGATCGGGCACCAGATGAACGCGATCCCAGGAAGCGGCGATGTCGCGCCCCGGCGTGCCGATGTCGTGGCCGGCGGAAAAATGCTTGCCCTCGCCCTTCAGCACGATCGCGCGGATCGCATCGTCGTCGGTGGCGCGGCGGAAGGCGGCGTCCAGCGCATAGGTCATCTGGCTGTTCTGCGCGTTGTGGAAGCGCGGCCGGTTCATGATGACATAGGCGACCGCGCCGTCGGTCTCGTAGCGCACGGGCTCGTCCGTCTCATAAGCGATGTCGGCGGTCTTGGGTTCGACCAGATCGTCCACGTGCATCTTCCTTCGCTTCTGGGCGGGTGGCCGTCCCGCCATCGGTCCGTCGCCCGCCGTATATAGTTACGCCTTGTTCACTGCGTTCCCGATCGACATCATCGCCACGTAAACCGCGCATAATCGGCATTCAAGATCGGCAAGTGCGCATTTTCGGAGAGGATAGGGCAACATGGACAGGGCCGCGCGCATCAGCCTGGCGAAGCGCATCATCGCCATGGTCGAGAATAACGAGCTGGAATATTCGGACGAACCCGCCTGGGAGCTGGATATCGGCCGATTCGTGGACAAGGAACGGTTCCTGAAGGAGAAGGAGGTCTTCTTCCTCAACCGCACCCAGCTTCTCGCCTACAGCGCCGACATCCCGGAACCGGGCGACTATTACGCCACCGAGATCGCCGGCAAGCCGATCCTGCTGGCGCGCGGGCGCGACGGCCAGGCGCGCGCCTTCCTCAACGCCTGCCGCCATCGCGGCGTGCAGCTGGCCGAAGGCTGCGGCAAGGCGCAGGCCTTCACCTGCCCCTATCACGCCTGGACCTTCGCGCTGAACGGCGACCTCGTCGGCGTGCCGAGCCGGCAGGCGTTCGACGGGCTGCTGGAGGATCGCGGGCTGATCCAGCTTCCGCTGGTGGAGACGATGGGCTTCCTGCTCGTCCATCCCCAGCCCGATGGCACAATCGACGCCGACGAGTTTTTCGGCCCGATCAAGGATCACCTCGCCGGCTATCATTTCGAAAATCTGCGGCTTGTGAAGGAATTCAGCACCAGGGCGCGGATCAACTGGAAGCATGCCGTGGACGGCGGGGTCGAGGGCTATCACGTCCCCTTCCTCCACCCGCAGACGGTGGGGCCGATGACGCTGCAGCAGTTCGTCCATCTCGATTTCGGGCTGCACCATACGCTGGTGTCGGTGAGCCCCGAGATCATGACGCTGAAGGACCTGCCCGAGGAGGAATGGCCGGAATATTGCCATTTCTCCGTCTCGAACGCGATCTTCCCCAACACCGTGGTGATCGCGGGCGAGGCGATGGCGATCTTCCAGCGCAGCGATCCGGGCGACGAGCCGGGCGAGTGCAATTACATGTTCCGCCTCTATGGCTGGGGCAAGGATGCGTCGGAGGAGCAGCGCGCCCGCGATGCCTATGTCGCGGACATGCTGATCAAGGTCGCGATGGACGAGGATATGAAGATCCAGTCCAATTCGCAGGTGATGATGGAATCGGGTGCGGTGCCCTCGATCATCCTCGGTCGGCGCGAGCAGAATGTGCTGCGCATGCACAAGAATTATGATCGCCTGATCGGCCATGACGCCGCGAGCGCGCTGGCGGCCGATCTGCCCCAGGCGGCCGAATAGAAGGCGCCGGCGTCGTGGGAGGCCGCGCGGTCTCCCATCGCCAGGCCGGCCGCGATCTGCGATAGGGGGCGCCATGTGCGTCCTCGCCTTCGCCTGGCATGCGCATCCCCGCTGGCGGCTGGTGCTGGCCGGCAACCGGGATGAGCTGCACGCCCGCCCCGCCGCCCCGCTCGCGCGCTGGCCCGATCCCGATTCCGCCTTGCTGGCGGGGCGGGACCTGCGGTCGGGCGGCACCTGGCTCGGCGTATCGGAACGGGGGCGGCTGGCGGTCGTCACCAATCTCCGTGGCTTCGGCGATGCCCGCCCCGATCGCGTCTCGCGCGGGGCGCTCGTCACCGATCTGCTACGCGGCGAGGGCGCCTATGCCGATCCGGCCGCGGCTGCGCTTGGGGATTTCAACCCCTTCAACCTGATCCTGGCCGATGCCGGGCAGGCGACCTTCCTTACCAACCGGCCCGAACCGGTGCGCAGCCGGCTGGCGCCAGGCATCTACGGCCTGTCCAACGGCGCGCTGGACGAACCCTGGCCCAAGACCCTGCAGCTCAAGGCGACCCTGCTCGACTGGATCGTCGACGGCGCCCTCCCGCCGCATGCGCTGCTCGATGGCCTGCGATCGGATGTCCTGCCCGATGTCGGGCTGATCGCCGCAGGCCCGTCCGATATTCCGCAGGAGGCGACGCAGTCGCCCGTCTTCATCCGCAACCCCGTCTACGGCACCCGCTGCAGCACCGTCGTCGCCATCGACGATCGCGGCGCGGGGCTGATCGTCGAACGCCGTTACGGCCCGGACGGCGCGGCCACGGGCGAGACGGAGCTTGGCTTTTCCTGGTCGCGATAGTGGGTGGATACGGCCTTTACCGCGAATTTGCAGCCGTAATGATTTCAATATTGAACCAATCGTAAAAAAGACGGATAGTGCCGCCAGCATCCGGCCAGGGGGGAACCTGCGTGACGGAGCCTGCATATGGGCGAGATGTCCATAGTCTTCCGGAAACGGCGTCTCGCATCGCGGGCGATAGCACCTTGTAACATTGCTGTCCCGCCGCCGCCAATGCTTGCTCATTTCCGGCGGCGATGCCGGAAAGTCCCTTCCTGGTCCTCATTTCCATTCTGAAGCGATTGCGTCCTTCCATCGGCCCCGCCGATGATCGCCCGGCGCCGTCCCCGCCGGGCCAGTGCCACGGTCCGCCCGCTTCCGGGCAAGCGTCTTCAAGGAGGAACGCCGGATGAGCGCCGAACATAGCAAGATGAACGTATGGCAGCTCACGATCCTGACGGCGGTCAACATGATGGGCTCCGGCATCATCATGCTGCCCAGCAAGCTGGCGGAAGTGGGAACGATATCGATCATATCGTGGATCATCACGGCGGGCGGATCGATCGCGCTCGCTTATGCCTTCGCCCGCTGCGGGATGCTGAGCCGGAAGCCCGGCGGCATGGGCGGCTATGCCGAATATGCGTTCGGCAAGGGCGGCAACTATATGGCCAACTACACCTACGGCCTGTCGCTGGTGATCGCCAATGTCGCGATCGCGATCACCGCCGTCGGCTATGCGGTGGTGCTGTTCAACGAACAGCTCTCGCCGATCCAGACCTGCATCTGGACGATCGTGCTGCTCTGCATCACCACCTTCGCCAATTTCGGCGGCGCACGCGTCACCGGCCGCATCGGCGCGGTCACGGTATGGGGCGTGATCATCCCGGTGGTGATCGTGGCGCTGCTCGGCTGGTTCTGGTTCCGGGGATCGACCTGGACGGCGGCGTGGAACCCGCATGGCCTGCCGTTCGGATCGGCCGTCACCAGCTCGATCGCGCTCACCCTCTGGGCCTTTCTCGGCCTCGAATCGGCCAATGCCAATTCCGATGCGGTGGAAAATCCCGAACGCAACGTGCCGATCGCGGTGATGGTGGGCACGATCAGCGCGGCGGTGATCTACATCGTCTCCACCAACGTCATCGCCGGCATCATCCCCAATACGGAACTCGCCAGTTCCACCGCGCCCTTCGGGCTGGTGTTCGCCAAGATGTTCTCGCCCGTGGTCGGCAGCATCGTGATGGCGCTGATGGTGCTCGCCTGCGTCGGATCGCTGCTCGGCTGGCAGTTCACCGTGGCGCAGGTGTTCAAAAGCTCGGCCGATGTCGGCTATTTCCTGCCGATCTTCGGCAAGGCCACGCGCAACGGCACGCCGATCATCGGCATGCTGGTGCTGCTGGTGGCGCAGGTGGCGCTGGCGCTGATGACGGTGAGCCCGCAACTGGCCGAGCAGTTCCAGCGCATCGTCAACTTCGCGGTCGTCACCAACCTCGTGCCCTATGTGATGAGCATGGCGGCGCTGATGGCGATCCAGAAGGTGATGCAGGTGCCCGCGCACAAGGCGCTGATCACCAACATCGTCGCGCTGATCGGCGCGGCCTACAGCTATTACGCGCTGTGGAGCTCGGGCTCGGAGGCGCTGATGCTGGGCGGCCTCTGCATCTTCCTCGGCTGGACGCTGTTCGGCTTCGTCGCGGCCCGCTTCTACGATGCGGACGTGAAGGCCCATGTCGCCCATCCGGGGGAAGCCCTCCAGGAATGATCCTCGCCGGGCGGCCTCTCCCGGCCGCCCGTCCCTCCCTCAGCAGCGATGCGGAGCGTGAAGATGGCATATCCCGTTACCGAATATTTCCGGATCCTGGTGGTTGGCCATGATTTCGAGTTCGTCGCCCACATCATCGAGGAGGAGCTGCATTTCAAGGTCACGGTGATCGACCCGGACGATGCGGCCGAGGCGATACGCGGCGGGGCCGATCTCGGCGCGATCATCGTCTCCCGCCCCGATGCGCCGGCCGTGGTCGAGGCGCGGGAGGCGCGGGGTCTCGCCATGCCCATCTTCCTCCTCAGCCGCCGCAACGAGGAGACGTTCCACGAACCCTTCCTGAAGGCGCTCGACGGCGTGGTGATCGCCGAGCTGGAATCCAAGGAATTCTACGAAAAGCGGCTGATGGCCGCGGTCGAGAAATATGCCGAGGGGCTGCACACGCCCTTTTTCGGCGCGCTGATGCAATATGATTTCGATGCCAATCGCGCCTGGGCCTGCCCCGGCCACCAGGGCGGCCAGTTCTTCATGCGCCACCCGGTCGGCCGGCTGTTCTACGAACATATGGGCGAGAACGTGTTCCGCGACGACATCTGCAACGCGATGGTGTCGCTGGGCGATCTGCTGATCCACGAAGGCCCGCCGCTGGAGGCGCAGCAGGCGGCCGCGCGCATCTTCCACGCCGATCGCACCTATTTCGTGCTCAACGGCACATCCTCGTCCAACAAGGTGGTCAACACCGCATTGCTGCGCAGCAAGGATGTGGTGCTGTTCGATCGCAACAACCACAAGTCCAACCACCATGGCGCGCTGTTCATGGCCGGCGCCATCCCCGTCTATCTCGAAACCGATCGCAACGGCTTCGGCATGGTCGGGCCGATCGACTGGGCGGCGCTGGACGAAAAGACGATCCGCGACCGGCTGAAGAACCATCCCCGCCTCAAGGGCACGGATGCCTGGAAGAAGGAACGGCCGATCCGCGTCGCCATCATCGAACAATGCACCTATGACGGCACGGTCTATAACGCCCGCGCGGTGATCGATAAGATCGGCCACCTCTGCGAATATATCCATTTCGACGAGGCCTGGGCCGGCTTCGGCGCCTTCCATCCGCTGATGAAGGATCATTTCGCGATGAGCCTTACGCTCGGGCCGGACGATCCGGGCATCATCGCCACGCAATCGACCCACAAGCAGCTTGCCGGCTTCTCCCAGGCCTCGCAGATCCATGTCCGCGACGGCCATATCCGCGATCAGCCGCGCCGGATAAACCATCGCCGCTTCAACGAGATGTTCATGCTCCAGGCATCGACATCACCCTTCTACCCCTTGTTCTCCAGCCTTGACGTCAACGCCCAGATGCACGGCGACAAGGCGGGGCAGGTGCTGTGGAACGACATGGTCGTGCTGGGGATCGAGGCGCGCAAGGCGGTGCGCCGGCGCTTCGCCGGCTTCCTCGATCCCTTCGTCCCCGATATCGTCACGCATGCCGGCCAGAAGGTGAAGTGGGAGGACGTGCCCACCGAAACGCTGGCCAGCGACCAGAGCTACTGGCGGCTGGACGCGGACGAGGGCTGGCACGGCTATCGCAACGCCGGCAGGAACCTCGCCATCGTCGATCCCACCAAGTTCATGCTGGTCACACCCGGCATCAACGTGCGCACCGGCGAATATGAAAGCACCGGCCTGCCGGCGACGATCCTCGCCAATTATCTGCGCGACAACAACGTCATCCCGGAAAAGAACGATCTCAACTCGATCCTCTTCCTGATGACGCCGGCGGTGGGCGAGGGGAAGATGGCGATGCTGCTCGCCGAGCTCGATCGCTTCCGCGAACATTATGACCGCGACAGCGCGCTCGGCGATGTGCTGCCCAGCCTCTACGCCCGCAACACGGAACGCTATCGCGACTATACGCTCCGCCAGCTCGCGCAGGAAATGCACGATTTCTACAGGTCGAAGAATATCAAGGAATTGCAGCGGCTCTGCTTCCGCCACGAATCCTTCCCCGAACAGGCAATGTCCGCGCGCGAGGCGAATGAGGCGCTGATCGGCGGCGATGTCGATTTCGTGCCGATGACGGAGGTGGGCAATCGCGTCGCCGCGACCCTGGCGCTGATCTACCCGCCGGGCATCGGCATCGTCGTGCCGGGCGAACGCTATGACGCGCGGGCGAAGCCGATGATCGATTATTTCCTCGCCTTCGAGGAAAGCGCCAACCTGTTTCCGGGATTCTCGTTCGAGGTGCAGGGTGTATACCAGGTCAACGAAAACGGCCGGACGCGCTTCTACACCTATGTGGTGAAGGAATGATCGAAGCGGGCGCGCGGATCGGATCGGGGGCGGACCTGGCCTGAGCGGGGAGGACGGATATGCATTGGCGGGCAATGGTCGAGGCGGATATCGCCCGCGTGGCCGATCTGGCGGAGGTGGTCCATCTCGATTACCCGGAAAATCCGGCCGTGTTCGCCGCCTGCTTCCGCCTCTATCCCGCGGGCTGTCATGTCCTCGTCCATGAGAATGGCCGGCTCGGCGGCTATCTGGTCTCGCATCCGGGCCGGTTCGATACGCCGCCCGTGCTCGATGTCCCGCTCATCGCCCTGCCGGAGCCCGCGGACTGCTATTTCCTCCACGATCTCGCGCTCGGCGCCGAGACGCGCGGGCGCGGCCTCGCCAATCAGGCGGTCGCGCTCGTCGTGGAGGAAGCGCGGCGGGGCGGCTTCCCCGCCATCGCGCTGATCGCCGTCGGCGATGCGCACGGCTTCTGGGAACGCCAGGGCTTCTCGCTGATGGGCGACGGCCTGCTCGATCCCTCCAAGGGCTATGGCCCGGAAGCGCGGGCGCTCATCCGTGCCCTCTGATCGCCGCCGCCCCGCCGGTCGGGGCCGGATGATATCGTCCCCGCAAAGGTCCGCCCGCCGATGACCAGTCCGCCCGAAACCGCGCCGTCCGCCGGCCGGAGCCTCGGCCTCATCGCCTGCAGCGCGCTTGTCGTCGGCAACGTCATCGGCAGCGGCTTCTTCCTCTCGCCGGCGGCGCTCGCGCCCTACGGCTATGTCGCGCTGATCGGCTGGGTGATGATGAGCGCGGTGGCGATGTGCATCGCCCTGGTCTTCGCCAGGCTCGCGGGCCTGCTGCCCGGCGCGGGCGGGCCTTATGCCTATGCCCGCCACGCCTTCGGCTCCTTCGCGGGCTTCATCGTCGCTTGGGCCTATTGGATATCGATGTGGGTGTCGCAGCCGGCGATCGCGCTCACCTTCGTCGGCTATCTGCGCGTGTTCCTGCCCGATATCCTCGGCGATCCGATCCTTTCCACGCTGGTCGCGCTCGCCGCGCTGTGGGGCGTGGCGCTCGTCAACATCCACAGCGTGCGGGCGGCGGGCCTCTTCCAGAGCATCGTCGTGGCGATGAAGCTGCTGCCCTTCATCGCCATCGGCACGATCGGCCTGTTCTGGGTCGATCCTTCCCGCCTGTTCCTGCCGATCGAGGTTCCGACCGATGCCGCCGCCGGCAATTTCCCCGTACTGTCGGCGCTGGCGGCGACGATGCCGCTCATCATGTTCGCCTTCCTGGGCATCGAATCCTCCACCGTGCCGGCCGACGACGTGGTCGATCCCGCGCGCACCATCCCGCGCGCCACCATGCTCGGCACCCTGCTCTGCGCGCTGATCTTCATCTTCTGCACGGTCGCGGTGATGGGGGTGGTGCCGCGCGAGGTGCTGTCGGTTTCCTCCTCGCCCTTCGCCGATGCCGCCAGCATGATGTGGGGCAAATGGGCGGGCTGGACGCTGGCGGGCGCGGTGGTGCTGTCCTCGCTCGCGGCGCTCAACGGATGGACGCTGGTGATGGCGCAGGTGCCGCTCGCCGCCGCGCGGGACGATCTGTTCCCGCCGGTCTTCGCCCGGCTCAATCGCAACGGCGTGCCGTCGATCGGCATCGTCATCTCGATCGGCCTGTCCTCCTTCGTGCTCTGCCTCCAGGCCACCGGGCTCAGCACGCTGATCGGCGTCTATCGAGAACTCATCAATCTCTCCACCACGGCGGAGATGGTGCCTTATGTCTTCTGCGCCGCGGCCGAAGGGGTGATCCTGGGCTTCGCCGTCCGCGCCAGGGGCGGGCGGCGGCGCATCCGCCTGTTCACCTTCGTCTCGCTCATCGCCTTCCTTTTCTCGCTTGTCACCATCTTCGGCGCGGGCGCTTCGGCGGGCTTGTGGACCATGGTGCTGATGCTGCTGGGCCTGCCCATCTATGCCTGGGCGCTTCTGCGCCGCGAGGCCGAAGGCAAGCCCCCGCTCTAGGTGGAGAACATGCGGGGGGAGGTTTCAGGCCGCCGCCGGCGCGGGATCGCCCCGCGGCCGGTGGGCGGATATGCACAGCACGACGCTGGCGGTCACCATCGCCATCGCCGCCACCTCCAGCCCCGTCGGCCACCTTTTCTCCCAGAGGAAGCCGTAGAGCAGCGCGAACAGCGTCTCGAACAGGATCATCTGGCCCACCAGGGTGAGCGGCAGCAGCCGGCTCATCCGGTTCCACAGCGCATTGCCCAGGATCGACGCCGCGATCGCGATGCCCGATACCACCGCTCCGAAGCGCAGCCATTCCGCCGCTTCGTGGCTCCGCGCGCCGATCAGCATCGCCGGGATCACCAGCAGCAACGCCTGCGCGCCGGTGACGACGCCGGTCAGCAGGTTCCAGTCCGTGGTCGAGACATGGCCCGCGCGCGCCAGCCAGCGGCTGTTGTGGACGGCGAAGGTCGTCCAGGAGGCGAGCGCCCCGAACGCGCAGGCCAGGCCGATCAGCCCGTCGATGCGCGACCCCGCGCCCGGCGCCGCGATCGCCTGCCAGCCGATGCAGCTTATGCCGAGGACGCTCAGCAGCAGCGACGGGGCGAGGCGGCCCAGCGGCACGGCGCCATGGTCCCGGCTGCCGACGATGGTGACGGTGACCGGCAGGAATCCGATCACCAGCGACGTCATCGCCACCCCGCCCCGCTGCACCGCGCTGGCGAGCAGCACGAAATAGAGGCTGTTGCCCAGCAGGCTGAGCCAGGTCAGCGCCCACCATTCCGCCCGGCCCAGCCCCTGCGTGACCGCCGCCCAGCGCGGCGCCAGCAGCAGGGCCGCGACCAGCCCATAGGCGAGGTAGCGGCCGGCGGCGAGCTGCAGGGGCGTGAACTCACGCGCCAGTTCGGGGGCGATGAAGACGAGGCCCCAGAGCGCACCGGCGGCCATGCCGCACGCGATGCCGATCCCGATCCTGCCCGTATCCGCTTCCATGTCGAAAACCATTTCCCGCCGTTTCCTCCGCCATGGCGCGGATGCGGGCGGAAATCTTGATCCGGTCTACGGATTTCTGGGCCTGGTCTCGCGATTCTGGCGGCGATAGGCGGCGGGCGTCAGGCCGGTGGCGCGGCGCATCGCACGGGTAAGCGCGCTCTGGTCCGCATAGCCGGCGGCAAAGGCGATCTCGGCGATCGGCCGGTCGGTGTGGCGCAGCCATTCCCGCACCCGATCCAGCCGCACCCCGGCAAGCCAGGCGCGCGGCGTGGTATCCAGTTCCGCCCGGAACAGCGCGTGGAGCCGGCTGACGCTGACGGCCGCGTGATCCGCCATGGCGCCGGTGGTCCAGGGCGATCCCGGCGCGGCCTCGATCGCCGCGCGCAGCGCCGCCAGGCGGGAGGCCGGGCGCGGCGGCTGGCGGACCAGCGTGTCCAGGAGCAGCGGCACCCAATGGGCGACCAGCGGCGGCGCCGGATCGCCGTCCTCCGCCACCATCCGCATATAATCGACCAGCCGGATCGCCTGCGGCGGCAGCTCCACGAAGGGCCGGTGGGCCAGGCGCTCGCGCATGTCGGGCGGAACCGCGCCGGTTTCCAGATCGAGGATCAGCGATCGGTTGGGCCGGCGGCTCATCGTCGCATGGCCGGTGCCGGTATCGACGAAGGCGGCCCAGCTCGGCTCGAGATCGCGGCCCTGGCCGGCGATGTCGAGGGTGAGGGTGCCGCTGATTGGCAGGACGAGCTGGGTGAAGCTGTGCCGGTCGATATCCGGGTTCACGCCGTAGCTGCGCACCGCGAGGCTGAAGCGGGGGGACATCGAAGACATGGCCCGCCTTCTAGACCAGCTGGCGGCGGGGGCCAATGACGGGCATGGCGCCTCATTCCAGCAGGTTGGAAATGACGGATATATCCACGCCCGAAAGATCGGTGGAGGTGCTGATCGTCGCCCATTCCTCCGCCTCCTTCTGGCGGACGGCCTGCGCCTGGCGGAAGGCGAGCAGCGCATCGCTGCCGACGAGGAGGTGGGCGGGCAGCGCGTCACGGCCGGCAAGGTCGACGATCAGGCTGGCGATCCGCGCGGGATCGCCGATCTCGTGCCCGGCATAGCCGCGCGTCATCGCCAGCATCGCGCCCACGCTCGGCTGGTAATCGGCGATGAGATCGGGCGCATGGCCGCCGGCGACGGCGCCCCAATCCGTGCGCATCCCGCCCGGTTCGACCGCGATCACCTTGACGCCGAAGGCGGCGGTTTCCTTAGCCAGCACCTCGCTGAAGCCGCCGACCGCCCATTTCGCCGCCTGATAGGCGCTGAGCCCCGGCGAGCTGATGCGCCCGCCGACCGAGGAGATGTTGATGATATGGCCCGAACGCTGGTGCCGCATCACCGGCAATACGGCGCGGCTCAGATTGACCACGCCATAGAAGTTGGTTTCGATCTGCGCGCGGAAATCGGCGTCGCTGGTCTGTTCGAACGGGGCGATATGGCCGAAGCCGGCATTGTTGACGAGGATGTCGACCCCGCCGAAACGGGCCACCGCCACGTCCACGGCCGCCCAGGCGCGGGCCGCGTCGGTAACGTCGAGCGCGAAGCTGACGAGCCGGTCGCGATACAGCCCTTCCAGGTCGGAAAGCCGGGCGGGATCGCGGGCCGTGGCCACCACCCGATCGCCGGCGGACAAGGCGGCTTCGACAATCGATCGGCCCAGCCCGTGGGCGCTGCCGGTAATCAGCCAGGTTCGTCCCACGGCATTTCCTTCCACCACCGGAATGAGAGCGCGGTCACCCGCACCCCGGAAACGTAACGCCAGCCCTTTTCCTTGATTCGCCCCGGCCCGTTTCTCGTCCGGTGCCGGGGCGATCCGCCGGATATAGCCTGCCCCCGCCGATTCTCCCATCGGCGCGTTGGGGGCAGTCCTTTCGCACTGGCCGGAAGCGGGGTGAGGGGCGTTATTCGTCGAGGCCGTTCCGCCAGCCGGCGCCGAGCGCCTTCTGGATCGCGATGAAATCCCCCGTCAGCCCCGCCTTGGCCGCCGAAAGCCGCTGGCGGGCGGCCAGTTGCTGGCGCTCGGCATCGAGCAGGTCGGTGAGCGTGATGGTGCCGGCGCGGTAGCGATCGCGCGAAAGCCCGGCGGTGCGGGTGGCGAGCGCCTCGGCCCGCGCGAGCGTGGCGACCGCGATGCGGCGGTTGCGGAAACGGGAGAGCGCATCCTCGGCATCGCGGAGCGCGGCCAGCACCGCGCCCTGATATTGCGCCTCCGCCTCGTCGCGTACGCCTTCGGCCTGGCCGACCCGCGCCTTGTTGCGGCCGAAATCGAGGAAGCTCCAGCTTAGCTGCGGGGCGGCGATGGCGGCAAAATCGTCGAGATGGGTGAGATCGGAGAAGGATGTGCCGCCGATGCCGATGATGCCCATCAGGCTGAGGCGGGGGAAGCGCGCGGCCTCGGCGGCGCCGATCTTCGCCGTGTCGGCGGCGAGCGTCCGTTCCGCGGCGCGAATGTCGGGCCGGCGCCGGATGAGGGCGGCCGGATCGCCGATCGCGATGGCGGCGGGCGGCAAGGGCAGCGCGCCGGGCGTCCGCAGCCGGGCATCGAGCGTGCCGGGTGCCGCGCCCGTCAGGGTTGCCAGCTCGTCCAGATAGGCATCCTGTTCGGCATCGAGGCCGGCGACGTCGGCCTTCGCCTGTTCGAGCTGGCCTTCCAGCCGATCGACGTCGAGCTGCGAAGCGGTGCCGCGATCGCGGCGCTGGCGGGCGAGATCGACCATCTGTTCCAGCATCGTGATCGATTGCCGGGAAAGGGCGATGCGTTCCTGCCGGTCGCGCAGGTTGACATAGGCCTGCGCCACCTCGGCGGAGAGGCTGACCTGGGCGTCGGCCAGCCGCGCCCCGGCGGCCTCGGCCTCGGCGCGCGCGGCCTCCACCTTGCGCCGCTGGCCGCCGAACAGGTCGATCTCCCAGCTCGCGTCGAAGCCGAGATTGTAGAGGTTGAGATCGGTATCGCCGCTGTCGCCTTCGCCGCCAAAGTCCACGCCGGGCAGATGGGCGTGGGCATAGACGGCCTGGGCGTTCACATTGGGGCTGCCGTTCGCGCGCTCCAGCCGCAGCGCCGACCGCGCCTGGCGGAGCCGGGCCTCGGCGACCCTGGCATCGGGATTGGCGGCGAGCGCCTGCCGGACGAGATCGTCCAGCACCGCATCGTGCAGCGATTCCCACCAGCGGGCCAGCGGCGCTTCGGCCGAGAAGCCGGTATCGGCGCGCGCGAACGCCGCGCCGGGGGCCTTGGCGGCGGCTAGCGGCTGAGGCCCGGCATAATCCGGCCCCATCGTGCAGCCGGCGGCGAGAAGGGCGATCGAAAGCGGAAGAAGGACAGGGAACGGGCGCATGGCGCTCCTCAATGGGCTGCGACGGGCCGCCCGCCCTGGGGCAGCGGCCGGAGAAACAGGACAAGCGGCATGACCGCGACGATGCCGACCGAAAGGATCCAGAAGAGGTCCGAATAGGTCATCGTCAGCGCCTGGGCCTGGATGCTGGCCTCGATCGAGCGCATCGCGGCATCGGGGCCGCCAAGCGCCTGGGCAAGGCGATCGACATAGGCCTGGACCTCGATCGAATTGGCGTTCAGCGTTTCCTCGATCCGCCGGCTGTGCAGCCAGACGCGCTGGTCCTGCACCACCGCCACGCCGGCCAGCGCGAGCGACCCGCCAAGGTTGCGGGCGGCGTTGTAGAGGCCGGCCGCATCGCCGGCATGTTCGGGCGGCACCGACCGGATCGCGGCCTGGTTGAGGTAGATCATCGAGAAGACGGTGCCGAGCCCGCGCAGGAGCTGGGAATCGACGAAGGTCGATCCGTCGGACAGGACGGTCAGCGTGGTTTCCATATAGGCGCTGACCGCGAGCACGGCGAGGCCGAACGCCACCGCGACGCGGATGTCGATGGTGCGGAGCAGGAAGGGCGTGAACGGCATCAGCAGGATCACCGGTATGCCCGACAGCAGCACGATCTCGCCCGCCTGCAGCGAGTTGTAGCCGGAGATCGTCGCGAGGAATTGCGGGATGGTGTAGGACGTGCCGAACATCACCATGCCGACGACGATGACCATCGCGACCACGGCGCCGAACTGCCGGTCGAGCAGCAGCGACAGCCGGATCACCGGCTTGCGTGCCACGAACTGGCCGATCAGCAGCAGCACGAAGCCGAAGGCGGACATGACGGACAGCCAGACGATCAGCGAGGAGGAGAACCATTGTTCCCGCTCGCCTTCCTCCAGCACCACGGTGAGGCCGCCAAGCCCGAGCGCGAGGCCGAATATGCCCAGCCAGTCGGCCTCGCGGATCAGCGAAAGCTGCGATTTCTGGTAGGGCATGGCGACGACCAGCAGCGTCAGCAGGGCGATGCCGACCGGCAGGTTGATGAAGAAGGCATAGTGCCAGCTGATATTCTCGGTAAGCCAGCCGCCCAGCACCGGGCCGACCACGGGGCCCATGATGACGGTGGCGCCGAACATCGAATTGCCGATCGGCTGCTGGGATGGCGGCAGGCGGGTGGCGATGATCGTCATCGCCGTGGGGATCAGCGCGCCGCCGGTGAAGCCCTGGCCGATGCGGCCGACGATCATCATCGGCAGGGTCGTGGAAAGCCCGCACATCACCGAAAAGGCCGTGAACAGGCCGGCGGCGATGATCAGGAAGGTGCGCAGGCCGAACAGGCGGGTCAGCCAGCCGGAAAGCGGGATGATGATGATCTCCGCCACCAGATAGGCGGTGGCGATCCAGGTGCCCTCGGTGCCGCTGGCGCCGATTTCGCCCTGGATGGTCGGCAGCGAGGAATTGACGATCGAGATGTCGAGCGTCGCCATCAGCGATCCGAGCGCACCGGCCGCCACCGCCAGCCAGGCGGCGGCATCGGCCTTTTCCGGCACGGCGGGGGCAGGGGCGGCGGATGCCATCAGCGCGCGGCCTTGCGGCGGGCGGCTTCCTGGTCGGCGATGCGGCGCTCCTCACCTTTGGCCGACATGGTATCGACCTCGACGGTGACGGACAGGCCGGGCACCAGCACCTTGCGGGCATCCGGGCCGGCATCCAGCGCGATGCGGATCGGCACGCGCTGCACGATCTTGGTGAAGTTGCCGGTGGCGTTCTGCGGCGGCAGGATCGAGAATTGCGCGCCCGTGCCCGGCGCCACGCTTTCGACATGGCCGTCCAGGTCGACGCCCGGCAGCGCGTCCACCCGGATCTTCACCGGCTGGCCCACGCGCATGCGGCCGATCTGCGTCTCCTTGAAATTGGCGGTGATGTAGAGCGCCGACAGCGGCACCACCGACATCAGCCGCGCGCCCGGCTGGACGAACTGGCCGACGCGCACCGTCCTGTCGCCGATCCGGCCGTCGGTGCTGGCGCGCAGGATGGTGGAGCCGACATTGACCCGCGCGGTGGCGAGCTGCGCCTGGGCGACCTCGCCCTGCGCCGATGCCTGGCGGATCTGCGCCCTGAGTGCGGCCACGCGCCGTTCGGCCATCGCCAGCGCGGCATGCTGGGCGGCGGCCTGCCGCGCCGCCTGCACGGCCTGGTTGCGCAGGGTCGTCAGCTTCTCGCCGGTTTCGGCGCCGGTGGCGGCCAGCGGCGCATAACGATCCACCTCATGCGCGGCGAAGGTGGCCTGGGCGTCGGCGGCGGCGGCCTGTGCCCGCGCCTGGGCGATCTGGGCTTCCTGCTCGCCGATCATCGCGCGGACATTGTCGGCATTGGCGGCCGCCACATCGATCTGCGCCTGATACTGCGCGGCCTGCGCCTGATAGTCGCGCGGATCGATGCGGACGAGCGGCTGGCCGGCCTTCACGTCCTGGTTGTCGCGCACGAACACCTCGGCGACATAGCCCGATATCTTGGGCGCGATCACCACGGCATCGGCCTGGATATAGGCGTCGTTCGTTTCCTCGAGATATTTGCCGTAGAGCTGGTAGCGCACGAACCAGATCAGCACGGCCGCGATGACGATCGCCGCCCCGATGATCAGCGCGCGCCGCACGCCCGGCCGGCGGAAGGCGGGCAGCCGATCGGCCGCCTGACTTTCACCATCGCTCAACGGGTTGCCGGGCGCCGCGCCATTTCCGGCCGCACTCTCTTGCATGGGGAATCATCTCGCAATTGCACAAGGGGTAATGGCGGCCCCTTGCACCTGATCGCGCTATCAGGCAAGACCATATAGTATGCATACATACATATTCTGGCGGGATGCGACATGACGGTGGCGAGGGACGCGGTTTCGGCGGGGCTCCGGGATTTCTACCTGCGGACGCACCGGCTGCTGGACGGGCTGATGAAGGATACCGGCGCGTCCTTCGCGCGGGCGCGGCTGCTGGGCTATATCCATAAGGAAGGGCCGGTCCGCTCCACCGACATCGCCGAAAGCATGGCCTATGCCCCCCGGACGGTGACGGTGGCGATCGACGCGCTGGAGCGCGAGGGGCTGGTGCGGCGCGATCAGGACCCGGCCGACCGGCGGGCCAAATATATCTCGATCACCGATGCCGGGCTGGCGGCGCTGTGCGCGGCGGAACCCACTAAGCAGCGCTTCGTCGACAGCCTCTATCGCGCGCTCACGGACGAGGAGGCGCTGCAGCTCGCCCGGCTGATCGGCAAGCTCAACGACCGGCTGGAGGAAATACAGGCCGAATGCGCGGCCGAGCAGGCGGGATCGGCGGGCTAGGCTGCGTGGATTCCCGGCCGGAAGGGCTGCCGCGTTTCGGATCGCTGTGCGCCTGAATGGGAAGCGGGCATTTCTCTCCCCCGATCGTCCTTCCCAGGAAGGCGGGAGCCGTGGGTCGGCGCGGCTAATCCATGGGCACGGCTGGCTCGATTGAGTCGATGGCTCCCGACACAATGGATTCCCGCCTGCGCGGGAATGACGGGTTGGGGCGGGTTGACGGGACTTTCCTGCTCGCGCGCCGGGCCACCCCGAAGGTGGGCGCCGATCGGCGCCGGAGAGGCGTCAGGTCAGCGCGAGATAGATGATGGCGGAGAAGCTCGCCACCAAGCCGCTTGCGACGCACAGCAAGCGGAAGCCGCACTCCTGCACCACGGACTCATAGTGCTCCATGAAAGCACCTCTCCATTCGTCACTCTTACGGTGATCGCAGGGGGAGGGTATCATGTTGGCGGCCGCCCGCAAGAGGCAATGAACGACGTTCATTAAAGGGCCGTAATCGCTTTTCCTTTACGGAAGAGCTGCCGCGCGGCCGGCACGCCGGCGACGGCCGCCGCGGCGTTCTGCGCATCCATCGCCACGAAATCCGCGGCGCATCCCGGCGCGATTCCGTAGCCGTCGAGGCCGAGGACGCGGGCGGCCGATCCGCTCGCCATGTCCAGCGCCGTTTCCAGATCGGCATCGGTGTAGAAGCCGGAGCGGTAGCCGATCAGCATCGCCCGGCGCAGCATGTCCGCATCGCCATAGGGCCACCAGGCGTCGCGGATATTGTCGTTGCCGGCAAAGACGGTGACGCCGGCCGCGCGCAGGCGGGCGATGGGCGGGAAGGCGCGGTTGCCGGGCGCGTTGGTCATGATCGCGACGCCGGCCGTGGCGAGGCGTTCGGCGATGCGATCGACCTCGGCCCCAGGCACGTCGCCCAGCGCATAAGCGTGGCTCACGGCGACGCGGCCGTTCAGGCCCAGCGTGGCGGTGCGCTCCGCGATCCGGCCGAGCTGGGCGATGCCGCCCTCGCCGGGCTCGTGCAGGTGGATGTCCACCTTCGCGCCGCGCCGGTCGGCGATGCCGAAGACGATATCGAGATGGCCGTCGGCATCGCCGTCCAGCGTGGTCGGATCGATGCCGCCGATCACGTCCGCGCCCTCGCGGATGGCGGCATCGAGGATGTCGGCGGTGCCAGGGCAGGTGAGGATGCCCGCCTGCGGGAAGGCGACCAGCTCGATCGCCATCCGCCCGGCCCAGCGCTCACGCGCCTCCATCACGGCGTGGAGATTGGCGAGGCCGGTGGTCGCGTCGACGTCGACATGGCTGCGCATCGCCATCGTGCCATGGCCGGCGGCGAGCGCGATCAGCGCCTCGGCACGTTCCGCCACCGGGCGGGCGCCCGCCAGCAGCGCCTTCTCGTTGGCGAGCCGCTCGCGCAGCGTCGCGGCCGGCCGGTGCGGGTGCCAGCGATCGCCGACGAAGCTCTTGTCGAGGTGGATATGGCCGTCGACGAAGCCGGGCAGCACCAGCCGCCCGCCAAGGTCGACGGTTTCGGCCGCCTGCCGGTCCCTCGGGGCGATGCCCACGGATACGAAGCGGCCCGCGGCCACGGCGAGCGTCGCCAAGCTGCCGTCGGCCAGCCGCGCATTGGTGAAGAGCGTGTCGATCACGGGGGCGCTCACTTGGCCTCGGCGGCGTTCCAGGCGGCCACCTTGGCGCGGGCTTCGGCCAGCATGCGGTCCAGATCGGCGCGGTCGTGCACCTCGCCGCGCAGGATCACGGTCTCGATCGCGCGGGTGGCGGCGATATCCTGCAGGGGATTGGCGTCGAGCAGGACGAGATCGGCCGCCTTGCCCGGCGTGACCGATCCGTAGCGGTCGAGCCGCCCGAACCAGGCCGGCCCGGCGCGGGTGGCGGCGGAAAGCGCGTCGGCCGGCGTCAGCCCCTTGGCGACGAACAGCGACAGCTCGTCATGCAGGCCGATGCCCGGATAGTTGAAGGAATTGAGGAAGCCCGCATCGGTGCCCGCGATGATGGTGACGCCGGCATCGCGCAGCATCGGCAGGGTGGCGGCCATGCGATCGAAATGATCGTGGCGCGCCGCGATTCTGGCGGCATCGGCCTGGGCGGCGCGCTGGATGCGCCAGTCATAGGTCTTGCGCAGCTTCGGCCCGATATAAGCGAGATAGGCGTCGTCCGCATGGGTATCGCTGTCCAGCCAGGCGAGCACGCGGCTGCCGTTCAGCGTGGGGGTGACGAACACGCCCTTCGCCGCGAAGGTGCGATAGGCGGCCATCGCCGTCGCCGGATCGAAACCGGCGTCCAGCTCGCGGTTGGCCTCCGCCCGGTCGATCCGCCCGGCGGCGAAATCGGCGGCGATCCGCGCCTCGTCCTTCACCCCGGCCTTGAAGGCATAATCGAGATGCTCGATCGAGCTGATCCCGGCATTGACCGCCTGGCCGACGGTGAGCGCCATCGGGATATGGCCCGAGGTGCGCAGCCCCGCCGCCTTCGCCTGCGATACGGCATAAAGGAACAGCTCCGGCTTCAGCGTGCTGTCGGTGATCTTCACGAAATCGACCTTGAGGCCCTTCAGCCGGGCGATCGCGGCATCGACCTCCGCCTGCGATCCCACCTCCAGCGTGCCCTTCCAGATCGGCTTGATGCCTTCGATCTTGGGTCCGGAGGTGAGCAGGGTCGGCCCGGCCAGCGTGCCGCGCGCGATCTCGTCGCGCCAGGCCAGCACGTCATAGGGCATGTCGCCCGCGCAATCGCGGATCGTGGTGATGCCGTGGGCGATGTAGAGCGGCAGCAGCGCCTTGTTTTCCTCGATCAGCTCGGGGCCGCCGCCGAAATGCATGTGCATGTCCCACAGGCCGGGGATCAGGAAGCGGCCGGTGGCGTCGATGCTCCGCTTGGCCTGCCAGCTTCTGGCCACCTTCGCGTCGGGGCCGGTGGCGACGATATCGCCGCCGCGCGTCACCACGGCCTGATCGGCCAGCGTTCGGGCATGCTCCACGTCCACGATCGTGGCGTGGCGGATGATGACGTCGCCGGCCCTGGCGGCGGCCTGCGCGGGGAAAACCGTCGCGATCGGCGCGGCGAAGGCGAGGAGGGCGGCGATCGCGCCGCGAAGCGTGGAGGACATCAGGCGGCTCCCGGAAAAGATATCGCCAAGCTAGGCGCGGGAAGCCATATTCACAAATTAGATGTTATCATGATCTCCATTAAGGTTCATGATGATGTCATGCTCGATCCCCGCCTGCTCAGGAGCTTCGTCGCCATCGCCGACAGCGGCAATTTCACGCTGGCGGCGCATCGGCTGAACATGACGCAATCGACCATCAGCCAGCAGCTCGGCCGGCTGGAGGAGGTTCTGGGCCGCGATCTGATCGATCGATCCGCCCGGCCCGTGCGGCTGACGGCGGCCGGCGAACGGCTGGTCGGCCATGCCCGCCGCATCCTGGCCCTGCAGGACGAGGCGGAGCTGCTGCTCCGCGATCCGGCGGGCACCGCGCCCATCCATATCGGCCTGCCCGAGGATCTGGCGACGGGCGCGATGGCGGAAGGCTTCGCGCGGTTCATGGCCGGCGACAAGGCGATCCGGCTGGACGTGACCACCGGCCTCAGCCGCGATCTCGCCACCCGCTATCGCGACGGCGAGTTCGATCTGGCGATCGTGAAGGAAATGGCGGCCGGCAATGGCAGCCTTGCCGCCTTCCCCGAACCGCTGGGCTGGTTCATCGGCGCGGACGATGCGCTGGTCGCGCGCGATCCGCTGCCGCTCGTCACCTTCCCGCCCGGCGGGCTCTATCGCGACCAGATGTTCGATGCGCTCGAACGGCAGGGGCGGCGCTGGTATGTCGCTTTCTCGGGAAGCAGCCTGCAGAGCGTGCTGGCGGCGGTGGAGGCGGGGCTGGGCCTGTCGCTGCTGCCGGTGGGCGCCGTGCAAGGCGCGGCCGTGCGCGAACGGCCGGCCTTCGGCCCCGTCGCGCCGATGGCGATATCGCTCTATGCCCGCACCGCCGACGGCGCGATCGGCGGGCTTGCCGACATGGTTCGCGACGTGCTGGCGGAACGCCGGGGCCGGTGATCGCGGCCGCCCGGCCGCCGCCTCATGCGTTCGGGACTTTCTCCCATGGTCGCTAGCGTGTAACGCTTTACTGCCAGATGGGGGACGGTCATGCGTTTCGGGGGCAACGGATCGACGCAATATACCTTGCAGAACCTGATCACGATGATCGTGATCTTCGGCATATTGCTGCTCCTTTATTATTTCGTCTGGCACAAAAGGGGGAAGGACGACGGCGATGAATGACCGGCCCGTCTTTTGCCCGTCCGGATACGCCCCTTGCTGAAGCAGCGCGGCCCGATCGACCGGGCGGTGGCGGGCGGGCCGTTCGGCACCCAGCCCCCCTGGCCGGGATTCCATTGGGCGGACGGCATATCGCTGCTGCTGATCGCCCTGTTTGCCGCCGTCGTCTGCCGTTTCGCCTTCGTCCAGGATATCTGGATCGACGAGACCACCCAATTGTCGGGCAGCGGCCTGCCTTTCCTCAAGATGGTCCACTGGCTGCTCGGCACGCCCAAGGCGCTGTTCGTGGTGCCGGACGATCGCATGCCGCTGGGCAGCTATGCGCTGGACTGGCTGGGCGTGCACCTGTTCGCGCTGTCGCCGCTGGGGCTGCGGCTGCTGCACGGCGCGCTGCTGGTCCTCGGGCTGGTGGTGATGGCGGCGGCGCTGCGCCGGCGGTTCGGCCCCGGCTGTGCGGCGATCGCGCTGGCGATCCTCTGCCTCAACCCGCAGATCGCGATGACGGCGCCGGAAATCCGCGCCTATCCGCTCTATCTGGCGCTTGCCTGCGCGATGATCGCCCCCTTCCTCGCCATCGTCGATCCCGCCTGGAATCGCGGCTGGCGCGCGCCCCTCGCCGTGGCGCTGCTGTGCGCGGCGACGGTGCATGTCCATTTCTTCGGCGCGGTGATGAGCGCGTGCGTGTTCGTGGTGCTGATCGCGCGGCATATCGGCGACCGGCGGGCGCTGATCGTGCTGGCCGTCTCCGGCGCGCTGGGCGCGGCGCTCAGCGTGGCGGTGCTGCCCTTCATCGTCGCGGCCAGCGGGCAGGTGGATCATGCCGCCGGCGGCGGATCGATCGCCACCTATGCCATCTATCTCTCGCGCCTGTTCGTGGGATCGATCCACATGGTCTATCCGGTGGCGGCGTCGCTGCTGCTGGCAGGATTGGTGCTGGCCGGGGCCGCCGCGCTGTGGCGGCTGGCGGCGGGCGGGATGGAGCCGGCGCGGCGGGGCGCCTTCCTCTCCCTCGTGGCGGTCGTCCTCCTCGGGCTCGCCATCACCATCGGCGCCGATATCGCGCTGGATACGCTGAACGCGATCAAGCCCACCTACAGCTATTGGATGATGCCCTTCGCCGCCGCCGCGATCGCGGTGGGCCTGTCGGGGATGGGCCTGCCGGCGCGCCGCCCGCTGGCGCTGTTGTCGCGCGGCGCCGTCGCCGCCATCGTCGCGGGCGGGCTGATCGCCACCGGCCTGCTCTGGCGGCACGCGCCGCTCTTCGCCCATGGGCCGGGGCGGATGTTCGCCGAGGCGATCGGCAAGGATAGTGCGGCGACCCTGATCTTCGAGCCCGGCGATCCGCTGGGCTATGCCGCGCTGCCGACGCGTTGGCGCTTCCATGACGATGTGGCGATCTGGCAGGCGGAACCGCCGGCGGGCGACCGGCTCGTCCGCTTCGCGACCGGAAGCCCGCTGTTCGGCGCGACCGCGCCGGCCGCCGCCGTGATCGATGCCGGCGCGCCCGCGATCCTGGTCGGCCGCGTGGCGGCGGGTTCCTATCGCGACGTGCGCGCGGCGATCGACGGCCATCCCCGCCATCTGGAGGCAGGGCCGATCGCCGGCCGCCTCGCCGCCGATCCCCGGTGGGAATTGGTGGAGGAACGCGAAAGCCAGGGGTTGTTCATCGCCCGCATCTGGCGATTCCGGGCGCGTCCCGCCACCAAATGAACGAAATTCAAAGGAAATCCGGCTAGGAACGCCGATCGGCGGGCCGGATGCGTTCTGGGCTTGACCGCGGGCGCGTGGCGGGGGAATTTTTGCTTTGCAGCATAGGATGCGGGCGGACGGACGCCAAAGCGGCAATTCGGCGGAGAAATCGAGTGCTTGACGTATCATCCGAAGGCGATCGCCGGATCGACATGGGCCGCGCGGCGCGCCGCCCGATCGAGCTTGCCGTCATCGTTCCCACCTATAATGAGCGCGAGAATGTCGGCAGGCTATACGGCCTTCTCGAAGATGCGCTGCAGGGCGTGCGGTGGGAGATGATCGTCGTCGACGACGATTCGCCCGATGGCACCGCCGAATTCGTCCGCGAGATGTCGATCGACAACCAGAATGTCCGCGCCATCCAGCGCGTCGGCCGGCGCGGGCTTTCCACCGCGGTGATCGAAGGCATGCTGGCCACGGGCGCCACCAAGCTCGCCGTGATCGATGCCGATCTGCAGCATGACGAACGCAAGCTGCCCGAGATGCTCGAACTCTTGCGCAGCGGCCAATATGATATCGTCGTCGGATCGCGCTACACCGATGGCGGCGGCCTAGGCGAATGGGACAGCAAGCGCGCGCGGATGAGCCAGTTCGCCACCCGGCTCGCCGGCCTGGTCCTCAAATCGGACCTGAAGGACCCGATGAGCGGCTTCTTCATGATCAACCGCGACGCCTTCGAACGCACGATGCGCGGGCTTTCGGGCGAAGGCTACAAGATCCTGCTCGATCTGTTCGCCTCGGCCGATCCGCCGCTGCGCTTCGCCGAGGTGCCCTATGAGTTCCGCACCCGCCAGCATGGCGAAAGCAAGCTCGATAGCGCGGTATTGTGGGAATATCTCGTCCTCATCGTCGACAAGCTGGTCGGCCGCTTCATCCCGGCCCGGCTGCTCCTGTTCGCGCTGGTCGGCGGATCGGGCGTGGTGGTGCACTTCGCCACCTTCGCCGCCTTGTATTTCGGGCTGAAATCCACCTTCGTGGCGGCGCAGACGGTGGCGACGGTGGTCGCGATGACGACCAACTACGTCTTCAACAACATCCTCACCTATCGCGACAAGCGGAAGAAGGGGTGGAGCTTCCTGACCGGCCTGATCGCCTTCTATGCCATCTGCGGCATCGGCGTGATCGGCAATGTCGGCGTCGCCAACATCATGTATACCGAGAAGTTCACCTGGTGGCTTTCCTCGGCGGCCGGCATCGTCATCGGCACGCTGTGGAATTATTCGGCGTCGTCGCTGTTCGTCTGGAAGAAGAAATAGGCCGGATCGCGGCCGCCCCGGCAGATGCGGGAGCGGCCGCGAAATCCCTTCAGACCACCAGGTTGGGCGGGCGGCCGCTGCGCATGATGCGGATCTGCTCGCCGAAACGGCTGGCGAGATGCTGGTGGGCGGATTGCGCATCGCGCGCCTTGGCCGTCTTCGCGGCGGCGCATTCCTCGATATAGCGACGCCAGATGAAATCGCGGTCGATACCCATTTAGGCCTCCTTGCCAGATGGGGCGCCCGGCGCGGACGCCCGGTCGGATCTCATGGCAGCACCATGCCACAGCGAACGGACGAGCGCGAATCCGTCCGTCCGGCATGCGGGGCGGGCCGCCCCCGGCGTTGCGCGCCGCGCCGTGCGCCGCCATAAGCGGCAGCGATGGACAATTATCTCGCGCTGATCCGCCGCATCCTCGACGAAGGCACGCCCCAGGCCGACCGCACCGGCGTGGGCACCCTTTCGGTGTTCGGGCACCAGATGCGCTGGGATCTGGCGGCGGGATTCCCGCTCGTCACCACCAAGAAGCTGCACCTGCGCTCGATCATCATCGAGCTTCTCTGGTTCCTGCGCGGCGATACCAACATCGCCTGGCTCAAGGACCGGAAGGTCAGCATCTGGGACGAATGGGCGGACGCGAACGGCGATCTCGGCCCCGTCTACGGCAAGCAGTGGCGCGACTGGGAAGGGCCGGGCGGCGTGCATGTCGACCAGATCGCCGCGCTGATCGATCTCATCAACCGCGATCCCGGATCGCGCCGCCAGATCGTGACGGCGTGGAACCCGGCGGACCTGCCCCGGATGGCGCTTTCCCCCTGCCATTGCCTGTTCCAGACGCATGTCGCCAACGGCCGGCTCAGCCTCCAGCTCTACCAGCGGAGCTGCGACGTGTTCCTGGGCGTGCCGTTCAACATCGCTTCCTATGCGCTCCTCACCCACATGCTCGCCCAGCAATGCGGGCTGGAGCCGGGCGAGTTCATCTGGACCGGCGGCGATTGCCACCTTTATTCCAACCATCTCGATCAGGCGCGCGAGCAGCTGGGCCGCGATCCCCGGCCGCTGCCGAGGCTGGAGATCAGGCGCCGGCCGCCTTCGATCGACGCCTATGAATATGAGGATTTCGCCTTCGTGGATTATGATCCGCACCCGCATATCGCGGCGCCGGTGGCGATATGAGCCGGCCGCGCATCACCTTCTACGTCGCGCGGGCCGATAATGGCGTGATCGGGCGCGGCGGCCGGCTGCCCTGGCGGCTGCCGGAGGACCTGAAGCGGTTCAAGGCCATGACCATGGGCAAGCCGATGGTGATGGGGCGCAAGACCTTCGAGAGCTTTCCCAAGCCGCTGCCCGGCCGCCGCCATATCGTGCTGACGCGCGATCCGGCCTGGGCGGCGGACGGCGCGGAAGTCGCCCATTCGGTCGATCAGGCGATCGCGCTTGCCGGCGATGTGGAGGAGGTGGCCGTGATCGGCGGGGCGGAGATCTACGCGCTCTTCATGCCGCAAGCGGACCGGATCGAGCTGACCGAGGTGCACCGCACCGTGGAGGGGGATACGAAGATGCCGCCGCTCGGCGCCGGCTGGCGGGTCGCGAACCGCGAAATGGGCGGCCCCGATTTCGATTTCGTGACGATCGAGCGCAACCGCTGATTGTGCCGGCGCGCCCGCTTTCCTATAGCCCTCGCGCCATGGACCGGCTGACCAACGATGCCCCGCTGCCCGATCGCCTGCGCGGGGGCGTGATCGCGCTCGGCAATTTCGATGGATTCCATCGCGGCCACCAGGCCGTCGTCGCCCGTGCGCGCGAACGGGCGCGGGCGGAAGGGCGGCCGCTGATCGTCGCCACCTTCGATCCGCATCCGGTGCGCTTCTTCCGCCCCGATACCCCGCCTTTCCGGCTGACGACATTGGACCAGCGCGCGCGCCTGTTCGCCGAGGCGGGGGCCGATGCGATGCTGGTCTTCCGCTTCGATGCGGAGCTGGCCGGCGAAAGCGCCGAGCAATTCGTGCGCGAACGCATCGCCGGGCGCACCGGCGCGGCGGCGGTGGTGACGGGGCAGGATTTCACCTTCGGCAAGGCGCGCGGCGGCAATGTCGCGGTGCTGGCCGAACTGGGCGAGGCGCTCGGCATCGCGACCGAGGCGGTGGCGCCGGTGGCGGACGCGGAAGGGCAGATATCCTCCAGCCGCATCCGCGATGCCCTGCAGCGCGGCGATTGCGAGGCGGCGGCCGCCCTCCTCACCCGCCCCTTCGCGATCGAGGGCGTGGTGATCCACGGCGACAAGGTGGGCCGCCAGATCGGCTTTCCCACCGCCAATATCGACATGGGCGATTATCTGCGCCCGGCCTACGGCATCTATGCCGTGCGCGGCCGGCTGCCCGGCGGGCGCGTGGTGGGCGGGGCGGCCAATCTGGGCATCCGCCCCAGCTTCGATCCGCCCAAGGAGCTGCTGGAGCCGTATTTCTTCGATTATTCCGGCAGCCTTTATGGCGAGACGATCGCGGTGGAGCTGATATCCTTCATCCGGCCCGAGCTGCGCTTCGACGGGCTGGAGGCGCTGAAGGCGCAGATCGATGCCGATTGCGCCGAAGCGGCGCGCCGGCTTGCGGCGGCACCGCCGCTACCCTAGAGCGTGAAAACCTTGGCGGCCGCCCCGGCGGCGGCCAGGCCCGATCACCTTATTGCCAGGCCGAAGCCCCCGATGTCCGACGCACCTGACTACCGCGAAACCGTCTTCCTGCCGAAGACCGCCTTTCCGATGAAGGCCGGCCTCGCCGCGAAGGAGCCGGCGATTCTGGCGCAGTGGGCGGCGGACGACATTTACGGCCGGCTGCGCAAGGAACGCGCGGGCCGCGAACGCTTCATCCTCCACGATGGCCCGCCCTACGCCAATGGCGACATCCACATGGGCCACGCCATGAACAAGGTGCTGAAGGACATCATCGTCCGTTCGCAATCCCTGATGGGCAAGGATGCGCCCTATGTGCCCGGCTGGGACTGCCACGGCCTGCCGATCGAATGGAAGGTCGAGGAAGCCTATCGCGCGAAGAAGCTGAACAAGGACGAGGTCGATCCCGTCCAGTTCCGCGCCGAATGCCGCGCTTATGCCGAAAAATGGGTGGCGGTGCAGCGCGAACAGTTCAAGCGGCTGGGCGTGATGGGCGATTGGGACGATCCCTATCTCACCATGAAGTTCGATGCCGAGGCGGCGATCGTCGGCGAGCTTCTGAAGTTCGCGGAATCGGGCCAGCTCTATCGCGGCGCCAAGCCGGTGATGTGGAGCCCGGTCGAAAAGACCGCATTGGCCGAGGCCGAGGTGGAATATGAGGATATCACCTCCACCCAGATCGACGTGGCGTTCGAGATCACGGACTCGCCGATCGAGGCGCTGAAGGGCGCCTATGCGGTGATCTGGACGACGACGCCCTGGACGATCCCGGTCAACCAGGCGCTCGCTTACGGGCCGGACGTTGAATATGTCCTGCTCGCGGCGGATCGCAAATATCTGGTGGCCGCGGATTTGGCGGATGCCTTCATCGCGCGCACGGGCATTGCTGTAGCGGAACGGTCGTCCGCAATGCCGGGGCGCACCCTCGCCGGCACCGTCGCCCGCCACCCGATGCACCATCTCGGCGGTTTCTTCGCCAAGCCGCGTCCGCTGCTGGCCGGCGATTTCGTCACCACCGATACCGGCACCGGCCTCGTCCACATGGCGCCGGACCATGGCGAGGACGATTTCCTGCTGTGCAAGGCCAACGGCATCGATCCCGTCTTCGCGGTGGCCGACGACGGCAAATATCGCGAGGACTGGGGCTGGCTCGGCGGGCAGGGCTCCGTCATCAATCCCAAGTTCAACGCGCCGGACGGGCCGATCTGTTCGGACCTGCGCGAAGCGGGCGCGCTGCTGGCGGCGAGCTACGACTATAAGCACAGCTATCCGCATAGCTGGCGGTCCAAGGCGAAGGTGATCTTCCGCTGCACGCCGCAATGGTTCATCCCGATGGATCGCGAGATCGGCGGGCGCGAGGCGCTGCCGGTGGTGGAATCGGGGGTCGAGGGCGATACGCGCGGCCACGCGCAGGGCAACGGCCCGACCTTGCGGCAACTGGCGCTGGATGCGATCGAGCGGACGCGCTGGGTGCCGGAGAAGTCGCGCAACCGCATCCATGCGATGGTGGAAGGCCGGCCGGACTGGGTGATTTCGCGCCAGCGCGCCTGGGGTGTGCCGATCGCGCTCTATGTGCATCGCAAGACCGGCGAATATCTGCGCGACACCGCCGTCAACGCCCGCATCGTCGATGCCTTCAAGGCGGGCGGCGCCGATGCCTGGTTCACCGCCGATCATCAGGCGCTGCTGGGCGATGCCTATGACGCCGCCGATTATGAGCCGATCAACGACATCCTCGACGTGTGGTTCGATTCCGGCTCCACCCATGCCTTCACCATCGAGGCGCGATACGGGGAGGGCGTGCGCGCCAACCTCTATCTGGAAGGGTCGGACCAGCATCGCGGCTGGTTCCAGTCCAGCCTGCTCGAAAGCTGCGGCACGCGCGGCCGCGCGCCTTATGATGCGGTGCTGACCCACGGCTTCGCGCTGGACGGGCAGGGCCGCAAGATGTCCAAGTCGATCGGCAACGTCGTCGATCCGCTGAAGATCATCAACGAAAGCGGCGCCGATATCCTGCGCCTGTGGGTCGCCTCGACCGACTATTTCGAGGATGTCCGCATCGGCAAGGAGATCTTGTCGGGCACGTCGGATGCCTATCGCAAGTTGCGCAACACCTTCCGCTACCTGCTCGGCGCGCTGGACGGCTTCGACGAGGCGGAGCGGCTGCCGGTGGCGGAAATGCCGGAGCTGGAGCGCTATGTCCTCCACCTGCTGGCAAAGCTGGATGCGGAACTCCGCCGCGCGGCGGATGCGTTCGAATTCAACGCCTTTGCCCGCGCGCTGACCGATTTCGCCAATAACGACCTGTCGGCCTTCTTCTTCGATATCCGCAAGGACAGCCTTTATTGCGATGCCCCCGGCAGCGCGAAGCGGCGGGCCTATCGCACCGTGCTCGACACGCTGTTCCACACGCTGGTGCGCTATGCCGCGCCGATCCTCTGCTTCACCGCCGAGGAAGTATGGGGCACCCGCTATCCGGAAGCGGGCAGCGTGCACCTGCTGGAATGGCCGGTGGTGGATACCGGCTGGGCGGATGACGCCATGGCGGCGAAGTGGAGCCGCCTGCGCACGCTCCGCGCGCTGGTGACCGAAGCGGTCGAGCCGCTGCGGCGCGAGAAGAGGCTGGGATCGAGCCTGGAGGCGGAGATCATCCTCGGCCTGGGCGATGCCGGCGATCGCGCGGCGGTGGCTTCCGTTCCGTTCGACGAGATCTGCATCGTTTCCCGCCTGTCCACCGCGGAAACCGATGGCGAGGGGGTGACGGTGATCGTCACCGAGCGCCACAAATGCGGCCGCTGCTGGCGCCACCTGCCCGAAGTGACGCAGGACGGCACGCTCTGCGGCCGGTGCGACGAGGTGGTGAATGGGTGATCGCCGCCCGCGCGTCGCGCTGGGGCTTGCCGCCGCGGCGATCGTCTTCATCCTCGATCAGCTGCTGAAGTGGCTGGTCAGCGGCCCGCTCGACCTCCAGGTCGTGCGCGAGATCGAGATCACCTCCTTCTTCAACCTGCGCTGGGTGGAGAATTACGGCGTTTCGATGGGCTTCCTCACCGCCGGCAGCGCGCTGGAACGCTGGCTGCTGGTGGGGATGACGGCCACCATCGCGCTGGTCGTGCTGATCTGGATGTGGCGCGAGAAGAACCGCGCGGACACGATCGCCCTCGGCCTCGTGCTGGGCGGCGCGATCGGCAATATCGTCGATCGCGTGCGGCTGGGCTATGTCGTCGATTTCCTCGGGCCGCATATCGGCGGCTGGTATCCCTTTTTGGTCTTCAATGTCGCGGACGCCGCCATTACCATCGGCGTCCTGCTGCTGGTGCTGCGCGCCTTCCTGACGCGCGACCGTTCCGATCCTGCGGAGAAACTGAATGCGTAAGATTGTCATCGTCGGGGCCGCCACCGCATCGCTGCTGGCGCTTGCGGCCTGCGGCGGCAAGCAGGGCGGGGTGTTTGCGGGCCGCAGCGGGCCGGACGAGTTCGCCGTCGCGCGGCAGGCGCCGCTGGTTATCCCGCCCGATTTCGCGCTGGTGCCGCCCAAGCCCGGCGCGCCGCGCCCGCAGGAGGCCGACTCCTCCACCCAGGCGCTGCAGGCGATGTTCGGCGGCCAGGCCCCGCGCAGCGGCGGCGAGAGCGGGCTGATCGACCAGACGGGCAAGGCAGCCGCGCCCGCCATCCGGTCCCAGGCCGGCGACCCCGATACCGCCGTGGTGAACAAGGGCGCGGTGACGCGCGACATCATCGCGGCGCCCGAAGGCCCCGGCCAGGACGCGACGGTCACCACGCCCCAATAAGGGTGGCGGCTTTCCGCCCGTCTTCCCTTTCCCGTCCGCCCGCCCTTGCGCGGGCGGCCGCGGCATAGCCCGCCCGCGATGCGCGCGCTGATCCTCCGCCGGCTGCTGACGGCGTTGCCGACGCTGCTGGCGGTCGTCATCCTCTCCTTCCTGCTGATGAAGGTCGCGCCGGGCGGCCCGTTCGACAGCGAACGCGCGCTCGATCCCGCGACCGAGGCCGCGCTCGCCCGTGCCTATGGCCTCGATCTGCCGCTGCACGAGCAGGTGTGGCGCTATCTCCTGCGGATCGCGCAGGGGGATTTCGGGCCGTCCCTCGTCTATCGCGACTTCACCGTCACCGATCTGGTGGCGCAGGGGCTGCCGGTGTCGCTCACCTTGGGCGCACTCGCGCTGGTGGCGTCGCTGGCGATCGGCATCGGCGCGGGGCTGTTCGCCGCCGCGCGCGCCGGCCGGCCGATCGATCATGCCATCATGCTGGCGATGACCCTGCTCACCGCGCTGCCCAGCTTCGTCACCGGGCCGGTGCTGGCGCTGGTCTTCGCGCTCTGGCTCGGCTGGCTGCCCGTATCGGGCTGGGGCGATGGCCGGCCAGACTTCCTGGTGCTGCCGGTGATCGCGCTTGCCTTGCCGGTGGCGGGCGCCATCGCCAAGCTGGCGCGCGCGGGCCTGGCGACGGCGCTGGCGCAGGATCATGTCCGCACCGCGCGGGCGCGGGGCCTGTCGCCGCTGCGCGTCCTCGTCCGCCATGCGCTCCGGCCGGCGCTGGTGCCGGTGGCGAGCTATCTGGGGCCGGCCGCCGCCGGGCTGCTCACCGGCGCGGTGGTGATCGAAACGGTGTTCGCGCTGCCCGGCCTCGGCGGCTATTTCGTGCAGGGCGCGCTCAACCGAGATTATCCCCTGGTGCTGGCGGTGGTCATCCTCTACGCCGCGCTGATCCTGCTGTTCAACCTGATCGCCGACCTCGCTTATGGCTGGCTCGATCCGCGGATACGCGGATGAAGGCGGCGCGCCTGCCCGTCCTCCTGCTGGGGCTGGTGATCCTCGCCGCGATCGTCGGGCCGATGCTGCTGCCGTGGCGGCATGACGCCATCGACTGGAATGCCGTGCGCGTGCCGCCGGGAAGCCCCGGCCATCCGCTCGGCACCGACATGGTGGGCCGCGATCTGCTGGCCCGTTCGCTCGCCGGCACCCGGATCACCCTGCTGGTCGCGGCGGCGGCGGCCGGCGTGTCGCTGCTGATCGGCGTCGCCTGGGGCGCGGTCGCGGGCTGGAAGGGCGGCCGCACCGACGAGGCGATGATGCGGATCGTCGACGGGCTCTATGCGCTGCCCTTCATGTTCGTCGTCATCCTGCTGATGGTGCTGTTCGGCCGGTCGATCCTGCTCGTCTTCCTCGGCATCGGCGCGGTGGAATGGCTGACGATGGCCCGCGTGGTGCGCGGCCAGGTGCTGGCGCTGCGCGAACGCCCCTTCGTGCTCGCGGCCGAGGCGGCGGGCGCGCGGGCGCCGGCGATCATGATCGGCCATATCCTGCCCAATCTCGCCGGCATCGCCATCGCCTATCTGCTGCTGACGATCCCGCAGGTGGTGATGATCGAAAGTTTCCTCTCCTTCCTCGGCCTCGGCGTGCAGGAGCCGCTGACCTCGCTCGGCATATTGGTGAAGGAAGGGGCGGACGACATGGACGTGGCGCCCCACGCGCTGCTGCTGCCGGGCGGGATATTGGTGACGATCCTGATCTGCCTCACCCTGATCGGCGAGGATTTGCGGGATCGTCTGGCATGAGCGCGGTCTATGCGGTCGCGGGGCTGGAGGTGCATGCCGGCGACCGGGCGATCGTGCGCGGCGTCGATTTCGCCATCGCGGCGGGCGAATGCGTGGCGCTGGTGGGGGCATCGGGATCGGGCAAGAGCCAGACCTGCCTCGCCCCCTTCGGCCTCTCCCCGCTTCGCGCCATGGGATCGGCGCGGCTCTGCGGGGAGGAATTGGTCGGTGCGGACGAGGCGCGGCTGCGGCGGCTGCGTGCTGGCCATGCCGGCTTCGTCTTCCAGCAGCCGCTGACCGCGCTCACGCCCCATCTCAGGATCGGTCGCCAGCTGGACGAGGCATGGCGGCAGGCCGGGGCGCCCCGGCCCGACCGGCGCGATCTGGTGACGCTGATGGCCCGCGTCGGCCTCGATCGCGGCGACGAGTGGCTCGATCAATATCCCCATCGCCTGTCCGGCGGGCAGCGCCAGCGGGTGATGATCGCCGCCGCCATCGCCCACGGCCCGCGCCTGCTGGTGGCGGACGAGCCGACGACCGCGCTCGATGCCGGCCTGCGCCGCGATGTCATGGCCCTGATCGCGCGGCTGCGGCGGGAGGAGGGATTGGCGCTGCTGCTGGTCAGCCACGATCTGCCGGCGGTGGCCGAGCATGCCGATCGGGTGGTGGTGCTGGAGGAAGGCCATGTCGCCGAGGCGGGGGATGCGGCGCGGATATTCGCCGACCCGCGCGCCGATTATACCCGCGCGCTGATCGCGGCCAGCCCCCGGCTCACCGATCCGCCGCCCGATCTCCCGCAGGCGGGCGGGACGTTGCTGGAGGCGCGGGGCGTCGCGGTTTCCTTTCCCCGGCCGGGCTGGCGGCGCGGGCGCATCGCGGCGGTGGCGGGCGTCTCGATCGGGCTGGGCCGGGGCGAAGGGCTGGCGATCGTCGGTGGATCGGGATCGGGCAAGTCCACGCTGGGCCGCGCCATCGCCCGGATCGGCCCGGCCGATGCCGGCGCGGTCCGCTGGCAGGGCCGGGATCTGCCGCCGCGCAAGGCGATGCGGCCGGGCGATCGGCGGCTGATCCAGCCTGTCTTCCAGGATCCGGTGGCGAGCCTCGATCCGCAATGGCGCGTGGCCGATATCATTGCCGAGCCGCTGCGCCATCTGCGGCCGGGGCTGGATGCCGCCGCGCGGGACGAGGCGGTGGCGAGGGCGATCGCCGAGGTGGAGCTGGAGCCGGCGATTGCCAGGCGGAGGCCGGCCACGCTTTCCGGCGGGCAGGCGCAGCGCGTGGCCATCGCCCGTGCCCTGGTGGCGGAGCCGGAGATGCTGCTGCTCGACGAGGCGACGTCCGCGCTCGACGTGCTGGTGGCGGGCCGCGTGCTGGATCTGCTGGCGCGGCTTCAGCGCGCGCGCGGGCTGGCGATCTTGTTCATTTCCCACGATCTGGCCGTCGCCCGGCGGCTATGCGGGCGGATCGCGGTGATGGAAGGCGGCAGGATCGTGGAGGAAGGCGATATGGAGGCGGTGATCCGCACGCCCTGTCATCCCGTCACCCGCGCGCTCGTCGCCGCCAGCGCCTGAGGGGCGGTTTGGCAAATCCGGTTCCGCCGGATTTGCCACTCGGCCCAAAAAAGAAGGCGCGTGGTTGCCCACGCGCCCTTTCTCGCTCCGGCTTGCCCGGAGTGTCGTTCAGAAGGCGACGCCGAGCGAGAAGACCACGGCATCGTCCGCCAGCCGGGGTTCGGCATAGGGGCGGATGCCCTTGATGTTGGTGCCGGAATAGGTGACGCCGGCGGTTATCACGCCGAAGGTGGCCGAGGCGCCGAGCGACCAGTCGCTGTAGCTGTGCGCATAATTGCCCAGTTCCTGGTGGCCGAACTTGCCGGTCACGGTGATGGGCGTGCTGGGAATGGCGGCGGAAAGCTGGCCGTAGCTGTAGAACCAGTCCTCATTGCCCGTCGCGTTGGACGAGATCGCCCAGTTCACGCCCGCCTTCGCGGTGACGGGGCCGATCGTGTAGGACGCGCTGACATAGGGTTCGAAATAGTCGCTGTCGCCGCGGCCATCGAGATAGGTGTAATAGAGCACGGCGGCGTCGACGGTGATGCCGGCGCCGACCTCGCCCGTCCAGCCGGCGTAGAGATCGGTTTCCCAGCTGCCATAGGTATAGCTGTCCTTCAGGTTCGACATCCAGGTGCCGACATAGAAGCCGCTCTTGTGGCTGATGGTCAGCGTCGGCTGGATGGCGAGATCCTTGTCCGTCAGCGATACGCCGCGGAAACGATAGTCGGTGACGCCGGTGATGCCGCCGCTGATGGTGATGCCCTCGATCGGCTCGGTGCCGCCGGCAAAGGCGGGTGCGGACGCGGCGAAAAGGGCCAGGGCCGGAAGGCCCAGCAGAATCTTGCGCATGAGAAATGTTTCCCCTTCTTGTGTTCGTTCCATTCCCCGCGCCTTCAGCGCCGGGCCTCATTTTCCACTATAGACGTGGCGGGCCGGCTGCCTTCGGAACGGCTCTTTTGTGCATGGGCTTTTCGCACTGCACAAACGGAATTGGCCGTTCGCGAGGGGGAATCAGACAAACTGTTGCTGGATCGCAACAGATGATGTCCATGCGCGCGGCCGGCCCGGCGGGCGAATCGTTTAGGCTTTCCTTACCGGCGGCCTGCTATCGCCGAAGGCGCAGATGACGGGAAATCATGCCCTTGCCCCCCCGATCCCGGCTGCGGCCGAGGATGCGGACGATCCCGGCCGGCGTTTCGCGCGGCTGGCGGGCGCGCTTGCGCTCGTGGAGCGGCTGGCGGGGATGGAATCGCCCCCGGAAGACCGGGCCTCGGCGGAAGATATCGCCGCCGGCTATGGCCGCGCGACGCCGATCGCGCGCCGGCGATTCGATGCGCTGGCATCCGAAACGGCGACGTTCAGCGCGGCGGGGATGGAGATATTGCTGCGCCAGCGCACGGCCCGCCGGGGCGATTGCCGCGCCGCCGCACGGCGCCTCGCCGCCGAGATCGCGACCGCGCTGGCGGCGATGGCCGCGCTCGTCGCCCGGCGCGGCCCGGCCGCCTGATCCCGCCGGCGGCGGCCGTTCAGCGGCCGGGGTAGCGATCCAGCCCGCGCTTCAGGTCGGCGATCAGATCGGCGGGGTCCTCCAGCCCGATATGGAGCCGGACGAGCGGCCCTTCCGCCTGCCAGCGGGTGGCGGTGCGGATCGGCGCCGGATCGACCGGCAGGGCCAGGCTTTCGAAGCCGCCCCAGGAAAAGCCGATGCCGAACAGGTCGAGCCCGTCGATCAGGGCGGCGCGGTCCGCGTCGCTGCCGCCGGCCAGCACGAAGGCGAACAGCCCGGAAGCACCCCGGAAGTCGCGCTGCCACAGGTCGTGGCCGGGGCAGGAGGGCAGGGCCGGATGGAGGACGCGGGCGACGGCGGGATGCGTTTCCAGCCAGCGCGCCACCTCCAGCCCGCCGGCCTGGTGCTGGCGCAGCCGGACGTCGAGCGTGCGCAGCCCCCGGCTGCCCAGCGCCGCATCGTCCGGGCCGACATGCTGGCCGAAGGCGTGGGTCATGCGGCGAAGGCCATCGAGCAGGCCGGGCGCCGCCGTCACCGATCCCAGCATCGCATCCGAATGGCCGACGATATATTTGGTGCAGGCGAGGATCGACAGATCGACCCCGCTGGCGATGGCGGGCAGGAAAAGCGGCGTCGCCCAGGTATTGTCGAGCAGGGTCGCGATGCCGCGCGCCTTGGCGGCCGCGCAGATCGCCGGGATATCCTGCACCTCGAAGGTGAGGCTGCCGGGGCTCTCCATGAACACGGCGCGGGTGCGATCGCCGAACAACTCGGCTATGCCGGCGCCGATCAGCGGATCATAGAAACGGGTGGTGACGCCCATCGGCGCCAGCACGTTGCGGCAGAAAGCGCGCGTCGGCTCATAGGCCGAATCGACCATCAGCAGCTCGTCCCCCGCCTTCAGCACCGAAAGCAGCGCCATGCCGACGGCCGCCACGCCCGACGGGTAGAGCATCGTGCCTTCCGCGCCCGGCTCCAGCCGGGTCAGCGCATCGGCCAGCGACCATTGGGTCGGCGTGCCGCGCCGGCCGTAATAGAGCCGGTCGTTGGGGCTGGCGACGGCGGCGCGCAGGTCGCCCACGCTGTCGAACAATATGGTCGATGCCCGCCAGACCGGCGTGTTGACCACGCCCTGCGTCCATTCCCGCCGCCGCCCTGCCGCCACAACCTCTGTCGCGGGGCGGAAAGCCCGATCGTCCGTATCGCTCATGCCGGCCCCAGCGCCTTGGGTGTGTCGGGGCGCATGCCCCATTCGCTCCACGACCCGTCATAGAGCGCGACATCGTCCTTGCCGATCAGATGGGCGGCGAACAGCACCGTCGCCGCCGTGACGCCCGATCCGCAGGTGGTGACGAGCGGCCGGGCGAGATCGATCCCGGCGGCGGCGAATTCGGCGCGGATGCCGGCTTCGTCCTTGAAGGTGCCGTCCGCGTTCAGCAGGCGATCCATCGGCAGGCTGCGCGATTCCGGGATATGGCCGGAAGCGAGGCCGCGCGGATCGGCCTCCTCGCCCGTAAAGCGCTTCGCGCCGCGGGCGTCGACGACCTGCTCGGCCCCGCTGGCGAGGTTGGCGCGCATCTGATCGAGATCGCGGACGCGCGCCTCGTCCTTCCAGACGGTGAAGTGGCGGTGGCGCGTCTCCCGCCGCCCGGTTTCCAGCGGGCGGCCCTCGGCCTGCCATGTCTGGAAGCCGCCGTCGAGGATCGCGACCTGGTTCTTGCCGAAGGTGCGGAACATCCACCAGGCGCGCGCCGAGGTGCGGTGCGGCGTCGAATCGTAGAGGACGACGCGGCTGCCGTCGCCGATGCCCAGCGCCGCCATCCGGCTGGCGAATTTCTCCGCCGGGGGCAGCATGCCGGGCAGGGGGGAATTGGTGTCGGCCAGCGATGCCAGCCCCATGAACATGGCGCCGGGAATATGGTCTGCTTCATATTCGGCCGCCGGATCGCGTGTGGGATCGAGCGGGAAATAACTCGCGTCGAGGATGACGAGATCGGGCTCGTCCATCGCATCCGCCAGCCATCGGGTCGAAACCAGTGGGTCCATCGCCTGCTCCTTCGGCCCCCGCCTAGCCGATCGCCGCGCGCGTGGCGAGGTTGCGCAAGCCCCGGGCCTTACCTAGGTGGGGCGGCATGAACCCGATCCATCTTGGCCAGGCCAGCGCGCTGCCCGCCTCCCCCGAGGAAGCGGTGCTCGATTACGTCCCCAATCCGCGCGTCGGAAGCCTCTATATGGTGCGCTTCGCCGCGCCCGAATTCACCTCGCTCTGCCCGGTGACGGGGCAGCCGGATTTCGCCCATCTGGTGATCGATTATGCGCCGGGCGAAACGATCGTCGAATCCAAGTCGCTCAAGCTGTTCCTGGGCAGCTTCCGCAACCACCGCGCCTTCCACGAGGATTGCACCGTCGGCATCGGCCAGCGCCTGTTCGACGAGATGAAGCCCGAATGGCTGCGGATCGGCGGCTATTGGTATCCGCGCGGCGGCATCCCGATCGACGTGTTCTGGCAGTCCGGCCCGCCGCCGGCGGGGCTGTGGCTGCCCGATCAGGGGGTCGCCCCCTATCGCGGCCGGGGATGAAGCCTCCCCGGCCCGACCGCCAGGCCGGCTTGCGCGGGCATGGCGGCCAGGCTTCAGGATGACGATTAACGCGAGCGGATGAACTGGCGGACATCCGCCGACAGCTTCTTCAGATCCTGTTCGCGCACATACATCATGTGCCCGGACTCGTAATAATGGAACTGGATGCGGCCGTCCGTGGGCATGCCGGTCCGCGACAGCGAATATTCCGCCGCGAAGAAGGGCGTGGCG
Source organism: Sphingomonas sp. MM-1 (assembly GCF_000347675.2). NCBI lineage: Bacteria > Pseudomonadati > Pseudomonadota > Alphaproteobacteria > Sphingomonadales > Sphingomonadaceae > Sphingomonas > Sphingomonas sp. MM-1. Next base: position 2,035,619 of record NC_020561.1, on the reverse strand, counting down.
AAATCATAATAGCCCTGGCCCACGAAGATGCGCAGGCCGCTATTCTCGCGCAGGCCCCGCCCGATATAGGGGGCGACGTTCATATAGACTTCCTGGTCGCGGCCGGCGCCTTCCAGCTTCCAGTCCCAGCCCCTGACCCCGCCGATGCTGATATAGTCGCGCTCGGTCTTGAAGCCGAGCGTCTGGCGGGCATAGCTGTTCATCGCCGCCGCATAGGCGCCGTCGATGCCGTAGAAGCTGGGATCATTGTCCGGCTCCTCGCCCGCCGAATCATAGTCGACGCCGGTGTAGCGGCTGTCGAGGCGGCCGACGGTGAGGCCGCGATCGCGCAGCAGCTCTTTGTAGAAGCGGCTGGGCAGCACGCGCAGGTCCGCCCGGTCGAGGAACTGTTCGGACAGGCCGGTGAAGTGCGAAAGCTGCTGGCGGACGCTGGCGCGTTCCTCGGCGCCCAGCGCATTGCCCTTCAGCAGCGCGGCGGCATAGGGGCCGGCGGCGAAGGCGCGGGCCTGGGCGACGAAATCCTCCACCTTGGCCGGGCGGTCGCCGCTCACCTTGTTGTGATACCAGGCGGTCGCCGCCATCGACGGCAGGTTCAGGATGTGCGTCATCTCGTTGCCGGGCGTATCCGCGCCGGCCGCGAAATCGAGGATCGTCGAGATCAGGATGACGCCGTTGACCGCGACGTCGTTATAGGTGCCTTCCAGCTCGTTCAGCAGCGCCGCCGAGCGGGTGGTGCCATAGCTTTCGCCGCCGATGAACTTGGGCGCGTTCCAGCGGCCATTCTCGTTCAGCCAGATGCGGATGAATTCGGCGATCGACTTCGCGTCCTTGGTGACGCCCCAATAATCCTTGGGGTCCTTCTTGCCGAGCGCGCGCGAGAAGCCGGTGCCGACCGGATCGATGAAGACGAGGTCGGTGACGTCGAGCAGGCTCTCCGGATTGTCGACGATCGGATAGGGCGGCGCGCCATCGTCGCGCGCGTCGGACGGGATGGCGACGCGCTTCGGGCCGAAGGCGCCCATGTGGAGCCACAGCGAGCCGGAGCCGGGGCCGCCATTGTAGAGGAAGGTGATCGGCCGGTTCGGATCGACCGGGCCTTCCTTCACATAGGAGGTGGAATAGATCGCCGCGATCGGCTTGCCGTCCTGATCCTTCAGATAGGTTTCGCCGGCGGTGGCGCGATAGTTGATCGTCGTGCCGCCGAAACGGCCGCTATGCTTGGTGACGGAAACGGTGGGCGGGGGGATTTCGGCCGCCGGCTGTTCGGCCTTCTTCTCGTCCTTGGCGGGCACGTCCGCATAAGCGGCGGGGGGGAAGGCGGCTATCGCGCAGGCAAGCAGCAACGAACGGAATTTCATGAGGAATGCAGCCCCTTTTATGGACCGCACGAGCCCCGATCCCCCCAAGACCTCGGCACATACGGCGGTTGTTGAGGCCTGCCGTTATGCCGCGCCGACGGTGATTTGCAACACTATTACAGCAGTTTGATCTCCCGCAGCCGCTGCATCAGATAATCGTGCGCGGTGATCGGTTCGGGATAGAGGTCGGGCCGGCCCTCGCCCGTGCAGCCCGGCAGCGTTTCGATCAGGAAATCGGGGCGGAAATGCAGGAAGAAGGGCATGGAATAGCGCGAGAAACCGCGCCGTTCGGGCGGCGGGTTGCGGACACGGTGGGTGGTCGACCGCAGCATGTTGTTGGTGAGCCGCTGCAGCATGTCGCCCACATTCACCACAAGCTCGCCCACATTGGGCGCGACCGCCAGCCAGCGGCCGTCGCGGTCGAGCAGCTCGAGGCCCGCTTCCTCGGCGCCCAGCAGCAGCGTGATGGTGTTGATATCCTCGTGCGCGCCCGCGCGGATGCCCGGCGCATCGGCCGATACCGGCGGATAATGGAGCAGGCGCAGCACCGAATTGCCGTCCGCCACCGTATCGTCGAACCAGTCGGGCGCGAGGCCCAGATAGCGGGCGATGGCGGAAAGCAGCTTGCGGCCGGTGGCGTCGAAGGCATCGAACAGCGCGAGCTGGGTTTCGCGGAAATCGGCGATTTCCGTGGGCCACAGATTGGGCTGCATATATTCGGCGAAGCGGTGGCCGGCCGGCAGCTCGCGCCCGACATGCCAGAATTCCTTGAGGTCGGACTGGACGGCATCCTTGGCGGTCTCGACGCCGAAGGGGGTGTAGCCGCGCGCGCCGCCGGTGCCGGGCACATGATAGCGGCGCTTCACCTCCTCCGGCAGGGCGAAGAAGGCGCGGGCGGCGGCATCGGCGCGCGCGATCAGCGCGGCATCGATCCCGTGATCGGCGACGATGGCGAAGCCGTAGCGTTCGAAGCTGCCGCCCAGCGCCCGGGCGAATTCCATGGGATCGGCCCCGGCCCGCAGCAGCGAGACGGAGGCGACGCGATCCTGATCGGCATTGTGAAGGCTTGTCATGGCCGCCCTTATAGTGCGGCCGTGGCGACGCTCAATCGGCTGCGCCGAAGCCGCCCCTTATCGCCGCCGGAAGGTGATCGCCTCCCCGAACCGCTCGAAATGGAGCTTGTCCCCGTCGATCGGCAGCCGCGTGCCGTTGAAGGCGGCGCGGCCGAGATCATTGGGGGCGAAACGCACCTCGATCCGCCGTCCGCCGCCCTTTAGGTCCAGCGGGAATTCCTGGCTGACCAGATCGTAGATCGGCAGGATCAGGTGGATGGCGCGGGGCGGCTGGGCGGGATCATAAGCGATTTCCGCCGTCCCATCCTGTCGGACACGGCCTTCGACGGGCGACATCATCGGGCCGACCAGCACGAAGGAGAAGAATTGCGGGTTCAGTTCCTTGGGCAGAACCAGCCGGGCCGTGACGACACCCGGTTCCCCGCGTCCGCGATCGGTGAAGCTGAAGGCCGGTGCGCGGACGGGATCGCTGTCCAGCACCACCGATCCGGCGGCGACGTGCCAGCGGCCGGACGCGGTCTCGTCCAGCGCGCCATAGGCCAGCCCATATTCGAAGCGGCCGTCCGGGCGGAGGATCAGCTCGGCCGCCACCTCCGCCCGCGATCCGTTATAGGCGCCGGCCAGGCTTGCCGGATCGGGCGTCGCGTCGATCGACTGGAGCAGCGCCAGCGCGGCCAGTATCAGCGCCATCGTTCCGGTCTCCCTCTGCCGCCGCCGCCGTCAGCGCCCCTTGAACAGGCCGCCCAATATGCCGCGCACGAGCTGGCCGGCGATGCCGCCCCCGCTGCGCGAACGGCCGCTGCCGCCGAAGATCTGGCGACCCAGCTCGTTCGCCACCTGCCGGCCCAATGAGGAGGAGGCCGATCGCGTGGCGGAGGTGATCGCCCTGTCGAGGGCGTCGGGCTTCGCGGCCTCGCGCTCGGCGGCGACGCGGGCGCGTTCGGCTTCCTTCGCCTGCCGGGCGGCTTCCCGTTCCGCGGCGATCCGGGCCTTTTCGTCCTCCTTGGCCTTGGCGGCATCCAGCTTCGCCTGCTCCGCGGCCGCCCTGGCTTCCGCGGCGGCGGCGGCGGCCTCCCCGGCCTTGGCCGCCAGAATCTCCTCGGCGGACTCGCGATTGATGGCCGTGTCATATTTGCCGTCGATGGGCGAGACGGAGCGGATGATCGCGCGCTCCTTCTCCGTCAGCGGGCCGACCCGGCTGGACGGCGGCTTGATCAGCGTGCGCTGCACCGGCGACGGCGCGCCATCGGCCTGGAGCAGCGACACCAGCGCCTCGCCCACCTTCAGCTCGGTAATCACGGTGGCGACGTCCACGTCCGGGTTGGCGCGGAAGGTTTCGGCCGCCGCCTTCACCGCCTTCTGGTCGCGCGGGGTGAAGGCGCGCAGCGCGTGCTGCACGCGATTGCCGAGCTGGCCCGCCACCTTTTCGGGGATGTCGATCGGATTCTGGGTGATGAAGTAGATGCCGACGCCCTTGGACCGGATCAGCCGCACCACCTGCTCGATCTTGTCGAGCAGCGCCGGGGGCGCGTCATCGAACAGCAGGTGCGCCTCGTCGAAGAAGAAGACGAGCTTCGGCTTGTCCGGATCGCCCACCTCGGGCAGCGTCTCGAACAGTTCGGACATCAGCCAGAGCAGGAAGGTGGCGTAGAGCTTGGGGCTCGCCATCAATTTGTCGGCGGCGAGGATGTTGATCGTGCCGTGGCCCTTTTCATCGGTGGTGATGAAATCGGCGATGTCGAGCGCGGGCTCGCCGAAGAAGCGGTCGCCACCCTGCGATTCGAGCTGGAGGAGCTGGCGCTGGATCGATCCCACGCTCTGCTTGGTGACGTTGCCGTAGCGCGTGGTGAGATCGGCGGCATTCTCCCCCACATGGGTCAGCATCGCCTGCAGGTCGCCCAGGTCGAGCAGCAGCAGCCCCTGTTCGTCGGCGACGCGGAAGACGATCGAGAGCACGCCTTCCTGCACCTCGTTCAGCCCCATCAGCTGCGCCAGCAGCAGCGGCCCCATTTCGGATATGGTGGTGCGCACGGGATGGCCCTGCTCGCCGAACAGGTCCCAGAAGACCACGGGATTGTCCGCGTAGGCCCAGTCGGAATAGCCGATCTCGGCGGCGCGCGCGGCCCAGGTGTCGTGCAGCTTGTCGGTCGGTGATCCGGCCAGCGCCATGCCGGAAAGATCGCCCTTCACATCGGCGACGAAGGCGGGAACGCCGGCGCGGGAAAAGCCTTCGACGATACCCTGGAGGGTGACGGTCTTGCCGGTGCCGGTGGCGCCCGCGATCAGGCCGTGGCGGTTGGCGCGGCGGAGGTTGAGATATTGGGGGCCGGCCGCGGGGCTCGTGCCGATGAAGATGCCGCTAGTGTCGTCGGTCATGCCCATGGATCTCCGTCGTCATGCCGAAGGGAATTCAGCATGACGACGGGATTTAGGCAATCGCGCGATCAGTTGCCGCTGCCGGAGTTGATCTTCACGCCGATATAGCGCGGCGTGCCGTTGCCGCGCTGGATGAACAGCAGGGCAGTGGAGCGGCCGGCCTTGCGCGCGGCATCCACGGCGGCGGCGGCATCGGCCACCGTCGTCACCGGGCGCTGGTTGATCGAAAGGATGATGTCGCCGCGCTGGATGCCTTCCTGGGCCGCATCGCTGTTCGGATCGACCTGCGCCACGACCACGCCGCGCGTGGTGGTGGGCACGCCGAGCTGGCGGGCGACCTCGGGCGTCAGGGCCTGCACGCCGAGGCCGATCGACTGGCGCGTCGACTGGGCGTTGGGCGCGGGCGTGGCCGAACCGTCGCCATCATCGTCATCGCCGGCGGCGGCGGCAAGCTGGTCCTCGGGCGGGCGTTCGCCCACCACCACCGTCAGGGTCATGCGCTTGCCGTCGCGGATCAGCTCGATCGGCATGCGGGTGCCGACGGGCGAATTGGCGACGATGTAGCTCAGCGTCTCGTCCGGCGTGACCTCGCGGTTGTTGACCTTCACGATCACGTCGCCCTGGCGGATGCCGGCGCGGGCGGCCGCCTCGCCAGGCTCGACCCGGCTCACGATCTCGCCGCGATCCTTGGGCAGGCCGAGGCCGGAGGCGATATCCTCGCTCATCGGCTGGATGCCGACGCCCAGATAGCCGCGCTTCACCCGGCCGCCGCCCTTGAGCTGCTCGATCACCGGCTTGGCCTGTTCCGCCGGGATGGCGAAGCCGATGCCGACATTGCCGCCGGTGGGCGAGAAGATGGCGGTGTTGATGCCGATCACATTGCCCGAAAGATCGAACATCGGGCCGCCGGAATTGCCCTGGTTGATCGAGGCGTCGGTCTGGATGTAGCGATCATAGGCGCCGCCGCTGATCGAGCGGTGCAGCGCCGATACGATGCCCGCCGTCACCGTGCCGCCCAGGCCGAAGGGGTTGCCGATCGCGACCACCCAGTCGCCCACGCGCGTCCGGGTGGAATCGCCGAACTGGACGAAGGGCAGCGGCGTCTTCGATTCGATCTTGAGCAGGGCGAGATCCGAATAGGGATCCCGGCCGATCACCTTGGCCTTGTATTCGCTGCGGTCGGGAAGCGTGACGGTGATCGAATCCACCACCGAGCTGACGATGCCGCGCCCCTGGGCGCCGCCCGAGATCACATGGTTGTTGGTGACGACATAGCCGTCCGGCGACACGATGAAGCCCGAGCCGAGCGACGTCGCCTCGCGTGTGATCGGCTGGCCGTCGCCGCTGCCGCCGAAGCGGCCGAACAGGTCGCCGAAGGGCGTGCCGGCGAACGGGTTCTGGTTCTGCACCTGCACCCGCTGGGTGGTGGAGATGTTGACCACCGCCGGCTGGAGCTTGGCGGCGAGATCGGCAAAGCTCAGCGGCGCGCCGGGGCGCGGCGCCGCGGCCTGGATCTGGCCCGGCGCGTTCTGCGCCACCTGTGCCCCCACCGGTTGCTGCAGCACCATCGTCGCAGAGGCCCCGCCGGCGAGCAGGGCGGCAGTGATGGCATAAGCGTATCGCACGATCGCAGACTCCTCAGATATTCCCCCCGCGCCGCCATCTGGTCGAACGGGCGGGGCGCGAGCCTATATTAGGTGGGAAGCGGCGCCTGAACGGCGATTGAATGAACGCCGCCTGCCCAACCCTGTCCTTATCTAGCGCCGCCCGCGGAACTCGCGAAGATATTCGTTGTCCGGCGAGAGTATTACGGACGAAGCTCCCGACGCCTCATTGCCGTCCGTCCCGAAGGTGATGCGATAGGACTGCATGGCCCGATAGAAATCGTAGAAGGCCGGGTCCTTGCCGAAGCTTTCGGCATAGACGCGCGAGGCATCGGCATCGGCCTCGCTGGTGATGAGCTGGGCCTGCTTGCGGCCTTCGGCCTCGATGGAGCGGGCTTCCTGTTGGCGCGCGGTGCGCATGCGCTGGAAGGCGCTTTCCAGCGGCGATCCGCTGGGCAGATCGGCGCGCTTGATGCGGACGTCCACGATCTCCGCGCCATATTGCCGGGCGACGCGGGCGAGCGCGTTCTGGATATTGTCCATCACCTGGCCGCGTTCGGGGCTGAGCAGCGCCGCGAAGGGCCGCTTGCCCAGCTCGTTGCGGAGCGCCGACCCCAGGATCGGGCGCAGGGCCTCGCCCACGCGCTTCTCGCTGCCGGCGGATACGAACATCCGCCGGGGATCGACGATGCGGTAGCGGGCGAAGGCGTCGACCTCGAGCCGGAGCTGGTCGGTCGAAAGCACCGCCTGGCGCTGCATGTCGAAATCGAGCACGCGCTTGTCGACCCAGATGATCTGCTCGACGAAGGGGATGCGGAACAGCAGGCCCGCGCCGGTGCGGCCGAAATCCTCATTGGCGTGATAGCGGTTGGCCACCTGCACCGGCTGGCCGAAGCGGACGATCAGCGCCTGCTTGGTTTCGGGCACCACCTTCACGCACATCAGCAGGGCGGCGAGCAGGATGGCGGCCAGCACCAGCCAGGCGGTGGGGGTGCGGCCGAAGCGATCGGCGGGGCTCATCGGCCGGCTCCCTGCGCGGTCGCGGGCGGCGTGGCGGCTTCCGGCCGGCGCAGCTGCTGCAGCGGCAGATAGGGCTGCACGCCGTTCGCCTCGATCACCGTCTTGTCGGTCTTGGCCAGAACCTTCTCCATCGTCTCATAATACATGCGCTTGCGCGTCACTTCGGGCGCCAGCTTATATTCGGCATAGACCTTGTCGAACGCCTGCGCCTCGCCCGATGCCTGGGCCGTCTTCTGCATCGCATAAGCGCGCGCCTGGTTGAGGAAGGACTGGGCGAGCTGCTGGGCGGCGGTCACTTCCTTGAAGGCGTCGTTCACGGCGGCCGGCGGATCGGCCTGCTTGATCGCCACGCCCTGCACGGCGACGCCGGCGCGATAGCTGTCCAGCAATTCCTGCATGCGGGCGGCGACGCGGGCCTCGATCTGGCTGCGCTGCGGGCCGATCGCGTCGTTCAGGGTGACGCGGGCCAGCTCCTCGCGCATCGCGCTTTCGGCGACCTCGCGGATCGTGTCGTCGGGATCGGCCAGCTCGAACAGGTAAAGTTCGGGATCGCGGATGTTCCAGCGCGCGGAATAAGCGAGGTCGACGATATTCTGGTCGCCCGTCAGCACCAGATTCTCGGAGCTTTCGCTGGTCGATCCGATGTCGACGGTGCGGATCTCGTCCACGTCGATCTTCTGGACGATCTCGAAGGGCGCGGGCAGCGAGAAGTTGAGGCCGGTGCCCATCGTGCGCGCATAGGCGCCGAAGAAGGTGACGACGCCGCGCTGCTGCGGGCCGATCGTGTGGATGCTGGTGATGGCGACCCAGATGGCGATGAAGCCCAGCAGGCCCCAGAACCAGAGTGGCCGGCCGCGGAACTGGGGCATGCCGCCCATGCCGCCGCCACCGCCCATCTTCTCCCGGCCGCGGCGCAGCAGCTCGTCCAGCGCGCTCGGCCCCTGATTCTTGCCGCCGCCGCCGCCCGGGGGGCGCTTGCGCGGAGGCTGGCTCCACGGATTGCGCGGGCCGAGGCCGCCGCCGTCCCCGCCGCCATTGCCGCCGGACCCGCCCGATCCGCCGCCGCCCCACGGGCCGCCCCCGCCGCTTTCGTTCAGGTGCGCGATGGAAGAAGCGGACGGGCCGGAAATCTGTTGCATGGGCGTCATTATAAGTAGCGGTTCGCGGAAAAACAGTGCCATCCGCCGTTTGCGTGGCCTATGGCGCCAATCATGAGCGATTCCGATCCTTTCGCCGCCGCCCTCGATGCCATTGCCGATCCCGTTTCGGGCCGCGGCCTGATCGCGAGCGGGCGGGCGGCCGCACCCCGCGTCAACGATGCCGATGCCACCGCCAGCGTGATCCTGGACGTGACCGGCCTTTCGGGCGACGACCGCGCCGGGCTGGAACGGGCGATCCGGGCGAAGCTGATCGGCCTCGGCGGGCTGCGCGACGTGCGCATTGCCATGACGGCGGAGAAGACGGCGCGGCGGCTGATCGTGGTGGGCAGCGGCAAGGGCGGCGTCGGCAAATCGACGCTGGCGGCCAATCTGGCGGTGGCGCTCAAGCGGCTGGGCGCGAAGGTGGGGCTGGTGGATGCGGATATCTACGGCCCGTCGCAGGCCCGGCTGCTCGCCACCGAGGGCCGCCGCCCCGAAGCCGAGGGCCAGCGGCTGCTGCCGATCGAATCTCCCTTCGGCCTGCCGATGCTGTCCATGGCCCATCTGGTGAAGCCGGGGCAGGCGATCGCCTGGCGCGGGCCGATGGCCGGCAACGCGCTGGGCCAGCTGATCGAGGCGGACTGGGGGGATGTGGACACGCTGATCCTCGATCTGCCGCCCGGCACCGGCGACGTGCAGCTCTCGCTGATCCAGAAACACAAGCCCGCGGGCGCGATCATCGTCTCCACCCCGCAGGATCTGGCGCTGATCGATGCCACCCGCGCGATCGACCTGTTCCGCCAGGCGACGGTGCCGATCATCGGGCTGGTGGAGAATATGGCCGGCTATGCCTGCCCCCATTGCGGCGAGGTGAGCGACCCCTTCGGCGCCGGGGGCGCGGAGGCGGCTGCCGGGGCGCTGGGCGTGCCCTTCCTCGGCCGCGTGCCGCTGGAGATCGCGATCCGCAAGGCATCCGACGCGGGCGATCCGCCGGCAGCCCATGGCGAGGCGATCGCCCAGCCTTTCCTCGATATCGCCGGCGCGCTGATGGGCTGGCTGAACGCGAAGGCCGCTCCTACGTTCTGAACGGGACGAACAGAGGAGAATGACCGTGCCGCTCACGTCCGACGAAGATATCGCAGCCCTGCTGTCCGAAGTGCGGACCATTGCGATGATCGGCGCGTCCGACCGGCCCGACCGGCCGAGCTACGGCGTCATGCGCTTCCTGCAGGATCATGGCTATCGCGTGATCCCGGTGAACCCGCAGATCACCGGCGAGCATGTCCATGGCGAATTCATCTGGCGGGAGCTGTCCCAGCTGGGCGATCCGATCGACATGGTCGATATCTTCCGCCGACCCGAAGCGGCGGGCGAGGCGGTGGACCAGGCGATCGCGGCCGGCGCGAAGGCGGTGTGGATGCAGCTGGGCGTCGTCAACGAAGCCGCTGCCGCCCGCGCCGAGGCGGCCGGCCTCAAGGTGGTGATGGACCGCTGCCCCGCGATCGAAATCCCGCGCCTGGGCCTGCCCCCCGTCGCCTGACCTTCAGAGCTTGGCCAGCCGCCCCCCGTCCACCAGCAGCGACGCGCCGGAGATGAAGCGAGCCTCATCCGATGCGAGAAAGGCCGTGGCCGAGGCGATATCCTCGGGCCGGCCGACGTCGCCCGGTTCGATCACTTCGGCGCCGGATGCGATGTTTGGGCTGGACCAGAGCATCGGCGTGTCGATCGCGCCGGGCAGCAGGGCGTTGGCGCGGATACCGCGATCCTTGCCCTCGATCGCCGTGGTGCGGGTGAGGCTGCACAAGGCGGCCTTCGCCGCGGCATAAGGAGCGACCAGCGGCGACGTCTGCTGCGCATGCACCGAGGCGACGTTCACGATCGCGCCGCCGGCTGCCATGTGGCGCAACGCGCGGGTGGCGAAATAAGCGGCGCCCAGCAGGTTCACCGAAAGCAGGCGATGCCAGTCCGCCCCCGTCAGCTCCGCGATCGGCTTGTAGATCATCGCGCCGGCCACGTTCACCACCACGTCGAAGCCGCCCAGCTCGGCAAGCGTGCGATTGACGACGTGGCCGACGGCGTCTTCGTCGCTCACGTCGCAGGCCGCGCCGGCAACCTTGCCGGCGCCCAGCGCGCGTAGGTCTTCGAAAAGGGCGCCTTCGGCCGGCGCGAGATCGGCGAGCATCAGGTGCGCGCCCTCGCGCGCGAAGGCTTCGGCCACGGCCCGGCCGATGCCGCCGAGCGCGCCGGTAACGATCACCGCCTTGCCGGCGAAGCGGGGCCGCGTCACCATTCGCGCAAGGCTCCGTCCCGGCCACGCCATGCGGGGTTGCGCCAGCGATGCGGATCGCGCGCGGCTTCCCGCACGCGGGCCTCGTTGATCCGCACGCCCAAGCCGGGGCCGGTCAGGGCGGCAACGCTGCCATTTTCGATCGCGAACACCGAATCATCCTCGAGATAGGTCGCAAGGTCGGCATCCGCGCGGTTGTAATGAATGCCGAGCGACATTTCCTGGATGACGAAATTGGGCGTGGCGATGGCGATCTGCATGCACGCCGCCAGTGCCAGCGGCCCGAGCGGGCAATGCGGCGCCACGGCCACGTCATAGGCCTCGGCCATGGCAGCGATGCGGCGCACTTCCGAAATGCCGCCCGCATGGCTGAGATCGGGCTGGATGATGTCGACCGCGCCCATTTCGAACAGGCGCTTGAAATCCCAGCGCGAATAGAGCCTCTCGCCCAATGCCAGCGGCACGTGCGTCTGGCCCGCGAGCTGGGCTATCGCTTCCGGATGCTCGGATGTCAGCGGTTCCTCGATGAACAGGGGCCCGAGCGGCTCCAGTGCGTGGACGAGCTGGCGCGCCATCGGCCGGTGGACGCGGCCGTGGAAATCGATGCCCGCGTCCATCCCCGTCTCGCGCACCAGCCGCAGGCGCTCCACCGGCTCCGCCAGCCGGGACGGACTGTCGAGCCAGCCCAGATCCTCGGTGCCGTTCATCTTGATGGCACGGAACCCCTGCGCCTTTCGGCGGGCGGCCGCCTCCGCGACGTCGGCCGGGCGATCGCCGCCGATCCAGGCATAGACGTCCACGCGATCCCGCACCTTCCCGCCCAGCATCTGCCACACGGGCACGCCGAGCCGCTGGCCCTTTATGTCCCACAGGGCCTGGTCGATGCCGGAGATGGCGGACATCAGCACCGGCCCGCCGCGATAGAAGCCGAGGCGGTGGCACATCTGCCAGGCATCCTCGATCCTGTCGGGATCATGGCCGATCAGCCGGTCTTTGATATGTTCCAGTGCGCCGGCCACGGCTTCGGCGAAGCCCTCGAGGCTCGCCTCGCCCCAGCCGACCACGCCGTCCGACGTTTCGACCCGCACGAACAGCCAGCGGGGCGGCACGAGGAACCATTCGATACGCGCGATGGATGTCATGCGGTGGCGGAGCCTTTCTCACTCGATTGGGACGGGGATGGAGATGCGGCGCGCCTTGCCAGGCGCAGGCCGCCGGCCTGGCGCAGGCGATCGAAGATCACGGCGGCCAGCAGGATGCCGCCGCGCACCACATATTGGTAGAAGGTCGGCACATCGAGCAGGTTGAGCGCGTTCTGTGCGGCACCCATGATGAACACACCGATGACGACGCCGGTGATCGTTGCGACGCCGCCGGCCAGCGATACGCCGCCGAGCACGCAGGCGGAGATGACGGCCAGCTCCAGCCCCAGGCTGGTATTGGGCTGGCCGCTGGTGATGCGCGCGGCCAGCACGATGCCGGCCAGTCCCGCGATCAGCCCCTGCAGGCAGAACACGGTGATCCGCACGCTATCCACCGGCACGCCGGCCAGCCGCGCGGCTTCCGGATTGCCGCCGATCGCCAGAATGTTGCGGCCGAAGACGGTGCGGTTGAGCAGCACGCCGAACAGCATGAAGCAGGCGATCATGATCCAGATCGGATAGTTGATGCCGAGCAGCGTCCCCGAACCCAGTTCGTAGAAGCGCTCGGCGGGGATCGACACCGCTTCGCCGCCGGAAGCGAGAAAGGCGAGGCCGCGCACGATCTCCATCATCGCCAGGGTCACGATCAGCGAATTGACCTTCAGCCGCGCGATCACCAGACCGTTGACGAGGCCGACCGCGCCGCCGGCGGCAAGCCCCGCCAGCACGCCGCCCGCGACGCTGCCGGTGCTTGCGATCACGACCGCGCAGACCACGCCCGAAAGCGCAGTGATCGATCCGACCGAAAGATCCACCTCGCGCAGGGCGAGCACCAGCATCATCGTGGTGGCGATGGTGCCGACCAGCGTGACCGAAAGCACCAGGCCGCGCATGTTACGGACGCCGAAGAAGTCGGGCACGAACACGGAAAGCAGCGCGAACAGCACGACGAAGATCAGCAGCGGGCCTGCGGCGCCGAGGCGGCGGAGGAGCGGTGGGGAGGATTGGGCCATTATGGATCCTTGCGGGCGTTCAACGGGGCGCGGCATCGGGCAGGGCCAGGCGCAGCAGGCGTTCGGCCGTCGCTTCCGCGCGCGCGAGCACCCCGGAAATCGCGCCGTCCCGCATCACGACGATGCGATCGGCGATGCCCATCACCTCGGGCATGTCGCTCGATGCAAAGAGAATGGTCCTGCCGGCTTCGGCCAGCCGGTAGATATGGGCATAGATCTCGCTGCGGGCGCCGACATCGATGCCGCGCGTCGGTTCGTCCATCAGCAGGATGCGTGCATCGGCGGCGAGCCAGCGGGCGATGATCGCCTTCTGCTGGTTGCCGCCGGAAAGCGTGGCGATGGCGGTTGCCGGCGATGCAGTCTTCACCCGCATCAGGCCGATCATCTCGCCCGCTTCGCGCGTCTCGGCGGGGCGATCGATGAAGGGCGCGCGCCGGTCGGCCAGATTGCGCCGCGCGATCGCGATATTCTCCGCCACCGCGGCCAGCGGCACGATGCCCTCGCCCTTGCGGTCCTCCGGGCAGAGGGCGAAGCCGGCGGCGATCGCCCGCCGGGGGCTGGATGTGTCGAGCCTGCCGCCGTCCAGACGGATGCTGCCCGCGGTCGGCCGCTCGGCCCCGTAGATCAGCTTCAAAAGCTCCGATCGGCCGGCACCGACGAGGCCGAACATGCCGAGTATCTCGCCGCGCCGTATCGAAAGGGTGATGGGCGCGCTGAGGCCGGGGCCTTCGATCCCGTCGATCTCCACATGCACATCGCCCAGCGGGCGGGGGCGATAATCGTAGATGTCGGCGATGGTGCGGCCCGCCATCGCGGCGATGAGCTGGTCCTGCGTCAGCCTCGTCATGTCGAGATAGTCCGCGACGTGGCGGCCGTCGCGCAGCACGGTCACGCTGTCCGCCAGCGCGAACACCTCCTCCATGCGGTGGCTGACGTAGAGGATGGCACGGCCATCGGCCCGCAATTCGCCGATGATGCGCTTCAGCGTCTCGGTCTCGCGCGCGCTGAGCGAGCTGGTCGGCTCATCAAAGGCGATGATCCGCGCATCGCGCAGCAGCGCCTTGCCGATCTCGACCATCTGGCGCTTGCCGATCGAAAGATCGCCGAGCCGGGCGTCGGGATCGATGTCCTCGCCCAGCCGCGCCAATATTCCCGCCGCCCGCGCCCGCATCGCGCCGCGCCGGATGAAGCCCGCGCAGGCCGGGAAAGTGCCGAGCAGAAGATTTTCCGCCACGCTCATGTCGGGGGCGAGGTGGAGTTCCTGGTGGATGATCGCGATTCCGGCGGCCTGGCTGTCGCGCGGGGAGACAAAAATACGGTCCTCGCCGCCGATGGCGATCGCGCCACTGTCCGGCCGATGCTCGCCGGCCAGTATCTTGAGCAGCGTCGACTTGCCGGCGCCATTCTCGCCCATCAGCGCCCGCACCTCCCCGGCGCGGACGGAGAAGCTCACCGCGTCGAGCGCGACGACGCCGGGGAACCGCTTGCCGACGCCCTCATAGGCCAGCAGGATGTCGCCGCTCACGCTGCTTCCTCCGCCAGCAGCCGGCGATAATTGTCGCGGGTCATCAGCTTGCCGTCGGTATATACCAAGGATGGCGGGCGGGAGCCCCGGACGATCCATTCGTACATCGCGACCGAGGTGTCATAGCCATGCTTGCGCGGGCTGAGCAGGATGGATGCGAAGAAGCCGGTGGGCTGGCGCTTAGCGAATTCCGCTTCCGCCGTGCCCGATCCGCCGATGCCGACGCCGATCACCGAATCCGCGCGCAGGCCCAAACCCTCGGCCGCCCGGACGCCGCCGAGCACGGCCTCGTCGTTGAGGCCGGTGACGATCCAGTGCCTGAGATCGGGGTGGCGGGTGAGCACGGGATCGGCGGCCGTGAAGCCTCCTTCGGTGTCGGTCGTGCGCTGCGGGGCGTCGAACACATGCGCCGGCGGCAGTCCGGCGGCGATGATCGCCCCGCGCGCGCCCATCGTCCGGTCGCGTCCGGTCTCCAGGCTGTCATAGGCGATGCGTAGCACGCCCGTCCGGCCGATATCCCACTCCCGGCGGCGGGCCTCGGCGATGGCGGTCTCGCCGGCCATCCGGCCGATTGCCAGCGCGGAGATACCGACATGCGGGATGGAGTCGATTGGCTTGCCGTCCGGCCCGATCAGCCGATCGTCGACCGACATCACCTTCAGATCGTTGACGCGCGCCCGTTGCTCGATCGCGGTGCCGAGGCGCGGGTCCGGCGCGCAGATCACGAAGCCGGACGCGTTCTTGGCGGCGAGATTGTCGATGGCGGTCAGCACCCGATCGCCATCGGCGGCGCCGATGCGAATTAGTTCGAAGCCCTTGTCGCGCGCGGCCATCCCGGCGAAGCGCCATTCGCTCTGGAACCATTGTTCCTCGGGCTGCTTGACGACGAAGCCGATCCGCACCCTGCCGTCGCGCGACGGGCCGCAGCCGGCGAGCGCTGCGGCCGTAGCCGCGGTCGTCCCCGCCATGAACTGTCGTCTGGAAAACATTCCCACTCCCTGCGGCGCGATCGTAAGCGCTCTATCGGCGAAACGCCTTTTCGAGCTCTGATTATCGTTTGGAATCGACAGAGGTCAACATTTTATCATATAAATCATGTGATTTGGAAAAACGGACGGAAAATGAACAACTTTCGGATTGTGGAGAGGTCCGGCCGGGACATGCTGGGTGAGGGGCCATGCTGGTCGCCCGTGCGCGACGCGCTGTTCTGGGTCGATATCGTGGGCCACAGGCTGCATCGGCTGGCGCTGGGCAGCGGCGCGGTGAAAAGCTGGGATTTCGATGAGCCGATTGGCTGGGCGATCGAGCGCGCGGACCGGGACGATCTCGTCATCGGCCTGAAGAGCGGCTTCGCCGGGCTGTCGCTCGATCCCTTCGCCATCGATCCGATCGGGTCGCCGGAGCCCGATCGCCCGCACAATCGCCTCAACGACGCGAAGGTCGATCCCCAGGGGCGCATCTGGGCGGGCAGCAAGGATGATCGCGACGAGGAAGCGAGCGGGGCGCTCTACTGTCTCGATGCCGATCTCGGCTGGACGCGGCTGGACGACGGCTATCAGGTCGCCAACGGGCCAGCCTTCAGCCCCGATGGCCGGACGCTCTACCATACGGACAGCGGCCTTCGCACCGTCTATGCCTTCGATCTCGCATCCGACGGCAGCCTGTCCAACAAGCGGGTCTTCCTCCGCTTCAAGAAGGAATGGGGCTATCCCGACGGCATGACCGCCGATGCGGCGGGCGGGCTCTGGATCGCCCATTGGGGCGGCGGACGGATCAGCCGCTTCCTGCCGGATGGCGAGCTCGACCGCTCGATCCGCCTGCCCGCGACCAACATCACCAGCTGCGCCTTCGCCGGTGAAAGGCTGGATCGCCTGTTCGTCACCTCCGCCGCGATGGGCGCGGAGGATGAGCCGCTTGCTGGCGCGCTGTTCGAGGTGGATACCGGCATGTGCGGGCTGCCGCCGGTGAGCTTCGCCGGATGAGCGGCTTCATCGGCGTCGACTGGGGGACCAGCAACCTGCGCGTCTGGCGCTTCGACGAAGCCGGCGCCGTGATCGGGCATCGCAGCGGCGGCAAGGGCATCGCCGCGGTGACGGACGGCGATTTCGCGGGCCAACTGGCGCCGCTGATCGGCGACTGGGCGGATGGCGCCACGCCCATCATCCTGGGCGGCATGGTCGGCAGCCGGAATGGATGGCTGGAGGTGCCCTATGTGGCGTGCCCGGCCGATCCCGCGGCGATCGGCGGCGGGGCGATTCCTGTCGAAACCGATCTGGGGCCGGCCTGGATCGTTCCCGGCCTCAGCCATCTCGCGCCGACGGGGCTGCATGACGTGATGCGCGGCGAGGAAGTGCAGATCGCCGGCGCCGGCGTGATGGACGGGATCGTCGCGCTGCCCGGCACGCACAGCAAATGGGCCAGGCTCGGCGGCGGCACGGTGCTTTCCTTCCGCACCTTCATGACCGGCGAATTGTTCGCGGTGCTGAAGGTGCATTCGCTGCTCGGCCGGTTGATGGTCGAAGGCCCAGCGGACGAGGCGGCCTTCCTTGCCGGCGTCCGCCGGTCGCTCGCCGATCCCGCGCTTTCGGGGCTGCTGTTCAGCGTGCGCACGGAGGGATTGTTCGGTGGCATCCCGCCGGAAGGCCTGGCGGATTATCTTTCGGGCCTGCTGATCGGCGCCGAGGTGGCGCAGGGGATGGAGGATGTCAGCGCCTCCGTCACCATCGTCGCCACGCGCGCCCTTGCCGGTCGCTATGCCGTCGCGGTGCGCGAGGCCGGCGCCGGCGCTCCGGCGATCATCGACGGAGAAGCCGCATCCGCCAACGGCCTGCTCGCCCTGGGCCGCCGCATATTGGAGAATGACTGAGATGATCTGGTCCGATCTTTTGGCCGAACTGCCGCTGGTGGCGATCCTGCGCGGGCTGGCGCCCGATGAAGCCGAAGCCGTGGGCGAGGCGCTGGTTTCGGCCGGCTTCCGCTGCCTCGAGGTGCCGCTCAACTCGCCCGATCCGCTCGAAAGCATCGCAATCCTGCAGGATCGCTTCGGCGGACGGGCGCTGGTCGGCGCGGGCACGGTATTGCGCCCCGATGAGGTGGACGCCGTGGCGCAGGCGGGCGGACGTATCATCATATCGCCCAACATGCGCCCCGACGTGATCGCCGCGACCAAGGCGGCCGGCATGGTCTCGCTCCCGTCCTTCCTGACCCCGACCGAGGCCTTCGCCGCGATCGAGGCGGGGGCGGACGGGCTGAAGCTGTTTCCGGCGGAAGCGGCCCCGCCGAAGGTGCTGAAGGCGATGCGGGCTGTCATCCCGGCCTCCGTGCCCGTATTCCCCGTCGGGGGAATCGATGCCGCGGGCATGGCGGCCTATCGCGCCGCCGGGGCGAGCGGCTTCGGCATCGGCTCCTCGCTATATGCGCCGGGGCGGGTCGCGGCGGATGTGGGCCGGCGCGCTGCGGCACTTGTCGCGGCTTGGCGGAACGGCGAATGAGTGGAGGGGGATGATGAGACGATGAGCAGCGACGACAATCCGCGATCCGCCTTCGACGGCCGCAACCTGACGGCGCATATCGTCCACGATCTCGGCCGCGCGATCGTTACCGAGCGTTATTCGAGCGGTCAGGCTTTCCCCGTTGAGGCCGATCTGTGCCGCCAATATGATGCGAGCCGGCCGGTGCTGCGTGAGGCGGTGAAGATGCTCACCGCCAAGGGCCTGCTGAGCGCGAGGCCGCGCCAGGGCACGCGCGTCCAGCCGGAAAGCCAGTGGAACCTCCTCGATCCCGATGTGCTGCGCTGGATGCTGGAGCGCAAATTCTCGATCGATCTGCTGATCGAATTCACCGATGTGCGCCTGGCAATCGAGCCCCGCGCTGCCGCGCTGGCGGCGGCGGTCGCCACGGGCGCGCAGCGCGCGCAAATCATGGCGGCCATCGACCGCATGGTGGCCGCCGACAATGGCGACGACGATGCGCTGGCCGCCGACATCGCCTTCCACGTTGCCGTGCTGAACGCCAGCAACAACCGTTTCCTGCGCCAGTTCACCGATCTCGCCGAAACCACATTGCGGTTCAGCATCCGGCGCACCAACGAATATAAGGGCGTGCCGCGCGCCAGCGCCGAGGAGCATAAGCGCGTCGCCGATGCGATCGCCGCGGGCGACGCCGAACGCGCGGCGGGCGAGATGCGCACCCTGATCGAAGGCGCGCTGAACCTGCTGCTTACGCGCGGCGGCCTGCCGTCCCGTCCCCGGGCCTGAGCGCCTCCGGCGCCATCGTCCCGAAGCGCAGCCGCGTTTCCGATCGATATTCCTTGCCCGGCCGCAACAGGGTGGAGGGGAATTGTGGCATGTTGGGCGAATCCGGGAAATGCTGGGTTTCGAAGCATAGCGCCCGGTGCCGCCCGATCGGCTGGCCGCCCCTATCGGGGATCGATCCGTCTAGGCCGTTGCCGCTGTAGAATTGAACGCCGGGCTCGGTCGTCGATATTTCCAGCAGCCGCCCGCTGGCGGCGTGCATCAGCCGGACCGCGGGTTTCAGCGTGCCGGCATCGTCCCCGATGCAGAAGGTGTGATTGAAGCCGTCTCCGGCATCGAGCTGCGGGTCGCCCGCCGCCAGCGCGGCGGCAAGCCCGCGCGGCTGGCGGAAATCGAAGGCCGTGCCGGCGACCGCGAGGCAGTCGCCCGTCGGCAGCGCGGCGGCGTCGATCGGAAGATAGGCTTCGGCGTGGATCTGGACGTCATGATCGAGGGCGGTGGCCGATGAACGGCCGCCGAGGTTGAAATAGCAGTGGCTCGTCAGGTTCACGTGTGTCGCCCGATCGGCGCCCGCGCGATAGCGGAGCAGGATCGTGTCCGCGCCTTCCAGCAGGAAATCCGCCTCCACGCGCAATCTGCCCGGAAATCCCTGGTCGCCATCCGGGCTCACATGGCTGAGCCGAACGCCGCGTCCGTCCGCCAACGGCGCGGCCGCCCATATCGCCTTGTCGAAACCGGCGGAGCCGCCATGGAGCTGATTGGGGCCTTCATTGGCGATAAGCGCGTGAACCGATCCGTCCACGGGCAGCCGGGCGCCGCGGATGCGGTTGGCATAGCGGCCGACGGTCGATCCGAAATAGGGATTGGCGCGGCGATAGGCGGGGGAAAGATAGCCGTCGAGATGATCGAACCCCAGGATCACCTCTTCCCGTGGCACCTCGTGGCCGGGCGCGAGGATGCTGGACAAGGTGGCGCCGTAGGTGGCGACGCTGAACGCAATGCCGCCATCGGCGGAGAAGGTGAAGCGTTCGACCATTTCGCCCGAGGGCAGCCGGCCCCAGGGTTCGCGATCCATCCGAACGGCGGGAGCGGGCATGGGCACGACCTGTGCGCTGGAGCGGGTTGAACCGGAGGTTCGGGAAAGGATTAGCGCGCCGCATGGCCCCGGATCAATGCGGCCCCGCGTAGGCAAGGGGTGGCCGGGCCGCGAACGGCCCGGCCACAGGGGGGATCAGAAGGTCGCGCGGACGCCGACCGAGACGCGACGCCCCGTGTCGTCGAGCTGGATCAGCCGCTCATCATAGCGCGAGAAGGTGCGGCGGTGCTTGTTGGTCAGATTCACCACCTCGCCGAAGACGGCGAAATTCTCGGTGAACTTGAAGCTGCCGCTCAGATCATACTGGCCGTAGCTGTCGACATTCTCCGGTTCGCCATTGAGGCCGCGGGCGCGGGCTAGGAACTTGTCGCGCCAGTTATAGGCGCCGCGAAGCTGGACCGGCCCCTTTTCATAGAACAGCACCGCATTGGCGCTGTCCGACAGGCCTTCGACCGAGAAGATGCCGCTCGCGATCGACGGATCGAAGCTCGTTGAGCTCTTCACCTTGGTATAGTTGGCGAGCACGCCGAAGCCGTCAAACGGCGCAGGCAGCTTGTCGAACGTATATTGCGCCGCGACCTCGAAGCCATAAACCTTCGACTTCCGGGTATTTTCCGGCCGGGTCACGTTGAAGTCGAAGCCGAAATAGGTTTCGGTGGTCGTGACCTGCGAAATGAAGTTGTCGACCCATTTGTAGAAGCCGGCAACGCTCACATAGCTGGTCTTACCGATGAAATAATCGGCGGCGATATCCGCGTTCCACGCCAGATAGGGCTTCAGGCCGGGATTGCCGCTGCTGATCGTATTCGACTGGGGCGGACGGAAATCATAGGATTTACTGAGCGTCAGGTTGGACAGTGTCGGCCGCGTCAGGGTGCGCGAGAAGGCCGCCCGCGTCACCAGCTTGTCCGTCCAGTTCACCCGGAACGTCGCCGACGGCAGGACATAGCTGTAATTATGCTTTTCCGAAACCGGCACCGGCGGGCTGAACGTCGCCACGCCGGCGGTATGATCGCCGGGATTCTGGGTGATGTTCAGCAATTGCACCGAATTGCCGCGCGCCAGCGTGTTGGTATAGACATACCGGGCGCCGACCACGGCATTCCAGGGATGATCGCCCAGATCGCCGCCGAGTTCGGCCTGCAGATAGGCCGCCGCGGTATATTCGCGCACCGAACCCGAGCCGCGCGGGTCGTAGGTCGGCCGCATGCTGTAGCCGTTGGCGGCATAGACGGCATTGAAGGCGTCTTCCGCGGTTTGATCGCCCTTCTGGGAAACAGCGGACGGGTTGCCATAATATTGGGCGAGCTTGACCGGATCGTAGGTCAGCCAGCTCATCGGCGCTCCGCCGAGCACGCCGCCATCGTTGAAGGTGGTGAACAAGCCGGGGTCGGCGCTGGCAAAATAGCCGCAATAGAAGCAGCCCAGCGGGTCCGGCGTCAGTAGTGACGTGATGTCCTTCTTGCGCCGCGTGCCGACCGCGCCGAAGCGGATCGACTTCAACACCGTATCGAATTCCTGCTTGCCGTCGATCCGGAGCGAGGTGATGTCGTCGGAAACCTTGCTGCCGCGTTCGGAGCAGCAGTGCAGCACGGCGCGCGAGGGATCGTCGGTCGGCAGGATGTTGGTGATGGTCGGCAGGCTGCCGGGGTTGAGATCGAAGGTCGGGTTCACGCCCGCATTCTTCTCGCCCACCACGTAGAATACGGACGTGTAGCCCTCTTTGGCGCGCGAATGCGAGATATCGAAATCGATCGTAGTGCGATCGCCGGGCGTGTAGCGCGCATTCAGGCCGATCTGGTAGGTCTTCGCGTCACGCGGGGAATCGAAGACGATATTGTCGCTGGCAAGGCCGCCGCCGGCGCTGCGAACGAAATGGGTGACGGTGCCGTTCTCGTTCGCGGTCGCATCGATAATGTCGCCGGGATCGGTGTAGAAACCGAGCTGGTTCGACCAGGAATCCACCTTGAGCTGCGTGTAGAGGCCGTCGAGCTGGAGCTTCAGCTTGTCGCTGACGATCCAGTCGAATCCGATCGTGCCGGTGATGCGCTCGCGCGTGTTGCGCTCCACCGTGGTGTTGTAGGTGCGGGGGAGGGCGACATCGGCGAGATCGACCGTGCCGTCCTTGTCGAAATCGAGATTCTGGCCGGTGATCCAGCCGCTGGTGTTGACGTTGGAGAAGCGCGATATGCGCTTGTCATAATTGAAGCTCGCCAGCACGCCGAACGTCTCGTCGGCATTGGTGTTGCTGACGATGCCGGAGATGACCGGCGCAGCCTTGTCGCGCGTGCTGTCGAACTTGGCAGCGGCGCTGCCGGAGAAGTGGAAGCCGGGATTGTCGAGCGGCCGCGCGGTGCGCAGCATCACGGTGGAGCCGATGCCGCCATCCTGCTGCTCGGCGGTGGCCGACTTGTAGACCTCGGCCGCGCTCAGTACTTCGGAAGGCAGGATGTCAAAGCTGAACTCGCGCCCGCTATTCTCGGTCGCGAGCAGCCGGCCATTGAGCAGCACGGTGTTGAATTCCGGGCCGAAACCGCGAACCGTGATGAAGCGGCCCTCGCCGCCGCTGCGATCGATCGAAACGCCGGTGATACGCTGCAGCGATTCGGCGACATTCTGATCGGGGAACTTGCCGATATCCTCGGCTGCGATTGAATCGACCACGCCGATCGTCTCGCGCTTGATGTCGAGCGCCTTGGAAAGGCTGGCGCGAGTGCCGGTCACGATGATGTCGTCAGCGGCGGCGGTGTCGGACTGCAGCGAGGACGGCGCGGCATCCTGGGCGAAGGCGGCGGTTCCGGCGCACAACGAAACTAGGCTCGCCCCCATCAGCAACAGCGTGGCATGGCGACGACCGTGGACCTTTATCATGCATCACTCCCCAATATCGGAGGCTGGATCGTTGAGAGTGCCAGCCGTGGTCTCATAAATATGACAAATAAGATGCTTCGTCCACCCCGCACTCGGGAAAGGAGAAGCTTTTTGGCCGATGCCCACAATAAAGTGCGCCGGCGCGAGGTTGACATGCGCTGAAATGCTGCCTTTTTATATGATAAATATGAGATCAGGGAGAGTATGATGCGGGCAGGCAGATTGAGTGTGGCGATGGTTTCGGCGCTGGCGCTGGCCGCGCTCTCGGCTGGCGGCGCGCATGCGTCGGCGCGCTATGATTCGAAGGCCCGCGTCTTCCGGCTGGATGGCGGCGACGTCACCTATGCGTTCGGCATCAATCCTGCGGGCTATCTCGAATCGATCTATTGGGGGGGGCGGCTCCAGGACGGCGATCCCCTGGGGCCGATCCCGGCGCTGCGCGATCATTCCAGCGTCGACATGGCGGCATCAATCGCGCCCCAGGAGTTTCCCGGCCAGGGTGCCGGCACCTTCGCCGAGCCCACGCTGAAGCTCGCTTATCCCGATGGCGTGCGGGACGTCGTCCTGAAATATGTCTCCCACAAGATAGCGGGCGACACCATCACCATCGCTCTCAGGGATGTTTCCCGCCCGGTCGACGTCACCCTGCGCTACGAGATCGATCCCGAAACCGGCATCGTCGGCCGGTCGGCGACGATCGCGAACAACGGCAAGGGCTGGGTGCGAATCGACCAGGCCGAATCCGCATCCTACACGCTGCCGGTCGGGTCGGATTACCGGCTCCATTACCTCACAGGCCGCTGGGCGGCGGAATGGACGCTCCAGCAGCGGCCGGTGACGGAGGGCGCGACGGTGATCGAAAGCCGGCGCGGATCGACCGGCCACCAGAATAATCCCTGGTTCGCGATCGATCGCACCGCCGTTTCGACCGAGGAAAGCGGGCCGGTATGGTTCGGGGCACTCGCCTGGTCGGGATCGTGGCGGATCAGCGTTGACAAGGACCAGATCGGCAAGGTGCGGATCGTCGGTGGCTATAATCCCTATGATTTCGCCTATCGCCTCCAGCCGGGCGAGAAGCTGGAAACCCCGGTCTTCTATGCGGGCTACAGCAGCAGGGGCATGGGCGGCGCCTCACGCCTGATGCACCGCTTCCAGCGTGACGAGATCCTGCCGGGCAACGGCAAGCCGAAGATTCGGCCCGTGCTCTATAATAGCTGGGAAGCGACCGAATTCGCCGTGGACGAGGCCGGTCAGATGGCGCTCGCCGAAAAGGCGGCGCGCATCGGTGTCGAACGCTTCGTGATGGACGACGGCTGGTTCGGCGCGCGCAACAGCGACAAGGCCGGCCTGGGCGACTGGACGGTCAACCGCACCAAATTCCCTAACGGTCTCAAGCCGCTGATCGACAAGGTGAAGAGCCTGGGGATGGAATTCGGCCTGTGGGTCGAACCCGAAATGGTGAATCCCGACAGCGATCTCTACCGCGCCCATCCCGATTGGGTCATCAATTTTCCCACCCGGCCCCGCAGCGAGGGCCGCAACCAACTCGTCCTCAATCTCGCACGGAAGGATGTGCGCGATCATCTGCTCAAAGTGCTGGACGATCTGGTCAGCGCCAACGACATCAGGTTCCTCAAATGGGATCATAATCGCAACTGGTCCGAACCCGGCTGGCCGGAGGTCGCGCCTGAGGACCAGCAGAAGCTCTATGTCGAATATGTCCGCAATCTCTATTGGATACTGGCCGAGCTGCGGCGGCGGCATCCAGGGCTGGAGATCGAATCCTGCTCGGGCGGCGGTGGCCGCGTCGATCTCGGCATCATGGCCCTCACCGATCAGGTCTGGCCGTCGGACAATACCGACCCCTTTGATCGGCTGACGATGCAGGACGGCTTCAGCCATGCCTATGCCCCAGCGGTGATGATGGCCTGGGTCACGGATTCGCCCAACTGGGTGAACAAGCGGGAGACCTCGCTCGAATATCGCTTCCTGTCCGCGATGCAGGGCGGCCTCGGCGTCGGCGCCAACCTCAACCATTGGCAGGATGAGGATTATGCTACCGCCACGCGGATGATCGCGGCCTATAAAACTGTCCGCGCCACGGTGCAGCAGGGCGACCTCTATCGCCTCGTCTCTCCCCAGCAAGGCAGCGAGCACTCGGCCACGCTTTCGGTTGCGCCGGACCGGCGCCAGGCGGTGCTTTTCGCTTTCCTTCACAGCAGCACCAAGCTGGAGCCGGCGCCCGCCATCCGGCTCCAAGGCCTCGATGCCGACAGGCGCTATCGCGTCAGCCGCCTCGGCGGCGGCACGTTGCCGGCCGGCATGCCCGTGGAAGCCAGCGGTCGCTTCTGGATGGAACAGGGCGTCGATCCGGCGCTGCGGGGGGATTTCCAGGCCATCGGCCTGCTGTTCGAAGCCGTCGGCTGATTGATGGCGGGGTAAACGGAACGGCGTGCCGGTGCGGTTCCGCTCCCGACCGGAAAAATGGTGCGCCTGCCTGCCTGGGAGGCATGGCGTAGATCGACCAACGTTGCCGGATTCACCGATATGGATGGTGACCCCTACGGGATAAATATCGAAGCAAATTTAAGTAGTGTAAAAATGAGGGAGCGTTGATTTTCCTGGGTTTTCGGCCGAAGAGTGCGAGACAATGGTGTGAGACAATGCGCACCTGACGGAGACTCATTTGGCTAGAACTGTAAAGCATGTTCGTGAAAGGGAGGGGGTGTTCCAGTATGAACGCCGCGTTCCTCGATCTATTCAGCGAAACCCCGAGCGTTACGCCCGCTTTGGAAATCGACCTCTCTATCGCCGTTCTCTTGGCACCAAAGACCTTGGACAGATGGGACAGGCCTATGCATTGGTGCATAGGGAGTTTGAGGCCCTTATCAGGGAAGGGCAGAGTGACAGGCCGGCATGTGCGTCATCGCTTGATCCTGTACCAGAAAGCCAGCCGCCTTCGAGAATGGTGACCAATATCGATTTGGAGGAGATAGCTAACCGCTATCGCGATCTGATCGCAGCACCCTATGAACGGCTTAACCGGAAGGCCAACGTCGATCGGGCTTCGGCGCGAGAGCTGGAACGCATGGAATATGCGCTCGAACTGGATGCGGAGGATATTCAACGCTGCTTGGCTATACGCTTCAGCACGGAAAAGAATCCCCGGCTCGATACAGTGGACGATGCTCGCTTTGTCGTCAGGAATGAGGGGTTCAATGCTCCTGAAGGCAGCGAGGAATTCGGTGCGATCATCGCTGCCATACGCAAGGGCTATAAGCAGGGATATGAAAGAGTAACGCAATTGGCTTCTGGTGAGCTGTTGCCATCTCTGCCTGATCGATCAAAGCCATCGAAACCCAAAGGCTCGATATCGCTTCGCGAGGCTACCCAACGCTATATCGATGCGCGTGACCTATCAGCCAAAGCAATATCGGAAACACAACTGGCGTTACGTCAATTCGAAGAAATCATCGGCAACAAGTCCATCATCGCATTGACTCGGGAGGATTGCACTAGCTTTGCGAACAAGCTTTCCCATAAAAAGGTTGGCACAAAATCCCAGGAAAGCGTTGAGCGTTATCTATCGATCCATACCATAAACAAGCGCCTTAGAATGCTCAGTGCTGTATTTAGATATGCGGTCGATCAAGGATGGATCGAAGGCAACAACCCCATGAGCGGTGTGCAGGTATCAGCGCTGGGGCGGCCTTCCAACAAAGTCGTTATGCCCGAAAAGCGGAGATTCCAGGACACGGAACTCGAACTAATATTGCAGCATCCCTGGTTCACTGGATGCAAATCATCGAAAGAAATCTACACTCCAGGTCATCATAGATTGAATGGTAGTCAGTATTGGGTTCCTATCGTCGCCCTCCTGACAGGATGTAGGGCTGGTGAGCTTGGTGGAATGAAATTGGAAGATATCAAAATCAACCACAAATATCCCCATTACTGATACGAGAGAATGAATATAGGCGAATTAAAAACGGCAAATCACGTAGCGTTCCCATTCTTGACGCCCTTATGGAACTTGGCTTTGCCGATTATGTTGATCGCATAGCAAAGGCTGGGAATGATAGGCTCTTTCCCGATTGGCTTGCCAGCAAGCGCAAGGGTGGTGGGCCGAATGAATATCCCTCTTGGTCCAACTCGCCCCTGATAAGGGGATTCAACCGAACTGTCCTGCCAGCCGCTTTGCCGGATACACTTAGAGCTAATGTCAGACGGGAAGTAACGTTTCACGGATTTCGTGGGGCATTCAAAGCCATGCTGCTCATCAAAAATCGTATACAGAATCACATCGTTGATGAAGTGTTAGGCCATGCCCATCCCGATATCGATCAACGCTATGTTGGTCTATTGAGTATCGAGAAAATTTATCCCGATGTTCGTTCCTGTAGATATGATGGCTTGATTATACCACGTTTGGATAATATTTGATTATAGAGAGATAATCTAGGTGATATGACTGCAAGGAAATCCTTTCTTGCCCAGGCATTCTAGCTCGTCGTTATCGAAAACGAGGAGCGATTTCATCATTATGGTAACGAACTCTATGCGCTGATGGATAAGGGGCGTTTCCCCCGGCCTATTCGCCTTGGTGCGCGTGCTGTCGGCTGGCGTTCCTCCACCATTGAGGAATGGCTGTCTGCCCCATTACCGCAGGTGGCTTCTTTTGATGCGCTATATCGACAAAATAGAGCAGAAAATCATTCTACAGAATTAATAAAGCGTAACTACCATCTAAAATACATCGCCTTGTGCCCCAGCCTATTCGCCGCAATAAGGCTGATCGGATACGCGTTAATCCAACCATATGCTCTGATTGCCAGTCGGGAAAGCATCCTATGCTTTTCTGAAGGGAGAGCGTTTGCCCGATGATGTTTGAAAAACCGAAGTCTTAGAAGGATTTTAACAAGCCATGACCCTACCGATAATGAGGAAAGCCCGAATTTTCTCAAAGCTCACACCTTGGATGAAGGGACCAGAGAGAAGGGATTTTCATTATTTCTTTGCTATATAGGGAGTTATGCCAGCTCTTCTCTCGAATTCCTTAGCCAAAATCCTGATTGCCAAGGCCTCCTTGGAGGCTGGAACGATCAAGGAATCATGAACCGGCAAGGCTGGAACGCCATGCATCATTGCTAGTTCATACATGGTGCCGATAATGATCTCGCTTTCAATAAACTGAAGGTCAGCCCAATCTAAATCATATTCGGGCCAATCCTTTAAAATAGGAAGGTGATCTAATATCTTATCTCGAACCATGGCAATGGGATATTTCTCCTGAAGGTTCAATCCTGTCTTTTGTTTGAAGGCGTCCCTAGCATTTTCGGACCATCGTGTCTGAAATTTATCATTGCCTAAGGTCATTGTTATCCACGATTTTACAACGTGCCTTGGAATGTCCGGAATTGTGTAAGGGTCTTTGGTTGGATCAAAGGCCCATTTTCTCAAGCCATGGTAAAGCGTTAGGTGGCTTGCCTGGATATCGATCTCGACCGTGGATTCGCCATTGATTTTAATTTCCGCCCTTTTATCGGATTTCATTTGTTGGTAGCTATATCCTTCCGAATATAGGCGACCGCCTTTATTCCATTTATAGCCACTTTCTTTCCCCATGCTAAATTTACGGACAAAGGAGTCATGCTCATCGGGAATGATATCCTGCTTTGAGAAAAATTCATTAAGATCATTGACTTGATTGCTGATGTCGATCGCTATTGGATCGGTCTTATCGAAAGAAATTCTATTACCTAGAACTTTCGCTCGTTTTTTCCCTATTCCTGTATCGATGAATCTATATTCGGAAGGGCTTCTTAAGGTAACAGGGCAACCAATGGATGCTGGCCGTGCATTCTTCTTGAAGTTTAAAAGCCAATTTTCCGGATCAATGGAGAATAATTTGGCTATATCAACCAGCTCATTGCTAACAACAAATCTTGTAGTGAGTCCCTGCATATTGTTCTTAAATGATGGTGGAATGTGTTTCAATCTTTTTACGAGGCATTGCCGCGTTAATTCATCCATGATGCTCTTAAAACGAACATATCCAACGGGCAAATAGCTAAAGCTATTTGATCCCATAGAGCGATAACACGGTATTTCATGATTTATCGATACAGCCTTTAGTAAATCCGCTAGGATAATTCCAACGGCTTTTATGAAGGCTGCACCAGGCTTGGTTCGAGAATGCTTAAGCCCAAGCCAAAGTCGTTCAGCTATGAACTTGCTAAATTCCAACGCATTTTCTGAATTTTGGTGGCTATTTAGCCCCATATAGAACCCTATTCTTTTCGAAGTTGAATAGGGGTCTTCAGCATGACCTAGAAATTCCAATAACAAGTCTTCAATTTCAATCTTAAGATAATCTTTTTTATCTATAGTATTTAATAACATAATCTACCTTTAATAATGTATATATACCTTTCTCCAAGAAGAAGAGAGGGAAGGGAGGGGAGAGGGTGTAATAGTAAGGTTTTTTAATCCTCCAAGAGACAGGATGGTCATTGCGAGTATTGTATGAGGAGGCGATGTAGGGTGCAAGAGCGTCTAGAAATGTCCTTATATCATATCTTGATTACGGGAGATTTCATAGCAGTGATTGTTATCTATGTGCTGAAACGACGCGATGTGCAGGTGATAAGTTTATCTATATTTAAATAAGTTAATTAAAATCGTTTAATTCATCTTAGTCTAAGATGTTTATCTGACATGGAATTAACGATTTTAAATGAGATCGAGGGAAGTATCAGGTAAAGGCTGGCTGATATCTGTGATATAGCTTTGGTAAATAGTGGGGAAAATTAGGTTTACGTTGGATAATCCTCTATCCTCACATATATCGGGCCTATTCGAGCTTGAAATTGGAGGATTTGCGTGGAGAATGATGCGATTCTTGTTTTTACGGCGGATATTGTCGCTGCTCATGTGGGGAATAATGGTGTTCCTACGGCGGACATTGGGAATCTGATCGCTAATGTCCATGGCGCCTTGGCAGGGCTGAGACAGGGTTCGGGCCGACCAGCGGTATCGAAGCGACAGCCTGCCGTTCCCGTTCGGGCCAGTGTAAAACCCGATAAGGTGACGTGCCTGGAATGCGGCTTTTCCGGTAAAATGCTCAAACGCCATCTCGGCGTCGCCCATGCTCTGTCGGAAGCCGATTATCGCATCAAATGGGCCTTAAGGTCGGATCATCCCTTGGTTGCCCCTTTATATAGCCAGTTGCGCTCGGAACAGGCGAAGGCGCTTGGGGTTCAGCGCAAATCCAGCAAGCTCAGCGCCAAGGACGCTTTGGCAAAATCCCGCAAAAGGCTTGGGTTGAAGATGGGGGAATAAGGATTGGAAGGCATCAATTTCCTTATATGAGGATGATGCCTTCTATTTTCCTTTTAAAAGCCCATACGGAGCAAATTGCTGATTTTGGCCTAAATGGTACGCGAAATAGTAAAATTTCTCTGTATAGAGCTTATAGGGGAAAATATAGGCATTCTAACTACATTCCTCCCATTTGTTGCATAATTATCCGTTCTGACGTTTTGCAATTCAATCTTTCTCTATCTTTCCATTCTCTATATTTGAATTCATTCTTTGCGTTGAGATATGCCGCTGCAACCATGCCCGCTTGAACGCAAATCTGGACATAATCGCTTCCCCTTCGAGCAATATAATATTGCTCCTCCGCGTCCTCTGCTACATCAGCATGTATTTTTTCATTAAGGTTGTCAGCCTCTGACTGTATCTGCTGCATCATGTTCTCATAGGAGAATTCCTCCTGTGGTGGAGCAGAGCAGGCTGTCGCAAGCAACGATAGAATGGCGATCGAGAATAAATTTCTCATAATCGTTTCCTTTTTAGATAAATCTCCGACGATTTATTGTTAGATGAATTTGATCAAAACGATGAACGCCAGAATGAGAACCCCTATTATGATATAGGGAGTCTTTTCTTTGACGTCATATTTGCTGTGATCGATATCCGATTGATCTGGCATCTTTGGGATGGGTTTCCCAAAAATTATCAAAAGAACGCCAATGAGAATCGTGAGACCCGAGAGAAACAGGTAATTCCTCTGGTCGTTCATGAGGCCGATATTGTTGACCGAGCCAAAGCTGGTTTCGACGCTTACATCCATGGAAAGCGCCAGGATGGCGAAGAAAACGCCAATTATGGTGATGACTGCCCCCGCAGGTTTCATTGGATCATCCCCTTATGGCAGGGGATTGCGAGCTTTTGCCGCATGGTCGGCAAGCCGCTGCTTCACATGGGCGATGGCTTCTTCCCGTGATGGGAAGGCTTGATTAGCCCAAAGGAACAACCCGTCTTGCTCGATGATGCCATATGGCAGGGGTTCGTTGCTGACAGGCGTTCTAGGCTTGTCCGCTTTGTCTTCCCGTTTGCCTTTAACGAGTAGGATGACGCCAACGAGAATGGCGAGGCCTGAAAGCAGGATGAAATTGGTCTGAGCTGCCATTAGGCTTAGGTTGGCAACGCGTCCGAATGGCGTTGATACGCTCACATCCATGGAAAGTGCAGCAATCGCGCCCAGAATGCCGATGATCGTGAGCCAAATTCCCGCTGCTCGCATCTATCCCCCCCCTTATTGTTTTATTAATTTGCAGACACCGGCGCCTCCTTCGAGGCCAAGTAGACCCGTAGGAGGACCATATACGCCAAAGTTCTCGCCTTCCATGATGCGAATTGCGTTGTCACCTACGAACAGGACGGTATGAGCTTGGTAGCCAGTGTATCCACCGTAGGAATTACGTGCGTTAATTAAAACATTAGCAGCCCAACCTTGCCAAGCAACGCCGCCTCCGCTTAGCCAACCATTCTTGCAATAGGCGGGGAAGACATTGCCAATTTGGTAGTAGGCGCTGGCAGGATCTTTCAGATAGGTTTGCGCCGCCGATTTCACGCTTTCTAGAATTGCGGTTGGGGGAGGTCCAAGATCAGCAATCGTTGGGTTGGCCTTTTTTGAATGGGCTGGTGAAGCGTATGCCGCCAACGCCCCTATGGCGACCATAAGCCAATGCTTTGAAGACATGCTTTGCCCCCGTCATTCCAATTGGAGGGGCACCACCCGGGCAAAGCCGGGTGTTCGTAACCTGAAGGAGTCCGACAGGCGCATACGCCTTTACCGTTTCCGGCTGGACATGCGCGTATGCCACCCGGCCGAGAAACTCGACCGGCTGACTCCTCTTGGGGTTACGACGCCCCGCAGCCCCGATTTTGCGGAGCTGCATTCCTTTAATGGCAAAAGGGACGGCTTGGGTAAATGGGGAAAGCGGATGTTCCAATGGGAGGCAAGCCAACCTCAATCAGGGCAATTCAACGAAATATGTGTCGGATAAATTTACACTGCCCTTTGGGTCAAGTGAGGAAAATCAACTCATTACGTTCAATGGCGTAATTCTTGCTGGTGGATTTACGCATTATGGAGGGCGTCCATGAAACCCATCTTGAAATTGCTCGCGATGATAGGATTTATAACAGCAAGCGCGGCTCACGCGACTCAGACGTTCAATATTGGACCAGGGTGGGGCGCTAAAATAGACTTCAGTTACGCGGGGCCGGAATTTTACTGGTCTGATATATCAGACAGACAAAGTAGTTATTCTGTTATTGGAAACTATGAATTAACGTCAAGGCTTCCTATTGGTGAGTGCTACAATCCGGATTATCCTGGGTATAATACGGATGAATGTCTGATAAAAGGTCTTGTTTATATTTTTGGAGACTACATCGCCGAAAACTCATTGTCTCACAGAGAATTTTATGGATCTGCTTGGGAGGGTGGTCAAGGAAGTGTTGTTTTCTCAAACACATCTGGCGGTATTGTATCAATAACAATAGAAAATTTCTCTGGGCAATATAGGCGCATTGCCTTGCCCGAGCCTTCCATTTGGCTCATGTTGATTATGGGTTTCGGATTTATCGGAATTGTAATGCGCTACAGGCGCCCATCGCTGAGCAGTATTTAACTTAGATCTTCAAAAGGGTGCGCTTCTCAATCCGCTGAATGGCTGAGCGCGAGACGCCATATTCCTTAGCCAATGCTCCAAGGGAAAGGCCCTGGGAACGCTTGGTGGCGATATCCTGCTGATCCCGGGATGAGAGGGCCTGAGGCCTGCCAAGGGTCTTCCCCGAGGCCTTAGCCCTTTCCAAACCTGCCTGAGTTCGCTCAACCAGAAGATCGCGTTCAAACTCTGCAACCGCAGCAATGACGCCCATGGTCATTTTGCCTGCCGAGCTGGTGAGGTCCACACCTCCCAGGGCAAGGCAATGAACCTTGATCCGTTCCTTTGCCAGCATCTCAACCGTTGCCCTGACATCCATGGCATTGCGCCCTAAGCGATCCAGTTTGGTCACAATGAGAACGTCACCGCTTTCCAGCCGATCGATCAGCTTGGCAAAGCCCTTACGCTCCATGGCGGCAACGGAGCCTGATATGGTTTCAACGATGATGCGCTTGGGATCGATGGTGAAGCCAGCCGCTTCAATCTCTCTAACCTGATTGTCGGTGGTCTGATCGATCGTGCTGACCCGGCAATAAGCAAAAACCCGCGACATCGAATGCCCTCATGTATCGGAAAGGTGCATTCAAATTAAAAGTGTATCGATATATGAGTCAGCCTATATTTCGATACATATGGCGAGGGTGTATCGGAATCGACCGTTAATGACGCGTATGCGGTTGAGGTCATTCGAGATGTGATCCAGGCTACGGATCGGCTTGCAAAGCGAATGGGAGCAGAATTCGTGCTCGATAGGCCTTGGCGCGAGAAGCTCGATAGCCAAAAACCCATGGAAATTGCACCGCAGGTGAGTGTGACGGCAAACGGTGCCAGTAGGTAAGTAAGCGGCTTTTGAGAGGTCGTTTCCAGTTTAACGTTTGGGGATAGTGTTGCCCATCTCAGATGGGGCGGCAGGCGTTTGAATGTCCCACCTTCGTTCCCTTGCTAACGGTGCTTCGGAGCAGTTTCTGCCCTGGAGCGTCAGGTATGCCTGGAAAGAATGCTCGCGATCCCTAGGGATGGGCTGCCCTTGGGTAATTCTCCACACACCTGATCCATTCCACCACATCCACGCGTTCGCATCGCTGAGCCATGCCTAACGGTCGCCAGGAAAAATGTGAGACAACGGTGTGAGACAATCGCCAAAAATAGGCGCTAAGTCATTGAAAACATTGAATTGGTGACCCCTACGGGAATCGAACCCGTGTTTCAGCCGTGAAAGGGCCGCGTCCTGACCGCTAGACGAAGGGGCCGTCAATCGGTGTCGCGCCGTTAAAGCAGCGATCGGGCGGGGTCAAGCATCCCGTGCAATATTATTTCCCGCCTTCGTCCGCTCAGCGATGCTCGTCCGCCCAGGCCGCATCCTCGAGGTGGAGCTCGGCCGTCGGGCGGCTGTTCCAGTCGTCCACCTTGGGCCGGCCGGCCAGCCACAGGCGGCGATCCGCGCCCGCGCCGAGCAGGGCCTGGCCGAGCGCGCTGTCCGCCTGGCGGAAGGCGATCGTCTTGATCGCGCGGCCGTCGTCGCCCTGGACGATGGCGCGGATATGGCCCTGGCCGACGATATCGGCCCTGACGATGCGGACCGGTCCGGCCGCCACGCGCGGCGACGGCCAGCCCGCGCCATAAGGGCCGCCGGCATCGAGCGCATCGACCAGGGCCGGGTTGATCCCGCCCGGCGTCAGCACCGCATCGAGCAGCAAGGCACGGCCGTCCTGCGCGCGGGCCACGTCCGCCGCGAGCCTGTCGTCGAGGAAGTCGGCGAGCGCGTCGAGCCTCGCCTGCTCCACCGTCAGCCCGGCGGCCATGGCGTGGCCGCCGCCGGCGACGAGCAGGCCCATATCCTTGGCCGCCAGCACCGCCGCGCCGAGATCGACGCCCGAGATCGACCGTCCGGAACCCTTGCCGATGCCGGCATCGTCCATCGCCACGACGATGGCGGGGCGGCCGAGCTTCTCCTTCAGCCGGCCGGCGACGATGCCGATCACGCCGGGATGCCAGCCGGCGCCCGAAACCAGCGTCACCGCGCGGTTGCCCTGCGTGGCGGCGGCGACTTCCGCCGCCTCGGTGACGAGCATCTCGATGGCGCGCCGCTCGCCGTTCAAGCGGTCCAACTCGGCGGCGATCGTGCAGGCCTCCTCCGGGTCCTCGGTGGTCAGCAGGCGGACGCCGAGGTCGGACTTGCCGACGCGGCCGCCGGCATTGATGCGCGGCCCCAGCGCGAAGCCGAGATCGGTGCAGGTCGGCGCGCGATCCAGCCGGGCGGCCTGGGTGAGGGCGGCCAGGCCGATATTGTGCCGCTGCGCCATCACCTTCAGGCCCTGGGCGACGAAGGCGCGGTTGAGCCCGCGCAGCGCCGCGACATCGGCCACCGTGCCCAGCGCCACGAGATCGAGCAGGTCGATCAGCCGGGGTTCGGCGCGGGTGGCGAACCAGTTGCGCGCGCGCAACGTGCGCAGCAGCGCGGCGCCCAGCAGGAAGGCGACGCCGACGGCGGCGAGGTGGCCGTGGGCGGCGGCGTCGGCCGCTTCGTCCAGCCGGTTGGGGTTCACCAGCGCCAGCGCCGGGGGCAGAGCGGCGGCGCATTTGTGATGATCGACGACGATCACGTCGACGCCGGTGGCGCGCGCCATTTCCAGCGCCTCGAACGCCTGGGCGCCGCAATCGACGGTGACGATCAGCCGCGCGCCGCCGGCCGCGATCCGCACCAGCGCCTCGCCCGACGGGCCATAGCCCTCCATCAGCCGGTCGGGGATATAGGCCTGCGGATCGAGCCCCAGCCCCCGCAGCAGCCGGATCAGCAGCGCCGCCGATGTCGCCCCGTCGACGTCATAGTCGCCGAAGATGGTCACGGGCTCGCCGCGCGCGACGGCGTCCGCCAGCCGCTCGGCAGCCTGGTCCATGTCGCGGAAGATCGACGGGTCCGGCATGAAGCCGCGGATGGTGGGCGCGCGGTGCGCCTCCACCGCCTCGCGCGGGACGCCGCGCGCCATCAGCAGGCCGGCGACGAGGTCGTCCGGCCGGAAATCCGCGTCGCGGCCGTCGGTGCCCGATCCCCGCCAGCGCCAGGGCTGGCCGAGGATCGATCGGGAGATGTTGAGCACGGCAGTCATGCCCATGCCCTAGAGCATTTTCGCGCCCGCCGGAATCGGCTGGCGGCGGAATCGGGAAATGGCGGGAGGCGGCGCGTTCAGCCGCCCTTGTGATGTTCGCCCTTCACCCAGCGCACGGTGCCGGAGCTGGCGCGCATCACCACGCTTTCGGTGGTCATAACGCCGTTCTTGCGGCGCTTCACGCCTTCCAGCAGCGATCCGTCGGTCACGCCGGTCGCGGCGAAGATGGCGTCGCCCTTCACCAGATCCTCGAGATGATAGATGCGATCGAGATCGGTGACGCCCCATTTGTGGGCGCGGGCGCGCTCCTCCTCGTTGCGGAAGAGCAGCCGGCCCTGGAACTGGCCGCCGACGCAGCGCAGCGCGGCCGCCGCCAGCACGCCTTCCGGCGCGCCGCCCGATCCCAGATAGATGTCGATGGTGGTGTCGGGATCGGTGACGGCGATCACGCCGGCCACGTCGCCGTCGGGGATCAGCACGATGCCGCAGCCGATCTGGCGCAGCTCCGCGATCAGCTTTTCGTGGCGCGGGCGATCGAGGACGCAGGCGATGATCTCGTTCGGCTGCACGCCCTTGGCGGCGGCCAGCGCGGTGATGTTTTCGGTCGGCGTGCGATCGAGGCCGACGAGGCCGGCCGGATAGCCGGGGCCGATCGCGATCTTGTCCATATAGACGTCGGGCGCGTTTAGCAGGCCGCCTTCCTCGGCGATGGCCAGCACGGCGAGCGCGTTGGGACCGGCCTTGGCGGTGATGGTGGTGCCTTCCAGCGGATCGAGCGCGATATCGATCTTCGGGCCGGTGCCGACGGCGGCGCCCACCTTCTCGCCGATATAGAGCATCGGCGCCTCGTCGCGCTCACCCTCGCCGATCACGACGGTGCCGTCGAACTCCAGGCCGTTGAAGGCCTTACGCATGGCTTCGACCGCGGCGGCGTCGGCGGCTTTCTCATCCCCCCGGCCGATCAGCCGCGAGGCGGCGATCGCGGCCGCCTCGGTGACGCGCACCATTTCCAGAACCAGCACGCGATCGAGCGCCTTGCTTGCCTTCACCATCGTTCCCACGCCTTTCCGTTAATCACCGGCCCGATAGGCAAGGCGTGCGACAAAGTCGAGAATCGATCGCATACAAGATTCATGGAACCACGGCGGGCCGTGTGCTTTGATCGGTTATATGGTCTTTTACCTTCGGTTAACCAATCTGAACTAGCTCTGTCGGCGATAAGCCGATGCGGAGACCATGATGAGCCTCGCGGCCAAGCTACGTCAGACCTTTGACGAGGACGAAGAGCGCCGCTCGACCCGCACGCGGTTGCTGCTGGATGGCGGCGTGCGCCACGGGACCGAGGATTTCGCCGACATCACCGTGCACGATCTGTCGGTCGACGGCTTCCGCGCCGAATCGGCGATGGAATTGTCGCCGGGCATGACGGTGGAGATCGACCTGCCGGGCATCGGCGTGCGCGAGGCGGACGTGATGTGGGCGGGCTATCCCTATGCCGGCTGTGCCTTCGTCCAACCGCTGCTGCGCGAACAGGTGCGCGCGGCGCTGGCGGAAAGCCCGGTCGTTTGGGGCGAATTCGGCGGATCGGAGGACATGACCTCCGCAGTGTCGCGCGGCGCGGCCATCCAGATCGCCGCCGCCGTCGCGGAGGCCGTGACGCCGCCGGCGACGGCCGACGAGACCGAACGCCCGCTGCCCTTCGGCACGCGGCTGCGTTCCATCCTCCTCATCAACGGCCTGCTCTGGGCCGGGATCGTCGCGGTCGCCTGGATGCTGTTCGGCTGACGGCGGGGGAAGGGGCAGGCCCCTTCCCGAATCCTCGGATGTCGAGCCGGAATCCTCAGATATCGAGGATGTGCATCAGCATCGGCTGGCTCAGGATGCTGGCCGACCCTTTCAGCCGGTCGAGCGCGTCGGCGACGGCGCTTTCCGGGCAGTCGTGCGTCACCATCACCAGAAGCACGCCGCCATCGGCCGCCGCCCCGCGTTGGATCAGGCTTTCGATCGAGACTCCGGCATCGCGCATCGCGGCGGTGATCTCCGCCAGCACGCCGGGCCGGTCGGCCACGGTGAAGCGCAGATAGGCGCGGCCGTTGCGTTCGCCGGGAATCGCGGGCGGCAGGTGGGCGAGGCTCGCGACCGGCATGGCGAAGGCGGGGCCATATTCGCCGCGCGCGATATCGATGAGATCGGCCACCACCGCCGATGCGGTCGGCCCCTCGCCGGCGCCGCGGCCTTCGAAGAACAGGCGGCCGACGAAATTGCCCTCGGCCACCACCGC
Source organism: Sphingomonas sp. MM-1 (assembly GCF_000347675.2). NCBI lineage: Bacteria > Pseudomonadati > Pseudomonadota > Alphaproteobacteria > Sphingomonadales > Sphingomonadaceae > Sphingomonas > Sphingomonas sp. MM-1. The sequence continues at coordinate 1,997,452 of NC_020561.1, read as the reverse complement.
GTTCAGCGATCCGACGACATGGGCGAGCGGGTGGCTGATCGGCACCAGGCAGGCATGGACGCGCTGGAACAGGCCGCCCCCGCCGGCTTCGGCCAGCCCGACCAGGCGGACGCGGAAGCCCAGCGCCTGCGCCTCGGCGATGTCGGCGGCGATCACGTGGCGGATGCCCGATATGGCGACGGAATCGAAATCGAGCGTCGTGCCGAAGGCCAGGCTGGCGAGGATCGAAAGCTTGTGCGCGGCATCGACCCCGTCGATGTCGAAGCTGGGATCGGCCTCGGCATAGCCCAGCGCCTGCGCCTCGGCGAGGACGTCGGCGAAGTCGAGGCCCTCCTGCTCCATCTTGGTCAGGATATAATTGCAGGTGCCGTTGAGGATGCCGTAGACATGGCCGATCTCGTTGGCGGCCGCGCCCTCGCGCAGGCCCTTGATCACCGGGATGCCGCCGGCCACCGCCGCTTCATATTTCAGCGCGGCATCGGCCTTCTCCGCCGCTTCGGCCAGCTCAACGCCATGATGCGCGATCATCGCCTTGTTGGCGGTGACGAAGGCCTTGCCCGCCGCCAGCGTGGCGCGCGCCAGCGTCAGCGCCGGGCCATCCGCGCCGCCGATCAGCTCGACCACCACGTCGACATCGTCGCGCGTCGCGAGCGTCGCGGCATCGTCCACCCAGGCAAAGCCGGAAAGGTCCACGCCGCGATCCCGCGTGCGATCGCGCGCGGAAATGGCGGTGATCGCGATCGGGCGGCCGGCGCGGCGCTCGATCAGCGCGCGATTGGCCTCCAGCAGCTTGACCACCCCGCCACCGACCGTGCCGAGCCCCGCGAGCGCGATTCGCAGCGGTTGCGTCATGAACAGATTCTCCAGCCTCTAACCACGCCGCCTCCTAGAGCAGATGCGCGAGGGGTGGGAACCAGTTTTTCCAGCAGGATGGAAAGCGATTGCATTTCGTGCAACCGCAGGCGCTTTCTTCGCACTTGCAGCATGTGCACTGCAACATAAATTCGAACGGGAAATCGGGGTAGGACGGGAAAGCCGGATCGATACCCCTCACAGGAGATCGTTCGATGCGTTTCATCAAGACCGTCGCGGCGCTGGCCGCCGTCGCCGCCCCCGCCCTTGCCGCGCAGCCGGCCTTCGCCCAGAGCGAATGGACCGAAAGCCGCTTCCAGCGCGATGGCGACGAATATGTCGTCAAGACCAGCCAGGTCGGCGAAACCACCCGCCTCAAGGGCTATGTGGTCGGCAAGATGGTGAATTTCGACCTCAACGTGCGCGGCGATCGCGTGCGCGGCAAGGTGAACAACACCAATGTCGAGTTCCGCCGCAAGGACGCTGCCGAGCTCGCTTCCAACTGATCACCCGCCGATCGCTTCGGCGGATCGGCTGATCGCTCAAGCGGCCCCGCCCTCACCGGCGGGGCCGTTTCAGTTGCAGAACATCGCATTTTCCGTGCTTTTCGCATTGGCCGATGGAGCCGCCGCGCTTGGCCTTCGTTCATTGTCCGTCCCTTTCCGGGACGAGGAAGGAACGGACATGGCGAACCAGAAGCAGGACGGCCAGGGCCAGCGCAACCAGCAACGCGAACAGCAGCGCCAGGCCGAACGCCAGCAGCAACAGCAGCAGCGCGGCCAGCAACAGCAGGGCGATCGCGGCGGCAAGCAGGATCGCGAAGGCGGCGATCGGCAGCGCTGACCGGGCTCTCCCTCGAAGCCGTCAAAATCGAAACCGTCAAAGCGGGCCGCCTTCGGGCGGCCCTTTTTTGTCCCGCACGGGGACGGGATTATCCCCTCCCGCCTGACGCCGGATGCTGGCAATGACGGGGCAGGGAGCAAGTATCCATGCGTGGCGTAGCGGATGAGGAGGAAGCGCGGCGGGCGCTTCGGGTTGCACGAGCGATGATGGCGGACGCGCTGGAGCGGCTGGATGTCTATTCCCGCTCGCCGGCCGCCGCGACGCTCGATCTCGCCATCCATCATCTCGATCGGGAGCTTGGCGGGCCGGTGCCGGCCGCGGCCGGCGGCTGATGCGACCGGAAGATGGGTGCCGGGGCATCGCGGCCCTTGCTTGCGCCCGCTCGGATCGTCCAAAGGCTGATATGTGACGATCAGGATCGAGATGGGAAATGATGCCGCCGGCCGGCCGGTGGCGATGGATGTCGAGGAGCTTCTCGCCACCCGGTTGCTCGTGCAGGGCAATTCCGGGTCCGGCAAGTCGCACCTGCTGCGCCGGATGCTGGAGGAGAGCGCCGGGGTCGTCCAGCAGGTGGTGATCGATCCCGAGGGCGATTTCGTCACCCTTTCCGGCCCCTATGGCCATCTGCCGATCGAGGCGGGCGATTATAGCGAGGGCGAGATCGCCCGGATCGCCGCCCGCGTGCGCGAGCATCGCGTGTCGGTGGTGCTGAGCCTGGAGGGGCTGGAGCTGGAAGCCCAGATGCGCTGCGCCGCCACCTTCCTTTCCGCCCTGTTCGATGCGCCGCGCGATCACTGGTATCCCGCGCTGGTGGTGGTGGACGAGGCGCAGCTCTTCGCGCCCGCCGTGGCCGGCGAGGTTTCGGACGAGGCGCGCCGCGCGTCGCTGGGCGCGATGACCAACCTGATGTGCCGCGGCCGCAAGCGCGGCCTTGCCGGCGTGATCGCCACCCAGCGCCTGGCCAAGCTTGCCAAGAATGTCGCGGCCGAAGCCTCCAACTTTCTGATGGGGCGCACCTTCCTCGATATCGACATGGCGCGCGCCGCCGATCTGCTGGGCATGGAGCGGCGGCAGGCGGAAACCATCCGCGATCTGGCGCGCGGCCAGTTCCTGGCGCTCGGCCCGGCGGTCTCGCGCCGGCCGGTCGCGGTGAACATCGGCCCGGTCAAGACGTCCGCGCGCAGCGGCAGCCCCAAATTGGTGCCGCTGCCCACCGCGCCGGCCGAGGATGTCGAAAATCTCATCCTCGCGCGGGACGAGGCGCCTCCGCCGCCCCCGCCGCCGCCCGTGCGGCCGGCGGTCTCTTCGGAGGACCTGATCCGCGCCATCGCCCGGCCGCAGCTTGCCCCGGCCGTGGATGCGCCCGCCGGGCCGGCGATGGCGGAGGACGAGCGTGCCGATATCGTCGCGGCGGTGCTGGCCGATGTCGCCGCCGATCCCGAGGCCGCCTTCCGGCCGGTGGCGGTGCTGTTCCAGGATTTCCAGCTCCGTTGCCGGATGCGGCGGCTCACGGATTCCGGCGTCGATCTCGTTGCCTTCCGCCGGCGCATGGCGATGGCGCGCGCCGGCATCTTCGACGAGCGGGAGGAAGGCTGGGCCGAGGCGCTGGCGCTCGCCGCCGAGCTGCCGGAAGATATGCTGGGCGCCTTCCTGCTGATCGCGCGGGCGGCGCGCGAGGGCCGCGAGGCGCCGGGCGAGGCGGAGCTGGCCGAGGTCTATGGCACCCGGTCGCCGGGCCGGGTCCGCCGCCTGATCGCCTATATGGAGGCGCGCGACCTGATCGTCGTGCGCACCGATCTCGGCGGCAAGCGATCGATCGCCATCCCCCGGCTGGGCTGGACGACGGCGGCCACGGCGGCCGAGGCGGAAGCGCCGCCGCGCCCGCCGCGCCCGACGGAAGGCGCCACGCTCTTCTAGGCGGGCGCCGGCGCGGGTCTATTTCTCCCCTGTCTCCGCCGGGGCGGCCGGCTTCACGACGCGGTAAAGCACACCCCGCTCGCGCCCATGCCAGATCGGGATCAGATCCGGCTCGTGGGGCCAGCGTTCGCGCGGCATGTCGATCAGCCAGAAATAGTCGAAGGCGGCGCGGGGGAAGTTGGCGAGCGTATCCTCCCAGGTCGGCTCGCCCCGGCCGTGACATTCCGGCGGGCGGAGCAGTTGGGAGGGATCGCGCGCGAAGCGGCCGGCGGCGGCATATTTCACCGTCAGCAATTGCGCGCCCGCCATCGTCCATTGCCCGTTGGCAAACGCATCGCGGCGCAGGATCGCCTGGCTGCCGAGATGGTCCATGCGCGACGTGATCCATTGCGTGCGGCATTTGAGGTTGACCATCACCATCACCGCCGAACCGGGGCGGATATGGTCGATCGCGCCCAGCTGGTCGTCATAGGCGCGGGAGAATTGGTAGAAGCTGACGGTGGAGGCGCCGATGCGCGCCACGCAGAACAAGGCGGCGGCCACCGCGATGCCGCGCACGAAACCGCGCCCGGCCCCCGGCTTCGGCGCCAGCGCGATCACGCCGATGGCCAGCGCATAAGGCACCAGCCGCATGTCGGCATAGGCCGATCCCAACAGGATGCGCGGCAGCATGACGAAGGCGATCGCCAGGATCAGGAAGGCCAGCCCCAGCATCTTTTCGAAGCGCAGCTTCACCCGGAACAGGCCGGCCAGCAGCAGCAGGCCGATCAGCGCGATGCTGGCGGTATCGAACAGCTCCCACCGTTCGCGCAGCGCCCACCACAGCCAATAGCCCTTCATCTCCCAGTTGAACCAGTCGGCCGTCTGCCCGGCGACATTGCCGCTGCGCCAGGCCAGCATCAGCGCGGCCGGCGGCCAGAGCGGCCAGGTGGAAAGGCCCGCCCGCCAGATCGCGTGCAGGCGGGTGCCGCCATGGCCGCGATCGCGCACCAGCTCGGCGGCGAAGGCCAGCAGCCCCAGCACGCCCCAGCCGAAGCTGTGCACCAGCCAGATCGCCGCGCCCAGCGGCACGAACAGCGCGCCGCGCAACGCCCAGCGCTCCGCCCGCGCCAGCCGGAGCCACAGGCCGAAGGCGAGGAAGGCGAACGCCATCGCCAGCGTGTAGTTCAGGAAACCGAACTGGAAGGGATAGCCGAAGGCGAGCGGCAGGGCGAAGGCAGCGGTGGGCGGGATGCGGCCATGCGCCTCGCGCGCGATCCACAGCAGGCCGGCGGCGGTGATCGGCGGCACCGACAGCGCGATCAGCTTCACCGCGAGCTGGAGGCCGAAGACCTTGGATAGCGGGATCACCAGCAGGTCGACGCCGAGATTGCCGAGCAGCGCCCATTCGAAGCCGAAATAGCGCGACAGATAGGGCGAGCTGTCGATCGTCAGCTGCACATGGTAGCGCGCCAGATGGCCGAGCAGGTCGGTCAGCGGCGGCAGCGGCGGATAGACGAGCGGGATCGCGCAGAGGATCACCAGGGCCGCGGCATAGCGCCAGTCGGCCCACCAGGGGGCAGCGTCGGTCGGGGGCGGATTCATGCGCGCGGCTTATTCTCCGCCGCGCGGGCGGCCGCAAGCGGGGATTTCATCGCGCTCGGCGCCTTGTGCCGCTTCAAATCGCCGGCGCGAGGCAGTACAGGCCCGCCGGTGATTCTGATCCGCCGTTTCGCGATCGCGCTGGCCGCGATCCTCATCCTCGCGATCGCAGGCTGGTTCCGCATCCGCGGCACGCTGGCCGAACCGCTGTGGCTGGATGAGGCCTATAGCGCCTATGCCGCCGCCAAGGGCTTCGATTTCCTCTGGAATATCGTTCCGCTCTACGAAACCCATCCGCCCTTTTATTATTCGCTGCTCCGGCTCTGGACCTTGGGCTTCGGCGATTCGCTCGCCGCGCTCCGCGCGCTCGGCATCGCCTGCGGGCTGCTGACCGTGCCGGTGACGGTGCTGGCGGCGCGGGAAGCGGCGCGGCTCGTCCGCCTGCCGGCGATGCCGGTCATGCTGGCGGCGGGGCTGGTGGCGGCGCTTTCGCCGGCGCTGGTCGAAATGGCGCGCGAGGTGCGCCCCTATCCGGTGCTGATCCTCGTCTATGCCGCCGCGCTCCTCGCGCTGATCCGCGCCGCGCGCGGGGTGGAGGCGGCGGGGCGCATCCCGCGCCGGCCCTTCGCCGCTTATTGCGCCTGCCTGCTGCTGGTGCTCTGGCTCCACAATCTCGGCCCGCTTTATGCCGCCGCGCTCGGGCTCGCCTCGCTGCTGCTGATCGCCCGGCCGGGGCTTTCGCGGCGGGACTGGGCGTTGCTGATCGGCGGGCAGGCGCTGGCCGGGCTGCTCTATCTGCCGGGCCTCCTCATCCTGATCGATCAGGCGCCGACCTGGGTGAAATCCACCTGGCTGCATTTCTCCACGGTCAATCTCGTGCCGCGCCTGGCGGAAATCTATGTCGCGCAGGGCACGAAGGGGATCGTCGGCGGCTGCCTGCTCCTGCTCGGCGCGATCGTCCTGCTGGCTTTGCGCAGGGGCGGCTGGCGGCTGGCGGCGGCGCTGCTGGTCGCGGCGCTGCTGCCGGTCGCGGCTTCCATCGCCCTGTCGCTGCTGGTGGCGCCGGTGTTCATCGTGCGGACGATGACGGCGGCGGCGGTGCCCAGCCTGATCCTGATCGCCATCGGCATGGGCGGCGTATTCGGGCTTCCCGGCTGGCCGCGCCGCATCGCCATGGTCGCCGCCGGGGTTTGCCTGATCCTGCTGGCGGGCCGGATGGCGGTGATCGACGTCCGCCGTCGCGCCAGCCCGCCGATGCAGGACTGGTATGCCGCCGTCCGCTGGCTGGAGCAGCGCTACCGCCCCGGCGACATGGTATGGGCCTATCCCAACGAAGGCGCGCTGCCGTTCGATTATGCGGTCCGCGATCTCGGCCTCAGGATCGCCACCCGGCCGATCCCGACGCCGATACCGACGCTGGATGGCGGGCCGGGCGCCTGGAATCCCACCGGCAGCCGGGGCGTCTTCTCGCTGCCGGCGGATCGGCTGGCGGCGATCGCCGATGCGCCGGATGCCCGCGCGGTGCCGACCATCTGGCTGCTGCGGCTGGGCGCCAACGCCTACGACAAGGGCGATCATCTGCTCGACGCCCTGGATCGCACCCGCGTGCGGGTGGGCGATTGCGAAAGCTATCCGATCGACATCATCGGGCTCGCCCGGCTCGACGTCGCCGGCCCGCCACAGATCTTCCCCGAGGATCGCGCGCCCTGCGAGCCAGATGACAAGCCGCCCGTCCGCCACAAAATGAAATCGCCGCCCCCGCGTGACGGGGACGGCGATCGTTTCTCGACGAAGAAGAAGCGGGCCGCGCTCAGCGGCCGTCGCGGCGGCCCAGCAGGCGCAGGCGCAGCGCGTTGAGCTTGATGAAGCCGGCGGCGTCGCGCTGGTCGTAGGCGCCGGCGTCGTCCTCGAACGTCACCACCTTCTCGCTGTAGAGCGTGTAGGGGGACTTCCGCCCGATCACATGCACGCCGCCCTTGTAGAGCTTGAGGCGGACGGTGCCCGTCACCTTCTCCTGGCTGTGGTCGATCGCGGCCTGCAGCATCTCGCGCTCGGGCGAGAACCAGAAGCCGTTGTAGATCAGCTCCGCATAGCGCGGCGCCAGCTCGTCCTTCAGGTGCGCCGCGCCGCGATCCAGCGTGATCTGCTCGATTCCGCGATGGGCGAGATGCAGGATGGTGCCGCCCGGCGTCTCATACATGCCGCGCGACTTCATGCCGACGAAGCGGTTTTCGACCAGGTCGAGCCGGCCGATGCCATGGGTGCGGCCGAGATCGTTGAGCTTCGCCAGCAGGGTGGCCGGGCTCAGCCCCTCGCCGTTGATCGCCACCGCGTCGCCGCGCTCAAAATCGATCGTGATGATCTCCGGCTGGTCGGGCGCGTCCTCGGGATTGACGGTGCGCGAATAGACATAGTCCGGCACCTCCTCCCACGGATCTTCCAGCACCTTGCCCTCGGACGAGGTGTGGAGGAGGTTGGCGTCGGTGGAGAAGGGGCTTTCGCCGCGCTTGTCCTTGGGCACCGGGATCTGGTGCTTCTCGGCAAATTCGATCAGCGCGGTGCGGCTGGTCAGGTCCCACTCGCGCCACGGCGCGATCACCTTGATGTCGGGCGAAAGCGCGTAATAGCCCAGCTCGAAGCGCACCTGGTCGTTGCCCTTGCCGGTGGCGCCGTGGGACACCGCGTCCGCGCCGACCTGCTTCGCGATCTCGATCTGGCGCTTGGCGATCAGCGGCCGGGCGATCGAGGTGCCGAGCAGGTAGAGCCCTTCATAGAGCGCATTGGCGCGCATCATCGGATAGACATAGTCCTTCACGAACTCCTCGCGGAGATCGTCGATGAAGATATGCTCTTCCTTGATGCCCATCAGCCGGGCCTTGGCGCGGGCGGGTTCCAGTTCCTCGCCCTGGCCGAGATCGGCGGTGAAGGTCACGACCTCGCAGCCGTAGGTCTGCTGCAGCCATTTCAGGATGACGCTCGTGTCGAGCCCCCCCGAATAGGCCAGCACCACGCGCTTCACATCGTTCGTCATCTTGATCTCCGAAAGGGGGCCGGATTCCCGGTGCGGGCGCGCTCTGCCACAGCGCTTGGCCACGGTTCAAGCGCGATACAGGCAGGCGGGCCAAAGATGTCAGCGTTGAAACTTGCTTTCAGCGTCGAACACGGGCCGCAACATCCCCCTGCGAATCAGGGAGGGTGCAGAACGAGAATCGCACGTTCGATCGACAGGATGAAAGGAACAAGTCCATGAAGAAGTTCGTCATCGGCGCTTCGCTGGCCGCCCTGGTCGCCGTGCCGGCCCTGGCCTTCCAGGATGCGCCGCGCGCCCACAAGGCCCCGCAGACGCGGGCCGAGGTGCAGGCGCAGGTCGCCGAGCATTTCGCCCGCATGGATCTCAACAAGGACGGCTTCGTCACCCAGGAGGAGATCAAGGCCGGCCGCGAGGCGCGGGCGAAGGCGCGCGCCGACCAGCGCTTCGCGGCGCTGGATAGCGACAAGAACGGCCAGATCAGCCGTGCCGAGTGGGATGCCGGCCGCGAACATGCGAAGGAACGCTTCGCCGAACGGCGCGGCGGCGATCACGGCCCCGGCAAGGGCCGGGGCATGCGCGGCCATCACCGCATGGGCGGACATGGCTGGGGCGGCCAGGGTGCTGGCGGCTGGGGCGACCGGATGTTCGCCATGGCCGATGCCAACAAGGACGGGAAGGTCTCGCTGGCCGAGGCGACCGCGGCGCGGCTCGCTTGGTTCGACCGGATCGACACCAACAAGGATGGCACCATCTCGCCCGAGGAACGCAAGGCCGCCTTCGATCAGATGCGCGCCCAGCGGGCCGATCGCAAGGCGCCGCCCGCGGGCAACTGACGATCGGCGCCGGCCTTCCGGCGCACGGCCTGCCTTGATGCCGTCGGCCTCCACGCCAGGGGCCGGCGGCATCGTCGTTTCCGGGAAGGGAACGGCGTCCGCCCGCCCGGTTTGCACGGCTGCCTATCGGCGCTATGCTGATTCAACTGCCGTCCTGTCCACGCAAGATGGGAATTGACGGCGCGAACAATGTCATCCTTCGAAGCGAGAGGCGGGCGATGGCGCATACCAACTGGACGACGCTGGCGGAAACGCGGGCGGGCGGGGTCGTCGCCCAGCTCCGCCAATATGAGCTGCCGACGCCGGTGGAGATGACGGTGCGCGAGACCCAGCCCGTCATCAGCATGATGATGCCGCCCTATCCGGTGGAACGGCTGGGTCGCTACGAAGGCGCGGGCGCGGACTATCACGGCCTCGGCAACATCGTCTTCACGCCGGCGGCGGCCGATTGCCAGTTCCGCGGGGACGGCGGCCGGCCGGTGAGCATCAGCTGCCTGTTCGATCCGGCCCTGTTCGATCGTGTCGTGCCGATCGGCGAGGGCTGGAGCCGCAGCCGGCTTGCCGCCACGCTCGACATCGGCGGCACGGCGGGCGGCGCGATCGATCGGCTGCTCCGGCGCATGGCCGAGGAACTGCGCGCGCCTGGCTTCGCCGCTGACATCATGGTGGAAGGGCTGGGCCTGGCCACGCTGGCGGAGCTTGCCCGTTTCCTGCGCGCCGGCAAGGTGCACGAGTCGCGCGAGAGTGGCCGGCTGAGCGCGGGCCAGCTCCGCCGGCTGGAGGAATATGTCGATGCCTTTCCCCGCCAGCCGCCGACGATCGCCACCTTGGCGAGGTTGCTGGGCATCAGCCCGCGCCGCCTCACCACCTTGTTCCGCGATACCACGGGGCTCACCGTCCGCGCCTGGGTGGAGGGCCGGCGCATGGAGCAGGCCCGGCGGCTGCTGACCGAGGGCGATCTGCCGCTGAAGGCGATCGCCTATGATCTGGGCTTCGCCAATCAGGGCGTGTTCTCCACCGCCTTCCGCCGCATCGCCGGCATGACCCCCAGCGCCTATCGCGATGCCTATCGTTGACCGGGCGGCGCAACAGCCTGCCCGTATGCGGAAGACATAGCCGGCGCGCGCTTGTGCCGGCGGGCTTATGCTGCCGGCAAAAGCAAGGGAGGGTTGGATGAAGGCCGTGCGCGTCCACGGGCCGGGCGATGTCCGGCTGGATGAGGTCGAGGCGCCCGTGGCGGGCGAGCGCGACGTGGTGGTCCGGGTGGCGGCCGCGGGCATTTGCGGCAGCGACGTCACCTATGTCCGCACCGGCGGCGTTGCCGCGCCCGCGACCGAGCCGTTCGGGCTGGGGCATGAACTGGCCGGCACCGTCGAAACGGTGGGCGCGGCCGTCCAGGGCATCCGGCCGGGCGACCGGGTGATCGTCAACCCGATGGGGGATGGCAACGCCATCGGCGCCGGCGTGCCGGAAGGCGCCTTCGCCCCCTGGCTGCTGGTGCGCGAGGCCACCCTGGGCGGCGCGATCCACCGCATCCCGGACGATCTCTCCTTCGATCGCGCCGCGCTGGCGGAGCCGCTCTCGGTCAGCCTCCACGCCGTCAACCGATCGGAAGCGAAACCGGGCGATCGCGTCGTGCTGTTCGGCGCGGGGCCGATCGGGCTCGGCATCCTCATCTTCCTGAAGCAGCGCGGCATCACCGATATCGCCGTGGTCGACACCACCGATCACCGGCTCGATCGCGCCCGCCGGCTCGGCGCCACCCTCACCGTCAACCCGGATCGGCAGGATCTGCGCGAGGCGCTCGGCGTCGCCTTCGGCACGGGCGAGCTGTTCGGCTGGCCGGTGGTGAATGCCACCCATTGGTTCGAGGTGACGGGATCGGCGGCGGTGGTCGATTCGATCGTCGCGCTCGCGCCTTTCCATGCCCGCATGGTGCTGGTGGCGGTCCACCACGATCCGGTGCCGGTCAATTTTCAGATGGCGCTGGGCAAGGAGATGACGATCGTCACCTCCATGGCCTATCCCGATGAATTCCCGGACGTGATCGCCGCGATCGAAGGCGGCGTCGATCTTTCGCCGATGATCAGCCATGTCCTGCCCTTCGCCGATTTCGAGGCCGCCTTCGCCACCGCGCAGGATCGCCATGCCTCGGCCAAGGTGCTGGTGACCTTCGATGACTGAGATTCAGGCGATGACCGAGATTCGGGCGATGACGGGGATGCAGGCGAAGACCGGGATGGAGGAGGCGCCGGCGATCCGCATCGCCGATCTCGCCCGGCCCGTGCTCACCGATATGCAGGCGGCCGCGATCGCGGCCGCCCCGCCGGTCGCGATGGAGGTGGAGGCGGTGCTCGCCGCCGCGCGGGCCGCCACCGGGCTTGCCGATTTCGGCGCGCCCGATTTCCGCGAGCGGCTGGCCATATGGCTTGCCGCCTTCGATGCGGATAAGGGCCTTGGCCCGCTGGGCCGCGCCGGCCTGTTCGGCGATTGCGTGCGCTATGCCTCCACCCGGCTGCGCGCCGAGGATATCCATCGCCGCCATCCCGAGATCGCCGATGTCGCGATCGACCGGCCGATCATGATCGCCGGGCTGCCGCGATCGGGCACCACCCATCTCGTCAACATCCTCGCCGCCGATCCGCGCCTCAGGTCCATGCCGCTCTGGGAAACGATGGAGCCGATCCCGGCCGATGACGCGCCGGCCGTGCCGGGGGAGGACCCGCGCTTCACCCGCACGCGGGCGATGTGGGGCCAGTTCGAGGCGATCGTGCCGCTGATGCCGGCGATGCACGAAATGGCGCCCGATCATGTCCATGAGGATATCGAGCTGCAGGGCGCGGACTTCTCCTCCTACCTGCCCGAATGGCTGAGCCGGCCTTATGCCTGGCGGGATTATTATGCGGCGCACGATCAGACGCCGCATTATGCCTATGGCCGGCGCGTGCTGCAGGCGATGACGTGGCTGCGCGGGCCCAACCGCTGGGTGATGAAGTCGCCGCCGCACATGGAGAATTTCGGGCCGCTGCTGGCGACCTATCCCGACGCGACCGTGATCGTCACCCATCGCGATCCGCTGGCGGTGATCCAGTCGGCCGTCACCATGCTGGCCTATGGCGATCGCATCCGCCGCACCCTGCCGATCGACCTCAAGGAACTGGCCGATTACTGGATCGACCGGATCGAGATGCTGCTGCGCGCCTGCGTTCGCGATCACGATCTGCTACCGCCGGGCCGGTCGATGGACGTGCTGTTCCACGAATATATGGCCGATCAGAAAGCGGTGATCCGCCGCGCTTATGCGCTCGCCGATCTCGATCTCACGCCTGAGGCCGAAGCCGCGATCGATCGCTATCTCGCCGCCAATCGGCGCGGCAAGCATGGGCAGGTCGCCTATGACCTCGCCGGCGATTTCGGCGTCGATATCGGCGCTTTGCGCGAACGCTTCGCCTTTTATTACGATCGCTTCCCCGTCCGGCGGGAGCGGATGGCCGGGGAGGCCCCATGACCGATAGCACCAGCGAAACCGCGCGCCAGCGCCTGCTTTCCGGCAAGGCGTGGGACGATTTCTGCGAAACCATTCGCCGCACCGGCCATATGGTCGATCGCTTCGGCGAGGATGCCGACGCGCTGGACCGGGCCGAATGGTATCGCTTCATGACGCGGCTGATGCGCAACGGCTTCGAACGCTTCATGGAGAATTGCGAGCCCGATCGCCCCCGGCTGCGCGATGCGCCCTGGCGGCAGGGCATCAATTTCCAGTCGCCCGATCAGGATCACCTGCTCGCCGAGTTCGTGGACGGATCGGCCGATTACCGCATCACCGGCAATCGCGGCACCATCCCCTATTTCGTGATGGCGGCGTGGGAGGCGAAGCAGCCCGCCGACATCGGCGCCCGCGACTGGGCCGGACGCGAGGTGGAGGGGCTGGCCGAATTCGATCCGGCGACGCTGCGCACCACCGGCTTCCTGCAAAGCGATGCGATCCGTTTCGACGCCAAAGGCGATTTCGAGGTGATCGTCAGCCGGAACAAGCCGGCGGGCGACGTCGCCTGGCTGCCGATCACCGATCATTGCGTCGGCCTGCTGGTCCGCACCGTCTATCATGACCGCGGCGCCACGGTGCCGCCGGTGATGCGGATCGAGCGGCTCGACGGCGCCGATCCGCGCCCGATCCGCCCGGCGGAGATGAGCGACGGGCTCGCCAAGGCGGGCCAGCTCGTCCTTGCCTATGCGGAGCTGGTGCGAAGCTGGTGGCAGGACAATCTCGCCAAGCGGCCCAACCGCATCCGCTTCAGCCGCGCCGTCTATCTCTCCAATGGCGGCGTGCCCGATCGCCATCACGGCTTCGGCACGTGGCAGAAGGCGCCCGGCGAGGCGATCGTCCTGCGCTTCACGCCAACGCCCTGCGATTACTGGATCTTCCAGCTCTGCAACATCTGGCAGGAAAATCTGGATAATTATGAGGACGGCCAGGGCTATGTGCAGAAATACACCGCCCGCTACGAATCCGACGGGTCGGTGCTGCTGGTGGTGGCCGATGAGGACCCCGGTATCGGCGGCAACTGGATCGATCCCTTCGGCCACGCTCATGGCGGCTGGAGCCTGCGCCTGATCAAGACGGAAGGCGATCCGCCGCCCGTCACCCTCTATCGCCTGCCGCTCGCCGCGCTGAAGCGGGACGGCCTCGCCGCGCTCGATGCGGCGGACGCGGTCGAGACCGGCGAAATCAGCGACTGAGCGCGAACAGGCCCAGTCCCGCGACCGCCGTGGGATCGAGCGCGATCCCGAACCGGTCGGCCAGCAGGCGCGACCAGCCTGCGGCGTCGCCGGCCTCGGCCTGATCGACGATCCGCCCGCCCGCCCGTTCGGTGAAGCTGCGGTCGGTGAGCGAGAGGAATCCCATCTCCGTCACCCGGCTGGCGATATGCAGCCGGGTGAAGCGCGATGCCGGCGCGGTCGCCGTCCAATGGTTCGCCATCTCCAGATCGGCGGACACCACCGGCGCCAGGGTGAAGCTGTATTGATCGGCCCAGCCATTGCCGTCGTTGCGTTCCAGCATCCAGGCGGATTCGCCGCCAATCGCGCGTGCCGATAGCCGGTGGCGGGCGCCATCGGGTGACGACGCCTCGGCACCGTCGCCGATCGGCATGGGCGGCGTGAAGGCGCCGCCGAAGCCCGCATCGGCGATCCACGGCCGGCCGCCCAGTTCCACGAGGTTGAAGCTGTGGGTGCGGGGCGGCGTCGTGCCCGTGGGGATCAGCCATACCCGCGCCAGCAATGGCCGCGCGGCAAAGCCTGCCGCCAGCAGCGCGCGCAGGAAAAGCTGGTTCTGCTCGAAGCAATATCCCCCGCGCCGCGCCGTCACCAGCTTGGCGAACACGCTTTCCGGCGCCAGATCTATGCCGCGGCCCAGCATGATATCCAGATTCTCGAAGGGGATGGCCAGCCGGTGCGCCCGCTGGATCAGCGCCAGCCCCTCGGCATCGGCGGCGGGCAATGCCGCCAGGCCGATCCGCGCGCAATAAGCGGCGCTTTCCCCGTTATCCAAGGCTGCGATCATCGGCGGCACGTCTCCCTCGCGCGCCGATGTGCCCGCGCCGGGGCCCGCGATCAATCCTTGGCGGAGACCCAGGCCATCGCCGCTTCGGCTTCGCCGGGTTCGAAGGTCTTGATCGCCATAAAGGGTATGACGGGATCGAGCAGGCGGATGGCCATCCTGATCCATTCCTTGTCGGTGATCACCGCCTCGCGCGAAAAGCGGTTGAGCTGGAACAGCTTGGACAGGCTGTAACGCATGTCCTTGAGGCCGGCCTGGAAGGTCATGTCGCGGAAATCGGCGAGGTCGGCGAGGATGGAGATCTTGTCGTGCCGGTCCAGCCGCGCCTCGATATCCGCGATCATCCGGTCATAATCGCCATCGTCGAGGATGCCCGACAGGCGGTAGGCGGCGACATGATCGGGCGAGGGCAGGATTTCCAGCATGGCGCTCTCCGTTGCGCGTGCAGGTGCGCTTCACGAAACAACGATCCTTGCCGGCTTCGGCTCCGCCGCCGAACAGGTTGACGACATGGGGCGGTTGATGGCAGTGGCAGCGCTTGGCCGTTAGGCGAGCGGGTATAGCATAGTGGTAATGCACTAGCCTTCCAAGCTAGCTAGAGGGGTTCGATTCCCCTTACCCGCTCCAGACTTCCTTCAGTATCTCAGGAAGCTGCGGGCGAAGGGGCATCCCTCCGCCTGGCGGTGGCGCGTCAGTCGAGCACGGGCGCGCCGGGCATGCCCATATAATAATGGCCCGCGTTGAGGCCGCCATCGACCGACAATTCGGTGCCGATGCAATAAGTCGCGTCGTCGGACGCGAGATAGGCGGCGGCCGCGCCGATATCGGCAGGGTCGCCGGCGCGCTGGGCGGGATAGATGCGGAAATTGCGGTCATAATCCGCGCGCGGCACGCCGGTGGGGTTGGCGAGCGGGGTGTAGATGCCGCCGGGGTGGATGGAGTTCACCCGGATGCCGCGGGGCCCAAGCTCCAGCGCGGCGGCCTTGGTGAAGCCGCACACCCCGAATTTGGACGCGCAATAAGCGGTCAGTGCATTGGCGCCGGAAATGCCATCGGCCGAGCTCATGTTGATGATCGATCCGCCGCCCGCGCGCTCGATCGCGGGGATCACCGCCTGGGTGCCGATCATCACCCCCATCAGGTTCACGTCGATGATGCGGCGCATCTCCGCCTCGCTCAGGTCGTCCAGCCCCTTGAACACGATGATGCCGGCATTGTTGACCAGGCTGTCGATCCGGCCGAAGCGCGCCTCGGCCGCGGCGATCACCCGATCCCAGTCGGCGCGGGAGGTGACGTCGAGATGCTCGTAGGCGGCGACGTCGCCCAGCTCGGCGGCGAGCGCCCGGCCCGCATCGTCCAGCACGTCGGCGATCACCACGCGCGCGCCCTCGGCGACGAAGCGGCGCACGATCCCCTCGCCGATGCCGCGCGCGCCACCCGTTACGATGGCAACCTTGTTCTCCAAGCGACGCATATATCCTCCCTCGATGCTCTGCATCGCCAATATGCGTAGCCGTGCCCGCCTGCAATCGCGGGTTGTGCGGAAAAGGGCGGCGGAACCGCGATGCCGGTGCGGGAAGCATCTTGGTCGATAGGGCGGAGCGATCCGTCGATTGACCCTTCTTCCTTTTGGGTTAATCCTTTAGGCGAGCATCGGGGGCAATGCGGAGTATCCTATATTGCCTTCATCCGATTCCGGCGGGACCGTCGCGGAAAGATTGCCCGCCAGTCTCGATACGGTGCGCGGCCTCGCCTGCCTGCTGCTGGTCTGCTTCCACGTCGTCGGCGATACGCCGGCGCGCGGGCTGGGGCTGCCGGCGGAATCGGGCTGGCATTATGCCAGCGACAGCCTTGCGCTGATCCGCATGCCGGTCTTCACCATCCTGTCCGGGTTGCTTTACGGCTGCCACCGCGCCAGCCTGCGCAATATCGAGGATTTCGCGATCAAGAAGCTGCGCCGGCTGGGAATTCCGCTGCTGGTGCTGACCTTGCTGATGTGGTCCGGCCGGTCGCTGGTGCATGGCGAGGATGTATCGCTGCCTTATGCGCTCACCCACAGCTATGAGCATCTCTGGTTCCTGCAGGCGCTGCTCTGGGTGTTCGCGTTCGTCGCGCTGGTCGATTGCCTGGCGCGGCCTTCGCCCGTCCGGCTGGCGATGCTGGTCGGCGGCGCGGCGCTGCTTTCGGCGCTGACCCACACCACTTCCTTCCTCTCGCTGGAACGCGCCATCTACCTGCTGCCCTTCTTCCTCTACGGCCTCTTGCTGTCGCAATTGCCGGCGGGTTTGCTGTCCCGGCGGAACGGGATAGCGGCGCTGGTCGCGGCGCTCGCGATCATGGCCTATGCGCAAGGCGGCCTGCTGGGGATCGTCCCCCGGCTGCGGCCGGACGGAATCCCCGCCTTCGCCTGCGGGGCGGCCGCCTGCACCGCGCTGCTCGCATTATTGCCCCGGATCGGCGCGCTGGCGACGATCGGCCATTATTCCTATTCGATCTACCTCTGGCACGTCTTCTTCCTGGCCGGCGGCCGGATGGCGCTGCGCGCGGCGGGCCATGAGGATGTGCCGATGCTGTTCCTCGCCAGCGCCTTCTGCGGGCTGGCGGGGCCGATCCTGCTCCATCGCGTCGCGATCCGACACGAATGGAGCGCGATCGCGCTGCTGGGGATCAAGCCCGCCCGCCGCGGGCTGCAGGCGGCCTGAGGTCAGGCGGGCTCGGCGACCAGGCCGATCGATACGCCGAAGGGCAGGCTCCACCGGCCCACCCAGTGCCGCTCGGCCGCGAATATGCCCTGAAGCAGGCGGTTGACCAGCGGGGAGGGCATCGCATCGTCGCCGTCCTCCTGCCCCCTGAGCTTGCCCAGCCCGCGCGCGGCGGCGATCAGCGGGAAGAGCAGGGTGTTGAAATGGGTGGCGTGGCGCACCTTCAGCCCGCTATCGGCAAGGACCTTGCGGACATGCGCCATGGTGTAGCGCCGCTGGTGGTGGTGGGCGACGTCATGCGCGCTCCACATCCAGGGCGCGGCGGGCACCGTCACCAGGATGCGTCCGCCGGGGGCGAGCTTGGGCACCAGCGCCGACAGCGCCTCGCGGTCGCCGGGAATATGTTCCAGCACGTCGAGCAGGACGATGAGGTCGTAGGCGCCGTCGTCCAGCACCACGTCATGCGGCAGGAGGCCGCCTTTCACGGCGACGCCGGTGCGCTCCGTGGTCAGCGCGCGGGCGGCGTCGTCCGGCTCGATCGCGTCGACGGTGCCGTAGCGCTGGAGCATCGGGATGTTCGATCCCGTGCCGCATCCCACCTCCAGGATACGGGCGCCGGGCCCGGGCCGGACCTGTTGTTCGATCAGCGCTGCGATGATGCGGCGGCGGGCGACGAACCACCAATGCGCGCCATCGATCTCGGCCATCCGATCATAGATGGCGCGATTCATCCAATTCTGCCTTCCAAGCTAGTCCTGTCCTTCGATCCGTTCGCGGATCACATAGATGGGGCGACGCTTCACCTCCACCAGAATGCGGCCGATATACTCGCCCAGCACGCCCAGCGACAGCAATTGCACGCCGCCGAGGAACAGGATCGCCACCATCATCGAGGGATAGCCCGCCACATCCGCGCCGTAGATCACGGTGCGGATCACGACGAACGCCGCATAGACCAGCGCCACCAACGCGATCATCGCGCCCAGATAGCTCCATATCCGCAGCGGGACGGTGGAGGCGGAGGTGATGCCGTCCAGCGCCAGCGTCCATAATTTCCAATAATTGAACTTGGTGCGGCCCACCTGGCGTTCGGCGCGGTCATATTCCACGCCCGCCTGGCGGAAGCCGGACCAGGCGAACAGCCCCTTCATGAAGCGGTTGCGTTCCGGCATCAGCTTGATGACCTCGACCACCTTGCGGTCGAGCAGGCGGAAATCGCCGGCATGCTCGGGTATCTTGTCCGACGAAAGCCAGTTGTGCGCGCGATAATAGAGATCGGCGGTCATCCGCTTGGGCAGCGAATCCGTCTGGCGATCGCGGCGGATGCCGTAGACCACCTCGCAGCCCGCGCGCCAGCGATCGAGCATCTCGCCGATCACCTCGGGCGGGTCCTGCATGTCCACGTCGATCGGGATCACCGCGTCGCCCAGCGCATGGTCCAGCCCCGCCGAAAGCGCGGCCTCCTTGCCGAAATTGCGGGAGAGCGAGAGCGCCCATACTCGCGGATCGGCGCGATGGGCGGCGTGGATCGCGGCCAGCGTCGCATCCTTGCTGCCATCGTCGATGAACAGGATCTCCCAGCTCAACGGCGTGCCGTCCGGCTCGCGCAGCCCGTCCAGCACGCCGCCGACGCGGGTGACGAACGGCGCGATCGCGGCCTCCTCATCCTTGACGGGCACGATTACCGAAAGGCGGGGTGCGGTCATGCGCTGGCTTTCATCCGGTGGGTGTCCCGCGCATAGCCTTTCGCAGGCGCGGCGAACAGATGGCCTCGCGCGGCGGCCGGAGTAAAATCATCGCGAGGGGGGTGGGCCGGCGGCGGGCCGGCCCGTCAGATGCGCTCGCCCTGGAGCAGCCTTGGCAGCTTGCCGGTTTCGCCCCTGGCCTCCGCCATGAAACGGCGCTTGAGCGGGGCGATCCGCTCCACCGCGCCCAGGCCGAAGCGCCGGATCGCCGATGCGGTGCGGCCGGGCACGCCGAACAGGCGGGTGAGCCCATCGGTCGCCGCGGCGACCATGAAGGTATCGAGCGAGCGCCACCGTTCGTAGCGGGCGAGAAGCTGCGCATCGCCCAGGTCCATTCCCAGCCGCGCGCCTTCCACCAGCACCTCGGTGAAGGCGGCGACATCGCGGAAGCCGAGGTTCAGGCCCTGGCCGGCGATCGGATGGATGCCGTGGGCGGCATCCCCCACCAGCGCGAGCCGCGTGCCGGTGATCCGCGCGGCATGGTGGAAGCCTAGCGGATAGCTGGAAAGCGGCGAGGCGAGCTCCAGCGCGCCCAGCAGGCCGCCCATCTTGCCGGCCGCCTCCGCCGCGAAGGCGCGCGGGCCGAGGCCGAGCATGGCGGGCGCATCCTTGCCGGCGACCGTCCAGACGATCGCCGAGCGGTGGCGGCCTTCGGCATCGTCCACCAGTGGCAGGATGGCGAAGGGGCCCTGCGGATAGAATATCTCGTGCGCCACGCCCTGATGGGGATGTTCGTGGATCACCGATCCGATGATCGCGGCGTGATCATATTTCCAGTGGGCGATGCGGATGCCGGCGGCGTCGCGGGTGGGCGACCGGCGGCCCTCGGCGCCGATCAGCAGCGGCGCCTGCACCCTCCGCCCATCGGCCAGCGTGACGCGGGCGGACGTGCCGTCGCGCTCCACGGCGGCGGGGCGGGCGGGCATCAGCAGGGTGATGTTCTTCGCCGCCAGCGCCGTTTCGCGCAGCGCGACGCGGAGCGCCCGATTCTCGAACATGATTCCGACGGCGCCTTCATCCTCGCCCGGCTCGAATATCAGCGCCTGCGGGGTCAGCCCGTCCGTCACCCGGATCGTCTCGATCGGGCAGCCCTTGCCGGCCAGCCTGTCGCCCACGCCGATCGCCTGCAGCATCCGCCACGGCGCGGCGGCGACCGCCGATGCGCGCCCGTCGAAGCCGGCGGTAAGCGTCGCTTCCGGATCGGCGGGGTCGATCACGATCGTGCTCAGGCCGTGCGCATCGAGCGCGATCGCCAGCGTCAGGCCGACCAGCCCGCCGCCCAGGATGATGACATCGCTTCTGAGGTCGCTGCTTTCCATTCCCGCCTGCTAAAGCATTTTCGAGCCGGGTGGAAACACCCGACGGCCCGGACGATACGGAAAACCGGCCGCGCCGGGCGTCGCGCTTGACCCGGAGTCCGCCGCAGGCGATTGTCGGCGGACGGAACATTTCGGGCACGCCCGCCGGCCCCGGCCGCGCGGACGTGCGCATGGCGGGCAAGCAGCATGGCGATGGAACAACCAGTCTGGCGGGAAACCGCGCGTCGCGCGGCGCAGCGTGGCGGATCGATGGGCGGCGCGCTGGCGCTGCTCGCGCTGATGCTGGCGCTGGCCTTCGCGCTGGCGAGCTACCAGCCGACCGATGCCGCGCTCAACACCGCCGCCGGCGGGGACATCGGCAATATCCTGGGGCCGGTGGGCGCATGGGTGGCGGATCTGCTGCTCAGCCTGTTCGGCCCGCCGGCGGCGCTGCTGCTGCCGATCGGGATCATCGCGGCGCTCAGGCTGTGGCGCGGCGCCACCGTGGGCCGGTGGAAGCGATCGCTGCTGCTGTGCATCGCCGGCCTGCTGCTGCTGGGCATGGCGCTCTCGCTGCTGCGCGGCGGCTCGGTCTCCGGCCTGCCCGCCGGCTGGGGGGGCGTGCTGGGCCTCGTCCTCGCCAACGGCCTCGACGCCCTGATCGGCCTTGCCGGCAATGCGAGCTGGATCTCGGCACTGCGCGTCGCCGCCATCCTGCTGTTCGGGGCGGGCGGCATCGCCTTGTGGATCTGGGGCCTGGGGCTGGAGGCCGGCGAGCGCGAATGGCTGTTCCGCCGCCGCGATCGCGCGGCCGCCGATGCCGCCGATGCGGATGCGGACGAAACCCCGCGCCGCGAACGCCAGCCCGCGCGGATTCGCGAGGCGACGCCCGCGCCGCGCCCGCGCGCCACCGCCCTTGTCGACGAGGATGAGGGCGAGGCGCCTTCCGGCCCCACGATCAAGGAGCCGGAGCGCCGGCCGCCGCCCAAGGAGGCGCGCCGCGAACAGCGCCAGCTGCCGCTGGGCGATACCTACACGCTGCCCCCGCTCACCCTGCTGGCGGAGCCGCCGGCCGCCGCCGGCCCCGCGATCGACCGCACCGCGCTGGAACGCAATGCCCGGCTCCTCGAAACCGTGCTCGACGATTTCCACGTCAAGGGCCGCATCGTCGAGGTCCGCCCCGGCCCCGTCGTCACCATGTATGAGCTGGAGCCCGCCGCCGGCATCAAGGCCAGCCGCGTCATCCAGCTTGCCGACGACATCGCCCGCAACATGTCCGCCCTGTCGGCGCGCGTCGCCACCATTCCGGGGCGCACCGTGATCGGCATCGAACTGCCCAACAAGGTGCGCGAGGCGGTGGTGCTGCGCGAGCTGATCGACAGCGCCGCCTTCGAGACCCAGGGCGGCGCGCTGCCGCTGGTGCTGGGCAAGAACATCGCCGGCGATCCGGTGATCCACGATCTCGCCCCCATGCCGCACCTGCTGGTGGCCGGCACCACCGGATCGGGCAAGTCGGTGGGTCTCAACTGCATGATCCTGTCGCTGCTCTACCGGCTGACGCCGGACCAGTGCCGGATGATCATGATCGATCCCAAGATGCTGGAACTCAGTGTCTATGACGACATCCCCCACCTCCTCTCGCCCGTCGTCACCGAGCCGCAGAAGGCCGTCCGCGCGCTGAAATGGGCGGTGGAGCAGATGGAGGACCGCTATCGCATGATGGCCTCGGTCGGGGTGCGCAGCCTGGCCAGCTTCAACGATCTGCTGCGCACCGCGCGCGCCAAGGGCAAGCCGATCACCCGCCGGGTGCAGACCGGCTACGACGCCGAGACCGGCCAGCCCATCTATGAGGAAGAGACGCTGGAATTCGAGGTGCTGCCCCAGATCGTCGTTATCGTCGATGAGCTGGCGGACCTGATGATGACGGCGGGCAAGGAGGTGGAATTCCTGATCCAGCGGCTGGCGCAGAAGGCGCGCGCCGCCGGCATCCACCTCATCATGGCGACGCAGCGCCCCTCGGTGGACGTCATCACCGGCGTCATCAAGGCGAACCTGCCGACGCGCATCAGCTTCCAGGTCACTTCCAAGATCGATTCGCGCACCATCCTGGGCGAACAGGGGGCCGAACAGCTGCTCGGCAAGGGCGACATGCTGTTCATGCCCGGCGGCAAGCAGATCGCCCGCGTCCATGGCCCCTTCGTCTCGGACGACGAGGTGCGCGCCGTGGCGGAGCATTGGAAGGCGCAGGGCACGCCCGAATATATCAACGCCGTCACCGAGGAGCCGGCCGAATCCTATGAGCTGGAGGGCGCGCCCACCGGGCCGGACGATCCCGAGACCAAGGATTATCGCCGCGCCGTGCAGCTCGTGGTCGAAAACCGCAAGGCATCGACCAGCTGGCTCCAGCGGCAATTGCGCGTCGGCTACAACTCCGCCGCGCGGCTGATCGAGCGGATGGAGAAGGATGGGGTCATCTCGTCCCCCGATCATGTCGGCCGGCGCGAGGTGCTGCTGGACGTGGGCGATCTCCCCGATTTCGGCCGCAGGCTCGGCTGATCGATTCGCCGCCGGTTCACAGCCTATTCAAGCCGCAGACGGCATCCCCGCGCCATGACCTACCCGGAGAAACGCATGATCCGCCCCTTCCTGCTTGCGCTCGCCGCGCTGCCGCTGGCCGCCGCGGCCGTCATCGGCGCCGGCCCGGTCGCGGCGCCGGCCGCCGCCGAGGCGGCCGATCCGCTGGCGCAGGTTTCGGCGCATCTCAGGGCCGTGAACACGATGACCGCGGCGTTCGCGCAGACCGACCGCAACGGCAAGACGCTGACAGGCACGCTCACCCTCAAGCGGCCGGGGCGCATCCGGTTCGAATATCAGAAGGGCGTGCCCCTGCTGGTGGTGGGCGACGGCAAGGCGCTCACCATGATCGATTATCAGGTGAAGCAGGTTTCCCGCTGGCCGATCGGCGATTCGCCGCTGTCGGTGCTGCTCGATCCGTCACGCGATCTGTCGCGCTTCGCCAAGGTGGTGCCCAGCGGCGATCCGAAGCTGCTCCTCGTCCAGGCGCGCGATCCCAAGCGGCCGGAATTCGGCACGATCACCATCGCCTTCAGCCGCTCGCCCTCGGCGCCGGCGGGGCTGATGCTGCGCGGCTGGACGATCGTTGACGCGCAGAACAACCGTTCGACCATCGAACTCGACAGCCAGGCCTTCAACATGCCCGTCGCCGACGGCGCCTTCCGCTGGACCGACCCGCGCCCGCGCGGCCCGCGCGGCTGATCGGCGCGACGGTAAACGATTTGTAATGTCCATTCATCCCGGCGACAGCTTTGGGGGCGTAGATATTCCCAAGCGGCCATGGAAGCCGCGCGGGATTTCCCCCTGTTGCCCGCGTCGCACATATCCATGTCCCGCCTTCGCGTGACGAACGCAAGGTCGGCCCCTGCTCCACGCCCCCGGAGCAGGGGCCATTCCTTTTCAGGGTGGCCGCCCTTCAGCTGCAGACGCGCTTGCGCACCGTGGTGACGTCCGTCACCCGGCCGCTGCGGGTGGCGATGGCGACGCACTGGCTGGTGCCGCCGTTCCAGTAATAAGCGGTGTGGCCGCCATCCGAATTGCTGTCCCGATCCACCTGGCGGAAGCCGCGGCGCGACAGTTCGGACTGCGCCCGGTCCCAGTCCTGGTAGGAAATGTCCAACAGGTTGACGTAGTCGCCATAGCCCCCGCGCGGATGATTGGGCCGGTAGGCGGTTTCCTGGTTCCGCTGCTCCACGCCTGCCGAATAGCCGTTGGCATAAGCGTCGCTGCGCGAATAATTATGGTAGGACTGGTTGTAGAGCCCGTCGCGATAGCCGCGTTCATAATCCGCTTCGGACTGGCTGTCCGAATAATGCTGGCCGTCGTCATGATTGTGGGATTTGTGGGCCAGCGCGATCACGCCGATCAGCGCCGCCGCGCCCACGGCGACCGCCGCCGCCGTATCGCCGCCACCGCCTTTCTGCCCGCAATCCGCCGCCGGCGTGGATGTGATCGCGTCGTAGCGGCCGTCCACCGTCGATACCGACAGGCACTGCTTCTTGTCGCGGTTCCACCAATAGGTCCATTTGCGGTCGTCGCCGGTGCTGCCGTGCTGGAACGTATAGCCCCGCGATTCGAGCGCGGACTCCCCTGCCGAGGCGCGGGCGCCCACCAGATCGCGGACGTCGCCGGGTGTCGCCGCCAAGGCCGGCGCGCCCGGCAGCATGGCGATAAGGAACGACGCCATCGCGGCGCCGGAAACGACCTGCTTCATTCGATCTTCCCCATATCGATGATAGGCGGCGGGCCGAGGCTATCATGATTCTTCGCGCCCCGTAACGGATTGCAGCCGCCCCGTGGGGCTGGTGACTGGCGCCGGCGCGGCGGCATCGCTACATCGCGGCCATGTCCGATACGCTCAAGATCGCTTCCTGGAACATCAATTCGGTGCGCGCCCGCATCGATATCGTCACCCGCTTCCTCGAGGAGGAGCGGCCGGACATATTGTGCCTCCAGGAAACCAAGGTGGTGAACGACATCTTCCCCGGCGATCCGTTCCGTCGCATGGGCTATGTCCACCAGGTGCTGAACGGCCAGCGGATGCACCATGGCGTCGCGATCCTGAGCAAGGTGCCGCTGGACGAGAATCTCAACCATGACTGGCAGGATAATGGCGAGGCCCGCCATGTCGGCGTGCGCCTGCCCAACGGCGTCAGGCTGGAAAATGTCTATGTGCCCGCCGGCGGCGACATTCCCGATCGCGTGCTGAACCCGAAATTCGGGCAGAAGCTGGATTTTATCGAGCGGATGACGCGCTGGTCCGAAACGCTGGCCGAACCGACGCTGATGGTCGGCGATTTCAATATCGCGCCGCTGGAATGCGACGTGTGGAGCCACAAGCAGCTTCTCGACGTCGTCAGCCACACGCCTGTCGAGGTGGAGGCGCTGACCCGCCTGCAGCAGAGCCATGGCTGGATCGATCTCGGCCGGCATTTCCACCCGGCGCCGGCGCGGCTCTATACGTGGTGGAGCTATCGTTCGAAGGACTGGACCGCCAATGATCGCGGTCGCCGCCTCGATCATATGTGGGCGAGCCCCACGGTCGCCGCCGCGGCGACCGGCCATCGCGTGCTCGAGCCGTGCCGGAGCTGGCTCAAGCCGTCCGACCATGTGCCGCTGGTGACGGAGTTCTCCTTTTGACGGGCCTGCGCGACGCCGCCCGCGCGCTGGACGCGCTGCGCCGGGGCTGGCCGGTGCGCATCCTATCGGCCGAAGGGGCGATCGCGGTGCTGGCGATCGAGACCGCCGACGACGGCCGGCTCGCCACCTTCGATCCCGATGGCCGCGCCGATGTGCTGCTGTCGAGCGGCCGGGCCGCGACGCTGAAGCTCGCCAACCAGCGCGATGCGGCGACGCCGGGAACCGCCGTCCGCATCGAACGCGCGCCCTGGCTCGATCTGCCGGCAGCGGTGGCGCTGGCCGATCCGGCGCTCGATCTGGCGACGCCGCTGAAGGGGCCGTTCCGCGCGATAGCCACGTCCGCGCCCGATGCCGCCGCCGCTGCCCTGCGGCTGGCGCGGCTGGCCGGCCTGCTGCCCGCCTTCTTCGTGCTGGACGACGGGGCCGGCGAGGTGGAGGTTTCGGCCGAAGCCATTGCCGGGCAGGATGCGCCGGCCAGGCTGGTCGTCGCCGCGCGGGCGCGCCTGCCGGTCGAGGTGTCCGAACGCAGCGAGATCGTCGCCTTCCGCAATGCCGACGACGCGGCCGAGCATGTCGCCCTCATCATCGGCGAGCCGGACGGGACGCCGCCTCTGGTGCGCCTCCACAGCGAATGCCTGACGGGCGACGTGCTGGGATCGCTGAAGTGCGATTGCGGGCCGCAGCTCCACGCCGCCCTCCACGAGATCGCCGATTCGCGCTGGGGCATATTGCTCTACCTCAGGCAGGAAGGGCGCGGCATCGGCCTGGTCAACAAGCTGCGCGCCTATGCGCTGCAGGATCAGGGCTATGACACGGTGGACGCGAACGTCCGCCTCGGCTTCGATGTCGATGCCCGCGATTTCGGCGTGGCCGCGCGGATGCTGCAATTGCTGGGGCAGGATAGGGTGCGCCTCCTCACCAACAATCCTGCCAAGGTCGCGGGGCTGGAGGCGGCGGGGGTCGCGGTGGTCGAACGGGTGGCGCACGCGATGGAGGCGAACCCCCACAATCGCGCCTATCTGGATACCAAGCGCGATCGCACCGGCCACCAGCTATGATTCGCGTCGATACCGGGGCGTTGACGCTCGAGGCCGCCAGCCGGCGGATCGCCTGCGCGATCGGCCGTTCGGGCGCCTGCCCGGCGGCGGACAAGCGCGAGGGCGACGGCATGACGCCACTCGGCCTCTGGGCGATCCGCACCGTGCTGTTCCGCCCCGGCCGCGCCGCGCCGCCGGCGGGCCTCGCCCTGCCATGGCGCTGGACCCGCGCGGACGATGGCTGGTCGGACGATCCCGCCGACCCCGCCTATAATCGCCCGATCCGGCATCCGCGTGCCGCTTCGGCCGAGCATCTCTGGCGGGAGGACGGGCTTTACGACGTGATCGTCACGCTGGGCCACAATGATGCGCCTCCCGTGCCGGGCCTCGGCAGCGCGATCTTTCTGCATTGCTGGAACGAGGCGAAACCGACCGAAGGCTGCGTCGCTATCGAAAAGGCCGCGCTGCTCGACCTGCTGCCCCTGATCGGGCGCGGCGAAAGCGTCGAGATTCGCTGACCGCACGCACAACCGCCGTGCCGGCCCGGTCTCGGCATCCATCGCCGCAACGCCCGAATATCGGGCGCAGCGACAATGAATCGCGGCTTTCGTCAGGATGGCGGCCGGGCGATGGCCTCAGTCGAACAGCGACGATACCGACGTCTCGTCGGCGATGCGTTTGATCGCCTCGGCAAGCAGCGGCGCGATCGTCAGGTGGCGGATCTTCTCCGCCGCCGCGACCGCTTCCGGCGCGCCGATCGAATCGGTGATCACCAGTTCGCGCAGCTGCGATCCCTCCACGCGGGCGACCGCGCCGCCCGAAAGCACACCATGGGTGACATAGGCGACCACGTCTTCCGCGCCCGCTTCCTTGAGCGCGGCCGCGGCGTTGCACAGCGTGCCCGCCGAATCGACGATATCGTCAACGAGGATGCAGAAGCGGCCGGTGACGTCGCCAATGATGTTCATCACCTCCGATTCGCCGGCGCGCTCGCGGCGCTTGTCGACGATGGCCAGCGGCGCGTTCTCCAGCCGCTTGGCCAGCGCGCGGGCGCGCACCACGCCGCCCACGTCGGGGGATACGACCATCAAATTCTTGCCGGCGAAGCGCGCCTGGATATCGGCGGACATCACCGGGGCGGCGAACAGATTGTCGGTCGGGATATCGAAGAAGCCCTGGATCTGGCCGGCGTGCAGATCGACCGAAAGCACGCGATTCGCCCCCGCCGTCGTCAGCAGGTTCGCCACCAGCTTGGCGGAAATTGGCGTGCGCGGGCCGGGTTTGCGGTCCTGCCGGGCATAGCCGAAATAGGGGATCACCGCCGTGATCCGCTTGGCCGACGCGCGCTTCAGCGCATCGATGCAGATCAGCAGCTCCATGAGGTTGTCATTGGCCGGATAGCCGGTCGACTGCACCACGAACACGTCCTCGCCGCGGACATTCTCGTGGATTTCGACGAAGACCTCCTCGTCGGCGAAGCGGCGCACGCTCGCCTCGGTAAGCGGGATTTCGAGATAGGCGGCGATCGCTCGCGCCAGCGGCAGGTTGGAATTGCCGGCCAGTAGTTTCATGTTCGTCCTCGCTGCCGCGTTTCGCGGCCTATTAGTCGCCAGATGCGCGCGGGGGAAGGGGGTAGGGCGTTCGATGGAACGGCGGCCCGCTCTGGCCGTTCGATCCGTCCCGCCCTAAAGCAGGGGTCATGACCATGCGCCTTTCCATCCTGCTCGCCCAGCTCAATCAGAATATGGGCGATCTCGCCGCCAATGCCGATGCCATGCTGGCGGTGCGCGATCGCTGGCCCGAGGCCGATCTCATCCTGTTCCCGGAACTCCAGCTGATCGGCTATCCGCCCGAGGATCTGGTGCTGAAGCCCGCGCTGATCGCCCGCGCGCATGATGAGCTGCACCGCATGGCCGCCGCCACCGCCGATGGCGGGCCGGCGATGCTCGTGGGCACCGTGATCGCGCTCGACGACGGGCTCTACAATGCGATGGCGCTGCTCGATCGCGGTGCCGTCGCGGCGATGATCCGCAAGCATGAGCTACCCAATTACGGCACCTTCGATGAAAAGCGGCTGTTCATGCCCGGCCCGCCGCCGGAGCCGATCCATTTTCGCGGCGTGCGCATCGGCGTGCCGATCTGCGAGGATATCTGGTTCCCCAAGGTGTGCGAGCAGCTGAAGGCAGCCGGGGCGGAGCTGCTGCTCGCCCCCAATGGCAGCCCCTATGAGCCGGACAAGGACGATCTGCGCCTGGCGCTCGTCCGCCGCCGCGTGGAGGAGACGGGGCTGCCGCTCGCCTATCTGAACCGCGTCGGCGGGCAGGATGAGCTGGTGTTCGACGGCTCCTCCTTCGTCGTCAACGCCGATGGCGCGGTCGCGGTGCAGATGCCGGATTGGGAAGCCGCCGAAACGCTCACCTTCTGGGACAGGGGCGCGGGCGGCTGGACCTGCGAGGCGGGGGAGCGCCATGCGCTCGATCCCGCGCCGGCGGATCTTTACCACGCGATGATGATTGCGCTGCGCGATTATGTGAACCGCAACGGCTTCCCCGGCGTGGTGCTCGGCCTGTCCGGCGGCATCGACAGCGCGCTTTCCGCCGCCGTCGCGGTCGATGCGCTGGGGGCGGACCGGGTATGGTGCGTGATGATGCCGTCGCGCTACACGGTCGACGAAAGCCTGTCCGACGCGGCCGAATGCGCGCGGCTGCTGGGCGTGCGGCTCGATACCATCCCGATCGAGCCGGCGGTGACGGCTTTCGATGCCATGCTGGCCCCCGCCTTCGCCGGCCGCGCGCGCGATCTGGCCGAGGAGAATATCCAGTCGCGCATCCGGGGCGTCACCCTGATGGCGCTCAGCAACAAGTTCGGCCACATGCTGCTCACCACCGGCAACAAGAGCGAGATGTCGGTGGGCTATGCCACCATCTATGGCGACATGGCCGGCGGCTATTCGGTGCTGAAGGATGCCTACAAGACCACGGTGTTCGCGCTGTCCGAATGGCGCAACGCCAATCGCCCGTCGCTGGGCCTGGGGCCGGAAGGGCCGGTGATGCCGGTGAACGTGATCACCAAGCCGCCGACGGCGGAGCTGCGCGCCGACCAGAAGGATTCGGATTCGCTGCCGCCTTACGACGTGCTCGATCCCATCCTGCGCGGGCTGGTGGAGGAGGAGCTTTCGGTCGCCGATCTCGTCGCGCGCGGCTTCGATCGCGATACGGTCGCGCGGGTGGAGCGGCTGCTCTACATCGCCGAATATAAGCGCCGCCAGGCTCCGCCGGGGGTGAAGCTCGGCACGCGCAATTTCGGGCGCGACCGGCGCTACCCGATCACCAACGCCTTCCGCACGGCGTGATCGCGCCCGTTCTGGCCATTCCTGCCGGCTCCGCGCCGGCGCTCAATCGGATCGAAGCATGACCGTGACCACCCGTTTCGCCCCGTCGCCCACCGGGCGGCTGCATGTCGGCAATATCCGCGCCGCGCTCCACAACTGGTTGTTCGCGCGCCAGCAGGGCGGCCGTTTCCTGCTGCGGCTGGACGATACCGATGCCGAACGATCGACCGAGGCGTTCGTTGAGGCGATCCGCGCCGATCTCGGCTGGCTCGGGCTGGTGCCCGATGGGGAGGAACGGCAGTCGCGCCGCTTCGCGCTCTACGAGGCCGCCTTCGATCGGTTGCGCGCGGCGGGCCGGGTCTATCCCGCTTATGAGACCCAGCAGGAACTGGACCTCAAGCGCAAGATCCTCGCCGGGCGGGGCCTGCCGCCGGTCTATGACCGCGCGGCGCTGGCGCTGAGCGATGCCGATCGCGCCGCGCTGGAGGCGGAAGGGCACCGGCCGCACTGGCGCTTCCGGCTGGACCATGACGAGCCGATCGCCTGGGACGATCTGATCCGCGGCCCGCAGCGCTTCGATCCGACGCTGCTGTCCGATCCGATCGTCCGCCGCGCCGACGGCAGCTGGCTCTATATGCTGCCCAGCGTGATCGACGATGTGGACATGGACGTCACCCATGTCGTGCGCGGCGAGGATCATGTCACCAATACCGGGCTCCAGCTCCAGATGTTCGCGGCGCTGGGCGCCACGCCGCCGGCCTTCGCGCACGAGGCGCTGCTGACCGGCAGTGAGGGCAAGCTTTCCAAGCGCCTCGGCGCGCTCGGCTGCGATGGCTTCCGCGAAATGGGGATCGAGCCGCTGGCGCTGCTGGCGCTGCTGGCGCGCATCGGCACCAGCGATCCGGTCGAGCCGGTGGCGACGGTGGACGAGTTGCTCCACGCCTTCGATTTCAACCGTTTCGGCCGTGCGCCCGCGCGCTTCGACCTGGAGGAGCTGACCGCGCTCAACGCCCGCATCATCCACCGCCTCCATTATCAGGACGTCGCCGATCGGCTGCCCGCCGGCATGGATGCCGCCGCCTGGCAGGCGATCCGGCCGAATATCGACAAGGTGGCCGATGCGGCGGACTGGTGGGCCGTGGTCGAAGGCCCGGTCGCGGCCCCCGCATTCGATGAACAGGATCGCGCCTATCTGGCCGAGGCGGCCGGCGTCGCCGCCGGTCTCGACTGGGCCGGCGAT
Source organism: Sphingomonas sp. MM-1 (assembly GCF_000347675.2). Classification (NCBI taxonomy): domain Bacteria; kingdom Pseudomonadati; phylum Pseudomonadota; class Alphaproteobacteria; order Sphingomonadales; family Sphingomonadaceae; genus Sphingomonas; species Sphingomonas sp. MM-1. The sequence continues at coordinate 1,966,268 of NC_020561.1, read as the reverse complement.
CCCTGGCCGGCGCTGACGACGCTGCTGAAGGACGCCACCGGCCGCAAGGGCAAGGCGCTGTTCCTGCCGCTGCGCCACGCGCTCACCGGCCGGGATCACGGCCCGGACATGGCTGCGCTGCTGCCGCTGATCGGCAAGGACCGCGCGATCGAACGGCTGCGCGCGGCGGGGTGACCGGGGGAGGGCCGGCCTCCCGGCCCCGCGCCTATCCCAGCCCCAGCGCGGTTGCCGTCCAGAAGGTCGCGCCCGCCGCGATATAGGCCAGCACGAAGAGGTAACCGAGCGCGAACAGCGGCCAGCGCCAGCTATTGGTCTCGCGCCGGATCACCGCGATGGTGGACAGGCATTGCGGCGCGAACACGAACCACATCAGGAAGGCCAGCGCCGTCGGCAGCGGCCAGCGTCCGCTCAGCCGCTCCGTCACCGTTTGCTCCAGCACGGTCTCGTCATCGGATTCGATCGAATAGACGGTGCCGAGCGCCGCCACCGCCACCTCGCGCGCGGCCATCGCCGGGATGATCGCCAGCGCGATTTCATGGTTGAAGCCGATCGGCCGCACCACGGGTTCCAGCACCGATGCGATGCGGCCGGCGGCGGAATATTCCACCTGGCTCCGCCCCTCCGGCGCCTGCGGGAAGGAGAGGAGCAGCCACAGCAGCAGCGATGCCGCGAGGATCAGCGTACCGGCGCGGCGCAGGAATATCCAGGCGCGCTGGGCCAGCCCGATCAGGATGTCGCGCGGGTCCGGCCACTGATAGCGCGGCAGCTCCATCATGAAGGTGCCGGCGGCCCCCCGCGTCACGGTGCGGCGCAGGATGAAGGCGGCCGCCATCGCACCCAGGATGCCGGCGATATAGAGGCCGAACAGCACCAGCCCCTGCAGGCCGATGCCGTAACCCATGTCGCGCGCCGGGATGAAGGCGCCGATAATCACGGCATAGACCGGCAACCGCGCCGAACAGGTCATCAGCGGTGCGATCAGGATCGTCGTCAACCGGTCCTTCGGATCGTCGATCGTGCGCGTCGCCATGATGCCGGGGATGGCGCAGGCGAAGGAGGAGAGAAGCGGGATGAACGCCCGGCCGGACAGGCCGACGCCCGCCATCAATTTGTCCATCAGAAAGGCGGCGCGGACCATGTAGCCCGATGCCTCCAGCACCAGGATGAACAGGAACAGGATCAGGATCTGCGGCAGGAACACCACCACCGATCCGACGCCGGCGATCAGCCCGTCGACGACCAGCGATCGCAGCAGGCCGGCGGGCAGGGCATCGGTCGCGGCGCCCTGGATCACGGAAAAGCCGTCCTCGATCCAGCCGATCGGCGCTTCGGACCAGGCGAACACCGCCTGGAACATCACGAACAGCAGGGCCAGCAGGATGGCGAGGCCCGCCACCGGGTGCAGCAGCACGCGGTCGATCCGCTCGGCCGCGTCGCGCGTCACCTCGGGCCGCGTGGTCGCCGCCGCGGCGATGGCGCGCGCGCGCCGCTGGAGCGCGGTGTAGCTGGAATGTTCGGCGGCCTCGGCCACCTCCGGCGCGACCGGCGCGGCGTTCGATCCCACCGCCTTGCCGAGCGCGGCGCGCAGCTCGTCCAGCCCGCGCCGGCGCACCGCGACCGTGGGGACCACGGGGATGCCCAGCTCGCGCGAGAGCATCTCGGCATCGATGGTCAGCCCGTCGCGTTCGGCCATGTCGACCATGTTGAGCGCCATCACCGTCGGCAGGCCGAGGGCGACGAGCTGGAGCGCGAAGCGCAGATGATTGTCCAGGTTGCCGGCATCGACGACAATCACGATCGCCGCCGGCGGCCGCTCGCCCGCCTGGTGGCCGGTTACGACGTCGCGCGTCACCGCTTCGTCCGGGCTGCCGGGATCGAGGCTGTAGGTGCCGGGCAGGTCGACCAGCTCGACCGGGCGGCCGTCATCCAGCGAGAAGCGACCCGATTTCCGCTCCACCGTGACGCCGGGATAATTGCCCACCTTCTGGCGGGCACCGGTCAGAGCATTGAAAAGGGCGCTTTTGCCGGCATTGGGATTGCCGACCAGCGCGACGAGCGGGAGGGGATTCATGCTTCGTGGCCGGTGACGCTTATCGCCAGGGCCACGCGCCGTCGCAGCGCCACCGTCATCCGCCCCACCCGGCAGGCGACGGGATCGCTGCCGATGGGGCCGGTGTGCAGCTTCTGCACCACCACGCCTTCGTCGAAACCGAATTCCCGCAGCCGCTTCGCCTCGGCCGGGCCGATTCCGTCCCAGTCGATCGCGGAAACCGTGGCGTTCCGCCGCAGCGGTAGTTCATCGAGACGCAAGATCATCACCCGCAAGTCAATATTCTGCGAGTGATTATCAATAGGACGGGGAAAAGGCCAGCCCGATCGTCACCGCACAGGATAACGCAGCCGGCCCAGGAAGCGCGCCGGGCTGAAATGGCGATCGGGATCGGGCTTCAGCTGCGCCTTCAATTTCTCGAACCGCATCACATTGTCGATCCGCCGGGCCAGGAAGGCGCGGGTGTCGGCGAAATCCTCGCTCTCGTCGTCGAGGAAGGCGAGCAGGGTCGCGCCATAGACAGCGGCCAGCGTCGCCCGCTTGGTATAATAAGCGAAGTCGGTGGCGGTATCGCCGGCCGCCCGCCACATCGCATCGGCGGCGCGCCAGCCCAGCTTCGCGCCGTGGGCGGCATGGGCGGGGCGGGCGAGGATGGAAAGCGCGCGGCGCAGCGCCTCGCGGTCGGGATCGACCAGTTCGAGCCGGGTGGTGACCAGTGCCGATATTCGCTCGCGGATCTTCATCGCCGCCAGCGTCTTGCCCGGCAGCCTTTCCGCCATCGTCCGGTCGACATAAGCGAACCAGGCGTCGATCATCGCGACCGCGCCGCCGCGGAAGGCGAGCGCCGCCTGCCCCGGCGGCAGGCCGATCTCCGCCCCGGCGGCGTCCAGCGCCGCGGCGCTCCAGCCGTCGAAGGCGGCGTGGCGGGCGAGGCGCGGCGCCAGCGCCTGGCGGATTTCGTCGAGCGTGAGGTCGGGTGCGGTCTCGGTCATGGGCGGAGCATAGGCCGGTGCGCCGCGCGCGCCAACAGCGGCGTCAGGCCGGCCGCGATCGATCGGGCCGGCGCACCAGCACCAGGGCGACGGCGATGGCGACCGCGCCGATGCCGTCCACCACGCCCAGCCGCTCGCCATAGGCGATCCAGCCGACGGCGGCCGCCACCACCGGCTGGATCAGCAGGCCGATGCCGATCACCAGCGGCGGCAGATGGCCGATCGCATAGACGATCAGCCCCTGGCCGATCACCTGGCTGCCGATCGCCAGCAGCAGCAGCGGCGTCCAGTTGCCGGGCCGGATCGCCTCGCCCATCAGCATGGCGAAGATGAGCAGCGGCAGCGTGCCGAACAGGGTCGAAAGCGCGATCGTCGGCAGCGGCGCCAGCCGCCCGCGCGCCGCGCCCACCGCGACGAGATAGAAGGTGTAGAGGATGCCGGCGAGAATGCAGAGCAGGTCGCCCACCAGATTCTGCGGCGAAAGCTGGTAGGATCGGCCCATCAGCAGCACCGCGCCGGCCGCCGCCAGGATCAGCGCGAATATCTGCGTCCGTCCCGGCATCGCGCGGGCGATGATGAAGCCGTAGATCGGGAAGGTCAGGCTGGTGATGTTGCCGAACAGGGTGGCGTTGGCCAGCGTCGTGTGGAGGATGCCGACATGCCAGGATGCGAGGTCGGCGGCGAAGAAGAAGCCGCCGCACGCCAGCACCGCCCACAACCGGCGCGGCATCGCCGGCACCGGCTGGCCCGCCGCCCGGCAGAGGATCAGCAGCAGTGGCGCCGCGATCGCCAGCCGCCAGAATCCCGCCGCCACCGGGCCGACATCGGCCAGCCGCACGAACCAGGCGCCGAAGGCCAGCGCGACGTTTGCCGCCACCATCGCGGCGAAGGCCAGCGCCCGGCCGCGACCGCGCCCGCCGTCACCCCGTTCCCGGCTTTCTTCCGCAGAAGTTAATCTTGACGCATCCGAATCGTGCATCGCGCCATCTGGCTGCCTATGTCGGTGCAGTCCAGTTTCAAAAAGGGACCTAAGCCATGCCGTCGCTGTTCGATCCCATCCGCCTGGGCGCCGTGGAAGCGCCGAACCGTATCCTGATGGCACCGCTCACCCGCGCGCGCGCCACCCGCGATCATGTGCCGACGCCGATCATGGCGGAATATTATGCCCAGCGCGCCAGTGCCGGCCTGATCCTGTCGGAAGCGACCGGCATCAGCCAGGAAGGCACCGGCTGGCCGTTCGCTCCCGGCCTGTGGAGCAACCGGCAGGTGGAAGCGTGGAAGCCCGTGACGGAGGCGGTCCACAAGGCGGGCGGGCGCATCTTCGCCCAGCTCTGGCACATGGGCCGCATCGTCCATCCGAGCTTCATCGGCGCCGCCGCGCCGGTATCGGCATCCGCGACCACCGCGCCCGGCAAGGCGCACACCTATGACGGCAAGCAGCCTTATGCCGAGGCGCGCGCGCTCAGGCTCGACGAGATTCCCCGGCTGATCGACGATTATGCCCGCGCCGCGCGCAACGCGCTGGCCGCCGGCTTCGATGGCGTCCAGCTCCACGCCGCCAATGGCTATCTGATCGATCAGTTCCTGCGCGACAATTCCAACCATCGCGACGATGCCTATGGCGGCCCCGTCGCCAACCGCATCCGCCTGCTCGCCGAAGTGGTGGAGGCGCTGGCCGGCGTCGCGGGCGCGGGCCGCACGGCCGTCCGGCTCTCGCCCAATGGCGAGATCCAGGGCGTGGACGACAGCGACCAGAACGCGCTGTTCACGGCCGCCGCTGCCGCGCTCGACGGCTTCGGCCTCGCCTTCCTCGAATTGCGCGAGCCCGGCCCCCAGGGCACCTTCGGCGCATCGGATCGGCCAGCGGTGGCGCCGTTGATCCGCAAGGCCTTTTCCGGCCCGCTGGTGCTCAATTCCGATTATGTCGGCGATACCGCGCAGGCGCTGCTGGACGATGGGATCGCCGATGCCGTCAGCTTCGGCCGCACCTTCCTCGCCAACCCGGATCTCCCCCACCGGCTGGCGAACGGCCTGCCCCTGCAGAAGGATGATCCGCGCACCTGGTACAGCCAGGGCAGCGAAGGCTATACGGATTACCCCGCCGTCGCCTGATGGCTGATCGGATACGGCGCCGCCGCCATCGCCGCGGCGGCGCTTGACGGCCGGTCGCGGCGCCCGCAATCCTGCGGGGATGCTGCCGCCATCCAACGTCGCCGTCGCGGAAATCGCGCACACCATCCAGCTTGCCGTGGCGCCCGTCTTCCTGCTGGCGGGCATCGGCAGCATCCTCAACGTGCTGGCCGGCCGGCTCGCCCGCGTCGTCGATCGCGCCCGCCAGCTCGCGCGCGAATTCACCCCCACCGATCATCCCGATCACGAGGCGCAAGTGCATGAGCTGCGGCTGCTGGATCGGCGGATCATGCTCGCCAACATGGCGATCTTCCTCTGCACGGCCAGCGCGGCGCTGATCTGCGCGGTGGTGGCCGGCCTGTTCATCGCCGATCTCACCAGCCTGGGCTTCGCGCGGACGATGGCCTTCGGCTTCATCGCGGCGATGCTGCTGCTGGTATCGGGCCTGTTCCTGTTCCTGATCGAGGTGCGCGTGGCGCTGCTCACCATCCGCGTGCGCGAGGAGCTGCTGGAACAGCGCACCAACCGGCGGAGCTGGCGGCGCTGATCCTGCGCCCGGTTATTTGCGGCAATCCTCCACCACCCGCGCCACTTCCGCCCAGGCGGGGATGGTGAGCGCGGGCAGGCCTTCCGTGTCGATGCGGAAGCGCCCGCGGCTGAAGGCCATCCAGTCCAGCAGGCCATCCGATGCCGTCAGCCGGGCGGTCAGCCCCTGCGCGGCCGGCGTCGCGGGCAAGCGGCGCTTGCCGTAGCTGGTCGTCACGTCGATCCCGTTCGCCGTGCTTCCCGCCGGCGCGGCGCGCGAAAGCAGGATCGTGCGATCGGCCTGGCAGGCCAGCACCAGCTCCGCCGGCTGCCCGGCCACGCCGAAGCGCGCCGTGCCGCGATCATAGCGCCAGTCGCCCGGCGTCAGCGGCGCATCCTCCCAGGCCAGGGGCGGCGGGGGCGGGGGAGGCGCGGGGGCCGGCGGGGGTGGCGGCGGCGGAGGGGCCTCGGGGGCGACGCATCCGGCGACGGCCAGCAGGGCGATTGCCGTCAGCGCGGCGCGGAAGGAAAGCGGGAACCCAGCCATGTCAGCGGAATGATCGATCTCGGCGCATCTGAAAAGCCCTGTCTGTCGCACCCGATCGGATTGCCCGGCCGGCCTATCCCCGTCATATCCGTGCTGAAAAGGGCAGGGGATGGTGAATGGCGCACGGCGCACGGCGGCTGAGATCGATCATCGGCGGATCGGCGGGCAATTTCGTCGAATGGTATGACTGGTTCGCCTATGCCTCGCTCAGCATCTATTTCGCGCCGGCCTTCTTCCCGGAGGACAATCCCACCATCCAGCTGATGAACACGGCCGCGATCTTCGCGGTCGGCTTCATCATGCGGCCGGTGGGGGCGTGGGCGATGGGCATCTATGGCGATCGCCATGGCCGCAAGGCGGGGCTGGCCCTGTCGGTGGGGCTGATGTGCGCGGGATCGCTGCTGATCGCGCTCGCGCCCACTTATGCCGCCGCCGGCTGGGCGGCGCCGGTGCTGCTGGTGTTCGCGCGCATGCTGCAGGGGTTGAGCGTGGGCGGCGAGTTCGGCGCCAGCTCCACCTATCTCAGCGAAATGGCGACGGCCGAACGGCGGGGTTTCTGGTCCAGCTTCCAATATGTCACGCTGATCGGCGGCCAGCTCGCGGCGCTTGGCGTCCTCATCGTCCTGCAGGCGCTGCTGGACGAGGCGGCGCTGGAAGCCTGGGGCTGGCGCATCCCGTTCGCTTTGGGGGCGGTGCTGGCGCTGGGCGTGTTCCTGTTCCGCCGGGGCCTGGCCGAAACCCGGCAGTTCGCCGCGATCGATCGCGCCGCGACGCCCGCATCCTCCGCGCGCAACCTCTGGGCCGGGCATCGCCGCGCGACGCTGATGATCGTGGCGATGACGATTGGCGGCACGCTCGCTTTCTATGCCTACACCACCTACCTCCAGAAATTCCTGGTCAACAGCGCCGGCTTCTCCCGGCCGCAGGCGACCGCGATCACGGCCGCCGCGCTCGCCGTCTTCATGCTCCAGCAGCCGCTCTGGGGCTGCCTGTCGGACAGGATCGGCCGCAAGCCGCAGATGATCTTCTTCGGCGTCACCGGCGCGGTCACGACGGTGCCGATCTTCCACGCGCTGGCGGATGCGGGCGATCCCGTGACCGCCTTCTGGCTGGCGCTGATCCCGCTCACCTTGATGTCGGCCTATACGTCCGTCGGCCCGATCACCAAGGCGGAGCTTTATCCCGCCCATATCCGCACGCTCGGCGTGGCGCTGCCTTATGCGCTCGCCAACACCGCCTTCGGCGGCACCGCCGAATATGTCGCCCTGTGGCTCAAGAATGCGGGCGTCGAGGAAGCCTTCTACTGGTATGTCTCCGCCGGGATCGCGATCGCGCTCATCGCCTTCGTGGCGCTGCCCGATACCCGCCGGATCAGCCAGATTTCGGACGACTGATCCGGGGAGGAAGGCGGCCGATCGGCTTCCGGTTGCCAGAAGGCGGCCTTGCCGCGCATCGTGCGGCCATACGGAGGCCTTCGCGATGAGCATCACCATCACCGCCTTCGAACGCTCCCCCGATCGCGGCCGGGGGCTGGCGCGCGACATGCGCGTTCGCTGGGCGCTCGAAGAAACGGGCCAGCCTTACGACGTCCGCCTGCTTTCGTTCGATGCGATGAAGGAGCCGGCGCATCGCGCGCTTCACCCCTTCGGGCAGATTCCGACCTATGAGGAAGGCGACCTCGCCCTGTTCGAGTCCGGGGCCATCGTGCTGCACATCGCGGAGCATCATGCCGGCCTGCTGCCGGACGACGCGAACGGCCGGGCACGCGCGATCGCCTGGATGTTTGCCGCGCTCAACACGGTTGAGCCGCCGATCGTCGACCGGGCGATCGCCGTGCTCCTGGAGGCCGGCAAGAGCTGGCACGAGGAACGCCTGCCTCTCCTCGAGGATCGCGTTCGTGGCCGGCTGGCCGAACTTTCCAGCCGGCTCGGCGATGCCGACTGGCTCGACGATGCGTTCAGCGCCGGCGACCTGCTGATGGTGACGGTGCTGCGCAGGCTGAACGGATCGGGCCTGCTGGAGGAACATCCCAACCTTTCCGCTTATGTCGCCCGCGGCGAAGCGCGGCCGGCCTATAAGCGCGCCTTCGCCGATCAGCTCGCGATATTCACCGTCCGCCCGTCGATCGGCTGACGGCGGGGCCGGCATCGACCAGCCCGATCCGCTCGCGCAAGGCCCAGCGCGCCGTCATCAGCACGGCGACAATGGCGAGGCCGAGCGCGAGGCCCGTCCATATGCCGACCCCCGCCCAGCCGGCGTGGAAGGCCAGCCACGCGCCGAAGGCCAGCCCGATCAGCCAGTAGCCGACCAGCGCGAACAGCATCGGCACCGTCGTGTCGTGCAGGCCGCGCAGCATGCCCGCGCCCACCGCCTGCGCGCCGTCGACGATCTGGAAGAGCGCCGCCAGCGCCAGATAGGATATGGCGAGCCTCACCACCTCGGCATTGGCGGGGTTGTGGGCATCCAGGAAGATGCCGATCAGCAGCCGGGGTGCGGTGATCATCAGGATCGCGGTCAGGCCCATGAAGCCCACGCCCATCGCCCAGGCCGTCCAGCCGGCGCGGCCGATCGCGATCCGGTCGCGCCGCCCCACCGCCAGCCCCACCCGCACCGTCGCTGCCTGCGCCAGCCCCAGCGGCACCATGAAGGTGACGCTGGCGATCTGGATGGCGATGGCATGCGCGGCCAGCGGGTCCTGCCCCAGCAGCCCCATCAGGAACATGGCGGCGTTGAACACCGTCACCTCCAGCCCCAGCGTGATCGCGATCGGCAGCCCCAGCCGCCAGACGGCGCGGAAGCGCGGCCAGTCCGCCCGCCAGAAATGGCCGAACAGGTGGAAACGGCGGAAGCGCGGATGCACGCTCACCACCGTCGCCAGCCCCACGAACATCAAGCTGTTGGCGATGGTCGATCCCAGCCCGGCGCCGACTAGGCCCAGCTGCGGCATGCCGAACCCGCCCAGCACCAGCCCGTAATTGATGACGGCGTTGGCGATCACGCCGCCCACCGCGATCACCAGCGACCAGGCCGGCCGTTCCAGCGCGGCGACGAACACGCGCAGCACCAGATAGAACATGTAGGGCAGCAGCCCCCACATCATCGCGCGCAGGAAATGCCCGCCGTCCGCCGCCAGCGCCGGTTCCTGGCCGAGGAGGAGGAGCACCCGCTCGCCCTGCCACAGCAGCAGCCATAAGGGGACGACCACCGCGACGGCCGCCCACATCGTCTGCCGCACCGTGCGCCGGACGTCGCGCACCGCGTTGAAGCGCGCGCCCACGGCCTTGGCGATCATCGGCGATGCCGCCATCACCAGCCCGCTGCCGATGACGACGCAGGCCATCATCAGGTTGGTGCCGAGCGCGCCGGCCGCCAGCTGCCGCGCGCCCAGCCGGCCGAGCAGGATCACGTCGGTCGCATGGATCGCCGCCTGGGCGAGGTTGGTCAGGACCAGCGGCCACGCCAGCGCCAGCGTCGCGCGCATCTCGTCGCGCCAGGGGGTGGGGGACCGGTTCATGCCGGGCCTTCTATCGGCGCGGGAAAATTTGTCACGCGCGGGCCGTCCGGGCTTTGACGGATGCGCCCGAAACGCGCAGATATGCCGGCGTCCGGTTCGACCGGGCCTACCCGATCGAAAAGGAATCCCATGACGAGTGGAGCGCGTGGTCTTCTGTTGTTCGGCGCCACCGGCGATCTGGCGCAGCGGATGCTGCTGCCCTCGCTGTTCGCGCTCCACGCCGAAGGGCTGATCGCGCCCGATCTCGCCATCACCGGCACGGCGCGCAGCGGCCTGGACGATGCCGGATACCGCGCCTTCGCGGGCGAGGCGCTGGAAAAGCATGTCCCGGAAGAACGGATGGCGCGCGATGCGATTCCGGGCTTCCTGAAGCGGCTGCATTATGTTCCGCTCGATGCGTCCAACCCGGAAGGCTATGCCGCGCTGGGCAAGAAGGTGGGCGCCGCGCGGGAGAATCTCGCCATCTTCCTGTCGACCGCGCCGCAATTGTTCGAGCCCACGATCGCCGGCCTCGCCTCTGCCGGTCTGGCCGGTGACAACGTTCGCATTGGGCTGGAAAAGCCGCTCGGCACCGATCTCGCCTCCAGCCGGGCGATCAACGATGCGGTGGCGGCGGTCTTCCCCGAGGCCAGGACCTTCCGCATCGACCATTATCTCGGCAAGGAAACCGTCCAGAACCTGCTGGCGCTACGCTTCGCCAACCTGATGTTCGAGCCGCTGTGGAACGCCGCCGGGATCGAGCATGTCCAGATCACCGTATCGGAAACCGTCGGCCTCGAAGGGCGGACCGCCTATTTCGACGGATCGGGCAGCCTGCGCGACATGGTGCAGAACCATATGCTCCAGCTGCTCGCTCTGGTCGCCATGGAGCCGCCCGCCCATTTCGATGCCCGCGCCGTGCGCGACGAGAAGGTGAAGGTGCTGCGCTCGCTCCGCCCGATCGATCGCGAGACCGCGCTCACCCACACGGTGATCGGCCAATATGCCAAGGGTGCGGTCGGCGGCGTGCCGGTGCCCGGCTATGTCGAGGAGCTGGGCCGGCCTTCGGATACGGAGACCTTCGTCGCCCTGAAGGCGCATGTCGATAACTGGCGCTGGAAGGGGGTGCCCTTCTACCTGCGCACCGGCAAGCGCATGCCCAACCGCCAGTCGGAGATCATCATCCAGTTCCGCCCCGTGCCGCATTCGATGTTCGCCGAGCGCGGCGGCCGGGTGCATGCCAACAAGCTCGTCATCCGCCTCCAGCCCGAGGAAGAGATCCGCCTGCTGGTGATGGCGAAGGAGCCGGGCCTCGATCGCGAGGGCATCCGCCTGCGCGAGGTGCCGCTCGATCTGTCGCTCACCACCGCCTTCGCCGGCAGCCGGCGGCGCATCGCCTATGAGCGGCTGCTGCTCGACCTGATCGAGGGCGATCCCACCCTGTTCGTCCGCCGCGACGAGGTGGAGGCGCAATGGGAATGGGTCGATGCGATCCGCGATGGCTGGACGGCGAACGGGATGACGCCCAAGAGCTATCCGGCGGGCACCTGGGGCCCGTCGGCGGCGATAGCGCTGACCGAACGTGACGGAGTGAGTTGGCATGATTGAAGCGGAATGGTGGGATTATGACGATGCCGATGAGATGGCCGATGCCGTCGCCGGCGACGTCGGCTTCATCATCGAAAGCGCACTGGACGCACGCGGCCAGGCCCTGATCGCGCTGCCGGGCGGCAAGACGCCCGCGCCGGTCTTCGCGAAGCTGGCGAACGCGAAGATCAAGTGGAAGAACGTCACCATCATCCCCACCGACGATCGGCTGGTGGCGGTCAATGATCCGCTGAGCAACGTCGCGATGATCGCGCGCACCTTCCTGCCGCTGGGCGCGCGGGTGATGCCGATCGTCAGCGAGGCCGCGACCGATCATCACGCGGCCGGTAAGGCCGCCGACGCGCGGCTGCAGGATCTGCACTGGCCGCCCGATCTCGTCTGGCTGGGCATGGGCGCGGACGGGCATACCGCCTCGATCTTCGCCGGGCCGGATCAGGACGAGGCGCTGAACGGCCCCAAGGCGCGCCGCGCGGTGGGCGTGCTGCCCGATCCGCTGCCGCCCGAGGCCCCCGTCGCCCGCGTCACGCTGACCCGCGCGGCGATTCTTTCGGCGCGCACCATCCTCATCACCCTTTCCGGCGACGCCAAGCGCAAGGTGCTGGAAAAGGCGATCGCGGACGGCCCGCTTTCGACCGTGCCGATCGGCCGGGTGCTGGCCGATGCCGAACAGCCGATCGATATCCACTGGTCCGCGGCATGACTGATCTTCACCCGATTATATCGTCAGTTACGTCTCGGGTGGTGGAGCGGTCGGCGGCGGGGCGCGGGGCGTATCTGGAGCTGATCGAGCGGGAGCGGGATGGCGGGGTGGATCGTCCGCGTCTGTCGTGCGGCAACCTGGCGCACGGTTTCGCGGCGTCGGGGGCGGACAAGCCCGCGATCCGGGCGGGCGGGGCGATGAACGTCGGGATCGTCACCGCCTATAACGACATGCTTTCGGCCCATCAGCCTTATGGCGGCTATCCGGAGCGGATGAAGCTCTGGGCGCGCGAGGCGGGGATCACCGCGCAGGTGGCGGGCGGGGTGCCGGCGATGTGCGACGGGGTGACGCAAGGGCAGCGCGGCATGGAGCTGTCGCTGTTCAGCCGCGACGTGATCGCCCTGTCGACGGCGGTGGCGCTGAGCCACGGCATGTTCGAGGGCGCGGCCCTGCTCGGCATCTGCGACAAGATCGTGCCGGGCCTGCTGATCGGCGCGCTGCGCTTCGGCCATCTGCCGATGGTGCTGGTGCCGGCCGGGCCGATGCCCTCGGGGCTGGCCAACAAGGAGAAGCAGCGCGTCCGCCAGCTTTATGCCGAAGGCAAGGTCGGCCGGGCGGAGCTGCTGGAGGCGGAGGCCGCCTCCTATCACGATGCCGGCACCTGCACCTTCTACGGCACGGCCAATTCCAACCAGATGATGATGGAGGTGATGGGCCTGCACGTGCCGGGCGCGGCCTTCATCAATCCGGGCACCAAGCTGCGGCAGGAAGTGACGCGCGCCGCCGTCCACCGGCTGGCGGCAATCGGCTGGGGTGGCGAGGATTACCGCCCGATCGGCCGCGTGATCGACGAGAAGGCGATCGTCAACGCCGCGGTCGGCCTGCTGGCGACGGGCGGATCGACCAACCACGCCATCCACCTGCCGGCGATCGCGCGGGCGGCGGGCATCGTCATCGACTGGGAGGATCTCGACCGGCTGTCCTCGGCGGTGCCGCTGATCGCGCGCGTCTATCCCAACGGATCGGGCGACGTGAACCATTTCCAGGCGGCCGGCGGCATGGCCTATGTGATTTCCACCCTGCTCGATGCGGGCCTGCTCCACGGCGATATCCTCACCATCTGGCAGGGGGGGCTGCGCGCCTATGCGGCCGATCCGGTGCTGGCAGGCGACAGCCTAGCCTGGCAGCCGGCGCCGGCCGAGCCCCTGGACCCGCAGATGCTGCGGCCGGTGGCCGATCCGTTCCAGCCGGATGGCGGGATGCGGCTGCTCCAGGGCAATCTCGGCCGGGCGACGATGAAGACGAGCGCGGTCGATCCGTCCCGCTGGACGATCGAGGCGCCGGCGCGGGTGTTCCACGACCAGGACGATGTGAACCGGGCGTTCAAGGCGGGCGAGCTGGATCGCGACGTGGTGGTGGTGGTGCGCTTCCAGGGCCCGCGCGCCAACGGCATGCCGGAACTGCACAAGCTGACGCCGCCTTTGGGCGTGCTGCAGGACAAGGGGTTCAAGGTGGCGCTGGTGACGGACGGGCGGATGTCGGGGGCGTCGGGCAAGGTGCCGGCTGCGATCCACATCACGCCGGAAGCGCTTGGCGGCGGCCCGCTGGCGCGGCTGCGCGACGGCGATGTCGTCCGCGTCTGCGCCGCCACCGGCACGCTGCAGGCGCTGGTCGACGAGGCCGAATGGGCATCCCGCCCCGAAGCCGCCCCGCCCCGCGCCCAGCCAGGCACCGGCCGCGAACTCTTCGCCTTCATGCGCCACTCCGCCGACGGCGCCGAACAAGGCGCCTCCGCCATGCTGGCGAGCGCCGGCCTGTGATCGGGGGCGCTGATCGCCATCTATCCTGACGGGCCTGCCCGGCCCGAAGAGCATGCAGAAGGACCAAGGACCGAAGATGAATATCGATGACGTGATGGAGCTGGCGCCCGTGGTCCCCGTGCTGGTGGTGGAGGATGTGGCCCATGCCCGCCCGATCGCCGAGGCGCTGGTGGCCGGCGGCCTGCGCGCGCTGGAAGTGACGCTGCGCACGCCCGCCGCGCTGGATGTGATCCGTGAGATGGCGAAGGTGGAGGGCGCCGTGGTCGGCGCCGGCACCGTGCTCAACGCCGATCAGCTCGAACAGGCGGTGGATGCCGGCGCGCGCTTCATCGTCAGTCCCGGCCTCACCAAGGCGCTCGGCCGCGCGGCGATCACCAGCGGCATTCCCTTCCTGCCGGGCATCGCCACCTCCGCCGATATCATGCGCGGCCTCGATCTCGGCCTCACCCGCTTCAAATTCTTCCCGGCGGAAGCCAATGGCGGCATTCCCGCCCTGAAGGCGCTGGCCGCCCCCTTCCATACCGTCCGCTTCTGCCCCACCGGCGGGATCACGGAGAAGACCGCGCCGGACTGGCTCGCCATCCCGGCCGTGAAGTGCGTCGGCGGCAGCTGGGTGGTCGGCAAGGGCGAGCCCGATCGCGCGGCGATCGAGGCCGCCGCCCGCGCGGCCTCCGCGCTGCGCGGCTGAACCGCCTCCTACCGCACGCTGAACAGCACCCGGTCCACCGCCCTGCCGCCGGCATCGACCAGCAGCAGGCGGTGCTGGCCCGGTCCGGCGAATATCAGCGGCTGGCTGTCTGCCGGCCCCAGATCGCGCCGGTCCAGCATCAGGCGATGGCCCTCCACCGCGCCGGAGGTGGCGATGCGGATGCGCTGGCGGTCCATCGGGATGTCGGGATCGATCGCATAGACGGTGCCGGCCACCGGATCGGCGATGCGCGGCCGCCGCGCGGCCGGCGGGGTGGCGGCGACGATCGCCTGCCCCGTCCCCTTCAGGAACCATTCGCCGCGCGGCGGCTCGACATCGCCGGCAAAGCGGATGGCGCGGCGCTCCAGCCCCGGCGGCGGGGCGGGGCGGCGGCCCGGCCTGTCGCGATGCAGGGCCAGCATCACCTCCCTCCACACCGGCGCCGCGCCGCTGGTGCCGGAAACGCCGCGCATGGGATCGCCTTCCAGATTGCCCACCCACACCGCCACGGTGAAGCGATCGGAAAAGCCGATGCACCAATTGTCGCGCATAGCCTTGGACGTGCCGGTCTTCACCGCTGCCCAGAAGGGCAGGCGCAGCGCGCTATCCAGCCCGAAGGTCACGGCCCGCGCGCCGGGATCGGCCATCATGTCGGCGGCCAGAAAGGCGGCCTGCGGCGTGAACACGGTGCGCGGCGACGCCTTCGGATCGTCCGCCCGGATGCGCAGCGGCGTATAACGCCCGCTGTTCGCCAGGGTGCGATAGGCATCGGCCTGCTCCAGCAGCGTCACCTCGGCCGATCCCAGCGCCAGGCTGAAGCCGTAATAATCGCCGTCCTCGGTCAGGCCGCCATAGCCCGTCTCGGCCAGCCGCTCGCGGAACGGCTCCACCCCCGTCAGCAGCAATGTGCGCACGGCGGGGACGTTCAGCGACCCGGCCAGCGCCGTGCGGGCCGATACTATGCCCTTGAAGTTCCGGTCGTAATTCTGCGGGACATAGAGGCCCGAGGCGGTATCGAGCTGGACGGGCGAATCCTCGATCATCGATGCCGGCGTCAGCCAGCCCTTCTCCATCGCCTGCGCGTAGAGGAAGGGCTTCAGCGTCGATCCCGCTTGCCGATAGGCGTCCGCCCCGTCCACCGCCGCCGCCGTCGATAGCCCGCCGACGCCGCCGACATAGGCCAGCACGTCGCCGCTCGCATTGTCGGCCACCACCACCGCGCCGTCGCGCGCGCGGCCGGCGCCCAGCCCGCGCAGCTGGCGGGCGAGCGCGGCGGCGGCGATGCGCTGGATGTCGCGGTCCAGCGTCGTCGTCACCGCCATGCCCGGCTGGCGCAGCAGCTTCACCGCCAGATGGGGCGCGAGGCCGGGGTCGAGCGCCAGCCGCCGCGCCGGCCCCAGCATCGCCACCGCATCGGCCTGCAGGCGCGCGCAATCGGCCCGCCGCCCGATCGCGCAGGCGCGCCGCGCCACCTCGGCGGCGCTCGCCTGCGGGGCGGGCAGCAAGGCCGTCAGCAGCAGTGCATCGTCGGGCGAAAGCGCGGCCGGCGTCTTGCCGAACAGCGTGAGCGCGGCCGCGCCCACGCCCTGCGCCTCGCCGCGAAAGCCGGCCAGGTTCAGATAGGCTTCCAGTATCTCGTCCTTGGACCAGCGCGCCTCCAGCGCGCGCGCCGCGCGCATCTGGCGCAGCTTATCCCGCCAGCTCCGTGCGCCGGGCCGGGCGAGATCGGGCGCGAGGAAGGCGGCGAGCTGCATCGACAGCGTCGATGCGCCGCGCGGCCGCTTGCCGGAAAGCCGGTCCCGCGCCGATCCCGCCAGCGCCCACCAGTCCACGCCATCATGATGGAAGAAGCGCCGGTCCTCGGCGGCGACCAGGGTTTCGCGCAACGCCGGCGCGATCGCGTCCAGTTCGGTCCATGCCAGCCGCCGCGCCTGGAAGTCGACGCGCTCGGCATCGAGCAGCCGGCCGTCGCGGTCGCGCAGCCACGCCTCGCTCGGCCGGTAGGCCGCCCGCACCCCGGCATAGCCCGGCATGGCCGGCGGCAGGGTCCACAGCCAGAGCCCCGCCAGCCCGATCGCCAGCGCGAGGACGGCGGCGGTCAGGCCATTGATCGGGGTGAGCCAGCGAACAGGACGCATCACGTCACCTGAGTGCCACCGTCACCGGCTGGTTGGGCAGCGCCGCGTGGATATCGGGCGAATACATCGCCTCCACCCGCGTCGGCGGCAGCTGGAAGGTGCCGGCCCCGTTCAGCCGCACGGCATATTCCACGGTGAAGCGCCCGCGCGGCACCCATTCGAAATAGCCGCGCCACGCATCCAGCCCGCGCCCGACATAGGATGGCTGCACGCCTTCCCCGTCCGATGCCTGATCGGCCAGCTGCTGCGATTGCCCGCCGAGGTTGCCGACGATGGTGGCGCCCGCCGGGATGGGATCGCTCACCACCACCCAGTTGCGTTCCGCCGTGGCATCCACGCTGATGCGGATCCTGAGGACGTCGCCGCGCGTGAACCGCCCTTTCACCCGCTGCTGGATCACGCTCACCTGCCTTTCGATGCGGTATCCGGCGAACAGCGGCTGGCGAAGCGGCACGGCGGCGGTCAGCGCGACCTGCGCCCACGGCCCGCCTCCGCCGTTCTGCGCCAGCAGCAAGGGCGCGCGGGCGGCGGGCAAGGGCAGGCGGAGCAGGGGCGCATCGGTGGGCCTCGGCCAGCTCTGGCTGCGGGTCGTGCTGCCGAGCGTGGCCGTGGTGGTGCCGGCCACCGCTTCGGCGGGGTAGAGCGCGGCGAAGCGCTTTGCCGCCAGCGCCCCCCAGGCATTGGCCGGCGTCGTATCCCAATGGCCGCGCTTCTGGCGCAGCGCCACGCCCACCATCATGCGGGGGCCATCCTCCTGCCAGCCGGGCCGGCCGAGAATGGCCATGAGGGCGCGGATCGCCATCTCGTCCCCGCTCGTCATCATCCACCAGGGCGCGGCGCCGGCATCGTTGAGGTCGAAGCGCGATCCTTCATAGACGAGGCGCGATCGCAGCACGCGTTCCGCCTCCTGCCGCAGGGCGGGATCGCCGCCGGTGCGGTCGATCGCGACCAGCCAGTCGGCAAGCGCGGAGCTGGGCATGTCGGCGGGCCTGAGGCCGATCTGGCCCAGCATCGCCGACGTCGCGGCGCCGTTGCGGGCCAAGGCGGCCAGCGCCGCCAGCCGCAGGTAGCGCCGCTCGCCGATCCCCTGGCCGGCGCTTTCGACGCGGCCGTCCACCACCGCCTTCAGTGCCTCGATCATCCGCGCCCTGGCGGCCTCGGGAAGGACGAAGCCGGCTTCGGCGGTGATGTGGAGAACGTAGGCGGTCAGCGCCTCGCTGCCTTCCATGCTTTCCACGGGGAAGTAGCGGAGCAGGCCGTTGCGATCGATATAGGCCGGGATCTCGCCCGCCAGCCGGCCCCAGGCGCCGGCATCGTCCGTCGCCACCGCCTTGGACAGGCGCTGCTCGAAACAGTCATAGGGGTAGGCGGCCATGTAGCGGCGCACGCCGTCCAAGGGTGGGGCGAGGCTGTCGGTCAGCCGGATCGAAACCTCGCCGCGCCCCGGCAGGGCGCCGGCGGGCGGCGCCAGCATGATGCTGGTCTGCGGGCCGACGCGGACCAGCGTCGCCGCCCAGGTTTCCAGCGGGACGGCGGGCGCCACCTCCTGGTTCACCGTGATCCTGTCCACCGCCCGCCCGTCCGAGGCGCGGGCCGATACCGTCCAGCGGAGCCGATCGATGCCCGCCGGCGCCGGCAGGTTCCAGGTGACGGGCGCCGCACCGCCGGCCGGGATCGTCACGGTGAGCGGCCGGGCGGTGCCGATGCGGGGCGCGACCTCCGCCGTCGCCGTCACGGTCATCGGCCGGTCCGATCCGTTGCGCAGCGTGAAGCTCGCGCCGTAGAAATCGCCGGATCGGACGAGCGGCGGCAGGCCCGAATAGAGCGTCAGGTCCTGCGTCGTCCGCACGGTGGCGCTGCCGGTGCCGAAGCGATCGGCGCCCGCCGTGGCGATCGCCACCAGCCGGAAGGAGGAAAGCGCGTCGGACAGCGGCACCGCCACCTTGGCGCGGCCCTGCGGGTCGAGTGGCACGCGCCCCTTCCACAGCAGCACCGGACGGAAATCCTCGCGGTTGACGGCGGAAAGGTCGCCACCGCCGCCGCCGCCCGCCGCCAGCGCCTTGCGACCATAATGGCGCTTGCCCACCACCTGCATCTGCGCGGTGGAGGTGAGCACGGACAGCGGCCGTTCGCCCATCATCGCATCGATCAGCGCCCAGCTCGGGTTGGGGGAAAGCTGCAGCAGCGCCTTGTCCACGGCGGCAAAGGCGATCTCGGCGGATTTCGGCGCCGTGCCGGCGGCGTCCTTCACCTGCACGCTCACCTGTGCCGTATCGCGGATGCGATATTCGTCGCGATCGGCCTTCACGTCGACAGCGAGCTGGTGCGCCTCCCACCCGACATTGATCTTGGCGATGCCCAGCCGGAAGCTCGGCTTGGCCAGGTCGACCAGCGCGGTGGGGGCGGCGCCTTCCCGGCTGAAGAAGGGCAGGCCCCAATCGCGGGCGAGATTGGCCAGCCACAGCCTGAACCCGCCGATGCGCCCGCGCACGGCCATTACCGATACATAGACGTCGGGCGCATAGGCGCCGTTCAGCGGCACCTCGATCACCGGGTCCTTGCCCGAAAGTTTCGTCACGAAGCTGCCGATCACGCCCTCGCGCTCGACGGTGACGAGCGCGGTCGCCTCGCGGAAGGGCATGCGAACCTGGAAACGGGCGGTCTCGCCCGATTTATAGTCCAGCCGCTCGGGCACCAGGTCCATCCGGTCGCCATTGTCGCCGCCGAACCACCAGTCGTCCTCGCCCGCCAGCCATAGCGATCGGACGGCGCGGCTGGCATTGCCGGCATCGTCCTCCGCGGTGGCCACCGCATAGATCTCGCCCGAAACGCCGGGATCGATCCGGCATTCCGCCAGCCCCAGCGAATCCGTCTTGGTGGTGCAGCCCTGCTTCAGCCGGGTGGTGCGGGCGCTGTTGTCATAGGCGTAGAAGCCGCCGATCAGCCGGCGCCGGGCCGAAATCACCTCGCGGCTGTAAAGCTCCACCTTCACCTTGCGGCCGATCACCGGCCGGCCGTCCACGTCCAGCACCACCAGCTTGAGGCGAAGATCGTCCTCCTTCATCAGCCAGCCGTCGGTCTTCAGCCCGACGCGGACGGCGGATGGATAGATGGGCAGGCGGCGGGAAGCGGTCAGCACCTCGCCATTGGCGTCCTGATAATCCATCTCGACCGCCATCACGGTCGGCTGGTCGATCGCCTGCGGTATCTCCACATTGGTGTGCGCCGTGCCCTGGCCGTCGAGCGTGACGGGCAGCATCTGCACGCCAGGCAGGGCCGCGCCGCCAATCTCGCCGCCGTCGCCGTCCAGCGGCTTCACCCCGGCTTCGATCCTGGCGCCGCCGAAGCTCCAGCCCTCCCAGCCCTTGGGCGTGCTGTCGTCGGTCTGGAAGGCGGTGCGCAGCGTGACGCCCATGTTCGATGCGCCGCCGCCGGAAAGATAGCCCACGAACAGGTCGACCGGCAGCAGCCGGGGGCGCACGGCCGCCGCCTTGGGGCCGGTGATGGTCGCGCGCATCGTCGGCAGGCGATATTCGTCCACCCGGATCGACTGGTTGGTGAAGATCGTCCGGTCGCCCGACACGATCGTAAGATCGTAATCGCCCTGCGGCGCCCCGGCGGGCGCCGTCCATGCCGTCTCGCCGATGCCGTCGGCGCCGATGTCCAGCGGCAGATCGAACTGGGTGTCCGATCCGCGATGGGTGAGCCGCAGTACGCCCTGCAACCGCCCGGCGAAGGTGAAGCCGGCGGCCACCGGGCGGCGCAATATATGCTTCATGTGCACGGTATCGCCCGCGCGCATCAGGCTGCGGTCGAAGATGGTGTGGAAGATGTCGGTATCGTCGGACCAGCCATAAGGCAGGTCGAAATCATAAGGCTGGATGCCCTTCGACCAGTTCGTCAGGGTGAAGCTGAAATCGCCGTCCTTGCGGGCGGATATCATCAGCGGATGGGATGCGTCGGGATCGCAGGCGCCGTAGGTCTCGGGCTCCGGCAGGCGGCGGATCGCCAGCCGGCCGCGCGCGTCGCTGCGGCCCTGCGCCAGCAGGCGGCCGGAACAGCTGTCGGTTATCCGCACGTCGGCGCCGGCGACGGCATCGCCGCTGTCGAGCGCCGTCACCCAGGCGAGCGAAGTATTGCGCCCCCACTTGAAATGAACGGCGAGGTTGGTGACGAGCGCGCCTGCGGAAACATAGCGGGTGGCATCGCGGCCCAGCAGCGCGCGGCCCAGCGCGGGGCTCGCCAGCTCGACGACGTAGAAGCCGGGCTTGGCCAGCGGGATGCCGACCACTTCGAACTGCCGGCCCTTGCCGGGCAGCGCCAGCGACATCGGGCGGGCGCCGGCCACGTTCCTCAGCACCGGGTTCGCGCCGGTGTGGTTGACCGTCACCTTCTCCTTGCCGCGTCCCTCCTCCCGGAAATCATTGTCGTCAGCCTTGTCGATCGTGCGCAGCCAGCGGGCGACGGCCCCGTCGTCGCCATCGATACGGGCGATATTGCCGCCCACCGCCAGCGTGCCGCCCTGCAATGCCGGTTCGACATTGCGCACGGTGACGGGCAGCATCCCGCCTTCCTTCGCCTCCAATATCCCGAACGGCGCCGCGAACTTCACCAGCGGCGGCGCGGCATCGAAGCGGATGTCGAGCGGAAAGCGCCCGGCATTGGCAAGCGGGCGGCCGCTATCGTCGATCAGCCGTTCCGGCAGCAGCAGCCTGCCGTCCACCGATTCGGGGAAGGGCGCCTTGAAGCGGACGGCGCTGACCTGCGCGGCGCTCTTGTCCGCGATCTCGGGCCGCAGCTCGGTGCCGTCGGCAAGGCGGATGCGGATGCCTTCGGCCGCCGCGCGCGCGATGGGGGCGGTGAAGCGGACATTGGCGGGCTCGACGGGGCTGCAGCCGGCCTGCGGATTCACCCGCGAACATTCGAACCGCGCCTCGAACGCCTTGCGCACCGTGAAATCGAAGCGCTGGTCCGCGCCGGCCGTGCGTCCGCCCGGCCCGCTGATGCCGGCACCCCACAGCAGCGCCATGTCGCGCCCCGGCGGCAGCGGGCGGCGGCATTTGAGCGCGGTGATGCCGGCGAGCGCCGTCGCCCGTTCCCCGGCGTCCCTGGGCAGGACTTCCGGCAGGCCGGCTTCCGAGAGGAAATTGCGCACCTCGTAGCGATCCGGCCCCATGCCGGCGAGGATGTCGCCCACGGTCGCGGGCGGCAGCACGTCCACCGCGATCTTCTCGCCGATGCCGTCGACGGCGCAATAAGCGGCCTGCGCCACGGAGGCGCGATCCGGCACGACATTGGCGGCGACGAGGAATATCTGGTCCTCGGCCACGTCCCCGCCATAGCGCGACGGCAGGACGGCGCGGGCGACGGGACCGCCTGTATCGATCACGAAGCGCTGCTGGCCGGCAAGGGTCGCGCCCCGCAGCGTCTTCAGCCCGTCGCGCAGCGATAGGGCGCAGGAAAGCCCGCCGGGCAGCGCCCGATCGAATTCATGGACGTAGATCGACTGGTCGACCCAGCGGCCCTTGCCCGGAACCGGGCAGGCGACGGCGAAGGGCGCGGCCGCGCGCGGATCGCCCAGCGGCACCATCGGTTCGGAAAAGCGCATGGTGAAGCGTTCGATCAGGCCGCCCGCGCCGCCGGGCCTCGCCATCACCACCTGCGGAGCGACGTCGCTGGAGGCCGCGACGGGCGCGAGGACCAGCAGCAGGGCCGCCCAGCGCATTCCGAAAAGCCGCCGCATCATCCGCTCCCCTTTTCATTGTGGTTCGAAAATGCCGTCTGGCGGACAGGGAATCCAGCCGCAATCGAAGGTCAACGGCAATCGAGGCAAAGTAAAGCCCGGCATTATTATGGCATTATCGTCTTGCGCGGTCGAACTCCGCGCGACATGTTCCCGTCCCGGGGGGCAGGAGAATGCCGGGAGCGGGGGCTTTGCCATGGCTTCTCGATGCCGCATTGCGCGAAGTCGCGTTATTTGCGGCCATCGGGATCCTGATCGGTGGGATCGACGATCTCGCCATGGATATGCTGTGGCTGCTGCGCACCGCGAAGCGGCGGCTCACCGTCTATCGCCGTCATCGGCCCGCCACGGCCGCCCGCCTGCCGCCGCCCGATAGCCCCGGCCGGATCGCCATCTTCATCGGTGCCTGGGACGAAGGCGAGGTGATCGGCCCGATGCTCCGCCATGCGCTCGATCGGCTGGATCATGCCGATTTCCGCATATTCGTGGGCGTCTATCCCAATGATCCGGCGACACAGATGGCCGTCCGGGCCGTGCAGGCGAACCATGCGCGCGGCGGCCGGGTGCGGATGGTCGACGGGCGGCTGCCCGGCCCGACCACCAAGGCCGAATGCCTGAACCGCCTCTGGCTGGCGCTGCTGGAGGAGGAAAGGGCGACCGGCATCCGCTTCAAGGCGATCGTGCTGCACGATGCCGAGGACGTCGTGCACCCGGCCGAGCTTGTCGTGTTCGACCGGCTGATCGAACGCTTCGCCTTGGTGCAGCTGCCGGTGATCCCGCTGGTGGTGCCGGGCTCGCTCTGGATCAGCGGCCATTATTGCGACGAGTTTGCCGAGGCGCACGGGAAACAGCTGGTCGTGCGCGAGGCGATCGGCGCGGCGCTTCCTTCCGCAGGCGTGGGATGCGCGATCGCGCGCGATACGATCGCCCGGATCGCGGCCACGCGCGGCGGCCTGCCCTTCGACGCCGACAGCCTGACGGAGGATTATGAGCTTGGGCTGCGCGTCGCCGAAATGGGCGGACGCGGCGTCTTCGTGCGATTGCCGGTGGACGATGGCGGGCCGCTGGTGGCGGTGCGCGCCTATTTCCCGGCGACGATCGACGCGGCGGTGCGGCAGAAGACGCGCTGGCTGATCGGCATCGCGCTGGCGGGCTGGGACCGGCTGGGCTGGCGCGGCGGCATCGCCGAACATTGGATGCGGCTGCGCGATCGCCGGGCGGTGCTGGCCGCGCTGATCGTGAGCGCGGCCTATCTCGCCTTGCTGCTGTGGGCGGCCGCGGCGGTGGCGCATCGGGCCGGCGGCCTGCCCGCGCCGGTGCTCGATCCGCCGCTGTCCACATTGTGCTGGATCAACCTCGGCCTGCTCGGCTGGCGCATGGCGATGCGCTGCTGGATGGTCTGGCGCTTTTACGGTGCGCGTGAGGCGATGCGCGCGCCGGTGCGGATGATGGTGGGCAATATCATCAGCATCATGGCCGCCTGGCGCGCGCTGCTCTTCTATCTGCGGAGCGGGCGCACCGCGCTCCGATGGGACAAGACGCGCCATCGCTTCCCGGCCGGCGGCGCCGAATGAAGCTGGCTGCGCCGCCGATCCGCTTTCTGGCCTTGGTGGTGGCGTCCTGGATCGGCGCGCGGATATGGTGGGTGCAGGGAAGCGACGCCGCCGATGCGCCTCCGCTCCTGACGGCGCGGTGGGATATCCGGCCGCAATCGCCGCCGCCGCATCGGGATATCCATCCATCGTTTCTCGCGTATGCCGATCCGGGTCCGGAGCCGGAGACGGCGGGGGTGGCGAAGACCCGGTTGGCCGCACATGTCCCGGTATTTCCCTGGCCCGTCACCCAGGTGGCGGACGGGCCGGAGGATGCTCCGGTCCCTGCATCAGGCCCGCCACCGTTTCCACCCTCCGATCTCCCGGTCGCTCCCGTGGATGTGGCGCCGGCGGAAGGCTCGCGCTGGTCGGGTAGTCTTTATCTCTTCGCGCGCGGCGGGGGCGGCGAAGGGCTGGCGGCGGGCGGCCAGCTTGGCGGAGGGCAGGTGGGCGGCCGGATCGCCTGGCGGGCGAATCGCGATCTCAGCCTCGCCGCCCGGCTCTATGCGCCGACCGATTCGCCGCGCGCGGCCGAAGGCGCGATCGGCATCGATCTCCACCCCTTGCCCGACCGGGCGATCCGCCTGTCGATCGAGCGGCGAATCGATCTTGGCGGCGAGGGCCGCAATGCCTGGTCGGCCTATGCGGCGGGCGGATTCTGGCGGGCGCTGGGGGCGGGGATGGAGGCTGACGGCTATGCCCAGGCCGGGATTGTCGGCATCCATGCGCGCGATCTGTTGGCCGACGGCGCGGTCCGCATCGCCCATCGCCGGGATATTGCGCCCGATGTCGCCCTGCGGCTGGGCGCGGGGGCATGGGGCGGTGCCCAGCCCGGCGCGAACCGCCTCGATATCGGCCCCCGTGCCGCGATCAGCCTGCCGATCGCGGGAGCGATGGTGACGGGCGCGCTGGAAGGCCGTTTCCGCGTGGCGGGCGACGCCACGCCCGGATCCGGCGTGGCCTTCACCCTCGCGACCGATTTCTGAAGCCCCCCGCGGGCTGGCCGATCAGGAGGCCTTGTCGCCCTTCTTGTTGCGATTGGCGTAGAGCAGAGCGGCGACGATCGCGGCCGATCCGATCGCGACGCCCACGCCGATGCCCGCCGCGGGCGTGATCCGGCCGGCCTTCTTGGTGCCGGACGATTGCGCCTTGCCGGTGGTCGATTCGGATTCGGACATCGGATTCTCCTCTACGCGAACGGCGCCCGAACGCGGGGCCGCCCTGGCCATCTTACCGGCAACTCTCTTAATTCCAACCTGAATGGGGGATTTCTGCCGGTGGAACGTTTCGCATCGCCCGAAGTGGATGCCCCGCGAGGATTCGAACCTCGATTGACGGAGTCAGAGTCCGTAGTCTTACCTTTAGACGACGGGGCAAAAGGCAGGCGCGCGCAATATAAGCCGTCCTGCCTCCTGTCAACGCCCCAACGTTCGATCCCTGTCGCGGGCGGCCTTGCCGCGACCTCCATGTGCCGATAGTCTCCCTCCCAAGTCCCGGCGGCATCGGATCGGCCGGAAAGATAAGAGTGATTGCATGGCGCAGCAGACCGGAATGGCGGCGCCGCGACGCGGAAGCTTTTCGCGCAACGCGGCCCCCGACGCGCCCCAGAGGCGGCTCCACCGCCGCACTTATGCGGCGCTTGATCTTGGCACCAATAATTGTCGTCTACTTGTCGCGCGGCCGGCGGAGGAAGGTTTCGTCGTCGTCGATGCCTTTTCGCGAATCGTTCGTCTGGGCGAAGGTCTGGCCGCGACGGGGCGGCTCAGCGACCGGGCGATGGACCGCGCGGTCGCCGCGCTTTCGATCTGCGCGGAAAAATTGCAGCGCCGGCAGGTGACGCTGGTGCGATCGGTGGCGACGGAGGCCTGCCGCCGGGCGAGCAACGGGCGCGAGTTCGTAGAGCGCGTCTATCGTGAGACGGGGATCGCGCTCGACATCATCTCGGCGGAGCAGGAGGCGCGGCTGGCCGTGCTGGGCTGCCATGTGCTGCTGGAGCCGGGGGAGGGGCCGGCGCTCATCTTCGACATCGGCGGCGGCTCCACCGAACTGGTGCTGATCGAGCCCGTCGGGGATACGCCGCGCATCATCGAATGGTTTTCCGCGCCCTGGGGCGTCGTCTCGCTCACCGAGACCGAGCCTCACGACTGGGCGGACCGCGAGGCGCGGCTGGCCGCCTATGGGCGCATGCGCGCGCGGGTGGCGGAGGCGTTCGCGCCCTTTGCCGAGGGGCTGGCGGGGGCGAACCATGCGTCGTCCCGCCTGCTCGGCACCAGCGGCACGGTGACGACGCTCGCGAGCCTGCATCTCGGCCTCGCAAGTTACGATCGGCGCGCGGTGGACGGGCTGATGGTGCCGGCGCAATCGATGCGCGACATCAGCACGCGCCTGTCGTCCATGTCCGTCGCCGAACGCGCGGGCCTGCCCTGCATCGGCACGGAACGCGCCGATCTGGTGGTGGCCGGCTGCGCCATCCTGGAGGCGATCATCGACATCTGGCCGGCGGAGCGGCTGGGGGTTGCCGACCGCGGGATTCGCGAAGGCATCTTGCGTTCGCTGATGGCGCGTGAGACCGGGCGCGCATGAGTATGAAGCAATGAGCCGCGGCGGATCGGGCGGCCGCCAGAGGGTGAAGACCGCACGGGGACGCAGCGCCGCCTCGACCCGCTGGCTCGAGCGCCAGCTGAACGACCCCTATGTGCGCCGCGCCAAGGCCGAGGGCTATCGCTCGCGCGCGGCCTACAAGCTGCTGGAACTGGACGAGCGCTTCCACCTGCTGAAAGGGGTGAGCCGCGTCGTCGACCTCGGCATCGCGCCCGGCGGGTGGAGCCAGGTGGTGCGCAAGGTATCGCCCAAGGCGACGATCGTCGGCATCGATCTGCTGCCGGTCGATCCGATCGACGGCGTCACCATCCTGCAGATGGATTTCATGGACGATGCCGCGCCCGATCTGTTGAGCGAAGCGCTGGGCGGACCGGCCGATCTCGTCCTGTCCGACATGGCGGCCAACACCGTGGGCCATCCCCAGACCGATCATCTGCGCACCATGGCGCTGGTCGAGACCGGCTGCGCCTTCGCGGCGGACGTGCTGCGGCCCGGCGGCGCCTATGTCGCCAAGGTGCTGGCAGGCGGCGCGGACAATGATCTGGTCGCCGAGCTCAAGCGCCTGTTCACCACCGTCAAGCACGCCAAGCCGCCGGCGAGCCGCAAGGACTCGTCCGAATGGTATGTGATCGCCCAGGGCTTCAAGGGGCGTAAGCCCGAACCGGACAGCGGCGCGGAAAGCTGATCCGCGCCGCCGCCGGATCGGCGTCTCAGCGCCTGGCGGTGCGGGCCTCCGCGATCGCCTTCTTCAGCGCGTCATAGCCGACGGCGCCGGGCAGCAACTGGTTGCCGACGATGAAGGCCGGCGTGCCGCTGAGCTGGAGCGTGCGGGCAAGGCCGATATTGCCGTCGATCTCCGCCTGCACCTCGGCCGCCTTGCCGTCCGCCGCCACGCGCACGGGATCGAGGCCGACCTGCTTCTGCACCTCGGCAATGGCAGCGGGCGTGGGCCGGCCGCTATTGTAGAGCTTGAGATGGAAGGGATAGAAGGCGCCCTGCCGCGCGGCGGACAGGCTGACCTTCGCCGCCGCGTCGCTGGCGTCGCCCAGGATCGGCAGTTCCCGGAAGACGACCTTGAGCTTCGGGTCCTCCTTGATCAGCCGATCGACGTCGGCGACGCTCTGGCGGCAATAGCCGCAGGAATAATCGAAGAATTCGACCAGCACGACGTCGCCGTCGCGCGCGCCGGCCCAGGCGCCCGCGAAGGGCGTTTCCAGCGCCTTGCGGTTGGCTTCAATCAGCTGCGCGGTCTGGCGGCCCTGCAATTTCTCCATCGCCTCCGGGATGATCTCCGGATGGGCGAGAATATAGTCATGGACGATCGCCTCGATCGCGGCGCGATCCCTGGCCGGAACCGTTCCCGCCGAGGGGGCCGATTGCAATGCCGTGAGCGCCAGCGCGGCCGCTCCCCCGGCCAGCGCACCGATGATGCCTGCCACCCAATATCCTTTCCTGTTTTCCTGCACGGGCGTGCCGGCCCCTTTCCGTTCAGCGTCGCTTGCGATCGGCGATCGCCTGCCGGGATGTCAATGCGATATCCTCCGCGCGCACATAATCGGGCGTGCCCTGCGGGATGCCGCGCATCGCGGTTTCGGCGTTGCCGAGCGCGAGCTGCGGCTGGCCGGTCATCGCATAGCGTTCCGCCGTGGCGAGCGCCGCGCGCGCGATATCGCCTTCCTGGCTGTAGACGATGCCGAGCTGATACCAGGCGAAGGGATTCTCATTGTCCCGCGCCACGGCGTTGCGCAGCACGGTGCGGGCCTCGGCCAGGTTGGCGGGGTCTTCGGACGCGATCAGCGCATGGCCCAGCAGGGTGGCGATCAGCGGGGTGCTGCGCGTGCGCTCCACCGCCTCGCGCAAGGGGGCGATCGCGGCCTTGGGCTGCCCGGATTCGAGCAGGACCTGGCCCTTGAGCTCGAGAAAATAGGGATCGTGCGGCTGGGCGGCGATCAGCTTGTCGACCTCCGCCACCGCCTTGTCCGGATAGGCGGCGCGATGCCAGGCATAAGCGCGCGCATAGCAGGCCGGGATACTCTGGTCGCTTTCGGGATATTTGATCAGCGTGACCTTGGGGTCCTGGACGAAGCCGGCGAGTTTCGCCTTCACCCGCTGGAAGCGGGCCTCCAGCGCCGGATCGGTCGGCTTGTTCCAGGCGGGATCGGTCTTCAGCTCCGCCTCCATCACGGCGGCGCGATCGGCCGACATCGGGTGGGTGCGGGCATAGGGATCGACATCGGCATAGCTGGAGGAGAGGCGGAATTCCTCCTTGCGCAGCTTCTGGAAGAAGGAGACCGATCCCTTCCCCGATATGCCGGCCTTCTTCATGAAGCTGGCGCCGGCGGCGTCCGCGCTCGATTCCTGGGTGCGGGTGAAGGCGAGGAAGTTGCTCATCGCCGCCTGCTGGCCCGCGGAAAGGATGCCCATGCCCGCCTCGCCGCCGCCGGCCGCGATCGCGGCCACGCCCAGCAGCAGCGAAAGGATGCTGATCCCCGTCGCCGCGCGCGCGCCTTCGGAAAAGCGGACGATATGGCCGCCGGTGATGTGGCCCACCTCGTGGGCGATCACGCCCTGCACCTCGTTGGCGTTGTCCGCCGCGGTGATCAGGCCGGAATGGATGTAGACGATCTGGCCGCCCGCGACGAAGGCGTTGATCTCTTTGTCCTGGATCAGGACCATCTGGACATTGTTGGGCTCGAGCCCAGCGGCGACGACGATCGGGCGGGCGATATCGTTCAGCAGCGATTCGGTTTCGGCATCGCGCAGGATGGATTGCGCCATCGCCGGCCGTGCCAGCAGCGCCATGGAGAGCAGCAGCGCCATCAGCCAGCGGCCGATCTGCCTGCCGGGAAGGGGACGGACGGAGCGATGCATCATGCCGGATGTCTCCCCATGCGCCTGAACTCCGGATGAAAGCGGCCGGCCATCGGATGGATGGCCGGCCGCCGTCAGGCGATCAGTTGCCGAACGTGCGCTGCCACCAGCCCCGGCGCGGGGCGGCATCGGCCGCCGCGTCGGGCGCGGCTGGGGCTTCCGCGACGGCCGCCTCGGCAGGCGCATCCGCCGCCTTGGCACGGGTGCGGCGGCGCGGCTTGGCCGGGGCCTCCTCGTCATTGGCCGGGGTTTCGACAGGCGCGGCCGCCTTGGCCTTGGTGGCGCGGGGCTTGGGCGCCGCCTTCGGCTTCGCGTCGGCCACGGCCTCGGCGGTTTCCGCCTTGGGCGCGGTGCGGCGGGTGCGCTTGGGCTTTTCCTCCGCGACCGGCTCCACGGCGGCTTCCTCGACGGGAGCGGCCACCGCGGCGGGTGCTTCGGCCACGACGATTTCGGCCTCGGCCTCCTTGCGGGCACGCGGACGCCGGCGAGCGCGCGGCTTGGCCGGGCCTTCCTCGGCCACCGCCTCG
Source organism: Sphingomonas sp. MM-1 (assembly GCF_000347675.2). Taxonomy (NCBI): domain Bacteria; kingdom Pseudomonadati; phylum Pseudomonadota; class Alphaproteobacteria; order Sphingomonadales; family Sphingomonadaceae; genus Sphingomonas; species Sphingomonas sp. MM-1. The sequence continues at coordinate 1,936,243 of NC_020561.1, read as the reverse complement.
GCGGCGGGAGCCTCGGCCGCCACCGGCGCGGCGGTCTCCGCTTCCTCGGCCTCGGCCGATTCGGCTTCCACGGTCGCGGCGTCGGTCACCGTCTCGTCGCCGTTGCGGCGGCGGCCGCCACGACGGCCGCGACGGCCACGGCGGCGACGGCCTTCCTCGCGCTCCTCACGCTCGGCCTCGCTCTCGGCGCTGACGGCGGGGGCTTCGCCCTGCTCGTCCTCGTCGTCGCCGGCTTCTTCGTTCTCGCCCTCGGTCTGCTCGTCGCGCGGGGCGGTCTCACCCTCCTCGCGCCGGCCGCCGCGACGGCGGCGACGGCGGCGACGGCGGCCGCGTTCCTCGCTGTCGCGCCGTTCCTGCTCGCCACCGGCGGCCTCGGCCTCGGCTTCCTCGGCGGCTTCTTCCTCTTCCTCGTCCTCGATATCGAGGATGTCGTCATCCTCGGGCTCGATGGCGACGGGCTGCGGCAGGCGCGGCGTATAGGCCGGCGGCGGGCCGGAGGATTCCACCGTCATCCGCGCGCCTTCGAGCGAGCCGTCCGAAAGGATTTCGATCAGCACGCCATAGCGTTCCTCGATCTCGCCGATCTCGTCGCGCTTGCGGTTGAGGACGTAGAAGGCGGCTTCCTGGCTGGCGCGCAGCACGAGCCGCGAACCGCGCCCGCGCGCGGCCTCGTCCTCCAGCATGCGCAGCGCCGAAAGGCCGGCCGAGGATGCGGTGCGGACGAGCCCGGTGCCCTCGCAATGCGGGCACTGGCGGGTCGAGGCCTCGAGCACGCCGGTGCGCAGCCGCTGGCGGCTCATCTCGAACAGGCCGAAGCTGGAGATGCGGCCCACCTGGATGCGGGCGCGGTCGTTCTTCAGCGCCTCCTTCATCGCCTTCTCGACCTTGCGGTTGTTCGAGTTCGATTCCATGTCGATGAAATCGATCACGACCAGGCCGGCCATGTCGCGCAGGCGAAGCTGGCGCGCGATCTCGTGCGCGGCCTCGAGGTTGGTGCTGAGCGCGGTCTGCTCGATATTATGCTCGCGCGTCGAACGGCCCGAGTTGATGTCGATCGAAACCAGCGCTTCCGTGGGATTGATGACCAGATAGCCGCCGGACTTGAGCTGGACGATCGGCTGATACATCGCGGCGAGCTGGTCCTCGACCCCGAAGCGCTGGAACAGCGGCACCGGATCGTTATAGGCCACGATCTTCTTGGTATGGCTCGGCATCAGCAGCTTCATGAAGCTGCGCGCCTGGCGATAGCCTTCCTCGCCTTCGACGATCACCTCGTCGATGTCGCGATTGTAGATATCGCGGATCGCCCGCTTGATGAGGTCGCTGTCGCCGTAGATCAGCGCCGGTGCCTCGGACTGCAGCGTATTCTCGCGAATCTCGTCCCACAGCCGGGCGAGATAGTCGAAATCGCGCTTGATCTCGGTCTTGGTGCGCTGGAGGCCCGCCGTGCGGACGATGCAGCCCATCGTCTTCGGCAGGTTGAGTTCCGCCATGATCGATTTCAGGCGCTTGCGATCGGCGGCGTTCGAAATCTTCCGGCTGATGCCGCCGCCATGGGCGGTATTGGGCATCAACACGCAATAGCGGCCGGCAAGGCTGAGATAGGTGGTCAGCGCCGCGCCCTTGTTGCCGCGTTCCTCCTTCACCACCTGCACCAGCAGCACCTGGCGGCGGCGGATCACGTCCTGGATCTTGTAGCGGCGGCGCAGGTTCATGCGCTTGGCGCGCAGCGCCTCCACGGCATTCTCGTCGCCGCCGCCGGCGCTCGTCGGCCTGCGGCGGGGCGCATCCTCGCTTTCGCCATTGGCGTCGTCGTCATGATCGTGATCGTCATGATGATCCTCGTCATCATGATGATCCTCCTCGGCCTCCTCGCGCTGGCGCAGCGCTTCTTCCTCGGCGGCGTGCTCCGCCTCCTCGCGCAGCAGGGCCTCGCGATCCTCCTTGGGGATCTGGTAGTAATCGGGGTGGATTTCCGAAAAAGCGAGGAAGCCGTGGCGGTTGCCGCCATAATCGACGAAGGCCGCCTGCAGCGACGGCTCGACGCGCGTCACCTTGGCCAGATAGATATTGCCCTTGAGCTGCTTGCGCTCGGCGGACTCGAAATCAAATTCCTCGATGCGGTTTCCCTTGACGACGGCTACGCGGGTTTCCTCCCGGTGGCGCGCGTCGATCAGCATGCGCATGGTCATTCATTATTCTCCGGGCGCGTCCGCCATCCGCCAGTCTGCGGCGCGGCGCGCGATATGTAAGGGGCGCAGGCGCCGGCATCGTCGCGATGCCGCGCCAGTTCACCCGGTTGAAAAAGAGAAACTGTGCGTCTGCCGCAATGTCATGTCCGGCACCGTGCGCCGGAAACAGGCCCCGAACCGACGCGCCGCCACCTTTCGAGGGGCGACTGAGGTTCGGGAAATCAAGACTCATGCAGCGTCAACCTAGATGGGCGGCCGCAAATGCGGCTCCTGTTCCGATCGGGCCTTGCCCTGTTGGATCAAAGGCAGCCGCGCGGATATTCCGCTGCTAGCATCTGCGCGGACGGCGGGCAACCACAACTGTCCGGCAGGGCCGTGATATCGGGACTTTGGTAAAGTAAGTGTTTGCCCCTATGCTTCAAGGCGAAACCGGAAAGCGCTACGGGACGGCACGAAACATGATCTCGCGCATCGCGCAGGCTGGCGGCGGAATATTCGGTCGCTTGCGCCGATCGAAGGACGAAGGGGGGGACAGGCAGATCTTTTCCGCAATTCCACGCGTCCTCTGCCTGGTTCTGCTTGCCATCTTCATCGCGACCCCGATCGACGCCGCGTCGATCCGGGGCGTCGAGATATTGGGGGACAGCATCACCTTGCGCTTCGACGGGCCGGTGGAGAAGGCGTCGGTCTTCACGCTGGACGGGCCGCGCCGTATCGCCATCGACATCGCATCCGCCCATGCCGGGTCGGGCGGGGAGGCCGGCGGCTATATCGCCGCGATCCGGCAGGCGCAGTTCGATCCGCGCACCGCGCGCGTCGTCCTGGACCTGAAAGGCCCCGCGCTGGTGAAGGGCGGCGGGTTCGCGGCGGACGGCCGGTCGCTGGTGCTGGAGATAGCGGGCGCCAGCGAACGCGCCTTCGCCCGCAGCATCGATGCGCCCCGGCGCGTCTTCCTGCCGCCCGTCGCCGTCCAGGCATCCGCGCCGCGCCGGTCCGATCGGTCGGCCGTGCGCGTGCCGCTGGATCGTTCGGCGGAAGGCGATGGGCCGCCGCTTCCCCGCGTGATCGGGGCGAAGGGCAGCAATCGCCCGCTGGTGGTGATCGATGCCGGCCATGGCGGCCATGATCCGGGCTCGCTGGGGCCGGGCGGGCGCCGGGAGAAGGATGCCGCGCTGGCCATCGCGCTCGCCATCCGCGACGAGCTGGTCGAATCCGGCCGGGTGCGCGTGGCGCTCACCCGCGAGACGGATCGTTTCCTGGTGCTGGGCGAGCGGCGGGAGATAGCGCGCCGGCTGGGGGCGGACCTGTTCCTTTCGGTCCATGCCGACAGCGCCCCCAATCCGGCGGCGCGGGGCGCCACCATCTACACCCTGTCCGAGGTCGCGTCCGACCGGGTGGCCGCCGCCGTCGCCGCGCGCGAGAATCGGGCGGACGTGCTGAACGGCGTCAATCTCGGCGGGGAGAATGAGGACGTCTCCTCGATCCTGTTCGACCTCGCCCAGCGCGAGACGATGAACATCTCGGCCGATTTCGCGGTGCTGCTCCAGCGCGAGATGGCGCCGCACATCCCCTTCAAGGACGAGTTCCACCGCTTTGCCGGCCTGATCGTGCTCAAGGCCCCGGACGTGCCCTCCGTGCTGCTGGAAACGGGCTACATCTCCAACGAGGAGGATGCGAAGCTGCTCTTCTCCGAAAAATATCGTCGCGATATCGCCAAGGGGGTCCGCCGCGCCATCGAGGTCCACTTCGCACGGCGGCTGGCGAGCAACTGATCGCCTGATGGCTGGCAAAGCGGCCTCAACCTGCTAGATGGCGGGGCGATGGAAGATGCGCCGCCGGAGAATCTGCACATGAAGCTCAGGCGTGCGGGCGACGGCCTCGGGCCGGCGCTGCGCGCGTTGTGGCAGCGCCGAATCGTCCGCTGGGCGGCCTATGCGGCGGGCGGGCTGCTGGTGCTGTGGCTGGCGGTATGGCTGGTCTTCGCGCGCGACCTGCCCGATGCGGACCAGCTTCTCGCCTATGAGCCGCCGCTCCCCACCAATGTGCGCGATATCGACGGCATGCCGGTCCACAGCTTCGCGCGCGAGCGGCGGGTGGAGCTGGCCTATGACGAATATCCGCCGATGCTGGTCCACGCCTTCCTGGCGGCGGAGGACAAGACCTTCTTCTCGCACAGCGGCGTCGACCTGACCGGCCTTGCCGGCGCGGTGATCGATTATGTCTCCAAGCTCGGATCGGGCGAGCGGGCGCGCGGCGGATCGACCATCACCCAGCAGGTCGCCAAGAACCTGCTGATCGGCGACGAATATTCGCCGACCCGCAAGATCAAGGAGATGATCCTCGCCCGCCGGATCGAGCATGCGATGACCAAGCAGCAGATCCTGGAGCTTTACCTCAACCAGATCTTCCTCGGGCGGAACGCCTATGGCGTCCAGTCCGCCGCGCGCGCTTATTTCGACAAGGACGTCGATCAGCTGTCGCTGCCGGAAATGGCCTATCTGGCCATCCTGCCCAAGGCCCCGGCCAATTATAACCCCGATCGCTTCGCCGCCCGCGCGCTGGAACGGCGCGATTATGTGCTGGCGCAGATGAAGGCGAATGGCTGGATCGACGAGGCGCAGCGCGCCGCCGCCAGCGCCGCGCCGCTCGGCACCATCCACCGCGCCGCCGTGGTCCGCCGCGACATCGGCGGCTATTTCATGGAGGAAGTGCGCCGCGAGCTGATCGAGCGTTATGGCGAGGCCGCCAAGGACGGCCCCCACAGCGTCTATTCGGGCGGCCTCTGGGTGCGCACCTCGATCGATCCCAGGGTGCAGGGGGCGGCGGAAACCGCGCTGCGCGACGGCCTCGTTCGCTACGATCGCGGCAAGGGCTGGAGCGGCCCGGTCAAGAAGATCGATCCGGGCGATGGCTGGCCCGCGCGGCTGGCCGCCGCCAATGTCGGCACGGGCTATGCCGACTGGCTGGCCGCCGTGGTGCTGGCGAAGGGCGCCGGCAGCGCCGAGATCGGCCTTGCGGACGGATCGACCGGCACGCTCTACGCCGCCGCCGCCGCCATGCCGAAGCGCGGCGTCGGTGGCCGCGCCTTCGATTTTCTGGCGCCGGGCGACGTGATCGTGGTGAAGCGGGAAGGCGGCGCCTTCGGCCTGCGCAACATCCCCGCGGTTTCCGGCGGCTTCGTGGCGGAAGACCCGCATAATGGCCGCGTGCTGGCCATGCAGGGCGGGTTCGATGCGCGCGGTTCCTCCTTCAACCGCGCGACCCAGGCGCAGCGCCAGCCGGGATCGAGCTTCAAGCCCTTCGTCTACGCCGCCGCGCTGGACAATGGCATGACACCGGCCTCGATCATCGTCGATGGTCCCTTCTGCGTCTACCAGTCGGCCAGGCTCGGGCAGAAATGCTTCCGCAACTTCTCCGGCGGCAATGCCGGCCCGCAGACGATGCGCTGGGGTGTCGAGCAGTCGCGCAACCTGATGACGGTGCGCGCCGCCAGCCAGACCGGCATGGACAAGGTGGTGAAGACCGCTAAGGCGATGGGCATCGGCGATTATCCCGCCGTGCTCGCCATCTCGCTCGGCGCCGGCGACACGACGGTGCTGAAGCTCACCAACGCCTATGCGATGCTGGCCAATAACGGCCGCGAGCTGAAGCCGACGCTGATCGACTATATCCAGGACCGCAACGGCAAGACGATCTGGCGCGCCGATACCCGGCCGTGCGAGGGCTGCAACGCCAAGGACTGGAACGGCGGCTCGATGCCGCGCCCGCGCCCGCGCGGCCGCCAGGTGATGGATGCGATGACGGCCTATCAGACCGTGCATATCCTGGAAGGCGTGGTCCAGCGCGGCACCGCCACCATCCTGCGCGATCTCGGCCGCCCGCTGTTCGGCAAGACGGGCACCTCCACTGGCCCCACCAACGTATGGTTCGTGGGCGGATCGGCCGATCTCGTCGCCGGCGTCTATCTCGGCTACGATCAGCCGCGCTCGCTGGGCGGCTATGCCCAGGGCGGCACCGTCGCCGCGCCGATCTTCAAGCAGTTCGCGCAGGTGGCGATGAAGGACATGCCGGTCGTGCCCTTCCGCGCGCCGCCGGGCATCCGCATGGTGCGGATCGATCGCAAGTCCGGCCGCAAGGTCTTCGCCGGCTGGCCGGGCACCGATCCCAAGGCGGCGATCATCTGGGAAGCCTTCAAGCCCGAAAGCGAGCCGCGCCGCACCATAAGGCGTGAGGAGATCGCCAAGCAGGCGGATGCCGCGCGGCCCGCGCAGCGCAGCGGCGACAGCGATTTCTTGCAAAGAGAGGGCGGCATCTATTAACCCGCCAGCCGATGCTTCCGCCCGGCGCGGGCCGGGCCACCGCATTGTCCCGCCACGCCGCCGCGGGATTGCCCCGGCCGGCGCCGGGGCGACAGACCATGTTCAGGAGCCTTGACGATGCGCGCCGAAGCGCAAGCCTATGCCGACCAGATCAACGATGCGCTCGCGCTGCTGCGCCGGTTCCTGGATTGGGACCGCGCGCTGCGCCGCCTCGATGAGCTGAACAACCGCGTCGAGGACCCGAAGCTGTGGGACGACCCCAAGGCCGCGCAGGAGGTGATGCGCGAACGCCGCCGGCTGGACGAGGCGATCACCGCCACCCGCGCGATCGAGACGGAGCTTTCCGACACGATCGAGCTGATGGAGATGGCCGAGGCCGAAGGCGACGATGCGATGGTCGACGAAGGCGTCGCCACGCTGGCCGCACTCGCCGAACGGGCCGAGCGGGACAAGGTGCAGGCGCTGCTGGCCGGCGAGGCCGATGCCAACAATGCCTATATCGAGGTGAATGCCGGGGCCGGCGGCACCGAGAGCCAGGATTGGGCCGGCATGCTGCAGCGCATGTATGCGCGCTGGGCCGAACGCCACGGCATGAAGGTGGAGCTGATCGACTATCATGCGGGCGAGCAGGCGGGCATCAAGTCCGCCACGCTGATGATCCGCGGCGAGAACGCCTATGGCCACGCCAAGACGGAAAGCGGCGTCCACCGCCTCGTCCGCATCAGCCCCTATGATTCGGCGGCGCGCCGCCACACCAGCTTCGCCTCCGTCTGGGTCTATCCCGAGGTGGATGACGACATCGATATCGAGGTGCTGGACAAGGACCTGAAGATCGACACCTACCGATCGTCCGGCGCCGGCGGCCAGCACGTCAACACCACCGATTCGGCGGTGCGCATCACCCACATCCCCACCGGCATCATCGTCGCCTGCCAGAACCAGCGTTCGCAGCACAAGAACCGGGCCGAGGCGATGAAGCAGCTCAAGGCGCGCCTCTACGAGCAGGAATTGCAGCGCCGCGAGGCGGAGGCGAGCGCCGGCTATGAGGCGAAGACCGATATCGGCTGGGGCCACCAGATCCGGTCCTACGTGCTCCAGCCCTATCAGCTGGTGAAGGATCTGCGCACCGGCGTCACCTCCACCTCGCCGTCGGACGTGCTCGATGGCGATCTCGATCCGTTCATGGCCGCCGCCCTTTCCCAGCGCGTGACCGGCGAGAAGGTCGAGGTAGAGGACGTCGAGTGAGGCTGAGGGCGCCGGCCATATTGCTGCTGGGCGCGCTGGCGGCCTGCACGCCGGCGGCGCCCGGCAGCGATGCCGAGGTGAAGAGCAGCGATTTTCCCGCCGCCCATCGCCCGGTGGCGCCGATCGTCTCCAACCGCTACTCGAACGAGGATGATCGCGATCGCCTGCGCGAGGCCGATAATGTCATGACGCGCTCCGGCGTCGTGCGCGGCATGACGGTGGCGGATATCGGCGCGGGCGAGGGCTATTACACCATCCGCCTCGCCTCCCGCGTCGGCGAGGACGGCCGCGTGCTGGCGGAAGATATCGTGCCCGAGGTGCGCGACAGGCTGGCCGAGCGCGTCAATCGCGAGGCGATCGACAATGTCAGCGTCAAGCTGGGCGAGCCCGCCGATCCCAAGCTGCCGGAGGCGAGCTTCGACCGGATCTTCCTGGTGCACATGTATCACGAGATCGGCGCGCCCTATGAGTTCCTCTGGCGGATGCGCCCCGCGCTCCGCCCCGGCGGCCGCGTCGTCGTGGTCGATTCGAATCGCCCCACCGCCGAACATGGCACGCCGCCCGCGCTGCTCGATTGCGAGATGGCGGCCGTCGGCTATGCCCGCGTCGGCCGGCTGACCATGCCGTCGGCCGGCGGCTATATGGCGATGTATGAAGCCAGGGGCGAACGGCCCCGGCCAAGCGCGATCAAGCCCTGCATCCTTTCCACCAGCGCCCCCGGCACCCCCGCGCCGAAGAACCCGCACGACCGCTGACCGGCCGGCCGCCGGCACGCGGCTCCGTTATCCGCCCATCGGCCGATGGATTACATCCGCGAGGATTTCCGGCGATAGCTTGATCGGACAACAGCGAGGCGGCGAACCCACGGACTTCGTTCCAATCGCCCCGTGGCTCCATTGCTTTCGTGGGTCGCGCTAACCCCCGAAGGGATAGGGCTTCTGAAACAGTCCCAGGCCGCAAACTCCCCGAAATACGGTGGGGTGTTTGTTTTCCAGGTAATGGGTGCTGTTTAGGATCACGGCATTCGGGGCCGTGTGGCTGCGGAACTCCATTGCGGCGCGATGCGAGCCACCCTTCTTCGTCCGATCGAAGTCAGCCGACAGGCCCGACACGTCGTCCATCACAAGCAAGCCGCCGGGGGGAAGGGCTTCCCACCATAGTTCCAGTTCCTGCCGAGTATGGTCATATTGGTGGGAGCTGTCGATATATACAAGCTGCGGCGCTCCTCCGAGAAAAGCCGCAGCTTCCTTAGCGCAGATCGGATCTGATGAGTCGCGGACCGCGACTTGGACTATGTCTGACAGTTCCGCTCGTTCCAGCCAACTCGAAGTATAGGCGCTCGACTTCGGATCAATATCTACCGTGTAGAGCTTCGTTCCTATCCCCATACGGCGGGCGATCATGCCCAACAAGAGCGTCGAAAACCCGACATAGTGCCCACATTGGACAACGCGCTTGATGCCCGACGACATCATCAGACCGGTAAGCATTGTAATTGTATCGATGCTGGAGGCGCCTGAATTTGGCCACTGTTCGCTTGTCTGGCGAAGCCAGGCGATTAGGATGTCATGGTCTTCCGCGGAAAGGACATGCAGAAACGGCGGATCGTAGGGGTGCGCGCGAAACCAGTTGTTGTCAGCGCCTGGGGTTTGCGCGGCGACAGTTGCGTACGGAGTGCGAGTCATGAGGGCCTCCAGGAATTGAGGTCGACTATCACGGCCAAGTCATTGGCTAAAGCTTAAAAATCACCGCAGCACCAGTAACGATCCCGGAGGACTTGGTATCTCCTGGATTGCTCAATTTCATGTCAGATCATCGAATACCGTCTGCTTCATGGCCGGGGATCGCTGCGGAAATTTTGGTCCAGCCTCCCCTTCGGAACCGCTACCTCGGCATCCTTCACGGCAAATATTGCCTCCAGACACGCAATCACTATCGGCCGCCCGCCGAACCGATGCCTCCCGTGATATTTCGACCGATCCGAAATTGGCAGTGATCTCCTGACAGCCGCGCTCTCGCGTTCAACCAGTGCGGGAGGCGCCGGGCGAGGAAATATCGTCCGGTCGGGCCTGTGCCCGCCAGCTCACCGAGCGCATCAGAGCCCATCCGCTATATGTCGAGGTGAAATCGGCTCAGACGCCTTCGCGGGTGCAGAAGGAATCGAGGCTGACGCGCGACGCCGAGACCGGCCAGAAGTCGATTCGTCGGTGGATGACGAAGCTGGCTCGAATTCCGCTGGGCGAGCCGCACTGGATCGAGGGGCGGACGATGCCGCGCGCAGCGCAGGGGCGGGGCGATCCGGCGACCGCGCCATTCGAAAGATCATCGTAAGATTGGAAGGCCCCCGATCCATTCGGGGCAAGCGGCCCGCTCAGTGCGTCCGGCGCCGGCCAAGGAGGCCGGCTACCGCTGACGACGGACAGGATGAATGGTCGGGGAGAGAGGATTCGAACCTCCGGCCCCTGCCTCCCGAAAACACGTGGCACCATGTTTTTCCTCATTTTTTCCAGCGTGTTCCGGCTTTGTTGCCGGGAACATGACATGAACTGACGCACGTAGCGCGGACATAACTCGGACACGCTCACGCTCTCCGCCGATCGACGGCGTTGCGAGCTTCTTCCATGAAATCGGGATGGTGGTGGGCGTAGAGCTGCGTCGTGCGCGCGTCCGAATGCCCGAGCCAGCCGCCAATTTTGTCGAGAGGCACGCCCGCCTGCGCCAGCCACGTCCCGCATGTGTGCCGTAAGGTGTGCGGCGTCACGTCGTCCAAGCCCGCATCGGCGCATGCGGTGTTGAAAGCGCGCTTCATGTTGTCGAGCGGCGCGCCGTCCTTGTGGATCACCCAACCCAAGTCGGTGCCGCGCCGGCGCGCCAGGCGAAGGAACGTCAACAGCCGGCGCGGGATCGGCAAATGTGCGCGTCCCTTGGACGTGCGCTGCCGGCCGGGCGGATTGAAGTCGATACGGCCGGCCACAAGATCCACCTGAGGCCAGCGGAGCTCCAATATCGCTCCCTTCCGGGCGCCTGTATAAAGCGCAATCAGGATGAACAGCGGCAGATAGGGGCGAGTGGTCGCGTGCCCATTGCGGGCGGCATTGAGCAACGCGGCGGCCTCCGAACGGCGAAGCCACCTGTCCTTACCTTCCGGTTTGGGCGGAAGATGGACAGTGGGCGCGTAAGTGATCCGGCCTTCATCCTTGGCATAGTTGATCGCCGCGCGCAGCGTCGCCAGTTCGCGCCGGATCGTGCCGGGCGCTTTGCCGCGCTCACGGGCATAGGCGCGGCACGTCTCGCGCGTCACGTCGCCGACTGCCCGGCCGGCCCAAAACGGAGCAAGCGCCGCGATAGCGTAGCCAATCCGCTGGGGATCTGCGGCGTGCGGTGCATGTTCGGTCCCGTAGAGCGTCAGCGCTTCGTCGATCGAGAATTGAGAGGGATCACGCGGCCCGGCGGGTCGAGTGGCGCGCTCCCTTTCCTGGATGAACTGGGCGAGTGCGATTTGAGCCGCTGCGCTATCGTCAGTGCCTGTGCTGTGCTGCCGGGTGCGGCCAGCTTCGCTCCATTGGATGTACCAGCGGCCCCGATCCCGGACGAAGGCGAGATATGGACCTCGATTCGGTCGCGGCATTTGGTTTCCTTCCGGCTCTGTATGAACGCCTGCACGTCATCCACGTCAAAGAGATAGGCCTTCCCCAGCCGGACGGCAGCGAGGCCGTCCGCGCGCATGGTCCGAACAGTGCGCGCAGAGGGAAGCCCGAACTCGCTGGCCACCTGTTCCGCTGTCATCAACCGGGCCATCAGACGTTGTGCTCCCGATACGGCCCAAGGATGCGCTCAAGGTGCACGTCGGGCACATCGCCACGGGTGTCGAAATGGGCGGCGATAAGCTCAAGGGCGGCCAGCTTCAGGCGCGCGGGAACCTCGCCCGTTCCGTCCCAGCCGGCGGCGTAATCGCGCACCGTGCCCGATGCCGCAGCGATCAGGATCGACAAGGTTGCGTCCTCATATGCGGCTGCGCCGTCGATCCGGCAATATTCCTTGGCCTCGGCCAGCGTGACCAGATCGGCCGTAACCGGCGCGGGGGCGGTCGGGATCACGCCAGCGGCGATGAACGTGGCGAGCATCAGGCCGGCACCTCCTGCTTGTCCTGCTTGGTGCGGGGGTTCCACCCCTCCACCTGGCGCACCTCGTCCGCGTCGAGCACGCCCGCGTCGATCGCGATCTTGTGGGCATTCCACCGCGTCGCCGGATCGCCGCGCAGGAAGCCCGACAGGTCCAGCTCCATTTCGAGGCCACTACCGGCCGGGAAAACGCTGCGCGCGAACTCGGCCTCGATCTTGCGCGCCCACGGGGCGAGCGTGAACATGGCGAACCAGCGGCCAGCCGTTTCGGAGTTGGTGAAGGTGTTGTGGCTGTAGTCCTGCACAAGTGGCGGCGGCACCTGATAGATGCGGCAAATCTCCTCGACCGCGAACTTGCGGCTTTCAAGCAGCTCGGCATCCTCGGGCGAAATTTGCGACGCCTTCCACTGCGCGCCGCCGTCGAGGATCATCACATTGCCGGCCTTCTTGGCGCCGGCATGGCGTTCAGCCATCTGCGTGCGCAGCCGCGTGAATTGATCCGCCGTCAGCACGCCCGGCATTTCGAGCACGCCGCTCGGCTGCGCGCCATTGTTGAGGAAGCTACGCGCAAAATCGTTCGCGGCCATCGCACCGGCCAAGGCATCGCCGGCGCGACTGAGACGCGAGCGGCCGATCAGGCCATCATCCGTCCGGTCGCGAAGGTGGATCACCTCACCGGCCAGCAGGCGCCAAGTACGGCCCCGGCCGTCGCTTACGTCATAGGCCAGCCGGCCGCTCGATAGCTCGGCCACAGTTACCATCCCCCAAGGGATATGGCGCAGGCCGGAAAGCTCACCGCCCGGTCCACGCAGGATCTCTGCCAGGCCATTGCCGGTTAGCAGCGTCGAGGCGACCAGATGCTCGATGAACTCGGGCCACGTCATCGCGGCCGTGACGCCTTCGCGGGTGATGCGGGCGAGCGGGTGGCCCGAAACCTCCGTCCGGCCATCGCCCTCGCGGCGATAGATCAGCGCCGGGATCGAGGCGAGCGAACTGGCGATAACGCCCGTGCAAGCGAGCACGGCGGACAGGTTCTCAGCGGCGCGCGCCGACATGCCGGCCATGGCGCCGATGCCGGGGGCGAGCGCCGCCCAGCTCGGATCATCGCCCGCGCGCTTTTCATAGCCGGCCCATGCGGCAAAGCGTTCGATCATGCCCATGCGCCAAGCTCCGCGAGAATGAGCCGGCGCGCGCGGCGGTTGGCCTCCGCGCCGGCCGTGAGCGAGCGCAGGGCGATTTCCGTGTCGGGATAAGCCGGCCACGCCTGCACGATCGAGATTTCGCGCAAGCCCACGCGGTTGAGCGAGCGGCGATTGCCCTGCCACGCCTCACCGCCCTTGGGCACCGTGAAGCCAAAGGACATGCCCCCCAGGTCGCCGCGATCGGCCAGCGCGAGCACGTCGCGGCCGGCTTGCGTGTCGGGCAGGTCGAGCGAGAAAGCGAGGCCGCGACTATCTTCCGACAGGCGCAGCGTGCCCGAACGGGTCCGCCCCAGCACCTTGCCGGGATCATGGTCGAGCATGGCCAGCACGTCGCCGGCCAGCGCCTCGCGAAAGGCGCCGGGGGCAATGGTTTCGGTGAAGCGGCCGAGATTGGCCACCGTGCCGAAGGTGGCGGCATATCCCTCGATACGCCGCCCGGCCGTGCGAACCTCGGTGAAGGCCCGCCGCTCCATATCGCCCCCGGCCACCATCAGGCGATGCCCACGCTGGTGGTTTCGACGCCCGTGGCCGACACGAACGCGGCCGGGTGACGCACGGCGCTGTCCACCGTCGCCATGGCGCGGATGGAGACATTGCCCTTGCTGTAGGCCGTGCTTTCGAACGGATTCACGAGAATGTCGATTTCCGACCAGATACCGATCAGCAGCTCGGACCAGTCGGCATAGATCAGGCCGTGCTCGTCGCCGCCGCCGAGGTTGGTCGGCACCTGGTTGGAGAACGTCACCGCCTCATTGTGGAAGATCGGCGGGATGCCCACGGGCAGCTTGTTCGCGTCCAGCTCCAGCGAGCAGATCTTCTTGATGAGGTTGGTCGTCAGGAAGCTGCGACGCGGCATGCCGACATTCGCAATGTCCGCCTTGGCGATCATCTCGGCCGTGGTGGTGAAAAGATCGGTCGCATAGGCCTGCGTCGCGATGCCGGCGGTGGCGAGCACGCCCTTGGGCTCATTGGCGCCGCCGCCCTGGATCGCAGCCTTGTCGATCGCCAGCGCGAGGTTGCGGGCGAGCATCTGGCGCAGCAGAGCCTCCACGTCGGGGCTGGCCTGCAACAGCATGTTGCGGCTCCACTCGCTGAGCGCGCCGGCATGCTTGGGGGAGAGCGTCACCGCGTCGAAATTGGCGTCGTCGGCGGTCAGCGCGGTATTCTCCGCAACCCATCCGATCGCCGGGCTATCCGTCTCGCGCGGGATGCTGAGATTGCCGACAAGGCCCGACAGCACCCGGGCACCCAGTCCACGCACGACGGACGAGGCGACCAGCGCGGAGATATACTGATCCGGGCGGTGCTCGGTCGGCACCAGCTCGGTCCCGGTCGCGGTGGTCAGCACGCGGGTTTCGAAAACCTCGGTCGGGATGAAAATGCCTTCGGCCGAACGGCCGGCGCGCTTGGCAAGCTCGCCCTGCACCTCGCGCTCGAAACCCCAATCGACGGCAAGGCCGGCCGCGCCGGCGAGCGCCCGCGACACGTTGAAGCGCGAACGGATCTCGCCGTCGAGCCGGCCGTCGCCGTTGATCGGCCGGCCCGGCTCATTGCGCTCCGCGTCGTCGATCGCGCGGGCGCGGCCAATCTTGGCGTCCAGTGCGCGCAACTCGGTTTCGGCGGCGGTAAAGGCTTCGCCGTTATCCGCCTGGTGGGCGTCGGTCATGCGAGCGACGATCGCCGCCCGCTGTTCGATCAGATCACTCGTCTTCATGCGATATCCTCTATCTGGCCGGGGCACTGAGCCCCGGCACGGAGACAGCCGACGCTTCCCAGCGTGGGCGATTGTTGCGCGAACGCGCCGAGGGGCGCCCAGAACAGGGCCACCCCCAGGAGCACGCGCGCAATTCGTGAAATAATGGAGGAAGCGAGCATTACTCGTCGCCCTCGTCGGCGCCATCGTCCGCGCCCATGGCGGCGGCAAGTCGATCGAGCATCTCTTCAATAAGCGTTTGAATATCGATGGTCAGAAGGCTCGCACCCGCCCAATCGGCCGGCGCACCTTCGTTATCCCGCGCGTGTTTGAAATGCGTTAGCCCCGCTCTCGGCGACTGCATGAAAAGCCGCGCGCCCCGGAATGCGAACATGAACGCCTGTGCGGGTGTGTTCTTGTAAGACGCGAGCAGGTGCGTGGACAGGGAGATTTGGCTGCGGGCCGCCATTGAGGCCGGAAGGATACCAACCCCATACCTTACAAGCTCGGCCGTGAGGGTCAGTTCGGCAAGGTCAATCAGCGAGAACTCGTTCCAGCCTTCCGACTCGGTTTCAATCTGGACTTGGCCGCGAACCAGCCAATTGCGCAGCGTCTTTTTCGTAACGCCGACAGCCGCCGCAGCGTGGCGGAAACGAACGCGGGGTACGGTCAGCTGGTTCATAAAACGATCTCCAATGAGTTCGTTTTGCACTTGCCGCACCCCTGCGTCAACAAAAATACTCTCGCGAGTACGTATCACAACAGCGCCGCCTCAGCCGATCGCGTATCGCCTCCGTTGAGCCTCCTGCCACTCGCGGGCAGCTTGCACCTCGTTGATCGGCCCGGCCGACTGGTCGATCCCATATTTGGGGCGCAGCGGTGCTTCCCGATCACGTGGGACGTCGTCGATCCCAACATCCGGATCCGCGATCGGGCAGCCGGGGCCGGACATGTAAGCCGAATGATTGCAAAAATCGTCTTCGCCGCCAGTCCCATCCAGTTCATCGCCGTTGGGTTCCAGATCCGGGTCGCCGTCATCCGCGTCAAGCAGGCTGATCGCCATTTCGATCACACCTTCCAGCCGAAGCCGATCCAGATTGACGAGGGTCCGCCAGAAATCGGCGGGATAATCGGAAACTACGGTCGCGCACGACAGCGCGCCCGTGATAGGGGCGTGAATAGCCATAAGCACCTCTAGGCAGGTGGTTGCGGTTAGAGCCGGACGTGAGGTTGCAGCCTCGCGTTCGGCTCGCTACTGTGATGGCATGGTTAAATCGGCTGGTCAAGAAACTCTGCCGTCACGAAAACGGCGTGGTCCTGCACCGACTGGCAAGGGATTGCCCGTTACCGTCCGCATTCAACCAGACCAGCTAGGCGCCCTTGATGCATGGATCGGGGCTCAACCCGATCCCAAGCCCAGCCGGCCGGAAGCGATCCGCCTCATTCTCGCGGAGAAATTCCGGTGAAACAGTACCCGATAAGTGTCCCGCGCGACGTCTATCGAGGCGCAAATGACGCCAGAAGGCGCAAGCAGCGTGACTACAACGACGCGGCGGCAAGCGTGGAAAATTACATCAACAATCTGCTTGCCGGCGAGCCCGACGACGCAATCTATGGTGTCGGTACGAATGAAGTGGCGCGCAAGCTCGGCTTGGAAGATGAACTCGCCCAGCGGATTGTATTCAGCATAGATGGCGGCCACAACGGAGCCACTTTCTATAAGGGCGACTACGATCGCGCCATGTTGAAAATGAGAGGTGAAGATGTTTGAAGTCGGCGAGAAATATGAGATTGCTACCGGCATAGGCGAAGAGGAAGGGACCACGGTTTACACCGTTCTTGCTTATGAGGCGCCCCTCTTGAAGTGCCACGACGGAACCGGCCACGAGTATATCTTCAATACCGGCAGCCCGAGCTTCGTCAGCGCGAATCGGCCTGGCAATCATCCACAGTCAGTCTATGCAAAACGGGGTGTGCTGCGGGTCTAAATCCACACCAATCCCGCGCCCCGGTACACCGCCGGTCCCTCATCCGTCGCGGCCAGCCCGCACGCCATGATCGCGGAAACGATGCCGTCGATCTTGTCGCGGCTCTTGGCCTTGGTGGGCTTGCGGTTGCCGGCCGGGTCTTTCTCCACAATTACGTTGCCGGCCTGCCAGCGGAGGATTGGCGATCCATTGTGCTGCATGCGCTTTTCCAGCACCGCGCGCTCGAACGCATCCACGGCCGGGGCGTAGGATTTGAACCCCGGCACGAACTCTTTCAGCGGCAGTTCGATTCCCTCGTCCGATAACAGCTTGCCCAAATCCTCGAACCGCCAGCGATCGAAGGCGATGCCCTGCACGTCGTACATCTGCCGAATGTCGGCCAGCCGCCGGGCCACGGCGGTTCGATCGGTCGCGCGGCCAACGGTGGTTTCCATCCATCCCTCCGCCGCCCAGCGGTCATAGGGCACCCGGTCCCTCTCCACCCTCTCCCTGAGCGTGTCCGCCGGCACGAAGTGCCAGGCGAGCAACTTGCCCTCGTCGGGAAACCACAGCGCCAGCGCGGTCAGGTCGCGCGTGCTCGACAGGTCCAGCCCGCCATAGCAACGCTTGCCCTCCAACTCCGCTGGGTCGAACGGGTCGCCATTGGCATCCCAGTCCAGCGGGTTCAGGAATCGGCCCTCGGCCGCGATCCTCTGGTTGAGGTAGAGCAGCCGGAACGCAGGCTCGAACGACGGCATGCGCGATGCCCGTTCGGACGCCAGCTCAAATTCACGTTCGTCACGGAAGGCCCCCAGGGCCGGGTTCGCAGCCGCCCATGCCTCGCGATCGTCGAGCGCGCATTCCTTGGCCGCCGCGTGAAGCTGGACATAGATCGACGGGTCCGGATCCGCGTCCAGCATCTCCGAAAAGAAATGGAGGTCGTCGGCGGCCTGAGTCGAGATCGTCACGCCAAGCGCATGCTTGCGCTTGCCCATGCCGGTCGCGAGGTTGTCCCACAGCTCACGTGAGCGCCATTGCGCCACCTCGTCGGCGATCCAGAACGACGGCGCCAGGCCGTGCGCCTTGCGGGCGTCCGACGTGAGCGCCGTCCAGGTCGAACGGGTGGTCTCCACCTCGATCGACTTGTGCCAGTCGCGGATATTCACCGCCGCCGCCATCCACGGGGTTTCCTCGATATACCCCCGGACCATGCGGTAGAGCACGCCCGCTTGTTCGCGATCGAGAGCAGCCGCGTAGCATTCGCCGTGCGGCTCGGCCATCGGCCCGAGCAGGTGGGCGAGCGACAGGCCGGCGAGCAGCGCCGACTTGCCGTTGCCGCGACCGACGGACAGCGCGGCCAGCCGCACCAGCCGGCGGCCCTCATCGTCCGCCGGGCCATAGACGGCGCGCACGAACCGCTCCTGAAATTCGAGCAGCTCCATTTTCTCGCCCGCCTTCAGGCCCGAGACGATCGGTAGCGAACGGAGGAAGGCGAGCACCTGTTCCTCCGGCGGCATGCCCCGCTTGGACCATGGATGGCGCACGCGATTGGCCCCCGGTCGCCGCGCCGCCGCGCGCAGCCGACCAGCACCCGGCCCCCTCTTACCCATGCCGGCCGCGATCCCCCGAAACTAATTGAGTATTTGTCTCGGGTGTCGGTCTTACAGCCCCAGCCCTGAGCGATTTTCCGTGCCACGGGTGCGCGGGGTCGAGCGGGGTGCCGTCCGGGTTGCATCCCTTGCGGGGCTTGCTCGAACGGATCGCGCCGGCCTCCGATCCGCGCGCCGTCTTCGCGCCGTGGCAGGACGGGCAGTAGCTGGCGAGGCCATCGTGCCCCGGGAAGGGCGCGCCGCCGTCGCTGATCGCATGGCGATGGTCCACGGTGTTGGCAGGCACCAGCCGGCCCACGCGCTCGCATTCCTCGCACATCGGGAAGCGCGTGAGGTGGGCAAGCCGCAGCCGCTTCCATGCCGCCGTGTTGTACGGCCAATCAGCCATCGTGATTGGTCCCGTGCTTGCCGGCGCGCTCCGCCACGAACCGCGCGGCCGTTTCCCGGTCCACGCCCAAGGCCACGTAATCGTTGATCGTCGGATTGCGGGCCGGCCCCTCATGCCGCCGCACCTCGGTATCCGCCGGCATGGGCGCATCGCCGGGCTGAGCATCGCCGGCCGGGTCGGGCCGGCCGCGCTCCAACTGGTAGCCGGCGCCATCCGGCCGGTAGCGCTGCCGCAGGCCCAGCTTGCGCATCAGGCGGTTGGTTTCGGCAACCTCGCTCGGGTGGATACCATCGCCGCTGGCGCCAATGGTATCGGCAATCCCGACGGCATCGGCCTTCGTGAGCGCACCCAGCCGCGTGCACATCCGCAATTCGTCGCGCCTGTCAGTCCAATACACGCCAATGGCCGCGTTGATGGCCGGCACGATCTTGCTCGGGTGATCCGCAGTCCGGCGCGCAGCCTCGATGCCGATGGCGAGCAGATCCGGCGGGATGCCATCGAGCGCCGTTGCAGCCGCCGCCAGCCACTCGCCCCGATCGTCGGCACTCATGCCCACGCCCGCACACAGCGCCAGAACGTGCGTCAACTTGGCGATGATCGTTGCCGGTGGTGTCGGCCGCATGGCCTCGTCAGCCACACGCCAGGCGTCCACGATCTCGGAACGCATGCCACGCGCCGCTTCCGCTGCCGTCGCCTCGTCACCCGCCTTCAGAGCCAGAAAGGCTGGCGATCGCGCGATTTGCCGCATGCACTGTTTTCCCCACTCCCTCGCTTCCGTGCTGAGGGCGGTGGGACGACGATCCGAAAGATTGGTGATGTTGCTCATTGCGATTGTCCTTGATCGGGAAGAGGCCAGTCCACTGGCGGAGTGTCGATTGGTCGAGCACCGCACCGGGCGGGTGGCCTGCGTCCGCCAGCTTTCTCAGTTCCTCGATCGCAAGTTCGAGGGCCCGGGGAGTCGGGCGCTTGCCCTCCTGCCGCCGCATCTCCAGCCAGCCATTCCAGGCATCGGCAGGAACCCAGTCAGGAACCGCGAACGGCTCAACAGCCGATTTCTTCGCGCGCGCTTTCGAAGAAGACGAAGTCTTCTGAGAAAGAGTGATGGTTCTTGATGGTTTGTCCGAAGCCGCTTCGGGGGTGGACGTCGTTCCCTTCGGGGGTGAAGCCGCTTCGGGGGTGAAATCGCTTCGGGGGTGGACGGTATAGCGGACCCCTTTTCCCGGCCGCTCGACGCGGGAAAGGTGGCCGGCGTCCACAAGCGACTTGATGGCCGCCTGAACCGTCCGATCCGACTTGCTGCACTTTGCCGCGAGCGAAGCCATGGAGGGCCAGCAGACGCCATCGTCGTTCGCCTGATCGGCGAGCGCGAGCAGTACCAGCTTGTCGCTGTCACCCAGCTTCAGGCCCCACACTGCCGACATGATACGAATGCTCATGCCCCGAACCTCAGCGAGAGGATCGGGCGCCGAATGCGTTGGCTGGCGGCGGCGGCTGTGCTATCCAGATCGAGGCCGCCCGCACGGTAGCCAGTTTCAGCCCTCGCCCCGGGTCCAGCCGGTGCGGGGGCTTTCTCGTTATCGGGCGGATCGGCGTAACGCGGACATAACTCGGACGGGCCCGGCCCGAAGGCCTGCCCGTTTTCCACCGAAGCTATTGAAATTAATGGTCGGGGAGAGAGGATTCGAACCTCCGGCCCCTGCCTCCCGAAGACAGTGCTCTACCAGGCTGAGCTACTCCCCGACGCGGAGTGCAATCGCTGTTTTGTGCCTCTCGGGAAGGCGCGACTGCTTGCCAAGTCGGGCGCCTATAGGGGGGATTTTTCCGGCTTTCAAGCGCCTCGTGCAGCCAGCATGTCCGCAACCACCACGAATTTTTCGCGCGGGGCTCCGTCGCGGGCGCGCGCGGTCTCCGCCGCCTCGATTTTCTGCCAGTCGGCGAAGCTCACCTTGTCCGCCCCGCGCTCGGCCAGCAGCGCGTCCAGCCCCTTGCCGCCGGCCTTGTTGGCGGGGGCGGGATGATCGGCGGCGATCTCCTCGGCGATCTTGTAGCCATCGGGACGATTCGTGCCGATCGTGCCGGTGGGCCCCCGCCTGGCCCAGCCGACGGCGTAGAGGTTGCCGCCGTCCACGGGCACGCGGCCCTCGCTGTTGGCGAATCGCCCGGCGCTCTCGTCATAGGGCACGCCGGGAATGGGCGGCGTGCGATAGCCGATGCAGGATACGACCAGCCCGCACGGAATCGCATAGGTTTCGCCCGTGCCTTCCACCTGCCCGTCGCCGATCGGCCGGGTGCGCTCGACGATCAGGCGCTCGACGCGGCCGTCGCCCTCGATCGCGACCGGCTTGGCGAAGAAATCGAAGTCGATCGCGACCTCCTTGTCCTGGGCGAGCGAGACGAAGCCGCGCAGATGGCCCATCGCCTTGCGCTGGCCCGGCTCGAGCGCGGCATCGGCCTCCACGGGCGGCAGATCGGCGGGGTCGACATGCGGCACGGCGCGCTGGAGGTGGCCGAGCTCGCCCAGCTCCTTGGGCGTCATCTGCATTTCGTGCGGGCCGCGGCGGCCCACCATCGTCACCCTGCGGATGGCCGAATTGCCCAGCGCCTCGAAGGCGTGGGCGACGATATCCGACCCGACGAACTCGGCCGGCGCCTTGGCGAGGATGCGCGTCACGTCCAGCGCGACATTGCCGTTGCCGATCACCACCGCGCCCTCGCAGTCGAGTGGCGGGTTGAGCCCGGCGAAATCGGGATGGCCGTTATACCAGCCGACGAAGGCTGCCGACCCGATGACGCCGGGCAGGTCGCCGCCGAGGATGCCGAGCGGGCGATCGACGGGTGCGCCGGTGGCGAGGATCACGGCGTCATAGAGGGCGATCAGCTCCGCCACCGTCACCTCGCCGCCGACGGTGATGTTGCCGACGAACCGGACATTGGGGTTGAGCGATACCTGCTCGTAGCGCTGGGATACCGCCTTGATCGACTGGTGATCCGGCGCGACGCCGAACCGGATGAGGCCGTAGGGCACGGGCAGACGATCGATGATGTCGATGCTCACCTGGTCGCCGAACTGCTTCTGGCAGGCTTCCGCCGTATAATAGCCCGCCGGGCCCGAACCGATGATCGCGATATGCCGCATATCGTTCGCCTCTCCAGTATTTTGGACGATGGTAACGCGGTGCGGGCGCGGCACAAGGGCCGTCCGGCGGGCGGCTGGCGATTGCATTTGCCAATATTACGTTTCAATGACAGCCGCGCATTCCCGAAGGAGCCCGTCCCATCCGCCAGATCGCTGCCTTGCCCTACCGTATCGAGGCGGACGGATCGGCGCGCGTGATGCTCATCACCTCCCGCGATACGGGGCGCTGGGTGATTCCCAAGGGCAATCCGATCCGCGGGCTCGACCCGCACCGCGCCGCCGCGCACGAGGCTTATGAGGAAGCGGGCGTATCGGGCATTCCCTGCCCGTCCGCGCTCGGCACCTATCGCTATCGCAAGAGAAAGAATAATGGCGAATCGCGCAACGCCACCGTCGCGGTCTTCCCGCTGGCGGTGCTGAAGCAGGCGGAAGAATGGCCGGAGCAGGATGAGCGCGAGACGCGATGGTTCACCCTGGCCGAGGCCGCGGATGCCGTCGCCGAGCCGCAACTGAAACAACTGATCGCCGGTTTCCGGGCGCCCGTCGCGCCCGCCGGCCTGCTGGAGCGCGGCCTCGCCTGCGTCCGCAATTGGGGAGCTACGATACCGATGCTGCGCTGGTTCCAGGCCTTGATGCCGAAACAGGGGCGCTTCTTCGAACAGTTCGAGGATCATGCCGCCACGCTGGTCGCCGGCGCCGACGCGCTCGCGCGGCTGCTGGAAGGCGGCGACGACATGGCGGACCATGTCCGCGAGATCTTCGAGCGCGAGCATGAAGCGGACGAGATCATCCGTGAGGTGCTGCAGGATGTGCGCCGTATCCTCATCACCCCGTTCGACCGCAGCGCCATCACCAGCCTGATCGGGGTGATGGACGATGCGATCGACCAGATGAACAAGACCGCCAAGGCGATCACCCTCTACGAGATCACCCGGTTCGAGCCGCAGATGCGCGACATGGCCGGTATCATCGTGGAGGCTGCGCGGATCACGGTGGAGGCGATGCCGCTGCTGCGGTCCGTCGGCACCAATGGCGGGCGGCTGCATGAGCTGACCGAACGGCTGGTCAGGATCGAAGGCCATGCCGACGAGATCCACGATGCCGGCCTGCGCGCGCTCTACCGCGCCCATATCGACAGCAAGCCGCTGGAATTCATCGTCGGGCGCGAAATCTACAGCCATCTGGAAAAGATCGTCGACCGGTTCGAGGACGTGGCCAACGAGATCCAGGGTCTCGTGATCGATCACGCCTGATCGCGCCGGACAATCATCATGGAAGCCGCTGCTCTTTCGCTGCCGCTGCTGATCGGGCTGATCGGCGTCGCCTTGCTGTTCGATTTCCTGAACGGCCTGCACGATGCCGCCAACTCGATCGCGACGATCGTCTCCACCCGGGTGCTCCGCCCGCAATATGCGGTGGTCTGGGCCGCCTTCTTCAACTTCATCGCCTTCCTCTTCTTCGGCCTGCATGTCGCCGAGACGGTGGGGCGCGGCATCGTCAGCGCGGAGATCGTCGATGCCCATGTGATCTTCGGCGCGCTGATGGGGGCGATATCGTGGAACCTCATCACCTGGGGGCTGGGCATCCCTTCCAGCAGCAGCCACGCGCTGATCGGCGGCCTTCTGGGCGCCGGCACTGCCAAGGCGGGGCTGCACGCGGTGGTGTGGAGCGGCGTGTTCAAGACGGCCGCCGCCATCGTGCTGTCGCCCACCATCGGCCTGGTGCTGGCGCTGGTGCTGGTGCTCATCACCTCATGGGCGTTCGTGAAGGCCACGCCCACGCTTGCCGATCGCTGGTTCCGCAAGCTCCAGCTCGTCTCGGCATCGCTCTATTCGCTCGGCCATGGCGGCAATGACGCGCAGAAGACGATGGGGATCATCGCCGTGCTGCTTTATTCGCAGGGGATGCTGAGCGGCGGATTTCACGTGCCCTTTTGGGTGGTGATAAGCTGCCAGGCGGCGATGGGGCTGGGCACGCTGATGGGCGGATGGAAGATCGTCCACACCATGGGATCGAAGATCACCCGCCTCACCCCGGCGCAGGGCTTCTGCGCGGAAACGGGCGGCGCGCTCACCCTGTTCGGCGCGACATGGCTGGGGGTGCCGGTATCGACCACGCACACCATCACCGGCGCGATCGTCGGCGTGGGATCGGCACGGCGCATGTCGGCCGTGCGCTGGAACATCGCCAGCCGCATCGTCATCGCCTGGGTGGTGACGCTGCCGGCGGCGGCCGCGATCGGCGCGCTCTTCTACTGGCTGGCGGGTCTTTTCGCCTGGTGACCGCAAACAGGCGGGCGACCTCGGGGTCGCCCGCCTGCCCGATCAGTTGGCCGCCTTGGGCGCCGCGGCCGATGCGTCGGCGGGCAGGCCGCCGAGCTGGGTGACCAGCTTGGTATAGGCATCGAGATAGGCGAGCACGATCACCTGGCCGATCTCGGTATTCTCATAACCGCCGCCGCCGGCACCGAAGGCCCCGCCGCTGAACAGGCCGGCGCCGGCGCCGAAGCCCAGATCCTGCTTGCGGGCATAGCCTTCGATCAGCGCCTCTTCCTCGGTGGTGCGGGCGTTGACGACCGAAAGCGTGACGTTGGCTTCCTTCTTCTTGATCGAAAGGCCGCCGGCCAGCGCGCCGAACGTGTTGCGGCCGAGGACACCGCCCAGCAGGCCGCCCAGCGCATTGCCGCCGGCATTGTTGTTGGAGCTCACGATATCCGGCTGCAGGAAATAATCGGCCGCCTTCACCTGGCCCTTGCCGATATTGGACTTGGCCTGAAGCTCGCCGGAATCGGCCAGCGCGCGCTCCATGTTGCGGCTGGCGAGCGATCGGCCGCGATTGACCAGCGTGAAGCAGCCCGATTTCTGGACGAACGTCTTGATGATCGCCTCGGGGCTGCCGAGGCTCAGTTCACGCCACCACTGATTCTCGGGCTCGACGATGGCGATGGTGCCCAGCTTGCGGGTGCAGACGGGGATCTCCGCCTGCTTGGCGGTCTGCTGCTTGCGGGCCGAGGATTGCGCCTGGGCCGCGGGCGGCAGCAGGGCCACGCTGGCCAACGCGCCAGCGAGCAACATGATCTTCTTCACAACAAATGCCTCCCAGTTATGCGACCCCCGATAACGCCTGCGCGTTAACACCAACCCCTTAACGGATTTTGTGACGCGGGTCACATGCCGGCGGATTTCACATATCTTTGGCAAGCGGCCTGCTTGATGCTATCGGCGGCGCCAATTCCATCCATCCCAGAAGATCGGCCCTTTCCGTGACCCCGCTCGACCGTATCCGCAATTTCTCGATCATCGCGCATATCGACCATGGCAAGTCGACGCTGGCCGACCGCCTGATCCAGCGCACCGGTGGGCTTTCGGACCGCGAGATGTCCGCCCAGGTCCTCGACAACATGGATATCGAGAAGGAGCGCGGCATCACCATCAAGGCGCAGACCGTGCGCCTCGATTATACCGCGAAGGACGGGCAGAGCTATGTCCTGAACCTGATGGACACGCCGGGGCACGTGGACTTCGCCTATGAGGTCTCGCGCAGCCTCGCCGCCTGCGAGGGCGCGCTGCTGGTGGTGGACGCGGCGCAGGGCGTGGAGGCGCAGACGCTGGCCAACGTCTACCAGTCGATCGAGCATGATCACGAGATCGTGCCCGTCATCAACAAGATCGACCTGCCGGCCGCCGAGCCCGAGAAGGTGCGCGAGGAGATCGAGGAGGTGATCGGCCTCGATGCATCGGGCGCGGTGCTGGCGTCGGCCAAGTCGGGCATCGGCATCGACGACATTCTCGAGGCGATCGTCGCCAAGATCCCGCCGCCCAAGGGCGATGCGACCGCGCCGCTCAAGGCGATGCTGGTGGATAGCTGGTATGATCCCTATCTGGGCGTCGTCATCCTGATCCGCGTGATCGACGGCGTGATCCGCAAGGGCCAGCAGATCAAGTTCATGCAGGCCGGCACCACCCATCTGGTCGATCGCGTCGGCTGCTTCCGCCCGAAGATCGAGCAGCTCGGCGATCTCGGCCCCGGCGAGGTCGGCTTCATCACCGCCCAGATCAAGGAAGTGTCGCAGACCGCCGTCGGCGATACCATCACCGATGCGAAGAAGCCGGCGGCAGAGCCGCTGCCCGGCTTCAAGGAAGTGCAGTCGGTGGTGTTCTGCGGCCTCTTCCCGGTCGACGCCAATGATTTCGAGAAATTGCGCGAATCGATCTCCAAGCTGCGCCTCAACGACGCTTCGTTCAGCTTCGAGATGGAGACGTCCGCCGCGCTGGGCTTCGGCTTCCGCTGCGGCTTCCTCGGCCTGCTCCACCTGGAGATCATCCAGGAGCGGCTGACCCGCGAATATGATCTCGACCTCATCACCACTGCGCCGTCGGTGGTCTATCGCCTGCTGCTCACCCGTTCGGCGGGCGAGGCGGAGGCGCGGACGATCGAGCTGCACAACCCCGCCGACATGCCCGATCCCAACAAGATCGAAATGATCGAGGAGCCGTGGATCGAGGCGACGATCTACGTGCCCGACGAATATCTGGGCAGCATCCTCAAGCTCTGCCAGGATCGGCGCGGCATCCAGAAGAACCTGACTTATGTGGGCGGCCGCGCGCAGGTGACCTACGAGCTGCCCCTGAACGAAGTGGTGTTCGATTTCTACGATCGCCTGAAATCGATCACGCGCGGCTATGCCAGCTTCGACTATCACCAGATCGGCTATCGCGAGGGCGATCTCGTGAAGATGTCGATCCTCGTCAACAACGAGCCGGTCGATGCGCTCAGCATGATCGTCCACCGCGCCGCCGCCGAGGCGCGGGGCCGCCACATGTGCGAGCGGCTGAAGGACCTGATCCCCCGCCACATGTTCAAGATCCCGATCCAGGCGGCGATCGGCGGCAAGGTGATCGCGCGCGAGACGATCGCGGCGCTGCGCAAGGACGTGACCGCCAAATGCTATGGCGGCGACGCGACCCGCAAACGCAAGCTTCTGGAAAAGCAGAAGGAAGGCAAGAAGCGGATGCGCGAATATGGTTCGGTCAGCATCCCGCAGGAAGCCTTCATCGCCGCGCTGCGCATGGGTGACGAGGGATAAGGCGTCCGGGTTTCAGGCGCTTTTCCTGAGGCCCGATCGCACGCCGCCCATCTGCCAGATGAGGAGCGCCGGCACGCCGATCGCGATGTCCCGCGCCCGCTTGACGAGCGACAGCGCCACCGCCGCCTCCGGCCCGATGCCGAATATCGGGCCGAGCAGGATATAACCCGCCTCCTGGATGCCGATCGCGCCCGGCACCACGAAGGCGGCGCTGCGCAGCGCGAAGATCAGGCTTTCCAGCGCTATGATGTGCCAGATCGTCTGATGCTCCCCCATCAGCCGCAGGGTGAGCCAGGCCGAGGCCGCGCTCCCCGCCCAGGCGAGCAGGTTGAAGAAGAAGGAGGCGAGGATCGCGCGCCGCACCCGGTAATAGCGCGTCAGCTCGGCCACCACCGCATCCACCGCCACCTCCGCCCTGGGCAGCATCCGCCGGGCGAGGAAGGCGAGGAAGCGCAGCGCCGGCACCTGCAGAAGGGCGAAGGCGATCGTCACCGCCACGGCCACGCCCGCGCCGATCAGTGCCAGCGTGCGCAGCGATCGCATCGCATCGGCGTCCAGCAGGATCGCCCCCAGCATCCACAGGCCGAACAGGGTGAACAGCAATTGCGCCGCCATCTCGGTGGTGAGATCGACGATGATCGAGGCATAGACCCGCGTCGCCGGCAGGCCGCGGCCGATCAGCGTCCACGCCCCGACCACGATGCCGCCGATCTGGGAAAAGGGCAGCAGGTCGCTCGCCCCCTCGCGCGTCGTCCGTGCCCAGGTGAAGAGCGGCAGGCGGCGGAAAGGTGCGTCCGGCATCGCCGTCAGCCACGCCGCGCCCAGCAGGCCCAGCACCGCGAAGGAACAGGCGATCAGCAGCAGGAAGCCGCCGATGCCCAGCCGGCCGGCGGCGGCCATGATGTCGCCCAGCCCCGCCCGGCCGATCGCCCACAGCGCGATGGCGAGCCCGATCGCGGTCGCCGCCAGCAGCGGCCAGCGGAACGGGACCTTCACGATCGCATGAAGCGCAGCACGAAGCGGATCGCGCCGGGCACGAAGCGCGGCCGGATCAGGCGGCGGTCATAAGGGGCCAGCCGCCGGTCGTTTTCGGCAAGGCAGATGCGGGCCAGCTCGGGAAAGCTGATTTCCACGCCCAGTTCCTTGGAACCGTTGAGCGTGAAATTATTCTCCTGCGCCTTGGTGTTGCTGCCCATGCCCTTGGCCATGTCGATCCGCTCGAGGATCAGCACGATCCACACCGCGATCACCTTCAGCTCGAACCAAGGCCGGCGCCACCAGGGCATGTTGCGCCGCCACCAGGCCACCCAGTTGACGAAGAACAGGATATGGCGCCCTTCCTCGCGCATCACCGGCTCGAACGTGTCGACCAGCTCCGGCGGAAAGAAGCCCGATCTGCGGGCGACATCGAACAGGCCGAATCCGAAGAAGCTGTCGATGCATTCGGAATATCCGGTGCGCATGAAGGCGAATTCGGGATCGCGCGGGCGGCGATATTCGGGCTCGGGCGCCAGTTCGATCCCATAGGCCTGCACCATATCCGCCAGCACCAGCTTGTGGCGGCTCTCCTCGAAGGCGTTCATCATGATCGCTTCCTTGAGGAGGGGGTCGGAAACCGCCTCGCCGAAGGTGCGCACGTTCATGCCGGCCCGGCCCTCGGTGGCGACGGCGATGTCCCAGATCGGCAGCGAGGTGATCTTGCCCTGCGTGTCCGCGTCCAGCTTCGGCCATTCGATCAGCGCGGGGCGGTAGGGATCATGGGTATCCAGCAGGGTGCGGCAGAACAGCGTCTTGTGCGTCTCGCTGCCCAGCGGCGCCGGGGCGCCCCCGGCGGCGGCGGGGGGGGCAAGGGCGCTCATACTCTCCATCAGGCCGCGACCCTTTCTTCCTCGAAATCGGTGAAGCTGCCCAGCCGCGCGCCCGACAGGCGAAGCGCGGCGCGCGTCCGCTCGTCCACCAGCGCCGCCAGTTCGGCCTCATAGTCGTAACCCGGCGCATGGCCGGCAAAGCCGGCCTCGGTCGCGGGATGGAGATAGATTTCGGTGAGGCCCGGCGGCAGATGCTCGATCAGGCCCGCCAGCCGCCCGACATGCATATGGCCGGACCAGCGCAGGCCGAACACCTGATCGGGCACGATCAGCCCCGCCGACGCGAAGCGCGCCTGCAGCGTCCGCGCCCATGGCGCGGCAACGCGGTCGGCCAGCCGGCCGGGACTGGCCGGCTCCACCTCGGCCAGCGGCTCGGGCGGTTCCACCGGCGCGCGCACGGCGCGCAGGCCGAAACGCCCGCCGATCTCCACGATCAGGCCGGCGATGGTCGGGTGCAGGTGGAAATGCTTGTGGGCGTTCACATGATCCAGCTTCAGCCCGGTCGCGCCGAAGGCGATGAACTGCGCCTCGATCTCCTCGGCCAACTGGCGCCGCACGGCGGGGCGGAAGAAGAAGTCCACGCCCGCGCGCACCATGTTGGCGCGGAACCGGCCGTCGCCATCGACCAGATCGGGCACGCGATCGGGCGGCAAGGTGGGCCGGCCGTCGACCAGCACCAGATGCAGGCCCACGCCCAGCATGGGCAGCTTGCGCGCGGTGGCGATCGCGTCGGTCGCGGCCTCGCCCGCCACCATCAGGCTGGTGGCGGTCAGCACGCCTTCGCGATGCGCGCGCTCCACGGCGCGGTTCACCGCGATCGACGCGCCGAAATCGTCGGCGGTTATCACCAGCCTCCTGGCCGGGTGCGGCGCGGGCGCGGCCTCGCCCGGCTCGGTGCCGGCCCAGCCCGGCCCATGGGCGGGGGGGCGGGACAAAGTGCCGGCCGGGGCGGCTGCGTGGGCGGGAAAGCGCATCGTCCCGCCCCCCTTCAGGCCACCGCTTCCTTGCGCTGGCGCAGGAAGCGGAAGAATTCCACCCCTTCGCGCAGCCGCCGCTTCATCATGTCCTGGTCGCGGATCATCTCGCCCACGATCGCGCCGATCTTGCGCGGGCGGAAGTAGAAGCGCTTGTAGAAATCCTCGACCGACGCGAAGATCTCCGTGCTGTTCAGGTGCGGGTAGCTCAACTGGGCGATCTGGTTACCATGGTCGGTCAGCAGATGGTCCGTCCCGTCGAACCAGCCATTCTCCGTCGCCTGCCGGTAGAGGAAGGTGCCCGGATAGGGCGCGGCCAGCGATACCTGGATGGTGTGGGGGTTGATCTCCTGCGCGTAGCGGATCGTTTCCTCGATCGTCTCCTTCGTCTCGCCGGGCAGGCCCAGGATGAAGGTGCCGTGGATGACGATGCCCAGCGCGTGGCAATCCTTGGTGAACTGCCGGGCGACATCGACGCGCAGGCCCTTCTTGATATTGTGCAGGATCTTCTGGTTGCCGCTTTCATAGCCGACCAGCAGCAGGCGCAGCCCGTTGTCCTTCATCACCTTCAGCGTATCATAGGGCACGTTGGCCTTGGCGTTGCAGGACCAGGTGACGCCCAGCTTGCCCAGCTCGCGGGCCAGCGCCTCGACGCGCGGCGCGTTGTCGGTCAGCGTGTCGTCGTCGAAGAATATCTCCTTCACCTGCGGCATTTCCCGCATCACATATTTCACCTCCTCGATCACATGGCCGATCGATCGGGTGCGGTAATTATGGCCGCCCACGGTCTGCGGCCACAGGCAGAAGGTGCAGCGGCTCTTGCAGCCGCGCCCGGTGTAGAAGCTCACATAGGGATGCTTCAGATAGCCGCCGAAATATTTCTCGATCACGAGGTCGCGCTTGTAGATCGGGCTGACGAAGGGCAGCGCGTCCATATCCTCCAGCACCGGCCGGTCGTCATTATGGACGATCACCCCCTGCGCGTTGCGGTAGCTGATGCCCTTGATCGATGCCCAGTTCTGGCCGTCGGCGACGTCCTTGATCGTGAAGTCGAATTCGTTGCGGGCGACGAAGTCGATCGCCTCGGACGCCGCCAGGCTTTCCTGCGCCTGCACCGCCACCTTGGCGCCGATCAGGCCGATCTTCAGGTCGGGATTCAGCGCCTTCAGCATCTCCGCCGTCTTCACGTCCTGCCGGAAGGAAGGGGTGGAGGTGTGGAGGATCACCAGGTCGCGCGCATAGGCTTCGTGCTTGATGTCGTCGAAGGAAAGGTCGTGGGCGGGGGCGTCGATCAGCTTCGATCCCTCCACCAGCGCCGCCGGCTGGGCGAGCCAGGTGGGATACCAGAAGGACCGGACCTCGCGCTTCATCTGGTAGCGCGCGCCGGCGCCGCCGTCATAACCGTCGAAGGAGGGGGCTTGCAGAAAAAGCGAGCGCATCACGTCAGATACTCCGTATCCGCCGACATCCGACCATCCTTCCCTAGCCGAAATCTTCCTCCCCGCCAATCGATTGAGCGGACGGCGAAGGCGCCGAGAAAGAGGATGAAGGAAAGGATGTCGCGCAGCGGCAACAGCGCGATCGGCGCGGTGCGGCGGCCGGCGAGGCGGTCGATGCGGAGCGCGAGGGCGAGGCGCGCGGCCAGCGCTGCGGCGACCAGCCACAAATTCAGGCCGAGAAGAGCGAGCGGCAGCGGATGGGTGACGATGCTGCCGGCATAGCCCCATGGGTCGAGCCCGCGGATGGTGGCGTTCCAGCGCAGCTCGTGGCGGGCGAGGGCGGCAAGGCTCGTCTCGGCGCAGCCATGGGTGACGATGAGGCGCGGTATCGCCACTTCGCAGCCCGCCGCGCGGGCGGCGGCACCGATGGCGTGGTCGTCCGCCAGCACGTCGGCGAAGGGGGCGAAGCCGCCGATGCGGTCCAGCGTTTCGCGGCGCATCGCGATGGTCGATCCCATGCACGGCCGGGCGCGCCCGGTGGCGAGGCCGACGATGACGGACGGCAGGAACTGCCAGCTGATGCCGGCGGCGGCGATGCGGGACCAGGCACCGGCATCGCCCCGCCCGGCATAGAGGCAGGTGGCGATCGTGCCGGCAGGCGCGATCGTGGCGACGATGCGGGAGATATAATCGGGCGGCACCGCGATATCGCTGTCGCTCAGGATGATGATGTCGCCGCTGGCGTCGGACATCATGTTGATCAGATTGGATATCTTGCCGTTGCTGCCGTGGCGCGCGCGATCGGCGCGCACCCGCACCGGTCCGCCGATCGCGCGGGCCACGGCAGCCGCCGGATCGGCCGGGTCGTGCACGCCGCAGACGATCTCGACCGCGCCGCGATAATCCTGCTCCACGAAGCTGCGGAGATTTTCGGCCAGCAGCGGCTCGGCGCCGTGGAGCGGCTTCAGAATCGTGACCGGCGGGCCGTTTTCCGGCGGTATCGGCGCGGATTTCCAGCGTCCGGCAAGGATCGTCGCGGCCAATGTATAAAGGATGCCGGCGACGGCGAGGCATTGCGGCAGCAGGAGCGCGGTCATCGTCACGCGATCGACTGTAGACCGCGCCGCCATCTTTTCACATACTTCGTCGCAGGCCTGGGCCGGAACCGGGCGACCGAGGAGGCAATGCTGGCCGATCGCGGGAAGACCATTTTGGTGACGGGCGTTTCCGGCTTCGTGGGCGCGGCGGTGGCGCGGGCCTTCGCCGGCGCCGGCTATGCGGTGCGCGGCCTCGCGCGCGAAACGAGCGCGCCTGCGAATCTCAGGGACTTTCCGGGCGAGATCGTGCGCGGCGACATCCGCGACGCTGCCGCCATGCGCGCCGCGCTCCGGGGCGTGGACGGGCTGGCGCACGTCGCCGCCGACTATCGCCTGTGGGCGGCGGACCCGGAGGAGATCGTCCGCAACAATCGCGAAGGCACGCGCACCGTGATGGAGGCGGCGCTGGCCGCCGGCACGCCGCGCATCGTCTATACCAGCAGCGTCGCCACGCTGGCGCCCGACGCCGGCCGCCCGGCGGACGAGGACCGGCCGCTCGACGAGGCGGCGGCGATCGGCGCCTACAAGCGCAGCAAGGTCGCCGCCGAACGGCTGGTGGAGGCGATGGTGGCGGCGCGCGGCCTGCCTGCGGTGATCGTCAACCCCTCCACCCCGATCGGCCCGCGCGACGTGAAGCCCACGCCCACCGGCCGCATCCTGATCGAGGCCGCGCGGGGCCGGATGCCGGCCTTCGTCGACACGGGGCTGAACCTGGTCCATGTTGACGACGTGGCCGAAGGCCATGTCGCCGCGTTCGAGCGGGGGCGGGCCGGGCGCCGTTACATATTGGGCGGCGAGGACGTGAGCTTGCGGACGATGCTGACGGACATTGCGGGCCTCACCGGCCGCCGGCCCCCGCGCCTCAACCTGCCGCGCGGGCCGCTCTATCCGCTGGCCTGGGGTGCGGAGCTGGTGTCGCGCCTGTCGGGCCGCGAGCCCTTCCTCACCCGCGATGCGCTGAAGATGTCGCGCCACGCCATGTTCTACAGCTCGGCCAGGGCGGCGGCGGAGCTGGGCTATCGCGCCCGGCCCTATCGCGACGCGATCGGCGATGCGATCGCCTGGTTCCGGCGCGAGGGCATGATCGCATGACGATATTGGCCGCCATCAGCCTGGGCCTGTGGATCTATCTGCTGGCGGGGCATGGCGGTTTCTGGCGCGCGGCCGAGACGGACGAGGCGGCTGCCCCCGATCCGGCGAACTGGCCGGCGGTGGCGGCGGTGGTGCCGGCGCGCGACGAGGCGGCGGTGATCGGCCGGACGATCGCCGGCCTGCTGGCGCAGGATTATCCCGGCGATTTCCGTATTCTGCTGGTGGACGACGGCAGCAGCGACGGCACCGCCCGGATCGCGCGGGAAGCGGCCGCCGCCACGGGCCGGGGGGACCGGCTGGAGATCGTGCCCGGCAGCCCGCCGCCCGCCGGCTGGACGGGCAAGCTCTGGGCGATGGAGCAGGGCATCGCCCGGGCCGGCGGCGCGCGCTGGCTGTGGCTGACCGACGCCGATATTGCCCATGCCCCCGATACGCTCCGGTCGCTGGTGGCGCGCGGCGAGGCGGAGGGGCTGGCGCTCTGTTCGCTGATGGCGCGGCTCAGCACCGCCAATGCCGCCGAACGCGCGCTGATCCCGGCCTTCGTGCTGTTCTTCCAGATGCTCTATCCCTTCGCGCGGGTGAACCGGGCGGGATCGCCGGTTGCCGCCGCTGCCGGCGGCTGCATGCTGGCGCGCGCCGATGCGCTGGCGCGGGCGGGCGGCATCCCCGCCATCGCCGCCCATATCATCGACGATTGCGCGCTGGGCCGGGCGATGAAGCGGCAGGGGCCGATCCGCCTGATGCTGACGCGCCGATCGGTGAGCATCCGCCCCTATGGCGGCTGGCGGGAGATCGGCGCCATGATCGCGCGGTCGGCCTATGCCCAGCTCCGTTATTCGCCCTGGCTGCTGGCAGGCACGCTGCTGGGCCTGGCGCTGGTCTTCCTGGTGCCGCCGCTGGCCGCGGCATTCGCCGCCGGGCCGGGCCGGGCGATGGGGATCGCCGCCTGGGCGCTGATGGCGATCGCCTTCCAGCCGATGCTGCGTTTCTACGGCCGGTCGCCCCTGTGGGGGCCGCTGCTGCCGGCGATCGCGGCTTTCTATGCCGGCGCCACCGCGCTGTCGGCCGTCGCGCACGCACGCGGGCGCGGCGGCATGTGGAAGGGGCGCGCGCAGGCGCGGCTGGGCGCATGACCGCGTTGGCGGAACAGGCGCCAAGGGCGGCGGGCGCGGCGGCGCTGGCATCGGGCAAGGGCCATAAGGACGAGAATTTCCCGGTCGCCTCGCTGCTGATCCGGCCGGAGCATCGCGCGCCGATCATGGCCTTCTACCGCTTCGCGCGGGCGGCGGACGACGTGGCCGATCACCCCACGGCGTCGCCTGTCGAAAAGCTCGCCCGGCTGGAGGCGATGCGCGCGGGCCTGACCGGCGAAAGCGATGCCGATCCCGCTGCGGGGGCGCTGCGCGCGGCGCTGGCCGGGCGCGGGCTGGATGCGGGCCACGCGCTCGATCTGCTGGAGGCGTTCCGCCGCGACGTGACGGTGAACCGCTATGCCGATTGGGACGCGCTGATCGATTATTGCCGCTATTCGGCGATGCCGGTCGGCCGCTTCGTGCTGGATGTGCATGGCGAGGATCGCGCGCTGTGGCCGGCGTCGGATGCGCTGTGCGCGGCGCTGCAGGTCATCAACCACCTGCAGGATTGCGGGAAGGATTATCGCGCGATCGATCGGGTCTATCTGCCCGCCGATCGGCTGGCCGCGCATGGCGCCACCGTCGATATGCTCGCTGCCCCCCGAGCGGCCCCGGCGCTGAAGGCGGCGATCGGCGAGGCGGCGGGTGAGGCGGAGGCGCTGCTCGCCCGGTCGGCCGGTTTCGCCCGCGCCATCGCCGATCGGCGGCTGGGCATGGAGGTGGCGGCGATCCAGCGGCTGGCGGAAAGCCTTGCGGCGCGGCTGCGCCGTCGCGATCCGCTGGCCGAAAAGGTCCACCATGGCAGGATGGAGGCGTTGATGATCGCTGGACGCGCGGCACTGGGCCGGATGATCGCGCGGGGCGGGCGGGCATGACCGCCACCAGCCTCGCCACGCAGGGCCGGGCGGCCGGCAGCTCCTTCTATGCCGGCATGCGCGTGCTGCCGCGCCCCGAACGCGAGGCGATGTATGCCATCTACGCCTTCTGCCGCGAGGTGGACGATATCGCCGACGACCAGCGCGGGGATCGTGCCGCCCGCGCCGCCGCGCTGGAGGCGTGGCGCGGCGATATCGCCCGGCTCTATGCTGGCGGCGATCCGGGGCAGGCGCATTATCTGGCGCCGGCCGTCCGCCGCTTCGATCTCGCGCGGGCGGATTTCGATGCGGTGATCGCCGGCATGGCGATGGACGTGGCGGGCGACATATGCTGCCCCGACGCGGCCGATCTCGATCTCTATTGCGATCGCGTGGCATCCGCCGTGGGGCGGCTTTCGGTGCGGGTGTTCGGCATGGAGGAAGCGCCGGGGCTGGCGCTGGCCCACCATCTCGGCCGCGCCCTGCAACTCACCAACATCCTGCGCGACGTGGATGAGGATGCGGCGATCGGCCGGGTCTATCTGCCGGCCGAGGCGCTGGCGGCGGCCGGGCTGCCATTGGGCGATATCGCCGCGATCACCGCCGATCCCCGGATCGATCGCGCCTGCCGGGCGGTGGCGGCGGAGGCGCGCCAGCATTTCGATGCCGCGCGGCGCATATTGGCGGCCCGGCCGCGCGGCCACCTGATCGCCCCCCGGCTGATGGCGGGCGCCTATGGCGTGCTGCTGGATCGGATGGAGGCGGCGGGCTGGGCGCCGCCGCGCCGCCGGGTGCGGCACAACCGGCTGGCGATCCTGGGGATGATGATCCGCCTCAGGCTGCTGCGGTAGGGCGGCGATGGCGCGGGCTCATGTGATCGGCGCGGGGCTGGCCGGATTGGCGGCGGCGATCGCGCTCACCAAGGCGGGCTACGCCGTCACCTTGTCCGAAGCGGGGCCGCGCGCCGGCGGGCGCTGCCGCTCCTATCACGATCCCCAGCTCGGCCTCACCATCGATAACGGCAACCATCTGGTGCTGTCGGGCAATGCCGCCGTGGCCGATCATCTCGCCACGATCGGCGCGGCCGATCGGCTGGCCGGGCCGATGGAGGCGAGCTTTGCCTTTTTCGACCTGCGCGATGGCGAACGCTGGCGGGTGGCGCCCAATGGCGGGCCGCTGCCCTGGTGGCTGTTCGTCCCCGGCCGGCGGGTGCCGGGCACGGGTGTTGCCGATTATCTGCCGCTCGCCCGCCTGCTGGGCGCCGATGCGGATGCGCGGATCGGCGATGTGATCGCCACCGATACGCCCCTGTGGGAAAGGCTGATCGCGCCGCTGATGGTGGCGGTGATGAACACCCCGCCGGCGGAGGCATCGGCCGGGCTGGCGGCCGCCGTGATCCGCGAGACGCTGGCCAAGGGCGGCCGCGCCTGCCGCCCCCGCATCGCCCATCCCACCTTGGCGGCCGCCTTCGTCGATCCGGCGATCGCGTGGCTCCGGTCGCATGGCGCCGATATCCGCATGGGCCGGCGGCTGAAGGCGCTGCGCTTCGCAGGCGATCGGGTGGATCGGCTGGATTTCGCCGACGGGGCGGATGCCGTCGCCACCGACGATCCGGTGATCCTCGCGGTGCCGGCATGGGTGGCGGCCGATCTCGTGCCGGGCCTCACCGTGCCCGATCGCCACCATGCCATCGTCAACGCCCATTTCGCCTTTCCGCCGCCGCCCGCCTTGCCGCCGATGCTGGGGGTGATCGGCGGCACCGCGGAATGGATCTTCGCCTTTCCCGACAGGATCTCGGTGACGATCAGCGCCGCGGACCGGTTGTGCGAGGAGGATCGCGGCGCGCTCGCCGCCCGGCTGTGGGCGGAGGTGGCCCGCGCCGCCGGGATCGATGCGCCGCTGCCGCCTTGGCAGATCGTGCGCGAACGCCGCGCCACCTTCGCCGCCACGCCCGATCAGGATGCGCGGCGGCCGGGGGCGGCCACGGCCTGGGCCAATCTGATGCTGGCGGGCGACTGGACACGGACCGGCCTGCCGGCGACGATCGAAGGGGCGATCCGATCCGGGCGGACGGCCGCCCATCTGGCAGGCGAGGTGGCACGCGCGCATGTATCAGTCTGAAGCCGGCAATCCTGTTCCCGTCGATCCGCTGGCCGCGGTGGAGAAGGCCGTCGATCGCGCGGCGGTGGCACTGATCGCCGCCCAGCGCGACGACGGCCATTGGGTGTTCGAGCTGGAGGCCGATGCCACCATCCCGGCCGAATATCTGCTGCTGCGCCATTATCTGGGCGAACCGGAGGATCTGGCGCTGGAGGCGAAGG
The DNA here is from genome assembly GCF_000347675.2 of Sphingomonas sp. MM-1. Classification (NCBI taxonomy): domain Bacteria; kingdom Pseudomonadati; phylum Pseudomonadota; class Alphaproteobacteria; order Sphingomonadales; family Sphingomonadaceae; genus Sphingomonas; species Sphingomonas sp. MM-1. The sequence continues at coordinate 1,898,506 of NC_020561.1, read as the reverse complement.
TCGGCCGCTATCTCCGCCGCATCCAGAACGGGGACGGCGGCTGGCCGCTGTTCCACGGCGGCGCGATGGACCTGAGCGCCACGGTGAAGGCCTATTTCGCGCTCAAGCTGATCGGCGATGACGGAGATGCGCCCCATATGGCGCGGGCGCGCGCGGCGGTGCTCGCGGCCGGCGGGGCGGAAGCCGCCAATGTCTTCACCCGTATCCAGCTTGCCCTCTATGGCGCGGGGCCGTGGGCGGCGGTGCCGGAAATGCCGGTGGAGATGATCCTGCTGCCGCGCTGGTTCCCGATCCATCTGTCGAAGATGTCCTATTGGGCGCGCACCGTGATCGTGCCGCTGCTGGTGCTGATGGCGCTCCGCCCGCGCGCCCGCAATCCGCGCGGCACCCATGTCGACGAACTGTATCGCAGCAAGGAACCGGCGCCGATCGCCAGCCGCGCGGCGGGCACCGGAAGGCTGTGGACCGAAGGCTTCCTCGCGCTCGACAAGCTGCTGAAGGGCGTGCGTCCCTTCTGGCCCGCCGGCTTGCGCCGCCGCGCGATCGATCGCTGCGTCGCCTGGACGCGCGAACGGCTGAACGGGGAGGACGGGCTGGGCGCGATCTATCCCGCCATGGCCAATGCCGTGATGATGTATGATGCGCTCGGCTATCCGCCCGATCACCCCGATCGCGCCATCGCCCGCGCCTCGGTCGAAAAGCTGCTGGTGCTCGATCCCGAGGACGGGACGGACGAGATCTACTGCCAGCCCTGCGTCTCGCCCGTCTGGGATACCGCATTGGCGGCGCATGCCCTGATGGAGGCAGGCGGCGACGCGGCGGAAGCGCGGGCGGCGAAGGGACTCGCCTGGCTCAAGCCGCTGCAGGTGCTGGACGTGAAGGGCGACTGGGCGGAACAGCGGCCCGATGTGCGGCCGGGCGGCTGGGCCTTCCAGTATCGCAACGATCATTATCCCGATCTGGACGATACCGCCGTGGTGGCGATGGCGATGGACCGCGCGCGCGGTCGGATCGTGCCCGGCGACGGGCAGGATCAGGCGATCGCGCGCGGCCGCGAATGGGTGGAAGGCATGCAGAGCCGCAATGGCGGCTGGGGCGCCTTCGATGCCGATAATATGGCGGAATATCTCAACAACATCCCCTTCGCCGATCATGGCGCGCTGCTCGATCCGCCGACCGTGGATGTCACCGCGCGCTGCATATCGATGCTGGCGCAACTCGGCGAGCCGGCGGAAAGCCCCCGCATGCGGGCGGCGCTCGCCTATCTCGCGCGCGAGCAGGAGGCCGATGGCAGCTGGTTCGGCCGCTGGGGGGTGAACTATGTCTACGGCACATGGTCCGCCCTCTGCGCGCTCAACGCGGCGGGGGTCGATCCGCAGGAACTGATCGTGCGCAGGGCAGTCGCCTGGCTGGAGGCGATCCAGAATCCCGATGGCGGCTGGGGCGAAGATTGCGACAGCTATGCGCTGGATCGCACCGGCCACCGCCCCGCGCCCTCCACGGCCTCGCAGACGGCCTGGGCGCTGATCGGGCTGATGGCGGCGGGCGAGGTGGATGGCGCCGCCGTCCAGCGCGGCGTCGGCTGGCTGATGCGCCATCAGGGCACGGATGGGCTGTGGCCGCAGGAACATTTCACCGGGGGCGGTTTCCCGCGCGTCTTCTACCTGCGCTACCACGGCTATCCGCGCTATTTCCCGCTCTGGGCGATGGCGCGATACCGCAATCTCAAGCGCGGCAACGCGCGCCGCGTGATGGTGGGCATGTGACGATCCTGGTGGCGACGGGGCTGAAGCGCGAGGCCCGGATCATCGCGCGCGACGGGCTGGCGCCGATCCCCGGCGGCGGCGACGCGGCGGCGCTGGAAGCAGCGCTGGAGGCGCATGCGCGTTCCGCGCGCGCGATCTGGAGCATGGGGATAGCCGGCGGCCTCGCCCCCGACCTCGCCGTCGGCGACTGGACGATCGGCGGCGATCCGGCGACGGTGGAGGCACTCGCCCGCCGCCTGCCCGAGGCGCGGATCGGCGAAGTCCATGCCAATGGCACGCTGGTCGCCGAAGCGGCCGTCAAGCGCGCGCTCCATGCCGGAACGGGCGCGATCATCGTCGATATGGAATCGCACGTCGCCGCCCGCGTGGCGGCCCGGCACGGCCTGCCCTTCGCCTTCCTGCGGGTGATATCCGATACCGCCGACCATGATCTGCCGCACGCCGCCTGGGTGGGGATGCAGCCCGGCGGCGGCATGGCGATCGGCCCGGTGACGGCATCGCTGGCCCGCAACCCCGGCCAGCTGCCCGCCCTGATCCGCACCGCGCGCGATGTGGGCGCGGCCTTCCGGTCGCTCGAACGGCTGATGGCGCGCATGAATGAAGGCGAACGGTTCTGGGAGCAGAGGCAATGATGCACTGGAAGCATTGGCGGCCGGCGGCGGCGCTTTTCATGACGATGGCGACGGGCGCGGCGGTCCACGCGCAGGATGCCCCGGAAACGCTGTTCCGCGATGTCCGGGTGTTCGACGGGCAGTCTGATCGCCTGTCCCCGCCCACCAATGTCGCGGTGAAGGGCAATGTCATCACGGCGATCGGGCCGGCGGCCAAGGCGGGCGCCGGGGCTCGGGTGATCGAGGGGCGCGGCCGGACGCTGATGCCGGGGCTGATCGACGTCCATGTGCACCTGACCTTCGGCGCGCTCGACATGGCGAAGCTCATGTCGCCGGATCTGACCCCGCAGGCAGCCGAGGCCGCCGCCGCCGATCAGGCCAAGGCCATGCTGCTGCGCGGCTTTACCGCCGTGCGCGACATGGGCGGCCCGGTTTTCGGGCTGAAGGCCGGGATCGATCGCGGCAAATATCAGGGGCCGCGCATCTGGCCGTCGGGCGCGGTGATCAGCCAGACGTCCGGCCACGGCGATTTCCGCCTGCCCACGGAACGCTCGCGCCGCTTCTTCGGCAAGCCATCGCGCGCCGAGGAGCTCGGCGCCACCTTCATCGCCGACGGGCGGGACGAGGTGCTCGCCGCTACGCGCGAGAATCTCCGCTTCGGGGCGAGCCAGATCAAGCTGATGGCGGGCGGAGGTTCATCCTCCGATTACGATCCGATCGACGTGACCCAATATCTGCCCGAGGAGCTTTCGGCCGCCGTGGCCGCCGCCGAGGATTGGGGCACCTATGTCGCCGTCCACGCCTATACGTCGCGCGCGGTGCGCCGTGCGCTGGATGCGGGGGTGAAATCCATCGAGCATGGCCAGCTGCTCGACGAAGCGACGATCAAGCTGATCGCCGATCGCGGTGCATGGCTTTCCCTCCAGAACCTGCCGCCGCCCCTGCCGAACGATCCGCCTGATCGCGTCGCCAAGAAGATGGCGGTGCGCGAAGGTTCGGACCATGCCTGGAACTGGGCGAAGAAATATCATGTGAAGCTCGCCTGGGGCACGGACTTCCTGTTCCGGCCCGAGGAGAATCGGGAACAGAACGCCTATATCCTCCGGCTGAAGCAATGGTTCACCCCGGCCGAGATCCTGCGGATGGTGACGCACGACAACGCCCAGCTCCTCGCCCTGTCCGGCGAACGCGCGCCCTATAAGGGCAAGCTGGGCGTGGTCGAGGCCGGCGCGCTGGCCGACCTGATCCTGGTGAACGGCGATCCGCTGGCGAATATCGACCTGATCGGCGACCCGGATCGCAACTTCGCGGTCGTGATGAAGGATGGGGTGATCTACCGGGCCGACGGAGTGAAATGAACCTTCGAAGGTCGCGTGGCGGCCGTCATTACCGCCACGCCGCCGTCACATGCTTGCCGGCTTCGGGCTGCGATTGCCGGATGAGGGCCAGTTCGCGCTCGACATGGCTGGAATAGACGTTCTCGGCCGGGCGCTGGCGGCTGAGGTCGATATCCGGGGCCATCGGGCCTTCGGTCCGGATGTGGCGGGCGGCCTTCAGGAATTTGAGCGGATGGCGGACGGCGTCCGTGGTCGCGGTGCCCTCGAATCCGCAATGGACCATGCAGTCGGCGCATTTTTCATATTTGCCGACGCCGTAATTCTCCCAGTCCGTGTCGTCCATCAGCTCGCGGAAGGTCTGCACATAGCCTTCGCCGAGCAGGTAGCAGGGCTTTTGCCAGCCGAAGACGGTGCGCAGCGGCATCGACCAGGGGGTGCATTCGTAGGTCTGGTTGCCGGCCAGGAAATCCAGGAACAGGGGCGAGTTGGTGAAGGCCCATTTCCGCTTGGGATCATGGCGGAACACGTCGCGGAAGAGCTGACGCGTCTTTTCGCGGTTGAGGAAATGCTGCTGGTCCGGCGCGCGTTCATAGGCATAGCCGGGCGAGACGGTGATGCCGTCGAGCCCGATCGCCATCATGTCGTCGAAGAAGGCGGCGAGCCGATCGGGATCGGCGCCGTCGAACACGGTGCAGTTGATCTGGGTGCGGAACCCCCTGGACTTGGCGAGCAGGATCGCATCGCGCGCGACCTCGTAGACGCCGTCCTGGCAGACCGAGCGATCGTGCATCACCTGATCGCCGTCGAGGTGGATCGACCAGGTGAAGAAGGGCGACGGGCGATACTGATCGATCTTCTTCTTCAGAAGCAGCGCGTTGGTGCAGAGGATGACGAACTTCTTGCGCGCGATATAGCCTTCGACGATGCGCGGCATCTCGCGATGGAGCAGCGGCTCCCCGCCGGCGATCGATACGGCGGGGGCGCCGCATTCGTCGATCGCGGCCATGCACTGGTCGTAGGAAAGGCGCTGGTTCAGTATCTCGTCCGGATAGTCGATCTTGCCGCAGCCCTTGCAGGCGAGGTTGCAGCGCAACAGCGGCTCCAGCATCAGCACCAGCGGATAGCGTTCGACGCGCCGGAGCTTGCGGCCCAGCACATAGCCGCCGATCCGCGCCGCCTGGGAAAAGGGTATGGCCGCCATCTTGCTCAGGCCTCCTCTGCAACCACATCGCGCCGGGCCAGCCGATCGAGCGCCGGCGGCAGGCGGAAATGAAGATCCTCCTCGATCCCGTCGAGCGTTTCGACGGTGATGGGAACATGGCCGCGGATCGCGGCGATCACGCCCTGGACGAGATCCTCGGGCGCCGAGGCCCCGGCGGTGAGGCCGATCCGCTCCACCCCCTCGAGCCAGGCGGGGTCGATCGCGTCGCCATCCGCGACGAGGTGGCTGGGCAGGCCCAGCTCCACGCCGATTTCGCGCAGGCGGTTGGAATTGGAGCTGTTGGCCGATCCCACCACCAGCAGCATATCGACCACGCGGCAGAGGTCGCGCACGGCGGTCTGCCGGTTCTGGGTGGCGTAGCAGATGTCGGCGGTGCCGGGGCCGGTGATGTCGGCGAAGCGCGCCTTCAGCGCATCGATCACCGATCGCGTGTCGTCCACCGACAGCGTCGTCTGGGTGACATAGGCGACGGGGCTGTCGTCGGCGATGTCGAGCGCGGCCACGTCCTCCGCCGATCCGACCAGGTGGACGGTGCCGTCGATCTGGCCCAGCGTGCCCTCCACCTCCGGGTGGCCGGCATGACCGATCAGCACCAGCGTGCGGCCGGCGGCGACATAGCGGCGGCCCTGGATGTGGACCTTGCTGACCAGCGGGCAGGTGGCATCCAGCACCGGCAGCCCGCGATCGCGCGCTTCCTTCTCCACCGCGCGGGCGACGCCATGGGCGCTGAACACGGTGACGGCGCCGTCGGGAACGTCGGACAATTCCTCCACGAACACAGCGCCCTTGGCGCGCAGCGTATCGACCACATGGCGATTATGGACGATCTCGTGCCGGACGTAGACGGGGGCGCCCACCCGATCGAGGGCGTTGTCCACGATCTCGATCGCGCGGATCACGCCGGCGCAGAAACCGCGGGGCTGGGCAAGGACGAGCTTAACCACCGAGTCCTCCTTTTACGAGGCTGCGCCAACAGATAGCGGAGCCGGCTCATTCCCAAAAGTTAAATCGCGGCAAGGCGTTCCGTGCCGTTCCTGCCATGATCGCGGCGGCAGGGGCTTGCCGCCGCCGCCGGGCCGGGCCACATCGTTGCGGCCTGCCCGTCGCGGATGGAGACGCCGATGTTCCGCCCCGCCTTTCTTCTGGCGCTTGCCGCCATGCCGCTGGCGCCCGTCGCGGTCCGGGCGCAGGCCGCCGATCCGGCCGCGCGCGTGGCGGCCTATAACGATCAGGTGGTCGCGATCATGAAGGCGCGGCTGCCGCTGGGCCAGCGCACCGACCGGTTCGAGGCGGCGGTGCGGGCTTATTACGACATGCCGGCGATCACGGCTTTGGTGATCGGCCCGAAATGGGCCGCCAGCCCGGCGGCGGACCGGCAGGCGGCGATCGCGGCGCTGACGCGGCATTCGGCCCTGTCGCTCGCGCGGAATTTCGCGAGCTATGGCGGGGAGCGCTTCATCGTCGATCCCGACGTTACCGTGCGGGACAGCAGCCGGATCGTGAAGGTGACGATCCGCACCGGCACCAGCGGCGGCGATACATTGCTCTATCGGATGCGACAGTCGGGCGGGGAATGGCGGATCATCGACGTGATCGCGCAAGGGGTGAGCCAGCTTGCCGTGCAGCGCGCGGACCTTGCCCGCACCGTCGCCACGGATGGCGTGGCCGGCGTCGCCCGGCGGCTGCGCGCGATCGACGGCGGCGCTCAACGCTGATCCTTTCGCGGCGGCCCGAGCAGGGCGGGCTCGAAGATCAGCGCGCACACCAGGGTCCAGGCGAGCGACAGCATCAGGATCTTGCCCATGCTGGCGGTGCCGGGATGGCTGGACAGCCAGAGGCTGCCGAAGGCGGTGCCGGTGGCGAGCGCCGAGAAGAAGATGGCGCGCGCGAGGCTGGATTGCAGGAGATCGGCGGTGCCGGCCCGCCAGGCCATCACGAAATAGATGTGGAAGGCCACGCCCACCCCGAACAGCAGCGGGAAGGCGATGATGTTGGCGAAGTTGATCGGCTGGCCGATCAGCACGCAGGTGCCGAGCGTGAGGAATCCCGAAAGGACGACGGGCGCGAGGGTGAAGGCCACCTCGCGCAGGTCGCGCAGCACGGCGAAGAGCAGCAGGCTGATCGCCGCCAGCGCCAGCAGGCCGGCATGGACGAAGGCATGGGCGACGGTGCGCGCGCCTTCCTGGGTGGATATGGCGACGCCGGTGGCATCGGGCGCGATCGCGCGCACCGCGCGGGTGAAGCGGGCGAGCGCTTCATTGTCGTTGCCGGCCGCGCGCGGCACCGCCTGCACGCGCACGCCGCCCTTCGGGGCCAGCCAGTCGCGCTTCAGATCGGCGGGGATATCGGCCAGCGTGACGGGTTCGGCGGACAGGGCGGCGCGCAGCTGGGCGAGCATCGCCTCCAGCGGCGGCACCAGCATCGCACGGGCGTTGCCGCGGGCCTCGGGCGGCGCGCCGGCCAGCGTGGAGAGGGCCTTGGCCAAGCGGCGGGCATTGGGGTTTTCGCCATGGGCGGCGAGCGCGGCGGCCGTGCGGCGGAGGGCGGCGACCGTATCGGCGTCGCTTGGCGGCGGCAGCGGCTCCAGCGGATCGAGCGTGAGATCGAGCAGCAGGCGCGCATCGGCGATCGTGGCGAGCTTTTCCGCCTGGCCTTCGGGCACGAAGCTTTCGATCGTCATCACCCGGCCGACCTCGGGCAAGGCTTCCAGCCGCGCGGCGAGCCGGCGGGCGGCGGGGAGATCGGGCGCGAGGATGTCGATCACATTGGGGTTGCGATCGGGATCGTGCATCAGATCGGTCAGCGTCGCCATCGCCTCGGCATCGGGGGCCTTGAGGTGGAGCGGGTTGAAATCGAACCGCACCGCCGGCAGCGCGATGATGCTCACCACCATCGACAGGCCGAACAGGCCCAGCACCAATTTGCGCCGCTGGATCAGGAAGGCGTCGGCCGGGGCCAGCGCGGGCGTGCCCACCTCGGCGCGGGGCCGGCCGGGGCGCAGCAGCAGGATCAGCGCCGGCAGCAAGCTGGCGCTGAAGGCGAGCGCCACGATCATGCCGATGCCGGAGATGATGCCCAGTTCGGCGATCCCCACATAATCGGTGGGCAGGAAGGCAAGGAAGCCGAGGCAGACGGCGCCGGCGGCAAGCAGCAGCGGCGCGCCGAGCGCGGTGGCGGCCCCCCGCAGCGCATCGGCGGGGCTCGCGCCGCCATGGCGTTCGGCCTGGAAGCGCACGGCGATCTGGATACCGAAATCGACGCCCAGCCCCACGAACAGCGGGATGAACGCGACCGAGATCAGGTTGAACCGGCCGACGGCGATCAGCCCGATCGCGGCGGTGACGACGAGGCCGGCGAGCGTGGTGAGCATGATCGCCGCGACCAGACGGCCGGAGCGGGTGGCGAGCCATAATGTGCCGAGCATGGCGGCGATCATCACCATGGCCACCAGCCATGCCTTGTCGGCGAGCGAGGAGAATTCCTCGTCCGACAGCGGCACCGATCCGGTGAGGCGAACGGTGACGCCATGGGCGGGATCGAGGGCGAGCGCGCGGGCGGCGGCACGGATCGCGTCGCTCGCGGCCATGCCGGGCTGGAGCGCGCCATAATCGAGGATCGGGCGGACCAGGATCAGCCGGCGGCGCGGGGCCTCCAGCGCGCCCTCCTTGTCCCCGTCGCCGAGCAGCGCCTGCCAGGAGAAATAGGCCGGCCGGCCGGCCGCCTGCGCCTCCAGCGCGTCTGCCAGTGCCGCCATCGGCCGGTCGATCCGGGCGATATCGGCCTCGCCCCGGTCGACGCCGGAGATCATCGTGCCGAGCGCATCGGCGATGCCGCGCAGGCTGGGATCGGCGGCGAGCGGGCCGAGGAAGGGCTGGGCCTCCACCATCCGGGCCGACGCGGCGGCGACATCGGCCTGCGACCGGAAGAGCAGCCCCTCGCGTGCGAAGAATTGGCCGCCGTCGGGCCGGGTGACGCCCCGGAAATGGGCGCGATCGACCGCCAGCCGATCGGCGAGCGCGGCGGAGGCGGTCTCCGCCAGCTCCGCCGTCGCGCCATCCACCACCACCAGTATCGCGTCGCCATTCTGCGGGAAGGCGGCGTCGAGCCGGCGCTCGTTCACCCGCCAGCCGACATCGGGCGAGATCAGCGCCGTGCTGTCCGTCGTCATCGCGAAATGGGTGGCGGCATAGGCGCCGGCGGCCAGCGCGAGGAGGAGGGCGGCGACCAGCACCGCCATCGGCCGCCGGCAGGCGGCGTCCACCGCGCGGGCGACCGGCCCGTTCGCCCGCGCCGGCATCGTTGCTGGGGCCAGCCGCGCCACGCCCTGCTTCAGCCCGCCATATGGCGCAGGCGGAAGGCGATCCTCTGGTCGCCCGGCCCGTGATCGAAGGCGGCATCGGCGAATTTGGGCGGGCCGAGACGGATCTTCGCGTCGTTGGAAAAGCCGATGCCCTCGGTGGGAATGCCGATCAGGTTGCGATCGACCTTGCCGTTGCCGTTGCGGTCATGGAAGCCCTGCGCGGCATAGCGGCCCGGCGGTACGCCCCGCACCACGACGACGGTGGCGCCGATCCGCGCCGGCGCCTCGCCCGACCACGGGCAATCCTCTTTCAGGAAATGCGCCTCGGGGCAGATATCGACATGGACGCGCCCTTCGGCGGTGCGGACGCCGGTGACGGCGATCTCGATCGACCCGGACGGATCGGCGGCGGGCGCCGCCAGCAGCGCGGCCAGCAACAGCCGCGCGCCGATCAACCGGCATCCCCCGCGACGGCGAGGCTATTTTTTCTGAGGGCCGCGAGGACGGTTGCGGTGATGGCATTGTGGTCGAGGCCGGCCTGTTCGTACTGGCGCTCGGGCTTGTCCTGATCCTGGAAGATGTCGGGCAGGCGCATGGTGCGCAGCTTCAGGCCGCCGTCGATCAACCCGGCGTCGGAGGCCAGCGTCAGCACATGCGCGCCGAGGCCGCCGATCGCGCCTTCCTCGATGGTGACCGCCACCTCATGGGTGGACAGCAGCCGGCGGATCAGCGCCTCGTCCAGCGGCTTGGCGAAGCGCAGGTCGGCGACGCTGGTGGAAAGGCCCAGGGCCTCCAGCTGGTCCGCCGCGCGCTCGGCCTCCGCCAGCCGCGTGCCGAGCGAGAGGATCGCCACCGTCTTGCCCTCGCGCACCAGCCGGCCCTTGCCGATCTCCAGCCGCTCGGGCGTGGCGGGGATGGCGGCGCCGGTGCCGTTGCCCCGGGGATAGCGCACCGCGATCGGCCCCGTATCGTGCAGCGCCATGGTGTGGACCATGTGGGTCAGCTCCGCCTCGTCGGCGGCCGCCATCACCACGAAATTGGGCAGCGAGGCGAGATAGGTGACGTCGAAGCTGCCGGCATGGGTGGCGCCGTCCGCCCCCACCAGCCCCGCCCGGTCGATCGCGAAGCGCACCGGCAGGTTCTGGATCGCCACGTCGTGCACCACCTGGTCGTAGGCGCGCTGCAGGAAGGTGGAATAGATCGCGCAGAACGGCCGCATGCCGCGCGCGGCCAGGCCGGCGGCGAAGGTCACCGCATGCTGTTCGGCAATGCCGACGTCGAAGCAGCGATCGGGAAACGCCTTCTCGAACCGGTCGAGCCCGGTGCCCGACGGCATCGCCGCGGTGATCGCGCAGATCGTCTCGTCGCGCTTCGCCTCGGCCACCAGCGCATCGGCGAAGACGGCGGTATAGGCCGGCGGCCCCGGCGGCGCCTTGGCCTGCGCGCCCGTCACCACATCGAACTTCTGCACGCCATGATATTTGTCGGCCGCCGCCTCCGCCGGCGCATAGCCCTTGCCCTTCTGGGTCACGACATGGACCAGGATCGGCCCTTCGGAGGCGTCGCGGACATTCTCCAGGATCGGGATCAGGTGATCGAGATTATGGCCGTCGATCGGCCCGACATAATAAAAGCCCAGCTCCTCGAACAGCGTGCCGCCCATCGTCATGCCGCGGGCGAACTGGTCGGTCTTGCTGGCGACGTCGTGCAGCGGGCGCGGCAGCCGGCGCGCCACCTTCTTGGCGAGATCGCGCAGGGACAGGAACGGCCGCGACGAGACGATCCGGGCGAGATAGGCGGACAGCCCCCCCACCGGCGGCGCGATCGACATGTCATTGTCGTTCAGGATCACCACCAGCCGGTTGCCGGCCTGGGCGGCGTTGTTCATCGCCTCATAGGCCATGCCCGCCGACATCGCCCCGTCGCCGATCACCGCGATCGCCTTGCCGGCCGCGCCCGCCAGCTTGTTCGCCACCGCAAAGCCGAGCGCCGCCGAGATCGAGGTCGAGCTGTGCGCCGCCCCGAACGGATCATATTCGCTCTCGGACCGCCTGGTGAAACCCGAAAGCCCGCCGCCCTGCCGCAAGGTGCGGATGCGATCACGCCTGCCGGTCAATATCTTGTGCGGATAGGCCTGGTGGCCCACGTCCCAGATCAGCACGTCCCTGGGCGTGTCGAACACATAATGGAGCGCCACCGTCAGCTCCACCACACCCAGGCCAGACCCCAAATGCCCCCCCGTCACACCCACCGCCGATATCATCTCCGCACGCAACTCGGACGCAAGGGTGGCAAGTTGATCGGGGCTCAATCGCCGCAGTTCATCCGGTGTGCGCACCAGATCGAGAAGTGGGGTCCGAGGGCGATCAGACATAGGCTGATGCCATCATATTAAATAGCGATTGTCGAGCCACTTTCCGGCCCAATCTCACTTCGGCTCGTCCGATTTTTCCATCATGATGCTTTGCCGCAACGATGCGAATCCATCGCAACAAGCCTGAAACATCTTTCGGATACGAAGGCGGCCGCTTTCCGGCACGTCTTCAGCGCAATTGCCGCTTCTCCAGCTTCCGCGCCAGCGTGCGGCGATGCATGCCGAGCCGGCGGGCGGCTTCCGATATGTTGAAGTCGGTATCCACCAGCGTCTGGTGGATATGTTCCCACTCCAGCGTCTTGATCGATGTCTGGCGGCCGTCGACAGGGGTTGCGGCGTCGCCGTCGGCACGATCGAAGGCGGCCTCGATATCGTCAGTGTTGGAAGGCTTGGCGAGATAGTGCGAGGCGCCGAGCTTGATCGCCTCCACCGCCGTCGCGATGCTGGCGAAGCCGGTGAGGACGACGATCCGCATATCCGGATCATGCGCGTGGAGCGCCTGCACGCAGGCCAGGCCGGAAGCGCCGCCAAGCTTGAGATCGACCACGGCATAGCCGGGATCGTGATCGGCGAGCAGGGCCACCAGCGCGTCATGGCTGGCGGCGGACAGCACGGCATAGCCGCGCCGTTCGAAGGAGCGGCGGAGCGTGCGGGCGAAGGCGGCATCGTCCTCCACGATCACCAGCAGTCTTTCCGGGCCGGTCATGGCGCGATCTCCCGAGAGGATTCCTTCGGCGCATAGGCGATGGCCGACAAGGGCAGCATGATGGTGACGGTGGCGCCGCCGCCGGGGCGGTTCTGCGCCTCCGCCCGCCCGCCGAGCTTGCGCAGCACATTGACGAGCAGGAACAGGCCGAGCCCGCCGCCCGGCCGCCCCTTGCTGGACCGATAGGGCTGGCCGAAGCCGTTCAGCATGTCCGGGCTGAAGCCGGGGCCGCGATCGCTGACCGAAAGCACCAGCAGATCCTGCTCGCGCCGGGCGACGATGCCGATCCAGTGGGGCGAGACTTCGGCCGCATTGTCGATGACGTTGCCGATCACCTGCTTCAGCGCGGGATCGGAGACGATCGGCACGTCCGCGCCGAAGCGATCGTCATAGTCGACGGTGCCGGCCAGCCGGCTCGATCGCCAGTCCGCGACGATATCGTCGAGGAAGCGGCGCATGGTGGTGACGGCGGGCGCCACGCCGCGCGCCTCGCCCGCCGACATCAATATGCCGCTGACGATCGCCTTGCAGCGCTGCACCTCGGCCTGCATGTCGGCGATGTCCTGCGCGAGATCGGGATTGCCGGCGAGCTCCGGCATGCGCTGCCAGTCCCCCAGGATCACCGACAGGGAGGAGAGCGGCGTGCCGAGCTCGTGCGCGGCGCCGGAAGCGAGCAGGCCCATGCGGACGATGTGATTCTCCTCCGCCGCCTGCTGGCGGACATCGGCGAGCGAGGCATCGCGTTCGCGCAGGTTGCGGCTGATCTGGGTGACGAACACCACCAGCAGGATCGCGATCAGGCCGAAGCAGACCAGCCCGCCCTGCAGATAGAGGCCGAACAGGTCGTCCTGATGGCCGGGCGGCAGGGCCAGCGGGCGATAATGGCCCATCAGCCAGGCGAGGCAGAGCGTGGTCACGCCGACGATCGCCCAGCTCGACCAGGGCTTGAGCAGGATCGCGCCCAGCACGACCTGGAGCAGGAACAGCCAGGCGAAGGGATTGGTGAGGCCGCCCGTCTGGTGGAGCTGCCAGGTCAGCGCCGCGACATCGACGAGGAAGGCGCTGAACAGCTCGCCATTGGTGACGTGCTTGCGCTCGCGCAGGAAGGGGCGGCTCAGGAGGTTGATGGCGATCAGCAGCGCCGGCATCAGCAGCAACGGCCCCAGCGGCAGCGGAATGCCCATCACGCCATGGACGACGGCGATGGTGCCGAGCTGGCCGAGCACCGCGATCCAGCGGAGCTGGAGCAGCAGCAGCATGTTGTTGACGCCGATCGACGCCGGCCCTTCCACCGGGGCCATCGCCATGCGCGCCTTGTCCCAGACGGCGTTCATGCGGCCCGCCGCGCGCGCATCTCCTGCCGGGCGACGACCGCGCCGGCGCCCGCCAGCAGCAGCGCCATCACGAACCAGGTGATCGCATATTGGAGATGGTTGTTGGGGAAGCGGACGACGGTGAGCCCGCCCACGGGATAGCCGCCGGCATTGGGCGCGGCATCGGCATCGATGAAATAGGGGGCGATGGGGCCTGGCCGCAGATGGCGGGCGGCGGCGATGGCGGCGACATCGCGCGAATGCCAGCGATCGGCGGCGGGATCGTTGCCGCGCAGGAAGCCGCCCCTGGGCTCGGTGATGCGGAGGAGGCCGGTGACGCTGGCCGGCCCGGCCGGGTTGCCGGCGGCGCGGGTGGCGGGATCGCGCCGGTCGGGCGGCACGAAGCCGCGATTGACGAGGACGGTGAAGCCGCGGTCGTCGGCAAGCGGGGTGAGCACCCAATAGCCGCTGCCGAGATCGGTGACGGCCTGCACCAGCGTCTCGCGATCGTGGCGGAAGCGGCCGTGGAGGGCGACGCGGCGATATTCGTCGCCGGCGGCTGAAATGCCGGCCCAGGCGGCGGGGCCGGGGGCGGGCACCGGCGCGGCGTGGACGCGGGCGTCGACCCGGGCGATCAGCGCCTCCTTCCAGGCGAGCCGCTGCACCTGCCAGAGGCCCAGCCCCGCAAGGCCCGCGACCCCCAGCAGGACGAGGAGGCCGATGAGCGCGAGCGACGCGGCGGACCGGCCCGATTTCCCGTTCTTGTGCTTTGCTATGTCCTCTCCCGCGCCGGCGGCGGTCAAGGCATCTGGCTCATGTCGTGCGGCGACATGGGCATCATGTTGGTGTTGAGGTGGTACATCACCCACAGCGATCCCGTCAGTGCGATGACGACGAGGACGATAGTAAAGATCAGCGCCATGATCGTCCATCCGCCTTCGGACCGCGCGTTCATGTGGAGGAAGTAGATCATGTGGACCACCACCTGCGCCACCGCGAAGCCCATGATGACGAGCGCGGTGAGCTGGTTGTCGCCCAGCGCGTCCGTCATCACCAGCCAGAAGGGAATGGCCGTCAGGATCGCGGCGAGGATGAAGCCGGTTACGTAATCGCGCAGCGTGCCGTGGCCGTGCGCGTCGCCATGGCCATGATCCTCGTGGTGGCCGGCATGATCGCCGTGGGCGTCCGTGCTCATCGCAGCATTCCCATCAGATAGACAAAGGTGAAGACGCCGATCCAGATGACGTCGAGGAAGTGCCAGAACAGGCTGAGGCACATCAGCCGCCGGCGGTTGGCCGGGATCAGCCCGCGCCGCGCCACCTGCACCATCAGCGTCACCAGCCAGACGATGCCGAAGGTGACGTGGAGGCCGTGGGTGCCGACCAGCGTGAAGAAGGAGGAGAGGAAGGCGCTGCGCTGGGGCGTGGCGCCCTCGTGGATCAGGTGCGCGAACTCGTAGAGCTCGATGCCGAGGAAGGCCGCGCCGAACAGGCCGGTGATGGCCAGCCAGCCCTGCGTCCGCCCGATCGCGCCCTTCTCCATCGCCAGCATGGCGAAGCCGTAGGTGATCGAGGAGAAGAGCAGCATCGTCGTGTTGAGCGCGACGAGCGGCAGATCGAACAGGTCGCGCGGCGAAGGGCCGGCGGCGTAATTGCCGCCGAGCACGCCGTAGCAGGCGAACAGGATCGCGAAGATGAGGCAGTCGCTCATCAGGTAGATCCAGAAGCCGAGCATCGTGCTGCCGCCTTCGGCGTGGTGATGCTCCTCCTCCAGGTGGAAGCGGGGCGCGCCCGACTGGGTCATGGTGAGGCTGGTGTCGGCCATTATCTTATGCTCCCGCCGCGAGCAGGCGCGTCCGCTCGTCTTCCGTCTTTTCCACGGTTTCCGCAGGAATGTAGAAATCGCGCTTGTAGTTGAAGCTGTGGCCGATCGCGACCGCGAGCACGCCCGCGAAGCTCAGCGCCGCCAGCCACCAGATATACCAGACCAGCCCGAAGCCGCAGGCGAGGCTGAGCGCGGCCAGGATCACGCCGGTGCCGGTGTTCTTCGGCATGTGGATCGGCCGGTAGCCGCCGGTGGGGCGCACATAGCCGCGGCTCTTCATGTCATACCAGGCATCGAGATCGTGGATCACCGGCGTGAAGGCGAAGTTGTAGTCCGGCGGCGGCGAGGAGGTGGACCATTCCAGCGTGCGGCCGTTCCACGGATCGCCCGTCGTGTCGCGAAGCTGGTCGCGCTTCAGGTAGCTGACGGCGAACTGCACCAGCATGGCGGCGATGCCGATCGCGATCAGGGCGGCGCCGAAGGCGGCGATCACGAACCAGATCTGGAGCGAGGGATCGTCGAACACGCGCATCCGCCGCGTCACCCCCATCAGGCCGAGCACGTAGAGCGGCATGAAGGCCAGCCAGAAGCCCACCACCCAGGCCCAGAAGGAGACCTTGCCCCAGAAGGGGTCGAGCCGGAAGCCGAAGGCCTTGGGGAACCAGTAGTTGATCGCCGCGAACAGGCCGAACAGCACGCCGCCGATGATCACGTTGTGGAAGTGCGCGATCAGAAACAGCGAGTTGTGGAGCACGAAATCCGCGGGCGGCACGGCAAGGAGAACGCCGGTCATGCCGCCGACCACGAAGGTCAGCATGAACGCCACCGTCCACATCATCGGCAGTTCGAAGCGGATGCGGCCGCGATACATGGTGAACAGCCAGTTGAAGAGCTTGGCCCCCGTGGGGATCGAGATCACCATGGTGGTGATGCCGAAGAAGCTGTTGACGCTGGCGCCCGATCCCATCGTGAAGAAGTGGTGCAGCCACACGATATAGGACAGGATGGTGATGACCACCGTGGCGTAGACCATCGACGTATAGCCGAACAGCCGCTTGCCGGTGAAGGTGGAGGTGACTTCGGAAAAGACGCCGAACAGCGGCAGGATCAGGATGTAGACCTCCGGGTGGCCCCAGATCCAGATCAGGTTCACGTACATCATCGGGCTGCCGCCGAAATCGTTCGTGAAGAAGTTGGTGCCCACATAGCGATCGAGCGAGAGCAGCGCCATCACCGCGGTCAGCACCGGGAAGGCCGCCACGATCAGCACGTTGGTGCACAGCGCCGTCCAGGTGAAGACCGGCATCTTCATCATCGACATGCCCGGCGCGCGCATCTTCACGATCGTCGCCACCAGGTTGACGCCGGACAGCAATGTGCCGACGCCCGCTATCTGCAGCGCCCAGATATAGTAATCGACCCCGACATCCGGGCTGTAGCCGATGTTGGACAGCGGCGGATAAGCCAGCCAGCCGGTGCGCGCGAATTCGCCGATGAACAGCGAGAACATCACCAGCACGGCACCCGCCGTCGTCATCCAGAAGCTGAAATTGTTGAGATAGGGGAAGGAAACGTCGCGCGCGCCGATCTGCAGCGGCACCACATAGTTCATCAGGCCGGTGACGAAGGGCATCGCCACGAAGAAGATCATGATCACGCCATGGGCGGTGAACACCTGATCATAATGGTGCGCGGTCAGATAGCCCTCGGACCCGTTGAACGCCATCGCCTGCTGGAGGCGCATCATGACGGCATCGGCGAAGCCGCGCAGCAGCATCACCAGGCCCAGGATCATGTACATGATGCCGATCCGCTTGTGATCGACGGTGGTGAACCATTCCTTCCAGAGATAGCCCCAGAGGCGGAAATAGGTGAGCGCGCCGACCAGCGCTATGCCGCCCAGCGCCACGGCCGCGAAGGTCGCGACCAGGATCGGTTCGTGCAGCGGCAGCGATTCCAGCGACAGGCGACCGAAGATCGGGCTGAGCGCGGCATATTGGTTTTCCATGGTGGACTCGACCGTCATCAGGATTTCCGGGGCAATCAGCTATTGTTCGCGCGGGGGACGACCGCGTCGGCGGAGGCGCGTGGCGGCCCGCCGATCACGCCGGGGCGCGGCAGGCCGGCGCCGGTGAGCGGCGCGCCGGTGGGGGCCGGCCTTTCGGCCGCCGCCTGCTTCACCGGCTGCGGCGGGGCGCAGACCGCGCCCACCATCATCGGCTGGGGCGCCAGCACCGCGCCGCGGCGGGCATGCTTGTCGTAGGTGAGCTGGCGGACGTTGCGGATGCCTTCCTTGCCGAGGCCGCCCTTGGCGTCGATCGCCATCATCTCGCTCATGCACATCTTGCCGGGCTCGACGCACATGTTGACGACCGCGTCGTAGAGATCGGCGTCGACCGCGGCGAAGCGGCGGACGGGCACGTTCTCGCTCGGCCGCTCAAGCTCCAGATAGGCCTTGCGGTCGAGCCGGTCCTTCTCCGCGCGCGCCTTGGCGACCCAGGCGGCGAAGCCGGCATCGTCGAGGCCGTGGAAGCGGAAGCGCATGCCCGAGAAGCCCGCGCCGCTGTAATTGGCGGAGAAGCCTTCATAATTGCCGGCCTTGTTGAGCACGGCGTGCAGCTTCGTCTCCATCCCCGGCATCGCATAGATCTGGCCGGCCAGCGCGGGGATGTAGAAGGAATTCATCACCGAGGAGGAGGTGATGCGGAAATTGATCGGGCGATCGACCGGCGCGGCGAGCTCGTTCACCGTGGCGATGCCATATTCGGGGTAGATGAACAGCCATTTCCAGTCGAGCGCCACCACCTCGACCTCCAGCGGCCGGGCGTCGGCGGGCACGGGCTGGTCCTTCGCCACGCGCGAGACCGGGCGATAGGGATCGAGCAGATGGGTGCTCGTCCAGGTGATCGCGCCCAGGCAGATGATGATCAGCAGCGGCGCCGCCCAGATCAGCAGCTCGAGCTGGGTGGAATGATCCCATTCCGGCTCGTAGCGCGCTTCCTTGTTGGACTGGCGGTAGCGCCAGGCGAACAGCACGGTGAGCGCCATCACCGGCACGATGATCAGCAGCATCAGCACCGTCGAGATGACGACCAGGTTGGCCTGCTGCTTCGCGACGTCGCCGGCGGGATCGAGCACCACGGCGTTGCAACCGCCGAGAAGGGCGCCAAGGGCGACGACGGCGCCGATCAGGGCACCGGAACGCGCGGCGCGCATGGCCCGCGCCGGGAAAAGGGCTGGCTGGTTCATGGTCCGGGCGCCTAGTGCTGCGACGCGGCAAACGACATAGGACATTTTGTCCAATCCCCTTGTTCGCGAACGGAAGCAAAGAGGCGTAAAGTCTGCGGCGCTTCCGTCGCGGGCGATTCGTGCTTGGCCGAAACGCCAGCTTGGCAGAAACGCGGCGGCCGGTCCACGCGGACGGCCCAACGCCGATCAGGCGCGCGCTTGGTTTGGGAGTGTTTGATGAGTGCAGAGATGGTTGGCTCCAGAACCGCGGAGCGCGATCTCAGCGAAATCAACTCGCGGCACAGCCATGTCTCGCCGGGTGAGATCGCGATTGGCGTCATCATCGGCCGGACGTCGGAATTCTTCGATTTCTTCGTCTATGCCATCGCCTCGGTGCTGGTGTTCCCGAAGCTGGTCTTCCCCTATGTCGATCCGCTGACGGGCACGCTCTATTCCTTCGCGATCTTCGCGGTGGCCTTCATCGCCCGGCCGCTGGGATCGCTTTTGTTCATGACGATCGACCGCGCCTACGGCCGGGGCGTCAAGCTCACCATCGCCCTGTTCCTGCTCGGCGGGTCGACCGCGGCGGTCGCCTTCCTGCCCAGCTACCAGCAGATGGGCGCCACCGCCGCCCTGCTGCTCACCTTGTTCCGCTTCGGCCAGGGGCTGGCGCTGGGCGGTGCCTGGGATGGCCTGCCCTCGCTGCTCGCGCTCAACGCGCCGCAGAACCGGCGGGGCTGGTATGCGATGATCCCGCAGCTCGGCGCGCCGCTGGGCCTGATCGTCGCCAGCCTGCTGTTCGCCTTCTTCGTCTATGTGCTGCCGGCGGAGGATTTCCTCGCCTGGGGTTGGCGCTATCCCTTCTTCGTCGCCTTCGCGATCAACGTGGTGGCGCTGTTCGCCCGGCTGCGCATCGTGGTGACGCCGGAATATGCCCGCCTCTACGAGAATCGCGATCTGGAGCCCGCGCCGGTGATGCAGACGGTGCGCGAGGAAGGCCGCACGATCATCATCGGCGCCTTCGCCCCGCTGGCGAGCTTCGCCATGTTCCACATGGTCACGGTGTTCCCGCTCTCCTGGGTGTTCCTCTACACCCAGAACGCGCCCGATCGCTTCCTGGTGATCGAGGCGATCGCCGCCGGCTTCGGCGTGGTGGCGATCATCGCTTCGGGGCTGATCGCCGATCGCGTCGGCCGCCGCACGCTGCTGGCGCTCTCCGCCGCCGCCATCGCCGCCTATAGCGGCTTCGCCCCGCAGCTGCTGAACGGCGGCGAGCTGGGCGAGCTGGCCTTCATGGTGCTGGGCTTCATCCTGCTGGGCCTCGCCTTCGGCCAGTCCTCCGGCGCGGTCTCCTCCAGCTTCTCGCCCGCCAACCGCTATACCGGATCGGCGCTGACGTCGGACCTCGCCTGGCTGGTGGGCGCGGGCTTCGCGCCGCTGGTGGCGTTGCTGCTCGCCAGCAATTTCGGCCTGCTGGCGGCCGGCGCCTATCTGCTGTCCGGCGCGGTGTGCACGCTGCTGGCGCTGTGGATCAACAAGGAACTGGCGCAGACGATGCGCTGATTCGGCTGGTTCCGGTTCTTCGGAAACAGGAAAGGGCGGCTCCGACGGGGCCGCCCTTCTCTTTTCCGGGAATGCGCCCGGCCCGATCAGGCCAGGCTTTCCACCTTTTCCACCCATTCCGGGAAGAAGCAGGGTTCGCGGCTGGACCAGCCGGGCGCGGTGGCGGCCGCCTCGCTGATCGACTGGAGCAGCAGCCGGCGTTTTTCGGGGTGGAGATGGGGCAGGGCGGCGGCGGCGCAGAAGGCGCCCGGCAGCCAGGGGCGGACATGCGCCCCGATCAGCCGTTCGTAGAGGAAGCGGTAGGCGGAGAAGGCCGGCAGCCGATCCTGGCCGAGATCGAAGGCCGATACGATCACCAGCGGCGCGAAGAAGGGCTCGACCGCGTCGAGGCCGCTATCGTCAGGCACCAGCGCGCGGATCGTGTCGAGCCGCTCATAGATGCGTATCTGGGCGCGGATGCTGGCGGCTTCCACCATGTCGCGCGACCAGCGGACCATCGCATTCTCGCGATCGAGGCCGATATCGAGCGATCGGCGGATATAGCGCTGGGTGCCGGCGGGAAAGCCCGCAAACTCCTTCATCTCGGCCAGGGCCATCGCCCCGTCTGCCGGTCTCGCCTGGGTGCCCATATGCCAACCCCCTCGATCCACTACGCTACAGGCCCATGATCCTGCGCCCCGGTGATTGCCGGGAGCTTAACCGTGGACCCGCGAAGCGGATCGAAGGGGAACATTTTTTCTGTTGCGATGCAACATCGCAGGGCCTGCGATGCGCCGAAGCGATTCAAAGACGAGTCGATCAGTTGTCCGAAGGGCTTGCCTCGGCGGATTCGCCGCCTTCCGTCACGTCGCGGAAATAGGGCTCGACCGGGCCGCTGGCCTTGATCGTCATCGGATTGCCGTGGCGGTCGCGCGAATTGCCCACGGCCATGCGCACCCAGCCTTCGGACACGCAATATTCCTCGACATTGGTCTTTTCCGCGCCCTTGAAGCGGATGCCCACGCCGCGCTGGAGCGCATCGGCATCGAAATAGGGGCTCTTCGGATTGGTCGACAGGCGATCGGGGGGCGTATCGGACATGGCAGGGGCTTTCGTTGAAGGGATCGGCGCGCGCCATAGCCGGGGGGCGGGGCGCTTTTCAATCCGCGCGTCGCCTCCCGCACGCCATGGCGTTGGGCGCGGAGAGGCGATAAGCAAGGCGATATAACCGAAAAGGGGGATGATTTCATGCGTTTGCTGTTGGCCGTTTCCACCGCGATGCTCGTGGCCGCGCCCGCCTTCGCCGATCCGCAGGCCGGCGATATCGTGATCCATGCCGGCACCCTGCTCGATCGTCCGGGCCAGGCGCCGCGTCGCAACGCCACCATCGTCGTGCGTGCCGGCAAGGTGGCCGAGGTGCGCGACGGCTTCGTCGCGGCACCCGCCGGCGCGCGGCTGATCGACCTCAAGGATCGCTATGTCCTGCCTGGGCTGATCGACTCCCACGTCCACCTCGAATCCGATCGCGCGGGCAAGGACGGGCTTTTGGCGAGCTTCACCGAAGGCGTGCCGATGCATGCCTATGAAGCCGCCTGGAACGCCCGCAAGACGCTGAACGCCGGCTTCACCACCGTCCGCAACCTGGGCGACGGCTCGGGCGTGACGCTGGCGCTGCGCGATGCGATCCGGCAGGGCTGGGCGGTCGGCCCGCGCATCGTCGATGCTGGCATGTCGATCTCCACCACGTCAGGCCACATGGACGAGCGGCTGGGCCTGAACGACGACCTGCGCGAACATGCCGGATCGCCCGAGAATCTGTGCGACGGCGTCGAATCCTGCCGGCACGCGGTGCGCATCCAGATCGGCCGGGGGGCGGACGTCATCAAGATCGCCACCACCGGCGGCGTCAACAGCCGCATCGGCGCGGGGCTGGGCAAGCAGATGTTCGACGACGAGGCGAAGGCGATCGTCGAGACGGCGCACATGTATGGCAAGAAGGTGGCCGTGCATGCCCATGGCGCGGACGGGATCGCGCTGGCGCTCGCCGCCGGCGCCGATTCGATCGAGCATGGCACGCTGATGGACGATGCGGACATCGCCGCCTTCCGCAAGACGGGCGCTTATTACGTGCCGACGCTCTCCACCGTGAACGGCTATCTGGAACGGATCGCCGCCGATCCCAACGCCTATGAGCCCGCCGTCCGCGCCAAGATCGACTGGCGGATCTCGATCACCGGCAAGGCGCTGGAAAAAGCGGTGCCGGCCGGCGTGAAGATCGCCTTCGGCACCGATGCCGGCGTCTCCAAGCACGGCCGCAACGCCGACGAGTTCGAATGGCTGGTGAAGCACGGGCTGACCCCGATGGGCGCGATCCAGGCGGCGACGGTCAACGCGGCCGACCTGCTCGGCCTCAAGGACGAGGTGGGATCGATCGAGCCGGGCAAGGCGGCCGACCTGATCGCGGTGGCGGGCGATCCGCTGGCCGACGTGAAGGTGCTGAAGACGGTCGGCTTCGTGATGAAGGGCGGCGAGGTGTTCAAGCAGGAGGATTGATCGGCCGGGCCGTGCTCAACTCGTCGCCGGGTGAGCGCGGCCCGCCGCAGAAGGCCGGTTTTGTTAACTTTCTGGTCTTTCCGCGACGCACAAAGACCGCCTAGCAAGGCGACGGGACACGCGGGGACTTAAATGATGCGCACATCCTTCTGGGCCGGAATGGCCGCGATGCTGCTGGCGTCGATGACGCTGACCGCGACGCCGGCGGCCGCCCAGAGCCAATATTGGCAGTGCGCGCCCTTCGCGCGGATGATCTCCGGCATCCAGCTTTTCGGCCGCGCGGCCGACTGGTGGGCGCAGGCCGCCGGCAAATATCAGCGCGGCCAGACCCCCAAGGTGGGATCGGTGCTGTCCTTCCGCGCCTTCCGGGCGATGCCCGCCGGTCACGTCGCGACCGTGAGCGAGGTGGTCGATGCCCGCACCGTGAAGCTCACCCACGCCAACTGGTCGATCATCAACGGCCGCCGCGGCCAGGTGGAACGCGATGTCACCGCCGTCGACGTGTCCGAGGCCGGCGACTGGAGCAAGGTGCGCGTCTGGTGGGGGCCGAGCCGCGGCCTGGGCATGACCGCCTATCCCACCAACGGCTTCATCTACGCCGCCGCCGAAGCCGCCAAGGCGATGATGGCGACGGGCGCCGAGATGGTGAAGAACGACGACTGAGCGCCTCGGGCCGTATTTCCTGTCGTCATTTCCTGTCGTCGTCCGTCCTCAGCCTCCGACAGTATCGGGTTCCCCGCCTTCGCCCCCACACCTTGTCATTCCCGCGCAGGCGGGAATCCATTGTGTCGGGAGCTATCGAACCAACCGCATCGCTGGCCTGCGCTCCCGCTTTCGCGGGAATGACGGGTGGGAGCTTGTCGCCCGGGGCGACGGGCTATGCCTGGGAGGAGGAGGGCGTTTTGTCGCTGCCGATCCGCCGCGATCAGGCCTTTTCCAGCGTGCATTGCAGCGGATGCTGGTTCTGCCGGGCGAAATCGATCACCTGGCTGACCTTGGTTTCCGCGACTTCATAGCTGAACACCCCGCACACGCCGACACCCTTCTGGTGGACGTGGAGCATCACGCGGGTGGCGTCCTCCAGGCTCATGCGGAAGAAGCGCTGCAGGCAGAGGACGACGAATTCCATCGGCGTATAATCGTCGTTCAGCATCAGCACCTTGTAGGGCTGGGGCTTCTTGGTGCGCGTGCGGGTGCGCGTGGCAACGCCGAGGCCGGTGCCGTTTTCCTCGTCCTTGCCCGCCATCGCACGAATATCGCTGCGCACGCCTGCGTTCATCATATCTTCCGTCATGTCGGTGAACACAGAATATGGCATCGCCGCCGCGAAGGGCAAGGGCGCGACATGGTATCCGGCCGCATAACCCCCACGGCAAAACGGCCGCCCCGGAAGGTTCCGGGACGGCCGCTTGCTGGAATACTCCCCAGCTACGCCGGATCGGCACCGATCCCCGCTTCCATCCCATCTTCTCGGCGAGTGGGGTGGGAGGGAGGAGCGGTGCCGCAACCGTTCCGGCTCCACGGGCCGGCACGGATTTTCCGCGATCCGGGCGGGGCGCTCAGGCCTCGCCCGGATCGCCGGACATCAGAAGGCGGCGGTCTTCAGCTTTTCGGCCGCGACCGCATAGCGGTTCGACAGCGGCTGGAAGACGTCGCCGGCCAGCTTCATCCACGCCTCGCTGAGCTTGGAGGCTTCCGCCACCGCGCTGTCGAACGAGGTGCGGGCATATTCGCTCTGGAGCTGGAACAGCTCGGTCGGGCTCTTGGCGGCCGCCAGGCTCTTGAAGGTGGTCGAGGCATGCTCGAACGCCTTCTTGCCATATTCGGCGGCTTCCTGGGTCAGCGTCTCGGCGCCCTTGGCGGCGAGCTTGCCCGATTCGACGAGCGCCTCGACATTGCCCTTGGCAAGCGCGGTGAACTCCTCACCGAACTTGCTGCTCTTCTCGAACGCGGCCTTCGCCTTCTCATTCGCTTCGGCAAAGAAGGCCTGCGCCTTTTCAGCGGCCTGCCGGGTCGTCTCGGTCGGGTTCAGCATATCGAAATATCCTTTCTGCGCCGCCGCGGTCCCGAGGGCCGGAGCGGAAATGGCCTTTATGGGCAGCGTCTTCGCGGCCGTCTTGGCCGGGGCGGCCCGCCTGGTGGAGGCGCGGGTGACCCGGCGGGGTTTGGCGACCGGAAGCGGGGTCGCGGGCTTCCCGGCGGCTTTCGCCTTCGGGCTACGCGCGACAGCCTTGGCCTTGCGCGTCGGAACGGCCACCGCGGTCGCGGGGGCCGGATCGGCCGCCGGGGCCGAAGCCTTGGCGGCGGTGACATCGATCACGGGATCGGCCGGCATTTCCGGCGGCGTGGCGACGGCGAGTTCGGCGACGGCGTCCGTCGCCTCGCTGACCGGTTTCGCCACGGCGCCGTCAACGCCCTCCTCGGCCGGCTTCGATTCCGGCGCCGCCGCCACTGCCTCGGCAGGTGGCACCGGAGCCTGGGTGGAATGCTTGCGCTTCCGTGTCGCCGGCGTATCGGACATTGGATGGACCTCGTTCGATGTTGCGATGCACAATACGCAATCGCAGCGACCAAATCAAGGCCATTGTGCAGTGCAGCATAATTTGGACAAGTCGATGATTATAGGGAGTAATATGGCATAACCGGCCGGAATCGCGATTCCGGCCTGCCGCTACGGCAAGCCCGTCTAACGCATCCGCACATAACGGCCGGGGGCGTCCTCGATCGCCTTCAGCCGGCCCTTGCCGGGGATGCGCGCGCCTTTGGCCGGCACCTCGCCCGTGCCGAAGGCGCGAAGCCAGGCGATCCAGTCCGGCCACCAGCTGCCCTTGGTCTCGGTCGCGGCGGCGAGGAAATCGTCGAGCGAGGCGGCCTTGGCCGGGCCGGTCCAATATTGATATTTGCCCGAGGAGGGCGGGTTCACCACGCCGGCGATATGGCCGGAACCGGCGAGCACGAAGCGCAGCGGCCCGGCGAAATGCTCGGTGATCTTCCACACGCTGGCCGGCGGCGCGATATGGTCCTCCCGCCCCGCCTGCACATAGGCCGGCGTCGTGACCGTGGTGAGGTCGATCGGCACGCCGCCCACCGTGATCGCGCCGGGCCGCACCAGCTTGTTGTCGCGATAGAGATCCTCGAGATAGGCACGGTGCCAGGCATAAGGCAGGTTGGTCGTGTCCCCGTTCCAGTAGAGCAGGTCGAACGGCGGATATTCCTGCCCCAGCAGGTAATTGTTGACGACATAGGACCAGATCAGGTCGCGCCCGCGCAGCAGGTTGAAGGTCAGCGCCATGAAGCGCCCGTCCAGATAGCCCTTGTCGCCGGCGAGCTGGCCGATCAGCTCGAGCTGGCCGTCATCGACGAACAGGTTGAGATCGCCCGCGCGGGAGAAATCGACCTGGGCGGTGAAGAAGGTGGCGCTGGCCACCTTGCCAGCGGCATCCGTGGCGGCGAGATAGGCGAGCAGGGCCGCGAGGTTGGTGCCGGCGACGCAATAGCCGATGGCGTGGACGCTTTCGACATCGAGGGCGGCGCGCACCGTATCGATCGCGTCCAGCATCCCCTTCAGCACATAATCGTCCATCGTCGTGCCGGCGAGGCTTTCGTCCGCCGATTTCCACGAGACGACGAACACGCTGAGGCCCTGCTCCACCGCCCAGCGGACGAAGCTTTTCTCCGGGTTGAGATCGAGGATGTAGAAGCGGTTGATCCAGGGTGGGAAGATGATGAGCGGCGTTTCCAGCACCTTGCCGGTCGTCGGCATATATTGGATCAGCTGGTAGAGCGGCGTTTCGTGGACCACCTTGCCCGGCGTGGCGGCGATGTTGCGGCCCAGCTCGAAGGCGTTCGGATCGGTGTGGGTGAGCTGGCCCTTCTCCAGATCGGCCAGCATATGCTCGAGCCCCTTCATCAGGCTCGCGCCGTTCGTCTCGATCGCCTTCTCGATCACCTGCGGGTTGGTGAAGGCGAAGTTGGACGGGCTGACCGCATCGACGAAGGCCTGGGTGGCGAAGCGCAGCTGATCGCGCTGCCTGGGCTCCAGCCCGTCGAGCGTGTCCACGCCCTTCAGCATGTGATCGGCGATCAGCAGATAGGATTGGCGAATCAGGTCGAACAACGGATTGTCCCGCCAGATCGCGGCGGCGAAGCGGCGGTCCTTGTCCGCCTGCGACGGTTCGGGCGCCGCCCCGGCGGGCGCGAGGAAACGCTGCCACAGCCGGAGGTTGTCATTCCAGAAATCGGCCTGCGCCCCCCCGATTCGCGCGGGATCGGCCAGCAGCGCCGCCTGCGGCGGATGCGCCATCGCCTCGCCGGCCTGGGCGGCGGCATCCATCGCGCCGGCGGCATGTTCCAGCATCATCTGCTGCAGGCGGCCGATCACGCCCGTCCAATGCTGCATGTCGGCCAGATTCGCCGGCGCGAAGGGGAAGGCGTTGTCGCCGCCATTCGCGCTTTGCCCGGCCATCCGCACGCATCCTTTCTTTTGGTCCGCACCTATCCGGCCTATAGGCCGTAGCTGGCGATAGTGGGCGATCCCCGCCCGGCCGCCAATAGAGGAAGACATGTCCGAGGAATTTTACCGCATCAAGCGTCTGCCGCCTTACGTTATCGCCGAAGTGAATGCGATGCGGGCAGCGGCGCGAGCGCGGGGCGAGGACATTATCGACCTCGGCATGGGCAATCCGGATCTGCCCCCGCCGCCGCACGTGATCGACAAATTGTGCGAGGTGGCCCGCAAGCCCGATGCCCATGGCTATTCGGCGTCGAAGGGCATTCCCGGCCTGCGCCGCGCCCAGGCGGGCTATTATGCCCGCCGCTTCGGCGTGGAGCTGGACCCCGATACCGAAGTGGTGGTGACGCTGGGATCGAAGGAGGGCCTCGCCAACCTCGCCCAGGCGATCACCGCGCCGGGCGACGTGGTGCTGGCGCCCAACCCGTCCTACCCGATCCACACCTTCGGCTTCATCATCGCGGGCGCGACCATCCGTTCCGTGCCGACCACGCCGGACGAACGCTATTGGGAGGCGCTGGATCGCGCGGTGAAGTTCACCGTGCCCCGGCCTTCGGTGCTGGTGGTGGGCTATCCTTCCAACCCCACGGCGGAGGTGGTGGACCTGGCTTTCTACGAACGGCTCGTCGCCTGGGCGAAGGAGAACAAGGTCTGGGTGCTTTCCGACCTTGCTTATTCCGAGCTTTATTATGACGGCTGCCCGACGCCCTCGATCCTGCAGGTGCCCGGCGCCAAGGATGTCGCGATCGAGTTCACCAGCATGTCGAAGACCTATTCGATGGCGGGCTGGCGGATGGGTTTCGCGGTCGGCAACAAGACGCTGATCGCGGCGCTGACGCGGGTGAAGTCCTATCTGGATTACGGCGCCTTCACGCCGATCCAGGCGGCGGCCGTCGCCGCGATCAACGGCCCGCAGGATATCGTCGAGAAGAATCGCGAGCTGTATCGCCGCCGCCGCGACGTGCTGGTCGAAAGCTTCGGCCGGGCGGGGTGGGAAATCCCCACGCCGCGCGCCTCGATGTTCGCCTGGGCACCGCTGCCGCCGGCGCTGGCGCATCTCGGCAGCCTGGAATTCTCCAAGCAGCTTCTCACCCATGCCGGCGTCGCCGTGGCGGCGGGCGTCGGCTATGGCGAGGAAGGCGAGGGCCATGTCCGCATCGCCATGGTGGAGAATGAACAGCGCATCCGCCAGGCCGCGCGCAACGTGAAGCGCTATCTGCAGAGCATGGGCGTCAACGCCGGCGCCAAGGCGGGCTGATCGGCTGACGGATCGGGCGTCCGGCGGCGGCATCGCCCGCCGCCGGACGTTACATAGAATCCATATTGTCCCGAAATTGGATTACGCGCGCGTAAACCCCACATGACCCGAAACGTCGGTCGTGCTACGGCCGATTCCGGGTTCGGCCCCTGTTGGGCCATTTTCGTTGCGGGGTTAGGCACATGGCTATCACGATGATTCGGCGCGCGGCGCTGCTGGCTTGCGGCGCGCTCGCTCTGGCGGGCGCGGGGAATGCGCAGGCGGCGACCGCTCTGGATTTCGACGTGTTCGCGCTTGGCAATTTCACGTCCGCCTGGACCGAGGTGAACGGCTCCCTGGCCGCGGGCGGAAACGTCAATGTCCAGGGTTTCAGCGTCGGCAAGGATCTCGGCGCGGGCTATAGCGGCGCCTCGTTGGTGGCCGGCAGCAATATCGTCTATGCCAGCGGCACGGTCTTCCATGGCGATGCGGTGGCGGGCGGCACCATCACGGCCTCGGGGTTGACGGTGGCGAATGGCGTCGCGACCCAGAACGCGCCGGTGCCCGTGAATTTCGCCAGCGAGGCGACGCGCCTCCAGAATCTTTCCGCCTCGCTGTCGGGCCTTGCCGCCAACGGCGCGATCACTTCGAACGGCCACAGCCTCACCTTCACCGGAACCGACGCGGCGGTGAACGTCTTCAACCTGACGACCAGCCAGCTCAGCAGCTCCGGCGGCTTTTCGGTGTTCATTCCCGAAGGATCGGTCGCCGTGTTCAACGTCAGCGGTGCGGCGGCGGCGCTCAGCGGGAACGGCGCCTACACGATCAACGGCCAGACGATCGTGAACCAGTCGGCGGGGCTGGCCTCGTCGCTGCTGTTCAACTTCAGCGATGCGACGGCGCTCACCTTCGGCGGTAGCTGGGCGGGCAACGTTCTGGCCCCCGGCGCCGATGCGACGCTGGGTTGGGGAGGGTTCTTCGGATCGCTGGTCGCCAACAACATCACCGGCAATTCCGAATTCTATGTGGGCCGCTTCACCGGCTATGATCTGGTGACCAATCCGCCGGTATCCGCGCCGGTGCCCGAACCCGCCAGCTGGGCGATGATGATCGCTGGCTTCGGCCTGATCGGCGGCATGCTGCGCCGGGCGCGCTTCGGCAAGGCGGCCGGGGAAGGCGCGGTGCTGGCCTGAAGTCAGCCCCCGATCCGGAAACGAAAGCCTGAAACGAAAAGGGCGCCGGGGATCGATCCCGGCGCCCTTTTTGCTGCGCGGCCGGCGCCGCCTCAGCGGGTCGGCGCGTCCAGGCTGAGGTCCAGATTCTTGGCGTTCTGCGGCACGTCCAGCACCGCGCCGTTGAAGTCCACCGACTGGCCGGGCTGGAGCCGGGCGATCGGCCGGGCGATCGTCCAGGCGAAGACCACGCGATCCTGCGCATCCAGCAGGTTGGCGCGGATATCGGGCACGGGCTGCACCTGATCGGTGGGATTGGTGATCCGGCCGGTGACGGAAAACAGCTCGTTGCCGCTCGCCATCGGCCGCCTTTCCGGCGTGCGGGTGGATTCGATGATCAGCGGCACGCCTTCGGAGGCGCGGGCCAGGCCGATGCGCTGGGCGATGTCCGGCGGGCCGAAGGCGACCAGCGCGCCGGTGGCGGCCAGCATCAGCACGGCGGCGATCACCGCCACCAGCGTCCACAGCTTGGCCGGATTGCGCCGGGGCGTGAAGGGCGGCTGATGGGCGAAGGGATCGAAGCCGTCGGGCTCCGCCGCCGCCTCGTCCTCGCCATAGACGGTGACCGGATCGGCGGCGGGCGCATCGGCCGGCTCGGCTTGCGGCGCGCGGGCGCCGGCCGCGAAGGACGGGGGTGCCGCCGGTTCGGGCGCCGGCTCGCCGGGCGCAGCGGCTGCCGGAAAGGGGTGGGCGGCGGCGGCGGCAGGCTCATCCGCCCCCGCATCGCCGGCCGGCGCGGCTTCCGCCGCCGCCTGGGCCAGCACGGGTTCGGGGGCCGCCTCTTCCGGGGCGGCGAGCGCGGGCGCTTCCTGGAACCAGCTATGCCGGCAGGACGCGCAGCGCACCTGGCGTCCTTCCGGGCCGATAGCCGTGTCCGGAACCAGATAGCGGGTGTTGCAGGCTGGGCAGATCAGGATCATCGGGCGCTTGGTCTATGGTTGATGCCGCGTCGACTAGACACGTGCGAAGGGGCGCTGGCAAGCGGTTACAGCCGATCCGGCCGTGGTTCGCCCGGCACATCATGGCGCGCATGCCGGCCCCGTGGCCGGCCCGGCATGCCCTTGCCCGCGATTAGCGCCCCTGGCTGCGCCAGCGGCGGATGACGCGGCCGAGTATCTGGTCCTCCCCGCCCACCTGGGTCCACAGTTCGGAGAAGACCGGATCGGTGGAGGCGGGCCGCTTTTCCGGCTCCAGATCGTCCAGCGAGACGCGGATCGGGATGGCGACGCCCTCGCCGCAGATGATCGCCTCGCGGTTGCGCAGCGCCGGGATGGAATCGAGGAAGCCGCGCGCGCCTTCGGGCATGGCCGATTTCACATAGGCCTGGTCGCGATCATTGTTCAGGCGCATGGCGATGATGGTGCCGCACTGGGAAAGCACGCCTTCGGCGAGGTCCGACGGCCGCTGGGTGATGAGGCCCAGCGACACGCCATATTTGCGCCCTTCCTTGGCGATCCGTTCCAGGATGGTGCGCACGGAGGCGCCGGTCGTCACCCGGTCCGACGGGATGTAGCGGTGCGCTTCCTCGCAGACGAGCAGGATCGGCCGCTGCGCCTCGCCGCGCGACCAGATGGCATAATCGAACACCATCCGCGCCAGCACCGCGACGACGGTGGAGGTGATCTCGTTGGGCACGCCCGACACGTCGATGATCGAGATCGGCTTGCCATAGCCCGGCAGGCGGAAGATGCGCGACAGGAACTGCGCCATCGTATCGGCCACCAGCATGCCCGAGAACATGAAGGCGTAGCGCGGATCGGCCTTGATCTCGTCGATCTTGGTCTTGAGACGGAGATAGGGGGCGGTGCCGCCGGCCTTGTCCATCCGGCCCATTTCCGTCTGGATGATGTTGGACAGGTCCGAAAGCAGATAGGGCACGGGGCTGTCGACGGTCAGCTTGGAAATGCCCTCGGCCGCGCGGTTCTTGGCGCGGGCGGCGAGCAGGCACTTGGCGAGGATGTCGCGGTCCATCTGGCGTTCGGCGCCGGTGGAGGTGACGAACACCTCGGCATGTTCCTCGAAGTTCATCAGCCAATAAGGCATGGCGAGGTTGTCGACGTCGAAGATCTCGCCCGTGCCCTTGAAGGCGGCGGAATATTCGCCATGCGGGTCGATCATCACGATATGGCCTTCGGGCGCGCTGCGGCAGATGCGGTGCAGGATCAGCGCCGCCGAGGTTGACTTGCCGGTGCCGGTGGAGCCCAGCAGCGCGAAATGCTTGCCCAGCAGCGCATCGACGTAAAGCGCGCCGCGAATATCCTCGGTCGGGTAGATCGTGCCGATCTCGATATGGGCGCGTTCGTCCGCCGCATACATCTGCTTCATGTCCGCGCTCGACACCGGATAGACGCGGCTGCCGGGCGTGGGATAGCGGGTGACGCCGCGCCGGAAGTTGAGCAGCCGGCCGGTGAAGCGATCCTCCTCGCCCTCGCCCAGGAAATCGACATGGCCCAGGATCAGGTCGCTGTCCGCGTCGGCCAGGCGCAGCGCGCGGACATTGGCGATCAGCCAGCGCTGGCCCACGCGGATCTTCACCTGGCTGCCGACCTGGCCGGCCATGGCGATGCTGGGATCGGGATCGCTCTGCAACGATGCCAGCATCTGCCCGTCGAGGCTGATCTGCGAGGAGGAACCGGCGATCTCCATCAGCCGGCCGATCTCCACCGCGCCGTTGCCGGCCGCCCGCTCCACGGGGCGGAATCCCATCGCCATATCGTTCATGCAGCCCCTGCCTTCGCTAGCCAACGGCGCGGACGATAAGAGGCAAAGGATTAAGAAAGTCGGATATTGCGGATCACTTCTTGCGGAAGGCCGCGGCGGCCGCCCAGCCCAGCGCCACCGATACCGCCACCGCGACGAGGCCGTAGGTGAAGGACCAGCGATCGGCGACGATGGCGACGAAGCGTTCGAAGCCGGACTTGTCGATCTCGATCTCGCGGGTGGCGGCGGCGACCACCCGGCCGTCCTGGATCAGGAAGGTCTCGGCGGTATAGCTGCCCACCGGCACGCGCGCCGGGATGGCGATGCGGGCGCGGTAGAGCACGCCCTCGCTCACCTCCACGCCGTCCGGGCTTTCGACATAGAGGCCGCCGCGCCGCTTGAGATCGACCAGCCCCGCCTCGAACCGGCGCTGCGCCTCGGGCGTCTCGCCGCTGGCCGGGGAAAGCTGGATGTTGCGGAGGCCGAGTTCGTAGATGGCGGCGGTGCGATCGTCCACCAGCCCCTTCAGCGGCCGGGAGGATGCGACCGCGTAGAAGGCCGGCACCGATCGGAAACGCGCATTTTCGGCATTCATCCAGACGCCGGCGATCTTCTGCTTCTCGCGCAGCACGATCGGTTCGGCGGGGCCTTTCACCACCACCACCACGTCGGCCGGCTTTTCGGGCGCGCGGCCGCCGGGATAGACGATCGCGCCGAACAGCAGCAGTTCCGCGCCGGTGAAGCTGTAGATGATGTCGATCCGCCGCTGCGACACGTCCGGCACCAGCGACGGCTTGGCGGCGGCGCCCAGCAGCAGCGCGATCAGGGGCAGGAGGATGAGGGCGGCGCGGCGCTTCATAGCGGCTGGATCGTGTAGATCTCGTCCGGCCGCCAGCCGAGGCCCAGCGCCATCCGCACCGCCACCGCCAGCACGATGCCGGCAAGTGCCAGGCGCAGCCATTCGGGTCGCACCTTCATGGCGAAGCGGGTGCCGAGTTGCGCGCCCACGACGCTGCCGATCAGCAGCAGCACCGCCAGCACGATATCCACCGCCTTGGTGGTGGTGGCATGCACCAGCGTGGTGGCGGCGGTGACGAACAGGATCTGGAAGGAGGATGTGCCGACGACCACGCGCGTCGACATGCCGAGCAGGTAGATCAACGCCGGCACCAGCACGAAGCCGCCGCCGACGCCGAGCAGCACGGTGAGCAGGCCGGTGCCGAAGCCCAGCAGCAGCGGCGCGATCGGCGAGATGTAGAGCCCCGATCGATAGAAGCGCCAGCGCATCGGCAGGGCCGCGACCAGCGGATTGTGGCGGCGCTGGCGCGGCGGGGCGGCGGCCTTGCCCCACAGCACGGCGATGCTCTGCGCGGCCTCGCGCGCCATCAATATGCCGATGCTGCCCAGCAGCAGGACATAGAGGATGCCGACGACGGTATCGATCTGGCCGCTGTCCTGCAGCGCGCGGAAGGCATAGCCGCCGGTGATCGATCCCAGCGCGCCGCCTGCCACCAGCACCCAGCCCATCTGGAAATCCACGCCCTGCCGGCGGTGATGGGCGAGGACGGCGGATACGCTGGCGCCGGTGATCTGGGTGGCGGAGGAGGCGACCGCGACGGCGGGCGGAATGCCGTAGAAGATCAGCAACGGCGTGGTGAGGAAGCCGCCGCCCACCCCGAACATGCCCGAAAGGATGCCCACCAGCCCGCCCAGGCCGATGATGACGATGATGTTCACCGACAGGCCGGCAATGGGCAGGTAAAGGTCCATGCCCCCCGCTAGCCGATTTCGCCGTTCAGGTCATGTGCCAAGGCGGCGGAAGATCAGCCTAGCTTGCCGAACCTGGCCTCGAATCCGGGGATGTCGCCGATGGAGAGCAGCCGGGCCTGCTCGATCCACTGGTCGCGCCGCAGCCGGCCGGCGAAATTGCCCATGGCGGCATCCACCTTGTCGATCTGCGCCGGGGTGAGGGCGGCGAGCTGCGAATATTGGGTGATGCCGAGGCCGTTCAGCACGGACTGCGCCTTGGGGCCGAGGCCCTTCAGGCGGGTGAGGTCGTCCGGCGGATTGGGGGTGGTGTCGATACCCAGGAACTGGCCGGCGATATCGGCGGTGGCGATGGCGGCCGCATCGGTCACGCGATCATGATGCGGCTCGGCTCTGGGCGCGGGGGCTGCCGGCGGCGGGGCGGCGGGGGCGATCTTGGACGGTTCGGACGTCGGCGGCTCGATCGTTCCCGTGGCCTGCCGGCGCCCGCGCAGGACGAAGAATATGGCAAGGGCGGCGAGGATGACCGCGCCGATCGCGACCAGGAAATAATTGTCCATATGCTTCTCCGTCCCTTCCGCCTTCCGCCTTCCGCTGCCTACGCTACCGTAACGAACGCCGCGCGGCCATCGCCGTTCCGTGCGCGGCTATTGCCCCTGCCGTTCACGCGCCACCTCGCGCCAGCCGATGTCGCGGCGGCAGAAGCCGGTGGGGAAGCGGATCGCATCCACCGCGCGATAGGCGGCGGCCTGCGCCTCCGCCACGGTGCTGCCCGTGGCGGTGACGTTCAGCACGCGCCCGCCATTGGCGACGATCCCGCCGTCGCGGATCGCGGTGCCGGCGTGGAACACCTTGGCGCCGCCGGCCTCGGCCGCGTCGATGCCCTCGATCGTGCCGCCCTTCTCCGGCGTGCCGGGATAGCCGTTGGCCGCCATCACCACGGTCAGCGCCACCGCGTCGGAAAGCCTGGGCGGGGCGGTTTCGCCCAGCCGCCCCTCGGCCACGCGGAGCATCAGCTCCAGCAGGTCGCCTTCCAGCCGCATCATCAGCACCTGGCATTCGGGATCGCCGAAGCGGGCATTATATTCGATCAGCTTGGGGCCTTCGGCCGTCAGCATCAGCCCGGCATAGAGCACGCCCGAATAAGGCGTGCCGGCGGCCGCCATCGCCCGCACGGTCGGCTCGACGATCTCGGCCATGGCGCGCGCCTCCAGCGCCGGGGTCAGCACCCGGGCCGGGCTGTAGGCGCCCATGCCGCCGGTGTTGGGGCCGGTATCGCCTTCGCCCACCCGCTTGTGATCCTGGGCGGAGCCGAAGGGCACCACCGCCTTGCCGTCGGTCAGCGCGAAGAAGCTCGCTTCCTCGCCGGTCAAGAATTCCTCGATCACCACCTCGGCCCCGGCCTCGCCGAAGCCGCCGTCGAACATGTCGGCGATCGCCGCCTCGGCGGCGGCGGCATCCTCGGCGATCACCACGCCCTTGCCGGCGGCCAGCCCGTCCGCCTTGATGACGACCGGCAGGCCGAAGCGGGCGAGGCCCGCGCGCGCGGCATCGGCATCGGTGAAGCGGGCATAAGCGGCGGTGGGGATATTCTCCCTCGCGCAGAGATCCTTGGTGAAGCCCTTGGACCCTTCAAGCTGCGCGGCGGCGGCATCGGGGCCGAACACCAGCACGCCGTTCTCGCGCAGCAGATCGCCCACGCCAGCCACCAGCGGCGCCTCCGGCCCGATCACGACCAGGCCGATATCCATGTCGCGGGCGAAGGCCAGCACGGCATGGGGGTGGGCCGGATCGATCGGCACCAGCTCGGCATGTTCGGCTATTCCCGGATTGCCCGGCGCGGCGTAAAGCTTGGTCAGCTTCGGCGATTGTGCGAGCTTCCATGCCAGCGCATGCTCGCGCCCGCCAGAACCCAGCAACAGGACTTTCATGAGCGATCTTCCCTTCGAACCTCAGCGGCTGTTAGCCGAGGAGGCGCCCGGCGACAATTCGCCGGCGATGAGCGTGTCCGAGCTTTCGGGCGCGCTCAAGCGCAGCGTGGAGGAACGGTTCGGCCATGTCCGCGTGCGCGGCGAGATTTCCGGCTTCAAGCGGGTCGCCTCCGGCCATTGCTATCTGGCGCTGAAGGACGACAAGGCCGTGATCGACGGCGTGATCTGGAAGGGCACCGCCGGCGGCCTCGCCTTCCGGCCGGAGGACGGGATCGAGGTGGTGGCCACCGGCCGGCTCACCACCTATCCGGGCCGTTCCAAATATCAGATCGTCATCGAACGGATGGAGCTGGCCGGGCAGGGCGCGCTGATGCAACTCCTTGACCAGCGGCGCCGGGCGCTCGCGGCCGAAGGGCTGTTCGATCGCGATCGCAAGCAGCCTTTGCCTTTCCTGCCGGGCGTGATCGGCGTCGTCACCTCGCCCACCGGCGCCGTGATCCGCGATATCCTCCACCGGCTGGAGGATCGCTGTCCCACCCGCGTCGTCGTCTGGCCGGTGCTGGTGCAGGGCGAGGGCGCGGCCGATCAGGTGGCCGCCGCCGTGCGCGGATTTGACGCCATGGCGCCGGATGGGCCGGTGCCGCGCCCCGATCTCGTCATCGTCGCGCGCGGCGGCGGATCGATCGAGGATCTCTGGGCCTTCAACGAGGAAGCGGTGGTGCGCGCGGTCGCCGGCTGCTCGATCCCGGTGATCTCGGCCGTGGGGCATGAAACGGATACCACGCTGTGCGATTTCGCCGCCGACGTCCGCGCGCCGACCCCCACCGCCGCCGCCGAGATGGCGGTGCCGGTGCGCGGCGACCTGCTATCCGGCCTGCGCGAGCTTGGCGTGCGCGCCGCGCGCTGCGCCAACCGCTATCGCGAGCGCGCGGGCGAGCGGCTGGAGGCGACGGCCAGGCGGCTGCCCGCGCCCGATCGGCTGCTCGGCCCGCAGCAGCAGCGGATGGACGATCTCGGCGAACGCCTGCCGCGCGGGCTTTCGCGCCGGCTGGCGGTGGCGCGCGGCGATCTCGCCCATGCTGCGGGCGCGCTCCGCCCCCCGCTCCTGAAGGCGCGGCTGGCGCGGGCCGGCGAGCGGCTGGCGGCGGTGCGTTTCCGCCCGGCGCTGATCGAGGCGCGGCTGGCCGATGCCGAGGCGCAGGTCCAGCGGCTGTGGCGGCTGGCGGAAGGGCTCAACCCCGAACGGCCGCTCGCCAAGGGCTATGCCTGGGTCGGCCGGCGCGGCGGCGGGGTGGTGACGACGGCGGCGCAGGCCAAGGCGGCCGGCGCGCTGACGCTCCATTTCGCCGACGGCACCGTGGACGCACGGGTTGAGCGGGGCGGCCGGCCATCCTATTCTCCGGAAGAACCCGAACAGCCGAGCCTGCTCTGATGCGGGCCAGAGGAACCAAGATCCCATGTTGATGTCGCACGCCAACCGCCCCGCCCGGCTGCATTATATGGCCAATAATTTCCGCGTGCTCACGTCGGGCGATCATGTCGTCTGCGCGGTCTCGGGCGAGAAGATCCCGCTCGACAATCTGCGTTACTGGAGCGTGGCGCGGCAGGAAGCCTATGCCAGCGCGGAGATTTCGACCCAGGCGGCGCTTTCCGCGTGATCCCGGCCGGCGCCGCGCGACGGCTGCTTTCCCTCGCTGCGGCGCTGCCGCCCGCTTTCCTTCTCGTCGGCTGCGTGCCCGCCGCCCCGCCGCCCGCCCCGGCGGCGGCCGAACCGGCGCCGCCACCGCCCCCGGTCGCGCCGCTGTCCGGCCAGTTCCAGTACCAGGGCGAGTTCCGCCAGGGCGGGCTCGTCACCGGCACCGCGCCCGAAGGCACGGCGGTGCTGCTGCTCGATGGCCGGCCGCTGGCGATGGCGCCGGACCGGCGCTTCATCATCGGCTTCGGTCGCGACCACGGCCCGGCCGCGACGCTGGAGGCGCGGGGCGCCGATGGATCGGTGCTGCGCCGCCCGCTTGCGATCGCGCCGCGCCGATGGGACGTGCAGTCGCTTCCCACCCTGCCGCGCGGCACCACGCCGACGCCGGAATTCCTGGCCCGTCGCAAGGGGGAACTGGCGCAGATCGACGCCGCCCGCGCCGTCCAGTCCGCCACCGATGGCTGGCGCCAGCGTTTCCAATGGCCGGTGACGGGGCGGATCAGCGGCGTCTTCGGATCGCAGCGCATCTATGCGGGCGAGCCGGGGGCCTTCCATTCGGGCGTGGACGTGGCCCGCCCCACCGGCACGCCGGTGGTGGCGCCGGCGGACGGCGTGGTGATCCTGGCGGCGGCCGCGCCCTTCACGCTGGAGGGCAATCTGCTGATGATCGATCACGGCATGGGGCTGAACAGCGCCTTCCTCCACCTTTCCCGCATCGACGTGAAGGTCGGCCAGCGCGTGTCGCGCGGCCAGCTTGTCGGCGCGATCGGCGCCACCGGCCGCGCCACCGGCCCGCACCTCCACTGGAGCATGAAGTGGCAGGACGAACGGATCGATCCCGCCCCGCTCGCCGGGCCGATGCCGGCGGAGTGAAAGCGGGGCATCGCCCCTCTGCCGACATGACGAAAGTTTAATCCCCGCCGGGATTGACCCTCCGGCACGGCGGGATCATGTCGCGCCCACGGCCCGCATGGGGCGGAGCCGTTTCGTCGAGGTCCCCGATCAGGGTCATGTCCAGCAACGATCATAGTCGATCGACCGTGCCGCAAGGGCCGTCGCTGAGCTGACTCCGGCTCACGCGCGCGATGGGCCTTGCGGCCGGTCGCAAGCGAGGTGAGCCATGAACAACGCGATCCGTTTCTTCGCATTCCATCTGCGTCGCGCCCAGCCGCAGCGCGATCCCAACGAACTGTTCAACGAAGGGCTCACCTTCGGCGAACGGCTGGCCGACAGGGTTGCCGCGGTCGGCGGCTCCTGGGGCTTCATCATCGGTTTCTGCCTGTTCCTGGCGGGCTGGGCGGCGATCAACACCGTCGTGCTCGTCGCGCACGCCTTCGATCCCTTTCCCTTCATCTTCCTCAACCTGATGCTGTCGATGCTGGCCGCGCTGCAGGCGCCGATCATCATGATGAGCCAGAACCGCCAGGCCGCGAAGGACCGGCTGGAAGCGCGGCTGGATTATGAGACCAACCAGCGCGCCGAGGCGCAGATCGCCCTGCTTTATGAGGAGGTGCTGGCGGTGAAGGACCAGCTTCGCCTGCTTTCGGAACGGGCGGTCGAACGCGCCTGAAGGCGGCCGCCGGGGCGGTATCGCGATGTCAGCGCGAACCGCCCCGCGCCAGCCGTCCGCCCAGCGAGCCCAGCAGCGGCAGCGAGGCGAGGAAGGCCAGATGATACCAGGCCGGAAAGCGCTGCCACAGCATGTAATGGATGGGGAGGAACATGAGGAGGAGGATCGCGCCGGCGATCGCCGCCGCCCGCACGCCGCCGATCCGGGCGGCGATGAAGCCGCTGCCGATCGAGCTGGCCGCGCTCACCAGCAGCCGCGCGGCCATCATCGCCAAGGTGAAGGCCATTGCCTTCTCCACGGCGGCATAATCCGGCCAGCCGTGGCGCAAGGCGAGGTTCAGCAGCGTCGCAAGAACGAACCAGCCCAGGATGCCGGCTGCCGTGCCGCCAATCAGCCTCGCCATGGCCTTCTCCCCTGAAAGCAAGCGCCGCCGATATTAGCAGATCGCCGGGGCTTCAGGCAGGCGCCTTCAGCGCATCGGGGGCCAGCGCCCGGATCATGCGGCGGATGCCGTCCCGCCAGTCCACCCTGGTCTCGCCGATCAGCGCGTGCATCCGGGCGGTATCGATCGAAAGCGCGCCGAAGGCGGCATTGTCCTGCTGGAAGACGGGGGTGAAGCCGGTCAGCTCGCCGATATAGGCGCACCATTCCTCCACGCTCGCCGCCTGCGATCCGCCGAAATTGGTGGTCGTCACCTCGGTCGTGGCGGCGCCCAGCAGATAGGGGATCTTCTCGACATAATCGTCGACGTGGAGCGGGTTGTAGAGGTTTGGGCCTTCCGGGTGGATCGCGATCGGCACGCCGTTCTGCATCATCAGCAGATGATACCAGGGCCAGCCGCCATTATCGCCATAAGGCACGCTCATCCGCGCGATGGTGGTGGGCACGGCATAGGTCTTGGCGGCGAAGCGGCAGACCGATTCCGCCGCGATCTTGGCGATCGAATAGGTCGGGAACATCGACCGGTGATTGTCGCCCAGCGGATCGCTCTCCTTGCGCGGCGTCGGCCCCTCATAGGCATAGACGCCGGTGGTGGAGATGTGGAGGAAGGCCTTGGCATTCCGGCATTTGGCGATCAGGAAGCCGACGCCCTCGGCATTTTCCTTCAGGTCGCGATCGAAATCGCCGGTCTTGGCGACGGCGGCGTTGACGACATAATCCACCTCGGGAAGCGCATCCAGGCTGGCGGGATCGGAAAGGTCGATCCGCACCGGCGTCGCGCCCATCGCCTCGATCTCGGCCCGATCCTCCGCCTTGCCGAAGCGGGCGGCGGCATAGACCTTCGCCTTGCCGGCATAAGCGGCCACCAGCGGCCTGGCGAACTGGCCGGTGGCTCCGGTGATGAGGATGCTCTTTCCTTCGATATCGGCCCGCTGCATGGCTTCCGCTCCCGTCCTGTCGTGATTTTGGGGAAGCTAAGCCCGGCCCGATCGCGGCCACAAGATAGCGGGCGCTGTTCGCGGCCGTCCGGACCATGCCTGTCCCGATGGGTGGACGGCGGCGGCGGGATGGACTAGGCCGCCGGCCATGCGGGGCAGGGGATCAGCAAGGGGCACCTTCCGCGGCGAGATCGCCGTGGCGCTCCTGCTGCTGGCGCTCGCCATGCGCGTGCTGGTGCCGGCGGGCTGGATGCCTTCGGTCGACGGCCGCGCCATCACGCTCTGCACCGGCACCGGCGCCGTCGAAGCCTGGGTGGCCGATGACGGCACCATCCACAAGAAGGCGCCCGGCGAAACCGGCAAGGGCGCCGAACCCTGCGTTTTCGCGGGGCTGGGCGCGGCATTGCTCACGCCCGATCTGCCGGTCGCGCCGCCGGTCCTGTTCGCGGCGCCCGTCGCGGCCGTCCTTGCCGTTCCCGCCGTCGCCATCGGCCGGGGCCTCGCCGCCCCGCCACCGCCGCCCACCGGGCCGCCCACCATCCGCTGATGTCCGTCACCGCCGTGGGCGCGCGCCGTTGCGCGGCTCCATGGTCCTATCGGCTGGGCGCCGCCTTTCGCGCGCGCCCGGAAATCAGGGATATTCCATGTCTTTTTCTTCCCGCGCGGCCGGCCGCGCGTCTCTGCTCGCCATCGCCGCCATTATCGCCACGCCCGCTCTTGCCGAGGATGAGGGCGATCGCGGCACCATCATCGTCACCGCCGCTTCCGCCATCGCCGATGCCAGGGCCGATGTCGCCCGCGTGCCGGGCGGCAGCGGCGTGGTGCCGGCCGCCGATTTCGAGGATCGGCTGGCCGTATCGCTGCGCGATGCGCTGGCCTTCGCGCCCGGCGTCTACACCCAGCCGCGCTTCGGGCAGGAGGTGCGGATATCGGTGCGCGGCTCCGGCCTCAGCCGCGGCTATCATATGCGCGGGCTGATGCTGTTCCAGGATGGCGTGCCCATCAACCTCGCCGACAATAATGGCGATTTCCAGGAACTCGATCCGCAGGTCTTCCAGCATATCGAAATCTTCCGGGGCGCCAACGCGCTGCGGCTGGGATCGTCCACGCTGGGCGGCGGCATCAATGCGGTCACGCCCACCGGCCGGTCCGCGCCGGGGGTGGAGATGCGGGTGGACGGCGGCAGCTTCGGCACCGTGCGCGGCAAGGTCGCCGCCGGCTTCGCGACGGAACGGGCGGATGCCTGGTTCGCGCTCACCGGCGATCGTTCCGATGGCGACCGCGATCATGCCGATCGCAGGGCCGTCCGCTTCAATGGCAATGTCGGCATCCGGCTGGACGACCGGATCGAAACGCGCTTCTACGCCAGCGTCAACAATATCGACCAGAAGCTGCCCGGCGCGCTCGCCATGGCGGATGCGCTGGACCATCCGAAGCAGGCGGCCGCATCCAGCCTTGCGGGCGATCAGGCGCGCAACCTGGATTCGCTTCGCCTCCAGAACCGCACCACCGTCGATCTCGGCTCTGCCAGCCTCGCCTTCGGCGGCTATTGGAACGTCAAGGAACTGGTCCATCCGATCTATGAGCTGATCGACCAGAAATCGCAGGATCGCGGGCTTTTCGCCCGGATCGACTGGGCGGGCACCCTGGCGGGCCTACCGGTCGAGGCGGTGATCGGCACCACCGCGCGCTTCGGCACGGTGGCGGCGCGGCAATATCGCAATGTCGCCGGCAAGCGCGGCGCGCAGACCGCCGATGCGCGGCAGACGGCGACGACGATCGACAGCTATGGCGAGCTTCGGATCGCGCCGATGCCCGGCCTCTGGCTGATCGCCGGGGGCGTGCAGACCCATGGGGAGCGCAAGATCGCCAACCATATGGCGCCGGCCCGCAGCGGGGACGCCGATTTCGATGCCTTCGCGCCCAAATTCGGCCTGTTGTGGGAAGCGCGGCCCGACGTGCAGGTCTATGCCAATTACAGCCGCTCGGTGGAATTGCCGGGCTTTGCCGAGCTGGCCCAGGCCCCCTTTGGCGGCGCGCCCGGCTTCGTCGATCTCGATCCCCAGCGCGCCTGGACGATCGAGGTCGGCACGCGCGGCCGGATCGGCATCGCGGCATGGGATATCAGCCTCTACCGCGCCGACGTGAAGGGGGAGATGCTGCAATTCACCACCTCGCAGGATATTCCCGCCGCCACCTTCAATGCCGACAAGACCCGCCATCAGGGGATCGAGGCGTCGCTGGAACTGGATCTCGCCCCCTGGGCGCGGCTGCGGCAGGCCTATCAGCTCAACGATTTCCGTTTCCGCCATGACGCCATCTACGGCGGCAATCGCTTGCCGGTGGTGGCGAAGCACCTCTATCGCGCCGATCTCCGCCTGGGCACGGATCGCCTTTCCGTCACCCCCAATGTCGAATGGCTGCCGCAGGGGGCGTGGGCGGATTATGGGAACGGCACCCGCACGGGCGGCTATGCGCTGATCGGCCTTGGCGCCGAAGCCGGGCTCCGCGACGGGATCACCCTGTTCCTCGACGCCCGCAACCTCGCGAACAGGCACGCCATCGGCGACATCTCCGCCGTGGTGCAGGCGACCGACGCCGCGGCCATCTATT
This sequence comes from Sphingomonas sp. MM-1, assembly GCF_000347675.2. Classification (NCBI taxonomy): domain Bacteria; kingdom Pseudomonadati; phylum Pseudomonadota; class Alphaproteobacteria; order Sphingomonadales; family Sphingomonadaceae; genus Sphingomonas; species Sphingomonas sp. MM-1. The sequence goes on along the minus strand of NC_020561.1, from coordinate 1,855,095 downwards.
ATCCGGTCGAACGCCGCGCCTTCTACGGCGGCGTCAGGGCGCGGTTCTAGGTGCGGGGCCGGCCCGGCGGGATCGTCGCGGCGGCGTTGCCATTGCGGCGATCGCCGCCGGATATCCGGCGGAGGGGGACGCATGAGGGCGATATTCGGCATCATTGCGGGTTGCCTGCTCTTGCCGGCTTCGGCTCGGGCGGCAATCGCCGGACATCGCGACGTCGCCGAAGGCCACGGGCAATCCCGGCATGTGGGTGACGACGGATGATCTGCCCCGCGGTCTCCTGGCTCGGGAGGAGATCGCCGTCTCCCGGATGGTGCTCACGATTTCCGCCAAGGGGCGGATCACCGGCTGCGTGGTGCCGACGCCGAGCCAGCATCCCGAGCTGGATCGGCATGCCTGCGCCCCGACGATGAAGCGCGGCCGCTACAAGCCCGCCCGCGATGGAGCCGGCAATCGCGTGGAGAGCACCGATTCCCGCACCGTCCGCTGGCAGGTTCGGAAGGACTGGCAGCCGGGGTTCGGACAAGACAAATGCCGGCGGAGTTCCCCAACTCCGCCGGCACCTCAGGCGGCGATTCTCTGCCCGTCGCCCGCGATGGCGGCCTGAACCTCCGCCTCGGTCATAAGTCGTTGCTCGATCACGCAGTGCAGGCTCAGCCCGTCGCCCGGCGCGGAGCGCGCATGGGCGATGATCGCGTCGTCTTGCGAGGACAGGCCGATCGGCCGGCTGGCGTCCACCGCCATCGCCTCGCCGAAGCGCGCGCCCCAGGAGGAGGCGACCACGCGGCCCTGGTCGTCGACCAGGCTCACCCGGCGGCGGCCATTGTCCGCCGTGTCCATGCCGCCGATATGCTCGCCGATTTTCCGTTCCCAATCATATTCCAGATAGAGCACGCCCATCGCCGGGCCTTCGCGCTCCGGATCGGCGCGGATGCCGGCTGCGAAGATCAGCACGGCCTGATGGTCCGACCAGGGATTCTGCCACACCTCGTCGGTGAACCAGTCGTCCGACCGGCGGCTGGCCATCGCCTTGCGGAACTGCGGCGCCTCGCGCACGTCGGCGGCCTGCACGCGGGCCTCCTCGTCGGCGGAAAGGAAGATGCGGCCTTCGGCATTGGCGACGAAGGCGTTCAGATAATCGCTGGAATAGCGCATCAGCCCCCGCAGCCGGGCATTGGCGGCGGCCGCCTTTTCGGGCGACGGGTCCGCCACCGCCGCGATCACCGCCGGATCGGTGGCGAGCATGCGCAGGTCGCTGCTGCGGGCCTGGATGGTGCGGCCGACATTGTAGATGATCGCTTCGGCCAGATCGACGAGGCGTGCGCCCTCGATCTCGGCCACCATCTCGTCGGCGATGCCGGCCGCCTTGGCCAGCCGGTCGAGCACCTCGGCCCGGAAGGCGAGCGAACTGGCCCGCGCCTGGTTGGCGAGCGCCTTCACCTCCTGCGCCACCACGGAGAAGCCGCGTCCCGCCTCGCCCGAACGCGCCGCCTCGATCGTGGCGTTGAGCGCGAGCAGGTTCGTCCGGCCGGCAAGCCGGGCGCTTTCGGTCGCATAAAGCTGCACTTCATCGCGAAGCGAGGCGAGGAGCGAGCGGATCCGTCTGGGCATAAGGCGCGATTCCGAAATGTTATTTCCCGATCGCTAGGATGAAGTGGTTAATAAAACGTCGTTCCGGGCGAAATAGTCGGGCCGTCCCCCCGCCCGCCGTTCATCGCGTTGACAGCGCGGCTGGGCTAGAAGCGCCCGATCAACGGGATGAAATGACGATGGCGAGAATCAAGGCGGTGATCGGATTGGGCGTGGCGGCGGCGATGCTGGCGACGTCGATGCCGGCAATGGCGCGGCCGGGACATGGCTGGGGCTATCCGCGCCCCGGCTACGGCCATGGCGGCGGCTATCGCCATCATCGCGGCAACGGATTCGATTTCGGCGATTTCCTGCTGGGCGCCGTCGTGGCCGGCGGCATCGCGGCGGTCGCCACCAACGGCTTCGGCACGCGCGATTCGAATCGCGACGATGGCGATGCGGATTGGAACGGCGATCGCGGCCGCGGCCAGGCCGATGACCGCGCCGATACCGCCGCGCAGGATGAGGCGGCCGATGCCTGTGCGGCGGCGGCCGAACGGCAGGCGGGCCGCATCTCCACCGATGCCCGCGTCACCGATATCAGCCGGGTGAGTCGCGACGGTGAGGGCTGGCAGGTGCAGGGCGTGGTGGAGACCGGGCCTGCCGCCGCCGATCGCCGCAGCTTCCTGTGCGGCGCGCGCGCCGGCCAGGTCGATTTCGTCCAGCTGGGCAACGAGCTGGCGATCCGCTGACGCCACCCGCCTGCGTGCGGCCGGCGCCCGGCGCGGGCGCAACGGCTGGACAGCGGCGGGCCATATCTTTATCGCGCGGCCATGACAGCCCATTCCACCGCCCATCCCAGTGACTGCATCCTGATCGTCGATTTCGGCAGCCAGGTGACGCAGCTCATCGCCCGCCGGGTCCGCGAGGCCGGCGTCTATTCCGAAATCGCGCCGTTCAACGCGGCGGCCGAGGCTTTCGAACGGCTGAAGCCAAGGGGCATCATCCTGTCCGGCGGCCCGGCCTCGGTTGCCGAGATGGGCAGCCCGCGCGCGCCCCAGCATTTCTTTGAGGCCGGCATCCCCATCCTCGGCATCTGCTACGGCCAGCAGACGATGTGCGCGCAGCTCGGTGGATCGGTGTCGCCATCGTCCGACAATCGCGAATTCGGCCGCGCCTTCATCGAGGTGACGAAGGAATGCGGCCTGTTCAACGGCCTGTGGAAGGAAGGCGAGCGCCATCAGGTGTGGATGAGCCATGGCGACAAGGTCGATGCGCTGCCGGCGGGCTTCGTGCCGGTCGCCGCATCGGAAGGCGCGCCCTTCGCCGTTACGGCGGATGAGAGCCGCCGCTTCTACGGCGTGCAGTTCCACCCGGAGGTCGTCCACACGCCCGACGGCGCCAAGCTGATCGCCAATTTCGCCCGCCATGTCTGCGGGCTGGCCGGCGACTGGACGATGGCCGAGTTCCGCGCGGCCAAGATCGCCGAGATTCGCGAACAGGTGGGTTCGGGCAAGGTGATCTGCGGCCTTTCCGGCGGCGTCGATTCGGCGGTGGCGGCGGTGCTGATCCACGAGGCGATCGGCGATCAGCTCACCTGCGTGTTCGTCGATCATGGCCTGATGCGGATGGGCGAGGCCGATCAGGTCGTCAGCCTGTTCCGCGAGCATTATCACATCCCGCTCGTCCACGTGAACGCGGAGACGCTGTTCCTCTCCGGCCTCAAGGGCGAGACGGACCCGGAAAAGAAGCGCAAGTTCATCGGCAAGACCTTCATCGACGTGTTCGAGGAGGAAGCCCGCAAGATCGGCGGCGCCGAATTCCTGGCGCAGGGCACGCTCTATCCCGATGTGATCGAAAGCGTCTCCTTCACCGGCGGGCCTTCGGTGACGATCAAGAGCCACCACAATGTCGGCGGCCTGCCCGAACGCATGAACATGAAGCTGGTCGAGCCGCTGCGCGAGCTGTTCAAGGATGAGGTCCGCGCGCTGGGCCGCGAGCTTGGCCTGCCGGAGATCTTCGTCGGCCGCCACCCCTTTCCGGGGCCGGGCCTCGCCATCCGCATCCCCGGCGAAGTGACCAAGGAACGCTGCGACATCCTGCGCAAGGCCGACGCCATCTATCTCGAGGAAATCCGCGCCGCCGGCCTCTACGACGCGATCTGGCAGGCCTTCGCCGTGCTGTTGCCGGTGAAGACGGTGGGCGTGATGGGCGACGGGCGCACCTACGACTCGGTCTGCGCGCTCCGCGCCGTCACCTCGACGGACGGCATGACCGCCGACATCTATCCCTTCGACGCATCCTTCCTCGCCCGCGTCGCGACCCGCATCGTCAACGAGGTCCAGGGCATCAACCGCGTCACCTACGATTACACCTCCAAGCCCCCCGGCACGATCGAGTGGGAGTGACGCGGATCGGGCGGGTGTCCGGTGGACATCCGCCCCCGCCACTCGGCGGCGCAAGTCGCCGTGGGAAGGCAAGGGAGTAAGGCGGATGTCCTCGGTGGCGTCCGCGCTCGCATCCTTCAGCGGAGCTATTCGATCAGGCCAGCAGCGGCGTCGGCACGCCAAGAGCGGGACCGGCTTTGGCAAGCCCATGGTCGAGCGTGTGGACGGTGGCGCTGTTCGGCCAACCAGGCTGCACATGCGGTGTCATTGCTTCGTTGGAGAGCGCTGCGACGATCAGCGACGTATCGAGATGAAGCATCGATAGCGGTCGCCGTCCCGCATCGCCCACCAGATTGACCGCCTTCTGGGATTTCGGCATCCCGGCCGTCGGGGATCGCAGCGCGGCGGCGTCGATCCGCTTGCGCGGTCTGGCCACGGCGGTGAGCCGTGCCACCGGCCTGCCGCGCCGGGTAATGTCGATCGAATCCCCGCTTCCACCCGGTCGACGAGTTCGCTCAGATGGGCCTTGGCATCCGCCAGACTGATCGTGTCCGTGCCATGTTCTCGACCATGTAGATGGTCATAAAAGGCATTCGGACCCCAGTTTTCAACGGCGCCGCGCACTGGCGCTGCCGCCAAGCCCCGCATTGCCTTTGCCGCCCATCGCGCGCAGGTTCCTTGCCAATAACAGGGAGAGGGATGCCGCATGATGGATCGTCTCGACGCCACGAAGCCGCCGGCCTGGTATTGGCTGGTCGCCGTCCTTGCCTTGCTGTGGGAGGGGGCGGGCTGCTTCGCCTATGTCTCGCAGGTCGGCATGTCCGCCGATGCGCTGGCGCAACTGCCGGCGGCGCAGCGGGAAATCTGGATGATGATGCCGGTGTGGGTGACGGGCGCCTATGCCATCGCCGTCTGGGCCGGGCTGGCGGGCGCGGTGGCGCTGATCGTCCGGCGCCGCTGGGCGCAGCCCCTGTTCCTGGTCTCGCTGGCCGCCGCGATCGTCCAGTTCGGCTGGACCTTCCTGGCGACGCCGATCATGCGCACGGTCGGCGCGGCGGCGGCCGTGCCGTTCCCGATCTTCATCATCCTCGTCGCGGCGCTGCTCGCCTGGTTCTCGGGCCGGGCGGCCGGGCGTGGCTGGCTTCGGTAGGCGGCGGCGATGCTGACGCTCCATTACCACCCCTTTTCCTCCTTCTGCCAGAAGGTGCTGGTGGCGCTGTATGAGCGCGATGTCCCCTTCACGCCCCGGCAGGTCGATCTCGGCGACGCGGGGGAACGGGCGGCGCTGGCGGCGCTCTGGCCGATGTGCCGCTTTCCCGTGCTGACGGATGATGCGGCGGGGCGGGCGATCCCCGAATCCTCGATCATCATCGAATATCTCGATGGGCACGGGGCGGCGGCGCCGCCGCTGATCCCGGCCGATGCCGCCGCGGCGATCGAGGTGCGGCTGATGGACCGGCTGTTCGATCATTATGTCGAGCTGCCGATGCAGCGCATCGTCGGCGACCATCTGCGGCCGGAGGACAAGCGCGATCCGCATGGCGTGGCGGAGGCCCGCGCCACGCTCGGCACGGCCTATGCCATGCTGGAGGAGCGGCTGGCCGGGCGGGCCTGGGCTGTGGGCGATGTCTTCTCGCTGGCGGATTGCTCGGCGGCGCCCGCGCTCTTCTATGCCGAATGGGTGCAGCCCTTCACCGGCGACCATCCCGCGCTCGCCGCTTATTTCCGCCGCTTGCGGGATCGCCCGTCCTTCGCGCGGGTGCTGGAGGAAGCGCGGCCCTATCGCGCCTACTTCCCGGTGCCGGCGCCTCCGCCGGGGGATTGACGGCCGCATCCGCGCTGGCGCAGGGCTCCGCATCCGATCGGCACGGAGGAACGGCGTGGGCGTCACCATCTACGGCATCAAGAATTGCGACACGATGAAGAAGGCGCGGGACTGGCTGGCCCAGCACGGCGTCGCGGCGGAATTCCATGACTATAAGACCGCCGGGATCGATCGCGCCACGCTGGAACGCTGGGTCGCCGATCTCGGCTGGGAGGTGCTGCTGAACCGCGCGGGCACCACCTTCCGCAAGCTGCCCGATGCCGATCGCGAAGGGATCGACGCCGAAAAGGCGATCGCGCTGATGCTGGCGCAGCCGTCGATGATCAAGCGCCCGGTGCTGGATGTGGACGGCAGGCTGACGGTGGGCTTCAAGCCCGATCGCTACGCGGCGCTGTTCGGCTGACCCGGCCGGCCCTTCAATAAGGCTGGCCTTGCTCGCGGGCGCGTTTCCGGGCTTCCTTCTCGGCGCGCTTGCGTTCCTTGGCCTCGCGCTCTTCCTGCTTGCGGATCTCGCGGCCGCGATTGCGGTCCGCTTCCTCCTGGCTGGTGGTGACGGCGTCGACACCTGCGCCCACCGCCTTCACCGGCAGCGTCACGATATTGGCGGCCGTCCGCGCGACGCAGCCGGACGCGAGCAGGGCCAGAGGCAGGATAAGCAGGGCGGCGCGCATGCGGGACCGATCGATGGTTCTTGGTGCCCGCGCTTGTAGCCGGCGCCGCCCGCGCCGTCGATCGGGGTTGCGACGATTTGACCGCGCGGTCCGCCAGGGGCTACCACCCGCCCATGTCCACGACCTTCACCCTCGATACCTCCACCAGCCGCGCCCACCCCACGCCCGCGCCGATGAAGCGGATGACGGTGCCGCAGATCCAGGCGCGCAAGGGCAAGGAGCCGATCGTCATGCTCACCGCCTATACGGCGCGCATGGCGCAGCTGCTCGACCGGCATTGCGATATGCTGCTGGTGGGCGACAGCCTGGGCCAGGTGATCTACGGCCTGCCTTCCACCCTGCCGGTGACGCTGGACATGATGTGCGCGCATGGCGCCGCCGTGGTGCGCGGCAGCTATCATTCGGTGGTGATCGTCGACATGCCGTTCGGCACCTATGAGGCGAGCCCCGATCAGGCCTTCCGCTCCGCCGCGCGCGTGATGGCGGAAACGGGCGCGGCCGGCGTGAAGCTGGAAGGGGGCGAGGCGATGGCGCCCACCGTGGCCTTCCTGCAGGAACGCGGCATCCCCGTGGTCGGCCATATCGGCCTTACCCCGCAGGCGGTGAACGCGCTGGGCGGCTATGGCGCGCGCGGCCGCAGCAATGCCGAACATTCGAAGATCATCGCCGATGCGCGCGCGATGGCCGATGCCGGCGCCTTTTCCATCGTCGTCGAAGGCGTGGTGGAGCCGCTGGCCGTCGCGGTGACGGCGGAGGTCTCCTGCCCGGTGATCGGCATCGGCGCGTCGGCCAGGTGCGACGGCCAGGTGCTGGTGATCGACGACATGCTCGGCATGTTCGAACGCACCGCCCGCTTCGTGAAGCGTTATGACGATCTGGCGTCCCGCATCGATGCGGCGGCGGGCGCCTATGCCGAGGAGGTGCGCGCGCGCGCCTTCCCCGGCATCGATCAGACCTATCAGCCCAAAGGCTGAACACAGCTTTCGTTCAGGTTCAGTCGTCGCTAAGAAGGCGACCCGCGATAATTCGGCCGCGATGCTTGGAGAGACTGCTTGGCCCTGAAGCCCCAGAATGAAGACGCCTTCTTCCGCGAGGTGGATGAGGAACTGCGTCGCGAACAGATCGGCACCTTCTGGCGCACTTATGGCCGCCTCGTCGCCATTGCGGTGGTGGTGGGGCTGGTCGCCTTCGGCGGGTGGCTCTACTGGCAGCACCGGCAGAAGACTGCCGCCGACGCCGCGAGCGAGGCGATGGTGCAGGCCCTGACCGATCTGGAGCAGGGCAAGCATAATGCCGCCAAGGCCAAGCTCGAAGCCGTGCAGAAGGAAGGCATTCCCGCCTATCGCGGCGCGGCCTTGCTCGCCCAGGCGGCCTCCGCGCTGGAACGCGGCGATGTGAAGGCGGCGGCGGCCGGCTATCAGGCCGTGGCCGCCGATCCGGCGATCCCGCAGCCGTTCCGCGATCTCGCCACCATCCGCCAGACCGCCGCCGAATTCGATACGCTGCCGCCCGCCCAGGTGGTCGCGCGGCTGAAGCCGCTGGCCGAAGCCGGCAACCCCTGGTTCGGCAGCGCCGGCGAGATGACGGCCATCGCCTATATGAAGATGGGCAAGCCCGACCTGGCCGGCCCGATCTTCGCGGCCATGGCGAAGGATGAGGGCGTGCCCCCTTCGATCCGCGATCGCGCCGGGCGCCTCGCCCTTTCGCTCGGGGCCGATGCGGCAGCCCCTGCCGCCCCCGTCAAGGCGCCGGGCGCCGCAAAGGAATGACCAGCATGAAGCGTGCCGTGATCGCGGGGATGATCCTCGCCAGCCTCAGCGGCTGCGGAATATTCAAGAAAACCGCGCCCAAGACCGCCGTGCTCGGCGAACGCACGCCCGTCCTCACTTATGAGACGGGCGCCGAGGTCGATGCCTCGCTGGCGGACACGCCTGTCGAGGTGCCGGGCCCGATGACCAACGATGCCTGGGCGCAGCCCGGCGGCAATGCCTGGAAGGTGCTGAGCCACGTCGCGCTCGGCCAGAACCTGTCCGAGGCGTGGCGCGCCCATATCGACGGCAGCACCAAGCGCGCGCGGCTTGCCGCCGCGCCGGTGGTGGCCGACGGCAAGCTCTACGTGATGGATATCGGTGGCCGCGTCCATGCCCTCGATGCCGCCAGCGGGCGCGAATTGTGGGTGAAGGCGATCCCGCAGGCGAAGAAGCTGTCGGGCGAGGAGCAAAAGGAAAGCCGGTCCGGCAAGGTCGTGTTCGGCGGCGGCGTCAGCTACGAAGCCGGCCGGCTCTATGCGACGACCGGGCTGGGCGATGTCTCCTCGCTCGATGCCGCCACCGGCAATATCGGCTGGACGGTGCGCCCCGGCGGCCCGCTGCGCGGCGCGCCCACCGTCGCCAACGGCCATGTCTATGTCGTCAGCCAGGACAACCAGCTCTTCGCGCTGAAGGCGGAGGACGGATCGGTCGTCTGGAACGAGGCCGGCACACTGGAACTGGCCGGCGTGTTCGGCGTCGCGGCCCCGGCCGCCGCGGCCGGCACGGTCGTCGCCGGCTTCTCCTCGGGCGAGCTCAACGCCTATCGCTACGAAAACGGCCGCATCGTCTGGCAGGATGCGCTGTCGCGCACCAGCATCTCGACCGCGGTGGCCAGCCTTTCCGATATCGATGCCGATCCGGTGATCGATCAGGGCCGCGTCTATGCCGTCGGCCAGGGTGGCCGCATGGTGGCGATGGAGCTCAACACCGGCCAGCGCATGTGGGAACTCAGCATCGCCGGCATCTCCACCCCCTGGGTGGCGGGCGACTGGATCTTCGTCGTCACCGATGACGCGCGGCTGATGTGCATCGCGCGCACCAGCGGCAAGGTCCGCTGGATCAGCCAGCTCGAACGGTGGCGCAGCGCGAAGTCGAAGAAGGGCCCGGTAAGCTGGACCGGCCCGATCCTCGCGGGCAACCGGCTGATCGTCGCCAATACGGAAGGCGAGCTTGCCTATGTCGATCCGGCGACCGGCAAGGTGCAGTCCAAGGGCAAGGCAGGCGGGCCTGTCTATCTTTCCCCCATCGTTGCCAACAACATGCTCTATGTGCTGGCCGAGGACGGCACGCTGACCGCCTGGCGCTGATATCGCCCGCTCTCCGGTGTCCCGAGGGCATCGGGGAGGGCGCGATGCCGCCGATCGCATAATTGAGTCCCGCCGGCGCGCGAATGTCGGTAAGGGGGCACAATGTCCAAGCTTCCCGTGGTCGCGATCGTCGGCCGGCCGAATGTCGGCAAATCAACCCTGTTCAACCGCCTCGTCGGCAAGAAGCTCGCGCTTGTCGACGACCGGCCGGGCGTGACGCGCGATCGCCGCGAAGGCGATGCCACGCTGCTGGGCCTCGAATTCCGGGTGATCGACACCGCCGGCTTCGAGGATGAGGACCCCGATACGCTGCCCGGCCGCATGCGCCGGCAGACGGAAGCGGCGGTCGATGCGGCCGACGTCGCCCTTTTCCTGATCGACGCGCGCGCCGGGGTGATGCCGCTGGACGAGGAGATCGCCCGTTGGCTGCGCGCCGGCGATACGCCGGTGGTGGTGCTCGCCAACAAGGCCGAAGGCAAGGCGGGCGAGGGCGGCGTGCTCGAATCCTTCGCGCTCGGCTTCGGCGATCCGGTGCCGTTCAGCGCCGAACATGGCGAGGGGCTGGCCGATCTGTTCAGCGCGCTGCTGCCCTATGTCGATCGCGAGGACGATGCGGAGGATGAGGCGGCGGACGACGAGGATGAGGAGGGCCGCCCCACCGGCCCGCTGAAGCTCGCCATCGTCGGCCGGCCCAACGCCGGCAAGTCCACCCTCGTCAACCGCATGCTGGGCGAGGAACGGATGATCACCGGTCCCGAGGCCGGCATCACCCGCGATTCGATCGCGATCGACTGGGAATGGACCGATGCGGAAGGCAATGTCCGCCCCGTCCGCCTGATCGACACCGCCGGCATGCGCAAGCGCGCCCGCGTGCAGGACAAGCTGGAAAAGCTCTCGGTCGCCGATGCGCTCCACGCCGTCGATTTCGCCGAGGTGGTCGTGCTGCTGCTCGATGCCACGCTGGGGCTGGAGGCGCAGGACCTGCGCATCGCCGACAAGGTGCTGCAGGAAGGCCGCGCCCTCATCATCGCGCTCAATAAATGGGACGTGGCGGAAAATCCGCCGGCGCTGTTCCAGGGCGTGCGCACCGCGCTGGACGAGGGGCTGGCGCAGGTGAAGGGCCTGCCGCTGCTCACCGTCTCGGCCGCCACCGGGCGCGGGATCGACCAGCTTCTCCAGGTCGCCTTCGAATCGCGCGATGCCTGGTCGCGCCGCGTTTCCACCGGCCAGCTCAACCGCTGGTTCGAAAAGGCGATCGAGAAGAATCCGCCGCCCGCCCCCGGCGGCAAGCGGATCAAGCTGCGCTACCTCACCCAGGCCAAGACGCGCCCGCCCGGTTTCATCCTCTTCGGCACGCGGGTGGACGAGCTGCCCGAAAGCTATCGCCGCTATCTGATGAACGGCATCCGCCGCGATCTCGGCTTCGGCGCGGTGCCGGTGCGCCTCACGCTGCGCGCGCCGAAGAATCCGTTCGATTCCTGATGGCCCTGGCGGTCGATGCCCGGGGCATGCGCTGCCCCTGGCCGGCCCTGCGGCTGGCCCGTGCGATGCGGGATGCCGGCCCCGGCGCCACCGTCCGCCTGCTTGCGGACGATCCCGCCGCCCCGCGCGAGGTGGCGGCGCTGGCCGCCCAGCATGGCTGGCAGGTGGAGGAAGATGGCGAGGCCCTGATCGTTACGGGCTGAGATGGGTCGATAATCCGGCGGATTGTCGATGGCGCTGCCCACAAAACACGTCGCCCCGTCAACGCGGCCTTTACGAATTTCCTGCAACAGGGCGTTTGGCCGTGGGGAAATGGCCGATGGAGGAGCGGACAAGTGGCCGGTGAGACGTTGGCTTTGGTCGACTGGGACGTCTTTTCGCGCGCGCGCACCGAGCTTGGCGCGGGCTTCATCCGCATCCTCGGCTATTTCCGCGAAGACGGCGTGAAATCGATCCAGGCGATCGAGGAGGCGATGCGCGCCCGCAACGCCACCGCGCTCGTGATCCCGGCGCATACGCTGAAGGGCGAATCGCTCCAGTTCGGGGCGGAACCGCTGGCGGCGCTTTCCGAACATATCGAAAAGGTCGCCCGCCGCTGCGTCGAGACCCGTCAGGCCCCGGACGAGCTGATCCCCGATGTCGTCCGCCTGCGCCCGATGTTCGAGGAAACGCTCGCCCAGATCGACCGCGAGGCCAGCCCCCTCATGCAGCGCCGCCCCAGCTTCGGCCGCCGCCCGCCCACGGTTTTCGGCCAGGGCTGAATTCGTCCCGCTTGCCATCGTTGCCGCCGCCATGCTCTGACGGCGCGACGGAGCAGGAGGACGGCCCATGAACCCATGGATATTGCTGGGCGGATCGATCGCGCTGGAGATCGCCGCAACATCCCTCCTCAAGGCGTCGGAAGGCTTTGCCCGGCCGGGCTTCGGGATCGCTTCGATCGCGCTTTATTCGGCCTGCTTCTGGCTGCTGTCGATCACGCTCACGCGGGTGCCGATGGGTATCGCCTATGCGGTCTGGTCGGGCGTCGGCATCGTCGCGATCGCGCTGATCGGGCTCGCTTTCTTCCGCCAGCCGATGAACGGCGCGCAGTGGCTGTGCGTCGGCCTGATCCTCGTGGGCGCGGTGGGGCTGAACCTCACCACGCCGCACGATGCCGGTTCCGCGGATCAGCGGGTCGGCACGGGCTCCGGCCCGGAATAGTCGTAGAAGCCGCGTCCGGTCTTGCGGCCCAGCCAGCCGGCCTCGACATATTTCACCAGGATCGGCGCCGGGCGATATTTGGGATCGCCGAAATCCTCCTGCAGCACCCTCAGGATCAGCAGGATCGTATCGAGGCCGATCATGTCGGCCAGCGTCAGCGGCCCCATAGGGTGGCCAAGGCCCAGCTTCACGCCCTTGTCGATATCGACGATCGATCCCACGCCCTCGCCGACGGCAAAGAATGCCTCGTTCAGCAGCGGCAGCAGGATGCGGTTGACGACGAAGCAGGGCGAATCCTGCGCGATCACCGTTTCCTTGCCCACCTTCCTGGCGAAATCCTGGGCGACGGCGACGGTCGCGTCGGAGGTCGCAAGGCCGCGGATCACCTCCATCAGCGGCATCAGCGGCACCGGGTTGAAGAAATGCATGCCGATGAAGCGCGCCGGATCGATCGATGCCTGCGCCAGCCGGGTGATGGAGATGGAGGAGGTGTTGGACGCCAGCACCGCATCCGCCGCCAGCACCTTGCCGACATTCTGGAAGATCACGCGCTTGATGTCCTCGCGCTCGGTCGCCGCCTCGATGACGAGGCCGGCGGCGGCCATGGGCGCGAGATCGCCGATCGGTTCGATCCGGCCGATCGCGCCGTCCGCCTCGCCCGCGTCCAGCTTGCCCTTCTCCACCTGCTTGGCGAGGATCCTGGCGATCCCCGCCTTGCCCTTTTCGGCGACGTCGGCCGAAACGTCGGACAGGAACACCCTATATCCTGCCTGCGCCGCCACCTGGGCGATGCCCGCCCCCATCTGGCCCGCGCCGATTACGCCGATGCTGTCCATGTCCGCTTCCCTCCAGTCTGATCGGCCTCGCGGATAGGGGAGGATGGCGGCGATGGGAAGCCGGGGCGCGGCCCGGCTGCCGCAATCGCGATCAGGGCGCGGTTTCCGGCGGGCGCGCCTCGGCCAGGATCAGCGCGAACAGCCCGTCCGGGTCGGTCCATTCGCGCATCGGCGTCCAGCCGCCCGCCGCCAGCAGAAGCCGGGCGCCGCGCGGATCATATTTGTGGCTGTTCTCGGTATGGATGGTCTCGCCCGCCGCCATGGCGAAGCGTTGCCCGGCGACGATGAAGCTTATGTCCGCCATCGCCTCCAGATGCATCTCGATCCGCGCGGCCTCGTCGTTCCAGATCGCGCGATGGCGGAAGGCGGCGATGGGGATATCGCCGTCCAGCTCGCGGTTGATGCGGTGGAGGAGGTTGAGGTTGAACGCGGCCGTCACCCCTTCGGCATCGTCATAAGCGGGGATCAGGATGGCGGGCGATTTCACCCTGTCCATGCCGATCAGCAGCATCGCGCCCTCGCCCAGCGTGCCGGCCATGGCGCGCAGCAGGTCCACGCCGTGCGCAGGCCCCATGTTGCCGATCGTCGATCCGGGAAAGAAGCCCAGCTTGGGCAGGTGGCGGACATCGCGGGGCAGCGCCACCCGCGCCATGAAATCCGCCTCCACCGGGATCACCGGCAGGCCGGGAAAGTCCGCCGCCAGCGCATCGGCCGATTGCCGCAGGAAATCGCCCGAAATGTCGATCGGCACATAAGCGGCGGGCGCGATGGCGGACAGCAGGTGCGGCGTCTTGGCCGACGATCCCGATCCGAACTCGATCACCGCGCGCCCCGGCCCGGCGATGCGGCCGACCGCGCCGGCATGTTCGGCCAGCAGCGCGGTTTCCACCCGCGTCGGATAATATTCGGGCAGGCGGGTGATCGCCTCGAACAATTCGGACCCGCGATGGTCGTAGAACCAGCGCGCCGGGATGGCGCGCGGGCGGGCGGAAAGGCCGGCGATCACGTCGGCCCGGAAGGCCGCGTGCAGCGTGCCGGCGCGGTCGAGCAGGTCGGTTGCGGCCATGTCAGATATCCTTCGCCAGCCGCAATGCGGTGAACTGCCAGCGCTGATGGGGGTAAAAGAAGTTGCGGTAGGATGCCCGCGTATGGCCGCGCGGCGTGGCGCAGCTCGCGCCCTTCAGCACGCACTGGCCGGACATGAACTTGCCATTATATTCGCCGACCGCGCCGGGGGCGGGGCGGAAGCCCGGATAGGGCAGATAGGCGCTGGCGGTCCATTCCCACCCGTCCCCGAACATCTGCCTCAGCCCCGGCCCGCCGGCGCCTGCGGCGCGCGGCCGCACCGGCCCGGCTTCGTCCAGCTGGTTGCCGGAATTGGGATCGATCGCCGCGGCGGCGCTTTCCCATTCCGCCTCGGTCGGCAGGCGCGCGCCGGCCCAGCGGGCATAGGCGTCCGCCTCATAATAGCTGATATGGGTGACGGGCGCCGCCGGCCGCACGGGGTGGAGCCCGTCCAGCGCGAAGCTCGCCCAGCCCGCGCCGTCTTCCGCCCGGCGCCAGTAGAGCGGGGCCGAAATCCCCTGCGACCGCACCCAGGCCCAGCCGTCCGCCAGCCAATGTTCGGGCCGGTCATAGCCGCCATCGGCCATGAACGCCTGCCATTCGCCGTTGGTGACGGGTCGGTCGGCCAGGGCATGCGGGGTCAGCATCACCGGATGGGGCGGCCCTTCGCAATCGAAGGCAAAGCCGTTGCGCGCGTCCGCGCCGATCTCGACGATGCCGTGGCGCCCTTCGATCCACCTGATCGGATCGGGCGCCGGCGAGGGCGGATCGCGCCGCGCCTCCCACATCGCCGGGCAGAGCGGATTGGCGGCGAAGAGGTTGAGGATATCGGTCAGCAGCAATTCCTGGTGCTGCTGTTCGTGCTGGATGCCCAGCATCACCCGGTCGCGCATGGCGGCGTCCAGCCCCGGCAGGGCGGCGATCACCGCTTCGTCCACCGCCTCGCGCCAGGCGATCACCTCGTCCAGCCTGGGCCGGGTCAGCATGCCGCGCCGCTCGCGCGGATGGCGCGCGCCCTCCGCCTCGTAATAGCTGTTGAACAGACGCGCCCAGCGCGGATCGCGCGGGCGATATCCGGTGCCGGCGTCGCGCAGCACGAAGGTTTCGAAGAACCAGCTCGTATGCGCCAGATGCCATTTGGCGGGCGATGCCTCCGGCATGGATTGCGCGGTCGCATCGGCGTCCGAAAGCGGCGCCGCCAGCGCAAGACTCAATCCGCGCACCGCCCGGAAACGGGTCGCGATATCGTCCTGCGGCTGGGTTTGTCGTGCCGCGTCGCTCAGCATGGCCTCAAGCCCATGGCCGACCAACGGATCACGGCCGGCATGGTTGCATGGGGAATGGCCCGGCTCAGGGGCCGGATGCGCTGCCGTGGCGGCTAGCGCGTGGCCCCCGGCTGCCACAGCACGTCGCCGCCATTGTGGGAGGCGATCAGCCGGGCGAGCACGAACAGATGATCCGAAAGCCGGTTGATATAGGCAAGCGCGCGCGGATTGAGCGCAACCTCGCGCGCCGCCGCCACCGCCGATCGCTCCGCCCGGCGCACCACGGCGCGGGCGAGGTGGAGGTGCGCGACCGCGCCGGGGCCGGCCGGCAGGATGAAGCTGCGAAGCGGCGCCAGCCCCTCGTTCAGCATGTCGATCTCGCGCTCCAGCCGGTCCACCTGCGATTGGGCGATGCGCAATTCCATCTCGGTGGGTGCGAAATCGCCTTCGCCGGGTGTCGCGAGGTCCGCGCCCAGATCGAACAGCTCGTTCTGGATGCGGCCGAGCAGGGCGGCATGGCTTTCGTCGGCGACGTGCTGGAGCGCGACGCCGATCGCCGAATTGGCCTCGTCCACGTCGCCGATCGCCGCCATGCGCGGATCGGCCTTGGACACGCGCGAACCATCGACCAGCCCGGTCGTGCCGGCGTCGCCCGTGCGCGTGTAGATCCTGTTGAGCTTTACCATGCCGCCTCGTCCGCCGGGGCTCAGCCGCCGCGGGCGACCAGCAGGAACAATATGATGAGGATGATCGCCAGCGCCTGGAAGCCGATGCGCGCGCGCATCATCCTGTTCTGCCGCTGGCCGGAAAGATTGGGGCCGCTCCCCGTCAGATCCGCCTCGGTGGTCTTCAGGAAGATGACGATGCCGCGCACCAGCGCCGCCAGCGTCGCCAGCATGGCCAGTATCATGAGGATGATCAGGAAAGTGGACATGCCGCCATTCTAGGCGCTTGCCGGGGGAATGCCAGCGGGGATTGCCCCGGCGCGCAGCGATGCGGCCAATGCGTGGCCGTCCATGCCCCGCTGGCGCATCAGGGCAAGCGCGGGCGCGCCGTCGCGCTTGGCCAGCCTCTTGCCGTCCGGCCCGGTCAGCAGCGGATGATGGTGGTAGAGCGGCGTCGGCAGGCCCAGCAGCGCCTGCAGCAGGCGGTGGACATGGGTGGCGGCGAACAGATCCTCGCCGCGCACCACGTCCGTCACGCCCTGCGCGGCATCGTCGACGGTGACGGCGAGGTGATAGGATACCGGCGCGTCCTTGCGGGCGAGCACCACGTCGCCCTGCTCCCCCGGCACTGCCGGCACCGTGCCGGCGGTCTCGTCCGTCCAGTCGAGCGGGCCGGCGCTGGCGATGGCGGTCGCCATGTCGATCCGCCAGGCGTGCGGCTCGGCGGCCATGCGGGCGGCACGGACCTGGGGATCGAGATGGCGGCAGGTGCCTGGATAGACGGCGCCTGCCGGCCCGTGCGGCGCCGCGGCGCTGGCGGCGATCTCTGCGCGGGTGCAGAAGCAGGGATAGACGAGGCCCATCGCCTTCAGCCGGTCGAGCGCGTCGGCATAGAGGCCGAGCCGGGCGGACTGGCGGACGACATTGCCGTCCCAGCGCAGCCCCAGCCAGGCCAGATCCCCCAATATTCCGGCCACATGCTCCTCGCGCGTGCGGCCGGGATCGATATCCTCGATGCGCAGCAGGAAGCGGCCGCCGGCCGCCCGCGCCAGATCATGCGCGCGGATCGCCGAGAAGGCGTGGCCCAGATGCAGCGCGCCGGTCGGGCTCGGCGCGAAACGCGAAATTACGTGACTCATCGGCAAAACGGCTCTTGACCACGAGTCGGGAACGATGTTGTCATGACGGTGTCACGCTCTTGAGGTTAGGAGCGCGACGTCGGGAGACGCGAGCCGGTTCGGCCTCCGCGTCCCGAGTGCGACGGGACCGAAGCCGTCCGGTGGCTCTTCCAGCCACACGGGGAGGCCGTCCGTTCCATGTACCATCCCGATCTCCTGCGCCATCCGGATAGTTGCCCGGCGCTCGTGCTCAATGCCGATTATACGCCGCTCAGCTATTATCCGCTCAGCCTGTGGTCCTGGCAGACGGCGATCAAGGCGGTGTTCCTCGAACGCGTCGATATCGTCGCTTACTATCAGCGCGAGGTGCACAGCCCCAATTTCGCGATGCAATTGCCCTCGGTGATCGCCCTTCGCCAATATGTCCGGCAATCGCAATATCCCGCCTTCACCCGGTTCAACCTGTTCCTGCGCGATCGCTTCACCTGCCAATATTGCGGCGCCGCCACCGACCTCACCTTCGATCACGTCATCCCCCGCGCCCAGGGCGGGCGGACGACGTGGGAGAATGTGGCCACCGCCTGCGCGCCCTGCAACCTCCGCAAGGGCGGCCGCACGCCGCGCCAGGCGCATATGGCGCTGATGGAGGAACCGATCCGCCCCACCACCTGGCAGCTCCAGGAAAACGGCCGCAGCTTCCCGCCCAACTATCTGCACCAGAGCTGGCGGGACTGGCTCTATTGGGATGTCGAGCTGGACGCCTGAGCGCCCGTCTGGAGATTCGCTACCGGCAAATCCGGTGATGCCGGATTTCTCGACAGCCCCGAGCGCGCCTCCCTTTCATTTCCGGGCGGGACTGCTCTAAGGCTGGTGGCATGATCGCGCGCCTTTTCCTGCTCTTCGCCATTTTTACCGCGGCCCTCCCCGCTTATGCGGCGGGCGGCATCGTCACCGCCGCCGATCCGCGCGCGGCGGAGGCCGGGCGGGAGATGCTGCGCGCCGGCGGCAGCGCCACCGATGCGGCGATGGCGATCATGCTGGCCCTGAGCGTGGTGGAGCCGCAATCCTCCGGCATCGGCGGCGGCGGCCTGCTCGTCCATCATGACGGCCGCACCGGCGCCATCGCCACGATCGACGGGCGCGAGGCCGCGCCCGCCGCCGCCACGCCCGATCGCTTCATGCAGGATGGCCGGCCGATGCCGTTCGCTTCCGCCTTTCCCGGCGGCAAGTCCGTCGGCGTGCCCGGCAATATCCGGCTGATGGCGGAGGCGCATCGCCAATGGGGCCGGCTGCCCTGGGCGAAATTGTTCGAACCCGCGATCCGGCTGGCCGAAGGCGGCTACAAGGTCACGCCGCGGATGAGCCAGTTTGCCGGCTATGTCGCGCCGCTGTGGAAGGATTTTCCCGGCATCGCCGCCATCTATGCCCGCGACGGCAAGGCCCCCCCGGTCGGTACCCTGATCCGCAATCCCGCGCTGGCGAAGCTGCTGCGCGATGTCGCCGCCGGTGGGCCGGATGCCTTCTACGGCGGCAGGAACGGCCAGGCGATCGTCGATGCGGTCAGCAAGGCGCCGGTCAATCCCGTGCCGCTCACGCTCGCCGATCTCGCCGCCTATCGCGCGAAGGAACGCCCGGCGCTGTGCGGCGCCTATCGCGGCTATCGCGTCTGCGGCATGGGGCCGCCCTCGTCGGGCACCACCACCATCCTCCAGATGCTCGGCATGCTCGAACGCTTCGACTTGGCCGCCCTCGGCAAGGACAGCCCGGAGGCATGGCACCTGATCGGCGAGGCGATGCAGCTTGCCTATGCCGATCGCGATACCTGGCTGGGCGATACCGATTTCGTGTCGGTGCCGCTGCAGGGGCTGATCGACCGCGACTATCTCGCCCGCCGCTCCACGCTGATCGCGCCCGATCATGCCCGTGGCACCTACGAACCGGGCGTGCCGCCGGGGGCGGAGCCGCGCACCGCCGCCGTCTCCGGCGAGGTTTCGGGCACCACCCATTTCGTCGCGGTCGATGGCGACGGCGATGTCGTGACGATGACCTCCACGGTCGAAGGGCCGTTCGGCAGCCAGCTCGTCGCCTCGGGCATGGTGCTCAACAACGAGCTGACCGATTTCACCTTCGCGCCGGAAAAGGATGGCGCCCCCGTCGCCAACCGGGTGGAGCCCGGCAAGCGGCCGCTCTCCTCCATGTCGCCCACCATCGTCTACGGGCCGGACGGCAAGGTGGTGCTGGCGATCGGGTCCGCCGGCGGCAAGCGGATCATCATGCATGTGATGAAGGCGCTGGTCGGCGTGCTCGACTGGAAGCTGCCCGCGGCCGATGCGATCGCGCTGCCCAACATCTTCTTCGGCGGCGGCGCGCTGCAGGTGGAACAGGGCAGCGCGCTCGATGCCATGCGCCCCGCGCTCGCCCGCTTCGGCCAGCCCGTCGTCGCGGCCGATCTGCCGTCGAAGCTCAACGCGATCGAACGCATCGGCGATGGCTGGCGCGGCGCCGCCGATCCGCGCAGCGAAGGCGTGGTGCTGGCGGAATAGCGCCGGCCGGCCCGCTGTGCGAGCGGCCTTTCCGTAGCGGGTGCATCGGGCTATCCCGGCAGCGGGGGCAGCAGAGAAGGCCCCGGAGAGGCTGCAGGAACAGGGCATGCGCACGCTGGAACATTTCCCCAATCTCGTCACCATGTTCTTCACGCGCGCACGGGAGAAGGGCGGCGCGCCCTTCCTCTGGGCCAAGCGGGGTGATGGCTGGCAGCCGACAAGCTGGGCTGAGGCCGCGCGCGAGGTGGCGGCGCTGGCCGAAGGCCTGCGCGGCATGGGGCTGAGGCGCGGCGACCGGGTGATGCTGGTTTCCGAAAACCGCCCCGAATGGTGCATCGCCGATCTCGCGATCATGGCGGCCGGGCTGGTGACGGTGCCCACCTACACCACCAATACCGAGCGGGATCACGCCCATATCCTGGAGAATAGCGGCGCGCGCGCGGTGATCGTGTCGACGCCCAAGCTGGCCCGCGCGCTGATGCCGGCGGTGCTGCGTTCCACCGGCTGCCGCCACGTCATCGGTATCGAGCCGCTGCGCATCGGCCAGTCGGGCGACGTGCGCTTCCACGACTGGGCGGAGCTGATCGCATCCCAGCCCGGCGATATCGCCGCGGCGGAGGCGGCCGCCGATTTCGGGCGCGACGACCTCGCCTGCATCATCTACACCTCCGGCACCGGCGGCGCGCCGCGCGGCGTGCGCCAGCATCATGGCGCGATTCTCCACAATGTCGCCGGCTGCACCACGATCATCGCCGAGGATTTCGGCTGGGATGACGAGGTGTTCCTATCCTTCCTGCCCCTGAGCCACGCCTATGAGCATACCGGCGGCCAGCATTTCCCGATCGGGCTCGGCGCGCAGATCTATTATGCCGAGGGGCTGGAAAAGCTCGCCTCCAATATCGAGGAGCTGCGCCCCACCATCATGGTGGTCGTCCCTCGCCTGTTCGAGGTGCTGCGCGCCCGCGTGTTGAAATCGATCGAGAAGCAGGGCCGCACCGCGCAATATCTGATGCGCCGCGCGCTCCAGATCGGCGAGAAGAATTATGCCGGCCGCTCCACGCTGGGCGACCTGCCGATGAAGCTCATCCTGCGGCGCACCCTGAAGCCCAAGGTGGGCAAGCGCTTCGGCGGGCGGATGAAGGCGATGGTGTCGGGCGGCGCGCCGCTCAACCCGGAAGTGGGGCTGTTCTTCCACTCATTGGGCCTCACCTTCCTGCAGGGCTATGGCCAGACGGAGGCGGCGCCGGTCATCTCCTGCAACCGTCCCTCGGCCGGGATCAAGATGGACACGGTCGGCCCGCCGCTGCCCGGCGTGGAGGTCCGCATCGCCGACGATGGCGAGATTCTCGTGCGCGGCGAGCTGGTGATGCACGGCTATTGGCGGAATGAGGAGGAGACGGCGCGCGTCCTCAAGGACGGCTGGCTGCACACCGGCGATGTCGGCCATATCGACGAGAAGGGCCGCATCGTCATCACCGATCGCAAGAAGGACATCATCGTCAACGACAAGGGCGACAATGTCGCGCCCCAGAAGATCGAGGGGATGCTGACGCTCGAGCCGGAGATCCTGCAGGCGATGGTGACGGGCGACCGGCGGCCACATCTGGTCGGCCTGATCGTCCCCGATCCCGAATGGGCGCGCGAATGGGCGGAGGCGCAGGGGATTGCCTATGACCCCGCCGTGCTGCGCGGCGATCCCGCCTTCCAGAAGGCGCTGATGGCGGCGGTCGATCGCGTGAACGGCAGCCTTTCGGTGATCGAGAAGGTCCGCCGCATCCTGATCGCCGACGAACCCTTCTCGATCGAGAATGAGATGCTCACGCCCTCGCTCAAGATCCGCCGTCACATCATCCGCAAGGCCTATGGCGCGGCGTTGGACGCGCTCTACGGCACGCGCTCCTGACGGGCGGTAACCACTTTTGATTTTCGGGATATACTCAATATAGACTTGCGAAATACATGAAAATCGTTGCAGTTTGTCTGGATCAATTTCGGAACCGGAGATTCGGCAATGATTGATGAGACGGACCGTCGAATCCTGCGGGCGATTCAAGGTGAAGGGCGAATAACCAACCAGGAACTCGCCGCCCGATGCGGATTATCTGCTTCGGCCTGCTTCGATCGGCTGCGCAAATTGCGCGAGCAGGGCTATATCACCGGCTTCGCCGCGCTGCTCGATCCGGTGAAGCTCGATCGCGCGCTGTTGATGTTCATCGAAGTATTGCTCGATCGCACGACCGGAGACGTTTTTCAGGATTTCGCGGCGGCCGTCAGCAATCTGCCCGAGATATTGGAATGTCACATGGTGGCGGGCGGCTTCGATTATCTTATCAAGGTCCGCGTGCGGGACATGGCGGCCTATCGCGCCTTCCTCGCCGATACGCTGGTGCAGATGCCCGGCGTCCGCGAAACCCGCACCTATGCGGTGCTGGACGAGGTGAAGAACGTCACCGCGCTGCCGATCTGATCGCGGCCTGGTTCCGGATTGCTGGAAAACGCCGGCCTCGGGCCGGCGTTTTTGTCTGGGCTTCAGGTCGTCGGGGCGATGGCCGTGCCCCGAACCGCCCGGCGGTTCCCCCGCCGCCGTGGGGGGCGGCGGCGGGAGATGCGGGTGTTACTGGCCCGGATTGGGGGCCGGCGCGCCGGGCTGGCCCAGCCGGGTCTTCTCCGAAGCCACCATGTCGGCCACTTCGGCCAGCAGCTTCTTCGCGTCGAAGACGATGCCGTCCTTGATCGTGTAGCTGACGCCGCCGACCAGCTCCTGCTTGTTCGTCTCCGGGTTCAGCCGCAGGTGGCCGGTGCCGTAGAGCGTCTTCAGGTTGGCGAGCGGGTTTTCCTTCACGATCACCATGTCGGCGAGCATGCCGGGGCGGATGACGCCGGTGGGCGCGGGCACGCCCTTGGGCCGCCAGGCCTCGTCCGCGCCCCACATGGTGGCCGAACGCATGATCTCCAGCGGGGTGAAGCCGGCCTCGCGGAACAGCTCCAGCTCCTCGATATAGGCGAAGCCGTAGACCTTGAAGATGAAGCCGGAATCGGTGCCCACCGTCACCCGGCCGCCCATATTCTTGTAGGCGTTCATCAGCTTGAAGAAATTGCCGTAGAAGCGGCCCCAGGCGAACTCGTTCTCCGTCGTCCAGTCGTAGAAATAGGAACCGTGATTGTCGCGGGTGGACTGGAAATAGTTCCAAAGCTGCGGGGTGGTGAACTTGTTCTGCCAGTCGGCGTTGCGCGCCCGCATCAGATCGCGCGAGGCGGCGTAGATGTTGAACGTCGGGTTGAAGATGACGTTGTTTTCTTTCTGGTGCTGCAGATATTCGCCCCATTGCGGCGAACCGGCCGGAAACACCTCGTCCCAGATCTCGGCGACCTCGCCGAAGCGATGCTGCTCGTTATTATAATCATAATCGACCGGGAACTGCTGGATGGTCGCATCCTTCAGCAGCGATTCGAAATGGCCGTAATAATGCGTCACCGTATCGAGATGCGCGTCGCCGGCGTTGCGGGCGTTGAAATTGGCGACGCCGGTCTGCGCGAGGTGGGCGACGGTGCCCATCTTATTCTTGTGGGCTTCGTCGATCGCGGCGGCGATGATCTCGGGCGTTTCCTCGGGCCGGTTGAAGAACTTGATGCCGTCGATATTATTCTTGGCGGCCCAGCGCACCCAGAGACGGGCCTTTTCGGCGGAATCGATCGCGCCCCCGCTCCAGCCCGCGCCCAGCGTCTGATAGTTGAAGATGCGCGGGGCCGCGATCTCATTGGCGGCCGAGCGGTTCTTCTCGGAGCTGGCGACCGCCGGATCGGCCAGCGGCACGCCGCGCACGGTCGTCACGCCATGGGCCAGCCACAGCTTGTAGGCGTAGCTGACGTCCGGCGCCTTGTCGCTGGCCGGGGTGTGGACGTGCATGTCGACGAAGCCGGGCATCACATACATGCCGGTGGCGTCGATCTCATAATCGGCGTCGCGCGGCTCGCGCTCGGCCTTCAGCGGCAGGCCCGGCCAGCCGGCCTGGGTGACGGCGGTGATCTTGTTGCCTTCGACGGTGATGTCCACCGGCCCGCGCGGCGGCGCGCCGGTGCCGTCGATCAGCGTGGCGCCACGGATCACGAACTTGCGGAACGGCCCCTTGCTCTCGGCGGACGTGCGCGCGGGCGCGGGCACGAATTGCGGCCGCGCGCCGGCGACCGCGCCGGTGGCGCCGCCGGCATACCATTCGTCCGGGTCATGGGCGGGGGACACGGTGGCGAGGCAAGTCGTGGCCAGCGCCAGCGCGGTCAGGCGGAGGATCATCTTCTTCATTGTTTCAGCCCCTTTGCTCTTCCCGTCTGGCGTTGTGCGACCGGCAGGGAATCCTTGTCTTTCATCGGCTTGCCCGGCGCCCCGATCAAGGGGCGCCGGGCGGAACAAAAAAGGGCGGCCAACTTCGACCGCCCAGTAACAGGATCAGGGATGCGGCAGGCCTTCCTCGGGCATCCCCATGCGCCGCTTCTCGGCCTTCACCATCTCGGCCACGTCGGAAAGCAGCTTCTTCGCGTCGTAGACGATGCCGTCCTTCACGGTGTAGCTGACGCCGCCGACCCGCTCGAGCTTCTGGGTCTGCTCGTTCAGCCGCAGCGCGCCGGTGCCGTAGAGCGTCTTGAAGTTCTGGAGCGGATTCTCCTTGACGATGACCAGGTCGGCGAGCTTGCCGACGCGCACCGTGCCGATCGGCGGTACGGGCTGGCCCTTGGGCTCATAGAGGGTGAGAGCGCCATTCAGCGTGGCGGACATCAGCACCTGGCTCGGGTTGAAGCCGGCTTCCTGCAGCATCTCCAGTTCCTGGACGTAGCCGAAGCCGTAGGGCTCGAAGATGAAGCCCGAATCCGAACCCGTCGTCACGCGGCCGCCGATATTCTTGTAATCGTTCAGCAGGCGCATGAACTTGTGGTAGAAATTGCGCCACTTGATCTCGGTGCCCACGGTCCAGTCGTAGAAATAGGAACCGTGGTTCTCGCGCGACGACTGATAGAAGCCCCAGAGCTGCGGCATGGTATATTTGTCATGCCAGTCGGCGTTGCGGGCGTGCATCAGATCGCGCCCGGCGGCGTAGATCGTCATCGTCGGATCGAAGGTGACGTGGTTTTCCTTCTGCTTTTCCAGATAGGCCCACCATTCCGGCGATCCCTCGGCCACGCTTTCCTCGTAGAGGTTGGCGACATCGCCGAAACGGTCCTGCTCGTCGGCATAATTATAATCGTGCCGCCAGTTCTGGACCTGGCCGTTCTTCAGCATGGATTCGAAGTGGCCGTAGAAATGGGTGACGGTGCCGAGGCCGGCCTCGCCCGCCTGCAGCGCGTTCATCCGGCCCACACCGATCTGGGAAAGATGGGCGACGGTGCCGAGCTTCTGCTTCTTGGCCTCGTCGATGATCGCCTCGATCACTTCCGGCGGCTGATCCTCATTGTCGATCAGCTTGATGCCGTCGATGCCCTGCTTGGCCGCCCACTGCACCCAGGCGCGCGCCTTTTCGGGCGTGTTGGTGCGGCCGCCGGTCCAGCCCTTGCCCTGGCCGGGGCGCTGATAGGCGAAGATGCGCGGGGCGACGATCTCGTTGCGGGCGGAACGCGCCCGCTCGCTCAGCGAGATTTCGAGCGGGGCGAGGTCCACGCCGCGCACGGTCGTCACGCCATGGGCCAGCCAGAGCTTGTAGGAATAGCTCATGTCCGGCGCCTTGTCGTCGCTGGCGCCATGGACGTGCATGTCGACGAAGCCCGGCGTCACATACATGCCGGTGGCGTCGAGCTCATAGTCGAAGTCGCGGGGCTCGCGGCCCTGCTTCATCGCCAGGCCGGGCGTGCCGGCCGGCAGGATATCGGCGATGACGTTGTTTTCGATGACGATGTCCACGGGGCCGCGCGGCGGGGCGCCCGAACCGTCGATCAGGGTGACGCCGCGGATCACCATCTTGCGGAAGGGGCCGGCCCCTTCGCCGGGCTGGCGGGCGGGGGCGGGGTTGGCGCCCGCCCGCGGCTTCACCGCATCCACCTTGCCGCCGGCCGGCGGCGCCTGGTGGGCGCTGGCCATCGGCCCGCCCGAAAGGCCGAAGCCGGCGGCGCCGATCAGCAGCGCGGTACGCACGAACCCGAATTTATGCTTTTTCATTTCAGACCCCCTGTTCCCGGTTAGGCAGTGCGGCGCCCACGCGAGGGGGCGCAATCCGCGCCGGTCCAGGTTGGGATCGGACCGGCGCGGAAGCAGGCTCAGCGGAAGCGCTTGAGCAGGCTCAGGCCGAACGTGCGCGGCGGAGCGCTGTAGACGGTGGTCTTGCCACCGGTGTTGGAGCTCGATCCGCGGCTGTTGACCGCCGCCGCATCGAACAGGTTGTTGATGAACAGATGCGCGCTCCACTCGCCGTCCGGCGCCTGGACGCCGAAGCGGAGGTTGACCAGTTCGAACGCGTCGACCTTGCGGCGATAGACGTCGAGCGGGGAGAGCGTGCTGTAGGAGTTGCTGGTGTAGCTCGCGTCGACACGGACGACACCGTCCAGCCCGTCGGTCAGGCCGGTGGTATATTCCGCCGTTCCGGCGAGGTTCCACTTCGGCACATAGGCCAGGCGATCGCCCTTGCGGCCGGTGGCGATCACGACCTCGCTCACCTGGTCTTCCGAAAGCTTGGCGTCGGTGTAGCCGATATTGGCGATCAGCGAGAGGCCGTCGATCGGGGTGGCGTTCAGCTCCACCTCGGCGCCGCGGATGCGGGCCGCGCCGGCGTTGGCGATCAGGCCGAACACCGATCCGGTGCCGGCGGTGCGGCCCGAGACCTGCAGGTCGTCCCAGTCGATCTGGTAGCCGGTGACGTTGAAGTAGACGCCGGGCATGATCTTGGACTTTACGCCAAGCTCATAGTTCCACAGGCTGTCGGACTTGTAGGCCGCAAGCGCCGCCGGCAGGCCGATCACCTGGTTGACGCCGCCGGGGCGGAAGCCCTGCGCCGCCTGGGCATAGACCATCAGGTCGCTGGTGAACTCGTAGGAGACGTTGAACTTGTAGACGAAGCCGTCCTCGCTGGAGCTTTCCTCGGTATATGGCGTGACCTTCGAGGAATAATGCTCCTGGCCCTTGTCGATGCGGCCGCCGACCGTCTTGTCATAGTCGTAATAGCGCGCACCGGCCGTCAGCGTCAGCTTGTCGAAGAACTTGTAGGAAAGCTCCGCGAAGGCAGCCTTCTGCTTCAGGCGATCCTTGATCGTGCGATCGTAGAAGATGTTCTCGTCCACGAAGTCCTGCAGCTGGCCGGTATTGGGATCGGCCGTCAGCAGGGTGCTGCGCACGGTGGTCTTGCGGTCTTCGGAGAAGAGGCCGACCGTCCAGTTGAACGGACCGCCGTCGGTCGAGCTCACGCGCAGCTCGTTGGTCCAGTTCTTGATCCGCTGCGGCTGGTAGAGGCTCGAATAGAGGATGCGACCGGTCTCTTCGAGATAGGTCGCAAGCTCGGTCGGCGAGCAGGTGGCGGGGTTCTGCAGGGGATCGGTAATGCCCAGGTGATAGCGCGCGCAGCCCGCGGCATTGTCGCGGCCGTTGAAGGTATCGCTGACGTCGCCGACCTGGGTGCGGTCGCGATCGAAATAGGTGGTGACGGCGGTCAGGGCTACGGGGCCGAAATCATAGTTGATCGTGCCGCTGTAGATGCGGTTCTTGTCGTAATTGCCCGATTCCGAACGGCCGTCCGTCACGTAGCGCTTGCCGGTCTCGGCGATCCAGCGCGGGCTGTCGGTCGAAACCTTCTCATAATAAGCGGCGAGGTCGACGGTCAGTTCGTCGGTCGGGGTGAAGCGCACCAGCGCGCGGCCGCCATAGGAATAGCCGTCGTTGATGTTGGTGGTGCCGTAAAACTCATTGTCCACATAGCCGGCGAACTGGTTGTAGTTGCCGACGACGCGGATCGCGAGCTTGTCCTCGACGATCGGCAGGTTGATCATCGCGTCGGTGGAGGCGCCCATGCTGCCGCCGTCCACGGCGGACATGGTGCCGGCGACAGCCGCCTCGATCCGGTCGGTCTTCGGCTTCTCGTAGATGATGCGCACCGTGCCGCCCATCGATCCCGAGCCGTAGAGCGTGCCCTGCGGGCCGCGCAGCACTTCGGCGCGCTGCACGTCGAACAGGCGCAGGTCGGGCGTGGAGCTGGCCGCGTCGCTGGTGGTGCTGACCGATCCCGAGACGGGCGATTCATCGAAATAGACGCCCACGGTCGGCTCGCCGGCGGCGGTCACGCCGCGCAGGATGACGCGGCGGTTGCCGGGGCCGCTGTCGACGATGCGCAGGCTGGGCGTGTTGCGGGTGAGATCGGTGAAGCTGGTGGTGCCGCCGCGCTGGAGCGATTCGCCGCCGACGGCGGAAATGGCGAGCGGTGTATCCTGCAGGCGGGTGTCGCGCTTCAGCGCGGTGACGACGATTTCGCCGGAATTCTCGGTTTCCTGGGCGTGGGCGAGATGTGGCATGACAAGCATCGCAGTGCCTACAAGCAGTGCAACCTTGCGCTGCGATCGGGCAGCAGAGCGCGCGGCGAAAACTTCGCCGAATCCAAATGTCATCGGAGACCCCCTTTTAAATTTTTTGTTCCAGCGCGACCCGCAGGAACCTTGTCCTCATTATCCCTTGGTTCTGATTATCGGTTTTGTTCTGTTTTTTTCTTGTCCGTGAACCGTAACATCGGCTCACGCGAAGGTGTTTGTTTTTTTGCCCCTCAAAGTAGAATTTTCTTCGGGCTGACGTCGGGAATCGGAGAATTTCTCCTGAATTGGCCTGAAGCGGCAGCTTTTCGGGTATGAGGGGGAAATGCCGGAGATATCACGATGATCGCGGTGATTCCCGCCAGCCGTTGCGGCCGGAAGCGAGCAAGGGCAGGCATCCCGCAAGGCGCGGGAACCGAGGGGATCATGTTCCGCATGCTGGACATCCATCGGCATTCCCGCGGTGATATCCGCAAAAATGGGGGATGATAGGGCTAAGCGGCCCACGGATTTGCGATCCGTGGCCCGATTTGGCGCACAGGGCGCAACATATTCGGGATCGCGGACGCATTTCTCCCGAAATGGGGACTAACCGAACGATATTCGAAAAGGCCGAAGTGGGAGGGAGCGTGCGGCCGCCGCGCGGGCCGCATTGCGGGAGCGATCCGCGCCGGATCAGGGAATTTCAGCGGGCGGCGGCGGCCCGGCCGAGGCGGGGGAGCCGCAGCCGCCCGGCCCAGGCCCGTTCGTGGAAGAAGAAGGCGACCGCGTTCACGCACGGCTCGATCAGCGCGATCCCGCCGGCGATATGCGCCGATCCGGTAAGGGCATAGGCCACGCTGAACCCCACCGTCAGGTGGATGGCGAGATAGGTGAGCGTCTTCAGATATTCGTGCGACATGGCGGCGGACCTTTGCTGGTCCGGCCTATATGCGAATCGTTCGCAATAAGATCAAGGCGATTGATATCGCTTCTGTGATCGCCTGTATCGATCAATCCTGGCCGATCGCCTGCTCGATCCGGCTGAAGCCGTCGCGCGCCATCAGCTCGGGCAGGTCGCGCACGATCCGTCGCGCCAGGCCGGGGCCTTCATAGACCAGCGCGCTGTAGAGCTGCACCAGGCTGGCGCCCGCGCGGATGCGGGCATAGGCGTCGCTTGCGCTGGCGATCCCGCCCGCCGCGATCAGCGGGATCGCGCCGCCCGTCGCCTTGCGGAAATCGCGCAGCCGCTGGAGGGCGAGATCGCGCAGCGGCGCGCCGGAAAGCCCGCCCGTCTCCCCGCGCAGCGCCGATTTCAGCGGCGGCCGGCCGATCGTGGTATTGGCGACGATCAGCGCGTCGATCTTCCGGTCGGCCGCGACGGCGGCGATATCGTCGATATCGGCGGGCTCCAGATCGGGCGCGACCTTCAGGAACACCGGCGGCCGTGCCTGCCCCCGCGCCTCCATCACGCCGGCCAGCAATTCGTCCAGCGCCGCGCGCGATTGCAGAGCCCTGAGGCCCGGCGTGTTGGGGGAGGAGATGTTGACCGTCAGATAATCGGCCACGTCCTTCATCACCGTCACGCCGCGCGCATAATCGGCGATGCGATCGGCGGTATCCTTGTTGGCGCCGATATTGACGCCGACGATGCCGGGGCGGTGGCGCCGCTTCAGCAGCCGTTCCAGCGCCGCCGCCTGGCCGCCATTGTTGAAGCCCATGCGGTTGATGACGGCGCGGTCCTCGCGCAGCCGGAACAGGCGGGGGCGGGGATTGCCGGGCTGGGGGAAGGGGGTGAGGGTGCCCACCTCGACGAAGCCGAAGCCCAGCGAGAGCATCGCGTCCGGCACCTGCGCGTCCTTGTCGAAGCCGGCGGCCAGCCCCACCGGATTGGGGAAGGCGATGCCGGCCAGGTTCACCGCCAGCCGGGGATCGGGCGCCGGCCTGCCGCCCGCCGGTTTCAGCCGCAGCGCCGTCACCGTCGCGCGATGCGCGCTTTCGGCGTCGATGCGGAAGATGAAGGGGCGGATCAGCGGATAGAGCGACATGGCCGCCCGCCTAACCCGTCGCGCCCGCCGCTGTCATGTCTTTTGCGCGAATGGCGGTTTGACGCGGCGTCTGGTCACGCTAACACACTGGCAGGGGACCAGATGATCTAGCCGGCAATCGAACAGGATAAACAGGGAGTCCGCATGTTCCGCACCCTTCTTCTCACCTCCGCCATGCTGCTGGCGGCGCCTGCCGCGGCGCTGGCCGCGCCCGCTGCGGCGCCTGCCGCCGTTCCCACCGCGCAGGATGCCGCGCTGAAGCAGTTCTTCGTGGATTTCGACAAGGCGGAGCTTGCCCGCTCGCCGATGACCAAGGCCTATCGCGGCATCCGCGACGGCGATTACGGCAGGTGGAACGATTTCTCCGACGCGGCCGAGGTACGCCAGCACGATGCGGAGCAGGCGGCGCTGGCGGAAATGCGCAAGCGCTTCGACCCCGCGAAGCTGAACGAGGAGGATCGCCTGTCCTTCCACCTGTTCGAAAAGATGATCGAGCGGCGCGACCGGGCCTTCCCCTATCGCGACTATGAATATGCCTTCGATCAGATGAACGGCGCGCAGAGCCAGCTTCCCGCCTTCCTCATCAACATCCACCGCGTCACCAGCAAGGCGGATGCCGAAGCCTATGTGAGCCGCCTCCAGGCGCTGGGCCCGGCGATCGACGAGATCGTCGCGGCGTCGAAGGAACGCGCGGCCAAGGGGCTGACGCCGCCCAAATGGGTCTACCCCTATGTCATCTCCGATGCGCGCAACGTCGTGGCCGGCGCGCCCTTCGGGCCGGGCGAGGATGCGCCGCTCTTCGCCGATCTCAAGGCCAAGGTGGGCAAGCTGGATATCCCGCAGGCGGAGAAGGATGCGCTGATCGCCGCCGGCGCAAGCGCGCTCACCACGTCCGTCCAGCCCGCCTATCAGCGGCTGATTGCGGAGATGGCCGCGCAGGAGGCTAAGGCCGGCACCGATGACGGCGTGTGGCGGTTCCCGAACGGCGCCGCTTATTATGCGGAGCGGCTGGCCAATTACACCACCACCAGCCTGACGCCCGATCAGATCCACCAGATCGGCCTCGACAATGTCGCCCGCATCCATGGCGAGGTGCAGGCGATCATGGACAAAACCGGCTTCAAGGGCGACCTCCAAGCCTTCTTCAAGTTCATGCGCGAGGACAAGCGCTTCTACGCGCCCAATACGGACGAGGGCCGCGCCCTCTATCTCGCCGAAACCGAAAAGGCGAAGCAGTGGGTGACGGCGAAGCTGCCGCAATGGTTCGGCGTGCTGCCGCAGGCGCCGCTGGTTGTGAAGCGGGTGGAACCGTTCCGCGAGAAATCGGCCGGCAAGGCCTTCTACCAGAGCCCCGCGCCCGATGGTTCGCGCCCCGGCACCTATTATGCCAACCTCTACGACATGGCGGATATGCCGCTGTTCGAGGTGGAGGCGCTCTTCTACCATGAGGGCCTGCCCGGCCATCACCTCCAGCGGACGATCCAGACGGAGTTGAAGGACGTGCCGCCCTTCCGCCAGTTCGGCGGCGTCACCGCCTATACCGAAGGCTGGGGCCTCTATTCGGAGAAGCTCGCCAAGGACATGGGGCTCTATACCGATCCCTATCGCGATTTCGGGCGCCTCCAGCTGGAGCTGCATCGCGCGATCCGGCTGGTGGTCGATACCGGCATGCACCACAAGCGCTGGACCCGCGAGCAGGCGATCAAATATGTCGAGGACAACAGCGCCGATGCGCCGGGCGGCATCGTCAAGGCGATCGAGCGCTATGCCGTCTATCCCGGCCAGGCGACCGCCTACATGATCGGCCGCCTCAAGATCAGCGAGCTGCGCGACAAGGCGCAGAAGGCGCTGGGCGACCGCTTCGACGTCCGCGGCTTCCACGATGTCGTGCTGAAGAGCGGGCCGGTGCCGCTCGACGTGCTCGAGGAACAGGTGGATGCCTGGGTGAAGGCGCAGAAGGCGGCCTGATCGCCGGCCGGCGGGGCGCGTTCCGCGCGCGTCCCGCATGCTGGCCGGCCCTTTTCCCATCCGGGTAATACCTGAGTCGATTCTATCCAATCGCGGCGCAGCAGAGTGCGCTAGTCACTTTCCTGCGACCCGAAGGGCTCACCGTCCAAGGATGGCGAGGCCTTTTCCTTTGGCCCGGCTGGATTTTTCCAGCCGGGCTTTTTTTGGCCCGCGGCCTTCGTCTTTTTGTCCGTGACAAGGAGGAACGAAGATGCTCCCATGCGTTCTGGACGGACAACTGGGGAGTTGGACGGACGTGGGGAATATCGGAGCCGGACGTGCCAGCACGGTGAGCCTGCGCTATTTCGCGCCGGCGCCGGAATTGCGGCGATTCATCGCGGCCTATTATATATTCCAGACGGATCAGCCACGGCTGGCCGATCTGGTCCGGGCCGATATGGCCCAGCTTCGCTTCATGGTCCAGGGCGCCGGCTGCTACGGCTTCGGCGAGGATCGCTTTGCGGGCGCTCCCGAAATCTCGCTGCTCGGGCCGACGACGGCGGCCACCGCCTTCGATGTCGAGGGGCCGGCGCTGGTGTTCGGCATCGCCATCCTGCCCATGGGCTGGGGGGCCTTGGTGCGGGAGGATGCCAGCCTCTTCGCCGATTCGGTGGTCGATGGCGCCGCCATGTTCGGGGCCGCGACGGCGGAGACGCTGGATGCGCTGCGCCACGATCCCCGCCCCAGCCGGATGATCGCGGCGGTCGATCGGCTGCTGCGCGGGCTGGTGGACGGCTCGGACTGGATGCCGGACTGGTTCGCGCTCCTCGCCGATCGCTGGCTCACCGATGCGCCGTCGCCCTCGGTCGATGCGCTGGTGCGGGAGGCCGGCGTGTCCGGCCGCCAGGTGGAGCGCCTCGCCCGCCGGCTCTATGGCGCGCCGCCCAAGCTGCTCGCCCGCAAATATCGCGCGCTGCGCGCCGCCAGCCGCTTCGCGGCCACGGGGATGGGCTGGGCGGACGCGGCGGGCGACGCTTTCTACGATCAGTCACATTTCATCCGGGAATTCAAGCGCTTCACCGGCCACACCCCCTGCCAGTTCCAGCGCGAGCCTTCGGCCGTCACCCGCCTCACGCTCGCCCGGCGCCACCTCGCCAGCCTGCCCCGGCTCGCGCTGGTGAGCTGATCCCGCTCCGGCCGCGCCGGAACCAGGGCGGCCTCCCACCGCACCCTTGACGTAGGCGGCCATCGGCCCCAAGTGCCAATCGGAACGAATCAGTCCGATTGGAGATCATGCGCCTTTCCAGCCTTGCCGATTATGCGGTCGTGATGCTCACCGCCGCCGCGCGCCATGCCGGCGCGGGGGCGGATGATGCGCGCCTGTCCGCGGCGATGCTGGCGGAGGAGACGGGCGTGCCGCTGCCCACCGCACAGAAGCTGATGGGCAGGCTGGCGGGCGCCGGCCTCCTCACCTCGGCGCGCGGCACCGGCGGCGGCTTCCGCCTCGCGCGCGATCCGGCGGCGATCAGCCTGACGGAGATCATCGAGGCGGTCGAAGGCCCGATCGCGATGACGGCCTGCGTGGAGCAGGGCCGCCATGATTGCGCGCTCGAAGCCGGCTGCCGTGTCCGTCCGCACTGGACGGCGGTGAACGGCGCGGTAAAGGGCGCGCTCGGCGGGGTCAGCCTCGCCACGCTTGCAGGAGTGCCCGCATGAGTGAAGTCCGCAACCGCGAGGCCTATGAGGCCGCGCAGAAAGCCTCGACCTACGAATGGGGCTTCACCAGCGATGTCGAGCAGGATTTCGCGCCCAAGGGCCTCAACGAGGATACCGTCCGCTTCATCTCGGCCAAGAAGAACGAGCCGGAATGGATGCTGGAATGGCGCCTCAAGGCTTTCCGCCTGTGGCAGACGATGACGCCGCCCGACTGGGCGAAGCTCAACGTGCCGCCGATCGACTATCAGGACGCTTATTATTACGCCGCGCCCAAGGCGAAGCCGAAGCTGAACTCGCTGGACGAGGTCGATCCCGAGATCCTCAAGGTCTATGAGAAGCTCGGTATCCCGATCGAGGAGCAGAAGGTGCTCGCCGGCGTCGAGGGCAGCCGCAAGGTGGCCGTGGACGCGGTGTTCGACTCGGTCTCCGTCGCCACCACCTTCCGCGATGAGCTGAAGAAGGCCGGCGTCATCTTCCTCTCCATCTCGGAAGCGATCCGCGAATATCCCGATATGGTGCGGAAGTGGCTGGGCAAGGTCGTGCCGATGCACGACAATTATTTCGCGACCTTGAACTGCGCGGTCTTTTCGGACGGCACCTTCGTCTACATCCCCGAAGGTGTGCGCTGCCCGATGGAGCTTTCCACCTATTTCCGCATCAATGCGGAAAATACCGGCCAGTTCGAACGCACCCTGATCGTGGCGGACAAGGGCAGCTACGTCTCCTATCTCGAAGGCTGCACCGCGCCGATGCGCGACGAGAACCAGCTCCACGCCGCCGTGGTCGAGCTGGTGGCGCTGGACGATGCCGAGATCAAATATTCCACCGTCCAGAATTGGTATCCCGGCGATGCCGACGGCAAGGGCGGCATCTACAACTTCGTCACCAAGCGCGCGCTCTGCCAGGGCCGCAACAGCAAGGTGAGCTGGACGCAGGTGGAAACCGGATCGGCGATCACCTGGAAATATCCAAGTTGCGTGCTGGCGGGCGAGAACAGCGTCGGCGAATTCTATTCGGTCGCCGTCACCAACAACATGCAGCAGGCCGATACCGGCACCAAGATGATCCATCTCGGCAAGGGGTCGCGCTCGACCATCGTGTCCAAGGGCATCTCGGCCGGCCGCTCGAACAACACCTATCGCGGCCTCGTCCGCGTCGGCCCCACGGCGGCGGGCGTGCGCAACTTCACCCAGTGCGACAGCCTGCTGCTGGGGTCGGACTGCGGCGCCCACACCGTGCCCTATATCGAGGTCCGCAACCCCTCGGCCCAGATCGAGCATGAGGCGACGACCAGCAAGATCTCGGACGACCAGCTCTTCTACGCCATGTCGCGCGGGCTGGATCAGGAATCGGCCGTGGCGCTGATCGTCAACGGCTTCGCCAAGGAAGTGCTCCAGCAGCTCCCCATGGAATTCGCGGTCGAGGCGCAGAAGCTGCTCGGCATCAGCCTGGAGGGCAGCGTTGGCTGAATTGACGCCCCGGGACGACGCGAGGCGCCTCGGCACCCCTCCCCTCCAGGGGAGGGGCCGGGGGTGGGGCCTCTCGGCCGGGCGCATCGCCGAACTGGGCGATCGCGCAGCCGCCATGCGGGGCAATCCCACCGGGCCGGAAAAGCGCCTGTGGCGGCACCTTAGCAACAGCCAGCTCGATGGCTATAAATTCCGTCGGCAGGCGGTGATCCATGGCTGGATCGCGGATTTCCTCTGCCCCCGCAAAGGGCTGATCGTGGAAGTCGATGGCGATACCCATGAGCCAGTGGCCGACGCACGCCGTGATGCGGCGCTCGCGGCGCTCGGCTACAGGGTCGTGCGCGTCACCAATGGCGAGGTCATGGGGAATATGGACGGCGTGTTGCGGCTGTTGCGCGAAACGCTCGAAACCATGCCCGATCGGCGGGCGCCCCACCCCAACCCCTCCCCTGAAGGGGAGGGGCCTGAATTGGCCGTTCCTTTTGCGGGGCGGCAGCCCATCATGGGATTCGAAGATTGAAGATGTTGCAGATCAATAACCTCCACGCCGAAGTCGACGGCAAGCCGATCCTCAAGGGCCTCTCGCTCAGCATCAATGCGGGCGAGGTCCATGCGATCATGGGGCCGAACGGCGCGGGCAAGTCGACGCTTTCCTACGTCCTCGCCGGCCGCCCCGGCTATGAGGTGACGGAGGGCACCGCCACGCTCGACGGGCAGGATCTGCTGGCGCTTGATCCGCACGAGCGCGCCGCCGCCGGCCTGTTCCTGGGCTTCCAATATCCGGTCGAGATTCCCGGCGTCTCCAACCTCCAGTTCCTGCGCACCGCGCTCAACGCCCAGCGCAAGAGCCGGGGCGAGGCGGAGCTTTCGGGCGCCGAGTTCCTGAAGGTCGCGCGCGCGCAGGCGCAGGCGCTCGGCCTCGACATGGAGATGCTGAAGCGCCCGGTGAACGTCGGCTTTTCGGGCGGCGAGAAGAAGCGCAACGAGATGGTGCAGATGGGCATCATCGATCCGAAGATGGCCATCCTCGACGAAACCGACAGCGGCCTCGACATCGATGCGCTGCGCGTGATCGGCGACGGCATCAACCGCATCATGCGGAAGGACGACAAGGCCGTGCTGCTCATCACCCATTATCAACGCCTGCTCGATTATGTCCGGCCGGATTTCGTCCACGTTCTCGCCAATGGCCGCATCGTCCGTTCGGGCGGGCCGGAACTCGCGCTGGAGCTGGAGCGCGAAGGCTATGGAGCGATCGCGGCGTGACCGCGCTGGCCCTCCCCACCGCGAGGCAGGAGGCCTGGCGCTACAGCGATCTGGAGGCCGTCGCCACCGTCTGGCCGGTGCCGCCGGCTGAGCGGATCAGCGTCGCCGCCGGTGAAAGCGCCGTGCGCATCGTCGCGCCGCAGGCCGGGGCGGATGGCGTGGTGATCGCGGATTACGCCGTCGATATCGCCGCCGGCGGAACCTGCGCCTTCTTCATCCTGAACATCGCCGGCCGGCTGGGCCGCATCGCCATCGACGTGACCCTGCACGACGGCGCCCATTTCGAGCTGGGCGGCGCGATCGTCGGCGGCGCGGGGCAGACGCTGGAGATCGTCACCACCGTCAACCATGTCGAGCCCAACGCCACCAGCAACCAGGTGGTGCGATCGGTGCTGGCCGGAACCGCCACCGGCAGCTTCCTCGGCAAGGTCGCCGTCGCGCGCGATGCGCAGAAGACGGATGCCAGCCAGTCGGTGAAGGCGATGCTGCTCGATCGCACCGCCACCGCCAACGCCAAGCCGGAGCTGGAGATCTTCGCCGACGACGTGAAGTGCGCCCATGGCGCCACTGTTGGCGAGCTTGACCGGCAGGCGCTCTTCTACCTCGAAAGCCGCGGGCTTCCGCCCGCCGAGGCCAAGGCGCTGCTGCTGCAGGCCTTCGTCGCCGGCGCCTTCGTGGCGCTGGAGGCTGATGCCGCGCGCGCCGATCTGGAAGCGAAGGCGCTCGCCGCGCTGGAGGCGCTGCTGTGACCGCGCTCGCCGATGCCCGCCCGCTCGACTGGCTCGCCGATTTCCCGGCGATCCCGGAAGGCTGGGCCTATCTCGATACCGCCGCCACCGCGCAGAAGCCCAAGATGGTGATCGATGCGATCGCCCGGGCCTATGGCGAAACCTATGCCACCGTCCATCGCGGCGTCTATCAGCGCTCGGCGGACATGACGGTCGCGTTCGAGGCCGCGCGCCAGCGGGTCGCCCGCTTCATCGGCGCGGGTTCGGCGGACGAGATCGTGTTCGTGCGCGGCGCCACCGAAGGCATCAACCTCGTGGCGCAGAGCTGGGGCGGCACCCACCTGAAGGCGGGCGACCGCATCCTGCTTTCCACGCTGGAGCATCATTCCAACATCGTGCCGTGGCAACTGCTGCGCGATCGCGTGGGCGTGGAGATCGATGTCGCCCCGCTCACCGCCGATGGCCGGATCGATCTCGATGCCGTGGCGGCGATGCTCACCCCCGCGCACAAGCTGGTGGCGCTGGCCCATGTCTCGAACGTGCTCGGCTCGGTGCTGGATGTCCGCCGCGCGGCGGCGCTGGCGCACGATGTCGGCGCGCGGCTGCTGGTCGACGGCTGCCAGGCGGTGCCGCGCCTCGCGGTGGACGTGGCGGCGCTCGGCTGCGATTTCTACGTCTTTTCCGGCCACAAGCTCTACGGCCCCACCGGCATCGGCGTGCTGTGGGCGAAGGCCGACATCCTCGAATCCATGCCCCCCTGGCAGGGCGGCGGATCGATGATCGACAAGGTCAGCTTCGAACGCACCACCTATGCGCCGCCGCCGGCCCGGTTCGAGGCGGGAACCCCGCATGTCGTGGGCGTCGTCGGCCTCCATGCCGCGATCGATTATGTCGATGCGATCGGCCTGGCCGCGATTCACGCGCACGAAACCGCGCTGGTGAAGGCCACGCGGGAAGCCTTGTCCGGCATCAACAGCGTGCGGCTGTTCGGGCCGGAGGATTCGGCCGGCATCGTCAGTTTCGCGGTGGAAGGGGTGCATCCCCACGATGTCGGCACCATATTGGATGAGGCGCATGTCGCCATCCGTGCCGGGCATCATTGCGCCCAGCCGCTGATGGAGCATCTGGGCGTGCCCGCCACGGCACGCGCCAGCTTCGGCGTCTATAACGGGCTCGCGGATGTGGCGGCGCTCGCCAACGGTATCGAACGGGTGACGAGAATATTCGGATGAACGAGGAAACGAAGATCCGCACCGAGGAAGTGAGCGCCGTGGCGCCGGCGCCGCGCGCGCGCGTCGAGGATGCGGTGGACGATGCGCCGCCCGCGGCCGATGCCGCGGCCGATCGCCCGCGCGATTATCTGGACGGCTTCCTCGCCCAGAAGCCCGTGCCCCAGGGCGCGGGCGAGCCCGGCGGGGAGATTTACGAGGGCGTGATCGCCGCGCTCAAGGAAATCTACGATCCCGAGATTCCGGTGAACATCTACGATCTCGGCCTCATCTACGGCGTGGATGTCGATGCCGGCCATGTCGTCGTCACCATGACGCTCACCACCCCGCATTGCCCCGTGGCCGAATCCATGCCGGGCGAGGTGGAGCTGCGTGTCGGTTCCGTGCCCGGCGTCGGCGTGGCGGAGGTCAACCTCGTCTGGGACCCGCCATGGGACCCGCAGAAGATGTCGGACGAAGCCAAGCTCGAACTGGGGATGCTGTGATGAGCACGACTACTGCCCCCCGCGTCCGCCCCGCCGCGATCATCCTGACGCCGTCGGCCGAGCAGCGCATCGCCGATCTGATGGCCCGCGCCCCCGAAGGCGCCGTCGGCGTCAAGCTCTCCACGCCGCGCCGCGGCTGCTCGGGCCTCGCTTATTCGGTCGATTACGTCACCGAAGCCGATCCCTTCGACGAGAAGATCGTGACGCCGGGCGGCGATTTCTACGTCGACGGCGGCTCGATCCTTTACCTCATCGGATCGACGATGGACTGGGTGGAGGATGATTTCACCGCCGGCTTCGTCTTCCAGAACCCGAACGCCAAGGGCGCCTGCGGCTGCGGCGAGAGCTTTACCGTCTAGGCGGGGCCGCGTTGCCCGTTCGCTCCGGGCGACCTGCCTCGACTTCGCTCCACACGAACGGCGGGATTTCGGTGGCCATCCCGTCATCCTGACGAAAGTCAGATCCATTGCCGCAACGCCCGCGATGGCAGCGTTGCGGCCATGATGCTGAATCAGGTTCGGCAGGACGATCGCGCTCGAACGCCGGTTGCCCCCACCGGCACCCCTCGCTAGACCGCGCGCCATGCTGCCCGCGCTCGCCCATGTCGATTGCTGGATCTTCGATCTGGACAATACGCTCTATCCGGCGTCGGCCGATCTGTTCGCGCGGATCGACGTGCGCATGGGCCAGTTCGTCCAGAACCTCCTCGGCGTCGACCCGGTGGAGGCGCACCGCATCCAGAAAAGCTATTTCGTAGAGCACGGCACCACCCTCAACGGGCTGATGGCGCGCCATGGGATCGAGCCGCGCGAATTCCTGGATTTCGTCCACGATATCGAGATGGACGCGCTGGCCGAGGATCGCCGGCTGGTCGAGGCGCTGGCCCGGCTGCCGGGGCGCAAGCTCGTCTTCACCAATGGCGACCATGCCTATGCGCGCCGCGTGCTGGGCCGGCTGGGCCTGTCGGAAAGCTTCGAGGCGATCCACGATATCCACGCCTGCGCCTATCGGCCCAAGCCCGATCCGGCGAGCTACGATGCGATGTGCGCGGCGCTGAACGTCGCGCCGCGGACGGCCTTGTTCGTGGAGGACATGGCCCGCAACCTCAAGCCCGCCAAGGCGCTGGGGATGAAGACGGTGTGGGTGAACAACGGATCGGATCATGGCGATCACGGCCATGATCCCGATTATATCGATTATGAGATCGCCGAGGTCGGCGAATGGCTGGAAGAGATATTGGGGACGAAGATATGAGCGATCTGGCGCAGACGATCGAAGCCGCGTGGGAAGTCCGCGACACGCTGGGTTTCGATACGAAGGGCGATGTGCGCACCGCCGTGGATGCGGCGCTGGCCCAGCTCGACGCCGGCACCGCGCGCGTGGCGGAGACGGTGGATGGCGAGGTCATCGTCCACCAGTGGCTGAAGAAGGCGGTGCTGCTCTCCTTCCGCCTCAACGACAATGCGCTCATCACCGGCGCGCCGGGCGAGGCGAGCTGGTGGGACAAGGTGCCCAGCAAATTTTCCGGCTGGGGCGAGGCGGAATATCGCGCCGCCGGCTTCCGCTCGGTGCCCGGCGCGGTCGTCCGCCGGGGCGCCTTCATCGGCAAGGGCGCGGTGCTGATGCCCAGCTTCGTCAATATCGGCGCCTATGTCGGCGAAGGCACGATGGTCGATACCTGGGCGACGGTGGGCAGCTGCGCGCAGATCGGCCGCAACGTCCATCTTTCGGGCGGCGCCGGCATCGGCGGCGTGCTGGAACCGCTGCAGGCCAATCCGGTGGTGATCGGCGACGGCGCCTTCATCGGCGCGCGCGCGGAAGTGGCCGAAGGCGTGATCGTGGGCGCGGGCGCGGTGCTCTCGATGGGCGTCTATCTCGGCGCCTCGACCAAGATCGTCGATCGCGCGACCGGCGAGGTGTTCGTCGGCCGCGTGCCCGACTATGCGGTCGTCGTCCCCGGATCGCTGCCCGGCAAGCCGCTGCCGGATGGCACGCCCGGCCCGTCGCTCTATT
Organism: Sphingomonas sp. MM-1; assembly: GCF_000347675.2. Taxonomy (NCBI): domain Bacteria; kingdom Pseudomonadati; phylum Pseudomonadota; class Alphaproteobacteria; order Sphingomonadales; family Sphingomonadaceae; genus Sphingomonas; species Sphingomonas sp. MM-1. The sequence continues at coordinate 1,813,984 of NC_020561.1, read as the reverse complement.
GCGCGGTGATCGTGAAGCGGGTGGATGCGCAGACCCGCGCCAAGACCGGCATCAACGAGCTGCTGCGGGATTGATCGCCCGCCTTTCGTGACGCTTTTTCCCTCCTTCGCCCGGCGCCCGCCACGATTCGGCTTGGGGCGCCGGGCGGGCCGTGCCTAGACTGGCGGACCGGCCGGCTCCGCGAAGGGGCCGGTTGCGGGAGGGGGAAGCCGCCATGGCGCAGATCGTCGTCCATCATCTCGAAAATTCGAAGTCGCAGCGCATCGTCTGGCTGCTTGAGGAGCTGGAGCTGCCTTATGATATCGTCCGCTACCAGCGGATGATGGGCGCGGCGCCGCCGGAAATGACGAAGGTCCACCCGCTCGGCAAGGCGCCGTCGGTGGAGATAGACGGCGTGGCGATGGCCGAATCCGCCGCCATCATCCAATATGTGCTGCTGCGCTACGGCCGGGGCCGTCTCGCCCCCGCGCCGGATTCGCCGGATTATGCGAAATTCCTGGAACTGCTGCACTATCCGGAATCCTCGCTGGCGCTGCGCACGCTGCTGCCCTTGTTCATCCGCCTGTTCGGCGTCAGCGCGCCCATGCTGGAAGGCTATGCGGCGCACGGCCTGGGCGTGCAGCTCGACTATCTCGATGCCCTGCTTGCCGGGCGCGACTATCTGATCGGCGATGGTTTCACCGCCGCCGATCTCCAGCTCACCCACGAGCTGCAATTCCTGAAGGCGCAGGGCCAGATCGAGGATCGCCCCGCGCTCACCGCCTTCGTCGCCCGCATGGAAGCCCGCCCCGCCTGGCAACGCGCCGTCGCACGCGGCGGCCCGTTCAGCCTCGCTTTCGGGGCGTAATCCCGCCGGTCCTACCGCCCGCTCGCTTTCTTGGTCCGCAGCGTCGGATCGGCGCCGGCCGGATCGTCGGGCCAGGGATGGCGGGGGTATCGGCCGCGCATCTCCTTGGCGACGGCGGCCCAGCTTCCCGCCCAGAAGCCCGGCAGGTCGCGCGTCGTCTGGATCGGCCGGCCGGCGGGCGAGGTGAGGCGCAGCACCAGCGGCACGCGGCCGTCGGCCAGCATCGGGTGGCGGGTGAGGCCGAACAGCGCCTGCGGCCGCAGCTCGACCGCCGGCCCGCCGTCCGCCGCATAGTCGATCGCGTGGCTCGATCCGGCGGGCGTCGCCAGCCGCGCGGGCGCCAGCCGGTCGATCGCCCGCCCGCCCTCCCAGCCCAGGATATTCTCCAGCGCCTGCGCAAGGTCGCCGGGGCTCACCGCGTCCAGCCTCCGCCGGCCCGCCACGATCGGCGCCAGCCATTCGTCGATCGCCGCGATCAGCGCCGCGTCCGACAGGTCGGGAATCGAGGCGTCGTGCGTCCGGGCGAAGGCCGCGCGCTGCCGCAGCGCCACCGCGCTTTCGGGCCAGGGCAGCAGGCCCAGGCCGTGCTGCCGCACCCCTTCCACCAGCGCCGCGGCCACGGCGTCCCGGTCCGGCGCGTCGTCCGGCCCGCCACCCAGCCGCACCGCGCCCAGCCGCCGCTCGCGCCGGGCGATCACGCCGCCGGTCGCGGGATCGAAGCGCACGTCGCGCACCATGGCGATCCGGTCGGCGAACAGCGCCTCGATATCGGCCAGCTCGATCGCGGCGGCGGAAAGGATGCGCGCGCCCGCCGCCGACCCTTGCGTCTCCGCCACCGCCAGCCATTCGCCGCGCGCCAGCGGCGACAGCGGATCGAGCCGGAAGCCCCGCCCGCCGACGGCGATCCAATTCTCCCCCGATGCATCGCGCCTGCGCGCCACCCGATCGGGAAAGGCCAGCGCGACGCAGGCGGCCAGCGCATTCTCTCTCTCCGCTTCGGGGAGAGGGGGCGGCCGCCCCGAATGGCGTGCAGGCGGATAGGGGCTTTCCTTCTCCCCCTCCTCTCCCGGAAGAGGAGAGGTGTGCTGAACGAGCCGCCGCCACCGTTTCGCCAGCCCGCGCGCGGCCTCGGCCCGCTTGCCGCGCTCGCCCCGCCAGCGGCGCAGCCTCAGCTCGAGGTCGGCGTCGTTGCCGCCCAGCCCGCGTTCGGACAGCAGCACCGCCGCCTCGGCCGCGACATCCGCCCAGCCGCGCGCCTTCGCCTCCACCAGCATATGGGCCAGGCGCGGCGGCAGCGGCAGCGCGGCGATCGCCTTGCCGTGGGGCGTCGGCCGGCCGTCCCCGTCGATCGCGCCCAGCACGGCGAGCCGCGCCCGTGCTTCGGCCACGGCGGCGGCGGGCGGCGGATCGATCCAGCGCAGCGCGGCCGGATCGGTCACGCCCCAGTTCGCGCAGTCCAGCAGCAGGGCGGAAAGGTCCGCCTCCAATATCTCCGGCGGGTCGAAGCGGGGCAGGCCGGCGGTCGCCGCTTCCTCCCACAGGCGATAGGCGGTGCCGGGCCCCTGCCGCGCGGCGCGGCCGGCGCGCTGCGTGGCGGCCGCCTGGCTCACCCGCTCGGTCGAAAGCCGGGTCACGCCCGCCGCCCGGTCGTAGCGCGGCCGCCGGGCCAGTCCGGAATCGACGACGATGCGCACGCCGTCCAGGGTCAGGCTGGTCTCGGCGATGCTCGTCGCCAGCACCACCTTGCGGATGCCCGGCGGCGGCGTGGTGATGGCGGCGCGCTGTTCGGCCGGTTCCAGCGTGCCGTGCAGCCGGTGGATCGCGATATCGGCCGGCAGCCCCGCCAGCCGCTCCGCCGTCCGCTCGATCTCCGCCACGCCCGGCAGGAAGGCCAGCAGGCTGCCCTCTTCCTCCGCCAGCGCGCGGCGGATGGCGGCCGCGATCTCGTCCTCGATCCGTGCCTCCGCCCGCCGGCCGATATGGCGCAGCGTCAGGGGCCAGCTCCGCCCCTCGCTCTCGATCACGGGCGCGTCGTCCATCAGCGCGGCGAAGCGCGCGCCGTCCAGCGTGGCGGACATCGCCACCAGCCTGAGGTCGGGCCGCAGCGCGCCCTGCGCATCCAGCGCCAGCGCCAGGCCGAAATCGCTGTCCAGGCTGCGTTCGTGCACCTCGTCGAACAGCACGGCCGAAACGCCGGCCAGCTCGGGATCGGCCTGGATGCGGTTGCGGAAGATGCCCTCGGTCAGCACCAGGATGCGCGTGGCCGCCGACTGCTTCGAATCCATCCGCGTGGCATAGCCGATGGTGCGGCCCACCGGCTCGCCCGCCAGCGCCGCCATCCGCTCGGCCGCCGCGCGCGCGGCCAGCCGGCGGGGCGACAGCAGCAGGATCTGTCCGTCGCACCACGCCTCGCCGAGCAGCGCCGGCGCCACCGCCGTCGTCTTGCCCGCGCCCGGCGGCGCCACCAGCACGGCGGACGACCGCGCGCGCAGCGCCGCCAGCAGATCGGGCAGCACGGCGTGGATGGGAAGATCGGTCACGCCGGCGTCTTCCTGCCGATATGTCCGGGTGATCGGGCCGGTGCCGCCTTGAAAATGTGCTGAAAGCGCATTTTCAAACGCGCCTGTCAGGCCAGCGCCTCGGCGATCAGCCGGCGGCTGTTGGCGACGCCGTAAAGCTTGATGAAGCTGCCCATGCGCGGCCCCTGGCTCGATCCCAGCAGGGTTTCGTAGAGCGCCTTGAACCAGTCGCGCAGCGCCTCCTTGCCGAAATGCGCCTTGCCGATCTCATAGACCTCGTTCTGGATCGCCTCGGCATCGGCATCCTCGCCCAGCGCGGCCAGCTTGTCGTCCAGCTCCTTCAGCGCGGCGGCTTCCTTCGCGTCGGGCTTGCGGCGGACCAGGGTGGGCGCCACGAAATCGCGGTGATAGGCCAGCGCGTGGCCGATCAGCCGGGCAAGTTCGGGATAGGCCTCCGCGCTCGCATCGGGCACGTAATTGGCCAGATAGCCCCAGACCTGCGCCTCGTCCGCCTCGCCCAGCACGCCGACGAGGTTCAGCAGCAGGCCGAAGCTGATCGGCAGGGTCGCCGCCGGCACCTGGCCATTGTGGATATGGTGCACCGGGTTGCCCAGCTTCTGCTCGATCGGCTGGGCGGGATAGGCGGCGCGGAACTGCCAGTAATCGTCCACCGCGCGCGGGATCACACCCATGTGGAGCGACTTCGCCTTCTTCGGCTCGCGATAGGCGTAGAAGGCCATGCTCTCCTCCGGCCCGTAGGTCAGCCACTGCTCGAGGCTCAGGCCATTGCCCTTGGACTTGGAGATCTTCTCCCCCTTCTCGTCCAGGAACATCTCGTAATTGAAGCCCTCGGGCGGCCGCGCGCCCAGCACGCGGGCAATCTTGCCCGATTGCGTCACCGAATCGATCAGGTCCTTGCCGGCCATCTCGTAATCGACGCCCAGCGCCACCCAGCGCATCGCCCAGTCGACCTTCCACTGCAGCTTGGCCTTGCCGCCGAGGATGGACTGGACGACCGTCTCGCCCTCATCCTCGAACCGCACCAGCCCCTGCTCGGCGTCCACCACCTCCACCGGCACCTGCAGCACGATGCCGCTCTTCTCGCTGATCGGCAGCACGGGGGAATAGGTCGCCTGCCGCTCCTTGCGCAGCGTCGGCAGCATCACGCCCATGATCGCGTCATAATGGCGCAGGATATCCTTCAGCGCCGCATCGAACCGGCCGGACGTGTAGCATTCGGTGGCGGACAGGAATTCATATTCGAAGCCGAAACGATCCAGGAAATCGCGCAGCATCGCATTGTTGTGATGGGCGAAGCTTTCGAACTTGCCGAACGGGTCGGGCACCTGGGTCAGGGGCTTGCCCAGATGCGCGCGCAGCATCTCCTGGTTAGGCACATTGTCCGGCACCTTGCGCAGGCCGTCCATGTCGTCCGAAAAGGCGATCAGCCGGGTCGGCACGTCGGACAGCGCCTCGAAGGCGTGGCGGACCATGGTCGTGCGCAGCACCTCGTTGAAGGTGCCGATATGCGGCAGGCCCGACGGGCCATATCCGGTCTCGAACAGCACATAGCCCTTATCCGGCGCGCCGTCCGGATATCGCTTCAGCAGCTTGCGGGCTTCCTCGAAGGGCCAGGCCTTGCTGTCGAGGGCGGCTGCGCGGAGGTCGTTTGCCATGTGTTCCCGTGTCGTTTAGGTGTTTGGAGGACGCCTTAGAGCGATTCCGCCCCGGATGGAAAGCCGAAGGGCGCGCAATCGGGGCGGGAAGCGGGGTGTCCGATGCGGACCGTGGAACCGGAAATCCTTTCAGCCGATGCCGCGCTGCCCGTGCTCTATGCGCGGCGGATCGATCCGATTCCCGAACGCCGGCTCTATGTCGCGCGGCCGGGGCTCCGGGCGATGCCCTCGGGCAGCCTCATCATGGCCGGCTGCCTGCTGCTCCAGCTCTGGACGCTCACTTTCCTCCTCTGGGCGATGTGGTGGCCGGCGCCGCAGACGCCGCGTCTCCTCGCTTTCGCGGTCGGCGGCACCGTTACGCTCGCCTTGCTGGTGCTGCTCGTCATCCTCCTGCTGCTCCGCCGCTATCCGGGCTTCCTGCTCGGCGTCGCCCGCGCGCCCTTCATCCGGCTGACCGTCACCGACCGGCGCGTGGTGTGGAGCCTGCCCTGGCAACGCCACCCGCTGATGGAGATCGGCCGCGAGCGCATCCTCGGCGGCATATTGGGCGCGGTCGACCGGCGCGGCTTCGGCAATGCGGCGATGATCATGGTCCATGGCGATCCCGCCGCCGATATCGATGGCAACATCCACTTCGATCGCCTGCCCGACGTCGAAAAATTCGTGGCGGCGCTGGCGCGGTAGGATCTGAGGGGCCGTTTGGAAATTCGCTTTCCGCGGATTTCGGCACGGCCCTGCAAATCCGGTGAAACCGGATTTCCCGAACAGTCTCTCAGAGTCCGCAAATCCGAAAAAGCGGATTATCAAAACAATCCCTGGCGGCGGCCGCGGCAATTCCCAATTGAAGCGCCGTTAACCATCCCATACGCAGGTTTCCCGAAGCCCAGAACAACAACAGAGAGGAAGCCGATGTCGAAAATCACGATCATCGCCGCACTTCTGATTGCGGCGATGCAGGGGGCGGCCGCAAACGCGGCATCTTTCCTTTTCATCCGCCACGCCGAAAGCACGGCGAACGCCGGCACCGCCACTACTGTTGAAGAGATGCTCGATCCGCCGCTCACTGCCCTGGGGCAGCAGCAGGCGCTCGATCTGGCCGATGTCCTGGCCGGCTATAATATCACGACCATCTATACGAGCGCCTATCAGCGCACGCAGCAGACCATCGCGCCCACCGCCGCCCATTTCGGCCTGACGCCCACCGCCGACGCCCGCACCAACGAATGGTATGTCGGCGATGTCGAGCTTGGCGGCCCGGCCGTGGATTATCTGAGCATCATCGGTCGCTGGGCGATGGGGGATACCGCCGCCAAGGCCGATCTGCCCAATGCGGAATCGCTGGATGACATGGTCGCCCGCGTGCTGCCGGCGTGGCAGGAGATGATCGCCGCCCACAAGGATGAGGACGGGGTCGTGGCCATCGTCGGGCACGGGGCCGAAATCGGCTTTGTCATGTCCTATTTCGCCCAGAATGTCAGCTCGGGCTTCGCCTTCTCGCATGGCCTGGACAATACCGGCATCGTCGAGCTCGAGATCGTGAACGACAAGCCCTACGTGACCAGCTGGCAGGGCATCGCCCTCCCGGTTCCGGCTTCGGTTCCTGAACCGGCGACCTGGCTGATGCTGCTGGTCGGCTTCGGCGCGATCGGCGCCGCGACCCGCTCGGGACAAGCGCAGCGGCTGCGCGCCCGGATCGCATAAGGCGCGGGCGCCCTCGACAATCCCGTCGACAGGCCTTGGGATATCCGGCGGACGGAGAGCCTGTCGACGGGGACGCGGGGAATGCCCGCAACAGATGTTCCCCCCTCAACGTCGTATCAGGCCCCAATGCCATGCCAGCGCAGCCTGGCATCGCATCGGGCCTGGCATGGCCTCTCGGCGGCATGATCGGACGGGTTGATCGTCAGCGACGCCAGCCTGCGCTGGCGTGACGCGGGGATAAGCAACAACCCCCCATCCCGTCCGCAACCGATCCGCAAGCTGGCCGTTCCCCTCCCGTTCCCGTGGCGCTAAGGAGGGTCCGTGTCCACCCCGCTTCCCTGGCCCGCCATCCACGCCACCCATGGCGGCATCTGGATCGCCACCCCCGACGGCGCCGTCCGCAGCGTCGGCCGGGGGGAGGCGATCGCGCTGGCGGCGGAGACCCCGGCGGTGCTGCTCAACGCGCCCGTCACCGCCACCCGGCTGGGCTATGGCGAGCTTTCCGGCCTCGACCTGCTCGAACTCTTCGCCTTCGTCCATCCCGCCCGCTTCGTCGTGCCCACGCCCGCCGGCATGGCCCGCGCGCTGGGGCTGGAGCCGCCGGCGGACGATGCGGCCGCCGCGCCCTTCCTGCTGCGCGCCGCCGCCGCCTTGCTCGATCGGCTGGGCGATGCCGGCTGGGCGGAGCGCGAGGGCGGCTGGACGGCGGCGCAGGCCATGTTCCGCCTGCGCTGGCCCTGGGCGGCCGCTGTCGCCGAACGGATCGACCGGCCCGAACGCGCCGAACGCTGGCTGTTCTCGAAGCTTCCCGAATGGGAGGAGGCAGCGCCCCGCCCGCAGCCCCGGCCGCTGGTGCTGGCCGATGCCGAAACCGATGACGCGCTGGCCCGGCTGGTGGGATCGGGCGCCGAGCCGCGCGAGGGCCAGCGCCTCTATGCCGAAGCCGCGGCGCGCGTCTTCGATCCCCGCCGCGCGGAAGGCCGGCCCAACATGCTGCTGGCCGAAGCCGGCACCGGCATCGGCAAGACGCTGGGCTATCTGGCACCGGCCTCGCTCTGGGCGGCGGAAGCCGGCGGCACCGTCTGGGTTTCCACCTATACCAAGGCGCTCCAGCGCCAGCTCGATCGCGAAACCGCGCGCATCTTCCCGCATCCCGCCGATCGCGCGCGCCGGGTGGTGGTGCGCAAGGGGCGGGAAAATTATCTCTGCCTGCTCAATCTGGAGGATGCGCTGCAGGGCGGCTTCCAGGGGCGGGCGGCGATCCTCGCCCAGCTGGTCGCGCGCTGGGCGGCCTATAGCCGCGACGGCGATATGGTGGGCGGCGATCTGCCCGGCTGGCTCGTCACCCTGTTCCGCCGCGCCGGCTCCACCGCGCTCACCGATCGGCGCGGCGAATGCGTCTATGCCGGCTGCCCGCACTATCGAAAATGCTTCATCGAACGGTCGGCCCGCGCGGCCGAAGGGGCCGATCTCGTCATCGCCAACCATGCGCTGGTGATGATCCTGGCCACCCGCCGGCGCGAGGAAGGCCTGCCGCTCGCGCGCATGGTGTTCGACGAGGGGCATCATCTGTTCGATGCCGCCGATTCCACCTTCGCCACCGCGCTGACCGGGCAGGAGACGATCGAGCTTCGCCGCTGGATCGTCGGCCCCGAAGGCAAGTCGCGCGGGCGCAGGCGGGGCCTTTCCGCCCGCCTTTCCGATGTCGCTTCCTATGACGAGGAAGGCGCGCTGGCCATCGATGCGGCGGTGGAGGCAGCCTCCGCGCTGCCGGCCGATGGCTGGCTGGGCAGGCTGGGGGAAGGGCTGCCGCTCGGCCCGGTCGAACGGCTGCTCGCCGCGGTGCGCGACACCGTCTATGCCCGCGCGTCCGCGGCGGATGCGGGATACGGCCTGGAAACCGAGGCGGCGGAGCTCGATCCCGCGCTGATCGATGCCGCCGCTCCCGCCGCCCGTGCGCTGGAGGCGCTGGTCCGCCCGCTCGCCCGCCTGCGCCAGCGGCTGGAAGGCCTGCTGGAAGACGGGCCGGACTGGCTGGACGGCCCGGCCCGCGCGCGGATCGAAGGGGCCGTCGCCGGCCTTTCCAACCGCGGCCAGCTCCTCGCCGCCTGGGTGGCGCTGCTCGCGCGGATCGGCGGCCCCGTCGATCCCGATTATGTCGACTGGCTGGCCGTCGACCGGATCGAGGGGCGCGAATTCGACATCGGCCTCCACCGCCACTGGCTCGATCCCACCCGGCCGCTGGCCGAAACCGTGCTGAAGCCCGCGCATGGCGTGCTCGTCACCTCCGCCACCCTGCGCGGCGGGGAGGATTGGGCGGCCGCCGAAGCCCGCACGGGCGCCGTCCATCTCGATCAGGCGGTGCCCCGCTTCGAGGCGCCGAGCCCCTTCGACTATGCCTCCCGGGCCGAGGTGCTGATCGTCACCGATCTGAAGCGCGGCGATCTCGCCGGGCTGGGGCTGGCTTATGCCCGGCTGATCCAGGCGGCAGGCGGCGGCACGCTGGGCCTGTTCACCGCGATCCAGCGGCTGAAGGCGGTGCACGCCCGTATCGCCGATCGCCTCGCCCGCGAAGGGCTGCCGCTCTACGCCCAGCATGTCGATCCGATCGATACGGGCACGCTGGTCGATATCTTCCGCGATGATCGCCGCGCCTCGCTGCTCGGCACCGATGCGCTGCGCGACGGGGTGGACGTGCCGGGCGAATCGCTCCGGCTGGTGGTGATGGAAGGGGTGCCATGGCCGCGCCCCACCGTGCTCCATGCCGCGCGCCGCGCCGCCGGCGGCGGATCGGCGCATGACGATCGCGTCGTGCGGGCGCGGCTGGCGCAGGCCTTCGGCCGGCTGATCCGCCGCGCGGACGATCGCGGCGCCTTCGTGCTGCTGTCGGCGGCCACGCCGTCCCGCCTGCTGGATGCGTTTCCGGCCGGCGTGCCGGTGCGGCGGCTCACGCTGGACGAAGCCGTCGCGCATGTCGCGGCGCTCAACGCATCCGCGCCCGCTAACCCTGTCGGCGCCTTTTCACCGCAACAAGTTTCCGGCATCAGCATGGAGCCGGAAGGGGATGTTGGAACGGAATGAAACGGCTGACGCTGCTGCGCCACGCGAAATCGGGCTGGGACGATCCCGTCGCCCGCGATTTCGATCGACCGCTCAATCCGCGCGGGTTCAAGGGCGCCCGGCTGATGGGCCGGCACATGCGCGATCTCGGCCTGCGTTACGATCTCGTCATCGCCTCGCCCGCCCTGCGCGTGGTCGAAACCCTGGACGGCCTGTGGGAAGGCTATGGCCGCTCGCTCCATGTCGAGCTCGACAAGCGCATCTACCTCGCATCCGCCGCCACCCTGCTCGATGTCGTGCAGGAAGCGCCCGACGATGCCGATGCCCTGCTGCTCAGCGGGCATAATCCGGGGATGGAGGATCTGGTGCTGCTGCTGGTGCCCGACCGGCCGGACGACGCCGCGCGCGATCAGGTGGAGGAGAAATTCCCCACCGCCGCGCTCGCGGAAATCCATATCGACGTCGATCATTGGGCCGATGTGAAGGCGGGCAGCGGCGCGCTCGCCCGCTTCATCCGCCCCCGCGATCTCGATCCCGCGCTAGGTCCAGAGGCCCGGCGCTGATCTTACCGATATTCGTGCGTGACGTCGCGCTTCAGGCCGTGCAGGCGCACCGTGCGGCCGCCTTCGCAGATCGGTGCCGCCACCAGACGCATCCACCGGCTCCTCCGGCGGGCGGGCAGGATCTCCACATCGATGGTGAAGCCGCGGCGGTGGCGGATGGCGTGCGCGCGCAGCCGCTCCATCGCCGCGCGCGAGGGCTCGCAATAAAGCGCAACGATCTCCGGCCGCAATAGCCCGGCCCCGCGCGGCAGGCCGAACAGGTCGTAGACGGTAGGCGACCAGCGGAGCCCGTTGTCGGCAAGATCGCACTGCCACACGCCGATGCCCCGCCGCTCGAAATGGTCGGGATCGAGGACGACGTTCGTCGCCGGCCCCGCATCGCCCCGCAGCGTTCCCAGGTCAAACCGCTGCCCGGATTCGAAAAGCGGCCAGCTATGGGTCAGCGGCAGGAGGTCGAGGGGCGTCAGCGGGGGCTTTTCCACAAGCAAGGGTTGAGCCTAAATCCGCCCGCTTAACAAGGCGTGATGCCGCGTTCCGGTAGCGTCCCCGGCCCTTATTCCGCCTCGCGCGCCTTTTCGTGGTGGCGGATCACCTCGTCGATGATGAAGCGCAGGAATTTTTCGGAAAAGTCCGGGTCCAGATTGGCCGATCGCGCCAGCGTTCGCAGCCGTTCGATCTGGGCCGATTCGCGGCCGGGGTCCGCCGGGGGCAGGCCGGCCTCGGCCTTGTAGCGGCCCACCGCCTGCGTGACCTTGAAGCGTTCGGCCAGCATGAAGACCAGCGCGGCATCGATATTGTCGATGCTTTCGCGATACCGCTTCAGCACGTCGTCTGACATCATTTTCCCTTCGGGCTCGGAACCGGCGCCCTTTTGTGGAGGTTCGGGCCTCTGTGCAACCCCGGGCGCTTGCCTTTACGGCCGCGCCGCGCCAAGGGCGCTTGTCATGACTGCTACCGTTACCCCCCTGCATCGCAAGGCCGCGCCCTCGCTGGAGCCGATGGTCCGTCTCGTCGAAGCCGATATGAAGCAGGTGAACGCGGTCATCCTCGATCGAATGCAGAGCGATGTGCCGCTGATCCCGGAACTGGCCGGCCACCTGATCGCCGGCGGGGGCAAGCGGATGCGGCCGATGCTGACGCTCGCCTGCGCCCGCCTGCTGGATTATGACGGCACGCGCCACCACAAGCTGGCCGCGTCGGTGGAATTCATCCACACCGCCACCCTGCTGCACGACGACGTCGTCGACGGATCGGGCCTGCGCCGGGGCAAGCGCACCGCCAACATGATCTGGGGCAACCCCGCCAGCGTGCTGGTCGGCGATTTCCTGTTCAGCCGCTCGTTCGAGCTGATGGTGGAGGATGGCAGCCTGCGCGTGCTGCGCATCCTGTCCAACGCATCGGCCGTGATCGCCGAGGGCGAGGTGAACCAGCTCACCGCCCAGCGCCGGATCGAAACCACCGAGGAACGCTATCTCGACATCATCGGCGCCAAGACGGCGGCGCTGTTCGCCGCGGCCTGCCGCATCGCCGCGGTTGTGGCCGAACGCGACGAAAGCGTGGAGCTGGCGCTCGACGCCTATGGCCGCAACCTCGGCATCGCCTTCCAGCTGATCGACGACGCGATCGACTATCTGTCGGACGGGGCGACGATGGGAAAGGACACGGGCGACGATTTCCGCGACGGCAAGGTCACGCTGCCGGTGATCCTCGCCCATGCGCGGGGTTCGGACGAGGATCGCCAGTTCTGGCGCGATGCGATGGAAGGCCGGCGCGCCTCGGACGATGATCTCGCCCACGCCACCCGCCTGCTGCGCGAAACCGGCGCGCTGGACGATACCTTCGCCCGCGCCCGCATCTACGGCCAGCGCGCGGTCGATGCGCTGGGCGGGCTGGGCAGCGGCCATGCCCGCGCGGCGCTGGTCGAGGCGGTCGAGTTCGCGGTCGCCCGGGCTTATTGAATCGGCGGAAGGATAAGGCGGCCGATCCGGGAAAATCGCCGGGCGCCCCTTCCAAATCGTCATGCCGCAGGCCGGCATCGCATCGAGGCAGGCCCAAACCCTTCATTCCCGCGAAGGCGGAATGAGATGCGATGGAAGGCTGACCTTCCCGGCTACACGGGAGCGACCACCCGCCCGCCCGGGGTGCGGCCTAGAGCGTCTGGAACATCACCAGCGCATCGACATAACCGGCGGTCGGATGCCGGAAGGCGCCGGGCAGGCGGCCGACGATCTCGAACCCCATCTTCTGCCACAGGCCGACCGCGCGGACATTGGTGGAGACGACACAGTTGAACTGGATGGCGCGATACCCCTCCGCGCGGGCCTGATCGATCGAATGGGCGCACATCGCCCGCGCCACGCCCCGGCCGCCGGCGTCCTGCGCGGTCATGTAGCCGCAATTGGCGACATGGCCGCCGCCGCCGGCCTGATTGGCGCGCAGATAATAGGTGCCGAGGACGCGGCCTTCCGCCTCAGCAACGAACGTATGCCGGTCCCGCCCCAGCCAGTAAGCGAGCGCGTCCTCGCGGGCCATGTCGCGCGGCAGGGCATAGGTTTCGCCCGCGCGCACGATCGGTTCGATAATGGCCCACAAGGCCGCCCCGTCGGCCGCCGTGGCCCGCCTGATCTGGATCATCCCGGCTATATGCCGTGCAAGATCATGGCCTTACAAGTCGTCCCATTTCGGGGCGGTTTTGCCGTCGTTTATCGCCCTGCAGGCACCGTTCGTAGAAAAACGCTCCCTCCTTCGCGCCCATGATCTACTGCCGCAAGCGAGAGGGGCGGAAAGTCGCATTGATACAGAATCTTATTGATATGCGCGATCGGCCGGGCCGCTGGCGGACGGTGCGCGCCGTGCTGCAGCCCGCGGGGCAGGGCGCGGTGGGCGCCGAGCCGGTTCCCGCCTATCTTCTCGCCTGCGACATCCAGACGGCGCCGATCGAACGCGAAGCCATCAGTATCGCCGAGGCGGTGCGCTGGGCGTCGGCCCAGCCCTGGCCGGTCGACCTCTATCTCCATGACGACGGGGGCTGAGCCGGCCTAAGCCAATCGCCATCAGGAGGGTGGTGGTTCGATCACGCCAGAGAATCGTCACCCTGAACTTGTTTCAGGGGCCACTTCTCCCCCAATGCCAACAGCCTTTGTCGCACGATGGACCCTGAAACAGGTGCAGGGTGACGACAAGCAGTCGCCAAGATCATGGGCGCCGATCCAAGCCCTCATGCCGGCGCAGGCCGGCATCGCTGGCGGCAGAAGCTTCCTCACAGCAATCGAATCTGCCGCAAAACAAACCCCTCCCCCGCCAGGGCGGGAGAGGGGCCTGCAAGTCCTTCGTTCGAAAGCGGTCCAGCCCGCCGCCCATGATAGGGCGGGGAGGGCCTCACCGCCCCCGGATCAGTTCGCCGCCTTCACGCTGGCGATCCAGCCGTCGATCTTCTTTTCCAGCACCGTCATCGGCAGCGCGCCGGTCATCAGGATCTGGGCGTGGAACTCGCGCGGATCGAACCTGGCGCCCAGTTCCGCCTGCGCCTTGGCCTTCAGGCGGGACATGGTGAGCTGGCCGATCTTGTAGGCCAGCGCCTGCCCCGGCCAGGCGATGTAGCGTTCGACCTCGGCGGTCGCGTCGGTCTCGCCCATGCCCGAATTGTCGAGCATGTATTTGATCGCCTGTTCGCGGGTCCAGCCCTTGGCGTGGATGCCGCTGTCGACCACCAGCCGCATCGCGCGCAGCATCTCGTCGTCCAGCCCGCCGAACCGCTCATAGGGATCGGTCTCCATGCCCAGCTCCTTCCAGAGCGTCTCGGCATAAAGTCCCCAGCCTTCGGCATAAGCGGTGTTGCCGCCATAGCGCATGAAGGCGGGCAGGCGATCATTCTCCTGCGCGAGGCTGATCTGGAAATGGTGCCCCGGCGCGCCCTCGTGGAGATAGAGCGTCTCCATCCCCGGCGTGGTGCGTGAAGGCAGGTCGTAGGTGTTGAAGTAGAATATGCCCGGCCGGTTCTTCGACGGGTCCTTGGGATCGTACATGCCCGGCTCGTAGGAACCGCCGGCCTGCGTCTTTTCGCGATAGGGCTCGTAATAGCGGATCTCGAGCGGGGTCTTCGGGATGGTCGAAAACTGCTCGGGGATGCGCGCGTCGACGCGCTTGCCGATCGCATAATAGCCGTCGACGAGCTGCTGCTTGGACTTCGGCTTGAACTTCGGATCGGTGCGCAGATGGTGGAAGAATTCCGCCAGCGTGCCCTTGAAGCCCACCTGCGTCTTGATCGCCTCCATCTGGCTGCGGATGCGCGCCACTTCGGAAAGGCCTAGCTGGTGCACATAATCGGGCGTCAGCGGCAGGGTGGTGAGCTGCTCGATCGCGGCGAGATAGACCTTGTCACCGCCCTTCATCGCGCTGATGCCCACGGCCTCGCGCGCCACCGGCAGATATTCGTTCTTCAGGAAATCGCGCAGGCGGATATGGGCGGGGATCAGCTCGTCGCGGATGGCGGCGGCATAGGCCGTCTTCAGCCGGGCCTGGTCGGCGGCGGAAATGCCTTCGGGGAATTTCTTGACCGGGCCGTAGAAGGTCGATCCCTCCACCCCCAGGGCGATGATCTCGTCGAGCTGGTCGATCATGTTGCGGACCGTCATCTTCGACTGGACGACGCCCGATGCCATGCCCTGGCGGAAGCGCTCGATCGAACGATCCAGCAGCGCCACATATTCCTTGTGGCGCTTCAGGTTGTTCTCATAGTCCGCCAGCGTCTTGAACGGCGCCGCCCCCTGGCCCGAGGCGAAGCTGGGGTAGAAGGTGTGGAAGCCGGTGAAATGGTCGATCGGGCGCACGGCGGTCAGCGCCAGCATCTCCGGCGTCAGGTTCTTCAGCGTTTCCTGCGTCTGCCATTCGAACACGTCATAGGCGATCTGGTCGGTGGCATCGAGGCTGGCGCGGTCGATCGCGTGCAGGCGCTTCAGGTCGTCCTCGGCCGCGGCGCGCTCGGCATCGTAATAAGCGTCGCTCACATAATCGCCGAGATGATCGGCATAGCGCAGGTCGCCGCGGAAGATGGCGTTGATCGGGTTGCGCTTCAGGCTCGCCTCGTCGCTGGCGTGGAACAGCGCGTGGAGCTGATCGTGCGCGGACTGGCTCGCCGCGGCGACGGGGGCGGGGGACTGCGCCTCAGCGTTCGCGGGCAGGGCCGCGAGCAGCGAGACGGCGGAAGCGAGGAGAAGGTGACGAACGGCCATGCATGGCTCCCTGTTAGGAGATATGCCGTCCGCTTTACGGGGGTAATACACCGGCCGCAAGCCGCCGGGAAGACGATGTCTCCCGGCGGCTGCCGCCGCCCGCTTACCAGAAGAAGGCGCGATGGGCCTCGATCACCCGGCCGGTGCGCACGTTCACCAGCAGCACGTCGTTGCCGTAGCGCACCCAGCGGTTGACGCCGGTCGGCTTCGGCAGCCGGTAGCGATAGGGATCGCTGATCACGTAACGCGAGGCATAATAAGGCGCACCCAGACGGGCGCCGACGGCGACCGGGCGATAGACGTAGCCGCGCGGGCCGACATAGGCCGGACGGCGATAGACGTCGCGATGGTTGCGGCGATAATCCTGCCAGTCCTCGCGATATTCCCGCTTCGCATCGCGCACGTCGTGCCTGTCGCCATAACGCTGCGCCATGCGGATATCCTGGCGATCCCGCTTCAGTTCGGCGGTCTGCGCCTGGGCGGCCAGCGGCATGGCGGTGGCCGCGATCAGGGCCGAGATGATGAGCTTGCGCATGGGTCCGGTCTTTCCTCCAAGGTCCGCGGATCGATTGCCGTCCGCTTCCGATCCCCGGATTTCCATAGCGCGCGTGAACGGTGGAGGAATGCGATCGTCAGCTTCCATACAGAAACAAGGCGCTGGGAAGGCTGGATTTTTTCAAGGCTGAAACATGATGACGAAACAGAAGGCCCGGCCTGCGCTGTGCAGGCCGGGCCTTCCTGGATATCCGCCTCGGTCAGCGCCAGAAGAAGCCGGGAATGACATCCTCGATCAGGCCGGTGGTGGTGTCGATCAGCAGCACGTCGTCATAATAGCGGACCCAGCGATAGGGGCCGTAGATCGGCGGCAGGCGATAATACCAGGGATCGCTGATCCAGTAGCTGCGGACATAATAGACCCCCGGCAGCCGGTAGCCCGGCGCCCAGCGGCGATAGCCGCCATGGCCGGCCGGGCCGTAATAGACGGGCAGGCGATAGATATAACGGTTGGACTGGCGATAATGCTGCCAGTCGTAGCGATTGTCGTTGCGCCACCCCTGCGACCAGCGGTTGCGGTTGTCCCATTGGTTGTCCCTGCGATCGCGATCCCTGCGGTCGTCCCACCGCTCGCGATTGTCCCAGCGATTGTCGCGGCCCGGCCGGTCCCGGTCGTTCCAGTTATTTCCGGGCCGGCCGTTGATTGCATCGCGATCGCCATAGCGGATCGTGCGGTCGCGATAGCGGCTGTCGGCCGGCTGCGATCCGGGGCGTGTCCGGGGATCGGCCGACCAGCTATCGCCACGGCGGAGGGCGGCGCGGTCGCGGCCGTCTTCATTGCCAGAAAGCCCCGCGCGCTGCGGCGCCGGGCGCTGCGGGCCGCGCGCGCCCTCCGCGCTGTTGCCGCGGGCGATGGATCCGTTCCAGCGGGGCGACGCATTGGCCGAGGGGGCGGGGCGTGCCGTGTCGGGGCGCTGCGCGGGGCCTTCCATGCGGCCGCCCGGACGGCCGATATCGCCGCGCCCGCCGGTCTGCCCCTGCCAGCTCCGTCCCTGCGAACCCTGCCCGTGCCAGCCTTGCGATTGCGCCAGCGCCGGGGTCGCGGCGGTCGCGGCCAGCAGCAGCGCCACCAAAGTCCCACGCACCATGTCCATGCTCCTTGCCCAGGCGCACATCCGCGCCACCTTGGGGCACACCTTGGGCGAAGTCCACTGAGCGGAGGCTGAACCCCTTGGTCAGCGAATTGAAAGCTGCCGGATCTTTCCGCTCATTCCTTGCCGGTGGGCTTGGGCGGGGTGAGGGCGGGAATGGCGCGGGCGGCGTCCTCGGGATCGATCCCCGGCGGCGGCGCGGCGGCGATCGTCTCGCCCCCGGCGGCGACGCGCGCGGCGTGGCGGATCGCGCGGCGGATGCGCGGATAGGTGCCGCAGCGGCAGATATTGGTGATCTCCGCATCGATGTCGGCATCGCTGGGGTTGGGATTCTTCTCCAGCATCGCCGCCACGGCCATGATGATGCCGGACTGGCAATAGCCGCATTGCGGCACGCTTTCGGCCACCCACGCCTGCTGCACGGGATGGCTGCGATCGCGCGACAGCGCCTCGATCGTCGTCACGAAGCTGCCTTCGATGGAGCCGATCGGCACCTGGCAGGATCGCACCGCCGCGCCGTCGATATGGACGGTGCAGGCTCCGCACAGCCCCGCGCCGCAACCATATTTGGTGCCCGTCAGGTTCGATGCGTCGCGCAGCGCCCACAAGAGCGGGGTCTCGGGATCCATGCGATAATGGACCGGCTGGCCGTTCACCGTGAAGCGCGTCATGCCATCAGCGCATAAACGCTGCGGCTGCCGCTTGAAAGAGTGCTGCGGGCGATCGGCATGGCGCGCGCCGGCCCTTGCCAATGGCGCGGCACATGCCATCTCCGTCGCCATGGCCGGCCATGACCCGACGGGCGGGTAAAGCGTGGCCCGCGAAGGATATGGAATCGGATGCGCCAACCCAGCTTCTTCATCCCCCATGGCGGAGGCCCCTGCTTCTTCATGGACGATCCCGCCGGCATGTGGACGCGCATGGAGGCGTTTCTCGCCGGCTTCGTCGCGGGCCTGCCGGAACGGCCGAAGGCGCTGCTCGTCGTCTCGGGCCATTGGGAGGAGGATGCGTTCACCGTCCAGGATGGCGCGCGGCCGGGCCTGCTCTACGATTATTACGGCTTTCCGCCGCATACCTATCAGCTCCACTGGGATGCGCCGGGCGCCCCCGATGTGGCGCGGCGCGCCGCCGGCTTGCTGGCCGATGCGGGATTCGCCACTGCCCGTGACGCCGAGCGCGGCTGGGATCACGGCGTGTTCGTGCCGATGAAGGTCGCGGTGCCGGGGGCGGATATCCCGACGGCCCAGCTTTCGCTGCGCAAGGATCTCGATCCCGCCGCGCATATCGCCGCCGGCCGCGCGCTGGCGCCCTTGCGCGATGAAGGCGTGCTGATCGTCGGATCGGGGATGAGCTTCCACAATATGCGCGTGCGCGACGGCGACGCCACCGGCCCCGCCGACATCTTCGATGCCGCGCTGACCGCGGCCGCCACCGATCCCGATCCTGAGGCGCGCGCCCGGCGCCTTTCGGCGTGGAGCATGCTGCCGCATGCCCGCTTCGCGCATCCGCGCGAGGAGCATCTTATCCCGTTGATGGTCGCGGCCGGGGCCGGCGGGGATGATCCTGCGGCGCATGTGTTCGCCGATCATGTGATCGGCTGGAAGGTTTCCGGCTACCGCTTCGGCTGAAGCGCGGCCATCCGATCAGCGGGGAGGCAGGGGGCGCGGGCGGTGATTCTCGTCGAGCGCCACGAAGGTGAACAGTCCTTCCGTCACCTTCACCTCCTGCGCGCCGGCATCGC
>NC_020561.1:0-1790000 GCF_000347675.2 Sphingomonas sp. MM-1 | reverse complement strand
ACAGCTCACTGGTCTAAACAAGGGTTCCTGCGGCGAAGATGTAACGGGGCTCAAGACACGCACCGAAGCTTAGGGTGTGCACTTTGTGCACGCGGTAGCGGAGCGTTCCGTAAGCCTGTGAAGCGGTCTGGTAATGGGCCGTGGAGGTATCGGAAGTGCGAATGCAGACATGAGTAGCGATAAACAGGGTGAGATGCCCTGTCGCCGAAAGACCAAGGGTTCCTGCGCAAGGCTAATCCGCGCAGGGTGAGCCGGCCCCTAAGACGAGCCCGAAGGGGGTAGTCGATGGGAACCACGTTAATATTCGTGGGCCTGGTGGTGTGTGACGGATCTCTTATGTTGTACGTCCTTAACGGATTGGACGTGCTTCGACGAGGTTCCAGGAAATAGCCCCACCGTATAGACCGTACCCGAAACCGACACAGGTGGTCTGGTAGAGTATACCAAGGCGCTTGAGAGAAGTGTACTGAAGGAACTCGGCAAATTGCCTCCGTACCTTCGGAAGAAGGAGGCCCCACATATGCGCAAGCACTTGTGGGGGGCACAGGCCAGGGGGTAGCGACTGTTTAGCAAAAACACAGGGCTCTGCTAAGTCGGCTTCAAGACGACGTATAGGGTCTGACGCCTGCCCGGTGCCTGAAGGTTAAGTGGAGGGGTGCAAGCTCCGAAATGAAGCCCAGGTAAACGGCGGCCGTAACTATAACGGTCCTAAGGTAGCGAAATTCCTTGTCGGGTAAGTTCCGACCTGCACGAATGGCGTAACGACTTCCCCACTGTCTCCAGTACATGCTCAGCGAAATTGAATTCTCCGTGAAGATGCGGAGTACCCGCGGTTAGACGGAAAGACCCCGTGCACCTTTACTGCAGCTTCAGAGTGGCATTAGGAAAGAACTGTGTAGCATAGGTGGGAGGCTTTGAAGCTTGGGCGCCAGCCTGAGTGGAGCCATAGGTGAAATACCACCCTGTTGTTTTCTGATGTCTAACCTCGGACCGTGAAACCGGTTCAGGGACCCTCTGTGGCGGGTAGTTTGACTGGGGCGGTCGCCTCCTAAAGAGTAACGGAGGCGCGCGAAGGTTGGCTCAGGCCGGTTGGAAACCGGCTGTTAGAGTGCAATGGCATAAGCCAGCCTGACTGCGAGACTGACAAGTCGAGCAGAGACGAAAGTCGGTCATAGTGATCCGGTGGTCCCTCGTGGAAGGGCCATCGCTCAACGGATAAAAGGTACGCCGGGGATAACAGGCTGATAACCCCCAAGAGCTCATATCGACGGGGTTGTTTGGCACCTCGATGTCGGCTCATCACATCCTGGGGCTGGAGCAGGTCCCAAGGGTTTGGCTGTTCGCCAATTAAAGTGGTACGTGAGCTGGGTTCAGAACGTCGCGAGACAGTTTGGTCCCTATCTGCCGTGGGCGTCGATATTTGAGAGGAGTTGACCCTAGTACGAGAGGACCGGGTTGAACATGCCTCTGGTGGACCTGTCATCGTGCCAACGGTGCAGCAGGGTAGCTATGCATGGACGGGATAACCGCTGAAAGCATCTAAGCGGGAAGCCTCCCTCAAGATAAGATATCATAGAGCCGTCGAAGACCACGACGTTGATAGATCGGATGTGGAAGTGGAGTAATCCATGGAGCTAACCGATACTAATTGCTCTATTCGCGCTTGATGAGTCCCACCATCAACGACAACCCTGACCATCAGGACGTTGTCGATTAAGGACAATCTCTCAGCACAAGGTAAGCACGTCGATTTCTAAAACGATCCCGCTAGCGCTGGCTCCATAGCTTGGTGGCCATAGCGTCTGTGACCCACCCGATCCCATCCCGAACTCGGCCGTGAAACCAGACTGCGCCGATGGTACTGTTGCCTAAGCAACGGAAGAGTAGGGCGTCGCCAGGCTTTGAAGCCAGCGCCAGCAAGATCAAAACCCATTCACATGTCCAAAGGCCCCCGGAGCCAAAGGCTCCGCAAGGCCGAACGGCCGCCCGAGCTTATGCGAGGAAAGCCAAGGCAGCGGAACGCCGCCGCCGGCGCTTGAGGCCCATCAGTGTCGCGGGGTGGAGCAGCCCGGTAGCTCGTCAGGCTCATAACCTGAAGGTCACAGGTTCAAATCCTGTCCCCGCAACCACCGTCAGCATAATTCCGAAGATTGTTATACTGACGGGGCATCCTGTCCCCGCAACCAACGTCGATATAACTCGCTGACCATCCCAATTTAACAGTTCGACTTGGCCTTTCGGTGTGCAAGAAGGCGCGCTGGCTGATTGTGGAGCAACCTAAAACCAGCGTGTATCATCTTGCATGCGAAATTGCGGGACGCTCCCACTACTCCAGAGAGCCGTAGAACACCCCGCGTGACGACAGCGGGGATTTTTCTTCAGGCCCAATCGGAACTTGCGCAGGCGTGGCCAGTGCAATGACCGCACGCTCCCACTTGTCGTATCAGTGTGGCAAAGTAATACAGGGAATGGCGTAAGCCAAGTTTCCGACACACGGGCGGACGCCTGCGATCGTCGAACCGTGCTCGACTAGCGCATCTCGAAAAGCTCCTGATGGAACTGCGATCCGGGCAGTCCCCGCGAGGTCATTGCAACATATAGGCTCCTGCCGAAGGCGGCCGGGCCACAGAACCAGATGTCCGCTTCGATCCAGTCGGGGACCAGGTCGGCCAGACGATCTAGGGTCAAAAAGCCGTCACGGGGCGTGACAAGCAGATTGAAGCGGATACCCGCCTTCTCAGTGAGATCGCGAACCTGCCCGACGAAATCCTCGTCGGGCGCGCCGGTCGAATAGAAGAGGTCAATATCCCTTTCCTGCCGTGCCTGGGCGAGTGCCTGGAGGCGCGCGATGAAGGGGGTGATGCCCACGCCGCCGGCGATCCAGACCTGCCGGGCGCACTCGCCCCCGAAATCGAAGCGTCCATAAGGACCTTCGATCGTCACGGGTTGCCCCACCCGGAGCAGGTCCGGGAGCTTGCGCGTATAGTCACCCAGGCCCTTGATGTTGAAGAGCAGATGGCCGTCATTGTGCCATGCCGAGGAGATGGTGAAGGGATGGGCGCCTTCACGATCGTCGGTCTTGAGGAAGACGAACTGCCCGGCCTGGTGGCCCGGCCAGGCCGTGCCAACATCGACCGCCACGTCGAGAACGGCATTACCGGGATAGGTCACGAGCCGCGTGATCACCCCGGCCGCCCGACGCGAATAGCCGATGCGCCGGAACAGGGCCGTTGTGGCGGCAACCGTGCCCGCTGCAAGCAGGACGATCATCAGCGGACCCAGTGGCGCGGTCCAGTAGGAGCGGTCCATCAGCACCACGGCGTGGAACACGAGCACCAGGAATATCGGCGCCATCAGGCGATGCGCCTTGAAGAACCAGCGATATGGGAACTTCTTCCAGAGCGCGAGCAGGACAAGCACGATGAGGATGTAGAGCGCGATCTCTCCCAGCTCGGTAGCGACGCCGCGCAGGCTGTCCAGAAGATTGGCGTCAGCGGCCGGCCCGCTTGCCCTTAGTCGGCTTGGGCGAACCAGCCAGCCCTGACCCACCATCCAACGCGGGATGATCTCGAGCAGCCAATGGGCCAGCGCGAGGAGCAGTCCACCAACGCCAAACCATTTGTGGAGTCGGTAGAATTTGTCGAGGCCACCAAGCGCGCCTTCGATCTGCACTGGCCGTGCCGCCAGCACCACGCCCGCCGCCATGAAGCCGATGGCGAGAATGCCGGTGAGGTAGATGAGTTCGTGGCGAAGCGCCCAGAAACCACCCGTCAAGGCCCCCGTTCGCAGGCTGAGCAGCCAAGCCGCGACGAGAACCAGAGTGAGGGCAACAGGAACAAGTTTCAGCCGGGTCAATCGCATCGCACAGCTTACTCCAGCGCAGGATCGCCTGCTACTCCCGGCCCGGCACATCGAACGCTCACGGTACATGCAGCGCCAAGGGCGGTCAGGCAGTCCGTATTGCTACGTAATTCGAGCGTCTGGTGCCTGGGGAGATGATGTCAGTGGCCCGTCGTCGCTCGAACGGGAAATCTTCTACGCGCTTGTGTTAGGCTTATGTACTTCCAAACCAAAAATTCGAGACATATCGACCATGGCCGAACCCAATGCTCTTCCGCGCTATCGCTCCAATCTCCAGGGCGAGGTCGACGGCGCGGCGATCTATGCAGCGCTTGCGGAGAGCGAGGCCGATCCCAAGCTCGCCGAAGTGTTCCGCAGGCTCGCCGCTGTCGAGCAGGCACATGGCGACTTCTGGCGCAAACGGATCGAGGCCAATGGCGCGAATTTCCGACCGTCTCCCTCCACCCGCGCGCGTATCCTCGCTTGGCTGGCGCGGCGCTTCGGTCCTGCATTTGTGCTGCCGACGCTGGCCGCGAACGAGACGCGCGACAGCGCCGCCTATGACAATCAGCCGGAAGCGCGGGGCGCGGGCTTGCCGGCCGACGAGCGCTCGCACGCACTGCTGATGCGCGCGGCCGCCGGAAAGGGTGGCCTCTCCGGTCCCACGCTGGCGCTGCTGGAAGGGCGCCATCGCGGCGGCGGCAACACGCTGCGCGCTGCGGTGCTCGGCGCCAATGACGGGTTGGTCTCGAATATGAGTCTCGTTATGGGCGTCGCTGGCGCGGCTGCCGCCCAACAGACCCTGCTGCTCACCGGTCTCGCGGGCCTGGTCGCCGGTGCCTGCTCGATGGCGATGGGCGAATGGCTTTCGGTCACCAGCTCGCGCGAGCTCTACCAGAGCCAGATCGCTACCGAGGCGGAGGAACTGCGCGAGGTTCCCGACGAGGAGCGAGAGGAACTGGTTCTCATCTACCAAGCCAAGGGCATCGATGAATCGCAGGCCCGGGCGCTCGCGGACAAGCTGCTGAGCAACGAGGGAACCGCGCTCGACACGCTCGCGCGCGAGGAGCTCGGGATCGATCCCGATCAGCTCGGTGGCTCCGCATGGACCGCCGCGACATGGTCCTTCCTGCTCTTCTCCGCCGGGGCCATCGTTCCGGTCGCGCCGTTCCTGTTTCTCTCTGGACGTACCGCTCTCATAGCCAGCCTCGGCGCGAGTGGCGTCGCGCTGGCGCTGATCGGGGCGGGGACCAGCCTGTTCACCGGACGGAGCGCCTTGTTCTCGGCTGTGCGCCAGCTCATCATCGGCCTCGCTGCGGCCGGGGTCACTTACGGGGCTGGTGCGATCGTCGGTATCTCGTTGGGCTGACCTATTCGTTACTCGCTAGATGCGACGTGGGACATCCATGAGCCGTATCATCCTGCCTGTCGGCCCACTGGCGAGGCGTATGCGGAGGCTCGGCGCTTTGCGTTCGGGCCTAATCGACGTCAATTGCGCTGCGGTCCACCTTGCGACGACGTTCGGAATAGGTGTGCATTGCCTCCTTCCGGAAACGGCCTGGTGAGACACCGGTTGAACGGCTGAACGCGTTGCTGAAGGCGCTTTCGGAGCCATACCCGATCGACCAGGCAATATCGGCGACGGAATGGTCCGTCTCGCTCAACTCCCTTTCGGCCAGGCGCATCCGCCAGTTGAGCACATAGGTCAAAGGCGGGACACCAACGACATCGCGAAAGCGTACCGCGAACGATGTCCGCGACATTCCGGACAACTTCGCCAGTTTCTCCAGATTCCACGCATGTGATGGTTCAGCGTGGATTCCTCGAAGCGCGATCGAGATGCGTCTGTCGTCGAGCGCGGTAAGCCAACCAGATCTGTCCGATTTGGTCGCTTCGATGTGGAGCCGTAGAGCTTCGACGAACAACAACTTCGCCAAATGGGTGATCGCCGTTGTCGAACCGGCGCGCTTGCGCTGCGTTTCCTCGGCCAGTTCCGTAAGAAGCCACCGCAGCTTCGCGGCTTCTCCTCTCTGACCATTGACGTGAACCATGGGAGGGAGACTTTCTCGCAAAAAGCCGCAGCGCTGCTTGTCAACCTCCAGCAAGCCTCCGATCATCGTGAATTCGGAGCCTTCCCCGGCGCGCAGGTTGCCTTCTGCATCCCGCTCAAGCGGTGTGGAGGGTGCGTTCGCCAGCCATTCCGCAGTGCTCGCCAGGATGATCGCGGGCGCTCCATTGGTGATTACGACGTCACCCGCCTCGAACCGCGCCGGATCTGCTGTGTCGGCTTCGGTCGACAGCCAGCACGTTCCTCTCACGACGGCGAGAAACTTCACTGCGTCCGAACGGTTGAATTTGCGCGCCCAGCCACCCCCGGCAACAAGCGTGCCGGTGAGAACGCAGCGAGCGTCGGCGAGATCGAGGACATCGGAGAGCGGATCTGCGCGCATGGTTGTACCATCTCGCATAAATCTCGCACGATCAAGCATTCATCATTCAGGACGGGCGGTCTAGCACAACCCCACGCTCGCGAACAAAATGGAGTCCCACATGCCTCTCGACCACTTCATCACACTCGGCCGCTCAGGCTTGCGCGTGAGCCCGCTGTGCCTTGGCACCATGACATTCGGCGAAGACTTCGGCTGGGGCGCCAGCGAGGCGGAGTCGCACGCAATGCTCTCCGAGTATCGCAACCGGGGCGGCAACTTCATCGATACGGCCAACATCTACACCGCCGGGCACTCCGAGGAGATCGTCGGAAACTATCTGCGGCAGAGCGATCTTCGCCGTGACGGGATCGTGCTCAGCACCAAATTCTATTGCAGCCTGTTCCCCGGCGATCCGAATGGTGGCGGGGCGGGGCGCAAGGCCCTGATCCAGCAATGCGAAGCTTCGCTGAAACGGCTCCAGACCGACTATATCGACGTCTATTGGCTGCACAATTGGGACCAGACGGCGCCGGTCGAGGAGACGTTGCGAGGCCTCGACGATCTCGTCACCGCCGGCAAGATCCGTTATGTCGGCTTCTCCGACGTCCCGGCCTGGAAGACGGCGGAAGCCCAGACGATCGCCCATTTTCGCGGATGGGCGCCGATCATCGCGCTGCAACTGGAATATTCGCTGCTTGAACGGACCAGCGAAGGGGAATTGTTCCCGATGGCGCAGGGGATGGGAATGGGCGTCATGCCCTGGTCCCCGCTCAAGAGCGGCTTCCTGAGCGGAAAGTTCAGGCGCGGCGATGCAGGCCATGTCGACACCAGGCGCACGGCCATGGTGGGCGTTCCCAGCGAGGCGGATTACGATATCATTGAAGCGGTGGCTGACGTCGCCTCCGAACTTGGCGTCAGCTCCGCGTCGGTCGCGCTGGCCTGGGTCAGATCACGCGCGGGCGTGAGCTCCACCCTGATCGGCGCCCGCCGCGTCGACCAGCTCAAAGCCAATCTCGATTCGCTCGACGTGACGCTGTCGTCTGAGCAGATGAAGACGCTCGATGACATCTCCAGGCCGAAACTGAATTTTCCGGCGGAGAACAACGAGACGCTGGCGCCGATGCTCGCGTTCCCCGGCCTCACCGTGGACGGCCGCACGCTTCCTTCCATGGCGCGCCTTTCGGCCTGATCGCAACATGGTCCACGGCTTCTGCCATGGACCCAGGCAACTCGCACATTCGGAGGTGTTTCAAGCGAGTTCCAAGGCGATGTCATGAAAGCCAGGCAATGCTCGCACGCTGACATAACCGCCGAGTGGCGAACGATCGCTCATATATTATGGACTAGATAGCATTCATAGTTCTGCCCTTGTCGCTTATTCCTGTCAGTATGAGAACGGAGATATAGCAATGAACACTGAACAGGCACCGATCGGGTCAGGATGTTGCGCGACAACCGTAAATCACGCGCAATCTCTTTGATCGGCTTACCGTCCCTGTGCTCCCTGCGTATCTTGGCAATAGTCTCCACAATCAACATCCCCGTCCTCGCCGCCTGGAAGCCCAAGCCGCGACGCCTCACACTCTGGAATGATGGGGGTCAATTTTAGACGCCGATCACCCCGCTAAGGGGGTCAATTTTGCACGCCGCTCCACAAAAGGAACTCACTCGGGCGGAGATATATCTCAGGAAGGTCTTGCGTCGTCCCAAGCGGCCGGTCTGACCGGCACCGCTTTCCTTAAACGATTGATCGGCGGTCCATGTGGGGAGGCCCGGCGCTGACGCACGCAAAAAAGTGGGGCGCCTTATGGGGCGCCAATGTGTCCCCCATTGGGAATAGTAGGGCTTCCTCCTTCGAGCGCACCTCGGCTTGCCGTGGCATCTCCCGGTGGTGGCCGATGAGGCAGCGCGCTGAGGTTCCCCGGCGCAACCAATCTGCCTCGCAACCCATTGGGGGTCGCCATGGCGGCTTTTGGAAGTGCGAGCGCGGGCGCGATGCCCGGTGTTCGACCGGAGCAGACTACAGCACAAGCAATACCAGTTGCGCAGCGAAGGCATTTCGTTGGGCACCCAGTGGAAGCGACCAGCAGCCAGCCGATGCTCGCTCCCTGGCAAGTCAGCCTGGCTATGCGAATGATGCGGGACAATCTCGGCAGCGCAATCTCGATTTCGGAAGTCGCGTCTCTGTGCAGATTGTCGCTTTGCTACTTCGTGCGAGCTTTCACGAACACGGTTGGGATCGCACCCTATGCCTGGTTCGTGCAGCAGCGCATCGTGTGCGCCAAAGGCCTCTTGGCCGATACCGCGCTGCCCCTGGTGCAAGTCGCGCTCGAGTGCGGATTCTCCGATCAAGCCCACTTCACCAAGGCATTTGCCAAGGCGTCCGGCATCACGCCTGCAAAATGGCGTCGTCAAATCTGCACATCCTGAGACCGTGCCGAGTCATTCGCACGAATCGCAAAGCGTCTGCGACGCGAAAAAGAAACGGTGCAGGTTGCCCGGCGCCCTCATATCTCGTCGGTCGGTATCTGATCCCCAGCTATCTCGTCCCTACGACCTGGCCGCTGGTGGCGCTGCCCGATCCTACACTTCCTTGTGAGAAGCGCCTCATATTTAGGGACCGCAAGGTGTAAGTTCGGTCCTTGTGGATATTGTCATCTTTCGGCGTCGAGTCCCTCGCGTGCGCTCCCATGCTGTCTGAGCGTTCCCGCAACGTGTTAAAAGTTAGATTTCACCGGCACCCTATTCCTTCCTTTCATCATCCGCTCCCCGAGCAGCCGCGCGGCGTTTGGCGACGGCGAGCAGGGCAGGGTCGTGCTCAGGCCGGTTCCAGCGCGCGGAATCGCGCAGAACCACCACATCTTCAAGGTGCGTGAGGAACGTGTAGACCTTGTTGACGATGTCGATCATCAACGCCTTCATCTCCGCATCGGATATGCGGGATGCTTGGGTCCAGGGAATCTCGCCATAGGGCGTGACCACCTTCACATCGCTATAGTCGCCGATGAGACTGTCCGGAACGGTGCCGGCATGGAGGTCTTCCAGCCGGGTGTTTCGGACGCAATGTTCGACGAGCGCCAGGGCGATCCTGCGCATTGCCTCATCAGGCACCTTCTCGTCGCTCATTCAGTCCTCCGCCCTACCGCACAGGCAATCGCGGCTTTGACGAACGGTCAATCATGTGCGGTGTCCCAAGCCTGTCCCGATCTTGTCGAAGGGATGAGCACCGGATCGATGCGGTTGCGCTATCTATGCGGTGCAACGGAATCGAGCGTTGCACTCAAATCGACCGCGTGACGACGCGCCGCATGTTCGACCTTCCAGGCCGCGACGCTGCGGGTCACCTCATAAATCTCGATCAGTTCCCGGACGACCGCATCCAACCCCGCACGATCGACAGGGCGCTTGGCGCGATGCCAGAATTCTGCCGCGATGTCGGTTGGCACCAGAAACTCGCCAGCGAAGGATTTTGCGCGTTGTTCGACGCCTGCCGGCATCCGGGCCTTGAGCACTTCGATGGCCGATAGCGCGTGCTCGCCATCCAGCAGCAGGTGGCAGAGTTCATGAGCCATGGTGACGCGCGCGCCGAGGCTGGCTTCGACATCCCTGTCGTCGCGGCCCAATATTCTCCCACTCGCCTCATTGAGGAATACGCCCGGTCCGTGCCGCGGGCCCCAGATCGCGAGGCCGTCGAGGCTGGGCGGCTCCGCCGGGTTATGGCGCAGCTCAATCCCCAGGCTCGTCGCCATCTCAAAGACCTTGACCGCCCGATCCGCCGTAATGCTTAGCCGTTCGCGTACAAACCGGGCCGCCGCTTCCCCTTGCTCGAACGGCTTCGCATGAGGAAAGCGCTCGGCGATCATAGCCTGTGCGTCCGCAGCAAGCGCTTTCAGTGCCTCGGCTTCATGCCCTGCGAACTGTCTTGCAAGACCTATGATCTCGCGAATCTGATCTGCCGGAAGAGCGCCGGCCATGCGCGCCGCAATGCGCAACTCGTCATTGTCGTTGGCGGCGTCGTTGAAATTTTGCGGCGGCTCCAGTGCGCCTTCCTTGAGCAGGCTTGTTGCCAAATCCCGATCAAGGCCCGTGGACCAGGCCAGCAGTCCCGCGGCATCGCCAGCATCGCGCTCCTGCCATGCCGCGATGGCATCCTGCCAGCGCTCGGCATCTGCCTCGTGCAACCGGGCGCAAATCCAGTCGCCCGTCGCGTTCAGACTGGCGCGAACATCATCGAAGGGCAGGCGCCATAACGCTCTGGACGATTCAAGAATATAGTCCTCGCCCGAGCGCATCATCCAGAATGGCGGCAGTCCATAGAGACCGGCGAACGCGTGCGAAAGGTCGTGGGCTTCCTCGAAACGGGTGATCGCCTCATCCTCGGCGGCGGCGGCCTCAGGCTGCATGTGCTCCCACTCCGCCTCGGCGATCGAGCGCAGCGTCGACGGCCGGGAAGGGGCGGCATCGATCGGATAGACCTGCCGCAACATCAGCGGTTTCCAGAAATCGGTGAGATGCGCCAGAAGGTCGTCGATCTGGATCTCGACCAGCGCTTCGGTTTCACCCGGTACGGGCCAGGCGGGCTCTCCGTCGATGAGGATCATCAGGGCGCACGTCGTGGAGCGCCGCTCAGAGCTATGAGGACGCAACTCAAACTTCAGCCGATCACCGCCCGCGCTCAAGCGCCATGCTCCTCAATGTGCCGTTTCACCCAAGAATCAAATTGTTCAGCGCATTCCTTCGCTACAGCTATTTCCCTTAAGGCATCCTTCAGTCCCCTGGCAAGTTTACCCTTGTACGGGTAGCCATGGTAGGATTTTCCCCGGTCAGTTGTCTGGGCCTCATAGATAGCGCCTTCATGAACGGTATATATTTTTTTGGGAAATGACAGTTCCCGGTCGCCATTACTTCCTGGGATTGCTTCGTTTACCAGTCGTTCGTGGTCATCTGCGGTAAGCGTGTTCGGACATTTACCTACCCACATCCGGGGTTGGCCGGGAGTGAATAGGATCTCCGGTTCTGCGGTCTTCCCTACATGCTTGTAGCGCCGCTCGCCCTTATCGTAGCGACGCGCGGGGGCTTCCTCGGGGGAGGCTGTCACCCGCAATGTTCCGCATGGACGAGGTGAAGGCTCATGCGGCTTTCGTCCGGGCGCCGGCCTCGCACAAAACTGCGTGTCCGATCGTGGTTATCCGCTACCATGCAAGCTCGTCTCCCAGATTCTGCGCCTTCTCGGCAGAACCATGCCGTAAGAGGCGAAGCAAGAGGTCATTGTCCTTCGTGCTCAGGCGACCCCGCGCGTCTGGCCCGACATCCGCCGGATCAGAAGCATGGTCCATTCTGCATCGGGTAGCAGTCCGCCGGAGCTCGCATCTCTCGTCGCCTCCGGCGATAGCGCGCAAGGGCCTTGGGTTGTCCGCCCCCGCGTGTCTGATGCTGGCTAGAGCTGCGCGCGCAGCTCCGACAGCCTCTCCTGACATAGCTCGTTGACGATCGTGCCGAGCACCTCGACGCGCTCGGCGAGGAAAGCGAATTCCTCCTCCGTCATCTTGAAATGCTTCGAATGCCGAGCCTTCACATAGGCATCCTTGAGCTTGTTGAAGTAGGCCTCCTGCTTGCGCGTCTCCCTTGGCCATGCGTCGAGCAGCCGAGCCGAGATCTTCTCGGCACGGGTCCGGAGAAATTTGATGTTGTGGCTATAGGGCGTGTAAAAAGTGTAGACGAGCAGAACGCAGTAATAGAGGCGCTCGCAGGCCTGTTGCAGATTATAGGCCGCGTCGGGGAACTGCTTGTTGTCGTAAGCAAACTGAAACAGCATCCTCGATGAAACGGCCAGGTCGAACCACTGGTCGAAATATTCCTTCGCCATGTCATAGGCTTGCTGCGGCGTCTTGGGCCTGGGTTCGTGCAACTCGCTGTTGTCGACCTGATACAGCGCGATGCCGTCGCGCGCGAGGTCCATGAAGAAATAGCGGCCGTGAGCCAGACCGTCGTTCACTTCCTGCAGGGTGTGAACGATGAAATTGACCGGCGTGCGCAACCGGTTGAGGATCATGGTTTCCCGGTCGAGGCGTTCTTCCGCCTTCTCCCAATATTCAGCCCTGTCGGTCAGTTCCTTCTGGTTGACGATGATGAGCAGGTCGAAATCCGAGCGATAGCCCCTCTCGGTATGCGGCTCGTGCACCCAGCGTCCGGTCGCATAGGAGCCGTACAGGATGATCTTGAGAATGCGACCGAGCTTGCGCGGTCCCGTTGGCTGGCCAAGCGCGTCCTCGAACTCCTCGAAGATGATCTGGATGACCCGATCGAGTTCACGCCGCTTGTTTACCGGAAGATGGTCGAGCTCAGTTTTCATAGTCTCATCGTCATTCGTCAGGTGAGAGGGAAGCGCGATGGTTCGTCTTCCCACGGATTGAAGATTACGGCACCGCTGTGCCGCGTATCCTTGATGTTTCGTGTCACGAGGAACAGGTCATGCTCGATCGCAGTCGCCGCGAGCAGCGCGTCGATCATCGGAGGAGACTGCCCGATCCGCCGTTTGACCTCGCCGGAAATTGCGCCCCAGCGGAAAACGATGGCATCGTCGATGGAGAGGAGCCGATTGCTGAAGCGCTCGGCCAACGCGTCGCGCGCCGCGACATAGCGCGACCGGTCGGGATGGTCAGGCTCGAGATTGTGAATGCCCTTGTCGTATTCCGCGAGCGTCAGAACGCTCAGGTACATCCGGTGTTCGGGTTGCGCCGTCGCCCATGCCTTGACGCTCGACGCCCCGTTCGGGTTCGCCAACGCAGAAACGATATGGGTGTCCAGC
The DNA here is from genome assembly GCF_000347675.2 of Sphingomonas sp. MM-1. Classification (NCBI taxonomy): domain Bacteria; kingdom Pseudomonadati; phylum Pseudomonadota; class Alphaproteobacteria; order Sphingomonadales; family Sphingomonadaceae; genus Sphingomonas; species Sphingomonas sp. MM-1. The sequence goes on along the minus strand of NC_020561.1, from coordinate 1,776,923 downwards.
AGCCAGCCTTTCACAAAGCGACGTCCCGCCCGCGGTCGATCTCGCGCTCAAGGTCGAGGCCATCGAGACCCAGGCTCTCGAGGAACGGCACGAAGGCAGGCTTGTCCGCATCCTTGGGCATCAGTCGGTCGAGTTCGTCGACGCTCATCACCACCACCGCCTCCCGGCCCCGGACAGTGACGCGCTGCGGTCCCTCGCTCTGGGCACGCCTGACGACCTCGCTGAACCGCGCCTTTGCATCCTCGAGTTTCCAAGTGCCGCCCGGCACGGATTGGTCGCGATCGCCCTTTCGAGTGGCGGTGCCCATCTTGCATTACTCCTGACTAGCTAGTCAGATATAGCTGGACAGCTTTGGCTCCGCAAGCAGATCGGGAGTCGATCTATCGATTTGCGGCCATCCGTGTCAGGGCTCGACGATGGTCTTTCCGAAATGGCCGGCCAGCAAAGCTGCCGCTCCCGTTCCGATGATCAAATCATGCCGGGCCCCGAGCGAAATCGCGTCGGCTGCACGGTCGAAGATCGCTACGCAACGCTGATTGTCGAAGCGGGACGTGTATAGAATGCCGTCGGCCGACGTGGTTTCGTGTATGACCCGGCTTATCGCTCGTGTCTTCGCGTAGACATCGCCGTGCAGGTCTGTGAACGAAAGCCCATGTGCCGAGACGCCAGCGTCCAGAAGCGGGTAGAGCCTTAACGCGCGGGTGGTCACCAGTTCGCTGCGAAGCCGACTCTGCACGGCAGAATAGGTGATATGGGGAATTGTCGGTAAGCGGACCATGGTCTCACCGAACGCGGTTTCCAGCGATCGCGCGGCATACAAAACCTTGTAGCTTCCGTCGGGCGCGTCAAAACGCCCTACCGGAATTTCATCTAGCGGGCCGAAGAAGATTGCATCGTGACCCTTGCGATGGATCCTGTGAAGGCGCGCGCCGGCATTGATCCGGCGCAGTAGCGTGGCCGCCATGTTGGGTCAGGACGTCCAAACCGTCGCGAGGGCAACCAATTGGCGAACCGTCTCCTGGTCGGGCTTGCGCCGCAGAATTTCGAGCGCGGTTTCCGGCTCGCTGCTAAATCCCTCGAGCGGGGTGGTAAGCAGCATCAACTGTTCCCAGGGGTTGGTGTCGTCAAACGCTTCGAGCACCCGCTTGAGATGCGGGACTGTCTCGCCGTCGACAAACTGTGCGGCGGGGAAGCGATTTTCGGAACCATAGGGCACGCCGAGAATCTGACGCCGTTGCCTCTGCTTTTCGATCGCCGCCGGGGAGACGCCGAGCATTGCCGCGACATGTGCGCGGTCGAACATCCCGCCGGCGCGCTTCGCCATATCCTCGCGGAATTGGCCGGTCCGCTCACGCGCCGCTTTGAGCGCCTCCAGATCGGCAGGCGCTTCCGGCGCGATGTCTCGCGGCGCGACGACCAGGGCATGGCGCAGGTCATGGGAGCCCACGATGTCGGCCAGAGTATCGTCGCTCGCGGATTCCACTGCCTTGGCGATGGCGAGCGTGAGCTTCTCCAAAGCCTTTCGTCGGAGCGTGTCGGTTCCCGAAGCGATCCGACGAGCAGTTGGTCGCCGGTCCGATTTGACGATGGAGACGTTGCTGGCCATATCTGTCCTTCCTGTCTTGATAATAGGATGCTTGACGGGAAAGACAAGTTGCGTTCGCCATTTTCTGATGACGGTCCGCGCCCGATATGCTAGGGAAAGGCCGAAAGGATTTCCCCTGTGGAATCTGCCGTCGACGAACACCGCGCCGAGAGTGCCGTCAGCCGACAGAAGCTGTCGGCCTGGCTCTGGCGGCCATGGTACGCCAAGCTCTGGTGGATCGCCATTCCCATATGGTGGCTGGGGATGGCGGTGGCGACGCGCGTTGACGTTCTCGCCGCATTCTATGGCGGCGCACTCGCGGGCTATCTGAACGTCCTGTTTTTCCCGATGACGGCGCTCATGGTGCTGGGTGTCGGCTATGTCCGGGAGCGTCTGGACGGATTTGTGGGTCCAGGCGATGGAATGCCGCTGTCCGATGAAGAGGTGTCGGACGCTGCAAGGCGCATCTGGGAGGACCATGACCGGGCGGTGAAAAGCTCCCGGGCTGGGTTTGACATGTTGGACCCGCGGTCGGGACTGCTCTGGATTGGCAACCCGGCGAACCCTAACAATCCGGGTTACATTGACCCGCATACAGGCAAGCACCGTTAACGCTTCTTGAAGCTGCTGTCGCCGTCACCAGGGCTGCCTTTGATGTCAGTAGAAAAGCTTCCTCTGGAGAGGACAGAGTTTTGTTCCACTGATGTCAGCGGACCTGTGATGTCGAAAGTCGCGCGACCATCGTCTGCGTCCTGGAGGTAGCGATTGCGCATACCTTCGCTACCGAGGATGCGGTTCGACAGCTCCCGGGAAAAAGTCGCTTCGGGATTGCTGGAGCGCGCCGCAGCTCGTTCAGCGGCAGCAATGGAATCACGCACATCATAGTTGACGACGTCCATGGTGGACTGCGCATTCTCGCTCGTAACTCCCTGATCCGTGCTTCGGAAGCCAACGTCACCGCCGAACCGACCAACTGTGGTCTTCCCTTTACTGACAGTTTGAGTGGTTCCTCGTTGCCGTCCCTTGCCGCCCGACGATGAGCCAGTACTCGTGCCTTCACTATCTGATGCAGATACCGTTCCCCCAGCTTCGATACCGACTGTGGTTCCCATCGTTGTCTGATCCTGGGCCGATCGTGACAGCGTTCTCTGCCATCCGGTTTGGGCCATGATCGCCTGCACATCGCGCTGGAGTGTATCGGCGACCTGCGGCTTCAGGCGCCATTCGCCCTTGCGGTCCATCTCGAACCCGCCGCGCAGCCAGTTGGCGAGTTGGGCCTGGCCTTCAGCGCCGCCGCCCATGAAATGCTCGATCGTATCCGGCCCTGCCTGCTTGCCGGCTTCGAACCGTGTGCTGGTGTCGCTGCGCGCCGACCGGCTGAAGTCCGTCCCACTGGAGACGAGCAGGTCATTATGCGCGAAACTGAAGCGGGCGTGTCCGCCGTTTGCGATCGCGCCGAGTTGGCTCTCGTTGATCAGGCCCGACTTCCACATCGCCGCCGCGGTTTCCGGGGTGAGGTTGAGGCTGAGGTCGCCATTCTGGTCCATCGCGATCTGCCGCTTCGACAGCTTGATGCCGTTTTCGGCGAGCAGCCCTTGCATGCGGGTCAGGCGCTCCCGGTCGACGATCGACGTCAGGCGCTCGTTCCGCGCGCGGTCGGCGATGCCGGCAGCGCCGCCTTCGGCCATATCGACCTGGTTGCCCGCCGTCCGGCTCAGCGCCTGGATGAAGCTGTCGAGTCGCGCTGCCTCGCGTGTCGAGACGCCCGCCGCGGCAGCACCCTCGGCATAACCGAAATTCTCCGATTGGCGCCGCTGCTCGCCGATCCGTGCAGCGCTGCGCGTGCCGTCGGTTCCAACTTCTCGCTGCGCATCGAGTCTGCCCGAGCGCTCCGCGAAGTCATAGCCAGCCGCCTCGCGCGTGCGGCCATAGATGCTAGTCCCCTCCCGAGCGGCTTCGGCGCTGGCGCCATCGGCGGTTCCCACCCGCACGGCGGCATTATATCGCTCGAGCGCGGCTTCCACCTGGGCCTCGTTCCTTCCGGTGGCGCGGGAAAGCTGCGTGATGGCCGTGCTGCGGGCCTCGCCGGACAGGGCATTGATGAAGCCGATGCGTCGCGAGGTCTCATCGACGGATAGCCCAAGCATCGAGGCCGCCTCGCGTTGACCCTGATTGCTACCGCTGCGCCAGCCCTGCTCGGTCGCGACGTTGGCACGTTCGACACCCGCGACATTATCGCCCGCATAGTCACGCCGCCCCTCCATGGCGCCCACCTGCACTTGCGCCGAAGTGAGATCGTTCCTCAGCATTTGCTCCTGGTCAAATGTGTTGGCGATCAGCTTGGCGAAGGTCGGATCGGCCTGGGCCTCTCCGATCACGCCCGATGCCTTGAGCTGGGCATCGCTGGCCGAATATCCTGCCCGCTCGAAATGGCGCGTCGCGGCCTGCATCATCATGCCATAAGCCCGCTGATCGCCGAATGCCCGCCATTGAACGAGGTTCTGGCTGAAGGCCGCGAATGTCCTCTCGCCGGCTTCTCCCTGACCAAAATAACCATTGCCAAGGTTCCTCAGTGCGTCCTTCTCTGCGAACTGATGGATCGCCGTGGTGGCGGCATTGGCCTGAACGGCGCGCGCCACCGCCGGATCGGCCATATCCCGGCCTGCGAGGGCCGGGGCGAGGCTGCCGAGTTGGCGAGAGCCCTCGATGCCGCCAAGCGCCATCGCTGTCCCCCCGGCGATACCGGGGCGCTCGCCGAGAATACGACCCGCCTCGCCGAACACGCGATTGGTGCCGAAGGTCGAGCGTTCTCCGAAGTCGCCAAAGCTCGACGCGGCTGCAGCGCGGGACCGTGTCCCCAAAGCCGAAGCCTGAGCCTCCAGCGCCGAGGCCTGCCCCTCGGCGGTGCCCATGGGTGCCGCGGCGGCCGTGCCCTGGCTCGCCACGCCGAGCGAGCCCGATGTGAAGGCCGTGAACACGTTGCCGCTGAAGCGGAACACGGTGAACACGAACGCGCCGGCTAGGCCGGCCGCTGCCGTGCGGAAGCTCCCGAAGATCGCGAGCGCCTTCATCGCTGCCGAAGGAGCGAGCAGCCAGGCGTTGGCCGCAAGTGCGTTCGAGCGAAGCTCCGCCAGCGTCGCCGTCGCGCGCCCGAGCGTGAGCTGATAGATGCCCGCGTCGATCACGCCCCAGAGCGCGACGAACACGAACATGCCGAGCGCAAAGCTGGCGACCCGCAGATTGATCGGCGTCAGGATGAACAGCAGCGCGATCGGGATCATGAACAGCATGATCCCGAATACGGTTGCGCGGATCGTTGGCATCCATTCGTTCGCCACCGACATGGTAGCAAGCCCGTTGGAGATGACGGCCCGATTGGCCATGACCCGCGCCGCGCTCGCCGGCGAATCCTCGAACAGCACATCGCCCACCGTGTTGCCGAGCAGGATATGGGTCAAGAAAGCTTGTGCGCTCAGCGGACGGCCCAGCATCATCTGGCCCATTTCGCCGAGCTGTTCCCGGCATCGCGCCATCTGCGCGGCATTCTCCGTATCGTAGCCCGTCCGGGCGCAGATCTGCTTGGTGTAGCTATCGAACAGCACCGGGTCGGACAAGCGATCCGAGATATGCGTCCAGGCATCGGTGCAACTGACCGTCGTGCCGCCCTTGTCGGCTTCGGTATAGACCGTCGAGAAGGTGGCGGGCCCCGCCATCGCCCCAAACGAGGCGGGGAGGTCGGTCGAGGTCCGGAAGAGCTGGTCATCGTCGACGCCGTAGGCGGCCGAGACCCGCGCGACGGGATAGCATTGACGGACATAGTCCTTGATCGTCGCATCCAGAAAAACGTCGGTCATCGGACCGCGCGGTGAGACGGCGTTCAGGAACAGGTCGAAGCTGTGCCCGCCGGCGCCGAACTCGATCTTGGCATCGGGATCGAGCGTGTTGTCGTCGATCGTCTCGACCATCGCCCGCTCGATCATGTTGGTCGCGCCTGCGACGAGCACGAGGAGGTTGGGGACGCCGCCGACCGGCTGATAGGCGTTGCGAACCCGGTCGTAGACATGGACCGTGCCGGTCGTGGCGACCAGCCCGACGAACAGGCCGACACCGATCAGGATCTGGAACCCGAAGGCGACCAGCCCCATGCCCGTGCCGCGCACGCTCGCGAGGATCGCGCCAAGCCCGATCCCGACCGTCGCGACGATCATCACCAGCGTCTCGTAGCGTGGGTCGCCGAAGATCATCGACACCATGCGGAAGGCGTCGACCGTCTCGGCGAAGCCGTCATAGGTGTGGAAGCTCGTATCGACCGCCAGTGCGGGCGAGGCGAGGAACAGGGCGGGAAGGGCGGCCAGAAGCCTCGCAAGCCGGCGCATGACGGTCCGATCCTATTGGTTGCGGGCTGCGGCGCCGGCGGCGTCGCGGGCATCGCGGTCGCGGTCGCGCAGGAGTCCTGCGTAGTTGGCGGAGAGATTGGCCTGATTGAGCGCCGCCATGTAGCTTTGACGCATCTGCGCGCGCTGGCGCAGCACCTCGTCCCTGAGATCGCGCAGTTGCTCGATGCCCTTGGAAAGAATCCGCGTTTGGCAGACATTCTTGGTGTTCGCATCGCCCGAGCCCGCGACCGTCGCGCCGCGCTCGGCATTCGAGACGGTGAAGTCGATGGTCCGGGTCAGGTCGTTGAGCATCTGGTAGGCGAGGGTAAGCGCCACCAGCTCGTCGGTATCGGCGATCACGGAATCGACGACGCCCTGGCGCACCCCCCATTCGAGCATGCGATAGACGGGAAGCGTCCGGACATTGGCGACGAACTGTCTCTCGTCCGCCGACAAGGCGGCGCGCGTCCGGATCTTGACGGCGATCGACTGCATGCGCTCGCGGGCGAGCACAAGCGCACCGCGCCCACTGCCATCCTGCGAACAGTCGGCGCCCGTCGGCGGAATATTGAGGGAGCGGCGCTGGACCTGGCCGGTCAAGAAATCTTGCGCGCTTTCCGTGTCTTGTGCGGGGCACTGCGGAATAGCCGTGAACAGCGGCACGCGGTCGCCATCGTCCCACCGCATATAGACGTCGCCGACCCTGGCACGCATCACGCTCGCCCAGTCGCCCGCGCCGACCCGCGATGCGGCATGGGAAAGCAGCGAGCCGGTGCGGAAAATGTCAGTCACCTCTGCCGGGCAGTTGGCGAGCGCGTCCTTCAAGTCCTCGGTGGGATTGTTGTTGTTGGCCTCGATCCTCTCGCGGCTCTGTTGGTAGCTCTTGGCGAACCCTTGCTTGACCGAACGGTAGCCCGTCATCTCCTCGATGATGCCGCTCATGTTGTCGTCGCCCTTGGCGATCTGGACCATGCGGTTGGCGAGGCGGCAGTCGTTGACCTGGATCGAATTGAGGAAGTTGGTCGCCGCTTCCATCTTCGAGATGATATTGCCCATCTTTTCGTCGAGCGTCTCGAGCAGATACTGGAACGCGACCGCCGGCGCCGCCTGCAGGATGCTCTCCAGCTTCTGAACCAGATAGTCGGGGTCGAGGAACGACATGCCCCCCAGAAACATGTCGATGCCGCCGCAGCCGGCCCGCACTTTCGGCAGGCTCACCGACATGAGATAGTCATTGTGGACGTCCACCCGGCCGGACATGCCACCAGCCGTCACATAGCCCCGGGTCTGATCCTCGAAGCTGCCCGGACTGGTGTAGGTGACATTGTCGAACCAGCTCTCCGCCCAACTCTGCGCATGGGCAGGCGCGGCAGAGACAACTGTCGCCAGGGCGAGGACGATCAGTGCGCGGACGGCGGCGCGACGGCAAGCGAACATGGCGGACTCCGAACGATATGGGATGAAGGAGGAAGGACCGAGCCCGCCATCGCTCAGCGCCTTCCCGGGCGGGTCGCCGGCAGCCCCACGATGCCGGTGAACTTGGACATGGCCCGGACGCCGACATCGGGGCGCACGCCCGTCAACATCTTCGCGGCCAGATAAAGGTTTCGGGCCAGATTGGGCGCAAGGTCCGTGCCGATCGCCACCGGCACGATGCGCGCATCGTCGGCCACCGGCCGCACCCAGGCAACCGGATGCCCGACCCACGGCAGACCGAGGCGTCCCGAACGGATCATCGCCTCCTGACTGCCGATCGTGTGGACCTGCCAGCCATAGCGCGCGCCCAGCGCCGTCAGCTTGGTCCACAGGTCTCCGCAGGGTACGCAGCCGGGGCTTGTCGTCATCTCGATGATGAAGGCGGCCCCATGTCCGCGAAGCGTCGTTGTGAAGTCGTCGGGAAAGTCACGCGTGACGGGTACGCGCGAGAGCCACGTCTGCATGGTCTTCGCTTCGCCGGCCGGGTGGATCGCGGCTCGCATCGCGTCCTCCCGGCTGACGGTCTGCGCGGCTGCCGATCCCATGCCAATAACGAGGCCCGGGATACCGAGGAGGATGAGGCCGCGCATCACGGCCTCGGCTCACCGGAGGATTCCACGAGATCGCCGCCGAGCGCTCGCGGATCGGTCGCCGAAACCGGGCCGTTGCCAAGCGCGTCGAAGAACCCCGCATCCTCGCCCGGACCAGTCATGAACTGCTCCGGCCGGATGTCGCCACGCAGCAGACGGACCGCTTGATAAGCCATCTGCGCGAGGTTGGGATAAGCCTCGACGCCCGAGGCGATTATCATGCGCTGCTGACTTCCTCGGCGAATGATCATCGTCGTCGGGGTGATCTGGACACCGAACCGCTCCGCGAGCTCCGGTCGCCTGTCGAGATCCATGAGCGTGACCTGCCAGCCCATCTCCTCTTGGAAGCGCTGGATGATCGGCCACTGCACACGGCAATAGCCGCAGGTCGGACGTGAGAACATCACGAGAGCGAACTCGCCGGCATGGGCGCGCAGGTAGGACCGCCGGATGGCATCCTTCTCGGCGGTCAGCTCCGAACGGGCGTCTCCGACCATCGGGTTCGCGGACTTCGAGTTGAGTTCGGGATATTGCAGCATCGCGATCTGGGTGACGCCGGCGAAGGCCCGCGCCTTACGCCGCGCGAAATCCTGAAGCCTCCAGAAATCCGCGACGGCATCGACCGTCAGCACCGTCGCTGCATAGTCTCGCTGCTCCTCGATGAGCTTACGGATCCTTGGCGGTGTCCACGTCGCCAACTCCGCCATCGGCGGGATCATCGGCTTCACAAGTGCGTCGGGCTGCTGTTTCTCCTCTGCCTTGGGCTTCGGCGCTTCATACCACCAATAGCCTTGACGCGACCCGGAGGCCTGGCCGGCCGTCTGCGCGGCCGCCAGCGCGGGCGTGAGAAGGAAGCAGACGCCTGCAACTATGAACCTTCGCGCGCTCACAGGATGCGCTCCATCCGAGTGAGACGCACAATCGGCAGGAGCCCGAAATAACGGCTGTCGAATCCACGCGGATGCGTCGAGCCGACATAGACCATCCCGGGGGGAATGATCCCACTCCACCGCATATGATCGAGCTTCATGCCGTTATGCGCTTGCGGAAGGCTCACGCCCAGGAGCACGCCGTTGCAAAAATAATGACCGTCCCGGCTGCGCGGGAGGAGAGGCGATGGGGTCTCGAACATCGTCAGCCGATCGCCCGCCATGCAGAGCGCATGCTTGGTGACGGATACCCGATCCGGCCCAGCGATCGGGTGATGAAGCGTGAACATGACATAGTCGCCGCGCGCTATCGGCCCTGGGCTCTTGCGCACCGCGAAAGCATCGATCGACGGCGACATGACCAGCGCGACCTGCGGCACGATGAACGCCGCGATCGCAGCGATCGGCAGCACGACGAGCATGGCGCGTGCGAGCCGCTCAGGCCGTGCCGGCTGATCCGGCCCCGGCGCCCCGAGCGCAATCGCCGCCTTGCGCGGCAATCGGCGCAGACGTGGCCACAGGCCGGCGATAGCCCTAGCGAGCGCCCAGAAGAGCCTGAGCATGGCTTACCTCCTCCTTTCCGCCGAGGCGGGCATACTCTTCGAACATCCCGGAAAGCGCGCTGTCCCCGAAGACGACGTGGGCGGCACGGGGGCTTTCATCGTCGCGCTCGCAATAGGCCTGGGTGGGATCGCCCGGGATCATGGCAAGCGCCGGAACCTGGGATATCCCGTGCTGGCGAAAGACGATCGGATCGATGATGAGTTGAACGTCGCGCATCGCGCAGTTCGGCCCTTCGCAGCCCGGATCGAGCCGGAGGATCTGCGCTGTCAGCTTCGCCATGGGGGCCATTTTCCTGAGACCCCCCGGCGCGCCGCGAAACGCCATGACGCCGCGGACCTTCTCGAGTTGGATCGCATAGTTGCGCAGAGTCGAGATCGGCATGGAAGAGGACACGAACAGGACCGGGACCCAACCCTTGGCAGCGGAAGCTGGACTCGCCTTGGCGAGCGCCTTCTCCTCCGCAGGCTCAAGCCCCAGCGCCTGGCGCAGTGTCTTGGCCTGCCGTTCGCGCTCGGCCGCGAGGCTCGCCTCGCCGCGAGCCTGCGCGGCGCGAGCGCGTGCCTCCATGTCCGGCGCCGGAAGTCGCTTGTGCAGGCCGTCGAATGCGCGCCGTCGGTCCGCTGGGTTGTCGGTGCGTGGAAGCTGGGGATCGGGAAGCTGGGCCGCATCGGCCTTGCCGCGCGAGACCGCGCTCTCGAGCCGGTTCATGCTGTCTTGGCCCTGATCTGCCGCTGACTGGCGCGCGCTGTCCTGCGCGAGCGCGGCGGTCGCCGCGCCCAGCAGCGCGAGGAGGGTGGCGCTATGGATTGACCGCTTTGAGATACGCATCGATGCGCTCCCCCATGTCTATCTGGATGTCGGATTGGGCGCGGGCCTCGATGTCCGCATAATATTCGGAGAGATCCATCTTGCTGAAATCGAGCGCCTGGAACTCCTCGGGCGTGAAGCCCCTGCACATCGGCTTCTTCGCCGTGCCCCAAAGGTTGCCGTTGAAAGCCTTGAGCTGCGGGCGGCCCTGCTCTTGGATCAGCCTCCCGAGCTTCGTATTGAAGCAGCAATGGCCGCGCGCCTTCTGCAGACAGATGCCAAGGAAGCTCGAGGTGCAGTAACTGCCGATCTCGTGGCACATGCCCGACGAGCGGAGCATTGCCGTCTCCATGTCCTGCTGGTCACAGCCGGAGAACAGGAAATCGATCATGAAGTTGATCGCGAGGCTGACCGCGAGCGATGTCGGGTCGAGACCGACGATCAGGGCATTGGCACCGGCGCTTGCGGCCTGGCTCGCGGTCGCTCCGGCCTTGAAGGCCACATAGGCGGCTTTCATGCCCGTGAACACGCCCTTGGCGACCGCGATCTTGGTACCGATCGACGAGATGGAGGACCCCATCCCGTCCTTCACGATCTTTCCCTTGTCCTTGCAGCAGTTCGCAAAGGTGGTCGAAAGCCCGGCGGGCCGGCACCGCACCCCGCGGCCCGAGAATATCTCGATATTCCCGAGGCAATTGCCGTCTGCATCGATGCCGCCATCCGGCTCCGTGCCAGGATCGTCCATCGGCGGCTCATCCACGATGGGATTGGTCGCGAGATCGGCGCATTGGTTGGGCGAGCAAGCCGGCGGGCCGCCCTCGGTCTTCACCAGGCAAGCATATTGCGGGCCGACTGGGCAGCTATATTGCCCCATCGCGTCCGCGACGCAGTCGACCTCCTGGATCGGGCAAAGCCACGCGCCGCTGGTCGTCGAACGGCAGCTTGCCTGCTCGCCCTCATCGGCCGCATCGCCATTGTTGTTGAGGTCAGCCGCGCAGATATTCTGCGCGCGGGCGGCGCTCGGACAGCCAATCGCAACGCTCGCTCCGAGCACCAGCGCGAGCGCGGCGCCGCGCGGGTCGAGATACCAGTATCGCGTTGTCGCAAGACCCGTCATGGCACGTTCCCCGTGCAGACCATGTCGGCCCCGGCGAGGCGCACCGTCTGCATCATCACCACCGCTTCCGGGAAATCGTCGAGGCATCCGCAGGCGGAGACAATTTCCTCGCCGGGCCCTGCCGGGCATCGATTGTCCGAGGTGCAGGCGTGGAAGAAGCTGTCGTAGCCCGTCGGCACATTCTGTTTCGCGCCCACCACGCCATCGGGCGCGGCTTCGCTATTGGCTTTGGGCGCGCGCGTCTTGCAGACGGGCTCGCACGCCGGCACGGAACCACGGTCGGGGAGGCTGAAAGCGCGCGTCGATGTCGCGTAGCTGCCGTCGCTCTGGAGCGTCCGGTCGGCCAGCATCGTCTCCGTCGAATGGTCGATGATATAGGCGCCGCGGCTCGTGTCGGGCCTCGCGATATCGTCGACCGCGCAACGATAGGTCCGATCCTTCAGGAAGAAGTCGCGGGTGAGTTGTGTCGGGCAACTTGGTCCACCCAATATGCGGGTTTGGGGCAGGGGCCTCAGGCCGGTCGCGACGCCGTTGATCCATGTCTGGACACCATCGGCCAGCTCGCTGTCGAGCTTGCATTGCGGGTCGGACACGATCGCTCCGCAACCGTCGACAACCTGCTCCAGCGTCTTGCAGCTATTGTCGACATCGACATGGACCTGCGCAAAACCTTCGCCTCCCTCCGCAACCGCAACGCGAAGCCAGATCTCGTGGTCGCCGGCCGTGAGATAGGGACGCAGGTCGAGATTGGGGTAGGAGTAGAAGGTCTTCTTCAGCTCGCACTTGCCCGGCGGAAGTCCGAGCGTGGTCCAGGGCGAGGGGCCAGAGCCCACCAAAATCCCGTCGATCCGCACCTGCGCCCAATCGTCGGCGAAGAACTGAACAAGCCGTGCGTCAACGATCCGGTCGGGATCGTTTACATGCAGCACCATACGGAAGTCGATGAGCGTGCAGCTTCCACCGGCCAGGCTGTTATCCGCCGGTGAGCCCATCAGGAAGTCGAACGAGGTGCCGTTCTCGATCGTCGAATAACCGCCCGACGTTCGGCTGATGATATCCTCGGCGCCGGGTTTCAATACGGTCACTCGCCGTTCGATCGAGCAATGGCGATATTGGACCGCCGTGCCGCTGCCGATCGCTGACCCCTTGAGCGCCTGGAACACCGAATTGCCCGTCGATGCGGCATACGCATCCGATGCGATGGTCGCGGGATTGGCGCGATAAGCGGTCTGCGGGAGGTCGGGGTTGGCGGAGCAGGCGGTCGATTGCGCGCCGACATAGCGGATAGAGGGCCCGTCGATGACGGCCTCGGCAACGCCATAGCGCGGGTCGGCCGTGGTGAGCGCCCCGATCATCCCGCCACCAAGGTCGCGCAGCACCGAGGCCATGTTGCCCCAGGCGAGGTTGGTGCCGCAGCTATTGTTGAGGCAATAGCATCCCGCGAGCTTGGGCATGTCGACCGAGGTCAGCTTGAGCACCTTCGCCGCGTCGACATCCCAACGGAAGAAGCTGCAACCGTTCCAGGTTCCGGGCTGGCAGGAGATGACTCCGTTCGCGCAAATTCCCGACACCGGCACGGGAAGGTTCACCGTGCTGTCGACCGATCCGTCGAGATCGGTGTCGCGGGCGATCGTGACCTTGCCGAGGTCGCCGGTCCCTGCCGGCTGCACGAGCACTTCGAGCATCGTCGCGGTCTTCTGGCAGGCGATGTTGGGCGCGAAGGTCCGGCTGTTGTCGACAGTCGAAATCTGCTGACCGGCGAGGCCTGGCGTCACATAATTCTGCTGAAGCGCGTCGCTGTCGCTGGTCTTTGCACGCGACGCCTCGGCGGCGGCGCGGGCGCGCTCTTCCATCGTCTGCGCCGATGCGGGCGAAGCAAGAGGAAGGGCCAGCGCGGTCGCGACGATGGAACAGGCGGAGAGGAAGCGCCGATCCCATCGGGGGTGTATCGCGGCCGCGCTGGCCGGGGGTGGAGCGACGCCGCCAGGGGGGCATAGCAGCGCCGCTCCGGTCCCGCGCGGAAGCCATCGGCCGTAGGGGCCTTGGCGAACAGACCTCCGGAGTGGACGGCTGTCTCGCGCGGAACAGGGAGGAAGGGACCCGCTCACGGCACCGGTATCCCGGCGCAGCAGATCACCTTTTCGAAAAGCATGAACTGGGCGTTGTCCTTCCCCGGCGCATGCTTGGCCGAGGACCAAAGCGCGCCTGGGCGGCCAATGTTGACGCACTTGCCGCCCTTCACCGGCTCCATGATCTGGAGCTTGTAACGGGACTTGGTCCAGACGGGCTGGGGCACGAACGAGCAGCCGTCCGCCGAACTGACGGTAAGCGCGCCCAGCCGCCCCATCATGAAGACGCCGCGGGCCGCGAGCCCTGCCCAAGCTTCGACCGAGTCATCGAAATGAATATCGCCGGCGATCGGATAGGTCGCGCCCCAGCTCCCCATGCACCAGAACAGGGGGTCGATCACCTTGCCCGCCGCGGCTGCGGCGCTGTCGCCCATGCAGGCGAGGCCGGCAGCGGGGTTGCCGAACAATATGCCCTCAGGCTGGATGATCGCGCCGAGCGTCCCCGACTGCCAGGTCGGCAGAACCTCGGTGATCATGGCGACATCGAAGCCGTCATTCTCGAGGCACGGCAGGTCCGTGAACATGTCGAGCATCGCCCAGACCGGCGAGATGTAATAGTGCATCTGGGCGAACATCTTGCGCGTGTTCGTCCCGTCGGAAATCGACGATTGGCTGCCCTGCAGCTTGCCTCCGGTCGGCAGCAGGTCGGCGCCCAGCGCCATCATGCAGCCCGGTTCGGTCACGACGTCGACCATCCGGTTCGGCGACCAGTAGGAGACCTTGACCCCGAACCAGAACTGGATGCCTTTGCGGCAGGCGCACAGAGGCTTGGACGAGGATTGCGCGTCGAGCGCCTTGTCGAGCTTGTCGAAGCTCCCCACCCGAATGCCGCCGACCGTGATCGGAAAGATGCAGGTCCAGCGCACCTTGGTGATCGGATTGAAGACGGTGCCCGCCTCGCATTTGGAGGCGTGGGCCTGGCTCGGCCAAGCGAGCGTCATCAGCAGCCCGATGATAAGACCCGTAACAAAGACGGGGAGACGCCCGATCATCGCGTCACTCCTTTCGCCACGGCCACGGTGGCCCGGCTCTTCGGCCCATATTCGGTGAGGATGAGGCGCGTGCCGGACTGCTCGACGATGACCGGCGCCACGGTGAGTCCCAGGCGCTGCTTGACCCGCTCCTCAAGGATGTAGATCGGACGACCGGTCTTCTCACTCAGGTCGATCGCGTCGCCATTCTGAGTCCCAAGCGCCGAGAGCAGGATGAAATCGCTCGCGCGGGCGTTGCGAAGCGCCCAGCCGAGATCTCGAGGATGCACGACGACGAGGCGCTGTGGCAGCTTCACATAGGTCAACGGGTTGAACGTGAAGCCTTTCGGGTAGAGCGTCTTGCCGCCCGGCAGCGTGATGTCGAAGTCGAGCGTGTAGAAGGGGACGACGCTGCGCACCCGATCAGCGCCGGCGACCCCGAGCGGCGCGGCCTTGAGCGCGCTCCATTTGTCGCGCGGGCCGAACGCCTTGCTCATGTCGCTGGGCAGCGTCGCGACCTTGGTCTCGATCTCGGCAAGCGCGTCGGGCTCCGCGATCGGCCAGGTCCGGCCGATCGTGCTGCGCGATGGGGCGCTGCCGGCGACCGGCCCAGCGGCGGCGAGCGTGGCAGCCACAGCCAGCGCATTGCCCGTCAGGAGCACGAGGACGATGGGCCCGCGGCGGACCCGGCGCAGCAGATCAGCGGCCATGACGGCGCCTCCAATCCTGTTCGGGCGGCTCGGGAATGCCGATAAGGGCGGCGATGAACGCGCAGGAGGCGAGAGGGGTTAGGGTCCAGATCAGAACGCCTGCCCCAGCGCCGAGCGCCGGCGACATGAGCAACAGCGTGCTCTGCACCAGCATGAGCAGGAAGCCGCTGACCGTGAGCCGGATCGCCGATTGCGACGGCGCGGAAGAGATGAGGCCGTTCATTTGCCTCTTCTCCGACGCAGGCGGCTCATCAGCTTCGCTGTACCCGCCGAAAGGCTCAGCAGCAGGAGGCCGGTCGCGAAGCAAGAAGCAGCAACGAGGAGCGAGGCGCGCAGCACCATCATCGTCGGCTGCTTAAGAAGGAGCCCGGCGACGAGCACCAGCAGGCCGATCATCACCGTCTCGATCGCCACGAGCCGGAACCGCCACTGGAAGGACTCCGCTTCGAACCGCTCAGCAAGACGCCGCTCGACGATCACTTCGATGGCTTCGTTGTCGGACCAGTTGAGCGGCAACTGATCGGGGTGCGGACGATGGCGTGTCATGGCCGTCATGCTCCCGCGAAGGCCGGCGCGCCGGGCGCGCCGAGGATTTGCGAGGGCTCGACACCGGCCAGCCGGCACACCGCCTCGAGCGGCGAAAGGCCCTGGCGCATCAGCGCCTCGAACGCGGCGACCTCATCCGGCGCGGAGGTATTGATCCAATAAGAGAAGGGATCGACGACAAGCCGCGCAATGCCGAGGCCAAGCGGAGAGTCGATGAACACCTCGGAATAGTGGGGCTTTGAATTGCGCACCGACTTCAGCAGGTCGAGGACGAAGCCCGAATAATCGAGAATCTTGTTGTCGACCGCGCGATCGTAGGTCGATCCCTGCAGGAGGAACCGGGTCGCGGCGTTTTCGAGGATGACTTGGCCGGTTCCGCCGAACAGCATGAGGTCGTTCATGCTCTGCAGGACGACGCCGAAGCTGCCGCGATACTTACGCGCGCGTCGATAGCCCTGGCTGATCGCTTCGGCCAGACGACTGAGATCCTGCCCCGCAGTGGGCGTGATGAACTGGGCGGCTTCCTCGCACAGTACGAAGCGCGGGCGATCGCGCGCGGAGAGATAGAGTTCCTGGGTGACCGCGTTGACCACGACCATGACGATGACGTTGAACAGGTCAGGCATTGCCTTGAGGCGCTCGAGCTCGAGCACCACGAATTCATCGTTGCGGATGTCGAGGGTCGAAGGGCCGTTGAAATAATGGCCATAGGCGCCGCCCGAGCCGAAATCGCGCAGGTTGAAGGCGAGCTCACGCGCTGTCGGCACGAGATGGTCGACGCGGTCGAGATCGGTCTCTACCAGCGAGGGATAGGTTCCGAGCCATTCGCGCACCGCGTCGATGCCATGATCGGCCCGCCCCGTGTCGATGGTCCATTGGACAGCGGACTTGAGCAGGTTCCACTCGGAGGTCGTGACGCCCTTGCGGGTCGATGCATTCGCCATTTCGGCGACGATCGCCACGGCCATGGTAATCGCCGACTGCTTGTCGTCGCCATCGAGCGCGAGCCCCATGTCGAAGGGGTTCAGAACCAGATGCTCTTCACCGATATCGATGTAGCGGCCCGAGCAGAGCGTGCAGAGCTTCCGGTAGCTCCCGCCGATGTCGATGATGCGAATGAGCGCGCCGCAAGCATAATATTGCTGGCAGAGGTTGTTGAGTAGGAAGCTCTTGCCCGCCCCGCTCTCGGCCGAGACAATGAAATTGTAGTTGTTGATCCTCGGATCGAACAGATCGAGCGTGACGAGCTGGCCCTTGCGGCCGGTATAGAGCAACGCCGGACGCCCGCCGCCACGAAAGTCGGTCTGGATCGGCGCCATCAGCACCGCCGCCTTCACCGGCATCCGGAAGTCCCGCTCGAGCAGGCGCAACGTCGTGCGGTCGGGATAGAGCCCAAAGGGCAGACTCATCACAAGCAGCGTCGGATTGAGATAGCTCTCCTCCTGCATCGGGAAGTGATGTGGGGTCCAAGGACGTCCACCAACGTCTTTAGAATGAATTTAAGTTGGCGTAAATAAAGGAATTTTCCTCCACCAACGAATTCGGTGATACAGTCGAAGCCACTCACTGATATGTCCAAGTTTGGCGCCAAGTAGCGGGAAATTTGCTCTCCATCCCTCTGCTTGGACATACGGAGGATGAGATGGCACTGACCGACAACACACTCAAGGCGCTCAAGCCTAGGGACAAGACCTACACGGTCACCGACAACCGGGGGCTTCACGTGGAAGTGTTCCCGACCGGGGGCATCGTCTGGCGTTACCGCTACCGGCTGAATGGCAAGTACGAGAAGCTGACGCTGGGCAAGTATCCCGCGCTGACGCTGAAAAACGCTCGCCTGAAACGGGATGAGGCGGCCCAGCAAGTAGCAATGGGCGAATCGCCGGCAAAGAAGAAGCAACAAGCCAAGGTGGCCGGCGCGGAAGACGCCACCGTGGCCGACTTCGCCGAACGCTTCTTCAAGGACATCCAGTCACGCGACCGCAAGAACGTGACCATGCCCCGCCGCTACCTGGAAAAGGACATCCTGCCGCATATCGGCAGCAAGCCGATCCGGGACATCACCGCCGAGGACGTACGCAGCGTCATCTGGCGCAAGAAGGAACAAGGCTTCGATGCCGCTGCCGGCCAGGTGCGCGGCCTGCTCAAGCGCATGTTCGACTACGCGCTGACCTGCGGCCTGATCCAGGCCAACCCGGTCATGGCCCTGCCGATGCGGCACGTCTACCGCGCCGCCGCCCGCGACCGGGCGCTGACGCCGGACGAAATCCGGCAGTTCCTGCGCGCCATGCAGACCTCCAACATCCGCCGCCAGTTCAAGATCGCCTTCCAGTTGATCCTGATGACCCTGGTGCGCAAGTCCGAGCTGATGCTGGCGCAGTGGAAGGACGTGCATCTGGACGAAGGCGAATGGCACATCCCGGTCGAGAACTCCAAGACCGGCAAGCCGCACATCGTCTACCTGTCCACCCAGGCGCAGACGCTGTTCAAGGAACTCAAGCCGCTGGCCAGCAGCAGCGTCTGGGTGTTGCCGGGCCGTGGCACCCTGGCCAAGCCCTTCGCCAACAATGCGCTGAACCAAGCGCTGAAGGTGTCATTGCAGGGGCAGGAGATCCCCGCCTTCACCATCCACGACCTGCGGCGCACCGCATCGACGCTGCTGCACGAACAGGGCTGGTCTTCGGATGTCGTGGAGAAGGCGCTGAACCACACCATCGGCGGCGTGCGTGGTGTCTACAACCGGGCGGAATACGCCGAACAGCGGCGGGAGATGTTGCAGGCGTGGTCGGACTACATCGACAGGCTGGCGCCGTCGGGGAATCTGGTGATCGGTGCCGGTTAGACGTGACGGTGGCCTTTTCCTTTTCCTTTTCCTTTTCCGGGTAAGGCTGTTGTCCCTTGGCCACCATTCCCTTATTGCCTTTTCATCTTCCCTTTGGCCGGGCCAAGCCTGGCAATTCATTTTCTCTTCCTGCTGCTTTTGCCCGGCTTGGGCAGTGCCTTGGCGGCGTCCTCCAAGGCTCGTACATTGGCATCTGCACCTTCGGCCTCCAACAAGGCCCGCCGCTGGACGGAGAACTGCTCATATTGGTTCTCAGCATGGGCGTCGGCCTGCTTCTTGGAGATGCGGCCTGCGCCGGTGAGCACATCACGTTCGTTGAAGGTTAGGAAGGCATCGAGCCGCTCTGCCCAGTCCTTCAGGAACACTTCTTTGCGCCGGCGGGCCTGATCCTCGGCGAAGTCCAGCCACATCGTGACGATACGGTTGAGTTCGCTGATTTCCGATTCCCGCAGGTAGTTCTTGGCAACGGTCACATCGGCCTTCTGTACGCTGCCAGATTTCCAGGTCGTCAGACCCATGTTGGTCTGGCGGCTGTCTGCACGCTCGGCAATCAGTTCGGCGGCGGTCTTGCCAGTGACGGCGAAGTGCAGCTTGTTCTGGATAAAGCGGAAGAACTGGGTAGTTTCCGGCAGCGTGGGCGAATAGTCCGCCGCCATCGAAAATATCTCGCGCACTCGCAGGTACATCCGGCGTTCGCTGGCCCGGATGTCGCGGATACGTTCGAGCAACTCGTCGAAACGGTCGGGAACAGCGGAGCCGGCGACGGGTGGATTCTTCAGGCGTTCGTCGTCCAGCGTGAAGCCCTTGACCAGGTACTCCGACAGGCGCTCCGTGGCCCAGCGGCGGAATTGTGTGCCCCGTACCGAGCGCACCCGGTAGCCGACCGCCAGAATCGCCTCCAGGCTGTAGTAAGCCACCCGGTAGTTCTTACCGTCAGAGGCAGTTGTCAACCATTGGTTGACAACTGCCTCGGGCCGCAGTTCCTCCTCGGCAAAGATCGCCTTCAGGTGTTTGGCAACGTTCTGCTTGCTGGTCTGGAACAGCTCGGCCATGCCCGCCTGCGGCAGCCACAGTGTATCGGCCACGAAGCGGCATTCGACGCGGGTACGTCCATCTTCGGTCTCGTAGAGCAGGAATTCGCCGGGCAGCGGCTGAAGTTGATCGGTCATAAGCAATACCCGTGCGAAATTTGCAGGAGAGCAGGAAGATCCCTCATCCACCTGCCCCTTAAGCCCACCCGGCTGACAGTGCTTCCGCCTGCTGCAACACTGTCTGGACGGCGGCGTCCTGCAAATCAGGCGGATAGCCGTACTTGCGCAGGATACGCTTGACCAGCACGCGCATCCGGGCACGCGCCGAATCGCGATGTGCCCAGTCAACCGAGACATTGCTTTTCAGACTGACCAGCAATTCATGGGCGATCACCTTGAGATTGTCATCGCCAATTATTTGCACTGCCGATTCGTTTTCAGCCAGCGCGTCATAAAAGGCAATTTCTTCGTCACTGAGGCCGGACTCCTCCCCACGCTGTCGCGCCGCTCGAATGTCCTTCGCCAACTGGATGAGCTGCTGCAACACCTCGGCAGTAGTGATGGCGTTAGCGTGATAACGCGCGACGGCCTGCTCCAACCGTTCCGAGAACGTCCGCGTTTCGACGATGTTGGCCTTGCTGCGCGAACGGATGCCATCGTTGATGAGCTTGCGCAGGGCTTCCAGCGCAAGGTTCTTCTTCTGCATCTGCTGCACTTCGGCAAGAAACTCGTCGGACAGGATGGAAATGTCCGGCGACTGGATGCCTGCCGCTTTCAGGATGTCCACGATCTCGGTGCTGACCACCGCACGGCTGACGATCTGTTGGATGGCGAAGTCGCGCTCCTGCGAGGTCACGCCGGAGCCAGTGCTTGACTTGACCAGCGCGGCGCGAATAGCTTGGAAGAAGCCGACTTCCTCGCGGATGCCGCGCGCCTCGTCAGAGGCCGACGCCAGCGAATACGCCTTCGATAAGGCCAGCACCGAGTCCTGATAACGCCGCTGAGCGTTCTTCTTCCCTTCCTCGGTGGTCTCCGCCGCTGTCCATTGTTGTTGCCTGTCGAGAATCCACTCGATGGCTCCGGCCATCATCGCCAGTCGTTGCTGCGGAGTGCCGTTCAATGCCGTGACGTAATCGAAGCCGTGGTACATGTCACGCACCACTTCGTACTTCTCCAACAGCACGGCCACAGCCTGCGCTTCATCGACGCCAGTTGCTTCCTGGTCGCGCGCCGAATACTGCGCCAGCGCCGACTTCAAGCTCTGAGCAATGCCGATATAGTCCACGATCAGGCCAGCAGGCTTGTCGCGGAACACACGGTTGACGCGGGCAATGGCCTGCATCAGCCCGTGTCCCTGCATCGGCTTGTCCACGTACATCGTGTGCATGCACGGCGCGTCGAAGCCGGTCAGCCACATATCGCGCACGATGACCAACTTGAGCGGATCTTTGGCGTCGCGGGCGCGCTTGGCGAGCAGGTCGCGTCGCGCCTTGTTGCCGATATGCTGCTGCCATTCGGGTGGGTCGCTGGCTGCGCCCGTCATCACGATTTTGATGGCTCCGGCATTGTCATCGGTGCTGTGCCAGTCCGGGCGCAACTTGACGATCTCGTCATACAGCGCCACGCAGATGCGGCGGCTCATGCACACCACCATCGCCTTGCCATCCAGCGCGGATAGCCTATCCTCGAAGTGCGCCACCAAGTCCTTCGCCACCAGCGCGACGCGTTTTTCGCTACCGACCAGTTGTTCGACTGTCGCCCATTTCGCCTTCAGCTTTTCCTGTTCGGTAACCGCCTCGTCCTCAGTCAGCGCTTCCACCTCAGCATCGAGCTTAGGCTTCTCGTCCTCGTCCAGTTCAATGCGCGCCAGACGCGATTCGTAGTAGATCGGCACCGTCGCGCCGTCCTCCACCGCGCGGCTGATGTCGTAGATATCAATGTAATTACCGAACACGGCCGGAGTGTTCACGTCCGTCGCCTCGATAGGCGTACCCGTGAAACCGATGAAAGAGGCATTGGGCAGCGCGTCGCGCAAGTATTTGGCGAATCCGTAGGAGACCTCGCCAGTCTTGGCATCCACTTTGGCACGAAAGCCGTATTGCGAACGGTGCGCTTCATCAGCAATGACCACTACGTTGCGGCGTGTAGTCAGCGGCGCGTTTACCTCTCCAAATTTCTGCAAGGTGGTGAAGATCACGCCACCCGAAGCTCTGGCAAGCAATTGCTGTAAATGCTCGCGGCTTTCGGCCTGCACCGGTGTCTGGCGGATCAAGTCACGGCACATCGAGAAGGTGGCGAACAACTGATCGTCTAGGTCATTGCGATCGGTAAGCACGACAAGCGTCGGGTTCTCCATCGCTGGGTGTTTCACCAGTCGCCCGGCGTAGAAGGCCATCAGCAAACTCTTGCCGGAACCTTGCGTATGCCAGATCACCCCCGCGCGTCTGTCGCCCAGGGATTGCGTCGCCACGCTGGGTAGCCCGTAAGACGCTGGTTCCTCGGCTACGCCGTGCCATGAGTCGGAAGCGCGAATCGTGGACTCGATGGCGCGGTTGACTGCGTGGTACTGGTGATAGCCCGCCACGATCTTCGCCAAGCCGCTGCCGGTCTCGCCGAACACGGTGAAATGGCGCAGCAGATCGAGGAACCGCTGCTTCTCGAATACGCCCTCGATTAGCGTCGGAAGTTCCGGCGAGCCTTTTTCCAGAATAGCCCTGCCATCCGTGGTGCGCCACGGCATGAACCGTTCCAGATCGGCGGACAGCGACCCCACGCGCGCCGCGATGCCATCAGAAGTGACCAGCAGCGCGTTGGTGTGAAACAGCGCCGGAATCTGCTGCTTGTAAGTCTGCAACTGGTTAAATGCACCCGCCAGATGCGCGCCTGCGCTACCTGGCGCCTTCAGCTCGATCACTGCAAGCGGTAAACCGTTGACGAACAGCACTACGTCCGGCCTGCGCTTGACCTGGCCGTGGATGACCACGAACTGCTGCACGGCCAGCCAGTCGTTGTGCGCAGGCGAGTCGAAATCCAGCAACGCCACCTTGCCTGCCGTCAGTACCCCATCATCGCCGTAGTATTCCACGTCCACGCCCTCGGTCAGCAGTGTGTGGATGCGACGGTTTTCTTCCAGCAAACCGGGGAATACGGATTGGGTGAGCTTGCGAATGGCATCCGCCCGCGCCTCCAGCGGCAGGTGCGGGTTGAGCCGCAGAACGGCATCTGCCAGCCGCTGATGCAGCAATACGACATCGTGGCTTTCGCGTTCTGGCGCGCTGCCGTCAGGGCTGATGACCTCATCAGATGCAACCACGTAGCCCAGCCCGCGCAGTTGCTCTAGCAAGGTTTGTTCGACTTGGGCTTCGGACAAAAAGGCCATCAGGCTCCCTCTTGCTCTTCGTTTGGTTTCGCCACTGGGACGGGAACGCCGCGAGCGGCATTCAGGGCTTCGATGTAGGCATCCCGATCAAGCTGGTAAAGCAAACGACTGACCGGAATGTTGAGGGAAAGGTATTCGCCTCCGGGCAGCAGAATCCGGAGTACTGAATTTCCGTCATCGTCCGTTACCAATTCCAAGCCGATATTCGTGTCAATCAGCTGGTTGAACGCCTCGAATCGCTCCCACGGCTCACGCGAACTGACGGGATCGCGCTGGGCCTCCAGATAGGCTTGGTGCAGGAACATCACCAGCGCATCCGCAGACAATATTGCCGAGCGCCGATGATGGACAGACAGCTTGGCGAGGAATCCGTCCCGTCCGTGGCTGACTGGCCCGGATTCATTCCGCAGATCGCCCAGGGCCGTCGTCAGCTTGTGGTGCTGCGATACCAGCTTCAGGAACTTGTTGTTCTGGTTCTCGCCGAGTTTCAGCACTCGCACTGCCGCGCCGACCCATTCGCCGAAGTCCGGGGCCGTAGCCTTGGGCTTGACGGGTTGGGTGGGCGAATCCAACTCGTCCACAATGATGCGGCAGAACACTTCGACAATGGATTTCGCGCAGTCGATGCACGCATCGTTGTCCTGCTCCAAGGTACGCTCCAATGCCTCGAAGGTCTGCTGCAACATCGGCGCATCGCGCCAATGCACACAGGCTTCGCGGATGCCGGGGCACCAGTCCAGGCTCATTGGTTCACCCGCAGTTGGCCGGAGAGAAGGCGTGGCAGTAGTGCATCACGCAGCTTGGCGAGAGTGCGAGCCTGCAATGCGTTGTTGATGGTTTGCTTGAACAACGGGGCGATAACGGCATCGTGCCTCGTCATTTCATCCGGCGGTGGCACAGCGATTTTGGCAGCGTTGAGGTGGCCACGCTGGATGTGGCCCATCGTCGTCGCCTTGCTTGCGGCGATGGTACGGAAGTTGGCCAAGTGCTGCCGCGTGGCGTAGTAGTAGAACCACTTGGGAACTTCACGCGAGGTGATTTTGAACAGATGCTGGTTCAATGCGCCGCGCCCGCCCGTCCATACCTCGACTTCCAGCGACCCCGACCACGAGAACAGCACATCGCCATCCTCGACGATATATTCGGGCTTAAGCTTCGTGCTGGCCTTATCTGCGCCATTCGTATTGCCCGCACGCAACTGCGCGATTTTGATGACAGGCAGGAACTCTGTGTCGCTTTCGGGCGGAAACTTTTGCATCGCTAAGCCGTTTAGGTAGTCGGCAATCGAATCGAGAGAACGAACCGACCACCCCCTCGGAATCAAGCCGAGTTCCGATTCCTGCATATCCTCTGGCGCCATGCTGTCGAAGTCCACGAAGCGGGACTTGAACAGCGCAGCGGCGATTGCTTGCAGGGTGGCATTGGTCTGGTGCAAGTTGGCGATGCGGTCGTCGAGTACGCCGAGGGTTTCGGCGATGGCGCGTTGTTCTTCAGGCGAAGGAACCCTCAACTCTCGGACATAGACCGCAGCTCGTGTTGTTGATGGAATCGGCGAGCCGTCGTCAATTTCGCCAAGTTTGTAATGCTGGATAGCGTAATACAGCCAGCGCATGTCGAGTTCAGTTTTCGGCACGACGAAATAGGCCGTGTCGATCACCCAGAATGGCTCACGGGAGAACTGCACGCCACGATACGCGCCCTTTCTGCCGAGAATCACGCCAGGGCCGTCGGCAAGCGAGTTATCCGTCCAACCGACCGGACCGTTGGAGCCGAACACGCGAAACTTGCCGCATGCTTCTTGGTAGCCGCGTATCGCCTTGCCGTATTCGAGCGAAATTTCTTCGCCCCAAGTGGATTTGCGCCACTCAGCTACCATAGCCAATGACTCCCAGTTTTTCGCGGATCACGGCATCCAGTTCCGCGCCGCGCTTCGTCTGTTCGCCAAGCTGCGCGGTCAACCGCTGCATCTTGTCTTCGAATGCCTCGTCGTCCTCGTCCTGCGCTTCCACGCCGATATAGCGACCCGGCGTCAGGACATGACCATGCTTACGGATCTCGTCGAGAGTGGCTGATTTGCAGAAACCGGGGATGTCCGAGTACTCGCCCGCTTCGGCCTCGCCACGCCATGCGTGGTAGGTATCGGCAATCTTGCGGATTTCACTATTGGTCAGTTCGCGCCGTGTGCGATCCACCAGCACGCCCATCTTGCGGGCGTCAATGAACAGCACTTCGCCACGCCGATCGCGCAGTTTGGTCTTCTTCACCAAGCCATTACTTCGACCTTTGGCAAGAATCCACAGGCAGGCCGGAATTTGCGTGGAATAAAACAACTGGCCGGGCATGGCGACCATGCAATCCACCACGCCAGCGCCGTCAGCCGCCTCAAGCATGGCCTTGCGGATCTCGCCTTCACCACTTTGTTGGCTACTCATGGAGCCGTTGGCGAGCACCACGCCTGCGACACCATGTGGTGCAAGATGGTGGAAGATGTGCTGCAACCACGCATAGTTGGCGTTACCCACAGGTGGCACACCGAATTTCCATCGCACGTCTTCGCGTAAGCGCTCGCCGCCCCAGTCGGAAATATTGAACGGAGGATTGGCGAGGATGAAATCAGCCTTCATTGGTGCGCCATCATTGCCGCGCTGAGTGGCGAACTCATCCTTGTGGAAGCTGCCTTCGTTATTCCAAAAAATCTTGGAATCAATACCGCGCACGGCCAAGTTCATCTTGCACAGGCGCCAAGTGGTGTAGTTGCTCTCCTGTCCGTAGATGGCGATATCTCCGATGCGACCGCCATGTTCGGTGACGAACCGTTCGCTCTGTACGAACATGCCGCCACTGCCACAACAAGGGTCATACACGCGCCCGCTATACGGTTCCAGCATTTCCACAAGTGTTCGCACTACGGAGCGTGGCGTGTAGAACTCGCCACCACGCTTGCCTTCCGCACCCGCGAACTGGCCAAGGAAGTATTCATAGACACGGCCCAGCACGTCGCGGGATTTGTCACTTCCATCATGCAGGGCGATGCCGGAAATCAGGTCGATCAACTCGCCCAGCATCACCTTATTGAGCGCGGGGCGAGCATAGTCCTTAGGCAGCACGCCTTTGAGCGATTCGTTGTCCTTCTCAATGGTGCGCATGGCGTCATCAATCAGCGTGCCGATGCTGCTCTGCTTGGCGTTGGCTTGCAGATGCGACCAGCGTGCCTCTTTGGGCACCCAGAAGATGTTGTCTTGCAGATACTCGTCTTTGTCCTCGGCGGCAGCGGCATCTTCGGCCAGCAGTTCGGCATGGCGGGCCTCGAAGGCATCGGAGATGTATTTGAGAAAGATCAGGCCCAGCGCAACGTGCTTGTAGTCACTGGGCTCCATGTTGCCGCGCAGCTTGTCGGCGGCTTTGAACAGTTCTGCCTCGAAGCCGAGGTTGCCGCCATTGTTGTCGTTCTGTGCCATTGTTTCTTGTCCTCTATATGCGGGCCGGATCGTTCAGTACGACCAGAAATTTTTCGCCATCGCTATTCATGAGCAAGCACCGCTAACAGGCCGGCGATGGCGGAGCGTGCCTGCTCCTTATCTGGACTGGCCAACATCGTGCGCACCCTGTGGGCCAAGTCGTCAGCCGATGGCGCCGATACCCCATTGCCGATATGCGCCTCCCGCATACAGGCATTGATCACCTTGGCGGGCGGGTCGTACTCCCCCCGCTCATACCGGCTCAATTGGGACTGCGAAACGCCCAGAACAGTGGCGAACTCCGCCTGGGTTCGCCCATTGCGGGCGGCCCGAATGAGATCAGCGACGCTGTTGACCATAGGGTATCTGGGGGGCGTAAGTATGCTTGGTAAGCATCATATATCAAATTTAATGCTTATAGAGCATTTTTTATCGGAGGCATCCGAGCCAATGGCTCGCGCTCCAGCCAGCAAGGCTGGCGTCAAGAGAATCAATTCATCGACCCAGGTACACCGTCGTGATTTGCAGTCGCTCATGTCCCAATTCACGGCTGACCGTCTGTCGCGCAACCTGGTCCTGGCCGTGTTGTGCGGGTGTCAGTTGCTGTGTCGAAGGACCGCCTGCCGCAGGAGCCGTCCAGCCTGTCAGCACCAGATAGCGGGCTTGGGCATAGCCATGCCGCAGACCGTGCATGTTGCTCAGGCCCGCTGCCTTGCATTGCCCGTCGTAAACGTGCCGCTGCTGGATGTAGGTCTTGTCCGCGGGGATCAGCGAGCTCAGCCCTGCTAACCGGTGCGCTTCGTCCAGCACCGCCCGCTGCTCCGGCGTCGTGATCGGCACCGTCCGGTCGCGCCCGCCCTTGGCCCATGACCCCTTGATGGCGATGTGGTCGCCACGGTCGGCATGGCGGGGCTGGAACTTGATGGATTCCTCCCGCCGCAAGCCGAAGGCGGCTTGCAGGCGCAGGCTCATGCGAACGTGTGGATCGGTGATTCTGTTCAGCCCATCGCCCACTTCCTTGGCCCTGCTCTCGTTGGTCACATAGCGGCGGTCTGGGATGCCCAGCTTGGCGTTGTCCGTTGGCAGGATGCCTGCCTTGCCGACCTTCTCTGCCCACCAGCGCAGGTGGGCCATGCGGTTCTTGATCGTGCCAGCCGACAGGCCTTCGGCTTGCCAGCGCTGCAACAGGGCTTCGACATGCTTGCCCTTGAGCGAGATGGCGCGCATCTGGCGGAAGCCCGCCTCGCGCAGTTGGCGTGCGGCCAGACTCAGCGACCGTTGCCGGTCAGCCTGGGTGGCGTGACTGCCGTCGCGGTTGCGCAGGCAGAGCTGGCGCAAGGTATAGGTCAGGTCGTCCATCGCGGCGTTGTTCCATCGGTTGTCGGGGCTGAGAAGCAAACGGTCAGTGTTTTTGCCAACTCGCCAAGGCGAGATCCCCGAAGGGCAAGGGCCAGGTGCTCAGTTCACCTGTGGCCTCGAATGAGGCGTCCGCCTTGCTTCCTGTGGGAAGGCCGGGCGGAAGAGTTGCAAGGGACAACAACGCGATGTGCGGGGATGGGTGCCTCCTGTTGTGCAGTGGTGGAAAAGGAGCCGGCAGACCGTGTGAGGTCGGGCGAGCAGCGACGAAGCCTGGAAAGGCGAGCGTGTGTCGCGACGATGGCGGGACGAACCACGCCGAAGATGAGGAAGGCTCTGCCCGTGGGTAGGGCGGCACACCGAACGAGCCTGGGTGTGCCTGGGATGGTTCCGCCCGGTGAACCGGGGCGGCGCTTGCAGGAACCTGCGCCAGGGTTCCGGTGTTCATACCCACCGGCAGGTTGTTGCTGGGCCAGTGTGCCGGGGCATCGTCATGTGCGCCGCCATCAATGCGATGCTGCGCCAACCCGCATTCCTGCTGCAGTTCGCCGGGCCGTCACTGCGGCGGGCAGTGACGGCCCCATTTGTCTCACGCCGAGCCCAGGAATCCCAGCCTTGCAGCAGCAGGCGTGTTTCCCGGGGCTGTTGGCAGCATTCCGCTGTCAGCCATGCACCCAATGATCTGCCCGATGGGCAGCGATGGCGTCTTCAGCATGCGCCTGATCTGATCCAGATGCCGTTGCGCCACCTCGCGCGACGCAGGCTTTGCGGCTTGGCTGCTGGACGATGGCGAAGGAGCCGGCGGCGAGCCATGCTGGCTGTTGTTGATGGCCTGCATGGGTGTCTGCTGCGGAGTGGATTTGCGTGCCGCCCAGAGCTTGAAGACGCCTTCCACGGCCTTCTTGATCAATCCGTAGAGGTAGGCGATGGCGTTGTGCACGCCACCTGATTCGCAGCGTACGTCCCATTCAGCCAGCACCGCCAGGCGTTGCTCCGGAGGCAAGCCCCTGAGACGCGCGGTGAGAACCCGCTGCTGATCCTGTGGCAGTTGCCGGAAGCGGGCTGGCACATCTGGCCCCGATACCTGCACTTCGTGTGGTGAGCGGTACGTACGTACTTCTTTTAATACTTCTTTTTCTACAGTACGTACTGCTGTCGCAGATGCCGGAACGGGTTTCGGAATGCCGCCGCTGGCTTCGGGCACGAGGTCATTGCGCGGAGTTGAACCGCCAGGACTGTCCGGATCATGGTCGTCGCCCTGGTGCTGCAAGCGCCTGATCCGTTCTTGCATTGCTGCGGGCAGCTTTCCCAACCTGTCTGGATGGCGCATGGCCCCTTCGAGAATGGACTGTGCCAGTTGGCGGATCGTCGCGCTGGCGTGGCCAAGCGCCCGTTCCAACAGCGGCAGGTAGTCTTCATCCTCCAGGCACGCGTCGTTGAACGCAAGGGGCTGATTCCGCACCGCGTAGCGGCTGGCCATCGAGAAGCCGGTCATCGGATTGCGGCGGTACTCGACCAACGCAATCCACGTGGACAGCCGCAGGCACAGCACGGCCCTGGACACGGTTTCAAGGGCAGCCCGCTTGCTGCCCGGTGCGCTGGGCAGGTACTTGCGCAGCGCGTCGTAGCTGAGGACCACGGTGCCGTCACTGCTGGCCAGCGAACGGAACGTCAGCCAGGCGTTGCGCTCCAGCGGCGTCAGCCGCTCATCGAGCAACAGGGCTTTCGGAGTGACGATGTCTGAAGCTTGGTGTGACATGGTGAGGCTCCTATCGGTATCGGCCAACTGGCCAAAGGAGCCGTCATCTCACCCCGGCATCACCGCTGCCGCAGCCAACAATCCGAACTGCGCTCCTCCCGTTTTTTCGGGCTGAAGCGGGGGCGCAACATCCTTGGTGTTCCGGATCAGGAGGTGGGAAAATGAGCACGCTGCAGCGCATTGGACGTTGCTGAACGCCGATGGACGGGTTCGCGGCCTCTGATCAGGTTGCCCGCTGACACATTGCACCGGCAACAAGAGAGCGAGGAGCGTCCAAGACAGGCCATCCACCGCTACCAAGGGACACGCTTGGTATTTGGGTCCAAGAATAGGTCCAAGCGCATTGCGGGACCGTCATGACTACCTTGAAAATCAACGGCATGCGCCATAAATGCCGCTTCTGCATCGAGAAGGGCTGCGGCTCGCCCTCCCACAGCCGCTTGGCGCGCGCTGCGAGATCGCGGGCATGGGCACGGTCGCGGCCGAACACCCAGATGGTCGGGATCACCCGGACGAACTTGCTGTTGCCCGCCTCGTCGAGGATCCAGCCGATCTCCTCGATCTGCTTGCCGACCTCGACCGCGAAGCTGCCCGCCGCCTTCTGCGCCGAGAGGATTTGTGCGCGTTTGTGGATCTCGAACTGCGAATGATCGAACAGGATGTTGAGCGTGTAGAGGAACGGCCCGCCAATCTGGTCGCTGTCCTCGGACGCGCCGCGCATGCCGCCCATCAGGCGATTGGCGCGTTCGGCGGTGATTCTGCGCGCCGGCGCCTTGGGCGTCAGGCAGCGCGCGACCTGGTTGCCAAGGAACACCTCCGCGCCCTCGAACACGAGATCGGGGCCCGCATCGATGATCTGCTTGGCGATCGGCGGTGCGCCGGTGGTCGATCCGTCGGCGAACACACCCGGCGCCGGATCGGCGACGCCGTTGAAGATGCGTCGATAGAAGGCGACCATCTCCTGCGGAGGCAGGCGGCGAATTCCGAGCTTTGAGAGCTGCTCCTCGACCTGCCGCCGCAGATCCTCGCCGAGCGGCCGCCGCGTCTTGATCGAGAGCAGCGTGCGGAAGTTGCGCACCGGGATGCCATGCAGCGCCTTCAGGCCATGACGACCCTCGCTCAGATAGGCATGGGCGCGCCGCGCCGAGGCCTGGATCAGCGGATCATCGCGGGTCTTGAGGTCGAGGAAGGCATCGAGTGCATCGTCGATCAGCGGATCGGCGAAGGTGTGGAGCTGGAGGACCGTCCCGTCCGGGAAGTGGATATTGAGGAGACCCTGCAAGGCGCTCTGGACATGGCCGAACATATAGGCGGTCGGAACCAGCTCCCAGGCATGGCCCCAGGTATCGTCGATGCAGAGAAAGGCCTCTGTCTCGTCATCCCAGGCGACGAGCGGCAGATAGTCCGAGAAGCTGTCGCGCCGGACGGCGTTGCGAAGGCGGGCGTAGGAGAGGCCGCTGCTCGATGCCGGCGGGCTCACGGCTTTGGCTCCGGTGCCGGAGCGACGATCGCCGGCGCGGGCGAGGTGGTCTCGCTCGACGCAGGTTCGCCATCCGGCGCGGCAGGTTCACGGACCTGCCCGAGGATAGGCGCTTGCGATGCGCGATCGGGCGCGCCGACGAGTGCGCCGCCCACGACCCAGACGGGCTTGTCGACCACCGAGTAGACGTACCGAGGCATATAGAGGCGATCCGGGCGCTGGCGATCGGCATAGGGCAGGATCAGCGTGCGCACGGTCCGTGCGGGCTTGAGCATCGGCGTGACCGGCGCTTCGACCAGGTCTTTCAATTCGCGGTAGACGCTGTCGCGATAGTTGCCATAGGCGTTGCCCGCGGCCTCGTTCCGCGATCGCGCGCTCCTGCGGGCGGTGTCCTGGCCGCGCAGCATGGCGCGGTCGTTGGTCACCTTCGGGTCGGACTTCGAAGCGACGCCCGCGACCGCGTCCTCATAGGCCCGATCGGGATGAATGCACTGGCCGTGGTCGCTGTTCTTGCAGTCGAACTTCTCCGAATAGGGCGACATCATCGCGCCCACCGTCGCGCAGCCGCCCAGGGCTGCGAGCAGGCTGAACGAGAGCAAGGTTCGATGGAGAGATTTGTAGGCCAGCACGCACATGGCGGAACCTCCTGTGGATTGGGGAAGGCGTCGCATCAGAACTTGCTTCCGACCGATGGCTTGATCTCGAGCGCGAGACCTTCCTGAATGACGACCACGACATCCTTGGCTGCGCCGACTTCGACGACCGGGCCCGCCTGACGGGCGAGGTCGAGGTAGAAATCGGTGAGCTTGTCCGATGATTTGGAGAGGCCGCCGGCAATGCCCGACTTGGCGGCATCGCCCGCGTCGAGACTGCGCACGCTGCCGAGCGCCGAGGTCGAGAGGCTCCCGAACGATCCTTCGACCGATTGCGAGATACCGGCGATCGTCCCGGCAATGAACGACCGCGCAAGCGTCGCGCCGGCTCGTGTCACGACCTTGCCGGACAGACCTTTCTTGCCGTCGGCATCGACGAAGAAGCCTTTGATCGCCTGGTCCACCACCGCATGCAAGGGCAAAACCCGCAAGCTGATTGCTCCGATCAGTGTCGGGAAATACCTCGACCGCATCCGCGAGCTTTCCAAGGCAACCAAGCCTGACGATCATGTCTTTACGATTATCAACGGCAAACCGGCAAAATGGCTCTATCGGGACACCGTCGAAGAGTTATTGAAATACACCGACCTTCGCGAGGGTCCGAGCGGCATTCCCCGCACCACCTATTGCTTCCGCCATACCTACGCCACGCTCCGGCTTTCCGCCGGGGTGGATGTCTATATCCTCGCCCAGCAAATGGGCACCTCCGTCAAAATGATCGAGCAGCACTATGGGCATGTGAACACCATCAAACATGCCGACCGCGTGCTTATGGGCATCGGCGGATGGGATGCGATGCATGCCGAAATGAACGCCGAAATCGACGAGCTGGAAGCCAAGGCCAAAGAGGTGCAGTCCATCAAAGCCAAGCAGACGGACAAGCCGAACCGCCCCAAACGCTAGCGCGCATCGTACCAGCCATCGAGTTCGATGGCCGATGCAACAGAGCTATGCGTTTCTGCCGGAGGTCACGACGCGCCGCTGGCGCTCCTCGGTCGTGGAGTCCGGCCAAGCGGGCACGGGAAAAAGGCGCGCCGAGCTTCAAGCGCCCCTGTGATCGCGTCTTTCCGCGAAGCCGTTGCCTCAGCCGCTGGCGAACCAGAGGCATTGGATAGCGGAGCCTGCCCTCATGCAGGCCACTCTTACCCCAAAATCGCCATATCTCAGGATATGCCGCCGACCTTTTGAACTGTCACTGCACCCTTTGCAGGCGTGGGCTTTGTTCTCGGCTCCGTCCTGAATTCCCCTTGTCTTATTTGCATCCCCATCGGGCAGCGTCATGCCCCCTGCCATGCGCGGGCGCTCATGGCGTCAACAGGAAGCCTCGGCTCCCCCGTCCGCAGGCGTCCGGTCCCCCCAATTTTCCTGTGTGACGCCGCGCCATCGCGCCTGGCTCTCCGTGGGCACGCCCGAAAGGGAAATGCAAACCAAGGAGAAAAGACATGACGAACAAATCCGAAACCAAAGTGCCCGCGCTGATTGCGTGGCACGTCAGAGAAGCCAAAGGCGGCAAATCCTTCTGGACGCGCATCGGGGCCGCTTGGCCCCACCAGAACGGCGACGGCCATACCCTGCAACTCGACCTCTATCCGCTAGACGGTCGCATTGTTCTGCTCCCCCCGAAAGCCGACGAAGCGGCGGAAGGCGGTGCAGCATGACCCGCAGCCAGCGCCTCTCCAGTGGGCTTAACAGCATCTTTGACCACGTCAGCTTTATGCTCGACAACTACGATAGCATCACCGGCGACGCACGCCGCGACCTCCAAGAGGTACTCTACATCGTCGGCGCGGCTCAGGACGAAGCCGCCCAACTTCCCATCGCAGAGGGAGGTGCAGCATGAGCCGCCTCTGCAAACGCTATACGGAGCATCACGAAACCGTCTGGAACGGCGTGACCATTTCCATCAGCTACGAACCGCGCTGGCCCAGCCTTGCCGACGATTACGGCCTCGACACGGCCTACCTCGAAATCGAGGCCATCGCGCCAGAGCGTGCGCCGCTTCCCATCACGGAAACCGGCTACCGCTCGCACTTCACGACGGCAAATGCCGTCGCCGCCATGGGCGGGCCGGTGGCCCTTGTGCGCACATGGCTCGACGAGGAAGCGGCCTCGTCGGACTGGCGGCGGCACGAGGCCGCCGCGCGCCAGCTCACCCTCTTTTGAGGGTGATGCTGGTGGCGGGCATCAGCAATGCTCCATCAGGTCTTCAATATTTCTGGCCCTGATGTAGCTGGCAGGATTTTCGTCAACGGCGAGCGCCTTGAAGTGCGCCTCGCCACAGGCGATCTTTGCCGCTTCATTACCGCGCAAGGCGTCGTCGAATAGATCACCCTTGGTTTCGACAACGAAGTAGAGGCGTTCCTCGCCGTCCACCTGCACCAGCACAGCCCAATCGGGATTGTAGGTGCCGAGCGGCGTGGGAACTTTGAACCAACCGGGCAATTTGGCGTAAACTTTCACCGCCTCATTCTTTTCGAGCTGTTCGGCGAAAGTGCGC
The DNA here is from genome assembly GCF_000347675.2 of Sphingomonas sp. MM-1. Lineage (NCBI taxonomy): Bacteria > Pseudomonadati > Pseudomonadota > Alphaproteobacteria > Sphingomonadales > Sphingomonadaceae > Sphingomonas > Sphingomonas sp. MM-1. The sequence continues at coordinate 1,742,668 of NC_020561.1, read as the reverse complement.
TCGACGCCACCGGAATCGTAGATAACATGCTCAAACACGGATTTCTGCGTGTCTTGAAGCATGTTCTTGAGGTAGCCGGTGACGTGCTCCCCTTTTCTCCTCCACTCATAAGTAGAGTCCGGGGTTGCCAGGGTGCCCTGGCGGGTTGGGTTGTGCAACCCGCCCGGCAGCATTGGCGGGCGTCAGCCCGCCTATCCCGCTATGCGGCCGCACGTAGTTGTAGTCGTCGCGCCATGCCCGCAGCACCGACCGCGCATGGCTGAGGGACGCGAACAGCGTCTCGTTCAGGCATTCGTCGCGCAAGCGACCATTAAAGCTCTCGACGTAGCCGTTCTGCTGCGGCTTGCCCGGCGCGATATAGTGCCACTCGATCCCCCGGTCCTGCGCCCAACGCAGGATCGCGAGGCTGGTCAGTTCCGTGCCGTTGTCGCTCACGATCATCAGCGGCTTGCCGCGAACCGCGATGATCGCATCGAGCTCGCGCGCCACACGAGCACCCGACAGCGACGTATCGACCACCAGCGCGAGGTTCTCCCGCGTGAAGTCGTCCACCACCGCAAGGATACGGATACGCCGGCTGCACACCAGCGTGTCGCTCACGAAGTCCAGGCTCCAACGCTGGTTCGGACCTTGCGGTAACGTCATCGGTGCTCGCGTGCCCATCGCTCGCTTGCGGCCCCGCCGGCGCCGCACACGCAAGTTCTCCTCGCGATATAGCCGCAGCAGCTTCTTGTGGTTCATCACGATGCCCTCGCGGGCCAGCATGGTCCCCAGCCGCCGGTAGCCGAACCGGCGACGTTCAAGCGCGATCTCGCGAAGACGCGACCGCAGGTCGCCATCATCACCACGCCGATGCGCATAGCGCATCGACGATCGATCCACGCCAAGGATGGCACAGGCCCGACGCTCGCTGATGCCGAAGGCCTGCCGAACATCCTCGACAGCCCTTCGACGAGCGGCAGGCCCGAGGCGCTGCACGGCACCTACCGGCTGCGCAAGGCGCTGGGTGAGGGGCTTTGGGCGGAGATGCTTCCCGGGCAGCTTGATGGCGACACGTCCATGCCGCCATACGTCGCCTTCCACTTGTAGAATGTCGCACTGCTCACGCCGTGCTTGCGGCACACATCCCCCGTCTTCGAACCGGCCTCCTGCTCCCGCAAGATCCCGATAATCTGCTCCTCGGTGAACCTGCTGCGCTTCATCGTCGTCCTCCTTCATGAAGGACTCTAGCTCAGACTGGCGGAGTTTCAGGGGATGCCCGCTCTGGACGCTGCTGTGGAAAAGAACAGGTACAGTTCGCTTCCTGATGTGGACACGCTTGTTGCCAACGGCCACCTGCTGGCCGCGTAAGACAAGGCGCTTTCCTCCGAGAAAAGCCGCCAGCGGAGTCTCGTCCGCTGGCGGTTTTCTTTTGGGCGGAGGCTTAAAAGCCCGGCCCTTTGACGCGGCGCGTGATGATCGCGCGGTTGATGTTTTCGAGGGATGCCAGCGCATTCGCGCGCTCGGTGGTGGCGGGCTCGGTGAAGGCCAGTTCCTGCTGCACGCGGTAGAATTTGGAGTGCAGAGCGGTTTCCGGCAGGTTGTCGAGTTCGGAAGCGACGATGAGGCGCATGGGCTGTCTCCCTATTGCTTGAGGCCGCAACCACTACGGCCTTTCATGCCCCCCGATGACGCCAGCGGGATTGCCGGGTGCATCCGTAGGACCGCAACGGAGAGAAGAAGCCCGCACGGGCTTGCGCCCAGCAGGCAAGACCGCTGGCAGGGTGCATGATGGATAGGACGTATGAGGGCGGACACGCAGGGAGATTGCCCCGCGCCGGTTTCTGAATCGCCCTGAACCTCGTGTTTGCCGGAGCCAACCGCCTGAATCCCATCCGCGCGCGGATGGTGGAGCTTCACCCCCTGAGCATGTTCGCCGCCTGCGTGTAGTTGTACGCCTCGTAAATCGTCCACAAACCGCCCGCGATAAACACGACGCCGATCAGGAAAACGAGCGTCATCACGCCAAGCGCGATGAGCGTCGCGCCCATCAGATAGCCGACCGTCGTCGGGATGCTATAGACAGCGCGCGTCTTGTCGTTCCGCAGTGCAAGGGCCTTGAACACGCCGTTCTTTTCGCGTCCGGCCAGCGTCACCTCATCGCCATCCCGAATGTCCGGCACATCGGCCAGCTTGATTTGCGCGGAGCGCTCGCCCACCCGAAACGCGATGACCTGTCCTGTTTTCACGGAGCCGCCATTGCGGCCCACCGTGCCGCGCGTTTCGGTGGAATGGCGGATACCGCTGACAGGCCCGCTCAGTGTGGTGAGTTCCATATCTACCTCTATGTTCAGCGCGTCACGTCGCTGATGTCATTGGCGCGCCAATCAGGCGGCATGCTCGATTGGGCGCAGTAGCGGGCGCTGTGTTCCCAGCCGCTTGCACTCTTGGACGTAAACGCCGTATCGCCCTTGAGCGTATAGGTCGTGACGCTGGTTTCTGGCGGGACGTTGTCCTGCAAATCCCCGCAGGCTTCCGTGACGCGAAAGGTGTTCGGGCCGGATTGCTCGATCTTCTTGAACTCGCAGAAATCCCGCGCGCCCCCGATGCCTTCGCGGCGCAGCAGCGTCGTGGTGGCGTTGGAGGCTTGGCCGCAAGGCGTGTCGCTAGCGACATAATAGCCGCGCTTGAGCGGCAGCACCGTGACCACCGCAGCTTCCACCTGAGCCGGAGGCGCCCCCGGCGTTGCGGGTGCAGAGACAGGGGTTGTGGTGGCAACTTTGGTTGCTGCGGTTGCGTCCGCCGCGTTGCCGTTCGCCGGTGCAGCTACGCCCTCTGTGACGGTGGCATTCTCCGCCGTCGCGGCGTTCTGATTTTCCGCCGTATCGGCGGGCTGGCCGCAGGCGGCAAGCCCCGTCGCCAAGATCAGCGGCATTATGATGAAACGGGTTTGGCTCATGACATCTCCGCGCGTGAAAATCCTTCCCGCTACGGTTAAGGTGGCGCGGAGGCCCATTCGTCCCCTAAACAGGGGAGAAATCACGAAGCCTTGAGCAATGCCGCCATGCGGCGTTGTTCATGCAAGGTTATTTGCAGGGCGGATAAGGTTAACTGTTGTCACCGCATAAGTACGGGGAGCGTTACGCGGCCATGCTGTCCCAAGAAGTCCTCGAACCCCGTCTCTCGGGATTGATTGCGCATCTATACGATGCAGCGGTGGACGATAGCCTTTGGGCGGGTACAGCATCCCGCATCGCGGAAACGCTCGGCTCGACCAGCACTGTTCTTAAATTGCACGGCGACAATGCCCGCGTGAACCTTCTCGAATGCACGGACAACCTCATAGTGTCCGAGCGGGAACAGGCTTGGGCGGACGACTGGCACCGCAAAGATTTATGGGTTGAGCGCAGCGTAGCTTACGGCATGCAGCGTATCATCACCGACGAGGATTTGGTAACGCGCGAGGAACAGGCGCGCAGCGGCTTTTATCAGGAATGGCTCCGGCATCTGGATATTCATCATATGATTGGTGCGGTGTTTCCGGCAGCGGACGGGGCGATTGGCGTTCTCGGCATCCACAGGCCGCAGGGTGCGGGAGCCTATACCAACCACGAACGGAAGCAGGCGGCACTGGTGCTGCCGCACTTGCAGCGGGCGCTGCGTCTCGGGCAGCGCTTTGCGGCGGTATCTCAATCCCATGCCGCCGCCTTGCAGGCCCTCGACAGGCTGGATACGGGCGTGCTGATGGTGGACGGCACGGGCCGTATCATCCACGCAAGCGACATGGCGGAGCGGCTGCTGCACGAGAATCCGGAGCTTGCGGTTATTCGCGGGCGGCTGGCGCTGCGCCCGCCCGCCCTTCACGATAAGCTCTTGGCGCAGGTGCGCGGGGCGATGGATACCTCGCGGGGTAAGATTGCCAAACCCGGCTCTGCGCTCGCCATTCCGCGTCCGCATCGCATGCCGCTGGCCCTTGAGGTTGCCCCCTTGCGCCCCTCGGCTTCCGCCTTTGGCGAACAGCTTCCTGCCGTGCTGGTGTTCATCCGCGACCCCGAAGCGCCGCTCCCCGCCGCTCGCCTGCGCGAGCTGTTCGGCCTTACGCGCACCGAAGGCGCGGTTGCAGCCGCTCTCGGGCGCGGAGCCTCGCTTGAGGATATAGCCGTAAATATGGGCATCGGCCTCGCGACCGTGCGCAGCCATCTCAAGCGGATTCTGGCCAAGACAGGCACCCATCGGCAAGCGGAAGCGGTGGCGTTGCTGGCGCGCAGCGTTTCGACGACTGTATGCCGCTAGACTGAGCCTTTGGCGCGAGTGCGCAGCGCTAACAAGAGTTCAACTTCGAGCGTTGGATGAGAGAAAGTCTTCCAGCTTCTCGCAGAGTGTCCAATAGAGAAAATTGACGTCAGATAAGTATCCATCTGAAACGCTGGCGTTTGACTTTAAAGACTCGACTATCTCTGTATGAAGTTTATCAAATCGCTTCATTGTGTTTTCGAGTTGATGAATCGGAATTTTGTTCATAATTATATCCATAATTATTTGATTTATAATGACATATCTTACGATTTAATCCTCCGATTATCGAGGGCGCGTCCGGTGGAGCCGGAGTGGGCTTTATGCCTTGCGGCACCGCGCAGCCGCGCAGCCGCGTCTCTGCCATCCGGTAACAATCCCGCGCGCGGATAAGGCGCGGCCTTTGTCCGCATTACTTCTTTCTTTGGGGGCGTGCCGCCCTTCACCGTCAAGACCAAGCCCCAAGACAAGCTTGGGTGCGGAAAACGGGAGCCGTGTAGTCGCTGCGCTCCGGCCCGCGCCATCCCCCGTTTTCCGGTCTGGACGGCTGAATCCCCGCTCATTGCCGCGTGGCTAGTCGGTTGCATGCGCAACCCATCAGCCAAGGAAGAAAAGGCAATGAAACAAGATGTTTATGAGAGAGTAACGGCCCATATCGTGACCGCATTGGAAAGCGGCGTCCGCCCGTGGTTCCAGCCGTGGAGCGCCGAACATGCCGCAGGGCGCATCACCCGCCCGCTGCGCGCAAACGGTCAGCCCTACCGTGGAATCAATGTCCTGATGCTGTGGGGCGCAGCCTGTGAGCGCGGTTATAACGCGCCGATCTGGATGACCTACAAACAGGCGCAGGAGCTTGGCGGCAACGTCCGCAAAGGCGAGAAGGGAAATCTTGTCGTTTACGCCAACACTATCACCAAGACCGAAACCGACGAGAACGGGCAGGAATCCGAGCGCGATATTCCTTTTATGAAGGGCTATACCGTGTTCAACGTGGAGCAGGTGGAGGGCTTGCCCGCGCATTTCTATGCGCTGGCCGAGCGTCCCGCCGATACCTTGCAGCGCATTGCGCACGCCGAGGTTTTCTTTGCCGCCACCCGTGCGGATATTCGCCACGGCGGCAGCCGAGCATTTTTCAGCCCCGCACAGGACTTTGTGCAAATGCCGCCCTTTGAAGCCTTCCGCGAAGCCGAAGCCTATTACGCCACCCTTGCCCATGAAATGACCCACTGGACGAAAGGCGCGAACCGCTTGGAGCGAGATTTTGGCCGCAAGCGGTGGGGCGATGAAGGCTATGCGATGGAGGAACTTGTCGCATTATCTGGACAGTCTGCACCGCATGGCACTTTGCAGTAGGATGTGGTGATGGACGCCGACGGTAGGCAGTTATCAGGCTGGCCGTAGCGCTGACCCAAGAGCTGGCGGAGGCCAGCCTGATAACTGACGGGCCATAGGGCGCAACGGTGCGAGGTCAGCTTCCGGGTGGGGGGTCCGGGGGGAGGGTTTCGCGCTGATGTCGATCATCTCTGTCTGCGAGCGTCGCGAGGCCAAGGGTCTCGATGCGCATGTGCCGCTGATCTTGCGCGACGACGCGCTTTACGATCCCGATCTGGATCGCTTCTTTCTCGACCTGCCGCTGTCGGGCGTCCGCTCGCGGCACTCGCTTCGCGCCTGTGCCTACGATGTCGCGGTCTGGCTTCGCTTTCTCGATGCCTTTGGCAAGACCGTGTGGACTGCGACCCGCGACGATGTGGTCGCCTATCATCGTGAGCGACGCCGCGACGAGGCTGATAACCGGATCACGGCGGCAAGCTGGAACCGGGCCGTCGCCAGTCTCGATCGCCTCTACCGCTGGGGCGAGCAGCAAGGGCTGATCGCCGAGGCGCCGTTCAGCCGCCGTGCCGTGTGGCGACCGGCGCAGGGCGGCCGTCGCGGCATGATCGCGGCGCGCAACGACGCCTATGAACGTGTCGCGAGGCGGTCGGATGTTCGGTTCGTCCCGATGGACGACTACCGCATTTTCCGTGAGGTCGGCCTGCGCGGTCTCGCCCCTGACGGCACCGAGCGCCCTGGCGCGCGCGATCGGAACGGGCTGCGCAACGCGCTGTTCGCCGATCTTCTCGTCACCACCGGCCTGCGCCTCGAAGAGGCGTCGTGCCTGCTCGCTGCCGAGCTCACGGCGATCGACCGCGAAGACGGTGATGGACAACAACTTTGGCTGCCTCTCCCGCCGCCGCTCACCAAGGGCGACCGAGGACGCAGCGTTCTGGTCCCGCGCCGGCTGCTTCGTCAGATCGCCGCCTATGTCGCCGTCGAACGGGCCGCAGGCGTTGCCAAGTTTGCCGCGCGCGATGGCGCGGCCAGTTTTGAGCGACCGATCCCTGTCACTCGCGCCGGTCTCGACCGCATGCGGGATATCTGCACCCCGGAGGAACGATGCCGCCTGATCCTGTGTGATGAGGATGGAACGCTCCGGGAGCCGGCGGCGCTATGGCTGACCGAGGTCGGGCAACCTGTCCGTCCCAACTCGTGGGAGGTGATCTTCACTCGGGCCTGCAAGCGGTGCGCGGAGAACGGTTTTCCGCTGTCGATCAGCCCGCACCAGCTTCGCCACACCTTCGCAGTCCATATGCTCGCGTTGCTGATCCAGCAGCGACTACGCGAAGCCGCATTGCCGGCGGGGGCGGTAGAGAGCTACCGGCTGATCTTGGGCGACCCGCTGCAACAGGTGCAACGCCTGCTCGGCCACGCGAGCCTTACGACCACCTATATCTACCTCGACCATATCGCGACCCGCGCCGATACGGTCGACGCAGCCGTAGAGGAGCTACTCGCGCTGCTGCCGGGACCGCAGGGCGCATGAGCGGGCGTCCCCGCAGGGGCCGGCCTGTCGCTTTCGCTCCGATCACCCCGGAGGCTGTGCAGCCCGATCCGGTGCTCGGCCTCAAGTTCACCATCGAGGCGCGGCATGGCGGGACCGTCCTGGTCGATATGACCGGGCTCGAGCCTCGTCCGCTCGCCATTGCCTTTGCCGGCGCGCTCCATCGGTCAGCGGCACTCGGCGGATCAATCGGTGCGGCCAGCGTCATCAAGCAGTATCTCCAGGTCTATCGTCACTTCTTCGCCTGGCTTGCCGACGAAGCGCCGAAGGTGGCCGGCATCAGTGATCTCCACGCGGCCCATATCGATGGTTTTTCCTCCACGCTCGAGCGACTCGGGAAGAGCGCGATCCACCGGCACATAATCGTGGGCAAGGTGATCAACACATTGCGCATGATGGAGGCAGATCGGCCCGACCGGATCGCGCCCGACCTGCATGAGCGGCTTCGTTACACGTTGGCCACTTCGGCAGGTCGCTCGACCCCGCGCGATGCCTACAGTCCGTTCGTCGCTCGCGCACTGCGCGACGCCGCAAGGGCCGATATCGAAGCGATGTTCCGCCGTTTCGGCGCCGATGACGACCACACCGATGAGGGCGATCCGATCATCGCCAGGGCGCGCGCTGAAGTCGAAGCGGTCATCGCGCGGCAGGGCTTTATCGTCGCAGACCATCCCGCGCTGAAGAGCCTCTATTTCATGCGCGCACGGCGCGGCCTGCCGATCAGCACGCTGGTCGATGACCTGCATCGCCGCCATCATCTTCACGTCACCGATATCCCCCCATTGTTCGTGCTACTTTCGCTCGATACTGGCCTGGAGCCCGAGTGCTTGAAGGCGTTGACGGTTGATTGCCTGGCCAACCCATCCGCTGGCACTGTCGAGTTGCGTTACCTGAAGCGACGCGCCCGCGCTGCCGAGCACAAGAGTATGCGCGTGCGCGACGGCGGCATCGGCACGCCAGGTGGCCTTATCCGCCGGCTGATCGAGGTCACGGCAGTTGCGCGCCAACATCTGTCCGCTGATTGTCTCTGGGTCTACCACAACGCTGGCGGGCTGCACGCCGGTATTCGTCATCCGCGCGAACGTCTCGATGCGTGGGTGGCTCGGCACCGGATTGTCGATGACGACGGCAAGCCGCTCTACCTTCTGCTTTCCCGCCTTCGCAAGACCCACAAGGCGCTGTGGTACACCAAGACCGAAGGGCATATGGCTCGGTTCGCGGTCGGGCATAGCCGTGAGGTCGCCGCGCGCCATTACGCGGATCTACCCTCGCTCCGGCCCCTGCACGAGGCCGCGGTCGCCGATGCCTTCCGCGAGGCGGTCGCCGCTGCGATGCCGACCATACTCCCGCCCACTGCGGAGCAGGCACTGCGCGAAGGGCCCGAACAGGCCGCGCCGCTGATGCCGCCAGATACGGTCGATCCGCTGCTCGACGGCGAACAGGATGTCTGGCTCGCCGCTTGTGCGGGCTTCCATCGCAGTCCCTTCGCCGAGGTTGGTTCGCCCTGTTCTCAGCCTTTCTGGGGGTGTCTCCATTGCCCCAACGCTGTCATCACCGCGCGCAAGCTGCCCGCGATCCTGGCCTTCCTCGCATTCGTCGAAGATCAACGGCAGGGCCTGCCTGGTTCTGACTGGATGGCCAAGTTCGGGCAGGTTCATGCCCGGATAGTCAACCAGATTCTGCCAGCATTTTCCGATGCGGTCGTCGCCGAAGCGCGGCTGCGCGCAACCGACGAGCATCTCTATCTCCCGCCCGAGACGCGCGCATGACGGCCCCCGCCTATGTCCCGGCGCTCGCGTTCGATGATCGGCCCGTGTTGACGATTGTGCCGCTCAAGCCGGGCCATTCCCGTGAGGCACTGTCGCGTGTCGGTGACCCGAGCTGGGATCTTGGACCCGCTGTTTTCCGCGAGAACGCCCGGCGCTGCCATGTCACCGTGCATTTCGACGTGCTTGAACATGCCGATGTGCAGGCGACGATGCGCGCCTATCTCTATGCCCGTCTCAACGTCGATCTCCCCGGCTACCGTCCGAAGCTATTGCCCGCCTGTATCCGGCAAGCGTTCAATCGGGCGCGGCGCTTCTTCGGTTTTGCGCGCGGACGACTGGGTGTGCTCGACCTTAGCCGCATCGATCCCGCGCTGATCGATGCTTATGCCCGCCATCTGCGTGATGATCCCGCAAGGAGGCCCGTCATCGTTGGCCACCTTCTCGAGGTGATCATCGATCTATACCATTACCGCGACCATCTTCCCGGTGGCGGCCTGTCGTTTGAGCCTTGGGAAGGACGGGCTCCTGCGCGCGTCGCTGGCTATCGGCATGTCCGGGAGAACCGCACACCGCGTATGCCCGAGGGGATCATCACCCCGCTGCTGGCCTGGTCGCTGCGCTATGTCACCGTCTTCGCGCAGGATATTTTCGCGGCCCGGCGTGAGCTTGATCGCCTCGAAGCCCAACGTGACCGCTGGTTTGCTGCCGAACGGGGACTGGCACACGCCGAGCGTCGTCAACGGCAGCGGATGCGATTGCAGCGCTATTTCCGGTCGCGCGCGCGGCAAGGCCGAGGCGTACCGGTCTGGGTAAGCCCACCCAACGGATCTGCCTCCATCGATCCGGCCAGCGGGACGACCATGCCAGTCGTCAACGTGCAGCTTCTCCATCTCCACGTCGGGGTCGACGCCGCCGCAGAACCGGCGATGCACCTTACTCTCGCTGGCGGTGCTTCCGATCTCATTGAAGCTGCCATCGCGGATATGGGCGTCGAACCTGGCGGTATGGATACGCCGATCTCGATTGATCCCGATCGTGGTTTACCATGGCGGCCCCGTTTCGATGCCAAGTCCCTTATCCTCGAAGAGCGCATGCTGCAGGCGGCAGCCTATGTGGTCTGCGCTTATCTGACCGGGATGCGCGATTGCGAGGTGCAGGCGATGCGTCGGGGATGCCTGACCCTCAAGCGGAGTGAGGATGGCGTCGTGTCACGGCACCGCGTGCGTTCCACCGCCTACAAGGGCAAGGGTAGCGGGGGAGCGCCGGCCGAGTGGGTGACCATTGCTCCTGTCGCTGATGCGATCAGTGTGCTCGAGCTATTGTGCAAGCGTGCGGCCGACGCTCGCGGCCTTGATACACTCTGGCCCGTGCTGTCACTGACGCGGAGCCGCAAGTCGCACGTTTCCGCGGAGATCGTCCGTCAGATCAACGCCTACCGTGACCATCTCAACACGCTGTTCGGTTCGGACGAGGCGCCCGCTATTCCGCCAGGACCGGACGGCAAGCCCTGGCGGATTACGACCCGCCAGTTTCGCCGCACCATTGCATGGCATATCGCCAACCGCCCCTTCGGAACGGTGGCTGGCATGATCCAGTACAAGCATGCCTCCGTTGCCGCCTTCGAGGGCTACGCAGGAAGCAGCGCCTCCGGGTTCCGCGCCGAGGTGGAGACGCAGCGCGGACTCGGCCAGCTCGACGACTTGCTCGATTATTTCGACAGGCGGCGAGGTGGGGCCTCCCTTTCCGGACCAGCGGGCCGGCGCATCGAGCGCGTCCTCGATGAGACGGCCACGCAACTCAGCCCATTGCCAGCGATGATCGCCGACCGGTCCCGTCTGCGCACCATGCTCGCCAGCCTTGCCCGCACCCTGCATGTCGGCACGCTGGCCGATTGCTTCTTCGATCCGGCAACAGCCTTGTGCCTCAAGCGTGCGACAGATTCCTCGGCGAACCGGCCGTTGACAGCACTTTGCGAACCGACCCGCTGTCCGAACGCCTGCATCGCCGAACGTCACCGGCCCATCTGGGAGCGGAGCGCCACCGAGGCGCGGATGTTGCTGCGCGAGAAGCGCCTGCCTGGATTGCAACGAGCAGCGCTCCAGCACGAGGTTGACCGGATCGAGGGCGTGCTGGCCCAGATCGCGCCTGAAGGCGCGACGCCGCCCTTTCGGGCGGCGGTAGAGGGAGAGGAGGGCCTGGAGATGGGGTGACGGGATGAGGAGCGGGAGAGGCCTGCTTCGCCCGTCGTGGAGATCGAACATGTCCCGCTCATCAGCGCCGGCCGAGCGCGCCGACGTTTATACCCGCATCACCACCGAGATCATTGCCGCCATCGAGGCGGGCGCGGGCACCTGGCGCATGCCCTGGCATCATGATGGCGCCGCCGTCACGCGGCCCGAGAACTTCTCATCCCATAAGCGCTACCGGGGCGTGAACGTGCTCGCGTTGTGGGCGGCCGCACAGGTGAGCGGCTATGCCAGCGGCCTGTGGGGCACCTATCGGCAGTGGCAGGCGGTCGACGCCCAGGTTCGCAAGGGCGAACGCGGCACGACAGTCGTTTTCTGGAAGCAGGCTGCGTCCAACGTCGATCAAGACCATGACGATGGCGATCAGCGGCCCGGTCGTATGTTCGCTCGCGCTTTCACCGTGTTCAACCTCGCGCAGGTCGAAGGTTATGAGCCTGCGCCGGTCACCCTATTGCCGGAGACCGAACGCCTCGCCCATGCCGAAGCATTCGTCGCGGCGCTGAACATTCCGATCACCGAAGGCGCCTACGATGCCCATTATCGCATCGATCTCGACCAGATCTTCATGCCGCCTTTCTCGGCGTTTCACGATGCAGCCGCTCACATGGGCACCCTGCTGCACGAGTCCGGCCACGCCACAGGGGCAAAGCATCGGCTCGACCGCAACTTCCAGGACCGGTTCAAGCGCGATTGGCTGCCGATCGAAGAAGCCTGCGCCGAACTCACCGCATCGTTCGTCCTGGCGGACCTCGGCATTGCCCATCATCCGCGCCCCGATCACGCCGCCTATGTGGCATCGTGGCTCAGTGCTCTGAAGAAAGATCCACGGGCGATCTTCACCGCCGCCAGCAAGGCCCAGCAAGCCGCCGACTGGATGTGGGCGCAGCAGCCCCAGCGCGAGGAGTTGGCAGCATGACCAGCACCTCCGCTCGACCCCCAAAAATTCAAATTAGGGCTGGACTGTCAGGATATGTCGCCGAGCTTGGCGCGGCGTTCCTTTGCGCCGACCTCAGCCTGTCGCCGGAACCCCGTGACGAGCATGCCGCCTATATTGGCAACTGGCTCAAGGTGCTGAAGGAGGACAAGCGCGCCATCTTCAGCGCCGCCGCCCATGCGCAGCGCGCCGCCGATTATCTCCACAGCTTGCAGCCGCAACCCGACGAGGTGAAGGAAGCCGCCTGAATCGAAAACGCCGGAGGGGCGACCCTCCGGCATCTGGCGGAGCCGCCGTCATGGTAAACGGCGGCTATTTCTTATCCCGCCCAACCCACCCCTGAGTAGGCGGCGCGACCTTTGGGCCGCGCCGGACAGAAAGCTTTCAGCCCTGATAATCCTCGAAGCCGCGCTCGCGCTTGCGCGGCACATCTTTATGGCCGCTACACAGCCAGCAGGAGCAAGGGCGGCAATGCGTAGAGGCATTGCGCCCGACCGCGCGCGGCGAATGCGCAGGCGCATCGGAGAGGCCGCGCGACCACAGCTTCATGACACGGCGTGCCCGCGCTTTCATCCGCTCTTCGTCTTGTCTGCGCTTTGCCCGCATTGTCTGACTCTACCGTGTCCCGCGTATTGTACGGACGGCCCACGCCATAACCGATTGTCCGGGAGACGGCCACCGGCGAAGCCAGAATCAGCCCTATAGCCGAAGGGCGAGCCGTTCTGCTTGGCGAAATCTGCGGAGCATAAGGGTGCATTTTCTGCGATACCCGCAAAGCGGTTCCGCAAATTTTTCTGCACAGTACCTACACAGGCTAAAATGGTTGATTTTTGTCTTTGTTTTTCAAATCTTTAGTGGAATCTAAAGATTTGGAGCGGGCGAAGGGATTCGAACCCTCGACCCCAACCTTGGCAAGGTTGTGCTCTACCCCTGAGCTACGCCCGCTCTGGCGTTTCGGCCGGGCGTGCCCGGCGGGTGAGGCGCGGCTAATAGCGGAGGGTTTTCGGGTCGGCAACCCCCGTTGTGAAGAAAAATTGCATGGGCGTCGCAAAGGCGCTGCGGGGCTTGGCAGCGGCGCTCCCGCGCCCACATAAGGGGCTTCGGATATAAGCAGCCTGGACTTGGAAATAGGAGCGGCCGGTGGCGACCTTGGGTATGAGCAGCGCGGATCGCGAGGCGATCGAGACGTTCAAGCGGGACGTGATCGAACCGTCGATGACTGCGCTCGTCATCCTCGATTTCTGGGCGGAATGGTGCGGCCCCTGCAAGGCGCTGGGCCCCGTACTGGACAAGGTGGCGCAGGATTATGCCGGCCGCGGCGTGAAGCTGGTCAAGATCGATGTCGACGCCAACAAGCTGATAGCCGCGCAGTTCCGCGTCCAGTCCATTCCCACCGTCTATGCGCTGTTCCAGGGGCAGCTCGTCGCCGATCTCACGCCCGCCCGCACCGAAAGCCAGCTCAAGGGCATGCTGGACCAGATATTGAAGCAGCTGCCGGTCCAGGGCGCGGACGATCTGCTGGCGCAGGATATCGCGCCCCTGGTGGCGATGGGCGAGGAGGTGCTCGATTCGGGCGATGCCGAGCGCGCGCTCTCCATCTTCAACCAGGTCGCCGAAATGGCGCCGGAGGATGTATCCGTCATCGCCGGCCAGGCGCGGGCGCTGATCGCGCTCGGCCGGGGCGCGGAGGCGGAGGCGCTGCTGGCGACGGTGCCCGAGGACAAGGCCAGGGATGCCGGCATCGCGCGCGCCAAGGCCGCGCTTCAGCTCGCCCGCGATGCGATGCCGGTCGACGATCTCGGCGGCCTGCGCGCGCGGGCGGCCGCCGATCCGGACGATCATGAGGCGCGCTATGAGCTGGCCGGCGGGTTGATGGCGGCGGGCGACCGCGACGGCGCGGCCGATGCCCTCCTCGAAAGCATCGCCCGCGACCGCACGTGGAACGAAGGCGCCGCGCGCGCGCGCCTGCTCAACCTGTTCGAGGCGGTGGGGCTCGAGGATCCGTGGGTGAGCGCCCAGCGCCGCCGCCTTTCGGCCGTGCTGTTCACATGACCGTGGCGGGCGCGGCGGTTCGCCTGTCGATCTTTCCGCTGGCGGGCGCCCTGCTGTTCCCGCGCGCGCTGCTGCCGCTCCATATCTTCGAGCCGCGCTACCGCGCGCTGGTGAAGGACGCGCTGGCCCGTGATCGCCGGATCGCGATGATCCAGCCGCGCGAACCCGAAAGGGAAGGGCACCCGCCCGCGCTCTACGACATCGGCTGCGTCGGCCGGATCGCCCATGTCGAGGCGCTGGACGATGGCCGCTTCAACATCGTGCTGGAAGGACAGAGCCGCTTCCGCGTGGCGGGGGAGCTCGATCGCCCCACGCTGTTTCGGCAGATCGAGGCGAGCTTCGACGATTTCGACGACGATGCCGAAAGCGAGCCGCTGGAGCTGATGATCCGCGCCGCGCTGGAACAGGAATCGAAGCGCTTCGCCACCGCGCGCGGCTATGTGGTCGATTGGGACGCGGTGGCGCGGCTGGACGATGAATCGCTGGTCAACGGCATCGCCCAGATCGCGCCCTTCGACGTGGCGGCAAAGCAGGCCCTGCTCGAAAGCCCCACCATCGCCGAGCGCGCCGACCTCCTCATCCAGTTCATGCAGTTCTTTCGCATGCGCGACGAGGATGATGACGGCCGGACGACATTCCAGTGAGCCGTCGGCGACACACGCTTGGGCGATCGGGGCCGGCTAGGCGGCTATAATTCCCCGCCGCAACGCCCATGGGCCGCATCGTCATAGATGCGACCCCAGGAATGGAATGCCGCCACGGCCGCCCCGGCCTGTCCAGTTCGTGACGGCGCGCTTCAATTTTCGCGGCGCACGCGGATGGCGGTCTGCCCGTCGATATTGGCGAAATAGCTGCCCAGCGCCGCCTGACGGATCTTGATCGGCATGCCCGGCTTGGGCGCGCGGTTGATGCGCTTGGCTTCCGTCTGCACCCAGCGGGCGCCATCCTCGAGCACGATCACCCAGCGATCCTGCGTTCCCTTCAGCGGGCTCGCCTCCTTGATCGTCGATTCGATCTCCTTGATCTCCTCCTCGCGCGCCTTCTCCTTGTCGTTGCCTTCGAAGATGGTCAGCGCCGGGAGGCTCAGGCCGAACAGCGTCCGCTTGGCCTTGCGCACCTGCCCCTTGTCGACCACGACGACGTCGCTCTGGGCCTCGGCGGTGTCGAGGGCGGCCACCCGTTCGTCATAGCAGGCGAGCCGTTGGGCGGCGTCGGCGATCGATCGGCACTCGATCAACTTGGTGAAGATCTCGGGCCTCCCTTCACGCTGCTCCGCGGCAAGCACGAGTGCTGGTGTGGCCAGGACACAGGTGGCCGCCACCCATCCGCTTGCCGAAAATTTCATCGAAACCTCCCCAAATTGCCGATAAATTGCGCAGCAGCTAGAATGCCATGGTCCGGCCTGCTCGGCCACTGTTGCATTTGTGCGACAGCGAATGGCGAACCGCCATTTTACCTGAACCTCAGCTTTACAAGCGTAAAGCCCATCCGGCATCACCCGAGCCATGCCGGAGGGGGTCGGCTGCGCGTCTGTCGCGCATTGGCTGCCGGACGGTTGGGACATTGGGCCGCGCCACGGCCCGACCACACTCCAGAATAAGGGACTGGATAGTGACCAAAACGCAGAAATTCCTGGGCCGTTCGGCACTGAGCACGGGGGTCATCGGCCTCGCGCTCGTCGCCGCGCCGGCCTTCGCACAGGATGACACCGCCAGCACGGCGGAAGATACCGGCACGATCGTCGTGACCGGCACGCTCATCAAGAATCCGAACATCGTCGCCACCAGCCCGGTGTCGGTGATCGGCGGTGAGGAAATCGCGCTCCGTCAGTCGAACACCGCTGAAGAGATTCTCCGCGACATGCCGGGCGCGGTCGCCAGCATTGGTTCGGCCGTTAACAACGGCAACGGCGGTGCCTCCTACGTCGACCTTCGCGGTCTCGGTTCGCGTCGCAACGTCGTTCTGCTTGACGGCACGCGTATCGTTCCCGGTGACGTGAGCGGTCGCGTCGACCTCAACAACATCCCGCTGGCCCTCGTTGAACGCGTCGACTCGCTGACGGGGGGTGCTTCGACGACTTATGGTGCCGATGCGATCACCGGCGTGGTCAACTTCGTCACCAAGAAGGACTTCTCGGGTGTCGAGCTGAACATTAGCAACCAGCTCACCGAAGAGGGTGACGGAAACGTATTCCGCGTCGACGCCACCATCGGCGGCAATTTTGACGATGGTAAAGGCAATGCCGTTTTCAGCATTGGCTATCAACAGTCCGATGCTGTTTATCAGAGCGATCGTCCTTACTCGCGTGAGAGCATCAACTCTTATAACGGCCAGCCCGAAGGTTCGGGTACGGCGGTGCCGGCGCGTTTCTCCGTTCCCGGCAGCGGCGTTCTGCAGATCGATCCGACAACCGGTACGCTCGTTCCGATCTACGCCAGCTTCAACTTCAATCCCTATAACGTGTTCCAGACGCCGTTCGAGCGTTTCAACATGTTTGGCCAGGCGAACTATGAAGTTGCCGATGGTATTGAGGTTTACACGCGCGGTATGTTCTCCAAGAACACCGTGTCGACGATCATTGCACCATCGGGTATCTTCAACAGCTCGATGGAAATTCCGTACAGCAATCCGTATCTGCCCGAGGCTGTGCGCAACCAGTTCTGTAACGCAAATGGCCTTTCCGCGGCCGCTTGTTCGGCAGCTGCGGCTGCAACCGATCCAACGAGTGCTGATTTCCGTACCTTCACCACTAACGTGTTGCGCCGTGCGACCGAATTTGGCCCGCGCATAAGCGACTATGTGACCACTATCTTTGATTATCGTTTGGGCGTGCGGGGGAGCATCACCGACACGATCAATTTCGATGTGGCGGGCGCCTATGGCGAGAGCGAGAATACGCAGACCCAGCGCGGGTATATGCTGATGTCGCGCACACGCGATGCGCTGATGGCGACCAACACCACCAGCTGTCTCAGCGGGAACGAAGGATGCGTGCCGCTTAACATCTTTGGTGGCGACGGTAGCATCAACCCGGACCAGATCCCGTATCTGACCGCCAATTCGACGGTTTCGGTTCGTTCGACGCTGGCTCAGGTCCGCGCCCTCGTCAGCGGTGATTTCGGCGTCGCTAGCCCGTTTGCGGAGGACCCCATCCAATTTGCCGTAGGCGGCGAATATCGGAAATATGGCGCAAAGCAGGAGTCCGATCTGCTCGCGCAGACTCCGGGCGAGTTGGGCGGTGCCGGTGGCGCTGCGCCGAATATTGACGGTGGTTATGACGTTTACGAAGCCTATGGCGAATTAATCGCTCCGCTGGTCACTGATCGTCCGTTCTTCCATAGCTTGCAACTCGAAGCGGGTATCCGTTATTCGAGCTACAGCGTGGACGCTCCGACGTCGCCCAGTTACAAGACCACGACGTGGAAGGCCGGCGGTACCTGGGCTCCGATTGAAGATGTCAAGCTTCGCGGTATGTATCAGCGCTCGGTCCGCGCCCCGAACATCGGCGAGCTGTTTACGCCAGTCACCACTGGTCTGACTAACCTTGCGGTTGATCCTTGTGCTGGCTCGGCGCCGTTGAACGATGCGAATCTGGCTGCGGTCTGCGTGGCTCAGGGGGCGCCGCTCAATCAGATCGGTACGATCAATCAGCCAAGTTCTGGCCAGATCAACATTACCACGGGCGGTAATGTGAATCTTCGCCCCGAAAAGGCCGACAGCTATGTCATCGGTGCCGTGATCCAGCCGAAGGTTGTGCCGGGCTTCTCGCTGACGATCGATTATTATAATATCAAGATCAAGAAGGCGATCACGACGCCGACTGTCGATGACATCATGAGCGCCTGCTTCGATGATGTGACGGCAAGCTCTGCCACGAGTGTCGCCTGTCAGTCCTTTGGTCGTAACCCGGCCACAGGCGGCTTGGATGGTGACCCTGCGACCACGCTGGGTCTGATTGCTAACCTGTCCAACCTGGGTACGATCACGACCGACGGTATCGATCTGACGATGAATTATCGCCATCAGTTCGATTTCGCGACGCTTAACCTGACGTTCAACGGTAACTGGACGAACAGCCAGAAGTTTAAGGCCACCGATACCTCAATTAACCGCGAGTGTGTCGGCTATTACAGCATAAACTGCGGTCTTTCGGGGTCGATCCAGCCGAAATTGAGCTGGAATACCCGTGCTACGCTGAGCTTCGAGAAGGTCGATGTGTCGTTCCTGTGGCGCCATATCGATGGCGTGAAGTTCGAGCCGCTGCAGTTTGAGGCGGACCAGGAGGCGGCTGTGGGCTGCGTTGATCCAAACGGCGCTGATCCCGAAGCTTGCATCGTCGAGCCGGGCTTCCGCAAGATCAAGTCTTACGACTATTTCGATCTTGCGACTCGCGTCGCGGTTTCGGATAATTTCGACGTTACGTTTACGGTTACCAACCTGTTCGATAAGAAGCCGCCGGTTGTCGGCAATTCGATCGGTTCGACAACTTACAACAGCGGCAACACCTATCCGTCGACCTACGACGCTCTGGGCCGTCGCTTCGCGATCGGTGGCCGCGTCCGCTTCTAAGCGGTCGACCGATTGCAAAAAATTGGGGGCGGTCCTTCGGGACCGCCCCTTTTTTATGGGTTGAGGGATAGTCTGAGCGTTACCGGAGGAGGGATCGCGCGGATCAGTCCAGCAACGGCGCCTTGAGCGTCAGCGAAAGCCCCGCGCCTTGGGCGACGATCCCGGCCCAGTGCGCGACCTTCTCGATCTCGTCGCCATGGGTTGCGGTGGCGGTGCGATATTCGGCGGCTCGGGCATCGATGCCGAAATCGCTGCCGGTTTTCGAATGGCGGGTGAATGCGCCGTCGGCCAGGATTTCGGCAATGGCCGCATCGCTCAAGGGAAGACCGTAAAAGGCCGAAAGCGCGCGAAGCGCCTCCTCGGGCCGCGCCATCAGCGTCTCGCTGTCGAGGCTGCGGACCCGTTCTCCGAAACGCGCGATCAGATCGGTAAAGAGCGACTGCTGGGCAAGCCAGCCGACGGCCGCGACCTGCAGGTCGGTTTGGCCGAGATAATCCTTCTCGCTGAAACCGAACGGCGTCAGGCCGTCCATGATCTGGCCCAGCAACTGCTCCCGCACCCAAAGCCTCCCGTCCATTCCTTTCTTCGCGACCGAAGTGAGGAAGGTCCGGAGGGGGGCATGGAGCAGTAAGGCCCGTGAATTGGGGCGCATGCCCAGCATCGCGGTCGCCAAAATGTTCACGATGTTGGATGGCTTGATGACGATTGCTTCGCCCGGCGAAAATGGGCGGCCCAGCAGCCGCAGCCCATGGTCGAGCGCCATGGCGATCCGCTTCGGCTCGCCGCCTCGGCGGCGCCAGCCCACCAGGTCGTTGAGGAGGACGGGCTCCTTCAGCCCCATCGCGTAACCGGGCCGCTCGAACACCCGGGCGAGCAGGGTCGAACAGCAGAAGGCCGAATGGAAGATATAGTGGATCGGGGCCTCCGCCGGCGCGGCCCCGGCCGCTTCGTCCCGGCGCAGCACTAGCTTAGGCGCTTCCTGTGGCAGATAGTCGTCGGTCAGGAAGGTTGCCCGCTCATGCTCGTCGCGCGGCGTGTGCCGGAAATGGACGGCATCATATTGGGGATCATAGCGGTGGGGGAGCCATTCGGCGTCGCGAACCACGTCGAGCGCTGATATCTGCTTGTCGGTCACGCGCAGACTGATCGCACATTGGGCATCGACGCCACAAGCCGGCGAGGCCGCTTGCGCCGCTCCCGCCATCTCATTACTCCTTACATCAGGGTCAATTCCGCCTTGCCAGAGGGGCGTGTCCGTGGGGGACGATGAAACATCAGGATGAACGAGTAGGCCGCCTGCTGCAGGCGGTTGCGAGTGCGCGTCAACAGGGGAACCAAGCCGAGGAACGCCGTCTGATCGATGCCATATTGGCGATCGATCCCGATAATCCGCACGCCAACAACGCCAGGGGAATGGCGGCGCTGGCGGCGCGGGACTTTACCGATGCGGCAAGCCATTTCCGCCGCGCCGCAGAGGCCGATCCGACAGAGCCCGCCCTCTGGATGAATCTGGCGCGGGCCCAGCGCGAGCAGGGTGATGCCGCGGGCGAACGCCAGAGCCTGGATCGTGTGTTCGCCATCGATCAGCGCCATTTCATGGGTCGGCTGCGAAGCGCGGAATTGCACGAGCGCCTTGGCGAGACGGCGCATGCGGTCGAGGCGTGGCAGGCGGTGCTCAGCCTCAGTGCCGGCCTCGATCCCGTGCCGCCGGCGCTCGTCGATGTGCTGGCGCATGCGCGCGCTTTCGTTGCGGAGCAGACGCAGGCCTTCGCCGAGGAGGTCGAGCAGGGCATGGCCGATGCGCGGGCGGATGTCCCGCCAGCGGCGCTGCGGCGCTTCGATGCCTGCCTCGACAACGCCTTCGGCCGCCGCCGGATCTACCGGAACGAATGCTCCGGCGTGCATTATCCTTTCCTGCCGGCCTACGAATTCTTCGACCGGGATCATTTCCCCTGGCTTGCCGAGCTGGAGGCCAATACCGAAACCATCCGCGCCGAATTCGAGGCGCTGCTCGCCCGGTCGCAGCCGATGCGACCCTATGTCGCGATGGACCGGGGCACGCCGGAGAATAAGTGGACCCCGCTCGACAACTCGCTCGACTGGAGCGCTTATTTCCTTTGGGAATATGGCGTCGCCAATGCGGAGGCGCATGCCCTGTGTCCCCGCACGGTGAAGGTGCTGGAGGCCATTCCCCGGGCCGAGATACCCGGCCGCGCCCCCACCGTCTTCTTCTCCATCCTGCGGCCCCATACCCGGATTCCGGCGCATACCGGCGTCACCAACACCCGCACGATCATCCATCTGCCGCTGATCGTGCCCGAAGGGTGCGGTTTCCGGGTCGGCGGGGAAACGCGGAGCTGGCGGGTCGGCGAGGCTTTTGCGTTCGACGATACGATCGAGCATGAGGCCTGGAACGACAGCGATCAGCTGCGCGCCGTGCTGATCTTCGACGTATGGAATCCATTCATCAGCCCGGCCGAGCGGGATTTGCTCTGCCGCTATTTCGCGCTCGCCGATGCCAGCAGCCGCAATCCGGCCCGCGAACGGGGCGGGATGTGATCGCGACATGAAAAGAGGCGGGTCCGTGTGAACCCGCCTCCCATGCCGCTCAGCCCGTCTTCAGCACCAGGGCGCCATCGCCCTCGTCGATGGTGACGAGCGATCCGTCGCGGATTTCGCCTTTCAGGATCGCGTCGGCCAGCGGGTCCTGCAGATATTTCTGCACCGCCCGCTTCAGCGGCCGGGCGCCATAGACCGGATCGTAGCCGACCCGGCCCAGCCAGGCGCGCGCCGCATCGGTGAGCGAGAGCGCGATCTTGCGGTCCTTCAGCAGCTTCTGGACGCGCGCGACCTGGATGTCGACGATCGGGCCCATATGCTCCTGGCCCAGCCGGTGGAACAGGATGATCTCGTCCAGCCGGTTCAGGAATTCCGGGCGGAAGTGCGCGCGCACCACGTCCATCACCTGCGGTTCCACCGATTCCACGTCCGCGCCATCGGGCAGGCTGGACAGGAACTGGCTGCCCAGGTTGGAGGTGAGGATGATGAGCGTGTTCGAGAAGTCGACCGTGCGGCCCTGGCCGTCGGTCAGCCGCCCGTCGTCGAGCACCTGGAGCAGCACGTTGAACACGTCGTTGTGCGCCTTCTCCACCTCGTCGAACAGCACCACCTGATAGGGGCGCCGGCGCACGGCCTCTGTCAGCACGCCGCCTTCCTCATAGCCGACATAGCCGGGAGGGGCGCCGATCAGGCGGGCGACCGAATGCTTCTCCATGAACTCGCTCATGTCGATGCGGACCATCGCCGAATCGTCGTCGAACAGGAAACCGGCCAGCGCCTTGGTCAGCTCCGTCTTGCCCACGCCCGTCGGGCCGAGGAACAGGAAGGAGCCGAGCGGCCGGTTCGGGTCCTGCAGCCCCGCGCGGCTGCGGCGCACGGCGCGGGCGACGGCGGAAACCGCGTCCTGCTGCCCGATCACGCGCCTGCCCAGCTCCTCCTCCATATTGAGCAGCTTCTCGCGCTCGCCCTCCAGCATCTTGTCGACCGGAATGCCCGTCCAGCGGCTGACGACCGAGGCGATGTCCTCGCTCGTCACCTCCTCGCGCAGCATCGCGCTCTCGGAAGCGGCCTGCGCCTCGCCGAGCTGCTTTTCGAGCTGGGGGATCACGCCGTAGCTGAGCTCGCCGGCTCGTGCGAGGTTGCCGCTGCGCTGCGCCTGGTCCAGCTCGATGCGCGCGGCATCGAGCTGTTCCTTGATCTTGGCCTCGGCGTGGATCTTCTCCTTCTCGGCCTGCCAGCGCGTCGTCAGCTCCGCGGATTGCTGCTCGAGCTGGGCGAGATCATATTCGAGCGCCCCCAGGCGGTCCTTGGAGGCCTGGTCGGTCTCCTTCTTCAGCGCCTCGCGCTCGATCTTGAGCTGGATGATCCGGCGGTCGAGATTCTCGATCTCCTCGGGCTTCGACTCCACCTCCATGCGCAGTCGGCTGGCCGCCTCGTCCATCAGGTCGATCGCCTTGTCGGGCAAGAAGCGATCTGTGATGTAGCGGTTGGAGAGGGTGGCGGCCGATACCAGCGCGCCGTCGGTGATCCGCACGCCGTGGTGCAGCTCATATTTCTCCTTGAGGCCGCGCAGGATGGAGATGGTGTCCTCCACCGTCGGCTCGCCGACGAAGACGGGCTGGAACCGCCGCTGGAGCGCGGGGTCCTTCTCCACATATTTGCGATATTCGTCGAGCGTGGTGGCGCCGATGCAGTGCAGCTCGCCCCGCGCCAGGGCCGGCTTCAGCAGGTTGGAGGCATCCATCGCGCCTTCGGACTTGCCCGCGCCGATCAGCGTGTGCATCTCGTCGATGAACAGGATGATGTCGCCCTCGGCCTGCTTCACCTCGTCGAGCACGCCCTTGAGGCGCTCCTCGAACTCGCCGCGATATTTGGCGCCCGCGATCAGCGATCCCATGTCGAGCGCCATCAGCGTGCGATCCTTCAGCGTATCGGGCACGTCGCCATTGGCGATGCGCAGCGCCAGCCCCTCGGCGATGGCGGTCTTGCCCACGCCGGGCTCGCCGATCAGCACCGGATTGTTCTTGGTGCGGCGGGCGAGGATCTGGATGGTGCGGCGAATCTCCTCATCGCGGCCGATGACCGGATCGAGCTTGCCGTCGCGCGCCGCCTCGGTGAGGTCGCGCGCGAACTTCTTGAGCGCGTCGTAACGGTCCTCGGCGCCGGCGGTGTCGGCGGTGCGGCCCTTGCGGAGCTGGTTGATCGCCTGGTTCAGGCTGTCGGCATGCACGCCGGCCGCCGCCAGCGCCTTGCCGGCAGCGGTGCTGGAAAGGGCGAGGGCGAGCAGCAGGCGCTCGACGGTGACGAAGCTGTCGCCCGCCTTGGTCGCGATCTGCTCCGCCTGGTCGAGCACGCGAACGGCATCGTTGGTCAGGCCCGGCGTGGCCTGGGCGCCGCTGCCCGATACGGCGGGAATCCGGGCGAGCGCGGCATCGGTTTCGCGCATCGCGGTTTCGGGCTGGCCGCCGGCGGCGCGGATCAGCCCCGCGGCCATGCCTTGCTCATCCTCCAGCAGGGCCTTCAATATATGTTCGGGGGTGATCTGCTGGTGGTTGAGGCGGATCGCCACGGTCTGCGCCGATTGCAGGAAGCCTTTGGCGCGATCGGTGAATTTTTCGAGGTTCATGGTCCCTCCCTTTCGCCGGGCGATATGGTGTGGCTATTTTGCAACACAAGGGGTGCCGCCGCCGAAACGGATATGCCATTGCGGGGCCGCGCGGTTCAACCGGCGGCGGGGCCGAACGATCCCGCCGCGACGCTTTTTGGGGCGCGGCCGGGACAAGGCCGATTCCGCCGGCGGCGGAATTGGGATAGCCTGCCGCGCGATGCTCGATCAGCTCACCCTGGATCAGCTCCGCATCTTCGTGGCGATCGCCGATGCCGGCAGCTTCTCGGCCGCATCGCGCAAGCTGATGCGCGCGCAATCGGCGATCAGCCAGAGCGTGCGATCGCTGGAGGACGCGCTGGGCGTGGCCCTGTTCGACCGCGCTACCCGCGTCCCGCAGATGACGGAAGCCGGCCGGTCGATCCTGATCGACGCGCGGCGGATCATCAATCTCGCCGATGCGCTCCGGGTCAGGACGCGGCGGATGGCGGAGGGGCTGGAGCCCGAGCTGGGGCTGGCGATCGATCCCCTGTTCCCGCCGGCGATCGCGATGGACTGCCTCGCCGCGTTCGAACGGCAGTTCCCGACCATCCCGATGACCGTGCTGACCGAAAGCATCGGCGGGCCGGAACGCCATCTGCGCAGCGGGCGGTGCAGATGGCGATCTATGCGCTGGAGACCACGGGCGCGACCGATCTGCACGCCGATTTCCTGATGGATGTGGAGATGGTGCCGGTCGTCTCCGCCCGGCATCCGCTGGCGGCGCTGCCCGAGCCGGTGGGGCGGGAGGATCTGGAGCAGTTCACCCAGATCGTGCTGACCAGCGGCAGCGGGCAGAGCGGCTGGACCCGCGGCGTGATCAGCCCGAGAATCTGGCGGGTGGCCGACCTGCGCACGCGGCTGGCCTTCCTGATCGCGGGCTTCGGCTGGAGCCACATGCCCGCGCACTTCGTGGCCGCGCCGCTGGCCGAAGGCACGCTGAAGCGGCTGCACCTCCATGGCATCCCCGATTTCTCGCTGCGCGTCTATCTGGTCCAGCAGTTCAGCCGCCCTCCCGGCATAGCCGCGCGCTGGCTGATCGAGCGGCTGAAGCAGGGGATTGCCGAACAGGCCTGATCCATCTGGTTTGCAGATGGGTAGTGTCACAATTACCTCAGTTTGAATGATCGTTTCGCCGACCTATATGGGCCGGTGAAATGCCCCGAGGCGGTGCGCGACGAAGGTCGCCGCGAACGCCCGGCGGCCTGGAGCCTTTCGATGAACGTCACATCCCTGTCGGACCATGCGGGCCGCGCCGTCGCGAGCCCGGCAGAGGGCGCATCCGTGCGCGGCCGGCTTTCCCAGACCCATTTGCGGGCGATCGCCATCGGTGTGCGCGATGCGCGGATGCCCGGCGCGCGCCTCCTCCACCGGCTGGCGGCGATGCCGCGCCTCGCCCGGCTGGTGACGGCGGGGCTGGGCCTGCGCTCTCCCCACGCGCTCGCCAATGCCGATCTCGAACGGCTGCGCCGCGCCGCCTTCCTGTTCACTTTGGGCTATGCCGTGGCGGAAGTGCTGGCGGTGCTGAACGGCGGCGATCTTTCCGAAACGCAGATCGCCCAGGTGATCGCGGGCCTCGCCGGCCGGCCGGCTCTTGCGGTGACGCAGCCGGATATCGTCCTCATGATGGAAGCGGCATGATGGCCATGCCCGCCCTCCGTTCGCGGCGGACCGGAACCGCCATCCCCCATCCCGCGCCCGGCCGTCGCACGCGCCCGTCGATCGCCGACCGCCGCGTGCGCAGCGCCTGGGCGCGATCGACCGCCTTGCCGCCCATGGCGCCGGCCCGCACGGCCGTGCCGGCGCGCCCGGCGGCGGCATCCCGCCCGCGCTTCATGCCGGCGCCGGGCACCGTCGCCCTGCTGCTGATCGCCGCCTTGTTCGCGGCTGTCGCCGGCTGGGTGCATGCGGTGACGACCGACATCCTGATATCGCTGCTGATGGGCGTGCTCAGCACCTTGCCCGGCATGCTGGTGCTGCGCCCGCTCATCGAAAATCGGGGCTGACCGGCCGTCCTCCCCCTTTTTGGGGCGGCTAGAGCGTCGGCGTCTCAACGGCGCAGGCCGTGATCGATCCGGCGGCCTTGATCTCCCGCGTGGCGATGGTGGTGGTGAAGCGCTCCACCCCCGGCAGCCGCCAGAGCTGACCGCGCAGGAAATCGTCGAGCGCGGCGAGATCGCGGGCCAGCACGTGCAGCAGATAATCCGTTTCGCCGACCGTGGCATGGCAGGCGAGGATCATGGGATGGCGGATCACCGCCGCCTCGAACGCGTCATGCCGGTCGAAGGCGACGATGACGCGCACGAAGGCGCTGGTGGCGAGGCCGAGCGCCGCCGGATCGATCGCCGCGCGATAGCCCCGGATCGCGCCGGCCTGCTCCAGCGCCTGCACCCGCTTCCAGCAGGGCGTCTTGGTAAGGCCGGTGCGTTCGGCGAGATCGGCGAAGGAAAGCCGGGCATCGGCTTCCAGCAGGGCGAGCAGTTGATGGTCGATGCGGTCCATATGATCTCCGGTGGTGCCGGATCGTAGCACGAATGGCCTGTATATCGGCAATCGGAAGGACGATTGCTGAAAATCCCGCTGGCCACTCCATCCTTCCCGAACAATGTTCCGTGGCCCTGCTGCTAGTCTGGCGGTTCGACAGAACCCAGAGGATGCGATGGACCGGCAGGCTTTCTACGCAATGATGAGCGCTCCCCCCACGCTCGATTACGAGCTCTATCTCGATACCGGCTCGCTGCTCGGCTGCCAGAAGGGGTTTGACGAATTCGTCAACCGCGACGAGCTTCAGTTCCAGATCGTCCACCAGGTCGAGGAGCTGTGGATGAAGCTGATCGCCTACACGCTGCTCGACGTCGACGATTATCTGCAGGCGCGCGACACCCATCGGGTGCTGACCCTGATGGGCCGCTGCCACCGCCTGCTCCGGCTGATGACGGCGCAGCTCGACCTGCTCGAAACCATGTCGCCCAAGGAATATCAGCAGATTCGCCTGCAGCTCGGCAATGGCAGCGGGCAGGAATCGCCGGGTTTCCGAACGCTTCTGAAAATGCCGCCGCATCTGTGGACCAGTTTCGTCAGCCATTATCTCACGCCCGAGGGGCGGACGGTGCGGTCGATCTACGACCAGGATTATGCCCATGACGCGGCCTATGCGGTGGCCGAGGCGCTGATCGAGTTCGACGAATTGTTCGGCAAGTTCCGCTGGCACCACCTTTTCCTGATCCACCGTTCGATCGGCATGGGATCGGCATCGCTGAAGGGGCGTTCCGTCGATCTGTTGCAGGCGGGGGCGAAGCATCGCTTCTTCCCCGAGCTTTGGGACGTGCGCGTGGCGATGACCGATGCCTGGGGTGGCGATTATGGCCGGGTGCGCGACAGCCTTTCCGCGGGCGCCGCCGCGTGACGCCCTGGCGCGCCCTGTTCGACGTGCCGGAAGGCGGGCCTTACCTGCTCGCCCATTCGGCCGGCGCGCTGCCCCACGCCGCGCGATCGCGGATCGAGACGGCGGTGCTCCAGCCCTGGGCCACGCAGGGCGCGGGCGCGTGGGACGACTGGCTGGGCGCAATCGACGAGTTCCGCATGGGGCTGGCGGGGCTGCTGGGCGGCGTGCCGGCCGAATATTGCCCGCAGGCCAATGTTTCGGGCGCGCTGTTCCGCCTGCTTTCCGCCATGCCGCGCGAGCCGGGGCGGGATATATTGCTGGCGTCGGAGCAGAGCTTCCCCTCGATCGGCTATGCGATGGCGGCGCTCGCCCCCTTGGGCTACCGGCTGGAGCTGCTGACCGGCGATCCCGCCGACGCGGCCAGCTGGGCGGCGGCGATCCATCCCGGCGTGGCGGCGGTGGTGCCGATGCATGTCCATTCCAATAGCGGCGCGGTGGCGCCCGTGGCGGAAATCGCCGCGCTGGCGCGGGGCGCCGGTGCGGCCTCCATCGTCGATGTCGCGCAATCGGCCGGCGTGGTGCCGATCGACATGCCGAGCTGGGGCGTCGACGCGGCGGTTGGTTCCTGCCTCAAATGGCTGTGCGGCGGGCCGGGCGCGGGCTGGCTGTGGGCGGATGCCGCCTTCACCGCGCGGGCGCAGCCGCTGGAAGTGGGCTGGTTCAGCCATGCCGATCCCTTCGCCTTCGACATACGCGATTTCCGCTATGCCCCCGATGCCCGGCGCTTCTGGGGCGGCACGCCTTCGATCGCGCCCTTCGCGCTGGCGGCGGGCGGCATCGCCACCGTCGCCGGCATCGGCGTGCCGCAGATCTTCGCCCACAACCGCCGGCTCACCGCGCGGGTGGCGAACCGGGCGGGCGACCGCTGGTTCCCGGCCGATCGGCGGGGCTTCGGCGGCACGCTCTGCATCAGGGCCGATGGCGCGGCGGAGGCGGCGCTGGCGGCCGCCGGCTGCCGGTTCGACCGGCGCGGCGCGGTGCTGCGCCTGTCCTTCCATGCCTATAATGACGATGCCGAAGCGGACCTGGTGGGCGAGGTGCTGGCGGGGCTGTAGGGCGCCGCCCGGCCTGAAAGGCAGCGCAATCCGGCTTACTCGTCCCCGTAGATGGCGATTTCCGGCGGTGCGTCGTGGGTCGCCATGGCGCGATACATGCCCGGCGTGTTGAACGCCCAGCCGCCCGATCCGTCGGCGGAAACCACGATCACGCCGCCCTTGCCGCCCATCTCGGTCAACTCCGCGATCATGCCGTCGGCGGCATCCTCGATCGTCTCGCCGGCCAGGCGCACGCGCGCGGTGATCTCGTGCGCCACGCCCAGGCGGATGAAATATTCGCCCGCCCCGGTGCAGGAAACCGCGCAGGCGCGATCGTCGGCATAGGTGCCGGCGCCGATCAGCGGGGAATCGCCCACCCGGCCCCATTTCTTGCCGGTCAGTCCGCCTGTCGAGGTGGCGGCGGCGACATGGCCGCGGGTGTCGAGCGCGACCGCGCCGACCGTGCCATATTTCATCGCCGAATCGAACGGCGCGTCGGGATCGGCGAGAATCTCGTCCAGCTGGCGGCGGCGCTCGGCCGTCTCGAACCATTCGGGCGGGGCGGATTCGATGTCCTGCGCGCGGGCGAAGCCGTCCGCGCCGGCGCCGGCCAGGAACACATGGCTGCTGCGCTCCATCACCGCGCGGGCCAGCGTGATCGGGTTGCGGGTGGCGCGCACGCCGGCCACCGCGCCGGCCGCCAGCGTCGCGCCGGCCATGATCGCGGCGTCGCATTCGATCCGGCCCTCGGCCGTGAACACCGATCCGCGGCCGGCGTTGAAATGGGGATCGTCCTCCAGGACGCGGATCGCGGTCTCCACCGCGTCGAGCGCGGGGCCGCCGGCGGAAAGGATCGCCGTGGCGGCGTCGATCGCGGCCTTCAGCCCGGCGCGGCCGCCGGCATCGTCCGCATCCGAAAGCACGCCGCGCCGCATCGATCCCGATCCGCCGTGGATGACGATGGTCCAGCGGGGGGTATCGGCGGCGGCGGTCATGTCGTGCTCCTGGCGGGTGGTGCCGGGCGCTCTACACCGGCGGGCCGCGCCTGGCGACGGGAAAGGCCGATCAGCGGCCGCAGCCAGCCGATCCGGCGGCCGGCCTCGTAAAAGGCCCAGCAGCCCGCCGCCGTGCCGAGGATCAGGATCAGGAATTCCACGCCCGCCCCCAGATTATGGCGGATCAGCCACCAGCCGATCGTCACGATCAGCGTCTGGTGGACGAGATAGACGGGGAATACCGCCTCCGTCAGCGTCGCGCGCCAGCGATGGTCGCGGTTCCACCAGCGTTCGGCCCCGCCCAGCAGCAGCAGGATCGCCCCCCAGCCCATCAGCGATGCCGGGCCAAGCTCCGCCTGATGCATCGGCTTCAGCCAGTCCATCCCCGGATTGCCCGCCATCCGCCAGAGCAGCAGGGCATAGCCCACGATCATCATCGCTAGCGCCGGGCGCCGCTGGCGCAGGATATCCGGCCACATGCCTTCGGCGCGGGCCAGGCCGAACCCGAACAGGAAGGCGGGCAGGTAGATGAGGTGGCCGGGCAGGTCGGTGGCGACATGGTTGGTGGGGCTCGCCCCCGGCATCAGCAGGAAGCGGACGATCAGCAGCCAGGCGACCGGCACCACCACCAGCCGCCAGCCCGAAAGCGCGCGTTCGAACCAGCGCTGCGCCTTGCGCTGCGCGCCTTCGGGCAGCAGCGCGGCCGCGATCGCGACGACGAGGCAATAGACCCAGATATAGGCCACGAACCACAGGTGGAACAAGCCGAGCGTGTGATAGTCGCGCGGGCCGAAGCCGAAATAATCATGCAGCCAGAAATGGCCGAGGCCCTGCGCATAGCCCAGCTTCTGCCGCAGCTCGATCCAGGGCTGGGGCACCACGACGAAGCAGACGCCGAAGATCAGCGGCAGCAGCAGCCGGGCGCTGCGCGATCGCACGAAGGCGCGGATCGAAGGCGCGCGCGCCAGCACTGCGCGGGTGGCGTAGCCGGATACGATGAACAGCAGCATCATCCGCCACGGGTTCATCGCCACCAGCACATAGACGATCCATTCCACCGGCTCCTCGCCGTTCACATGCCAGTCCCAGGGGGACAGCATCAGGCCGATATGGTAGACGATGAGGAGGACGAAGGCGGCGATGCGAAGCCAGTCCAAGCCATAATGCCGCCGGGGCGGCGGTGAAATCTTGCCAAAGGTTATGATCCTGCTCCCGGTCGTGTCTTTGAGTTGTCAACGCCAGAGGCTATAGACGGGTTCATGTCCATTCGCCCATGGCGCGATATCGCGCGCCGAAAATCCCGCCAGATCATGGTCGGCAAGGTGCCGGTGGGGGGCGATGCCCCCGTCACGGTCCAGACGATGACCAACACGCCGACCAGCGATGCCGGGGCGACGATCGATCAGATCCGCCGCTGCGAGGAAGCCGGCGCGGACATCATCCGCGTATCCTGCCCCGATGTCGAATCGACGACGGCCTTCCGCCAGATCGTGCGCGCGGCCCGCGTGCCGATCGTCGCCGACATCCATTTCCACTATAAGCGCGCGCTGGAGGCGGCGGATGCGGGGGCGGCGTGCCTGCGCATCAATCCCGGCAATATCGGATCGTCCGAGCGCGTGGCCGAGGTGGTGCGCGCCGCCAAGGCCAATGGTTGCGCGATCCGCATCGGCGTGAACGCCGGCAGCCTGGAGAAGGACCTCCTCGAAAAATATGGGGAGCCCTGCCCGGAAGCGCTGGTGGAAAGCGCGCTCGATCATATCAAGCTGCTGCAGGATCACGATTTCCACGAATATAAGGTGGCGGTCAAGGCGTCGGACGTGTTCCTCGCCGTCGCGGCCTATATGCAGCTTGCCGAAGCGGTGGATTGCCCGCTGCATCTGGGCATCACCGAAGCCGGCGGGCTGATCGGCGGCACGGTGAAATCGGCGATCGGCATCGGCAACCTGCTCTGGGCCGGCATCGGCGACACGATCCGCGTCTCGCTTTCGGCCGAGCCGGAAGAGGAAGTGCGCGTCGGCTACGAGATATTGAAGTCGCTGGGTATCCGCACGCGCGGCGTGCGCGTCGTATCCTGCCCGTCCTGCGCGCGGCAGGGCTTCGACGTGATCCGCACCGTGGAGAAGCTGGAGGAGCGGCTGAAGCACATCGCCACGCCGATGTCGCTTTCGGTGCTGGGCTGCGTGGTCAACGGCCCCGGCGAGGCGCGGGAAACCGATATCGGCATCACCGGCGGCGGGAACGGCCGGCACATGGTCTACCTTTCCGGCGTCACCGACCATCATGTCGAGGATGCCGACATGATCGAGCATATCGTGCGGCTGGTGGAGGCCAAGGCGGCCGAGATCGAGGCCGCCAATGCAGCGGCGGAGGCCAGCGAGGCGGCGGAATAGCATCCGCCGGCTCCCAAAGCGGCAGTCCCTGGATAAGATGCGGATGGCGTGTAGCGGGCGTCGATCCGCCCCGGCGTGGGGCGTGGCTTTCGTTGGGTGGTGAGCAGGGGAGGCGTTCATTCTTGGTGACCGGACCGGCATGAGCCGCCACACGCCGCCCGCCATCGCCTTTGCGGTGGCGATGGCCGGGATCGCCGTATTTTCCTGCATGGATGCGCTGATGAAGGGGCTCACCCTGGAAATCGGCACCTACAACACGTTGCTGTGGCGCTCCTTCGCGGGCGCCGCCATCGCCGCGATACCCCATTTCCGCCGCCGGCCGGGTTGGCCCGCGGCCCCGGTGCTGGCCATCCATGTGCGGCGGGGCGCGGTGGCGACGGTGATGGCGGTCACCTTCTTCTGGGGGCTGGCGCGGGTGCCGATGGCGCAGGCGGTGGCGCTCACCTTCATCGCGCCGCTGATTGCCTTGTTCCTGGCCGCATGGCTGCTGAAGGAGCGGATCGACCGCAGCGCCATCCTCGCCTCGCTGATCGCGCTGGCGGGCGTCGCCACCATCCTCGCCGGCCAGGCGCGGGCGGAGCTGGGGGAAGAGGCGCTGCTGGGCGCGATCTCCATTCTCTTTTCCGCCGTCTGCTATGCCTACAACATCATCCTGATGCGGCGGCAGGCGCTGGTGGCGGACGGGCGCGAGGTCGCCTTCTACCAGAATATCATGGTCGGCCTGTTCCTGGCGCTGGCGGCCCCATGGCTGGCAGTGGTGCCCGATGCGGTCCACCTGCCGGCGCTGGCGGGGGCGGCGCTGCTCGCCACCATATCGCTGTTCCTGCTCACCTGGGCTTATCGCCGGGCGGAGGCGAGCTATCTCGCGCCCGTGGAATATACCGCCTTCATCTGGGCGAGCATCCTCGGCTATCTCGTCTTCGGCGAGCATGTCGGCGCCTTCACCGTCGCCGGCGCGATGCTGATCGCGGGCGGCTGCCTGCTGGCCGCCCGCCGCAAGCCCGTGCCGATGGGCAATCTGGAAGGAGCCCAATGACCGTTACCGTCCGCCCCGCCGCACCCGCCGACGTCGGCGAGATTCTCCGCATGATCCGCGCGCTCGCTGCTTATGAGCGCCAGCCCGATGCCGTGCGGGCGACGGAGGATATGCTGGCCGACCGGCTGTTCGGCCCCGACCCGCAGGTCTTCGCGCTGATCGCGGAGCTGGCCGGCCGGCCGGTGGGGCTGGCGCTCTGGTTTCTCAATTTCTCGACCTGGACGGGCCGGCCCGGCCTCTATCTGGAGGATCTGTTCGTCGATCCCGAGGCGCGGCGCGCCGGCATCGCCCGCGCCCTGTTCCGCGGGCTGGCGGAGGAGGCCCGCAAGCGCGATTGCGCGCGGATCGACTGGGCGGTGCTCGACTGGAACGAGGATGCCAAGCGCTTCTACCGCAGCATCGGCGGCTACCATTCCACCGGCTGGGAGCCGTGGCGGCTGGACGGCCCCGCTTTGGCCGCGATGCAGGAGGAATAGGGAGGACTTGCCCCTTATCCCCCCAGCACGTTGATGGTGAAGGCCAGCACGCCGATGTTGAACACGAAGGCGGCGATGCTGTGCAGCAGCACGGTGCGCCGGATATCATGGTCGAAGATGTCGACGTCCGATGTCTGGAACGTCATTCCCAAAGTGAAGGAAAAATAGGCGAAATCCCAATAATCCGGCTCGCGCACATGGGGGAAGCCGAGGCCGCCGCTGTCGCCGCCCTCCGGCCCCTCGCTGTAGAAGAGATGGGCATAGTGCAGGGTATAGACCATGTTGCTGAACAGCCAGGCGATCACCAGCGTGGCGACGATCAGCATCGCGGCGCCGGCCGATTGCTGCCCCAGCCGCAATTCGGCACCGATGGCGACGAGGATCACCAGCATCACCACGCCGGTGATGGCGAGCAGCCCGACGCGGTTGGCGTCATTGGCCTTGGCGGCGGCGCGCATCTCGCTCGCCTCATTGTCGAACAGCGATATGCAGGAGACGAGGAACACGATCGCGGCGGCATCGAAGCCCAGCAGGATCGCGAGCCGCCAGTCCCGGCTGGCGCCCCAGAAGATCGCGGAGGCGACGACCGCGATCACGCCGCCGGCGATGAAGCGCGGCGGCGCGATGCGATTGCCGATGCCCCCGGATTTGCCCTCGCGTCCGCGCTTTGCCATGGCGGGGAAGACTATCGCAGGTCGCGATGTGGGAGGAGTAAAATCGATGGCGTGGCTGTGGCTTGTGCTGGGTGGTTGTTTCGAGGTCGGCTTCACCACCTGCCTCCGCTTCGTCGACGGATTCCGCAACGTGCCGTGGACGTTCGGATTCCTGGTATCGGTCGGCCTGTCGATGGCGCTGCTGGAGATCGCCTCGCGTTCCATCCCGATGGGCACGGCCTATGCCGTGTGGGGCGGGATCGGCGCGCTCGGCACCGTGATCGTCGGCATCCTCTGGTTCGGCGAGCCGATCAACGCGGTGCGGCTGGCGCTGATCGTCGGCCTCGTCGGCTGCATCGCCGGCCTGAAGCTGGCCCATTGACGGAGCGCCTGCCATGACCGCCGATCTGCCGATCAGCTTTGCCGACGTCGCCGAGGCCGCGATCCGCATCGAAGGCCATGTCCACCATACGCCGGTGCTGCGGTCGCGCCGGCTGGACGATATCCTCGGCGCGCGGCTGGCCTTCAAGTGCGAGAATTTCCAGCGGATCGGCGCGTTCAAGGCACGCGGCGCGCATAATGCCGTGCTGGCGCTGGATGCGGCGGCGGCCGCGCGCGGCGTCGTCACCCATTCGTCGGGCAACCATGCCGCGGCGCTCAGCCTCGCGGCGGCGACGCGGGGCGTGCCGGCCTATATTGTGATGCCGGAAAATGCGCCGCGCGCGAAGGTCGATTCGGTGCTGCGTCTGGGCGGGCAGGTGGAATTCTGCGCGCCCACCATCGCCGCGCGGGAAGCGGCGGCGGCCGCGATCGTGGCGGCGCGCGGGGCCACCCTCGTCCATCCCTATGACGATCCGATGGTGATCGCGGGGCAGGGGACGGCGGCGATGGAATTGCTGGACGCGGCCGGCCCGCTGGATGCGATCCTGGCGCCGGTGGGCGGCGGAGGGCTGATGTCCGGCACGGCGGTCGCCGCGCGCACCCTGCAGCCGTCGATCCGCATCATCGCCACCGAACCCGCGCAGGCGGACGATGCCTGGCGATCGTGGAAGGCGGGCGAGCGCGTCGCCGGCGATCCGCCCGATACGATCGCCGACGGCCTGCGCACCACGCTCGGCGCCAACGGCTTCCTCATCCTTTCGGCCCTGCTCGACGATTTCGTGACGGTGAGCGAGGCCGCGATCGTCGAGGCGATGCGGCTGGTGTGGGAGGTGCTGAAGATCGTGATCGAGCCGAGTTCCGCCGTGCCGGTGGCGGCGCTCATCGAAGGGAAGGTGGATGTGAAGGGCGCCGAGGTGGGGGTGATCCTCACCGGCGGCAATGTCGATCTCGATCGCCTGCCCTGGCAGAAAGGGCTGTAGCGCCGCTATTCCGGGGGCAAGGCCGGAACGATCTCAGGCGAACACCCAGCGGCGGTTGAGCCAGAACACCAGCAGCGGCGTGGCCGTCACCATGAACGGCATGGGCCACCAGGTCGGCCCGCCCAGCCGTTCCACGAACAGCCATACCCAGAAGCTGTTGAGCGCGAGGCCGACCAGCGACACCGCGATGAAGCGGCCGCCCGTGCGGGCGAGGTTGCCGCGCCGGCCGTGGCCGCGGAAGCTCCAATGGCTGTGGATGACATAGCCGACCACCACCGCGGCCGAGAAGCCGAGCAGGTTCGATACCATCGGCGCGACGCCGGCCAGCTCCGCCAGCGACCAGTAAAGGCCGAGATGGACGAAGGAAGCGAGCCCGCCCGTCAGCGCGTAACGGAAGAATTGCGCCAGCAATGCGCGATACTGGGCCCAGGGGCCGATGGTGCCGTTCATGTCTGTCCGCTTGCCCTTTGCCCCCGAGCCACTAATGGCGGAAAACACTTATGGGAAGTGTGCAAGACGATCCGTTCGCGCGCCATTGGCTGCGCTGGGTGCTGCTCTTCTGGGCGATCGCCGCCATAGCGATGATCGCGTCCAAATGGGGTGCGATCCGCTGGTTCGCGCTGCTCGACACCGACGACAATCTCCGGCTGGCGGAGGTGCGCGCCTGGCTGGACGGGCAGGCCTGGTTCGACCTGCGCCAGTATAAGCTCGATCCGCCGGGCGGCGCCAACATCCACTGGTCGCGCCTCGTCGACCTGCCGATCGCGGGCCTGATCCTGGGCCTGCGCCCCTTTCTCGGCGGCATCATGGCGGAAAAATGGGCGGCGGCGATCGCGCCCCTGTTCGCGCTCGGCGCATCGATGGCGGCGATGGCGCTGGCCGTGCGGCGGCTGGTGGCGCCGGCCGCCTTCGCGCTGGGGCTGCTGATCCTCGTCTTCGGCGGGCAGGCAATGGCGATGTGGACGCCGCTGCGCATCGATCATCACGGCTGGCAGCTCGCCTTCCTTGCCCTTGCCGTCGCCGGGATGGCCGATCCGCGCCAGGCGCGGGGCGGGGCCACGATCGGCATCGCCACCGCACTGTCGCTGGTGATCGGGCTGGAGATGTTCCCCTATCTGGTCCTGATCGCCGGCATCACCGGCCTGCGCTGGGTGGTGGACGGGGGCGAGGCGGAACGGCTGCGCGCCTATGGCGTGTCGCTGGCGGCCGGCTGCGCCATCGGTTTCCTGGTCTTCGCCTCGAACGACAATCGCGGGGCGGTGTGCGACGCGCTGTCGCCGGTATGGCTTTCGGCGGCGCTGGGCGGCGGCGCGCTTCTCGTCGGTCTTTCCCTGCTGCCGGTGCGCGGCTGGCCCGCCCGGCTGGCGCTGGCGGTGCTGGCGGCGGCCGTGATCGGCGGCTGCTTCGCGCTGGCCTGGCCGCATTGCCTGTCGCGCCCCGAAGGCGTCTCGCCGGAACTCGACAGGCTGTGGCTCAGCAAGGTGCGCGAGGCGCGGCCGATCTACACCCATGGCTGGCGGGTGGCGCTGCCCACGGCGGCGCTGCCGGTGATCGGCCTGATCGGCAGCCTTTTCGCGATCTGGCGCGCGCGCCGCACGCCGATGCTGATGCCGTGGATCGGCGCCGGCCTGCTGGCCGCCGCCGCCGCCGCCATGCTGCTGTGGCAGCTCCGCGCCGGGGCCGCTGCCCAGCTGCTCGCGGTGCCGGGGGCGGCGGCGCTCGGCTGGGCGGGATTGGGCTGGGCGCGCCGGCAGGCCCGGCCGCTCACCCGCATCGGCGTGCCGGCGCTGCTGGTGCTGGTGGTGACGGGCATGTTCGGCCGGCTTGCGGTGGACATGATCCCGGCGGAGGCGCCGAACGCCTATCGCAAGGCGATCAACACCGCCAACCGCCGTTGCCCGACCCTGCCGGCGCTACGGCCGATCGCGCATATGCCGGCGGCGACGATCCTCACCTTCGTCGATTTCGGCCCCCGCCTGATCGCGATGACGCACCACAAGGCGATCGCCGGCCCCTATCATCGCAACCAGCAGGCGATCCTCGACGTGCAGCACGCCTTCCGCGGATCGGCGGAACAGGCGCGCGGCATCATCGCCCGGCACGGGGTGACGATGGTGCTGATCTGCCCCGGCATGTCCGAATCGACCGTCTATGCGAGCGAGGCCCCCCACGGCTTCTACGCCCGCCTGCGCGACGACAAGGCGCCGGACTGGCTGCAGCCCGTGGCCCTCCCCAAGGGATCCCCATTCCGCCTCTGGCGCGTGCGGGGGTAGGGGCCGCGGCCCGGTGGGAGAATGGGCGGCGGCTCCATGATTCGTGGGCGGCCGTGAAGCGATAGTCTGGGGTCGTGCCCGGCTCACCCCAGCCCGAACGACCCGTGGATGCCGTTGATCACGAATTGCGCGGCCAGCGCCGCCAGGATCACGCCGAGCAGGCGGGAGACCACGGCTTCCACATTCTGGCCCACCAGCCGCATCAGCGGCCCGGCGGTGAGCAGGGCCGCCAGCGTCAGCAGCAGGATCGCGCCCATCGCCGCCAGCACCACCGCGCCTTCCACCCAGCCGTGGCTCTTGCCGATGGCCAGCATGGCGCTGGCGATCGATCCGGGGCCGGCGATCATCGGGATGGCCATGGGGAAGATCGACACGTCCTCCACATGTTCCTGCAATATCTTCTCGGCCCGGTCCTCGCGGCGCTGGGTGCGCTTTTCGAACACCATCTCCATCGCGATCACGAACAGCATGATGCCGCCGGCGATGCGGAAGGCATCCAGGCTCACGCCCAGCGCCCGCAGGAAATCCTCGCCGAACAAGGCGAAGACGAGGAGGATGCACGCCGCCACGATCACCGCGCGCACCGCCATCGCCCGGCGATGCGCGGCCGTCGCGCCGGCCGTGAGGCTGGCGAAGATCGGCGCGCAGCCGGGCGGATCGATCACCACGAAGAAGGTGACGAAGGCGGAGATGAACAGCTCGATCATTCGATCCCTATGGTCTCGTAGAGCACGATCCGCCAGCCATCGGCGCCGCGCCATTGCCAGACGGCAAGGTCATGGGCGCCGGGCTTGCCGCCCTTGAGCGCGTGGGCCTGCCAGGCGAGCGTCGCATCGTCCGACCGGCCTTCCGCGATCAGCGCGCCCTGCGGTTGCAGGGCCAGCGTGCGCACGGCCTTTTCCGGCATGCGTCCCTCGCGCTGCTGCACGGCATCGGCGGCGAGCCTGCGGTCGGGGGCGAGGGATGTTTCCTCGGCCAGCCGTTGCGCGCGCGCCGTCTTTTCCGTCCGGCTGCTGCAATCGGGGGACATATGCGCCACCTCCCGTCCGGCGGGCACGAAGGCCGGGGTGGACCGGCCATGATCGAGCAGCCATTTCCAGCCGCCGTCGGCCTGCCGCCGCCACACGGTGGTGAAGGTGCCGGTGCCGCCCTCGGCCGCGCCGATCCACGGGCCGGTCGATATGGCGAGGCTGCCGTCGCAGGCGGTGATCGCCGTCGCCGGCCACCACATCACCGGGACCGGCGGGTTCTCGCGGCCGGCGAGGAAAGCCTGCGCCTTCACCGGCTCGGGCGCGAACATCAGCCCGTCCCTGGCGGCAAAGGCGCGGAATGCGGTCCACTGGCCATCGCGCTGCGCCATGGCGGCGAAGGCGCGCTCGGCCTGTTCGGCGCCGATGGAGGCAGGGGGCGCGGTTGCCGCGGTGAGCAGCAGCAGCGCCGCCTGGATCACAGTCCCTCCGGCGCGGCCAATCCGGCGCGGCGGAAAGCCGCCACCAGGGTGTTGCGCAGCAGCACCGCGATCGTCATCGGGCCGACGCCGCCCGGCACCGGCGTGATCGCGGAGGCGACCTCGGCGGCGCTGGCATAGTCGACGTCGCCGACCAGCCTGGTCTTGCCTTCCTCGGCGGCCGGCACCCGGTTGATGCCGACATCGATCACCACCGCGCCGGGCTTCAGCCAATCGCCCTTCACCATTTCCGGCCGGCCGACGGCGGCCACGACGATATCGGCGCGGCGCACCACGGCGGGCAGATCGCGGGTGCGCGAGTGGGCGATGGTGACGGTGCAGTTGGCGCCCAGCAGCAACTGCGCCATCGGTTTGCCGACGATGTTGGAACGGCCGATCACCACGGCCTCCATGCCGGAAAGATCGCCCAGCCGATCCTGAAGCAGCATCAGGCAGCCGAGCGGCGTGCAGGGAACGAAGCCCGGCTGGCCCACCGCGAGCCGGCCGGCATTGGCGACGTGGAAGCCGTCCACGTCCTTGTCCGGATCGATCGCGGCGATCACCCGCTGCTCGTCGATCTGCCTGGGCAGCGGCAGCTGGACGAGGATGCCGTCCACCGTTGCGTCGCGGTTCAGCTGGTCGACCAGCGCCAGCAGATCGGCCTCGGAGGTGTCGGCCGGCAGCTTGTGCTCGAAGCTCGCCATGCCTGCTTCCACCGTCGCCTTGCCCTTGGAGCGGACATAGACGGCGCTCGCCGGGTCCTCGCCCACCAGCACCACGGCGAGGCCGGGCACCCGGCCCGTCGCCCGCTCGAACGCGGGCACCGCCGCCGCCAGCCGCTGGCGCAGGCCCGCCGCATATGCCTTGCCGTCGATCCGTTCCGCGCTCATTCCGCCTGTCCCAATTCTGCCAGTTTCTTCGCCAGGGCCGCGGGATCGCCCGCCAGCCTGAATCTCTTTTCCCGCGATGTCGCGCCATGGACCAGCGCCACATCGCCCCGCGCCAGCCCCAGCCGCTTGGCCAGCAGCGCCCGCACCGCATCGTTCGCGGCGCCGTCGGCGGGTGCCGCCGCCACCTTCACCGCCAGATAGCATCGCCCGGCTGCGTCACGCCACAGCCCCGCCACCTGATCCCGGCCGCCGCGCGGGGTGACGCGCACGGCCAGCTGCACGCCGTCCCCGGCGATGCTCCAGGGCAGCGCCTCAGCCGCCGTAGGCCACCTGATAGGCCATGCCGGCCAGCAGCTTCTGCAGGATGATAAGGCCGAGGATCAGCACCATCGGCGAGAAATCGAGCCCGCCCAGATCGGGCATGAAGCGGCGGATCGGCCGCAGCAGCGGCTCGGTGACGCGATAGAGCGCCTCCATCAGCCGCCGGACGAATTCGTTATAGGTGTTGACCACGTTGAACGCGACCAGCAGCGACAGCACCATCTGGACGATGAAGATCGCGACCAGGATGTTGATGAGAAGATCGATGACGCTCAGCAGCGCCCCTACAAGATACATCAGCAAGTTTCCCTGATCCGCCGTTGGATGTTTCGATTAGCCGGAGAGGCGTTTCCGGGCAATATAAGGGTGGCGACGGGCGGAATGGAGGGGGCCG
Organism: Sphingomonas sp. MM-1; assembly: GCF_000347675.2. Classification (NCBI taxonomy): domain Bacteria; kingdom Pseudomonadati; phylum Pseudomonadota; class Alphaproteobacteria; order Sphingomonadales; family Sphingomonadaceae; genus Sphingomonas; species Sphingomonas sp. MM-1. The sequence goes on along the minus strand of NC_020561.1, from coordinate 1,702,030 downwards.
CATGAGCAGCCGTCCCGGCGGAGTTCGAGGCCGGTTGTCGCGCCGTCACGATCCGGCGGGTGTCGCCGGGATCGAGATCAGCCCGCGCGGACCAGCGTGCCGGCGCCGCGCCGGGTGAAGATTTCCAGCAGCATGGCGTGCGGCACCCGTCCGTCCAGGATCACGGCCGCGTCCACCCCGCCTTCCACGGCGTGCACGCAGGTTTCGAGCTTGGGGATCATGCCGCCGGAAATCGTGCCGTCCTGGCGGAGCGTCGCGATCTGGGTGGGGGTGAGGTCCGGCATCAACTGCTTTTGCTTGTCCAGCACGCCGGGCACGTCGGTCAGCAGGAACAGGCGGGCCGCACCCGTGGCGATGGCGATGGCGCCGGCCATGGTATCGGCGTTGATATTGTAGGTCTCGCCATCCGTGCCCACGCCGATCGGCGCCACCACCGGGATCATGCCGGACTTGGAAATGGTTTCCAGCAGCCGGCAATCCACGTCAGCCGGCTCGCCGACGAAGCCCAGGTCGACGGCGCGCTCGATATTGCTGTCGGGGTCGCGCTGGGTGCGGTGCACCTTCTCGGCGGTGACGAGCCGGCCGTCTTTGCCGGAAATGCCGACGGCGCGGCCGCCCGCGCGGCCGATCCAGGAAACGATTTCCTTGTTGATCGATCCCGAAAGCACCATCTCGGCGACGCGCGCGGTCTGCGCGTCGGTCACGCGCAGGCCGTCGACGAAGCTGGTCTCCACGTTCAGCGTCTTCAGCATCGCGCCGATCTGCGGGCCGCCGCCATGGACGACGATGGGGTTGATCCCCACCGCCTTCATCAGCACGACATCCTCGGCGAAATCGGCCGCCGCCTCGGGATCGCCCATGGCGTGGCCGCCATATTTCACCACGAAGGTCTCGCCGGCATAACGCTGCATATAGGGCAGCGCCTCGACGAGCGTTTCGGCCTTGGACAGCAGGGCGGGATCGATGGCGTGGTCGGTCATGGCGCGCCCATAGCGGGGACGGGGGCTTGCGTCACCTGTTGGTTGCGCCCCGGTGGGCCGGCGGCCTGGCTCAGCCGCGCGCGTCCAGCTTCCGGCCGATGCCGACGGCCAGATAGATCAGCGGCGGCACCAGCACGATCGAAAGCACCACCTTGGCGATCATCTGGCCCAGCATCAGCTCGCCGATCGGGAACACGCCCAGGAAGGCGATCGTCACGAACAGGAAGGTATCCACCACCTGCGATGCGATGCTCGCCAGCCCCGCGCGCAGCCATAGCAGCCGGCCCTCGCCGCGCCGGAGCGCGCTGAAGATGGTGACGTTCAGCAGTTGCGACGTGCCGTAGGCGACGATGCCGCCTGCCATCAGCCGGGGGCTCTGCCCCAGCACCAGGTGGAAGCCGTCACGCCGGGCCGGGTCCATCTCGTCGGCGGCGGGCAGCGCCAGCACCAGCAGGATCAGCAGGATCGACATCACTAGAGGTGCGAATCCCCACAGCACCATGCGGTTGGCGGTGGCCCGCCCGTGCAGCTCCGCCACCGCGCTGGACAGCACCACGAGCTGGAGGAAGGCGAAGATCCCGGCTTCCACCGCCAGCGGGCCGAGATCGACCTGCTTGTTGCCCAGCACGCCGGCGATGCACGTCATGCCGCCGTAGAGGAGCGCGTAGAGGAAGAGGGAAGGGCGGATGGCGGGCGCGGCCGGGTTCGTCATGGCCCCCGTTAACGGCTTTCCCGCACCCGCGAAAGTGGGATGGCGGTGGCGCCTGCTTGAAACCGTGTCACGCCCTGTTTGCGACGAAAGCGGCTGGCCTATTGCGGCGCGGCATGCGATCACCGCATCCCGGCGCGCCTGGCTATGCGGCGCGGGGCATCCGGGGGTTTTCGAAACTTCATGACCAAGTTCCTGATCGGCCTGGCCGGGATCGCGTTGATCCTGGCGATCGCCGTGCTGTTGTCGTCCAATCGCCGGGCCATCCGGCTGCGCGTCGTCGGCGCGGCCTTCGCCCTCCAGGTGGGAATCGCCATCCTGGTCCTCTACGTGCCGGCCGGGCGCTGGGCGCTGGAATGGCTGTCGGCGGGCGTATCCAACCTGCTCGGCTATGCGAACGAGGGCACGTCCTTCCTGTTCGGCGATCTCGCGGCCGACCGGCTCGGCAAGAATTTCGCGCTGCAGGCGCTGCCGGTGATCATCTTCTTCGCGGCGCTCGTCTCGATCCTCTACCATCTCGGCATCATGCCGCTGGTGGTGCGCTGGATCGGCGGCGGGATCGAGAAGGTGACGGGCGTCTCCAAGGTCGAATCGCTGTGCGCGGCCGCCAACATCTTCGTCGGGCAGAGCGAATCGCCGCTGGTGATCCGGCCCTATCTTGCCTCGCTCACGCCCGCCCAGCTCTTCACGGTGATGTCGTCGGGCATGGCGGGCGTGGCGGGCACGATCCTCGCGGCCTATGCATCGATGGGCATCCGCATCGATTATCTGCTGGCGGCGAGCTTCATGGCCGCGCCCGGCGGCATATTGATGGCGAAGATCATCATGCCCGACGCGCCGGATGCGCCGGACGAGGAATGCCAGATCGCCATCGCCGAGGCGACGCATGACGAGGAAAAGCCCGCCAACATCATCCAGGCGGCCGCCCAGGGCGCGCAGACGGGCGTGCGCATCGCGGTTTCGGTGGGGGCGATGGTGCTCGCCTTCGTGGCGCTGGTGGCGCTCGCCAACGGCATTCTCGGCGGGGTCGGCAACCTGTTCGGGCTGGAGGGGCTGAGCTTCCAGAAGCTGCTGGGCTTCGTCTTCGCGCCCATCATGTATCTGCTGAACGTGCCGTGGAACGAGGCGGGGATCGCCGGCGGCCTGTTCGGCCAGAAGGTCGTGCTCAACGAATTCGTGGCCTATATCTCGCTCGGCCAGCAGCTCGATCAGCTTTCGCCGCACACGGTGGCGGTCGTCACCTTCGCGCTGTGCGGCTTCGCCAATTTCAGCTCGATCGCGATCCAGATGGCCGCGACCGGCAGCCTCGCCCCCAACCAGCGGCCGATGATCGCCCGGCTGGGGGTGAAGGCCCTGATCGCCGGATCGCTCGCCAACCTGATGTCGGCGGCGCTGGCGGGCATGCTGATCGGGGCCTGAGGCCTCGCTTCCAAAGAATAAGGCGCGCGGGGATTATCGCCCCGCGCGCCCTTATTCTTCCCCGTGCTTCAGTCCTTGGTGGGCTCGGCGTCGCGGGGGGCCTTGGCGGCGACCGGGGCGGCGAAGCTCACGCCGTTCCGCGGCGGCGCCACCGCCTTGGTATCGCCGCCGGCCGCGCCCGCCACCAGCGAATCGAGCGTGGCGCCGTCGAAGCCCAGCTCGCGCATCAGGCTGTCGATCACCGGCGCCTGCGCGCGATAGCGCAGTGCCGCCGATACCGCCGAGTTGGCGAGGTTGCCGTCGCCCGCCGCGCCTGATCCACCGTCATTGGCGGCCGCGACCCCGCCGCCGCCGAGGCCGTCGACCTGCACGATCCTGATGCTGTCGATCGCCTCCATCGGCTTCGCCGCCTCGCGGATCACCTCCGGCAGCACCTTGAGCAGCGCCATCTTGGTCTGGAGCGAGATCTGGTCGGACGAGAGGAGGTTCGCCGCCTCGTTGATCGCCCGCTGGCCGGCGGCCTCGACCTCGAAGCGCACCCGCGCGGCGTCGGCCTTCAGCTTCTCCGCATCGGCCTCGCCCTGCGCCGCCGCGCGGAGCGCCTCGGCCCGGTCGGCGGCGGCCTGCTTTTCCGCCTCGGCCTGCACGCGGATGGCGATGGCCGCGCGTTCGGCCTCACGGGCGGCGTCGATCAGCTCGATCCGCTTGACGCGCTCGGCCACCTCGGTCTCGCGGGCGGTCCCTACCTGCTCCTCGGCGGCGACGGCGGCCGCGCGCGCCTTGTCCGCCTCGGCCTTGGCCTGGCTTTCCTCGCGGCTCTTGTTCTGCACGGCGATCTGCTGTTCCTGCCGCGCGATCTCGATCGCCTGCGCCTGGGCGATCTTGGCCTGCTGGACGGCGCGGTCCGCCTCGATCTGGGCGGCGTCGGTCTGCTGCTTGGCGAGGATGCGCGCCTGGTCCGCCTCGCGCTGCCGCTCGGCCTGCTGGCGGGCGATCTCGGACGTCTGCTCGGCGCGGCGCATCTCCACCTCGCGCTCCTGCTCCAGCCGCGCGAACTCGCTGTCGCGGCCGATGGTGAGCGACTGGCGGGCGGCCTCCAGATTCTTCGCCTCGATCTGGACGCGGGTATCCTGCTCGATATCGTTGCGGGCCTTCTTGCGCAGCTCGATCTGCTCGGTCAGCTTGGTGAGACCCTCGGCGTCGAAGGCGTTGTTGGCGTTGAAATGCTCGATCGATGTCTGGTCGAGCCCGGTCAGCGAAACCGATTCCAGCTCCAGCCCGTTCATCGCCAGATCGGCCGACGAAACCTGCTGCACCTTCTGCACGAAATCGGACCGCTGCTCGTGCAGCTGGTTCATCGTCATACCGGCGGCGACGGAGCGCAGCGCATCGACGAACTTGCCCTCCACCAGCTCCTTCAGCGCATCGGGATTCATCGTCCGCATGCCCAGCGTCTGCGCGGCGATGGCTATCGCCTCGCGATCGGGCCGCACGCGGACATAGAATTCGGCCTTCACGTCGATGCGCAGGCGGTCCAGCGTGATCAGCGCGTCGCTGTTCTTGCGCTCCACCGCCAGGCGCACGGTGTTCATGTTGACCGGCATGGTCTCGTGGAACACCGGCAGCACCAGCGCGCCGCCGTTCATCACCACCTTCTCGCCCCCGAAGCCGGTGCGGACGAAGGCGATCTCCTTGGATGCGCGCTTGTAGAGCCGGGCGATGATGAAGCCCAGCGTCAGGATCAGTGCCAGCGCGATGCCGGCATAGATGCCGATGCTGACCAGCGAATTGCCCTGTTCGGTCACGGGTACGATGTTGCTCATCTAGCCTTCCAGTTGCAGCGATGATGGGCGGCCGGTGGCGATGGCGCGGAAGACGTTGCCTTCGCGGCGGACGAGCAGAATCTCCTCGCCCTCGCCGAAAACCTGGCCGTGATTGTCGGGTTCGGCCATCACATAATGGGTCTGGCCATGATGATCGCGGACCCGCGCCTTGGCGGGCGATCCGGGAGAGGCGCGGCCGACGACGATGGTGGCGCCGAGGCCCACCAGTTCGCCGGGGTCGATCGCGGTGGTCTCGTCGCGGGGCAGGATGCGGCCCAGCGCGCGTGCGAGAATGCCGGTGACGGGCAGCGCCGCCACGCCGGCGGCCGGCGCCGCGATCCAGCCGGGCAGCAGTGCGCCAGTAAGATTCAGCGCCACCTGCTGCCCGATCAGCCCGATCAGGCCGAAGCAGGCGAGCAGCACGCACAGCAGCATCAGCAGCGGAATGCGGCCGATGCCCAGCCAGCCCAGCCAGTCGCCATCGCCGTCCAGGTCGATCTCATGGCCGATCATCCCGGCGGAAAGCCCCACGGCCTCCACCGCGCCGATCAGCAGCATGAGGGCGAGCGCGACCGCGAACGCCAGATTTTCCCCAGCCCCCAGAAATTCGAGCAACGCCCTGATTCTCCCCCGCCTTCCCAGGACGCTATAGGCTGCCAAAGTTCACGTCGAGCGGAATGCGCCCGTCGCCGAAACTTCTCTGGAATTGATCGGGTTTCAATCTAAGGTCGCGCCGCACCGGGGAAGCATTGGGGACTATATGGGGCGGTTCTGGTCGTGGGGATTGATTGCGTTTGCCCTGATGCTGGGCGGCTGCAGCAAATCGGTCGAGCCGCCGCCGTCCACCGAGGAACTGGCCGAAGCCCCCGCAAGCCTAGAAAAGGGCGGAGATGCGATCCAGGTCAGCGTGCCGCAGATCGCTTATACTTATCATTATTCCTTCCGGCTGCCCGCCGATGCGATCGTCCGCGCGCAGGATCGCCATCTGGCGATGTGCGATCGGCTGGGGCCGGCGCGCTGCCGCGTGCTGGCGATGGGCCGTGCCTCGGGGGACGATGGCGGCGCCTCCGGTTCGATGACGCTCGCGGTCGAGGCGGGAATCGCCCGCAATTTCGGCACGGCGCTGGGGCAGGCGGTGGCATCCGCCGGTGGCCGCCAGGGCGATGCGAGCATCGAGGCGGAGGATCTTTCCAAGCGCATCGTCGACACGGAGGCGCGGGTGCGCGCCCGGCAAGCGCTTGCCGACCGGCTCATGGCCCTGCTCCAGACGCGCAACGGCCCCGTCGCCGATCTTGTCGCGGCGGAAAAGGCGGTGGCCGAGGTGCAGGAGGAGATCGACGCCGCCCGATCCTGGCTGGCCGAAGCGCGCGGGCGCGTGGCGATGTCGACCATCGAGATCGGCTACGCGCCGGATGATGCCGGCTTCTGGCAGCCATTGCGGCGGTCCGTGGGCAATGTCGCGGGCTTTTTCGGGGAAAGTCTGGGCCTGCTGGTCACGCTGGTCGCCACCATTCTGCCCTGGGTGCTGGCGGCGGGTGGCCTGATCTTCGCGGCGCGCTGGCTGCGCCGGCGCTTCCGTCGCGACGAGGCTCACGACTAAGGCGCGCGCCGCCGAAGTTGCGCCCCGCCCCGCTCCGTGACAGAGCGGGCGGATGCTCTCCGATCATGTCCTTTTCATCGATGCCGAGGCGCTTGTCGTCGATAAGCCCGCCGGTCTGCCGGTAACGCCGGTGCGGGACGGATCGTTGAGCGTGGAGAACCATCTCGATTCGCTGCGCTTCGGTTTCCAGCGCCGGCCGCAGATCGTCCACCGGCTCGATCGCGATACCTCGGGCTGCCTGCTGCTCGCGCGCAACCCCAAGGCGCACAAGCGCTTTTCGGCCGCGTTCGAGGCGGGCAGCGTCACCAAGGTCTATTGGGCCGTCGTCAGCCCGCCGCCGGCCGAGGCGGAAGGGGTGATCGATCTGCCGCTCCTCAAGGTTTCGACCCGCGAGGAAGGGTGGCGGATGGTGGTGGACGATCGCGGCAAGGCATCGCGCACCCATTGGCGCAAGCTGATGGAAGCGGACGGCCGGGCGCTGATCGAGTTCCGGCCCGAAACCGGCCGCACCCACCAGATCCGCGTCCATGCCGCATCGGGGCTCGGCGCGCCGATCGTCGGCGATCCGGTCTATGGCCGGGGCGATGCCGGGGCGATGCTGCTCCACGCCCGCGCCCTCACGGTGCCGCGCGAAGGCAAGTCGCCGGTGACGGCGCTGGCCGATCCGCCGCCCAGCTTCGGGCCGTTCGCGGCCCATGCCGCCGTTCCCGATGCCGCCGCCTGAACCCTGGCCGATCCCGGAGGACGCGCTGGAGGAGAAATTCCTCGCCGCCACCGGGCCGGGCGGCCAGAATGTCAACAAGGTGGCGACGGCGGTGCAGATCCGGCTCGACGTGTTCGCGCTGGGCCTCGCGCCCGATGTCTATCGCCGGCTGAAGGAGCTGGCGGGCAGCCGCTTCACCGCCGATGGCGCGATCGTGCTGGTGGCCCGCACCCACCGCACGCGGGAGGCGAACCGGGCCGAGGCGCGCGAACGGCTGGGGGAATTGCTGGCCAAGGCCCATGTCCGCCCCGTGCGCCGGGTGAAGACCAAGCCCGGCAAGGCGGCCAAGGCGCGCCGGCTTGAAGGAAAGTCGCAGCGATCCGAAATCAAGCGCGGACGCGGCAAGGTCCGCATGGATTGAAGGAATATCCGATGTATCAGTTCGCCATGGCCGATGGGCAGGACAAGCCGGCCGTCTACCGCGATCTCGCCGCCGCGCTGGAGGCGGTGACGGCGGGCGAGCCCGATCCGGTCGCCAACATGGCCAATGCGGCGGCGCTGCTATGGGAATATCTGCCCGATCTCAACTGGGCCGGCTTTTATCGCGCGCAGGGGCGCGAACTGGTGCTGGGGCCGTTCCAGGGCAAGGCCGCCTGCATCCGCATCCCCTTCGGCAAGGGGGTGTGCGGCACGGCGGCGGAAAGCGGGCGGGCGCAGTGCGTGGCCGATGTCCATGCGTTTCCCGGCCACATCGCCTGCGACGCGGCCTCCGCCTCCGAACTGGTGGTGCCGGTGAAGCGCGACGGCCGGGTGATCGCGGTGATCGATCTCGACAGCCCCACCCCCAACCGCTTCGATGCCGAGGATGTGGCCGGCATTACCGCGCTGGCGGTGATCCTGGCGGGCCGGATCGGCGAATAGAAGGCAGGCTCAGCTCAGCCGGTCCAGCGCCTCGTCGCTCAGCGATCCGGGGATGATCATCACCGGGCAGGGCAGCTTGCCGGCGTCCTGGCCGGCGAAATGGGCGACCAGCGGCCCCGGCGCGCCGGATGCGGCGGCGCCCAGCACCAGGGCGGCGGTTTCCGGCCGTTCCTTCAGCATCGCGCGCACCGCCGCCACCGGATCGCCGTCGCGCACGGTGATGGAAGGGCGCAGACCCGTTTCCTCGATCAGCTCGCCCGCCGCCTGCGCCACCAGCGCATCGGCGCGCAGCCGGGCTTCCTCCATCATCGCCGCCTGCACGCCGCCCCATTGCACGAACTCCGGGGGCGGGATCAGCGCCACGATCTCCACGGCGCCGCCCGTCTTGGCGGCGCGGCGCGCGGCGAAGCGCAGCGCGACGCGCGATTCGTCATTATCGTCGATCACCACCAGATAGGTGCGCATCGCTCGTCTCTCCCTGTTGGGGGCAAGACATGGGTGAAATGAAGCGCGCAGGCAAGCATGACGCGGGGGAAGGGGGCCTTGACCGGCAGGGCCGCTTGTCCGAGAGACGGTCGCCTGTTCCCTGCCCAGATATTCGAGGCCAGCCTTATGCCCATCGAACTCAAAATGCCCGCCCTCTCGCCGACGATGGAGGAGGGGACGTTGGCGAAATGGCTGGTGAAGGAAGGCGATACGGTGAAGTCCGGCGATCTCCTGGCCGAGATCGAGACCGACAAGGCGACGATGGAGTTCGAGGCGGTCGATGAAGGCACGATCGCGAAGATCGTCATCCCCGAGGGCACCGATGGCGTGAAGGTGGGCGAGGTGATCGCGCTGATCGCCGGCGAGGGCGAGGATGCCTCCGCCGCCGCGTCCTCCGCGCCCGCGCCCAAGGCGGAAAAGCCGGCCGAAGCCCCCGCGCCGAAGGCCGAACCCGCGACCGCCAAGGCCGAAGCCCCCAAGGCGGACGCGCCCCGTCCCGCCGCCCAGCCGGCCGCATCGGGCGATCGCGTGAAGGCGAGCCCGCTCGCCCGCCGCATCGCCCAGGCCCAGGGCATCGATCTTGCCGCCGTCACCGGATCGGGGCCGCACGGCCGCATCGTCAAGGCGGACGTGGAAGGCGTTAAGCCGGGCGCGGCCGCCCCGGCCGCTGCCGCCGGTGCGCCCGCTGCCCAGCCCGCGCCCGCGCCCGCGCCTGCCGCCGCTCCGGCCGGCATCCCGGCCGAGACGATCAAGCTTTCCAACATGCGCAAGACGATCGCCAAGCGGCTCACCGAGTCGAAGCAGACGGTGCCGCATTATTATCTGACGATCGACTGCAACCTCGATGCGCTGCTCAAGCTGCGGGGCGAGCTCAACGCCGGGCTGGAGGGCCGGGGCGTCAAGCTTTCGGTCAACGATCTCCTCATCAAGGCGCTCGGCGTGGCGCTGGCCGAGGTGCCGGATGCGAACGTCCAGTTCGCCGGCGACAACCTTGTCAAATTCCAGCGGTCGGACATTTCGATGGCGGTCGCCATCCCCGGCGGCCTCATCACCCCGGTGATCACGGACGTCGTCAACAAGCCGCTGTCGCGCATCGCCACCGAGGCGAAGGATCTTGCCGCCCGTGCCCGCGAAGGCAAGCTCGCGCCCGAGGAATATCAGGGCGGCACCGCCTCCATCTCCAACCTCGGCATGTTCGGCATCAAGCAGTTCGACGCCGTCATCAATCCGCCGCAGGGCATGATCCTCGCGGTCGGCGCGGGCGAGAAGCGGCCCTATGTCGTCAATGACGCGCTGGCCATCGCCACGGTGATGACGGCGACCGGCAGCTTCGATCACCGCGCCATCGACGGCGCCGTCGGCGCCGAGCTGATGGCGGCGTTCAAGCGCCTCGTCGAAAAGCCGCTGGGCATGCTGGCTTGAGCCGGGACGACGATATCCCGCCTTCGGGCGAACCGGCGATCCGCGTGATCGCGATGCCGGCCGATACGAACCCCTATGGGGACATATTCGGCGGCTGGCTGATGAGCATGATGGACTCGGCCGCCGGATCGGTCGCCTCGCGCTACTCGCACGGCCGCGCGGTGACGATCGCGGTGGAGGGGATGACCTTCCACCGTCCCGTCGTCGTCGGCGACGAGGTGTCGGTCTATGCGTCGCTGGTCGGCGTCGGCCGCACCTCGATGAAGATCGAGGTGCAGGCCTGGCGCCGCGCCCGGCACGACGACCGCAGCTATCAGGTGACGCACGCCACCTTCACCTTCGTCGCCATCGGCGAGGACCGGCAGCCCCGCCGCGTCCCCCCGCTGCCGGCGGACGGAGCGGCGAACTAGATAATCGTCGATGCGGGGGCGCTCCTCCCGCATCGCAGTTGGATCGGGAGCATTTCCTTGGCTGACACCTATGATCTCATCGTCCTCGGCTCCGGTCCCGGCGGCTATGTCGCCGCGATCCGGGCCGCGCAGCTCGGCCTCAAGGTCGCGATCGTCGAGCGCGAGCTGCTCGGCGGCATCTGCCTGAACTGGGGCTGCATCCCCACCAAGGCGCTGCTCCGCACCTCGGAAATCTATCACTACATGACCCATGCCGAGGCCTATGGCCTGTCGGTGGAGAAGCCGGGCTTCGACATCGCCAAGGTGGTGAAGCGGTCGCGCGGCGTCGCCGCCCAGCTCAACGCCGGCGTCAAGACGCTGATGAAGAAGAACAAGATCACCGTCGTCGAAGGCACCGGCACGATCACCGGCAATGGCAGGCTGAGCGTCGAGAAGGACGGCAAGAAGACCGATCTCGCCGCCAAGGACATCCTCATCGCCACCGGCGCCCGCGCCCGCGACCTGCCCTTCGCCAAGGCGGACGGCGAGCGGATCTGGACCTATCGCCACGCGATGACGCCCAAGGAAGTGCCGACGAAGCTGCTCGTCATCGGATCGGGCGCGATCGGCGTGGAATTCGCCAGCTTCTATTCGGACATGGGCGTCGACGTGACGATCGTCGAGATGCTGCCCCGCATCCTGCCGGTGGAGGACGAGGAAGTCTCCGCCTTCATGGAAAAGGCGCTGACCAAGCAGGGGATGAAGATCTTCACCGGCGCCGGCGTCGAATCGCTGAAGACGGGCGCCAAGGGCGTCACCGCCCAGATCAAGGGCAAGGACGGCAAGGTCGAGACGACCGAGTTCAGCCATGTCATCGTCGCGGTCGGCATCGTCCCCAATACCGAGAATATCGGGCTGGAGGCGCTGGGGGTGAAGACCACCAAGGGCCATATCGATACCGATCCGATGGGCCGCACCGGCGTGCCCGGCCTCTGGGCGATCGGCGATGTCACCGCGCCGCCATGGCTGGCGCACAAGGCGAGCCACGAAGGCGTGATCGCGGCCGAGGCGATCGCCGGCCAGCACCCGCACGCGATGGACAAGCGCAACATCCCCGGCTGCACCTATTCGCGGCCGCAGGTGGCGTCCGTCGGCCTGACCGAGGCGAAGGCCAAGGAAGCCGGCTATGAGGTGAAGGTCGGCAAGTTCCCCTTCATCGGCAACGGCAAGGCGATCGCGCTGGGCGAGGCGGAAGGCTTCATCAAGACGGTGTTCGATGCCAAGACCGGCGAGCTGCTCGGCGCGCACATGGTGGGCGCGGAAGTGACCGAGCTGATCGAGGGCTATACCGTCGCCAAGCAGCTCGAGACCACCGAGGCGGAACTGATCGAGACGGTCTTCCCGCACCCGACCCTGTCCGAGATGATGCACGAAAGCGTGCTTTCCGCCTACGGCCGCGCGCTGCACTTCTAGGGCAGGGCGATCCTCCCCATGCCCCGCCATCCTGACGAAAGTCAGGATCCGTTGACGCTCCGCCCGGAAGGTGCGGAGCGGCGGGGGCGGGGGCAGGGATGACGGCCGGCCTCGATGCCGCCCTGCTCCACGCGCTGGCGGTCGAACCCGGATCGGCCGCCGCCGGACTTGCGCTTTTCTTCACGCGGTTCGGCGATGCCGGGCCGCGTTTTCTTATCGTTCTGCTGCTTGCGGCGCTGATCGGCTGGCGGCGCGGCCCCAGGCGCGCCGGCCTGTTCCTCGCCATCGTCGCGGGCGGGGCGCTCCTCGTCCTGCTGCTCAAGTCGGCGATCGGCCGGCCCCGGCCCGATCTGCTGCCGCATCAGGACATCGTCCGCTCCGCCAGCATGCCGAGCGGCCATGCCGCCAACAACCTGATCGTGTGGCTCGCGGCCGCCCGTCTCTGGTCGCCGGCCTGGGGATGGACGGCGGCGGCCCTTGCGCTCGCGCTCGCCGTCGGCCTGTCGCGGGTGATGCTCTCCGTCCATTGGCCGAGCGACGTCGCCGCCGGCTGGGCGATCGGCCTCTTGTGGGTCGCCGGCTGCCTCCGCCTCGCCCGCCGGGGGTGAATGCCCGATTGCCGGCGGCGGGAGGCGGGGTTACGACTGACGGCAGAGGACGAAGGGGGTCTTATGAAACAATCGCTTGCGGCGCTTTCCGCGCTGTTGCTCGCCACTGTCGCCGCGCCGGCTTCGGCGGAAACCGTGGTCGTCACGGCCGCACATATGTTCGATGCGAAATCAGGCAAGCTGCTTGACGATCCAGTCGTTGCCATCGTCGACGGCCGCATACAATCCGTCACTACGCGCGGTGATGCTCGGCATGTGTTTCCGGGGGGGATTCGGCGCGTCGATCTCGGCGAGATGACGATCCTGCCGGGCCTGATCGACATGCACGTCCACCTCGATGGCAACCCGCATTATGGCGGCTATACCGGCCTCCAGTTCACCGACAGCTTCTGGGCGATCCAGGGCACCGCCAATGCCAAGGCGATGCTGGAAGCCGGCTTCACCACCGTCCGCAACGTCGGATCGGGCAATTATGCCGATGTCGGCATGAAGCAGGCGATCGAGGAAGGGCTGATCCCCGGCCCGCGCATCGTGCCCGCGGCCCACGCGCTGGGCGCGACCGGCGGCCATTGCGACGAGACCTATCTGCCGCCCTCGTTCGAGGCGAAGGGCAAGGCGGTCGGCGATTCGGTGGACGAGCTTCGCCAGCGGGTGCGCGAGCAGCGCAAATATGGCGCGGAAGTCATCAAGGTCTGCGCGACGGGCGGCGTCTTCTCCCGCAATACCGAGCCGGGGCAGCAGCAGCTTAGCGAGGCGGAGCTTCGGGGCATTGCCGATGAAGCGCATATGTGGGGCCTGAAGGTCGCCGCCCATGCCCATGGCACCGCCGGCATCAAGGCGGCGATCCGCGCCGGCATCGACACGATCGAGCATGCCAGCCTGATCGACGATGAGGGGATCAGGCTGGCCAGGGAGCGTGGCACCTATCTTTCCATGGATATCTTCAACACCGAATATACCCAGTCGGAAGGCGCGAAGAACGGCGTGCTGGAGGATAATCTCCGCAAGGACCGCGAGATCGCCGAGATCCAGCGCCAGAATTTCCGCAAGGCGCATGATGCCGGCGTGAAGCTGGTGTTCGGCACCGATGCCGGGGTGATGCCGCACGGCACCGCCGCCGGCCAGTTCGCGATCATGGTCCGCTACGGCATGACACCGGCGGAGGCGATCCGCGCCGCCACCCTCACCGCCGCGCAGGCGCTGGGCCGCGAATCGAGCGTCGGCGCGATCGAGCCCGGCCGCTATGGGGACATCATCGCCGTCTCCGGCGATCCGACCGCCAATGTCCGCCTGCTCGAATCCGTGCCCTTCGTGATGAAGGGCGGGGACGTGGTGAAGGACCTGCGCTGAACGGCGGCCGGCGGCTTATCCCGCCGGCTGCCTGATGGCCTCGATCGCGTCGTGCCCGGCCGATCCGGGCACCGTCCACACCAGATCGCCGTCGGTCCACTCCGCCGCCGGATCGACGGGGATCAGCCGCAGGGCCTGCCGCCCGCCGACCCGTTCGACCCCGAGGCGGTGGCCGACATAGCCGTGGCGCGCCAGCTCCTCCATCAGCGCGGCGGGCGAGGCGTCGGCGCGGGCGAGGTGGCTCGCCACCATCTCCATCACGATCACGGGCTTGGCCTGGGCCATCGTCTTGCTCAGCCCGCGCAGCACGCGAAGCTCGAACCCCTCGACGTCGATCTTGATCACCGCCGGTATCTCGCCCGCCAGCATCTCGTCGCCCACGCCGATCGGGCAGGCGATGGTCTCGCCTTCGTCCGCATCGTAGCGCCGCGCGCCGAACGATCCCTCGCCGCTGTTCATGTGCGGCACGAACAGCGGAAGCGTGCCCGGCTCGTCGGCCAGGCCGCAGGCGTGGACGCGCGTGTTCATGATGCGGTTGCGTTCCAGATTGGCCTCGAACACGGCGCGCGGGCCGGGATTGGGCTCGAAGGCGATCACCCGTCCATCCGGCCCGGCCAGCCGGCTCAGCAGCAGCGATATCATCCCTTCGTTGGCGCCAATGTCCACCACCGTGTCGCCGCGCCGCACCACGCCCATCATCAGAAGCTGGGTCGGCAGGTCGTAGAAGCGGCCCAGGAAGAAGGTCGCCCGGTTGGACCAGCGGCGGATATCCACCCGCATCTCATAGCCGTGCAGCTTGCCGCGCACCCAGCGGGGCGGCTGCCCCGCCCAGAAGCCGTCATGGGCGTAGGTGCCGATCAGCCTGTTGTAGAGCTTGCCCCAGCCGGGCAGTTCCCGGCTTACATAAGGGCGGACGGTGCCGATGATGGCCGCCTGCGCGAATGCGTTGAACCATCCCATCCGTAATGTCCCCTGATCGATCGATTTGCCCGGACATACGGGCGAATCGCGACCCCCCGGTGACGACGATATGGAGCAGGCCGGCCTTTGCAACCGCGCCGCCGGGGCAGAATGGACGGCGCGAGCCATTCCGGCGCCGCACCGATGGAATCGGGCGGGACGGCGGGGTATCCCTTGCCCCGGCCGGGGCGGCCGGCGGGCGCGAGGCGGCCCCCGTTGACCCAGGGCGACTCTCTCTCTATAGCGCCGCGCTGTTCGTCCGCCGGATTCCCGGATGGCGGACTAGCTTGAACATTGCTGATGCACGCAATGGTCCGGGCGGGTCGTTAGGCCGCCGGGGCCTTTGCGCGTTCCGGGCATGCCCCGGGGCAATTCGGGCATCGGTAAAGTAACCGCCGGTTTTTCCGGTAACAAAAGGTGAAGGGCTTCATGCCGACGATCAATCAGTTGATCCGCAAGGGACGCGAGCCGCAGAAGGCCAAGTCCAAGGTTCCCGCGATGGAGCAGAACCCGCAGAAGCGCGGCGTCTGCACGCGTGTCTACACGACCACCCCGAAGAAGCCGAACTCGGCTCTCCGCAAGGTCGCGAAGATCCGCCTGACCAACCAGCGCGAAGTCATCAGCTACATCCCCGGCGAAGGCCACAACCTGCAGGAGCACTCGGTGGTGCTGATCCGCGGCGGCCGTGTGCGCGACCTTCCGGGCGTGCGCTATCACGTGCTGCGCGGCGTGCTCGACACGCAGGGCGTGAAGGATCGCAAGCAGAGCCGTTCGAAGTACGGCGCCAAGCGTCCGAAGTAAGCTCTGGCCAAGACCGGTTGACATGCCCGGCGCGGCCCTCGCGGCCCCGGGCGCCTAGATAAGGAAGTAACGAGATGGCTCGTCGTCGTCGTCCCGAAAAGCGCGAAATCCTGCCCGATCCGAAGTTCGGGGATGTCGTGCTCAGCAAGTTCATGAACTCCGTCATGCTCGACGGCAAGAAGTCGGTCGCCGAAAGCATCGTCTATTCGGCGCTGGATACCGTCGAGGCGCGCGCCAAGAAGGATCCGCTGGGCGTGTTCCACGATGCGCTCAACAACATCCGTCCGGGCATCGAGGTCCGCAGCCGCCGCGTCGGCGGCGCCACCTACCAGGTGCCGGTGGAAGTCCGTCCGGAGCGTTCGCAGGCGCTGGCGATCCGCTGGCTGATCGCCGCCGCCCGCGCGCGCAGCGAGAACACCATGTCGGCGCGTCTCTCGGGCGAGCTGCTCGACGCCGCCAACAACCGCGGCAACGCGGTGAAGAAGCGCGAGGATACGCACCGCATGGCGGAAGCGAACCGCGCCTTCTCGCACTACCGTTGGTAACGACGGGTTTGTAACCGCCGCTGGTAATCGGCGGGACTCGAAAGAGTCACACATACTTCCCATATCGTCGGGGACGGAGCGCACGCTCCGATCCCCGACATCGGAGATTAGATCATGGCCCGCAGCCACCCGCTCGCCAAGTATCGCAATATCGGCATCATGGCGCACATCGACGCCGGCAAGACGACGACGACCGAGCGCATTCTTTATTACACCGGCAAGTCCTACAAGATCGGTGAAGTCCACGAAGGCACCGCCACGATGGACTGGATGGAGCAGGAGCAGGAGCGCGGCATCACGATCACGTCGGCCGCGACGACCTGTTTCTGGGACGACCACCGGATCAACATCATCGACACGCCCGGCCACGTCGATTTCACCATCGAGGTGGAACGTTCGCTGCGCGTGCTCGACGGCGCGGTCGCCTGCTTCGACGGCGTGGCCGGCGTGGAGCCGCAGTCCGAAACCGTGTGGCGCCAGGCGGAAAAGTACAAGGTTCCGCGCATGTGCTTCGTCAACAAGCTTGACCGCACCGGCGCGAGCTTCGAGCGCTGCGTGGAGATGATCAAGGATCGTCTCGGCGCCCGTCCGCTCGTCCTCTATCTCCCGATCGGCATCGAAGGCGGCTTCAAGGGCCTGGTCGACCTGGTGAACAACCGCGCGATCGTGTGGCTCGAGGAATCGCTCGGCGCGAAGTTCGAATATCAGGACATCCCCGCCGACCTCGCCGATGCCGCGGCCACCGCGCGCAGCGAGCTGATCGAGACCGCCGTCGAGCAGGACGATGCGGCGATGGAAGCCTATCTCGAGGGCAATGAGCCGGATGCCGCCACGCTGAAGGCGCTGATCCGCAAGGGCACGCTGAACTTCTCGTTCGTGCCGGTGCTGTGCGGCTCGGCCTTCAAGAACAAGGGCGTGCAGCCGCTGCTCGACGCCGTCGTCGATTACCTGCCGAGCCCGCTGGACATCCCGCCGGTCGAAGGCGTCAAGCTGGACGGCGAGACCAAGGATTCGCGTCCGGCCGACGATACGGCGCCGATGTCGGCGCTGGCGTTCAAGATCATGAACGATCCCTTCGTGGGCTCGCTCACCTTCGCGCGCATCTATTCGGGCAAGCTCGAAAAGGGCACCTACCTGAACTCGGTGAAGGACAAGAAGGAAAAGATCGGCCGCATGCTCCTCATGCACGCCAACTCGCGTGAGGACATCGACGAAGCCTATGCGGGCGACATCGTCGCGCTCGCCGGCCTCAAGGAAACCACCACCGGCGACACGCTGTGCGCGCCGACCGCTCCGATCATCCTGGAGCGGATGGAATTCCCCGAGCCGGTGATCGAGCTGTCGGTGGAGCCGAAGACCAAGGCCGACCAGGAGAAGATGGGCGTCGCCCTCAACCGCCTGGCCGCCGAAGACCCCTCGTTCCGCGTTTCGACCGACCACGAATCGGGCCAGACGATCATCAAGGGGATGGGCGAGCTCCACCTCGAGATCCTCGTCGACCGCATGAAGCGCGAGTTCAAGGTCGAGGCCAATGTCGGCGCGCCGCAGGTGGCGTATCGCGAATATCTCGCGAAGCCGGTGGAAGTCACCTACACCCACAAGAAGCAGTCGGGCGGCTCCGGCCAGTTCGGCGAAGTGAAGGTGAAGCTCACCCCCGGCGAGCGCGGCACCGGCTTCGTGTTCATCGATTCGGTCAAGGGCGGCAATATTCCGCGTGAATATATCCCCTCGGTCGAAAAGGGCATGCGCGAGACCGCCGAGACCGGTTCGCTGATCGGCTTCCCGATCATCGACTTCTCGGTCGAGCTGCTGGACGGCAAGTATCACGACGTCGACTCGTCGGCGCTTGCGTTCGAAATCACCGGCCGCGGCGCGATGCGCGAAGCGGCGCAGAAGGCTGGCATCAAGCTGCTCGAACCGATCATGAAGGTCGAGGTGGTGACGCCGGAAGACTATCTGGGCGACGTGATCGGCGACATGAACAGCCGTCGCGGCCAGATCCAGGGCACCGACAGCCGGGGCAACGCCCAGGTCGTCGAGGCGATGGTGCCGCTCGCCAACATGTTCGGCTACGTGAACCAGCTCCGCTCGTTCACGCAGGGGCGCGCGCAGTACACGATGCAGTTCTCGCATTATGACGAAGTCCCGGCGAACGTCGCGGACGAGGTGAAGGCGAAGCTGGCGTAAAGCTGAATTTGTGGTTATGGGCGCGTCCGCATCGGGCGGCGCGCTCGGAAAACGGTTTGAGAAGAAGGTAGGATACAATGGCGAAAGCTAAGTTCGAGCGGACGAAGCCGCACTGCAACATCGGCACCATCGGTCACGTCGACCATGGCAAGACCTCGCTGACGGCCGCGATCACCAAGGTGCTCGCCGAGACCGGCGGCGCGACCTTCGTCGACTACGCCAACATCGACAAGGCGCCGGAAGAGCGCGAGCGCGGCATCACCATCTCGACCGCGCACGTCGAGTATGAGACGGCCGACCGTCACTATGCCCACGTCGACTGCCCGGGCCACGCCGACTATGTGAAGAACATGATCACCGGCGCCGCGCAGATGGACGGCGCGATCCTGGTCGTGTCCGCCACCGACGGCCCGATGCCGCAGACCCGCGAGCACATCCTGCTCGCCCGTCAGGTCGGCGTGCCGCAGCTCGTCGTGTTCCTGAACAAGGTCGACCTGGTCGACGACGCCGAGATCCTCGAGCTCGTCGAGCTGGAAATCCGCGAGCTGCTCTCGAAGTATGACTTCGACGGCGACAACATTCCGATCATCGCCGGCTCGGCGGTCGCCGCCCTCGAAGGCAAGACCCCGGAAATCGGCCATGACGCCGTGCTGAAGCTGATGCAGGCCGTCGACAGCTGGATCCCCCAGCCGGAGCGTCCGCTCGACAAGTCGTTCCTGATGCCGATCGAAGACGTGTTCTCGATCTCGGGCCGCGGCACCGTGGTGACCGGCCGCGTCGAGACCGGCGTCGTCAAGGTGGGCGAGGAAGTCGAGATCGTCGGCATCAAGGACACCCGCAAGACCGTCGTGACCGGCGTCGAAATGTTCCGCAAGCTGCTCGACCAGGGCCAGGCCGGCGACAACATCGGTGCGCTGATCCGCGGCGTCGGCCGTGACGAGGTGGAGCGTGGCCAGGTGCTCGCGAAGCCGGGCACGATCACCCCGCACACCGAGTTCAAGGCCGAGGTCTACGTCCTGTCGAAGGACGAAGGCGGCCGTCACACGCCGTTCTTCGCCAACTACCGTCCGCAGTTCTACTTCCGCACGACCGACGTGACGGGCGAAGTGCAGCTGCCGGAAGGCACCGAGATGGTGATGCCGGGCGACAACGTCTCGATCGGCGTCAAGCTGATCGCCCCGATCGCCATGGACCAGGGCCTGCGCTTCGCCATTCGCGAGGGCGGCCGCACGGTCGGCGCCGGCGTCGTCGGCACGATCGTCAAGTAATTGCTTGCATGAGCCGGCCGGCTCCCCTACGGAGCCGGCCGGTATTTTTTCGCCCCGAAGGATTCGGCCGGCAGATTCGGTCCGGCTCCAGGGGCACGGCTCTTTCGCATCGGTAGAGAAATGGAAACGCAGAACATCCGTATTCGCCTGAAGGCGTTCGACCATCGCGTGCTCGATCAGGCCACCGGCGACATCGCCGACACCGCCCGACGCACCGGCGCGCTCATCCGCGGCCCCATTCCCCTCCCGACGCGCATCGAAAAGTTCACGGTCAACCGTGGACCGCACATCGACAAGAAGTCGCGCGAACAGTTTGAGGTGCGCACCTACAAGCGCCTCCTGGATATCGTTCAGCCCACGCCGCAGACGGTCGGCGCTCTTATGAAGCTCGATCTCGCCGCGGGTGTTGATGTCGAGATCAAACTGGCCTAATAGGCCACCTCCCGTCGCGGCCGAATCGGCTGCGGCGCCTCGCGCGATTTTCCGCCACGCGGCGTAAGTCGAAAGGCGATCGGCCCCCGGGCCCTTCGATCGCGCGACGGAAGAGTAGGGATACCGGCCAGCCTTCAGGGCTGGCGACCGAGTCCCCGTCTTTCGCTTTTTACGAAGCGGAAATGATGGCCCTGACGGGGGCAAGGGTTCATTGGGCTGGGCTTCGGCGGTTACGCCGGGGCCTTTTTCGTTGGCACGCTCCCCGCTGACGGGAGCCTCTGTTGGAAGGAACGGATCATGCGCACTGGCGTGATCGCGAAGAAGATGGGGATGACCCGCCTGTTCCAGGAAGACGGCCGGCACGTTCCGGTTACCGTTCTGTCCCTGGAAGGCAATCAGGTCGTCTCGGTCCGTGACAAGGGGCGCGACGGCTATGTGGCCGTGCAGCTCGGCGCGGGCACCGCGAAGGTAAAGAACATCTCGAAGCCCGAGCGCGGGCATTTCGCCAAGGCGGAAGTCGAGCCCAAGGCGCGCCTCGTGGAATTCCGCGTGGCCGATGACGCCGTGCTCGAGGTTGGCGCGGAAATCGCCGCCGACCATTTCGTGCCGGGCCAGTATGTCGACATTGCCGGCCAGACGCAGGGCAAGGGCTTCGCCGGCGCCATGAAGCGCTGGGGCTTCGGCGGTCTGCGCGCCACGCACGGCGTTTCCGTCTCGCACCGTTCGCACGGTTCGACCGGTAACCGCCAGGATCCGGGCAAGGTCTTCAAGAACAAGAAGATGGCCGGTCACATGGGTGATCGCCAGCGCACGCAGCAGAACCTCGAGATCGTCTCCACCGACGTCGAGCGCGGTCTGATCTTCGTCAAGGGCTCGGTGCCCGGATCGAAGGGCGCCTGGCTGATCGTCAAGGATTCGGTCAAGGTCGCGCGTCACGCCGATGCGCCCTATCCGGCCTCCGTGAAGAAGGCTGGCAGCAACGATAGCGCTCCGCAGGCCGAGGCTCCCGCCGAAGTCGCTGCCGAAGCCGCTGAAGGCCAGGAGGGCTGATCATGAAGGTCAAGGTTCAGACCCTCGACGCCAAGGCGTCGGGCGACATCGAACTCGCGGACGAGGTGTTCGGCCTCGAGCCGCGCGCGGACATCCTGCACCGCGTCGTCACCTGGCAGCTCGAAAAGCGCCGCGGCACGGCCCGTCCCACCCGCGAGCGTTCGGACGTTGCCCGCTCGGGCAAGAAGTTCGGTCGCCAGAAGGGCGGCGGCACGGCCCGTCACGGCGATCGCCGCGCCCCCGTTTTCATCGGCGGTGGTAAGGCCCACGGTGCCCGCCTTCGCGACTTCAATCCGTCGCTGAACAAGAAGGTTCGCGCGCTCGGCCTGAAGATGGCGCTCTCGGCCAAGGCCAAGGACGGCAACCTGATCGTCGTCGACGCGCTGGATGTCGCCGAAGGCAAGACCAAGACGCTCGCGGGCCAGCTCGCGAAGCTGGGCTTCGGCACGAAGGCGCTGGTGATCGACGGCGATGCGCTCAACGTCAGCTTCGCGCTGGCTTCGAGCAACATCAAGGGCGTCAACCTGCTGCCGGCGATCGGTGCGAACGTCTACGACATTCTGAAGCATGACACGCTGGTGCTGACCCGCGCCGCCGTCGAGAAGCTGGAGGCGCGCCTCAATGGCTAAGAAGCAGAACGAAGCGGTGGCACTGCGTCATTATGACGTCGTGCTCGCGCCGCACATCACCGAGAAGACCTCGCTGCTCTCCGAGCATAATGCGGTGGTCTTCAAGGTCGCCGGCGACGCCAGCAAGCCCGAGATCAAGGCGGCTGTCGAAGCGCTGTTCAACGTCTCGGTGACGGGCGTGAACACCATCGTCCAGAAGGGCAAGACGAAGAAGTGGAAGGGCGCGCCCTACCGCCGCTCGGACGTGAAGAAGGCGATCGTGACGCTGGCCGAAGGCCAGTCCATCGACGTGACCACGGGGATCTGACGCCATGGCGCTGAAGCATTATAACCCGACCAGCCCGGCGCGGCGCGGCCTGATCCTCGTCGACAAGTCGTCGCTGTGGAAGGGCAAGCCGGTCAAGGCGCTTACCGAAGGCAAGCGCAAGTCTGGCGGCCGCAACAACATGGGCCACGCCACCGCGCGCGGCATCGCTGGCGGCCACAAGCAGAAGTATCGCTTCGTCGATTTCAAGCGCCGGAAGTGGGATCAGCCCGCGACCGTCGAGCGCCTGGAATATGACCCGAACCGCTCGGCCTTCATCGCGCTGGTGAAGTATGAGGACGGCGAGCAGGCCTACATCATCGCGCCGCAGCGTCTGGCTGCCGGCGACGTGATCGTGGCGGGCAAGAAGACCGATACCAAGCCCGGCAACGCGATGGAGATCGGCCAGGCCCCGGTCGGCACGATCGTCCACAATGTCGAGATGAAGCCCGGCAAGGGCGGCCAGATCGCGCGTGCCGCCGGCACCTATGTGCAGATCGTCGGCCGCGACAAGGGCATGGTGATGGTTCGCCTGAACTCGGGCGAGCAGCGCTACATCCGTTCGGACTGCATGTGCACGGTGGGCGCGGTGTCGAACCCCGACAACGCGAACCAGAACCTCGCCAAGGCCGGTCGCAACCGCTGGCTCGGCCATCGTCCGCTCACCCGCGGCGTCGCCAAGAACCCGGTCGACCACCCCCATGGCGGTGGTGAAGGCCGCACCTCGGGCGGCCGTCACCCGGTCACCCCGTGGGGCAAGCCGACCAAGGGCGCCCGCACCCGCAGCAACAAGGCGACGGACAAGTTCATCATCCGTTCGCGTCACGCGAAGAAGAAGAGGTAAGCCATGGCCCGTTCCGTCTGGAAAGGTCCGTTCGTCGACCTGCACCTTCTGCGCAAGGCCGAGGCCGCGCAGGAATCTGGTGCCCGCGCGCCGATCAAGACCTGGTCGCGCCGCTCCACGATCCTGCCGCAGTTCGTCGGCCTGACCTTCAACCTCTACAACGGCCGCAAGTTCGTGCCGGTGTCGGTCAACGAAGACATGGTCGGTCACAAGCTGGGTGAATTCGCGCCGACGCGCTATTTCCCCGGCCACGCCGCCGACAAGAAGGGCAAGCGCTGATGTCGAAGCCTGCATCCCCCCGCAAGGTCGGCGATAAGGAAGCGCTGGCGGTGGCCACCACCGTCCGCGGCTCGCCGCAGAAGCTGAACCTGGTCGCGGCCCTCATCCGCAACAAGAAGGCCGGCGACGCGCTCAACATCCTCGCTTTCTCCAAGAAGGCGATGGCGGTTGACGTCCGCAAGGTGCTTCAGAGCGCGATCGCCAACGCCGAGAACAACCACAATCTCGATGTGGACGCGCTCGTCGTGAAGGAAGCCTCGGTCGGCAAGGGCCTCGTCATGAAGCGCTTCGCCACCCGCGCCCGCGGCCGTTCCACCCGCATCGTCAAGCCGTTCTCGCGCCTGCGCGTGGTCGTCCGCGAGCAGGAAGAGGCTGGAGAATAACATGGGTCAGAAGTCCAACCCGATCGGCATGCGGTTGCAGATCAACCGCACCTGGGATAGCCGCTGGTTCGCCGAAGGCGCCGATTATGGCCGCCTGCTGCTTGAGGATCTGAAGATCCGCAAGTTCATCATGAAGGCGCTGCCGCAGGCGGCGATCTCCAAGGTGGTGATCGAGCGTCCGGCCAAGCTGTGCCGCATTTCGATCTACGCTGCCCGTCCCGGTGTCATCATCGGCAAGAAGGGCGCGGATATCGAGAAGCTTCGCAAGAAGCTGGGCGAGATGACGTCGTCGGACGTGAGCCTGAACATCGTCGAGATCCGCAAGCCGGAAATCGACGCCAAGCTCGTGGCCCAGGGCGTCGCCGACCAGCTCGAACGCCGCGTCGCGTTCCGCCGTGCGATGAAGCGCGCGGTGCAATCGGCGCTGCGTCTCGGCGCGGAAGGCATCCGGATCACCTGCGCCGGCCGTCTCGGCGGCGCGGAGATCGCGCGGACCGAATGGTATCGCGAAGGTCGCGTGCCGCTGCACACGCTGCGCGCGAACGTCGATTATGCCGAAGCCGAAGCCCACACCGCCTATGGCGTGTGCGGGATCAAGGTGTGGATCTTCAAGGGCGAGATTCTCGGCCATGATCCGCTCGCCCAGGATCGGCTCATGATGGAAGCTCAGACGTCGGGGGTCCGGCCGGCGCGGTAAGGGGTTCGCCCCTTTCCACGTCGCCTGATCGACCGGACAATCGGTGTCAGAAGGCGATTAAGACATGCTGCAACCAAAGCGCACAAAATTCCGCAAGGCCTTCAAGGGCCGCATCCACGGCGATGCCAAGGGTGGCACTCAGCTCAACTTCGGCGCCTTCGGCCTGAAGGCGCTGGAGCCGGACCGGATCACCGCCCGCCAGATCGAGGCGGCCCGCCGTGCCATCACGCGCCACATCAAGCGCCAGGGCCGTCTGTGGATCCGCATCTTCCCGGACGTTCCGGTCTCGTCGAAGCCGGCCGAAGTCCGCATGGGCTCCGGTAAGGGTTCGCCCGAATTCTGGGCCGCCCGCGTCAAGCCCGGCCGCATCCTGTTCGAGCTGGACGGCGTTCCCGGCCCGCTCGCCCGCGTCGCTTTCGAGCGTGCGATGGAGAAGCTGCCGATCAAGACCAAGGTGGTCGCCCGCCTCGGTGAATCGATTTACGAGGCTGCGTGACATGGCCAAGATCAGCGATCTCAAGACGAAGACCGACGACCAGCTCTCCGAGCAGCTGGGCGAGCTGAAGCGCGAGCAGTTCAACCTGCGCTTCCAGGCCGCCACCAGCCAGCTGGAGAAGCCGTCGCGGGTGCGTGAGGTGCGTCGCACCATCGCGCAGATCAAGACCCTCCAGACCGAGCGCGCGCGCTCGGCCGCCAAGTAAGGAGACACCAGTCATGCCGAAGCGCGTGCTGACGGGGACTGTGGTCTCCGACAAGACCGACAAGACGGTGGTGGTGCTGGTGGAGCGTAAGGTGAAGCACCCGCTCTACGGCAAGATCATCCGCCGTTCGAAGAAGTATCACGCCCATGACGAGGGCAACGTGTTCAAGGAAGGCGAGACCGTCCGCATCGAGGAATGCGCGCCGATCTCCAAGCTGAAGACGTGGCGCGTTCTGGGCAAGGTCGGGGCCGAAAGCCCCGCCGTCGCCGGTTAAGGAGGACTGACCCATGATTCAGATGCAGTCCAACCTGGACGTGGCCGATAACTCGGGCGCCAAGCGCGTCCAGTGCATCAAGGTGCTCGGCGGTTCCAAGCGCCGCACCGCCACCGTCGGCGACGTGATCGTCGTGTCGATCAAGGAAGCCGCCCCGCGCGGCAAGGTGAAGAAGGGCGACGTGCACCGCGCCGTCATCGTCCGCACCGCGAAGGACATTCATCGTCCGGACGGTTCGACGATCCGGTTCGACGGCAACGCCGCCGTTCTGATCAACAAGAATAGCGGGGAGCCGATCGGCACCCGCATCTTCGGGCCGGTGGTGCGCGAACTGCGCCAGGCGGGCCACATGAAGATCATTTCGCTCGCGCCCGAGGTGCTGTGATGGCCGCGTTGAAGATCAAGAAGGGTGACAAGGTCATCGTCCTGTCCGGCAAGGACAAGGGCAAGACCGGCGAAGTCACCAAGTCGCTGCCCAAGGAGGGCAAGGTGATCGTGTCCGGCGTGAACGTCGCGACCCGCCACCGCAAGCCGACCCAGGTCAACCCGCAGGGTGGCCTGGAGCGCGTGGAAGCGCCGCTGCATGTCTCGAAGGTCGCGCATGTGACCGCCGACGGCAAGCCGACGCGCGTCCGCTTCGAAATCAAGGACGGCAAGAAGGTCCGCGTGGCCGTGAAGTCCGGGGAGCAGATCAATGGCTGACGCTTACAAGCCCCGCCTCAAGAAGCTGTACGAGGACCGCATCGTCCAGGCGATGACGGAGAAGTTCGGCTACACCAACCCGATGCAGGTGCCCAGGCTCGAGAAGATCGTGCTGAACATGGGCGTCGGCGAGGCGACGCAGGACAAGAAGAAGGTCGAGGTCGCGGCCCAGGAAATGACCGCGATCGCCGGCCAGAAGGCCGTCATCACCAAGGCGAAGAAGTCGATCGCGCAGTTCAAGCTGCGTGAAGGCATGCCGATCGGCGCGAAGGTTACCCTTCGTCGCGAGCGGATGTACGAATTCCTCGACCGGTTCGTGACGATCGCCCTGCCGCGCGTCCGCGACTTCCGCGGCCTTTCCGACAAGTCGTTCGACGGCCGCGGCAATTATGCCACCGGCCTGAAGGAGCAGCTGATCTTCCCGGAAATCAGCTACGACAAGATCGACAAGATCCGTGGCATGGACGTGGTCGTCGCGACGACGGCGAAGACCGACGAGGAAGCGCGCGAGCTGCTTCGCCTGTTCGGCTTCCCGTTCCCGCAGCCCGTCGTCGAAGAAAAGAAGGCGGCCTGATCTCCCTGGGGGAGACTGGCTCGATCCGATAAGGAAAGAGAACTTAAGTCATGGCGAAACTGAGTTCGATCAACAAGAACGAGAAGCGCAAGAAGCTCGTCAAGCAATATGCTGGCAAGTATGCGCGCCTCAAGGCGATCGCGGACGATGAAGGCAAGGACGAGACGGAGCGCCTGATCGCGCGCCTGAAGCTCGCCGAGCTGCCGCGCAACGCGAACCCCACCCGCGTTCGCAACCGTTGCGAGCTGACCGGGCGTCCGCGCGCTTACTACCGCAAGTTCCGGCTGTGCCGTGTCCAGCTGCGCGATCTGGCCAACAAGGGCCTGATCCCGGGCGTCACGAAGTCGAGCTGGTAAGGAACTGAAGATGGCTCTGACCGATCCTTTGGGTGATCTGCTCACCCGCATCCGCAACGGCCAGCGCGCGCGCAAGGACAGCGTCCTGTCCCCGGCGTCCAAGCTGCGTGCCCGCGTCCTCGACGTGCTGCAGCGCGAAGGCTATATCCGTGGCTACAGCTCGGAAGATCTCGCCGGCCACGATGGCCTGCGCATCGAGCTGAAATATTTCGAGGGCCAGCCGGCGATCCAGCATGTCGCCCGCGTCTCGAAGCCGGGCCGCCGCGTCTATTCGGGCGCCAAGGAGCTGCCGCGCATCCGCAACGGCCTCGGCATCACCATCGTCTCGACGCCGAAGGGCGTTCTGTCCGACGCGGAAGCGCGCGAGCAGAATGTCGGCGGCGAGATTCTCGCGGAGGTCTTCTGATGAGCCGCACGGGCAAGAAGCCGGTCGCCATTCCCGCGGGCGTGACGGCCACGATCGAGGGCCGCGAGCTTTCGGTGAAGGGGCCCAAGGGCACCCTCACCCTGCCGCTGGCCGATGAGGTGACCTACGCCATCGAGGACGGCCAGATCGCGATCCAGCCGGCCAACGACACCAAGCGCGCCCGCTCCTTCTGGGGCATGCAGCGCACCCTGGTGCAGAATCTGGTGACGGGCGTGACCGAGGGTTTCTCGAAGACGCTGCAGATCACCGGCGTCGGCTACCGCGCCAACCTTCAGGGCAAGAACCTGAAGCTGCAGCTCGGCTACAGCCACGACGTCGATTTCGCGGTGCCGGAAGGCATCACGATCGCGACGCCGGACCAGACGACGGTGCAGATCAGCGGCATCGACAAGCAGAAGGTCGGCCAGGTCGCCGCCGAGATCCGCCGCTGGCGCAAGCCGGAGCCCTATAAGGGCAAGGGCATCAAATATGCCGGCGAGTTCATCTTCCGCAAGGAAGGGAAGAAGAAGTAATGGCCAAGCTCTCTCTTTTCGCGAAGCGCCGCCAGCGCGTCCGCACCGCGCTGCGGGCTCGTGGCGCCACCCGTCCGCGCCTTTCGGTGCACCGTTCGGGCCGCCACATCTATGCCCAGGTGATCGACGACGCCGCCGGCCGCACGGTCGCCGCCGCCTCGACGCTGGACAAGGATGTCCGCGGCCAGACCGGCGCCACGGCGGAAGCCGCGGCTGCCGTCGGCAAGCGCCTGGCGGAGCGTGCCTCGGCCGCCGGCGTCACCAAGGTCGTATTCGATCGCGGTGGCTTTCTGTTCCATGGTCGGGTGAAGGCTCTCGCCGACGCCGCCCGCGAAGGCGGACTGGAGTTCTAATATGGCTGACGAAACCGAAATCCAGGCGGGCGCTCCTGCCGATGCGCCCGCCGCTGGCGGCGCGCCGGAAGGCGAGCGCCAGGGCCGTGGTCCGCGTGGCGGCCGTGGCCGTGGCCCGGGCGGTGATCGTGGCGGCCGTGGCCGCGACGGCAACCGTGGCCGTCGCGACGATCGTCGCGGTGGCGCCGAGGAAGGTGGCGAGGAGCTGATCGAGAAGCTCGTCCACATCAACCGCGTCTCCAAGACCGTGAAGGGCGGCAAGCGCTTCGGCTTCGCGGCTCTGGTCGTCGTCGGCGACGGCAAGGGCCGGGTCGGCTTCGGCCATGGCAAGGCGCGCGAAGTGCCGGAAGCCATCTCGAAGGCGACGGCTGCCGCCAAGAAGGCGATGATCCGCGTTCCGCTGCGCGAAGGCCGCACGCTGCACCATGACGGCAACGGCCATTTCGGCGCGGGCCGGGTGACGCTGCGCTCGGCGCCGCAGGGCACGGGCATCATCGCGGGTGGCCCGATGCGCGCCATCTTCGAAAGCCTGGGCGTGGCCGATGTGGTGACCAAGTCGGTCGGCACCTCGAACCCCTACAACATGATCCGTGCGACCTTCGAGGCGCTTTCGGATCAGACCAGCCCGAAGTCGGTGGCCCAGCGCCGCGGCAAGAAGATCGCCGACCTGCTGGGTCGTGGCGGTGCTTCGGCCGAGGTGGCGGAAGCCGAAGCCGCGGCCGTTACGGAGTAATCGGACATGGCGACCATCAAGGTGACGCAGGTCGGCTCGCCGATCCGCCGGACCAAGGACCAGCGCGCGACCCTCGTCGGCCTGGGCCTCAACAAGATGCACCGGACCCGCGAGCTGGAGGATACTCCGGAAGTGCGCGGCATGATCCGCAAGGTGCAGCACATGGTGAAGGTCGAGGGCTGATCCCCTCGGCCGTCCCGGCCGATTGCCGGGGCTCACAAGGCGCCGCGATGATGGCTTCGGCCGCATCGCGGCTCTTTGTCGATTTGGTCCATGGGCCGATTTGGGCTTTACGGCCCAGCGGCGAACGGGGTAGGGGCCTCGGCCTCTAGCCAGACAGATCGAATCCGATTCCCGCGATGCGGGGCGGGCTCAGCGCGACAAAAGCGAAAGCGAGTGCACGATATGAAACTGAACGACATCCGCGACAATCAGGGCGCGCGCAAGGGCCGGGTCCGCGTGGGCCGCGGCATCGGCTCGGGCCTCGGCAAGACCGGCGGCCGCGGCCAGAAGGGCCAGAAGAGCCGCTCGGGCGTCTCGATCAAGGGCTTCGAGGGCGGTCAGATGCCGCTCCACATGCGCCTGCCGAAGCGCGGCTTCAACAACATCTTCGCCAAGGATTATGCCGAGGTGAACTTGGGCCAGATCCAGGCGCTGGTCGACGGCGGCAAGCTCGCCACCGACGGCGTGATCGATCACGCCGCGCTCAAGGCGGCGGGCGTCGCCCGTGGCGGCAAGGATGGCGTGCGCCTGCTCGGCAAGGGTGAGCTCAAGGCCAAGCTGTCGCTCAAGGTCGCCGGTGCGTCCGCTGGCGCCAAGGCGGCGGTCGAGAAGGCCGGCGGCTCGGTCGAGGTGATCGTGGTGGTTCCGGCGGCCGAAAAGGCTGCCGCCAAGAAGGGCAAGACCCTCGCCGCCAAGAAGGCCGCCAAGGCCTGAATTTCCGGTTGCGCTTTCCGGCCCGTTCTTGGTGTTCGGGGCTGACAAGCGCGACAGGGGCATTATATGAGGCGGCGGGGGGCGTAGAGGCACTCCGCCGCCTTCAATTTTTCCGGGGTCGTTAAACGCATGGCATCCGCAGCCGAACAACTGGCCGCCAACGTCAGTCTTTCCCAGTTCGCCAAGGCGACCGATCTCAAGAAGCGGCTGTGGTTCACGCTGGGCGCGCTCATCGTGTTCCGCCTGCTCAGCTTCGTGCCGCTGCCCGGCATCGATCCGGTGGCGCTCCACGCCCAGTTCGAAACGACCAAGGGCGGCGTTCTCGATTTCTTCAACACCTTTTCGGGCGGCAGCCTCTCGCGCATGAGCCTGATCGCGCTCGGCGTGATGCCCTACATCACCGCCTCGATCGTCGTACAGCTCGCGACCTCGCTGTCGCCGTCGCTCGCCGCGATCAAGAAGGAAGGCGAGAGCGGGCGGAAGAAGCTCAACCAATATACCCGCTACGGCACGGTGCTGCTCACCGCGATCCAGGGCTATTTCATCGCCGTCGGCCTGGAAGCCTGGGGTGCGGACCAAGGCATGTCCGCCGTGATCGATCCGGGCATCCTGTTCCGCGTCACCACCGTCATCTCGCTGATCGGCGGCACGATGTTCCTGATGTGGCTGGGTGAACAGATCACCAGCCGTGGCATCGGCAACGGCGTCTCGCTCATCATCATGGCCGGCATCGTCGCCTCGCTGCCCACGCACCTCGCCCAGCTTTTCGAGGGCGGCCGATCGGGCTCGCTGTCGCCGGTGCTGATCCTCGGCGTGGTCGCGCTGATCGCGGGCCTGATCCTGTTCATTTGCTTCATGGAGCGCGCGCAGCGCCGGGTGCTGATCCAGTATCCGAAGCGCCAGACCGCGCGCGGCATGATGCAGGGCGATCGCAGCTTCCTGCCGCTCAAGATCAACACCGCCAACGTCATCCCGCCGATCTTCGCGTCGTCGCTGCTGCTGATGCCGCTCACGATCAGCCAGTTCGCCGGCCAGCGCGTGAACGACGATACCTGGTGGGGATCGGTGCTGAGCTGGCTGAACCTCAACCTCGCCCATGGCGCGCCGATCTACATGCTGCTCTATGCGGCGGGCATCATCTTCTTCTGCTTCTTCTACACCGCGGTCGTCTTCAACCCGGAGGAGACGGCGGACAATCTGAAGCGTTACGGCGGCTTCATCCCCGGCATCCGCCCGGGCAAGCACACCGCCGACTATCTGGATTTCGTGCTGACCCGCATCACCGTGATCGGCGCGGCCTATCTGACGCTGATCTGCCTCGTGCCGGAATATCTGGCCTCGCGGGCGGGCATCAGCTTCGCGCTAGGCGGCACCAGCCTGCTGATCGTGGTCAACGTGACGATCGATACCGTCACGCAGATCCAGAGCCACCTGCTCGCCCATCAATATGGCGATCTCATCAAGAAGGCGAAGCTGAAGGGCGGCAACCGCCGCTGACGGCAAAGACCGGCAAACCGGCAATAGGGGGGACTAGCTTCCGATGAACATCATTCTGCTGGGGCCTCCGGGCGCGGGCAAGGGCACCCAGGCGGGCCGGCTGGTCGCCGAACGCGGCATGGTGCAGCTTTCCACCGGCGACATGCTGCGCGCCGCCGTCAAGGCGGGCACGCCGATCGGCCTCCAGGCCAAGGCGGTGATGGAATCGGGCGGCCTCGTCTCGGACGAGATCGTCTCCGGCCTGATCGGCGAGCAGCTCGACGCGCTGTCGCCCGATACCGGCGTGATCTTCGACGGCTATCCCCGCACCGCCGCGCAGGCCGAATCGCTCGACGGCCTGCTCGCCGCGCGCGGCCGCACCCTCGATCATGTGATCGAGCTGGAGGTGGACGAGGACGCGCTGGTCGAACGCATTACCGGCCGCTTCACCTGCGCGCAGTGCGGCGAGGGCTATCACGACAAGTTCAAGCTGCCCAAGGTGCCCGGCACCTGCGACGTCTGCGGCAGCCACGAGTTCAAGCGCCGGCCCGACGACAATGAGGAAACCGTGCGCACCCGCATGGCCGAATATCGCGCCAAGACCGCGCCGATCCTGCCGATCTACGAGGCGCGGGGCCTGGTCTCCCGCGTCGACGGCATGGCGCCGATTGCCGATGTCGAGGCCGCGATCGAACGGATCCTCGGCCCCCGATAGGAGGCGCGGGCACCCGCTTCGGGCCGCCGCCTCGTCATGCTATCATCCCCTCTCCCGATATCCGGGGGAGGGGATGATGCGTTTTACGGCCCCGTTCGGTCTGGCCACGATCGGTGGAGCGGCGCTGGCCGCCGCGGCGCCTGCGGACGCGGAAGTCGTTTCCGCCTCCGCCGGTGCGTTCGAGATATCGCGCAGCGTCACCGTCCCCGTCACGCCCGATGCGGCCTATGGCGCGCTCGGCCATGTCGGCCGCTGGTGGAGCAGCGCACACAGCTATTCGGGCAATGCCGCCAACATGACGCTGGACCTCCATGCCGGCGGCTGCTTCTGCGAGAAGCTGGCCGATGGCGGCTCCATCGAACATATGCGCGTGATCGCCGTCCGCCCCGGCCGCCTGCTCCGCCTGTCGGGCGCGCTCGGGCCCTTGCAGGCCGAAGCCGTCGCGGGGGTGATGAGCTGGACGCTCGCCGCCGACCCCGCCGGCGTCCGCATCGTCCAGACCTACAGCGTCAGCGGCCATGTTCGCGGCGGGGCGGACAAGATCGCGCCCGCCGTCGATCAGGTGATGGGCGAGCAGCTCCAGCGCCTCGCCGACTACCTCCGCGCCACCCGCACGCCCTGAGCGCCGGTCAGCGCTGGCGATCGCCCACCAGCGGGCCGATCGGCAGCATCTCGTTCGACGAGCGGATCGCCTCGGCCAGCGGCACGTAGCGCAGGTCGGTGCAGCCCAGGCTGAAGGACAGCGTCACCGCCTCGCCCGACTTGTCGACCCAGCGCACCGTCCAGCTCGGCGCGTCGGTGCGGAAGCTCTCGCATTCCTCCGGCCCGATCCGGCGGTCGGCGGCGGGGCGATAGGGGGCGAGCCTCTTCTCGATCGCGCGGAAGGTGGCGGGCTCCACCAGCAGCGCCTGCTCCCCCACCTTGGCGACGAAGCGCGTGCCGATGAAGCGGCCGCCGCCGTCCGCGAGGATGCGGGTGCTGTAGACCGGGCAGCGGCCGAAGCAGGGGCCGGCGGCGATGACGATCTCGGCCGTGTCGGCGTCGGCATCCGGCTCCGCGCCGGCAGGCTGGAGCGGCGTCATCGCAAGGAGACCGGCGGCACCCATCACCCTGGCTGCTGTCGAAAAGCTGCGCATCATCGAACGCCCCCTACGGATCGCGCGATCAGATAACATGTTATCGCGCTGGTGCCCGTGCAATTTATGGTAACAGCGGCGATATGATCGATTGCCCCGACCGGGCCTGCGCCCGGCGGGACGGAGGAGGATGCCATGCTGCTGTCGATGCTGTTCGCCGCCATGCTCGCCCCTGCCGCCGAGGAGCGCCGCCCCGGCGGCCAGCCGGAGGCGATCGTCTATCGCGATGCCGGCTATAGCGGCCCCGCCGTCGCGGTCGGCCGCGCCAACCCGGACATGGGCCTCGCCTGGCCGGTGCGCAGCATCCGCGTCAACAGCGGCACCTGGCAGCTCTGCCCGCAGCGCAATTATGGCGGCCGCTGCATCACGGTTTCGCGCAGCACGTCGAACCTCGGCAACCAGCTCGGGCCGGGAAGCCGCCTCGTCTCGATCCGCCCGATCGGGGCGGAGCCGCCGCGCCCCGTGCCCAACCAGTCGCTGCGCGGCATGGCGGCCGAATTCTTCCCCCGCCCCGTGCGGGACGGGCGCCGCGTCGCCGCCTGCGCCACGGGCAGCGCGACGGCCAATTGCGCCGCCCGCAGCGCCGACGCTTTCTGCCGCGCGCAGGGCTGGAACGGATCGAAGAGCGAGGCGCTGGAATCGGAAGGCCGCGCGGTCTACCTCGCCGACGTGCTCTGCGTCCGTTCTGGCTATTGAGCGAAGCCGTGCGCGGACGCTCTACCGCGCGATCATCCCCAGCTCGAAGGAAAGCTTCAGCAGCCGGGGCTCGGGTGCGGCGGGATCGGCGACGAAGGCCTGTGCCTCGCCGTTCACCGCGCCGCACAGGTTGAAGGGCGCGCCGCCGATGGCGATGGCCTGGCCGGGGCGGCAGCGGCGGACATGGCCGTCGCGGCCGATCTCGATATCCGCCGTGCCCAGCATCCGCCGCCGGTCGAAGCGCCGCTCGCTGCCCGGCAGCGGCCCCAGCGTGCCCACCGCCTCGCCGATCAGCCGCGCGTCGATCGCGATCGCCCGGCGATAATCCTCGCCCAGCACCGCCTTCAGGAAGGCCGGATCGGCGATCGCATCGCATTCCGGCGCGGCATCGGCCACGCTGCGCCCCGCGGTCTCCATGGTGCAGCCCAGCACATGGCCGCGCCCGTCGAGCGCGAGATGGGCGATGATGGCGGTATGTTCGAAGGTGGCGGGCGGATAGGGCGCGGTGGCGGCGGGGACGGGTGCCGCGGCCAGCAGCAGGTAGGGCAGCATCGATGAATCTCCTTGGGCCGCCATCCTAGTGGATCGCATCGGGCAAAGGCATCCGCTTTCGTCCGGTGCCCGATCCGCTGGACCGCGGACCGGAGGCATTTCGTTCGCGGCGGAATCGCTGTAGGGCGCGCGGATGCTGCGCATCACCGAACTCAAGCTGCCGCTCGGCCATCCGCCCGAGGCGCTCCTCGCCGCGATCCGCGATCGGCTGGGCATCGCGCCGGAGGAACTGATCGATCACGCCGTCGCCCGCCGCGCCCATGATGCCCGGCGCAAATCGGCGATCCAGATGGTCTATTCGGTCGACGTGACCTTGAAGGACGAGGCGGCGGTGCTCGCCCGCTTCGCCGACGATCGCCACGTCCAGCCCACGCCCGATACCGGATATCGCCCGCCCGCGCAGGCGCCCGCCGGTCGCAGGGGCCTGCGCCCGGTGGTGATCGGGGCGGGGCCGTGCGGCCTGTTCGCCGGCCTGATCCTCGCCCAGATGGGCTTCCGCCCGATCATCCTGGAACGCGGCAAGGTGGTGCGCGAACGCACCAAGGATACCTGGGGCCTGTGGCGGCGCGGCGTGCTCAACCCCGAATCCAACGTCCAGTTCGGCGAAGGCGGCGCCGGCACCTTCTCCGACGGCAAGCTCTACAGCCAGATCAAGGACCCGCGCTTCCTGGGCCGCAAGGTGCTGACCGAATTCGTCAAGGCCGGCGCGCCCGAGGAGATCCTTACCGAGGCGCACCCCCATATCGGCACCTTCCGGCTGGTGACGATGGTGGAAAGCATGCGCCGGACCATCCAGGATCTGGGCGGCGAATATCGCTTCGAACATCGGGTGGAGGATTTCGATATCGCCACCGCGCCCGATGGCGGCCGCCGGCTGCGCGGGCTCCACCTCCACACCGGCGAATATCTGGAGGCCGACCATGTCGTGCTGGCCGTCGGCCACAGCGCGCGCGGCACCTTCCAGACGCTATACGATCGCGGCGTCCATATCGAGGCCAAGCCCTTCTCGATGGGCGTGCGGATCGAACATCCGCAATCCTGGATCGATCGCGCCCGCTTCGGCACCTGCGCCGGCCATCCCGATCTGGGGGCGGCCGCCTACAGCCTGTCGCACCATTGCTCCAACGGCCGCACCGTCTACAGCTTCTGCATGTGCCCCGGCGGGCGCGTGGTGGCGGCGACGTCGGAGGAAGGGCGCGTCGTCACCAACGGGATGAGTCAATATTCCCGCGCGGAATTCAACGCCAATTCGGGTTTCGTCGTCGGCATCGATCCCGAACGGGATTATCCCGGCCACCCGCTCGCCGGCATCGACCTCCAGCGGCATTGGGAATCGCGCGCCTTCGTGGCGGGCGGGTCCAGCTATCAGGCGCCGGGGCAGAAGGTGGGGGATTTCCTCGCCGGCCGCGCCTCCACCGAATTCGGGGAGGTCATGCCGTCCTACAAGCCGGGCGTGCACCTCACCGATCTCGCGCAGTGCCTGCCCGATTTCGTGGTGGATGCCTTCCGCGAGGCGCTGCCCGTCTTTGGCCGCCAGATCGCCAATTACGATCATCCCGATGCGATGATGACGGGCGTGGAAACCCGCACCTCGTCGCCGGTCCGCATCACGCGCGGCAGGGACTTCCAGAGCCTCAACACCGCCGGCCTGTTCCCGGCGGGGGAGGGGGCGGGCTATGCCGGCGGCATCCTTTCGGCGGGCGTGGACGGCATCAAGGTGGCCGAGGCCGTGGCGCAGAGCCTGGTCGCGGCGGGCTGAGGCCGCCGATCCGCCGCGCCCTTCGTTATTCCCGCCCGATCCATTCGGCCGCTTCCTCGATCGCGGTATAGATGCGGTCCAGCTCGCCGGCGGTGATGCAATAAGGCGGCAGGATATAGACGACATTGCCCATCGGCCTGAGCAGCAGCCCCCGGTCGCGGAAGAAGGCGTTGAGGCGCGGGCCGATCGCGGAAAGATAGTCGCTGCCTTCCTCCACGAACTCCATCGCCGCGATCGTGCCGGTCCGGCGCTTCGCCCTGATCCGGCCGCGCCCGTCCAGCGCCGCCAGCCGTTCCGCCTGCATCGCCGCCAGCGCCGCGATCCGATCGGCCACCGGCTCCTCGCGCCAGATGGCGAGGTTGGCGTTGGCCGCCGCGCACGCCACCGGATTGGCGGTGTAGCTGGACGAATGGAAGAACATCCGCCCGCGATCCGGCGAAAGATGCGCCTCGAATATGGCAGGCGTCGCCAGCGTCGCCGCCAGCGGCAGGGCGCCGCCGGTCAGCCCCTTGGAAAGGCAGAGGATGTCGGGCGCGATGCCGGCCTGCTCGCAGGCGAAGGTCGTGCCGGTGCGGCCCCAGCCGGTCATCACCTCGTCCAGGATGAACAGCACGCCGTGCGCCGCGCAGATCGCCCGCATGGCGGCCAGCACCTGCGGCCCATACATCATCATGCCGCCCGCCCCCAGCACCAGCGGCTCCAGGATGAAGGCGGCGGGCCTGTCCGCGCCCCGGCAGGCGGCCTCCAGCGCATCCAGCGTCGCCTGCTCGCGGCCCTCGGCGGGGAAGGGGATGGTGCCCACGTCGAACAGCAAAGGCTGGTAGGCGCGGTTGTAGACGCCGCGCTCGCCGACGGACATCGCCCCGATGGTGTCGCCATGATAGCCATGTTCCAGCACCAGGATGCGGTGGCGCGGCTCGCCCCGGTTCAGCCAGTAGCCCAGCGCCATCTTCAGCGCGACTTCCACGCTGGTCGATCCGCTGTCGGAAAAGAACACATGGGCGAGGCCGGCGGGCGCCATGGCGATCAGCCCACGCGCCAGCGTCTCGGCGGGCTCATGGGTCCAGCCGGCGAAGATCAGCTGGTCCAGCCGGTCGGTCTGGGCGCGGATCGCCGCCTGGATGCGCGGCTCGCAATGGCCGTGGGTGATGACCCACCAGCTCGATATCGCATCGATCCAGGCGCGCCCGTCCGCGCCATACAGGGTCGCGCCCGCCGCCCGGTCGATCAGCGGTATCTCGTCGCCCAGCCCGTGCTGGGTGAAGGCGTGCCAGACGGGGGAGGGCGACGCGCTCATGCCTGCCCGGCCCTGAAATCGGCGATATCGAATCCCTCGGCGAAGGCCGCCGCCAGCATATCGCGCGTCAGCGGATCGAGGTGGGGCAGCCGCCCCAGCCGCTGCACCTGGCCGATCGCGGCGATGGTCGCCTCATTATCCTCGTTGGCCGGGCCGATATAGGCGATGCCGTGGATCGGCACGCCGCGCGCGCGCAGGGCCTCGATCGCGGACAGGCTGTGGTTGATCGTGCCCAGGCCGGTGCGCGCCGCCAGCACCACCGGCAGGCCCCAGCGCGCGAAGATATCGGCATAGAGCGTCGTGCGCGTCACCGGCACCAGCGGCCCGCCCGCGCCCTCGATCACCAGCGGGCCGGGCAGGGCGGGCGGGGCGATCGCCGCCGCGTCGATGGCGATCCCTTCCAGCTCGGCCGCGCGATGCGGGGAAAGCGGGTGGATCAGGCGATGCGCCTCGGGCAGCACCGGCCGGCCGCTCAGCCGCGCCACGATCTCGCTGTCGGTCTCCTCGTCCAGCCCGGCCTGGATCGGCTTCCAGTAGGTCGCGTCCAGCGCCGCGGTGAGGGCTGCCGCCAGCACCGTCTTGCCGATGCCGGTGTCGGTGCCGGTAATCACATATCGGGTCATGCGTTCAGGGTTCCGTAGGCGATATGGTAGGTGGCCCCGGCGCCCTCCGCTTCGAATGCCGCCATGGCCCGGCGCAGGGCGGGCGCCGGCACGGGCGGGCGCGGCACGCGCGGCCGGTGCGCGCCGATCGCCCGCAGCCCGGCCAGGAAGGCGCGGGCATCGGCATGGCGATCGACGAAATATTCGCTCTCCACCGTCGCCCCCAGCGCCGTCATGGCCTCGGGGGCGGGATAGTCGCCCATGGCCGGGGCCTCGCCCGTCGCGGCGCGGTGGGCGGCATCCCATTCGGCCAGGCTGCCGGCGGCCATGGTGGCGAAGGCCAGCCGCCCGCCGGGGCGCAGCAGCGCCTTCAGCCGGCCGATCGCGCCCGGCAGGTCGGCAAACCACTGGAAGGCGAAGCTCGAACAGATCAGGTCGAAATCGCCCTCCACCTCCGGCCGCTCGCCATCGACCAGCGCGAAGCCCACGTCCAGGCGCGGGCCGATCCGTTCCGCGCAGCGATCGAGCATGGCGGGCGCGATATCGGTCAGCAGCCAGTCGCCCAGCCCGATCCGCCGGATCAGCGCCTCGGAAAGCAGGCCCGTGCCGCAGCCAATCTCCAGCACGCGCGGCCGGCGCGGCAGGGACAGGGCGCCGATGCGTTCCGCCAGCCGGCGCGCGGCATGGGCCTGCACCCGCGCCGCCGCGTCATAATCGCGCGCCTGGCCGAAGGCGTGGGCGACATGCGCGTTCACAGCAGGTCCCTCAGCAGGGCGGACAGGCCGGTCACGGCATCGGCGCCGGCATTGAGCGTCAGCGATATCCGCAGCCGCGATGTGCCGATCGGCACCGTCGGCGGCCGGATGCCCCGGACATCGAAGCCCGCCGCCTGCACCGCGCCGGCAATCTCCATGGTCCGCTTGTCGTCGCCGATGATGACGGGGATGATCTGCGATCCCGTCGCCGGCAGCCCGGCCGCCGCCGCATGGCCGATCAGCGCCGACAGCGCCGCGCGCCGTTCCGGCTCGTGCCGGACGATGCCGATCGCCGCGCGCACTGCCGCGGCCATCAGCGGGGAAGGCGCGGTCGAGAAGATGAAGCCCCGGCCCCGGTTCACCAGATAGTCGGTGATCGCGGCGGGGCCGCACAGCAGCGCGCCCTCGCAGCCCAGCGCCTTGCCGCAGGTGCTGAGCGTGATGACGTTGTCGCGCCCCTGCCACGGCGCCGCCAGCCCGCGCCCGTCCGGCCCGAACACGCCGGTCGCGTGCGCCTCGTCGATCAGCAGGAAGGCGTCGGTCTCGTCCGCCAGCGCCGCCAGCGCGTCCAGCGGCGCCCGGTCGCCGTCCATGCTGTAGAGGCTTTCCACCGCGATCCACACCCGGCCCTTGCCGCCGCCCGCGCGCCATGAGCCGATGGCATCGGCGAAGGCGTCCGCGTCGTTGTGCGCGGCGCTGGCGCGGTCCGCCTTGCCGGCGCGCATGCCTTCGTGCGCGCTGGCGTGGATCAGCTCGTCATACAGGATCAGGTCGCCGCGCCGGGGCAGCGTGGCGAAGGCGGTCGCGTTGGCGGCGAAGCCGGATGAGAAGAACAGCGCCGATTCGCAGCCGAAGAAGGCGGCGGCCTCCGCCTCCAGCGCCTCATGCTCGGGATGGTTGCCGCGCAGCAGCCGCGATCCGCCGGCGCCCACCGGCACGCCACGCGCCAGCGCCGCCGCCACCGATTCGGCCAGCCGCCCCGATCCGGCGAGGCCGAGATAGTCGTTGGAGGCGAAATCCGCGCCCGCACGCGGGATAAGGCTGCGCCGCCGGCCACGGCGGGCAAGCGCGGCGAGGTCCGCCCGATGCTGGTCCAATATCGCCATCGCGGGCGCCCTAGCGGAAGGCGGCGGCGCTTGCAAAGCAGGCGGGCGCGGTGCATGGGCCGCCTCCGCCCGCCGGGATTGCGTGCTTGACTCCGCCCCGCCCCGGCCCTAAGCGCAGCTCATCCCTAGAGACCGGTTCCGGCGGCGTTTCGGCGTGCGCCGTTTTTTCGTTCTCTACGGGGTGCGTCGAGATGGGACGGGGAAGCCACCCGTCCTGTGGAGCAGGAGAATAGACAAGTGGCACGTATTGCGGGTGTCAACATCCCGACCAACAAGCGCGTCGAAATCGCGCTGACCTACATCCATGGCATTGGCCCGGCCAAGGCCAAGGAAATCACCGCCAAGCTGGGCATCGAGCCCGCGCGCCGCGTTCAGGACCTGTCGGACCAGGAAGTCCTTCAGATCCGCGAGACGATCGACGCCGGCTACACCGTGGAGGGCGATCTTCGCCGCCAGGTGGCGATGAACATCAAGCGCCTGATGGACCTGGCCTGCTATCGCGGCCTGCGTCACCGCAAGGGCCTGCCGGTCCGCGGCCAGCGCACGCACACCAATGCGCGCACCCGCAAGGGCAAGGCCAAGCCGATCGCCGGTAAGAAAAAGTAAGATAGAAATCAGTCCGGGCGACTGGTTTCCTTACTTTTCCGCCGGGGGCGAGGCCTCGCAGAGACCGCCCCGGCGCCACGCAAGAGATTAAGGTCAGGATCTATCCATGGCACGTGAACCCCAGCGCCTTCGCCGTCGCGAGCGCAAGAACATCACCGCCGGCGTCGCCCATGTGAACGCCAGCTTCAACAACACCATGATCACCATCACCGACGCGCAGGGCAATGCGATTGCCTGGTCGTCCGCCGGCATGATGGGCTTCAAGGGCAGCCGCAAGTCGACCCCCTACGCCGCTCAGGTCGCGGCCGAGGATGCCGGCAAGAAGGCCGCCGAGCATGGCGTCCGCACCCTCGAGGTCGAGGTCAAGGGCCCCGGTTCGGGCCGTGAATCGGCGCTTCGTGCGCTGCAGGCGGTCGGTTTCCACATCACCTCGATCCGCGATGTGACGCCGATCCCGCACAATGGCGTGCGTCCTTCCAAGCGCCGCCGCGTCTGATTGTGCTTGGCGGGGGCCTTCGGGCCTTCGCCGCTGAGTTTTCCGGCCACGGCGGACGCGCCGTGGTCCAACCCCCAAGGGGAAGTCCATGGCTGTCAACGCAAAGAACTGGCAGGAACTGAAGAAGCCGCAGGGCCTCGAAAAGAAGGCGGGCGGCGACGGCAAGCGCAAGGCGACCTTCGTCGCCGAGCCGCTGGAGCGTGGCTTCGGCCTGACGCTGGGCAACTCGCTGCGCCGCGTGCTCCTCTCCTCGTTGCAGGGCGCGGCCGTCACCTCGATCAAGATCGAGAACGTGCTTCACGAATTCTCGTCGCTGACCGGCGTTCGCGAAGACGTGACGGACATCGTGCTGAACGTGAAGCAGATCGCGCTGCGCATGCAGGGTGAAGGCGCCAAGCGGCTCCAGCTTTCCGTCACCGGCCCGGCCGAGGTGACCGCCGGCGACATCGCCACCACCGGCGATATCGAGGTGATGAACCCCGAACTGGTGATCTGCCACCTCGACGAGGGCGCGTCGCTCAACATGGAGCTGACCGCCGATGTCGGCAAGGGCTACGTTCCCGCCGCCGCCAACCGTCCGGCCGACGCGCCGATCGGCCTGATCCCGGTCGACGCGCTCTACTCGCCGGTCCGCCAGGTCGCCTACAAGGTGGAAAACACCCGCGTCGGCCAGGAGCTTGACTATGACAAGCTCACCCTGACGATCGAGACCGACGGCACCGTCACCCCGGAAGATGCGATCGCTTATGCGGCCCGCATCCTGCAGGACCAGCTCCAGCTCTTCGTCCACTTCGACGATGCGCTCGTCCAGGCCGCTCCGTCGGCCGGCGGCGTCGCCGCGGCGCCCGCCGCCGGTGGCGAGCCGGAGCAGAACGCCAACCAGCTCAACCGCTACCTCCTCAAGAAGGTGGACGAGCTGGAGCTTTCGGTCCGTTCGGCCAACTGCCTCAAGAACGACAACATCATCTACATCGGCGATCTCGTGCAGAAGACCGAGGCGGAGATGCTGCGCACGCCGAACTTCGGCCGCAAGTCGCTCAACGAGATCAAGGAAGTCCTCGCTTCGATGGGGCTGCGCCTGGGCATGGAAATCCCCGGCTGGCCGCCCGAGAATATCGAGGAAATGGCCAAGAAGCTCGAACAGGAATTCTGACGATCGGCGGCATTCCCGCCGATCGTCACCCCGGCGCAGGCCGGGGTCTCGCCGGACGGGAGCGCCGCTCTCCATCGTGGGAGGTCCCAGCCTTCGCTGGGATGACGTCGAAGAAGGGGAATGGGCGGCGCCCTTAACGGCCGCCTGGTCCGGGGTACCTGATACGGCCCCTGAACGAACTGGAAGGAAATACCATGCGTCATCGCGTTGGCGGTCGTAAGCTTCAGCGGACCGCGTCCCATCGTACCGCCCTGTTCCGCAACCAGTCGGCGGCGCTCATCAAGCATGAGCAGATCACCACCACGCTCGCCAAGGCGAAGGAGCTTCGCCCCTATGTCGAGAAGCTGGTGACGCTGGCGAAGAAGGGTGGCCTGGCCAACCGTCGTCTCGCCCATGCCCGCCTGCAGGACGAAACGCAGCTCAAGAAGCTGTTCGAGGTGCTGGCCGAGCGCTACAAGGATCGCAACGGCGGCTATACCCGCATCATCAAGGCCGGCATCCGCGCGTCGGACGCCGCGCCGATCGCGATCATCGAATTCGTCGATCGCGACGTTTCGGCCAAGGGCCAGGATTCGGGCCCGGTCGCCGGTGAGGACGATCTGGACGAAGCGGCCTGATCTTCAGGTTTCTTCGCAAAGTTGCATGAGAGGCCGGAGGCGTTAGTCTCCGGCCTTTCTTTTTGCCCGTTCGCCTTGAAAGTTCCCGCCGCCGATGAAAAATCTTGTCGCAGCCCTCCTGCTTGGCGCCGCCGCTCCCGTGATCGCAGCCCCCATCACCTATCCCGTCACCGAACGTGGACCCGTGGTGGAAAATCATTTCGGCCAGCCCATCGCCGATCCCTATCGCTGGCTGGAAAATGACGTGCGCACCGATCCCAAGGTGGCGGAATGGGTGGCGGCGGAAAACGGCGTCACCAACGCCTATCTTTCGACCCTGCCGGGCCGCGCCGCGATCAAGCAGCGGCTGACCGCGC
This sequence comes from Sphingomonas sp. MM-1, assembly GCF_000347675.2. Lineage (NCBI taxonomy): Bacteria > Pseudomonadati > Pseudomonadota > Alphaproteobacteria > Sphingomonadales > Sphingomonadaceae > Sphingomonas > Sphingomonas sp. MM-1. Next base: position 1,658,878 of record NC_020561.1, on the reverse strand, counting down.
TCTGGAACTATGAGCGGTTCGAGCTGCCGGAAAAGGCGGGCGCCAATTATTTCTACACCCGCAACGATGGCCTGCAGAACCAGTCCGTCCTCTACGTCCGCGCCGGGCTGGAAGGCACGCCGCGCGCGCTGGTCGATCCCAATGGCTGGGCGAAGGACGGGGCCACCGCGCTCGCCGAATGGAAGCCCTCCAAGGACGGGACGAAGCTGGCCTATGCCGTGCAGGACGGCGGCACCGACTGGCGCACCGTCCGCCTGCTCGACGTCGCGACCGCGCAGCCGCTCGCCGATGAGCTCAAATGGGTGAAATTCTCCAACCTCGCCTGGGCGAAGGACGGCAGCGGCCTTTATTATTCCCGCTTCGCCGAGCCGGCGGCCGGCGCCGCCTTCCAGGCGCTCAACGAGAATCAGCAGGTCTATTTCCACCGCCTCGGCACGCCGCAGGCGCAGGACGTGCTGGTCTATGCCACGCCCGACCGGCCGAAGCTGGGCCACAGCGCGCAGGTGACGGAGGACGGCGCCTGGCTGGTCGTCACCTCGGCCGAGGGCACGGACGACCGTTACGAGATCACGCTGATCGACCTGCGCAAGCCCGGCGCCGCGTCCGTCACGCTGGTGAAGGGACTGGAGAATAACTGGACGCTCGCCGGATCGGCGGGCGACACCTTCTATTTCGTCACCAACAAGGACGCGCCGCTCCAGCGGATCGTGGCGCTCGACGCCGCCGGCGCGGTGCGGGAGATCGTGCCGCAGGACAAGGCGACCATCGACAGCGCCGCCATCGTCGGCGGCAAGCTGGTCGTCACCTATCTGGTCGATGCCCGGACGGAGGTGCGGCTGTTCGGCCTCGACGGCCAGCCCGCCGGCAAGGTGGACCTGCCCGGCATCGGCACGGCCATCGGTTTCGAAGGCGATGCGGGCGACCCGGAAACCTTCTTCGCCTTCACCAGCTTCAACGTGCCCAAGGCGATCTACCGCTATGACGTGGCGACCGGCGCGGTCACGCCCTTCGCGGTGCCCAAGGTGGCGTTCGATCCGGCCGATTATGTGGTGGAACAGCGCTTCTACCGCTCGAAGGACGGCACCCGCGTGCCCCTGTTCGTCGTCTATCGCAAGGGCGCGAACCTCAAGGCCGGCCTGCCGACGCTGCTTTACGCTTATGGCGGGTTCAACATCGCCTCGCGGCCGTCCTTCAGCCCGGCGAACCTCGCCTGGATGGAGATGGGCGGCGTCTATGCGCTGGCCAACATCCGGGGCGGCGGCGAATATGGCAAGGCGTGGCACGATGCCGGGCGGCTGGCCAACAAGCAGAACGTGTTCGACGATTTCATCGCCGCCGGCGAATATCTGATCAACGAAGGCATCACCGGCAGGGGCCGGCTGGCGATCATGGGCCGGTCGAACGGCGGCCTGCTGATCGGCGCCGTCACCAACCAGCGGCCGGACCTGTTCGCCGCGGCGCTTCCGGCCGTGGGCGTGATGGACATGCTGCGCTTCGACCGCTTCACCGCCGGGCGCTATTGGGTGGACGATTATGGCTACCCGGATCGCCAGCCCGATTTCGATGTGCTGCGCCGTTATTCGCCCTATCACAACATCCGCGACGGCGTGCCTTATCCCGCGATCCTGGTGACGACGGCGGATACCGACGATCGCGTGGTGCCCGGCCACAGCTTCAAATATGTGGCCGCGCTGCAGGCCGCGCGGATCGGCGATCGCCCGCACCTGATCCGCATCGAAACCCGCGCCGGCCATGGATCGGGCAAGCCGACGGATAAGCTGATCGCCGAGTTCGCCGATCTCTGGGCCTTCGCCGCGCGGTGGACGGGGCTGGCGGTTCCTGGCCAGTAAGCTTGCTTACCGCCGCAACCTGATTAGGGCAGAGCCATGGCCGTCCGCCTCGAATCCCTGAGCAATCGCCGCGCGATCATCGATCGTCGCGATATCGCCGGCCGGCTCGACGAGATCGAGGGGAAGGATACGGCCGCCCTCCGCCGCGAGGCGACGGCGATCCTGAAGGCGGCGCTGGAACATGGCCGGGCCGAGATCGCCGCCCGGCTGGCGGCCGCCCCGACGCGCGGCACCGATGCGGCGACCGGCTATGCCTTCCTCACCGATCAGATCCTGCGGCTGGTGTTCGATTTCACCACCGGCCGGCTCTACCCGCTCAACAATCCCACGGCGGGCGAGCGGCTGACGCTGATGGCGGTCGGCGGCTATGGCCGGGCGGAGATGGCGCTCCATTCGGATGTGGACATCGCCTTCCTCACCCCCTGGAAGCAGACGGGCTGGGCGGAGCAGGTGATCGAATCCATGCTCTACCTGCTCTGGGATCTCGGCCTGAAGGTGGGGCATAGCAGCCGTTCGCTGGACGATATGGTCCGCATGGCGAAAAGCGATCTCACCATCCGCACCGCGATGCTGGAAGGCCGCTTCGTCTGGGGGGACGAGGCGCTTTACGACGAGGCCTCGGCCCGTTTCGACCGGGAGGTGGTGGCCGGCACCGCGCGCGCCTTCGTCGCCGAGAAGCTGGCCGAGCGCGACGAGCGCCACCGCCGCATGGGCGACAGCCGCTATGTCGTCGAACCCAATCTGAAGGAGGGGAAGGGCGGCCTGCGCGATCTCCACACTCTTTTCTGGATCGGCAAATATGTGAACCGGGTGCGGTCCGTGCCGGAACTGGTGGATACCGGCCTGCTCACGCCCGATGAGCTGCGCCAGTTCCAGAAGGCGGAGAATTTCCTGTGGGCGGTGCGCTGCCACCTCCACATCCTCACCAACCGGGCGGAGGACCGGCTGACCTTCGATGTCCAGCCCGATATCGCCCGGCGCATGCGCTATGCCGATCGTCCGGGGCGATCGGCGGTCGAACGCTTCATGCAGCATTATTTCCTCACCGCGAAGCGGGTGGGCGATCTGACCGGCGTGTTCCTGGCGCATCTGGATGAGGAGTTCGCCGCGCGCGGCCGCCGCTTCGCGCTGCCGCGCCTGCGCCGGAAGCCGCGCAAGCTGGAAGGCTTTGCCTTCGATCGCGGGCGCCTCACCACGCCGCATGACGATTTTTTCGTGCAGGACCCCGTTCGCCTGCTCCAGATGTTCGCGCTGGCGGACAAATATGAGCTGGAGATCCACCCCGTCGCCATGCGCCAGGCGGGGCGCGACGCGCGGCTGATCGACAATCGCGTCCGCCGCGATCCGCGCGCCAACGCCTATTTCCTCGATGTGCTCACCAGCCGGCGAAACCCGGAAACGGTGCTGCGCTGGATGAACGAGGCGGGCGTGTTCGGCCGCTTCGTGCCCGATTTCGGCCGCGTCGTCGCGCAGATGCAGTTCGACATGTATCACCATTTCACGGTGGACGAGCATACCATCCGTGCCATCGGCTTGCTTTCCGCGATCGAGAAGGGCGAGCTGGACGAGGATCATCCGCTGGCCAGCCTCATCATGCGCCAGCTCGTGTCGCGCCGCGCGCTCTATGTCGCGGTGCTGCTCCACGATATCGCCAAGGGCCGTGGCGGCGACCATAGCGAGCTGGGCGCGGAGGTGGCGCTCAAGCTCTGCCCCCGGCTGGGGCTGACCGCGGCGGAGACCGAGCTGGTCGCCTGGCTGGTGCGCTGGCACCTGCTGATGTCCGCCACCGCCTTCAAGCGCGACCTCGCCGATTTCAAGACGATCCTCGATTTCGTCGAGGCGGTGCAGAGCCCGGAACGCCTGCGCCTGCTGCTGGTGCTGACGGTGGTGGATATCCGCGCCGTCGGGCCGGGCGTGTGGAACAGCTGGAAGCGCCAGCTCCTCTCCGATCTCTACGAGGCGGCGGAGGAGGTGCTGCGCCTCGGCCACAAGCAGCGCGGGCGGAAGGAACGGGTGGAGGCCAAGCAGGCGGCGGTGCGCGACCGGCTCGGCTGGCCGGCCGATCGCTTCGACGCGATGGTGAAGCGCCTGCCCGAAGCCTATTGGGTGGCCGAGGGCGTGGACGTGATCGAACGCAACATGCGGCTGATCCACGATGCCGATGCCGGCGATCGCCCGCTTTCGATCGGGGCGGTGGCCGATCCCGAACGCGGCGCCACCCTCGTCACCATCTATGCCGCCGATCATCCCGGCCTCTTCTATCGCATCGCCGGGGCCATCCACCTGGCCGGCGGCAGCATCATCGATGCGCGCATCCACACCACGCGCGATGGCATGGCGGTGGACAATATCCTGGTGCAGGACCCGTTCGGCCGCCCCTTCGACGAGGAGGATCGCCTGCGCCGGCTGGAGTCGATGATCGACGACGCGCTCGCCAATCGCAGCCGCATCGCCGATCGCCTGGCCGCCAAGCCGCTGCCCCGCGCGCGGGCCGAAGCCTTTCCGATCGAACCCGTGGTGCTGATCGATAACCGCGCGTCCAACCGCTATACCGTGGTGGAAATCAACGCCCGGGATCGCCCCGCGCTGCTCAACGCGCTGGCCCACGCGCTCTTCCAGTCGAAGGTGACGATCCATTCCGCCCACATCGCCACCTATGGCGAGCGCGCGGTCGACGTGTTCTACGTGACCGACCTCACCGGCGACAAGGTGACGGGCGCCACCCGCCTCAAGGCGCTGGAACGTCGCCTGCTGGAGGCGGCGGGCGGCGAGGTTCTCGAACCCGCCTGATCCCTCCGCGCGACGGGGCGTGCGATTATCCCTTCCGGGGGGCTTGCGCTCGCCGGCTTATGGCGCGACCCTCCCTGCCGTCACGATCACGATTGCACCGCTCTGGCCGGTCACGGCGCAGCAGGAGGATGGCAGCGATGGTGGGGATCAGCAAAGGCATAAGGGCCATCGCGCTCGTCGGTCCGGCGGGCGCGGGCAAGACGAGTCTCGCGGAGGCGCTGCTCCACGCCGCCGGCGCGATCGATCGGCAGGGCGCGGTCGCCGCCGGCAGCAGCGTGGGCGATGCCAGCGCCGAGGCGCGCGCGCGCGGCGGATCGACCGAGCTCAACCTGATGCGCTTCGACTGGCAGGGCGACGGCTTCGTCCTGGTCGATGCGCCGGGCGGCGCGGGCTTTGCCGCCGATGCCGATCTGGCGGTGGCGTCCGCCGATCTCGCTCTGGTGGTGATCGATCCCGATCCGACGCGCGCGCCGCTTGCCGAACCCACCCTGCGCCGGCTGGAGGCGATGGGCGTGCCGCATGCCCTGTTCGTCAACAAAATCGATCAGGCCCACGGCCGGATCGAGGATCTGCTGATCGCGCTGAAGCCGATGAGCGCCGCGCCCTTCGTCGCCCGCCAGATCCCGATCATGACGGGCGATGTGGTGGCCGGCTTCGTCGATCTCGCGCTGGAACGCGCATATCATTACCGGCCGGGCGCCGCGTCCGAACAGGTGCCGATCGACGATGCCCTGCGCGCGCAGGAGGCGGCCGCCCGCCAGACGATGCTGGAGCAGCTTGCCGATCATGACGATGCGCTGCTCGAGCAATTGCTGTCGGACGAGGTGCCCGATCTCAATCTCGTCTTCGGCGATCTCGGGCGGGAAACGCGCGACGGGCTGGTCGTGCCGGTGCTGTTCGGCTCCGCCACCGACGGCCACGGCATCCGCCGCCTGCTCAAGATGCTGCGCCACGATGCGCCGGCCCCGGATCGTGCGGCCGCCCGGCTCGGCGTGGATCGCGCCGCCGCCCTCGTCCTCAAGATATCGCATGGCAGCGCGATCGGCCGGCTGGCGATCGCCCGGCTGTTCGAAGGGCCGCTGGCGGAAGGCGCCGATCTCTTCGCCGCCGATGGCCGGGCCGCGCGGGCGGGCGCGCTCTTCACCCTCCAGGGCGCGGCGACCGCTAAGGTCGGCCGGGCGGAGGCGGGCGATATCGTCGGCATCGCCAAGCTCGACATGGCGCGCGCGGGCGAGCTGATCGGCATCGGCGCGCCGCCGCCCGAATTTCTCCTGCCCGTCGATCCGCCGGTCGCCAATTGCGTGCGGGCGGTGGCGGCGGAAAACCAGAAGGACGAGGTTCGCCTGTCCACCGCGCTCAACCGGCTGGCGGAGGAGGATCCCGGGCTCCATTGGGGGCAGGATGGCGAGTCGCGCGAAACCCTGCTGCGCGGCATCAATGACGAGCATGTCGCGGTGGCGCTCGATCGGCTGAAGCGGCGCTATGGCGTCGCGGTCAGCGTCCGCCAGCCGGGCGTCGCCTATCGCGAATCGATCCGCAAGGCCTGCAGCCAGCGTGGCCGGCACAAGAAGCAGTCGGGCGGCCACGGCCAGTTCGGCGACGTGACCGTGGAAATCCGCCCGCTGGACCGCGGCGAGGGCTTCCGCTTCGAGGATCGCATCACCGGCGGCGCGGTGCCCAGGCAATGGATACCGGCGGTGGAGCAGGGCGCGCGCGATGCGGTTGCGCGCGGGCCGCTCGGCTTCCCGGTGGTGGACGTGGCGGTCACGTTGGTGGACGGCGCCTTCCACAGCGTCGACAGCTCCGAACTCGCCTTCCGCACCGCCGGCCGGCTGGCCGTGGCGGAGGCGCTGGCCGCCGCCGCGCCCTATCTGCTGGAGCCGGTGGCGCACGTCACGATCCACGCCCCCGGCAGCGCCACCTCGCGCATCGGATCGGCGGTGGCCAGCCGGCGCGGGCAGATGCTGGGCATGGCGCCGGAGGACGGCTGGTCGCGCTGGGACGCGATCGAGGTGCTGGTGCCCGAATCCGAGCTGCACGGGCTGGAGGGCGAGTTGCGGTCGCTCAGCCAGGGCATGGCGCGATATGAGGCGCATTTCGATCATCTGGCCGAGGTATCGGCCCGGCTGGCGGAAGGGATCGTCCAGCGCCGTGCCGAACCCGCGCAGCGTGGCCGCCAGCCCGCCTGACCGCGCGGCGCGCGTTCGGGCTGGCGCCGGAGGGCGGTGCGGGCTATCCCCATGTTCAGCCAGCCTTCATTTCCGGGGGCGCACCTCGGGTGGCATGATGAAATCCTGTTCCCTCCTGCTCCTCGCCGCGATGATCGCGGCCCCCGCCTGGGCGGCGGAGGAAGCCGATGGCCCGGCCGGCGGCCAGGTCATCAGCCTCACGCCTGAACAAAAGGAACAGCTTCTCGGCCGCAATACGGAAGCGGACGCCGATGCCGCGCTGCGCCGCGCCTCGGGCGGCGGCGGCAGCGAAAGCGCCGATGCGTCCCCGGCGCGGGTCTCGGGCGCGGGGGCGGGCGGCCCCCAGATCCATGGCGAGGCGGGCTTCATGATCGGCACCGGCGGCGCGCGCGGCGTGTTTGGCACGGCGGCGGTTCCGCTCGGCGAGAATGCCGGTGCGATCATCTCGTTCGAAAATACCCGCCTGCCGCGCGGGCGCGTGGTCGAACCCCAATATTGGCCCTACGCGCGGTAATGGCCTTCAATTCTTCCGCTGCCGCTGGCGGCGGTTGATCTCCACGATCTGCCGCATCGGCCGGGCGACGGCCAGCACGGCATACCATTCCCCTGGCAGCTTGGCGGTGCGGCGGTCCTCGCGCTCCAGCGCTCGCAGCTGTGCGCGCCACGTCTCGATCCATTCGCGCAGGCGGGCGACGCCGGTTGGGGAGAGCTTGATCGTCTCCGCGCCGAAGATGGTTTCCGGCCGGCTGTAATCCAGCGCGAAGAAATGCGGCTTCAGCAGCCGGTCGAAATGGCGGCGCAGCGGCTCGCGCTGCCAGATATGCGCCGGGTCCAGCCGCGCGCGCAGCCGCCCGCTCGGCAGCCGGTCGATCAGCGCCAGCCGTTCCAGCCGGTGGACATGGCGCTCCACCTCCTCGGCCGGCACGGAGAAGGACGCCACCGCCTCCGACGGCGGCCAGCCGTTCAGGATGAGGAAGAAGATGGTCGAAAGGATTGAATCCTTTCCCAGCGCCTCCTCCTGCGCCAGCGTCAGCTGTTCGGCTTCCGCGTCGCCGGGGCGGCGGCCCTCGATCAGCTCGGCCAGGCTCAGCCCCGCGATCGCCGCGATGCGCTCCAGCGTGCGCAAGGTCAGCCCGCGCCCGTGCAGCCAGCGTTTCACGGTGGCGCTGCCCACGCCCAGCGTCTCGGCCAGCCGGGCCTGCGTCCAGCCTGCGGCCCTGAGCGCGCGGCGCAGCGCGGCCAGCATCGCCTCGGTCTCTTTTTCGACGGGATCGTCAGTTGATCCCGAAGGGCTCATTTCATGATCCATAGCCCCTGAATGTAGCTGCGGGGCCGGCAAGGCAAGCTTATTCTCCGCTTGGTCAGGCCGGATCACGGCCGGGGATAAGGCCGCAAAGGCACCCTCGAAAACGGAGAGAAGAATGTCGGATATCCTCATCAAGGGCGGCACCGTCGTCGATGGCACGGGCGCGCCGGCCTATCGCGCGGACGTGCGGATCAACCAGGGCACGATCACGGAGATCGGCCCCGATCTGAAGCCGGATGGCGAGCGCGTCCATTTCGCCGACGGCTGCTACGTCACCCCCGGCTTCATCGAAAGCCACACCCATTTCGACGCGACGATGTGGTGGCAGCCCGATCTCGATCCGCTGCCCGGCTATGGCGCGACCACCGTTATCCTCGGCAATTGCGGCTTCACCGCCGCCCCGCTGCACCCGGAAAAGGCGGCGCAGCTGGAGATGGTGAAGATATTTTCCTTCTTCGAGGATATTCCCGAAGGTCCCTTCCTCGAACATCTGCCGTGGGACTGGCGGAAATGGTCGGAATATAAGGCGTCGATGGTGGCGAAGGTGAAGGTGCCGGCCAATTATGCCGCCTTCGTCGGCCATATTGCCATCCGGCTCGCGGTGATGGGCCTCGATGCGTGGGAACGCGCGGCGACGGCGGAGGAGATCCGCCGCATGGCCGAGCTGCTGGATGACGCGCTGGCCGCCGGCGCGCTCGGTCTGTCGGACAATCTCCACGATCATGACGGGCAGGACCGGCCGATCCCGACGCTGGTGGCCGACGATGCCGAGTTCGAGGCGCTGTTCGACGTGCTCCAGCGCTATCCGGCCGCGACCTATCAGGTCATCATCGACACCTTCATGCGCAAGACCGGCCCGGCCTCGCTGGAACGGCTGGAACGGCTGACCAAGGGACGCGGCATCCGCATGCAGGTGGCGGGCGCGGTGCCGACGCTGGCCTTCCAGAAGGATATCCTGCCGACCTTGCAGGCCCGCGTCGCTGACATGCGCGCCAAGGGCTATGATCTGTGGCCGGGCATCGCCCATGTCTCGCCCACCAGCACGCTCAGCCTGGTCAAGTCGCTGATCTTCGCCCAGTCGAACGATTATGCCTGGCACGAGGTGGTGCTGGCCGAAACCCACGAGGAAAAGGCCCGCCTGCTCGCCGATCCCGACTGGCGTGCCCGCGCCCGCGAAAGCTGGGATACGAAGGCCTGGCCCCATTCGCCGATGAACAATCCGCAGGACCTGCACCTGATCGATTCGGAAAACGGCACCGGCCCCGTCGGCGTCACGCTCAAGGATTATGCCGACAGCCGCGGGCTGCACCGTTCGGATGCGATGGCCGAATGGATCCTCGCCAACGGCACGCGCTCCACGGTGCACATGTCGCCCTTCCCTAAGGACGAGGCGCTGACGGTCGATCTGATGATCGATCCTCGCACGGTGGGGAACATCTCGGACGCCGGCGCGCACGGGCAGATGCTGTGCGGCGGCGGCGAGAATATCCTGCTCCTCACCAAATATGTCCGCGACGAAAAGCTGATGTCGCTGGAACAGGCGGTCCACGTCATGACCGGCAAGCTCGCCAACTTCTTCGGCCTCGCCGATCGCGGCGAGATCAAGGTCGGCAAGCGCGCGGACATCGCCGTCTTCAACCTCGAGGAAATTCAGCGCCGCGAGATGGAGAAGGCGTTCGACGTGCCGGACGGCAAGGGCGGCACCACCTGGCGCTTCACCCGCAAGGCCGCGCCGATGCGGCTCACGCTGGTGAATGGCGAGCCGACCTTCGACGGCCGCAAATATACCGGGGCCACGCCGGGCACCTTCCTCGCCCCCGCCAACGATGCCCACGCCGCCGCCGTCGCGGCCGAATAAGGGAGGATCCGGCCATGTCGAACGTCAGCCAGGCGGACATCGATTATTATCACAACGGGATGCGCACCTTCACCACCGAAAGCTCGGTGCTGATCAGCTCGTCCAAATATCTCAACCATGCCGGCCTGCGCGCGCTGATCGCGCAGGAGATGCTGCGCCGGAACGGGGCGGACCTGCCCAACACCGCCTTCATCCCGCAGGTCGCCGCGATCCTGCACGAGATGGAGGACATGCCCGGCATCATCCGCCTGTTCGAGGAGGAGAAGCAGCGCCTGCCCGAATTCAAGCGCTGGCTGGATCGGCGCGTCACCTCGGACTTCAAGGCGGACGAGGTGAAGGATTATCCGCCCGGCACGCTGGGCCATGTGATCCACGATTTCCTCGCCAACAGCGGCTACGATATCGATCACTTCTTCCAGGGGATGAAGATCGACAGCGATTACACCTTCTACCTGAAGGAACGCGTCTTCACCCACGATATCGAGCATATGATAACGGGGTTCGAAACGAACTTCTGCGGGGAGGTGGCGCTGCTCGCCGCCAACGCCCGCAGCCTGTTCCGCTATTTCCGGCCGGAGCTGGCAGCCTTCATCAATCGCGTCGGCACCTATCTGAAGGCCAAGACGACGATGAAGATGGGGCTCTATTACCCGCAGGTGATCCCGGAGATGCTGGAGGCCGAGGATATCGGCGCCGCCCAGGGCAAGAACTGGAAGGTGCCGCTGATGATCGTGTGCTGGCGCGACCATCTCGACTGGAAGGTGGAGGACATACGCGAGGAATATGGCATCACTGGCGCGCCGCCCGCCGGCCATTGGGCGTGGACCACCGATGCCAGCCAGGATGCCCGTTCCGATCCGGCGCACGGCGTGGCGATGGCCGCCGAGTGATCCGGGCAAGGCGGCGGGAGGACCAGCCCGTCGCCTTGCGTTTCGCGGCGGGCTGGCGCAACGGCGGGGCATGGACCTCGATGCCCTCCTCGCCAATTATTTCGGCACGGCCGATCTCGCCTCGCTCGATGACGCGGCCTTCGCGGACGGCGTGGACCGGCTGGCGATCGCCTTCGCCACCGAGACGGAGCCCGGCCGCCGCTTCGCGCTGTGGGCGCTGCTCCATGGCATAGGCGAGGCGCCCGATCCCGCCACCGCCTTCAAGGACGATCCGCGGACCCGCGATGCCGCGATCGCTTATGCCCGGCTGGCGGATCGCGCGGGGGATTGATCGCGCGCCCGGCTTGCCGGCGCGGCCTCCGCTCCTGTAAACCGCGCCGGTCTCCTCCAACGGATCGGGCCGATGTCGCTTCACACCTGGTGGCTGTTCTTCCTCGCGGTGTTCCTGCTGTGCGGCACGCCCGGCCCCAACATGCTGCATGTGATGACGCGCAGCGTGCATTTCGGCGCGCGGCGCAGCGTCGCGGCGATGGCCGGCTGCCTCGCCGCGCTGGTGCTGATCCTGTTCGCCTCCGCCACCGGGCTCAGCGCGCTGCTGATGGCCTCGCCCCGGCTGTTCGATGTGCTGCGCTATGCCGGCGTCGCCTATCTCGTCTATCTCGGCATCAGGGCGTGGCGCAGCGATGCCGCGCCGATCGACGTCGATGGCCGGGCGCTGGTTCCCTCACTCTCGCCGCCGGCCATGTTCCGGGGCGGCTTCGCGATCGGCATCAGCAACCCCAAGGCGCTGATGTTCGCGGCCGCCTTCCTGCCCCAGTTCATCGACAAGGCCCGGCCCGAAATCCCGCAGTTCGCGATCCTGGTCGCCACCTTCGCCGCGACCGAGATGTTCTGGTATGCGGTCTATGGCATCGGCGGCCAGAAGCTCGCCGGCTTCCTCACCCGCCCCGGCCTGAAGCGCGCCTTCAACCGGCTGACCGGCGGCATCTTCATCGGCTTCGGCCTCGCGCTGCTCGGCAGCCGGCCGTGACATATACCCAAGGATAATTCTCGATTGCCCTGGGCACGGCTACCTCCGGCCCCATGATCGCGAGACCCTTCGGCCGCAACTATGCCTGGGTGGTGGTGGCGGTGACGTTCCTGTCGCTGCTGGCCGCCGCGGGCCTGCGTTCCGCCCCCGGCGTGATGATGACCCCGCTGCAGGCGGCCTTCGGCTGGGATCGGGCGACGGTCTCGGCGGCGGCGGCCTTCGGCATCTTCCTATATGGCATGGTCGGCCCGTTCGCGGCCGCGCTGATGCAGACGATCGGCATCCGCCGCACGCTGATCGGCGGCCTCGGCCTGATGGCGGTCTCGACGGGCTTGAGCCTCTTCATGACCGAGCCGTGGCATTATGTGCTGACCTGGGGGCTGCTTTCCGGCCTCGGCAGCGGCGCGGTGGCGCTGGTGCTGGGGGCCACCGTCGCGTCGCGCTGGTTCGATCGCCATCGCGGCCTCGTGATGGGCATATTCAGCGCCAGCACGGCCACCGGATCGCTGCTCTTCCTGCCGGTGCTCGCCTGGCTTTCCGAACAGGGCGGCTGGCGGCCGGTGGCGATGGCGGTGGCGATCGTCTCGGCGGCGCTGATCCCGCTGGTCGCGCTGCTGCTGCCCGAACGGCCGGCCGATGCGGGGCTGCTGCCTTATGGCGCCGATGCGCCCCGCCCGCCGGAGCCGCCGGCCCATCCCAGGGAAAGCGTGGCGCTCGCCTTCCGCGCGCTGGGCAAGGCCGCGCGCACGCCGGTCTTCTGGCTGCTGTTCGGCACCTTCTTCGTCTGCGGCCTCACCACCAACGGCCTCGTCGGCACGCATCTGATCGCTTATTGCGGCGATAACGGCATGGGCGCGGTGCAGGCGGCGGGGCTGCTGGCGGTGATGGGCGTGTTCGACCTGTTCGGCACCACCGCCTCGGGCTGGCTCACCGATCGCTATGATCCGCGCAAATTGCTGTTCGTCTATTACGGGCTGCGCGGGCTTTCGCTGGTGGCGCTGCCCTTCACCGGCTTCGATATCGTCGCGCTTTCGGTCTTCGCCGTCTTCTACGGGCTGGACTGGATCGCCACCGTGCCGCCGACGGTGAAGCTCGCCGGCCAGCATTTCGGCGATCGCGATGCGCCGATCGTGTTCGGCTGGGTGGCATCCGGCCACCAGATCGGCGCGGCCGTCGCGGCGCTCGGCGCGGGCCTGCTGCGCGACATGACCGGCAGCTACGGCCCCGCCTTCATGATCGCCGGCTCGATCGGCGTGCTGGCGGCCTTCGGCGCGCTGGCCATCGCCCGCGACGTGAAGGTCCATCCGCGGCTCGCCTGAGGATGCGCCTCGCGCCGCACGCAAAACCTGCCCTTCCCGCGCCTTTTCAAACCTTGATCGTCATCGTGAAGCTGCGCTCGGCACCGGGCGCGATCTCCACCACGCCCGGCCGGTCGCGGAAATCGCCCGCGAAGCCCGCTGGGTCGGCATGGCCCTGCCACGGTTCGATGCAGAGGAAACCCGCGCCCGGCTTGCTCCACAGGCCCAGCGCCGGCATGTCGGGGAAGCCGATCTCCAGCATCCGCCCGCCCGGCACGCCATAGAGCAGCGACCGGCTGGCGAGATCGTCCAGGATCAGCGCGTCCTCCGCGAACAGGGCATCGTCCAGCGCCAGCTCGCGTCCGGCGATGGGCGTGGGGCGGGGCAGGGGATCGATCAGGCCGTCGGCATCCACGCGCCGCACCGGCGCGGGCTCCCCGGCGGCGAAGACCAGCCGGTGCGCCTTGCGCGGGCCGGCGCCCGGCAGCGGCCAGCGCAGCGCCGGATGGAAGCCGAAGCTCGCCGGCAGCGGCCTGTCGCCCATGTTCCGCGCCGTCGCCTTCATCTCCAGCGTGCCGCCGGCGATGGCGAAGGCCATGTCGAGCTGGAAGGCGAAGGGGTAGGCCGCCCGTGTCTCGGCATCGTCCGCCAGCCGGAACAAGGCCCGCGCCGCCGTCGCCTCGACCAGGTCGAAGCGCCGCCGCCGGGCGAAGCCGTGGCGGGGCAGGCGATAGGTCTCGCCGTCGATCCGATAGCTGTCGTTGCGGAGCGTGCCGACGATCGGAAACAGGATGGGCGCGCGGCCGGCCCAGAAAGCGGGGTCGCCGTCCCACAGCAGCTCCCGCCCCTCGGCGTCGGTCAGCGATTGCAGCTCGGCCCCCAGCGGGGCGATCGTCGCCGCGATCCCGTCGCCGGCGATGCGGACATCGCCTTCGCTCACGCGGCTTCCTCCTCGGCGGTATCGGCCAGCGATTCGCGCACGCCCACCAGCGCATCGCGCAGCCGGCCCAGCGCCGTCGCCTCCAGCCCGGTCGCCGCCAGCATGTCGAGCGGGATGCGCCGCGCCTTCTCGCGCAAGTTCCGGCCGCTGTCGGTGAGCGAGACGATCACCTGCCGCTCATCCTCGCGGCTGCGCGCGCGCGCGATCAAGCCCGCGCCCTCCAGCCGCTTCAGCAGCGGGGTCAGCGTGGAGGATTCCAGGCCCAGCCGCTCGCCGATCGCGCCCACCGTCAGCCCGTCATCCTGCCACAGCACCAGCAGCACCAGATATTGCGGGTAGGTGACGCCGATCGCGTCCAGCCGGGGCTTGTAGACGCGGTTCAGCGCGTGGGCGGTGGAATAGACCGCGAAGCAGAATTGCTCGTCGAGGCGGAGATGATCGGCGGCGGGCATGGCGCACTCCTTCGCGGCGAATATATATCGTGCACGATATGATCGCAAGAAAGATATTCTTGTGGCCATCCGAGCTATAAACTATCGCACGATTAGATCGTGCACGATATATATACCCCATCAGCCCGGTGCGAAGGCCGCGCCGGCACAGCGAAAGGCAAGCCCCATGAAGACGCTCTATTCCACCGAAGCCACCGCCACCGGCGGCCGCACCGGTTCCGCTTCCACCGCCGACGGCGCGCTTTCCGTCACCCTCGTCACGCCCAGGGAGTTGGGCGGGCCGGGCGGCGCCGGCAACAATCCCGAACAGCTTTTCGCCGCCGGCTATTCCGCCTGCTTCCTGGGCGCGATCAAGTTCGTCGCCGCGCAGAAGAAGGTGAAGATCGCCGAAGACAGCAGCGTCACCGCCACCGTCGGCATCGGCCCGCGCGATGACGGCCAGGGCTTCGGCCTCGATGTCGCGCTCAAGGTCTCGCTGCCGGGCGTCGACCGCGAAACCGCGCAGGGGATCGTCGATCAGGCCCACATCGTCTGCCCCTACAGCCACGCCACGCGCAACGGGCTGGACGTGCGGATCAGCCTGATCTGATTGCCGGGGGCGGCGGGGCTTACCCTGCCGCCCGCGCGCCATATTCGAAGCGCTGGCCCACCAGCGCCAGCGTTTCCCCGAACGGCACCGGCCGGCCGAACAGATAGCCCTGGATGCGGTGGCAGCCGAGGTCGCGCATCCGCTCGAAATCGGCCACCGTCTCCACCCCCTCGGCGGTGATGGTCATGCGGAAGCTGTTGGCCAGCGTCACGATCGCGCGGATGATCGACACGGTCTCGCTGCGCCGCGCGGCATCGCGCACGAACGATCCGTCGATCTTCAGCGCGTGGAAGATCGTCTTGTTGAGATAGCCGAGCGAGGAATAGCCCGTCCCGAAATCGTCGAGCGCGATGCCCACCCCGATCGATCGCACCCGGCGCAGCACGTCCAGCGATCCGTCCGTGTCGCTCAGGAACACGCTTTCGGTCACTTCCAGCTCGAGCCGCGACGGTTGCAGCCGCGCGGCCGCCAGCGCGTCGCTCACCGCGTTGGGCAGCGCCGGCAGCACCAGCTGGCGGGGGCTGACGTTCACCGCGACATGGATGTCGCCCGGCCAGGATGCGGCATGCTTGCAGGCCTGGCGCAGCGTCCATTCGCCGATATCGGCGATCAGCCCGCTTTCCTCGGCGATGGGGATGAAGATGGCCGGCGATATCAGCCCGCGTTCCGGGTGGCGCCAGCGCAGCAGCGCCTCGAACCCCACCACCGCCTGCGTCACGGCGGAAACCACCGGCTGGTAATGCACCTCGAACTCGTCGCGCTTCAGGGCCTGGCGCAGGTCATGCTCCAGCCGCACGCGGTCCTCGGCATTCTGCTGCAGGCGGGGCTCGAAATGGACGAAGGTGCCGCGTCCGCGCGATTTCGCCTCGTAGAGCGCGAGGTCCGCCTTCAGCAGCAGGTCGTCCACCTGATCGCCGTCGATCGGCGCGATCGCCGATCCGATCGACATGCCGATGCGGATCTCGGCCGAAGGCAGCATCAGCGGCTGGCTCACCGCGCGGATCAGCTTGTGGCCCAGCTCCTCCACCGCCTGCCGGCTCTGTCCGTCGGTCAGCAGCAGGGCGAATTCGTCGCCGCCCAGCCGGCCGATCCGTCCGCGCGGCCCCACCTCGGCCTGCAGCCGCTGGGCGATCGTGCGCAGCACCTCGTCGCCCAGCGAATGGCCGAAGCTGTCGTTCACCGGCTTGAACCCGTCCAGGTCGAGGAACATCAGCGCGCAGGGCACATTGCTCGCCTTGGCGCGGGCCACGCCGTCGGCGAACAGCTCATGCATGTGCTGGCGGTTGGGCAGGCCGGTCAGCATGTCCATGCGCGCCATGTGGGTCAGCCGGTCCTGGCTGCGGCGGATCTCGGTGATGTCGCTGCCCACGCCGCGAAAGCCCTCGAACGCGCCGTCCGGGGCGAAGATCGGCGTGCCGGAAAGCGCCACCGATCGCGCGCCTCCGGGCGTCTCGACATCGATATGCAAGCCCGAAAAGGGCTCGCGCGCCACCAGCGCGCCGCCCAGCCGCGCATCGCAGCCCAGCACCACCGGCAGCGACTGGCCGATAAGCTGGCCGGTCGAACGCCCCAGCATCGATGATATGCGCGGGCTCACATAGGTCAGCTGGTTGGCGGCATCGATCTGCCACAGCCAGCCCGCGCCCTGTTCCTCATATTCCTTCAGGAGCAGCCCGATCGCCTCCCGCCGGCCGCGTTCCTCGGTCGCCTGGCGCATGAACCGGGTCAGCAGCCGCTCGATCGTCAGGCAGCCGGTCAGCACCACGGCGACATAGCCGGCGATCAGCAGCAGCGCCACGCCGATCGCGAAGTCGCTGGCATTGTGCAGGCCCCACAGCAGGGCGGTGGCGATCACCACCACCCACACCGCCGCCGCCAGCGGCACCAGCGCCAGCAGGAAGGCGCCGGCCATCATCGTCGCCATCGCGCCGGCCAGCATCATCTGCGTCTGGGGCGGCTGATCGGCAAAGGCGAAGAAGGGCAGGGCGGACCAGAGCAGGGCGTGCATCGCCGCCTCGAACACCGTCCAGTAGGGCGATCGCAGCAGTTCGTCCGAATCATAGCCGGCCGCCCGGCGCCGGGCGCGGACGATCACGAAGTTCGCCGCCACGATCAGCGCGGCCCAGGCCGAAAGCGCCGTCACCGGCACCGATCGCATCAGGCCCCACAGCACCACCAGCGCGCAGGTGACGCTGAGCCCCGCCATCCACGGCGCGGCGCGCCACAGGGCCTCGGTGCGGGGATCGCCCGGCGGGATATCGGCGGCGATGCGGCTGCGCAGGCTCGCCTGCCCGCCGGTGCCGGACGAATCGGCCAGGTCGAGGGGGGGAACTTTCAGCAAGGCGTGGCGCATCGATCACCCGTGGGCAGCATATCGGGCGACCCTAGGGCGAACATGCTTTGCCGTTCGTTAATTCTGTTGCCGATTTTTCGTGATGCTGTGGCGGCGGATTCCTTCATCTTTCGGCGGCCGCGATCATCTTGCGGCTCGATTCCAGGGGTTTGGCTTTCCCTGTCGCGGGGATTGCCCCTATGCTGTGACGGCAATCACAGTCCCCGCCGGGCAGCGGGCGTTAAGGACGATTCGCCTCGCTCGTGTAGCGTATTCGGGCGTGGCACCCGTTTCTTACCCGCCGTCGCCCGGCCGAACAGGAAGGCCGTGCCGACGATGGATGCCCAGGAAGTGCTGGCGATGCTGCCGCCCCATTCGGTGCTGGCGGCCTGCACGCCGGCGGAACTCGCCGATCTCCTCTCCTCCTCCAGCGTCCATGCGATGAAGCCGGGCGACACCATCCTGCGGCAGGGGGACGAAGGCGATGCGGCGGTGGTGATCCTGGCCGGCATCGCCCGGGTCAGCATGATCGCCCCCAACGGGCAGGAAATCGTGCTCGATTATGCCGAACGCGGCGCCGTGCTGGGGGAAATCGCGCTGCTCGACGGCCAGCCGCGCACTGCATCGGCCACCGCGCGCTATGCCGGCCGCTATCTCCGCATCGGCCGCGCCGCCTTCGAACGGCTGATCGAAGGCCATCCCAAGGTCGCGCTCCGGATGCTGCGCGATATGGCGCGCCGCCTGCGCGATACCGATACGACGATCGAAAGCGATCGCGCCTTCGCCGCCGGCCCGCGCCTTGCCCGCTTCCTCAAGCGGCTGACGGACGGCAAGGCCGACGGCCACAAGCTGGCCGGCGACCTCAGCCAGAGCGAGCTCGGCAATTTCGTCGGCATGAGCCGGGAGAATATCAACCGCCAGCTTGCTTCCTGGGTGGAAGCCGGCGTGATCGAGCTGGCCAATGGCCGCATCCGCATCGTCGACGACGCCTATATCGCCCAGATCGCCGAGGCGGGCGACTGAGGCGGGGCCTGGTCTCGATGTGCGGGGGCGCCGGTGGAGGCGCCGTGGCCCCAATCCGTCATGCCGAACTCGTTTCAGCATCCACCCATCGGCACAGGCGAAGCCCGATCGGGAAAACCGCCGCTGCAAACTGAAAACGGGCTCGATTCCAGGACCGATCGACATTCAGATGTGGGGCGGAGCGAAAATCGCCATTTGCAGGTCGTCAGGGCTGAAAGCCGATCGGCCCTAGGTGGCCTGGACAAATTCGGATCACGGCCGCTGTTGGGATTTTCGACCCAATTGCTGCCTGTCGGGATGCGCCGACAGAGCAGCCATTCCGGACTCGACGACATTGCAGGCATTTCGATTTGGCGGCATCATGCTGACGAAAGGTTGTGCCTCCTGACGTGCTCCCCTGAAACTCCGCCAGTCTGAGCTAGAGTCCTTCATGAAGGAGGACGACGATGAAGCGCAGCAGGTTCACCGAGGAGCAGATTATCGGGATCTTGCGGGAGCAGGAGGCCGGTTCGAAGACGGGGGATGTGTGCCGCAAGCACGGCGTGAGCAGTGCGACATTCTACAAGTGGAAGGCGACGTATGGCGGCATGGACGTGTCGCCATCAAGCTGCCCGGGAAGCATCTCCGCCCAAAGCCCCTCACCCAGCGCCTTGCGCAGCCGGTAGGTGCCGTGCAGCGCCTCGGGCCTGCCGCTCGTCGAAGGGCTGTCGAGGATGTTCGGCAGGCCTTCGGCATCAGCGAGCGTCGGGCCTGTGCCATCCTTGGCGTGGATCGATCGTCGATGCGCTATGCGCATCGGCGTGGTGATGATGGCGACCTGCGGTCGCGTCTTCGCGAGATCGCGCTTGAACGTCGCCGGTTCGGCTACCGGCGGCTGGGGACCATGCTGGCCCGCGAGGGCATCGTGATGAACCACAAGAAGCTGCTGCGGCTATATCGCGAGGAGAACTTGCGTGTGCGGCGCCGGCGGGGCCGCAAGCGAGCGATGGGCACGCGAGCACCGATGACGTTACCGCAAGGTCCGAACCAGCGTTGGAGCCTGGACTTCGTGAGCGACACGCTGGTGTGCAGCCGGCGTATCCGTATCCTTGCGGTGGTGGACGACTTCACGCGGGAGAACCTCGCGCTGGTGGTCGATACGTCGCTGTCGGGTGCTCGTGTGGCGCGCGAGCTCGATGCGATCATCGCGGTTCGCGGCAAGCCGCTGATGATCGTGAGCGACAACGGCACGGAACTGACCAGCCTCGCGATCCTGCGTTGGGCGCAGGACCGGGGGATCGAGTGGCACTATATCGCGCCGGGCAAGCCGCAGCAGAACGGCTACGTCGAGAGCTTTAATGGTCGCTTGCGCGACGAATGCCTGAACGAGACGCTGTTCGCGTCCCTCAGCCATGCGCGGTCGGTGCTGCGGGCATGGCGCGACGACTACAACTACGTGCGGCCGCATAGCGGGATAGGCGGGCTGACGCCCGCCAATGCTGCCGGGCGGGTTGCACAACCCAACCCGCCAGGGCACCCTGGCAACCCCGGACTCTACTTATGAGTGGAGGAGAAAAGGGGAGCACGTCACTCCACATGCTGCACTTGGCTCTCGTAATTCTGTTCGGCTTGATGACCGATTGGATTCTATACTCTCGGCTGGCCGGCCTGCTTGCCGGGCAATACAGCTCCAATGACGGATATCTAAATTTCCTATTTCCTCGAATCATTCTCACTGTCTTCTCGTTGACATTAATGGGATATTCGAGAAGCGGTGGAGACGCATGCCTTCCAGAATTTATTATCGGATTGCTGTTATTTTTTGTTTCTAATTTCCACGGAGTTTATCGTTTTTATCGCGGTGATGACATTGGGTGATAATTGTTATTGCTATGGAAGGCTCGTTACCACCGCTAGCAAGACGATATAGAGCGAGTTGGGATAGTCCGCTTCCCCCCGACTTTCCGGCCATCCGCAGGTTGTTAGGCGATTCCCGAAACCCGACAGTCGATCACTATCGGAATCTGCTCACGCCGCCTGGCCCGCCCGCTTCCAGGCGATGATCCGTTCCGCCATGGCCGGGCCCTGTTCCTCCTGCAGGAAATGGCCGGCGCCGGCGATGCGGGCATGGGGCTGGCCGGCGGCGCCCGGCACGCGCGCCTGGAACACAGCTTCCCAGGCGATGGTCGACGGGTCGGAATCGCTGAACAAGGTCAGGAACGGCCTGTCGAACCGCTCCAGCACCGCCCATGCCGCCCGGTTGGCCGCGATGCCCGGCGCCGAGGGGGCGAGCGGGATGCAGCCGGTGATGGCCAGCGCGCCGGCCTTGTATCCGGCATCGGGGAAGGGCGCGTCATAGGCGGCGAGCACCGCCGGATCGGGCCGGCTCACGCAGACGGCGGCGATCACCTCGCTCACCGCCAGGTCGTCGCTCGTCCGGCAGGTTTCGGTCCAGGCGGTGATGATCGGCCCCGGCCAGCCTGCCACGCCCAGCGGTGGCGGCTCGCAGGTCGGCAGCAGCGTATTGGCGGCCACCGCCGCCTCGAACCGCTCGGGCATCGCCGCCAGCAGGTTGAGGCCGATCGGCCCGCCCCAATCCTGGCAGACCAGCGTGATCCGGCGGAGATCGAGCGCCGTCACCAGATCGGCAAGCCAGCCGACCAGGGCGGCCTGGCTATAGCTTTCCCGCGCGGTCGGCTTGTCCGATCGGCCGAAGCCCACATGATCGGGCGCGATCACCCGATAGCCCGCGGCCACGAGCGGCGGGATCATCCGGCGGTAGAGGAAGCTCCAGCTCGGTTCCCCATGCAGCAGCAGCATCACCGGCGCGTCGTGTGGGCCTTCGTCCAGATAATGCATGCGCAGCGGCCCCAGCCGCGCGTCCAGCGCCATGTGATAATGGGGCGCGAAAGGGAAATCGGGCAGGCCGGCGAAGCGGTCGTCCGGCGTGCGGGCCACGCCCTCGCGGATCAGCAATTTCCGTCTCCTTTTCCGTGTCCCGGCGCGCGTGGCGACAGTGCGGCCGATAGGCGGCGGCCATTGGACCATCTATGGTCCGGCCATCGAAAATGCGAAACGGAAGAGGGATGCCGATGCTCAGCCTGCAGGAGATTTCCGACCGCCTCGAAATACAGGACCTGTTCGCCCGCTATTCCTTCGCGATCGATGATCGCAACTGGGCGGGGCTGGACGACGTGTTCACCGAGGATGCGATCATCGACTATACCGAGGTCGGCGGATCACGCGGGCCGTTCCGCGAGATTCAGGCCTGGCTGGGCGAGGCGATGAAGAAGTTCAAGGGCTTCCAGCACATGGTCGCCACGACCGAGCTGAAGCTGGACGGCGACAAGGCCACCGCGCGGACGATCCTGTTCAACCCGATGATCATGTTCCCGGACGGCACCGAAGTGCCCGGCAACGACAAGGTGTTCTTCGTCGGCCTCTGGTATTGCGACAAGCTGGTCCGCACCGAAAAGGGCTGGCGGATCGCCGAACGGCGCGAACAGAAGAGCTATTTCCACAACGCGCCGGCCGAACTCGCGCCGCCGGCCTGATCGGCAAGACGCGCGCAAGGGCGCATTTTGCGTGCGGTGCCAGCCGCTCCCTCACCCCGCCACCCATAAGAACTGCCGTTGGGTAGCCGGGTGGGAAAGCGGGGGCCGCCGCCATGCGCCGTCAGGCGCATCCCATCAACGGCCGCCGTCAGGCGCACCCCATCAACGGCAGGTGCGCTTGCTATCGACCGCCTTGCCGACCAGCGCGCCAGCGGCCGCGCCCAGCAGCGTGCCGGTGGTGCGATCGCCGTCGGTATCGACCGCGCGGCCCAGCAGCGCGCCGCCCGCGCCGCCCACGATCAGGCCGGTGGTGCCGTTCGACTTGCGGCAATAGGTGCGGCCGTCGCGGCCCCGCCATTCCTTGTAGCGATGATGCTTCCGGGCCTCGGCCTTTTCGGTCGGCAGCGTCATCGCCGCCGGCAGCGCGAGGGAAACGGCGCCCAGCGCTAGCATCAATTTCCGCATGATATCAGTCCCCTTGCAATGTTCGGTTCTGTTGATGCGGTCCTGATGGCGATCTCCACCTGAACGGTAGGCAACCAGCCCATGCCCGTCGACGTCCCGTGCCGCGGGATCGACGAAGCGTTATGCGGCGAACAGGGAGACGAGGCGCGGGGCGATCGCCGCCAGATCGTGCCGGGCCTCCACCCGTGCCCGGCCCTCGGCGCCCATCGCCGCCAGCCTTTCGGGGGAAGCGGCCATCGCATCGGCGAGCGCCGCCACCAGCGCGTCATGGTCGCCGGGCGGCACCAGCCATCCGCATTCCGCGTCGACCAGCTCGGGGATGCCGGCGATCGTAGTGGAAAGCGCCGGCCGGCGGAGTGCGAAGGCTTCCATGATGACGATGGGCAGCCCCTCGGCATAGCTCGGCAGCAGCAGGGCGCGCGCATCGGCGATGGCGGCGCGCACCTCGGCATTGGATTTCCACCCGGCCAGGGCCACCATGTCGCCCACGCCATGGCGGGCGACTTCGGCCTCGATCGCGGCGCGGCTTTCGCCGTCGCCGATCAGGATCACGCGCAGGCCGGGAAAGCGCCCGCGCACGGCGGCGACGGCGGCGGGGATGTGCACCTGCCCCTTTTGCGGGCAGAGCCGGCCGACGCAGACCAGCGTCTCGCCGCGGGGATTGCCGGCGGTGTCGGGGAAATCCTCCAGCTTCAGCCCGCAATGGACGATGTGGATGCGCGGCCACAGATCCGCACTCACATGTTCGCGCAGCCGCCCCTGGCAGTATCGCGTGATCGCGATCACGGCGGCGGCGTTGGCGATCTTGGCGGCGATGCCCTGCGCCGGCAGGTCCACCAGCTCGTCCGGCCCGTGCACGGTGAAGCTGTAGGCCGGCCCGCCCATCAGCCGCGAAAGCATCGCCACGGCGGCGGCGTTGGTGCAGAAATGGCAATGGACATGGGTGATGCCGGCCGCCGCCGTTTGCCGCCGCAGCGCGGCCGCCTGCATCAGATAGGCGACATGGCGGACGAAGCCGCCGCCGGCCCGCCACAGCCCCGCCCAGGCCGGCAATGCACGGGCCACGCGATGCGGCCGGGTGAGCAGCTCGGCCAGCATCGCCAGCACCAGCCCCGCGGCATTGCCGCTCAGCAGGTAACGGGTCCTGGCCTGTTCCGCCTGGTCGAGCGGGTCGACCAGCGCCTCCGTCCAGCGCCGCACGGCAAAGCGGGTCACCGGAACCCCGGTCTGCTCGATGGCTGCGATTTCCCGCCGGATGAAGGTGCCGCTCGTCACCGGATAGGTGTTCATCAGATAAGCGAGCTTCATCCGGGCCCTTTCGTCGCTGTGCGGCGGGCCGTCCTCATAACAGCCATGATGCGATGCGGCAAAGGGCCGCGCCTGCCGGCCTGATCGGAACCGGACAGCCGGTGTCCGCTATCGGACGGTTGCGGGCGGCACGCTTCGGGCGATATGTGGAATTCGCCGTCTATAGGTGAAATTAGCCAACATCAGGCGGATATTTTCCAGTGAAAATGCCCGTGAAGGGGAAAATTCCCTGCATTCCGGCTGGTTCGGGCAGTTGGCACGCTCCCTGCAATGTTCCTGGCATCACCGGGCGGGATCGTCGCCCGGCCACATAAGGGAGTGAAGGCCATGTTCAAGTTCGAGAAATCCAAGGTCCAGCAGGTTCTGGTTTCGCTGGTCGGCGCGCTGATGCTGAGCGCAGCCTGCGTCACCGCCGCTGTCGCCCCCGTCCGCGCTGCGCCGATCGAAGCGCCCCGCTGCTGATCGGCCGCCATATCTTCTCAAGGGAAAAGACGATGACCAGCCGTTATTATCTGAACAAGCGCGAAGGCAAGCTGATGGGCGTCTGCGCCGGCTTCGCCGACTATACCGGGATCGATCCGCTGCTCGTCCGGGTCGGCGCGATCCTGCTCACGGTCTGCCTGTGCGGTCCGGCGATGATCCTGCTCTATCTGCTCACAGGCTGGCTGGCGAGCGACCGGGCGGCCTGAAGGGCCGCCCCCGCCGGCAAATCCGGGAGGGAGTCAGTCGCCCTCCACCACGGTCAGCCGCTTTTCGGTGCGCAGCGTGATGCCGGCGACATGATCGGTCACCCTGGCGCGCACCACATAATCCCCCGCCGGATCCTCCGGGTCGATGAAGATGCCGAGCGACGCGTCCGACAGGGTCAGCGCGCCGCCGGCGGGCGGGGCCTTGCCCACCCATAATTCGGTGTCGCGATGCCGGGCATAGACCTGCCCCTGCGGCCCGATCAGCGTGAAATCGGCGGTCACGTTGCACTGGTTGACCGGATTGGGCGTGCAGCCGGTGAAGACGATGAAGCTGTCCACCACCTTCTCCCGGCCGATCCGGTCGATGATCGGCGGCCGCCCCGCATGGTCCGGCCCGTTCCATTCGCGCAGCAGCGCCGCGGCGTCGTCGGTGATGATCTGCTGGACGGCGAATTCGCCCTGCCGCGCGAAATCGGAAATCTCGGGCACGGCCGCGCCGGCCAGCAGCAGATAGGCCGACAATATCACAGGTCGCGCCGCACCATCTGCACCACGCTGGGCGCGATCTTGTGATCGGCGAACTTGTCCAGCAGCTCCTCGATCGTGCCCGCCTCCACCAGATTGGCGCGATGCGCCGGCCGCAGCAGCCCGGCCGCGACCACGCCGTCGAGAAAGGCGGTGAGATGGTCGTAGAATCCCGCCACGTTCACCAGCCCGCACGGCTTGGCATGATAGCCGAGCTGCGCCCAGCTCAGCGCCTCGAACAGCTCGTCCATCGTGCCGATGCCGCCGGGGATGGTGACGAAGCCGTCGGCAAGGTCGGTCATCATCGCCTTGCGCTGGTGCATGTTGGCGACGATGTGCAGCTCGGTGCAGCCGGTATGGGCGACCTCCGCGTCGCGCAGCACCTCGGGGATCACGCCGATCACCTCGCCGCCCGCCTCCAGCGCGGCATCGGCCACCAGCCCCATCAGCCCCAGCCGCCCGCCGCCATAGACCAGGCCGATCCCGCGCGCGGCCAGCGTGCGGCCGACATGGCGGGCGACATCGGCGAAGATCGGGTCGTTGCCCAGGCTGGAGGCGCAATAGACGGCAAGGCGTTTCATACAGGTCCTGTCAGGTGGAAAGGATAAGCGGGCGAATGGGGCGGAGAAGGCTCAGGCCATGTCTGCCAGCATCAGCGCGGCGGTGGCTTTCGCCGATCCCAGCACGCCGGGGATGCCCGCGCCCGGATGGGTGGCGGCCCCGGCGAAATAGAGGTTGGCGATCCGGTCGTCGCGATTGTGCACGCGCAGCCAGCCGCCCTGCAGCAGCGTCGGCTCCAGCCCGTATCCGGTGCCCATATGCGCGTTCAGGTCGGCGGCGAAGTCGGTCGGCATGTAATGGAACATGGTCATCACCCGATCGGCCAGGCCCGGCATCAGCCGCCGCTCGATCTCCGCCAGGATGCGCTGCGCCAGGATCGGCCCGGTCCGGTTCCAGTCGATCGGCAGCTTGCCCAGGTGCGGCACCGGCACCACCGCCTGGAAGGCGGAGCAGCCCTCGGGCGCCAGGCTCGGATCGGTCACGGTCGGGTGGTTGAGCAGGATCAGCATGTCCTCGGCCAGCACGCCATGCTCGAAGATGTCCTTCAGCAGCCCTTCGTAACGCGGGCCGAACAGGATCATGTGGTGCGGTATGCCGGGCCAGCTTCCCTTCACCCCGAAATGCAGGATGAAGGCGGACGGCGAATGGCGCTTGGCCTCCAGCGCGCGGGCGGCCTTCTGCCCGCGCACGGTGTGGCCCAGCAGGTCGCGATAGCTGTGCACCGGATCGGCATTGCTGGCGATCGCGCCGAATTCCTGGTGCCAGCCGCTGGCGGTGGCGAGGCCGGTCGCGGCATCCCCCAGCGTCTCGATCCGCACCACCGGATCGCCCAGCCGCAGCGTGCCGCCCAGCCGCTGGAAATGCGCCGCCATCGCCGCCACCAGCCGGTTGGTGCCGCCGCGCGGGAACCACAGGCCGCCATCCTTCTCCAGCTTGTGGATCAGCGCATAGAGCGCGGTGGCGGTGAAGGGGTTGCCGCCCAGCATCAGCGTCTGGAAGCTGAAGGCCTGGCGCAGCTTCTCGTCCTTCACATAGCGCGAAACCATGGCGTGCAGCGACCGCCATGCCTGATATCGTGCCATCATCGGTAACGCCTTCGCCATGGCGCCCATGTCTAGAAAAGGCACATGGCCGAATTCCAGATATCCCTTGGCATAGGTTCCGGCGGCATATTGCAGGAATTGCTGGTAGCCGGCGGCATCGGCGGGGGAGATGCGGGCGATCTCGCGCATCAGCTGCGCCTCATCGGCCGCATGGTCGAAGCTGGTGCCGTCCGGCCAGTTCAGCCGGTAATAGGGACTTACCGGCAGCAGGCTGACATCCGCGTCCATCACCCGGCCGGAAAGCGCCCACAGCTCGCGCAGGCAATCGGGATCGGTGATGATGGTGGGGCCGGCATCGAAGATGAAGCCGCCTTTCTCCCAGGCATAGGCCCGGCCGCCGGGCTGGTCGCGCCCCTCGATCAGGGTGGTGTCCACGCCGGCCGATTGCAGGCGGATGGCCAGCGCCAGCCCGCCGAAGCCGGCGCCGATCACGGCCGCCGTCCTCATGCCCGCCCTCCGGCGTGTCCGCTATTCCCATCGCGCATCGCCGCCAGCATCTGCCCCAGCGGCAGCCGGCAGCGGGCGATCAGGCGCCAGCGATCGGCGCGGGTCGATCGCATGGCGTGGAACCGCTCGATCATCGTCCGCCGTCCTTCGTGGAAGCGGCGGAACCGCGCCGCGCGGCGATCGGCATCGGCGGCCTGCATCAGCATCCGGGCGAACAGGCGATAGGGGCGCCGCGCGTCCCAGCTTTCGTGGGCGAAGTTGCGCATCGCCTCGTGCACGGTGCGCGAGGCCGGATTGCCGAGATGGGCGACGAAGGCGGCGGTGCGCACCGCATCGGGCAGCGAAAGCCCGGTCGCGGGGTGGAACAGGCCGGCGCGCAGGCCCGCCTTGGCGACGTCCTTGGCGCCCGATTGCCAATAAGCGTCGAAATCGCCGCCCAGGGCCAGCGGCAGGGCGCCCGCCTCGCTCCGCTGCGTCTCGGCGACGGTCCAGCCTTTCGCGGCGGCATATTCGGCGATCCGCGCGCCGCTCGCCTCGCCATCGGCCTCGGGGGTGTCCGCAAGGGCCACGTCCTCGATCCGCACGATGTCCGCGTCCAGCGGCAGGATGCGCAGGTGGCGCGGGCCGGCCGACTGGTCGATCGTGGCGTCCACCCAGATCGGCCGTTCCAGCCCATGGGATTCGGTGAGGCGCAGCGTCTCCGCCACGCAGGTCCGCCAGGCGATGTCCAGCCGCTTCAGGTCGCCGGCGCCGCGCGCGTCGATCACCGCCTTGGCCTGCACCCGATCGCCGCCGTCGATCAGCAGCGTCGTCTTGTTCGCCGCCACGATCTTCCTGCCGGTCAGGATGGTGTGGGCGGGCATCGCCCGGCGCACGGCCTCGTCCAGCCGCTCGGAATGGACGGCATATACCGGCGTGCCGAAACGGCGCCTGCGGCCGGGCAGGGCGATGTCGTAGCCCCGCCAGCCATGGCCCACCAGCGGGGCGAGCAGCCAGCGATGCGCATCCGCCACATCGTCATGGCGGAAGGCCCAGATGTGGCCTTCGCCGCCGATCGTCTCGCCCTGGTCCACCAGCACCACGCGCAGCTCGGGCCGCCGCATGGCGAGCGCCAGCGCGATCATCCCCCCGGCCAGCCCGCCCCCGGCGATCGCCAGATCACAATGCTTCGTCGATACCATGCGGGGTGGAGCCTTACACCGATGATGCCGGTGCCGCAAAATGCCGGATATGCGCGGGCCCGCCGCTTCGCTGCCCTGCGGGCAAAAAAAGGGTCGGTCCCGAAGGGCCGACCCGAAAGTCTTTAGGAGAGGATGCCTGAAAGGCCCGTCCTTTTTGCGACTGCGAAGGTGATGTTGCAAGTGCGAAAAGATGGGGTACGATTGCATAAATCGCAACCGTAATGCGGGGGTGGACCCTGCGGCCGCGTGCGCCTAGAACCGGCCCATCCCCGGGGGACCGCGCGCACGCGGTTGAGAGGCGGCTGTCCGGCCGCGACCCGCTGAACCTGATCCGGCTGACACCGGCGTAGGGAGGGAGCGTCCGGCGCGAGCGCGAAGGGTCGCAAACTCTCGTCCGTCATGGGTCGCCCCGAACGGAGAGTTGCATCATGGCCGATATCCCCGCGCGTACCGAGATGACGGTCACGACCGGCCCCATCCGCGGCAGCCGCAAGATCCATGTCGGCCCTCTCGGCGTCGCCATGCGCGAGATCGATCTGGAGCCGTCCTCGGGCGAGCCGCCGTTGCGCGTCTATGACTGCTCCGGCCCCTATACCGATCCGCAGGCCCGCATCGACATCATGGCCGGCCTTCCCGAGCTGCGGCGCGACTGGATTCGCGGCCGGGGCGATGTGGAGGAATATGCCGGCCGCGCGGTGAAGCCGGAGGATAACGGCCTTTCGGGCGCCATCGGCCGGAACGGCGCCGTCCAACCCTTCCCCAATGTCCGCCAGCGCCCGCTCCGCGCCAAGGCCGGCGCCAATGTCAGCCAGATGCATTATGCGAAACGCGGCATCATCACGCCCGAGATGGAATATGTCGCGGTGCGGGAAAATCTCGGGCGCGAGATGCTGAAGGACAAGCTCGTCCGCGACGGGCAGGATTGGGGCGCCTCGATCCCCGATTACGTCACCCCCGAATTCGTGCGGGACGAAGTGGCGCGCGGCCGCGCCATCATCCCCAGCAACATCAACCACCCGGAAAGCGAGCCGATGGCGATCGGCCGCAACTTCCTGGTCAAGATCAACGCCAATATCGGCAATTCCGCCGTCGCCTCCTCGGTCGCGGAGGAGGTGGAGAAGATGGTCTGGGCGATCCGCTGGGGCGCGGATACCGTCATGGACCTTTCCACCGGCCGCAACATCCACGACACGCGCGAATGGATCCTCCGCAACTCGCCCGTGCCGATCGGCACCGTGCCGATCTATCAGGCGCTGGAGAAGGTCGGCGGCATCGCCGAGGACCTGACGTGGGAAATCTTCCGCGATACGCTGATCGAGCAGGCCGAGCAGGGCGTGGACTATTTCACCATCCATGCCGGCGTCCGCCTGCCTTATATCCCGCTCACCGCCAGGCGCGTCACCGGCATCGTCAGCCGGGGCGGATCGATCATGGCGAAATGGTGCCTCGCCCATCATCGCGAAAGCTTCCTCTACGAGCATTTCGACGAGATCACCGAGATCATGAAGGCCTATGACATCGCTTATTCGCTGGGCGACGGCCTGCGCCCCGGCTCGATCGCCGACGCGAACGACGAAGCCCAGTTCGCCGAGCTCTACACGCTGGGCGAGCTGACGAAGCGCGCCTGGGAGCAGGACGTGCAGGTGATGATCGAAGGCCCCGGCCATGTGCCGATGCACAAGATCAAGGAGAATATGGACAAGCAGCTCGAAGCGTGCGGGGAGGCGCCCTTCTACACGCTCGGGCCGCTCACCACCGATATCGCGCCGGGCTATGATCATATCACCAGTGGCATCGGCGCGGCGATGATCGGCTGGTATGGCACGGCAATGCTCTGCTACGTGACGCCCAAGGAGCATCTGGGCCTGCCGGATCGCGATGACGTGAAGGTCGGCGTTGTCACCTACAAGCTCGCCGCCCACGCGGCGGACCTCGCCAAGGGCCACCCCGCCGCCAAGCTTCGCGACGATGCCCTGTCCCGCGCCCGCTTCGAATTCCGCTGGCGCGACCAGTTCAACCTCAGCCTCGATCCCGACACGGCCGAGCAATATCACGATCAGACGCTGCCGGCCGAAGGCGCCAAGACCGCGCATTTCTGCTCGATGTGCGGCCCCAAATTCTGCTCGATGAAGATCACCCAGGAGGTGCGGGACTTCGCCGCCAAGCAGAACCAGCCGGCGGACAGCTTCCTCGCGGCGGAAGCCGCCGAGGCCGGCATGGCGGAGATGAGCAAGGTGTTCAAGGAAACCGGCGGCGAGCTCTATATGGGCGCCGGCGGCCGCGAGCACGATTGATCCGCGCTCCGCTGGGTCGGCCCGCCGCGCCGGCCCAGCGGCAGATTTCGTCCCCCGGATTCCGGTGAAGGGCCGGCCCGCTGCGATGGCCGGCCGGAACCCCTATCGGCCTCCATCGTTGCCCGATCGTCAGGAGCGATGAGGCGCGGGTGGAAATGGATCGGAACAGGGCGGTTTTTCGGGAGCGGGAGTCCGCAGGCCCCGGCGTGCGCCCGGATCGCGACCGCGCGGATCGTGGCCCGTCCCGCGTGTCGAAGGAAGCGGGTCAAGCCGATCGATTACATCTCGCCCGATGGCAAGGCGTGGGTCCATGTCTCGGCGAATCCCGATTATGGCATGGCGACGATCTGGGATGCCGATATCCTGATCTATTGCGCCAGCGTGCTCGCCGACATGCACCGGCGCGGCCGCAACGATATCCCGCGCAAGCTCCATCTGATGCCATATGATCTCTTGCGCGCGATCCACCGCCCGACCACGGGCCGCGCTTATCGCTCGATCGTCTCGTCTCGACCACGATCAAGACCAATATCCGCGCCGAGAACCGCCGCGAGGCGACCTTCAGCTGGCTCGATGGCTGGACCCAGCTGGTCGACGAAAAGACCGAGCGCTCGCATGGCATGACGATCGAGCTTTCCAACTGGTTCTACGAAGGCGTCCTCATGCAGGGCGGTGTGCTGTCGATCGACCGCGCTTATTTCGATCTCACCGGCGGGCGCGAACGCTGGCTCTACAAGGTCGCGCGCAAACATGCCGGCGGGGCAGGGGAGGCGGGCTTCGCCATTTCGATGCCGACACTGTTCGAGAAATCGGGCGCCGAGGACCAGTATCGCCGCTTCAAGTTCGAGCTGCTCAAGATCGCCGAGCGCGATCCGCTGCCCGGCTTCACCCTCGCGATCGAGCAGGCCGAGGGCAAAAGCGAGCCTTCTTTACGGATGCGCCGGCGGCCCGAGGCCGACGCGTGCGGGGCAGGGCAGGGGGCGACCGCCGCCAAATCCCTCCCTATCAAGCGTGTGACGACAGCCCCGTCGACCGAACAAGGCCAGCAGGCTGCGCAAAGGGGCGGAGCAGGGCAGGGCGGCGAGGCGCCAGCCACGCTAAACCCCTCCCCTGAAGGGGAGGGGTTGGGGTGGGGCCGCTCGACGAAACCAGCGCTCGCCGAAATCCCCGCTCCCCTCTCGCCCACCGATCGCGCCGCCGCCGGCGCGCTGCTTCGCCGCAGCGTCACCAGCCTCGCCACCCGCGCCACCGCCGGCGAGCTGACCGACGCCACCCTCGCCACGCTCCGCGCCGAATGCCCGGGCTGGGACTATCAGACCCTCCATCAGCAGTTCCGCGACTGGCTCGGCGCCGATCCGAAACGCACGCCCGTCAACTACCAGAAAGCCTTCATCGGCTTCGTCCGCCGCTATCACGAAAAGAACCGCTACAGCTTGCGGGGCTGATCGCGCCCACGCGGAGGCGGACGATGCCGCCGTCCCGTTCCTGAAATGTCGAGACCCTGAACCGGCGCTGCCCGTGAAACATGTTGAACATGTTTTACATGTATTACCCGATCCGGCTTTGAACGAAGTTCGCAAGGAGCGGGTCGAAACTGATTCAATCCGTCGAAGGCCGTTGCCGGCTATCGACACTCCGGGAACAGCCTTCGATCTATCAGGAACACATCCCCGTCACATCGGGAACGCTGACTTCGACACTTCGGGGACGGTTCGCCGACACATCAGGAACGCATCATCTGTCGCGACTCGTTGATAAGCGCGGGCTTTGGCCGGATCGCGCGGGGCTTAACCTTCTAACCCTTCTATTAAACCCTCTAACCCCATGAGATTTTCCAGTTTCATGGAAGAGGGAGAAAAAGGGCAGGGGGCGACCAACCGATAGCCCACTCCCCCCCGCCGCCGAAGCCCGGCGCGTCGCCGTAGCACGCTCCGCACATAGGCCCGCGCGGCAGCCCCGTCGACGAAACTCACGACCTGGCTCTGTCCCCTGGCACCGATCCGCCCCCACCGCGTTTCGACGACCCACTCACCAAACAGATCCCGGCTCATCCACAGCGAATAGCCCCGCGCCATATTCCGCGCGCTGTCGATCGCCTCAAGATGGACAGGACAGGCAAGGTTAGCGATTGTCGACATACGATCGATTTAAACCTGACGCTCAACCCCGCCTCACGACTTGTCTGAATCAATGCGGGGCGATTGATTCAATCAGCCCGTCGTCTGCCACACCAGTCGTGCCCGCAGCATCGTCCGCTCGCGGAGTTCTGCCACGTCCGCGACATCCTCGCCGCCAGCGATCGCTGCCTCGATGCGCTCCGTCAGCGCGCTCACCCGGCGGCGGAAGAAGGGAAAAGTGATGCCGGCATCCGTCGCAAAGCGCGCCCAGGCTTCGCCGTCAAGCTCGTCGATCGTGCCGGCGCGGCCGATCCGCATGGCAAGCCGAGATCGCCATGCGCGTCCTGATACAGCCGCCCGGCGATCGCCCCGTCCCACCAGACGCAGAGCGTCGCCGCGCTCATGCCGGTCCGCCGTCGAGATGGAGCGTCAGGCCAAGCGCCGCGAGCACTGCGAGCACCTTGCCCAGCTGGAGTGTCGGCTTTCCGGCCTCCAACTCAACGATGAAGCGCGTGCCGACGCCGGCGACGCCCGCCAGTTCATCCTGGCGCAGCCCGGCGGCCTTGCGCGCAGTGCGCACCGCGGCGCCGAGCGCCTGAGGGGAGGGGATGGTGGTCATCATGTTACCGAGCGGGAAGATATACGGGTTTCGCCGCATTTGGTAGAGAATCTTTCCTGATCGGGAAAGATCAGAGCATTTGGGCCAACCTTTCACCCAATCATCCCGATCGGGATGATCGCCGGGCCGTCCCCAGCAGGCATCTGGATTGTACAGACGAATTGTGGTATATGGTCTGTATGACAGGCCGATCCATCGCCGCACCGCTGCAGACCCTGTTCGCGGAGCTGCTGCAGCAGGCCGAAACGACGGACCCCGCCGGCTCGGTCTATGAGCGGACACGTGATGGCATCACCTATCTTTATGCCAAGCTGCCCGTCGGCACGACGCGCGTGGACCGGTTCCTCGGCCGCGCTGACGATGCCGCCGCGGTGGCGCTGGCCGAGGCGATGCGGCAGGGGGCCGCGCAGGCGCGCGAACGGCGGTCGCTGGTGGCGATGCTCAAGCGTGGCGGGCTGGCCGGGCCCGATCGCCGGCTTGGCGCCGCGCTCGACGCGATCGCTTATGCCGGGCTGTTCCGCGGCGGGGCGGTGCTGGTGGGGACGGCGGCTTACATGATGAGCGGGCCGCTTGTCGGGCACTTGCTGCCGGCGCCGACGCTGATGACGGGCGATCTCGATCTGGCGACCGCCAGCCTTGCGCTGTCGGCCGATCCGCCCGAGCGGATGGAGGCGATCCTGCGCCGGGCCGATCCCAGTTTCCAGGCGATCATGCCGCTCGATCCGGGCAACCCCGCCTCTCGCTTCCGCAGCGGCGACGGCTATCTGGTCGATCTCGTCACGCCGCAACGCAGCCGGGCGGATCCCAATCCCAAGCCGCTGAAGGCACTGGAGGCAGGGGCCGCGCCGCTCCAGCATCTCGCCTGGCTGATCGCCGATCCGGTGGCGAGTGTCGCTTTGTGGGGGGCGGGCATCCCCGTCACCATCCCGCAGCCGGCGCGCTTTGCGGTCCACAAGCTGATCCTGGCGCAGCGGCGCGAAGGCGCCCACCGGCTCAAACGCGCCAAGGATCTGGCGCAAGCGCAGGCGCTGATGGCGGCGCTCCAAAGGTTCGACCCCTTCCTGCTCGAGGACGCGCTGGACAGCGCCCGAGCCATGGGCAAAGCAGGCTGGGCCGATCCGATCGACCGCTCGCTAAAGGAAATTGCGCGTTCGGCAAATCCTTGATGCTTTTGATGGTGCCGGAAGCATGATCGCTCAGCGGTAATCAGAAGGTGACCGCATGGTGAGACGCTTTCAGCTCTATTCGGCCTGTGCCGAGCCCGGATCGCGAGCAACTGGTCCTTCGCCGTCGGCCGCGCCCTGTTCTGGCGCGAAAGGCGCCCGCGCCGATCTAAGCCCGATCGTCACCGGCGGCACCGCGGACAACCCCAGGAGCCGCGCCAACGCCCTTGCCTGGTTCGCGGCCTGGAATGCTCGCACCGATCGGTCATGGACGATGCACCCCGTCACGATCGACGGCGGAACCCACGCCGCGAATGCGACGGATGCCTATCGCACTGGCCTGCGGTTGCTGTTCAGGCCAGACGAGTAAAGCGCTGGTCCCGATCCCATCTCCCTGATAAAGGGCGCACTTATACATTGCTTCGCAACGTCGGGCGGCCAAGGGGAAGCCCCTTAGCGATCCAGCGCGTGCGCTGCGGTAGGGAATGGAAGGCAGGGCAGGGGGCGCGTGGCGCAATATCGGTTCTCGGCGCAGGTGATCAGCCGGAGGGACGGCCGCAGTGCGGTCGCGGCGGCGGCCTATCGTGCCGGCGAACGGTTGCACGACGAGCGCCTCGATATGCCGTTCGACTATGCGCGTCGCGATGGCGTCGAGCATAGCGAGATCCTGTTGCCCGAAGGCGCGCCCGCGCGCTTCGCCGATCGGCATATTGTGTGGAACGCGGTCGAGGCGGTGGAGCGCCGTTCCGACGCCCAGGTCGCGCGCGAGGTGCAGCTTTCGCTGCCCCACGAATTGACCTTCGAGCAACGCCTCGAGCTCGTGCGCGATTTCGCCCGAACGGCGTTCACCGATCGCGGCATGATCGCAGATATCGCGTTGCATCGGCCCGACAGGCACGGCGACGA
This sequence comes from Sphingomonas sp. MM-1, assembly GCF_000347675.2. Lineage (NCBI taxonomy): Bacteria > Pseudomonadati > Pseudomonadota > Alphaproteobacteria > Sphingomonadales > Sphingomonadaceae > Sphingomonas > Sphingomonas sp. MM-1. The sequence goes on along the minus strand of NC_020561.1, from coordinate 1,623,420 downwards.
GCGCAATTTCCACGCGCATATCCTGCTCACCACGCGCGCAATCGCGGGCGAAAGTTTCGGCTAGAAGGAGCGGGACTGGAACCACCGGGATCTGCTGCGGGATTGGCGCGAACAATGGGCGGAAATCCAGAACCGGCATCTTCGTCGGCACCTTGGCCCCGATACGCCGCAGGTCACGCATCTGAGCCTTGATGGGCAGGGTGTGGATCGCGAACCGATGCAGCATCTCGGCCCCACGGCGAGCGCGATCGAGCGCAAGGGTGAGCGCAGTGAACGCGGCGACATCAACCGCGACATCCACGCGGCGAACGCTGAACGTGCGGCGTGGAAGGTCCGCAAACGCGAGATCGAAGACGAGCTTGTCCGCCGCACGCCGCATCAGCCATCGTCGCCGCAAAGTCTGCAGGCCGAGCTGCGAACGTTGCGCGATGCGATGGTGGCCGAGCGCGCGAAATGGCAGGCCGAAGTTGCTGCGATCGGTAAGCCGGCGGTCCTGAAGCCCTATGAGGTGCGTCGCGCGATCCTCGATCCGGCGCGGACAAGGCTGGCTCAGGCCGAGCGCGACTTGAGCGCCACCCGTGAGCGCGTCCAGCGCCTGTCCACGCGCCGGATGCAGCTCGCGCATTGGGTCAAAAATCCGCAGCGGATGATCTGGGCGAAGATCCGCGAGGTCCACGCGATCGATCGGGCGCGGCGCGACGTTGCCCGCGCCAAGGCCGGTCTTCGGCTGCGCGAACAATGGCTGGGCAGTGAGCAGGGCAGGGCCTATGTGCTCGCCCAGGTCGATCGCTCCCACGCGGCTGCCAAGCCGTTGCTGGGCCGTCGTCGTACCCTCGCGCGTAAGATCGCGCGCGCCTCAAAGCGGATCGAACGCGTCGACAAATTGCAGCAGAAACTGCGCGTCGCCGAGAAGCTTGGGGTTGGCGCGATTGCGCGCCCGGTGCATGTCCGCAGCCCCGACCAGCTTATCCGCAGCATTGATCAGACGGTGATGCGCATGGCCCGCTCGTTCAGCCCGCAGCAACAGCAGCACGCTCTGCAACAGGTCCGCGCGATCGGGCGCGTCATCGGGCTGGAATGGTAGCAAAGATCCTATGACTTTCTGGGAATGGATTGCTGTTAACAAGGAGCAGCTTGGCATCCTGATTACCGGAGCAGGTGTGCCCCTTTTGCTTTGGCAGGTGACGCAGTCGGGGCGGCAGGAACGACGGCGCCTTCGACGTCGTCATGCCGCCGCGCGATCGACCTTGCCGCTCACCCTCAGCGCGATCTGCGCTTATGCGGGGCGCGCTGGCGCCGAGCTGCGGCCGATGTTCTACTTTTATCGTGGACGCGGCCCGCATCTGGAATTTACGCCGCCCGTGGCATCTGATCAGATTATCGCCGCGATTGAGCGTATGATCGAAGCCGCGTCGAAAGAGGAGATCGCACATCGGCTCGCCGATATCGCTAGCCGGATGCAGGTGCTTTCCGCTCGTATGAACGGCCTTGTGGTTAGCCCCAGCGTGTTTCGTTCGCTGGTGGGAGAGTTGATTCTGGACGCCGCTGAAATTGATGCGTTGGCATCTTCGCTCTTCGCATTCGCGCGTCGCCACACCGAAAAGGCGCCACCGCCATTGACGAAGTCGGATATCAGGAATGCACTCCATCGGATTGGCTGTGACGAAGAACGAGATTCCGAGATCTACACGGCGTTAGGCGAAACTCCGCAATGGCAAGCCCTCCCGCCGTGGTGGAGGCGGCTTGGCAATCGCTTTCACAAGCCCATTTTGGCGGAATACTGACGGAACAACATTCACGTCATGAAGCACTACCTGCAAGATAATTTAGCAGGTAAGCACCGTGTCAACTTGCATGGTCGTGCGATTAAAACAGCCCGATTACCATTTATAAATAAAGATACCGTGTCTTAGACGGCATGGATAAGGCTGATCGGGTCGAGTCGTTTATCGATCGCTGGCGGGGCGGTGAAGGTGGCGCAGAGCGCGCCAACTATGCGCTGTTCCTGGTTGAACTGGTCGACCTTCTCGACTTGCCACGCCCTGATCCCGCAGAAGCGACCCGTGATCGCAATGATTACGTTTTCGAGCGCGCGGTACGTCGGACGGATCGGGACGGAAAGGAAAGCATCGGTCGCATCGACCTGTATAGGCGCGGCTGTTTTGTGCTCGAAGCCAAGCAGAGCCGGTGGAAAAACCAGGCGAAGGAGGTGCAGGTACCGGCTGCCCAACTTCCGCTGCCGGCCTTTGCGGAGCCCGAAATTCTGGGCCGACGGAACGCGGCGCGCAACTGGGACGTGCTGATGCACAACGCGCGAGAGCAGGCGGAGCAATATGCCCGCGCGCTCGAGCCGGATCATGGCTGGCCGCCATTTCTCATCATCTGCGACGTCGGCCATTGTCTCGAACTGTTCGCCGACTTTTCGGGGCAGGGTAAAAATTACCGGCAGTTCCCGGATCGCGCGGGCTTTCGTATCTATCTCGACGATCTGCGTGACGAAGCGGTGCGGCGGATGTTGCGCGCTATTTGGCTCGATCCGCACAGCCTGGACCCCGCGCGCAAGTCCGCCGCGGTTACGCGCGAGATTGCGCGGCGGCTTGCGAAGGTCAGCAAGGCGCTGGAGGATCGGGGGCACGCGCCGGAGAAGGTCGCGCATTTTCTGATGCGCTGCCTGTTCACGATGTTCTCCGAAGATGTCGGTCTGCTCGAACGCGGCTGCTTCACCCAGCTTCTGGAGGAATCGACTGCCACCCCTGCCAGCTTTGCGCCCTTGCTCGAAGATTTGTGGCGCGTGATGGACAAGGGTGGCTTCTCGCCTGTGCTCCATCGGCCTGTCCGCCATTTCAACGGCAAGCTGTTCGCCGATGCATCCGCGATTCCGCTCCAGCGCGAGGATATTGGCGAATTGCTGGCCGCCGCCCGGCATGACTGGACGCAAGTCGAGCCCGCCATTTTCGGCACGCTGCTGGAACAGGCGCTCGACCCCGGCGATCGCCGGCAGCTGGGGGCGCATTATACCCCGCGAGCTTATGTCGAGCAGCTGGTGGTGGCTACGGTGATCGCTCCGCTTCGCGCCCAGTGGGAGAGGGTGGTGCTGGGCACGGTCGAGCGGGAGCGCGTCGATCATCCGGGGCGGGCGATCGGCGCGGTGCGTGAATTTCACGCCCAGCTGGCCCAGACGCGCGTGCTAGACCCGGCCTGCGGCACCGGTAACTTCCTCTATGTCGCGCTGGAACTGATGAAGCAGCTCGAGGGGGAGGTGCTCGAAACGCTGGCCGCATTGGGTGGCCAGGAGGCGCTGGCGCTGGAGACGATGAGCGTCGATCCGCGCAATTTTCTGGGTCTGGAGATCAATCCGCGCGCTGCCGCCATTGCCGAGCTGGTGCTGTGGCTGGGCTATCTGCAATGGCATCTGCGCGGCGGCGGCGCCATCTCCGATCCGGTGCTGCAGAGCTTCGGCAATATCGCCTGCCGCGATGCCGTGCTGGCCCACGATCCAGAGCGTCCCAAGGCAGACGGAAGCGGGACGGAGCGACCCAATGCCCGCCCGCCGGAATGGCCCGAGGCGGATTATATCGTCGGCAACCCTCCGTTCATCGGCGGCAAGGATCTGCGGTCGCGTTTGCCCGCGGGCTATGTCGAAGCCTTGTGGCGCGCGCACCCGCATATCAATCGCTCGGCCGATTTCGTGATGTACTGGTGGGATCGGGCGGCGGAGCTGCTGACGCAGAAGGGCACGCGCCTCAAAAGATTCGGCTTCGTCACGACCAACTCGATCACACAGGAGTTCAGCCGCCGCGTGATCGCGAAGCGGATAGAGGGGCGTGTGCCGCTCCACCTGGTCCTAGCGATCGCCGACCATCCCTGGACCAAGGCCAGTCGCGATGCCGCGGCCGTGCGGATCGCGATGACGGTGGCGGAAGCCGGCGCTGGCGATGGGCAATTGCGCACCGTCGTCGCCGAAGTGGCGCTCGACAGCGATCAGCCGGTCATTTCGATGACCGTGACGGATGGCCGGATCAACGCCGACCTGACCATTGGTGCAAACCTCATGGAGGTAGTTGCTCTTCGCGCGAATGGGGGCCTTGGCTCGCGCGGCGTGTCTCTTCACGGCGCAGGCTTCATCGTCAGTCCGCAGGAGGCGGAGCATCTCGGGCTCGGCCGGGCTGATGGACTGGAACGCCATATCCGCCCTTATCGCAACGGACGTGACCTTGCCGGCCGGGCGAGAGGGGCGATGGTGATCGACCTTTTCGGTCTCGACGAGGCGACCGTGCGCCGCCGTTTTCCTGACGTATTTGGGCATGTGTGGCGCAGGGTGAAGCCCGAACGCGATACCAATAATCGTGCGACCTATCGCGATAATTGGTGGATTTTCGGAGAGCCGCGGCGGGACTTACGACCGGCCCTCGAAGGGCTGCCGCGTTATATCGCAACCGTGGAAACGGCCAAGCATCGGGTTTTCCAGTTCCTCGACGCGGCCATTCTGCCCGACAATATGCTAGTATGCATTGCATCCGACGACGCTTTCCACCTGGGAGTCCTGTCATCGCGCATACATGTCACTTGGGCGCTGCGCGCGGGAGGCTGGTTGGGTGTCGGCAATGATTCCCGCTATTCCAAGTCCAGAACGTTCGATCCTTTTCCCTTCCCGGAAGCAACAGCGGCCCTTCGCGCCCGGATTGCCGATGTCGCCGAAGAGCTGGACAGCACACGCAAGACGGTTCTGGCCGTGCAGGGCGATCTGACGCTGACCGGCCTCTACAATCTGCGCGACAAGATCGAACGTCACGAGCCGCTCGATATGGTGGAACAGGATCAGAGAGTCCGCGGGCGCATCGATATCATCTGCGCGCTTCATGCCCACCTGGATCGGGTGGTGGCCGAGGCTTTTGGCTGGCCGACGGATCTCGCCGATGAGGATATCGTGGCCAGGCTTGTCGCGTTGAATGCCGCTCGCCATCAGGAAGAACGCAACGGCATCGTCCGTTGGCTTCGGACGGACTATCAGCTCGGCCGCGCGGGTATCGAACAGCTCGGCCTGAAGGTCGACGTGCCCGATCGGATCGCGGCGCATCATTCTTCGTCCAGTATTCGCAAGCCAGCATTTCCACGCGATGCGATTGGTCAGACAGCGGCTGTGCTGGAGGCGCTTCGGTCCGCTCCATTGCTGTCGGCGGAAGCGATTGCCGATCGCTATAGCAATGGCCACAAGGCGCTGCCGCGCATCGGGGCCACATTGTCGGCCCTCACGAGGCTGGGACATGTCGCGGCCGAAGGCGGTGATTATTCCCTCCGACGTGCGGCGTGACGTTGATACCGGGGGGAGGAGGGCTGGAATAGCCCGTGCAGGCTTGCCGATGGTAGGCTGGGGAGACGGTGGACGAAGCGATCATCTACGCCGTGGTTTCCCTACCGATTTGCCGATGGTAGGCTCCGGGCTCACTGCCCTCATCGCGTAAAAGGAGCCGTGGTTTCCCTACCGATTTGCCGATGGTAGGCTATTATGGTCATCCTCGCGCGGGCGCACAGGGCCGTGGTTTCCCTACCGATTTGCCGATGGTAGGCTGCCGCTTGCCCATATGCGTCCGTCCGCTGGGCCGTGGTTTCCCTACCGATTTGCCGATGGTAGGCTTTGGCCAAACCGAACTGCGCGTCAACATAGGCCGTGGTTTCCCTACCGATTTGCCGATGGTAGGCTATCATCTGGATCTGGCGCATCGAATGTTTCGCCGTGGTTTCCCTACCGATTTGCCGATGGTAGGCTAACCAGCAATACCGCCTCCAGCAATACCGCCTGTGTGATATCTTGCCGTGGTTTCCCTACCGATTTGCCGATGGTAGGCTGTGGGCCGGCTTGGCTATGCGCCCTGGGGGGCCGTGGTTTCCCTACCGATTTGCCGATGGTAGGCTCCTTCCTCTCCCCGTCCCCTCGCAGCGAGTGCCGTGGTTTCCCTACCGATTTGCCGATGGTAGGCTGCCTGGGCCGCCGCCATCGCGGCAAGAATCGCCGTGGTTTCCCTACCGATTTGCCGATGGTAGGCTATGCGCTACAAGCGCGAGCTCGGGATGGGCGCCGTGGTTTCCCTACCGATTTGCCGATGGTGGGCTCAGCAGGTTGTTGACGTGGGTCTCGCCGCGGCCGTGGTTTCCCTACCGATTTGCCGATGGTAGGCTTGCGCGCATATGTGGGCGGACTTCGCCAAAGCCGTGGTTTCCCTACCGATTTGCCGATGGTAGGCTGGTTCGAAGGTGAGCTTGACGCGTGGAAGGGCCGTGGTTTCCCTACCGATTTGCCGATGGTAGGCTGTCAACAATGTACGACTGGCGCACAGATACGCCGTGGTTTCCCTACCGATTTGCCGATGGTAGGCTCTAAAGCGCGTTGGCTGTCGAGCAACTCGGGCCGTGGTTTCCCTACCGATTTGCCGATGGTAGGCTGCGTCGCGGAATCCGCCTTTGCAGCGGGCTGCCGTGGTTTCCCTACCGATTTGCCGATGGTAGGCTTTCAGGGCTGTTGTTACAGGGCGACGTTCGGCCGTGGTTTCCCTACCGATTTGCCGATGGTAGGCTGCCGCTATCGTTGCGATGTCAGTCATCACTGCCGTGGTTTCCCTACCGATTTGCCGATGGTAGGCTCGGCCACGTCCGGGTTGTTACGGACATAGGGCCGTGGTTTCCCTACCGATTTGCCGATGGTAGGCTGAAAGCGCGTGCGTAGACCCGGCGAACTTCGCCGTGGTTTCCCTACCGATTTGCCGATGGTAGGCTCAAACGCGCGTCGCCCAACCGTCTTGCCCGGCCGTGGTTTCCCTACCGATTTGCCGATGGTAGGCTGCCTCTGCGGTAACGGATTGGAACTGCTGTGATTTTCGCGGATCAAACGCCGCCGAAATCACAGCAGAACCATCTGGGATGAGCCGATTTCTTCGGTTTTTGGCGCAATGCCGAGCATCAGTTCCATCCTACCATATTGCCTGTCGGTCACCTGGAGCGTTCTGACGCTGCCTTCCTTGGGCAGGCTGGTGCGTACCCGGCGGACATGCTTGTCGACAGCATCCTGCCCCCGGCAGACCCGCGCGTAAACCGAGAATTGCAACATGATGTAGCCGTCCTTTTTCAGGAACTGGCGGAAGCGGTTTGCCCGCCGGCGTTGCGGCTTGGTGCGGGTGGGCAGATCAAAGAAAACCATCAGCCACATGAAGCGGACCTCATCGGCTTGCATGTCAGCCGCGTCGGGCGAGCGGCAGCGCGGGTGTGTTGAGCAAGGCTGCGTTGCCGCCGTCAATCGCCTGGACAAGGCTGGCCGCCACCGCCTCCGTTGCGGCGAGCATGGTCAGGTGCTCCTCGCCAATTGCGATATTCTCACCCAGGATGCCTGCCATATGCCTGCGATCCGCCACGTCGAGCTCGTCGCGCTCCTCCTGTAGCGCACGGAGACGCGCCAAGCGGTCGACCGCCGGGCGGAATGGTTCGAGCAGGTCGTCGACCAGGTTGAATGGATTTGCGCGTGAACGATGGTGGACGCCGAACGCGGGGAGCAGCCCCGACGCGGCGCAGGCACGGGCGAGCGCCGCGCGGACGACCGCATAGCCATAGTTGAGCAGGCCATTGCGCCGGTCTTCATCATGTCGCCAGAAATCTGCGAACAACCTTTGCCAGTAAGCGCGCGCCGCCTGGGCCTCCAGATTGTCCGGATCGCCCGAGCCGACGCGCGCGGCCATGGCGGAGAGCGTATCGGCATAATCGTGGCCGATGCCGCGCAGCACCGCCGCCTGATTTTCGATCTTTGCGACGACCAGCTTCTGCCAGAGCCGCTTCCTGAGCGGCTGTGTCATCGCGATCTGGCTATGGGCAATCGCCGATTGCGCATGGTGCTGATGGAAGGACAACAGCATCCCGGCGGGATGGTGCCTGGCGTCCGGCACGACCATGGCGACGCCATTTTCGGCCAGCGCGCTCAACAGCGATCCGGTCAACGTGACTTGCGGCGTATCGAGGATGATCCAGGCCACGTCCTCGACCGGGAAGGTCAGTATCTCGCTTCCGCCTTCAGGATCGACGACGATCTGGCGGCTGCGGTGGCTCAGCCGGGCGGGGTTGGATATGTGCAAGCCACGCCATGCCATGTGCGGACCTCGGATTTTACTTCGGCGCGTTTGCCGAACCGATCCACACTATACTTCTTCATGGTTAACAGCGTCTTGGCGCCGATGCCGCGCGTCGAATTTCCGCTGTCATCGGTGAGAGAACGTGAGTCCCTATGATTGAAAAGACTTATCGCGCCAGTTGATCGGTCCATTCCCTGAAAATATCCAGAGAGCACCTCACCGCCTGGTTTGGTCACTTCTACATATGATCGGGGAAACAGGCTGAACAGAAATCCGAAATTTTCATCGAGCAGCGTCCATTCCGACTCATCCTTGTACGCCACCACGGCCCGCATCGGTGGTGTTGGCCATTCCGCCTTGTTCATCACCTGATGGGGGTAGATCGGCACGAGATAGAATTCGTTCTTGCCCTTCTTGTTGGGCTTGGTGAACACATCCACCCGGACAATCTCTCCACGATCCGCCGCACCGCCGCGCACCTGAACGGCGGGCTTGCCTTTCGTGCGCAGCCGCACTTTCCGGATCTCGTCGCCCGCGGGTGACCGGGGCAGCCTGTCGGCGGGGCGTCCGTCGACGATCCACTGGCGGATCGCCTCCACTATCGCCTGGTTGCGTTCCGGATCCTTGATATCGGCCAGGCGCTTTTCCGAAAGATCGGCGATCGCCTTGCGTTCGAACACGACTGCCGCGCCGTCGCGTTCCCTGACCTGACGGATCGTCGCGGCATGGCCTTCGCCGCGCGCACGCCGGCGTTCCGGACGGGCCACGAAAATCCCGTCATAAGCGTCTTTCACCTCGCGTCGGAAGCTGTGAAAATCGCCCCATGGCGGATCGACGCGGCGCAGCGGCCGCGCCAGCCCCTGCTGCTCCCATTCCTGATAGGATCGGGTGAGACGCTGGACCTCCCCTTCGCCGATCGCGGCGACCACCAGCGCGTCGAGCGCATGGTGGCGGGCGTCATCGACGCGTTTGCCGTCCCGCTTCTTCAGCGCTTCGACGCCCCAGGCATGGCGCAGCGCGGCGGTGAGGCCGCCGGGGCGCGTGAACACCCGCCGCACGCCGCCTTTGTCCTGCCGTTCGCCCTCCGGATAAAACAGCTTCACCGCCTCGGCGAGCAGTCGTGCCGCATAACGGGTGTCGTTGAGGTTGCGGGCCCGGAAACGCTCCTCCGCCTCCTTCGCATTCTTCAGCACATAGTTGCGCTTCTTCGGCCCGCGGAAGGCGGCATTGCCCTCGATCCGCGCCACGAATGTCGCCCAGCCCTCCTCGCCCTGTGCGGCGGTGATCCATTCACAGGGCGTCTGCCCCTTTTTGCGCTGATTGGCCGCGGTCGCGCACAACACCTTGTTGGCGAAGCTGTCATCCCCGAAGCGGGACCAGGGGAGGATATGATCGACCTGAAAGCTGTTGTCGGTCGCGATGATGGCGCCGGGCGGGATCGGCGCATCGGTATAAGGGCAGCGACCGGCCTGTTCCTTCCACAGGCGGTAACGCAGTAGCGTGTCGCCGCTAACGTCGTCGATCCCGAGCAGATCGCGCGCTTCGCCGCGCTCGCGTTCGCGCGCCGCCGTATTCTTCTCGATCGCTCGTTCGATTTCGCGGCGCTTTTCAAGGCTGTTGCCGACATCGCGCGCCAGTTCAATATGGATAGCGTCGGGCAGGCCCCAGCGGTTGCGCATCGCCCACAGCTGCTTGAGCGCCTCGGTCAGCGACTTGCGGGCGATCGGGTTGGCGATCTCCGCGCCCATGTCGGTGACGAGTCGGTTGAACGCCGCCTTGTCGGCCACCTGTTCGCGCTTCGCCCAGCGGCTTGCCGCATGGTCATAGCCTGCCTTCGTGCATGCCTGATCGTAGCGCAGGCCCGCCTCGAGATGCGGAAGCAGCGCGCGCGCCGCCCTTGCCGAAATATGGCCGGTGCCCTTGAAGCGGGCGAACGCGCCGGCATCGAGGCCCGTCGCGATCGCGTCCCGCACCCCGGCGGGCAGGTCAAGCTTGTCCAGTTCCTTCAGGATCACGTCCTGCGTCTCGAAGAAACTCAGGGCGTGGGCGATCGCATCAAGCTGCCCGGGAAGCATCTCCGCCCAAAGCCCCTCACCCAGCGCCTTGCGCAGCCGGTAGGTGCCGTGCAGCGCCTCGCCGGTGCGGGCGATGATATCGCGATCCTCCTCGTCGGCCTTGAAGGCGGCGAAGCGGTGATCGGCGGCAAGGCCAATCCGCTTGCGTACTTCCTTCACCGAAAGCTTCGCGGTACGCCCGAGGTCCGCCGCCGCGGCCGCGATCTCGTCGGCGGTCAGTGGCCGTTCCCCCTCCACCGTGACGACCCGGAGATTGGTCAGCCGTTGGAGCAGGCGGAAGCGTTCGAATGAGGGTGCGAACCGGGCGGCGCGCTTCTCCTTCGGCTCGAATTGACACAGGCCGACCAGCCTTTCGCTGTCCTGTATTGGCAGTTGGCGGAAGGCGATTGCCGTGAAGGCCTGTTCCAGTTCGGCCGTTGCCAGCGCGCTGCCGAGGCGGCGCTGCGCCTTGAAGATTTCGCCGACTTCGTGCAGCAAATCATCGCGGCCCTGGGTGCGATCGAACATCCCGTCGCGGTTGCGTTTCCGGGACTCGAAATCAGGGTCGCGAGCGAACATCTCGCCAATCGTGCGATAGCGGCCCAGCCTCTCGTGCGTCGCTTCCAGCGCCTTCAGCATTTTCTGGTCGTCGCCGGCGGTATTGGCCTCCTTGCGCCTGGCCGCCGATTTGAAGCCGCGCCGCTTGGCGATATGACCGAGGGCTACGGCGAGTGCGGCGGGTTCAAGCACTTTGTCCAGGCTGCGGGCGCGCAGATCCCACGGGTCGAGCCCGGCCCGCTTCAGCGCTTCGGGTGCGTGCCCGGCCAGCAGGCCGTGATCGTGGAACAAACGGCGGATCTCTACCATCCGCTGCGCCCGCCGCCGGATCACGCGGCGCAGCAGGCGATTACCGCGACGGACCTGGTTGGTCGGCGTCCGCTCCTTGTCGGTTTCCGGCACGTCGAACATCCAGCTGCCGAGATCGACGATCTCGCCGGGGTCTCCGTCGCGCTGTGGCTGGCGGAGAACCGCCCATCCGCAAGATGCGATGCCAAGGTCGATCCCAAAAACCATGCCGCTCATTGGCTTGCCCCCCTGCCCCGAAAGAAGCGCCTTGACGGTGGCAGGTCAATCGACAATTGTGGCGACGGCAAATCGGTAGGGAAGCCACGGTAACAGAGCTTCACTGTGAAGGATCATTCCCTCGCGGGGAAATTCCTTATTGAAGCATTGATACAGAGGTTTCTCTGTTAACGAGACCCTCACCGGGAAACTGGTGGGGGTTTTGTTTTTCCGGGAATGAAGCCGCTAATGCCTCCGGTGCCTTGACCATGGGGGTGTTACGGCTGTGGCCTTTGCCCCAACAGGCCCAGCACAGTCTGCTTCCCATCCATCCACGCAGCTGCGACGGGGTTGCGCCATGCGATCATGTCATGGATGCGCTGATAGTCATCGGCGATGTTGCGTGTGAATACGGGCTCGTGATGGGCGATCCGGTTTCGCAGGTGTCGGATCCCGCGAAGGTCGTTGTACGCGGTGATGCGGCATTGGCTGATCGTCTGTTGCGCTGGCGCGCCGGGAAAGCATGTGCGGAAATGCTTGTTCCAGATTCGTGTCTCCTGCCCGACGGTGAAGATGTTCTCCCAGAATGCGAACTTTAATTCGGCGATGATCTTGCCCGTTGTGGGGAGCCGGGCAGCGCAGGCCTTAAGGTCGTCGGCAGGGATATAATGGAACCTTTTCTTCGGCCGGGGAAGACTGCGGATCAATCCGTTGCTCCATGGCCATGTGGCCCCGTGGACCAGTTCGATCCCCTCGGCGATGCCATTGCGGATAGCGATCTCGCATACCTGCAAGGGCACGATCAGCGCCGATGAGAGGGCGAGATTCCATTCGTAGAGTTCGAGAGCCTTTTCCCGGTAGTTGCCCATGGCCTGGAGATAGGTGGCAAAGCGGGGCGCCGAGATGACAGTGGGTAGCTCGTGGAGCTCGTCCTGGGTGAAAGGCAAGTTCGGTTCCTGTCGGCAGCCCATTGACGAGATCGTCAATGGGCCTATATAAAGCGCCATCGGCTTTGAGAATGCGGGCTCACGCCCCCCCTCATCGTCTAAGGATATCTAGGCCCGCCGAAAGGTGGGCCTTTTCTTTTTGGCCGTCTCGGGCGCCGGCAATCCGCCAACTCGAAATGACCGCGTTAACATAGCCTTGGCGGCCCTTGGTTCAAGATGGTTCGATCCGGGGAAATCGTGGGGCTATTCCGCAACAGGCAGGCGAACAAGCCTGGGGAGGAACCGGCTGCTTTCTCCGAGGCAGGTGGTTCGCGAGCTAGGGCGAGGCGCCGTCGGCCGCCGCTTCGCCTTCACCGTCACTGAGCAACCGCTGATAGTCCTCGATGCTGAGGAGGACATAAGCCACGCGCCTGCGCTCGGTGATGAAGACCGGGCCGTTCCGCGCCGCCCGTTTGACCTGCCCGATATGGCGGCTCAACGCGCGACTGGGGAAAGTGGTGATGGCCATGGTGCGATGTTAGCCGATCCCGCGCGTCACGCCATATCGTTTCGGTCGCTCTCCAGCGCTTTGTAGAGCGCGGTCTTGCCGATCCTGAGCCGGGCCGCCGCCTCCCGCACGGTGAGCCCGGCGGCGATATGCTGGCGCGCCTTGCGTAACTTGTCCGGCGTGACGACCGGGCGCCGCCCGCCCCGGCTGCCGCGTTCGCGCGCCGCGCTGAGGCCGGCCTGGGTGCGTTCACGGATCAGGTCGCGCTCGAACTGGGCGAGCGCGCCAAAGATGTTGAACACCAGCATTCCGCCCGGCGTCGTGGTGTCGATATGTTCGGTGAGCGACCGGAAGCCGATGCCGCGCGCCGCCAGTGCGTCGACGGCGTCGATCAGGTGGCGCATCGAGCGGCCGAGCCGATCGAGCTTCCACACCACCAACGTGTCGCCGGAACGCAGATAAGCGAGCGCCTCGGCGAGGCCCGGCCGATCGGCCTTGGCGCCCGACGCCTGATCATCGAAGATCCGCTCGCAGCCGGCATGGGCAAGCGCATCCTGCTGCAATGACAATTTCTGATCGGCGGTCGAGACGCGGGCATAGCCGATCAGCGCCATCGGTGGCTCCCGAGTGTCCGTTTTCCCATCAAGATACGATCTTGTCCGAAGCGCCATCAAAGGTCCAGAGTTTACGGACAGATTCCGCCTGGCCGCTCAACGACCGTCCGACGGACAGCTCTCGCGGCCATCCAGCGAAGCGCGAAGGACGATGCATCCACAGAGTAAGAGGAGTCCGCTAACAGTCGTTCCCACACGAGCGGCCGACCGGAACTGGTGGCCTGTGGGAACGTTGCTCGCGTCATTCATGATTTAGGCACATAATTCTTTCAGCTAAAATTATATTCTTTCTATAAATGCTTTGTGAATCTGGCTTAATTAGGCGGCCTGACACAGAAATATTTTCGAATACGATATGGCTGTTTTTGTTTTTGATGCATGGAACCATGGTGCCTTTCATGCCATCAAAAGCAGCTTGCTCCGAAATGTTCAAAATAGCACTTATTTTCTCAGAAGAGTTTCTTGGCGATCCAGTAAACTGCATATTGCCATTATCTTCGTGCAACGACCCGTAGATCGTTAAACTAGATGAAGGGATGCAGTAATTTGCGGGTAGTACATTATATAAAATCCCATCTTTTTTATCAAGGGAAAGCGCGTAGCACGGATCTTTTAGAAGTTCTGATGATAAAAACAAGATAACTATTAAGAAGATAGATACAAATACAAAAAATGATAAAAATAAAAATTTAGGCATTTTGATCATTTTTTGCATACTGTTCCTCCATCTTTAGATTTGGAACACTGGCTTCCTTCTAGTCCGACACGAATTTGACCCATGCCTCCGTTGCGTGTTTGGTACGATACTTTAAATGTTCCATCTTTTAGCTCCGTAACTTTTGTAATTATATCGCCTTTTAGATCTCCAAAACTGAAGGCGCCCAAAGAATTTCCTGAAGAATCTATCTTTACAAGAGTGTATAGCATGTCGCTGGATGGATCATATGCCTTGACTGTCGAGTTCGGCATAATTCCCCATATGGGCTTTCCTATTGACTCGGATAAATTAATGTCATCAGGAGAGAGATTTTCGTTACCTGCAACGTTAAAATCTGTGTAATGCGAGTGAGTGATAACATTGCAATAGGAGCAGCTTGGAACATTTGCTTGATTTCTTTCTCCTCTAAAATATGACGAGTAGTAAGTGAATCCCATAGATGGCCAATAGGTCAATTTCTGAGCGTACTCGACGCCGAACCTGCGGGATCTGTTGTCGTTTCTAATAAGGGAATTGAGTATATCGTATAAATTTACTCCGTTCGTCGGGCTATTTCCGCTGTCATCGACTAAATTGACCGGATCGGAATTGGCATAAGCGTAAATGTTCATACCTGCGTTGTAGCCGATGGGATCGGTCTGCAGGAACCGGCCGAAGGTGGGCGAGTAGATACGGGCCTTGTAATAATAGAGGCCAAGCTCGGGCAGCCATGTCTGGCCGGCGTACTGGAACCGGCCGAGATTGGTCGATTGCGGGATGCCATATTCGTCATAGGCGTTGATCGCGATCGTGTTGCCCGCACTGTCGCTCACTGCGATGACCGAGCCGCGTTCGTCGGCGTGGAGCCAGCGCCGGTCGGTCGTGCCGGAACCTTCATACCACACGAGCGGCTCGTCGACATCAGAGCCATGGACGTAACGCTGCTGGAGCACACCCGTGCTGCTATATTCGGCGGCGAGATTGGCACCGTCATAGGCGAACCGCTTCGTTACGCTTCCGGCTGTTTGCAGCAGGCGGCCGGAAGGGTCATAGCTCAATGTGACGCCGGGGCCCGAGATCAGATAATTTTCCGAGCTATAGGCATAGGTGCCTGTACCGCCATTGGTGAGGTTGCCGCGCGCGTCATAGGCCGGCGCCGGCGCGACCCCGGTGATGGCAGAATATTGGTTGAGTCCGTTCACCGTGTAGGACCGGTTCAGATTGACGTGCTGCGTCCAGCTGTAGAGGTCGTTCGACCGATCCTGACGCGTCAACTGCCCGCCAACATTATAGGTAAATGTCTGGGTGAAGTCCGACGCTGTCCCGGTGAGGTTCTGGGTCAGCTGGCTGAGCCGCGAGGCATTGTCATAGCCATATGAGGTGACGGTGCCGTTACCACGGGTCAGGCTCGTCCGCCGCCCGCGATCATCATAAGCGAAGGTCGCGAGCAGCCCAGCACCCGAGGTCGCGCCACTTTCGCGGACCGCGGTCATCTCGCCGGTGACGAGATAATCATAATTAACGTAGAAATTGTCGGGATAGGTGAGCTTCGTGCGGCGACCGGCAAGGTCATAGGCCATGCCGAACACGCCGAGCGCGCTCGACTGCGCGGTCATCCGCCCCAGCGCATCATAGGCCGCGCCGACAAAATTGCTGGCGGTATCGGTGGCAGTCGTAACGCGGCCGAGATTGTCATAGGCATAGCTGACATCGAGCTCGGTGCCGGGCAGATCCTTGGAGGTTGCCCGGCTCAGATTGTCATAGCTGAACGCGATGCTGGTGCCGTCGCGCAGCCGCCGGCTGGTGATGTTCGACCCGGCGTCATAGCCCAACTGCTCATAATCGGTGGTCGAGCTCGTCCCAGGCGTCGTCGGCGAAGGGAAGCGCGTCTTCGACAGCCGGTCGAACCCATCATATTCGTAGGTGGTCTTGTTGCCCTTGGCGTCAGCCACGGTCAGCAGCTTGCCATTGTTGGACCAAGTGTTGGTCACCTCGTCGCGCTGCAGCGACGTGCCGTAGGCCGTCTGCACCTTGGTCACCTGGCTCGCGGCATCATAGATCGTCTTTGCAATCCGATCCGGGCCATCGGCTCCGGCTGTCCCCAGCGTGCAGGTCGAGGCGGGCAACGAGCCGAACACCGCCTTGTTCATGCGCTGCGCCACGCAGTCCACCCGGCCGAGCGCATCATAGCTCGTCTGAGTCACGGCCTCGAGGGTTACGCCGCCGTAAAGCTCCTCCTTCACCTTGCGGCCATTGACGTCGTAACTGATCTGCGCCTTGTCGAGCACGGCCATCGCAGCCCAATCGGCATCCGACTGGCTG
The DNA here is from genome assembly GCF_000347675.2 of Sphingomonas sp. MM-1. Taxonomy (NCBI): domain Bacteria; kingdom Pseudomonadati; phylum Pseudomonadota; class Alphaproteobacteria; order Sphingomonadales; family Sphingomonadaceae; genus Sphingomonas; species Sphingomonas sp. MM-1. The sequence continues at coordinate 1,607,126 of NC_020561.1, read as the reverse complement.
GCGACCGTGCCGCTCTCGACCTGCGAGACGAGGCCGTCTGGTCGATAGGTGTAGCGCGTAGCCCGGTGCTTCAGCGCACCCGCACCATCGGGGTCGGGGCTCACCGTCCCTACGACTCGGCGCGCGGCGTCATAACGATAGCGAATGGTGTCCGCCGTTCCGGAAAGAGCGCCGTCCACGGTTAGGGTATTGGCGATACTATCATAGGTTACCGAGGCCGTAGCGGTTAGTGCGCCATCGCCGGAGCCGCTCGATGTCGTCACCGGCAGCAGATTATTGGCAGTCCCCGCCACCTGCGCGCCATAGCCAAGCGTCGTCTTGACTTCATCAGCGCCACCAGCACAACTGGCGGTTGTCTTGCATGTTGAAGTCGACGTCAGCACATAAGTGTTCAGAATGCCGGTGCCGCCGGAAGCGACAAGCGATCCGGCACTGTTCTTGTAATATGCCTGCATCGGGGTGTAGCTATAACGCGACTGCGGTCGCACCCCGTTGGGGGCTGCCGGAGCGGTCACCGTCAGCACCCCGCCGTGGGTGGCATCATAGGTGTAATCGGTGACCTTGCCGCGCGCATCGGTCGTTGACGTCGGCTTGTTGCAGGTGATCGCGTTGCCGCAGGTCGCCGGATAAACAGCGCTTTTCACGATATCCGCGAGACCCGAACCGGATTTACCTACCGACCGCGTTTGGGTGACATTGCCGCGAGCGTCATAGGTAAATTGGGTATAGTTTCCCTCCGGCGCGGTCACTCGTGTTACCCGGCCAAAACTGTCGCGCTGATAGCTGGTCGTTCTGTTCAGAGCATCGGTATCGCTAATCACCCGGCTCGTTGCAATGTCTGACGTCACGGTGCGCTGAGCCGACAGCGGCCCGCTACGCTGCGTCGTCCGGATACCGCTCGCATCCAAATAGGTATAGGTCCAGGCAACTCCTTCATTTGTGACAGTGGATACGCGACCATTTGCGTCATAAGCGATCGTGATAGTGTCATTCGTTGCGCCAGGCCGACGCACTCCGGAGATACGACCTGAGGTGTAAGTGAAAGAAAAATTGTTTCCGAGGGCATCGCCGGAAACATCACTGCTGCCGCGAGCAAACGGCCAAGCCTGTGTAAACGTGCAATTTAGAGTGATGGGGTCGCAATAATCAACAGCGTTATTGATTGCCTGTGCCCCATATAGCGTCTGCCAGCGCTGCGAGGGGATGAATGAGAATCGCGAGGCATGGTGCCTCCGTCCCGCCGTGCTGGCGGCGGACCGGGGCCTGCGCGATGCCTATGCCGATGCCATCCGCACCGGCGTGGAACGTTCGACCCTCATCTCCTATCGCAAGCGCTGGGCGCGGCTCCGCAATCGATCGTCGGACGAGCCGCGCTACCTGATCGGCAGCTATCGGGCGCTCGCCGAAGAACTCGCCTCTCTCAGCGATCAGGCCCGCATGGGGCGCTGAACGATGGCCTTGGCCCCTCCGCCTTCCGCCGCGCCGGTCCGGCCGGGCAGTGTCGAGGGCGGGCTGGTCTATGCGATCGGCGACGTCCATGGCTGCTACGATCAGCTTTGCGGCTTGCTCGGCCGCGTCATGGAGGACATCGCTGGTCGCGGCGCGGGGCGCCGGCCGATCCTCATCTTCTGCGGCGACTATATCGATCGCGGCCCGCAATCCGCCGAGGTGCTCGACGCGCTCTGCTGGCTGGATCGGCGCGCAGGGTTCGAGCTTCATCTGCTCAAGGGCAATCACGAACAGGCGCTGCTCGATTTCCTGGAAATGCCGGAGGATGGCGAGGGCTGGCTGGAATTTGGCGGGGTGGCGACGCTCGCCTCCTATGGCGTGGCGCCGCCCGCCGCCGATCTCGGCCCGCAGGATTTCCGCCGCGCGCGTAACGAGCTTCTGGATCGGATGCCCGCCGGCCATCTCCGCCTGCTCCAGCGGCTCGAGCTGATCGTCAGCCTCGGCGATTACGCCTTCGTCCATGCCGGCATCCGCCCCGGCATTGCGCTCGACCGGCAGGACGAGGACGACCTCCTCTGGATCCGCCGCGATTTTCTCGACGCCGCCGGCCCGCATGAAAAGATCATCGTCCACGGCCATAGCTGGGCGGACGCGCGCCCGGATATCGGCCCCCACCGCATCGGCATCGATACCGGCGCCTACCAGACCGGCGTGCTGACGGCCCTGCGGCTGGAGGATGGCGGGATCCAGGCGATCCAGTTCGGGGCGGAAGAGCGCCTGTCCTGATGGAGGCCCGCGCCACCGCAATGGCGGCGCGGGCCAACCGATATCTCAGGCGAAGGAAACGGAGGTGCGCGGGCGGCGGCGCATCGCCGCGCCCGTCAGGCCGAAGCCCGCGATCATCATCGCCCAGCTGGCGGGTTCAGGAACCGCGGCGGGGATCGCCAGCGTCAGGTTGGCGCCGGTCGAATGCTTCACGGCTACGCCCGCCTCGGAATAAGCCAGATCCCAGGTCTTGAGCGTGAAGGGGTTGAACGTCAGGTAGAAATCCTCGGTCGTGCCCTGCACGCCTTGCCCGAACGGATTGTTGACGTTGCCCCACAGGATGAAGGCGTCTGGGCTGCCCTTGGCGTTGTTCGGCGACAGGAAGGCGGTCGCGGTCGTGTAGACGGTCGATCCGATGGTGAAGGCGATGCTTTCCAGCGAAGCGGTCTGGGTGTCGGCGTCCTGGAGGAGGGTGAAGCTGCCCGTCACCGTCTTCGAATTGTCGTTCAGGAGGCCCTGGAAATTATAGGTCTGCACCACGGCCGCGGCCTGTGCGGCGCCTCCCGAGGCAAGAGCGGTCAGCAGCCCGAGCGTAGATACGATCGTCTTCATGTCTGTCTCCCAATGCGGAACTCATGGCCCCACCACGAATTCCGCCGAGGGTTAGCGGCCGCCCGTGACTCCAGCGTGACGATCCTAACGATTTGTTAACCCTGTTTTTCGGAACGGGCCGGGCACCGGCATCAAGGCCGTCCGCGCGGCGGCGTGCGGCGGGGCGGGCGCAACCACTTGGCCCCAGCATCGTTACGCTGGTGGAACCGGGGCCTGGTTCGTCGGCGCCCCGCGACAGAGGAGGGTTCAGGATGGTCAGGCCGATTATCGCCGTTGCCTTGCTTGCCTTGCCGCTGGTGGCCTGCGGCCCGAAACAGGAGGAGAAGGCCACCACCAACATCGTCGTTCCCGAAGGCGACTATGCGGAGCGGCTGCATGGCATGACGGAGAATGAGCGCAACGCCGTATTCTACCGCGCCATCCATGATGCCGGCCGCCCCTGCCAGCAGGTGCGCGAATCCACCGCGATCGCGCCGATCAAGGATGCGCCGAGCTGGGTCGCCACCTGCGAAGATGGCGGCCGCTGGGTCATCATCCTCGGCAAGGCCGGGATCGCCCAGGTCACCAACGCCGCCGAGCTGGAGGCCGCCACCGGCGGGACCGGCACGCCCTGAGCCGAGGCGCGACGGGATCGGGCGGATGGACGGATCCGCCCGATCCCGCCGGGCTGGACAATCGCGGTTGAGAACATATCATGAACATCCATGATGTTCGATTCGGGTGCGTGCCATGTCCGTCGCCAGTCCGGCCGGGTCCGTCGATCCGGTCCGCCACCGCTTCTTCTATGCCCTGCTGCCGCCGGTGGTGCAGGCCTACAGGATCGATCAGGAAGCGCTCCGGCGCGGCGGCGATCATCATCGGGTGCGGATGGAGCATCTGCACATGACGATGGCGATCCTCGACGATCATGCCAGCTATCCCGAATGGCTCGAACAGCCGCTGGCGGCGGTGGGGGAGGCGATCCGGGCGGCGCCGGTCGCGATCGATCTCGATCGGGTGGTCGGCAGCAACCGATCGGTGGCGTTGCGGCCGGGCAAGCGCAACCGGGCGCTTGGCGATCTCCACCGCCAGATCGATGCCGGGCTGCGGAGGGCGGGCGTGATGCCGCGCGAAGGCTATGGCTTCAGCCCGCACCTCACCCTCTTCTACCGCATCGGCGCCCCCTTCACCGAGGCGGTCGAGGGCTATCGCTGGGTGGCGCGCGAGCTGGTGCTGGTCCACAGCCTCGTCGGCCTCACCCGCCATCGCATATTGGGCCGCTGGCCGCTCAGGGCCGATCCGGGGCCGCAGCTCAGCCTGTTCTGATGCTCAGAGCCAGCCCGGCGTATGGGCATATTCCAGCTTGATGCCGTCCAGGTCCTCGAAGAACAGGGCATAATAATCGCCCGAATATTGGGGATAATGCGCCGGCGGATCGAGCACCTTGATCCCCTGCTCCACCAGCAGGGCGTGGAGCCGGTCCACATCCTCGCGGCTTTCCGCCCGCCAGGCGATATGCTGCACGCCGGGCGCATAGCGGCGATAGCCATGGTCCTTCAGCGCCGGATCGCAGGGGATGAGCCCCAGCGACGCGCCGCGTCCCTCGGCCGGCAGGTCCCATTCCGCGCCGCTGCCGCCGGATACCCGGCGGTAGCCCATATATTCCAGCACCGGGCCATAGACGCGGATCGATGCCTCGATATCGCTCACGCACAGGTCGATATGGTGGAATGCCCCGCGATTGGTTCCGGCCATATCGATCTCCCTGTCGCGGCTATGCCTCAGCGCTTCTTCACGAACTCCGCGCGCAGCACCAGGCCCTTGATGCCGTCGTGGCGGCAATCGATCTCCTGCGGGTCGCCGGTCAGCCGGATCGACTTGATGAGCGTCCCGCGCTTCAGCGTCTGGTTCGCGCCCTTCACCTTCAGGTCCTTGATCAGCGTCACCTGGTCGCCGTCCGCCAGCACATTGCCCACCGCGTCGCGCACCTCGACGCCGCCATCGGCCGCGGTCGGGCGGGCCGCCGCTTCCGCCGGGCTGATCCATTCGCCCGTCGCCTCGTCATAGATATAGTCTTCGTCGCCGCTCATGTCGTTCCACCTTGTCCTTGAAGCGGGAAGCCCTAGCGGCACCGGCCGCTTCCCGCCACCCGCGCAGCATAGCATCCGTCCCGCCCGCCGGGAACCGCCGGCTCCGCCCGGCCGTTGCCTTGCCCATGCCGGAAGATGCGCGCCGCCGTCCTTCGCTGCGGCGGCCATGGAGAGGATGCCGTGATGCCCTATGTCGATGGATATGTGCTTGCCGTGCCGGTCGAGAAGATCGACGAATATCGCGAGATGGCCGTCCGCGCCGGGGAGGTGTGGAAGGAGCATGGCGCGATCGCCTATGTCGAATGCGTGGCGGACGACGTGCCTTATGGCGAGCTGACCTCCTTCCCCCGCGCCGTGCAGCAGAAGGAGGGCGAGACCACCATATTCTCGTGGATCACCTATCCGTCCCGCGAGGCGCGGGATGCGATCAACGCCAAGGTGATGGCCGATCCCCGGCTGAAGGGCCAGATGAATCAGGCGCCCTTCGATCCCCGGCGGATGATCTTCGGCGGCTTCCGTTCGATCGTGGAGCTGTGAGCCGCGTCGAGATGTGATTGGCGAAAGCCGGCGAACAGGATAAGGCGCAGGGCACACGCGCCGGTGCCCCTTCGGGGGCTTCGAAAGGGAATGCGGTGCGGGCGGGTTTTCCGCCTCATTCCGCGGCTGACCCTGCAACTGTAAGCGGCGAGCCCGTGGGCCACATGCCATTGGGGATATCCTCCCCGAGAAGGCGGCCCGCCCGGCCCTGACCCGCGAGCCAGGAGACCTGCCGGCGTGATGTCGCTCTTGCCCCGGCCCAGGGACTGGCCGTGGCGCGGTGCTCCGTCTGGGCGACGTGGGGCGGCGGGCGATGCCGTCGCGGTCGTTTGGGCGGGAGGGAGCATTTGGACGGGACGGCGGGCGGCGCGGACGGGCCGCATTTCGATGAAGGGTTCCGGCACGGGCTGGGCCAGCTTCTGGCCTGGCGGCGCGACGTGCGCCATTTCCGGCCCGATCCGCTGCCACCCGGCCTGCTCGATGAGCTGCTGGCGCTCGCGCAGCTTGCGCCCTCGGTCGGCAATGCCCAGCCTTGGCGCTTCGTCACCGTCGATTCGACCGCGCTGCGCGCGGCCCTGGCGGACCATGCCGATGCGGAAGCGCGGCGGGCGGAGGCGGCGCTTGTTGCCGATGCCGCCCGGCTGGATCTCTATCGCTCGCTCAAGCTCCACGGCCTGCGCGAGGCGCCCGGCGTGCTGGCGGTCTTCTCGGATGACGGGCCGGAGGCCGGGCACGGCCTCGGCATCGCCACCATGCCGGAGGCGCTGGCTTATTCCACGGTGATGGCGATCCACACGCTGTGGCTCGCGGCGCGGACGCGGGGCATCGGCCTCGGCTGGGTATCGATCGTCGATCCGGCGGCGGTCCGCGCCATGCTCGACCTGCCCGATCGCTGGCGGATGATCGCCCTGCTCTGCATCGGCTATCCGCTGGCGGCCTCCGACGTGCCCGAGCTTGAACGGCGGGGCTGGCAGGGCCGGCAGGACTGGCGGGTCAACGTCGTTGCGCGCTGAGCTGCCGTGCGCCGCGGATGCGGCCGACCTGCTCGGCCAGGCTGCGCGCCGCCGTCACATAAGCGGGGCCGCCGCACACCGTCCATGCCTGGGGCAGGGCGATGCGCGCAATGCGGCTGAGCGCCGGATGGTGCAGCATCTCGGTGCCCTGGTCGGCGACGGTGCCGGTCGCGCTTTCGACGATCAGATAATCGGGCGCGGCCGCCACCATCTCCTCCAGCGAAACCCGCGCCAGCGGGCCCTTGCCCAGCTTGCCGGCCAGATTGACCAGCCCCACCCGCGCCATCAGGTCGTCGATCAGCGTGCCCGTGCCGGTCATGTAGCCGCGCCGCTGGTAATAAGCGGCGACCTGGCCGTGCCCGTTCGCGGGGATGATCGCCAGATCGGCCTCCATCCGCCGGATCAGCGCCTCGCCGCGATCTGGATGTCCCACGGCGGCCGCCACCAGCCGGATCTGGGCCAGGATATCGGCATAGCTTTCGGCCGGCGGCAGGTTGACGGTGATCCGCTCCCCGCCCTTGATCGCGGCCAGCAGCTCGCGCCGGCGATAGGGGCTGGCGAGGATCAGGTCGGGCTTGCGCGAAAGCACGTCTTCGGCATTGCCGCGCGCCACCGGCAGCCGGGCGGCCAGCGCCGCGCCGGCCGACATCGCCGGATCGCGGGCGAAGGCGGAAAGCGCGGCGATCTGCCCCGGATCGGCCAGCGCCATCAGATATTGATCGGCGCAGAGGTTGAGCGAAACGATCCGCTGCGGCGGTCCGCTTGCGGCGCCGGCCGTCATCGGCAGGCAGGCGGCGGACATGGCCGCGAGGCGAAGGACGATCGCTTTCATCGCGCGCCGGCATGGCAAGTTGCCGGCCGGGGCACAAGCGGCGATCCATGGGATGGAGCATCGGATTTGGGGATGTGGGCATGAACCGGCTGCTTCTGCTCGGTGGGCTCGGCCTGCTCGTTCTCGCGGCCGGCCTCGCATCGCTCGCGGTGGGATCGGTCTCGCTCGGCTGGGCGCGGATGGCGGCGGTGCTGGGCGGCGCGGGCGATGACGTCGCACGCACCATCCTGGTCGATCTCCGCCTGCCCCGCGCGCTGCTCGGCTTGGGCGTCGGCGCGATGCTCGGCGTCAGCGGCGCCACGCTGCAGGGCTATCTGCGCAACCCGCTGGCGGAGCCTTCGGTGCTGGGCGTTTCCAGCACCGCGGCGCTGGGCGCGGTGATCGCGCTCTATTTCGGCCTCGCCAACTGGCATCCGCTGCTGCTGCCGCTGCTCGCCATCGCCGGCGCCTTTGCCGGCCTCGGCCTGCTCGGCCTGCTTTCCGGCCGATCGGAAAGCCCGCTGACGCTGATCCTCGCCGGCATCGCCGTCAGCACGCTGGCGGTCGCCGGCACCAGCCTTTCGCTCAACCTTTCGCCCAACCCCTTCGCGGCGATGGAGATCATGACCTGGCTGATGGGATCGCTGGAGGATCGATCGTTCGAACATGTCTGGATCGCGCTGCCCTGCATCGCCATCGGCTTGCTCCTGCTGCTGTGGGACGGCCGCGCGCTGGACGCGCTGACCTTGGGGGAGGATGGCGCGACCTCGCTCGGCATCGATCTCCGCCGCACCCGGCTGCGCCTGCTGCTGGGCGTGGCGATCGGCGTCGGCGGCGCGGTGGCGATATCGGGGTCGATCGGCTTCGTCGGGCTGATCGTGCCCCATCTCGTCCGCCCGCTCACCGATCGGTCGCCCTCGGCGATCCTGCTGCCGTCGGTGCTGGCGGGGGCGGCGCTGCTCACCCTGGCGGATGTCGCCGTCCGCATCATCCCCACCACGGCGGAACTCAAGCTGGGCGTCGTCACCGCCTTCCTGGGCGTGCCGATCTTCCTTGTCCATCTGATGCGGGAGCGCCGGCTATGGTGACGATCCGGGCGGAAAGTCTGGGCGTGGCGCTGGGCCGCCGCGCCGTGCTGGCGAATGTCGATGCCGATCTGGCGCCGGGCAGGCTGATCGGCGTGATCGGCCCCAACGGCGCCGGCAAGTCCACGCTGGTGCGGGCCTTGCTCGGCCTCGTGCCGCTATCCGGCGGCGGCGTGCGGGTGGATGGGCAGCCGGTGGCGCGCCTGCCCCGCGCGGCCCTTGCGCGTCGCATCGCCTATCTGCCGCAGGGGCAGACGCTGCACTGGCCGCTCACCGTGGAACGGCTGGTGGCGCTCGGTCGGCTGCCGCATCTGGCGCCGCTGTCGCGGATCGGCGAGGCGGATGTCGCCGCGATCGACCGGGCGATCGAGCAGGCGGATATCGGGCACCTGCGCGGCCGGGTGGCGACCGAGCTTTCCGGTGGCGAGCGCGCGCGGGTGCTGCTGGCCCGCGCGCTGGCGGTGGAGGCGCCCGCGCTGATCGCGGACGAGCCGCTGGCCGCGCTCGATCCCGGCCACCAGCTCGAGGTGATGGCGCTGCTGCGCCGCCAGGCCGATGCCGGCGCGCTGGTGGTGGCCGTGCTCCATGATCTTTCGCTCGCCGCCGGCCATTGCGATCGGCTGCTGCTGCTGCATCACGGCCGGCTGGTGGCGGATGGCCCGCCCGATCGGGTGCTGACGGCCGATCGGCTGGCCGACGTCTACGGCGTCCGCGCCTGGATCGGCGAGGTGGAAGGGCGCCGGCTGGTGGTGCCGATCAGCCATCATGGTTGACCGGCCCGGCCCGGCCGGACTATCGCCCCCGTCGCGACAGGTTCCCCGGCGACGGGGATGAAAAGGGAACGGGGTGGAATACCCCGGCTGCCCCTGCAACTGTAAGCGGTGAGCCATCGGGCCATATGCCATTGGGACGTCCCGTCCCGAGAAGGCGGCCCGGACCGGCGCTGACCCGCGAGCCAGGAGACCTGCCCGTCGCGGTCGTCCTTCGTCCGGCCAGGGTGCGCCGAGCGGACGGGTTTGCCCCGCGCGACGACATCGTGGCCGCGTTCGCGCGGGGGGCGAGGTCGATCATCCTGTCTCCCCGAACGGCGCGGCATGTCCGCCTTTTGGGGATATGTTCGATGTTGAGATCTGTTCTTCTTACAAGTTTCCTCCTGTCCGCGCCGGCCTTTGCCGAGGTGCAGGTGGCGCCCGTGCCCGATGCGGCGACGCCGCCGGATTATGATGGCGGCGCGATCATCGTCACCGCCACCCGCGCGCCCATCGCCATCGATCGGCTGGCCTCCTCCGTCACGGTGCTGGACAAGGCGGCGATCGACCGCGCCCAGGATATCGGCGTCACCGAGCTTCTGTGGCGGACGCCCGGCGTCACCGTTTCGCGCAACGGCGGTTACGGCACCGTCACCTCCGTCCGCATCCGCGGCGCCGAGGCGGAGCAGACGGTGGTGGTGATCGACGGCGTCAAGCTCAACGATCCGTCCTCCACCAGCGGCGGCTATAATTTCGCCAACCTGCTGGTCGGCGATGCCCAGCGGATCGAGGTGCTGCGCGGGCCGCAGTCGATCCTGTGGGGCAGCCAGGCCATTGGCGGCGTCGTCAACGTCGTCACCGCCATGCCGGAAAAGGATCTGGAGGCGAGCTTCGATGTCGAGGCGGGATCGCGCGACACCGTGAACGCCCGCGCCGGCCTTGGCGGCCGCACCGGGCCGCTGGCCTGGCGGATCGGCGGCAACGTCTTCACCACGGACGGCATTTCCGCCATCCGCGCCGATCAGGGCGGGGGCGAGCGGGACGGCTACAGCAACCGCAGCCTCACCGGCCGGGCCGAGCTGGAGATCGCCGACGGCGTCAGCGCCGACGTTCGCGGCTATTATTCGCGTGGGCGGACGGAGATAGACGGCTTTGCCGGGGATACGGCGGAATATGGCATCAACCGCGAATTCGTGGGCTATGCCGGCCTGAACGTCGCGCTGCTGGACGGCCGGTTCCGCAACCGCTTCGCCTTCGGCTATACCGACACGGATCGCGACAATTACGATCCCACTCGCCAGCGCCAGCAGACCTTCGACGCGGCCGGGCGCAACCGTCGCTTCGAATATCAGGGCAGTTTCGCGATCACCGACACGTGGACGGCGCTGTTCGGGGTCGAGAATGAACGCTCGCGCTTCCGCACCGTGTCGCCGGCGGCCTCGCTCGCCATTCCGGTGCCCGATCCGGTGCGCGGCCATGCCGGCATCACCAGCCTCTATGCCCAGCTTACCGGCGAGGTGCTGCCGGGCCTGACCGTCAATGGCGGCGTGCGGCACGACGACCACAAGACCTATGGCGGCAAGACCCAGTTCGCCGGCGGCGCCGCCTGGTCGCTGCCCACCGGCACGGTGCTGCGGGCGAGCTATGCCGAAGGATTCAAGGCGCCGACGCTCTACCAGCTCTATTCGGAATATGGGAACACCACCCTCTCGCCGGAACGCGCCAGGGGCTGGGAGGCCGGCATCGAGCAGCATCTGTTCGGCGACGCGCTGACCCTGGGCGCCACCTGGTTCGATCGGCGGACGAAGGACCAGATCGATTTCTACAGCTGCCCCTTTCCGGCGCCCACCGATCCCGACGAGATCGATCCGCTCTGCCTGACGCCGGCGGGCGACGCGCGCTTCGGCTATTATCTCAACATCGCCCGCACCCGTTCGCGCGGGATCGAGGCGACGGCGTCGCTGAAGCTTTCCGATCGCCTGCTGGTGGACGGCAATTACAGCTGGATCGATGCGGAGAACCGGGACACCGGAAAATGGCTGTCGCGCCGGCCCCGCAACGCCGCCAACGGATCGATCAGCTACCAATGGCCGTTCGGGCTGACCACGGGCGCTGCCGTCCGCTGGGCGGGCAAGAGCTATGACGATGCCGGCAACAACCGCCGGCTGGACGATTACACGCTGGTGGACCTGCGGGCGGAATATGATCTGGGCGGCGGCGTGCGCCTGTTCGGCCGGATCGAGAACCTGTTCGACGAGGATTATCAGACCGTCTACCGCTACGGCACGCTGGGGCGCAGCGTCTATGGCGGCGTCCGCGCGCGGTTCTGATCGGGAGGGATGAGATGCTGACGCGCGTCGCCGACGGACCCGCCGTGGTCGTCTGCAATAGCTGCCGCCACTCCGCCGCATCCCGCGAGGATGGGGAGGGGGTTCGCGGCGGCGCGCGGCTGGCGGAGGCGCTGCGCGCGGTGCAGGCCACCGATCCGGATACGGCGCATATCGCTATCCAGGAAATGCCGTGCCTGTTCGCCTGTAGCGAGCATTGCACCGTCCATATCCGCGCGCCGGGCCGCACCGGCTATGTCCTCGGGCGGTTCGCACCGACCGGGGACGCGGCCCGCGCGATTCTCGACTACGCCGTCCGCCACGCCGCGAGCGAGGAGGGAAGGGTGCCCTTACGGGAATGGCCGGAAGGGGTGAAGGGGCATTTCATCGTCCGGGTGCCCCCGCCCGGTTTCGTCGCCGATTGAACCCCGGTTAGGCCCGTCCGGCGCCTGAGCCTTTCCAGGGCGTCTCAGCGCCCTGGAGGCGGGGCCGGCGTTACAGCCAGCCGGCCGTCTGCGCGACGAGCCACAGGCCGATCGCCAGGAACAGGAGCGCCGCGATGGCGTGGACGACGCGCATCGGCACCCGCTTGACCAGTTCGTTGCCCAGGAAGACGGCGGGCACGTTGGCGATCATCATCCCCAGCGTGGTGCCCGCCGTGACCGCGATCACATCGTGGAAGCGGGCGCCCAGTGCGACGGTGGCGATCTGGGTCTTGTCTCCCATCTCGACCAGGAAGAAGGCGATCACCGTGGTCATGAAGGCGCCGAAGCGGGCGGGCTTCGTCTCCACATCGTCCAGCTTGTCGGGGATCAGCGTCCACGCCGCCATGGCGATGAAGGAGAAGGCGACGAGATAGCGGAACCATGTGCCGTCCAGCAGTGCTGCGACATTGGAGCCGATCAGCGCGGCGAGGAAATGGTTGGCCAGCGTCGCCACCAATATGCCGGCCACAATCGGCCAGGGCCGCTTGAACCGGGTGGCGAGCACGATCGCCAGCAGCTGGGTCTTGTCGCCGATCTCGGCAAGCGCGACCAGCGCGGTCGAGGTGAGCAGGGCTTCCATGGACGGTCGATCTCCGGGCCGGGCGGCGATGAATCCAACGACATCGCACCTCCCGCCCGGCCAGGCGGAAGTGCGACGTCATTGGTCTCGCCCGGGCGGTTTCCCGCCCCTGCCGCGCCACGGCCTCTCGACCGAGTATGTTGACGCAGGCAATCCGCCCGTCGGGCGGCTGGCTACTCCCCAGATGACGGCCGCGCATTAGCCCCGATCCGTCGCATTGGCAATGGGGAGGGGGAACCCGGCCCGGTTTCGCGTGTATCGAGCAGGAGCTTGAACGAGGAGAATGGAATGCGGGTCGTTATCGCCGCGCCGGTCCTGATGGGCCTGGCGCTTTCCGGCTGTGGGCCGAAGGCTCTTACCTTGCCGGACGACCCGATCGATCGCGCCGCCACCTGCGGCGTGGTGGCGGCGCTCGGCGCGCGGGCGGCCGGTGGCGGCAACGTGGCGGCGGCTCTGCCCTTCGACCGGCAGGCGGGCATCATGCATTACGCCCTGCTGGCGGGCGCCGAGGGCAAGAGCTTCGATCAGTCGCGCGCCGCCGCCGTCGCCGCGCGCATGCCCCAGCTCGAAGCGGGAATCAGTGCCGGCAAGTGGCAGGATCTGGCCCCTGCCTGCGCGGCCGCCTATCCGCAGACGCAGGAGCCCGCCGGCGGCCCGATCGATCTGCCGCAGGATGCGCTGCGGGCGGAGACCGGCTGCTATGCGCTGGGCGCATTCCTCAACAAGACGCTGGGCGGCCCGACCAGCGCCTATAAGGACAGGCTGGCGGAATTCACCCCGATGAACCGCGCGCTGGATGCCAAGATCGGCGCCGGCATCGCCGCGCGCGGCCTCAAGCCCGATGCGGCCGTCGCGCTCAGATCGGAAGCGCTGGCGACGATGGTGAAGCTGGGGCCGCCGGCCGGGGTGATGGCAAGCTGCGTCGCCAGGTTCACGCCCAACGGGTGATTGGCTCCCCGGCAGGGGGCGGCGCTATCGCCGGGGCGTCAGCCTGAGCAGGCGGCCCTGCGATCCGCGCAGGCCGTCTTCCAGCAGCCAGATCGCGCCGTCGGGGCCTTGTTCCACCTCGCGGATGCGCTGGCCGTCCATGTCCCATTGGTCGGCCTTGGCGGCGCTGGTGCCGTCCAGCGCCACGCGCACCAGCCCCGGCATGTTCATCGCGCCGATGAAGGCGCTGCCCTTCCATTCGGGGAACATGTCACCCGAATAGATCATCAGCCCGGCGGGCGAGATGGCCGGCTTCCAATAGACCTTGGGCGCTTCCAGGTCCGGCCGGGTATCGTGATCGGGGATGGGCCGGCCGTCATAATGATCGCCGTTGGATACGATGGGGTAGCCGTAATTGCGGCCGGGCAGGATCAGGTTGAGCTCGTCGCCATGGCGCGGGCCCATTTCCTGTTCCCATAAATTGCCCTGCGCGTCGAAGGCGAGGCCCAGCAGGTTGCGGTGGCCGTAGCTCCAGATCGCTGGGTGGAAGCCCCTGGCCGCCAGCGGATTGCCCTTGGCCGGCGTGCCGTCGTCGTTCAGGCGGAGCACCTTGCCCAGCGTCGATTTCGGGTCCTGGGCGGGATCGAATTTCTGCCTCTCGCCATTGGTGAAGAACAGATGGCCGTCGGGGGCGAAGGCGATGCGGCCCGAATAATGGCCGTCGCCCTCCACATAGGGGCTGGCGCGGAAGATCACCTGCACGTCGCGCAGGGCCGGGGCGGGGCCTTCGGCAAGGGTGCCGCGTGCCAGTGCCACGCCCTTGCCGCCTTCGCCCTTTTCCGAAAAGCTGAAATAGACGAGCCGGTTCTCGGCGAATTTCGGGTGCAGCACCACATCCATCAGCGCGCCCTGGCCTTCGCTGTCCACCGCCGGAATGCCCGCCAGCGGGGTCGCGGCCTTGCCGTCCGCCGAAACCAGCAGCATCCGTCCGGCCTTTTCCGTCACCAGCATCCGGCCGTCGGGCAGGAACGTCATCGCCCAGGGCGAATCGAAATCGGCGACGACGGTGGCGACGAAGGGCTTGTCGGCTGCCGCGGCCGTGGCCGGCGCGGCGGCATTGCCTTCCTCGCCCGCGCCGCCGCAGGCGGCCAGCAGGGCGATGGCCGGCAGGATGAAGGATGTGGGACGATGCATGGCCTGGCTCCGGGTCGGATCGGGATCGTTGCGCAACGTCCTGACAAAAGCGGATGTTTCCCGGAAGGGGCGTCCTTCCGGGAAATATTTTGTCATGCCTTCGCGCGCAGCTCGCGCTCGGCCTCGGCGATATAGTCCCGCGTATAGGGCAGGGCATCGCGGCGGCGGATATATTGGAGCTGGTAGTTGCACATGCCGCCATGGCGGAAGGCCGCGGCCGCGCCGGCAAGGTAGAACAGCCACATGCGATAGAAGCGGGCGTCGTAAAGCGCCTCGATCTCCGCCCGCGCGGCGACGGTGCGATCATACCAGATGTCGAGCGTCCAGGCATAATGGACGCGCAGCGTTTCGAGGTCGGAGAGGATCAGCTTGCTCCGCTCGCTGGCCGAAACCACTTCGGACAGGGCCGGGATATAGCCGCCGGGGAAGATATATTTGGCGGTGAAGGCATCGGTGGTCGAAGGCTTGCCCATCCGGCCGATCGTGTGGATCAGCATCACCCCGTCCTCGGCCAGCAGCGTGCGGCACTTGTCGAAGAAGGTGCGGTAATGCGGTGGGCCGACATGCTCGAACATGCCGACCGAGACGATGCGGTCGAACTGGCCCTGCACCTCGCGATAGTCGATCAGCTCGAACTTCACCCGATCGGCGACGCCGGCTTCCTGGGCGCGGCGGCGGGCGACGGCGAGCTGTTCCTCGGACAGGGTGATGCCGAGCACGTCGACGTCGGCGACGCGATGGAGGTAGAGCGCCATGCCGCCCCAGCCGCAGCCTATGTCCAGCACCTTCTGGCCGGGCTTCAGGTCCAGCTTGGCGGCGATATGGGCCTTCTTGTCGGCCTGCGCCTGTTCCAGCGAGTTGCCGGGATCGGTGAAATAGGCGCAGCTATATTGGCGGTCCTTGTCGAGGAAGAGGTCGTAGAGCCGGCCGTTCAGGTCATAATGATGGGCGACGTTGCGCCGGGACCGGCGTTCCCAGTTGATCCGGTCGAGCCGCGCGAGGATGCTTTGCAGCTGTTCGCGCCAGAAGCTGGCCTTCAGCTTGTCGCCGCCTTTCTCCCACGGCGCATTGCCGCGCAGCAGATCGATGAGGCCGCGGACATCGTCGCCCTCCACGGTGAGGCGGCCGTCCATCCAGGCCTCGGCGGCGCCCAGGCGCGGATTGCGGGCGATGAAGTTGGGCGCGCCCTTGTCGGTGAAGCGAATCCGAATCTCCGCCCAGCCGGGCGTGGCCGTGCCATAGGCCTTTTCAGTGCCGTCGGCGTAGGTGACGTGGAGCACCCCCCGCTTGACGATGCCGGAGAGCATCCGATCGAGTAACCACATCGGCAACCAGCCTCCTTCGCGGACCTTGGCAGGCGAATAGAGCCGCAAAACAGCCGATTATCAAGCGCGCGCAGGCATTGCCGACTCCGCTTGCCGAACGGTGGGCGATCGCCTATATCGCAGTCTCTCTCGACATTGGTGACATTGGCGAGGTCGGCTCCGCTCCGGGGCCGGCGCCAGGGTCGCATGCTCGACGAAGGAGGCATATGGCGGACGCGGACATCGCCGCATTGACGAAGCTGATCGAACCCGAGGCGCAGGCGCTCGGGCTCGCGCTCGTGCGCGTCGCGATGTTCGGTGGCAAGTCCGATCCGACGCTGCAGGTGATGGCGGAGCGGCCCGACACCCGCCAGCTCGACCTTGCCGATTGCGAGGCCCTGTCGCGCCGGATTTCCGACGTGCTCGACGCCGCCGATCCGATCGAGGAGGCCTATCGGCTGGAGGTCAGCTCGCCGGGCATCGATCGGCCGCTCACCCGCCTCAAGGATTTCGAGGACTGGGCCGGGTTCGATGCGCGGATCAAGGTCGCGCCGCCGCTCGACGGCCGCAAGCAGTTCGACGCGCGCCTCGACGGACTCGAAGGTGAAACCGTGAAGGTGTATGCCGAACGGGTCGGCGAAGTCGCGATCCCGTTCGGCCGGATCGCCAGCGCCAAGCTCATTCTGACCGATGCACTGTTAAAGGCCACCGCGCCGCTTTCGACCGAAGGCGCGGACAGGATTTCGAAGGAAGGATAGGACCAAGCCATGGCCACCGCCATTTCCGCCAACCGGGCCGAGCTGCTCGCCATCGCCGACGCCGTCGCGCGCGAGAAGCTGATCGATCGCGAAATCGTGATCGAGGCGATGGAGGACGCGATCCAGCGCGCGGCCCGCGCCCGTTACGGCGCCGAAAACGATATCCGCGCGAAGATCGATCCGCGCTCCGGCGACATGCGCCTGTGGCGCGTCGTCGAGGTGGTCGAGCAGGTCGACGACTATTTCAAGCAGGTCTCCGTCGCCGACGCGCAGAAGCTGCAGCCGGGCGCCGCCGTGGGCGACTTCATCGTCGATCCGCTGCCGCCGATCGAATTCGGCCGCATCGCCGCGCAGGCCGCCAAGCAGGTGATCTTCCAGAAGGTCCGCGATGCCGAGCGCGAGCGGCAGTATGACGAGTTCAAGGACCGCGCCGGCGAGATCATCACCGGCGTCGTCAAGCGCGTCGAGTTCGGCCATGTCGTCGTCGATCTCGGCCGCGCCGAAGGCGTCATCCGCCGCGACCAGCAGATCCCGCGCGAGGTGCTGCGCGTCGGCGATCGCGTCCGTTCGCTGATCCTGTCGGTGCGCCGCGAGAATCGCGGGCCGCAGATCTTCCTCAGCCGCGCGCATCCGGACTTCATGAAGAAGCTGTTCGCGCAGGAAGTGCCCGAAATCTACGACGGCATCATCGAGATCAAGGCCGCCGCCCGCGATCCGGGCAGCCGCGCCAAGATCGGCGTCATCAGCCATGACGGCTCGATCGATCCGGTCGGCGCCTGCGTCGGCATGAAGGGCAGCCGCGTCCAGGCCGTCGTGCAGGAGATGCAGGGCGAGAAGATCGACATCATCCCCTGGTCGCCCGATACCGCCACCTTCGTCGTCAACGCGCTGCAGCCCGCGCAGGTCGCCCGCGTCGTCATCGACGAGGAGGAGGAGCGGATCGAGGTGGTCGTGCCCGACGACCAGCTTTCGCTCGCCATCGGCCGCCGTGGCCAGAATGTCCGCCTCGCCAGCCAGCTGACCGGCAAGGCGATCGACATCCTGACCGAGGCCGACGCCAGCGAGAAGCGACAGAAGGAATTCGTCCAGAACAGCGAGATGTTCCAGAACGAGCTGGACGTGGACGAGACGCTGGCCCAGCTGCTCGTCGCCGAAGGCTTCGGCAGCCTCGAGGAAGTGGCCTATGTCGAGGCGGACGAGATCGCCTCGATCGAGGGCTTCGACGAGGAGCTGGCCGCCGAGCTGCAGAGCCGTGCGCAGGAAGCGCTGGACCGCCGCGAGCAGGCCAATCGCGACGAGCGCCGCGCGCTCGGCGTCGAGGACGATCTGGCCGATCTGCCCTACCTCACCGAAGCCATGCTGGTGACGCTGGGCAAGGCGGGCATCAAGACGCTCGACGACCTGGCCGATCTCGCCACCGACGAGCTCGTGCAGAAGAAGCGCGCCGAGCCGCGCCGCCGCAACGAGAATGCGCCCAAGCGCGCCGAGGACAAGGGCGGCGTGCTCGCCGAATACAACCTGACCGAAGAGCAGGGCAACGAGATCATCATGGCCGCGCGTGCCCACTGGTTCGCCGACGAAGCGCAGGAGGACGCGGCTGCGGATGGCGAGCAATGAGCATCCTAGCGCGATAGCGCCGACGCACCGTCCATCCCGCGCGAAGCCGAAGGGCGGGCCGCGGGCGGGCGGGAAGCATGCCGAGTCCGCACCGGACGCGGGCGGCGAGGACGTGGTCGATACCGGCCACGGCCCCGAGCGCCGCTGCGTCCTTTCGGGCGATCACGGGCCGCGCGACGGGCTGATCCGCCTCGCGCTCGGCCCCGACGGCACCGTCGCCCCCGATGTCCGCGCCAAGGCGGGCGGGCGGGGCGCCTGGATCGCGGTCGACCGGGTGGCGCTGGAAACGGCGATCGCCAAGGGCAAGCTGAAGGGCGCGCTGGCGCGTGCCTTCAAGACGGCCAGCTTCCTGATCCCGGACGATCTTCCCGCCCAGATCGAACGTGCGCTGGAACGCGCGGCGCTCGATCGCCTGGGGCTGGAGGCCAGGGCCGGCAACCTCGTTACCGGCAGCGAACGGATCGTCGATGCCGCGCGCAAGGGGACGGTGGCGCTGCTGCTCCACGCCCGCGACGCGGCGGCGGACGGCACCCGCAAGCTGGATCAGGCGCTGCGAGTCGGCCTCGACATGGAAGGCACGGACACGCGGGGACTCGTAATTCCCGCGAGCCGCGCCATATTGTCGATGGCCTTGGGACGCGAAAATGTGGTACATATCGCGCTTGTCGCGCCGGCTGCCGCCGCGCGCGTTTCCGATGCACTTGGCCGCTGGCGCGGTTTTATTGGACGGAATGGCAGCGCCGAGCCTTGCGATACACCTTCGCAAGGCCCATCGGCGCTACGGAATTGAAGTGAGGGGTTCGGGTACTCGATGAGCGATAACGACAAGCCGAAACTGGGTATGCGCGCGCCCCTGGGTCTCAAGCGCACGGTCGAGACGGGCAAGGTGAAGCAGAGCTTCAGCCATGGCCGCTCGAACACCGTGGTGGTTGAGGTCAAGCGCCGCCGTATCCTCGGCAAGCCCGGCGAGGCGGAAGCCCCGGTGCAGGAAGCGGCAACCACGCCGCCGCCCGCGCCCGCGGCTGCACCCGCCCCGGCGGAAGCGGCGCCCGTGGCCGAGGCTCCCGCCGCCGCGCCCGCGCCCACCCCGGCTCCCGCCTCCACGCCGGCCCCGGTGGCGGAGGCGCCCGCGCCTGCGCCCACCCCCGCGCCGGCCGCCAAGCCAGCGCCTGCCCCGAAGCCGGCCGCGCCGCGCGCCGCCGCGCCTGCGCCGACGCCGCGCCCGGCCTCGATGCGGCCGATGACGCCGCTCGAACGGCGCGAGATGCAGGAACGCCTGCTGCGCGAGGCCGAGGAAGCGCGTATGACCGCGCTCGAGGAAGCGCGCCGCCGCGAGGAGCGCGAGAAGCAGGAGGCGACCGAAGAGGAGCGCCGCCGCGCCGAGGAGAATCGCCGCGCCGAGGAGGAGGCCGCCAAGGCCGCCGCCAGGGAGGCCGAGGAAGCCGCCGCGCGCGCCGCCAGGGAAACCGAGGAGGCCGCCCAGGCCGCGACTGCGGCGCCCGCCGCGGAAGCCCCGGCCGGCGAACGGGCGCCCGCTTCGTCCACCCCGCCGCCGCGTCGCTTCACGCCCGTCGTCGCGCCCAAGCGGCCCGAGCCGGCCAAGCCTTCGCGCGATCGCAAGGGCGATGACCGCCGCCAGTCGGGCAAGCTCACCGTCACCCGCGCGCTGGACGACGGCGACGGCGGCGCGCGTGCGCGCAGCCTCGCTGCGCTGAAGCGCGCCCGCGAGAAGGAAAAGCGTGCCCACCAGATGGGCGGCCCCGCCGCCAAGCAGGTGCGCGACGTGATCGTGCCGGAAACCATCACGGTGGGCGAGCTTGCCAACCGCATGGCCGAACGCGGCGCGGACCTGGTGAAGGCGCTGTTCAAGATGGGCATGCCCGTCACCGTCAACCAGTCGATCGACCAGGATACGGCCGAGCTGCTGGTCACGGAATTCGGCCATAACATCAAGCGCGTATCCGAAAGCGACGTCGACATCGTCACCGCCGACGACGTGGACGCGCCCGATACGCTGAAGCCGCGCCCGCCGGTCGTGACGATCATGGGCCATGTCGATCACGGCAAGACCAGCCTGCTCGATGCCCTGCGCGGCACCGACGTGGCCTCGGGCGAGGCCGGCGGCATCACCCAGCATATCGGCGCCTATCAGGTGACGGTGAAGGACGGATCGAAGATCACCTTCCTCGATACGCCCGGCCACGAGGCGTTCAGCGAGATGCGCGCCCGCGGCGCCAACATCACCGATATCGTGGTGATCGTGGTCGCCGCCGACGACGGCATCCGCCCGCAGTCGATCGAGGCGATCAACCACACCAAGGCGGCCGGCGTGCCGATGATCATCGCGATCAACAAGGTCGACAAGCCGGGCGGCAATCCGCAGCGCGTGCGCGAGGCCCTGCTGCAATATGACGTCCAGGTCGAAAGCATGGGCGGCGACGTGCAGGAGGTGGAAGTCTCCGCGCTCAAGCGCACCGGCCTCGACGAGCTGATCGAGAAGATCCAGCTCCAGGCCGAGGTGATGGAGCTGAAGGCCAATCCCGATCGCCCGGCCGAAGGCACGGTGGTGGAAGCCAAGCTGGACAAGGGCCGCGGCCCCGTCGCCACGATCCTCGTCGGCCGCGGCACGCTGAAGGTGGGCGACATCTTCGTCGTCGGCGCCGAAAGCGGCAAGGTCCGCGCGCTGGTCAACGACAAGGGCCAGCAGGTGAAGGAAGCCGGCCCCTCGACCCCGGTCGAGGTGCTGGGCCTTTCCGGCGTGCCGGGCGCGGGCGATCCGCTCTCGGTGGTCGAGAATGAGGCGCGCGCCCGCGAGGTCGCGGCCTATCGCGCCAGCGTCATCCACCAGAAGCGGACGACGGCGGCCCCGGCCAGCCTGGAATCGATGTTCTCGGCGCTGCGCGACAAGCAGGCCCAGCAATATCCGGTGGTGGTGAAGGCCGACACGCAAGGGTCGGTCGAAGCGATCATCGGCTCGCTCAACAAGATCTCGACCGACGATATCCAGGTGCGCATCCTGCACTCGGGCGTCGGCGGCATCACGGAAAGCGATGTCACGCTGGCCGCCGCCTCCAAGGCGCCGATCATCGGCTTCAACGTCCGCGCAAACGCCAAGGCGCGGGAAATCGCCACGCGGGATGGGGTCGCGCTCAAATATTATGACGTGATCTACGATCTGCTGGACGAGATCCGCGCCGCGATGGCGGGCCAGCTCGGGCCGGAATATTTCGAAACGGTCGTCGGCCGCGCCGAGGTCCGCGAGGTGTTCTCCGCCGGCAAGCATGGCAAGGCGGCGGGCCTGCTCGTCGTGGAAGGCTATATCCGCAAGGCGCTCCGCGCCCGCCTCACCCGCGACGACGTCATCATCTACAACGGCTCGATCGCCTCGCTGCGTCGCTTCAAGGACGACGTGCCGGAGGTCCGCGCCGGCCTGGAGTGCGGCGTCACGCTGGAAGGATCGACCGACATCAAGCCGGGCGACTTCCTCGAGACGTTCGAGGTCGAGGAACGCGCGCGCACCCTGTGATCGTTCGCGCCGGCCCGGTTCGCGCCGGGCCGGCGCCCAGCTTGTGAAAAGGCCGCGCCATGCGCCGCAACGAAACCCCCGAAGGCAAGTCCGTCCGCGTGCTCCGGGTCGGCGAGCAGGTGCGCCATGCGCTTGCCGACATCCTGATGCGCGGCGACGTGCATGACGATGTGCTCGCCAGCCACACCGTATCGGTGACGGAGGTGCGCATGTCGCCCGACCTGCGCCACGCCACCGCCTTCGTGAAGCCGCTGCTGGGCGCGGACGAGGAGAAGGTGCTGAAGGCGCTGCGCACCAACACCGCCTATCTCCAGAGCGAGGTGGCGCGCCGGGTGAACACCAAATATGCCGCGAAGCTCAAGTTCCTGGCGGACGAGAGCTTCGACGAGGGCAGCCACATCGATGCGCTGCTGCGCCGGCCGGAAATCGCCCGCGATCTCGACCCGGACGATGCCGGCGGCGACGGCGGCGAGGCCGACCGGGACGGCTGACCCGGCCCTTGCCCGGCCCCGTGCCCGGCGGTCAGCCGGTCACTGCGCGCCGGCGGCCCAGCCGATGACCACGCCGGTCGCGGTGATGATGAGCCGGATGCGGCGCGCAAGCTCCAACAACATCATGTCCCTTGCCTCCCTGTTCTTCGTCCCCGCGCCCTTCTGCCATGGCGGAAGGATAAGGATGATGACGGCGGGGTTGCAGTTTTGCGACGGACGGGCCGGGGCGGGACAGGCCATCTGGCCGGTTTCGCAGGGGCGTAAACCGCTTTAAGGGCAGCGCGATGGCCAAGCTCTATTTCTACTACGCCTCGATGAATGCGGGGAAATCCGCCACGCTGCTGCAGGCCGATTTCAACTATCGCGAGCGCGGCATGGAAACCATGCTGTTCACCGCCGCGATCGACGATCGCTATGCGCCGGGCCGGATCAGCTCGCGGATCGGGCTGGAGGCGGAAGCCTTCCCCTTCGATGTCGCGACCGACCTGCGCGGCGAGGTGGAAAGCGAGCTGGCGCGCCGCCCGCTCGCCTGCGTGCTGGTGGACGAGGCGCAGTTCCTGACCCGCGATCAGGTGTTCCAGCTCGCGTCGATCTGCGACGATCTCGGCATTCCCGTGCTGGCTTACGGCCTGCGCACCGATTTCCGGGCGGAGCTGTTCGAAGGCAGCGCCCATCTGCTCGCGCTGGCCGATGCGCTGGTCGAGATCAAGGCGATCTGCGAGTGCGGCGTCAAGGCGACGATGAACCTGCGCACCGACGCCATGGGCCGCGCGGTGCGCGAGGGCGCGCAGACCGAGATCGGCGGGAACGACCGTTATGTCGCACTCTGCCGCCGCCACTTCATGGAAAGGATGCGCAATGGCTGACGCCGCCCGCCTGCTGGTTCCCCTCGTCGAGGGCGATGCGCGGCTGGTGCCGCTGGAGGAACGCCACCGCGAGGCGCTGCGCGCGGCCTGCGCGGCCGATGCGGACATCTGGACGATCTATAACGTCTCCTACGATCCCGATCATTTCGATGCGAGCTTCGATGCGCTGATGGCCAATCCGGCGCGGCTGGGCTTCGCCATCCTGCAGGACGATGCGGTGATCGGCATGACCGCCTATCTGGGCGTCGATGCGGGCAAGGGCCTGCTGGAGATCGGCAACAGCTATATCGCGCCCGCCGCGCGCGGCACCGGCCTCAACGGCCGGATCAAGCGGCTGATGATCGATCATGCGATCGCCTGCGGTTTCCGCCGCATCGAATTCCGCATCGATGCGCGCAACGGCCGGTCGATGGCGGCGGTGGAGAAGCTGGGCGGGGTGAAGGAAGGCGTGCTGCGCCAGGAACGAATCACCTGGAACGGCCATTTGCGTGATACCGTCCTCTACTCGATCCTCGCGGACGAATGGCGCGCCCGTTTCACCGCCGGTTCATGACGGCCGCGATAAGCGGGTCGCCGGAGGAAGGATATGACACGGCATCCTTGCACCGTCGCCCTGCTCGCGCTGATGCTGGCGTCCCCCGCCATGGCGGGGCAGGCGCCCGATCCGGAGGCGGCGCCTGCCGCGCGTGAGGCTGCCATCCCGTTCCTGGGATCGGAATCGATCAACGATTATCGGGTGGAAGGGCGCGATACGCTCTACATCCAGGATATACGGGGCCGCTGGTATAAGGCCGAACTGATGGGCAATTGCCTCGATCTCGATCTGGCGGAGGTGATCGGCTTCGACACCGGCGGCACGAGCAGCTTCGATCGCTTCTCCACCATCGTCGTCCGTGGCCGGCGCTGTCCGCTGAAGAGCCTCGTCGCCAGCCCGGCGCCCCCGCCGGCGCGCGGGAAGACCCATGCGCACCATCATGGCGGCAAGGCGCCGCAAAGCGATCCGCCCGAGGACGATCAGGGCTGACGGCGCCCGCCGCATTTTCCGGTCCCCGCGCGCGGAAAATGGTCTAGACGCCCGCCGATGGACGGATGGATCATAATCGACAAGCCGGTGGGCATCGGCTCCACGCAGGTCGTATCGGCGGTGAAGCGGGTGCTGCGCCAGGGCGGCTATGGCAAGCACAAGGTCGGCCATGGCGGCACGCTCGATCCGCTTGCCTCCGGCGTGCTCCCCATCGCGGTGGGCGAGGCGACCAAGCTTTCGGGGCGGATGCTGGACGCCGACAAGGCCTATGACTTCACCATCGGCTTCGGCACGGAGACCGACACGCTGGATGCCGAGGGCAAGGCGATCGCCACCTCCGATGTCCGGCCGCCGCGCGCGGCGGTGGAGGCGGTGCTGCCGCGCTTCACCGGCGCGATCGATCAGGTGCCGCCCGCTTTCTCGGCGCTGAAGGTGGATGGCGCGCGGGCCTATGATCTGGCGCGCGCCGGCGAGGAGGTGGTGCTGAAATCCCGCGCCGTCACGATCCACGATCTCCGGCTTTCGGCATGGGACGGGGCGGGCGCCACGCTTTCCGCCCGCGTCTCCAAGGGCACCTATATCCGCAGCCTCGCCCGCGATATCGCTTATGCCCTTGATACCGTTGGCCACGTCACCATGTTGCGGCGGACCAAGGCGGGGCCATTCACCCTGGATCAGGCGATTTCGCTGGACAAGCTGGAGGAATCCGCTAAGGGCCACGCGCTTGAAGACATACTCCTGCCATTGACGGCGGGGCTGGACGACATCCCGGCTCTCGCGGTCAGTCCCGATCAGGCAAGGGCGCTCCGCGAGGGGCGGAAGTTGATCGGGATCGCCAAGCACCAAGGCCTTCATCTGGCGGTATCGGGCCAAGTCCCCGTCGCCCTCGTGGAGGTTTCCGGCCCGGAGATACGGGTGGTGCGCGGCTTCAACATTCGCGATGTCGAAGGATGAATTGAATGACGATTACCGCTGCACGCAAGGCCGAGCTGATTGCCACCCACGCCCGTGGCGAAGGCGATACCGGCAGCCCCGAAGTCCAGGTCGCGATCCTTTCGGAGCGCATCGCCAACCTGACCGAGCACTTCAAGACCCACGCCAAGGACAACCATTCGCGTCGCGGTCTGCTGATGCTGGTCAACAAGCGTCGCAGCCTTCTCGACTACCTCAAGCGGGAAGATGCGGGCCGCTACGCGGACATCGTCGCCAAGCTCGGGCTTCGCAAGTGAGCTGAAGCCACTGACCGGAACGGCCCCCTCGCGGGGCCGTTTCTCGTTTCGGGGATCAGGATTTCGCCCCGGAACATCCTCCCGGATCCGGCATACGGCCGTGATCCGGTTTCGGGCAGGACGCCCGACCATGGGGCCGGATGCCGGCCCCGCTACAGGCCCCGCCGGCATAGGGCCGGCGGCAGGAAGGAAAAGAGATGTTCAACATCAAGAAGCAGGAAATCCAGTGGGGCGGCCAGACGCTCACTCTGGAAACGGGCCGTGTCGCCCGCCAGGCCGACGGCGCGGTGGTCGCGACCCTCGGCGAAACCGTTGTGCTCTGCGCCGTCACGGCTGCGCGCAGCGTGAAGGAAGGGCAGGATTTCTTCCCGCTCACCGTCCATTATCAGGAGAAGTATTTCTCGTCGGGCCGCATCCCCGGCGGCTTCTTCAAGCGTGAACGCGGCGCGACGGAGAAGGAGACGCTGGTCTCCCGCCTGATCGACCGCCCGGTCCGCCCGCTGTTCCCGGAAGGGTTCTACAACGAGATCAACGTCATCGCCCAGGTGCTGAGCTATGACGGCGAGAACGAGCCCGATATCCTGGCGATGATCGCCGCGTCGGCCGCGCTCACCCTTTCCGGCGTGCCCTTCATGGGCCCGATCGGCGCCGCCCGCGTCGGTTACAAGGATGGCGAATATATCCTGAACCCGACCGACGCGCAGGTCGCCGAGGGCGATCTGGACCTCGTCGTCGCCGGCACCCACGATGCGGTGATGATGGTCGAATCCGAAGCCAAGGAGCTTTCGGAAGACGTGATGCTCGGCGCCGTCATGTTCGGCCATCGCGAGATGCAGAAGGTGATCGACGCGATCATCGATCTCGCCGAAGCCGCCGCCAAGGACCCGTGGGAACTGGCCGCCCAGCCCGATACCAGCGCCATGAAGGCGAAGCTCAAGAAGCTCGTCGGCAAGGATATCGCGGCCGCCTACAAGCTGATCAACAAGTCCGATCGCTCGAACGCGCTCAACGCGGCGCGCGCCAAGGCCAAGGAAGCCTTCGCCGATGCGAGCCCGCAGGACCAGATGGTCGCTTCCAAGCTCGTCAAGAAGCTGGAGGCGGAGATCGTCCGCACCGCGATCCTCAAGGACGGCCGCCGCATCGACGGCCGCGACACGAAGACCGTCCGCCCGATCGTGGCGGAAGCGCACTTCCTGCCGCGTGCCCATGGCTCGGCGCTGTTCACCCGCGGCGAAACCCAGTCGATCTCGACCTGCACCCTGGGCACCAAGGATGCGGAGCAGATGATCGACGGGCTGAACGGCCTGCGCTACGAGCATTTCATGCTCCACTACAACTTCCCGCCTTATTCGGTGGGTGAAGTGGGCCGCTTCGGCGCGCCGGGCCGTCGCGAAGTCGGCCATGGCAAGCTGGCGTGGCGCGCGCTGCATGGCGTGCTGCCGACCAAGGAGGAATTCCCCTACACGATCCGCCTGACGTCCGACATCACCGAGTCCAACGGCTCGTCGTCGATGGCCACCGTCTGCGGCGGATCGCTGGCGCTGATGGATGCCGGCGTGCCGATCAAGCGCCCGGTGTCCGGCATCGCCATGGGCCTGATCCTGGAAGGCAAGGACTTCGCCGTCCTGTCCGACATCCTGGGTGACGAGGATCATCTGGGCGACATGGACTTCAAGGTGGCCGGCACGTCCGAAGGCATCACCAGCCTGCAGATGGACATCAAGATCGCCGGCATCACCGAGGAGATCATGAAGGTCGCGCTCCACCAGGCGAGCGACGGCCGCGCCCACATCCTGGGCGAGATGGCGAAGGCGCTGGATCACACCCGCACCGAGCTTTCGGCCCATGCCCCGCGCATCGAGACGATGACCGTGCCGAAGGAGAAGATCCGCGACGTGATCGGCACCGGCGGCAAGGTGATCCGCGAAATCGTCGCCCAGACCGGCGCGAAGGTCGACATCGAGGATGACGGCACCGTCAAGATCAGCTCGTCCGACCTCGACAAGATCGAGGCCGCGAAGAACTGGATCATCGGCATCGTCGCCGAGCCGGAAGTGGGCAAGGTCTACACCGGCAAGGTGGTGAACCTCGTCGATTTCGGTGCTTTCGTGAACTTCATGGGCGGCCGCGACGGCCTGGTCCACGTCTCGGAAATCAAGAACGAGCGCGTGGCCAAGGTGTCGGACGTCCTGTCCGAAGGCCAGGAAGTGAAGGTCAAGGTGCTGGAAGTCGACCAGCGCGGCAAGGTGCGCCTGTCGATGCGCGTCGTCGATCAGGAAACCGGTGCCGAGCTGGAAGATACCCGCCCCGCGCGCGAGCCGCGCGAAGGCGGCGATCGCGGTCCGCGTGGCGACCGGGGTGATCGCGGCGATCGGGGTGATCGTGGCGACCGCCGCCGCGAGGGTGGCGATCGCGGCCCGCGCCGGGATCGCGGCGATCGCGGTCCGCGCCGCGAGCGGGACAATGATGACGGCCCCGCGCCGGAATTCGCGCCCGCTTTCCTGAAGCGCGACGACGACTGATCCGCTTTCCCGGATCGGAATATGGAAAAGGGGGCCATTGGCCCCCTTTTCTGTTTCCGCCGGTCCGTTCCCGGAATTGCGGGGAGGTTACAGCCCGTTGTGGGTGGCGGCCGCGTTCACATCGGCCGCGTCGATCGCGTCGGCCCGGTTATCGCCTTCCTGGCGAAGCGTGTCGGCCTGATCCTCGATGGCATCGGCCTGCGCGTCGTTGGTGGTGTTGTCCGCGATCGCATCGAGCTGGTCGGCCTGGTTGTCATAGGCCTGCTCGACATTGGCGGCCAACGAGTCATCGCCCTTGCCACCGCAGGCGGCAAGCGCGGCGAAAGCCGCGATGGCGGTGAGCTTGATCATGCGATTCATGCAAATCCCCTGCTTCGTCCCAGCGCGATTCCGGTTGCGCCTCCAGCAACGCGCAATCGCGACACCAAAAGTCCGAACGGGGCCATCGGCCGCCGTTCGTTTCGCCGCGGCATCGTTGCGCGACGAAAGGATGTAAGCGTTGAAAGCGCGCGCAGTTCCCGGAATCGCGACGAAGCGTTGCGGAAAGCCGGATGGGGCGTTGGCGGGCGCCGGCGAAAGCGCCGGGAGAGCCGCTGAAATATAAAGGGGAATCGGCGCGAGGAATGCCGCCGGATAGGAAGTGGGGAGCTTCTGTTGCCCGGCGCTCCCCGTGCCGCTGGATTCCGCTTCTGTTGCCCGGTGCGGACCGAACCGCGCTAAAGCTTTGTAACTTCGTCCGTGAGGACTAGGTTACGCGGCAATCGCGAGCGCCTCGTTGTCGTTGGCACTTGTAGGTTTGAACGGTTTTACGGCGCATTCAGGCCGGGCAAAAACATCGTCTTTGAACACACGTCGATCCTAGTTCGGCCCCGTCAGGAGCCCCTTGCCGGATCGGCGAGGGGTTTCTGGTGGAGCCGCCGGGTACCGCCCCCGGGTCCGCTGCATCTATTCCACGACATCATTTATCGCCATAGCCGGGCGAACCCGGCACCACCCATATAGTGCGGCGCGATGGCGTTGAGAAGGCCCGGCGGGCGGCAGGACCGGATTGTTCCGGCAGGCTTCAGGGCCGCTTCTTCAGCTCGTCGCGGATCTCCTTCAGCACCGCCACGTCGGGCGTGTCGGCGGGGCCTTCCAGCGGGATGGCGCGGTTCACGGCGCGCACGATCAGGAAGATGATGAAGGCGACGATCAGAAAATTGACGGCGACGGTGATGAATTCGCCATAGCCGAGCAGCGGCACGCCGGCCTTCTTGAGATCGGCATAGCTGTTGGCCGATCCGGCGAAATTGGCGGGAATCTCACCAAGGCGGATGAAATAGCCCGAAAAATCGAGCCCGCCGAAGAGCTTGCCGACGACCGGCATGATGATGTCGTCGGTCAGCGACGATACGATCTTGCTGAACGCGGCACCGATGATCACCGCGACCGCGAGGTCGAGCACGTTTCCGCGATTGATGAATGCCTTGAATTCCTTGAGCATGAACCCGTCTCCCTGCTGGTCGATCGACTTTCCCGTTTCGGTGCCGTCATGGCAAGGCCGCCGTTGCGACGGCATGGCCGCTCGCCTAACGATCGAAGCATGAATCACGATCCTGTCCAAAAACATTCTGCTGCCGGGCATCCGCTGCCGGACGATGCCGATCAGCCCGCGGAAATCCTGTGGCAGGGCCGCTTCATCGAGGCGCGCCGCAAGGGAAAATGGGAATATGTCGGCCGCGCGCGGGGCATCGGCGCCGCGGTGATCCTGGCCGTGGACGACGGCCATGTGCTGCTGGTGGAGCAATATCGCGTGCCGCTGGGCGCGCCCTGCCTCGAACTGCCCGCCGGGCTGGTGGGCGACGATGTGGCCGGCGAGCCGATCGAGACTGCCGCCGGGCGGGAACTGGAGGAGGAGACGGGCTATCGCGCCGGCCGGCTGGAGAATGCGGGCTGCTTCGCCGCCTCGCCGGGCATGGTTTCCGAAACCTTCACCCTGATTGTCGCGCGCGATCTGGTGCGCGTCGGCCCCGGCGGCGGGGTGGAGGGCGAGAATATCGTCGTCCACCGCGTGCCGCTGGACGAGGTCGCGGATTTCGTGGCCGAACGCCGCCGCGCGGGGGTGATGATGGACGTGAAGCTGCTGCTGCTGCTCGGCGCCGGCCTGATCGGGTCAACCTTGCCGGATGGGCGGCAGGCGCCAGCGACGCCGCTTGCCCCGATGCTCCGGGGTCATTAAGCGAATATGCCCATGACCGCGCCTGTCCGTATCGCTCCGTCCATCCTGTCCGCCGACTTCGCGAAGCTTGGCGAGGAGGTCCGCGCCATCGACGCGGCCGGGGCGGACTGGATCCATGTCGACGTGATGGACGGGCATTTCGTGCCCAACATCACCATCGGCCCAGCGGTGGTGAAGGCGCTGCGCCCCCATTCGGCCAAGCCGTTCGACGTCCACCTGATGATCTCTCCGGTCGATGCCTATCTGGATGCCTTTGCCGAGGCGGGCGCCGATATCATCACCGTCCATCCCGAAGCCGGCCCGCACACGCACCGCACCGTCCAGCGGATCAAGGCGCTCGGCAAGAAAGCGGGCGTTTCGCTCAATCCCGCGACACCGGCCAAGATGCTCGATTATCTGCTGGAGGAGATCGATCTCGTCCTGGTGATGAGCGTCAATCCCGGCTTCGGCGGGCAGAGCTTCATTTCCAGCCAGCTCCGCAAGATCGAGGCGATCCGCAAGATGATCGACAAGCTGGGCAAGCCGATCGACCTGGAGGTGGACGGCGGCATCGACGTCGGCACCATCCGGTCGGCGCGCGATGCCGGGGCCGATGTCTTCGTGGCCGGCACCGCCACCTTCCGGGGCGGGCCATCGGCCTACGCCTCCAACATCGCGGCGCTGAAGGCGGCGTGAGCAGGGCCGGCCCGATCGATCCGCCCGCGATCGACGGGCAGGACGGGATCGAACCCGGCAAGCGGCTGATCCGCGTGGCCGGTGATCAGGGGCTTTCCTTGGCAGAACGTCTCGCAAATCGCCTGCACAAGCTGGCGTGGCGCACGCCGCTCCACGCGCTCCGCCTGCGCGGCCGCTATCCGCTGAAGCTGCTGGCCGTGCCCGCCGATCCGATCGTGGGCGATGCCCATGCGGGCCAGGCGATCCTGGAAGGCGGCATCCTCCATCGCGGCGAGGCGATCGCGCTCGCCTCGCTCGATTTCTCCAACCTCGGCGTGTCGGCCGATTTCGCCGATCACATCCACAGCTTCGCCTGGCTGCGCGATCTGGCCGCCGCCGCCCCGCGCGAACGCGGCGCGCCGGTTGCGGAGCAGTTGCTGAAGCAGTGGCTGGCCGCCTTCGGCAACCATGTCGCCGAGCCCGCCTGGCGCGCGGACCTGTGGGGGCGGCGCATCCTGTTCTGGGCGTCCTACGCGCCCTTCATCCTTTCCAGCGGCGATCTGGTCTATCGATCGGCGGTGCTGAACAGTCTGGCGCGCGGCGCCCGCCACCTCGATCGCGGGGCGGACAAGGCGCCGCAGGGGCCGGCGCGGATCGCCGCCTGGTGCGGCGTCGTCGCGGCCGGCCTCCTCATTCCCGGCGGCGAGCAGCGGCTGGCGCATGGCGAGGCGGGGCTGGGCCGCGCGCTGGCGCAGGCGCTCTATGGCGACGGCGGCCTCGCCAACCGCTCGCCGGTCGCCCAGCTCGAACTGATCGAGCTGCTTTCCCACCTGCGCAGCGTCTATCTCGCCCGCCGGCGGGACGTATCGTCGCTGGTGGAGGATGCGTTGGCGCGCGCGGTGCCGGCGCTGCTTGGCGTCGTCATGGGCGATGGCGCGCTTTCCAGCTGGCAGGGCGGCGCCCCCGTTTCCGCCGAGCGCATTTCCGCCGCGGTTGAAGCCTCCACGGTGCGCGCGCGCCCGCTCCGCCAGGCGCGGGACTGGGGCTATCAGCGGCTCGCCTGCGGCCAGGCGGTGGTGGTGATCGATGCCGCGCCGCCGCCGGTGTCGCGGCTGGCGCAGGGCGGCTGCGCCTCCACGCTGGGCTTCGAATTTTCCGATGCCGGCCAGCGGCTGATCGTCAATTGCGGCGGCGGCCGGGGCGGCCAGCGCCTGCCGGATGCGCTGGCCGAGGCGCTGCGGTCCACCGCCGCCCATTCTACGCTGGTGATGGCGGACAGCAATTCCACGGCCATCCACGCCGATGGCTCGCTGGGACGCGGGGTCGGCGAGGTGGAGCTGGACCGGCAGGAGAATGACGGCGGCAGCCGGGTGGAGGCCAGCCATGACGGCTATGTCCGCCGCTTCGGCTTCGTCCACCAGCGCCAGCTCGCGCTGGCCGCCGACGGGCGCGAATTGCGCGGCGAGGACGTGCTGCTGCCCGCCGGCCGGCGGCGGCGCGGGGCGGCGGCCCATTTCGCCGTCCGCTTCCACCTCGCGCCGGGGATAGAGGTGACGCAGACGGCCGACGGCCTCGGCGCCCTGCTGCGGGTGGGCGATGGCCGCCCGTGGCAGTTCCGCTGCCGGGGCGGCACGCTGGCGCTGGAGGAGAGCCTGTGGATCGATCCCACCGGCCAGCCCTGCCCGACGCACCAGCTGGTGATCGAAGGGCAGGCCGCCGCCGGCGGCTCCACGGTGAGCTGGCAGTTCAAGCGCGCGGGCTGATTCAGCCCCGCCGGGGCAAGACTCGGGTGGAATCGCGGCCGCCATTGCCGTAACGGGTGCGCCAAATTCCCCATCAGGATTCTTGGCCCCATGACCGACGTGAAGATCACCCGCGCCCTCCTATCCGTATCGGACAAGACCGGCCTCGCCGATCTGGGCCGCGCGCTCGCCCGCCACGGCGTGGAGCTGGTTTCGACCGGCGGCACCGCCAAGGCGCTGCGCGAGGCGGGGCTGGAGGTGCGCGACATTTCCGACCTCACCGGCTTCCCGGAGATGATGGACGGCCGCGTCAAGACGCTGCACCCCAAGGTCCATGGCGGCCTGCTGGCGGTGCGCGACGATGCCGCGCACATGGCCGCCGCCGCCGACCATGCGATCGGCATGATCGATCTGGTCGTCGTCAACCTCTACCCCTTCGCGCAGACCGTGGCGAAGGGCGCGGAGCGCGACGAGGTGATCGAGAATATCGATATCGGCGGCCCGTCCATGGTCCGTTCGGCGGCCAAGAACCATGCCTTCGTCGCGATCGTCACCGATCCGGCCGATTATGGCGCGCTGATCGCCGAGATGGACGAGAAGGCCGGCGCCACCTCCTTCGCGCTGCGCCGCCGCCTCGCCGCGACCGCCTTCGCCGCGACCGCCAATTATGACGCGACGATCGCCTCCTGGTTCGCCTTCGCCGATCTGGGCGAATCCTTCCCGCAGGCGCTGTCGGTGCCGCTGAAGAAGGGCGCGGAGCTGCGCTATGGCGAGAATCCCCACCAGTCGGCGGCGCTCTACCTCCCCACCGGCCCGTCCGCGCGGGGCATCGCCCAGGCCGAGCAGGTGCAGGGCAAGGAGCTGAGCTACAATAATTACAACGACGCCGATGCGGCGCTGGAGCTGGTGAGCGAATTCCGCGACGGCCCGCCGACCGTGGTGATCGTGAAGCATGCCAATCCCTGCGGCGTCGCATCGGCCGATACGCTGATCGAGGCCTATGAAGCCGCGCTCGCCTGCGACAGCGTGTCCGCCTTCGGCGGCATCATCGCCGTCAACCGCCCGCTGGACGGTCCGACGGCGGAGGCGATTTCCGGCATCTTCACCGAAGTGGTAGCCGCGCCCGCCGCCGATGAGGCGGCCCGCGCCGTCTTCGCCCGGAAGAA
Organism: Sphingomonas sp. MM-1; assembly: GCF_000347675.2. Taxonomy (NCBI): domain Bacteria; kingdom Pseudomonadati; phylum Pseudomonadota; class Alphaproteobacteria; order Sphingomonadales; family Sphingomonadaceae; genus Sphingomonas; species Sphingomonas sp. MM-1. Next base: position 1,573,406 of record NC_020561.1, on the reverse strand, counting down.
GAATCTTCGCCTGCTCATCACCGGCGAGCTGCCCGATCCCGCGCGCCCCGGCCTGACGATGAAGTCGATCGCCGGCGGCATGCTCGTCCAGTCGCGCGACAATGGCCGCGTGACGCGCGACATGCTGAAGGTGGTGACCAAGCGCCAGCCGACCGCGCAGGAGCTGGAGGATTGCCTGTTCGCCTGGACGGTGGCCAAGCATGTGAAGTCGAACGCGATCGTCTATGCCAAGGGCGGCTCCACCGCCGGCGTCGGCGCGGGCCAGATGAACCGCCTCGAATCCGCGCGCATCGCCGCGTGGAAGGCCAGGGACGCGGCCGAGAAGGCCGGCTGGGCGGAACCGCGCACCATCGGTTCGGCCGTCGCCTCCGATGCTTTCTTCCCCTTCGCCGATGGCCTGCTGGCGGCGGTGGAGGCGGGCGCCACCGCCGTGATCCAGCCGGGCGGATCGATCCGCGACGCGGAAGTGATCGCGGCGGCCGACGAGGCCGGCCTCGCCATGGTCTTCACCGGCATGCGCCACTTCCGCCACTGAGGCCGGCTCAGGTCAGGCGGAAGCGCCTGACCTGACTGCCGCATCGTCGCGAGCGCAGTCGAGGCGCGCGCGCCACCGCGATCGGTGCGCCATCCCGACTCCGCCCGGCGATCCGGGATCACCCCTCCAGCGTCGCCTCCAGGCTGATATCCGCCTTCAGAAGCTTGGAGACCGGGCAATTGGCCTTGGCGGCGGCGGCGAGCTCCTGGAACTGCGCGTCGCTGGCGCCGGGAATCTTCGCCTTGAGCGTCAGCGCGCTCGCCGTGATGGCGAAGCCCTGATCCTGCTTCTCCAGCGTCACCTTGGCGCTGGTCTCCATCTTCTCGGCCGTCAGCCCGGCCTCGCCCAGGATCAGCGACAGCGCCATGGTGAAGCAGGCGGCGTGGGCGGCGCCTATCAGTTCCTCCGGATTCGATCCCTTCTGCCCTTCGAAGCGGGAGGAGAAACCATAGGGATAGGCATCCAGCGCGCCGCTTTCGGTGCTGATCGCGCCGCGCCCGTCCTTCAATCCGCCCGACCAGGCGGCCGAACCCTGCCTTACGATCTTCATCGCTTGTCTCCTCGCATCGATCGATGGAGGCGGCATCATGCGGGCGATGCGTTACGGAGGAAAGTCCCCCCCGGAAGGGACGTCAGCGCCCGGCCACGATCCCGGCCAGCGTCGCGGGATCGCCGTCCGTCTCGCGCGGGCGGATGCCGGCGAGGCGGGCGAGAAGGGGATAGACGTCGACATTGTCGAAAACGGGCAGCGTGCCGCGCCCGCCGATGCCGGGGCCTGCGGCGATGAAGGTGGCGCGCATGTCCGGCGCGTCATTGTCATAGCCGTGATTGCCGCCCTTGGCCGGCCATGCGGGCTGGGCGGCGAAGATCAGCCAGCCCGGATCGGCCAGGCACAGATAGGCCGGCACGCGCGGATTGGCGCCGAAGTGGAAACGGGCCGGAATCTCCGATTTCCGCCAGCATTGCATATGATCGTGGGGCTTCAGCAGTTCGCCCGCCAGCCGGGCGTCGCTGCCGGCCACCGGATCGATCGCGGCATAGGGGCCATCCGCCACCAGCCGGATCGTGGCGGGATCGACGATGCGGTCGATGCGGATCACCCGGTCGTCGCTGGTCGCGGCCATGCCGTGATCGGAAACCACGACGATATTGGCCGGCTGGCCGATAGCGGCGAGATTGGCCACGAGATCGCCGATCCGCCGGTCGACCTCGGCGATTGCCCCGTCGGTCTCCGCCGCCGCCGGCCCATATGCGTGGCCGGCGGTGTCGACCGTGTCGAAATAGAGCGTCAGCAGGCGCGGCCGCTTCGCCGCCGGGCGGCGCAGCCAGTCGATCACCGCATCCACCCGCTGGCTGTTGGGGATATTCTCGTCATAGCGCCACCAGTCGTCCGGCCGGCGGCCGTGGATGGCCACTTCCGATCCCGGCCAGAACAGGGTGGCGGTGCGCACGCCCTGCGCGCCGGCCGTCACCCAGATCGGCTCGGCCTCATCCCACCAGAAGGGATCGAGCGCCTGCTTGGCGTCGCCCAGCGTGAAGGTCACGCCCGGCCGGCGCGGGTCTTCCATTTTGTTGCCGACGATGCCGTTGCGATCGGGGCGCAGCCCGGTGACGATTGCATAATGGTTGGGGAAGGTCTTGGACGGGAAGGAAGGCCGCATCGCCGCCTTCACCCCGCCCGCCGCCAGCGCGTTCAGATTCGGGGTCAGCCCGCGATCGAGATAGTCCGGCCGGAACCCGTCGATCGAAACCAGGATGGTGACGGGCGCCCGTTCCTCGATCGCGGCGGCAACCGGCGCCGGCCCGGCCGCGACATGGGCGCAGGCCGAAAGCAGGCCGAGAGCGAGGGAGGCGGCGAGGGCGGGCAGGAAACGAACGGATTTCATGGACATGGGCTGGGCTGTGACGCGTCAATGCGACGCGATGATGACGGCACCGGCAGCCGCCATCATCGCGATATGCCCGGTCGGGATCAGACGTTGAAGCGGAACAGCATGATATCGCCGTCCTGCACCACATATTCCTTGCCTTCGGAACGGAGCTTGCCGGCCTCGCGCGCGCCGGCCTCGCCCTTGTAGGCGACGTAATCGGCATAGGAGATGGTTTCGGCGCGGATGAAGCCGCGTTCGAAATCGGTGTGGATCACGCCGGCCGCCTGCGGGGCCTTGGCGCCCTTCTCCACGGTCCAGGCACGGGTTTCCTTGGGGCCGGCGGTGAAGAAGGTGATGAGGTGGAGCAGATCGTAGCCCGCGCGGATCACGCGGGCGAGGCCGGTTTCCTGGAGGCCGAGGTCGGACAGGAAATCGGCCCGGTCGGCGGGGTCGAGGCCGACGATCTCCGCCTCGATCGCGGCGGATACGATCACCGCCCTGGCGCCTTCGGCGGCCGCCTTCTCGAACACGCGGGCGGAATGCGCGTTGCCGTTGGCGGCGGACGCTTCCTCGACATTGCAGACGTAGAGCACGGGCTTGGCGGTCAGCAGCTGCGCGGTCTCGAAGATGCGCTTCTCATCCTCGTCCTTCGGCTCGGTCAGCCGCGCGGGCTTGCCGTCGCGCAGCAGGTCCAGCGCCTGGCCCAGCACCGAGGCCGCGGCCTTGGCTTCCTTGTCGCCCTGCGCGGCCTTCTTGGCGAAGGCGGGCACCCGCTTTTCCAGCGATTCGAGATCGGCGAGCATCAGCTCGGTCTCGACCGTCTCGGCATCGGCGATGGGATCGACCTTGCCTTCGACATGGGTGATGTCCCCATCCTCGAAGCAGCGCAGCACATGGACGATGGCGTCCACCTCGCGGATATTGGCGAGGAACTGGTTGCCCAGCCCTTCGCCCTTGGATGCGCCGCGCACCAGGCCGGCAATGTCGACGAAGGCGAGCTGCGTCTCCAGGATCTTGGCCGATCCGGCGATCCTGGCGATTTCCGCCATGCGCGGATCGGGCACGGCGACCTGGCCGACATTGGGCTCGATCGTGCAGAACGGATAATTGGCCGCCTGCGCCGCCGCCGTCTCGGTCAGCGCGTTGAACAGGGTGGACTTGCCGACGTTCGGGAGGCCGACGATGCCGCAGCGGAAACCCATGGAGATACCTTGTGTCTTGGAAGGGGCCGGGATCGGCCCGAGGATCGCGACAGCCGATAGGCGGTTCGCGGCGCGAAATCCAGCTTCCGTCACCGTTCGCCGCATCGCCGGAACGGGCCGGACCCTGTTTCGTTGGTCGCCTGAGGGGCGTTCCAGCCATGCAGGAGCATGAAATGGGTGAAAGCAGGAAGCCGGCCAGCGCCGAAGATGAACTGATCGAGGAACGGGTGGAAGCGGAACGCGCCGCCATCCGCCGCAGGACCGGGGCTGGCGCCGTGGACGGCGGCGAGGCCAGCCATGAAGGCGGCGCCGGCGCCCAGGGCGGAGCCACCGATTTCGGCAATCCCCGGCGCTAGCCTCGCGCGCCCGCCAGGGCCGGCGGCGATCGGCGCTCAGCGATAGTTGAAGCTGATGCTGATCCGGTCGGGCTTGCCGTCGCCGGCCAGCACCTCGTGCCGCAACCAGCTTTCCCAGAGGAAGATGGTGCCCGGCGCGGGGACGGCGCGCACGAAGGTGCGCAGATCCTCGGGCGCATCGGCCGTGCGCTGCGGGGCGGCCATCATCATCGGCAGGCGCGGGTCTTCCAGCTTCAGCGCGCCCGCGCCGGGCGGGATGGCGATATAGACGGTGCCGGAAACCACGCTGTGCGGGTGGATGTGGCCCGAATGCATGCCGCCGGGCTTCAGTAGGTTCACCCACAGGCTGTCCAGCTTCAGCTTGCGCCCGCCGAGATCGAAGGCGCAATCCAGGGCGAAGCGGGCGACGTGGCGATTGAGGATGCGCACCAGATCGGCGAAGCGCGGATCGCGTAGCGGCAGATCGGCGAGCGAGGCGTAGCTCGTATAGCCGCGATAGCCATGCTCGCGGGACCAGCGGCGCCCCGCCGCATCCTCCGCCGCCAGCGCGCGCACGGCATCCTCCAGCTCGGCGACGAGCGCGTCGTCGCCGATATTGTCCTCGTAGAAGCGGGTCGCGAACAGCGAACGGCTGGGCATCGATATTTCCTCAATCCTGCTGGCGCAGCGCGATCTCGCTCATGAAGCGGGCGTCGTCGCCATCGGCCAACCAGCGCGCCTCGCCGGCGATGGCGCCCAGCATCCCGGCCAGGTCGTCCATCTCGGCCTTGGCATAATTGCCCAGCACATGGCCCGTCACCCGATCCTTGTGGCCGGGATGGCCGATGCCGATGCGCACGCGGCGGAAGGCGTTGCCGATATGCGCCTCGGTCGATCGCAGGCCGTTATGCCCGGCGGTGCCGCCGCCGGTCTTCACCTTCACCTTGAAGGGCGCGAGATCGAGCTCGTCATGGAATACGGTGACGTCGCCGGTGTCCAGCTTGTAGAAGCGCATCGCCTCGCCCACGGCGCGGCCGCTTTCGTTCATGAAGGTGGCGGGCTTCAGCAGCAGGATCTTGTGCGATCCGATCCGCCCTTCGCGCACCCAGCCCTGGAAGCCCTTTTTTTCCGGGCCGAAGCCGTGGGTTTCGGCGATGGCGTCCGCCGCCATGAAGCCCACATTGTGGCGATGCATCGCATATTGCGCGCCGGGATTGCCCAGGCCGACCCATAATTGTGGCATCAGTGGAATTCCGCGATCGTCGGCCGCGCGGGGCGGCCGTTACTTCTTTTGCGCTGGCGCGGGGGAAGCCTTGGTGGCGCCGGGCTGGGTCGCCTCGATGATCGTCTTCATGCCGCTGCTGAAGATGTTGAGGCAGTTCACCGCCTCCACGCCGCGATTGCTGGCGCGGAAGGTGGCTTCCTCGTCGCGCAGCACCTTGGTGAGGGCATCGCCCGAAACCCGCTTGGTCACGCGGCCGGCGAAGAAGGGCACGGCCTGCACCAGGGCGGGCAGCGCTTTCTTGTTGTCCTCGGTCAGCTTGGCTTCATTCTGGCGCATCGCCGCAAGGCTGGCGGCGGTGGCGATGAAGCAGAAGGCGTCGCGATCGCCGGGCTTGGCGGCGGGCGCGGGCTTGGCCTGGGCCAATGCGGTTCCGCTCAGCAGCGTCTGGGGCAGGAGGGCGAGGCACGCGGCCCCCAAAGCAATCCTGGCACCGCGCATGCTGTTCTCCCGCTTCCTGAAAGGATCATTTTCCGGTCGGATCGCATCATCCGACGGGCAGGAAAATGTCGCAAGCCGATTTGCCGGCGCGGCTCGCCCGATGCGATCGGACGAAGGCCGCGCCGGCTCGATCGTTATTCGCCTTCGCCTTCGGCGGGCGTCTCGTTGTCGCCTTCCTGGCTCTTCAGCGCGGACGGCGCGACGATCGTCGCGACGGTGAAGTCGCGATCGGCGATCGCCGGCTTCGCGCCCTTGGGCAGCGCGACTTCGGAGATGTGGATCGAGGCGCCGACATCGAGGCCCTTGAGCGAGATCGAAATCTCGTCGGGGATCTCGGCCGCGTCGACGATCAGCTCGATCTCGTGCTGGACGATGTTGAGCACGCCGCCGCGCTTGATGCCGGGGGCGGCATCTTCATCGGTGAACGTCACCGGCACGTTGACGTGCACGGTGGTGTGCTCGCCGATGCGCAGGAAATCGACGTGGAGCGGACGGTCCGTGACCGGGTGGAACTGGATGTCCTTCGGCAGGGTGCGGATCTGCTGGCCGCCGGCGTCGATCAGCACGACGCTGTTCATGAAGTGGCCGGTATGCAGGGCCTTCACCAGCACCTTCTCTTCCAGATGGATCGAGAGCGGTTCCTGCTTGTTGCCGTAGATAACGGCGGGGACGCGGCCTTCACGACGGATGGCGCGGGAGGCTCCCTTGCCTGCCCGGTCGCGCGTCTCGGCCGACAGCGTGAGCGTGTCGCTCATATCATGTCTCCAGTTCGCTTGGGTTGAATCTGCCCGAACCGCCTCCAGGGATGACCGGAACGGGAGGCGCGCGCATAGCCGAGCAGGGGGCAAGAGTCAAAAGCGGACGGGGCGGCGGCCCTTTATTGCACGCGCTCCACCTTCAGCCCCTTCGCCTCCAGCATCCGCACCACCGAATCCGGGCCGGCGAGGTGGCCGGCGCCCACCGCGACGAAGATCGTGCCCGGCCGGTCCAGCCGCGCCTTCAGCCAATCCGCCCAAGCCGCGTTGCGGCGGACCAGCAGGGCTGCGCGCAGCTCGGGCGATACGCGCACGTCCTTGTCGAAGGTCGCCGCGATCGCCGCCTCGTCCCCGCGCGACCAGGCGGCCAGCATCGCATCGAACTCCGCCTTCTGGGCGGTGCCGTCGTCGATCATCGCGACCAGGAACTGGCGCTGCACGTCCTCCGGCAGGCCATCGAGCACGCGGAGCTGCTGCTCGGCCGTCTCCAGCCCCTCGATCGGCCGCCCGTCCGCCTTGAAGCGCGCCTCGAGCTGCTCCTCCACGCCCATGCCCCCGTCGAGGCCCAGGTCGCTCATCAGCACCGGCATCAGCATCAGCGCGCCGCTCCACGTCTCCATCCCGTCGAGGAAGGGCTGGGGCAGGCGGCTGCGCGCGATCAGCGCGGCAAGCTGCTCGCGCTTGTCGGCGGGTACGCGATCCAGCAGCGGCGGCAGGCCGGGCGTCGTCCCCAGCCGGCTGAGCAGGGCGAAGGCCTTGGCAGGATCGGTCCGGTCGATCACCGCCTCGATCACCAGCGCGTCCGACCGGTCGATCGCCGCGTCGATTGCTGCATCGCGCCATTCATAGCCGGCCGGCAGCACATGGATGGTGCCGAACAGGTAGATGGTCGTATCCTCGTCGGCGAGCTTCCACAGCGCCGGATGGTCTTCCTGCGCCACCCGCGCGGCTGCGGGCGGGCTGGCGGCGGGGCCGCAGGCGGCGAGCGTGATGGCGAGGACGGCGGAGAGCAGCCTGGAGATGAGCGTCATGGCCCGCCTTATCCGGTGTCGGCGGGCCGCCCGCAAGCCGGGGTCAAGCAGCTTGCCGCTATGCCTTCGCGCCGCTAGGGTCCGCCGCGATTTTTGCAGATGCGAAGAAATATCGGGGATCAATGCCGGAAAAACTTTCCTTTCAAGGGCTTATTCTGACGCTCCATGATTATTGGAGCAAGCAGGGCTGCGTGATTCTCCAGCCCTACGATGTCGAAATGGGCGCCGGCACCTTCCATCCCGCAACAACATTGCGCGCGCTCGGCCCCAATCCGTGGAAGGCGGCCTATGTGCAGCCCTCCCGCCGGCCCACCGACGGCCGCTATGGCGAAAACCCCAATCGACTGGGTCATTATTACCAGTATCAGGTGATCCTGAAGCCCAGCCCGCCCAACCTGCAGGAGCTGTATCTGGGATCGCTGGCGGCGATCGGCATCGATCCCCTGCTGCACGACATCCGCTTCGTCGAGGATGACTGGGAAAGCCCGACGCTCGGCGCCTGGGGGTTGGGCTGGGAAGTCTGGTGCGACGGCATGGAAGTGACGCAGTTCACCTATTTCCAGCAGGTCGGCGGGTTCGACTGCAAGCCGGTGGCGGGGGAGCTGACCTACGGGCTCGAGCGGCTGGCCATGTATATCCAGGGCGTCGACCGGGTCTATGACCTCGCCTTCAACGACGACGGCGTCACCTATGGCGACGTGTTCCTGGAGAATGAACGGCAATTCTCCGCCTATAATTTCGAGGCGGCGAACACCGAGGTGCTGTTCCGCCAGTTCACCCAGGCGGCGGACGAATGCCGCGCGCTGCTGGACCGGGAAAAGCCGCTGCCGCTGCCGGCCTATGACCAGGCGATCAAGGCCAGCCACATCTTCAACACGCTGCAGGCGCGGGGCGTGATCTCGGTCGCGGAGCGGCAGGCCTATATCGGCCGGGTGCGCGATCTGGCGAAGGGCTGCTGCGAGGCGTGGATGCGCCACAACGGGTGGGAGGCGTGAGGATGGCTTTCCACAATCGCGCCATGCCAGCGCCGGCTGGCATTTCCCTTCGCCTCCCGGAGCGCGCTGCGCACGAGGCCCCGGCCTTCGCCGCGGTGACGGAAAATGGAGTTCGGGCATGATGGATTTCCTGCTTGAGCTTCGTTCCGAGGAAATCCCCGCGCGGATGCAGGAAAAGGCCTGCGCCGATCTCGCCCGCCTGTTCGAGGGCGAGATCGCCAGGGCCGGCCTCAAGGCCGATGGGATCGAAACCTATGCCACGCCGCGCCGGCTCGCGCTGATCGCGCGCGGCCTGCCCGTGGAAACGGCGGCGGTGAGCGAGGAGCTGAAAGGCCCCCGCGCCGATGCGCCGGCGCAGGCGCTGGAAGGCTTCCTCAAGAAGACCGGCCTCACCCGCGACCAGCTGGTCGAGCGCACCGATCCCAAGGGCAATGCCGTGCTGTTCGCGGTGATCGACAAGCCCGGCCGCGCGACCGCCGAGGTTCTGGCCGAGGCGATTCCCGCGATCGTCGCCGCCTTCCCCTGGCCCAAGTCGATGCGCTGGGGCGCGGCATCGGCCAGCAGCGCATCGCTGCGCTGGGTGCGGCCGCTGCAGGGCATCGTCGCCCTGTTCGGCAACGACGTGGTGGATTGCGCGGTCGATGGCATCCGTTCGGGCGCCGCGACGCTCGGCCACCGCTTCCACCATCCGGGCGAGATCACGATCGGCAATGCCGGCGATTATGCCGCCAAGCTGCGCGCCGCCCATGTCATCCTGGACCCGAAGGAACGGCAGGCGATCATCCGCGATCGCGCCGCCGCGCTGGCGGCGGAGGCCGGCCTCGCCGTGGTGCCGGACGAAGGGCTGGTGGCGGAAAATGCCGGCCTCACCGAATGGCCGGTGCCGCTGCTCGGCCGGTTCGACGCGGCCTTCCTGGAAGTCCCGCGCGAGGTGATCCAGCTCACGCTGCGCACCAACCAGAAATATTTCGTGCTGAACGATCAGGCCGGCCGGCTCGCCGCCGCCTTCATCTGCGTCGCCAATATCGATGCGAAGGATGGCGGCGCCGCGATCACCGCCGGCAACGGCAAGGTGCTTGCCGCGCGGCTTTCCGACGCCCGCTTCTTCTGGGAACAGGACCTCAAGGTCCCGCTTGCCGAAAATGCGAAGAAGCTCGACCAGATCGTCTTCCACGAAAAGCTTGGCACCGTCGCCGACAAGGTCGATCGCGTGGCGAAGCTGGCGCGCTGGCTGGTGGAATCCGGTGTCGTCATGCCAGCCTCCGCTGGCATGACGAAAGAGGCGCTGGCCGACCTCGCCGAACAGGCCGCGCGCCTCGCCAAGGCCGATCTCGTCACCGGCATGGTCGGCGAGTTTCCCGAGCTTCAGGGCATCATGGGCGGCTATTACGCCCGCGCCGAGGGGCTGCCCGATGCGGTGGCCGATGCGATCCGCGACCATTACAAGCCGGTCGGGCAGGGCGACGAAGTGCCCACCGCGCCGGTGACGGTGGCCGTCAGCCTTGCGGACAAGCTGGACAGCCTGGAGCAGTTCTTCGCCATCGGCGAAACGCCGACCGGTTCCAAGGACCCGTTCGCGCTGCGGCGCTCCGCGCTCGGCATCATCCGCCTGCTGATGGACAACGGCCTGCGCTTCGCCATTCCGGCCGACCTGCTCGATTTCTTCGCCGACCGCCTCAAGGTCCAGCAGCGCGAGGCCGGCGTTCGGCATGACCTGATCGACGCGGTGTTCGCGCTCGGCGGGGAGGATGATCTCGTCCGCCTGCTCGCCCGGGTGAAGGCGCTGCAAGCGTTCGTTTCCACCGAGGATGGGCGCAACCTGCTGGCCGGCTACAAGCGCGCGGCCAACATCCTGAAGAAGGAGGGGGTTGAATCCCTGCCCGTCACCCCAGCGAAGGCTGGGGCCTCGGGCGAAGGCGCGGGCGTTCGGCCGCACGAGATGCCAGCCTTCGCTGGCATGACGGATGGGAAGGGGCTGTCCTACACGCCCGAAAAGGAAGAGGCTGATCTGGTCGCTGCGCTCGACGTGGCCGAGCCGAAGGCGGCGGCCGCGATCGCGGCCGAGGATTTCGAGGGCGCGATGCAGGCGCTGGCCGGCCTGCGCGGGCCGATCGACGCCTTCTTTGACAAGGTGACGGTGAACGATGCCGACCCCGCCAAACGGACGGCACGGTTGGGGCTGCTCTCACGCATCCGCGCGGCGGTGCATGAAGTGGCTGATTTCTCGAGGATCGAGGGCTGAAGCGCCTCCGCCGGGGGAGGTTGAGGAAGCGCAATCGCAATCCTCAACTTCCTCAACTTCGGCGGCGGCTCAACGAGGGTGAGAGTTGATGACGCAATACGTCTACCGTTTCGGCGGCGGTGTTTCGGATGGCGGCAAGGGGGATCGCAACCTCCTGGGCGGCAAGGGCGCGAACCTGGCGGAAATGGCCTCGATCGGCCTGCCGGTGCCCCCGGGCTTCACCATCTCGACGGAGATGTGCACGCGTTATTATGAGGAGGGCCAGTCCTTCCCCGAAAGCCTGAAGGCCGAAGTCGCGAACGGCATCGCCCATATCGAGGCCGTGACGGGCAAGAAGTTCGGCGTCGCCGCCGATCCGCTGCTGGTGTCGGTCCGCTCGGGCGCGCGGGCTTCCATGCCGGGGATGATGGACACGGTGCTCAACCTCGGCCTCAACGACGAGACGGTGGCCGGGCTGGCCGCGATTTCCGGCGACGATCGCTTCGCCTGGGACAGCTATCGCCGCTTCATCCAGATGTATTCGGACGTGGTGCTGGAGCTGGACCACGGCGCGTTCGAGGAAGCGCTGGAGATCGCCAAGGAGGACAAGGGCTACAGCCTCGATACCGAGCTTTCGGCCGCCGACTGGCAGGCGCTGGTCAAGCGCTACAAGGCGATCGTCGAGGAGCAGTGGGGCAAGCCCTTCCCGCAGGACGTGCATGAGCAGCTGTGGGGCGCGGTGGGCGCGGTGTTCGGATCGTGGCAGTCGGAACGGGCCAAGGTCTATCGTCGGCTGAACGACATCCCGGCCGACTGGGGCACCGCCGTCAACGTGCAGGCGATGGTGTTCGGCAATATGGGCGACACATCGGCCACCGGCGTCGCCTTCACCCGCGATCCTTCCAAGGGCGACCGGGCTTATTATGGCGAATTCCTGATCAACGCGCAGGGCGAGGACGTGGTGGCGGGCATCCGCACCCCGCAATATCTGACCAAGGCCGCGCGCGAGGCGGCCGGCGCCAAGCCGCTGTCGATGGAAGAGGCGATGCCGGAGGTCTACGGCCAGCTCGCCAAGGTGTTCGACCTGCTGGAAACGCATTATCGCGACATGCAGGATATCGAGTTCACCGTGGAGCGCGGACACCTCTGGATGCTCCAGACCCGCAACGGCAAGCGCACCGCCAAGGCCGCGCTGAAGATCGCGGTGGACATGGCCAATGAAGGGCTGATCAGCGAGGAGGAGGCCGTCGCCCGCGTCGATCCGGCCGCGCTCGACCAGCTTCTCCACCCCACGCTCGATCCCAACGCCCCGCGTGACGTGATCGCCAAGGGCCTGCCCGCCTCGCCGGGCGCCGCATCCGGCATCGCCGTGTTCGACAGCGACACCGCCGAGCATCGCGCCGAGCTGGGCGATGCGGTGATCCTCGTCCGTGTCGAAACCTCGCCGGAGGATATCCACGGCATGCACGCCGCCAAGGGCATCCTGACGGCGCGCGGCGGCATGACCAGCCACGCCGCCGTGGTGGCGCGCGGCATGGGCCGCCCCTGCGTGTCGGGCGTGGGCAGCCTCGCCATCGACGCCAAGGCGCGGCTGTTCCGCGTCGGCGGGCGCGAGGTGAAGGAAGGCGACGTCATCACCATCGACGGATCGACCGGCGAGGTGATGGTGGGCAAGGTCGCGACCGTCGAGCCGGAGCTGGCCGGCGATTTCGGCGTGCTGATGGGCTGGGCGGACAAGGTGCGCCGCCTCAAGGTCCGCGCCAATGCGGAAACGCCGCTGGACTGCAAGACCGCGCGCACCTTCGGCGCGGAAGGCGTGGGCCTGTGCCGCACCGAGCATATGTTCTTCGATGCCGCGCGCATCACCGCGGTGCGCCAGATGATCCTGGCCGAGGACGAGAAGGGCCGCCGCGTCGCGCTGGAGAAGCTGCTGCCCGAACAGCGCGGCGACTTCGTCCAGATCTTCGAGATCATGGCCGGCCTGCCGGTGACGATCCGCCTGCTCGATCCGCCGCTGCACGAATTCCTGCCCCATGCGGAGGAGGAGTTCAGCGAGGTGGCCGAGGCGGCCGGCGTCGGCGTCGAGGCGCTCAAGCGGCGCGCGGCGGAGCTGCATGAATTCAACCCGATGCTCGGCCATCGCGGCTGCCGCCTCGGCGTCACCTACCCCGAAATCTACGAGATGCAGGCCCGCGCCATCTTCGAGGCGGCCGTCGCCGTTGCGGAGAAGAGCGGCGCGGCGCCGATCCCGGAGGTGATGGTCCCGCTCGTCGCCACGAAGCGCGAGCTGGAGCTGATGAAGGACGTGATCGACAGCACCGCCAAGGCGGTGTTCGCCGAGAAGGGCCGGACCATCGACTATCTGGTCGGCACGATGATCGAGCTGCCGCGCGCCGCGCTCAAGGCCGGCGAGATCGCCGAGGTCGCCGAATTCTTCTCCTTCGGCACCAACGATCTGACGCAGACGACGCTGGGCGTCAGCCGCGACGACGCCGGCCGCTTCCTCACCACCTATGTCGACAAGGGCATCTATGCCCGCGATCCGTTCGTGAGCCTGGATGTCGAAGGCGTGGGCGAGCTGATCGAGCTGGCGGCGGAGCGCGGCCGCAAGACGCGCCCCGGCATCAAGCTGGGCATCTGCGGCGAGCATGGCGGCGATCCGGCCTCGATCGCCTTCTGCGAGGAAACCGGCCTCGATTACGTGTCGGCCTCGCCCTATCGCGTGCCGATCGCAAGGCTTGCCGCCGCGCAGGCGGCGCTGAAGAAGAAGGGCTGAGATGCGCCGCCCCTCTCCGTCCGATCGGCAGGCGGGGAGGGGCGGTCCTCAGGCCTGGCGATATTCCGGCGCCCGGCCCTCCGCGAGGGCGGCGGCCTGCCCGCGCCAGTTTTCGCGGGCGATGCGGCCGGGCTCATAGCCCATCCGGCCTTCGAGCGTGGCTTCGTCGCCATCGCTCATCCGTGCGATGTCCCGGAAGTGGGCATAGCCTTCCTCGTTCAGGCGGACTTCCTCGTTGCGGTCGATGCCGTGGATGCGGGTGAGGTCGTCCACGCCGCCGCGCGCGGCGGCCGCGATGGCGCCGGCCGTGCCCGCGCCGATGGCGGGCGCCGTCCGTTCCAGCTCGGCGATCCGGGCGTTGGCCGCCGCGATCCGGGCATCGCGATCGGCGATCGTCGCCTGATGATCGCTGCGCTCCTGTTCGTAGAGATGGCGCCATTTCGCGCCGCCGGATCGCGACAGCAGCCCCAGCAGCCAGCCGAGCACCAGCACCAGCGCGAGCACCGCCCATTGATTTGGCGAAAAGCTGAGCATCGTCATCGCCTCTCCTGATCGTGTGGAGGCCAACGGCTGCCGCCGTCCGACGTTCCGTCGCGATCAGTCCGTCTTGCGGAAGGCGAAGGCGGCGGTCTCATAGGGGAAGGCGGTTTCTTCTCCCGCCAGGGCCGGCGTCGAGGCGATCAGCGCGCGGACCCGGGCGGCCACCGCCTCCTGCCCGGCGGGCGGCAAGGCGGCGATGAAGCTGGTCGAAAGCGTGCGGTCCAGCACCACCTGATCGGCGGGGCCGATATGCGCGTGGCGGAAATGCGCCTCGCCGACGGCGGCGAATCCCTCGGCCGGGAAAAGGTTGCGCCACGCGCCCGATTTGTAGCGGGGGGCATCGCCCTGATGGGCATCGGTGATCGCGCTCAGCCGCGCCACCCAGTCCACGCTTTCGTCGCGCACGTTCCAGATCAGCCCCAGCATCCCGCCGGGCGCCAGCACGCGGCGTATCTCGGCCAGGGCGGCGGCATTGGCGAACCAGTGGAAGGATTGCGCACAGATCACCGCGTCGGCCGACGCGGGCGGCAGGGGAATGGCCTCGGCGGTGCCGGCGAGGCATTCGATGTCGGGATTGTCGGCGGCCAGCTTGTCCCGCATCGCCGCCACGGGCTCGACCGCGATCGTCCGCGCCCCGGTCCCGCGCAGCCATGGCAGGAATTTGCCCGTGCCCGCGCCCAGATCGACGACGACACGGCCGGGCGCGAGGCCGATTACGTCGCGGAGCCAGCCGGCGACCTCCGCGGGATAATCGGGCCGGCCGCTCCGATAGGTTTCCGCCCGCGCCGAATAGCCACGGGCGGCGGCGTCATGGATCGATGGCACGGGATGCGCTCCGCCTGGTCTGGTTCCCGGCGGCAGAGCGCACGGCCCCGCCGCCGGGTTCCCCATATCAGCGGTTGATGAGGTTGTCCGAGATCGAGCAGGCCGCCGGGCCGAGGATGACGACGAACAGCACCGGCAGGATGAAGCAGATCAGCGGCACCGTCATGATCGCGGGCAGGCGGGCGGCCTTTTCCTCGGCGCGCATCATCCGTTCGTTGCGGAATTCGGCGGAAAGCACGCGGAGCGCGGAGGCCAGCGGCGTGCCGTATTTCTCCGTCTGGATCATAGTGGTGACGACGCCGCGGATCGAATCCAGATCGACGCGCATCGCGAGATTCTCGAAGGCGGCGCGCCGTTCGGTGAGGAAGCCGAGCTCGATCGCCGTGAGCGCGAATTCGTCGCCCAGCTCGGGATAGGCCTTGCCCAGCTCCTTGGCGACGCGGTGGAAGGCGGCGTCCACGGTAAGGCCGGCCTCGGCGCAGATCACCAGCAGGTCGAGCGCGTCGGGCAGGCCCTTGCGGATCGCGGCCGTGCGCTTGGAAATCTTGTTCTGGACGTAGAGATCGGGCGCCTTGTAGCTGAGCAGCAGCGATCCCGCCGCCATCAGCGATTTCTTGAATGGGCTCCAGTCGCCCAGCCAGCCGAAGACGTAGATCGCCAGGAACACGCCGCCGCCAATCACCACCGGCAGCACCAGCCGGCCGAAGATCACCGCGATCGCCGCATCCTTGGATCGGATGCCGGCCTGCATCAGCTTGATCTGCGCCTGCTTGAGCTGCTCGTCCTGCAGCACCTTCATCGAATTGAGGAAGCTGCGCATGCGATCGGCGGTTTCGTTGGTGGCGTTCAGCTTCACCCGGCGCTTGCCGGTGGAAGCGGTGATGCCGGCCTTCAGCTGCTCCCGCCGCTCGTTCAGCGCCTTGACGCGCTTGGCCATCGGATCGCGCACCGTGGTGGCGGCATAGATGGCGACGAGCAGCGCGAAGGTGGCCACGGCGGCGAGCAGGGTCGCCACCATGTAGACATCCACCCCCATCAGCGTCGGGCCTTGCGCTTCCATGTCCCCGCTTCCCCGATCAGATTTCGAAATTGATCATCTGGCGCATGATGAAAGCGCCGATGCTCATCCAGATAAGGCCGCCGCCCCCCGCGATCATCAGCCGCTCGTCGACGAAGAATTTGCCCATATAATCGTAATTTATGTAGCAGATCAGGGCGAAGACGATGAAGGGCAGCGCGCCGATGATATAGGCCGATGCCTTGGATTCCGACGACATCGCCTTGATCTTCAGCTTCATCTGCGCCCGCTTGCGCAGCACATCCGCCAGGTTGGCGAGGGTTTCGGCAAGGTTGCCGCCCGTTTCGCGCTGGATCTGCAGCGTGATGGTGAAGAACTGGAATTCGGGCGTGCCCAGCCGGTCGGCGGTTTCCTGGAGGGCGGCATCCATCGTCCGGCCGATCTTCATCTTGTCGGAAACCGAACGGAATTCGATGCCCACCGGCCCCGGCACCTCGCTGGCGACCACGCCCAGCGTTTCGGAGATGGGCAGGCCCGAGCGCAGGCCGCGCACCAGCAGCTCGATCGCGTCGGGGAACTTGGCGTTGAAGGCGGCGACGCGCTTGTTGATCTGCATTCCCACCAGCATGTGCGGCACGCCCAGGCCCACCACCAGCCCGACGAAGATGGCGAGCAGGATCGGCGCGCCGCGCGTGAGGATCAGCAGCGCGACCACGCAGGCGATGGCGAGCGAGGTCAGCGCATATTTGCCGACGGTCCACGCCTTGCCCGTCATGTCCAGCCGCTTCTGAAGCTGGGCCGGATTGGGGATGAAGCGGCTGAAGGCCAGGTCCAGCCTGGTTTCGCGCTGGGCGATGATGCGCCGCATCTGGGCTTCGACCGCACCGGCGCCGCTCTTGTTGTGGCGATCGCGGATCTCGGCCAGCCGGCGGGTCTGCGCCTTGGCCGTCGACGGGCCGGAAAAGGCCGCGAAGAGCAGCAGCAGCACGCCGGCGATGCCGGCCGCGAAGATCAGGATCGGCGCCAGCGCCATCGGGCTCAGCCCTGCTTCTGCTTCTTGGCGGGCAGCAGCGACTTGATGTCGCCCAGCTTGCCGAGCAGCGACTTGCCGGATGGCTGGTCGGCGGCTTCCTTGCCGTCGACCACCGCGATCAGGCGCGTGGCGATCTCGTTCACCATCGGGCCGATCTTGGCGGTCTTGCCGACCTCGGCGAGCGGCTTGCCCACCTTGGCGGCCTGCGCGGCCGTCTTCTGGTCGTAAGGCAGCACGAAATCCACGGCGCGCTCGATCGAGCTTTCGAAATCCTTGCGCGCGATTTCCGGCACGCCGACCGTGGGCACCCGATTGGCGACGAGGATGACCCGCGCCTGCGGGGCGTTGGACTTCAGCCAGGCGAGGATGCGGATCGTATCCCGCGTCGCGGCGAGGGTGAATTCCGTCACCACCAGCACCGCCTGCAGATCGTGGATCAGGTGCGGATGCTGGATCAGCATGGCGCGCGGCAGATCGACCACGGTGCATTCGAAGGCGGCGCGCAATTCCTCCTGCAACTGGTGGAAGGCCGATCCGTCGGACAGCAGCGGCTGGGTGATCGGCGCTTCGGCCGACAGCACGGCCAGTTTGTCATTGGCCTTCACCATCGCGCGTTCGATGAACAGGCCGTCGATGCGGCTGGGATTTTCGATGGCGTCGGTAAGGCCCCGGCCCGGTTCCAGATCGAGCGCGAGCGCGCCGGTGCCGAAATGGACGTCGAGATCGAGGAGCGCGGTGGTGCGGCCGGAGCGTTCGCCGAACAGCCAGGCGATCGAGGAGGCGAGGGTGGAGGCGCCGACGCCGCCGCGCACGCCGATCACGGCGGCGGAAAGATGCGGGCGATCGACCACCTGCTCGCCGCCGCGCGGGCCGGCCAGCGTCATCTGCGCCTGCGCGAAGGCATCGCGCAGCTGATCCGGATTGAACGGCTTCAGCAGATAATCCTGGATGCCGGAGGCGACGAGATCGCGATAGAGGCGGACATCGTTCACCTGGCCGGCGGCGATCACCACCGTGCCGGGCTCGCACACCTCGGCCAGCGAATTGATGTCGTTCAGCGGATCGCCCGATTCCGTCATGTCGACGAAGAGGATGCCGGGGCTGGCCGATACGGAGAGCGACTGGACGGCATTGCGCAGCCCGCCCTTGTTCACCTTTTCGGGCGCCCAGCCCATTTCGGCGACGACGAGGCGCAGCAGCTCGGCCGTGGCCTCGTCGCAGACGAAGGCGGAGAAGGGATCGCGTAGCGCGCTGCCGCGGGCGTGGAAGGGCGCGTTCATTATTTGCTGCCTTTCGTCGTCGATTCGGACTTGAGACCTTCGGCGCCCGTCGGGGCCTTCTGGCGGTAGGACTGGATCGCCTTGGTGACGCTGCGGGCATCGGAGCCGAACGCTTCCTGGCCGCGCACCAGATCCTCCGGATTGGCGACCATCGCCGCGAGGTTGGCGTTCACCGCGCAGCCATAGTTGGACATGGTGGACGCGGCGAATTCCGGCTGGGAGGGGCGGCTCCAGTTCGGGCAGCCCTGCACCTCGGCGCGGGACCGGCTGACGACGACGCGGATGGAGCCGGCGACGGGCGATCCCGGCATCACCGGTGCGGCATTGCCCAGCAGCATGCCGTGATCCGCGAGGATGGCGGCGATCGTCGCGCGGGCGCCCTCATGCCCATAAGGGGCCGGGTCGTCGAGCGCGATGCTGTCGCCATAGCCCAGCCGGAGCGCGGCGAACCAGGCGTCCAGCCGGCGCCCTTCGGCGCTATCGGGCGACGCCAGTCCATCGGCGTTCACGTCGAACACGTAATCGGCGCGGCTCACGACCGGCTGGTTCACCGATTCGACGCCGCGATTGACCGGTCCGCAGCCGGCGATCGCCAGCGAGAGCAGGCCGGTGGCAAGGATGTGACGCATGGTTCTGCCTTCCATCGCGGGCCTCAATTGAACGAGAAGCCGGGCGCGGGGGCCGCGGCGCTCTTGCGGGAGGAGCCCGTTGCCGAAGCGCCGGGGCGGACGGAGACGGCCGGGGCGGCGGGGTTGCCGCCGACGCCGGGCGCCACGGTGACGGGCGGCGTCTGCACCGGCCCCGGCCGCGGCTCGCCGCTCTTGCCCATGAAGGTCTGGGAGCCGAGCAGCCGTTCGGCATCGGTCGGCGCCTTGTGGCCGTCGGTCGGCAACCGCGCCTCGCTGGCGGAGGTCGGGCGCACCAGATAGGGGGTGACGATGATTACCAGCTCGGTCTCGTTGCGTTTGAACGAGTTGGAACGGAACAGCGCGCCCAGGATCGGCAGGTCACCCAGGAAGGGCGCCTTGTCGATGGAATTGTTGCTGGTGTTGGACAGCAGGCCGCCGATCATGAAGGCCTGGCCGGAGCCGAGCTCGACCGTGGTTTCCGCCCGCCGGGTGGTGAAGCCCGGAATGCTGAAATTGTTGAGCATCACCGAACCCGCCGCCGAAAGCTGCGACACTTCCGGCCGCACGCGCAACGATATGCGCCCGTCGGACAGCACGGTGGGCGTGAAGGCCAGGCTCACGCCATATTGCTTATATTCCACCGATACGGTGCCCAGCGCCTGGCTGATCGGGATCGGCACCTCGCCGCCCGCCAGGAAGCTGGCCGTCTCGCCCGAAAGCGCCGTCAGGTTGGGATTGGCGAGCGTGGTGACGAAACCGTCATTTTCCGCAAGATCCAGCGTGCCCAGCAGGTCCAGGCCCAGCAGGTGGCCCGCGAAGCCGAGCGTGGTGCCCGTGTCCTTGTAATTGAAGGTGTAAGATGTGCTGCCGATTGGAAGCCCGGAGGGATCGTCCGGCTTGGTGATGGTCGTGATCGTCCCCGGCTTGCCCTGGCCGATGCCGAACAGGAACCCGCCGGAGCTGTCGCGGCTCAGCAGGTTCATGCCCACGCTCTTCGCGAATTCGCGATTCACCTCGGCAATGCGGACCTGCAGGTTCACCTGCATCGGCGTGGCCGTCTTCAGCCGGCTGAAGACCTGCGTGTCCTTGCCGACGAAGGCCTGGACGAGCTGTTGCGCCTCCTCGACATCGCCCGGCGTGGCGACGGTGCCGGTCAGCAGCACCATCCCGTTCATCGGCATGGCGGCGATCTGCGCGTCGGGCATCGCCACCTTCAGCATCTGGCCGACGTTGGAGAAGTTCGCGCCGACGCGGACATTGGTGGAATAGACCACCTGGCCCGCCTTGTTGGTGGCGTAGACCGTGGTTTCGCCCGCGCCCTTGCCGAAGATGTAGAGCTGGGTGGGCGAGCGCACCTGCACGTCGGCGATGGAGTCATTGGCGACGAACAGGTCGGTCATCGGACCGGCGAGCTTCACCATCTGCCCGGTGCCGACCGAAAGCGTGATCCGATCGGTGGGCGCGGTGGCGGACGGCGCGGCCGCCAGCGGCGTCGCGTCGGCCAGCGCCAGCCCTGCGGCCAGCATGGCGGCCAGCGCCAGCCCCACCGCGTGGTGGCTGCTCTTCGAAATTAGCATCTTATTTCCCCCCCACGGGAACTTCGGTGACGGTGTTGCCGCGTGCGACGCGCACGACCGGCCCCGCGACGCGCGGCGCATAATTGCCGCCGGCGGAAGGCTGGCCGCCGGACTGCTGGCCGGAATCGGCCTTGGCGGGCACGGTGCGGCGCTGGAAGCGCGACACGTCGGCGCCGACGGTGACGGTGGTGTCGGTATCGATCGGCCGGTTGGCGATGGCGAGCAGCATCTGCTTTTCCGCCTTCGGATCGGCATTTTCGGGCACGCTCACCTCGCCCGCGGCGATGGCGCGCTCCAGTTCGGAGGTGTTGTCCGCGATCGAGCGGAGCGACAGCGAGAGCTGGCCGATCGTCTGCGCGACGGCGATCTTCTCGGCGATCTTGGGCGTCGCCTCGAGCGTGACGGTGGAGAAAGTGACGACCACCGTCTTGCCGTCATCGCCAACCTGATTGTCGGTGCGCTGGTCGGTCGCCAGCACCCGCAGATCGCGGATGATCGTTTCGGAGGCCTTGAGCGGCGGCCCGTCGCCCCCGCCCGTCACGTCCTGGGTCAGCACCAGATCGACGCGGTCGCCGGGGAAGACGAAGCCGGCGACGCCGGAGGAGGCGGAGACCGAGACGGTCACGGCGCGCATGCCCGGCCCCAGCGCGGCGGCCAGGAAGCCGCGATCGCCGGGCTTGACCAGCGATCCCTGGGTGATCGGGGCGCCGGCCGTGATCGGCACCCGCACCACCGTTCCGGTCAGCGAGGCGAGATCGCTCTGCCCCTTGATGAAATAGGCTTTCTCCACCAGGTCCTTCGGCCAGGGCTGGTAGCGGAAGCTGTCCGGTTCGATGATCGTGCCCACCGGCAGCGCGCGGGTGGCGACCAGCACTTCCGGGCCGGTCGGCTGCGGAGCGATGGCCGCAGCGGCTTGCGGCGCGGCGGCGCCGGTGAACATGGTCTTGGCCGCGAAGGCCGAAACACCTGCCAGGAGGAGCGCACCGATCAGCAGTGCAAGCTTCTTCACATCCATGACGCCCGTGATCCCTTCGGCCCTTTACGGTGCCCCGTCATGCAACGGGGGTGGTTAAGATATCGTTGGCCATCACCCACAGCGCCGCGAGGGAGATCGCGACGCCATAGGGGATTTCCGGCTGGCCTTCCGCGCGGCGGGCGCGGTGGAGGACGACCATCGCGATCGTCAGCACCCCGCCGATCAGCGCCATCGCCACCAGCATGCGCACCAGCGGCAGCGGCGGCAGCCACAGCGCCAGCGCCCCCAGCAGCTTCACGTCGCCCCCGCCCATCATGTTGAGCGCGAAGCAGCCCGCGAAGACGATGAAGACCAGCAGGGCGAGCCCCAGCTGGATTGCCATGCCCGGCCAGAGCGGCAGGCCCTGGGCCAGCCACCAGGCCGGCGCGCCGATGGCGATCGCGGCATTCAGCCAATTGGGGATGGTGCGCGCGGCGATGTCGCCCCACGCGGCGTAGAGCAGCCCTGCGGCCAGCGCGCCAAGGATGATGATTCCCGTTACCCCCATGGCCAAGAGGCTAGACGCGGACCCTTGCCAAACCGTAACCAGCGCCGATGGATGCGCCCCGGAATATCGACAGCGGCGGCCGGCGGAGCCTGCCCGTGGGGATGAGGATCGATTCCTGGCGGGCATCGGACGGCTGGGCGCTGCGCCGCTTCGACTGGCCGGCGCCCGCCGGCGGGGCCGCGCGCGGCAGCCTGCTGTTCCAGTCCGGCCGGGGCGACTTCATCGAGAAATATCTGCAGGCGATCGGCCACTGGCACGATCGCGGCTGGGCCGTCACCGGCTTCGACTGGCGCGGCCAGGGCGGATCGGGGCGATTCCTTGCCGATCCGGCCGTCGGCCATGCCGAAAGCTTCGATCGCTGGGTGGACGATCTGGACGGATTCGTGGCGGCATGGCTTGCCGGCACGCCCGGCCCGCATGTGCTGGTCGGCCATTCGATGGGCGGGCATCTCCTCCTCAGGCTGCTGGCGGAACGGCATCCGCAGGTCGATGCCGCCGTGCTGCTGGCGCCGATGCTGGGCTATGCCGCCGGGCCGCTGCCGGCCTGGGCCGTCCGCTGGATCGCGGGCGCGGCCTGCCGGCTGGGCCTTGCCGGGCGTGCGGCATGGACGGAAAGGCTGGGTGACGGCGACGGCCCCTCCCACCGGCAGCGCAACCTTACCCATGATCTTGCGCAATATGCGGACGAACTCTGGTGGCGGGATCGGCATCCCGAGCTTGCGCTGGGCGCGCCGAGCTGGGGGTGGCTGCGCGCCGGGGCCGAATCGATGGCGGCGCTGGCCGCGCCCGGCATGCTGGAAGGCGTGGCGACGCCGACGCTGATCCTGGGGACGCCCACGGACCGGCTGGTCGATGCGCGCGCGATCGCCAGGGCCGCCGCCCGCATGCCGGATGCCGAGCTGCGCTGGTTCCCGGCGGCCGCGCATGAGCTGCTGCGCGAGCGGGACGATATCCGCCGGGCCGCGTTGGGGATGATCGACGCTTTCCTCGCGGAGCATGCGCGATGATCCGGGCCGATATCGCAATCGTCGGCGCGGGCATGGCGGGCGCGTCGCTCGCCGCCGAAGTCGGCGGCGGGGGAAGACGGGTGGTGCTGATCGAGGCGGAAAGCCGCCCCGGCTATCATGCGACCGGCCGGTCGGCCGCCTTCTGGTCGGAAACCTATGGCGGGCCGGCGGTGCAGCCGCTGACCACGGCATCGGGCGCCTACCTCTGGAACGGCGGTTTTCTCCGGGATCGCGGCGCGCTGCATATCGCCGACGGGGAGGGCGCGGCCGAGCTTGCGCGCATGGCGGCGGCGTTCGCGGGCACCGGCGTCGCGCTGGACCCGGTGGATCGCGCTGGGCTCGCGGCCGTCCTGCCCGGCCTCGCGCCCGGCTGGGACGCGGGGCTTGCCGAACCGACCTGCGCCGATATCGACGTGGCGGCGCTGCATGCCGATTATCTGGCGCGGGCGCGCCGCGCGGGCACAATCTTGCTGGCCGATGCCGCCGTCCAGGCGATGGACCGGGAGCAGGGCGGCTGGCGGATCGAAACCCGCGCCGGGCCCGTGCTGGCCGATATCGTCATCAATGCGGCGGGCGCCTGGGCGACGGACGTGGCGGCGATGGCCGGCGCCCGGCGAATCGCGATCACACCCTTCCGGCGCACCATGGTGCAGATCGCGATCGATCCGCCGGCCTCCGCCGATCTGCCGCTGGTGATCGACGCGCTCGGCCGATTCTATTTCAAGCCGGAAGCGGGCGGGCGGCTATGGCTCTCGCCGCATGACGAGGTGCCGAGCGCGCCCTGCGACGCCGCGCCGGAGGAGATCGACGTCGCGGTGGCGATCGATCGCTTCGAGCGGTTGGGCATCGGCCGCGTGCTGGCGCGGGAGCATGCCTGGGCGGGCCTGCGCAGCTTCGCGCCCGATCGCGCGCCGGTCTACGGCTTCGATGATCGCGCGCCCGGTTTCTTCTGGTTCGCAGGGCAGGGCGGGTTCGGCATTCAGACGGCACCGGCGGCGGCATGGCTGGGTGCGGCGCTGCTCACCGGCGGCGCCGTTCCCGATGCCGTGCACGCTATCGATGCGGAGCGTTATTCCCCCGCCCGGTTCGGCTGAGGATCAGGATTCCTCGACCACTTCGGCGCTGGCCGAATTCTTCACATTCTCGATGCATTTGAGCGCGGAGGCCTTGGCGGAATAGCCCTCGCTCGCGGTCGCCAGGATGTTGCCGTTGGCATGCACGAGCCGCCAGCGATATTCGCCGGCCTTGTCCTTGTAGACGGTGAACTTCATGGATTTCGTCCTCCCGAAGTCTATGGCCGAGGCCATCGGCCGGATCGTTACGGCGCGGGCACAGTATCGCGAATATCCCGCCTGTCCAACCGGCTGGTTGCGCCCGCGCCCGTCCCGTCCCTAGAAGGGGCGAAGCTTTGGGACGGAGCGGCGATGACGATATTGATCACGGGTGCGGCGGGCTTCATCGGCCAGCAGGTGGCGGCCCGGCTGCTGGCGCGCGGCGATCGCGTGATCGGCATCGACAATCTCAACGATTATTATCCGGTAGCGCTGAAGCGCGCTCGGATCGCCGATCTCGAAACCCGCTTCGGCGATGCCTTCCGTTTCGCCCAGATCGACTTCGCCGATCATGAGGCGCTGGCGCGCGCGCTGGCGGGGGCGGCGATATCGGGCATCGTCCATCTCGGCGCGCAGGCGGGCGTGCGCTATTCGATCGAAAATCCGCGCGCTTATGCCCAGTCCAATCTGGTCGGCCACCTCAACATGCTGGAGGTGGCGCGCGAGCGGCCCGGCGTGCCGATGGTCTATGCCTCCTCCTCCTCGGTCTATGGCGCGAACGAAAGCCTGCCCTTCCGGGTCGAGGACCGGGTGGACCACCCCGTCTCGCTCTATGCCGCGACCAAGAAGGCGGACGAGCTGATGAGCGAGACCTACGCCCATCTCTATCGCATCCCGCTCACCGGCCTGCGCTTCTTCACCGTTTACGGGCCGTGGGGGCGGCCGGACATGGCGGTGTGGCTGTTCACCCGCGCCATTCTGGCGGGCGATCCGATCCGCGTGTTCAACGGCGGCGATATGCGGCGTGACTTCACCTATATCGACGATATCGTGACCGGGGTGGTCGCTTCGCTGGACAATCCGCCGCCCGACGATGGCCAGGCCAAGGCCGGGGGCAGCCGCGCGCCGCACCGCCTCTACAATATCGGCAATCACCGCTCGGAGGAATTGGGCCGCCTGATCGACGTGATCGAGGCGGCATGCGGCCGCCCCGCGATCCGCGATTACCAGCCGATGCAGCCGGGCGACGTCAAGGAAACCTACGCGGACATCTCGGCCATCCGCGACGATCTCGGCTATGCGCCGACCACGCCGATCGATGTCGGCGTGCCGCGCTTCGTCGATTGGTATCGCGCCTATCACTCTATCTGATTAGGGCCATTCATTCGGCGGCGATCGGGCCATATGCGGCCCGGGGCGCTTGCCTTGGCGGGCATCGGCCGGAAGATGGCGGGAAACGAAAAGGGATGCCCGCCATGACCGATACGCAGGAACAGGATCGCGCCGCGATCCGCGCGCTCGTCGAAAACTACACCATCTTCGGCGATGCCGGTGACGAGGCGGGCTTCGCCGGCCTGTTCACCGAGGATGCGGTGATCGTCACCCCGTTCAACCGGATGGAAGGGCTGGCGAGCATCCGCACCATTCCCGCGATGCTGGGCCAGATGTTCGCGCGCACGCTGCATCAGGTCACGTCCCAGGCCGTGACGGTCGTGGGCGACAGCGCATCCGGCGAGACCAAGAGCTACGCCAACCACATCACCGTCAATGCCGACGGCACGGCCACCAACGACATGTGGGCGATCCGCTATCAGGATGCGTTCCGCCGCGAGGACGGCCGCTGGAAGATCGCGGCGCGCACGCTGCTGATCGACTGGACGGAGCTGAAGGCGGTGAAGCCCGGCAACGGCATCACCGGCTGATCCCGCGGGGCTTGGCGGGGATGCCCGAATTGACGGATCGGGCCATCGCTTTCCGCAAACTGGCGTCCCTTCTTTTTCGCAAGCCGCCTCTCCTCTAGACCCTCGACGACAAAAGCCGCATCGTTCGGATGTCGGAAGTGCGCAAAGGCGCATGCCGGGGGAGAGGCGCATGGAAAAGATCAGAAGGCCGCTGACGCGATCCCGCGATGCGGGCGGGGTGCGGCCATGAAGTTCTGGCTGGTGCTGATGGGCGTGGCCGAGGTGGACCAACTCGTGCCGCTCGCCCAGCATGCGGAGGCCTGCGGCTTCCACGGCGTCACGGTTGCGGACCATCTCGTCATGCCGACGAAATTCGCGACCAAATATCCCTATTCGGAAAATGGCGAATGGTTCTGGCCGATCGAGACGCCCTGGCCCGATCCCTGGGTCACGCTGGGCGTGATCGGCGGGGCCACATCGCGGATCAAGCTCGCCACCAACATCTATCTCGCGGCGTTGCGCGATCCCTTCACCGCCGCGCGCGCCATATCGGCCGTGGATGCCTTCGCGCCCGGCCGCGTGCTGTGCGGCGTATCGGCCGGCTGGCTGAAGGAGGAATATGATGCGGTCGGCGTGCCGTTCGAGACGCGCGGCAAGCGGCTGGACGAGCTGATCGCGGTGATGCGCAAGTTGTGGACCGGCGAAAGCGTGAGCCACGCGGGGGATATCTTCCAGTTCAGCGACGTGCTGATGCGGCCCGCGCCGGCATCGCCCATCCCCGTGCTGTGCGGCGGTTCCTCGCCGCCCGCATTGCGCCGCGCCGCGCGCAACGACGGCTGGCTCGGCCTGCCGATGACGCTGGCGGACAATGTCGCCATCGTCGAACGGATGCTCGCGCTTCGCGCCGAGCAGGGCCTGCCGCGCGAAGGCTTCACGCCGATCCTGTCGCTGGCCGAGCCGCTGACCCCGGACGCGGTGGCGGCGCTGGATGCGGTGGGCGGCCATCTTTCGGCCATGCCCTGGCTGCCGACGCCGTGGGATGTCGAACGCTTCACCGACGACGGCGCCGACTTCCGCGAGCTGCAGGTCAAGAAGGATGCGATCAGCCGCTATGCCGAGCGCGTGATCGCCCGGGCGAATTGAAACGAACGCAGGAGAAACAAGGATGAGCAAGGATTTTCCCGAAGGCGCGGTGATGGTGTTCGGCGGCAGCGGCGGCATCGGCCAGGGCGTCGCCGTGGAATTCGGCAGCGGCGGCATCGGCCAGGGCGTCGCCGTGGAATTCGCGAAGTCGGGCACGGACGTCGCCATCTGCTACCGGTCCAAGAAGGACGTGGCGGAAAAGACGGCGGAGGCGATCCGCGCGCATGGCGTGAAGGCGTCGATCCACCAGGTCGACGTGCGGGACAAGGCGCAGGTCGAGGCCGCCGTGGCCGCCGCCGCCAAGGAACATGGCCGCGTCCATTCGATGGTGTGGGGTGCCGGGCCGCTGGTGCCGCAGATCCACATCGCCGAATGGACCCAGGATCATTATCGCAACGCCATCGAGGTCGAGGTGTTCGGCTTCTTCACCGCATCGCAGGTGCTGATCGAGCATTTCCGCGCGAATGGTGGCGGTTCCTTCGTCCATCTTGGTTCGGCCGGGCATGATTGGTGGCCGGCGATGGACGGGCTTTCGGTGGCGCCCAAGGCGGCCAACGAAGCGCTGATCAAGGGCATCGCCAAGGAAGAAGGCAAATATGAGATCCGCGCCAATTCGGTGCTGGTCGGCGTGATCGACGCAGGCATGTTCCACGAACTGACCAAGCAGGGGGTGTTCGACGAAGCCTGGGTGAAGGAGACCCACAAGCTGTTGGCGCTGAAGCGCTGGGGCCAGCCGGAGGATATCGGCCAGGCGGCGGTGTTCTTCGCATCGAACCGCGCCCGTTACGTCACCGGGCAGACGATCTCGGTTTCGGGCGGCTTCGGGGTCTGATCGGAATGGCGGTCGCGGCGAAGGCGCAGGAAGTCGGCCTGGATGTCGAGGATCCGTTGATCCTCGACGACGTCTCCTCCCACGCATGGGATGAGGAGGCCGATCTGGTGATCGCCGGCCTCGGCGGGGCCGGCGTCGCCGCCGCGGTGGAGGCGCTGGAACGCGGCGTCTCCGTCATCGCCGTCGATCGCTATGAAGGCGGCGGGTCTACCGCCGCCAATGGCGGCATCTTCTATGCGGGCGGCGGCACGGTGATCCAGAAGGAAGCCGGCGAGGACGACAGCCCCGAGGAGATGTACAAATATCTCAAGATGGAGGCGGGCGAGGTCGTCGCCGATTCCACGCTGCGCAAGTTCGTCGACGAAAGCGTTTCCACGGTCGACTGGCTGCTCCACCATGGCGGCAAGCTCAACAGCGCGGTGTGGAAGAAGAAGGCGAGCTATCCGCCGCTCGATCGCTTCCTCTACCACCCCGATAATTCGCTGGTCGCCCGCTACCGCAAGGTGGCGAAGCCCGCGGCGCGCGGCCACCGCGCCCATATCGCCAACGGCAAGAAGGCATGGGGCGTCGGCATCGGCATCTACAATCCCCTGCGCGATTCCGCGCTCCGGCTGGGACTGAAGTTCCGCCCGCTCACCGAGGCGCGGCAGCTCGCCATCGATGCCTCGGGCCGGGTCGTTGGCCTCAAGGTGCTCTCGATCCCGCCGGGATCGAAGGATGCGGCCGCCTTCACCAAATATATCCGCCGGGCCAACCATTTCCTGGCGATGCTGCCGCCGTCCATACCCTTTGCCGCGATCACCATCGGCATCGGCAACCATTATCTGAAGAAGGCGATGCGCATCGAGGCGCACGGCCGCGAAACCCGCTGGATTCGGGCGAGGGAAGGCGTGCTGCTTTCCACCGGCGGCTTCATCATGAACCCGAAGATGGTGCAGCGTTATGCCCCGGCCTATGCGGCGGGCATGCCCAACGGCACGCTGGGCGATCAGGGATCGGGCATCGTCATGGGGATGACGGCCGGCGGATCGACCGCGCTGATGGGCAAGGTTTCCGCCTGGCGCTTCATCAACCCGCCCAAGGCCTGGTCCGACGCGATCGTCGTCAATGCCAAGGGCGAACGCTTCGTCGACGAGACCGTCTATGGCGCGACGATGGGCGAGCATATCGTCGATCATCATGGCGGCACCGGCTGGCTGATCTATGATGCCGCCGCGCGCAAGCAGGCCTTCCGCCAGGCCTTCGATCCGGTGCTGGTGCCCTTCCAGCGCGATGTGACGCTGCTCAACCTGCTGTTCAACTACAAGAAGGCGCCGACGCTGGCGGCGCTGGCCGATCGCATCGGCGTGGATCGCGATGCGCTGGCGGCGACGGTCGCGCGCTACAACCGCGCGGCGGCGGGCCAGGAGCCGGACCCCTTCGAGAAGGAGCCGGAGGACATGCAGCCGATCGCCACCGGGCCGTTCTACGCGATGGACATCTCGATCGCGAGCCGCTTCCTGCCGCTGCCCGTCATCACCTTCGGCGGCCTGCGCGTGGAGGAGAATACGGGGCAGGTGCTGGATGGCGAGGGCAGGCCGATCCCCGGCCTCTACGCCGCCGGCCGCACGGCGGTGGGCATCGCCTCGCAGACCTATGTCTCCGGCCTGTCCTATGCGGATTGCGTCTTTTCCGGCCGCCGCGCGGCGCGCCACATCGCGAAGGCAAATATATGAAGCGCGACATCCGCGTCAGCCTGGGTCTGATCGGCCTCGAAACCCTGTTCGGCGGCGATATCCGCGCCGCGATCGATTGGCTGGCGGTGGCGGAGGAGATGGGCATCGACGGGGTGACGCTGACCGATCATGTCGTGATGGGCGAGGCGCTGGAAAATTATCCCTACGGCCCCTTTCCCATGCCGCTCGACTGGCCGTGGTGGGAACCGATCGCGCTGCTTTCCGCCATCGCCCAGGCGACCAAGAGGGTGCGGCTGCAGACGGCGATCCTCATCTCGCCGCTGCGCCCGGCTGTGCTGCTGGCCAAGCAGCTCGCCACGCTGGACGTGCTGTCGGGCGGGCGCGTCTCGATCGGCCTCGGCGTCGGCTGGCAGAAGGAGGAATATGAGGCGAGCGGCGTGCCGTGGGAGGGGCGCTTCGGGTTGATGATCGAGCAGATCGAGGTGGCCCGCGCGCTGTGGCGCGATGCGCCGGCCGCCTATCATGGCAGGACGGTCAGCTTCGATCGCATCCACAGCCGGCCCTTCCCGGTGCAGCAGCGCATTCCGATCATGCTCGGCATCGCGCCCAGCGAACGCAACGTCGCGCGCATCGCCGACCATGCCGATGGCTGGCTGCCGATCCAGGCGGACGTGCCCTCGATCGCCGAAGGCATTGCCCGGCTGCGCGATGCCTTCGCGGAACGCGGCCGCGATCCCGCCAGCCTGATGGTCCGCGCCGTGCCGCGCGCGGCGAAGGGCGACAATGGCCGTCCCGACATGGACCGCACGCTCGATAACGCCCGCGCGATGGTGGAAGCCGGCGTCACCGAGATCGAGCTCTTCCCCCTCCACTTCGCCCGCGACCGCGCCGGAGCGGAGGCGCTGGCCGAAAAGCTGGCCGCCTTCAAGGCATCGCTCACCCCCTGATCGAACCCCCCTTCCCAGACCGCGATCGCCCGCTATAAGGGCGCCCGCTTGTGATGCTGGGGCGTCGCCAAGTGGTAAGGCACCGGTTTTTGGTACCGGCATTCGCAGGTTCGAATCCTGCCGCCCCAGCCAGGTTGATCATCGCTTTATTTCAGGGTGATAGGCTCGAAAATGATCGGTGGCGGGCCGTATGCCCTGGCCTCGCCCATAAGCGGTTTCATTTCCGGTCCGAGCGCCATCCTCACCACGCCGAAGCCCAGGGCCGCTGATCTTCCGGCAGGCCCTTACGCGGTGTGTTTCCGCGTCAACCTTTCAGAATCGCGTTGCCGGAACCGTGTTGGGTTCCTCGCTTGCCCGGATGGCCTTGCGTCTCCTTCGGTTAGCTTCCTGCCTCGCACGCCGAACGCGGGCTCCTGCACCTATTGGCCGGTGTGTGGATAGGGATTCCCACCGTCAGCCTGTCAATATTCACACGCGAGAGAGTGAATATTGACAGGCTGACGGTCGCAACGCATAGTGCCTCCCATCGAAAGCCGTCCGGCAAGCGACGGCATCAAGGGGAGGGGAAAAGCATGTACACCAGAAGCTTAGTGTCGGTTTCCGCGGTCGCCGTCGCGCTGCTTGCGTCTCCGGCATGGGCGCAGGATGCCTTGCCCGAGGCGGAGCATGCCGCGTCGGGATCGGCGCATGACAACGGCGATCAGACTATCCGGGCCGAGGATATCGTCGTCACCGCAACCCGCCGCGAAGAGCGCCTCCAGGACGTTCCGGTCAGCGTCACCGCCTTCCAGCAGCGCCAGCTGACGGAAAAGGGGATCGTCGGCTTCGAAGGCATCGCCCGCGAGACGCCCGGCGTCATCCTCAACCGCCCGACCCAGAATTTCAACAATTTCACCGCGCGCGGCATCGCTACCAACGGCTATAACGCTAACCTGCAAAGCTCGGTCGCGGTCTATATCGACGAGCTGCCGGTATCGACGATCGGCAACACCACCGTGGTCGATCCCAATCTTTTCGACGTGGAGCGCGTCGAGTTCCTGCGCGGCCCGCAGGGCACGCTTTTCGGATCGGGCTCATTGTCGGGCGCGATGCGGATCCTCACCAAGAGCCCCGACCTCGGGGATTTCGAAACCTCGGCGCTGGTCGATCTCGGCCTGACCGGATCGGATTCCATCCGGCAGCGCTATAACATGATGCTCAACGTGCCGGTGGTGAGCGACAAGCTCGCCGTTCGCGCGGTCGGCTTCTACCGGCACGAGGAAGGCTATCTCGACAATGTCGGGACGGGCGTCCACAACTCCAACACGCTGGTCGATTATGGCGGTCGCATGATCGTGCTGTGGAGGCCGGACGATCGCCTCTCCATCCGCCTGCTGGGTTCCTACGAGAATAGCGATCCCAAGGATTCGTCGCTCACCGATCCGACGCTGGGCCGGGAGAAGCGCTATTCCGATCAGCCGGATCGCTTCACCGGCAAGCAGACGATCCTCAACGCGACGATCGACTATGAGTTCGATTTCGCCAAGCTGACCAGTTCCAGCACCTATTCGGATTTCGACCAGCGCTTCTACGCCGACCTGTCTGGGTCGTTCCCGGCGGGCAGCTATCCGGGCGCGCCGATCGCCTTCGGCCTCGATGCCAATGCCTATGACAAGGTGTTCGTCCAGGAAACGCGCCTCGCCTCGACCCTCGACGGCCCGTTCCAGTTCGTCCTCGGCGGCTTCTACCTCCACCGTCGCCGCGACGTGGACTATCTGTATCGCTCGTCGCTCGAATTTCTCGCGGAGCGCAACCTGACGGGGCTGCCGGACCAATATTATCAGAAGCAGTATACGCACCAGATCAGCGAGGAGCTCGCAGGCTTCGGCGAGCTGACCTATCGCTTCTCCGATCGCTTCTGGCTGACCGGGGGAATGCGTTACGGTCGCATTTCGGCCCAGGGCTTCACCGAGGCCGGGGGCTATCTCGCCACGGCGGCCGGCTACAACTATTTCACCTATGCGCTCTACAATATTCCGGGGCATTTCGATACGTTCACGCCCTATGAAGCGGTCGCCGGGGTCAAGGCCAAGGGATCGAAACCCTCCTGGAAGGCCAGCGCCACCTTCAAGCCGGTCGAGACGCTGACGACCTACGCCACCTTCTCGACCGGCTTCCGCGCGCCGATCGTCAATGCCTTCGCGGGCCGGCCGAGCCTGGTGGACCCCAATGACATCATCATTCCCTACGGCGCGACTTCGGACGATCTCAAAAGCTATGAGCTTGGCGCCAAGGGCCGCTGGCTGGACGGCCGCATCACCATCAACGCGGCCTTCTACCTGATCGACTGGAGCAACATCCAGGCGCAGGCGAACCGCGTTTCGGATTCGGTTCAGTTCGCGACGAACGTCGGCGCGGCCCGCAGCAAGGGCTTCGAGGTGGAGATGGGCATCATCCCGGCCAAGGACGTCTATCTGGGCCTGAACGCCGCCTATAACGATTCGAAGATCACCAAGCTGACGCCCGAGGAAGCCGCCATTTCCGGCGCGGTGCTGGGTCACCGCCTGTCCGCGCCGCGACTTCAGGGGGCGATCTATGGCAATTACGGCTTCGACCTTGCCGATGATATGAAGGCGAACCTGGCCGTGAACGTGCAATATGTGGGATCGTACAACAACACCTTCCCGAACACGCCGGGCAACCCCAACCTGCCGCTGGCGACCTTCGGCCAGACCGACGAATATGTGAACGTCAATATGAGCCTGGGCGTGAAGCGGCAGGCTTGGTCGGCCCAGCTTTATGTCGAGAATCTGTTCGACAACCACTCGGCCGTCTACATCCATCCCGAAGCCTTCATGGCAAGCCGGGTCGGCACGCTGCGGCCGCGAACGGTGGGCATCCGCCTCGGATACGGGCTCTGATCCCCATGCCGGCCGGCGCATCTGAATCCCTGGGGGTCGCAAACCCGGTCGGGGGCGCCGCCGGAACGCAGCCGGGCGCTCGCGCCTGGTTCGTTCTGGCGGCGCTTTGCTTCGTCTATGTCCTCAATTTCCTGGATCGGCAGCTGCTGTCGATCCTGGCGAAGCCGATAAGGGAGGAGCTGCACCTCAGCCACGGCCAGATCGGGCTGATCAGCGGGCTCTATTTCGCGCTCTTCTATTGCCTGATCTCGATCCCGGTCGCCTGGTTCGCCGATCGCTCCAACCGCGTGCGTGTCTTGTCCTTCGCCTGCGCGCTCTGGAGCGCGGCGACGATCGCCTGCGGGTTCGCGGCCACCTATCCGCAACTGGCGATCGCCCGGATGACGGTGGGCATCGGCGAGGCGGGCGGCGTGCCGCCTTCCTATGCGATCATCTCGGATTATTTCCGTCCCGGCACGCGCGGCACGGCGCTCGGCCTCTACAATCTCGGCCCGCCCTTGGGAAATGCGCTCGGCGTCGCGTTCGGCGCGTCGATCGCCGCCGCCTATAGCTGGCGCGACGCCTTCCTGGTGCTTGGCGCGGTCGGTGTCGTGACGGCTCTGATAGTGTGGCTCACGGTTCGCGAGCCGGTGCGCGGCGGTCTCGATGCTCCCGCCGCCGGGCAGGCCCCGCAATCCATGGCGCCGTTCATGGCGACCTGCCGGATGTTCTTCGCCAATCCGGTGCTGCGGCTGGTGGCGCTCGCCACGGGAGCCAACCAGTTCATCACCTATGCGACCGCCAATTTCGC
The DNA here is from genome assembly GCF_000347675.2 of Sphingomonas sp. MM-1. Taxonomy (NCBI): domain Bacteria; kingdom Pseudomonadati; phylum Pseudomonadota; class Alphaproteobacteria; order Sphingomonadales; family Sphingomonadaceae; genus Sphingomonas; species Sphingomonas sp. MM-1. The sequence goes on along the minus strand of NC_020561.1, from coordinate 1,539,289 downwards.
CACGCTGTTCCTGATGGAGGAGAAGGGCATGACCATGGAAGAGGTGGCGTTGTGGTATTCGCTGCTCATCCTCGTTTCCATGGGCGGCGGCATCTTCCTCTCGGGCCGGCTGGTCGATCGGCTGGCGCCGCGCGACAAGCGGGCCTATGCCCTCATCCCGGCCGTCGGCCTGATCCTCGCGGTCCCGTTCTTCGTCGGTTTCGTGCTGGCGCCGGGCTGGCGGATGGCGATGCTGCTGGCGGTCATCCCGATGGCGCTCAACTATTTCTACCTCTCGCCGGCCGTCGCGCTGGTGCAGGAAGAGGTGCGCCCCAACGAGCGCGTGATGGCGGGCGCGCTGCTCCTGCTCGTCATGAACCTGATCGGGCTGGGCCTCGGCCCGACCTATCTGGGCGCCGCCAGCGACTGGTTCCGCGCCGCCCATCCCGAAAATTCGCTGCAGCTCGCCTTCCTCACCCTCGTGCCATTCTACGGATTGGCGGTGCTGCTCTTTTTCATGCTGGCGCGGGCCATCCGCCGCGCCGCGCAAGAAGCCGGAGACCTTTGATGCGCATGTTTCGGCGTGCCCCCATTTTCCTTCTCGGCGCCCTTCTCCTTGCCGGCGCGGCCGATGCCGGACCCGTCGTGCGGGCGCCCGACGGCGCCGTCGAAGGGATGGAAGTCGGCAAGGTCGATGTCTTCCGTGGCATTCCCTATGCCCGCGCCCCGATCGGCGATCTGCGCTGGAAGGCGCCGGTGGCGCTGCCGGCATGGCAGGGCGTGCGCGATGCGCGCGCCTTCGGCCCGGCCTGCGTGCAGCCCCGGCCCCGCGCGCAGAGCATCTATGCCAATCCGCCCGAACGGATGAGCGAAGACTGCCTGACCCTCAACATCTGGGCGCCCCAGAAGGCGCGCGGCCTCCCCGTCTTCGTGTGGATCCACGGCGGCGCGCTGACCACGGGCTACAGCCATGAGCCGATGTATGACGGCTCCCGGCTCGCGGCCAAGGGGATGATCGTCGTATCGATCAACTACCGGCTCGGCATCCTCGGCTATCTCGCCCATCCCGAGCTCAGCGCCGAATCCGGCGAGGGCATTTCGGGCAATTACGGCCTGCTCGATCAGATCGCGGCATTGCAATGGGTCAGGCGCAACATCGCTTCCTTCGGCGGCGATGGCGCCAACATCACCATCGCCGGCGAATCCGCCGGCGCGCTCAGCGTGATGTATCTGATGGCGAGCCCCCGGGCCCGGGGCCTGTTCCACAAGGCGATCGCCGAGAGCGCCTATATGATCACGACGCCCGAACTGAAGGCGGAGCGCCACGGCACCCCTTCGGCCGAGGCGGCGGGCACGCAGGTCATGCAGGCGCTCGGCGCCTCTAACCTCGCCGGGCTGCGCGCCATGGAGGCGGAGAAGCTGACCCAGGCCGCCATCCTCGCCGGCTATGGGCCGTGGGGCGTGGTGGACGGCAAGATCCTGACCCGCCAGCTCGTCGACACCTTCGATCGCGGCGAGCAGGCGCGCGTCCCGCTGATGGCGGGCTTCAACAGCGGGGAAATCCGGACGCTGCGCTTCCTGCTGCCGCCCGCGCCCGCCGATGCGGCGGCCTATGAGGAGGCGATCCGCGGCCGATATGGCGATCTCGCCGATCAGTTCCTGCGGCTTTATCCCGCGACATCGGTGGCCGAAAGCATGCTGGCCACCACGCGGGACGCGCTCTACGGCTGGACCTCGACCCGGCTCGCCATCAAGCAGGCCAGGGCCGGCGCGGATTCCTACCTCTATCTGTTCGATCACGGCTATCCGGCGGCGGACGAGAACGGAATGCACGCCTTCCATGCGGCCGAGCTTCCCTATGTGTTCGGCACGGCCCGCCAGACGCCGGCTTTCTGGCCGAAGATTCCCGACACGCTGGCGGAACACCGCCTGTCCGATGCGATGATGGCCTATTGGGCCTCCTTCGCCACGACCGGCCGCCCCACGGCGCCGGGCCAGCCGGACTGGCAACCTTATGGCGACGGCGCGCACTATATGGCCTTTGCCGGAAAGCCGCAGCCCGGCACCTATCTGTTCCCCAGCATGTATGCCCTGCACGAGGCCACGGTCTGCCGCCGGCGCGCGGCCGGCAATCTCGCCTGGAACTGGAACACCGGCGTTGCCTCCCCCGTCCTCCCGGCCAAGAGCGGAGATTGCCAGTGAGGCAGGGGAGCATGCAGGACTATCCGCTGACGCTGGACAAGTTCCTGGACCATGCCGCCAAATGGCACCCGGAAAGCGAGATCGTCACGGCGCGCGACGACGGCACGATCGACCGGCTGAGCTATGCCGAGGTCAGGGACAGGGCCCTGGCGGTCTCCTCGATCCTGGCGGGCTTCGGCATCGGCTTCGGGGATCGGGTCGCGACGCTCGCATGGAACAGCCGCGCGCATGTCGAGGCATGGTATGGCGTCATGGGCATGGGGGGGGTGTGCCACACGCTCAACCCGCGCCTTACCGCGCCGCAACTGGCCTCCATGGTCGCGCAATCGGAAGCGCCGGTGCTGATCGCCAGCGCGGACCTGCTGCCGCTGGCGGCCCGCATCGCCGAACGCGCGCCGGTCGTGCAGCATATCCTCGTCATCGATGGCGATGGCGGGGACGCGCCCGGAATTTCCCGCCTCGAATCCCTGATCGAGGGGGCGCCGCGCAATGTCGTTTGGGGCGGCTTCGCCGAAACGGCGCCATCGGGTCTCTGTTTCACGTCCGGCACCACCGGATCGCCGAAGGGCGTGACCTACACGCACCGTTCCAGCTTCCTGCACACGCTGCGGCTGCTACAGGCCGACGTGATGGCGATTTCCGGGCGAGATAGCGTCCTGACCGTCGTGCCCATGTTCCATGCCAATGCCTGGGGCCTTCCCTTCGCCTTGCCGGCGACCGGCGGCAAGCTGGTCCTGCCCGGACGTCGGAACGACGGCGCCAGCCTCGCGCGGCTGATCGCGGCCGAGGATGTCACGATCGGCGTGGGCGTGCCCACGGTCTGGCTGGGATTGCTCGAGCATCTCGAGGCCGAAGGCGGCGCCTTGCCGAGCCTCGAACGGATCATCGTCGGCGGCGCGCCGATGGCGCCCGCGCTCATGGAACGGCTCGAACGCCGGCTGGGCGTCGAAATCCAGACCAGCTGGGGCATGACGGAACTCTCTCCCTCGGGCACGGTGGCGGTGCCGGGCGATACCGCGCGCAAGGCGACGGCGTCGGGCAAGCCGGCGATCGGTGTCGATCTGCTCATCACCGATGCGGAGGGACGGGCGCTTCCGACGCAACGGGAAACGGAGGGGCATCTTCGCGTTCGCGGCGCAGCGGTGATCGAACGCTATTTCGGCCAAGACAGGTCCGCCACGGATCCCGACGGCTGGTTCGCCACGGGCGACCTGGCGAAGCTGACCGCCGATGGCGAGCTGATCATCACCGGCCGCGCCAAGGACCTCATCAAATCGGGTGGGGAGTGGATCAATCCGGCGGAAATCGAGGCGGTCGTGGGCGCCCTGCCTGAAGTGTCGCTCGCGGCGGTCATCGGCAGGCCGGACCCGAAATGGGGCGAGCGCCCGATCCTCCTGGTCGAGATGCGCGAGGATCAGCAGGTTTCCGACGAAAAGCTGCTGGGCGCGCTTGTCGGCCGGGTTGCGCCCTGGTGGATTCCCGACGCGGTCGTCCGCCTGTCCGCCATGCCGCTGGCCGCAACGGGCAAGATCGATAAATTGCGCCTCCAAAGCGAATATGGCGGGGCCTGACTTTCCCGCCTTGTTCTCCAGCCTTGACGCCTGCGCGCCTATCCCCGAAGAACATTCTCGTGCAAGAGAATGTGAAAGCCCCCAAGCGGTCGAAGAAGGCCGAGCAACGCGCCGAGACAATCGAGCAGATCCTTGATGCTGCCGAATATCTCTTTTCGAAACATGGGCTCTACGGGGTCACGCTGAAGGACGTGGCGAAGAAGGTCGGCGTCCATCACACGCTGCTGAATTATTATTTCGAGGACAAGAACAAGCTCTTCCATGCCGTGTTCGCCCGTCGCGCCGTCGTGACGAGCGAGCGGCGGATGAACGCGCTCGATCAATATGAGAACGCGTGCGGCGACAGGCCGACCGTGGAAGGCGCGCTCCGCGCCTTTCTGGATACGGACCTCGACCTCTATATCGAGGGTGGCGAGGCGTGGAAAAACTACGCCGCGCTGGGCGCGCAGGTGGCGAATACGCCCGAATGGGGCGCCGAGTTGATGGACACCCACTTCGATCCCGTCGTGCTCAGATTGATCGACCTTCTGAAGAAGGCGCTGCCCGATTGCAGCGAGGAGGATATTTTCTGGGGGTATCAGTTCGTTACCGGCGCTCTCATGCTTACGCTCGCGCGCACGGGGCGTATCGACAAGCTCTCCCACGGCCTGTGCAAATCCGACGATTTCGTCGCCGTGAAGGAACGCATGGCTTCCTTCATGGCGGCGGGTTTCCTGCAGATCTGCGGCCAGGGGCGATGAGGACAGGCGAGGGAGCGGCACCGGCGTTTCGAGCGGCGTGAATTTCATTCGCTCACTTGATAGTGAATATTCCATGCGCTAATCCCTTCCGCAAGAAGGGAGAGTGCCATGAATCTTGTGGGTCGAATTGCCATCGTCACGGGCGCGGGTGGGGGATTGGGGCGTACCCATGCGCTTTACCTCGCGCGTCTCGGCGCCAAGGTCGTGGTCAACGACATGTCGCAGGAAAGCGCCGGCAAGATCGCTGCGGAAATCGTGGCTGGCGGGGGCGAGGCGATGCCGATCGCGGCTTCGGTCACGGATGAGGCGGCCATTCTCGCCATGGTCGAAGATATTCTGTCCCGCTGGGGCCGCGTCGACATTCTCGTCAACAATGCCGGCATTCTCCGCGACAAGAGCTTCGCGAAGATGACGATGGATGACTTCAGGGCCGTCGTCGACGTGCATCTGATGGGCGCCGCGATCTGCTCGAAGGCCGTTTGGGAGCCGATGCGGGCGCAGCGTTACGGGCGGATCGTGATGACGACCTCGTCTTCGGGCCTCTATGGCAATTTCGGGCAGGCCAATTATGGCGCCGCCAAGATGGCCCAGGTCGGCCTGATGCAGACGCTCGCCATCGAAGGCGAGAAATATGGCATCCGGGTAAACGCTCTTGCGCCGACGGCGGCAACCCAGATGACGCACGGGGTTCTTTCCGATGACAGCCTGGAGCTTCTCGATCCGTCGCTGGTGAGCCCGGCGCTTCTGGCGCTGGCGGGCGAGGATGCGCCCACGCGCACGGTGCTCTGCGCGGGCGCCGGCCATTTCGCCGCGGCGAACATCACGCTTACGCGCGGCCATTATGTCGGTGCCGGGGCCGATGCGGGCGATCGCCTGCTTTCGGGCTGGCAGGCCGTCACCGATCGCACGGGTGAGATGGTTCCTCCCTACGGCTTCTTCCAGGCGGAACGCGAACTTGCCAGCGCGGGCAACGAAAACCTCGTCGTAGCGCTCCGCCAGTGATGCGCGACGCCGTCATCGTTTCCACCGCCCGCACTCCGATCGGCCGGGCCTATCGCGGCGCCTTCAACGCCACGCCCTCTCCGACCCTTGCCGCCCATGCCATTGCGGCGGCCGTGGAGCGGGCGGGCGTGGAGCCGGGGGCGGTCGAGGATTGCATCCTCGGCTGCTCGTTACCCCAGGGCTTCCAGCAGACCATCGGCCGGACGGCCGCGCTGGCCGCTGGCCTGCCGGTCTCGGTGTCCGGCATGACGCTGGATCGCCAATGCTCCTCCGGCCTGATGACGATCGCGACGGCGGCAAAGCAGGTGATCGTCGACCGGATGGACGTGGTGGTCGCCGGCGGCGTCGAATCGATTTCGCTGGTCCAGACCCCGGATCTGCGCGTCGATCAGGATCCCAGGCTGGCTGCCGCCCAGCCCGACATCTATATGTCGATGCTCGAGACCGCCGAGACGGTGGCGGCGCGTTACGGCATCCCGCGCGAGGCATGCGACGCTTATTCGCTCCAGTCGCAACAGCGCACGGCGCGTGCCCAGGCGGAAGGCTGCTTCGATGCCGAGATCGTTCCGGTGCGCACCGCCATGCGGCATGTGGACAAGGCCAGCGGCGAAACGAGCGTCCGCGAGGTGCATCTGGAACGGGACGAGGGCAACCGCCCCGATACGACGATCGAGGGCCTGTCCGCCCTGAAGACCGTCTTCCCCGACGGAACCGTCACGGCCGGCAATGCCAGCCAGCTTTCGGACGGCGCATCGGCCTGCGTGGTGATGGAGGCGCGCACCGCCGAGCGCCGCGGATTGCAACCTCTGGGCCGCTATGTCGGCATGGCCGTGGCGGGGACGAAGCCGGATGAGATGGGGATCGGCCCGGTCCTGGCGGTTCCTAGGCTGCTCGAGAAGTTCGATCTTGCGATCGACGATATCGGGCTCTGGGAATTGAACGAGGCCTTCGCGGTGCAGGTGCTCCATTGCCGCGACACGCTCGGCATTCCCGACGAACGCCTCAACGTGAATGGCGGAGCCATCGCGATCGGGCATCCTTATGGCATGTCGGGCGCCAGGATGGTCGGGCACGCGCTGATCGAAGGCAGGCGCCGGGGCGTCCGGCATGTCGTGGTGACGATGTGCGTGGGCGGCGGCATGGGAGCGGCCGGCCTGTTCGAGGTGATGTAGGCCTCGCACCGGGGCTGCTTCCCGCAGCCGTTGTCCGGGTGATCGGCATCGAACCGGGCTGGCGCTGGATCTGAACTGGCGCAGGATCTGAACATGGTCGGGGGGCGATGCGCTGCGCCGGGCGGCCATGGATGTGCTCAAGGCCGACAGCAGGCGCCTCGCGGACGAGGTGTCCCGGAGCGGCTCCTGACCGCCGCCGCGCGGGTCAGTTGCCGATCGTGCGCACCGCGAAGGCGGCGGCGGCGGCGCGCGTCTCGACGCCGAGCTTTTCGAATATCTGTTCCAGATGCTTGTTCACGGTGCGCGGGCTGATGCTGAGGATCTCGCTGATCACGCGATTGGGCTTGCCGTAGCTGATCCACAGCAGCACCTCTGCCTCGCGCTGGGTGAGGGCATAGCGATCCTGCAGGCGCTGGATATCGGCGCCGTCGCGGATCAGGTTGAGGCGGATCAGCGTCTCGTCCCGCCGCGCGCGGGTGACGAGCACCAGTTCGAGCGTGGCGCCCGGCAGATCGAGCTTGATGCCGGCGCCGCTGCCATTGTCGTCCGCCAGCAGCCGGGCGATCGCGGGGCGGAGGAGATCGGGCAGGGCGCCGGCCTCCTTGTCCCACGCGGGATCGATATCGGCCAGCATCCGGCCGGCCTGCGGCGTCGCCCAGGCGAGGCCGCCCGCTTCGTCGACGGCGAGGAGGTGGCGCCCGGTGGCGTCGAGCGCGATCTGGCTGCCATGGGAGATCCGCGCGTTGGCGAGGTGGACGCGGACGCGGGCGAGCAGTTCCTCCACCACGATCGGCTTGCGGACATAATCGACCCCGCCGGCGTCGAGCGCATGGACGACATGCTCGCTTTCGGTGAGGCCGGTCATGAAGATCACCGGGATATGCGCCCAGGCGGCGTTGCGCTTGATCGCGCGGGTGGTTTCGAAGCCGCCCATGCCGGGCATCACCGCATCCATCAGGATCAGGCCGGGGGTGACATGGGCGAGCAGATCGACCGCGCTTTCGCCGCTGGTGGCGATCAGCGCCGTCATGCCTGCCCGATCAATGGTGTCGGTGAGGAAGCGCAGCGTTTCGGGCGTGTCGTCCACGACGAGCACGGTTTCATGGGCAAGATCAGCGACCATCGTTCAACCTTGTCTTTATCATCGCCCCCAGCCCCTTGAGGTCGAAGCGGTCGAGCGAGGCGAGGAAATGCCCCGTCATCGGCCGGGCCTCGGGCACGGCGGCCTCGAATTCCTGTATCTTCCTTTCTATCCCCCGGACATGGCCGATACGGACGAGTTGCTCCAGCTCGACCAGATAGGCTTGCGCCGCTTCGGGCAGGGCATCGGCCGAACCGCCTTCGCCCGCGTCGGCCGTGGCGGGTGCGGGGGTGCCGCTCGTCCATTCGATATCGAGCTGGTCGGATATGGTATCGAGCAGCGTGTTGAGCTCGACCGGCTTGATCAGGAACATGTCGTGCGCATCCTGCCCGTCGCCGCCGCGGCGATATTCGTGCGCGTCGGCGGAAACCATGACGATGCGGATCGCCGGTCCATGCGCCTCGCGAATCAGGCGGGCCGTTTCCCAGCCCGACAATCCCGGCATGGTGATGTCCAGCAGCACGAGATCGGGCCGGACCTGGGCGGCGAGCATGGTGCCGCTTTCGCCGTCGAGCGCGGTATAGACCGGAAAGCCGAGCGGTTCGAGCAGGTTGCGCAGCACCGCGATCTGGGTGGGATCGTCGTCGATGAGGAGAATGGAGCGGCGCGGGCCGACATAGCCGGTCACGGTGTCGCCGCTCGGGCTGTCGGGCAGCGCGGCGCCCGCAGCCGCCTGGGACAGCATCACTCGGATGACGAAGCGGGTGCCCTTGCCGGGTTCGCTGCTGACGGTGATCTCCCCGCCCAATATCTGCACCAGCGCTTGCGTGATCGACAGGCCGAGGCCCACGCCCTGCTGGCGGTGCGCGCCGGGATTGCTGCCGCGTTCGAACGGATCGAAGATGCGCTTCAGATCGCGCGGATCGATGCCGATGCCGGTATCGGCGATTTCGATGGTGGCGAGCTGGCTGCGATATTTGACCTTGAAGCCGACCTTGCCGGCCTCGGTGAACTTGATCGCGTTCGACAGCACGTTGATCAGGATCTGGCGCAGCCGCTTCTGATCGGTGTGGACGAATTCGGGCAGCCGTTCCGGCCGTTCGTAGACGAAGGCGATGCCCTTGGCCTGCGCCTGCGGGCGGAACATATTGGCGAGCTGATCGAGGAAGGGCGGCAGGCGCACCGTATCGCGGCTGACGCGCAGGATGCCGCTTTCCACCTGCGAGATATCCAGCAGCCCTTCGACCAGGTTGGTGAGATGCTCCGCGCTGCGGCGGATCACGCGGGCGGCCTCCACCGGGGGCACGTCGCTGCCGCGCTCCAGAAGCTGGGCATAGCCGTAGATCGAGTTGAGCGGGGACCGGATTTCGTGGCTGACGCTGACGAGGTAGCGGCTCTTGGCGGCGTTGGCGGCCTCCGCGGCCTCCTTCGCCTTCTGGAGCTGGCGGTCGGTGACGTCGTGCGAGGCGATCTCCTCGACCAGCTTCTGCATGTGGTGCTGGGTTTCCTGCATGGCGGCGCGGCGGCTCTCGTGCGCGAGGACGATGATCCAGGCGGCGATGCCGGCCAGCAGCGCGAAGGCGAAGAACACCGCGAGCAGCACCGGCGCGATGGCGGCCCCGCCATCGGCCATGCGCCGCGCGAACTCCCGGTGGATGACGCCGAGCACCAGCGCATTGCACAGGTTGATGAGCGCCAGCACGCCGATGAAATGGCCGACGGGGGTGTGCACCTGCGCCGCGAGCGATGCCGGCAGCAGGCGTTCGAGCCAGTGGGACACCTGCTCCGTCGCGCGGCTGCGATCCTTGCAGCGATCGTGGCAGCGCGCCTCCAGCGTGCAGCACAGCGAGCAGATCGGCGCCGAATAGACCGGGCAATGGGCCATGTCGTCCGGCTGGAAGCTGTTTTCGCAAATGATGCAGCGCCGTTCCGCCTTGGCCGGCAATGTCGATCGGCGCGCGATATAATAACGGCTGCGGGTGGCGAGCGCGATGGCGGGCGCGGCGACGAAGGCGATCGCCAGCCCGATGGCGGGCGCGAACGCCTGCGGCAGCGGGCCCAGCAGGCCGACATGCGAGACGGTGGAGGCGACGATCGACAGCGTCATCGCGCCCACGCCCACCGGGTTGATGTCGAACAGGTGGGCGCGCTTGAACTCGATGCCGCGCGGCGAGAGGCCGAGCGGCTTGGAGATCATCAGGTCCGCCGCCAGCGCGCCGATCCAGCCGGCGGCGATGTTGGCGTAGAGGATCAGGATGCCCTCGATCGCGTCGAGGATGCCGATCTCCATCAGGATCAGCGCGAGGACGACGTTGAAGATCAGCCAGACGACGCGGCCGGGGTGGCTGTGGGTGAGCCGGGCGAAGAAGTTGGACCAGGCGATCGACCCGGCATAGGCGTTGGTGACGTTGATCTTGAGCTGGCACGTGATGACGAAGATGCCTGTGAGCACCAGCGCCAGCCCCGAATGGCTCGTCATCGCGGTGAAGATCGTGAGGAACAGGTCCGTCGGGCTGGCCGCCTGCGCGGCCGTCGCGCCGTGGCGCAGCACATAATCGGCGAGGAAGGAGCCCAGCAGCAGCTTGGCGCCGCCGATCAGCGTCCATCCCGGCCCGCCGGCGATCATCGCCAGCCACCAGCGCGTGCGTCCCGTTTTCTCGCGCGCGGGCAGGAAGCGCAGATAATCCGCCTGCTCGCCGATCTGCGGCAGCAGCGAGAGGAGGGTGGAGAAGGCCAGGCCGAAATAAAGGAGGCTGACCTCCCCGTCCGGCGCGCCGAACTGGCCGGCGAAGCGGCTCCATTCATCGAGCGCGGGCTGGCCGAGCCAGAGGATGTAGCCGATGGGTGCGAGCTGCAGCATCACCCAGATGGGCTGGGTGACGAACTGGAAGCGGGTGATCGCGCTCATGCCGTAGAGCGCGACCGGGATGACGACGAGCGAGCTCAGCACATAGGCCAGGCTCATCGGGATGCCGGACATGGCGCGCAGCGCGACCGCCATGATGCTGGCTTCGACCGAAAAGAGCAGGAAGGTGAAGGAGGCGTAGATCAGCGAGGTGATGGTGGAGCCCAGATAGCCGAAGCCCGCGCCCCGGGTGAGGAGATCGATGTCGAGCCCGCGCCGTGCCGCCTGATAGGCGATCGGGAAGCCGATCACGAACATCAGCGCGACCGCCGCCGCGATCGCCGCGACGCTGTTGGCGAAGCCGTAGGCCAGCGTGATCGTCGCCCCGATCGCCTCGCAGGCCAGGAAGGCCGTCGCCCCGATCGCCGTGTTCGCCACCCGCCCCGCCGACCAGCGCCGCGCGCTGTCCGCCGTGTAGCGCAGCGCATAATCCTCCAGCGTCTGGCTGGCCGCCCATTTGTTGTAGAGGCGCTTTTCCCGGTAGATGTAGGCGGGCTGGTTCATCGGCTCTCCCGCCTTGCCGGCAGCCCGCCCGCCTGGACGATGAAGGCGATGATCTCGTCCAGCCCGATATTGTCCTTGAGGTTGGTGAACAGGAAGGGGCGGGCGCCCCGCATCTTGCGGGCGTCGCGGTCCATCACCTCCAGGCTCGCGCCGACCAGCGGGGCGAGATCGATCTTGTTGATGACCAGAAGGTCGGATCGGGTGATGCCGGGGCCGCCCTTGCGCGGGATCTTGTCGCCGGCGGAAACGTCGATCACGTAGATGGTGATGTCCGCAAGCTCCGGGCTGAAGGTGGCGGCCAGGTTGTCGCCGCCGCTTTCGATGAAGATCGCCTCCAGCCCCGGGAAGCGCGCCGCCATCTGGTCCACGGCGGCGAGGTTGATGCTGGCATCCTCGCGGATCGCGGTATGCGGGCAGCCGCCGGTCTCCACCCCCATGATCCTTTCGGGGACAAGCGCGCCCGATCGGGTGAGGAATTCGGCATCCTCGCGCGTGTAGATGTCGTTGGTGATGGCGGCGATATCGTAATCGTCCCGCATCGCCTTGCAGAGCCGGTCGGTCAGCGCCGTCTTGCCGGATCCCACGGGGCCGCCGATCCCGATGCGGAGCGGGCCGTGGACATGGGGTGCGCGGGGCGCGTGGCCCTGTGGGGCGAGGGCGGCCATGGTCATGATCTGAACAGCCTTGTGTAGAGCGTTTCGTGGTGGATCGACGCCAGTTCCAGCAGCGGGGCGGCGGTGCCGAGATCGTCGAGCGGGGTGGCGATGGCCCGCGCCGCGATCGGCGGGATACTGCGGGCGAGAAGGGCGGTGGCGATCTGCCCGTCCGTCTGGCCGAGCGGCACGAGGCGCACGCCGGCCGAGACGAGGTTGGCGGCGGTGCCGTGCAGATAGGCATGGAGCGCCGGTTCCAGCGGGACGCCGTGGGCGGCGCAGGCCAGCGCCAGCACCACGGCATGGGCGATCGGCCGATCGCCCCAGCGGCCGGCGAAACCGTCGAGCGCGGGATGCGGCCAGGCGCGGCGGGTGACGGTGAGGAAGGACCGGCCCTGCTGGTGGCTTTCCAGCGCGGTTTCGCTGCTGCCGCGAAAGGCGGCGGCCAGCGCCGCCACCTCATCGAAGGCCTGCGGATCGGCGGCGGTGCGCCAGCCATGGCCGAACAGCACCGCATCCACCCAGCCGCCGCCGCGCGCGAGCACCGCCTCGATATAAAAAGCGAGGCCGGCGACATCGCGGACCCGCTGATCGTCGACCGCCGTTTCCAGGCCGTGGCTGTAGGTGAAGGCGCCGACCGGATAGGCTGGCGATGTCCAGGCAAGCAGGTGCTGAAGGGCGCCGTCAGTGAGCATGGTGATGGCGGTGGCGCTCCCGTCCGGGTGGCGCGGCATGATCGTGATGGTGGCCGTCGCCGTGATGATGGTCGTGGCCGTGTGCGCCGCCGGCATAGGCCCCCTGTTCGGGCGTGAAGGGCGCGTGGATCGCATCCACCGATGCGCCCAGCCCCTCCAGCATGTGGCGGATCACATGATCCTCGCGCAGCAGGATGCGGTCGGCCTGGATTTCGGCCGGCAGGTGGCGGTTGCCGATATGCCAGGCGAGGCGGACCAGGCCGATGCCGGGCCCCGCGCGCACCGCCATCAGCGGCTCGGGCGCGGCGGTGACGGCGATCAGGCGCCCGTCCGCCAGCGCGATCGCGTCGCCATGGCCGATCACCGTCGCGCGGGGCAGGTTGAGCAGGAAGGCCGTGCCGCCCTTCGCGACATAGCGGAAGCGGCGGCGGTGCCGCTCGTCATGATCGAGGGCGATATGATCGGACGCGCTGGCCGGGTCCCACTCCCCCCGTGCGATGATCCGTTCCGCCGTCTGCATCACGATCCTTTCAGAACAGGAAATAGCGCTGGGCGAAGGGGAGGGTGCGGGCCGGCTCGCAGGTCAGCAACTCGCCGTCCGCGCGGACCTCGTAGGTCTCGGGATCGACCTCGATATGCGGCATTGCGTCGTTCAGGATCATGGCCCCCTTTCCGATGGTCCCACGGGTGTTGTGCACCGCAGCAAAGGGGCGCGAAAGGCCATATCGATTGCGAATTCCGGCATCGATCGATGCGCCGGACGCAAAGAAGAGCGAAGACAAGGTGTTGGCCCGGCCGAGCGCGCCGAACATCGGCCGATAATGCACGGGCTGCGGCGTCGGGATGCTGGCATTGGGATCGCCCATCGGGGCCGCCGCGATGCTGCCGCCCTTGATCACCATATCGGGCTTCACCGCGAAGAAGGCCGGGGACCAGAGCACCAGATCGGCGAGCTTGCCCACCGAGATCGATCCGACGATGTGGCTGATGCCGTGGGCGATCGCCGGGTTGATCGTATATTTGGCGATGTAGCGGCGGGCGCGGAAATTGTCCGCATCGGCATCGTCGGCGCCAAGGGGGCCGCGCTGCCCCTTCATCTTGTCCGCCGTCTGCCAGCAGCGGATGATCGTTTCGCCGACCCGGCCCATCGCCTGGCTGTCCGACGACATCATCGAGAAGGCGCCGAGATCGTGGAGGATATCCTCCGCGGCGATCGTCTCCTTGCGGATGCGGCTTTCTGCGAAGGCCACGTCCTCGGCGATGCGGGGGTCGAGATGATGGCACACCATCAGCATGTCGAGATGCTCGTCGAGCGTGTTGACGGTGTAGGGGCGCGTCGGGTTGGTGGAGGAAGGCAGCACGTTGGGCAGGCCGGCGACGCGGATGATGTCCGGCGCATGGCCGCCGCCAGCGCCCTCGGTATGGAAGGCGTGGATGGTGCGGCCCCTGAAGGCGGCGATCGTGCTTTCCACGAAGCCGCTTTCGTTGAGCGTATCGGTGTGGAGCGTGACCTGGATGTCCATGTCGTCCGCCACCGACAGGCAGCAATCGATCGCGGCCGGCGTCGTGCCCCAATCCTCGTGCAGCTTGAGGCCGCAGGCGCCGGCCAGGATCATCTCCACCAGCGCATCGGGCCGGCTGGCATTGCCCTTGCCGAACAGGCCGAAATTCATCGGGATCGCCTCCAGCGCCTGGAACATCCGCTCCATGTGCCAGGGGCCGGGGGTGCAGGTGGTGGCGAGCGTGCCGTGCGCGGGGCCGGTGCCGCCGCCCAGCATGGTGGTGACGCCGGCGTTCAGCGCCTCTTCCGCCTGCTGCGGGCAGATGAAATGGATGTGCGCGTCGATCGCGCCGGCGGTCAGGATGCGGCCCTCGCCGGCGATGATCTCCGTCCCCGGCCCGATGACGATGTCGACGCCGGGCTGGGTATCGGGGTTGCCGGCCTTGCCGATCGCCGCGATCAGGCCGTCGCGGATCGCGACATCGGCCTTGATGATCCCCCAATGATCCAGGATCACGACATTGGTGATGACGGTATCGGCGGCGCCTTCGGCCCGGCTGGCCTGGCTCTGGCCCATGCCGTCGCGGATCACCTTGCCGCCGCCGAACTTCACCTCCTCGCCATGGACGGTGCGGTCCTCCTCGACGCGGATGAGGAGGCTGGAATCGCCCAGCCGGATGCGATCGCCGATGGTGGGGCCGAACATGCCGGCATAGGCCCGGCGGGTGAGCGTGACCGGCATTCAGATCGCCCCCATCACTTCGCCGCGGAAGCCGATCACGATGCGGCGGCCGCCATAGGGAATCAGCGCCACTTCGCGGCTCTGCCCCGGCTCGAAGCGGATGGCGGTGCCGGGCGCGATATCCAGGCGGTGGCCGCGCGCGGCGGCGCGATCGAAGGCGAGCGCGGGATTGGCTTCCGCGAAATGATAATGGCTGCCGACCTGGATCGGCCGGTCGCCGCTATTGGCGACGACAAGGGTGATGGCCACGCGATCGGCGTTGAGGACGATGTCGCCTTCGGCGGGGATGATCTCGCCGGGGATCATGCGGCGGCCCCGCGCGCCATTTCCGTCATCCCGACGAAAGTCAGGACCCATTGCCGCTCCGTCCGAAATTCCAGCGCAGCGGCAATGGATGCTGGACCGAGTCCGGCATGACGGGGGTGGGGCGTGGAGGGCGCGGGCACCGCCGTCACCGGATCGGCCTGTGGACGGTGACGAGCTTGGTGCCGTCCGGGAAGGTGGCTTCCACCTGCACGTCGTGGATCATCTCGGATATGCCCTCCATCACCTGATCGCGGGTCAGCACATGGCCGCCGCTCGCCATCAGATCGGCGACGCTGCGGCCGTCGCGCGCCCCTTCGACGACATGTTCGGTGATCAGCGCGATCGCTTCGGGATGGTTGAGCTTCACGCCCCGCTGGAGCCGCCCGCGCGCGACGATCGCGGCCATCGCCACCAGAAGCTTGTCCTTTTCGCGGGGCGTGAGGTTCATCGTCAGCAATACCAGACGGCGGGAAGGCGCGGGGGCAGGCCCAGCGTGGCGGCGCGCAGCGCGGCGGCCGCGCGGATCACGCGATCCCGCAAGGCCCGCGCGTCCCGGTCGACCAGGCGGAGGATGAGCAGGCCGTCGAGGCAGGTGGCGCCGCCATCCGGCGCGCCGGCGAGATCGCGGGCGAGATCGAGGTGGCACGCGGCATCGGGGCCGGCATAGGCCAGCGTCGCGATCGCGCGCGCGCCGCCGAAGCCGAACGGCGCATCGGCGGTGGCGGCGAAATCCCCGGCGATGTGTAGCGCGTCCGCCCACAGCAGCCGGCCGGCCCGCCAGATGCGCCATTCGTCATGGACGAGGCCCCGGGTGAACTGCTCGCCCATCGCGGCGCGGCCGAACAGCATGGTTTCGACCGCGAGCAGCCGGGCATCCTCCGCCAGATGGGCATGCAGGCGCCGGCGCATCCGCGTGCGATCGAACAGGATCGCTTCCTGCGCCAGCCATTCGCAGCGCCCGGCCTCGGCGATTTCGATCCGCGTCTCGATGCGGATGTCGGGATCGCCCGGCCGCACGCGATAGAGTTTCTCCGCCGCCTGGGTGGTGACGGTGCCGCGGCCATGGGGCTCGACCCGGATATCGAGCGCGACGCGATCGCCGCCGGTGAGGCCGCCGCTGGTGGTGATCGATACGGCCTGCGGGAAATCGCCCGCCGCGACATCGGGGAACAGCAGCCGGCAGGGCGCGCGCTGGTAGAGATCCGCCACGCCGCGCGCGGCGAAGGCGATGCGCGCCTCGCCATCCACCCGTTGCAGTGCCGCCTGCTGGCGCTGTGCCGATGGCGGCGGCGCCAGCGGATGAATGACGGCATCTGCGGATCGGCCATGCTCCATGCCGATGGTTGTGCGGGGGACACGGACGCATCGACATGGGGCATTTGACGTATGGGGCGGGAGACCCTCGCCCCGCCGGTCAGGTGGTCGGGCGCTTCTTCGGCCGCCAGCCATAATCGGGATCGACCTTTTCCACCTTGCCGTCGCGCTCGCCCTTCTGGCCGGCCGAGGGCTGCTGGTGCTCGGTGGTGAGGTCGGAAAGATAGCCGGCCTGGGTGATGCCCTTCCGGCGCATCGCGACGCCCGTGAGACAGGCGTGCATCACGAAATTGGCGTTGAGCGCGGTGCGGTATGTGGAATCGAGCTGGGGCGCCACCTCGACGATCTCGAAGCCGACCAACTCGTTCTCCGCGCACAGCCGGCGGACGATCGGCAGCGCCTCGCGCATGGTGAGGCCGCCGGGAACGGGCGTGCCGGTGCCGGGCGCGAAGGCGGGATCGAGCACGTCGACGTCGAAGCTGATGAAGATCTTCTTGCCGCTTTCGCGCGCTTCCTTGAGCGCTCGCTCCATCGTCGCCTGCCAGCCATTCTTCTCGATTTCCGGCATCGCATGGTAGCGCACGCCGTTGTTGCGCATCCATTCGAAGCCCTCCGCCTCCGGCCACGGCCCGCGCAGGCCGACCTGGATATAGTTCCGGCCGAGGACATGGCCTTCCTTCACCGCGCGATAGACGGGCGCGCCATGGGTGATGAAGTGGACGCCGCCCTGGCCGGCATCGAAGTGGGAATCGAAGTGGACGACGCCGAAGCTGCCCTTGCCGTGGACGTCGGCCAGGCCCGCCACGTCCGAATATTCCAGGCTGTGATCGCCGCCGACGACGAAGGGGATGGCGCCGGTGCGGGCGATCTCGGCAACGCGCTCGCGCACATGGTGGACGGTGCGCTCGGTGCTCATATTGTCGACGGCGATGTCGCCATAATCGACGATGTTCAGCTCCTTCGACGGATCGACCATGGTGAACATGTCGATCCCGCCCGCGCCATATTGGTTGCGGAGCGCCGATGGGCCGGACTTGGCGCCGCGATAGCCCGATCCCATGTCCAGCGGCGCGCCGACGATCGCGACGTCCACCTTCCCGGCGACGAGATCCTCCGGATAGATGGCGACCGGCGCGCCCGCGAAGGTGGCGATGCCGCCGCCATAGACGCCCCCGCCACGGCCGTTCATGTAATAGCTGAGGCTGAAGGGGCCCGGTTCCCTCTTCGGGTCCATCGTGCGCGGGCGCATCGTCTTCCAGCCGTTGAACATGGGCGATTCGGTATTGAGCGGGATCGACGCCATGTCGGTGTCGGGGTGGAACTTGTTCGCCTCCACCACGGCGAGCATGCCGTCGATATAGGCCTCGATCTCCGCCGGGCTCTTCTTCTCGAGGCGCTGGAACAGCTTGTCGTAGGAACCGGCCATGCCCTCCGCCTTTTCGGAAAGGAGGAAATCGCGCTTCTCCTTGGGCAGCTTCGCGATCTTGGCTTCCAGCCAGGCGGGCGGGGCCACCTTGTCCGATCCGGCGGCCACGGTCGCGGTGATCGCCACGCCCGCCAGCAGCATTCCGATAACGATCCGTTTCAGCCTCATGATCCAGCCCCCGGCAAAAGAAATCCTGTCGGGGCGGGACGCTAGGGGCGGCGGGGCGGGGCCGATATGGGGCGATTGACGTAGCAGGGTAAGATACTGATCTATAACAAGAAGGGGCGGCATCCTGCGATGCCGCCCCCAGGTCCACGCTGGATTTCGGATCAGGTCGTGGGCTTCTGGCGCCCCTTCTTTTCCGCGGGCTTCTGCCATTCGGAGCTGAGCGGGCTCAGATAATGTTCCTGGGTGATGCCCTTCTTGCGGATCGCCATGCCGGCCATGCAGGCGTGCATGATGTAAGCGCTGTTCTGGGCGGAGCGGTAGGTGGGGTCCATCGTCGGATCGAGCTCCACCAGCTCGAAGCCGGCAAGGTCGGTCTCAGCGCAGATGCGGCGGATCAGCGGCACCACCTCGCGCATGGTGAGGCCGTCGGGAACCGGCGTGCCGGTGCCGACCATATAAGCGGGATCGAGCACGTCGATGTCGAACGACACGAACACGCGCTTGCCGTTTTCCTTGGCTTCCTTGAGCACGCGGCTGACCACCACGTCCCAGCCGGATTTCTCCACCTCCACCATCGTATGGTAGCGGAAGCCCTGTTCGCGCATCCATTCGAAGGTCTCGATATCGGGCGATTGCGCGCGCAGGCCGACCTGGATGTAATCGCGGCCGGCGACATGGCCCTCCTTGATGAGCCGGTAGACCGGCTGGCCATGATCGATCAGGTGGGCGCGGCCGCGACCCGCATCATAATGCGAATCGAAGTGGATGACGCTGACCTTGCCCTTGCCCAGCACGTCGGTGACGCCGGCGATGTCCGAATAGGCAAGGCTGTGGTCGCCGCCGACGATGAAGGGGATGGCGCCCGTCTTCGCGATGGAGGCCACCTGCTCGCGCACATGGCCCATCGATCGCTCGGTGCTCATATTGTCGACGGCGACGTCGCCATAATCGACCATGTTGAGCACGGCGCGCGGCGACGTCATCGTATACATGTCGTTGCCGGCGCCCATGCGGACGGTGCGCATGGCGGTGGGGCCGAGATGCGCGCCGCGCGTGCCCGAACCCATGTTGAGCGGGATGCCGACCATGGCGATATCGACCTTGCCGGCGGTCAGGTCGTCCGGCCGCAGCGCCACGGGCAGGCCGAAGAAGGTGGGGATGCCGCTGCGCCCTTCGACATAGCGGCTGAGCGAGAAGGGGCCGGGTTCGCGTTTCGGATCGAGCTCCGCCGGGCGCAGCACCTTCCAGCTGTTGAAGCTCTTCGCCTCCGGGTTGAGGGGGATCGACGCCATGTCGGTCTTGGGGTTGAACTTGCTCGCCTCGATCACCTCCATCATCGCGGCGACATAGGCCTGGATCTCCTCCGGCGACTTGGCCGCCAGCCGGCGCTCCAGCTCGCCTTCCACGGAAACGAATCGATCGGTTTCCTTCGAACGGAGGAATTTCGCCTGCTCGGGCGTCAGCTTGTCGAGCTTGGCCTCGATCTCGGGCGCGAACCGCTTTTCCGTGCTCTGCGCGATGGCGAGCGATGCGATGCCCGCCGCCGCCGACAAGGCGATGATGCCGAGTTTCCTCGATAGTCCCACGCCGCGACCTCCCTGTTCTTGCCATCGGCCCCAGGCACCGGCGCGGACGGAATCGTCCCTCCAGGGGGCCGTGCCGGAGCTAGCATCGGGCGGGCGGCGCGGCCCCTACGTCAAACGCCCCATGGCCCGGCAAATCGCCGCAATCCAATGCTGCCGCCCATCGATCAACCTGTGGGGAACGGGATATGGGGCTGCAGTTCGGATCGTGGCTGAGGGGAGGCGCCTGCGCCGCCGGCATCGCCTGGGCGGGCATCGCATCGGCCGCCGATACGCCGCCGCCCGCCCCCGCATCGCCGCCGCCGCCGATATTGGAGGCCGAGACCAGCGGCACGCTGACGCTCGGCCCGGCGGGTGCGCACCGCCTCTACATCGCCGCCGGCGAAGGCTTCACCATCATCGATGGCGATACCGCGAAGGTGGAAGGGACGATCCATGGCGGCCGGGCCGGCGTGCTCGCCGTCGCGCCGGACAACGGCCATTATTATGTTTCCGAAAGCTATTGGTCGCGGGACAATCGCGGCGAGCGGGTCGACCTCGTTTCCGTCTATGACAGCGCCAGCCTGAAGCTGGTGAACGAGATCAAGCTGCCCGGCCGGCTGATCGCATCGGGGCGCATGCCCTTCTTCTCGATCAGCGCGAGCGGCACGCGCGGCTATGTCTTCAACCTCGAACCGGCGACCTCGGTGCAGGTTGTGGACCTGGAGAAGAAGAAGTTCCTCTCCACCATCGAGGTGCCAGGCTGCGGCCTGATCTTCCCCTATCGCGACGAGGGCTTCGCCTCGCTTTGCGCCGACGGTTCGCTGGCGACGGTGACGGTAGATGTGAAGGCGAAGGGCACGATCCGGCAGAGCCAGCCATTCTTCGAGGCCGAGGCCGACCCCGTGTTCGAGGAGAGCCTGGTCGATCGCAAGACGGGCCAAGCCTGGTTCATCACCTATAACGGCCTCGTCCACCCGGTGAAGCTGGGGGGCGAGCCCGTGTTCGGCGAGCCGTGGAGCCTGCAGGCGGCGGCCGGGCTTTCCCCGGCGACGACCGAGCCGCAGCACAAGACCTGGCGGCCCGGCGGGCGGCGGCCGTTTGCGATCCACATGGCGAGCGGCACGCTGTTCGCCCTCATGCATGAAGGCAAGCCCTGGACGCAGAAGGCGGAAGGCACCGAGCTGTGGGCGATCGACGTCGCCACCCGGCAGGTGAAGGGGCGGTTCCGCGTGCCCACCGCCGGCCGCGTCGTCGGCGTGAGCCAGGACGAGAAGCCGTTGCTCTATGTGGCGGGCGAGGGCGACTGGCTTTGGGTGATGGACCCGGAAAATGGCAGGATCGTCCGCCAGATGAGCGAGATCCGCCGGCCGGGAATGATCCAGGTCACGGGTTTCTGATCGCGTCATGGACGCATCCGCCCTGTTGGCGATCGGCCACCTGGCCGCCGCATCGGCGATCGCGGCGATGCTGGCGGCGGGCGCGCTGGCCAAGCTTGCCGCCCGCGATGACTGGCTGGTTGCGCTCGCCGGCTATCGGCTGGTGCCTGGTCCGTTGATCGGCGGCGTGGCGGCGCTGCTGCCGGCTGCCGAGCTGGCCGTGGCGATCCTGATCGTCACCGGCCTTGGCGGTGCCGCGGGCATGATCGCCGGCGCGGGGCTGCTGCTGGCCTTCGCGGCGGCCATCGCCGTCAACCTGCTGCGCGGCCGGCGCCATATCGATTGCGGCTGCGATCCGCGCGGCCGGCCCCGGCCGATCGGCTGGCCCATGGTTGCGCGCAACGTCGCGCTCGCCGGCATCCTGCTGGGCGGGATCGTGGCCGGGCCGGTGGCGGGCCTGCCGGCGCGGCTGCTGGCGATCGTGGCGGGCGCGGGCGTCTACGCGCTGTTCCGCGCCATCGCCATCCTCCATTCCTTCGCGCCGCGATCCACCGGCGCGCCCAACGGAGCCTATTGATCATGCTGATCGCATCGACATTCCTGCTGTGGATCGTGGTGGCGCTGCTGGTGGTCGCGGTCGTGGCGCTCGCCCGCCAGATCGGCGTGCTGCACGAACGGATCGCGCCGATGGGCGCGCTGGTGACGGACGGCGGCCCCAAGGCCGGCGACCTGGCGCCGGTGATCGCGGCCCCCGGCTTGGCGGGCGGGATCGTCAATGTCGGCGGGCCGGACGCTTCGGGGCAGGCATCGCTGCTGCTGTTCGTCGCGCCCGATTGCCCGATCTGCAAGAAGATCATCCCCATCGCGATGGTGCTGGCCCGCGCGGAGAAGCTGCGGCTGGTGTTCGTGGGCGACGGCAATGCGGAGGATTATGCCGCCATGGCCCGGCGCCATCGCATGGAAGGGTTCGATTTCGCGCTGAGCCCGCAGATCGGGCTGGCCTATCAGGTGGGCAAGCTGCCCACGGCGGCGCTGGTGAGCGCGGCCGGCAGCATCGTGGCCAAGGGCCTCGTCAACAGCCGGGAGCATCTGGAGAGCCTGATCGTGGCGGGCGAGACCGGCTTCGCATCGGCCCAGGACTATCTGCGCGAACGCGGCGCGGCGGGCGACGAGAAGGTCGTCCGCATGCATGCCGGCGGCGGCAAGTGAACGAACGGGGGATAGTGCCATGAAGATATCGGACATGGACGGCATCGGCGAGAAGCTTGCCCGCAGGCTGGCCGGCCGCACCTCGCGGCGGAGCATGATATCGCGCGTGGGAACGGCGCTCGTCGCGGCGCCGCTCTTTCCGCTGCTGCCGGTCGACCGGATGAAGGCGCATGCCGCCGAGCCGGTGGAGCCCGACACGCGCAGCGATTTCCAGAAGAAGGCGCAGACCAAGGACGATACCGAGTGCAATTACTGGCGCTACTGCGCCATCGACGGATCGCTCTGCACCTGCTGCGGCGGCACGACCAGCATGTGCCCGCCGGGCACGCAGCCGTCGCTCACCTCCTGGGTCGGCACCTGCCTCAACCCGGACGACAAGCGGCTCTACCTGATCGCCTATCGCGACTGCTGCGGCACCAGCGGCTGCGGCCGCTGCCGCTGCGACAATACGGAGGAGGCGACGCCCGCCTACCGGCCATCGGGGAATAACGAGATCATCTGGTGCTTCGGCACCTCCTCCATGGCCTATCATTGCTCGACGGCCGCATTGGTCGGGGTGGCGAGCTGATGTCACGGGCCTGGATCGTGGCCGTTGCCCTGCTGCTGTCGCCGGCGGCGGCATATGCGCAGGCGGTGCCGCAGGCCTACAAGGCCAATTGCCAGATGTGCCACCAGTCCGCCGCGCAGGGCGTGCCCGGCGTCTATCCCCGGCTCGCGGGCCGGATGGACAAGGTGGCGGCCAGCGAGGATGGGCGGCGATACCTGATCGCCGTCCTGCTCCACGGCCAGACCGGACGGATCATGGTGGACGGCAAGCCGCTGAGCGGCGCGATGCTTCCCTATGCCCGCCTGGCCGACAAGGATCTGGCGGACATCCTGACCTATATCTCCACCGCCGGCGCCAGGGCCAAGGCCCGGCCGTTCACCCCGGCCGAGGTGGCGGCCGTCCGTGCCGCGCCGAAGCTGCCGGCCGCCAAGGTGGGCGAGGAGCGCGGACGACTGGCCACTGCGGGGATCGTGCCGTGATCCCGCGGCCGCTGGCTCTCGCCGCGGCGGCGGCGATCGGGCTGGCGGGCGTGGCGGCCGGCCGCGCGGACAGCGGCACGGCGGGCGCCCCGGTGCTCAATCCCGCGCAGAGCCAGTTCCTCCTCCGCTGCGGCGGCTGCCATGGCACGACCGGCCTTTCGCCGCCGAAATCGGTGCCGGTGCTGCGCGGGCGGGCGGGGTGGTTCCTCTGCACGCCGGAAGGGCGCGAATATATCGTGCGCGTTCCCAACGTCGCCCGCGCGCTGCTGGATGATGCGCGGCTGGCCGCCGTGCTCAATTTCGTCGCCTTCGACCTCGGCGAGGGCTCCGCCCCGCACGGGGCGGAACCGTTCACCGGCGAGGAGGTGCGCGCGATCCGCGCCCGCCCGCTGACCGACGTGCCGCTGCTCGCGCATCGCCGCCAGGTGGTGAACGATCTGATCCGCAGATGCGGCGCGCCGAAGGACTTGCTGGTCTATGGCGGGGCCGGATAGGTCTGTGCGCGGCGCACGGGAGGCGCGAGGCTTCATGACGATCACCCTCAACATCAACGGGCAGGCGCGCACGATCGATGCCGATCCGGAAAAGCCGTTGCTCTGGGCGCTGCGCGAGGATCTGGGCCTCAGGGGCACCAAGTTCGGCTGCGGCGCGGGCCTGTGCGGCGCCTGCACCGTCCATGCCGACGGGGCCGCCATCCGATCCTGCCAGACGACGATCGCCGATGCCGCCGCGATGAAGATCGTCACCATCGAGGCGGTCGCGACCACCGACGCCGGGCGCCGCGTGACCGATGCCTGGATCGCGCTCGACGTGCCGCAATGCGGCTATTGCCAGGCGGGGCAGATCATGAGCGCCACCGCGCTGCTCGCTGCCACGCCCCATCCCGGCGACGAGGATATCGATGGGGCGATGGCCGGCAATCTCTGCCGCTGCTCCACCTATCTGCGCATCCGCGCCGCGATCCGGCAGGCGGCCGGGGCGGGAGGCGCCGGTGCCTGACATCGCGATCGAACGCCGTTCCTTCCTGAAGGCGACCTTGCTTGCCGGCGGCGCGCTGGCCATCGACGCGCGCGTGGCGCTGGCCGGGACGGCGGGGGAGGCGCCCGTCGCCCTCAATGCGTTCATCCGTATCGCCGCCGACAACAGCATCACCATCGGCGCCAAGAATCCGGAGATCGGGCAGGGCGTGAAGACGATGCTGCCGATGCTGATCGCCGAGGAACTGGATGTCGACTGGGCGCAGGTCCGCATCGAGCAGACCCATGCCGCGGAAAAGCTGTTCGGCCCGCAGGTTGCCGGCGGCAGCCGCGCGACGCCCGTCAACTGGCTGCCGATGCGCAGGGTGGGCGCCACCGCGCGCAGCCTGCTGGTGCAGGCGGCGGCGCGGAAATGGAGCGTCGATCCGGCGGGCCTCGCGACGGCGGGCGGCGTGGTGACGCATGAGGCGAGCGGCCGTACGGCGCGCTATGCCGATCTCGCCGCCGAGGCCGCGGCGCTGCCGCCGATCGACCCCGAAAATGTGAAGCTGAAGGACCCGGCGGCGTTCCGCATCATCGGCACGTCCATAGGCGGGGTGGATGTGCCGGCGATCGTCGCGGGCAAGCCGCTTTACGGCATCGATGTCGCGATGCCGGGGCTGCTGCACGCGGCGCTGGAGGTATGCCCCGTGTTCGGCGGCACCTTCAGGGCGGGCAATCTGGACGAGGTCCGCAAGATGCCGGGCGTGCGCCATGTGATCGTCATCAAGGGCAACGGCCAGGCGGAATCGCTCTACGACGGCGTGGCGGTGCTGGCCGAAAGCTGGTGGGTGGCCGATCGCGCGCGGCAGGCGCTGGACCTGCAATGGGACACGGCCGGCCTCGAAGGCTTTTCCACCGATGGCTATGCGGCCGAGGCCGCAGCGAGGATGGGCGCCAAGCCCGATGCCGAGCTTGCCCGCCATGGCGACGTCGAGGCGGCCTTCGCCGCCGCCGCCAGGGTGGTGCGGGCCGATTACAGCTATCCCTTCCTCGCCCATGGCACGCTGGAGCCGCAGAACTGCACGGCGCTGGTGAAGGACGGCAAGGTCGAGATCTGGGCGCCCACGCAGAATCCCGAGCCCGGCCGCAAGCTGGTGGCCGAGGCGCTGGGCGTTCCGCCCGAGGCGATCCGCATCAACATGACGCGATCGGGCGGCGGCTTCGGCCGGCGGCTGATGAACGATTATATGGTCCGCGCCGCCGCCATCGCCGCGCAGGTGCCCGGCACGCCGGTGAAGCTGCTTTATGCCCGCACCGATGACGTGCGGCGCGATTTCTATCGTCCCGGCGGCTGGCACCGCTTCGCCGCCGCGATCGACGGGCGGGGCCGGCTGACCGGCTTCAAAGATCATTTCATCACCTTCGGCCAGGACGGCAAGCCCATCCGTTCCGCGCAGATGAGCCCATTCGAGTTTCCGGCCGGCTGCGTGCCCAATCTAGCTTATGGCCAGTCGCTGCTGGCGACCAACCTGCCGACCGGCTGGCTGCGCGCGCCGGGTTCGAACGCGCTGGGCTTCGTCTTCCAGTCCTTCCTGGACGAGGTGGCCGTCGCCGCCGGCAAGACGTTGCCCGATCTGATGATCGAGCTGCTGGGCGAACCGCGCGACCTGCCCTGGCTGCCCAATGCGCCCGCGCTCAACACCGGCCGCGCGCGCGGCGTGATCGACAAGGTGTGCGCCATGGCGGACTGGGGCAAGGGCGCGCGGCTGCCCGAGGGACGCGGCCGGGGCTTCGGCTTCTACTTCAGCCATATGGGCTATTTCGCGGAGATCGTGGACGTGGCCGTATCGGCCGAAGGCGAGGCGCGCGTCGCCAAGGTCTGGGTGGCGGGCGACGTCGGCAGCCAGATCATCAATCCGGTGAACGCGATCAACCAGGTGCAGGGATCGGTGATCGAGGGGCTGGGCTATGCGCTGTCGGGGCAGGCGATCACCCAGGTCGCGGGCGCGGTGACGCAGGAGAATTTCCACGACGCGCCGATCCCGCGCATCGGCGACGTGCCCGATATCGTGGTGGAATGGGTGATTACCGACAATCCGCCGAGCGGGCTGGGCGAACCGGCGCTGCCGCCTGTGATTCCGGCGCTGGTCAACGCGATCCACGCCGCGACCGGCAAGCGCATCCGCTCACTGCCGATCACGGCGGAGATGCTGGCGGGATAGCGGCCGGACGCCGCTTCCCGTGTGCGGGCCGCTGGCTTCAATCGGTGCCGCGCAGCTCCGTGGAGCGATCGGCGGCGAGGCGGGCGCGGCCTTCGGCGATCACCTCGGCCCGGCACTGACTGGCCTTCTTCGCCATCGCGAGATGGATGTGGCTGACCGATCGGCCGCACACCGCCTCCGCGGCATCGGCGAGGCGGGCGTCGAGCCGGCGCTGGCCATCGGGACTCGCAAGATCGAGGCCGTCCGTGCGCACCGTGGCGCTTGGGGCGGCGAAGGGATTTTGCGCGGCCGTGGCCATGGCGGGCAGGCATGCAAGCGCGCATGCCGCCATGATGTGATTTCGCATCCTGATCTCCTGCGTCTTTCCCCGATCTGTATCGCCGGGGTGCCGACGTCATAGCACCGCATGCGCCGCGCGGCCAATTGCGTGCATGTTACTCGCCATAATATTATTAGATATCAATTGTTTGATAGCAATTCCCGCCCTACGTCAAACGCCCCATAGGGCCGGCCCGGCGCCCCTCATACCCTTTTCATGCTCCGGGTCGGATGCGCGCCACCATCGCGCGCCGGGTCGCGCGGCACCGTCAGAAGCGGGCCGCCGGGGGCATCGGATGCTGGCGGCACGAGAACCAAAAAGAAGGGGGTAATATGAAGCGCCGATCTCTCACCAGCCTCGCCTTGATGTCGGCGACCGCGCTGGGTGGCCTGTTGCCTTGCATCGCCCATGCCGCCGAGGCGGCCGAAGCCGCGGCGGCGGCCAGTGCCGCCGACGACATCATCGTCACCGGCACGCGCCGTTCGGTTTCGGTGCAGGACGCGCCGATCAACATCACCGCCGTCGGCGCCGAGCAGCTCGAAGCCCAGAGCATCACCGATATCCGCAACCTCGCCAACTTCACGCCGGGCGTGACGGTGCTCGATACCGGCGCGCGCAGCGCCAGCAAGATCGTGCTGCGCGGCCTTTCCGCGAACGATACCGGCATCGGCGGCAGCAACACCGAAAATTCGGTGGCCACCTATCTGGGCGAAGTGCCCATGTATCTCGACTTCAAGCTGATCGATATCGATCGGGTCGAGGTGCTACTGGGGCCGCAGGGCACGCTTTACGGCTCGGGCACGCTGGCGGGGGCGATCCGCTACATGCCGAAGCGCCCGAACGTGAACGACGTGGAAGGCTATGCCCATCTTCGCGCCTCCACCGTCGCGCATAGCGACGATATCGGCTATATCGGGGATGCCGCGTTCAACGTGCCGATCGTCCAGGATCATATCGCGCTGCGATCGGTGTTCGGCTATTATTTCGAGCCGGGGTTCATCGACTATAATTATGTCCTGAAGCAGCCTGGCATATCGCTGCCGCAGCCGGGCGGCCTCGATCTCGGCACGCCGGCGCAGCAGGCCGAGAATTTCGAGCGGCACAAGGATGCGGATTTCGAGCGCACCTTCACCACCCGCAACACGCTGCTGGTGCAGACCTCGGAAGATCTGAAGGCGTTCCTGACCTACGCCTACCAGCTTTCCAAGACGGACGGCTACCAGTCCAACAGCGCGGGCGTGCTGGGCACCGGAAAATATGAGCGCGCATCCCGCTATCTGGAGCCGTCGCGGCGCGAGGCGCATCTCGTTTCGCTGGAGATCAACGCCAATCTGTTCGATTTCGCGCAGCTCGTGACGTCCACCGCGCTCACCCGGCAGAAGGTGACGGGGAATACCGACAATACCGATCTGCTGCTGGATCTAGATTATGATTATGAGCTGTTCCCCGGCTTCTCCTCCTACGCGCCGTCGGAGAACAAATATAAGCAGTTCAACCAGGAAGTGCGCTTCGTTTCCGCCCATGGCGGCCCGCTGAGCTGGGTGATCGGCGGCTTCTACAACAATTTCCGCACCAGCCAGTGGCGCAACGAATATGTGCCGGGCTACACCGCCTGGGCGGGCATCGATTACCGGCCCGACGACCTCGAATATATCTCCTTCGTCAATTCCAAGACCAAGGAAAAGGCGGTGTTCGGCGAGGCGACGTTCGAGATCACGCCGAAATGGCAGGTCACGGGCGGTATCCGCTACTTCAAATATGAAGCCGAGGTGACGGGCGGCACCGATCTGCCGTTGACCGGCGGCGGGCGGCGGCGCACGCCCTATCCGGCGATCCAGTTCGATCCCAGCCGCGTGCGTTCGGGCGATACCAGCGACAGCGGCACGGTGTGGAAGATCAACACCTCCTACAAGTTCACCGACGATCTGATGGTCTATGCGACCTACAGCACCGGCTATCGCATCGGCGGCGTCAACCGCCACCCGCCCTGCGTGCTGCCGCTCGAGCCGGGGCAGAATGTCTGCGCGCTGCCGGACGAGCTGATCTACGGTCCCGACAAGACCAAGAACAAGGAAATCGGCGTCCGCTTCTCGCTGTTCGACAGGCGCCTGGTCGGATCGGTCGCCGGCTATCATATCGACTGGGACGGCATCCAGGTGGGCAGCCAGACGGTGAACGGCGCGCTCGGCATCACGGTGAACGGCGCCAAGGCGGTGTCGAAGGGCGTGGAGCTGAGCTTCACCGGCCGGCCGGTCTCCGCGCTGGAGATCAGCGGCACCTATTCCTACAATGACGTGCACCTGACGGATGTCGCGCCCGGCGTGATCGTGACCACCCATCACGGGCGCTTCGATGGCGAGCCGGGAGACCGCCTGCCCGGCACGCCCAAGAATGCGGGCACGATCGGCGCCACCTATACCGTGCCGTTCGACAGCGGCGCCGATCTCAAGCTCAACTGGACGGCCGTCTATCGCGGCAATGTGGTGACGCGGATCGGCGCGCGGGGCTTCGGCGAGAAGCTGCCCTCCTACACGCTGCATCGCGCCTCGATCACCTATGGCATGGACGATTGGGAGGTGAGCCTGTTCGCCAACAACATCTTCGACAATTACGCCGTTACCTCGGTGGGCCAGTCGACCGAGCAGATCGGCGTCAATGACGGCGTGGCGCTTCGTTATTACTCGCATGCCGTGGTGCGCCCGCGCACCGTGGGTATCGAGACGCGCTTCCGCTTCTGACCGCGCAAGCATTCCCCTTCAACCTCGCGGCCGCTCCAGCCCCACGGAGCGGCCGCTTTTTTGGGGAGGGGAGATAGGGCTGGCCGGCGCGCGCGGCGCGCGCCTCCCGCAGCCGGATTTCAGTCTATGGCGATGCCCTGGCGGATCAGGAAATCGCGCGCCGGCGCCAGGTGGCGTTCATAGGCGCGCCACTGGCCGATGCCGTCGCGATAGAGGGGCCGGCGCACCTGCGCGGCGCTGGGGGTGGCCACGGGGGCGGCATTGGCATGGAAATCCAGGCAGGCGGGGTCCCATTGCAGCCCGCAATGATCGAGCAGCCGCCGGGTCTGGCCCTCCTGATCGTCGATCAGCCCTTCATAGCTGAATTCGAGCACGCGGCCCGGCAGCTTTGCCCGCCAGTAAGCGATGAGCTGATCGAACAGCAGATAGAAGCGCGCGCAATCGACGAGATCGTAGGAATAGCCGTAATAGGCCGATGTCGTGGCGAACAGATTCTTGAAATTGCTCCAGATGCTGTCCATCGGGTTGCGCCGGAGGCAGACGATCCGGGCATTGGGCAGCGCGCGGGCGATATAGCCGATATAGAGGAAGTTGAGGGGCAGCTTGTCCACGAAACGGCCGTGGCGGGCGCCCTCATGCTGGCGGGCGCGGTCGATATAGTCCCGCCCCACGGCATCGGGGGAGAGGCCGGCCGCGGCCAGGATCGTCTCCATGTCCAGCACCAGCCGCGACGGCGTTTTCGCCAGGCGCTTGATCGCGAGCGGCATGGCCTGAAGCTCCCCGGCGGAAGCGATTTCCGGGTGGGAGGAAAGGATGCGATCGACCAGCGTGGTGCCGGTGCGCGGCAGGCCCGTCACGAAGATCGGCGCGTCCTCCACCCTGCTTGCGCCCGTGAAATAGCCGGAGCGGTCGAATGCGGTGCGGATGGCGAAGGCGTTGCGCGCGTCGGCATCGATCGAAAAGCCGGTCCGCGCCTTGTGCGCGCGATTGCCGGTGTCGAGATGGCGGAAGGCGGCGTCATGTTCGCCGATATCCTGATATTCCTTGGCCGCCGCATAATGGATGCGCAGCCGATCGATCGGATCGCGCGCGGCGTCGAGCGCCCGTTCCAGCCGTTCGACATGGTTGGCGGCGGGCGTCTGCCGCCGGAGCCCCGCCAGCCCGAAATGGGCGCGGCCGTGGGCGGGATCGCGCCGGAGGATGGCCTCATATTGCGCCTCGGCATCCGCCTTGCGATCGAAGAAGCCGTAAGCGGCGGCGAGGTTGAAGCGATATTCGGCATTATCGGGCGCCATGGCCACGGCGGCTTCGAACAGGGGAAGGGCGGCGGCATGGTCGCCGAGCCGCGCATAGACGCAGCCGATCGTGTCCAGCGTGCGGGCGTCCGCCGCGCCGGCCGAGGCCGCCGCCCGATCCGC
The DNA here is from genome assembly GCF_000347675.2 of Sphingomonas sp. MM-1. Taxonomy (NCBI): domain Bacteria; kingdom Pseudomonadati; phylum Pseudomonadota; class Alphaproteobacteria; order Sphingomonadales; family Sphingomonadaceae; genus Sphingomonas; species Sphingomonas sp. MM-1. Next base: position 1,508,496 of record NC_020561.1, on the reverse strand, counting down.
CGCTGCCCGCGCCTCCGCCTCGCGCCGGGCGAGGGTGAGCAGCCGGGCGCGCTGCGCCTGATATTCGGGGTTGTCGGCCGCCAGATCCGTGGCCCTGTCGATCGCCTGCAGCGCGGCGGCGATCCGCCCGCCTTCGCCGAGCGCCATCGCGAACAGGAAATGCCCTTCGGCGAGATGGGGATGCGACTGGACGGCCGCCGCCGCGATCCCGGCGCAGCCGTTGAGGTCGCCTGCCGCCAGCGCCGCGCGGGCGGCGGTGAAATCGGGCGGGGGAAGGGCGGCCGCCATGCCGATCCGATCAGAAGCTGCGGCGCAGCGAGACGCGGAACTGGCGCGGCTCGACGGGATGGAAATGGATGTCCTCCACCGGCTCCGCCTCGTTGGCGAGCCGGGATTCGTAGAAATAGGTGATGTCCGCGTCGCGGGCGTTGAACAGGTTGTAGATGTCCACGCCGATCCGCCAGGGGCCCAGCGCCTTGTAGCCGCCGAGGTTGACGAGGGTCGTCGGCTGCGATTTCACGGTTCCGTCCTCGATCAGCGGGGCCCTGCCGAAATGACGGACGCGCAGCGCCGCGGACAGCCCGTCGCCGAGATCGATCGCCGCCCCCGCGCCGAGCACGAAGCCCACCGATCCCGGAATGCGATCCACCGCCGAGGGCGTGCCGCTGAAGCGGGCGCGGGTGTAGGCGGCGGAAAGATCGAAGCTGACGGCATCGACGGGGCGCCAGAAGGCGTTGAATTCCATGCCCAGTCGCTTCGATGCGTCATTGGGCTCGGTGGTGCCGGCATCGCCGACGAACACCAGTTCCGATCCGAGCTTCAGCCAGAAGCCGACCAGCGAGGCGTTGAAGCGGGCGCCTTCGACGCGGGCGCCGATTTCCGCGCCGCGCGCGCGGACGAGGAGGTCGACGCTGTCGACCGGATCGCCGGTCGCCGGATCGATGCTGATCGCGGCGCCGCGCGCATCGTTGCTGTGGAAGGACTCGCCGTAATTGGCATAGAATTCCAGTCCCTTCGCCGCCGCCCAGGCCAGCGCGACCTTGGGGCTGAGCTGCGCGTCGGTGCCCAAGCCGCTGTTGGCGGAGATGTCGGCATCGACATCATAGCCGTAGAAATCGCCGCGCAGGCCGAGGATGGCGCGCACGCCGCCGCCAAGCGCCAGCTCCGCCTCGCCATAGCCGCTGACACTATATTCATCGACCTTGTCCTGGCGGATCGGATCGCGGCGGCGGCCGTCGACGCTGGGATACAGCCCCACCCGGCCGATCAGGTCGTAGCGCGTGTCCGCGCCCAGGCGGAAGATAGTGGGGATGCCGGCCGTCGCGCCATCCCAATGATGGCGGATGGCGCCGCCGAAGATGCCCCGCTTGTCGCGCTGCTGGAATTCGTCCCCGTTCACCGGATCGGCGGCGAAATAGGTGAAGTTCGACGTCAGCCGCATCTGATAGTAGATGGCATAGGCATTGACCGAGGTGCCGTCGCCGATCTCGGCATCGCCGGACAGCGAGAGCCGGGTCGTCCGGCCGCCGAGATCGGGATCGATATAGCCGAGCCGGGGGATCGACCCGTCCTCCACGGCGCGGAGCGGGATCTGGTCCGTCGAATTCCAGCGGGCATGATAGGCCATCGCCGTCACCGACCAGTCATCCCGGCTGTATTTGGCGAGCAGGTTGGCCTTGCGGTGGTTCTCGTCCAGCACCCACGGCCCGCGCGAGGCGAGCCCTTCGATGCCGACCAGCGTGGTGCCGCCGGCATCGTCATCCATGCTGAGGGCGGCGAGGCCGCGATAATAATCGTTCGAGCCTGCCGTGACCTCCACGAAAGGGCGGGCGAGCTGGCGATAGGTGGAAAAGCGCACCGTGCCCGCCGCGCTGAAATCCCCCGCGTCCACCGAATAGGGGCCTTTGGCGTAATCGACGCGCTCGACCAGCTCGGGGATCAGGAAATTATAGTCGAGATAGCCCTGACCATGGCCGTGGGTGCGCATGTTCACCGGCATGCCATCGACGAAGCCGGCGAAATCGGTGCCATGATCGAGGTTGAAGCCGCGCAGGAAATATTGGTTGGCCTTGCCCGTGCCGGAATGCTGCGTGGCGATGACGCCGGGCACGGTTTCGACCAGCTCGCCCACGCGCAATATCGGCCGCTTTTCCAAATCGGCATAGCCGACGACGCCCTGCGATCCGGCGGTAGCGATGCCGATCTGCGCCTGGGCGCGGCCCCAGACCACGATGGCTTCGGCGCTTTCCTGCGGGGGTGCCGCCTCCGCTGCGACGGCCGGCGATCCGCCGAGGCCGATCGCCAGCACCATGGCCGCGGGCGAGGCCATTTTCAGGAAACCGGAAATGTGCATCTGCTCCTGCCGAACTGGGGAATGGGCGAAAGGCGGTCAGGCGAGGCCGAAGCCGGTCGCGCGTTCGACCATCCAGAAGGCGCCGAGCGTGCCGACGCCGTAGAGCGCCGCCTTGCGGACCGGCTGGCTGAGCGAGACGGTGCGCAGCCCCGCCATGATCGCGGTGACGGCCGCCACGAAGATGAGCTGGCCGGCCTCGACCCCGATGTTGAAGAAAATGAGGCTCGGCACCCGCTCGCCGCGCGACACGCCGAGTTCCCCGAGGGCGCTGGCGAAGCCGAGGCCGTGGAGCAGGCCGAACAGCGACACCACCGTCATGTGCCGGCGGAGCACGCTGGGGGAGGGGATATGGCCGCTGGCGTGCAGCGCCTCGCGCGCCATGAAGGCGATCGACAGCGCGATCGCGGCCTCCACCGGGGGGATGGGGATGTTGACCAGTTCGAAGAAGGCCATGGCCAGCGAGACGGAGTGGCCGAGGGTGAAGGCCGTCACCAGCCCGATCAGTTCGCGGCCGCGCGCCAGCAGGCAGAGGCAGAGCACGAAGGCGAGGTGATCCCATCCCAGCCAGATGTGCAGCACGCCCTGCGCCAGGAATTCGCGCGCGATCTCCATGACGGGGCGATCGGTGGCGGCGGTTTCGCCGATGGGCACGGCGACGCCTTTTTCATCGCCGGTCAGGCTGCGATCGACCTGCGTGCCCATGATGTTGGTGACGAAGCTGGCGCCATCGACCTTCCACGGTGCCTGGATCACATCGGTGGTGCGGATCGCCCGGTCGCAGGTGAATTCGAAGGAGTAGCGCGCGCGTCCGCCCGCCGTCTGCCGGCTGGAGGAAGCCTGCCTGCAGCCTTCGGGCCAGATCACCGGGGCGGGCGAGCTGACGGCTTCGGGAACGGCGGCGGTGAATTCGTAGCTGTCCGGCTCCTCCCCGCGCGCGAGGCTGAACTCGCCCGACAGGAAGATATCGGCGCGGGCCGGCGCGGCCGCGATCGTCGCGGCCGCCAACGCCAGCGCGGCGAGCCTAGCGATCGATCCGAACATCGAATTTCTCCTTGAGCTTGGCCACTTCGCGATCGACCACCGAATTGGTCGCGGCCATCATGAAATCCTGGCGCACCTGATCGCGGATCTGGGCATAGGGCATCAGCGACGGGGCAAAGCTCCGATCCTTGCGGACGAAATGCCACCCGCGCGGCGAGCGGACGGGGCCGAACCAGGCGCCGTCGGGCGCCTTGCGCAGCCGTTCGACGAAGGGCTGGCCGAAGATGCCGCGCACCATGCTCTCGCCATATTGGGGATAATCGCGGCCGAGCCAGAAATCGTCGCCGCCGACCCGCTGGCCGGCATTGAGCGCGGCCAGCACCGCCGCCGGATCGGCGGGCGCCGCGGAATAGAAGACCTGCGAGAAGCTGATCTTCGGCTCCGCCTGATAGCGCTTCAGATTGTCCGAATAATAATCGACGAGCTGTTCCTCGGTCGGCTCCGGCGGGGCGCCGGCGATGAGGTAGCGCACCTTGTCCGTCAGATGCTTGCGGGTCTGGCTGTCGGTAAGGTGCATGCCGCGGGCGATCGCCTCGCGGAACAATAGTTCGTCGGCGATGAAATTGTCGCGCATCCGCGCCTTGTCCGCCTCGCTCGCCTTGCGGCCGGCCAGCATCTCGAACTCCTCGACCTGCGCGGCCTGGATTTCGCGGCTGTAGTGGACGGGCTCCTTCCGGCTCGCCTCGATCGCGTGATAGGCGGCGAAGAAGCCGCCGCCGACGATGAGGAAGGCGAAGAGCGGATCGCGCACGATCGCGCCCATCCTGCGGCGCAGTCCCGCGGGGTCCGGCCAGGGCGGACCCGTCACCCGTGCGGCGGTGCCATCCTGCTTCTGCTCGGTCGCTATCAAGGTTGCGCCCCCGTTCGAATGCCACCTTCGCGCCCGGTTTTCCGGTGGCGTCGGCGCTTGTCGGGGCGATCCTATCGAGGTCGGCAGGGCGGCCGCCTACGTCAAATGACGCATATCGAGCGGAGCCCGCCCTTTCCTAGCGTTCGCGCCATCCCGGCAGGGGTGTGCCCGCCATCCGGCGGTGCGCTTAGGGAGTAGCGAAATGGCCTTTCAATCGTCCAAGATCCTGGCTCTCGCCGTGTCGGGCCTCGCGCTGGCGCTGGCGTCCTGCTCGGGCGGCGGCGCGGATGGCGCGGCCAAGGGCGATGGCGTCGCGGTGGGCGTGCTCCAGTCGCTGACCGGCACGATGGCGATCAGCGAGATCACCGTGAAGAATGCCGAAATGCTGGCGATCGATGAGATCAATGCCGCCGGCGGCGTGCTAGGCAAGAAGATCACGGCGCTGGTGGAGGACGGGGCCTCCGACCCTTCCACCTTCGCCCAGAAGGCGTCGAAGCTGATCGAGGATGGTGGCGTCGCCACCGTCTTCGGCGGCTGGACGTCGGCCAGCCGCAAGGCGATGCTGCCGGTGTTCGAGCGGACCGGCAACCTGCTCTGGTATCCCGTCCAGTTCGAAGGCAATGAATGTTCGCCCAACATCATGTATTCGGGCGCGCAGCCCAACCAGCAGGCGCTGCCCGCGCTCGAATGGGCGGTGAAGCAGGGATATAAGAGCTATTTCCTGGTGGGATCGGACTATGTCTATCCCCGCACCGCCAACCTGATCCTGAAGAAGCATATCGAGAAGGGCGGCATGGCGGTGGCCGGCGAGGCCTATGTGCCGCTGGGCGGGACCGACTTTTCGGGCGTGATCGCGAAAATCCAGTCGGCTAAGCCTGCGATCGTCATCAACACGCTGAACGGCGACAGCAACGTCGCCTTCTTCAAGCAGATGCAGGCGGCCGGCCTCAGCCCCAAGACGTTGCCGGTGATGTCCTTCTCCATCGGCGAGCAGGAGGCGCAGGCGATGGGCGCGGCACTGGTTGAGGGCAGCTACGCTACCTGGAATTATTTCCAGAGCCTCGCCTTGCCGGACAATGCGCGGTTCATCGAGGCCTATCGCAAGAAATTCGGCGCGGATGCCGCGATCACCGATCCGATGGTGCACGGTTATCTGAATGTCTGGGCGTGGAAGGCGGCGGCCGAGAAGGCCGGCAGCTTCGATCCCGAAGCGGTGCGCAAGGCGGCCGCGGCGCTCGGCGGCTTCGACACGCCGATGGGCAAGGTGAGCTTCGCGCCCAACCAGAGCCTGGTGCAGAAGGCCTATGTCGGCAAGCTCAAGGGCGACGGCCAGTTCGAGATCATCGCCGATTCCGGCGCGGACATCGCACCCGAGCCCTATGACCCGCTCGCCTTCCCCGGCAAGACGTGCAAGCTCTGACCGGCCGGCTCGATCGGAGGCGGCGATGGACAGCCTGCTTTTCCTGACACAGCTCTTCAACGGCGTTTCGGTTGCGTCGCTTTACCTGCTGGCGGCGCTGGGGCTGGCGCTCAGCTTCGGCCTGATGCGCGTCATCAACATGGCCCATGGCGAGATGCTGATGCTGGGCGGCTATCTCGCCTATCTCACCCTGATCGTGGTGCCGGGGCCGCTGGCCATCCTGATCGCGATCCCCGTGGCGTTCGCCGGCGCGGCGCTGATGGGAGGCGTGGTGCAGACGGCGCTCATCAGCCGGCTGGCCCAGCGCCCGCTGGATACGCTGCTGGCGACATGGGGCGTGAGCCTGATCCTGCAGCAGGCGGCGCGCGACATATTCGGGGCGATCGGCGTGGAGGTGCGGGCGCCGGACTGGCTGGGGGGCGGCATGGCGGTCGGCGGCGTCAACCTGCCTTCGACGCGGCTGTTCATCATCGCCGTCACCATCGCGGTGCTCGCCGGGATCGCGCTGCTCCTGAAGCGATCGCGGATCGGCCTCCTCGTCCGCGCGGTGAACCAGGATCGGATGATGGCGGGCGCGGTGGGCATAGATGTGCGCCGCGTCGACCTCATGGTCTTCTGCCTCGGCTCCGGCATCGCCGGGCTGGCGGGCGTGGTGCTGGCGCTGCTCGGGCCCGTCACGCCCAATGTGGGGCAGAGCTACATCATTCCCGCCTTCCTGGTGGTGGTGATGGGCGGGCTCGGCAGCCTTGTCGGCACCACCGTGGCGGCGCTGATCCTGGGGTTGTTCTCCGCGCTCGCGCAGATCTTCGTCGACGTCAGCATGGCGCAGGTGCTGCTCCTGCTGTTCGTGATCCTCTTCCTCCAGGCGCGCCCGCAGGGCGTGATCGCCATACGCAGCCGGGCGCTCGATGCCTGACGCCGCGATCGCCATCCCGCCACGGGCGACGGAGCGCCGCCTGCCGGGCGCGCGGCTCCGCCGCTTCGTCCCCTGGGCGCTCCTCGCGCTCGCCATTGCCGCGCCCTTCCTGCTTTCGGCCTATAATCTCAACCTGCTCGCCCGTTTCATGGCGATGGCGATCCTCGCCCTGGGGCTGGTGCTGATCTGGGGCCATGGCGGCATATTGAGCCTGGGGCAGGGCGTGTTCTTCGGCCTGGGCGGCTACGCCATCGCCATGCACATGAAGCTGGCCGATCTGCCGGCGGGCGAGCTGCCCGATTTCATGGTGTGGAGCGGGCGGGAAAGCCTGCCTTTCTGGTGGCAGCCCTTCGCCAGCCCCGCTTTCACGCTGGCGGCGATCCTGATCGTGCCCGCGCTGGTGGCGGCGCTGTTCGCCTGGGCGGTGTTCCACCGGCGCGTCGGTGGCACCTATTTCGCCCTGATCACGCAGGCGCTGGCGCTCGCCTTCGCGACGCTGCTGACCAGCCGGCAGGATGTGACCGGCGGCTTCAACGGGCTTACCGATTTCTACAGCGTCTTCGGCTTCGGCCTCTCGCGCCCGGCGGTGGCGAAGGGGCTTTACTGGGTGACGCTGGCGATCCTCTGCCTCGCCTTCATCGGCCTCAGGCTGCTGCTCGCCTCGCGCTTCGGCATGCTGCTGCGCGCGGTGCGCGACGGCGAGAACCGGGCGCGTTTCCTGGGATACAGCCCGACGCCGTTCAAGGTGGTCGCCTTCGCGATCGCGGGGCTGCTGGCCGGCGTCGCGGGGGCCTTGTTCACGCTCCATGCCGGCGTCGTCGCGCCCGCGCTGGTGGGGGTGGTGCCGTCGATCGAGATGGTCGTGTGGGTGGCGATCGGTGGGCGATACAGCCTGGCGGGCGCGATCCTGGGGGCGCTGGCCGTGAACCTGGCGCGCGATGGCATATCCAGCGCCATGCCCGAATTGTGGCTCTACCTGATCGGCGCGCTGTTCATCCTGGTCGTGACCCTGCTGCCCAACGGGCTCGCGGGCTTCGCAAGGGCGCGCTTCGGCGGGGAGGGACGGGCATGACCGGATCGGCGGTGGCGGACCTGCTGCTCGCGGTCGATGGCGTGACCGTCGACTTCGATGGCTTCAAGGCGCTCGATAATTTCAGCCTGACGCTCCAGCGCGGCGAAACGCGGGTGGTGATCGGCCCGAACGGGGCCGGCAAGTCCACGCTGTGCGACACGATCATCGGCCGCGTCCGGGCCACCGACGGCCGCATCCTCTTCCGTGGCGAGGATATCGGCCGCCTGCCGGAGCAGCAGATCGTCGCGCGCGGCATCTGCCGCAAGTTCCAGGCGCCGGGCGTGCTGCCCAATCTGAGCGTGGCGGACAATCTGGCGCTGGCCGCGCGGCGCGACCGGCGCTGGTGGAAGAGCTTCGGCTCCGGCATCCCGGCCGGGGAGCGGGCCATGGTGGAAGAGACGCTGGACCTGATCGGGCTGGCGGACCGGCGGGCGGTGATGGCGGGGCTGCTCGCCCATGGCGAGAAGCAGTGGCTGGAGATCGGCATGGTGGTGGCGACGGGGGCGGAGCTGCTGCTGCTGGACGAGCCAACGGCGGGCATGGGGCCGGCGGAGACCAGCCGGACCGCCGATCTGATCCGCGATCTGGGCGCCGACCGCGCGGTGCTGGTGATCGATCATGACATGAGCTTCGTCGATCAGCTCGCCGCGTCCGTCACGGTGATGCACCAGGGCCGGTTCCTGAAGCAGGGCAGCGTCGCGGAGGTGCGCGCCGACCCGGAGGTCGCGGCCGTCTATCTGGGGCATGCGGCATGAGCGGGGCGCTGCTTTCGACGGAGGGGCTGGCCAGCGCCTATGGCCAGAGCCAGGTGCTGTGGGATGTCGGGATCGAGCTTGCGCCCGGCACCGCGACGGCGCTGATCGGGCGCAACGGCGTCGGCAAGTCCACCCTGCTCGGCGCGATCGCCGGCACGCGATCCGCGACGGCGGGGAGGATCGTCTTCGAAGGCGCGGACATCACCGGCCTGCCGGCCTATCGGCGCGCGCGCGCGGGGATCGGCTATGTCCCGCAGGGGCGCCATATCTTTCCCCACCTGACGGTGATGGAGAATCTGGAAACCGGCCTTTCGGCCGGCGGCGGCCGGGTTGGCGGCAATGCCCGCGTGCCGCAGCACATCTTCGATCTTTTCCCCAAGCTGCACGCCATTCGCGATCGCAAGGGCGGCTTCCTTTCCGGCGGCGAGCAGCAGCAGCTCGCCATCGGCCGCGCGCTGGCGGGCGCGCCGCGCCTGCTGCTGCTGGACGAGCCGACCGAGGGCATCCAGCCCAATGTCGTGCAGCAGATCGAGGCGGCGCTGCGCACCGTGCGCGACACGCTGGGCATGACGATCCTGATCGTCGAGCAATATCTGGATTTCGTCTGGCGCTTCGCCGACGGCTATTGCGCGATGCAGGGCGGGCACATCGTCGGGCGCGGCAGCACGGCGACGGAGACGGCCGCGGAAGTCGCCCACCTCGTCCAGATATGAGGAGCGGCCCGATCCGGTTCAGGCCGAACCGGATCGGGCCTCGGGGCGCCCTTGTATGCCCGCCATTTCCGGGGGCCGCCGCGTCGCCCGGCCCCCGGCATCAGGATCGGCGATGCCCGCTCACTTGGCGAGCGGCTGGCCGCTTTCGCCCTTGCGGTCGAGGATGCCGGTGAGGCGGAGCAGGGAGATGGAGGGCGCGCCTTCGTCCAGCGTGATCCAGGCGAGATGGTCCATCTCGCCCGGCCCGTGCTGGTGGGAAACCGCGCCGGCGGTGCCCATCGTCAGATAATCGCGGCCGTTGCGGACCTCATGCGCATAATAATGGTTGTGCCCGGCGATCACCGTATAGTTGCGGTTGCCCAGCGCCGCTTCGATCCGGTCGAATTCGGCGGAATGGAGCTTCCACGCCGGCTTGTGCATCAGCACGAAGGTCCAGCGCGCATCCTTGTGCCGCTTCAGCGTATCGAGCGCCCAGTCCACCTGCTTCTGGCTGAAGCGCGCGCTTTCCAGCGCGGCCATGGCGGGATCGGTCTCACCCGCCGCCCGCTTGGCGTTCACGCCGGCCAGCGCCGCCTTCAGCTTCTCCTCGGTGCCGGCCGGATCGGTCTTCATCTGCGCCGCCAGCGCGTGGAACTGGGCGGCGAATTCGGGGGACATGTCGCGGGGCGGATCCTCGGTATCGAGGATCAGGAACAGCGCGCCCTTATAGGTGAAGGCGTAATAAGGCTCGCCCCGCTTGGCGCGCCACACGTCCAGCATTGCCTGATTGCCCAGGTCATGATTGCCGGCGACGTAGAAGAAGGGGATGCGGATTTCGCCGATGGCCTTTTCGATCGCGCCCCATTCCTCGGCAAGCTCCCCGGCATCGGCGGTATAGCCTTCGACGAGATCGCCGACATTGATGAGGAATTCGGGTTTCAGCCCGTCCGCCTGCTTCACCGCCTGTTCGAACACGCCGGGCCGGGCGAGGCCGGTGCGGTCGCCGATCACGGCGAAGCGGATCGCATCCGGCCGGGCGGCGGGCGCCTGCGTCCACGGCGCCGGGCTGGCCTTGTCCGGCATGTCCGGCTGGAAGGCGGGCTGGGGACCGGCGGTGGCGGCTGTTGCCGCCAGCAGCGCGGCGGCTGCCAGGAGGGAGGATCGGATCATGGCATCTCTTCTCATGTTTTGGGGAATCAGAAGGCGAAGCGGGCTTCGACCGCGAAGGTGCGGGGCTCGTTGATCAGCGACAGGATGGTGCCCGGATCGCGGGCGTTGGACGCCCGCTGGCGCATCAGCGCGCCGCGCTCGTCGAACAGGTTCTTGGCGATCAGGGAGATGGTGAGGCCGGTGTCGGGCAGCTCCACGCCGATCCGTCCGTTCACGATCGCCAGCGAATCCGCCTTCTGCTGCGGCGTATCGGTGATCTCGGTGTAGAAATCCGATTTCCAGCCGATATTGGCCGATGCCTTCAGGTTCAGCCGGTCGGTCAACGGAATTTCGGTATCGGCATAGACGGATGCGGAATTGGCCGGCGCATTGGGCAGCGGCCGCCCGGTCAGATCCTGCGAGCAGCCGTTGGGCTGGGCGTGGAGCTGGTCGACCGTGCACGGCGCATTCACGAAGCGGCGATAATGCGCGTCGAGATAGGCGTAGGAGGCGCCCAGCCGCACGCCGCGCATGGGCTGCACCGATATCTCCGCCTCGAAGCCCTGCGAGACCGCCTTGGCGGCGTTCATCGTGTCGACCGCGCCGGCGGTGTTGGTGGCGGAAACCTGCAGGTCGTCGAAATTGGTGCGGAACGCGGCCAGCGTGGCATAGCCGATGCCGAAATCATATTTGGCGCCGATTTCGAAGGCGAGCGCCTTCTCCTTGCCGAAGGCGGTGGCGGGCAGCAGGCTGGAGGCGTTGAAGCCGCCCTGCTTGGTGCCGGTCTGCACCGTGCCGTAGAGCAGCACCCGGTCCCACGGGCGATATTCGATGCGGCCGGCGGGCTGGAGGTTGCCGTCGCTCATCGAACCATCGTCCGCCGGCGTGCCGGGCAGCGCGAGGAAGGCGCCATAGACGCCCTGCATGGTGCCGGCGAGTAGCTGCTCCACCGTCAGCCCCGGCGCGATCTGGAAGCCGGGCACGGGCACGACCGCCGCATAGCTTGCGACCGAGGCGAAGATGTTTCCGTTCAGGTCCAGCGATCGATCGAAACCGCGCCGGATGCTGTTCCTGTCCCAGCTGTAGCGCAGGCCCGCCGTCACGCTCAGCTTGCTCGTCAGGTCGTAGCTCAGCTCCGCGAAGGCCGCCCAGCTCTTGCCTTTCTGGTCGAACGGGCTGGCGAGGATCAGCGTGTTGGCTTCGTCGAAACCCTGGGGCGAGGGGAGCAGCGCGGCGGGGATGCCGTTGCCGATCAGGGCCGCGCGCACGCCTTGCCCGACTCCGGTGAAGTTCAGCGCGGAATAGCCGCGCCGCTTGGTCCAGGTCATGTCGCCATAGGCGCCGACGATGTAGCGCAGCGGCCGGTCGTCGGCCGATGTCAGCCGAATTTCCAGCGTCGCCGCCTCGTTGCGGGTGGGGTTGGCCTGCAGCAGCGTGTCGATCGGCAGCGCATCGCCGCGCCGCAGGACGTGGTGGAAATTGGTGTAGCCGGCGATGATCGACAGCGTGTCGCCATTGCCGATCTCCTGCTCCAGGTCCGCCGTGGCGATATGCGCGCGGGTGCCGACCAGCGCATCGACATTGTAGATGCCCGATTGGCCCGAATAGACGCGATCGTCGAGCTCGGTCTCGATGCCGTTGAAGGCGGGGTTCACCGCATCGGCCGGGCCGACGGAGGTGAGCTGGCGGGTGTAGCCATGCTCATCATCCTGGAACCATTCATATTTCAGCTTCAGCCGCGTGGTGTCGCCCAAGTCGATGGTGCTCTTGGCGCGGACCGCATAGGTGCGCTGCTTGCCGCCGTCGCTCTTGCCCGGCGCCAGATCGTCCAGATATCCGCCGCGCCGGCGCACCATGCCGGCCAGGCGGAAGCTCACATCGTCGTTGATCCCGCCGGTGACGGCGCCGGTCGCCTCGAACAGGTCCAGGTTGCCGCCCTGCGCGGTCACGAAGCCGCCGAAATCATGGGAGGGATCGGCGGTGCGGAGGCTGACGACGCCCGACAGCGCATTCTTGCCGAACAGCACGCCCTGGGGGCCGCGCAGCACCTCGATGCCGCCCATGTCGTAGAAGGGAGTCAGCGCGTTGCGCGATTTCGAAGTGTAGACCCCGTCATTGTAGAAGCCGACCGCGCTTTCGAAATCGTCGAGCCCCGGCGATCCCAGGCCGCGTATCGCGATCTGGTTGATTTGCGCGCTCTTGATGAAGGTCAGGCTGGGCGCGAACATCGTCAGGTCGCGCGCGTCCTGCGCGTCGATCGATTGCAGCCGCTCGGCCGAGAATGCGGTGACGGAGGCGGATGTCTCGGTAATCGCCTGCTCGCGCCGCTGCGCGGTGACGATGATCTCGTCCGCCGCGTTTTCCCTGGCGGCCTGCCCGCCATCGCCGCCGTCCGCGTTCACCACCTGTGCCGCGACCGGCGCGCTTGCCAGCAGCATCGCCGCGCACCCGCCCAGCAGCATCCCGAGGCGCCTCGGCGCCTTCGTCCCCTCAGTCATTTCTCTCTCCCCGTTATGAGGACGGAACCTGTCATGACAATACATTTGTATCAATCCCCGTTTGGAAGCTCGGCGCTTCCGATAGAGGGAAAATCCTGCATATATGTGACATTCATAAGTCAATCGGGACTCGATATGCGGGGAGTGGCGTTGGAAAAGATACGATCGTATTGATTATTGGAGCCGGTTCCGCCCGCCTGCTATGAGCGGCCGATGGCGATCGTGGCGACGGTGGATCTGATTCTCGATGCGGGCCTCGCGGTCCTGGCCGAAGCCGGCCCGGAAGGGGCGAGCGTGCGCGGCATCGCCGATCGCGCCGGCGTGCCCGCCGCGACCTTGCAGCATCATTTCGTCAGCAAGCAGGCGCTGCTGAAGGCGATCTACGCCCGCGCGGCGGACCGGCATGTCGCGGCCACGGCCACGGCCCTTTCGGCCTTCGCGGGCCTCGCCGCCTTGCCCGTGCCGGATACGGAGCTGGCGATCGCGCTGCTGCGCACCTGGCTGGGCGAAGCGGAGCGAGCGACCGCCGGCATCCTCCACCTGCTGGCCCAGGCGGCGCGCGACGGGACCTACGCGCCGATGGCGCGCGACTGGGAAGCCCGCATGGTCGCGGCGATGGCCGGCGAAGCGGGCCTGCCGGCGGACATGGCCGGCTTCGTGCTGGAACTGATCGTCGGGGTGGCGCTGGCGAGCGCGCCTCACGCCTTCCGGGTCGAGAAGGACGTGCTCGATCGCGAGCTGCTCCTCTTCGTTTTCGGCAGGCGGGATGCCGATGCCGGCGGCTGGCTGCGCGCCTTCCGCGACCGGGAAAAGCGGCGCGATCCCGGCGACGCCGATCGCGCCGCTTCGGGGGATGTCGCCCGCGCGGTGCTGGATGCCGGCATCCGCATGATGGCCGAATCGGGCGGCGACGCGCTCAGCTACCGCAAGGTGGCGGCGCGGGCGGCGGTCGCGCCGTCATCGGTGCTCTACAATTTCCCGACCCGCCAGCATCTGGTGATGGCGATCTACGAGGACATCCATCGCCGCTTCACCCGATCGGTCCCCGCCGGCCGGCTGGAGAGCGCGGGGCTGGTCGACCGGGTGGTCGCCATGTTCCCGCCGATGATCACCCGGCAGATGGCTGGCGAGGTTCCGCTCGTCCTCGCATCCTGCGAATTGTTCCTGGCCGGCTGGCGCGATCCGGAACTGGCCCGCCAGGCCTGGTCGATGCGGCTGGCGCGCGGGCAGGTGCGCGACGATGCCGGCGCCACGCCCAATGAGGACCTGCTCTCGCACTTCCTGTCCCTGTGGACGATCGGCCTCGGCATGCTCCACCTCTCCCGCGATCCGGCGGAACGGGAAGGGCATATCGTCGCCCGGATGCGGGCGGGGGCGGTGCTGGCCCGCCTCGGCTGAGCGGGGCGCGGCCCCGCTTCACTCGCCGGGGCGATAACGCCGCCCGATATGCCCGGCCAGCTCGTCCGGGTAGAAATAGACCGGGCGCAGCTTGCCCTCGGCATAGAGCCGGGCCTGATCGGCGAAATGCGGGGATGCCGGATCGCCGCTCTCGCCGCCCGCGCTCACCGCCCAGGCGCGGATGCGCGGGCCGAATTCCACGGTGGCGACGAAGCTGTTGCCGCGCGTGCCATAATAGCGCTTCGTCCCCGGATAGCGCTTCGCCCCGAACGCCGCGAGCGATCCCCATTGCGATGCGGTGAAGGGCACCGCGATGCTGGGCCTGGCATCGTCGAAAACCTGCTCGATCGCGCCGTCGTTGCGCTGGTATCGGTTGATCTCGCCCCACGGCACCCGCCAGCCGCCGAAATCCTGCGTCAGCCGCGCCACGGCGGCGCGCAGCGCGGCCAGCCGCTCCGTATCGCTCGCCCGCGTCGCCATATAATCCCACACCGAAAGCCCGGCATCCTTGGCGGGGCCCGCGGCGGGCTCCCACATCGCCTCGCCCCAGAACACCGCCAGCGACGTGGCCTCGCTCTCCAGCCCCCAGCGATGGTCCCAGCCGCGCAGCAGGCCGATCGGCCCGGCCAGCGCCGGATCGGGCGCGCGATCATAGGCGGCGACCAGGCCAGGGATCAGCCGCGCGAAGGCGGTGAGATAGGGATCGTAAGCGGCCGCGATCAGCGTTTCGGGCGTGAACCGCGCCTGCGCGTTCAGCACCCGTTCGGCATGCGGCCCGCGCGGATTTTCGCCCACCTGATCCATGTAGCGGGGATAATCCGCCGCCCTGGGGCTGTCTTTGCCGGCGGCCGTCCACGGCCAGTTGTTGGTGTTGAAGGCCCAGCCATTCTTCGGGTTCACCGCCTGCGGCAGGCTGGCCAGGCTGTGCAGCCCCTTCCAGTCGGTCGCCGGATCGCTGCCGTCCACGGGGCGGCGATAGTCGAAGCGATCGTCGCGGACCGGCACGAACTGGGGATGGAGATAGGCGATGTCCCCATCGGCGCTCGCGAACAGCGTGTTGTTGGAGGAATTGGCCTTGCGTTCGGCCACCTTCAGGAAGCCCGCATAATCGCGCGCCTTGGTGCGCAGATAGCTCTGCTCCAGCGCCGGCACCGGCCGGTTCATCAGGGCGGTGGCGATCCACTTGCCGTCCGCCTCGCGCACGATCGGCCCGTGATGCGTGGCATAGGTGGTGAAGCTGCGCTCGGCCATCGTCCCGTCCGCCACGCGATAGGCCAGCCGGATCGTCCTTTCGGCAACGGGGCGCAGCGCCTTGCCGTAGCGATAGGCGAGCCCGCCGTCCGGCCGGCGCACGATCGTCTCGGCGAACTCGTCGACATTGTCGATCCCGCTCGACGTGTGCATCCAGCCGATCCGGTCGTTGAACCCCTGATAGATGAAGAACTGGCCCCAGGTGGCCGCGCCATAGGCGTTCAGCCCCTCGCCGCTCTTCACCTGCTGCTCGGCGCGGAAGAAGAAGCTGGTGTGCGGGTTGATCAGCAGCAGCGCGTGGCCGTCCTTCGTGTGGCCGGGCGCGATGGCGATGCCGTTCGATCCTTGCGGCTCGCGATAGAGGAGGCCCTTCTCGTCGGCCGTCATGGCGATCTGCTTCCTGCCGTAAAAGGCTTCGAGCTGGCTCAGCGGCACCCGCTCCACATCGCCGCCGATGCTGCCTTCGGTGAAGCTCAGCGCCATCCACGGCTCGAAACGGCGGATCACGCGGGGGCGGACATCGGGATGGGTGGCGAGATAATGGTTGAGGCCATCCGCCCAGGCCTGCATCAGCGCCTTCAGCCATTGCGGGCTGCGCGCATAATCGGCCTTCAGCCGTTCGGGATCGACGAACAAGCGCTGGCGCAGATCCTGCCAGATCGCCTTTTCGCCCTCGGCTTCCGCCAGCCGGCCGAGATTGACCAGATAGTTGGTCTCGATCCGGTTGAAGTCGTCCTCGGCCTGGGCATAGATCATGCCGAACACGGCGTCCGCATCGGTCTTGCCGTCGATATGGGCGATCCCCCAATCGTCGCGGGTGATGGTGACATTGCCGATATGCGCGGCGGGATCGGCCAGGGCCGATGCGGCGAAACCGAAAGCGAGCAGGGGAAAGGCAAGGCGGCGGGCGGAGCGGACGATGGCAGGCATGCCCGTCCGCTAGAACGCGCGGCGCCTCATCGCAATGGCGCGCGACCGGGGATGGGGCAGCCGCACCCCCCATCCCATTCGCCTCGGGCTGCCGGTCAGCGGCTTCCGGTTCGATCGGCAACCAGCGCGATCGCCTGATCGACCAGCTGGGCGATGCGCGCCGGGGGAAGCGGGCGTCGCAGGATGGCGACATGGTAGGTCACGCTGCCGATCAGCGTGTGGCAGGCGAATTCGATGTCCGCCAGCGCGGCGGCCGGGGCCAGCCGCCGGAACTCGCGGATGTAGAAGGTCCGTTCCTGATCGGCATGCCGGCCGATCGCCGCCGCCAGATCGGGCAGGTGCGCGATCGCGAAGCCCAGCTTCAGGATCGCCTGGCCCCGCTCGCCCGAAAGATAGTCGGCGGCTGCGCTGGCATGGCCGATCAGGATATTGCGGGGGGATTCGCCGGCGGCGAAACCCGGTTCGATCGCTCGCGAGGTTTCGTGCAGGATCGCCGTGATCAGCTCGTCCTTGGAAGCGAAGCGCCGATAGAGGGTGGCGCGGCTGCACCCGGCCAGCTCGGCGATCGCCTCGAAGGTCAGCCCCTCATAGCCCTTGTCGGCCAGGACGCGCCATGCCGCGTCCCGGATCGTCGCATCCTTCTGCGTGTCGCGCGGCCGGCCGCGGCCGCGCGTGATGCCTGCATCCATTATTTCGCTCGCCATTTCCGTGCAGCTTTCGTGCAGCAAATCTGTCATAGAATAACGATACACGCCCGTCTCGTAAATGGTCCATGGAGATCGGGTCGTGCGCAAGTTCCTTTTTTCTTCCAGCCTGTTGATATTGGCGGCGGCGCAGGCTCACGCCGCGCCGGAAGCAGCTCCCGCCCCGGATGCGATGGGCGGCGACATCATCGTCACCGCGCAGAAGCGCGAACAGCGAATCACCGATGTTCCCATGTCGATCAGCGCTTACGGCTCCGGCTTCCTCGACCAGATCGGCGGCACCGAGCTTTCCAAGATATCGGCCATCACCCCCGGCTTCGTCATCCAGTTGCAGGACAAGTTCGCCCCCGGCTTCTCCGTGCGCGGCATCACCTCCAACGAATTCTCCCCCCAGGCGGAACAGCGCGTCGCCGTGTTCCAGGATGGCGTCGCGGTGGTGCAGACCGCCTCGGCCTATGGCGAGCTGTTCGACATCGACCGCGTCGAGGTGGAGAAGGGGCCGCAATCCACCCTCCACGGCCGCTCCGCGCTCAACGGCGGCGTCTCGATCTTCCAGAAGCGGCCGACCGACGATCTCTCGGTCGAGCTCAAGGCCGGCGGCGGCAATTATGATTATTACAGCCTGCAGGGCGTGGTGAACCTGCCGGTCAGCGACACGCTCGGCATCCGTTTCGGCGCGCTCAAGCGCAAGCGCGACGGCTTCGTCAAGGACAGCGACGGCCGCGGCACCTACAACGCGCTCGACGCCCAGGCCTATCGCTTCGCGGGCAAGTGGGAACCGACCAGCGATTTCAGCTTCAACCTGATCGCCACCTATGACGTGGACGACACCAAGGGCGGCGTTCCCTTCAAGTCGCGCACCTTCCTGCCGCTCGATCAGGCGACCGGCGCGGTGGTCGGCGATCTTCGCTTCTGGACGCCCACCCACCTCGATACCTTCGGCACCTTGCCCTCGCCTTATTTCCATCGCGAGATCGTCGGCATCAGCGGCACGGCGGACTGGCGCCTGAACGATCGCCTCAGCTTCACCTCGATCAGCGGCTATCGCTGGTTCGATGCCTGCCAGTCGGGCGATAATGACGGCACGCCGACCAACCTGATCGCCTATCATCAGTGCAACGACGGCAAGCAATATTCGGAGGAGCTGCGCCTCAACTTCAAGGATGTCGGCATCTTCGAAGGCTTCATCGGCGGCAGCGTGTTCCATGCCAATAACGGCATGAGCATGGAGATGGGATATGACGAGCGTGCGATGGCGCTGCTGCTGGGCGGCACCTTGCAGAATCTCGCCCCGCGCGGCCTCACCAATGCGGAGATCAACGCCCTGCTCGGGCCGGCCGCCAATGTGCTGAAGGCGTTCCAGCTCGATCAGCAGATCACCGGCGCCAAGATCACCACCTACGATATCTTCGCGGATGTGACGGCCCACCTCACCGATCGGCTGGAATTGTTCGCCGGCGCCCGCGCGACGTGGGACAAGAAGGATCTCACCCTCCAGGGCCTCACTCCGCTCGGGCCGTCCAGCCTCACCGGCGGCGGCCTGCTGCTCCAGCCCACGCCCGGCAACGCGGTGCTGACCGGCAGCAACAGCTCCAGCAACGTCACCGGCCGCGCGGGCCTGCGCTTCAAGCTGACGCCGGACGTCAATCTCTACGCGGTCTACGGCATCGGCAAGCGGCCGGAGGTGCTGCAGCTCAACCCCACCACACCGGCGCAGCTGATCCCCACGGAAACGCTGAAATCGGCGGAGGCGGGCGTCAAGTTCCGCCTGCTGGGCGGCCGCCTGGTCGGCGATGCCTCGGTCTATCATTATGAATATGAGAATTTCCAGACGCTGGGCCTGAAGGACGGCATCGTCGCCACGGTGAATGCCGGCAAGGCGGACGCCACCGGCTTCGAGGCGCAGCTGAGCTACGAGCTCACCCCCGGCATCTCGGTCTTCGGCAGCTACGGCTACAACCATGCCCGCTTCCGCGCCGGCCTTTATGACGGCAACATGTTCCGCAACAGCCCCGATCACAAGTTCGCGATCGGCGGCAATTTCGCGGCGCCGTTGAAGGGCGGCACGGTCGCCTTCGCGCCGCTCTACAGCTGGCAGTCCAAGATGTTCTTCTTCGAGGATAATGACCGGCTCGATCTGCAGCAGCGCGTGCCGGCGGCCTATTCCGATCGCGTTGTCGATGAATTCCAGAACGGCTACGGCCTGCTGAGCGCGCGGATCACCTTCACCCCGCGCGACAAGAAATGGTCCTTCGCGCTGGTCGGCGACAACCTCACCGACAAGAAGTTCCTCGTCGATGCCGGCAATACCGGCGATTATTTCGGCATCCCCACCTTCATCGCCGGATCGCGCCGCACCTATCGCGCCGAATTCGGCGTCACCTTCTGATTTCCCTGCAAGGAGAAAGCACCATGTCCCGATATATGCGCCTGTTCCGCGGCTGCGCCCTGATCGCCACCGTGCTGGCGACGGCGCCGCTCGCCGCCAAGGATGGCAGCTTCACCATCGCGGTGATCCCCGACACGCAGAATTATGTCGATTACACGCACCAGACCGCCGAGGGCTTTCCCTTCGACGCGCGCGACATGTTCATGCAGCAGCTGCAATATGTCGCCGACAATGTGGAGAGCGCGGGCGGCGACATCGCCTTCGTGACGGCGCTGGGCGACGTATGGCAGCACCAGACGATCGCCATGGACCCCGATCATGCCAAGCGCGGCTTCAAGCGGGCGGCCAATCCCATGCTCGACGCCCATTTCGCGCCGACCGAGAAGGTGAAGTCGGTGGAGATGCCCGCCGCGCGCTCGGGCTATATGCTGCTCGCCGGCAAGGTTCCCTTCTCCGTCGTGCCGGGCAATCATGATTATGACGCGATGTGGACGGACTCCAAATTCCCGCCGGCCGCGAAGTTCGATCCCAAGGACATGGCGTCGCTCGGCATGCTCCATCCCGGCGGGCTCAACAATTTCCGCAGCGTGTTCGGCGATCAGTCCCCCTTCTTCAAGGGCCAGCCCTGGTATGTCGCATCGCATGACGGCGGGGCGGACAGCGCCCAGATCTTCACCGCCGGCGGCTACAGGTTCCTCCATATCGGCCTGCAGTTCGATGCCCCCAACGCCTCGCTGGAATGGGCGGCCTCGATCGTGAAGAAATATCCCGGCCTGCCGACGATCGTGACGATGCACGATTATATGGACAAGGAAGCGCGCCGCATCCCCAACCCGATGATCGATGGCCACGCCGCCGACCCGCAGGACAACAGCCCCCAGATGATCTGGGACAAGTTCATCAGCCGGCACGACCAGATATTCCTGGTGCTGTGCGGCCACGAACATGGCCAGGCGGTGCGCACCGACACCAACAGCTTCGGCCACAAGGTGCACCAGGTGCTCGCCGACTATCAGGATCGCGGCCAGACCGCCAAGGATGCGGGCGTGAAATCCGAATGGCCGGTGGGGATCGGCGACGGCTGGCTGCGGCTGATGACCTTCGACATGGCCGCCCCCGTGCCGACCATCAAGGTCCGCACCTATTCCACCCACTATAAGAGCCTGAGCGTCGATACGGCCGACTATGCCGCCTGGTACAAGCAGCAGGAAAAGCCGCAGCTCAGCGACGCCGATTTCCACGGCGAGGACGATTTCTCGCTGGAACTGACGGACTTCCGCCAGCGATTCGCGCAAAAGGCCCACGCCGTGCGCTGAGGGCGTTTCAGTGAAGCGAGCCTGCCGCCGCTTCGACGGCGGCAGGCTTGGCTGGGCCCAGATGATCGACCGGCTGTTCAAGCAGAGGGATCGGTGCTAGCGTCGTGAAAACGTTACCACTGAAAGGCTCGCATGCGTTCCGTTTGTATATTGGGAGAGGCCGAGGCATCCGTCGCCGTGGATGCTTGCCGGGATGAGTTGAGGCGGCGTGGCAAGGCGGCGGCGATCGCGGTCAGCGACGGGCATGGCGAGCTGATCGCGCTTTGGCGGATGGATGGTTGCCCGCTGCCGTCGATCGTGATCGCGCAGAACAAGGCCTACACCGCCGCCCGCGTCCGCCGGCCCAGCGGCGATATCGGCCGCAGCGCGCAGGCGGACGGGTCCGACGTTCATTATCACGGCGATGCGCGCTATGTCGGCTGGGACGGCGGCGCGCCCCTTTTCCATGGCGGCGAATGCCTCGGCGCTGTCGCCGTCAGCGGCCTTTCGGGCGAGGAGGATCTCGAGATCGCCCGGATCGGCATCGACGCAATTCTCAACCTGCTGGATTGATCCCATGGCTTTTCCCACGCCCTATGCCGCCGCCCCCGGCCGCTACGATACCATGCCCTATCGCCGCTGCGGGCGTTCGGGGCTGAAGCTGCCGGCCATTTCGCTCGGCCTCTGGCAGAATTTCGGCGGCGACGACGTGTTCGAGACCGGCCGGGCGATCCTGCGCCATGCCTTCGATCACGGCATCACCCATTTCGATCTCGCCAATAATTACGGGCCGCCCTACGGATCGGCGGAGGAGAATTTCGGCCGGGTGATGGCGACGGACTTCCGCAGCCACCGCGACGAGCTGGTCATTTCCACCAAGGCCGGGTGGGATATGTGGCCGGGGCCTTATGGCGACGTGGGCGGATCGCGCAAAT
Organism: Sphingomonas sp. MM-1; assembly: GCF_000347675.2. Classification (NCBI taxonomy): domain Bacteria; kingdom Pseudomonadati; phylum Pseudomonadota; class Alphaproteobacteria; order Sphingomonadales; family Sphingomonadaceae; genus Sphingomonas; species Sphingomonas sp. MM-1. The sequence continues at coordinate 1,486,848 of NC_020561.1, read as the reverse complement.
ATCTGATCGCCTCATGCGACCAGAGCCTGAAGCGCATGGGCCTGGATTATGTCGACATCTTCTATTCCCACCGCGTCGATCCCGATACGCCGCTGGAGGAGACGATGGGCGCGCTCGCCACGCTGCACCGGCAGGGCAAGGCGCTCTATGTCGGCATTTCCAGCTATTCGCCGGAACTGACGCGCCAGGCGGCCGCGATCCTGGCCGAGCATAAGGTGCCGCTGCTGATCCACCAGCCCAGCTATTCGATGCTGAACCGCTGGATCGAGCAGGATCTGCTCGCCACGCTGGCCGATCTCGGCACCGGCTGCATCGCCTTCTCGCCGCTGGCGCAGGGCCTGCTGACGACCAAATATCTGAACGGCGTGCCGGAAGATGCGCGCGCCGCCCGGCCCGGATCGTTCAGCCAGTCGCTGATCACGCCCGACAATATCGCGCGGATTCGCGCGTTGAACGAGATTGCCAAGCGGCGCGGGCAGACGCTGGCGCAGATGGCCATCGCCTGGGTGCTGCGCGATCCGCGCGTCACCTCCGCGCTGGTGGGCGCGCGCACGGTGGACCAGCTCGCCGATACGCTCCGTTCGCTCGACAATCTCGCCTTTACGGCGGAGGAACTGGCCGAGATCGATACCCATGCCCAGGAAGGCGGGATCGACCTCTGGAAGATTTCCTCCACGCTCTGAACGGATGGTCCGTCCGCGCCGGCGCCTTGCCGCGCGGACGCGTTGCGGGCTAGAGCATGATCCGATCTGGCTGAATCGGACCATGCTCTAATTATCTTTTGTTTTCTGTATTTTCCGAGTCGTCAGATGGTGTCATCTGACTGGAAAATGCTCTGGCGGGGGAAGGGCCGGCCTGCCGTCATCATTGCCGGATCGAGGAGTGATCGCTTTGCCCAAACCCACGATCGTCGAGGTCGCCAGGCTGGCGGGTGTCTCCAACTCCACCGTTTCGCGCTGCATCAACAACCCGGAAAAGGTGGACCGCAAGACGCTCGCCCGCGTCCGCAAGGTGATCGAGGAGACCGGCTTCCGCCCCAATCTGCTGGCCCAGAGCTTCCGGCGCGGGCGCACCGACATCGTGCTGGTGGTGATCCACAATATCGGCAGCAGCATCTTTTCCGACATCATCGACGGCATTCGCGGGGTGCTGGGCGATCGCTATTCGATCATCCTGATGGAATCCCGGTCGGAGGAGCAGGGGCATAGCCGCTTCATCGATCTGCTGGTGGCGCGCCAGGTGGTGGGCGTGATCCTGCTCTGCTCCTCGCCGCCCTTTAGCCGGAAGCTGGTGGAGCTGGACAATTTCCCCCGCCTGCCGGTGGTGATCGGGCTGGAGCCGATCAGCGAGGATCTCGCCAGCCTGCCGAGCGTCCATATCGACAATCATCAGGCGGCCTTCGATGCCACCCGCTATCTGCTGGACAGCGGCCATCGCGAGATCATGTTCGTTTCGGGCGAGCGGGGATCGCTGATCACTCAGGATCGCGAGCGCGGCTTCGTCGCGGCCATGGCGCAGGCGGGCATTGCCGGCGGCGCGGCGCGCATCCTCCATGCCGAACTCAGCATACAGGGCGGCATCGCGGCGGCGCACCGGCTGTTCGGCCGGGAAACGCGGCCGACCGCGCTGTTCTGCGCCAATGACGATATCGCGCTGGGCGTGATGAGCGTCGCGCCGCGCTTCGGCCTTGCGGTGCCGGCCGATCTTTCCATCATGGGTTTCGACGACACCATCTATGCGGCGATGGCCAATCCGCCGCTATCCACCGTCGCCCAGCCGACGCGCGACATTGGCGAGCGCGCCGCCCGCCGCCTGCTGCGCGCCATGGAAAGGCCGGACGAGACGCCTGCGGGAACGGACGAACTCGCCGAGATCCTGCCGCACCGGCTGGTCATCCGCCAGAGCACCGCGCCCCGGCTCGCCTGATCCTTTTGGCAGCGATGAAAACGTTGCCATAAATTTGTGGCGAGGGCGCCGGGCGGATGATAATCAGCGCCTGCATGAAAAGGGGCCTGAGCCCCGCAACCGGATCGGCTGGAGGATGAGGATGAAGGCAGGCAGATGTGCGCGGATGGTGTCCCGGCTGGCGTTGGCCGCTTTCCTGTCCGCGCAGGGCGCGCAGGCCCCGGCCGCACCTTCCGAACCCATGCCCGTCCACCCCGGAATCTGGCCGGCCGCGCGCTCGCCCATCGGCCTCGATCCCGCGATCGAGGCGCGGATCGGCGATATCATCCGGCAGATGACGCTGGAGGAGAAGGTCGGCCAGACGCTCCAGCCCGAAATCCGCTGGATCACGCCGGAGGAGGTGCGCGATTACCATATCGGCAGCATCGAGAATGGCGGCGGTTCCTTCCCCAGGGGCAACAAGCATGCCTCGGTCGGGGACTGGGTGGAGATGATCCAATCCTATTGGGAGGCCTCGGTCGATCCGCGCGCCAACCATGTCCGCATCCCCCTGATGTGGGCGTCGGATGCGGTGCACGGCCATAATAATGTGCTGGGCGCCACGCTCTTTCCCCACAATATCGGCCTCGGGGCCGCGCACGATCCCGATCTGATCCGCCGCATCGGCGCGGTGACGGCGGCGGAGGTGCGCTCGACCGGCATGGACTGGGCCTTCGCGCCGACCATCGCCGTGGCGCGGGACGATCGCTGGGGCCGCACCTATGAAAGCTATTCGGAAGATCCGCGCATCGTCTCCCGCTATGCCGCCGCCATCGTCGAGGGGCTGGAAGGCAGCGGCAGGGCCTTTCTCGACCGGGATCACGTTCTCGCCACCGCCAAGCATTTCCTGGGCGACGGATCGACCGACAAGGGCCGCGACCAGGGCAATTCGCTGGTGTCGGAGGAGGAGCTGAGCCGGGTCGACGCGGCCGGTTACGTCACCGCCATCGGTGCCGGCGCGCAGACGGTGATGGCCTCCTACAGCAGCTGGCACGGCACCAAGATGCACGCGAACAAGGCGCTGCTCACCGATGTGCTGAAGGTGCGGATGGGCTTTGACGGGCTCATCATCGGCGACTGGAACGGCCATTCGCAGATTCCGGGCTGCACGCTTTCCGACTGCGCGATCGCCTTCAATGCGGGCGTGGACGTGTTCAACGTGCCGACCGACTGGAAGGCGCTTTACCACAATATGATCCGCCAGGTCCGATCGGGCGAGATACCGATGGCGCGGCTGGACGATGCGGTGCGCCGGGTGCTGCGCGTCAAGTTCCGCGCCGGCATCATGGACGGGGCGGCGCCCAGGGATCGGCCCGGCACCCTCCGGCCGATCGGCACGGCGGAGCATCGCGTCGTCGCGCGGGAGGCGGTGCGCAAGTCGCTCGTGCTGCTCAAGAATAACGGATCGCTGCTGCCGATCCGGCCGGGCGCCCGCATCCTCGTGGCGGGCGAGGGCGCGGATAATGTGGCGATGCAGACCGGCGGCTGGACGCTTTCCTGGCAGGGAAATGACAATGGGCCGGCCGAATTTCCCGGCGCCACCTCCATCTACCAGGGCATCCGGCAGGCGGCGGAGGCGGCCGGCGGCATGGCCGAGCTTGCGCCGGACGGGGCCTTCGCCCGCAAGCCGGATGTGGCCATCGTCGTCTTCGGCGAGACGCCCTATGCCGAATATATGGGCGACCAGACCGACGTCGCACTCCACCATGGCAACAATGAAAGCCTGGCGCTGCTGAAGCGGCTGAAGGCGGCGGGCATTCCCACGGTGGCGGTGCTGCTGTCCGGCCGGCCGCTCTACGTGAACCCGCAGATCAACCAGGCCGACGCCTTCGTCGCGGCCTTCCTGCCGGGATCGGAAGGCGCGGGCGTGGCGGACGTGCTGATCGCCGGGGCGGACGGCAAGCCGCGCCACGATTTCACCGGCCGGCTCAGCTTCTCCTGGCCGAAGCGGCCGGACCAGACGCCCCTCAATATCGGCGATGCCGATTATGATCCGCAATTCGCCTACGGGTTCGGCCTTACTTATGCCGCGCCGGCCGAAACGCCGCGCCTGCCGGAGGTGGAGACCAGCGTCCAATATGGCGACCGCGGCGTCTATTTCGCCAGGGGCGTCTTCTGGAACGGCTATGGCCTCACGTTGGGCGCGGCGGGCGCGCCGCCGGTCGCCTATGCCGGCAAGCCGGCGGGCGCGGGCGCCGTCACCGCCGGTCCCAGCCCGCGCGATCCGCTGGCCGTGCATCTCGGCTGGAACGGCAAGGGGGAAGGGTGGGTCGCCATCGCCGCCGCCGATCCCACCGATATCTCGCGCGAGGCGAACGGCTCGATGCTCGTCAGCCTGGACGTCAAGGTCGGCAAGGCGCCGTCCTCGGCCGTGCATCTGATGGTGGGCGATACGGCGCTGCCCATCGCCCGCCTGCTCCGCCCCGGCGCCAGCCATCTCGAAATCGCGCTGCCCTGCTTCAAGGGGCAGGATTTCAGCAAGGTCCAGCCGCTGCTTCGGCTGAAGACGGGCGGCACGCTCGACATGGACCTGATCGATGCCCGGCTGGTCGAAAACAAGACCGGCACGGTCTGCCCGGCGGAGGAGTGACGACGGGGTTCGATGAGCGTGACTCATCGAACCTTGATTAAGACCGCGGCGCCTGAGCCTTTCCAGGCGTGATGCGCCAGCATCTCGACGCCTTGGTATGGGGCGCGATCAGGCGGCTTCGTTGCAGAGCTGCTCGGCCGCCTGCCCGGCCGGGCGCCGGGCGAGCAACACCGCGCCCAGCCCCAGCGCCGATGTCGCGGCGCCGGCCAGCGCCACGGCCGGATAGCCCAGCCCGGCGGCGATCACCCCGCCGCCCAGCGCCGCGCCGATGGCATTGCCCAGGTTGAACGCGCCGATGTTCATCGACGAAGCGAGGTTGGGCGCATCGGCGGCGGCGGCCATCACCCGCACCTGCAGCGGCGGCACCAGCGCAAAGCTCGCCACGCCCCACAGGAAGACGAGGATGGCGGTCGGCGCGGCATAGGGCATCAGCGCCGCGAACAGCACCAGCACGGCGGCGAGCGAGGCGAGCGTGACGATCAGCGTCATGTCCACCGAACGATCGGCAAAGCGCCCGCCCAGCCAGTTGCCCATCGTCAGGCCCAGGCCGTATGTCACCAGCATCGCCGTCACGAAGCCCAGCGAGGCGTGCGTCTGCTCGCGCAGGATCGGGGTGATGTAGGTGAAGACGGTGAACATGGCGCTCGCGCCCACCACGGTTAGGCCGAGGGCGGCCAGCACCGGCCCGCGCGTCAGCACCCGCAGCTCGGCCACGGCATCGCCGTCCTTCGGCGCGGCCATGTCCGGCAGGGTGAGGCGCAGCGCCGCCATCGTCACCACGCCCAGCGCCGATATGCCCCAGAAGGCCGCGCGCCAGCCCATCTCCTCGCCCGCCCATGTCGCCAGCGGCACGCCCACGACATTGGCGATGGTCAGCCCCATGAACATCGCCGCCACCGCGCCCGCCTGCCGTTCGCGCGGCACGAGGCTGGCCGCCACGATCGATCCGACGCCGAAGAAGGCGCCGTGGTTCAGCGATGTGATGATGCGGGCCGCCAGCAGCATCTCGTAGCTGGTCGATATCGCCGCCAGCAGGTTGCCCAGCGTGAAGATGGCGGCCAGCCCGATCAGCAGCGTCCGCCGCCGCATCCGCCCGGTGGTGAGCGTCATCAGCGGCGCGCCCAGCATCACGCCCAGCGCATAGGCGCTGATCAGCAGGCCGGCGGCGGGGATGGAAACGCCAAGGTCGTTGGCGATGACGGGCAGCAGCCCCATCGGCGCGAATTCGGTGACGCCGATGCCGAAGGCGCCGGCGGCCAGGGCGAGCAGGGGAGGATTGATCTTCATGACGGGCTTTCCGGGTCAGACGAGCGGCGGGTTCAGGCGGGCGAAGCCTTCCTGCTGGCGATAGGGGGCATGCGGATAGGGCGGCATCACGTCGCTCGCGGCGTCCAGCCGGGCGACCTGCTCGGCCGTCAGCGACCAGCCGATGGCGCCCAGATTCTGGCGAAGCTGCTCTTCGTTGCGCGCGCCGATGATCACTGACGAAACCGTCGGCCGGCCGATCAGCCAGTTGAGCGCGATCTGCGGCACCGTTTTGCCGGTTTCCCCGGCGATGGCATCCAGCACGTCGACGACGCGATAGAGCAGCTCGTCCTCCACCGGCGGCGCGAAGGCGGCGGTTTCGTGGAGGCGGCTGCCGGCCGGGATCGGCGCGCTGCGGCGGATCTTCCCCGTCAGCCGCCCCCAGCCCAGCGGGCTCCACACCAGCGCGCCCACGCCCTGATCGGCCGCCAGCGGCATCAGGTCCGCCTCATAGGCGCGGCCGATCAGCGAATAATAGACCTGGTGGGCGATGAAGCGCGGCCAGCCATGGCGGTCGGCCAGGGCCAGCGCCTTCATCAGCTGCCAGCCGGGATAGTTGGATACGCCGACATGGCGCACCTTGCCGGTGCGGACCAGCATGTCGAGCGTGGCGAGCAGTTCCTCCACGGGCGTCGAGGCATCGAAGGCATGGAGCTGCAGCAGGTCGATATGGTCGGTGCCCAGCCGTTTCAGCGCGCCTTCCACGGCGCGGATCAGGCGCGATCGGGATACGCCCCAGTCGCCCGGCCCGTCGCCGGTCGGCAGGCCGGTCTTGGTGGAGATCAGCACAGCGTCGCGCCGGCCGCGGATCGCCTCGCCCAGCACTTCCTCCGAAGCGCCGTCGGAATAGACGTCGGCCGTGTCGAACAGGGTGACGCCGGCTTCCAGGCAGATGTCCACCAGCCGCCGTGCCTCGCGCGCGTCGCTATTGCCCCAGGCGCCGAACAGCGGGCCGGCCCCGCCGAAGGTGCCGGCGCCGAAGCTCAGCACGGGCACCCGGAGCCCCGACGCTCCCAATTGCCGATATTCCATCCGCGTCCCTTTCAACTGCTATAGGAGCGCATAGATGGATCGCCACGGAGTCCGCCGGTAGGCCGGCTGGAGGCGAAGGATTTTTGAAATGGATGCAAAGATCGCCCCCGCCGCCGATCGCGCCCGCGCGCTGGAGATATTCACCGCCGTCGTCGCGGAAGGCAGCTTCTCCGCCGCCGGGCGGCAGCTCGGCCTCACGCCCTCGGCGGTCAGCCGCGCGATCGATCGGATCGAGGCGCGGCTGGGCGTGCGGCTGCTGTTGCGGAGCACGCGGGCGCTGGCGCTCACTGCCGAGGGGCAGGCCTATCTCGCGGCCGCGCGGCGCATCCTCACCGATCTCGACGATGCGGAGCAGGCGATCGCGGACCAGGGCGCGCCGCGCGGCCGCCTGCGGATCAGCGCCGCGCAGGCCCATGGCCGGCTCCGCATCGTGCCGTTGCTGGGCGAGTTCACCCGACTCCATCCGCACATCCTCGTCGATATCAGCCTCAGCGACAGGCTGGTCGACATCGCCGGCGGCGAGGCCGATGTCGCCATCCGCTTCGGCCCGCTGGCCGATAGCCCGCTCACCGCGCGCAAGCTGGGGGAGAATGGCCGGGTGATCGTCGCCTCGCCGGCCTATCTCGCGCGTCACGGTACGCCGCATATTCCCGAGGACCTCCACGACCATAATTGCCTCAGCTTCAATTTCCGCCGGGCCGAGCCGGTCTGGCCCTTCCGGCGCGACGGCCGCGATTATGCCCTCGCCGTCAGCGGCAATATCGAGGCGAACAATGGCGAGACGCTGGGCCAGCTTGCGATCGACGGCGTCGGCATCACGCGTGTCGGCTTCTTCGGGGTGGAGGATGATATCGCCGCCGGCCGGCTCGTCCCGTTGCTGGAGGAGTATAATCCGGGCGACAGGGAGGCGGTCCACGCCGTGTTCGCTGGCGGCCCGAACATGCCGGCCCGCGTGCGGGTGTTCGTCGATTTCCTGGTCGAACGGCTGGCGTGATCGCCCGGCGCCTCCGGGAAGGGCGCCTCAGGCAAGGGTGAGGTAGATTTCCGCCTCGATCACCCAGTCCGCGCCGATCCTGCGCCATTTGGCGGCATAGGTGCCGGAAGCGACTGCTGCCCCGCCTTCCGCGGCAAGGCCCTGCCAATGGCCCTGTTCCAGCGCGATCGGTTCCACCGGCGAAGCCTGGATGGTGTCCGGCGTGCGGGTGTAGATCGTCCGCTCCCGCGCCGCGAATTCGCGTTTCCATGCCAGCAATTGCGCCTTGCGGCCGGAAATCACGGCGCTGTCCGTGCCGGTGACGAGAATGGCGTTGGGCGCGAGCAGCGGGCCGATCGCCGCCAGGTCGGCTTCGGCCAGCGCCCGGTTGAAGGCGGTGCGGCGCAGGCGGATCGCAAGATCGGGCAGGGGGGCGGCCTTCGTCATCTTCGGAAGGGGTTCGGGTTGGGACCAATCGACATTCAGCCCTGACGGCCTGCCATCATCTGAATGTCGATTGGTCCTAGCGGGTTGGCCCCGTCTCCGGCAAGGGTGGATCGGCGGCGCGGCCGGCGGCCTCGGCCAGCTTCTCCAGATAGGCGCAGAACATGTCGGCAAGCGCATCGGCATAGACCTGGATTTCCGCGGGCGTGCGCGGTGTCTCGGAGAAATCGCTGCCCACTTCGCGGAGCGTGGTCTTTATCAGCCTGGCCGCCACTGTCCGCGTCTCCGCCGATATGCCCGGCAGGGCCTCCTGCAGGAACGCCTTGAAGATATGGGCGGTCGTTTCCCGCGCTTCCCTGGCCTCGGGCGCGTCGCGATAGAGCGGGGCGGCATCGGCGAGCGCCTGCCGGATCTGCGCCTCCTCGCACTCGGATCGGACGAAGGCGTGGACGAGCCTGCGCAGCCGGAGGGCGGGCGGATCGCGCCCGTCCTCGAGGATGTCGCGCAGCAGCCCCGACGTCTGCCGCCACTCGTCGCTCTGGAGCCGGAAGAGGATGGCCGCCTTGTTGGGGAAATATTGGTAGAGCGAACCGACGCTCACGCCCGCGCGCTCCGCCACGCGGGCGGTGGTGAATCGCTGCGCTCCCTCGCTCGTCAAAACCTGAACAGCGGCGTCGAGAATCGCCGCGACAAGATCGTTCGATCGTGCCTGCCTGGGCTGTTTTCGCGAGGAAACATCAGGGTTTCGGGCGTTGGTCACGATAAGGCTAGGCCAATACGAATAGGGAATGTGACGAATTAGTCGTATTCTTCCGATCGAGCAAATGAACGCTGCTCGATATCGGAGAAAATCGATGAACACCCTCATGAGCGCCCCCGTGGCGCCCCTGCTCGATCGCCTGTTCCGCGAGGCGGATTCGGCATCGCCGATGGCCAGCCCCGCCTTCACCGCCATGTCCGATGAGGAACGCCTCAGCCTGCTGCGGAGCAGGACGGGCTATGCCGCGCTCTACAGCGATCTCAAGGAATTCGCCCTTCCCGTGTCGCGGGAAACGGGAACGCTGCTCTACATGCTGGCGCGCGCGACCCATGCCCGCTCGATCGTCGAGTTCGGCACGTCGTTCGGCCTTTCGACCCTGTATCTGGCCGCCGCGCTGCGCGATAATGGCGGCCAGGGCCGGCTGATCACCAGCGAGTTCGAACCGTCCAAGATCGCGCGCGCCAAAGCGAATCTGGCCGCCGGCGGCCTCGCCGATCTCGTCGAATTCCGCGAAGGCGATGCCTTGCAGACCCTCGCGGTCGATTTGCCGGAGGCGATCGATCTGGTCCTGCTGGATGGCGCCAAGGCCCTCTATCCCGACATTCTCGGACGGGTCGAACCCCATCTGCGCACAGGCGCGATCGTCATCGCGGACAATGCGGATTTCAGCCCCGAATATCTGGAACATGTCCGCTCGATCGCGAACGGCTACATGTCCCTGCCCTTCGGTGGGGATGTCGAACTGTCGGTTCGGCTGGGCTGAGGGGCGTCAGGCGCCGGATGACCGCAAAGGGTGCAGCCCTTCCGCAAAGGCGGAAGTGGCTCCCCGGGCCTGATTCGAACAGGCGGCCGTCCGATTAACAGTCGGATGCTCTACCGCTGAGCTACCGGGGATCACCATTCGTCCCGACCAAGGCGTCGAGGCGAGGCGCGCCTATAGCAGCGGCTTATCGCGGGTTGCAAGCCCCTCTTTTCCGCTTTTTCAGACGGCGAACTGTTCCATGGTGATGCGGTCGTCCAGCGCATGTTCGGGGTCGAACAGCAGGGTGAGCGAGCTGGCCCGGTCGATCGCGACGGATACCGTCGCCACGTCGCGCACCTCGCGCTGGTCGGCCACCGCGCTCACCGGCCGTTTCACCGGATCGAGCACGCGGAACTTGATTCGCGTGCGTTCGGGCAGGATGGCGCCGCGCCAGCGGCGGGGGCGGAAGGGGCTGATCGGGGTCAGCGCGATCATCGCCGAATCGAGCGGCAGGATCGGCCCCTGCGCGGAGAGGTTGTAGGCGGTGGAGCCGGCCGGCGTGGAGGCGAGCACGCCGTCGCACACCAGCTCGGGCAGCACCACGCGGTCGTTCACCAGCACTTCCAGCTTCGCCGTCTGCCGGGTTTCGCGCAGCAGCGACACCTCGTTGATCGCGGGATAGGATACGGTCTCGCCGTCCACCGTCTCCGCATCCATGCGCAGCGGCGTCACCGTGAAGGTCTTGGCGCGCCCGATCCGGTTTTCCAGAAGATCGGGGCTCCATTCGTTCATCAGGAAGCCCACCGTGCCCAGGTTCATGCCGAACACGGGCAGGATGCGCCGCCTGTCCAGCATGGCGTGCAGCGTCTGGAGGAGGAAGCCGTCCCCGCCCAGCGCCACCACCAGCGTCGCTTCCTCGATCGGCACCCATTCATAACGGTCGCGCAGCACCACCGCGGCCGCCTGCGCGGCTTCGGTGGGGGAGGGGACCAGCGCCAGCCTGTGCTCGGTCGTCATCCGCCGGTGACGCTCATATGGCGTGCCACGGCGGGCGCCGCCCCGCGCCGGTCGATATGGAAATCATGATGTTCGGGTTTCCTCGTCATCGCTTCGTCCAGCAGGGCGTCCAGCGCCGCCGGGCCGCCCGCGCGCAGCGCGCCGCGCAGGTCGACGCGCGCATCCTGGCCCAGGCAGAGGTAGAGCATCCCGCCGGCGGTGATCCGCACCCGGTTGCAGCCGGCGCAGAAATTCTCGGTCAGGGGCGTGATGAAGCCGATCCGCGCGTCCAGCTCCTCCACGCGATAATAGCGCGCCGGGCCGCCGGTGCGGTCGATCAGCGGGGTCAGGGTGAAGCGGGCGGCCAGCGCCTCGCGCACCCCGGTCAGGGGCAGGTAGCGATCGGTGCGATCCTCCTCGATCCACCCCAGCGGCATCGTCTCGATCAGGGTCAGGTCGTGCCCCTCCGCCGCGCACCAGCGCAGCATGGGCTCGATCTCGTCCTCGTTCAGGCCCTTCAGCGCCACCATGTTGATCTTCACGCCCAGGCCGGCGGCCGTGGCGGCGGCGATGCCGCCCAGCACCTTCTCCACCTCGCCCCGCCGGGTGATGTGGCGGAAGGTGGCGGGATCGCGGCTGTCCAGGCTCACGTTCACGCGGCGGATGCCGGCATCGAACAGGGCCTGGGCGTTGCGGGCGAGGTTGGTGCCGTTGGTGGTGAGGGTCAGTTCGTCCAGCCCGCCGGTGGCGAGATGGCGGCCGATCATCCGTGCCAGATCGGGCACGCCGCGCCGCACCAGCGGCTCGCCGCCGGTCAGCCTTATCCGGCGGACGCCGCGCGCGACGAAGGCATCGGCGATCGCGGCGATCTCCTCCAGCGAAAGGATCTCCGATCGCGGGCTGAAGGCCATCGCTTCGGGCATGCAATAGCGGCAGCGCAGGTCGCAGCGATCGGTGACCGAAATGCGCAAATAGGTGATTCGGCGCCCGAATCCGTCGATCAGGGCTTTAGCCGGGGCGATTCCGGCGGCACCCGTCTGCGCCATGCTGGTCATGGGGGTGAAGCTAGGGCCGGGGCGGGCCAGGGGCAAGCCCGGCGGGCCGGGCGCAATCATGTCGTTAACGTAACGTGGCATCATTTTCGCCCATTGGCGCGGACGGCGAGGCGGACTAGCATCGCGCGAAACCATCGATCGAAGGATGAGAGCTATCGCGCCGCGCCACGAAAGCGTTGCGGAACAGGCCAGTGGCGGGCCTGTGGCCGCCATCCCGGCGATCTTCCTGGTGTCGTTCCGTCATCGTGATGAGATCGGCGGCATGGCGGAACGGGCCGGCTGGCGCGTGGTCCTGGCGGGCAGGGGCGAGGCGGCGGATGTCGAGCGCCCCTTCCTTTCCAGCGCCGCCCAGGTGGCCGTGGTCGATGCCCGCGGCGCGCTGGAGGAAGGGCTGGCCGCCGCCCGCCTGCTCGCCGATCCGGTGGAGGCCAATGCCGGCGCGCTGCTGGTGCTGCTGTCGCGCGGCGATGTCGCCGCGCTCGATTCGGTCCATGCCGCCGGCGCGACCCATTATCTGGCCAGTCCCTTCGGCGAGGCGGAATTCGCGCAGATGCTCCGCTTCGCCGATCGCCATGCCGATCGGCTGGCGCGGGGGCGGCGGGACGTGGCGAAGGCGGATGCCGCGCCGGAACGCCGCCGCGATCGCCGCAGCCGCGATGCGCTGACCGGGCTTGCCGATCGCGCGGCGCTGCGGCGCTGGGTGGATCGCCATTGCGGCGCGCCGGCGGCCGCGCGCGCCGGCATGGCGGAAGGGCCGGCCTGCGTGCTGATGCTGCTTGCCGTCACCCGTTTCGATGCGATCAACGCCGCCTTCGGCAATCTGGCGGGGGACAAGGTTCTCCAGGCGGTCGCCCGGCGTATCGAACGCCAGCTCGATCCGGCGATGGCGCGGCGCGGCTGCGTGGCGCGGGTGGCCGGCGCGGAGTTCGCGGTCGCTCTGGCGCCGCCGGCCACCGTCGAGGATGCGGAGCGGCTGGCGGCCGAGCTTACCGATGCGATCGCCCGGCCCTTCGCGGTGGACCAGCATGTCGTCTCGCTTTCCTCGCGCATCGGCATCGCCGCGCCCGACGGGACGGAGGAGGGCGATGCCCTGATCCGCCGCGCCAGCCTGGCGCTGGCCGAGGCCCGCGCGGGGGACGGCGCCGCCCGCGCGCTGGATGCGGTGGACGAGGCGCAGGTGGCCCGCGCCAGCCGGCTGGAGGTGGACCTGCGCGTCGCGCTCGACCGGGACGAGATCGGCATCCTTTTCCAGCCGCAGGTTTCCGTCACCACCGGCGCCGTCGTCGGCATCGAGGCGCTTGCCCGCTGGCGCCATCCGGAACTGGGGGCGCTGGGGGCGGCCACCCTGTTCGCGACGGCCGAGCGATCGGACTATCTCGTCCAGCTTTCCGAACATGTGCAGGCCAAGGCGCTGCGCATCGCCGCCGGCTGGGGCGGGGCGCGGGCGGGGCTCCGTCTCGCCGTCAACGTCACCGCCGCCGATATCGCCCGGCCGGGCTTCGTAGCCCGCTTCCTGGCGCTGGTCGACAATGCCGGCTTTCCCCGCGCGCGGCTGACCGTGGAAGTCACCGAAAGCGGCCTGATCGACGATCTCGGCCATGCGGCCGCCATGCTGGGCGAATTGCGCGCGGCGGGGCTGCGTGTGGCGATCGACGATTTCGGCACCGGCTATTCCAGCCTCGCTTATCTGAAGGCGCTGCCGCTCGATTACCTCAAGATCGATCAGCGGCTGGCGCAGGACATCACCGGATCGGCGCGCGATCGGGTGGTGGTGCGCGGCGTGATCGAAATGGCGCGATCGCTGGGCCTCGCCGTGATCGCCGAGGGGGTGGAGACGGAGGAGCAGCTTGCCCTGCTGGCGGCGGAAGGCTGCAACATCTACCAGGGCTATCTCTGCGCGCCGCCCCTTGACGAAACCGCGCTGGCGGCGCTGGTGGAGCGCGAATAAGGGGAACCGGGCGGCCGTCCCGTGCGTCCCCTGAGGAAGCCGCCGGCCGATGGTGCCGGCACCGGGGGGAGGGAGTATTTGACTGTCATGCGCGGCGTGCCGCTCGCCATCCTTGCCCCTGTCGTCATAGCGGCCGCGCCGGCCCCCGCACCGGAAACCCCGCGCGACATCCTGATCCAGGCGGCGTTCCAGACGGCGGACAAGGCGACCGCGCTGGCGCTGATCGGCAAGGCCATCCAGCGGGCCGATGCCATCCTGATGACGGACCCGCGCAACCGCGAGGCGGCGATGCAGCGCGGCATCGCCATCGGCTACCGCGCCAAGCTCACCCGCAGCCGTTCGGACGCGCAGATGTCGCGCCGCATCTTCGAAAGCCTCGCCGCCGCCGATCCGAACGATGCGGAGGTGCAGTTGCTGATCGCCGGCTGGCACCTCGACGCGATTGACGATCTCGGCGGCCTCGTCGCGCGCACGGCGCTGGGCGCGCGCCACAATGTCGGCCAGGCCGCGCTCGATCGCGCGGTGGCGCTGGCGGGCAACCGGCCCTTCTTCGCCGGCATGGCCGCGCTGATGCGCATCCGCCACGATGACGACGATATCGCCGCCGCCCGCCGCCTGGCCGAGGAGGCCGCGTCCGCGCCCGTCGCCACCCCGCTCGATCGGCTGATGAAGCGCAGCATCGATCAGGTGCTGCCGGCATTGCGCGCCGGCAACGGCAAGGCCGCCCAGGCGATCGCCCGCAAGCTGCTGCCGTTCGGGCGGGTGGGCACGTAGGGAGGTATCGCCGGCCGCGCCTCTCCCCTTCCTGAAACGAAGGGGGCGGCGCGCCGCACGGGATGTCCCGATGCTCGATCGCTCGTCTCGCCGATCGTGAAGCGCGGTTGCCGGCGCCATGGACCGGCCATCCACCGGCATGCTTCTGGAAAGGCGCTCCGTGTGCCCGTCCGCCCTAAGTCCCTTCCTTCCAGGGAGGGTCGATCGGAAGCTACGCGGCTTCCAGCAACCGCGCCGCCTGCGCCCGCGCCTCGTCCGTCACCGCCGCGCCGCTCAGCATACGGGCGATCTCCTCGCGGCGGTCGGCGGCGTCCAGCGCGGTCACGCCGGTGCGGGTGACGGTGCCGTCGTGGCTCTTGGCGATCAGCCAGTGGGCGTTGGCGCGCGCCGCCACCTGCGGGCTGTGGGTGACGACCAGCAATTGCGCGCGCGCCGCCAGCCGGGCCAGCCGCTCGCCGATCGCGCTCGCTACGGCGCCGCCGACGCCGCGATCGATCTCGTCGAAGATCATCGTCCGCGCGGCGCCTTCCTCGGCCAGCGCGACCTTCAGCGCCAGGATGAAGCGGCTCAGTTCGCCGCCGCTGGCGATCTTCACCAGCGGCGCGAAGGGCGCGCCGGGATTGGTTGATATCTCGAATTCCACCCGGTCGCGTCCGGCCGGCCCCCATTGCGCCTCGGCCAGCGGCTCCACGGCGGTGCGGAAGCGGGCGGCGTCCAGCTTGAGCGGCGGCAGCTCGGCCGCCACCGCCGCGTCCAGCCGCGCGGCCGCCGTGCCGCGCGCCTCGGTGAGCGCGGTCGCGGCGTCGAGATAGGCGGTGCGCGCGGCCGCCGCCTCGGCCTCCAGCCGGGCGATGCCCTCGCCGCCCGCCTCGATCCGCCCCAGCCGCTCGCGCAGCTCGGCGGCGAGCGCGGGCAGCGCATCGGGTTCCACGCGATGCTTGCGGGCCATGGCGCGCAGCTCGAACAGCCGGGTTTCGGCTTCCTCCAGCCGATCGGGATCGAAGGCCAGCGCCTCTTTCGCGGCGGTTAGCCGATCCTCGGCCTCGCCCGCCTCGATCACCGCCCGGTCGAGCGCCTCGAGCGCCTCGGCCAGCAGGGGATGCTCGCCGGCGATCCGGTCCAGCCGCCGCGCCGCCTGCCGTAGCTGCGCCGCGCCGCCTTCCGATCCGTCGAGATGCCCGGTCACGGCCTCCAGATCCTCGGCCAGCCGCGCGCCTTTCTGCATGTCGGCGCGGGCGGTGGAGAGCGCTTCCTCCTCGCCCGCCTCGGCGGCAAGCGCGTCGAGCTCGGCCACGGCATGCTCCAGCCATTCCCGGTCGCGCGCCGCATTTTCGAGGTCCGCGACCGCCCCGGCCAGCCTTTCCTCTGCCGCCCGCCACGCGCGATGGGCGTTGGCCGCGGTCTGCGTGTCGATCCGCCCGAAGGCGTCGAGCAGCGCGCGGTGTCCGCGCGGGTTCAGGAGGCCGCGATCGTCATGCTGGCCGTGAATCTCGACGAGATGGGGCGCCAGTTCCTTCAGCAACGCGGCCGATGCCGGCTGGCCGTTCACCGTCGCCCGGCTGCCGCCGTCCGCCTTCACGATGCGGCGGATCACCAGCGGCTCGCCCGGCTCGGCCTGCAGCCCGTTCTCGACCAGCAGCTCGGCTGCCTCATGGTCGTCCGGCAGGTCGAAGCTCGCCGTCACCACCGCCTGCTGCGCGCCGTTGCGCACCAGCCCGCTATCGGCGCGCGCGCCCAGCGCCAGCCCCAGCGCGTCGAGAAGGATGGATTTGCCGGCCCCGGTCTCGCCGGTCAGCGCGCCCAGGCCCGGCCCGAAATCGAGGTCCAGCGCCTCGATCAGCACGACGTCGCGGATCGAAAGCGCGCTCAGCACGGCAGGCCCGCCGGGGCGCTCATGCCGGAACGGCGGGGATCAGGCCGGGTGCTTCTGCACCAGCGCATAAGCGCGCTCGTACCATTTCGATCCGGGATAGTTGGCGCCCAGCACGGCCGCCGCCTTCTTCGCTTCCTCGGGCACGCCCAGCGAAAGATAGCATTCGGTCAGCCGCATCAGCGCCTCGGGCACGTGGGTGGTCGTCTGATATTCGTCCACCACCTTGCGGAACCGGATGGTCGCGGCCAGCCAGTCGCGCCGCCGTTCGTAGAAACGGCCGATCTCCATCTCCTTGCCGCCCAGATGGTCGCGCACCAGGTCCATCTTCAGGCGGGCGTCGGCGGCATAGGGCGTGTCGGGGTAACGGCGCACCACCTCGCCCAGCGCATCGAGCGCCTGCTGGGTGATCTTCTGGTCGCGGGTCACGTCCTGGATCTGTTCGTAATAATCCACGCCGATCAGGTAGAGCGCGTAGGGCGCATCCTTGTTGCCGGGGTGGATCGAAAGGAAGCGCTGCGCCGACTGGATCGAGCTTTGATACTGGCGCGCCAGATAATAGCTGAAGGCGCTCATCAGCTGCGCGCGGCGCGCCCAGGCGGAATAGGGATGCTGGCGCTCCACCTCGTCGAACAGGGCGGCGGCGATCTTGTACTGGCCCTTGTCCAGCCGTTCCTTGGCGGCGTTGTAGAGCGTGTCGACGTCGCGGGCGACATATTTGGTGTCGGCCTTCTTGGCGCCTGAGCTCGCGCAGCCGGCAAGCGGGGCGATCAGGGCGATGGCGACGGCAAGGGCGACCGGGCGGGCAATATAGCGCATGGCGGTGGGTCTTAGACCAGCCTTTCAAAGCCGCCAAGCGGGAAGGGAAGGGTGTGCGCCCGATTGCGAAGATTGTGCGGGGAAGACGGGCAGGCGCGGCCCCGCCATCTGCAATGGCAGGAGGCTACAGGGGCAGCAAGCTACAGGGGCAGCAGGGCGGCGGCGATCCAGCGGCCCTCGGCGCGCAGCACGCCCCAGGCGCGCGCGGCCGCGCGGCTGTCCATTGCCTCCACGCCCACGCCGCGCGCCTCGATCGCGCGGACGAAGGCCACGGGCGGGCGGATCATGTCGCGGCCGGTGCCGATCAGGATGAATTCGGGCGGGGGCGCCATCGCCAGCAGATCGGCCACGTCCGCCTCGGTCAGCGTCGCGACGTCGGTTGCCGTCCAGTCGCGCGCGTCGTCGGGCGTCAGCTTCAGCCCGCCGGGGACGTAGCGATCGGAAACGAGGAAGCCGCGTTCGCGGAATCCCCGCACGATCGGCCCTTCGGGGGCCGGATCGCGCTCCATCTTCGGGCCGTTCGCCATTCCGTTCCCCTCGGGCGCCTCCCCCTCAGGGAACGGCGCCCTCGTTATTCTCGCGCTTGGTCACGCGCTCGGCGCCGGTGGCGGCGGTCTTGGGCGCGAAGCTCTTGGCCGTCACGCCCAGCGAGATCAGCAGCGAGGAGGACACGTAGATGGAGGAATAGGTGCCCACCAGGATGCCCAGCATCATCGCCGCGGTGAAGCCGCGGATCACGTCGCCGCCGAACAGCAGCAGCGATCCCAGCGCCAGCAGCAGGGTCAGCGATGTCATCACCGTGCGCGGCAGCGTCTCGTTCACCGAAAGGTCGACCAGCGCGCGCATGTCCATCTGGCGATATTTGCGCAGATTCTCGCGGATGCGGTCGTCGATCACGATCTTGTCGTTGATCGAATAGCCCACGATCGTCAGCACCGCGGCGACGATGCTCAGGTCGAACTCGATCTGGGTGAGCGCGAAGAAGCCCATCGTCACCAGCACGTCGTGGATGATCGCGACGGCGGTCGAAAAGCCGAACTGCCATTCGAAGCGGAACCAGGAAAACAGCGCGATGCCGATGATCGAAAGCACCACGGCGGTCACGCCCGTGCGGATCAGCTCGCCCGAAACCTTGCCCGAAACGGTGTCGGTGCGGCGGAACTGGACGCCCGGATATTTGGCCTCCAGCGCGCCCTGCACCTTCTTCACCACCTGGTTGGTGGCGCCTTCATCGGTCGATTCGGGCAGGGGCAGGCGGATCGAGACGACGTTGGTCTGGCCGAACTGCTGGAGCGAGCTTTCGCCCACGCCCAGCCGGTCGACATCGCGGCGCAGCTCGTCGAGCGATACCGGCTTCTGGAACTCCGTCTCGACCATCAGGCCGCCGACGAAGTCCACGCCCAGGTTCAGGCCGCGGATGCCCAGCAGGGCGACCGAGGCGACCGTCAGCAGGCCGGTCAGCGTGAAGGCGATCCACCTCAGCTTGACGAAGCCGATATTGGTGTTGTCGGGAACGAGCTTGAGCAGGCGCATGGTCCGGTCCCCGGATCAGATGGTGATGTGCTGCGGGCGCTTGGCGCGCAGCCAGCGGGCCACCAGCAGGCGGGTGAAGGTGACGGCGGTGAACACCGAGGTCGCGATGCCGATGATCAGCACCACGGCAAAGCCCTTCACCGGGCCGGTGCCCAGCGAGAACATGATGACGGCGGCGATCGTGTTGGTGATGTTGGCGTCGAAGATGGCGCGGCTCGCCTCCTTATAGCCCAGCTCCACCGATTGCACGGCGTTGCGGCCCCGGCGCTGTTCCTCGCGGATGCGCTCGTTGATCAGCACGTTGGCGTCCACCGCCGCGCCGATCGTCAGCACGAAGCCGGCGATGCCCGGCAGGGTCAGCGTCGCGCCCACCAGCGCCATCACGCCGATGATGATCAGGATGTTTATGATCAGCGCGATGTTGGCATAGACGCCGAAGCGGCCATAGGTCACCAGCATGAACACGATCACGGCGACGGTCGCGATCACGGCGGAAAGCGTGCCGGCGCGGATCGAATCGGCGCCCAGATCGGGGCCGACGGTGCGTTCCTCCACCACCTTCAACGCCACCGGCAGCTTGCCGGATTTCAGCGCGATCGCCAGCTCGTTGGCGCCCTGCACGGTGAAATTGCCGGAAATCTGGGCCTGGCCGCCCTGGATCGGCTCGTTGATGTTGGGGGCGGAGATCACCTTGCCGTCGAGGATCATGGCAAAGGGCTTGCCGACATTCTCGGTCGTCACGCGGGCGAACTTGCGGCCGCCGGAAGCGTTGAAGCGGATGTTGGTGACGGGCCGGCCATTCTGGTCGTAGCCCTGCGAGGCGTCGATCAGCTCGTCGCCGTTCAGCATCACGCGGCGATAGACGGCGATCGCCGGCACGCCGCCGGGATTGTCGGGATAGGGCAGGATCTGGCTGCCCGCCGGCGCGCGGTTGGCGGCGATGTCGGCGGTGGTCACGGTCAGGTCCACCAGCTTGAACTCGAGCTTGGCGGTCTTGCCCAGCAGCGATTTCAGCGCCTCCGGGTCCTGCAGGCCGGGCACCTGCACCACGATGCGGTTGCTGCCCTGGCGGATGATGGTCGGCTCGCGCGTGCCCATCTCGTCGATGCGGCGGCGGACCACGTCGGTCGCCACGTCCATCGCGCTGTTCACGGCATTGTCGAGGCCCGACTTGGTCGGCGTCAGCACGATGCGCGACGAATCGACCACCGCCACGTCCCAGTCGCGCTGTCCGGTCATGCCGGCGGGCTGGGTCAGGGTGCGGATGCGCTCGACGGCGGTATCCAGCTTGGTCGTGTCGCGCACGAAGAAGCTCAGCTTGCCGCCGGCGGTGGAAATGTCGCCGATGTCGATCTTGGTGTCGCCGCGCCGCATCTCGGTGCGGACATTCTCTTCCATCAGCTGCACGCGCTGCTTGGCGACGTCGGCGGTGTCCGCCTCCAGCAGGATGTGGCTGCCGCCGGCAAGGTCGAGGCCGAGGTTGATCCGAGGCAGGCCGGAAAGCCCGGCCTGCGCCAATGTCGTCTCGGGAATCAGGCTGGGTATGGCCAGCAATATGCCGATGGCGATCGAGCCGAGGATCGACCAGACCTTCCAGCGCGGGAAATCCAGCATGGTCGGGCTCAGTCGTTGGCGGGCTTGGCGCCGCCGAGCGGCTGGACGTCGGTCAGGGTCGCCTTGACGACCTTGATCTTGACCTGGGAGGCGATCTCCACCTCCACCTCATGCTCGTCCACCTTGGTGACCTTGCCGATGATGCCGCCGCCGGTGACGACGGTGTCGCCCTTCTTGACGGAATCGATCTTGGCGCGGTGCTCCTTCAGCTTCTTCTGCTGGGGGCGGATGATGAGGAACCAGAAAATGGCGCCGAGCAGGACGAACTGGCCGACAAGCATGGCGACGCTGCCGCCCGAGGAGGATGCGGCGCCGGCGGCCTGGGCATATGCGGGGGTCACGAACATCTGGGATTGGCTTCCTGGAAAGCGCGGCCGTCAACAAGGCCCGGGAAAAGCGGGCGCCTATCACGGGAAGGGCGGCCCGCGCAACGGTGGCCGTGTTGCAGGATGTTTCCGGGGCCCGGGCCGGCGATCAGCTGCCCGGCGGGAACACGATCAGGGTGGAGGTGCCGTGGGCGACGATCCGGCCCCGCGAATCGGTGATCCTGGCCTCGGTGGCGATGATCCTGCGGCCGGCCGTCAGCACGCGCCCCTCCGCGCGCACCTTGCCCGTGTCGGGCGCGATCGGCCGGGCGAAATTGGCCTTGGTCTCGACGCTGGTATAGCCATATCCCGGCGCCAGCGTGGCATGGCCCGCGCAGCCGGCGGCGCTGTCGATCAGCGTTAGCGCCCAGCCGCCGTGCACCACGCCCAGCGGGTTGAGCAGATCGGGGAAGGGCGTGCCTTCGAATATGGCCAGGCCGTCGCCCACCTCGACCAGCTCGAATCCCATCAGCCGCGCGATGGGCGGGGCGGGCAGGCGGCCGGCGATCATCGCCTCCAGCGCCTCGCGCCCGCTCATTCCGGCGATCTGCTCGGGCGTCGCGACGCCATAGACCCGTTCGTTCGCGCTCATGATAAGTTTCCTTTCGCAACCTAATATCTACGCGCCCGCGGGCTCTGCTGCAATATCGGGCGGACATGCGGCTTGCATGTCCGGGCGGACCCCGATAAAGCGCGCCGCCTGAGGCCCGGCAATGGGCTTCGGACAAGCAAGGTCGGGGCGTAGCGCAGCCTGGTAGCGCATCAGACTGGGGGTCTGGGGGTCGCAGGTTCGAATCCTGTCGCCCCGACCATTGCTTTCCGGGATCACCGCCCCCAGCGGACCGGCCGCCTCTTCCACCGATCATGTCCCGAAATCGCCGAACGGCCCCGAAATAGCGGGTCGCGATGCCAAGGGCTGTTCCGTGGGAAGGAAAACCGATCTAGTTAACCCCCATGCAGTGGGACGTTCGCCGGCGCACATCGCGGAATCTTGCGCTGGCCACGGCCCTGTTTGCCTGGCCGGTCCCCGCGCTTGCGCAGGTGGCCGGGACGCTGGACGCCGTGGATGCCGCGCCGCCGGTCGCGCCGCAGGGGCCGGACCTGCCGGCGCCCGGCCCGCTTTCGCCGATGGACGACCTGCCCGACATCGGCATCGCCTGGCCCGATCTCGATGCGCCGGACGAGGCGCCCGCCGCCACGGCGGAATCGCCACCGCCCGCGCCGCCCGGAACCGCGCCCGCCCAGATCGCCCAGCCCGCCCCGCCGGCCGAAACCCCGCCCGCGGCGTCCGTGGATGCCGATGCCCAGCGCCGCTATCGCATCGTCATCGACGGGCTCGACGGGCTTGCCGTCGCGAAGGACAGGCTGCGCGGCCAGTTCGACGCGCTCTCCGCCCTCGTCGCGGGCGAGCGCAAGGACGCCAACGTCGCCCAGATCGATCGCCGCGCCCGCAGCGACGAATCGATGCTGCGCGAATTGCTGCGCGCCCACGGCTATTATGACGCCCGCGTCCGCACCCGCGTGGAAGGGCAGGGGGGCGGTGTCGTCACCGTCACCCTCATCGCCGATGCGGGCGAGGTCTATCATTTCTCGGCGGTGGAGCTGGCCGGCCTCGAAGCCGCCGGGGACAAGGCGGAAAGCCTGCGCAACGCCTTCCCCGTCAAGCAGGACGACGTGGTCGATGCCGCCGCCGTCAACGCCGCGGTCGCGGGCCTCAAGGTGGCGCTGGGGCGCGAAGGCTTCCCCTTCGGCAAGATCGAGGAACCGGATATCGTGATCGATCACGATACCCATACCGCCACCCTGAAGCTTGCGGTCGTCCCCGAACATGCCCGCCGCTTCGGCCATATCGAGATACAGGGCCGCCAGCTCTTCTCGGTCAAGCATCTCGGCCGCATCGCCCGTTTCTCCCCCGGCGATCCCTATGACAGCGCCAAGGTGGACGATTTCCGCCGCGCGCTCATCCAGACGGGCCTCGTCTCCTCGGTCACGATCACGCCGCGCGCGGGTGCCACGTCCGACACCGTGGACATGGTGGTGGCGCTGGAACGCGCGCCCCGCCGCACCATCGCGGGCGAACTGGGCTACGGCACGGGCGAAGGTCTCCGCGCGGAGGTGAGCTGGCAGCACCGCAACCTCATCAAGCCCGAAGGCGCCGTCACCTTCCGGGGCGTGGCTGGCACGCAGGAACAATTGATCGGCGCCCAGCTCCGCCGCAACAATTTCAAGGATCGCGATCGGGTGCTGACCGCGCAGGTGCTGGCCAGCCACACCAATCGCGATGCCTATGACGCCCGCACCCTCACCCTCGGCGCGGGGCTGGAACGGCAGACCAACATCATCTGGCAGAAGGACTGGACCTGGTCGCTGGGGGCGGAACTGCTCGCCTCGGACGAAAAGGACGTGGTCGGCGCCACCAACATCCCCCGCCGCCGCACCTTCTTCATCGCCGCCGCGCCCACCAGCCTCAGCTATGACGGATCGGACGATCTGCTCAATCCGATGCGCGGCTTCCGCCTCGCCGGCCGCGTCTCGCCCGAAGTCTCCTTCCAGGGCAGCCCCTTCGCCTATGTGAAGACCCAGTTCGACGCGACCGGCTATGTGCCCCTGAGCGATCGCGCCACCATCGCCGGCCGCGTCCGCGTGGGATCGATCCTCGGCGCCAGCCGTGATCGCATCGCCCCGTCCAGGCGCTTCTATGCCGGCGGCGGCGGATCGGTGCGCGGCTACGGCTATCAGCGCATCGGCCCGCGCGATCTCAATAACGATCCGATCGGCGGCCGCAGCCTTGCCGAATTCTCGCTGGAGGCGCGCGTCCGCTTCGGCAATTTCGGGGTCGTTCCGTTCCTCGACGGCGGCAATCTCTACACCGATGCGCTCCCCGATTTCTCCGGGCTGCGCTACGGCACCGGGCTCGGCGTGCGTTATTATTCCAGCTTCGGGCCGATCCGCGTCGATGTCGGCACTCCGCTCGATCGCCGCCCCGGCGATGCGCGGGTGGCGGTCTATGTCTCGCTGGGGCAGGCGTTTTGAGCGTGGACGATCCCGCGACGGCCCCGCCGCCGGAGGAGGAGGCTCCCCCGCCGCGCCGCCGCAGGCTGTGGGCGCCGCTGCGCTGGCTGCTCTGGTCGCTGCTCGGGCTGGTGGCGCTGGCGGGCGCGGCGCTGCTCGCGATCGATACGGGGCCCGGCCACCGTTTCCTGGCGGATCGGATCGCGGCGCTCTCGCCCTCCTCGGGGCTCAAGATCCGCATCGGCCGGATCGACGGATCGATCTGGGGGCGCACCCGCCTGCGCGATCTCCGCCTCTATGATCCGCGCGGCCTGTTCCTCGAGGTGCCGGAACTCGACCTCGACTGGAAACCCCGCGCCTGGATCGCCAACACGCTGCACGTCGATCGGCTGGCCACCGATCTCGCCATCCTCCACCGCCTGCCGAAGCTCAATCCGTCGAAGAAGGCGGGGCCGATCCTGCCCGGCTTCGATATCCATCTCGGCAATCTCGATATCCGCGCCCTCCGGCTGGAACCGGGCGTCGCCGGCGATCCGCGGGTGGCGCGGATCAAGGGGCGGGCGGACATAAGGGGCGGCCGCGCGCTCGTCGATCTCGCCGCCGCCACCAATGCCGGGGACGATCTCCGCCTGCTTCTGGATGCCGAGCCCGATCGCGACCGCTTCGATCTCTCGGCCCGGCTCGATGCGCCCAAGGGCAGCGTCGTCGGCAAGCTGGCGGGCACC
Organism: Sphingomonas sp. MM-1; assembly: GCF_000347675.2. Taxonomy (NCBI): domain Bacteria; kingdom Pseudomonadati; phylum Pseudomonadota; class Alphaproteobacteria; order Sphingomonadales; family Sphingomonadaceae; genus Sphingomonas; species Sphingomonas sp. MM-1. Next base: position 1,462,347 of record NC_020561.1, on the reverse strand, counting down.
GAGCACCCGATCGCGCTCGCCGTCGCGGGGGACGGCACGTGGAAGGTGTGGAATGGCGGCGCCCAGCTCGATATCGGCCCGCATCGCGTCGTCGATCTCAAGCTCGGCGTGCGGGAGGGCAGCTATTCGCTCTCCGGCGGCCTGGCGCCCGCGCCGCTGCTCAAGGGCAAGCTCCAGCGGCTCACCGCGCCGCGCATCCTCGTCACCGGCGAGGCGAAGCTTGCCGATCGCAAGCTCGATTCCACGCTGTCGCTACGCTCGCCGGCGCTCACCGTCGACATGACGGGCGTGCTCGACCTGGCGAAAAGCGCCTTCCAGGGCACCCAGCTCAACCTGCGCCTGCTGAAGCCGCCGGCGCTCTTCCCCAACATGACGGGCACCAATGTCCGCCTGCGCGTGCTGCTCGACGGCCCGTTCAAGGCGGCGACCTTCGATTATCTCCTCACCGCCGATCGCGCGGCCTTCGACGATACCGGTTTCGAAGGCGTCCGCGCCCAGGGCCGGGGGCAATTGGCGGGCGTGCCGGTGAAGCTGCCGGTGCGGCTTGCCGCGCGGCGCGTGACCGGGGTGGGCGATGTCGCGGGCGGCATCCTCGCCAACCTGCTGGTGGACGGCAAGCTCGACGTCACGGCGAAGGACGTGCGCGGCCAGGGGCTGGCGCTCTCGTCGGACAAGCTCAAGGGCAAGCTCTCGCTCTATCTCGATCTCGTCACCGGGCGTTACGATGTCGGCGTCTCGGGCGGGCTCACCCGCTATCTCATCCCCGGCATCGGCCTGGTCGACGTGACCAGCGACCTCAAGGTCGTGCCCGGCGCCGGCGGGCGCGGCACGATGGTGCAGGGCACCGGCCGCGCCTGGGTGCGGCGGTTCGACAACGCCTTCTTCGCCGGGCTGGCCGGCGGCCTTCCCGATATCGAAACCGGGCTGGTGCGCGGGCCGGACGGGATATTGCTGTTCCGCAACCTCCGCCTGCGCGGGCCGGCGATCACCATCACCGGCGATGGCATGCGCCGGCGCGACGGCACCTTCCAGTTCGAAGGCAGCGGCCGGCAGGGCCAATATGGCCCGTTCACCCTGAAGCTGGACGGCGATATCAGCCGGCCGAAGGTGGATCTGGCGCTCGCCCGGCCGATGGACGCGCTGGGGCTGGATGCGGTGCGCGTCCTGCTCGATCCCAATCCGCAGGGCTTTGCCTATACCGCCGATGGCGGCTCCATTTTGGGGCCGTTCACCAGCAACGGGCAGATATTGCTGCCGCAGGGCAGCCCGGCGACGATCGGCGTCGCCGCGCTCGACGTCGCCGGCACCCGCGCCAGCGGCGCGCTGCGTTCGGAAACGGGCGGCTTCCTCGGGCGGCTGGGCCTTGCCGGCGGCGGCATCGATGGCGAGCTGCTGTTCCGCCCCGTGCTGGGCGTGCAGGAAATCGAATCGCATCTGGCGCTGCGCGATGCGCGCTTCCCCGGCCCGCCGGAAATCGGCGTGCGGCGCGGCCGGGTCGACGGCTCGATCCGCCTCGATCCCGCCGGCCTTTCCATAAACGGCCGGCTTGCGGCCTTCGGCGTGCGCCGGGGCGGCTTCACCCTTGGCCGGCTGCGCGCGGAGACGGAGCTGGCGGCCGGGCGCGGCAAGGTTTCCGCCACGCTGGCCGGCACGCGCGGCCGCGCCTTCGTCTTCAACGTCGATGCCGATGTCGCGCCTGATCGGGTGGCGCTGAACGGCAGCGGCCGGCTGGATGGCCGGCCGCTCCGGCTGGTCACGCCCGCCGTCCTGACGGCGGAGGAAGAAGGCGGCTGGCGGCTGGCCTCCACCCGGCTGGAATATAATGGCGGCGGCGCCACGCTTGCCGGCCGCTATTCGCCCACCGCCGTGGAGGTCGATGCCGGGCTGGAACGGATGCCGCTCACCGCGCTCGACATCCTCGTGCCCCGGCTGGCGCTCGGCGGGCAGGCGACGGGCCGGCTCGAATATCGCTGGGCGCAAGGCGCGCTTCCCACCGGCCGGGCCGATTTCAAGGTGCGCGGGCTTACCCGTTCGGGGCTGGTGCTCTCCTCCACGCCCGTGGACATGGGGCTGGCCGCGGCGCTCACCGGCGATCGGGCGGTGGCGCGCGCGGTGGTCGCCACCGGCGGCAAGACGATCGGCCGCGCCCAGGCGCGCATAGCCCCGCTCACCGGCGAGGGCGATATCGTCAGCCGGCTGATGAATGCGCCGCTCTTCGCCCAGCTCCGCTATGTCGGCCCGGCCGATACGCTCTGGCGGCTCACCGGCATCGGCACGATCGACATTTCCGGCCCGCTCTCGGTCAGCGCCGATGCCACCGGCCGGCTCGCCGATCCGCAGATACGCGGGTCGCTGCGCACCGATGCCGGGCGGGTAGAAAGCGCGGTCAGCGGCACCGTCATCTCCAATGTGAAGGCGCAGGGGCGGTTCAACGGCTCGCGGCTGGTGATCGACAGCCTCACCGGCACCACGTCCGACGATGGCAGCATCAGCGGGCGCGGCAGCTTCGATTTCGCCTCGGCCAGCGGCTTCGCCATGGATCTGGCCGCCGATGCGAACCACGCCGTGCTCATCAACCGCGACGATATCGGCGCCACCGTTACCGGGCCGATCCGCATCACCGCCGCCAGGGGCGGGGGCATGATCGCGGGCGACGTCACGCTGGATCGCAGCCGCTTCCGCCTCGGCCGTGCCGCCGCCGCCGAGGTGCCGGTGCTGAAGGTCACCGAGGTCAACCGCCCGGTGGACGAGGATGAGGATAATTCCCCGCCCATGCCCTGGCGGCTCGATCTGAAGGCGAAGGCGCGCAATCGCCTGGCCGTCACCGGCCTCGGCCTCGATTCCGAATGGCGCGCGGATCTGGAGATTCGCGGCACGATCGACAATCCGGCGATCAAGGGCCGGGCCGATCTGGTGCGCGGCGGCTATGAATTTTCCGGCCGCCGCTTCGATCTGGAACGCGGATCGATCCGCTTCCTCGGCGAAACCCCGATCGATCCGGTGCTGGATATCGTGGCGCAGGCCGATATCAGCGATCTCAACGCCACGATCCGCGTCTCGGGCACCGGGCTCCGGCCGGAAATCAACTTCACCAGCATTCCGGCCCTGCCGGAGGACGAGCTGCTGTCGCGGCTGCTGTTTGGCACCTCGATCACCAATCTCTCGGCGCCGGAGGCCCTCCAGCTCGCCGCCGCCGTCGCCTCGCTGCAAAGCGGCGGCACCGGGCTCAACCCGATCAACGCGGTGCGCCAGGCCACCGGCCTCGATCGCCTGCGCATCCTGCCGGCCGATACCACCACCGGCCAGGGCACATCGATCGCCGCCGGCAAATATATCACCCGCAAGACCTATGTGGAGCTGATCACCGACGGCGCCGGCTATTCGGCCACGCGCGTGGAATTCCAGATCACCCGCTGGCTCTCGCTTCTCTCCAGCATCTCCACCATCGGCCGCACCAGCGCCAACGTGCGGGTGTCGAAGGATTATTGAGGCGGGATCGCTGGCCAGCGCCGCCGATCAGGTCTAGCCTCCCCTCCATAATCGCAAAATTGGGAGGAAGCCTTTGTCACCCACGATGCGTGCAATCCTCGGCGGCGGCCTGATCGCCGCCATTCTCGATCTCGGCTGGGCCTTCATGCTGGCCGCGCGCGACGGCATCGGCCCCGCGCGCGTGCTGCGGGTGGTGGCGAGCGGCCCGTTCGGCGATGCGATGCGCGAAGGCGGCGCCGGCGCCTCGGCGGTGGGCGCCTGCGTCCACGTCCTGCTCGCGCTGGTCATGGCCGCGGTGTTCGTGCTCGTCGCCCGCCAGGCCCCCGCGCTCGTCCGCCGGCCGATCCTGTGGGGGCTGGCCTATGGCTTCGGCCTCTATGTGGTGATGTATTGGATCGTCCTGCCGCTGCGCTGGCCGGAACGCTTCCCCAACCGCGATCCCTATGACGTCGCCGCCGCGCTCTTCACCCACATGGTGCTGGTCGGCGTGCCGATCGCGCTGGCGGCGGCGCGCGCCTTCAGGGCCGGTGCCTTCAGGGGACGGCTTCGTTGACGACGGGGTGGGGGCGGAACAGCCGCCCCTGTTCCGTCACCAGCACGATCACCAGCGCGACGAGGCCGAGCACCAGATAGCCCAGCGTCACCGGCACGGTCGTCCCGTCGTAAAGCTGGCCGATGACGATGCCCAGCGCGGCGCCGCCGAGCGTGGAGGTGAAGCCCTGGATCGAGGATGCCGTGCCGGCGATATGCCCCACCGGCTCCATCGCCATCGATCCGAAATTCGATCCGGCAAGGCCGAAGCACGCCATCGTCGCCGCCTGCAGCAGGGCGAAGCTCAGCATCGTCTCATGCCCGCTCAGCGCGATGGCGGAATGCGCGCCCGCCGATGCGATGAAGCCGATCAGCGCCCAGTGCGACACGAAGCGCGTGCCCAGCCGCTCGACGATGCGGGAGTTGAGGTAGGAGGTGAAGCCCATCGATGCCGCCATGCTGGCGAAGATCACCGGGAACAGTTTAGGCTCGTGGAAGATGTCGGTGAAGATCTGCTGCACCGAATTGATGAAGCCCATCAGGCTGCCGAACAGCATGGTGGACGCCAGCGTATAGCCCCGCGAATAACGGTTGCCGATCACCACCCGCGCCGCGCTGGCGATCTTGCCGGCGGATATCGGCCGGCGGTCCTCGGGATGCAGCGTTTCGGGCAGGCGCAAGCCGGCCCACAGCACCAGCAGCGCGCCGAAGAAGGCGAGGAACAGGAATATCCCCCGCCACGGCGCGAACAGCAGGATGAACTGGCCGATGCTGGGCGCCAGGATCGGCACGGCCAGGAAGACGATGAAGGATAGCGACATCACCCGCGCCATCTGCCGGCCGGAAAAGCGATCGCGCACGATCGATACGGCCAGCACGCGCGATGCGGCGGCGAACACGCCCTGCGCCACCCGCGCGGCGATGATCGACGGGAAATCCCAGGCGAAGGCGGCCAGCACGCTCATCGCCGTGAACAGGCTCATGCTGGCGATCAGCACCGGCTTGCGGCCGAAGCGGTCGGCCAGCGGGCCGTAGACGAGCTGCATCGATCCGAAGCCGAAGACATAGGCGGCGATGATCCATTGCCGCTGGTTCTCGTTGTGGATGCCCAGCGCGTCGCCGATCGCGGGCAGCGCCGGCAGCATGGAATCGATGCCCAGCGCGTTGATCGCCATCAGCGCGGCCACCAGCGCCACGAACTCGCGGAACCCCAGGTTGAAGGCGGGCGCGCCGCCGCTGTCGCCGGTGGGTTGGGACATCATCAGGCCTCGATTGTCTAGACGCGCGCGGGATGGCGGGCAGGGCACGGAGGGGTCATCACCGGGGCCGCCATCGTCTAGAGAAGGATAAGGGCTGGCCTGTCAAGCCGTTGGCGGCGCGGCGCCCGCGCAGCGGAAACGGGCTTCCGCCTAGAATATCGCCAGTTTCTGCCCTTCGACCAGCGCCAGCCCGATCTGGCTCAGTGCCAGCGCCACGAGGCCGGCCGCCAGCGCGACGGCGAAGGCCGTCGCCCGCTCCCGCCAGTGGAAGCTCCCGACCAGCCCATGCACCCTGGCGGAAAGATAGACGTGCACCGGCACCTCCACGCAGCCTAGCGCCGCGATCATGGCGAGCTGCCCGCCCCAGTGATAGGCGGCCGGCAGGCTGATGACGATCCAGGCCGCGCGGATCAGGTTGGCATACATCTGCGCCGCATCGACCTTGTGGGCGAGGAGGAACTGCTCCATCCGCGCATTGGTGAGCCGGAGGAAGATCGAAGGCGCCAGCAGATAGATATAGGTCGCGGCGAACCAGTAGCGGCTGTCGTAGAGGATGTGGACGATCGCCTCGCCGCCGCCCACCAGCGCGCCGACGCCGGCGACGTAGAGCCAGCGGAACGGCCGGCCGAACTTCAGGAAGAAGCCGGTGTCGGGGCGGTCCTGCGCTTCCCGGTGGTTGACATAGGCGATGTAGAGGAAGCGCCGGGCATAATTGTCCGAAAGCAGCGTCGGCACCGAGGTGAGGTTGGATGCGATCGTATAGATGCCGAACTGCGGCAGCGTCATGAAGCGGGACAGCAGGATCTTGTCGATCTGGCGCACGAACACGCTGGCCACGCTGGATATGAAGAAGGGCCGCCCGCCCACGATCAGCTCGCGGAAAACCTCGCGGTCGAAGCTCGGCCGCCGTGCCGCGCCCGGCAGCAGGAAGCTCGCCACCGTCTTCACGCAGGCGCCGGACACATAGCCCCAGACCAGCGCCCAATAGCTCGGGATCATCAGCGCCAGCAGGATGGTGAACAGCGTCTGCACCAGCGCGCCGGCCATCTCGAACAGGGTGAGCTGGGCCAGCCGCCCCTCGCGCGGGGCGGTCACGTTGAACAGCGATTGCGATCCGTCGATCAGCAGCACCAGCGCCGCCACGGCCAGCGGGGCGGCCACCTCGGACTTGGCGGAAACGCTGGCGATCGGCCCCGCCAGCACGATCATCGCTATGGTGATCACCAGCCCGCGCAACGCCCGGAACGTCCAGATCGCGTCGAGGAAGGCGGGCTCGAAGAAGCGCTTGTGCCGGGTGACGACGGCATAGACGCCGATGTCGGAGATCATCGTCAGCACGATCATCCACGACATGATGATGCCCATCACGCCGAAATCATGCGTGTCGAGCAGCCGCGTCAGGATCATCGAGCTGACGAGGCGCAGCCCGTTCTGGAAGCCCAGCGAAATCAGGATCAGCGACGACGGCCGCGTCGCCAGCCGGTGGGCGCGGCCGATCAGGCCCCGGGAATCGTTCGGGCTGGATGCGTTCAAGGCCGTGTCCGTCGGGTCAAGGGATCGGGGCCGCCGGTTGCCGCATCATCCCTGCACCACCTGGCGCAGATAGGCGCCCAGCCCGCCGCCGAACAGATAATCCCGCGCCCGGCCATAGGCGCGCGCGGCGATCGCCTGGCGCCGGTCCTCGTCCGCCAGCACGGCCCGCGTCCGTTCCTCGAAATCGGAAAGGTCCCAGGCGACGGGCACATAGGTCTCGTCCCGGTCGAACAGGTCGGGCGCGGTCACGAAGCCGTCCATGCCCTGCTTGATGACGACGCTGCCCATCGCCATCGCCTCATAATCGCGCCAGCATAATTCGCCATAGCCGAAGGGGCTGAACGTGCATTTCGACTGGCGAAGCTCGGCCATGAACGCCTTCAGCTTCAGCCCCTGGCCGCGGGCGATGGCGATGCCTTCCAGCGCGCCCGCGCGCTCGTCGGCATCGCTGCGCATCGCGGCATACCAGGGGGCGCCGCGTTTGGCGATGCGGGCGTTGAGGTCGATGGCGCGCGGCTGGCCGCCGATCTCGGCGAAGGGCCGGGCGAACAGCGGCATGATCCGCCGGTCGGTGATGAAGGCCGGCCCCACGATCAGCTTGGCCCAGAAACGGTCGGGCACGGCCATGGTCGCTTCGGGCAGCGGGCAATCGTGGCGGCGCGCGAAATAATCGGTCAGCACCGTGTCGCCCAGCACCGGCCGGGCATAAGCCGCGCGATCGGCCAGGCTGCTCTTCTTCACATAGGCATCGATCGCGTCGACCACACCTTCCACGCCCAGGAAGCCGCTGTGCGGCGTGCCGTCCAGCAGCACCAGCCGCGCGTCGGGATAACGATCGCGCAGCGCCGGGGCCACGATCGGCGCCGTATCGCCCAGCCGCACCAGATCGGGCTGGAAGATCACGGTATCGGCATCCGGCAGCGCCTTCAGCCCGCTGGCCGCGTGGGCCGCGAAATGGGCGGGCAGCTCGGCCGCCTTCAGCTCGATGTCCAGATCCCCGGCGCCGGCGATGCGCCGCCAGTCGAGAAAGGGGTGGACCTGGCTGAGCGCGATGGCGTTGGGATCGTACAGCACCAGCACGCGCCGGCGCGTGCCGCGATATCCGCTGCCCAGGTCATGCGCTTCCAGCCGGGAAATGGCCCGGCGGGCGCGGAGATATCTGGGGCCGTGCAGCCGGTCGGCCGCGGCGCGCAGCAACGGGCGCGCCGCGCGCCGCAGCCCCGAACGCATCAGGCTTCGAGGTCCACCGAAGGCGTGGGCGAGGGGGCGCCGGCCGGGGCCTTGGCGACGCCCACCATCGCCGGGCGCAGCAGCCGATCCTTGATCATGTAGCCCGATTGCATTTCATGAACGACGGTGCCGGGCGCGGCATCCGGGCTTTCCACCTCCATGATCGCCTGGTGGCGATTGGGGTCCAGCGGCTCGCCGACCGCCGCGATCCTGGTCACGCCGTTGCGCTGGAACACGGTCTCCAGCTCGCGCGCGGTCATCTCGATGCCCGTCACCAGCGGCTTGATCCGCTCGTCGGCCGCGATCTCGGCGGGGATGGCCGCCAGCGCGCGGCCCAGATTGTCGGCGACGGAAAGCATGTCGCGGGCGAAGCCGGTCGCCGCATAGGCGATCGAATCGGCTTTCTCCTTCTCCAGCCGGCGGCGGACATTCTGGGTCTCGGCCTGGGCGTAGAGCAGGTCGTTGCGCAGCTTCTCCAGATCGGCCTCCAGGGCGGCGAGGGGGTTCTTGCCAACCTCCTCGGGGCTTTCGGCGGGGTTGGCGCCGGGGGTCTGTTCCGGGGTCGTCTCGTCACTCATGCCATCAGTCTCGTCAATGTCTGCGCGGTGAAATCCACCATGGGAACGACGCGCGCATAGTTCAACCGGGTCGGGCCGATCACGCCGACCACGCCGACCACGCGGCCGTCGCCGCCACGATAGGGGGCCGCTATCACGGATGAGCCGGAAAGGGAGAAAAGTTTGTTCTCCGATCCGATGAAGATCTTCATGCCCTGGCCGGCGCGCGCGCTGTCCAGCAGGCGGGCGATCTCCTGCTTGCTCTCCAGCTCGTCCAGCAGCTGGCGCACCCGTTCCAGATCGGCGGCGGCATCCGGATCGATCAGATTGGCCTGGCCGCGCACGATCAGCACTGGCCGCGCCTCCCCATCCTCGGACCATGTCGCCAGCCCGCGCGCGATCAGGTCGGCGGCGGCACTGTCCAGCATCGCCCGGCCCTGGCCGATCTCGGCCCGCAGCCGCTCCTCGGCCTCGCGCAGGGTCAGCCCGGTCAATCGCGCGCTCACATAGCTGCTGGCCTCCACCAGCAGGTGGGGCGGCGTGCCGGGCGGCAGATCGACCACCCTGTTCTCCACCGATCCGTCCGCCCCCACCAGCACGGCCAGCGCCTGATCGTGGGAAAGGGGGACGAAGCCGAACTGGCGCAATACCGGCTCGTGACGGGGCACCAGCACGATGCCCGCGCAGGATGAAAGGCCGGAAAGCACCGCGCTCGCCTGCGTCAGCGCATCCTCCACCGGGCCGCCGGTGATTCGCGCCTCGATCGCGGCGCGCTCCTCGGGCGACGGCTCGGCCGCCTGCATCATCCCGTCCACGAACAGGCGCAGGCCGCTTTCGGTCGGCATCCGGCCGGCGGATGTATGGGGCGCCGCCAGCAGGCCCAGCTCCTCCAGGTCCTGCATCACGTTGCGGATCGACGCCGGGGAAAGGTTGAGGCCCGCCAGTCGCGCGATCGTGCGGGAGCCTACCGGCGCGCCCGTGCCCAGATAGCTTTCCACCACCACGCGGAAGATGTCGCGCGCCCGGGCGGAAAGTTCGCTGATCGGCGGGGTCGTCATCGCCGGGGAATGTAAGGGGATGGCGGGCGGAGGGGAAGGGCTTTCCCCGCCGACCATTATGGTCGGACGGGGTCTGCAGGTGTCCCGGATCGATCTCCGGGCAAGCGCTCAGAAGGTAACGACGATACCCACGGCAAGCGCCTGCGTCGCGATCGCCAGCGCAAGGCTGGTCGCGGCTTCGAACATACGCATGGTCTTCTCCATATGCGCGGGCGGGATAGCCCGCGTGGCGCGGACGCCGGCGGCGCACCCGGCTTTGCAGCCGGGCGGCGGGCCGCCGTGTCTCGTTGTGCGCTGCACAATGAATAGTCGACCGAAACGATTTTCCGCAATTGAGAAATGCAACCGTACGATTGCGCTAACTGCAATCGTACGGTTGCTCTGCCGGACTGCTCAGGCGCGGGCCGGCTCTGCCGCGCTCGCGGCGCGCGGGCGATAGACGAATTCGAAGATAATGCCCGCCGCGATCAGCAGCACGATCGCTTCCACCACCTGCACCGCCAGCAGCGTCCAAGTCGTGCCGGCCACGCCCACGAAGAATTGCATGTTGGGCAGCACCACGAACAGCCCGCCCCACAGGCCCCACCACACCGCCTTGCCGATGCCGCGTTCGGGATAGAGCCGCACGAACAGCCACAGGAACATGGTGATCTGCACCAGATAGGTCAGGAACAGGAACGGCATCAGCGGCGCCATCTCGCCCGCCGCGCGCTGCGGGTAGCCGACATACAGATCGGGCACGAACGTGGCGTGGAAGGCGATGTCCGCCACGAAGATCAGCACGGATATGATGGCGCACGTCACCAGGAAGCGCGCGTTCAGCACATGTTTCATTCAGGTCCCCTCTCATTTCCGCTCGCTGGCGGAAATTAACGATACAACCTGAATCGTATATCGATCAATCGCCCCGATGCGGGCCGGCGTCGCCGGGCCGGACGCTTAGCCCGCCAGCGCCACGAACCGCGCCGCCGCGATGAAGTCCCGCCGCCGCGCCGCCCTGGCATCGGCCGCCAGCGCATCCTCGCCCCATTGCTCGGCCTGCCACAGCTCGTCGAGATGGGTCGCCGCGAACGCCGCGTCTGCATCGACGGCGCCTTCCGCCACCGCCAGCGCCGTCACCAGCGATCCGCCGATCGTCGTCAGCGGGGACAATCCCGCCAGCGCGAACGCATCCCGCGCCGCCGCCGCTTCGGCCAGCCGCGTCACCGTCGCCGCCGGCTGGGCCTTGTGGATGATGCCGGTCGCGATCGTGAAATGGATGTCGTATCGCCGCTGCGCCCAGTCGATCAGCGGGTCCCACGCCGCCGCCTGCCGGGCCGCCAGCTCCGCCGGCTCGTCGGCGCGGTAGCAGAGCAGATCGGTCTCGCCATAGACGGCGATGTCCGCGGCGAAGCGCGCCGGGTCCGGCGCCACCCGGTCGATCGCCGCATTGGCGAGGCCGGTCAGCGGCATGGATCGCGGATCGATCGTCTCGCCCTGCGCCGCCCATTCCGCCGCGATCGCCTCGGCCAGCTCCGCGCCCGGCAGCAGTAGGGGGTTGCGCGCCGGCGTCTTCACCGGCCGCCCGTCCAGCCGGATCGCGAAGCCGCCGGGCTCCGCCGCCGCCGCGACTTCCTTGTAGAACCGCTTCACGGCTTCGGCGTCCGCCACTTCCGTGCCAATATCTGCGGCACGATCAGCGACTGGAGGAAGCCGATCGCGAACAGCGGCACGCCCGCCGCCGGCAGCCCGCCCGCGCGCAGGATATCGCCGACCCAGATCCACATCCCCAGCACCATCAGCAGGGCGCCGCTCGCGCGCATGGCGGAGATGATGGTGTAGCGGGTGCGCGCCAGCCGCTCCGCATCGTCCCGGTTCATTTGAGTTCCTTCAATATGGCGGAAAGGTCGGCCGGGTGTCGGGCGACATGGTCGGCGCCCTCGGCGTGCAGCTCGTCCGCGTCATGATAGCCCCAGGCCACGCCGATCGCCGTCGCGCCCGCGGCCTTGGCCATGGCGATGTCGAACCGGGTATCGCCGATCATCACGGTGGTTTCCGGCACGGCGCCGGCATCGGCCATCGCCTGGATCAGCATGGAGGGGTGCGGCTTGCTCGGATGGCGGTCGGCGGTCTGGAGCGTCACGAAGCGATCGGCGATGCCATGATGGGCCAGGCAGAGGTTGAGCCCGCGATCGGACTTGCCGGTGGCGACGCCGAGCAGCCAGCCATCGCCATCGGCCGAAGCGATCGCATCGGCGATGCCGTCGAACAGCGGCTCCGCCACCAGCCCGCGCCCGCGCAGCGCGTGGAAGCAGCCCTTATAATCCTGCGCCATGGCGTAATGCAGCTCGGGATCGCCTGCGGGATGGAGCGCGCGCACCGCCTCCACCAGGCTGAGGCCCACGATCCGCCGCACCGCATCCCGCCCCGGCAGGGGAAGGCCGGCGCGGGCGAAGGTCTCCTCCATCGCATCGCAGATATTGGCCTGGCTATCGACCAGCGTGCCATCGCAATCGAAAACGGCGAGGCGGTTCACTTGCGCCCCCGGCCGCGCCTTTCGCCCTTGCGTTCCTTGCGGCGGGCCTTGGCGGCGGCGCTGATCGCGCGGCGCTTGCCCTCGGCCGTCTCGCTGAACTTCGGTTCGTCGAGCGGCAGCGCATCGCCATCGGCAAGGTCGAAGCCCAGCGTCTCCAGGCTTTCGGCGAAATGCGACGGCAGCTCTGCCCGCACGTCGATCTGGCCGCTGTCGGGATGATCCACCCGCAGCCGGCGGGCGTGGAGGTGCATCTTGCGGCTGATGCCGCCGGTCAGGAAGGCTTCCTGTCCGCCATATTTGCCGTCGCCCACGATCGGGTGGCCGATCGCCGCCATATGCACGCGCAGCTGGTGCGTGCGGCCGGTATAGGGTTGCAGCTCGACCCAGGCGGCGCGGTTGCCGGCGCGCTCGATCACGCGATAGCGGGTGCGCGCGGGGCTGCCCTCCTTCTCGTCGACATGCATCTTCTCGCCGCCGGTGCCGGGCTGCTTGGCGATCGGCAGCTCGATCATGCCGTCGTCGATCGAAGGCACGCCGGCGATCAGCGCCCAATAGACCTTGCGCGCGGTGCGGCTGCTGAAGGCCTTGGCGAAATGGCCGGCGGCATTGGCGGATCGCGCGACCAGCAGCACGCCGGACGTATCCTTGTCCAGCCGGTGGACCAGCTTGGGCCGGCCTTCCGCCTCGAACTGCACGGCGTCCAGCAGTCCGTCGACATGGCGGTCCGTCTTGGTGCCGCCCTGGGTGGCGAGGCCGGGCGGCTTGTTGAGGACGATGGCCGCCTTGTCGCGATGGATCACCAGCGACTGGGCGAATTCCGTATCCTCGGGCGAAAGCGGCGGACGGGCCTTCTTGGCCTTGGGCGCGGGCGCCGCCGGGGCGCTGTCCGCCGGGGGCACGCGGATGATCTGTCCGGCCTCGATCCGGTCGCCCGGCGCTATCCGCTTGCCGTCGACCCGCAACTGGCCGGTGCGCGCCCAGCGCGACACGACGTTGAAGCTCGCATCCGGCAAGTGGCGCTTGAACCAGCGGTCCAGGCGGATGCCGTGATCGTCATCGCTGACGGTGAACTGGCGGACATTGTCCGCCGCGGGATCGCCGCTCATGACAGCGCCTTTCCAAGCAGGAGGCCGAGGACGAGGAGCATCACCGATCCGACGACCGAAGTGACGGCATAGACCGCCGCCAGCCCGTGCTGGCCGTTCTGGAGCATGCCGAACGTATCGAGGCTGAAGGCGGAGAAGGTGGTGAAGCCGCCCAGCACGCCGGTGGCGAGCAGCAGCCGGATCGGCGCGGTCATTTCGGGATCGCTGCCGGCTAGCGCGCCGACCAGCGTTCCCATCAGGAAACCGCCCGAAAGGTTGATGATCCAGGTGCCCCAGGGGAAATCGGGACCCCAGAGGTAAAGGGCGATGCGGGAAATCTGATAGCGCAGGCCGGCGCCCAAGGCACCGCCCACCATCACGAGAAGAAGCGGAGGCATGGCGGACGCTCTACCCTGTGGAAGATCGGGTGAACAGCCCAGAAGCGCGGTCCGGCTGCGCACTTAAAACTGGCGGCCGGGGCAATGAAGCCCGAATCCCGTTGCATGCGGTGCAAGGATCGCGCAGCTTGATGCCGGGCAGGAGCCGCAAAGGCCCGCCTATCCACAAAGGGGTCGCAAACTATGTGGGACAATGCTCTGCACTATTTCTACGAGGCGGCGAGCCTCGGTTCCATGCGCCTGGCCAGCGACAAGATCGGTGTCGCCGTATCGTCCATCAGCCGGCAGATCGCGCAGCTTGAAAGCGAAATGGGCATTTCGCTGATCGAACGGGGGCGCCGCTCGATCCGGCTGACCGATGCCGGGCGGCTGACCTACGAATATTATCGCAGCCAGCTTGCCGATCGCGAGGCGTTGCTGAGCCAGATCCACGCGCTGCGCGAGGTGCGGACCGGCCGCATCAACCTGGCCGTGGGCGAGGGGTTTTTCGGCCCCGCCTTCAACGCCGTGATCGATGGCTTCCAGCGCCGCAACCCCGGCGTGACCATCACGATCGCGACGGGCGCGGATGCCGATCTCGTCCGCATGGTGCTGGAGGACGAGGCGCATATCGGCCTGATCCTCAACGGCACCAACGAGCCCAAGATCCGCGTCCGCGCCACGATCAGCCAGCCCCTGATGCTGCTCTGCGCGCCGCGCCATCCGGCGGCGCGGCTGGAAGCGCCGACGATCGGGGATCTCGCCGGTTTCGACCTCTGCCTGCCGCCGAAGGGATTTCCCACGCGCGCCCTGCTGGACGATGCCGAGCGCCGCGCCCAGGCCTATCTGGAGCCGCGGCTGGTGACGGCATCGCTGCACATGATGCGGGAAACCGCCAAGGCCGGCCGGATGGTCACGGTGCTGCCCCGCATCTGCGCGCTTGCCGAAATCGGGGAGGGATCGCTGGTCGCCCGTCCGCTGTGCGACCCGGAATTGAAGGACAGCGCGGTCAGCCTGATCCACCGGCTCGGCCGCCAGCTCGATGGCGCGCCGATGCGGCTGCTGGGCCTGCTGGAAGCGAAGCTGAAGGCGCTGGGCGAACCCGAGCCGGTGGCCGCCGCCGCCTGATCGCGGCGCCGGCCGCCTGCCTCAAAGCGTCGCTTCGATCGCGCGGGCGGCCCGATCGGGATCGTCCGCCTGGGTGATCGGGCGGCCGATCACGAGCACGGATGCGCCGGCGTCCAGCGCGGCGCGCGGCGTCATCACCCTTTTCTGGTCGCCCGCGTCGCCATCGGCCGGGCGGACGCCGGGCACCACGAAGAAGCCTTCCGGCCAGATCGCGCGGGCGGCGGCCACCTCATTGCCCGAACAGACGATGCCGTCGATCCCGGCGTCGCGCGCCAGCGCGGCCAGCCGCTCGACCTGGGCATGCGGATCGGGTGGCAGGCCGATCGACTGCATGTCCGCCCCGTCCAGGCTGGTGAGCATCGTCACCGCCACCACCTTGGTGCCGGTGGGGGCGGCGGCCTTGGCATCCTCCATCATCGCCCGCCCGCCGGCCGCGTGCACCGTCAGGATCGCGGGATCGAGCGGGCGTAGCGCCTGCACCGCCTTGGCGACGGTGTTGGGGATGTCGTGCAGCTTCAGGTCCAGGAAGATCGGCAGGTCCAGCGCCGCCATCTCCTTCACCCCGGCCCGGCCGTTGGCGCAGAAGAATTCCAGCCCCAGCTTGATCCCGCCCACATGGTTGCGGATGCGGGTGGCGATGGCCATCGCCCGGTCGATATCGGGCGTGTCGAGGGCAACGTAGATCGGGCTCGTCATGATACCGCCGGCGGAACGGGGATGGTGGAGGGCGAAGGCGTCGCTTCGATGATGTTGGGGGCCTGGGGGGCCGGGGCCGCCGGGATCGGCGCGGGGCCGCGCGCCTCGGCCAGGGCGCGTTCCGCGCTTTCCAGGCGGCGGCGCAGCGTCCAGCGGGTGGTGCGGTGCAGGATCCATGGCGGGATCAGGCCGATGAAGAAGGCGCCGAATATCAGCATCGGCAGCTTCACGTCCGCTTGCAGGCCGCCCCACAGATTGATCGTCACCGTATTCCAGTTCCGCGTCGCGAAGATCACCGCGATCACCGCGATAACGACCCAGAACAAGGTTCGGAGGAATTGCATCGACCCTGTCTCCTTGATCGCACCTTTTAGGCAGAAAGGCGCGCCTTTGGCAAAGGGGCTGGTGGGTTAACCCACCTCCCTTTCGAGCTGGTCGAACAATGGCTGGATGGATTTGAGGCGCGGCCGTTCCTGCGCGAGGATCGCCCGGAAGGCGCGTTTCCGGAGGCCCGTTATCGTTCCGGGCGGCAGGGTGATGCCGGGCGGCAGGGCGGAAACGACGATGTCGATCAGCCGTTCGGCGCCGTGCAGCCGGCCCCACAGATAATCATTCTCGCGATAGTTGCGGCTGAAGAAGGCGCCGAAGCTGTTGAACTGTATGCCCTTCAGCGTCGCCTCCGCGCCGCCTTCGCGGATGGCGGAGCAATCGTCCGGGGAAATGCGGTCGACCAATATGGGATTGAACTCGTCCGTGCCCTCGACGTGGATCAGCGGCAGCGTCGCGATGTCGTAGAAGGGAAAGCCCAGATAGGTGAGCAGCACGATGCGGCGTTCCGCCTTGGGAAGCGCGGAAAGCGCGGTGGCCATGATGTCGTCGGCCCGCTCGTCCACCAGCCTGAGGTCGCGCGCCGCGGCGATGGCGGCCATGGCCGCGGCCGGCGCCTGCGTGGCCTTGGCGGCGGCGGCGATGGTCTCCGGTCCGAAGAAATCGTCCATCTGCCGGTCGAGATAGAGGGCGAGCGCGGCATAGGCCGCGTCGCGCGCCGCCTGAAGGGCGGGTATCTCCGTCGCGGATTGCTCCTCCACCTCGCTGATGCGGCGGATCACGCTGCGCAGGCGGCGGATGCGGAAGCCCAGATCATGATCGCGGAAGAACAGGATGGCGGCCGGGCTGGCCCCGTTCGAGGAAAGCGCCCCCGGCTCGGTGATGCCGATGCTCCGCACCTCCGCCCATATCGCCCGGCGGATATCGATGTGGCGCAGCCGGTCGCCGCCCGCCAGCGTGGCGATCTGGTCGATCATGTCCTCCACCACGCCCGAAAGCTTGAGGTGGCCGTAGGCGGCATAGGCATAGCCCGCGCGCCTGGCGGCGGCGTCCTGCGCCTTGGCGCGCCAGGCGGCGAGCCGGCCGGGCGTGGGGCTGTCGAGGAAGAAGGTGCGGCCGAACAGGCTGTCGATCGCC
Source organism: Sphingomonas sp. MM-1 (assembly GCF_000347675.2). Lineage (NCBI taxonomy): Bacteria > Pseudomonadati > Pseudomonadota > Alphaproteobacteria > Sphingomonadales > Sphingomonadaceae > Sphingomonas > Sphingomonas sp. MM-1. The sequence goes on along the minus strand of NC_020561.1, from coordinate 1,445,425 downwards.
CCTTCCACCTCCGGCCGGATCGCCTCGACGATCCGGCGCATGCGGCGGATGCGGGCGGATCGCGCCGCGATCGCATCCAGATTGTCGCCGATCGGCTGTTCGCGCGGGATATCGGAAAGCGCGCCGAAGATGGTGGCGAAGAAGCCCGGCAGCTCGTTCTCGCCGCGGCCGATGCGGATCGAATGGGCGCCGGGCTTGGGATCGATATAGACCATGCGGCGATCGACCTCGCGCCGCGCCGGGCGATCCTTCAGCGCATCCGTTGCCGGGCCGAAGGGGGCGTTGGCCAGCACCGATCCGTCGATCAGCACCGCATCCCCGGTCGTCCCGATCGCGGCGTGGCGGGGCAGGGCGCGCGTGAGGAAGGCCTCGCGCCCCGGCCAGGTCCGGTCGCGCGCTTCCAGCACCCCGTCCAGCTCCGCCACGGTGAAGGGCGGGAAGGCGCCGGGGAAGCTCGCCGTCGCCCGCGCGGCGAAGACGAGGTCGGGCACGTCGCCCAGCCGCCGGGGGGAAAGGCCGTGATCGCTGAAGCTGATCTTCAGCCGATGCTCGGTCTCCACGATCTCGGGTGGGGAATTGAGCGCCAGCCGCTCGGGATGGCCGTGGAAATCGGTGACGGTGACGAACAGGTCGAGCGGCTGGCCCGGCGGCAGCAGCGGATCGCCGTCCCCCGTTTCCGCCATCGCATCCAGCGCATCGAGGATCAGGCCGGAGAATATTCCGCCGCCGAAGGGCGGTTCGAACCAGCGCGCGCGCACGAAGCGCGACAGCTTGGTCCGTATCTCCTCGCGCGCCTCGGCATCGACGGTGCGCTCGATCGTGCCGCCGCGCTTGCCCGCCGCCCACCAGGCGATCGGCGCCGCCCACATCTTGGTGGCGCGGGAGAGCGGCCGGGCGTCGGGATCGAGCAGCACGTCGACATCGGCCTTCTCCAGCCACAGCTCGGTCAGCGGCTCCAGCGACTGCCCCCGCGCGATCGCCTGCGCCAGGAACACTCCGTTGATGCCCCCCGCGCTCGCGCCCGCGACGATATCGATCAGCACGCGCAGCCGGACGCCGGTCTCCCGCTCGATCGTCTCCAGAAGCTCGCGATAGATGGATTCGCTGCCCGCCGCGCAATCCTCGCCGGCATGAAAGGCCCGGCTCGCCCGCGCCAGCCGCCATACCTCCAGCGTGATGCCGTGCATGTAGACGGCCAGGCTGATCCCGCCATAGCAGACCAGCGCCAGCCGTAACTCCTTCTCCCGCATGGGCCGGGGTGTGGCACGGGCGGGGTGGGGATGGAAAGGGGGCATGCGGCGCAGTGGCCGTGGCGGGAGCCATCTCGACTCTCGCGCCCGCACGCGGCATGGGGCGCAGCCATGACCGATCGTCCCCGTTTCCAGTTCAGCGTGGCCGCCACCGATGGCGCCGCGCGCACCGGCACGCTCGCCATGCGGCGTGGCGATATCCGCACGCCGGCCTTCATGCCGGTGGGCACCGCCGCCACCGTCAAGGGCATGAAGCCCGAAGGCGTGCGCGCGATCGGGGCGGATATCATCCTGGGCAACACCTACCACCTCATGCTGCGCCCCGGTGCGGAGCGGATGGCCCGGCTGGGCGGCCTGCATGATTTCATGCAGTGGGACCGGCCGATCCTGACCGACAGCGGTGGCTATCAGGTGATGAGCCTCAGCGATCTCGCGAAGATCACCGAGGAAGGGGTGGCGTTCAAATCGCACCTCGATGGTTCCCGCCACATGCTGACCCCGGAACGATCGATGGAGATCCAGCGGCTGCTGGGGTCTGACATCGTGATGGCGTTCGACGAATGCACGCCCTTTCCGGCGACGCGCGACCGCGCCGAATCCTCCATGGAACGATCGATGCGCTGGGCGAAGCGATCGCGCGACGCCTTCGATGCCGGCGGCGATCATGCGGCTTCCTCCGCCTTGTTCGGCATCCAGCAGGGATCGATGGAGGAGGATCTGCGCCGTCGTTCCAGCGAGGCGCTGACCGGCATCGGCTTCGACGGCTATGCGATCGGCGGGCTCGCGGTGGGCGAAGGGCAGGCGGAGATGTTCCGCGTGCTGGATTTCGCGGTGGACATGCTGCCGGCGGATCGGCCCCGCTACCTGATGGGCGTCGGCAAGCCCGACGATATCGTCGGCGCGGTGGAACGCGGCATCGACATGTTCGATTGCGTGCTGCCCACGCGATCCGGCCGCAACGGCCAGGCCTTCACCTGGGACGGGCCGATCAACATCCGCAACGCCAAATATGCCGAGGATCTGGCCCCGATCGACCCCGAATCGCCGATCGCGCCGTGGAGCCGCGCCTATCTCCACCATCTCGTCAAATCGGGCGAGATGCTGGGCGCGATGCTGATGACCGAGCATAATCTCTGGTTCTACCAGCGGCTGATGGCGGAGCTGCGCGCGGCGATCGCCGAGGGGCGGCTGACGGCGTTCGCCGATGGCTTCCGCGCGCGATACAAGGGGAACAAGGCATGATCCGCCGGGCCCGCGCCGGGGATGCGGCGGCGCTTTCCGATCTGGCGGTGGCGACCTTCTTCGAGACCTTCGTCGAAGGCTTCGGCATTCCCTATCCGCTGGCGGACCGCGATGCCTATGTCGCCGAGAAGCTGGCGCCCGCCATCTTCGCGGCGCGCATCGCCGATGCCGATCATGGCGTGTGGGTGGCGGAACAAGGCGGCGTGGCGATCGGCTTCGCGGTCGCGGGGCCGTGCGGCCTGCCCCATGCCGATGTGGCGGCCGGGGACATGGAGCTGAAGCAGCTCTACCTGCTCCGGTCCGCGCAGGGGCTGGGGCTGGGCGGCCGAATGCTCGAAACCGCGCTCGGCTGGATGGAGGCCAGGCAGCCGGCGGCGATCTGGATCGGCGTCTGGTCTGGCAACCTGAAGGCGCAGCGTCTCTATACGGCGCTGGGCTTCGAAAAGGCCGGCGAATATCAGTTCCCGGTCGGCAGCTGGCGCGACGACGAATTCATCCTGCGCCGGCCGGCTTCGCGGGGTTGAGGGGCTTTTCCCTTCATTTTCCGATGACTGGCCGGTCCGCTTGACAGTGGCCGGATCGGGGCCTGATATGGAACATATCAGGAACATTTGTCATGCACGAGTCGCACCCCTCCCTTGCCGCCCTGCGCGGCCGGATCGCGATGCTGGCCGGCGCCGCTCCGGCGGAAGCGGGGCGGATCGTCACCGGCCATGGCGGCATCGACGGTGCGCTGGGCGGCGGGCTGGCGCGGGGGCGGCTGCATGAGATTTTCGCCGCCGATGCGGGCGAGGCGGGCAGCGCCGCCGGGTTCGCGGCGATGCTGGCGCTGCGCGCGCGGGCGGCGGAGATGGCGGATGGCGATGCCGATGCGCATCCCGGCGAAGGGCTGCTCTGGCTGCGCTGCGACGAGGCGGAACGGCGCGGCGGCGGCCTCTATGCCCCCGGTCTCGCCGATCTGGGCGGGGCGGCGGACGGGCTGCTGCTGGCGGTCGCGCCCGATCCGGTGGCGCTGCTGCGCGGGGCCGGCGATGCCGCCCGCTGCCCCGGCCTAGCGGCGGTGGTGGTGGAATGCTGGGGCGATCCTCGGGTGTTGGACCTCACGGCCACCCGCCGGCTGACCCTGGCGGCGGAGGATTCGGGCGTGCCGGTGCTGCTGCTCAGGATCGACGCGCGGGCCTCGCCCAGCGCCGCCGACACCCGCTGGCGGGTGCGCGCCGCGCCTTCGCGGGCGCTGGCGGCCAATGCGCCGGGGCAGGCGGCCTTCGAAGTGGAATTGCTGCGGCAGCGGAGCGGGATCGCCGATCTCCGCTGGCGCGTGGAGTGGGATCGTGAACGCATTGTCTTCCGCGAAGCCATCCGGGAACCGGCGCTGCCTGGCGCTGTGGTTCCCCTTCCTTCCCGCGGATCGGCTGCGGGCGGCGCGACGTCGGACCGGCGCATCGCCTGAAGCGCAGGCGCCGCTCGCCTTCGTCGAGAAGGTGAAGGGCGCGCTGCGGCTGGCGGCGGTGGATGCGCAGGCGCTGGCGCTCGGGCTGGAGCCGGGCCTGCCGCTGGCCGATGCGCGCGCCCGCGTGCCGGACCTCGCCGTGGCGGATCATGATCCCGATGCCGATCTCGCCTGGCTGGAGGCGCTGGCCGAAGGCTGCGGCCGTTACACCCCGATGGTGGCGGTGGATGCGCCGGATGGCCTGCTGCTCGATATCAGCGGCTGCGCGCATCTGTTCGGGGGCGAGGCGGGGCTGGTGGCCGATATCGAGGCGCGCCTGGCGCAAAGCGGGCTGGCGGTGCGCCATGCGCTGGCCGGCAATGCCGCCGGCGCCCGCGCGCTGGCCCGGTTCCAGACGGTGCCGGCCGCCGATGAGGCGACCGCGATCCGCCGGCTGCCGGTGGCGGCGCTGGGCCTCGATTCCGAAGCGGAGCTGGGCCTGCGCCGCGCCGGGCTGAAGCTGGTGGGCGATCTTGCCTGCCGGCCGCTGGCGGCGATCGCCGCGCGTTTCGGCGGCGATGCGGTGATGGCGCTCCGCCGCCTGCTGGGCGAGGCGGACAGCCCGATCGTCCCGCGCCGCACGCCGCCGACGATCGGCATCGAGCGCCGCTTTGCCGAGCCGATCGCCCGCACCGAATATGCGCTGGCGGTGCTGGAGGAACTGGCCGGCGAGGCGAAGCGGCTGCTGGAGGAACGCAAGGCCGGCGGCCGGCGGTTCGAAGGCATGTTCTTCCGCAGCGACGGGCTGGCGCGGTCGATCCGGGTGGAGACCAGCCGGCCGACGCGCGATCCGGCGATGGTGATGCGGCTGTTCCGCGAACGGATCGGCGCGCTCGATGATCCGATCGATCCCGGCTTCGGCTTCGATATGGTCCGGCTGTCAGTGCCCCTGGTCGAGCCGCTGGCGGCCGCCCAGCTGCGGCTGGAAGGCGGCGCCACCCATGAGGCGGAGATCGCGGCGCTGGTCGATCGGCTGAGCACGCGGCTGGGCCGGGGCCGGGTGCGGCGGCTGGTGCCGCGCGACACGCATATTCCAGAACAGGCCCAGCTCGCCTTGCCGGCGGTGGCCGCCCCGCCGCCCGCCGCCTGGGATGCGGCCGGCCCCGGCGATCCGCCGCTGCGGCCCATCCATCTGTTCGATCCGCCCCAGCCGATCGATGTGATCGCCGAGGTGCCCGATGGCCCGCCCCACCGCTTCCGCTGGCGGCGCGACGCGCATGAGGTGCGCCGCTTCGAAGGGCCGGAACGGATCGCCGCCGAATGGTGGCAGCGGGCCGATGGCGCGATCGACCGGCCGGGGCTGACCCGCGATTATTATCGGGTGGAGGATGCGCGCGGCCGCCGCTTCTGGATCTTCCGCCACGGCCTTTACGAGGAGAAGGCCGATCCCGCCTGGTATCTCCACGGGGTTTTTGCATGACGGATGGGGTCACGCCTTTCCGCCGCCCCGCCGGCGATCGGCCGTCGGGGGGCGAGGAAGCCGATGCCGGCTTTGCCGAGATGGTCGCCGCCACCAATTATTCCTTCCTGCGCGGCGCATCCCATCCGGCGGACATGGTGGCGCGCGCGATCGGCCTCGGCATGGCCGGCATCGGCATCGCCGATCGCAACACCGTGGCCGGCGTGGTGCGCGCCCATGTCGCGCTGAAGGAAGCCAAGGCGGCGCTCGCGGCCGCGCAGGAGGAGAATGGGGAAGAGGCGAGGCCCCTCGATTTCCGCCTCGCCGTCGGCGCGCGGCTGGTCTTCGCCGATGGCACGCCGGATATCGTCGCCTATCCCGCCACCCGCTTCGGCTGGGGGCGGCTCACCCGCCTGCTCACGCTCGGCAACCGGCGGGCGGAGAAGGGCGATTGCATCCTCCATTTCGCCGATCTGCTGGCTTATTGCCAGGATCTGCTGCTGATCGTGATGGCCGGCGACGCGGACGAATTCGTGCTCCGCCGGCTGGCCGATGCCTGCCCCGGCGCGGTCTGGCTGGGGGCGACCATGCCGCGCGAGGGCCGCGATCATCGCCGGCTGGCCGGGCTGGCGGCGCTGGGCGCGCGGGCGGGCGTGCCGCTGCTCGCCACCTGCGATGCGCTTTATGCCGGGCCGGAACAGCGGCCGCTCCACGATGTCGTCACCTGCATCCGCGAAGGGGTGACGATCGCCGAGGCCGGCCGGCTCCTCCATGCCAATGCCGAACGCCATCTGAAGCCGCCCGCCGAAATGGCGCGCCTGTTCCGCGCCTGCCCGGAAGCCGTGGCGGCATCGGCGGACATCCTTGCCCGCATCCATTTCGATCTCGATCAGCTCGCCTACGAATATCCGCACGAACCCGTGCCCGAAGGCTGGACCCCGCAGGGCTGGCTGGAGCATCTGGTGCTGGCGGCGGCGAATGCCCAGCATCCCGGTGGCATCCCGGCCAAGGTGCAGAAGGTGCTGGATGAGGAGCTGAGCCTGATCCGCGCCCGCAACTACGCTTATTATTTCCTGACGGTGCACGACATCGTGAGGTTCGCGCGCACGCGGGATCCCCCGATCCTCTGCCAGGGGCGGGGATCGGCGGCCAATTCGCTGGTCTGCTACCTGCTGGGCGTCACCCCGATCGATCCGGTCGAAAACAACCTGCTCTTCTCGCGCTTCCTGTCCGAACAGCGGGGCGAGCCGCCCGATATCGACGTGGATTTCGAGCATGAGCGGCGCGAGGAGGTGATGCAATATGTCTATGAACGCTACGGCCGCCACCGCGCCGGCATCGCCGCCACCGTCATCCATTATCGCCCGCGCAGCACCCTGCGGGAGGTGGGCAAGGCGCTCGGCCTGTCGGAGGATGTGACCGCGCGCCTCGCCGATACGAGCTGGGGCAGCTATGGCGGCGAGGTGCCGGACGGCCGCTTCGCCGAGGCGGGCTTCGATGCCGCCAATCCCGAAATGGCGCGGCTGCGGGCGCTGGTCGGCCAGCTTCTCAAATTCCCGCGTCACCTTTCCCAGCATGTCGGCGGCTTCGTGCTGACCGAGGACCGGCTGGACGAGACCGTGCCGATCCACAATGCCGCGATGGCGGACCGCACCTTCATCGAATGGGACAAGGACGATATCGACGCGCTGGGGCTGATGAAGGTCGATGTGCTGGCGCTCGGCATGCTCACCTGCATCCGCAAGGCCTTCGATCTGATGCGCCGGCATGGCGAGGGCGATCTCATGCTGGAAACCGTGCCGAAGGAGGACAAGGCCACCTACGACATGCTGTGCAAGGGCGACAGCATCGGCGTGTTCCAGGTGGAAAGCCGCGCCCAGATCAACATGCTGCCCCGCCTCCGGCCCAGGGAGTTCTACGATCTCGTCATCCAGGTCGCGATCGTGCGGCCGGGGCCGATCGAGGGCGACATGGTCCATCCCTATCTCCGCCGCCGCGCCGGGCAGGAGAAAGCGGACCTGCCCGGATCGCGCGACAATCCGGATGAATTGCGCGAGGTGCTCGGCAAGACCTTCGGCGTCCCCCTGTTCCAGGAACAGGCGATGAAGCTCGCCATCATCGCCGCCGGCTTCACCGCGGACGAGGCGAACGAGCTGCGCCGGGCGATGGCGACGTTCCGCAATGTCGGCACCATCCACAGGTTCCGCGAAAAGATGATCGGGGGGATGGTGGGGCGCGGTTACGAACCCGATTTCGCCGCCCGCTGCTTCAAGCAGATCGAAGGCTTCGGCAGCTATGGCTTCCCGGAAAGCCACGCCCAGTCCTTCGCCAAGCTGGTCTATGTCTCGGCCTGGCTCAAATGCCACCAGCCGGCGGTGTTCGCCTGCGCCCTGCTCAATTCGCAGCCCATGGGCTTCTATGCGCCCGCCCAGATCGTGCGCTGCGCCCGCGATCATGGGGTGGAGGTGCGGCCGATCGATATCAATGCCAGCTTCTGGGACAACGGCCTGGAACGGGGGGAGGATGGCCGCCTCGCCCTGCGGCTGGGGCTGCGCCAGATCGATGGCTTTCGGGAGGAGTGGGCGGTGGCGCTGGCCGATGCCCGCGCCCGCGGGCCGATCGCCAGCGTCGAGGCGCTGGCCCGCGATGCCGGCCTGCCGGCGCGCGCGCTGCGCCTGCTGGCCGATGCCGATGCCTGCCGGTCGATCGCGCTGGACCGGCGCGAGGCGCTGTGGGAGGCGCGGCGCACGCCTGCGGGCGAGCTGCCTTTGTTCGCCGCCGCCGCCGCGCGGGAACTGGGGGATGAGGCGGATGCCGCGCTTCCCGCCATGCCGCTCGCCGAACATGTGATGACCGATTATCAGGTGACGCGCCTGTCGCTGAAGGATCATCCGATGACCTTCCTGCGCGATCGCTTCCGCCGCGCGGGCGTGCTGAGCTGCGCGGAGGCGGAGCAGGCGAAGAATGGCGCGCAAATAAGGGTGGCGGGCGTGGTGCTGATCCGCCAGCGGCCGGGCAAGGGCAATGCCGTGTTCGTCACGCTGGAGGATGAGACCGGCATCACCAACGTGCTGATCTGGGCGCGGCTGTTCGAACGCTATCGCCGTGCCGTCATGGCATCCCGCCTGATGGAGGTGACGGGCGAGCTGCAGAAAAGCCGCGAGGGCGTGGCGCATCTGATCGCCACGCGGATCGTCGATCGCACCGCCGCGCTGGACGGGATCGCCGCCGATCGCCCCCGGCCCATGGCCGATCCGGGCGAAGCGGCGCTCCCGCCGCGACCGGCCCATGCCTCGCATCCCCGCAATGTCCGCATCCTGCCGAAATCGCGCGACTTCCACTGATCGGGCGTCATCGCCCGCCGATTTCATGGAACCCAATCCACCCCTTCGCCGGTTGTGCAGGCATCAGGCCGGAGAGGGGAGGGATCGCCCGATGCTGGAACATCTGCCGCAATGGATCGGCGCGCTGATGCGCAATGTCCGCGCGGGCCATGCCAAGCTGGCGATCGTCCAGCCGGAACTGACGATAACCGGCGTGCACATCGATCTTTCCAGCCCCGCTTTCCCCGATGGCGGGCGATTGCCCGAACGCTTCACCGCCGATGGCGCCGGCGTCTCGCCGCCCCTCGTCTGGAACGGCGTGCCCCTCGGCACGCGCAGCCTGGCCCTGATCGTCGAGGACCCGGACGCCCCCGCGCCCAATCCGCTGGTGCATGCGATCGTCTGCGGCATCCCGCCGGGCGAGCGCCGGCTGGCCGAAGGCGCGATCCGGGCGGATGGCGGGGGCGATGCCGGCGGCGGCGATATCGGCCGCAACAGCGCGTTCGGCGAAGGCTGGCTGCCCCCCGATCCCCCTGCCGGCCATGGCAGCCACGATTATATCTTCCAGCTCTTCGCGCTGGCGGACGTGCCCCTGTTCCGTCGCCATCCCGGCCGCTCCGCGCTCCTCAACGCGATGGAAGGCAAGGTGCTGGCGGCGGGTCTCCTCGTCGGCACCTATTCGCGCGGCGAGGCGGCCATGACCGGCGGCGGCAAGGCCGTGCCGCGTGCCGTGGCGCGACACGGCTAGGCCGGATCGCCCGGACGACGGACTCGGATCAGGCCCGGATCGAAATCCAGGTTGCCAGCGCAGCGGCGATCAGGCGGCCGTCGCGATCGTGGATCGCGGTGCCCGCCTGATGCTTGCGGCCTTCGCTGGCGATGGGCCAGCCGGTCACCAGCAGCGGTTCGCCCGCCCGTGGCCTGCCGTGGATCATCACGCCGATCCGCCCCAGCACGGCCGGTCCCGATCGCGGCTGGACCGCGAAATAGCCGGGGCAGTCGAGCGCGGCCCACAGGAATTCGGGGCGAACATGGCCGCCCTCGTCCGCCAGATCGGCGGTGGCCACCCACAAGGCGGCGACCTGCCCGGCCACGTCGCCGACCGGGCCGGGGAAGATGCGCAGGCCATCGCCTTCCGCCCGTTCCGGCCCGCAGACGAAGCAGCCGGGAAAGACATGCTCGTCGAAGCCCGCGAAATGGCGGGAAGCTTCCTCGGCAACGGGCAGGGCCGGCGGGGGCGGCACATCGATCGCGATCTCCGCCGGTTCCGCCAGCGCGACGAGGGCCTCGTCGTCGATCAGCCGGATGGCGTCGCCGTCCCGCGCAAGCTCCATCTCCGTCGCCAGCGGCGGCGGCAGCTTCAGCGTGACCATGCAGCCGGATCCGCCGATCGGCGCCGCCACCAGGCCGGCGACATAGCCGCCATTGCCGCTCTGCGGAGGGCCGCGAAACCGATGGTCGATGTGCAAGGGGAGCCGCCTTTCCGTCCTGATCGCCCGGCGCGCGTGCCGAGACGCCGTTGCCGGATGCTTATAGGCGGGCGCCGGCGTCCGGTCGATCAGAAGGCGGTTTCGCCGCTGAACAGCGTCGCCGTTCGCCCGCCGATCCAGATCGTGCCGTCCGCATCGCGATCGACGCGGATGCGGCCGGTGCGCCCCAGCCGGGTCCCCTGCGCGGCGCGGTAGGAACCCTGCACCCGGCCCGACGCGAACAGCCATTGCGCCACCGAAGCGTTGAGGCTGCCCGTCACCGGATCCTCGATGACGCCGCCATGCTGATCGCTGAAGAAGGCGCGCAGTTCATAGCCGATGTCCTGCCCGACGGGATGCGGGCCGACGACGCCCACCTCGATCCGGCCGCCATGGCTGCGCGCGGGTTCGACCGCCAGCACCGCCTCCGCCGATGCCAGCATCACGCCGATCCAGCCCGGCCCGTTGTCCACCCATTGCGCATCCACGATCTCGGCGCGGGATATGCGGAGAAACGCCGCAACCTCCTCCAGCCTCGCCTCGTCCACCGCGCCCGTCCGGATCAGCGGCGGCGCGGCGAAGGCCAGGCCGGCCGCGTCCTGGCGGATGGGGACGAGGCCCGCGCCGCATTCCTGCACGATCCTGCCCGATTGCTTTGGCACGCCGCCTGCGGCCAGCCAGGCATGGCAGGTGCCCAGCGTCGGATGGCCGGCAAAGGGCAATTCGCGTTCCAGCGTGAAGATGCGCACGCGATAATCGGCCTCGGGCGTGGTGGGCGGCAGCAGGAAGGTGGTTTCCGAAAGGTTCAGCCATTGGGTGATGCGCTGCATCGTATCGGTGTCGATCCCCTCCGAATCGGCCACCACCGCCAGCGGATTGCCGGAGAAGGGGTGTTCGCCGAACACGTCGATCAGCTGGAACGGGCGGGGCATAAAGCGGGTCTCCTCTTGGCGAAGTGCCGGGCGGCGGCAACGCAGATGGCAACGACGATGGTTATGGCGACGATCGATCCGCCGATCGGCTCATCGATCAGGATGGCGGCCAGCGCCAGCCCGCAAAGCGGCTGGAGGAGCTGGAGCTGGCCGACGCTGGCGATGCCGCCCAGGGCCAGCCCGCGATACCAGAAGACGAAGCCGATCAGCATGCTGAACAGGGCGACATAGGCCAGGCCGGCCCAGGCGGCGGACGGCACCTGCGTCCATCGGGGCGCGGGCAGGGCCGTCATCAGCCCGATCATCGCCGGCAGCGCCAGCACCAGCGCCCAGCAGATCACCTGCCAGCCGCCCAGCCGCCGCGCCAGCACCGCGCCTTCGGCATAGCCTAGTCCGCAGACCAGGATCGCCGCCAGCATCAGCGCATCGCCCATCGATGCCGTGCCTGCGCCGTCGCGCAGCGCGAATCCTGTCACGGCCGCGCTGCCCAGCGCCGCGAACAGCCAGAAGGCGGGCGCCGGCCGCTCGCCGCCGCGCAGCACCGCGAAGATGGCGGTGGCCAGCGGCAGCAGGCCGGTGAACATGATCGAATGGGCGGTGTCGATATGGCGCAGCGCCATCGCGCTCAGCAGCGGAAAGCCCAGCACGACGCCGCCGGCCACCACCAGCAGCGGCACGATATCCGAAAGGGCGGGCCGGGGCTGGCGCAGCGCGGCCAGCATGAGGAGCGCGAGGCCGCCGGCGATCGCCGCGCGCGCCGCCGTCAGGTAGAGCGGATCGAAACCGCCCATCGCCAGTCGCGTCGCCGGCAGCGATCCGCTGAATATCAGCACGCCCAGCAATCCGTTGATCCACCCGCTCGTCGTCCGGTCCATTGCGCGATCCATTCGGTGTTTTTTCCCCGATGCGACGGCGGGGCTGGCGGGGCGAGGTACGGATCGATACAGTTCGACCAAACTGTACCGGTTCACGGAGCAATAAGGATGGATGTGTCGCTTGCCGCGCCCCAGGGCTCGCTTACCGAACGGCTGGCCGGGGCCATGCGCCAGCGCATCGCCTCGCGGGCCTTGCTGCCGGGGGCGAAGCTGCCCTCGATCCGTGCGCTCGCCGCCTCGGCGCAGGTTTCCAAGTCGACGGTGGTGGAGGTCTATGATCGCCTGGCCGCCGAAGGCGTCATCCATTCGCGGCGCGGGTCGGGCTTCTATGTGGCCGGGCATCTGCCGCCGCTATCGGTGGCCGATGTCGGCCCCCGGCTCGATCGCGCGGTCGATCCCTTCTGGGTGTCGCGCCAGTCGCTCGAGGCGGGGGAGGACGCGCTCAAGCCGGGCTGCGGCTGGCTGCCGCCCTCCTGGCTGCCGGAGGACATATTGCGCCGCGCGATGCGGGCGTTGGCCAGGGCGGATGAAGGGGCGCTGGTCGATTACGGCACGCCGCTCGGCCTGCCGGCGCTCCGGCAATTATTGTCGCGGCGGCTCGCCGAACGCGGGGTGGAGGCGGCCCCGGACCAGATCATGCTCACCGAATCCGGCACGCAGGCGATCGACCTGCTCTGCCGCATGCTGATCGAGCCCGGCGACGTCGTGCTGGTCGACGATCCCTGCTATTTCAACTTCCACGCGCTGCTGCGCGCCCATCGCGCGCGGATCGTCGGCATCCCCTTCACGCCCTCGGGGCCGGACATGGATGCCTTTGCCGAGGCGCTGGCCCAGCATCGCCCGCGCCTCTACGTCACCAATTCCGGCGTCCACAATCCCACCGGCGCGACGCTGGCGCCGGCGGTGGCGCATCGCCTGCTCCGGCTGGCGGAGCAGCATGACCTCGTCATCGTCGAGGACGATATCTTCGCCGATTTCGAGGATGAGCCCGCCCCCCGCCTCGCCGCGCTCGATGGCCTGGACCGCGTCATCCAGATCGGCAGCTTCTCCAAGACGCTCTCGGCCAGCGTGCGGTGCGGCTATGTCGCCATCCGGCGCGACTGGCTGGAACGGCTGCTCGACCTCCGGATCGCCACCGCCTTCAGCGCGCCCCGCCTCTCGACCGAGCTGGTGTCGCGCGCGCTTCAGGATGGCAGCTATCGCCGCCATGTCACCGCGCTTCGCGAACGCCTGCATCGCGCCCGGCAGCGGACGGCGGCGCGGCTCGCCGCGATCGGCATCCGGCCCTGGATCGAGCCGCGTGCCGGCATGTTCCTATGGTGCCGCCTGCCCGATGGCGTCGATGCCGCCGATCTCGCCCGCACCGCGCTGGGGCAGGGCGTGGTGCTGGCGCCGGGCAACGTCTTCAGCCTTTCGCAGACGGCGGGCCAGCATATGCGCATCAACGTCGCGCAATGCGCCGATCCCAGGATCTTCGAGGTGCTGAAGCAGGCGATGCACGAGGCCGCCTGAGGCGATCAGGCGACCGGTGACGCCTCGGCCAGCGGCGCGGCCGGCACCGCCTGGAACGCCGGGGCGGAGCGCGACTGCCGCCGCGCCATCACCAGCATCCACGCCGTAAACGGCACCAGCCAGATCACGCGGCCCTGATAACGGCTCTGCGGATCGGAAAGCGCGCCGCCCAGGAAGGCGTTGACGGCAAGCCCCACGGCGATCAGCGCGATCCATGCCCAGACGGCGCGTTCGCCGGCGGTCAACGGATCGCGCTCGTCGCGCCGCCGCCGCAGCGCCGCTATGCCCGCCGCCGCCATCGTCAGCAGGGCGATGCCCACTGTGCCGTAATGGATGATGCTGAGCGCCCCGGTCGGCCACAGGCCCTGGCCCGCCGGGGATGCCGCCATGCGCTGGCGGATCGGCTCGGGCACCGTGCGCCAGCACCGCGCCTCCGCCTTGCAGCTATAGTTCAGCCAGCGATCGTCGAACATCGCCGCCTGGAGGAGCGAGTTCTTCACGATCATGCCGGCCTGTTCGATCGGATAGGTCTTCAATACCGCCAGCGCGAAGGGAATATCCTCGGCAGACAGTGCCTTGCGCTCCGCATCGGTGGCGAAGAGGAAGACGCCGTCCCGCTTGTCCGTGGACCAGAGGAAGGCGCCGGAAGTCGGTGCGATCCGGTCGGCGAACCGGCAGACCGTGAAGTCCGCGCCGGGGCAATATTCCCTGATATAGCGCGCGCCCGGCCCGTCGCCGATGAAGCGGGCGGTCAGCAGCGGCGCCATGTGCGGCGGATGGCCGAATGTCCTTTCGATCGCGAAATTGGTCAGCATCGTGCCCGCCACGGCCAGCGCCACGGCGACCGCGCCGGTGCCCAGCGCGAAGCGGGCATTGGCGCGGGGCAGCAGCCTGAACGCAGCCATGATCGCCGCTGTGACCGTCATCGCCAATATGATCAGGACATGCGTGGGATGCGACATGGTGCACAGGATCACCAGCCCCGCCAGGACGAGCCGGTCCCTCCGGCCCATCGGCCCGCGCGAGGCGGCGAGCACCGCCAGCGCCAGCATGCCGAGCCCGGCGAAGATGTCGGCCAGCAGATAGGATGTGTAGAAGGGGAGCGGCGTCAGCAGCGCGAGCAGGGCGGCGGTCAGCAGGAAGGTCCGGTCGTCCTCGATGCCGATCGCCCGCAGCGCCAACCGGACGAGCCATAGCGACAGGATCGATCCGATCGCCACGAACAGCCAGAAATTGCTGAGCACATAAGTGAGGTAGAGGCCGAACCCGAAATAAGGCGATCGCCCGCCCATGATGAAGCCGCTGGAAAGATCGTTGCCGCGCTTGGGGGCGGCCGCATCCTGGTCGGCGGTGGGGCTCGCCGGCCTGGCCGTGGGCGATCGATGCGCCGCCGCGTCCTCCGATCGCGTCCAGACGGTCGAGATGCGCCCGCCCGAGGCCAGATGGATCGGGAAGTCGGCCGATCGCACATAAGTGGTGGTGTCGGGGAAGAAAAAGGGCTGGCCATTTACGATGGCGGGCCACGCCATCATGGCCACCATCACTATTATCAGGAAATAATAGGATATTCCCTTGCGGTTGTGCATATCGCCTGCTGCTTCCCCCGCGCCCGGATGAATGCGTGAACCTTCCCCTTGGTCCCGAATGTGCCGTCTTGCGCCATCGCTACATGCCGAAGGACAGCGGATAAGCCGATATGCGTTAGCATGTGCACCCTATGCGCAAAAGCCATTATTGGACGATCAAGCGTTTGGGGCGGATAATTATTTTGCACGGCGGCATATTTTCTCGTGCGTCATCTTTTCGCAATGACGAAACAAGGGTGCGGGTGGGCGGGATTCATGGCCGTGCGGCGCCGAATCGGTGACCGATCTGCCCTTCTTGATCCCCGCTGCTGCGGCTGCCCTGTCGGATAGCCTGGAAATTGCGGTTAATTATTTGTTAAACATGAAAAATCATCCGCCTCGCTTTGGCGAGCCGACCGTTCTTCCCAGAATGAAAGGCGGGCCGATGGGTATCGGGCCGTCGTGGGCCGGCGCTTCCGGTCCAGGTCGCAGAAGGCGGCCTCCTATCCAAGAAGGACGACAACATTATGGCACTTTCCGTTAACACCAATGTCGGTGCGATGGCCGCGCTCCAGTCGCTGACGGCGACCAATCGCAGCCTGGAGACCACGCAGAGCCGCATCACCACGGGTCTGAACGTGGCGTCGACGAAGGATGACTCGGCGAAGTTCACCGTGGCGCAGACGCTGCGCGGCGATCTCGGCAAGCTGAGCGCGGTCACCTCCTCGCTCAACAACGCCAAGAGCGTCACCGACACCGCCATCGCCGGTGCCGAGCAGGTTTCCGATCTGCTCAACCAGATGAAGGCGAAGGCCCTCGAGGCTTCGGACGCGGGCCTCGATCAGGACAGCCGCGATGCGATCGCCAAGGACCTGACTGCGCTCAAGGAGCAGGTCAACACGATCATCGACGGTTCGGACTTCAACGGCACCAACATCCTGAAGAACGATCCGGCCGATGCCACCAACGACCAGATCGTTTCGGCGCTCCAGTCGATCGCTTCGGGTTCGTCGGCCCTCACCGTTTCGAACCAGGGCTATACCAGCCTGTCTGAAACCGCTTTGGGCGATGCCACCAACACCGGCACCCTGACCTGGGTGAAGACCGGCGGCAAGGACATCGACCTGAGCGACAGCTCAGGCGGCGGCGGCGACACCGGTGCCCAGAAGGCCACCGATTTCGGCGCGGCGCTGGATACCTTCTTCAGCAAGGTCCAGGACAGCCTGAGCACGCTGGGCGCGGCTTCGCGCAAGATCGAAGGCCAGCTCTCGTTCAACAGCAAGCTGACCGACGTGGTGACGAGCGGCATCGGCAACCTGGTCGATGCGGATCTCGCCAAGGAATCGGCGAAGCTGCAGGCCCTGCAGGTCCAGCAGCAGCTGGGCGTCCAGGCCCTCAGCATCGCCAACCAGGCGCCGCAGACGATCCTGTCGCTGTTCCGTTAATTCGGGCGACGGCTCCGCTCCGGCCTTACCCACGGGGCGGTGGCCAAAGGAAGGCCGGGATGGTTCGACCGTCCCGGCCTTTTCCTTGCGCGCGTGCCGGTCCGCGCATCGCGTTCGTTAAGCATAAATAAAGTGGGGCATCGATTTGGGTGGCCCCGGAATCCTTCCCAGAATGAAAGGCGGGCCGATGGGTATCGGGTCGTCGCGGATCGGCGCTTCCGGTCCAGGTCGCAGAAGGCGGCCTCCTATCCAAGAAGGACGATATCATGGCACTTTCCGTTAACACCAATGTCGGTGCGATGGCCGCGCTTCAGTCGCTGACGTCGACCAACCGCAGCCTGGAAACCACGCAGAGCCGGATCACCACCGGTCTCAACGTGGCGTCGACGAAGGACGATTCCGCCAAGTATACCGTGGCGCAGACGCTGCGCGGCGATCTCGGCAAGCTGAGCGCGGTCACCTCCTCGCTCAACAACGCCAAGAGCGTCACCGACACCGCCATCGCCGGTGCCGAGCAGGTTTCCGATCTGCTCAACCAGATGAAGGCGAAGGCCCTCGAGGCTTCGGACGCGGGCCTCGATCAGGACAGCCGCGATGCGATCGCCAAGGACCTGACTGCGCTCAAGGAGCAGGTCAACACGATCATCGACGGTTCGGACTTCAACGGCACCAACATCCTGAAGAACGATCCGGCCGATGCCACCAACGACCAGATCGTTTCGGCGCTCCAGTCGATCGCTTCGGGTTCGTCGGCCCTCACCGTTTCGAACCAGGGCTATACCAGCCTGTCTGAAACCGCTTTGGGCGATGCCACCAACACCGGCACCCTGACCTGGGTGAAGACCGGCGGCAAGGACATCGACCTGAGCGACAGCTCAGGCGGCGGCGGCGACACCGGTGCCCAGAAGGCCACCGATTTCGGCGCGGCGCTGGATACCTTCTTCAGCAAGGTCCAGGACAGCCTGAGCACGCTGGGCGCGGCTTCGCGCAAGATCGAAGGCCAGCTCTCGTTCAACAGCAAGCTGACCGACGTGGTGACGAGCGGCATCGGCAACCTGGTCGATGCGGATCTCGCCAAGGAATCGGCGAAGCTGCAGGCCCTGCAGGTCCAGCAGCAGCTGGGCGTCCAGGCTCTCAGCATCGCCAACCAGGCGCCGCAGACGATCCTGTCGCTGTTCCGTTAATTCGGGCGACGGCTCCGCTCCGGCCTTACCCACGGGGCGGTGGCCAAAGGAAGGCCGGGATGGTTCGACCGTCCCGGCCTTTTCCTTGCGCGCGTGCCGGTCCGCGCATCGCGTTCGTTAAGCATAAATAAAGTGGGGCATCGATTTGGGTGGCCCCGGAATCCTTCCCAGAATGAAAGGCGGGCCGATGGGTATCGGGTCGTCGCGGATCGGCGCTTCCGGTCCAGGTCGCAGAAGGCGGCCTCCTATCCAAGAAGGACGATATCATGGCACTTTCCGTTAACACCAATGTCGGTGCGATGGCCGCGCTTCAGTCGCTGACGTCGACCAACCGCAGCCTGGAAACCACGCAGAGCCGGATCACCACCGGTCTCAACGTGGCGTCGACGAAGGACGATTCCGCCAAGTATACCGTGGCGCAGACGCTGCGCGGCGATCTCGGCAAGCTGAGCGCGGTCACCTCCTCGCTCAACAACGCCAAGAGCGTCACCGACACCGCCATCGCCGGTGCCGAGCAGGTTTCCGATCTGCTCAACCAGATGAAGTCCAAGTCGCTCGAAGCTTCGGACGCGGGCCTCGATCAGGACAGCCGCGATGCGATCGCCAAGGATCTGACCGCCCTCAAGGCCCAGATCAACACGATCATCGACGGTTCGGACTTCAACGGCACCAACATCCTGAAGGACGGCGCTACGGCTCCGGCCGTCGACGGCACCGTCAGCGCGCTGCAGTCGATCGCTTCGGGTGCTTCGGCGCTCACCGTCGCGAACCAGGGTTACACGACCCTGTCGACCGACAATCTCGGCGCGGCCGGCGCGGACATCGCCCTGGCGGACGACGCCGCGGCGACGACCCTGTCGGGCAAGCTGGATACCTTCTTCGATTCCGTCCAGGACAGCCTGAGCACGCTGGGCGCGGCTTCGCGCAAGATCGAGGGCCAGCTCTCGTTCAACAGCAAGCTGACCGATGTGGTGACGAGCGGCATCGGCAATCTGGTCGACGCGGACCTCGCCAAGGAATCGGCGAAGCTGCAGGCCCTGCAGGTCCAGCAGCAGCTGGGCGTCCAGGCTCTCAGCATCGCCAACCAGGCGCCGCAGACGATCCTGTCGCTGTTCCGTTAATCGGCAAGGGACGATCGGCTCCGTCCTCCTCTTCCGGGGGAGGGCGGGGGTGTCGAAAGGGAAAGGCCGGGGTGGTTCGCCATCCCGGCCTTTTCTTGTGCCCGCGTCCAAGTCGTTAAGCATAAAAAAGTCGGGCGCGGATTTGGGTGGCCCCGGAATCCTTCCCAGAATGAAAGGCGGGCCGATGGGTATCGGGTCGTCGCGGATCGGCGCTTCCGGTCCAGGTCGCAGAAGGCGGCCTCCTATCCAAGAAGGACGATATCATGGCACTTTCCGTTAACACCAATGTCGGTGCGATGGCCGCGCTTCAGTCGCTGACGTCGACCAACCGCAGCCTGGAGACCACGCAGAGCCGGATCACCACCGGTCTCAACGTGGCGTCGACGAAGGACGATTCCGCCAAATATACCGTGGCGCAGACGCTGCGCGGCGATCTCGGCAAGCTGAGCGCGGTCACCTCCTCGCTCAACAACGCCAAGAGCGTCACCGACACCGCCATCGCCGGTGCCGAGCAGATCTCCGACCTGCTCAACCAGATGAAGTCCAAGGCTCTAGAAGCCTCGGATGCTGGCCTGGACGACGACAGCCGCGTCGCGATCACCAAGGATCTGCTGGCTCTCAAGCAGCAGGTCTCCACGATCATCGACGGTTCGGACTTCAACGGCACCAACATCCTGAAGGGTGATGGCTCGGCGACCGCGCAGGGCGTTTCGGCGCTCCAGTCGATTGCTTCGGGTGCCTCGGCGCTCACCGTCGACAACCAGGGCTATACGACGAAGGCGACGACCGCCCTCGGCGATCTGACCGACGACACCGATTTCGCCGGCATCGATACCAGCGATCCGACGAACATCACCGCCGCCGCGTTCAGCACCGCCACCACCGGCGTGATCGACAAGCTCGATGCCTTCTTCGGTGAAGTTCAGGACAGCCTGAGCACGCTGGGTGCGTCTTCGCGCAAGATCGAGGGCCAGCTCTCGTTCAACAGCAAGCTCACCGACGTGGTGACGAGCGGCATCGGCAACCTGGTCGACGCGGACCTCGCCAAGGAATCGGCGAAGCTGCAGGCCCTGCAGGTCCAGCAGCAGCTGGGCGTCCAGGCTCTCAGCATCGCCAATCAGGCGCCGCAGACGATCCTGTCGCTGTTCCGTTAAGGGACATGATCAGTTCCACCCCAGCCCTCACCCACGGGGTGGAACATCATGCGGAAGGCCGGGGCGGTTCGCCGTTCCGGCCTTCTTGCATGTCGGGGAAGGCGCGACGGTGCCCGATTCCGCAGGATTTTCGGGCGATGGACCGCATCCGGAACATTTCCGGCGGCATTAACCACCAATCCCCCTAGGACGAGGAGTCGCCGGGCAGATAAGGGAATTCCCTTAGTTGGTATTAACCGGTCCATCGAAGAGAGGCTGGCCTCATGTGCGCGGTACCAGGCCGTGCCGTCGTCTAGTGGGGAGGACGAGACCAGAAGTCGGAACATTATCGAACGAGGTTCTTTCTGATGAACGTCAGCGTCGCTTCCGGAGGATCGGCCCATAATGCCGGCACCGGAAATTCCGAAATGAACTACCGGCTCACCCTCCAGCTATCGGTCGAGGACGCCTGTGCGCTCTGGGATGCCGCCGCGGAGCGGTGCATGAGCGTGGGCGGCCTGACGATCGAGGATGTCGAAGAAACCCTCGGCCCGCGCCAGGATCCTTCGATCGAAGATTGCCTGATAACCCTTGCGCTGCCCGCGCGCATTGCCGGCTGCACGCTCACTGATTTCAACCTGGCCGATGCCGGGGACGGCCTTCCCGTCGCCCCGGGCGCCCAGCGCAATATCCGCGCGGCGCCGGCTCATCAGGGCATTTCCTCCACGATGCGGCTCTACGCGCCCGTGCCGCACACCGCCCGCGTCGCCTGATCGATCGAGCCTCCGTTCGATCGCGGACGGGGCAGGATGCAAAGAAAACCCCGCGCCGACCGGTCGGCGCGGGGTTTCTTTTCGCGGCTGCCCGGGAGATCAGGCCGGGTTGGAGATCGCCACCAGCCCGTTCACCGACATGCGGATGCCGTTCACGCCCAGCATCACGTTGGTGCCGTCGGTCACGACATCCTTGACGGTGGCGACCGAATTGATGGTCACGGGCACCTTGTTGCCGCTGGCGTCGAGCGCGGCGATCGACAGCGTATAGGCGCCGTCGGCGGCGCGAGTGCCGTCGGCCAGCGTGCCGTCCCACTGGTAGCGGCCCTGCGCGTCCGCCTCGATCGTCTTCTCGCTGACGACCTTGCCCTTCGCGTCCTTGACGGTGGCGACGATCGAGGCCGGCTGGCCATCGGCATAATAGGTCCAGGTCGCGGGCGCCTCGCCCAGGCCGGCCACGGGCGAATCGAACCGCGCCTCGCGGCCGATGAAGCTCGATGCCTGCGCCATGTCCTGCGAGGCGAGCTTGCCGATGATCTGCTGCAGCTTGTCGGTCTGCTGGATCGATTGCTCGACCTGCGAATATTGCACGAGCTGCTGGGTATATTCCGACGTGTCCATGGGATCGAGCGGGTCCTGATTCTGCATCTGCGCGGTCAGCAGCTTCAGGAACATGTTGAAATCGGCGCCGATCTGGCTCTTGGCCTGCTGGTTCGCCGTGTTGCTCATGGTCGATGCGTCGGTATTCGAAACGGTCGTCATCTCGGTCGTTCCCTTCAGGCCCTTACGTCCACTCGGCCGCTGGCGCGCAGCGAACGATAAGCGGGTTGATCGTCGGTCGGGCCGCTGCCCAGGGCCGGACCGCCCTGGGCCTCGCGGCCGTCGAAAGCTTGCTGCCCGCGCTGCCAGGCCGTGCCGGCATCGCCGCCGCGGCTGTCGAAGCGGAAGGACTGGGCGTCCGCCCGCACGCCGGCATCGGCGAGCGCGCGGCTCAAATCGCTCGATTCCCGGCGCAGCATGTCCAGCGCCATCGGGCTGTCGGCGGCCATCACCGCGCGCAGGCTGCCGTCGCGCTCGAAGGAAAGGCGCACGTCGATCCGCCCCATCTCGGCCGGATCGAGCCGGATCAGCACCTCGCTGCGGCCGGCGGAGATGCCACGCGCGATCTCCACGCCCATCTCGCGCCCGATCCGCCCGGCCTCGGCCGTGACGACGGCCTGCGCGGGGGCATGCGGCGCGGCGGCGCCATAGGGATGGGCCACCGCGCGAGGCGCGATGCCGGGCAGCGCCTGGCTGAACAGCGGGGAAGGCAGACCATCGGGGCCGTCCGGCGCGGCCTGCCCGGTGGTGGCGTTGGCGGCCGTCGCGGTCTCACCGGCCGGCCTGGCGGCGGGACGCGCCTCGATGGAGACGCCGGCTGCTTCGGCATCCGCCGTGGCGAGGGGATTGTCCGGCGCGATCGGGGCGTCCGCCGTGACCGGTGCCGGGGCGGGCGCCGCCGCAAGCGCCGTTGCCGGGCGCTGCGGCTCGATTGGCTGGGCGGCGGGCCGGGTTGCGCTATCATCCCCGGCGATGTCGACCGGCGCTCCGTCCTTGTCGGCACCGTCATCGTCGGCGCCAGGATCGTCTGCCGCGATATCCATGTTGCCGGCGTCCGCCGCGACGACGGGCATCTCGGCGACGTCCTTGGCCGGGACGGCCGGCGCCGCCGGCTTGCCCGACCGGGTCGAAGCCAGGGTCGCCGGTGCGACCTCGGGCTGCGGCGCGGTCTTCACCGATGCCTCGCGCGGTGCGGGCGGGATCGGGCCGGCGGCATCCGGCAGCAGGCTCTGTTCCTCGCCTTCGGCAACGGCCTCTCCGGCCGGCGCCGGATCGTCGGCCGGAGCCGGCCGTTCGGAAGGCAAGGGCAGGGAAGGGGCCGCCGTCTGGGCGATCTGGCTGGCCTGCGTATCGGGCTGGGCGGGAAGATCGGCCTGGTTTCCGGCCATCACCGGCGCCGCGCCGCCTTCCGCCGTCGCATTGGAGCCGGCCCCGATCAGCGCGCCGAAGCCCGCCGCCGCCGCGCTGGCGCCGGCCGATCCCCCTTGCGGGCGGGTGGATGCGGCAACGGCCGGGGCAATCATCGATATGGTCATTCGGCCCTTCCTGTCGGTGCGTTTCGCACCTCACATTCCATTATAGGATGGAAAGGCGCGGTCGGGTCGCGCCCTGCGCCGATCCGGCTCATCCGATGGTGCCGATCGCGCGGATGCGGGCGCGGGCGTGGATCTCGTTCTGCGAAAGCACCACGGTCGCCGGGCGCACCCGTTCGATGATCGATCGCACGAAGGGGCGGATCGTCGGGCTGGTCAGCAGGCAGGGTATCTCGCCCTCCGAGGCCAGCCGGTCATAGGTTTCCCGCACGGAGGCGATGAAGCCCTGCAGGCTGGAAGGCGCCATGGCGAGGTGGCGCTCGTCCCCCTGGCCGACGATGCTCTCCGCGAACTCCTGGTCCCAGCGCGGCGCCAGCGTCACGATCGGGATGGTACCCTCGCGGGTCTGCGCCGCCGATATCTGGCGGGCCAGCCGTCCGCGCGCATGCTCGGTGATCTGGGTGAGGTTCTGGGTGTAGGCGGTGGCTTCGGCGATGCCTTCCAGGATGGTCGGTATGTCGCGGATCGAAACGCCTTCGGCCAGCAGGTTCTGCAGCACGCGCTGCACGCCGGAGACGGAGATCTTGGCCGGCACGATATCCGAAACCAGCTTCTCCGATTCCTTGTGCACCTCGGTCAGCAGCTTCTGCGCCTCGGTGTAGGATAGCAGGTCTGCGATGTTGTCCTTGACGATCTCGGTCAGGTGGGTGGTGATGATCGTGCCGCTGGAAACCACGGTCAGCCCGCGGAAGCCGGCCTCGTCGCGCAGCGACCGGTCGATCCACAGGGCCGGCAGGTTGAATACCGGCTCGCGCGTTTCCTCGCCCGGCACGCCCGCCGATCCGCCGGCGGGGTTGATGACGAGCAGCTTGTCCAGCCGCAGCTCGCCGCGCGCCGCCTCCGTTTCCTTGACGTAGACGACATATTCGTTGGGCTGCAGCGCCATATTGTCGAGGATGCGGACGGACGGCAGCACGAAGCCGTAATCGATCGCCATCTGCCGGCGGAGCGCGCGGACCTGATCGTCCAGCCGGGGCTCGGCCTGGCTGTCGTTGATGAGCGGGAGGAGGGCGTAGCCCAGCTCGATCCGCACCGCGTCGATCGCCAGCGTGCGGGCGATCGGCTCCTCGGCCTGCGCGCTTTCCTGCTCGCGCGCCATCGCCTCGGCCATCGCGGTGCGGGCGGCCTCCGCCTCGTTCCGTCGCGTCATCTTCCAGGCGAACCAGCCGCACAGGGCGGCAAGGCCGGCAAAGGGGATGAAGGGCATGCCCGGCACCAGCCCCAGCACCGCCATCAGCGCGGCCACCATGCCGAACGCCTTGGGATAGCGGCCGAGCTGGTCGCCCAGCGCCGCGCCGGTCTTGCCGGCGACGCCACCCTTGGAAACGAGCAGGCCGGCGGCGGTGGAGACGATCAGCGCGGGGATCTGGCTCACCAGCCCGTCGCCCACTGTCAGGATCGTATAGGTGCGGAAGGCATCGCCGAACGGCACGCCGTGGATCACCACGCCCACGATCAGGCCGACGACGATGTTGATGCCGGTGATGAGGAGGGCGGCGACCGCATCGCCCTTCACGAATTTGGAGGCGCCGTCCATCGCGCCGTAGAAGCCGCTCTCCGCCTCGATCTCGGCCCGGCGCTCGCGCGCCTGCGCCTCGGTTATCATGCCGGCGGAAAGATCGGCGTCGATCGCCATCTGCTTGCCGGGCATCGCATCCAGGCTGAACCGCGCCGCCACCTCGGCGATGCGGCCCGCGCCCTTGGTGATGACGACGAAGTTGATGACGATCAGGATGATGAAGATGGTGAGGCCGATCACCGTCTCGCCGCCCATCAGGAATTCGCCGAACGCCGCGATCACGCCGCCGGCCGCCTGGTGGCCTTCATGGCCGTGGCCCAGGATCAGGCGGGTGGAGGCCAGGTTCAGGCCCAGCCGCAGCATGGTGACGATCAGCAGGATCGTCGGGAAGCTGGAAAGCTGGAGCGGCTTTTCGATGAACAGCGCCGTCATCATGATAAGGACGGAGGCGGTGATCGAAAGCGCCAGGCCGAAATCGAGCATCCATCCCGGCATCGGCAGGATCAGCATCGCGATGATCGCGATGATGCCGCCGGCAAGCGCGAGGTCGCGGCCGGGGCCGAGCCGGTTCAGGAACTGTTCGAGCTGGATGGGCATGGGGGGCTCCGAGGGCGGGCGGCCGGGATCAGGCCGCCGGCGAGACGGGAATGCCGTCCTCGATGAAGGTTCTCAGCTTGTTGCGCATCGTCCGCACCGAAATGCCGAGGATGGTGGCCGCCGATGTGCGGTTGCCGCGGCAATGGGCCAGGGTGCGCAGGATCAGGGCGCGCTCCACCTCGGCCACGGTGCGGCCGACGAGGGCGTCGATCATCCGCGCGGGCACCGGCGTCGCGGCACCGGCCTCGCCGCGCAGGCGGGCGACGATGTCGCGCACGTCCACCGGCACGTCGATCATCACCATGTCGCCGCGGGTCCGGCCCAGCCGCTCGATCGCCTCGCCGGTGGCTTCGCACACGGCCAGGGCATCCGGGTTCGCGCGCGCCATCACGGCCGCGATCTCGGACGCGCTGGCCGGATCGCCGACCAGCAGCAGGTGGGCGCCATCGGGTGGCATCAACGATCCTGCCGGATGATTTCGGTAAGCGTCACGCCCAGCGCGCTGTCGATCAGCACCACCTCGCCACGGGCGATCAGGCGGTTGTTGACGAAGATGTCCACCGGCTCGCCGACGCGGCGATCCAGCTCCACCACCGCGCCCGGCTTCAGCTTCAGAAGCTCGCCAATGTCCATGCGCGACCGGCCCAGCACCGCCTGCACCTTCACCGGCACGTCGAACACGGCCTGCAGGTCGTCGGCGGAGGGCGGCGCGGCGGATGCGGCCCGGTAATTCCACCCTTCCGCCTGGTCGTCGGCCGCCGTCTCGCCGGTTTCCGGGCCGAAATGGGTCGGCGCCAGCAGACGGGCTTCGGGGTCGTTGGTCATCTCGTCGTCCTTCATGCGTTCATCCATTGGCGGATCACCGAAGCGGATTCGGCCGGATTGGCGGCGATCGCGTCGCCGATGCGCCGCAGCGCGGATAGCTTGATGCGGCCGTCGACCTGGGCGAGCGCGATCTCCTGATCGAGCATCGGCACCTCCTCACCCTGGCGCAGCTCCTCCAGCAGGCGCATCGCCTCCTCGTCGCCGTCGGCGGCGCGGGTGGCGAGGTCCAGCATCTCGGGCTGCTGGCCGGTCAGCAGGACGGGCTCGGCATCGTTGGCGGCCGTGGGCATCAGCCTGGGGCGCAGCATGCGGATGCCGATCAGCACCACGCCCGCCAGCACCAGCACCTTCAGCAGGCTGAACAGATTGTCCGTGGTGATGCCGAAGGGCAGGGCGCCATCGGCCAGGCCGGGCTCCTCGGGCGCCACGAAGGCCATGCTTTCCACGACCACGCTGTCGCCGCGCTCGGCATCGAAGCCCACGGTATTCTCCACGAGGCGCGTCAGCCGCTGGATCTGCTGCTGCGAAAGGCCCTTCGGCCCGCCGTCGACCATCACGGCCACGGTCAGCCGGTTGATCTTGCCGGGGCTGCGCACGCTCACCGTCTGGGTGCGACTGTTCTGGAAGGTGATGTCTTCCGACGATTCGTTGCGCGCGGACCGGCGGGTATCCTGGCCGTTGCCGTTGATCGGGCCTTCATTCTCGGGAAGCTGGGTGGCAACCGTCACGCCTTCGGCGCCGGCCGCGCTCTCGTCATTCTGCTCGCCCGATTCCACCGTCACCTGATGCGCGATCACCTGCTTGTCGGGATCGAACATCTCGGCTTCCTCGCGCATCTGGTCGCGGTCGAGCTGGGCGGAAACCTCGGCGCGCACCTTGCCGGTGCCGACGATCGGCTCGACCATCGCCTCGATCTGCGAACGCAGCCGGGCCTCGACGGCGGCCTGCCGCTCCTCGATCTCCGAGGAACCGGCGCCGCCGCCTTCGCCCGCGCGGGCCAGCAGCGCGCCCGACTGATCGACGATTGAAACGCTTTCGGGGGCAAGTTCGGGAACGGAGGAGGAAACCAGGTAGCGGATCGACTGCACGGCCTCGCCGGTCAGCTTGCCGCTGGTCTTGACGGTGACGGCGGCGGTCGCCTTGCGCGGCTCGGCGGCAAACATCGCGCGCTCCGGCATCACGATATGGACGCGCGCCTTGCTCACCCGCTCCAGGCTCTCGATCGACCGGGCAAGCTCGCCCTCGATCGCGCGGGTCTCGTTCATCTTGGCGCGGGAGGAGGAGACGCCGAACGGTTCCTCGGCGTCCAGCACCTCATAGCCGATCTTGCCGCCCAGCCGCTCGCCGGCCATCGCCATGCGCAGCTCGGCCAGCTTGTCCACCGGCGCCAGGATCGACGTGCCGTCCGGCGAAAGCTGGAAGGTCACGCCCTGGGCCTTCAGCTTCTCGGTGATCGATTGGGCGGCCGAAGGTTCGAGATCGGTGTAGAGATAGCCCATTTCCGAAGAAGAGCCTCTCAGGGCGAGCGCGCCGATGCCCAGCAGCAGCGCCAGGGCAACGCCGCCCATGATGAGCAGGCGGCGGGTGCCCAACTGCGCGATCAAATTCCGCATTCCGTCCAAGGCTGGCCTCGTGTTTCGATCACAAAGGCCGCTGCCCTTGCACCTCCATTATAGGAGGATATCGACTAGGCAACTCTTGCCGGTGCAGATTCTCTTCGCGTCTTTTTCTTCAATTATCCTTGGTTTCGCCCAGCAGCGGGCCAAGCTCCGCCAATATGGCGGCGCGGCGGTGGGCGGCGTCGACGGCCAGGCCGCCTTCCTCCCAGAAAATCAGCGCGTCGCTCTCGGCCATCTCCTCGTCGGCGATCACCGTCAGCGATAGCTTGCGCCGTTCCTTGCTCACCCGCACCGCGATCAGCCGCTCCATATCCTCGGCTATGGCGGGGTGGACGCGGATGCCGATGCGGGTGCCGCGGCTCACTTGCTCCAGCACGCGGCCCAGCGCCTCGTCCGCCGCGCGGGCGGGGGCCTGCTCCACGGCATGGCCCGCCAGCACCTCGGCGGCGGTGAAGGCCAGCTTGGCGGCGTCCTTCATCACCGCCTCGGTCGCCTGGGCGATGCGGGCGTCGATGTCGTCCAGCGTCGCGTGCAGCGCGTCGCACGCCGCCAGCACCGCCGCGTCGCGTTCGGACCGCGCCTGGGCGAGCCCCGCCGCGAAGGCGTCGCTCCGCGCGCGGGCGAGGATCTCGATATGCTCGGCGCGCAACCGGGCGATATCCGCCTCCAGGCTCGCGATCCGCTGCTGGAAGATGGCTTCGTCCACCGATGCCGGCGGCGCCTCTTCCGGGGCGGACGGAAAGCGGAAGACGCGATCGAAGCCGAAGGGCTTTACGTGGATGGCTGCCTCCATCGTCGACCTTTCATCATGTCCTGCCGGCGATGCCGGATCAGTAGATCATCGCATCGTCGCTCTTGGGATCGACGAGCATGATCTCGCCCCGATCGCCGAGCGATTTCGCCAGCCGCACCAGGTTGGCCTGCGCCTCCTCGCATTCGCGGGCGCGCACGGGGCCCATGGCGGCCATGTCGTCGCGCATCAGCTTGGCGGCGCGCTCGGTCATGCCGGCATAGAACATCTGGCGCATCTCCTCCGGCGCGCCCTTGAGGGCCAGCGCCAGCTCGCGCTTGTTGCAGTTGCGCACGATCGTCTGGATCGCGGCGGGCAGCAGGTTGGCGAGGTCCTCGAAGGTGAACATCAGCGCGCGGATGCGCTCGGCCGATTCCGGCGCGCGCTCGTCCAGCGCGGAGAGCATCGCTTCCTCGGTCTGGCGGTCGAGCGCGTTGAACATCTCGGCCATCGTCTCGTGCGGGTCGCGGCGCTGGGCGCGGGAAAGATTGCTCATGAACTCGCTCTTGAGCGTTAGCTCGACCTGCTGGATCACGTCCTTCTGCACGGTATCCATGCGCAGCATCCGCATCACCACGTCGGTCGCCAGCTCCTCGGGCAGTTCCGAAAGCACGCGCGCGGCATGGTCCGATTTCAGCTTGTGCAGGATCACCGCCACCGTCTGCGGATATTCGTTCTTCAGATAGCCGGCGAGCACCGTCTCGCTGACGTTGGAAAGCTTGTCCCACATCGTCCGGCCGGATGGGCCGCGTATGTCCTCCATGATCTCCTTCACGCGCTCGGGCGGAAGGATGCCTTCCAGCAGCCGCTCGGTCGTCTCGAACGATCCGTGGAACGTCGCCATGCTGGAGACTTCGGAGGAGAATTGGACGAGGAGATGTTCGACCACGGCGGAAGGCACGCGGCCGAGCTGGGCGATGCTGGCGGAAAGCTCCTTGATCTCGTCGGTCGAAAGCTGTTCCCAGATCGGCGCGCCATGTTCCTGGCCGAGCGCGAGCATCACCACCGCCGCGCGCTGCGCGCCGGAATATTTCTTCAGCTCCGCCGGCTCGGCGACCGGCACCATAACGCTCATGCCATGCTCCCAAAAATTTGGCGCGTTCGCGGCCGTCCGGGCCTCGATCCCTCTATCTTATAGGAGGAAGCCCGGCACGGGCCCGATCGGCGGAGGAAATTTTGACGATAAATTTGTCCAGCGGGCTGGTCGGTCTCAGCCTCCTTTCGGGCACCAACGGCTTCCAGAGCGGTTCGGGCACGACCTTCGACAGCGCCGCCGTCATCAAGGCCAAGGCCGCCTTCACCACGCCGGTCGTCACCGCGCCGTGGGAGGTGAAGACCGATGCCAAGTCGCCGTCCGAACAGATCGCCGCGATCAAGGCGATGCGCACGATCATCGACAAGGGCGCGGGCACCGACCTGGGCGACCTGCCCGATATCCAGACCTCCTTCACCGCTTATAAGGCGCTGGTGAACCTCAAGGTGCTGGCCGACAGCGCGGCCAAGCTCACCACCTCGTCCAGCGAACGCAAGTCGCTGGAGGCGACGTTCGCCAAGGGGCTGGCCGATCTCAAGGCCTATCTCGGCCAGGCGCCCAGCGATCTCGTCAACCTCTCCTTCAGCCGGCCGACGAGCATGACCGAGAGCGTCGGCGTCAAATCGAGCGCCGACGCCTATCAGGTGATCGCCAAGGGCGTCGGCACCGCGCGCGACGCCGCGGTCCCCGGCCTCACCGGCAACGAGGTGCTGAAGATCGATCTGTCGCGCGGATCGATCCGCGACAGCGTGACGGTCGATCTCTCGCAGACCACGCAGCCGCCGACGCTCGATTCCGTCGCCGCCGCGATCAACGCCGCCATCGCCGCCGTGCCGATGCGCGATACGGCCGGCAACATTGTCCTCGACGAGAATGGCGACCCCAAGGCGCGCTGGCATTCCAGCTTCGCGGTCGAGAAGCATGACGGCAAATGGGGCCTCACGCTCAAGGTCAGCGGGTCGGAACGCATCGCGATCGATCAGGTGGGCGGCGACGACCGGCTGATGGTCGTCACCGGCCAGACCGCGCTCGACGCGCCGGCCAGCGTCCAGGTGCTGACCTTCGACGATCCCGCCGGCAATCTCGACCGCTCGATTTCGGGATCGATCGCCGGCATCGATCGCGAAGGCACGGCGCAGGCCGCGCTTTCCGCCAATAATGCGAAGAAGACGGGGACGAGCGGGGCCGACGCGCCCAAGCCCGCGCAGGTGCTGGCCGATACGCGCGCGGGCGCGATCGTCACCGATGCGCAGGGCTACAGCTATGTCGTCGGCACCACCGAGGGCGATCTCGGCGCCAACCTCGCCGATGGCGACAAGGATCTGTTCCTCACCAAGCTCGACAGCGAAGGCAAGGTCGTCTGGCAGCGCACGCTGGGGCTGGCCGGGGAATCGAGCGGCGCCGCGATCAGCATCGCGCCCAATGGCGATCTGGTCGTGGCCGGCACGGTGCAGGGCAGCGACAGCGACATGCTGGTCGCCCGCTTCGGCGCTGACGGGGCGGAGATATTCTCCACCACCGTGGCCAAGGTCGGCAATGAAAGCGCCACCGCCGTCACGGTCGGCCCCGACGGGTCGATCTTCGTGGGCGGCAAGGCCTCCACCGGCGGCGGCGATGCCTATGTCGCGCGGCTGGATGCCAACGGCAAGGTGCAGGAACGGCTGACGATCGACAGCGGCGGCGCCGATACGGTGACGGCGCTGGCCGTCGACGGATCGGGCAAGCTCCTGATCCTGACCAAGGAGGATGGCGGCACCGCGAAGCTCCGCCAGGTCGATCCGCAGGCGCTTTCGACCGAGCTTGGGTCGATCACGCTCGGCACTGCCGATGCGCGCGCGATCGCGGTTTCGGATACGGGCGAGATCGCCGTGGTCGGCGCCACCATCGCGCCCATCGCGGGCACGCAGGTGAACGGCATGGCGGGCGGCCGCGACGGCTTCGTCACCCGCATCGATGCCGCGCTCGGCAGCGCCAGCACCACCTATATCGCCTCGGCCGGCAGCGACCAGATCGATAGCGTCGCTTACATGAACGGCGCGCTCTATGTCGGCGGCCGTACCACCGGCGATCTCGGCGGCACGCGCACCGGCGCGGTCGACGGTTTCGTCAGCCGCATCGACGCCGCCACCGGCGCGATCGAGACGACCCGCCAGTTCGGCCGCGCCACGCAGCAGACCGAACCGGTGCTGGTCTCCGCCGCCACCGGCGGCGATACGGCGCTGGGCGCGCTCGGCCTCACGCGCGGCACGGTGAACCCCGCCGAAGCGACCACGCTCACTTCGCAGACGACGCTGCGCGCGGGCGACGAATTCAGCGTCAGCGTCGATGGCGGCCGGGTGAAGAAGGTGGTGATCGAGGCCGGCGAGACGATGAAGTCGCTCGCGGCCAAGATATCGAAGATCACCGGCAATGCCGCGAGCGTGATGGCGACGACGATCAACGGCGTCACCAAGCTGCGCGTCACCGCCAAGGCGGGCCGCTCCGTCGAGCTGGTGGCGGGGGCCGAAGGCCGCGACGCGCTCGTCAAGCTCGGCATGGAATCGACCCGCCTTGCCGCCAACAAGCCGCCGAGCGACAAGGACCCGAAGGTGAAGCCCGGCGGCACCTTCGGCCTCAATCTCAGCGCGGCGCTCAACCTGCTCAACGCCAAGGACGCGGCCTATGCCGCCAAGCAGCTCGAATCCGCCATCTCGATGACGCAGACGGCCTATCGCTCGCTTTATTGGGATTCCACCAAGGCCGCTCAGGTCGATGGCACGCTCAACGGCCAGGGTTCGGCCTACCAGCAGCGCCAGCTCGCCAATTATCAGGCCGCGCTCACCCGCCTCACCGGCGGCGCCTGATCGCGGGGAACAAGGAAACAGCCATGGCCACCGCGCCCACGCTCCTCACCGGCATCCACCAGTCGATGAAGCATCTGGCCGAACGCCAGCGCGTCATCGCGGAAAATATCGCCAATAACGAAACCCCCCGTTTCAAGGCGCGCGAGGTGGAGGCGCCCGATTTTTCGGAACTGCTGGCGGCGCAGGGCACGCGCGGCGCTCCCCGCGTGGTCCGCCCCCGCATCAGCCTGACCAGCGGCATGGCGGCGCTTGGCGCCCGGCCGCCGCAGGCGGGCAGCAATGTCGTGCTGGATCGCGACACGACCGAGACCAAGCCCGACGGCAATAACGTCACGATCGAGGATCAACTGCTGAAGATGGGGCAGGTGCAGGCCGATTTCACGGCGATGACCAACCTCTACCGCAAGCAGATGTCGCTCCTGAAAAGCGCGATCGGCCGCAACTGAGGGGCGGCGGCGGCCCCACGGCCGGGGGGCCGGCCGTTTCCCGCCGCGCATGGAAATCGCCCGCTCGCCGGTCGGCAAGCGGGCGTTCGCGCATGTCGAGGCCCCGGACATGCGCGATATGGCCTTCATGACGCCATTCCCGATCGGCTCATGCTGAAAATGCGTAATATTCGCTGCCGGATCACCCGCCGCGGCGCGTGCCCTTCATATAATGAACCTAGGGTGCCGATCCTCCGCGATCGCCACCCGCGCCATGCCCGGTCGCCCATGCATTCCCGATGGACCGGCCGACCCAGATAAAGAGGTCACCGCTCGATCGTGGCCCGAACGCAGGTGAACGTTATGCACGCAATGTTCAGCCGGATGGCCATCGCCGGCAAATTGATGACGGTGGCCGGATTATCGATCGGGCTGCTGCTCGTTCTCGGTTTTTCCTTCATCATCTACCAGTCCAATTCGGTGGTCGAAACGCTGTCGCGCGATGCCACCACCGCGCAGGCGGATTCCGAAACCAACGCGCTCGAGGCCGAGCTTGGCCGCGTCGAGGCCACCGCCCGTTCGATGACGGCGACGGTCGCCACGCTCCGCCAGGCCGGCGCCCGCGATCGCGGGCTCGCCATGGCGACGCTCAAGCCCAATATCGATGCGTCGCCGCTGATCCTCGGAAGCTGGGTCGTCGCCGAACCCAATGGCTTCGATGGCCAGGATGCCGCCAATGTCGGCCGCCCCGGTTCGGAAACCGGCGAGTTCATGGCCTATTGGGTCAAGAACAGCGCGGGCAATGTCGTGCTCGAGCCGATGAACGGCCGCAGCGAATATGGCCGCGATTACTACAAGACGCCGCGTGACAGCGGCCTGCCCTCGCTGATCGAACCCTATGTCGAGGAAGTCGACGGCAAGCCCGTGACGATAACGTCGATTTCGATCCCCATAAAGGCGGACGGCCAGGTCGTCGGCGTGGCCGGCGTCGATCTCGCCCTCGATGACATTTCGGCGCGCCTCGGCAAGCTGAAGCCGTTCGGCACCGGCAAGGTCATGCTGCTTTCCAACCAGGCGATGTGGGTCGCGCATCCCGATGCGGCGCTGCGCATGAAGCCCTATGCCGATCCGGGGCTGGACAAGGTGAAGGCCGCGATCGCCAGCGGCGAGACGATCACGCTCGACGATATCGAGATCGGCGGCGTCGCGGTGGAACGCACCATCCGGCCCGTCCGGTTCAAGGGTCTCAACACCACCTGGGCGGTCGTGCTCGACGTGCCCGAAGCCACGATCAACGCGCCGGCGAACAGCCTGGCATGGCAGCTCATCGTCGGCGGCATCCTGATCGTCGGCGCCGCGCTCGCCGGGCTCTTTTATGCCGCGCGTTCGATCATCGGCCGGCCGATGGCGGAACTCAGCACCGCGGTCGATCGCCTCGCCAAGGGCGAGAATCTCGCCGTGCCGCAGACGGACCGCCATGACGAGATCGGCACGATGGCCCGCGCGGCGGACGTGTTCCGCCAGGCGGCCGCCGATCGCGCCGCCGCCGATGCCCGCGCCGCCGAGGAGCAGAAGCTCATCACCAGCGCGATCGGGGATGGGCTCGCGGCCCTTACCGACGGCGATCTCACGGCCGAGATCCGGACCGACTTCCCCGGTGCCTATGCCGTGCTGAAGGCCAACTTCAACGAAGCCGTCACGGGTCTCCGCCGGATGATCGGCGCGGTGATGCAGAGCGCCGGCGCGATCCGCACCGGATCGCAGGAAATCGCCCAGGCATCCGAGGATCTCGCCCGCCGCACCGAGGCGAACGCGGCGAGCCTGGAGGAGACCTCCGCCGCGCTCGCCCAGATCGACGATCGCCTGAAGGCGACCGCCAAGGCCGCGACGCGCACCGTGCAGCGGGCCGATCAGGCGATCTCCACCGTCAGCGGCGGCCGCAACGTGGCGGACGAGGCGGTGCAGGCGATGGACCGGGTGCGCGAAAGCGCCAAGGGCATCGACGAGGTGATCGAGGGCGTCGACAAGATCGCCTTCCAGACCCGCGTCCTCGCCATGAACGCGGCGGTGGAAGCCGGCCGCGCCGGCGAGGCGGGCCGCGGCTTCGCGGTGGTCGCCGATCTCGTCAGCGCGCTTGCCATGCGCGCCGAGGAGGAAGCCAAAAAGGCGCGCGATCAGCTCACCCTCACCCAGACGGACATCGGCACCGCCGTCGAGGCCGTCCAGCGCGTGGACAATGCGCTGGCGAGCATCGCCGAGGGCGTGGGCGAGGTGCATGGCCTGCTCGACGGCATGGCCAGCGACAACCAGGCCCAGTCGTCGGCCATCTCGCAGATCAGCGTCGCGGTCTCGACGATGGATCAGTCGACCCAGCAGAATGCCGCGATGGTGGAGGAGACCTCGGCCGCCGCGCGCAACCTGAATTCGGAGGTGAATGCGCTTTCCGAACAGGCATCCCAGTTCAGGATCGGGTCGGAAGATCGCGGCGGCGGCCATGGCGCCGGCCGGCTCGCCGCCTGAAGTGGCTCCGGCCCGTCGTTCGGGCCGATATGCGCCGGCCCCCGATCCCGCGACGGCGGGCAGGGGGCCGGCCTGTCCTACAATAGTTGCGTTGCGTTATGATCCGCCTCGTCCCCGGACGGGGCGGATTCGCCTTGTTCCGGCACGCCGGATCACCATATCGGGCACGAAGTTGAAGATGCGTTCTATATCCTCAACTTCCTCAACTTCGTTGGAAATGGGCCCCCGCCGGATGCCCGAAAAACGCGAAGGCCGCATCGTCGACCTTCCCTTTTTGGCTGCTTGGCGCTAAGGCGGCGCGATTTTTCTCCACGCGACTCTAACATCAAGGGGCCTGATGGCTAAGGAAGAACTGCTCGAAATGCGCGGGCAAGTAGTGGAACTGCTGCCCAACGCCATGTTCCGCGTCCGGCTTGAGAACGACCATGAGATTCTCGGCCACACCGCCGGCAAGATGCGCAAGAACCGCATCCGCGTGCTGGTGGGCGATGAAGTGCTCGTCGAACTGACGCCTTATGATCTGACCAAGGGCCGGATCACCTATCGCTTCAAGTGATCGGCCGTCTCGGGCGATCGGCCGGGGGCCGCCTATGCCGTCCCTGATCCTCGCCTCGGCCAGCCCCCGCCGGCTGGAACTGCTTGCCCGCCTCGGTATCGTGCCCGCCGCCGTCGATCCGGCGGAGGTGGACGAGACGGCGGGCGCCGGCGAACTGCCCTTGCCCTATGCCCGCCGGCTGGCCGCCGAGAAGGCGACCGCCGTCGCCGCGCGGCATCCGGGCTGCGTGACGCTGGCCGCCGATACGGTGGTCGCGGCCGGGCGCCGCATCCTGCCCAAGGCGGAGGACGAGGCCACGGCCCGCCGCTGCCTGGAACTGCTCTCCGGCCGCCGCCACCGCGTCATCACCGCCGTCAGCCTGATCGACGCCGAGGGCCGCGCCCGCCATCGCGAATCCGTCTCTATCGTCACCTTCAAGCGGCTGACGGAAGCGGAGGTGGATCGCTATCTCCGGTCCGGCGAATGGCACGGCAAGGCCGGCGGCTATGCCATACAGGGCCGCGCCGAAGCCTATGTCCGCTTCCTTTCCGGCAGCCATTCGGGCGTCGTCGGCCTGCCCCTGTTCGAAACCCGCGCGCTGCTGGAAGCCGGCGGCGTGATGCCCGGCGAAGGCGATCTTGGCTGAATGGCTCTATGAGGACGGCATCGGCGAGGCGCGGGCCGCGCTGGTGGATCAGGGCCGCATCCTCGAAGCCGCGATCGAGCCTGACGATGCAGGCCCCCGCGCCGGCGCCGTCATTCCGGCCCGGCTCACCAAGGTCCTCATTCCCGGCCGCCGCGCCGTCGTCACGCTGGAAGGCGAGGGCGGCGAGGCGCTGATCGAGCCGCCGCCGCGCGGCGTCACCGAAGGCGCCCGCCTGCTGGTGGAGATCACTCGCGCCGCCATCCCCGAACCCGGCCGGCCGAAGCGCGCCATCGCCCGGGCCGCGCCGCCGGATGCGCTGCCCACGGACGGCCCCGATCTCCTCCAGCGGATCGCCGCCACCGGTATCCCCGTCGTCCGTCTCGCCAGCCATGGCGAGGATCGGCTGGAGGCGGCCGGCTGGTCGGAGCTTCTCGACGAGGCGCTGACCGGCGAGATCGCCTTTCCCGGCGGCGCGCTCCGCCTCTCCCTCACGCCGGCCATGGCCCTGTTCGACGTGGATGGCCCGCTGCCGCCGGCCGAGCTGGCCGTGGCCGGCGCCCGCGCCGCCGCCCGCGCCATCCGCCGGATGGGCATAAGCGGCTCGATCGGCATCGATCTGCCCACCGTCGGCGCCAAGGCGGATCGCCAGGCCGCCGCCGCCGCCGTCGATGCCGAACTTCCCCAGCCGTTCGAGCGGACCGCCGTCAACGGCTTCGGCTTCCTCCAGATCGTCCGCCGCCGCAGCCGCGCCTCGCTGCCCGAATTGCTGCGCAGCGAACCGGCCGTTGCTGCGGCCCGCGCCCTCCTGCGCCGGGCGGAGCGCACCGCCGGTGCCGGCACCGTCCAGATCGCCGCCGCGCCCGCCGTGATCGCCGCGATCGCGGCGCGCCCGGATTGGTGGGCGCTGCTGGAGCGCCGCCGCGGCCTTCCGCTCGCCTTGCGAAGCGAGGCTTCGTTCGCCATATCAAGCGGGCATGTCCACATCGGCCCCCTCCCGGCGTAAGCGCGGCGCCTGCCCGCTCTGCGGCGCTCCCGCCACCCCCGCGCACGCCCCCTTCTGCAGCCAGGGCTGCCGCGATCGCGATCTCCTGAACTGGCTCGGCGAGGCCTATCGCACCCCCGGCCCGGCCAGCGATCCGGAGGGGCAAGAAATTGTCGAAGACGGGCTGGACAGGCCCTAGCAGCCTTGTCTATAGGCCGCGCTCCAACGCTTCCTGCCCAGGTAGCTCAGTTGGTAGAGCACGTGACTGAAAATCACGGTGTCGGCGGTTCGATTCCGTCCCTGGGCACCACAGCTTCCAGATTAAGCCGTTGGCAACCATGAAATATAAGAAACCGAGCGACGTTGTTCCGTCGCCCGGCTCGGGCCTTTCCAGGGAATCGAAGGGCCGGAGAGTTTCCTCCCCGGCCCCTGCGTTCAGAACGGGAACAGCGCGTCGTAGATCTGCTGGCCCCAGCGGGCCTGCTGCGCGTCGGTGAGCTGGCCGCGCCCGCCATAGCTGATTCGCGCCTCGGCGATCTTGCTGTGGGCGATGCTGTTGTCGCGGGCGATGTCCTCGGGCCGGACGACGCCGGAGACGATCAGCTCGCGCAGCTCGAAATTGACGCGCATCTCCTGCCGGCCGCGGATCAGCAGGTTGCCGTTGGGCAGCACGCCCGTCACCAGCGCGGCCATCGTCATGTTGATCTGTTCGCTGCGGGTGGTGTTGCCGCTGCCGGTCGATTTGGAAGCCGAATTGGCCCCCACCAGCTCCGGATTGCCGGGTTCCAGGCCGAACAGGCGGCCAAGGCTGGCATTTTCCGATCCGTCGCGGGTGCGCGCGGTGGAATTGTCGAAGCTGGCGCGATCCTGGATGTTGATCCGGATCGTCAGGATATCGCCCACGCGCGATGCCCGCTGATCGCGGAAGAAGGCGCCCGCGCCGGTGCGGAACAGCGAGGCGCCCGTCGGCTGGGGTTCGGGCGGCGATGCCTGGCCGGCGCGGTGGGCGGCCGCCTGGTTGCCGAGCGACGGTTCGATGATCGGCGCGGTGGGATCGTCCATCGGCGACATCTTCGGCGCGCGGCCGACATTGGCGAGCCGGTCCGCGACGCTGCAGCCGGAAAGCAGGGTGGCGATCATCAGCGCCGATGCGATGCGTTTCATGTCCCTTGACCCTTTCATTGCCCGGCGATGCGGACGCGGCCCGGCTGGTCGACCACGGCATCCAGCGTGCGGTTGGTGCTGAGGCTGACGACGCGCACGGCATCGCCCTTGCCGCCGTCGGTCAGCGCGCGGCCGGGGGCGGTGATCGTCAGCCCGCCGGAAACCACCGCGATGGTGACGGCCTCGCCCCGGCGGACGAGGCGCGGCATCACGATATCGGTGCCCTTCACGATCGCGCCCGCCATCAGCCGGCGTGCGGCTTCCTTGCCGGCGGCGGCGGCCGGCGGCAGCGCGCCCCGCGCCGCATTGGGGGCGAGCGGCGCGGTCTCGAAATCGGCGGCGGACATCAGCTCGCCCTTCTCGATCGTGCGCGCCAGCACCGGCGCCTGCACCGTGGCGGGCGGGGGAGCGGGCAGGGCGGCGGCCGGGGCCGGGGCGCCCGCCACGGCCAGCGCGATGGAAAGCAGCAGCGCCATGATCGTCAGCGAAGCTGCGCGCTGGTGGCGAGCATCTCGTCCGAGGTCTTCACCACCCGGCTGTTCATCTCATAGGCGCGCTGCGCGGTGATGAGAGCGGTGATCTCCGACACCGGATTGACGTTCGACGCCTCCAGGAAGCCCTGGTTCAGCACGCCGAAGCCCGGCTCCCCCGGAATGGCGACGTTGGGCTGGCCCGATGCGGCGGTTTCCAGGAACAGGTTGGAACCCATGGCCTCCAGCCCGGCTTCGTTCACGAAGGTCGCAAGCTCAAGCTGGCCGACGGTCTGCAGCTCGGTCTGATCGGCCATCTTCACCTGGACCTCGCCGGTCTTGGAGATCACCACGTCCACCGCGCCCTGCGGAATGGTGATGGCGGGTTCGATGCGATAGCCGTCGGTCGTCACCAGCTCGCCCTGGTCGGAAACCTGGAACGATCCCGCGCGGGTATAGGCGGTTTCGCCCGAAGGCATGGTGATCTGGAAATAGCCTTCGCCGTCGATGGCGAGGTCGTAGGGGTTGCTGGTCTGCGTCATCGCGCCCTGTTCGGAGATGCGATAGACGCCGCCGGTGCGCACGCCGGCGCCGATCTGGATGCCCGAGGGCACGCGCGTGCCGTCCGCGCTGGTGGAGGCGCCGGGGCGCGAGACCTGCTGGTAGAGCAGATCCTGGAATTCGGCGCGCTGCCGCTTGAAGGCGGTCGTGTTCATGTTGGCGATGTTGTTCGAGATCACGTCGACATTGGTCTGCTGCGCGAGCATGCCGGTCGAGGAGATGGAAAGAGAGCGCATGGGTTCAACCTTTCAGTGAAGGAATTGAAGGGGGATCAGTTGACGCGGCCGAGCTTGTCGATCGCCTGCTTGCGCATGTCGTTCAGGCTTTCGGTCATGCGCATGCTGGTCTGGTAGGATCGCAGGATATCGATCATCGTCGTCGTCTCGACGATCGGCTGCACGTTCGATGCCTCGACGCCGCCGATCTTCAGCCTGGCCTCGCGCGCGGTGAGCACGCGGCCGCGCGTGCCTTCCATCAGCCCGTCGCCGCGCGGCGATACGTTGATCTCGTCGAAGGTGGTGATGGCGATGCGGCCGAGCGGCCCGTCGCGGCCCATCACGGTGCCGTCGCCGGCGATCGTGACCATCGTCTTCTGGTCGTCCGGCACGTTGATGGCGCGGCCATTTTCGTCGAGGATGCGCTGCCCGCCGGAGGTGGCGAGATCGCCGGTCTCCAGAATCTTGATGAAGCCCGCGCGCGTATAGGCGACGCCGCCGCCCGGCGCCTCGACATTGATGTAGCCTGGGCCGTCGATCATCACGTCCAGCGGGTTGCCCGTCGCCTGGAAGGCGCCCTGGCTCGCATCGTGGACGGCGCCGTAATCGAGCACGAAGCTCGTCTTCTTCGCGTCCTCGACGGGGGCTTCCTTCGTCTTCTCCACATATTCGTGGAACAGCGGCTGTTCCCGCTTGAAGCCCACGGTGGAGGTGTTCGCCATATTGTTCGCGGTCACGTCCAGCCGCCGCCTGAGCGCCTGTTCATGGCTGAGCAGCACAAAGGATGAGACGTCCATCAACCCACCTCGGAAAAATCGAGACCTTATTTGGCGCCAGGCAAAAGTTGCCGCACGCTCATCCTATAATAGGAGGGAAATCCGGTTCCCGGTGCGCCGCCTGCCGATTTAGGCGGGCCGGGACCGGCGGCTCCAAGGGAGTGAATGCGTGCAGAGCAATGCAATCAGTGAAGCGGTGCCGATCGAGGCCAGGCCGGCGGGGCGTTTCGGCAAGCGTGCGAAGATCATCGCCGGCGCCGTCGCCGCGCTGGTGCTGGGCGGCGGGGTCGCGGGCTATGCACTGATCGGCGGCGACAAGGGCGAGGACGTGGCCTCCGCCGCTGGGGATGCGGGCAGCGATGCCTATGTCGAAGTGCCGCCGATGATCGTGAACCTGCGCAGCAGCGACGCGCAGGCCCGCTTCCTCAACCTGCGCTTCATCATCGTCGCGGCCGATGCCGGCAAGTCGGAGAAGGTGCGGCAGAAGCTGCCGGTGATCCTTGATGCGCTCCAGCCCTTCCTTCGCGAATTGCGGCCGGACGACCTCAACGGATCGGCGGCGGTGTTCCGCGTGAAGGAGGAGATGATGTCGCGCGCGACCAATGTGCTCGGCGTCGGCGTCGTCCGCGACGTGCTGATCCAGGACCTCGTCCAGCAATGAGCGGCGGCGGCGACGATTTCGAGGATTTCGCCCTGCCCGAACCGCCGGTGCTGCCGGTCGGGGCCGAAGTCACGTTCGACCAGGCGGGCATCGACGCGCTGTTCGGCTTCGATGCCGCGCTGGAACCCGCGCAGAAGAGCGGGCTCAAGGCCGTCATCGAATCCAACACGATCAGCCACGAACGGCTGCCGATGCTGGAGGTGGTGTGCGAACGCATGGTGCGCACCTTCGCCACCAGCATGCGCAACCTCACGTCCGACGCGATCGACGTCAGCCTGGAGGAGATCACCTCCGTCCGCTTCGGCGAGTTCATGAAGCGCGTGGCGCTGCCCGCCATGCTCGGCGTGTTCAAGGTGAAGGAATGGGAGAATTACGGTGTCGTCACCGTCGATTCCAGCCTGATCTACGCCGTGGTGGATGCGCTGCTCGGCGGCCGCAAGGGCGGCGGCGCCGTCCGCATCGACGGCCGCGCCTTCACCACCATCGAAACCATGCTGGTGTCGAAGATGGTCCAGCTCGCGCTCGACGAATTCTCGGCCTCGTTCGAGGCGATCGAGCCGGTGACGATGGAGCTGGAGCGCGTGGAGAGCAGCCCGCGCTTCGCGGCGATCGCCGGCCCTTCCAACATCGCCGCGGTCGCCACCTTCCGCGTCGACATGGAAGGGCGCGGCGGCAAGTTCAACATCCTGCTGCCTTATGCGACGATCGAGCCGGTCCGCACCAAGCTGCTCCAGCGCTTCATGGGCGAGAAGCTGGGCCGCGACCGGATCTGGGAAGCGCATATGGCGGCCGAACTTTTCAATACCGAGGTCGTCGTCGATGTCGTGCTGGGCGAAAAGCATATGCGCCTGCACGACGTGATGAACATGGCCGTCGGCCAGACGCTCGCGCTCAATCGCGGGCCGGACGATCCGCTGGAGGTGCATTGCGGCGGCGTGCCGCTGGGTCATGCCCATATCGGCCAGCGCTGCAGCAACATCGCCATCCGGCTTGCGACCGACATTTCGAAAGGCTTCCCCAAATGACTTTCGCCGTCTTCACCA
Source organism: Sphingomonas sp. MM-1 (assembly GCF_000347675.2). Classification (NCBI taxonomy): domain Bacteria; kingdom Pseudomonadati; phylum Pseudomonadota; class Alphaproteobacteria; order Sphingomonadales; family Sphingomonadaceae; genus Sphingomonas; species Sphingomonas sp. MM-1. Next base: position 1,403,297 of record NC_020561.1, on the reverse strand, counting down.
ATCTTCTTCTGACGCTGCTGTGCGCGGCGGTGCTGGTGCAGTGCACGCGGATGATGCGCAGCTTCCGGGCGATCAAGTCGGGCGATCTCGGCGAGACCGTGGCGCAGCTCGATCGCGCGACCGGCCAGGCCCGCGCGGTGCTGGGCGAACTGAAGACGCTGCTGGCCACCGACGGCGCCGCCAATGCGCGCGTCATCGCTTCGGGCGAGGCGCTGCGCGACGAGCTTTCGGTGATGGTCGGCATCGGCAATGCCGTGGCCGAACGGATCATGGACGCCGCCGCCACCGCATCCGATCGGAAGGATCTGCCGGCCGACGAAGCGGATGTCGTTGCCGAGGCCATCGCCGAGGCCGCGGCCGAAGCGGCGATCGATCAGCCGGTCGTGCGCGCCGCGCCGCGCAAGCGCTCGCGCTCCAAGCCGAAGCGTCCGCGTCCGGCGGTGACGGCCGTCGCCGATGACGGCGCGATCCCCGCCGAGACGGTGGCGGAAGCCGCGTGATGGCGCCGCCTCCTTCGCTTTTCTCGCGCATGAGCGGGGTGGCCGGGCAGCTTCCCGGCGTGGTCCGCGATCTGGTGCGCAAGCCTTCGCTCCTGTCGCTGACCGCCGGCGTGGCGGGCCTTTCCGTCATCGCCAATGCCGTGGCGGTCGCGGCCCCCACGGCCGAGCAGCCGGCGCCGGCCAGCCGGCTGGGGGCATCGATCCAGCAGAGCGTGCGCGAGCGCGATCAGGCGATCGCCGATCAGAAGCGCGGGCTCGACCTGCGCGAACAGGCGCTGCGCGCCAGCGAGGCGCGGCTGAAGGCCGATCTCGCCCAGCGCCAAGCGGAAGCCGCGCAGTCGGCGTCGTCTTCGGGGCGCGGCGGTGCCCAGGGCGGCGATGGCAATGATTCCTACGACGATCTCGCCCGCATCTACCAGACGATGAAGCCCGCCAAGGCGGCGGTGATCTTCGAGCGGCTGGATCTCGACGTGCAGACCGAGATCGCCCGGCGGATGCGCGAGCGTTCGACCGCGATGATCGTATCGAACATGACGCCCAATGCTGCCGTGCAGCTCAGCATGGCGCTGGCGGGCAAGCGCCAGCTCCAGCCCGTGGTGGTGGAACAGCAGCCGCAGCAGCCTCCGGCGCGGCGCCCGAATGGTGCTGCGCCGCGCGGGCTGGCGGCGCGCTAGGCGGCTTCACGCCTGGGCGGCATCGCCGGGCGGCAAGCGGGAATGAAAAAGCCCCGGTTCGGCACGAGGCCGGACCGGGGCTTTTTCTCTTATCGGTCGGTCGGATCGCCCGGCCGAAGCCGGTCAGGCGACGGGCAGGGCGGCGACCTTCACGATCAGCACGCGGGCGATGCCCGGATTGACGCGCTTGAGGGAGGCGGTGACGTCCGCGCTCAGCCGTTCGGCATCGACGGCGGTAAGTTCGGACGCATAGAGGCGCGCGAATTCCAGCGTGGCGGCAAGCGAGGCGGCGCGCAGGCGCGGCATTTCATCCTGCATCGCGCTGGCCGCCGCGGCATCCTTCGCCTCCAGCACCAGCGAGAGCTGAAAGGAGCCTTCGATCCGGCTGGGGCTGAAGATCGGGGTTTCGATCCGGTCCATCTGCACGAAATGGGATTCGCCGCCCGCCACTGGCGATCCGGCATCGGCGGCGCCGGCGACGCTGCCGCTGGTCATCGCTGAAAGAGCGGTGGCTGCGGTCACGACAGTCTTGCGCATCTAGGTCTCCGCAACAGGCGGTTCGGCCTGCTCAATTGTTGGGCCGCGAATCCGGCGGCGCGCTCTTATCTCCTATAATAGGATGAAAATGTGTGAAGCAGGTGCCTAGATGAGCCGCGATCAGCAGCCCGAGAGAGTCAGGGTCGTATCCTCGGGTCAAACGACCGCGATCCCCCGCCGCCGGCGCGGCGACCGGGAAGCCGATGACGCGGCCGCGGGCGAGATCGTTGCCGCCACCGCCGACGCCGTCGACGCGCTGATCGATCCGCCGGCCGCGACGGGGCTGCCGACCATCGCGCTCGCCCTGCTGTTCATCCTGGGCTGCGGCATCGGCGGCGCGCTGATCGGCGCCTTCGGCCTGTTCGAGGTGCAGCCGTGATGAAGCTGCCCTTGCTGCTCGCCTCCGCCGCGGCGCTCGCGGCGCCCACGGTTCCGCCGCCCCCGGCGCCGATCGCCGCGTCGGCCGCCGAGGACGATGTCGCGATCGCTTCCACCCCGGCGCCGCCGCAGATGGCGCGCCTGCCGGGCTTCGCCGCCGATCTCGCCCAGCAGCCCGACATCTCCATGCCCGCTGCCTGGAAGATCATATCGGAGGACGTGGCCTGGCGGATGCTGGCGCGGGCCTCCGCCTCCGGCCGGCAGCAGGCGCGCTGGGATTATGCGCGCAGCCTGATCGGGCGCGGGCGCGGGTCCGAGGCGATCGGCGTGCTGGACGTGATGCGCCAGGACGATCCCGATCTCGCCATGGTCGATGCCTTCAACCTCGCGCGCGCCACCGCGCTGACGATGATGGCGCGCCCGGCCGATGCCTTCGCGCTGCTGACGGCGCCGGGCCTCGTCAATAATCCCGAAGCCTGTGCCTGGCGCCTGCGCACGCTGGCCGAAACCGGCTTTGCCGAAGCGGCGATGGGGCAGGTGGCCTGCGCCAAGGCGGCGATCGACGCCCGCAAGGGCGACGCGCGCCAGCCCTTCATCATCGCGGCCGCACGGGCGGCGGTGGAAAGCAACCGCCCCGATTTCGCGCTGCGCTGGCTGGCGCTGACCCCCGATCGCGATCCCGCCGCCAATCTCTATCGCGGCCGTGCCTATCTGGCGCTCGGCCAGTCGGACGAGGCGCGGCTGCGCTTCGCCCGGGTGGAGAAGAGCGGCACGATGGGCCAGCGGATGGATGCGCGCCTCAGCCTGATCGAGGCGGAAACCGCCAGCCATGCGCTGACGCCGGCGGCCGCGCTGAAGAAGCTGGATGCCCTGCGCTATGTGTGGCGCGGCGATCAGGTCGAGGAACGGGCGCTGCGCCTCAGCTATCGCCTGAACAGCGAGATGGACAATCTGCAGGGCGCGCTCAGCACCGGCGCCACCCTGTTCCGCTTCTTCCAGCCCAGCCGGCAGGGGCCGGATTTCGTTCCGGGCCTGCAGGCGAAGCTCGCCTCCGCGCTCGATCCCGCCAGCAAGCTGCCGCTGGATCAGGCGGCCGGGCTCTATTGGGATTATCGCGATCTTGCGCCCAGCGGCGCCGAAGGCGATTTCCTGGTGACGCGGCTGGCGGACAGGCTGCAGGCCTCCGGCCTCTATGCCCGCGCCGGCGATCTTCTGGAGCACCAGCTTTTCGTGCGCACCCGCGATATCGCGCAGGGGCCGCTTTCGGTGAAGGTAGCGACGCTCCACATCCTCGCGGCGCGCCCCGATCGCGCGCTGGCGGCGCTGCGCAGGACGGCCGCCAACCCCTATACCGACGAGATGATCCACGCCCGTAAGCGGGTGGAGGCGGTGGCGCTCAGCCAGCTCGGCAAGGTGGACGAGGCGTTCGCCGTGCTGCAGGACGTGCCGGGCGCCGGCCCGCTGCGGGTCGAGATATTGTGGAAGAACCGCAACTGGGCGGCGCTGGCCAGCGAGATGGCGCCCACGCTGCCGCGCGCCGGCAGGATCAGCGACGTCGATCAGGCGGTGCTGCTCCGCTATGCCGTATCCCTGGCGATGCTGGGGCAGGAGGATGGGCTGGCGGCGCTCCGGGCGCACTATGCCGCGTCCTTCCAGGGCCTGCCGACCGCGCCGGTGTTCGAGATGCTGACCGGGACGGTGGGATCGGTCGACCCCGCTGCGATATCGCGCGCGATGGCCGCCATCCCCAGCGTGAGCCCGGCCGGCGAGATCGCCGAGCTGGTCGATGCCGGGCCGATTCCCGCCGGCAAGGCCGCAACGCCCGGCCCCAGGGGGGCGTAAGGCCTATCGGGCACGGCCCGATCCGCTATTTGGCGGCGAGGGCGAACTGGAAGTTGAGGCCGACGAAGATCTGCCATTGCGGCGTGCCGGCGCCGTTGGTCCAGACCGAATATTGCGGTTCGACGAAGCCGTTGATGGTGGTCTTGCCCACCTGCCATACCTTGCCCACGCCCAGGCCCAGCGGAATATAGTCGCCGGCCTTTTCCAGATCGAAGGTCCAGGTGCCGGTGGAGCGCATGTAGAAGCCCTTGGGCAGGTTGTAGATCAGCAGCGGCTGGAAGGTCATCAGCGAGGTTTCGGGCCGGTCGTCGTCGCCCGCGAAGGAATGCTGGTAGGTGAGGAGCGAGCCGATAAGCCCCCATTTTTGTGGCGCGATCAGCAGGCCGACGGCGCCGGCCTGCCACTTGCCGCTGCCGGTGACGTGCTTGCCGGCAATGGGGGCGACGAGCAGAGGCCCCACTCCCAGCTCCATCTTCCCGGACTTGAAGGGGATGATGTCCATCAGCGTGAGATCGCCGAAGGCGGTGGCGTGGCCGGATGCTGTGGGCGTGGTGACGAGCGGCAGGGTGAAGCGCAGCAACTGCCCGCGGCCGAAGGTCTTGTGCGGGATCAGCCCGCGAAACAGAAGCTGGTTGGCATCCTCGTCCGGCACGTCGGTCAGCTTGGGCACGTAATAATCGTGTATGTTGAAGGTGATCTTCGGCGTCAGCGGATTGTTGGCGTCGTTCTGGCCGCTTTCGCTCTGGGCCAAGGCCGCTCGCCCCCAGGATGCTGCGAGCAGGAGGGCGGCGAGGGTGAAACCGGCACGCTTCATGGCGAACTCCCCGGATCCTGTGGAGCCGTTGGCGCGAGTCTCGCAAAAGCGCCCCGGAGGGCCAATCGGTAGAACTACCCGGTTTGGAGGGGGATTTGTGGGGCCACCCTTATGGGGCACGGGGAATGGAGGAGGCGGAGCGTTGCCTAAGGGTGATCTGTCCCACCCGGCAGCCCATCCACGGATGAGGCAAATTCAGCCGCGATTTCCGAGCATCTGCGCAGCCGGTTCCTGAAGCCGCTTGCGCAGGAAAAACCGGCGCTGGCCCACCGGATGGTCCCCCAACTCGCCGAACAGCTCGAATCCCAGCTTCTCGTAGAAGCCGCGGGCCTGGAATTCGAAGGTGTCCAGCCACACCCCCACGCAGCCATGGGCGCGGGCGATGCTTTCGGCTTCCTGCATCAGCGCCTTGCCGTAATTGCCGCCGCGCCACTCCTCCGGCACGGCGAGCAGTTCAACGAACAGCCAGTCATAGGCGATCTTGCCCCACAGGCCGCCGACATCCCGGCCGGCCTGGTCCGTCAGCAGGATCGCCACCGGGCGCAGGCCGGGGTCGCCCGCGCGGCTGGCATTGAAGGCGCGCAAGGGAGCGAGAATGGCCTCGCGATCGGCGTCGGACGGCGTTTCGGGTATCGTGATGCGGAGCGTCATCGGCCGGCGGTAGCAGAAGCGCCGGGGACGAAACAGGCGGGTGCGTCATGCCACGCCCCCAAAGGAAAAGGGCGCCCCGTCCGTGACGAGGCGCCCTTGCTGCCGACGGTTGCGACCCGCGGTAAGCAAACAGGCGGGGGAGGGGTGCGGCCCCGCAAGGGCCGGCCCGTCCGTCAGCGCAGATAATTGACCAGCGAAAGCCCGTTGAGCTGGGCGAACACCGAATAGGATGCCTCGAGGGTGAGCTGATATTGCGCCATGTCGACGGCGACCTGACCGAGATCGGCATTCTCGGTCTCGCCGATCACCTCGGTCATCAGCATCGAGCGATCTTCCGCCCTTTTGCCGATCTGCTCAACATAGGCCATCTTGCGGCCATTCTCGCCATTGACGGTGCGCACGTCCGTCAGCCCCGCGTCGAGTGTATCGACGGCGGCGAACAGCGCGGTGCGCTCCGCATCGGTGAGCGGGCTGGAAAGCTCGCCCAGGTCGGCGAGCGCGCCGAACGCATCGATGAACTTGCCGGCGAAATCGCTGGCGACGATGCCATATTCGACATCGAGATCGTCACCCACCCGGGCCGATCCGCGCACCTGATCGTTGGCGAAGGCATCGGCCGGATCGAGGCCGATCGTGTCGGACAGCGTTTCCGGCTTGAGCGGCTTGGTATCGGTCTGCGAGCCGCCGAACAGCGAGCGGCCGTTCACCTTCGTGTTCATGATGGTCTTGAAGTCGTCGAACGCGGCCTCGATGTTGGCGGCCAGATCGCGGCCATCGGAAATACCGAGCGAATCCATCACCTTCTGGCGCAGGTTCGTCATCGACTTTTCGAGGTCGCTGAGGTTCGCGTCGTAGAATTTCAGCGTCGTCGTGGTGTTGCCGGCGGACGCCTTGTAGCCTTCCTGCCGTTCCAGCAGGGCGTTGGCCGAAAGGGCGCGGATGGCATCCCCGCCGAGCTGCGAATAATTCTGCGCCTTCTTGCCGGTGGCGAGCTGGGCCTGGCCGGCGGCGAGCAGCGACTGGGTGCGCTGCAGGCTGCCCATCATCACGCTGTTGAGCTGGGTAGTGGCTACGCGGTTCATGACTGTCTCCCTGGAGGACGGTGGCGGCTGGCGGGGATCAGCCCACCATCTCCAGCAGCGTGTCATACATGCTGCTGGCGGTGGTCATGACCCGGGCGGCGGCGGAATAGCTGTTCTGGAGCACCACCATCTGGGCCAGCTCCTCGTCGATGTTCACGCCCGCGAAATTGTCGCGCCGGCCGACGGCGTCGCTCAGCCGCGCGCTCGCCGCATCGAGGTTGGTCTGCGACTGGGCGGACTTGGTGGCGATGCCGGCAATGAACTGGCTGGTGATCGCGTCCACCGATGCCTTGCCCTTGTTGCCGAGGTCGATCGCCTTGGTCAGGCTGTCGACGAAGCCGCCGGCGCCCCGGAAATCGCCCGGCCCGATCGCTTTCTCGCCGATGGTGGCACCCAGGTTCAGCCGGGCGAGGGGAAGGTTGGCGGTGTTGTCGAGGATGTCGGGCCGGATGAAGGCGCCGTCCACCGCGCTCTTGCCGGCAAGGTCGGAGAAGGACAGGCCCGATCCGTTGCGGCTGGTGGAATCGGCCGGGATCGTTATGCTCGCCCCCGCGCTCGAGGCATTGGGGGTGAACTGGATGCGGCCGCGATCGTCGAGCGCGAAGCTGCCATGGCCGGAAAGCGGGCTGGCGTTGAGCTGGGCGATGACATCGCCGAACGTCTCGCCACCGGTGGCGGTGTAGGTATAGCTCGCCATCGGCCGGCCGGCGGCGTCGCGCAGCACGACCTCGGCGGTCTCGCCGGCGCCGAAGCCGGCCGCGTCGGCGGCGGTGAAGCCCGATGGGGTGATCGCGCCGCTATCGCTTCGGATCACGTCGTTCAGGCCGAAATAATGCGAAAAGCCGACACCAGCGCGGTTGGCGGGGTTGGCTTCGGCCTGCGCCACGGCGACGCCGTTGGGCGCGGCATCGGCGGCGATGCTGAGGCGGCCGTCGACGAAGGAGGCGGTGGCGAAGCCGGCGAGCCCGGCATTGATCGCGGCGACCGCGTCGTCCACCGTGGCCGTCGGCCCCAGCGCATCGAAATCGACATCGACCTTGGCGAGCAGCGTGCCGTCCGCGCCCATGACAGCGAAGCTGGCGGCGCCGGTGAAGCCCAGCCGGTCGGTGCCGGCGAGCCCGGTCTGCCGTCCCTGCAGGCTGGCGGGGGCGGGAACGGTGGTGCCGGCGTTGGCGGCCGCGTTCAGCCCCTCGGCCAGCGCGGAGAACAGGTCGCCCACCTGCCCCGAATAGGCCGGCAGCACATTGTCGCGCAGGTCGATCAGCGAACCGAGCGTGCCGCCGATCGCGGAGGAATCGATCTTCTGCCCGGTGGAGGCGCCGAGCGTGCCGTCATTATTGGCGAAGCGGATGTCGATCGCCGAATAAAGCGGCTGCGCGGCGCCCGGCCCGCTATTGTAGCTGAGCTGGCGCAGCCGGCGGTCGAGCAGCACCTGGCCGCTGTCGGCCTCGATCATCATGCGGCCGTCCGGCTGTTCGCGCACCGTGACCTTCATCAGGCCGCTCAGTTCCTCGATCGCGGCGGCGCGTTCATTCTCGATGCCCGACGTGCTCTGCCCCAGCGCCCTGCGCTGCGCGACGGAATCGTTGAGCGTGTGGATCTGCTTCAGCAGCGTGTTGGTGCGATCGACGGTATAATTGACCTCGGACTCGACATTGGCCTGCAGGCCGTTGGTGTCGCCGCGAAGCTGCTTCAGCAGGTCCAGCATGTCATCGACATTGCCGGTGAAGGTGGCGATCGACTGGGGCGTCGCCTCCAGGCTCGACATCTGCGTGGCGGACGAGGAGACGGCGGCGAGGCGGGCGGCGAGGCCCGTCGTCGATCCCACGCCGCCCAGCAGGGATTCGAGCTGGTCGAAATAGGAAGAGGCGGTCTTCGCCCAACCGGCGCCGGCCGACCGGTTGTAGACCGTGCTCTCCAGGAACTTGTCCGCGACGCGCGAAGGCTCGCTGACATAGACGCCGCTGGTCCGCCCGCCGCTGACCGTGCTGGACGCCGCCACCTTCTCGCGCGCGTAGCCCGGCGTGTTGACGTTCGCGATATTGTTGGAAACCGTCCGCATCGCCGCCTGTGACGCGGACAGGCCGGACACGGCGGTGTTCAGGATGTCGTTCAGTGACACGGGCGGTTTCCTCTGGCGTTCATGGTCTTCAGGCGGGCGGGATCAGGCGGATCAGCGCTTCATGTTGCCCAGTTCCTGCAGCATCTCGTCCACCGTGGTGATGATCTTGGAGGACGCGCTGTAGGCGCGCTGGAAGCGGATCATGTTGGTGAATTCGCCGGCGAGATCGACGGTGGAGGCTTCCAGCTTGCCGGCCGCGATCTTGCCCGAGCCGAGCGAGCCGGCCGGGTTGACCGAAGGCGTGCCCGAATCCAGCGAGGTGATGTAGGCGTTGCCCGAAACCGCCGTCAGCCCGTTCGGGTTCTGGAAGGTGGCGAGCGGGAGCTGGTAGATCGGGCGGGTCGATCCATCCTCGAACACGGCGCTGACGACGCCGCTGTCGGAGATGTTCACCGAGGCGACGGCGCCGAGGATGCCGCCGTTCACGCTGGACGAGAGCAGCGAGGAATCGCTGCTGAACTGGGTGATGCCGTCGAGCCCGCCCTGCGAGCCCAGCGAGAGCGAGATCGGCGAGGCATCGGCCCCGTTGCCCCAGTTGACGGCGAGATCGTCGAACAGGCCGGCGGTCGATCCCGCGACGTCGAGGCTGCCGTCGCCGTTGAAGGCGAGCGATCCGCTGCGCAGCAGATTGCCTTCCGAATGGATTTCCACCGCCCATTCGTTCGTCGCGGTCTTCACGAAGGCGAAGGAGACGGTGTGGGCATTGCCCTGCGCGTCATAGACGTCGACCGAGCGTTCGAACTGCGGTTCCACCGTGCCGTTCATCATGTCGCCGGCCGCGGCGTAAGGCGGCGTCGTCGGCGGTGTGGCGGTGGATTGCAGGTTGGCGCGCAGCGCGATCTTGGTGGTGGCCTGCGCGGCGCCGCTCAGCTCGTTGATGTCGACCGGGCGCAGCGCGTTCATGTTGCCGTTGTTGACGAAGTTGCCATTCTCGTCGAGCGGCCAGCCCTGCAGATAATAGCCGGCGGTGTTGTAGAGTTGCCCGTTCTTGTCGGGCACGAAGGAGCCGGCGCGGGTGAAGGCGATCGGCGCGTTCGGATCGGCGCTGGAGCGCACGACGAAGAAGCCCGCGCCGTCGATGCCGAGATCGGTGAGGCTGCCCGAAGACTGGAGCAGGCCCTGGGCGGAGATCATCGCCTGCGGGGCCGCGGAGACGCCGCCGGCGGAATAGCTGTTCTTGGTGCCGCTGTTCGTGACCAGCGTGCTGAACTGGGCGGTGGTGCCCTTGTAGCCCACGGTGTTCACGTTGGTGATGTTGTCGGCGACGGTCGCCATCGCGGTGGACTGTGCCCCGAGGCCCGAGACGCCGGCATAAAGAGCGGAATAGAGGCTCACATGATTCTCCTATGCGTGGTGACGGGCGCGGCCGTGGGGGCACATGCCTGTTCCATCGATCATTGTAGGAGGGAGAAGAAGCCGACCAAATATAGGCAAAATTTTCCGGGTGCGGGGGCCGCATCCGCCATCGCCATCCTATAATAGGGGAAACGGCATTTGAGGCAGGACATGGCGCTCCGCATTTCCCTTCGCGACGGCGAGAAGATCATCGTCAACGGCGCGGTGCTGCGCGCCGCCGGCCGCACGGACCTGTGCATCGAAAACAACGTCACGCTGCTGCGCGGCCGCGACGTGATGAGCCCGGAAGAGGCGAACACGCCGGCCCGCCGGCTCTATTTCGCCTGCATGATGGCCTATATCGACAGCGCCGATCAGCAGCGCCACCAGGATGCGATCGTCACGCTGGTGCAGGCGCTGATGGAGGCGCTGGAATCGCCGGAAGCCAAGACGGTGTGCATCAGCTTCGCCCAGAAGGTGGCGACATCCGATTTCTATCGCGCGCTGGCCGATTGCCGCTGGCTGATCGATTATGAAGCCGAGGCGATGGCCCGGCCGGTGGCCACGGCCGCCTGAGGCCCAGCCCGTGCTGACACTCGCGTCCGCCGAGGCGGGGCTGCGCGCGCTTTCGCCCGATCGCCGCTACGGCCGGGTGGTGGCGGTGCGCGGCGCGCTGATCGAGGTGGAGGGACTGGCCGGCGCCGCCCAGATCGGATCGCGCATCCGCGTCGCTTCCCCCGGCGGCACCGTGGAGGCCGAAGTCACCGGCCTCGATCGCGGCATCGCCCACTGCCTGCCGTTCAGCGATCCGCAGGGCATCGCATCGGGCGCGCGGGCGGATATCGCCGCCGGCCAGTTCGCGCTGCGCCCTTCCACCGCCTGGCTCGGCCGGATGATCGATGGCCTCGGCCGCCCGGTCGACGGCAAGGGCGTGCTGCTGGCGGGCGCCGTGCCGCGCCCGATCAAGGCGATGCCGCCGCTCGCTTCCGCCCGCGCCCGCGTGGGCGCCAAGATCGAGACCGGCGTGCGCGCGCTCGATATCTTCGCGCCGCTGTGCCTCGGCCAGCGGCTGGGCCTGTTCGCGGGTTCGGGCGTCGGCAAGTCGACCCTGCTGTCGATGCTGGCGCGCTGGACGCAATGCGACGTCGCCGTGATCGGGCTGATCGGCGAGCGCGGCCGCGAAGTGCAGGAATTCGTGGAGGACGATCTCGGCCCCGATGGCCTTGCCCGCAGCGTGGTGGTGGTCGCCACCTCCGACGAACCGGCGCTGATGCGGCGGCAGGCGGCGTGGACCACGCTGGCGGTGGCGGAATATTTCCGCGACCAGGGCCTGAACGTGCTGTGCCTGATGGATTCGGTCACGCGCTTCGCCATGGCCCAGCGCGAGATCGGCCTGGCCAGCGGCGAGCCGCCGGCCACCAAGGGCTATACCCCCACCGTGTTCGCGGAGCTGCCGCGCCTGCTGGAGCGCGCCGGGCCGGGGCTGGCCGGGCAGGGATCGATCACCGGCCTGTTCACCGTGCTGGTGGACGGCGACGATCATAACGAGCCGGTGGCGGACGCCGTGCGCGGCATCCTGGACGGCCACGTCGTCATCACCCGCCGGATCGCCGAACGCGGTCGTTATCCGGCGATCGACGTGCTGAAATCGGTGTCGCGGACCTTGCCCCACGCGCACAGCGAGGAAGAAAATCTGGTGCGTCTCGCCGCGCGCCGCACGCTTTCCACCTATGGAGACATGGAGGAGATGGTGCGGCTGGGCGCCTATCGCACCGGCGCCAGCGCCGAGGTGGATCAGGCGGTGCTGCTGGCGCCGAGGATCGAGGCGCTGCTGAACCAGTCGAAGAACGAACGCGGCCATGCGGGCGAGGCCTTCGCCGCATTGGCCGCCATCATGGAGGGACCGGAGCCCGATGAAGACGCCCTATGACGGCGCGATGCGCGTGCAGCAGCGCGAGATCGACGACGTGCGCGTCGCGATCAGCGTGCAGGTGAGCCAGCTCGTCCAGATCGAGAATAACCGCGCCGAGGTGGAGGCGGCGATGGAGCGCGAGGCGCGGATCGCGGCCGGCGACATCCTGTTTTCCTCCCATGCTTATGTCGAACGCATGTGCGCGCAACGGGCGCGCCTGCGCGAGGACCAGGCCGTGGTGGACGCCCAGCTCGGCCGGCTGCGCAACAAGGCGATGGCGGCCTACAGCTCGTTCAAGGCGATCGAATCCGCGGCCGACAGCTTCCGCACCGAGGCCGAGCGAGCCAGGGAGAATGCGGAGCAGGCCCAGCTCGACGATCGATCCGCCACCGCTTTCGCGCTCGGCCGCGGGCCCGTGCGGCGGCGCTCGCCATGATCGGGCGGCTGGACGGCCCGCACGGCGACATCCAGCAGGTGGATGCCCGCCAGCGGGCCGATCTGATCCTGGCCGAGGCGCGGGCGCAGCTTTCCAGCCGCCTGTGGCAGGCGGCGCTGGGCACCGGGGACGACGGCGCGGCCGTGGCCGGCACTGGCGGCGCGGGCAGCGAGTTCAGCCTGGATTCGCTGATCGCGATGTTCAGTGGCGGGCTGGACGCGCGGGGCGCCGCGCCGGCAATGGCGTCGCCGCAACCCTCCCAGCCCCCGATCGCTTATGGCGATGGCGGGCGCGACATGGCGTCCGCGCGGCGCCGCGATGGTGATGGCGATGGCCGTCGGGACGACGGGGACGCTGGCGAGGTGGGCGGCCTGGGCCCTAATGCGCGTTATCGTGCCACGCTGCAGTCGGCGGCCGCGCGCACCGGCATTCCCGCCGCCGCGCTGGCGGCGATCGTCAATGCCGAATCCGCGCGGGACAATGACGGGCGCTGGCTGGAATATTCGCGCAACCCGCGATCCAGCGCCGCCGGCCTTGGCCAGTTCCTCGCCGGCACCTGGCAGGGGGAGACCGAACGGCCGGGCACCTGGCTGAACACGGTGGCGCGCGCCAACGGCTGGCTGGACGCCGCTGGCAAGGTGCGTGACGACGCCCGCTCCGCCTTGCTGGCGCTGCGTTACGATGGCGACGCCTCGATCAACGCGATCGCCGATTATGCCCGGTCCAACATCGACCAGCTCGAAAAACGCGGGCTGCGCGTGGGCGAGGGGGCGGAGGCGATCGCGGAGATCGCCTATCTCGGCCATCATCTCGGGCTGGGCGACGCCGCGCGATTCCTCAGGAATGGCGGCCTCGATCCCGATCGCGCCCGCCTGCTGCTGAACGCCCAGGTCGGCACCGCCCGCGCGAGCGAACGAATCGCCGCCGCCGGCGATGCCAGCAGCGCGCACCGCGCCTGGCTGCTCGACTATGTCGGCCGCAATCTGCGCCCCGATCGCTTCCAGGTCCTTGAATCCAAAAGCTGACATCCCGCGATCGCCGGATTTCTCTCTCCTGCAAAAAATATGGGATAAATGGCCGCAATCCATATGGGATAAGAACCTTTGTTAACCTTTGTCGGCGACATAGGCCCCCGGTGAGGGACAGCATGCGGATGCGCAGGCGGCCCCTTGAACAGGGAGGCACAACATGTCGAAGACCACTGTCGCGCTGGAGGCCGCCGTCGCGGTCGTCATCGCGAACACCCCGGAAGGCGATGCGCGGCCCACCGCCCGCCAGCGCGCCGAGGTGGACAAGGCGTTTGCCCGCATTCTCAAGCTGATCGCGCCGCGCATCCGCCACTTCATCCGCCAATATGGCCTGGGCGGCCATTGGGATGATGCCGAACAGGTCTGCGCCATCGCGGTGCACCGCGCCATCCAGGCCTATGAGCCAGAGAAGGCCCAGTTCACGACCTTCGTGAACTGGCAGATCCGGGGGGAACTGCAGAGCCTTCGCTTCCGTCTGATGACCGATCAGCGCCCGTCGGCGAAGAAGGTCGATGCGACCACCATCTCGCTCAACGCCATGGTCCAGGGCAATGACGGCGAGGAAGCCTCGCTGGAAGCGGTGATCGAGGACGAGGACGCGCTCGCCCACACCGAAGCCGGCGCTTCCGACTATCTCGCCCGTCGCGCCACGGAATCGCTGGTCGACAGCTATGTCGAGCATCTCCGCACCACCGCGATCAACCAGCTCCGCCGCCGTCCGCGCCCCAAGAAGCGCGCGCCCCAGCCGCAGCCGTCCGATATCGCCGCGCACCTGCCGGTCCGCTTCCGTTCCAAGGTCCACGGCATCGAGCCGGAGGAGCTGGAGAAGCTGGAGCAGCGGCTCGTCCGCAACCGCGAGATCGTCGAGGCGCGCCTGTTCGACATCGCGACGCCCAGCTTCGTCGAGGAGGAGGCCGGTGTCACCAAGGAGCGCGTCCGCCAGATCACCAAGCGCGCCGCCAAGACCATTGCGGAACTGGCCGGCAGCGAGCCCAAGTTCGCGATGATGGCCGAATATCGCCGGCCCGGCGTGCTCCGCGCGAAGCCGCGCAAGGCGTCTGTCGAGGCATCGGTCGAAGCTTCGCCGAACGCCTGATATATTACAGGATATTTATGGGATGATCGGCGGCTGCCCTGCCATCCTTCCATAAGAAAAGCCCCGCCGGTGCCCATCGGCGGGGCTTTCCCGTTTGGCGGATCAGGCGTCGCGGGCGACCTGGAAGCCGGCGAAGGACTGGGTGACGGGCATCAGTTCGATGCTGTTGAAGTTGAGATGCTTCGGCTGGGTCGCGACCCAGAACAGGGTTTCGGCGATATCCTCGCCGGTCATCGGATGCGCGCCCTTGTAGAAGGCGTCCGAGGCCGCCTGGTTGCCGCCGGTGCGCACGGTGGTGAATTCGGTTTCCACCATGCCCGGCTCGATCGAGGTGACGCGCACGCCGGTGCCGTGCAGGTCCGAACGCAGGCCCAGCGAGAATTGCCGGACGAAGGCCTTGGTGCCGCCATAGACGTTGCCGCCGCCATAGGGATAGGTCGCGGCGACCGAGCTCAGGTTCAGGATCGCGCCCCTGCGTTCGATCAGCAGCGGCAGCAGCCGGTGGGTGATGGTGACGAGGCCGGTGACGTTGGTGTCGATCATTTGCCGCCACTGGCCGAGGTCGGAAACCTGCGCCGGGGCGGTGCCGAGCGCGAGGCCGGCATTGTTGATGAGCACGTCCACGTCGCGGAAGCCGGCGGGGAGGGCGGCGATGGCCCGGTCGATCGCGGCTTCGTCGCGCATGTCGAAGAGGGCGGGGTGGACCTTGTCGGCGCCCAGCTCGGCCACCAGCGCCTCCAGCCGGTCGGCGCGGCGGCCGGTGGCGATCACCTTCCAGCCCGCGCCCGCGAAGCGCCGCGCGGCCGCCGCGCCGATGCCCGCCGTAGCGCCTGTGATGAACACCGTTCCCGTCATGTCCCGTCCTTCCTTAGCCGGGCCGCCGCACCGGGGGCGGCCGTTCCGAGGCCCCTCTACGCCTTCCGGCGGGGAGGACGGAAGGGGCGTTCAGCCGGTGGTGAGGGAAAGCACCGCGCCCGTCGCGGCGGCCGCCATCAGCGAGGCCAGCACCATGTGGAGGCGAAAGGGGGCAGATCCCAGCACCGCCGCGTAGACCGCCTTCGCCGCGACGTTGGAAAAGAGCGCGACCGCGATCGCCTGGGCGGCGACCTGGGGGGCCAGCCGGTCCATCATGCCCGTTACCGTCACCGTCGCGGCGTCGACGTCCGCCAGGCCCGAAAGTGCGGATATGGCGAGCAGGCCGGCATCGCCGAAGAACTGGCTGGCCGCCTGGGCGAGGAAGGCGACGCCCACCAGCAGCAGCGCCATGCGGACCACGGAATCGAGCTCGAACGGATTCTTGTGCCGCTGCTCGGGGTGGCTGGCGGCGCCGCGCCGCGCGAGGAAGGCCGCATAGCCGATCATCACGGCGGCGCCCGCCAGTAGCGGCGCCACCAGCAGCGGCACCAGCGAGGATGCGAGCGTGCCGACGAGGAGCGCGGTGCGGAGGAAGGATATCGCGCCCGCGCTGACGGCGCCCGCCGCCAATGCCTCGCCGCTGGCCTTGTCCGGCGCTTCGGTCGCCGATCGGCGGGCGTTGGTGATGGTGACGGCGGTGGAGGAGACGATGCCGCCGACCGCGCCGGCGACAAGCTCGCCCCGCGCCGATCCCAGCAGCCGGACGGCGATGTAGCCGCCATAGGATATGCTGGCGAGGACGATCACCAGGGTCAGCGTCCGCGCCGGCGATATGCCGCCGAACGGGCCGATCGGATCGGCCGGCACCACCGGCAGGACGATGAAGGTAAGGGCGAGCAGGATCACCGCCGACCGCAGCTCCGCCCAGCGCAGCCGCCGCATCGCGCGGTGGAGGAATTCGCGGCTGGACAGGATCGTCAGCAGCGCGACGCCCCCGGCCGAGGCCACCGCCATGCTGCCCAGCATGGCGAGCGCGCCCAGCGCGAAGGTGAGCATCGCCGCCACGACCGTGGTGACGCTGTGCGACTGTTCGTCCTGCGTTTCGCGATATTGATAGAGGGTGACGGCGCCGGCCAGCACCAGGAAGAAGGTGGCGAGCACCAGGCCGGTGGGCGCCGCCTGCCCGGCAAGGTCGCGCTCGATCAGGCCGGCGGCGCCGCCCAGCATGCCGATCAGGGTGAAGGTGCGCAGCCCCGCCGTGCGCTGGCCGCGCGCCTCGTCGCGCTCGCGCCAATGCCGTTCGATGCCGATTGCGGCGCCGATCGCAATCGCCAGCGCCATCCGCCGGAACAGCTCGATATCGTCCATCGGCCGATATCGTCACGGCCCCGTGCCGAGGTCAATCCTCGGAAAGAAGGGAGGCGGCGC
This sequence comes from Sphingomonas sp. MM-1, assembly GCF_000347675.2. Lineage (NCBI taxonomy): Bacteria > Pseudomonadati > Pseudomonadota > Alphaproteobacteria > Sphingomonadales > Sphingomonadaceae > Sphingomonas > Sphingomonas sp. MM-1. The sequence goes on along the minus strand of NC_020561.1, from coordinate 1,386,607 downwards.
CGGGGCCTCGATCGGAAGCCCGGCGCCGCCGGTCGATCAGCGCGCGCCTTCGGCGTAGAAGCGCTCGAGATCCACGCGCATCGTGTGCAGCGCATCCGGGTTCAGATAGACCATGTGGCCCGCCGGATAATAACGGAACTGCAGGTTCTGGCGCAGGTTGGGCGCGAGCATCATGTGCTTCAGGTCGCGCTCGGTGGAGAAGAAGGGCGTCGCCATGTCGTAATAGCCGTTCAGCGACAGCACGCGCAGATGCGGGTTGATCCGCATCGCCGCCGAGAGATCGGCCGTCACGTCCGCGACATTCTGGGTGCGGCCGTCAGGCGCGCGATGCGACCAGTCCCACTTGAAGTCGCCACCGTCGCGGGCGCTGCCGCGATAGGTCAGCTCCGTCTCATAGCCCAGCTCGCGGGTCAGATAATCCTGGAAGCTGCTGACATAGAGGCCGGTGATGCCGGTGCTCGACGCATCATATTCCGGCTCCTCGCCGGCGGCGTCGTCATCGATGCCCATGTAGCGGGAATCGAAGCGGCCGACGGTGGCGCGCTGGTCGCGCAGCAATTCCTTGCGGAAGCGGCCGAGATCGACGCGCAGGTTGGCGCGCTTCAGATAATCGACCGACAGGCCGGTGAAGCGGCTGAGCTGCCGGGCGATCGAATCCTCTTCCTCGGGCGTGATGTCCTGCCCCTTGAGGAGGGCGGCCGCATAGGGGCCGTTGGCGAAGGCGCGGGCTTCTTCCACGAAGCTGGCGAGATCGGCGGGCTTGTCGGCCACGCGGTTATGATACCAGGCGGTCGCCGCATAGCTCGGCAGGTAGCCGATGTGGATGGTATCGAAGCCGGACTGGCGGATGCCGTAGTTCATGATCGAGGACAGCAGGATCACGCCGTTGAGGGCGACGCCCTCATCCTCCAGCTTGTAGGCGAGCGCGCCCGAGCGGGTGGTGCCGTAGCTTTCGCCGAAGATATATTTCGGATCGCCCCAGCGCTTGTTCTTGGCGATGTAGCGGGTGATCGCCTTGGCGAAGGCGTCCACATCCTGATCGACGCCGTAGAAGGTCGAAGGCTTGGTATCGCCCAGCGGGCGCGAATAGCCGGCGCCCGGCGCGTCGATGAACACCATGTCGGTGCTGCCGATCAGCGTATCGGCATTGGGGCCGACATCGAAGGGCGCGGGCGCCACCGAGGTGGGATCGGTGGTGCGGACGTGGATCGGCGCGAAGGAGCCCATGCGCAGCCACAGGCTCGCCGAGCCGGGACCGCCATTGTAGAGGAAGGTCACCGGGCGCCGCTTCCCGTTCGACGACGGTGCCGTGTAGGCGGTGTAGAAGATGCTGGCGGTGGGCTTGCCGTTCGCGTCACGGATGGTGAGCGTGCCGGCGGTGGCGGTGTAGCCGATGCTCCGCCCGCCGACCGAAACCTTCATGTTCTTGGACTTGGCGACTTCCTCGACAGGCGCGGTCGCCCAGTTGGCGGCGATTTCGGTCGCGACCTTCTTCTCGATGCTGTCGGGCGCGTTCTTGGCGGGCTCTTCGGGTTTCTGGGCGGCGGCGGGGAGGGCCGCCAGCAGGCAGGCGGCAAGGGTAACGGTGGTGGAAAGGCGCATGGATCGACCCGATTATGGTGTGGGGAGCCGCACCATGGAGGCCGATCGCCATCCGGCAAGCGCCTTTCGACAAACGGCATTCATCGAAAAGCCATGCCTTTCCAGCGTCGTGCTTCAACCCACCGTGCGCCAGACGCCCTTGGCGTCCTGCTGATACTGGAAAATGATGCTGTCTGTCGTCTGATCCGCGCGGATCAGCGTGATCCGCACGGTGCCCCGGTTCGATCCCGCCTTTGCGCCGCCATCCAGCAGGCGGACATAGCCTTCCTTGCCGCTGGTGGATTTCCACGGCCGGGTGGCGCCGATCGCGTCTTCGGACAGGCTATCGCGGATCACCGGCTGGAGCGCGGCGATGTCGCTCTTCTCCAGCCCGCGGAACATGAAGCGGTTGAGGAGCTGGGCGTCCGCCGGCGCGACGATGGCGACGGGCGCCGCGACGGCGGCGAGAAGGAGGAGGAAGCTCGACGCATTTTTTCGCATGGTGATGATCCTATCCTGCAGGTCCCGGAACTTGGACCGATCGGCCGGCCTGAAATCCTTGAGCTAGTTGCTGGAGAAGATGTTGCGCCGATTTGGGCCGAGGTCGAGCATCTTCATGCTTGCCTGCCTGAAATTTTGCACGGATGCGTGGCGTCGCTTCCCGCGGGTGCGGGGCAGCGGCCGATATCGTCGATCGGGGCATCGCGATCCTCCCTGCCGGCCCTTCCACCTCAACCCCGTAACGATCGATTCGATCCGGCCTTCCGCGCAAGCCGGAACAAGGATGCGAAAACGCCCGGCAGCCTTTCGGCCACCGGGCGCCTTCTTCGTGGGGACCGTTCCACCGGGTCGATCAGAAGTCCGACCAGTCCTCGTTATTGGTGCCGTTCAGGCGGGCGGCTGCGTTCGCCATGGCGGGCACCGGCAGCGCCTTCACGGGCGAGACATAGGCCTGATTGCGCTTGGGCGCGGGCTTCGGCTTGGCGGGGGCGGCTTTCGCCACCGGGGCGGATGCAGGCGCGGTCGCGGCCCTGCGGGCCTGCGGGCGGCCGTTATCGACCCGGAACAGCGCGGCCTGCTCGGCCAGCGAGGTCACCTCGGTCGTCAGGTTGCGCGCGGCGGCGGAGGTCTGCTCCACCATCGCGGCATTCTGCTGGGTCGACTGGTCCATGGTGCTGATCGCCACGCTGATCTGGCTGATCGCGGAGGACTGGGCCTGATTGTCCTCGGCCATCTGGCCCAGCAGCCCATGCACCTCGCCGACGCCGCCGGAGATATTCTCCAGCGCATTGTCCACGCGCTGCACCGCGTCCACGGCGGAAACGATGTCGGTCTGAGTGACGGTCAACTGATCGCGGGCGCGCTTGGCTTCCTCCTCCGCGCGCATCGCGAGCGCGCTGACGAGATCGGCGACGACCGCGAAGCCCCGGCCGGCATCGCCGGCGCGGCCGGCTTCCACCGCCGCGTTCATGGCGAGAACCCGGGTCTGGAAGGCGATCTTGTCGACGCCCTCGATCACCTGGTCGATACCCTTGGCGCTGTGGCTCACCCGCTCCATCGCCTGCACCGCTTCCTCGGCGACGGCGCGGCCGCCGGCCACGGTCGCTAGCGCTTCATCGGCGCGGGCCACCGTCTGCGCCGATGCGCTGGCGCTGGTCTTGAGGCGATCGTCGATCTGGGCGAGCGCGGCGGAGGTCTCCTCCAGGCTCGCGGCATTGCCCTCGGTGCGGCGGGCGAGATCCTCGGACGCCTGGGCGATTTCCTGCGATCCGGTGCGGATGCCGGCGGCGCTCACCGAAACCGCGCCGATCATCTCGCGCAGGCGGGCGATGGCGTCGTTGAAGTTGGTCTTGAGCGAGGCGACCGGAGCCGGGAACTCGGCCGTCACCTCGGCGGTCAGATCGCCCTCGGCCAGCGCGGCGAGCCCCTCGCCCAGCGTGGCGGTGACGAGCTTCTGCTCCTCGGCCAGCTTGCGATCCGCCTCGGCACGCGCGACGGCGGCCAGGCGGAACAGCTCGACCGCCTTGGCGATCTCACCCAGCTCGTCGCTGCGATCGCGGTGCGGCACGTTGGCCTGGCGGCCTTCGGCCAGCGCGGTGGTGACGGAGGTAAGCTCCGCCATCGGGCGCGACACGGTCTTGTTGAGCAGGTTCCAGATGATGGCGAGCGCGCCGAGCGAGAAGAAGACCATCACGCTCATGAAGATCAGCGCGTTGTCGGAGAATTTGTTGCCATCCTCGCCGCGGGCGTTGGCGAGCGCGACGGTCTTGTCCATCACCGCCCTCGTGGCGTCGATGGCCGCGTGCGAGGCCTCCTTGCCATCGGCCTTGAGCAGGGCCAGCGCCTCGGCATCCTTATCCTGGCGGCTGAAGGCGACGACGCGGGCATTCACCTGCTCCAGCCGCGTCAGCACCGCGCGGATGTTGGCGACATCGGCGGTGAATTCCTCGCCGGCGGCGGCCGCGAACTTGCCGAGGGCCGCGTCGATTTTCTCCTTATTCTTGGCGATGCGATCGTCGAGGCTCGCCATTTCCGCAGCGCTCACCGAAGTGACATGCGAATACATCAGGATGCGATATTCGCGCACATAGCCGCGCACGTCGGAGAGCGCATCCACGCTGGCGATGCCACTGGTCACATGTTCGTCGGCGATCTTGCTCAGATGCCGGTTGGCGATGAGGCCGGCGGCCCCGAGCGCGACGACGAACACCGCGATCAATGCGAAGGCGACCAGCATCTTGCGCGGCAATCGCCAGTTGTTGAGAGCGTCCTGCATCCCTGATCCTTAAGCTTACAAGTCGATGGGGGCGGAGTGGCGTCGCTTCGCCATCCGGCATCTTTCCCATTATAGGATGGCAGGCGGCGGGGCGGGTGGCCGCCTTGCGCAAAGCATGTCCGCTTCATGACAAAAGATTGTCGGCCGATCCGGCGCCGGCCTGTTCCGGTCCTATAAGATGGGCGATAGAAACCGGAGACCGAGATCGATGCGTATCTTCCGCCCCGCGCCTTGTCTGGCGCCCGTGGGGCCTGTGCGTTCCCGCATTTTCCCCCGTATCGCCGCCGTCCGCGGCCTGATGATGGCGGCCGGCGCCTGCCTGGCCGGGGCCGGCGGATCGGCCGCCCACGCGGAAGCCAACCCGCTGTTGCAGGCTGTCGGCGCGCCCGAGGGATTGACCCTCAAGGCCGGCATCCGATCCCGGATCGAGGCGATCGACGGCCAGTTCCGGCCGGATGCCGCCGAGAGCGATTTCATGTGGTCGCTCAAGACCACCCTGTTCGCCGAATATGATACCGGCCCGGTCCGCTTCGGCGCGGAGCTGTGGGATGCGCGCGCTTATGGCCAGAAGCGCAACTCCTCCGCCGGGACGGGCGAGGTCAACGCCATGGAGCTGATCCAGGCCTATGTCGGGCTCGACGTGAAGGGGCTGGGCGAGGGATCGAAGGCGGCGCTCAATGTCGGGCGCTTCGCCCTCGATATCGGATCGCGGCGGCTGGTGGCGCGGCAGAATTTCCGCAACACCACCAACGCCTATACCGGCGCCTATTTCGACTGGCAGGGCCGCGCCGGCGACCGGCTGATACTGCTCTGGTCGCTGCCGCAGATCCGCCTGCCGGAAGATGCCGACGGCATCCGCGACAACGAGGTCGAATGGGACCAGGAGACCACCGACCTCCAATTCTTCGGCGGCACCTTCACCAAGGCAAACGTGCTGGGCGGCACCTTCGAAATCTATGCCTATGGCCTCAACGAACGGGATTCGGCGACGCGGCTGACGCGCAACCGCCATCTCTACACGCCTGGCTTCCGCGCCTTCCGCAAGCCGGCCAAGGCCGCGCTCGATTACGATATCGAGGCCGCCTACCAGTTCGGCGAGGCGCGGGGCAGCACCTCGCCCAGCGACGTCACCGATCTCGATGTCTCGGCCTATCTGATCCATGCCGAAGTCGGCCGCACCTGGCCCGAAGGCTGGCAGCCGCGCCTATCCCTCCACTTCGATCTCGCCAGCGGCGACGGGCCGGGGGCGAAGAGCTACAACCGCTTCGACACGCTCTATGGCGCGCGGCGCTGGGAATATGGCCCCACCGGCCTCTACGGCCCGGTCGGCCGCGCGAACCTGCTGTCGGGCGGCGCGCGCATCGAGGTGAAGCCGGGCAAGCGCGTCGACGGCGCGCTGATGTATCGCGCGCTGTGGCTGGCCGACAGGACGGACAGCTTCGCCTCCACGGGCGTGCGCGATCGCACCGGCCATTCCGGCCGCTTCGCCGGCCACCAGCTTGAAGGGCGGGTGCGTTACTGGCTGGTGCCGGACCTGCTGCGCATGGATGCCGGCGCCGCCTGGCTGGCCAAGGGCCGCTTCCTCAAGGATGCGCCCAACGCCCCGGCCGCGGGCGACACCCATTATGGCTATCTCGATCTGGCGCTGGAATTCTAGGGTCGTCTGGACAAGGCGGTCCGCTGATTGACTGCCGAATATACGATTTGTATATGAATCGTATATTCGGCAGCTTTGAGGACATCCATGGGCATCGTGAAGATCGACGGCGACCTGCATGAGAAAGCCCGCCGGGCCAGCACGGTCATGTGCCGGTCGATCAATGCGCAGGCCGAATTCTGGATGAAGATCGGCATGCTGGCCGAAGCCAATCCCACCCTGTCCTTCAACGACATCGTGAAGATGCAGTTTGCGGCGGCGCATGTGCGCATCGCGGAGGCGGCGGCCGCCTGACATGGTGAAGACCCCGGACGAACTGGCGCTGATGCGCATATCGGGCAGGTTGCTGGCGTCGGTCTTCGAGATGCTGGACGGGCAGGAACTCGCCGGCATGTCGACGATGCAGGTCGACGATCTGGTCGACCGCTTCATCACCGATGATCTTGCCGCCCGTCCGGCGAGCAAGGGACAATATGGCTTCGAATATGTCCTGAACTGCTCGATCAATCACGTCGTCTGCCACGGGGTGCCCGATCCCGGCGAGATCATCCGCGACGGTGACATCATCAACCTCGACATCACGCTGGAGAAGAACGGCTTCATCGCGGATTCGAGCAAGACCTACCTCGTCGGCAACGCGCCGGCCGCCGCGAGGCGGCTGGTGCGGGTCGCGCAGGAGGCGATGTGGAAGGGCATCGGACAGGTGCGGCCCGGAGCCCATCTGGGCGACATCGGCTTCGCGATCGAGCGGCATGCCAAGAAAAACGGCTATTCGGTCGTGCGCGAATATTGCGGGCACGGCATCGGGCGCGAGATGCACGAGGACCCGCAGATCCTCAATTTCGGGCGGCCGGGAACGGGCCTGAAGCTGCGCGAGGGGATGGTCTTCACCATCGAGCCGATGGTCAACCAGGGCACCCGCAAGGTTTCGACCGAGAGCGACGGATGGACGGTCGTGACCAACGACCGCAAGCTCTCCGCCCAGTTCGAGCATACGGTGGCGGTCACGGGCGATGGCGTCGAAGTCCTGACCCTGCGGCGCGATGAGGTGCCGATGCTGGAGCGCAGGGCCTGATTGCCGGTTCGCGCCTGCCCCGAGCGGCGCGCCCGGACCGTCAATGCCTAGGGAACATGCCGGCGGCGAACGCGATGCCCAGCGCTTCGGAAAGGCTGCGCACCTCCAGTTTCTCCATCAGCTTGGCGCGATAGATCTCCACCGTGCGCGGGCTGATTTCGAGCTGGTAGGCGATCACCTTGTTGGAAAGCCCCTCGATCAGGCCCTTCAGCACGTCCCGCTCGCGGGCCGACAGCAAGGCGAGCTTGGCGGTGGCGGCGGCGACGCGATCGGCTTCCAGGCTCGACCGCTCGAGCCGGGCGATGGCGGTGTCGATCGCCTGGATGAGCGCGCGGTGCGCGCAGGGCTTTTCCAGGAAATCCACCGCGCCCGCCTTCATCGCCTGCACCGCCAGCGAGACATCGCCCTTGCCGGTCAGCACGATCGCCACGAACTTGCCGGCATGGTCCCCGATCGCCTTCAGCACGTCGATGCCGGAAAGGCCGGGCATGTGCAGGTCGAGGAGCAGGCAGCCGCTCTCCAGCCCGTCCGCGCCGGCAAGGAAGGCGTCGCCCGAGCCGAAGCTGCGCACGCTGGTATCCGGCCGAAGCGCGAGCAGGCTTTCGAGCGAGCCGCGCACGACATCGTCGTCGTCGACGATATAGACATTGTGGCCCGCGATCATGTCGCCAGCTCCGCATTGCCGATCGCCGGCACGGTGAAACGGATGCGCGCGCCACCTTCGGGCCTGTTTTCGGCGTGCATCGTCCCTCCATGGAATTCCACGATCCGCCGGCAGATGGACAGGCCGATGCCCATGCCGTTCGGCTTGGTGGAGTTGAACGGCTTGTAGGGGCTGCCCAGTATCTCCTCCGGTATGCCCGGCCCGTTGTCGCTGACGGCGATCTCCACCATGCCGTCGCCCACGCCGCGCGAGGTGAGCAGGATCTCGGGCCGCGCGTCCGGCCGGTCGCGCTGCGCGTCCACCGCGTTGCGGATCAGGTTCACCAGCACCTGCTGGATCTGCACCCTGTCCGCCAGGATGGTGCGGTGCATGGCATCGGGTTCGTAGCGTATGCCGATCTTCTGCTGCTCGACGCTGGTGAGCGAGAGGCTGACCGCGCCGGCGATGACGTCGACGATCGGCTCGGCATGCACTTCCACGTCGCCCTTGGAGACGAAGGTGCGCAGCCGCTGGATGATCTCGCCCGCGCGCAGCGTCTGCGCGCTTGCCATCCGCACCAGATCGGCGGCCTTGCCCGAATCCGGCGCGTCGGCGGCGAGCAGCATCTCCGCCGCGCCCAGGAAGTTGGTGGCGGCGGCGAGCGGCTGGTTCAGCTCGTGCGCCAGGCCGGCGGCCATTTCGCCCATGGCGCTCAGCCGCGATACGTGGAGCAGCTCGTCGCGCAGCTCGGCATGCCTTTCCTGGGCGGCCAGCTTGTCGGTCACGTCGCGAATGAAGGCGGTGAAGATGCGCTCCTCGCCCACTTCCGCCGCGCCCAGCGCCAGCTCGATCGGAAATTCCGTGCCGTCGCTGCGTAGGCCCACCAGCGAGCGCAGCCGGCTGCGCTCGCCGCCGGCATCGGCGTCGTCCGCCAGGCCGGCATCGAACTGGCCCCTAAACCGCTCCGGCATCAGCGCCCGGAAATCCTGGCCCACCATTTCGCCCGCCGGGCGGCCGAACATGCGTTCCGCCGTCGCGTTGAACGATCGGATGACGTTGCGATCGTCGATCGCGATCATCGCGTCGGGCGCGGTTTCCAGGATCGATCCCAGCTCGGACTCGCGCGCGGCGAGCACGGCGGCGCGGCGCTCGCGCTCGGTGATGTCGGTCATCGACAGCACCACCAGCGGCGCATCCTGCGCGCGCACCGGCAGCAGCTGGGCCTTCTCCAATATGTGGAGGCGCGTGCCGTCGCGCCGCTGCTCCACCATCTCGCGCTCGCAGGCGCCGGTGCGGGTGATCTCGGCCATCATCGCCGGCCAGTCCTGATCGATCGTGGTGGCCAGCAGGTCGTGCTTCAGCCGGCCCACCGCCTCGCCCGCGTCCCAGAGGTAGAGATTCTCGCAGCCCTTGGACCAGTGGAGGATGCGGCCTTCGGCATCGGTGAGGACGATCGGCGCGGAATCGAGCGCGCGCGTCACCGCCCAGCGGGCATTGTTCTCGCGCGAGATGCGCGACCATGCCCAGAACAGCACCGCCGCGCTCACCAGCACATGCGCGCCGGCCTCCACCATCTCCACAAGCTCCGGCGCGATGCCCGGCAGGCTCGCCGCCCACAGGCCGCCCAGGCCGAGGACGGCGGGCGCGACCAGCACGAGCACGAAGATCGTCCGCAGCGTCCGCCCTTCCACCCCCTGTGCGGAAAGCAGGCCCGGCCAGCCATTATGGTGGCGCCAGCCGATCAGGGCCAGGGCCAGCGACGCGGTGGTGATGGCCAGCGGCAGCGACAGGGTGACGTGCTGGCCGGGGCCGGAGATCGCGACGATGCCGAGCGGCACCGCCAGCCCCGCGATGATGGTGACGCCGAGCACGAGGCTGGCGATCATCACCACGATCTTGCTGCGCCGGCTCACCTCGCGCAGCGCCAGCAGCGTGGCGACGGCGAGCAGGATCATCATCGCGATCGGCATCGGCCCCGGCAGCGTGCCATGGGGATGGCCCTGCCGCGCGGCGCGGCCGATGGACAGCAGCAGCCGATCCGCGATGGTCGGCGCATTGCCGGCATAATCGAGCGCCACGCCGGCGGCGATCAGCACGACCGGCAGCATCAGCACCAGAGTGAGTGCGCGCTGCCGCCATATCGCGGCGATCAGCGCCAGCGCCACCAGGCCGAAGCCCGCCGCCGTCAGCGGGCGCATGGGATAGGATTGGTTGCCGAAGCCGGCGATGCCCGGCTGGCCGGTGGCCCAGCCCGCGAGCGCGATCAGGCAGCAGGCAAGCGCGGTCAGCGCGCAGACATGGGGAACCCAGCCGGCGTTCAGGCCGTTCCTGGAATCCACATTCCGCTGCGATGGATCCGATCCAAACATCCGGTCGCGCCGCCCGCCACAGTGCTCCCCCCTCGGGAAGCGCTAGCGCAACATGATGCGTTGTCAAACCGAAGAATAGATGCGTCCGCGCCCAATACGACGAGGCGAAGCGAAAGGCTTGGCCAGCGGCTATTCGGATGATTGTTTAAACATATGAAAATAAACGGTGAATATTATCCGTTCCTGATCGCGTCACGATGACGCTTCAGGCCGCGGCGCTCGCCACCTGGTTATTTTCGCCGGAAAGCCCTTCGATGATCGCGCGGTTCACCGTGATGAGATCCTCGATCGAATCCCGGCCGGCGGCGACGTCGCTCGTATAGCGATCGACCCACAATCCGATCGAGATGATCGAGGCGCGCAGCGCATCCGGCAGCTGGTTGCCGGGCAGGCCGCAGATCGTGGCGAGGTGGGTCCACACCTCGCGGTTGCGGTGGAGCGTCGGCATCAGCGCCGCGCCGCTCAGGCCCGCGTCGCGCGCTTCGATGAGGGCGCCGGTGATCTGGCTCATCAGGCGATGCTCGGTGGCGCGCGGGGTCGCGACGATCGATTGCGCGCGATGATAGGCGTTCAGCGACATGGTGACTCCTTGAACTCTCCCCAGTCATTTTAGGATGAAGCGCGCGGCATCGGCCGCATGCGAGGGGATTTTTCCTGCACGCACCGGGCGGGGCGGCGGGGCCGGGGGCCGGCAAAGCGTCCCGACTTGGGAAAAAGCCGTCCGCTCGCGCCACCAGCCGATGACTTCATCCTATAATCAGGGAACCGGCTCCGGCCACCCAGTTCTCGGATTTCCTTATGCTCAACGGTATCGGACTTGTCGTCATCCTGGTGTGCGTCTTCGGCAGCTTCCTGATGTCGGGCGGCAACCTGATGGTCATCCTTCATGCGCTGCCGCACGAGATGCTGGCCATCGCGGGGGCGGCGATCGGCGCCTTCATCCTCGGCAATTCGCTGGGGACGGTGAAGAAGGCGTGGAACGGCGTGCTGCGCGTGTTCCGCGGCGCCCGCTGGACGGAGGGCGATTATCGCGACCTTCTGGCGCTGATGTTCACGCTGCTCGCCACCTTCCGCAAGGGCGGCGCGACCGCGATCGAAAGCCATCTGGACGCGCCGGAGAAGAGCGCCATCTTCGGCCGCTATCCCCGCCTGCTCGCCGATGCCGGGCTGGTCGAGTTCATCTGCGATTATCTGCGGATGATGACGGTGAACTTCGAGGATCCCCACCAGATCGCCGAAGCCATGGAAAACGATATCGAGCGGCACCATGCCGAGGAGCTTCTGCCCCAGCATTCGCTGCAGATGATGGCGGATGGCCTGCCCGCGCTCGGCATCGTCGCCGCCGTGCTCGGCGTCATCAAGACGATGAGCTCGATCGACCAGCCCACCGAGATATTGGGCGCGATGATCGGCGGCGCGCTGGTCGGCACCTTCCTGGGCGTGCTTCTGGCCTACTGCCTGGTCGGGCCGATCGCCTCCAAGCTGCACCAGATCGTCGATGCCGATTTCAAGCCCTATTCGATCGTGAAGACCGCGATCATCGCCCATGCCCAGGGCCTGCCGACCCAGGTGGCGGTGGAGCTCGCCCGCCGGATGACGCCATCCAGCTATGCGCCCTCCTTCGCCCAGCTCGAGGTCGCGCTCGATCAAGCCAAGGACGAACTGCATGCCACACCCGTCTGACCTGCCCGGCGAGGATCGCTCGCTCCGGCTGCCTGCCCACGGTTCCACTGTCACCGCCGAAGACCTCCGCGTCCGCCTCGTCCTCGCCGCCGATTTCGACGGCGAGATGGTGATCGACGCCGGCGAGGTGGAAAGCGTCGGCCAGGCGGTGCTCCAGCTGCTCGTCGCCGCGAAGGCGGAGGCCGATCAGACCGGCCAGCCGTTCGCCATCATCAATCCAAGCCCGGCCTTCATCGAGCGCGTCGTCGCCTGCCGGCTGGCCGAAGCCATCGGCCTCACTGCGGAAGGGGAAACAGTCCAGTGAGCAAGCTTATTCTCACCGTCGACGATTCCGCCAGCATGCGCATGCTGCTCAAGACGTCGCTGACCGCGCAGGGGTTCCGCATCGAAGGCGCCAATGACGGCGTGCACGGGCTGGAGCGCATGCACGAGGTGAAGCCCGACCTGCTCATCACCGACATCAACATGCCGAAGATGGACGGGTTCGAGCTGATCGAGGCGGTGCGCGGCGTTCCCGAATTCCGGGGCACGCCGATCCTGGTGCTGTCCACCGAATTTTCGGACGAGAAGAAGGCCCGCGCGCGCGAAGCCGGCGCCACCGGCTGGATCACCAAGCCGTTCGACGCCACCAAGCTGGGGGCGGCGATCCGCCGCGTGTGCCCGTGAGCGCGGGGGACGACGGCCTGGACGAGATCCAGGCGATCTTCTTCGAGGAATGCGCCGAAGGGCTCGCCATCGCCGAGGAAGGCCTGTCGGCCATGGCGAACGGCGATGTCTCCGCCGATGTGATCGCCGGCGTGTTCCGTGCGGTCCATTCGATCAAGGGCGGATCGGGCGCGTTCGGCCATGCCGCGCTGCTCGCTTTCTCGCACCGCTTCGAAAATGTGCTGGACGAGGTGCGCGCCGGCCGGATCGCGCCGACTCCGGCCGTCACCAAGGTGATGCTGGGCGCGTTCGACATCCTGTCCGATCACGTCGCCGCCGCGCAGGGCAATAGCGATGCGCCCGCCGACGAGGCGATGCTGGAGGCGCTGGACGCGATCCTGAAGGGCGAGGGGGCGGCCGCCGAAGGCGGTACCGCCGATCCCGCGCCCGCGCCGGCCGTGGAAGATAGCGCGCCGGTGGCGGAAGCGGACGAGTTCGGCTTCGTTCCCGTCGCGGCGGGCGTCGAGGATTTCGATCCCTTCGGCTTCGAGCCGGTGGCGATCGACCTCGAGGATCTCTCCCCCGCCGAGCCGCAGCCCTGGACGGTGCGCTTCGGCCCGTCCCGCGCGGCGCTGGCCAATGGCAGCGAGCCGCTGTTCATCGTCCGCGAGCTGGAGACGATGGGCGGCCGGATCGTCGCCGTCGATAGCTCGGCGCTGCCGGGCCTGCGCGATCTCGATCCCGAGGACAGCTATCTCGTCTGGACGATCGAGCTGCCGGGCACGGTGGACGAGCAGGACATCCGCGAATGCTTCGATTTCGTATCGCCGGATTCCGTGATCGATATCGCGCGCGCGGCGGCCGAGGCCGCACCGGTCGCGGAGGTGGCGGTGGAAGCCGCGGTCGCCGACGCGCCGCCGTCCCCGGCCGCGCCGATCGCCCCGGCCGCAGTCGCGGCAGCGCCCGCAGCCACGCCCGCGCCCCGGCCCGCCGCCACCGGCGAGGCCCGCGCGGCGGCGGAGCCGGCATCGCAGACGATCCGCGTCGACCTTTCGAAGCTCGATCAGCTGCTCAACCTGGTGGGCGAGCTCGTCATCCACGGTTCGATCCTGTCCGATCGGCTGTCGCCGGCGGATCAGGAGCGGGTGGAGCTGCCCGAGCTGTCGCGGCTCACCCGGCAGATCCAGGACAATGTGATGTCGCTGCGCGCGCAGCCCATCCGCCAGGCCTTCTCCCGCGTGCCGCGCATGCTGCGCGACCTGATGGCGGAGACCGGCAAGAAGGTGGTGCTGGAAACCAGCGGCGAGACCACCGAGGTCGACAAGGGCGTGCTGGAGAAGATCGGCGATCCGCTGACCCACATGATCCGCAACGCCGTCGATCACGGCATCGAAAGCCCCGAGGAGCGGATCGCCGCCGGCAAGCCCGCCGAAGGCACCATCCACCTTTCGGCCGAGCAGAAGGGCGCCCGCATCATCGTGCGCGTCGCCGACGACGGGCGCGGCATCAACCGCGAGCGGGTGCGTGCCAAGGCGGTCGAGAAGGGCATCATCAGCGCCGACGCGCAATTGTCCGACGAGGAGATCGACAGCCTGATCTGCGCGCCGGGCTTCTCGACGGCGGAAACCATCTCCAACATCTCCGGCCGCGGCGTCGGCATGGATGTGGTGCGCAGCAATGTCGAGGCGCTGGGCGGCCGGGTGGAGATCCACTCCACGCCGGGCGAAGGCACCACCTTCATCATGGCGCTGCCGCTGACGCTCGCCATCCTCGATGGCATGATCGTCCGCCTCGGCCAGCAGCGCTTCGTGCTGCCGCTGACCAACGTGATCGAGACGGTGCAGCCCGAGCCGGGCCAGGTGAAGCCCACCTCGCCCAATTCGGAGGTGATCGAGCTGCGCGGTTCCTACCTGCCGGTCAAGCGCGTCGGCCAGATCTTCGGCATCGGCGCCAATGATCGCCGCAGCCCGGAGGAATCGCTGGTCATCATCGTCGAGAGCGAGGCCGCCGGCCATGTCGGCCTGATGGTCGACACGATCGAGAACCGCCGCGAGGTCGTCATCAAGAGCCTGGAGGACAATCTCCATCCGATCCGCGGCCTCGGCGGCGCGACGATCCTGGGCGACGGCACGATCGGCCTGATCCTCGATATCGATGCGCTGGTCGCGTCGACCAACCACCAGAGCAAATATGCGATGAAAGGAATGGCGGCATGAGCGCCACTGACAATTCGGACGAACGCAAGATCGTCACCTTCACGCTCGGCGAGCAGATGTTCGGCATCGACATGCGCGCCCTGATCGAAATCCGCGAATGGGAAGAGCCCACGCCGCTGCCCAGCGTCGCCTCCTACATCAAGGGCGTCACCAACCTGCGCGGCTCGGTCGTCCCCGTGGTGGGGCTTGCCGAACGGCTTGGTTGGGAACCCAGCAGGATCCATTCGCGCTCGTGCATCCTCGTCGTCAGCATCGGCGGCCGCCAGGCGGGCTTCCTGGTGGACGAGGTGGCCGACATCGTCGCCATCAACGGTGGCGATATCCAGCCGGCGCCCGAGGTCGAGATGGTCGAGGCCAGCATGATCGCCGGCCTCGTCAAGATCGAACGCCGCGCGGCCGAGGCGGAAGATGCCGAGACCATGGTGCTGCTGCTCGATCTCGATGCGCTGGGCCTCACCCGCGTGGGGCTGGATATCGCCGCGTGAAGCCAGCCTCCGCCTCCCTTCCCCGCGAGGGCGCGGATGCCGCCGCGCTCGCCGCCGGCGCAGAACTCGGCCTGCCCGAATTCCGCGCCATCGCGGCGGTCATGCAGGAGGACGCGCGCATCCATCTTGTCGAAAGCAAGATCGTGCTCGTCCACTCGCGGCTCAGCCGGCGCCTGCGCGAACATGGCCTGACCCGCTTCGCCGATTATGTCGCGCTGGTGCGCGAGGACCCGGCGGAGCGCCATGCCATGGTCGTGGCGCTCACGACGAACCACACCCATTTCTTCCGCGAGGATCATCATTTCGATCATCTCCGCCAGACGGTGCTGCCGCAGCTGCAGGCGCGCGCGCGGGCGGGGATGCCGGTGCGCATCTGGTCGGCCGGCTGCTCCAGCGGGGAGGAAGTCTATTCGGTCGCGATGACCCTGGCGGGCGACGGCCCGTCCAGCGCCGCCTGGCTGCGCCAGGGCGACGTGAAGCTGCTCGCCACCGATATCGCCCCGCATGTGGTGGAGTCGGTGGCGCGCGGCGTCTATTCCGCATCCACGGTGCAGCCGATCCCGGCCATGTATCGCGATCGCTGGATGAAGCCCCATGGCGGCGATTTCGTGGTCGCGGACGAGCTGCGCGCGCTGGTGACGGCACGGGTGCTCAACCTGTTCGATCGCTGGCCGATGCGCCAGAAATATGACGTGATCTTCTGCCGCAACGTGATGATCTATTTCGACGATCGCGCGAAGGCGGAGCTGGAGGCGCGCTTCGTCGACATGCTGGCGCCGGGCGGCCACCTCTATATCGGCCATTCCGAACGGCTGGTGGGGGCGGCGGCGCAGGCGATGGAGCCGGTGGGCCAGACCATCTACCTGAAGCCGGGAGGACGGGCATGACCGGGCCGACCCGCGTCCTGATCGTGGACGACAGCGCGTCGATGCGCGCCGTGCTGGCCCGCGCGCTTTCGGCCGATCCCGATATCGAGGTGGTCGGCATGGCGCCGGAGCCGCACACCGCGCGCGCGATGATCAAGGAGCTCAACCCCGATGTCGTGACGCTGGACGTCGAGATGCCGGGGATGGACGGCCTGTCCTTCCTCGAAAAGATCATGCGGCTGCGGCCCATGCCCGTCATCATGTGCTCCACGCTCACCGCGCGCGGCGCGGAGGTGACGATCGAGGCGCTGCGGCTGGGGGCGGTGGACTGCATCGCCAAGCCCGCCGGCAATCCGCTGGAGATCGCCCGCGACGCGGCCTTGCTGCGCAAGATGGTGAAGGCGGCGGCGCGATCGTCGGTGCGGCAGGGGCCTTCGCGCCTTGCGCCCGTCGCCTCGCAGCCGGGCCTGCAGCGCGACGTGGTGATCGCGGTCGGCGCGTCGACCGGCGGCGTCGAGGCGCTGTTCTCCGTGATCGGCGCGCTGCCGCCCGATTGCCCGCCGGTGCTGGTCGTCCAGCACATGCCGGCGGCGTTCACCAACGGCTTCGCCGCGCGCCTGGACAGGGAATCGCGGGTTTCCGTCGTCGAAGCCGTTACGGGGACGCCGATCCAGCGCGGGACCGTCTATATTGCTCCTGGGGGAAGCAACCATATGGAGCTGGTGGGGGGCACCAACGGCCATATCCGGTTGCGCCCGGGCGAGCCTGTCGGCGGCCATCGCCCGTCTGTGGATGTGCTGTTCCATTCGGTCGCGCCGCTGGGCGCGGCGGCGGTGGGCGTGATCCTGACGGGGATGGGCAATGACGGCGCGGCCGGGATGCAGGCCATGCGCCTCGCGGGTGCCAGAACGCTGGGGCAGAACCAGGCGAGTTGCGTCGTCTACGGAATGCCGCGCGCTGCCTTCGAACTGGGCGCGGTCGAACGGGAAGTGAGTTTGTCGGCAATGCCCGAGGCGATCCTCGCGGCTTGCAGGAAGTAAGGTTGGGAGCGGTTCATGCCGGCAGCGTCTGCAATTAAGGTTATGGTGGTCGACGATCAGACGAGCATGCGCGCTATGATCCGGCGCGCGCTCCAGGATCTCGGCTTCAAGGATATCCGGGACAAGCCGGGCGCGGTCGAAGCGCTGCCCGCGGTCAAGACGGATCGCGTCCACCTCATCATCTCGGACTATAACATGCCCGACATGGACGGGCTCCAGTTCCTGGAGGCGGTGCGCGCCGATCCGGTGATCGGCAAGACGGTGTTCATCATGCTGACGGGCTCCGCCGACCGCGAGGTCGTGCAGAAGGCGGCCGCGCTCGGCGTCAACAATTATGTCGTGAAGCCTTTCGCGCCCGCCGCGCTCAAGGAGAAGATCGAGCGCGTCTTCGGCGAGCTGACCTGATCCCATGATGCGGCGCATCCCGATCGTCCAGGGCGAGCATGCGGTGGTGGCCGAACCCGGCGTCATCATCTCCACGCTGCTCGGCTCCTGCGTGGCGGTCTGCCTGCAGGATCCGGTGGCGCGCGTGGGCGGCATGAACCATTTCCTGCTCGGCGAACCGACCGAGGGCCTGGGCGACCGGGTCGGCCAGGAACGCTATGGCGTGCATGCGATGGAACTGCTCATCAACCGGATGATGCAGCAGGGCGCCGCGCGCAACCGGCTGCGCGCGCACCTTTACGGCGGCGCGAACATCATCGCCGGCCTGGGCGCGATCGGCAGCAGCAATGCCGCCTTCGCCCGCCGCTTCATGGAAACGGAGGGGATCGCCGTCGGCCGGTGCGAGCTGGGCGGCACCAAGGCCCGCAAGGTCGAATTCATGCCCTATGAAGGGCGGGTGCGGTCCAGCGTCGTCGCCGATGCGCCGCCGCCCGTCCTGAACATCAAGCCGCTCGCGCCGCCGGACGATGGCGATGTCGAGCTTTTCTGAAAGATCGGTCGAAAAGATGATGGTGACGCAGATTGGCCCGGAAGCAACCTCGCTCTGCGCGGCCGTCGCGATGGAGATCCGCGGCGTGCGCACGCTGATCGAGCAGCTCGCCGAAACGCTCGTCGCCGACGAGCGGTTCGCCATGGATTATATGGACCAGCTCCAGGTCTTCGATCTCGTCATCCAGTGCGCCGACGAAAGCGCCGACCTGCTCGATCGCGTCGCGCAGGGCGAGGGCGTGCGCCCGGCGATCGAGCGGGTGCGGCTGACGGCGGTGCAGGAGCGGCTGCGCGCCGCGATCGGATAAGGGCAGATCATGGCTCGGGGACAGAATGAGGAAGTCGCGCCGATCATCGTGCGCAAGGTGCGCCGCAAGAAGCACGCCGCCCATCATGGCGGCGCCTGGAAGGTCGCCTATGCCGATTTCGTGACGGCGATGATGGCCTTCTTCATGCTGCTCTGGCTCCTGGCCAATCCGAACAAGGCGCAGCTCAAAGGGCTGGCCGAATATTTCTCGCCCAGCCCCGCCAAGGATTCGCCGGCCGCCACCATGACCGCCAAGCCCGGCAGCCAGCCCGGCGAAGGCGGCCACGGCCGCCGCGCGCAGGGCGACAATGACAAGGCGGTGGGCCAGCCATCGGCGGAAGCGGGCGTGAAGGGGGCTGCGCGGGGCGGCACGGCCGAGGTGCCGGAAGCGGCGCTGCGCGTGCTGGCGGACGAGATGATGATCGCGCTGGACAAGCCGCCGGAGAGCCCCAACCAGACCCGCAACGTCAGCGTCGAAAGCTCGCGCGAGGGGCTGCGCGTCCACCTGCTGGACAGCGCCAACCGATCGATGTTCAAGGGGCCGACGGCTGAGCTCAACGATTATGCCCGGCAGATGCTGACGCGCATCGCGCAGCGGCTGGTGAAGGCCGGCGCGCAGGTGGCGATCGAGGGGCATACCGATTCCACCGGCGGCCAGAGCGACGCCAACTGGCGCCTGTCCAGCGATCGCGCGCTCGCTGCGCGCAGCGCGATGGTGGCCGCCGGCCTTTCGCCCGATCGCTTTTCCGAAGTGGTGGCCAAGGCGGGGACGGAGCCGATCTATCCCGATCGGCCCGACCGGCCGGAGAACCGCCGCATCACCATCGTCATCCTCGCCGAACCCTCCGCGCTGCCGCGCGATGCGAGCTTCAGGTTCTGACGGGCCGGCGGAAAGGGGGGATATAGGATGAAGAAGATGCTCGTCTCGATCCTGGCGCTGGTCGCCGGCGTGGGCGTGGGCGGCGGGGCCGCCTACGGCACCGGCAGGCTGCTGGCCGCGCCGATGCCCACGGTCGAGAAGCTGGAATTCGTGCCCACCGGCCCCATCCTGGCGCCGCTCGTATTTTCCGACGGCAGGCTCGCTTCCTACGTCTCCTTCGAGGTGCAGCTGGAGGTGCCGGCCGACCGGCGCGATGATATCGCGGCGAAGATGCCGGTGCTGCTGAACGCGGTCAACATGCGCACCTATCGCACGCCGATGGCGAGCGGGCGGGACGGGACGATCCCGAGCCTCGCCGCCTTTCGCAGGGTCGTGTTCGATGCCGCGCAGGAAACCTATGGAAAGAATGTGGTCCGCCGCGCTATCGTGACGCAGGCGGCCCCGATCTGAACCGGAGAAACCGATGAACCTTTCGTCCTCCGCGGCAGGCGGCGATCACAACGGGGACTGGCTGCCGTCGCGCGCCGCGCCGCTGATGACGCCGCGTTCGCCGCGGACGATCGCGCTGCTGCTGATCGCGCGCATCACCAGCGACCGCTACGACGCGCTCTGCTGCGTCCGCAACCTTTCCTCGGGCGGGCTCAAGGCCGACGTCCGCGCCCGCTTCGTCGTGGGCGAGCGCATCCGCATCGAATTCCGCAACGGCGACGTGATCGCCGGCGAGGTGCGCTGGACCGACCGGCGATCGATCGGCGTGCAGTTCGATGCCGCGATCGATGTCGAGCGGCTGCTCTCCCAATCCTCGACGAGCTGGCGCCGGCCGGGCGGGCAGGTGCCCCGCGCGCCGCGCCTGCCGACGAGCTGCCCTGCCGAGCTCAAGACCAACGGCCGCATCCACCGCGTGTCGGTGGTGGATCTTTCGCAGGGCGGCGCCAAGCTCGCCGTCACCGCGCCGGTGGAGAAGGACGAACTCGTCACCCTCGTCGTCCCCGGCCTGCCGCCCCAGAAGGGCGTGGTGCGCTGGGTGCAGGACGGCAAGGTGGGCGTCGCCTTCCTGGAATCGATCGCCTTTGCCACGCTGGCCGAATGGCTGGTCGATCCCGCCACCCGCTATTCCGCCGCGGATAGCTGAAGCCGGACATATGCTGACGAAAAGGGGCGCGGAACCGGATCGGTCCCGCGCCCCTTTTTCGTTGTCGATAACAGCGCCCCGCCGCGTCAGCCGGGGCCACCGAAGCTCTTGACCAGCGATCCCGCGATCAGCGCCCAGCCATCGACCAGCACGAAGAAGATGATCTTCATGGGCAATGATATCGTCGCAGGCGGCAGCATCATCATGCCCATCGCCATCAGCACCGCCGCCACGGCGAGGTCGATCACCAGGAAGGGCAGCAGCAAGAGGAAGCCGATCTCGAACGCGCGCCGAAGCTCGGAGATCATGAAGGCGGGCATCAGCGTCGTCATCGGCAGCTCGGCGCGCGGCGTCGGCTTCTTGCCGGAAAGGTCCACGAACAGCTTCACGTCCTCGTCGCGGACATGCTTCAGCATGAAGGTGTGAAACGGCTTGGATGTGCGTTCGAACGCCTGCGCCTCGGTGATGCGGCCCTCATTATAGGGGGTCACGCCCTGCTTCCATGCGGCGTCGAAGGTCGGCCCCATGACGAAGAAGGAGAGGAACAAGGCCAGGCTGATGATGATCGGGTTGGGCGGCACGCCCTGCGCGCCCAGCCCGTTCCGAAGCAGCGAGAGCGCGACGATGATCCGCGTGAAGCTCGTCACCGTCATCAGGATGCCGGGCGCGAGGCTCAGCACCGTCAGCATCAGCACGAGCTGGACACCTCGAAAAACTCGTGGCGCCTGACGGCCTGAAGTGATTCACTGCCTTTGCGCGATAGCGGAGGCGATGATGGCAGGGCAGCCGGGTTTCTTCGATCTTTCGGACCGATATGAGGCGTTGAGCGCGGCGGGTGATCCGCTAGAGCGTCTGGCGGCAGTCGTGGACTTCGAGGTTTTCCGGGGACCGCTGGTAGCGGCGCTGCGCCGTAGTCCTCGCGGCAAAGGTGGCCGCCCGCCGTTTGATCCGGTCCTCATGTTCAAGATCCTCGTGCTCCAGGCGCTCTACTCGCTTTCGGACGAAGCGACCGAGTTCCAGATCAAGGACCGCCTCTCTTTCCAGCGTTTTCTGGGGCTTGGCCTGGATGGCACCGTGCCCGATGCGACGACAGTGTGGCTGTTCCGGGAGCGTCTGGTGAAGGCCAAAGCCATCGACAGGCTATTTGCCCGCTTCGATGCCGCTCTCACAGACCGAGGGTACCTTGCCATGGGCGGGCAGATCATCGACGCGACCGTTGTGCCGGCTCCCAAGCAGCGGAACACCGAGGAGGAGAAGGCGGCCATCAAGGAGGGCCGGATACCCGAGCGCTGGAAGGATAACCCTGCGAAGATCCGGCAAAAGGATCGCGACGCCCGCTGGAGCGTCAAGTACACCAAGGCCAAGATCAAGGAAGGCGCGGACCCCAAGGCCTTCAAGCCGGTCGATCTGGCCATCCCGATGTTCGGCTACAAGAACCATATCGGCATCGACCGGGCGCATGGCCTGATCCGCACCTGGGATGCCAGCGCCGCCAATGCCCACGATGGCGCAAGGCTGCCAACGCTGATTAGTCCGGACAACACGGCCGCGGGGGTATGGGCCGATACGGCCTACCGCTCGAAGAAGAACGAAGCCTTTCTCGCCAAGGGCATGTTCACCAGCCACATCCACCAGCGCAAGCCACACCGCCGAGCGATGCCTAAGCGTATTGCACGCGCCAATGCCAAGCGGTCGGCGGTCCGCTCCGCCGTCGAGCACGTCTTTGCCGGGCAAAAGCACCGCATGGGTCTGGTGGTGCGCACCATCGGTATTGCTCGTGCCCGCATCAAGATCGGCATGACCAACCTTGCCTATAACTTCCAGCGCCTGGCCTGGCTCGAGGGGCGAATTGCGCCCGCGTGACGCCAAAGACGGCCCGCGCAGCCGCCTCTCCAGCAAAAATCAGCAGATTACTCACCGAAACCGAGGCTCATATGCCGCTCGTGAGCCTTCACGCCTCCATCATGCCGAAATCAGACGGTTCTTCGAGGTGTCCAGCTGGATGGCGCGGCCGGAGATCGATCCCTCGCCCAGATTGGCGGTCACGCTCTGCGCCATCGCCGCCTGCGGCAGCATCAGGAGCGCGGCGATCGCCGCGATGCGGATGGCCTTACGCATCGGCGGCGGCCTTCCGCGCGGCGGGATCGATGCCGCCTTCGATCAGCAGCGGCCCCTGGGGCGCCAGCATCACCAGATGTTCCCTGTCGTCGCGGCGGATGAGGGCGACGCTGTGGCGCGCGTCGATCGCCAGCCGTTCGATGATCTGCACGCGCCGCACGTCCGCCTTCGGCCCCAGGCCGCCCGCGAAGGCGCCCGGCAGCTTCAGGTCGTAACGGCGGACAGCCCACAGGGCGCCGGCCAGCAGGCCCAGCACCACGCCCAGCGCGCCCAGGGTGCGCAGCAGCGCGAGAAAATCCATGTCAGCGCACCCGCTGGACGACTTCGGTGATCTCCAGCGACATATGCTCGCCTTCGACGAGCACCTTGCCCTTGGCCACCAGCTGGTTGTTCACATAGACGAGCGTCGGATCATTATGCCCGCAATCGAGCGGGATCATCGCGCCGCGCCCCATCTTGAGCACCTGGCGGATCGGCAGATTGGTCGATCCGAGAACGATCGACAGGTCGATGGGTATTCCCTCGAGGACGGACATAGAGGTCTCCTTCTGGGATTTTTATAGGATTAATTTTCGCCGAACCGCCGGAGCTAGGCAAAAAATGCCTATAAGGGAAAAGCCAGCGATCAAGCGGGCGGGAGGAACCATGGATCTGAAGTCTTCGATCGGTGTGTCGGCATCAGGCCTGCGTGCGCAATCGCTGCGCATGCGCATCATCGCCGAAAACCTCGCCAACTCGGATTCCGTGGCCCGCACGGCGGGCGGCGATCCCTATCGCCGCCGCGTCGCGACGTTCAAGGCGGAGGTGGACCGGGCGACCGGCGCCACCAACGTCAAGGTCCGTTCGATCGAAGGCGACAAGACCGATTTCCAGCGCATCTACCAGCCGGGCAATCCGGCGGCCGACACGCAGGGCTATGTGCTGCGCCCCAATGTGAACGGGCTGGTCGAGGCCGCCGACATGAAGGCCGCGCAGCGATCCTATGAAGCCAATCTCAACGCCATCGAATCCGCGCGCAACCTGACGATGCGGACGATCGACCTTCTCAAATAAGGAAGCCATCCATGTCCATCGGAGTCCTTGACGCCGCGGCCGCTTATGGCCGCGCGGTGAACAGCATCGCGCCCGCCGCCGCGGGCGGTGCATCCGGCGGTGCCGCCGATGTGGCGGGTGCCGCAGCCGGCGCGCCGGGCGGCGGGTTCGGCGGGATGATCGAGAATCTCGTCACCGAAGCCGCCACGTCGCTGCGCACCGCCGAGGCGGCGAGCGCGCAGCAGGTGGCCGGCAAGGGCGACCTGATCGACGTCGTCACCGCGATCGGCGCGGCCGAGACCGCGCTCGACACCGTGGTCGCGGTGCGCGATCGCGTGGTGAACGCCTATTCCGAAATCATGCGCATGCAGATCTGATCCGGGGCCGGCGCGATGGATGCCTTCCAGGCGATGGAGCTGGCCAAGGCCGGCCTGCTGCTGATGCTGACGATCGCGGGGCCGATGCTGATCGGTTCGCTGATCGTCGGCGTCGCCGTCGGCCTGTTCCAGGCGCTCACCCAGATCCAGGAAATGACGCTTACCTTCGTGCCCAAGATCCTGGTGCTGGGCATCGTCCTCCTTCTTTCCCTGCCGATGATCGGCCGGGCGCTGGCGGGCTTCATGGCCCGCATCGCGGACATCATCGTCGCGGGGTGACGGGCGATGGCGGGGCTCCCCTTCGATGCGGCCGCCTTCCTGATCCTGTTCGCGCGGATCGGGGCGGTGCTGATGCTGCTCCCCGCTTTCTCGGAGGATGCGATCCCCGGCCGCGTGCGCCTGCTCTTCGGCCTGGGCTTCACCGCCGGCCTGTTCGGGCTGCTGGGCGGGCAGGTCGCGCCCGCGCTCCGTTCCGACACCGCCTTGCCCGGCATCGTCCTGTCGGAACTGCTGGTCGGCATCGCGATGGGGATGATCGTCCGCATCCTGTTCAACGCCGCATCGATGGCGGGCGCGATCATCAGCCTCCAGGTCGGCCTGTCCTCCGCGCTGGTGATGGACCCGGCGCTCGGCGGGCAGGCGTCCGTGCTTGCCCGCTTCATCGGTATCGCCGCGGCGGTCGTCTGCCTCACCACCGGCGTCCATCACCTGTGGATCGCCGCCATGGTCCAGTCCTACGCGCTGTTCCCGGTCGGCGGCCTGCCGCCGGCGGCCGATTTCGCCCGGCTGGCGGTGGAAACCACGGGCCACGCGATGGGCCTTGCCGTCAGCATGGCGGCGCCGCTGATCGTCTACGGCATATTGTTCAACGTCGCCCTTGGCCTAGCGGTGCGCATGGCGCCGCAGATCCAGGCCTTCTTCATCATGCAGCCGCTCAACATCCTGCTCGGCATGTCGCTGTTCGCGGTGCTGATCGGCGGCATCCTGACGGCGTTCGCCAACGCCATGGCCAATTTCATGCAGAATGGCTGGAGCCTCTGACATGGCGGAGACCGATCAGGATCAGAAGACCGAGGAACCGACCCAGAAGCGGCTGGAGGATGCCCGCAAGAAGGGCGAGGTCGCCAATGCGCCGGAGATGCGGCACGCCACCATGTTCGTGGGCGCGCTCGTCGTCGCCGGCGGGCTGGGCGCCTGGTGCTTCGCGCGGCTGAGCACGATGATGGTGCGGCTGTGGGGCAGCGCCGAGGATTTCCGGATGGAGCCGCGCGGCGCGCAAAATCTGGTCGGCGGAGTGATGGCGGAAACCGCCCTGTCGCTGGCGCCGATCGCCGCCGTGCTGTTCGGCTGCGCGATCCTCACCCTCTTCCTCCAGGGCCGGCCGACGATAAGCTGGTCGCGGGTCCGCCTCAAATGGTCGAAGCTTTCGCCGATGACCGGCCTCAAGCGCATGTTCGGCACGCGCGCGCTGGTGGAATTCGGCAAGACGCTCGCCAAGTTCACCGTCATCGTCCTCGTCGCCGTGCTGGTCGCCTGGCCGCGCGCGGTGGCCTTCGACCAGTTGATCGGCCAGTCGCCCTATGACGTGGGCAAGACGCTGGCGGAGATGATCTACCGCGTGCTCAAGGTCGTCGCGATGATGGTCGTCGGCCTCGCCCTGTTCGATTTCGTCTATCAGCGCCGCGCCTATCTGAAGCGGATGCGGATGAGCCTTCAGGAGATCAAGGACGAGATCAAGCAGAGCGACGGCGATCCCAAGATCAAGGCGCGCATCCGCCAGATCCAGATGCAGCGCGCGCGGCGGCGGATGATGCAGGCGGTGCCCACCGCCAGCGTGATCGTCACCAACCCCACCCATTATGCGGTGGCGCTGAAATATGAACATGGCGAGATGGCGGCCCCGATCGTCGTCGCCAAGGGCGTCGATGCGGTGGCGCTGAAGATCCGCGAGATCGCGACCGGCGCCAAGGTGCCGATCGTCGAAAGCCCGCCGCTCGCCCGCGCGCTCTATGCCGCGGTCGAGATCGACCACCCCATTCCCGTGGAACATTATGCCGCCGTGGCGGAGATCATCGGCTACGTGATGCGCCTGGCGAGGCGGGTGGCATGATCCGTCGCAAAATCCCGGCCCGGCCGCCGGTTCGGCCGCCGCTTCATCCTATAAGGATTATGATGCGAAGCTTTACCAGATTTCGGGCCCGTGCCCTGTCGCTGGTCTCGGCCGCCGTGCTGGGCTGCGGCCTCGCTGTCGCGCCGGCTGACGCGGCGACCAGGATCAAGGATATCGTGGACGTCGAGAATGTCCGCTCCAACCAGCTCGTCGGCTACGGCCTCGTCGTCGGCCTGGCCGGCACGGGCGATCGCATCCGCAACGTCCCCTTCACCGAGGAGACGATCCAGGCGATGCTGGAACGGATGGGCGTCAACATCCGTGGCACGACGATGCGCACGGAAAATGTCGCCGCCGTTTCGGTGACGGCGACGATGCCGCCCTTCGCGCGCGCCGGATCGAAGATCGACGTGCAGGTTTCCGCCATGGGCGATGCCACCAGCCTGCAGGGCGGCACGCTGCTCGTATCCTCGCTGCGCGCGCTGGATGGGGAAATCTATGCCGTGGCCCAGGGGCCGGTGGCGGTATCCGGCTTCAAGGCGCAAGGGGCCGCCGCGCGCATCACCCGCGGCGTCGCCACCTCCGCGCGGATCGCCGGCGGCGCGATCATCGAGCGGGAGGTGCCCTATGCCCTCAAGTCGGCAACCAGCCTGAAGCTGGCGCTGAAGAACCCCGATTTCACCACCGCGCACCGCATTGCCGACGTCATCAACATGCAGGCGCCCGGCGCGGCCGAGGTGCTCGATCCCGCCACGGTCGAGCTGCGCCAGGGTGCCGGCTATGGCGGCCCGCTGGTCGAACTGATGGCCCGGATCGAAAACCTGCCCGTCGATGTGGACCAGCCCGCGCGCGTCGTCATCAACGAGGCCGCCGGCACGGTGGTGATGGGGGCGGACGTGCGCGTCAGCCCGGTCGCGATCGCCCAAGGCGGGCTGACCATCGCCGTCACCGAAACCCCGATCGCCTCGCAGCCGGAGCCTTTCTCCGGCGGACAGACCACGGTGCTGCCGCGCACCAGCATCGACGTGGACGACGGCGGCGGCCGATCGCTGGCGGTGCTGAACGGCGGCACATCGCTCCATACCCTGGTTTCCGGGCTCAACGCGCTCGGCGTCAGCCCGCGCGACCTCATCACCATCCTCCAGGCGCTGAAGGGGGCGGGTGCCCTCCAGGCTGAAATCGAGGTGCAGTAAGATGGCCGATATCGCCTCCGCCATGCTGCCGCCGGCAGCGACCGCGCAGATGCCGCGCCCCACGCCCGATCCCGCCTCCACGGCGCGCGAGTTCGAGGCCGTGTTCGTCGGCCAGATGACCAAGCTGATGATGGAGATGGTGGACACCGGCGATTTTTCCGGCGGCGCGGGCGAGGAGATGTTCCGCGGCGTGCTTGCCGAGCAAATGGGTAATGAGATCGCGAAGCGCGGCGGCATCGGCCTCGCGCCCGCCGTGCTCGATCAGATCATCCGTATGCAGGGAGGTTCCGGCCATGGCCAATGAAGCGATCGACGTCATGGCGTCGCTCACGCTCATCATGAACGAGGAAACCGATCGACTCCGCTCGCGCGAGGGCGGCCGCGACCTGGCCGAGCTCGCATCCGCCAAGATCCGCCTCGTCGGCGTGCTGGAAAGCGAGCTTGCCCGCCTCGATCGCGAAAAGCCCGGCTGGGCGCGGGCGCTGGATCAGGACGGGCGCGACCAGCTTGCCGCCGCGCTGATCGCGCTGGGCGAGGCTTCGACCGCGAACGCCGCCATCCTCGAACGCCAGATCGATCTTTCGATCGAGATGATGGGCGCCGTCACCGCCGAGGCCAAGCGCCTCGCCGGCCGCCGCGCCTCCACCTATGGCGCGGCCGGCAACCTCGCCCCGGATTTCACGGCCCCGATCTCGGTCAATTCGGAATTCTGATCGCCCGTCCGCCCCGCGCTGGACGATCGCCGCCCGCGCCCTCTATCAAACCCGCCTGAGACAGCGGCAGGGGAGGGGGCGGTGCACGGGGGATCATGTCTTTGCGGGGCGGTCACCTTCGAGGTCGCGGGCGAGCTGCGCGGCCCGGACGCCTGCCATTGCAGCATGTGCCGCAAGGTTTCCGGCCATTATTGGGCGTCCACCGACATGGCGCTGGCCGATCTGCGGCTGAACGGCGCCGACAAGCTGAGCTGGTATCGATCGTCGGAGAAGGTAGAGCGGGGCTTCTGCTCGGTCTGCGGCTCCGCCCTGTTCTGGAAGCCCGTGTTCAAGGACAGCATCGCGGTGGCGATGGGCGCCTTCGATGCGCCCACGGGCACGCATCTGGAAAAGCACATCTTCGTCGCCGACAAGGGCGATTATTACGAGATAGCGGACGGCCTTCCGCAGCGGCCGCGATAAGCCGGGGAGCCCCCGCTCAGCCCGTGGCGCGGCGGGGATCGATCATCGGATGGCGGGTATCGACCGCCGCCAGCGCCTCGGCCGCCGGGAGCGGGCGGCCGAACAGGAAGCCCTGGCCATAGGCGCAGCCCAGCAGCGAAAGCGTGTCGGCCTGCTCGATCGTCTCCACCCCCTCTGCCGTCACCGGCATGCCGAGGCCGTGGCCGAGATCGACGATCGCGCGCACGATCTTGCCGCCGGCAAAGCTGTCCAGCGTGGCGATGAAGGAGCGGTCGATCTTGATCCGGTCGAACTGCAGCTCGCGCAGATGGTGCAGGCTGGAATAGCCGGTGCCGAAATCGTCCAGCGCCACCTTCACCCCGGCATTGCGCAGCGAAAGGATCGTCGCGCGGGCGGCGGCGATATCCTCCACCAGCGCGCTTTCCGTGATCTCCAGGATCAGCCGCCCCGGCGCGAGGCCGCCGGCATAGAGCGTCTGCAACAGGCGGATGGCGAGATCGGGCCGGCGGATCTGCAGGGGGGATATGTTGATCGAAAGCGTCAGGTGCCCCGGCCAGTCGCGCGCGTCGCGGCACGCCTGGCGCAGCAGCGCGAAGCTCAGATCGTTGATGAGGTCGACATCCTCGGCGATCGGGATGAACACGGCGGGATCGATGATCCCCCGGATCGGGTGCCGCCAGCGCGCCAGGCTTTCGAAGCCGACGAGATGGCCCGACTGGAGCGAGAGGATCGGCTGGTAGAAGGGCACGACCTCGCCGCGCGCGATGCCGGCGCGCAGATCGCTTTCCAGCCGCACCCGATCGCGCAGGTCGAAATCCATCGCCAGCTCGAAGGTGCGGAAGGTGGCGCCGCCGTCATTCTTGGCGCGGGACAGGGCGACGCCGGCCACGCGCAGCAGATCGTCGGCGCGGCCGTCGATCGCGGCACTGTCGGCGATGCCGATCGATGCGCCCACCTCCACCACGCCGCCTGCCACCGCGATCGGCTCGGCCACCTGGTCCACCATCCGCCGCGCGATCTCGGCGGCGCTGGCGGCATCGCCGGGCATGAGGCAGGCATATTCGTCCCCGCCCAGATGGGCCAGCGCCGCGCCCGATGCCCTGGCCAGCCGTCGCAGCCGTTCCGCCGTCACCCGCAGCACCAGGTCGCCGGCTTCATGGCCGCACACGTCGTTCACCATGCTGAAGCGGTCGAGGTTGACGATGAGCATCGCCACCGGCCCGCCTTCGAGGCGCGCGCTCAGATCATCGAACAGGCGGGCGATGGTGCGGCGGTCGGGAAGGGTGGTGACGGGATCGATCCAGCCGCCGGGGCCGTCGCCATGGGCGGCCGTGCCTGTATCGCGTGGAATGCCTGTGCCGGAAGCCGTGCCGAGGAAGCCGGTGATCCTGTGCAGGGCGCTGCCCAATATATCCTTTGCCCCGCGGCGTGCGCGCATAACAGCGTCCTGAACTCGGCTACTCAGGATCATTATAGGAATGGTTTCGGCCGATCATCGATCGGATGGCCGGATTTCAGGCGTTCGGATTCGGAATTTATCGACCAGGCCGTTGGAATCACGCGTATTTGGCGGCGAGGCGCCGCTTCCGCCTTCGGAATCCCCTTAGCCGGAGATCTCAGTCGAAGATGGCGCCGATCACCGTGGCGACGTCGATCGGATCGAGCGCGTCGATCGCGATCTCGCGATCGGGATGCGCGCTATAGCCGGTCATCCGGCCGTCGCGATCGACGCCCACCGTCAGCAGGCGCAGCCCCTCCGTCTCGCGCACCACGGCGATGCCGCCGGGGGTGGGGAAGCGATCGGGATCGACGATCACCGTCGCCCGTGCCGGCAGGGCCGGCCCCAGCGTGGGCCGGCAGACGCGCAGGCCATAGGCATTGGGTCCGGCCCCGCGCGGCGCCTCCACCATGGTGCCCATGGGGGTGCGCTGGATCAGCCCCTCGCCGATCGGCGCGCCGAAAACCGGCACCAGCCGCACCAGGGCGGTTTCCCCTTCGGCCATGGCCGGCCCCTCGAACGGCGCGCGCTCCTCCGCCAGCATGGCGAAGGCGGGCTGCGTTCCGGCCGGATCGGCGCGGAGCGGCGGCGGCGCCTTGGGCGGGCGCGGGTGCAGCCGGCCGGCGGCGGGATCGAAGGCGGCGCGCAGCTCGGCGACGCGGGCCCGCGTCTTGGCCTTGCGATCCTCGGGATTGGCCACGGCGCGGAGATGCGCGTCCAGCGCGCCGGCCGCATGCAGCCCGGCCACCCGCTCGCGCAGCGCGGCCACGTCCGCCACGTCCATCAGGCGGCAGATGCCCGCCACCGTGCCGTCATTCCACCGGCCGATCGGCTTGAAGGCGTTTTCCAGCCGCGAAAGCATCACCGGGGCGATGCCATAATCCTTTTCCAAGGCCGCGATGGTCAGCCCCACATCGGCCTCGCGCCGATGGCGGATCGCGGCGGCCAGCAGCACGGCGAAATGGTCCTCGGCGGGATCGAAGCTCGCCGGGTCCTGCACGTCCGCCGCCCATTCGGCCATGTCGAAGGCGTCGTCGTCGATGTCGATCAGCAGATCGGCGGGCAGCAGCTTCAGCGCGCCCGCGATGGCGGCAAGCTCGGCCGGCTTGGCGAACACCTCGCCACGCTCGATCTTGGAAAGGCGGATATAGGGAATATCGGGAAGGCGCTGGGACAGCGCCAGCAGCTTGGCGAGGCCGCGCTTGCGGCGGCAGAGGCGGATATTATTGGGAAACACGATCGATCGATATCGATCGATCTCGATCCCCTCGGCCGGCGCATCCCCCGCGGACAATTTTCCTCCCCCCAGAAGCGCCTCGTCCTGCGGCAGGGAAAGGCTCCGTTTCAGATGGAAAGCCATTTTCCGCAATTTTCCCGCAAAAGCTGTATCCCCTTGCGGCACCGCATGCCCCGGAATCCCGATTCCGTCAATATTATGGGAAACGAGTCATTAACATAGGATTGCGGCCGCGTTGGCCATGGCCGCGCAAAATCCCGCCCGATGAAGAGCCGATCGACCGGCCGGAATCGTGAACAGATGTTGCCGAATAAGCGGAACGATCCATTATGGTCTGATCTACATCTTGAGAGGATTGGATTTTTCTACGACAATGAACGGCCCCGACGTGTCCGGACATGCGCGCGACCTGCCCTGTCCATTGCAGCGGACATGACGACATAGCCGGACGATTCAATATAGGACGGATGCGGCCCCCTTCGTTTGCCGGCGATCGTTCGAATGATGCGATCCGCCGGGATGGAGGGCGGACGGATGCCCGGCCACGTCCGATCGATCATCGCGGATCCGGTTTTGCGCGGCGCTTGGCTCGTGGACTGGAAGCCCACGCCGCCACCGATCCCGATCGAGCCGCGCGGCCCCGGCAACCCCGCATGGCAACCGGGCGTCAGCAGCAATCCCCGCGGGCGTCCACCGGGGCGACGGGATCCGCGTTTGCTGGCCACGCAACAGATGCTGGACGAGATGCGGAACATCGTCGCTGTGCTGGTGGGCAAGGCGCTGGAGGGCGACACGAACGCAGCCAGCATCGTTCTCGCCAAGTGCCTGCCCCAGCATCAAGGCGCAGGCCGAGAAGGTGAACTTCGAGTTCGATGCGACCGCACCGATCAGCGATCAGGTCGCCCAGGTGCTCGATGCCATTGCGGCGGGCGCGGTCGCGCCCGATGTAGGGCGGCTCATCATCGACAGCATCAAATCGCTCGCGGACGTGCGGGCCAGTGAGGAGCTCGAGGCGAGAATCACCGCTCTTGAGGATCGCGATGCCCGAACCTGACCCCGCTCTACCGCCTGCACCCGTGCCGGTAGCGATTCGTCCCGGTGAGCCTGACCTGCCGTTTGACCTTCGTTACCATCTCAGACTGGGATAACCACAATTGCAGGCATCTGCGCCCTTCAACGCCGTATCAAACGGATAGAGGAAGCAGAGAAGCCAAAGCCATCCCTGTTCACGGTTCTGTTCGGTTCGTCTGACACACGGCTTGAGCGCGAGTACTGCCCGGAATTGAGAGCGGTGCGCTGGACCAGCGGGACATGATTGAGATTGTCGCTGACCTTCGGCGCTGGGAGCAGGACGGAACATGGAGCGGCGCACATGCTCGCTGACGGTGCCCCTGCATGGTGGCTAATTGTGCGGCTTTTATACCGTCAATGCTTGTACCTGCTTTCAATCCAAAAGCAGACTTCAGGCATACCGTCTTGCAAGATTACTTCATCATGCGTATCTAGCAGTGGAAATCAGCGGATACGCGATTTCGTCGAGGACTGTGGGGTCGGCAGAAGCCGCCTAGTATGCGAGCAGGAGCTCACCCGCCTCGGGACGGCCAATGGTCGGCGCATACCACAATGACGTTTTGTCGTTGGAGGTGTGTAGTGCCGTCACTCGCAAAAATTCGTGATGTTAAGTTTTGGCAGCAGGGCAGTGTCTGCTATTATTGCCAACAACCAATGTGGCTGCGCGATTTTTCAGTTTTTGCCAAAACCTACGGTCTGACGCTATCGCAAGCTCGCCACTTCCAAGCCACTGCTGAACATCTTCTTGCTCGATGTGATGGTGGGACCGACAGCAGCGAGAATATCGTGGCTGCCTGTTTGTATTGCAACCGACACAGGCATGCAGCTCAAGTTGCACTCTCTCCAGCTCTCTACAAAAAGAAAGTTGGGTTCCGTTTGCGATCAGGCAAGTGGCATAAATTCGTCGCCCGGAGGGAGGCGCTGCTATGAGGTGGATAGCGGAAGAGGTGGGATTCGAACCCACGGACGGATTGCCCCGTCGCTGGTTATTAAGACCGGTTCCCTAAACCACTCGGCCACGCTTCCACATTTTTGGGGGGGCTTACGACAAGCTTATGGGTGAAAACACCCAGCGAACCTGACCTGCGCTAACCCCTTGTAAGAACACTATTATTCACGCGATCAGGTCGCAAGCGCCGGTAGCTTTCAAGGCCATCGGTCATTGCCCGGATTCCCGCGATCGGGGCGCCGGAGGGGCGGTCCGCGCGGGGCGGGACCGCCGTTTCCCTCGCGGGTGCCGCCGATCAGGCTTCGGGGGCGGCTTCGTCGCCGGTATCGGCGGCCGTATCTCCGCCGGCGGCGTCATCGGCCTCCGTGCCATTCCCGGCATCGTCTTCCGCCTCGTCGCTTTCCTCGATCTTGGCGGCGGACACGACATGCTCGTCGTCAGCCACGTTGAACAGGCGCACGCCCGCGCTGCCGCGCCCGATCACGCGCAGCGTATCGAGGCCGAGGCGGATCATCTTCGCCTGATCGGTCACGAGCATCAGCTGCTCGCTGGTCAGCGCCGGGAAGCTCGCCACCACCGGCCCGTTGCGGGCGATATTGTCGATATTGGTGATGCCCTGGCCGCCGCGCCCGGTGCGGCGATATTCATAGGCAGAGCTGAGCTTGCCGTAGCCGTTGGCGCAGACGGTGAGGATGAACTGCTCACGCGCCTGCAACTCGGCGAAGCGCTCGGCAGGCATCTGCGGCGCGCCTTCCTTCTCCGCCTTCCACGGGGCGAAGCGCAGATAATCCTCGCGTTCCTCCTGGCTGGCGCCGGCGCGGTGCAGGATGGAGAGCGAGATCACCTCGTCGCCTTCCTTCAGCGTCATGCCGCGCACGCCGGTGGAGGTGCGGCTCTGGAACTCGCGCACGGCCGTCGCCTCGAAGCGGATGGCCTTGCCCTGGCGGGTCGCCAGCAGCACGTCGTCCTCCTCGGTCAGCAGCGCGACGCCGATCAGGCGATCGTCGCTGCCCTCGTCGAAGCGCATGGCGATCTTGCCGTTCGAGGGCACGTTGGTGAACGCATCCATCGAATTGCGGCGCACCGTGCCCTTGGCCGTGGCGAACATGACGTGCAGGTCCTTCCACACCGCCTCGTCCTCGGGCAGCGGCAGCACGGTGGAGATGGTCTCGCCCGCCGCCAGCGGCAGCAGGTTCACCATCGGCCGGCCGCGCGCCTGGGGCGCGCCCTCGGGCAGCTTCCACACCTTCAGGCGATAGACCTTGCCGTGGTTGGAGAAGAACAGCACCGGCGTGTGGGTGGAGGTGACGAACAGCGCGATAACGGCGTCCTCATCCTTCGTCCCCATGCCGGAACGGCCCTTGCCGCCGCGCTTCTGGGCGCGGAAGGCTTCGAGCGGGGTGCGCTTGATATAGCCGCCCATGGTGACGGTGACGACCATCTCCTCGCGCTCGATCAGGTCCTCGTCGTCGATATCGTCGCCGGCCGGCGCGATCGTCGTCTTGCGTGGGGTGGCGAATTCGGCGGCGATGAGGTCGAGCTCCTCCTCCATCACCTCGTAAAGGCGGGCGCGGTCGCCCAATATGTGCAGCAGCTCGCCGATCGAGGTGGCGAGCTTGGCCAGCTCGTCGCCGATCTCGTCGCGGCCCAGCGCCGTCAGGCGGTGCAGGCGCAGGTCGAGGATGGCGCGCACCTGCGCGTCGGACAGGCGGTAGGTGTCGCCATCCACCTCATGCTCCACCGCCTCGACCAGCTTGATATAGGCGGCGATCTCCGCCACTGGCCATTCGCGGGCGAGCAGGGCGGCGCGCGCCTCGGCCGGGCTGGAGGAGCCGCGGATGATCCGCACCACCTCGTCCAGGTTGGTGACGGCGATGACGAGGCCGAGCAGGATATGGGCGCGCTCGCGGGCCTTCAGCAGCTCGAACTTCGAACGCCGCGTGATCACTTCCTCGCGGAACTTGACGAAGGCCTCGATGATGTCGCGCAGGTTCAGCACTTCCGGGCGGCCGCCGCGGATGGCGAGCATGTTGGCCGGGAAGCTGGTCTGCGCAGAGGTGTGCCGCCAGAGCTGGTTCAGCACCACTTCCGGGGTGGCATCGCGCTTCAGCTCGATGACGATGCGCACGCCGAAGCGGTTGGATTCGTCGCGGATGTCCGAAACGCCCTCGATCCGCTTTTCCTTGGCGGCCTCGGCAATGCCTTCCACCAGGGCGCTCTTGCCGGTCTGGTAGGGGATCTCGGTCAGCACGATCGACCGCCGGTCGCCACGCCCTTCCTCGATCACATGCCGGGATCGCATGATGATCGATCCCTTGCCGTTCAGATAGGCGTTGCGCGCGCCGCCCTTGCCCAGGATCAGGCCGCCGGTCGGGAAGTCCGGGCCGGGGATGATCTCGTGCAGCTCTTCCGAGCTGATCCCGCCATTGTGGATGAACGCCTTGCAGGCCGCGATCACCTCGCCAAGATTGTGGGGCGGGATGTTGGTGGCCATGCCGACGGCGATGCCGCCCGATCCGTTGACCAGCAGGTTGGGGAAGCGCGCCGGCAGGACCTGCGGCTCCTGCAGCGATCCGTCATAATTTGGCTGGAAATCGACGGTGTCCTTGTCGATGTCCGCCAGCAGCGCCATGGCCGGCTTGGCGAGCCGCGCCTCGGTGTAGCGCATGGAAGCCGGCATGTCCGGGTCCATCGACCCGAAATTGCCCTGGCCGTCGACCAGCGGCACCCGCATCGACCAGTCCTGCGCCAGACGGGCGAGCGCCATGTAGATCGCGGCGTCGCCATGCGGGTGATAATTGCCCATCACGTCGCCGACGATCTTGGCCGACTTGCGATAGGGGCGGCCGGGGACGAAGCCGCCTTCCTGGCTGGCGAAAAGGATGCGCCGGTGCACCGGCTTCAGGCCGTCGCGCACATCGGGCAGCGCGCGGCTGACGATCACCGACATGGCATAGTCGAGATAGCTCGACTTCATCTCGTCGACGATCGAGACGGGGGAGATGTCGCTGTTTTCGCTGGGCGGCGGGACGCTGGCCAAGATGGTTTCCGTATGTCGTGACAGGGCATTTTCGCGCGCGCAGGCGCGACCTCATGCCCCTAGCCCAACTGGTCGCCGTATGCCAGCCCGGCGCTGTCGAATTCCATGGGAGGCGGGGGCCGGATGACCCCGCCGGATCGCCTTCGTCAGACGGCGGAGATGTAGCGCAGCCGGCCGTCGCGGCGGGGCCGGCGGAAGGCCACCAGCATCAGCGCGCCGACCAGAGGCAGCCAGCCCGCGCTGCCGAGGCTGCTCGTGGTGCCCGCCGCCACGATCCGTCCATCCTCGTCGGGTGCCGCCGCCATTGCCGCCAGCCAGCGCTGCCGCGCGGCAGCGGGCGTCAGGGCCGGGTCCCTGCCGTTCGCGCCCGTGGCGGCATCGGGCGCGGGGAGGGGGGCAGGAATGTGCATCGGCGCGGGATCGGCGGCCGATCGGTGCGCCATCGGGCCTTCCATCAGGAGAAGCGCGGCCTGGGCCGAAGGGGCGCCGGTGACGAAGGCGCTCAGCACGATCAGGGCGTCAGCGGGCCGGTATCTGGTCGGGACACAACGCAACATGACGATACTCCGTTGCCTAGCGAGTCCTTGACGCTGCAATGCACCATTTTCGAAGGCGATGGCAATTGCGAAGATGCTAACCGTGGCTCTTACGCGATGATTATTTCACTTTCCCGAAAGGCGCGGCTGATGCTGCGCCGCAGGCGAAGGCGGCGGGCCGGGGCTTCACGCCTCCGCCGCCGTCCCCCGCACGAACAGCCAGCGGTCCGGGGCGGACGCGGCGGCGTCGAAGGCATAGCCGTCGCTGTCGAACGCCTTCATCTCCTCGGGCCGGGCCACGCGATGCTCGCACAGCCAGCGCGCCATCATCCCGCGCGCCCGCTTGGCGGCGAAGCTGCTGAAGCGCAGGCCCTTGGGGCCATATTCCTTGAAATCGACCGTGATGATCCGGGCCTTGGGCGGGGCCTGCGATACCACGCCCCAATATTCCTGGCTGGCGAGGTTCAGGATCACCCCGTCGCCCTGTTCGGCCAGATCCTCGGCGATCGCCTCGCTCACCCGGCTCCCCCAGTGGAGATAGAGGTTGCGCGCCTCGGGCGCCCAGCGCGTTCCCATCTCCAGCCGATAGGGGCGGATCGCGTCCAGCGGGCGGAGCAGCCCGTAAAGGCCGGACAGGATGCGCACATGGTCCTGGGCGAAGGCGATCGCGGCATCGTCCAGGCTCCGCGCCTCGAAGCCCACATAGACGTCGCCGTTGAAGGCGTGGAGCGCCGCGCGCTCCTCGGCCTCGGCGAAACCGGCGAAGCGGGCGGCATTCAATTCCGCCAGCTTGTCCGAAATATGCATCAGTTCGCCGAGTCTGGCCGCGCCCAGCCGTGCGGCGGCGGCGGCAAGCGCCCCGGCTTCCTCGGCGAAGCGGGGGCGGGTGGTGGCGTGCGGGGGAAGGGGGCGCCGATAATCGAGCGACTTGGCGGGGGACAGCAGGGCAAGCATCGGCCGCGCCTATCCCAGCAGCGGCGCCGGCAAAAGGGAAAAAGCATTGTGGTGCCGGCCGCTTGCCGCGTCATTAAAGGCGGGTTCAGCGCCGTTCCGGCATGGCCGGGCTTGTGTGGCGAAATCTTGTGCGGCGTGCGGTGGCAGAGTAGGCAGGCCGGCGCACGGGAATCCCCGCTCCCTGAGGAGGCTTGAGAAGATGAGAATGGTTTCGACGATCACGCTGGGCCTCGCGCTCGCGCTGTCCGGCGTGGCGGTTGTGGGCGTCCAGCCCGCGCTGGCGGCGAAGAAGGAAAAGGAACAGGCCGGCAAGCCCCAGCTCACGCCGGCGGTGCGCGAGGCAGTGGCCGCCACCCAGGCCGCGATCGGCCCGGATCGCAACGCGCCCAAGGATATCGCCACCGCCGTCGCCAAGGCGGGCGAGGCCCGTTCCGCCGCGCAGACGCCCGACGACAAATTCTATGCCGGTTCGGTCTCCTACGATGTCGGCCTTGCCCAGAAGGACAAGACGCTCCAGGCCCAGGCGCTCGATCTGATGCTGGAAAGCGGCAAGGTGCCGGCCGCCTCGCTCGGCAATTTCTGGGTCGTCCGCGGCCGCCTCGCCTATGAATCGAAGGACTATGCCCGCGCCGAGCAGGCGTTCGACCAGGCGACCAAGGCGGGCGACAGCTCGACCGAATCCTACGCCCTTCTCGTCGAATCGAAGGACAAGCTGGGCAAGCCGGCCGAGGCGCTGGCCGTGCTGCAGGAAGCGATCAACAAGGCGCAGGCCGCCGGCCAGCCCTTGCCGGAAGCCTATTATCAGCGCGGCGTGGCGATCGGCTACAAGGCGAAGCTCGGCCCGCAGGTGGCGGATATCACCCAGGCGTGGCTGAAGGCCTATCCGAGCCAGGACAATTGGCGCGATTCGCTCATCACCTATCGCGATCTCAACAAGATCGACGCCGATCAGGAGCTTGATCTGATGCGCCTGATGCGCACCGCCAAGGCGCTGAAGGGCGAGAGCGATTATTATACCTATGCCGAGGCGGTCTATCTGAAGTTCCCCGGCGAAGGTAAGGCGGTGATCGACGAAGGCGTCGCCGCCGGCATGCTGAAGCTCACCCCCAACAGCAACATCAAGCTGTTCAGCGACACCGCCAATTCGCGCGTCGCGGCCGACAAGGCCGATCTCGCCGGCGCCGCCGCCTCGGCCGCGAAGGCCGCGAACGGCGTCGCCGCCCGCGCCACCGCCGATTCCTACCTCGGCTATGGCGAATATGCGAAGGCGGCGGAGCTCTACAAGGTCGCCCTTCAGAAGGGCGGCGTGGACGCCAATGTCGTCAACACCCGCCTCGGCATGGCGCTCGCCCGCGCCGGCCAGAAGGAAGAAGCCAAGCAGGTCTTCTCCCAGATCACCGGCCCGCGCCAGGGCCTCGCCAAATATTGGCTGATCTGGATCGACCAGCAGGCCTGATCTGCCGTCGCCCTTGGGCAACGGATAGAAAGGGGGCGGCCGGATCATCCGGTCGCCCCTTTTTCGTGGGCTGGAGGTCGGCGTGGAGCGGGGACGGAACCGGGGCGGCGTGGAGATTCACGTTGGGCAGCGGTCGGTTTCAAGCACTGCGCCGGGCAATCGGCGCGGTCGATTTGTCGGGGTGAGAGGACAATAGCCCCATCGTCACCCCGGACCTGTTCCGGGGTCCATCGGCAAGCAGGTGGTGGCCCAGATCATGCCAAGACGGATTGTCCCGTTCGTTTCCGGTCCCTTTGCCAGCGCCTGCCCTGCTTTTCGCGCGATTGCGGGATACGGGTCGATGCGGCGCAGAAGACGGGGCGCTAGGCCGACATACAGTGCCGTCGAAGCCGCTGGCGAGGATGGAGACGCAATGCTGGCGCTCGATCATCAACGTCGATGTCTGCGGCACGGTGGACCCCGGAACAGGTCCGGGGTGACGATGGAATTTCCGTGCAAGGCTATGCCCGCTTTGCCGGCGTGTCCGGGCCGGCAGGAATTCAGTGAGAAGCGCGGAAAAAACGATTGTCAGAAATCCGGGCGCGGCGCTGTCAGAGAAATCGTCATTCCGCGGACCCCGCCAACCCCGTCATTTCCGCGAAGGCGGGAATCCATTGTGTCGGAAGCTATCGGCCCAATCGAAGACGGCTGTTTTCCACGGCAAGGCCTATTCTGGTTTTTTAACCGACGCTTGCGCAAATCTGCGTTTGTCCACGCAGTAGAAACAAGACCCTCACCCCACCCTCTCCCGCGAAGGCGGGAGAGGGCTCAAGGCCGATGTCCGCAAGGGCCGGGTTTCCCGAGAGGCCGCTTCCGGCAATAGCCCGCGTCAACGATCATTCGGCGGTTTACCCAACGGCGATCGATGCCGGTCGCCCGGAAATCGCGCCAGCCGCCGTCACTCGGGGTCGACAGGCACCCCTGGCGCGTCCTTGGATGTGCGGATCGTCAGCGACGTCTTAACGCTCGCCACGTTGGGGGCGGGGGTCAGTTGCGATGTCAGGAAGGATTGGAAGGCCTGCAGGTCGTGCGCGACGATCTTCAGGATGAAATCGATCTCGCCGTTCAGCATGTGGCATTCGCGCACCTCGGGCAGCTTGGCCATATGCTCCTCGAAGGCGCGCAGATCGTCCTCGGCCTGGCTCTTCAGGCTCACCAGCGCGAACACCATGATGCCATAGCCCAGCGCCGGGGCGTTCAGCCGGGCATGATAGCTCTCGATCACGCCGGCCTGTTCCAGCGCGCGCACGCGGCGCAGGCAGGGCGGGGCGGTCAGCCCGGCCTGGCGGGCAAGGTCGACATTGGTGATACGGCCCTCTTCCTGCAGCGCCGACAGGATGGTGCGGTCGATGGAATCGAGCGGAAACCGCGCAGTCACAGCATATCCTTCCAGATGATGTGTCGCGAACATAAGAATATTTCGCGGCCGTGCAATTGTCCCACTATGCGACGACGCATAAAATCGTCTTTCCCGGATGCGCGCGGGGCGGTAACGGGGGAGATCGCAACAAGGGGCCAGCCCGGCCTGTTCAGGGAAGGCGATCAGGGGTGCGCTTCGACGACAAGCTCGCGACGGTATTGGCGCGGCCGGTGGCCGATGCCGGCGCGCGCACGGCCGCGTGGCGGCAGATCGTCGATATCCTCGCGCAGGATCGCGACGCCACGATCGATCCCGATCTCCGCCGCGCCGCCATCGCCTTGCTCCGCCGCATCCGCGCCGATGTGCCGCAGGCGGTGCGGGCCGAAAGCGTGGCCGCCATCGCCAGCCGCCGGGTCAGCCCCGTCCTGCTCGCCTTCATCGCGGAGGAGCCGGCGGCCGTATGCGCGGGGCTGCTCTCCACGGCGGAGCTTGGCGAGGAGGAATGGCTGGGCCTGCTTCCCGCCCTTTCGCCGCTGGCGCGCGGCCTGCTCCGCCATCGCCGCGATCTCACCCACGGCGTCCGCATCGCGCTCGACAGCTTCGGACCCGCCGATTTCGCGCTGGGCGCGGATCGGGCCGCCCAGCCGGCGCCCGCATCGCCCGCGATGGAGGTGATGCTGGCCGAGGATGCCGCGCTGGCCGGCCCGGCGCCGTTCGCGCAAATCCCCGCCGCCGCCATCGCCCCGCCGCCCGCCGACGCCCCGGATGGGGATACCCAGATCCGCGACCTTCTCGATCGCATCGCCGCCTATCGCGACCGGGCCGAGGTAACGCCGCCCGCCACGCCTGCCGCCGGCGAACGGATCGAGGATTTCCGCTTCGAAACCGGCCCCGACGGCATGATCCGCTGGGTGGAGGGGGCCGATCGCGGCCCGCTGGTCGGCATCGTCATCGCGGTCGCCGCCGAACAATATGGCCATGGCGTCGATGGCCATGCCGCGGGCGCCTTCCGCCGCCGCGCCTCGTTCCGCGACGCGCGGCTCAGCGTGCCGGGCGAGGGGCCGGTATCGGGCGAATGGCGGATTTCGGCCGTGCCCTTCTTCGATCATCATGACGGCCGCTTCACCGGCTATCGCGGCACCGCGCGCCGCCCCCGCGCGGACGAGATCGCGGCCCAGCCCGCCTTCGCCGCCGGCCTCTACGGCTCCGGCCTGGCGCCCGATGCGCTGCGCCAGCTCGTCCACGAACTGCGCACGCCGCTCAACGCCATCGTCGGCTTCGCCGAGATGATCGAGCGGCAGATGCTCGGCCCGGCGGGCACGGATTACCGCGATCGCGCCGGCGACATCCTCGATCAGGGGCGCCGTCTACTGGCGGCCGTGGACGATCTCGACATGGCCGCCCGGCTGGAATCGCGCCGCGTGCAGAATGCCGCCAGCGCGGTGGATGCCGCGATGCTGATCGAACGGCTGCACGACGATTATGAGGCGGTGGCCCGTCCGCGCGGCGTGACGCTCGCCTTCCGCATCGCCCAGTCGCTGCCGGCGGTGGATGCCGATCCGGTCACGGTGGAACGCATGTTCGCGCGGCTGCTCGCGGCCACGATCGGCCTGGCCGAACGCGGCGAGACGATCTTCGCCACCCTGCGCTGCGAAGGCGGCCAGCTTCGCCTCTCGGTCTCCCGCCCGCGCCTGCTGGACGGGCGGGACGAACATGCCCTGCTCGATCCCGGCTACAGCCCCGACGGCGACTGGCCGGATGCGCCGGTGCTGGGCCTCGGCTTCGCGCTCCGCCTGATCCGCAACCTCGCCGTCTCGGCGCGCGGCGGCCTCGATATCCGCGCCGACAGCTTCGACCTGCGCCTGCCGGTGCGGGAAGGCGAGCGCCGCTCGGGCCAGGGGCAGGGCTGAACGAGAGGCCGGCGGCACGGCGCCGAACGCGCTTGCCAGCCGCTATCCGCCTCCGCTATCCGGGCACCGTTGGTCGGGGCCTGTAGCTCAATGGTTAGAGCTGGCCGCTCATAACGGCTAGGTTGCGGGTTCGAGTCCTGCCGGGCCCACCAACGCCTCTATATTTTCTTTTCATTGTAAATGGTTATCGCTATTTTTGGCTAACCCGGAGATTGGGTTCGCTATTTCCCATTCGATCAATGCGGCCATCGCCTTGTCGGCGCGCAGCTTCTGATTGGCCGCCTCCGCATAATGGGAAACCTCTGGGTCGGTGACGTGGCCGGTGATAGACTTGATGAGTTGATTGCTCAGGCCAAGCTCCGCCATCTGCCTCGTCGCGGCCTTACGCAGGCCATGTGCGGAACAGTGCTTCAGGCCCGCCTCGTCGCATCGATCGCGGAACCAGTTTCCAAAACCGTTGGCAGTGCATGGCCGCCCATATTGGGTGACGAGAAATTCAAGATGGTCGGCCGGCACGGCGGTGATGGCCTGGGCCAGCCTGGGGTGGATCGGTATCCATAACTCGGCGCGCGTCTTGAGTTGCACGACCTTGATGCGCCCACCGCCGACATGCTGCCGCCCCATTCGCACCATGTCCGATCGCCGCTGACTGGTGTAGAGCAATCACCACCGGTTGGCGTAGCAGTCGTCGCACCGTGCCAACTTGTCGCGCGTCCTTAATCGTTCTTCGCGGCAGTCCGGGCAGCTCAGGTTGCGTATAAAGTTACGAAGCCGATGCACTATACTGATTTTCGAAGCCATGGATACTCCCCCGCCGCGTTCTATTCAGCAGAGGGTCGTTAGGCGCAAGATGTCGGACGATGAAAAAGCGGACAGTGAATGCTGGCGGACGCTTCACGCTCGACCATGTTCGACATGGTCGGGATGGGCGGCGATCCAGCGGGCCGCCAGCGCCGTGCGCCGCGCGATCGGTTCCTGATCGCGCTCCATCAGCCCGATCGTTTCCCGACTCATGCCGATCGCCTCGGCAAACTCGGCCTGGGACATTCCTGCCGTCTTTCGCAGGGCCTTCAGTTCGGCGCCTTGCATGTGGATACCCCGCTTATAGCCGAAGCGCAGTTCGCGTTAGAAAAGGCAAAAACCGATTCACCAAAATCGGCATATTCTCCATCGGCGTTGATTATAGACAAGTTATCAGTCTCATTGGCTATTGATACCCGGCCGTTCCCCATTTTGGGCTGGAAAGCTTGGACGATCGCGATGATCGGCTATCGGGGCCTGCCCGGATCGGCGCCGGATCGCGGCCGCCGTCGTCGATTCAGCCGGGGAAGATGCCGGTGGGCAGGCCGCGCGTGCCGCAGTCGATCTCGTAGAGCGCGCCGTCATGCTCGGTCGGGGCGAGGCCGGTCGCGGCCGTCGTCACGAACATGCGGTCGAGGCCGGCGCCGGCGAAGGTGATGTTGGTGACCTGGCGTGCCGGCAGCGTCACCGTGCGCACCTGTTCGCCATCGGGCGAGAAGCGGCTGATCCGTCCGCCGCCCCAGTGGGCGACCCAGATATGCCCGTCCGCATCGACGGTCATGCCGTCCGGATAGCCGTCCGCCTCGGCGAAACGGACGAAGGGCCGGCGATCGGCGATCGCGCCGTCCGCATCCAGGGCGAAGCGGTAGATGACGCGCCGCGCCGTATCCGAATGGTAGAGCCAGCGGCCGCAATGCGAGAAAGCGGGGCCGTTGGGCACGCGATAGCCTTCGTCCATCCGTGTCCAGCGGCGATCGGGATCGAGGCGGTAGAGCGATCCCGTATCCTGCGCCTCGGCCATGTCCATCGTGCCGCACCAGATGCGGCCCTGGGCATCGGCCTTGCCGTCGTTCATCCGGTTGCCGGGCAGATGCGGCTCCGGATCGGCGATCGGGCGGATCGCGATGGGATCGAGGTCGATCTCGGCGAAGCCGCTCCG
The DNA here is from genome assembly GCF_000347675.2 of Sphingomonas sp. MM-1. Lineage (NCBI taxonomy): Bacteria > Pseudomonadati > Pseudomonadota > Alphaproteobacteria > Sphingomonadales > Sphingomonadaceae > Sphingomonas > Sphingomonas sp. MM-1. Next base: position 1,342,304 of record NC_020561.1, on the reverse strand, counting down.
GAAACCGCCGATGAAGCCGCCGCCGGCGCGCTCCACCACCCAGCCCAGCGGCTCGGGCATCGGCCAGCGGCGGATCTCGCTTGTATCCAGCGCCAGCCGGTTGAGCGTAGGCGCGAGGATATCCACCCAATAGACGGCATTGTCCCGCGCCGACCACAAGGTGCCTTCGCCCAGTTCGTCGCGCACGTCGCGCCCGATGATCGTCCATTCCGCCATGGCGGCTCCGCCCCTTGCGCGTCGGCTCAGTGATTGTCGCGCGGCAGGCCCCGGGTCTGGGCGATGCGCTGATATTTCTCCGCCCCTTCCAGGATCGCGCCGGTATCCATCTGGCCGACGATCTTGCGCTGTATCTCCTGCCACGGCGTCTGCGAGGCGGGATAGGCATAGCCGCCCGCCGCTTCCAGCGCCTTGCGGCGATCGGCCAGCTCCGCGTCGGATATCAGCACGTCCACCCGGCCCCTGCGCAGGTCGAGGCGCACCCTGTCCCCCGTCCTGAGGAGGGCCAGGCCGCCATTGGCCGCGGCCTCCGGGCTGGCGTTGAGGATGGAGGGGCTGCCGCTGGTGCCGGATTGCCGGCCGTCGCCGATGCACGGCAGCGCGCTGACGCCTTCGGTGATGAGGTAGGCGGGCGGCCGCATGTTCACCACCTCCGCCGCGCCCGGATAGCCGATCGGCCCCGCGCCGCGCATGAACAGCAGCGTCTGCGGCGTGATGCCGAGCGACGGATCGTCGATGCGGTGGTGATAATCCTCCGGCCCGTCGAACACGACCGCCGGCCCTTCGAACGCATCGGGATCGTCCGGGTTGGAGAGGTAGCGGTCGCGGAATTCGGGGCTGATCACGCTCGTCTTCATGATCGCGGCGTCGAACAGGTTGCCGGTGAGGACGAGGAAGCCGGCTTCCTCCTTCAGCGGCTGATCGAAGGGGCGGATGACGCGTTCGTCCTCGATCGTCGCGTCGCGGCAATTATCGCCAATCGTCCGGCCGTTCACCGTCATCGCGGCTTCGCGGATCAGCCCCTGGCCCATCAGCTGGGCGACCACCGCCGGGACGCCGCCCGCGCGATAATAATCCTCGCCCAAATATTCGCCGGCGGGCTGGAGGTTGACGAGCAGCGGCACCTTATGCCCTTCCGTCTCCCAATCCTTCAGCGGCAGGTCCACGCCGATATGGCGGGCGATCGCGGCGAGGTGGATCGGCGCGTTGGTCGATCCGCCGATCGCCGAATTGACGACGATGGCGTTGTGGAAGGCGTCCAGGGTCAGGATGTCGGAGGGCTTCAGGTCCTCGGCCACCATTTCGACGATGCGCTTGCCGGTCAGATACGCCACTTCCTGCCGGTCGCGATAGGGCGCCGGGATGGCCGCCGATCCGGGCAGCATCATGCCCAGTGCCTCGGCCAGGCTGTTCATCGTCGTCGCGGTGCCCATGGTGTTGCAATAGCCGGTCGATGGCGCGGACGAGGCGACGAGCTTGATGAAGCCGGCATTGTCGATCTGGCCGGCGGCCAGCATCTGCCGCGCCTTCCACACGATCGTGCCCGAACCCGTCCGTTCGCCCTTGTGCCAGCCGTTCAGCATCGGGCCGACCGAAAGCGCGATGGCGGGGATGTTCACCGTCGCCGCCGCCATCAGGCAGGCGGGCGTCGTCTTGTCGCAACCGGTGGTCAGCACCACGCCATCGATCGGATAGCCGTAGATCGCCTCGACCAGACCCAGATAGGCGAGGTTGCGATCGAGCCCCGCCGTCGGCCGCTTGCCGGTTTCCTGGATCGGGTGAACCGGGAATTCCAGGGCGATGCCGCCCGCTTCGCGAATGCCCTCGCGGATGCGTTCGGCCAGCACCAGATGATGGCGGTTGCAGGGGGAAAGATCGCTGCCCGTCTGGGCGATGCCGATGATCGGCTTGCCCGAGCGCAATTCCTCCAGGCTGAGGCCGAAGTTCAGATACCGCTCCAGATAGAGGGCGGTCATGTCGATATTGTCGGGGTTGTCGAACCAGGCGCGCGAACGGAGCTTGGGCGGTGCGGTGTCGGTCATCGTTTATCCGTTCAACGGGTCGTGGACAGGCGGTAGATCATTACGTGCCGGTAAGGCTTGCCGGGATCGACGCGCGCGGAGATGAAGCCCGGCTGGTTCGGGGCATCGGGGAATTTCTGCGGCTCGAGCGCGATGCCGTCGCCCATGCGGTAGAGATGCCCCTGCTTGCCGACGAACGTGCCGTCGAGGAAGTTGCCGGTGTAGAACTGCACGCCCGGCTCGGTGCTGAGCACTTCGAGCACGCGGCCCGAGGATGGGTCCTCCAGCCTGGCGACCAGCTCCGGCGATCGGGTGAGGCCCTTGTCGAGCGCGAAATTATGGTCGTAGCCCTGGCCGAAGCGGATCTGCTCGTCGCGCCCGTCGCGAATGCCGTCCGCGATGCGGCGGGGCGCGCGGAAATCGAACACGGTGCCTTCCACCGGCCGCAGCTCGCCCGTGGGGATGAGGCTGGCGTTGACCGGCGTATAGGCCTTCGCCGGGATGGTCAGCAGATGGCCGGTGGCGCCTTCGGGCGATCCCTCGCCCGCGAGGTTGAAGATCGCGTGGTTCGTCATGTTGACGATGGTGGGTTTGTCCGTCTTCGCCTCGAACGCGATGGTGAGCGCGCCGGCCTCGTCGAGCGAATAGGTGACGGTGGCGTCGAGCTTGCCGGGATAGCCGGCGTCGCCGTCCGGGCTGGTATGCGCGAGCACCAGCGTGGCGACCGGCCCGCTCTTGGCCGAGACGACCTTCCAGGCGACCTTGTCGAAGCCCTTGCCGCCGCCGTGCAGCGAATTGGTCTTGTCGTTGAGGGGCAATTGGTAGGACTTGCCGTCGAGCGCGAAGCGGCCGCCGGCGATGCGGTTGGCATAGCGGCCCACCGTCACGCCGAAATAATTGGGATGGTCCACATAGGAGGCGAGATCGTCATAGCCGAGCACCACGTCCGCCGGCTTGCCGGCGCGATCGGGGCCCACCAGCGATTGCAGGGTGGCGCCGTAGGTGAGGACGGTGGCGGCGACGCCGTGGCCGTTCTTCAGCGTGATCGCCTCGATCGCGGTCCCGTCGCCGAGCGTGCCGGCCGGCGCGCGGCTGATTTCGGCCGCGTTCGCCGTCGCCGTGCCCGTCGCCAGCATCGCCGCCAGGCAACCCAACGCCGTCCCCGCCTTGCCCCGCCTTTGCATTCTCGTCCTCCCGGATTATGCGCGCCCATTGACGCATGCTTGCGGCACATATAGTCCGACAAAATAAACAAGCGCAACCCGTGACGGCAATGAACGCAGGCGGGGATCAACTTTGGAGAAGGGTGGCATGGCCGCACCGATAATCACCACCGCAACACCGGCCGGAGAGCCGGGACAGGAGGGCGCAAGCTACGGCCCGGCGCTCACCTTGCTGGCCAGCCTCTTCTTCATGTGGGGCTTCATCACGGTCATCAACAATACGCTGCTGCCGCATCTGCGCAGCGTGTTCGACCTCAGCTATACCCAGACAACAATCATCGAATCCGTCTGGTTCATCGCCTATTTCGTCGCCTCGATCCCGGCGGCGAAGCTGATCGAGCGGATCGGCTACAAGAAGTCGCTGGTCGTCGGCCTCTGCATCATGGCGGCCGGCGCGCTCGGCATGATCCCGGCGGCGCGCATCCCCTCCTATGGCGTCACGCTCGTCGCGCTTTTCGTGATCGCGTGCGGCATCACGCTGCTGCAGGTCGCGGCCAACCCCTATGTCGCCGTGGTCGGCAAGCCGGAAACCGCGTCATCGCGCCTCAACCTGGTGCAGGCGTTCAATTCCTTCGGCACCACGCTGGCGCCGCTGTTCGGCGGCTATCTGATCCTGGGCCGTTCGGCATCGGGCACGGCGGAGGGCGGGGCATCGGTGCTCACCCAGGCGGAACGGCTGGCGGACGCCCAGTCGGTCCAGCTTCCCTATCTGATCGTGGCGGTGGTGCTCGTCATCCTCGCCATCGTCATCGCCCGTTTCCCGCTGCCCGCCATGGGCAGCGCCACCCGGCGCGCGGCCAAGGAGGAGCGCCGGCAGCATTCGCTGTGGCGGCATCGCAACCTCGTGCTCGGCGTGCCGGCGATCTTCATCTATCTGATTGCCGAAATTGGCGTTTCCAACCTGTTCATCAATTTCGTGTCGCAGCCGCAGATCGGCAATCTCACCCATGAGCAGGCGTCGCATTACCTGTTCCTGCTGTGGGGCGGGATGATGGTGGGCCGCTTCATCGGCAGCTTCGCGATGCGCAACGTCGCGCCGGAACGCGCGCTGGCCGTCGCCAGCATCGGCGCCTTCGTCGTGATCCTGACGGCGGCGTCCACCACCGGCCATGTCGCGATGTGGGCGCTGATCTCGGTGGGGCTGTTCCATTCGATCATGTTCCCGACCATCTTCACGCTGGGCATTCGCGGCCTCGGCCCGCTGACCGAGGAGGGATCCGGCCTGCTGGTGATGGCGATCGCCGGCGGCGCGCTGGTGGTCGTGCAGGGCTGGCTGGCGGACAATTACGGCCTGCAGACCTCGTTCCTGCTGACCGCCGCCTGCGAGCTTTACGTCCTCTTTTACGCGCTGTGGGGTTCGCGCCCCACCCACGCGCTGCCCGATCAGCAGATCGGCTGAATTCCCGCCGCCGGCCCGCCAGCCGGCCAAGGGAAAAGGCCCCGCTTCCCTGGTGGAGGCGGGGCCTTCTTGATTCCGGGACGGGCGAATGAAGTCAGTCCTGCATGGAGCTGCGCGTATCCTCCAGCGCCAGATCGACCAGCGCGCGCATCGCATCGCTGGCCGCATCGGCATCGCCGGCGGCGATCGCGTCATAGACGCGGACGTGATCGGGAATCGGGTTGCGGGGGAGGGCGCGGGCGCGCTGCTTGAACTGGGTGGTCCAGTTCACCGCCGCGCCGATGCTGGCGGCGAGCGCCATCAGCGCGTCATTATGCGTGGCGCGCAGGATGGCGTTGTGGAAATCGCGGTCGGCGGCGCGCCCGGCCTCGGTGGCGACGGTGTGCCGCCGCATGGCCGCAAGCGCCTCCTTCATCACCTTGATGTCGGATTTGTCGCGACGTTCGGCCGCCAGCCGCGCCGCCGCGGGCTCGACGATCGAACGCAGCTCGAACAGGTTGCGGATGAACTCGACGTCCGGCTCCCCGGCGAAGGCCCAGGCCAGCACGTCCGGGTCGAGGAGGTTCCAGCGGTTGCGGGGCAGCACGCGCGTGCCCGCCTTGGGGCGGCTTTCGACCAGGCCCTTGGCGGTCAGCACCTGCACCGCCTCGCGATAGGCGCTGCGGGAGATTTCCAGCTCCTCGGCAAAGGCCACCTCGCCCGACAGCGTATCGCCGGGCGCATATTTGCCGGACAGGATCGCCGTGCCCAGCTTGTGCGCCACGGCGCCATGCAGCCGCCGGCCGGGGCCGCGCGTGCTGGCCGCCGGTTTCGCCTCGTCCGCGCCCTTGTCATTCCCCACTTTGGCGTTCCCCATGAATTGCCCCTCCGGCCCGACAATTAACAGCGGCATGCCGATGACGAAACGGCAAACATTGCCATCGCCGTTTCGCTGTAATATGTCGGAGTAATAAGGAGACGCAAATGACCGGTGCAGCCATCTCGTCCGACCGCGCGGAAAGCGGCGGATTCCGTTCCGTTGCCGCTGAGACGGGGCAACCCGAAGGGGAGGCTTTTCCGGTCCATGGCCCCGCCGACGTGGCGGCCGCCTGCGCCGCCGCCGAAGCCGCCTTCGATATCTATCGCGCGACGGGCCGGGAAGAGCGCGCCGCCTTCCTCGAACGAATCGCCGACGAGATCATGGGCATCGGCGACGATCTGATCGTCGCCGCGATGCGCGAAAGCGGCCTGCCGCGCGCCCGGCTGGAGGGCGAGCGCGGCCGCACCACCGGCCAGCTCCGCCTGTTCGCCAATGTCGTGCGCGCGGGCGCGTGGCTCGGCCTGCGCATCGATCCGGCCCTGCCCGATCGCCAGCCGCTGCCGCGCCCGGATATCCGCCTGCGCATGATCCCGCTGGGGCCGGTGGCCGTGTTCGGCGCGTCCAACTTCCCGCTCGCTTTCTCCACGGCGGGCGGCGATACCGCCTCGGCGCTGGCCGCCGGCTGCCCGGTGGTGGTGAAGGGGCATCCCGCCCATCCCGAGACCGGCGCGCTCGTCGCTGCCGCCATCGCCCGCGCCGTCGCGGCCTCCGGCTTGCCGGAAGGCGTGTTCTCGCACCTCGTCGGCCCCGGCAATGATCTGGGCGCGGCGCTGGTGCAGGATCCGCGCATCGCCGCCGTGGGCTTCACCGGATCGCGCGGCGGCGGCCTGGCGCTGATGAAGCTGGCGCAGGCGCGGCCGGTGCCGATCCCGGTCTATGCGGAAATGTCCAGCATCAACCCCGTCCTGCTGCTGCCCGAGGCGCTGAAGGCGCGCGGGCAGGCGCTGGGCCAGGCCTTTGTCGGCTCGCTGACCATGGGCGCGGGGCAATTCTGCACCAATCCCGGCCTGATTCTGGCGATCGAGGGCGAGGGGCTGGATGCCTTCGTCGCCGCCGCCACGGAAGGGGTGGGCGGCGCGGATGCGCAGGTGATGCTGACGACCGGCATCCACGACGCCTTCGAAAAGGGCACGGCGGCACTTGCCGGCAACGGCAGCGTGGAGACGCTGGCGCGGGGCAGGGAAGGCAATGGCTGCACGCGCGGCCAGGCCGCCTTGTTCCAGACGACGGCATCCGCCTTCCTGGCGGACAAGGCGCTGGGCCACGAGGTGTTCGGCGCGTCCTCGATCATCGTCCGCTGCCGCGACGAGGCGGAGCTTCGCACGGTGCTCGCGGGCCTGGAAGGGCAGCTTACCGCCACGCTCCACATGGATGCGGCGGACGAGGCGATCGCGTCCCGCCTGCTGCCGCTGCTGGAACGCAAGGTCGGCCGCATCCTCGCCAATGGCTGGCCCACGGGCGTCGAGGTCTGCCATGCGATGGTCCATGGCGGGCCGTTCCCGGCGACGTCGGATGCGCGCACCACCTCGGTCGGCAGCCTGGCGATCGATCGCTTCCTGCGGCCGGTGTCCTACCAGAATCTGGCGCAGGCGCTGCTGCCGGCCGAGCTTGGCGACGCGGCGGCGGGCGATGGCGTGCCGCGCCTCGTCGATGGCGTGCTCACCACCGGCTGACCGGATCGGCGGGCGGGCGCCTTCCGCGCGCCTGCCCGCATCGCAGATGTGACGGCGTCCGCAACGGCGGCGCCCTGAAGGGAGAGTTTTTCATGGCATTTCGTCTGCTGCAGCATTGCAGCGCTGAAGGCGTGCGTTCGGTGATCGCCGCGCGCGGCGCTGCTGCCGCCTTCGTTCCCGGCGCCACCAGCATCCACGCGCTGGCGCTGCGCGCGATCGGGGAGGGCAGGAGCCTTGCCGATATCGTCGCCGCGCTCGGCACCGGCGACGCGGTGGACATCGCGGCGGAACTGGCGGCCGGCCGCCTGCTTTCGCCGATCGACCATGAAGATCCCGCCCACCTGATCCTGAGCGGCACGGGCCTCACCCATCTCGGTTCGGCCGAGGGGCGGGACAAGATGCACCGCGAGGCCGCTGCCGCCGCCACCAAGACCGATTCCATGCGGATGTTCCTGGAAGGGCTGGAAGGCGGCAAGCCCGCGCCCGGCGAGACCGGCCAGCAGCCCGAATGGTTCTACAAGGGCGACGGCTCCCAGCTCGTCGGCCCCGGAGACGCGCTGACCATGCCGGCCTTCGCGCAGGATGGCGGCGAGGAGCCGGAGCTGGCCGGCATCTACATCATCGGCCCGGATGGCACGCCGTTCCGCCTCGGCCTCTGCCTCGCCAACGAATTTAGCGATCATGTGACCGAACGGCACAATTATCTGTGGCTGGCCCATTCCAAGCTGCGGCAGGCGGCCCTGGGGCCGGAGCTGCTGGTTGGCGATCTGCCCGATAATGTGGCCGGCGCCAGCCGCATCCTGCGCGATGGCGAGACGCTGTGGGAAAAGCCCTTCCTGTCGGGCGAGGCGAACATGTCGCACAGCTTCGCCAATCTGGAGGCGCATCACTTCAAATATGATCTGTTCCGCCGCCCCGGCGACATTCACGTCCATTTCTACGGCACGGCCACCCTTTCGTTCACCGATGGCGTGCGCACCCGGGAAGGCGACGTGTTCGAGATCGCGGCCGCCCCCTTCACCCTGCCGCTGCGCAACCCGCTGGCGCGCGCCGGCGAGGCGACCGTCACGGTGAAGGCGCTTTGAACATGGACCCCATTCGCATCGCCGTCGTCGGCATGGGCAAGATCGCGCGCGACCAGCATCTGCCCGCGATCGCCGGCAACGGCGCCTTCAGCCTGGCCGCCACCGTCAGCCCGCACGATCCCGGCATGGCCGGCATCCCGCACCATCGCGGGCTGGAGGCGCTGCTGGAGGAAGGGCCGGCGGTGGACGCGGTCGCGCTCTGCACGCCGCCGCAGGTCCGCTACGATCTCGCCGCCATGGCGCTGAAGCGTGGCATCCACGTGTTCCTGGAAAAGCCGCCGGGCGCGACGCTGGCCGAGGTGGCGGCGCTCAGCGCGCGGGCCGACAAGGTGGGCGCCACCCTGTTCGCCGGCTGGCATTCGCGCTTCGCCGCCGGTGTCGCCCCGGCGCGCGCATGGCTTGCCGAACGCACGGTGGAGCGGGTTTCGGTCGTCTGGCGGGAGGATGTCCGCGTGTGGCATCCCGGCCAGGCCTGGATCTGGGAACCGGGCGGCCTGGGGGTGTTCGATCCCGGCATCAATGCGCTGTCGATCATCACCCACATCCTGCCGCGCCCCTTCTTCCTGAAATCGGCCACGCTGGTGCTGCCCGAAAACCGGGCGGCGCCGATCGCGGCGGACCTCGAATTCCGCGACACCGCCGGCGCGCCGATCAGCATGGACCTCGACTGGCGCCAGACCGGCCCGCAGAGCTGGGACATCATCGTCGAAACCGATGCCGGCACGCTGAAGCTTTCCAACGGCGGCGCGGTGCTATCGATCCCGAGCGGCACCGAACATAGCGAGGATCACGAATATTCCGGCCTCTATGGCCGCTTCGCCACGCTGATCCGCGGCGGCCGCAGCGATGTCGATACCGATCCGCTGCGCCTGGTGGCCGATGCCTTCCTGCGCGGCCGGCGCGAGATCACCGAACCGTTCCACGATTGAGAATAGAAGGGGGAGAGGAAATGATAGGAACCCTGCGCCGCGCCGCCACCGCGCTGCTGCTGTCCGCCACCGCCATCGCCGCCGCCACGGCCGGCCATGCCGAAGCGGTGAAGCCCGTGACCGTCACGGTCGCGGCGGACAAGCCCGGCCCGGTCTATGACCGCCGCATCTTCACCCAGTTTGCCGAGCATCTCGGCAACGGCATCTATGGTGGCCTGTGGGTGGGCAACGACAAGTCGATCCCCAACACCAACGGCTTCCGCAACGATGTGGTCGCCGCGCTCCGCAACCTCAGCGTGCCCGTGATCCGCTGGCCGGGCGGCTGTTTCGCCGATGAATATCACTGGCGCGAGGGCATCGGCCCGAAGGCCAAGCGGCCGGTGAAGGTGAATACCCATTGGGGCGGGGTGACGGAGCCCAACAGCGTCGGCACGCATGAATTTTTCGAGCTGCTCCGCCAGGTCGGCGCCGAGGCCTATATCGCCGGCAATGTCGGCAACGGCACGCCGCAGGAAATGGCCGAGTGGGTGGAATATATGACCGCGCCGGCCGGCAGCCTTGCGGACGAGCGCGCCAGGAACGGCCATAAGGAGCCGTGGAAGGTCCCCTATTTCGGGGTGGGCAACGAATTGTGGGGCTGCGGCGGCAATATGCGGCCCGAATATGCGGCGGACGTCACCCGCCGCTACGCCACCTTCATCAAGGCCCCCGCCGGCACGCGGATCATGAAGATCGCCGCGGGCGCCAATGTCGACGACTATAACTGGACGGAGACGATGATGCGCGTCGCCGGCAGCCAGCTCGACGCGCTTTCGCTCCATTATTACGTCCACCCCGCCGGTGGCTGGCCGCCGCGCGCGCCGGCCGTCGACTTCGACGAATCCGGCTGGGCCGATGCGCTGGCCGGCGCGCTGCACATGGAGGATCTGATCGCCAGGCACACCGCGATCATGGACAAATATGATCCGCAGAAGCGCGTGTGGCTGGCCGTCGATGAATGGGGCGCCTGGTATGCCCAGGATCCAGGCACGCATCCCGGCTTCCTGCGCCAGCAGAACACGCTGCGCGATGCGCTGATCGCGTCGATCCACCTGGATATCTTCGCCAGGCATGCCGATCGCGTGAAGATGACCGCCATCGCCCAGATGGTGAACGTGCTGCAGGCGATGATCCTGACCGAAGGCAACAAGATGGTGCTGACCCCCACCTATCATGTCTTCGAGATGTACAAGCCCTATCAGGACGCCACCGTGCTGCCGGTCAGCATCGATGCGCCCTGGTATGCCAAGGACAAGTGGACGATGCCGGCCGTCAGCGGATCGGCGGTGCGCGCCAGGGACGGCAAGGTCCATGTCGGCCTGTCCAACCTCGATCCCAACCAGCCCCACACGGTGACGGTGAAGTTCGACGGCCTGGCCGCGCAGGGCGTTTCCGGCCGCATCCTCACCGCGCCGGCGATCAATTCGCACAACAGCTTCGACGCGCCCGATGTGGTGCGTCCGGCCGCCTTCACCGGCGCCCGGATCGAAGGCCGCGTGCTGACCGTCGATCTGCCGGCCAAGTCGGTGGTGATGCTCGACCTGCAATGAACGGCCGCCGGCCGGGCGCACCGGCCGGCAAGCCCCATCGCCTATCGGGGAGGAGAGGATGAGGAAGTTCGCGACAGCGGCGCTGGCGGCGGCGGGCATCGCCGCGCTGGCGCTAAGCGGGGCCGCCCCGGCGCAGCAGGCCGAGGCCGAGGGCGGGGAGGCGACGCTCAACAGCCGGCTGACCGGCGATCTGGTGCCGACGCATGATCCGGTGATCATCCGCGAAGGCGATACCTATCATGTCTTCGGCACCGGCAATGGCGGCCGCTACATCGAAACCCGCACCTCGCGGGATCTGGTCCACTGGACGGCGGGCGCCCCGCTGTTCGATACCATCCCGGCCTGGGCGAAGGCGGCGGTGCCGGGCACCGACGGCATGTGGGCGCCGGACATCAGCCATGTGAACGGCCGCTACCGGCTTTATTATTCGGTCTCCACCTTCGGATCGAACCGCTCCGCCATCGGCCTGTTCACCAGCCCGACGCTCGATCCCAAGGCGCCCGGCTATGGCTGGCGGGACGAGGGGCTGGTGGTGATGTCCACGCCGGCCGACGACTTCAACGCCATCGATCCCAATTTCATCATCGATCGGGAGGGGCGGCACTGGCTGTCCTTCGGCAGCTTCTGGAGCGGCATCAAGCTGGTCGAGCTCGATCCGAAGACGGGCAAGCCGCTGAAGCCGGATGCGAAGCCGCTGTCGATCGCCCGGCGCCCGGCACCGGCCGGCGGCCCGGCCCCGGTGGAGGCGCCCTTCATCGTCGATCATGGCGGCTATTACTGGCTGATCCTGTCCTACGATTATTGCTGCAAGGGCGTGAACAGCACCTATTACACGGTGATCGGCCGATCGAAGGCGATCACCGGCCCCTATCTGGGCAAGGACGGCAGCGCGCTGATGGAGGGCGGGGGAACGATCTTCCTGCGCGCCGACCTGCGGGAGCAGCAGCGCTTCCGCGGCCCCGGCCATGCCGGCTGGCTGCATGACGCGGACGGCAGGGACTATGTCGTCTACCACGCTTATGATCGCCAGAATAAGGGCGCGCCCACGCTCAGGATCGCGCCGGTCCGCTGGGGCGCGGATGGCTGGCCGGTCGCCGAATATTGATGCGCCGGGCGGCCCGGCGCCGCCCGATGCTTTCTGATAAGCGCCGCCTTTTTCCGGGGCGGCATCGGGAGGAATGTCCATGAACCTGATCTTGTCCCGCCGTGGCTTCATCGCCGGCACGGCTGCGCTTTCCGCGGTGCCGGCGATCGCGCGCGCCGCCTCTTCGGAGGCGCCGGCCGCCGCGCCCGTGAACCCGCTGGTCCGCCAGCGCGCCGATGCGCAGGTCTTCCGCCACGAGGATGGCTGGTATTACCTGACCGGGTCGGTGCCGGAATATGACCGGCTGGTGCTGCGGCGGTCCCGCACCTTGGCGGGGCTGGCGACGGCGGAGGAGCGGGTGCTGTGGCGCCATCTTCCCAGCGGGCCGCTGTCCGGCTTCATCTGGGCGCCGGAGCTGCACCTGATCGACGGGCGCTGGATCATGTATTTCGCCGCCGGCCCCAGCGGCGGCGGCGAGGATGTGTTCCGCATCCGCACCTATGCGATCGTCTGCGACGGGCCGGACCCGATGACGGGCGGCTGGTCGGTGCTCGGCCAGTTCCAGGCGCCGTGGGACAGCTTCAACCTCGATTCCACCGTGTTCGAGCATCGCGGCACCCGCTATTTCGTATGGGCGCAGCGCGAGCCGGGGATCGAGACCAATTCCAACCTCTATATCGCGCCGCTGGCGACGCCGCTGACCCTGGCGGCGAAGCCCACGCGCCTCACCGTGCCGACGCTCGATTGGGAGGTGCGGGGCTTCAAGGTGGCCGAGGCGCCGGCCATCCTCGCCCGCAACGGGCGGCTGTTCATGACCTATTCGGCGAGCGCGACCGATGCGCGCTATTGCCTGGGCCTGCTCACCGCCGATGCCGATGCGGATATCATGGATGCCCGCGCCTGGGCGAAATCGCCCGAGCCGGTGTTCGTCACTTCGGAAGCGACCGGGGTCTATGGTCCCGGCCACAACAGCTTCACCGTCGACGAGGAAGGGCGCGACATCCTCGTCTATCACGGGCGCGATTATGAGGCGATCAGCGGCGATCCGCTGTTCGATCCCAACCGCCACACCCGTATCCAGCGGCTCTATTACCGGGCGGACGGCATGCCCGATTTCGGCATACCCGTCGGCAACGGCCCCTTGCCCGATCGGCTGTCGCCCGCCGATCGCCGGGAATCGCACCTGGCGCACGATGGCGCCCGCCTGTTCGTGGGCGAAGGGGCATTGCCCGCGACCCAGTTCCGCCAGTCGCCCGCGCGGGTCGCCGGCAGCGTCACGCTGAGCCCGATCGATATGCCGGACTATTGCATCGCCATCGGGCCGGACGGCGCGGCTCGCCTCGAAAAAGCGGGGGCGGATGCCGCTTTCCTGCGCAGGAGCAGCTTCGTCCGCCGCCCGGCTCCGGGTGGCGCGGTGCGCTTTACTCCCGTGGGCGGCGGCGATAACGCGCTCGCCCATCGCGACGGCGCGCTCGTGCTGGCGTCCGCCGGCGACGCCGCTTCCGCCTGGGTGCTGGGATAAGCGACGCATACGACTCGATAAGTCGGACTTGTGCGGTCATCCGGGCCGCATTCGGAGACTGGATCAAGCGATGATGGAGACGCGGTCGATCCCTGCGGATCGGCGCGTCTCCCGCCCTCGCCTGTCCGCCAGACGGGCGGCATATCCGCAAAATAATGAATAATAACAGTATATTGAGCGACGTGTGTCGCGCTTGCCACGCTGGCTTGCCGGGTGACATCCATTCGCAACTTTGTCCTTGCGCTGCCCCGGTGTCGGAAATAAGTAGTCGGAGTTAATAAGCGGCGCGGCAAGTCGCCGGCCGAGGGGAGGGGTGAGATGGCTTTCAAGCCGATTGTCATGTGTTCCGTGTCCATTTTCTCGCTGATGGCGGGCACTGCGGCCTATGCCCAGGTCGATGCCGCGCCGGCCGCCCAGCAGGGCGATGCCGCGAGCAATGAGGACATCGTCGTCACCGGCGTCCGCGCCTCCATCGTCGGCGCGCTCAACGTCCGCAAGGAATCGATCCAGATCGTCGACTCGATCGTCGCGGAGGACGTCGGCAAGCTGCCCGACAATAACGTCGTCGAGGCGCTCCAGCGCGTCACCGGCGTCCAGGTCACCGATCGCGGCGGCGGCGAGGCCGCGACCGTCACGATCCGCGGCCTCGCCGATCCGCTGACCACGCTCAACGGCCGCAACGTCTTCACCGCCGCCGGCCAGTCCTTCGCGCTGCAGGATGTCTCGGCCAACCTCGTCAGGCAGGTCGACGTCTACAAGACCCGGTCGGCCGACCAGATCGAGACCGGCCTTGCCGGCCAGATCGACGTCAAGACCCGCCGTCCGTTCGATTTCGACGGCTTCGCCATCTCGGGCCTGGCGCGCGGCATCTATAACGAGCAGGCCGATACCTATAATCCCAACGTCGCGCTGCTCGTCAGCGATCGCTGGGAAACCGGCATCGGCGATATCGGCGTGCTGGTGAACGGTTCGTGGAGCCGCACCAAATATCGCAACATGTCGACCACGGCCGGCGCCATGGTGCCGTTCCTGACCGACGGCAACCTGCCGGGCGTGACGACCAGCAATATGCCCGGCGCCTGCCCGCAGGGCGCGCCCTGGGTGCCCTATGAGCGCTTGCAGCCCACCGACTGCCGCGTGGTTTCGCCCACCAACCCGAACGGCAATATCTGGACGCCCGGCACCAATTCCGGCCTTCCCACGGGGGCCGGGTCCACGCTGGACATCAACGGGCAGGAAACGCCCTATGTCCTGTCGCGCGACGCGGTCTTCAGCTCGGATCTCTACGGCAAGCGCGAACGCCCGTCGGTCAACGCCGCCGTGCAGTGGGCGCCGAACAGCAGCTCCGTCTACACCGCCGAGGTCTTCTATTCCGGTTTCCGGGGCAACACCTTCAACTCGCTGCAGTTCAGCTTCGTCGACTGGTGGGGCAATCCGGGCGCGGTCGAGCTTTATGACGGCACCAACATCGTCAAGGCGCGCACCGTGGACGATGTCTACGGCTTCAACAGCGGCGATTATGCCACCAACAAGACCGACAGCTTCGTCTATGCCCTGAACGGCCAGTGGGATCTTGGCGATCGCGGCAAGATCATCGGTGACGTCGCCTACCAGACGAGCACCAACAAGACCTCGTTCATCGCGATGCGCACCGATCGCGTGGCGCAGCAGATCACGGCGGATTTCAACGCCGGCGGCGGCGTCCCCTCCTATCACTTCGACGACGATTCCCTGCTGACCGATCCCAGCGTGTGGAACGTCGCCCAGCTTTACGACAATGCCGACAAGAACAAGGGCAGCGCCGTCACGCTGACTCTGGACGGCTATTACACCTGGGACGAAGGCTTCCTACGCCGGGTCAAGGCGGGCGTGCGCTATGACGACCGCAAGGCTTCCAGCTTCACCCGCACGCAGGACGCGAACAATCTGGGCGCGCCGCTTTCGTCGCTGGGCGAGGACGCGCAGTTCACCAATTCCGGCTTCTTCGACGGCCGCGCCGACGTGCCGACCAGCTGGACGCTGGCCAACGGCTACTGGCTGCACAGCAATGCGGATTATGTGCGCGGTCTCTACGGCCTGCCGACCAGCGGCCAGCTCTCGCTCGATCGCGTCTTCGACATCGATGAAACGACGATGTCGGCCTATGTGATGGCAGACGGCGAAGTCTCGATCCTCGGCCGCCCGCTCCAGCTGGAAGGCGGCGTCCGCTTCGTCGCGGTGAGCACCAAGTCCAACTTCTTCAACCGCCTGGCGGACGGCGAACTGACCCGTGCCGGAAACTCGGCCGAGAAGTTCCTGCCGAGCTTCACCGCGCGCTACGAGATCACGCCCAGGCTGCGCCTGCGCTTCAACTATGGCGAAACGCTGCGGCGTCCGAACTTCACCGATATCAACCCGAACTATTCGCTCACCGGCGATCTCACCAATGTCGGCTATGGCAGCGGCACGGCCGGCACGGCGAACCTGAAGCCCACGCATTCGAAGAATTACGACCTCGCGCTCGAATGGTATTTCGAACGCAACAGCGCGATCTACGTCACCGGCTTCCGGCGCGAGATCAACGGCCTGGTCGTGCCGCTGACGGTGATGGAGCATATCCCGGACAACGATATCGTTGCCGGCGCGACCGACAATTTCGCGATCACCCGGCCGGTCAATGCTTCGAATGGCGTGCTGAAGGGCGTGGAAGTGGGGCTTACCTACTATCCGAACTATCTGCCCGGCATCCTCGACGGCCTCGGCTTCCAGGGCAGCCTGACGGTTCTCGATTCGAACCAGACGATCCCGGAAACGGATTCCGCCGGCAACATCACGGGCGAAACCCAGTCGCAATTCTTCAACGTGTCGAAGCTGTCGTACAACACGACGCTGGCTTACGATAAGGGGCCGTTCAACGCCCGCTTGTCCTACATCTGGCGCAAGGGCTTCCTCCACAACAACGAGGCGCGGCTCTTCGCCAACCCGATCGGCATCTGGTATAAGCCGGAATCGAGCCTCGACCTGCAGCTCACCTGGAACGTCACCGACAATATCGGCGTGACCTTCGATGCGGTGAACCTGCTCAAGTCGAAGCAGCAGAGCTACTACAAATACGGCAATGCCGGGGATTCCGAGAAGTATAATCTCGGCACCCTGTTGCTGGCGCGCACCTTCGCGCTGGGTGCCCGCTTCAGCTTCTGACCTCTGTTCCCCTGGGATGCGGCCTCTCCTTGCCGCATCCCGCATATGGCGGCCGTTCCGGGATCCCTCTCCTACGTCCCCGGGGCGGCCGCCGAATTTTCGAGCGAGGATGGCGGATGCGCGCATGGCTCCGGATGCTGCTGGCGGGCGCGGCGCTCGCTGCGACGGCGGCCGCGCCGCCCGGCCCGGCGATGGATACGCACGCCATCGCGGCGCAGCGCTTCGGCAATGATGCGCCCTGGTATGAAGGCCGCATTCCCTTCTTCGAATCCGCCGATCCGCAGATCGATGCGGTCTATTATTATCGCTGGTCGCTGTTCCGCGCCCACCAGCGCGACCTCGGCGCCGAAGGCTATATCTCCACCGAATTCCTCGACGATGTCGATTGGCAGCGCCATCCCTTCGCCAGCCTCAACGACGCCACCGGCTTCCACCTGGCGGAAGGGCGCTGGCTGAACGATCGCCGCTATGCCGGCGATTATGTGGATTTCATGTATCGCGGCGGCAACGACCGCCACTTCACCGATCATATGGCGGATTCGGTCTATGGCCGCTTCCTGGTCGATGGCGATCGCGAGGCCGCGCTGCGCCATCTGGCGGTGATGCGCCACATCTATCGCCTGTGGGACGAGAAGTTCGATTTCGCGAAGGGCCTCTATTTCGTCGAGCCGCTGCTGGACGCGACCGAATATACCGTCTCCTCGATCGATGCGTCGGGCGGGGAGGACGGGTTTCGCGGCGGCGATTCCTTCCGGCCCTCGGTCAACGCCTATATGTTCGCCAATGCCCGTGCGCTGGCGAGGCTCTCCGAAATGGCCGGCGACGAGGCGATGGCCGGCGAGTTCCGGGAGCGGGCGGACGCGCTTCGGGCGCGGGTGCTCGATGCGCTGTGGAGCCCCGATCTTGCCCATTTCATCGATCGCTACCAGGTCGATAACGATCATGTGAAATATTGGTCGCCGATCCGCAATCGCGAGCTGGTCGGCTATCTGCCCTGGATGTTCGATCTGCCGCCGGACGAGGCCCGCTATGCGGCGGCCTGGCGCCATCTGCTCGATCCCGCATCGCTGGCGGGCAAGGCGGGCATGCGCACCGTCGAGGCGTCCTACCCATATTATATGCGCCAGTATCGCTATCTGGGCAGCGCGCCGGAATGCCAGTGGAACGGCCCGGTCTGGCCTTATCAGACCACCCAGGTGCTGACGGGCATGGCCAACCTGCTGGATCATTATCGCGATCACGGCCCGGTCACGCGCAGCGACTATATGCGCCTGCTGCGCCAATATACCGCGCTTCACTATCAGGGCGCCGGGAAGGACCGCCGCCTCGATCTGGAGGAGGATTATCATCCCGAGACCGGTCGGCCGATCGTCGGGCTCGATCGCAGCCACCATTATTTCCATTCGGGCTATGTCGATCTGATCCTCACCGGCCTCGTCGGCATCCGCCCGCGCGCGGACGATATGCTGGAGGTGAACCCGCTGCTGCCGGACGCGGGCGATGCCCAGGCCCTCGCATCGCGGTGACCTGGGATCAGGACGGCAGCCATTATGGCCGTGGTCCGGGGCTGGCGCTGGAGGTCGATGGCCGGGAGGTCGCCCGGCGCGCCACGATCGGCCGCCTCGCCGTGCCGGTGCCCCGCGCTCCGGCCCCGCCTTATGCGCGTCCGGTCAACCGCGCCGTCCAGCTCGTCCGGGGCAATTTCCCCAGGGGCGAGGCATCGAGCAACACCGATCCCGAAAATGTCCATGACGCGATCGACGGGCGGCTGTGGTTCTTTCCGGAACTGCCCAACGGCTGGTCGTCCGCGCCTGCGGGGGGCGAGCAATGGTATGCCGTCGATCTCGGCAGGCCGATGCGCCTGTCGCGGGCCGAGCTCGCCTTCTTCGCCGATGGCAAGGGCTTCGACGTGCCCGAGCGTTATCGCATCCAGGCCTGGACCGGGCAGGGCTGGCGCGATCTCGCCGCGCCGGCCGGCCGGCCGGTCGCCAACGGCGTGACCCATGTCGGCTGGCCCGCCGCCGCCGTCAGCAAGGTCCGCCTCCTGATGCGCCAGCGGCCGGGCCGGGCCGTCAGGCTCGTGGAGCTGAAGCTCTACGAGCCTGATTGAGGCGCCCGCGCGGCCCGAGCGGTCAGGGGCGCGGCCCGGACGGCCGGGGCGGGAAGAACAGCTTGCGGAAGCTGATGCGGATCGAACGGCCCAGCGGATCGAGATAGTCCGGCTGGTAGCTGACCGGCGTGATGCCGTCCGCGTCGCGCACGCGCATCCGTTCGTTGAACAGGTTCGTCACCGAAAGGGTGAGCCGCGAGCCGCGCAGGAAGGGGACGGCGGACACCAGCTTCGCCTGCTGGCCCAGATCCGCGAAGAAGCGGAGGTTGATCGTCGTCAGGCTGGAAAAGTGCAGCGAATCCGATCCGTCGGGCCCGCCATTCACGTCCGTGCCGCTGCGCCACGCGGCGGAAAGGCGCGCGCCCAGCCCGTTATGGGTCAGGCCGGCCTGCGCCTCCACCTCATGCCTGGGCTGGCCGCCGGTCGATCCGATCGCGTCGCCGTCCAGCAGGTCCAGCATCGGCCCGTCGGGGCGGACGAGGATTTCCTCGCGCAGGTGGACGGTGTGATAGACGGCGAACTGCATCCGCGTGCCGCGCCCGCCGGGGCCGCGGCCGAAACCGCCGCCGCCCGGTCCGAAGCCGGCACCGCGCGGCCGATCCGCGTCGCTCCCCGCCGGGCGCTCGGCGGGCGGCCCGTCACCCGCATCGCGCGCCAGCTCCCGCAGCATCGGCCGGTTGCCGGCGCCCGCCGGTGGGGAGGAAAGCTGCTTCGAGAAATTGATCCCCCAGCGCAGCTCCTCGCTGTTCTGGCGGGTGAAGTTGATCGGCCGGCTGTCGACGCTGACGAGCTGGCCGCTGGCATCGCGCACGAAGCGATCGGGGAAGGCGGCCTCGATCGCGGCGGTGGGCGTCGGGAAGGCCGCCACCGCATCGCGGACGCGGCTGTTCACATAATCGGCGCTCAGCGTCAGGTCGTTGCCGGTAAAGGGGCGGATGGTCGCCCCCAGCTTGAACACGCGCCGGTCGTCGGCCTGGAGCGTGGGGTTGCCGCCGCTGATCCGCGTGACGTCCACCGTCTCGCCGCGCACATAATCGAATATCCGGACGCCGCTGGTCGCGATGGTGGGGTTGCCGAGCTGCTGCATGGTCGGCGCATTCTCGTCCTCCGTCACCGATGCGATCAGGCGGATGGCGGGGATCGGCGTCCAGTTGAGGCCGTAGCCCAGCGTGGTCAGCCCGCCGAAGTCGGAAAGACGGTCATAGGCCAGGTTCACATTGGCCGAAAGCTCGCCCAGCGGGCCGATGAAGCCGCGCTTCCGGCTGGCCAGCGGCAGGTCCAGGCTGATCTGGCCGCTGGCGATGTCGCGCGAAAGATCGCTGTCCGTCATCATGCCGGCGCGGGTGGAATGGGCGTCGAGGTCGTTGAACTCGCCGCCCAGCTTCACCGTGGCGGAGACCGGCCCGGCCGGCAGCCGCGCCAGCGTGCCGTTGGCGACGAGCTGGATATTGCCCACGCCCTCCACCGAACGCGCGCGGTCGATCAGCGGGCTGCCCATCAGGGCCGCGGGGATCGGCGCGAAGGGGTTGAGCGTGGGATCGAGCGCGTCGATCCCAGCCTGGAAATCGGCGATGTCCACGCCGTTGCGGGTGCGGGTCCTGATCTCGGTGCGGTCGTAATTGCCGGTGGCATTCCATTGCCAGCCCTTGGCCGCGCCGCTCAGCGTGAAGCCGAGATGCCCGGTCACCGTCTTGCTCTGCTGGGTGCGCGGATCGATCTCGTCGAGATAGCGGTAGAGACGCGTCTCGCCGGCGAAGGGGGAGAAGGGGCTTTCGCCGGGCAGCCGAATCGATGCGGTGGCGAGGCCCTGGGCGCTGTCGCTCTCGTCATAGGATAAGGTGCCGTTCACCGTCGCCGATACGTCGCCGAAGATGGTGCGGTTCAGAACGGCGTTCATCGATACGCTGTCGGTCTGCGGCAGCAGCGTGCGGTAGCGCCCCGTATCGGTCGTGTTGATCGGCCGGTTGAAGGCGGTAAGCGGCTGCGCGTCTTGCGCCGCGGCGGCAGGCACGCCGGCCGCCGTCACGGGCTGGCCGGCAAGCGCGCTCAGCGCGGGATCGATCTCGTCGCCATAGACGGGCGCGGTGATGTTGCCGGTCACGTCATAGGGGCGACGCGGCGTATCGGCGACGATATCGCGCTCATCCTCGTAGAGCGCGGAGCTGCGCTGATATTTGAGCGCGAGGTTGAAGCGGCCTTCCTTGTTGATCCTGAGCAGGCTGCTCTCGGCGCTGGTGCTGCTCTGCCCGCCTTCGGTCGGCGCGGCGCCGGTCAGTTCGGCGGTGGTCGTGCGGAAGCGCGGGCGCAGCACGATGTTCACCACCTTCTGGTCGGCGCGATAGCCATATTTGAGCGCCACTTCCTCCGGCAATATCTCCGCGCGCAGGATCGCCTCGGTCGGAATGTCGCGGATCTCGGCGAAGCTCGATATCCGCTTGCCGTTCAGCAGCACCACCGGCCGGCCGCCCCGGCCGCTCGTCGTCTGCGGACCCAGCTCGGCGATGAGGTCGGTGATCGAGCTTACGCCATAGGTGCGGATGTCCGCCGGGCTCAGCACCAGCTCGGGCGCGATGTCGCCGATCACGCTGCCCGGCGGGCGCTGGCCGGTGACGACGATATCCTCGTCCCCCGCCATCTCGGCATCGGGGGCGGGGCCATGCCTGTCCGGTTCGGCCGGCGCCCTTTCCTGGGCGGCGGCCAGTGCTGGCAGGAGGGCGATACCGGAAAGCAAAAGCGGCAGGCGGACCATGACAATCCCGTGTTTCATCTGTTTCGCCCGCCCTATTCGGGCCGATCGAACATTTTATGTCGGCGGTGAAATATGCGCGGATTTCCGCGCTCGGCGGGCGGCGGCGGCTCTGTCGCGGGCTGCGCCCCGCGGAAGGATACCGCCGGCAATGCGCGCGGGCGCGGACCGGCGCTGCCATGTTCTTTCTCCGTTGAGGCAGGCGATATCGGAAGAATCGAAATTGATCGGAAAATTATCTTTTCTATATGTCGGGAAATATACTTTCCATCTTTCCGATATGACGTGAGATAAGGTCGGAATGACGGATAGGTCCCAAGAATAAATCCAAAATGTAACGAAAATGTATATATAATTACAGTTAGGTTATTGCGCCTGTAACATAACTGCCTTCATAAATATTCTATTGCCGCCCCCGGTCCTGATTTTGATTCTCTTCGGGGGAAAGCATGCAAAATGATATCTGTCTGACGCGCTCGGTTGCGCGCGCCCTGCTGGCCGGCACCGCCTTCATGGCGCTGGCCGTGCCCGCTCTCGCTGCGGAAGTCGCGCCGGCGGAAGCCGCCGCCCCGGAAAGCGCCAGCCCCGAAAGCGGCGGCCTTAGCGAGATCGTCGTGACCGCGACCAAGCGGGAAACCAATCTCCAGAAAACGCCGATCTCCATCTCGGTCATGGACAGCAAGGCGCTGACCGAGCGTCACGCCCAGAGCCTGCTCGATCTCGGTGACGGCGCCATTCCGGGCCTGCGCGTCGCCACCTTCGAGGCGCGCCAGTCCGCGCTCACCATCGGCATTCGCGGCATCGTTCCGCTCGACGCCAACCAGCCCGCGCGCGAGCAGGGCGTGGGCGTCTATATCGACGGCGTCTATCTCGGCCGCCAGCAGGGCCTGAACGCGGCGCTGATGGATATCGAGCGGATCGAGGTGCTGAAGGGCCCGCAGGGCACGCTGTTCGGCCGCAACACCGAAGGCGGCGCGCTCAGCATCGTCACCAAGGGGCCGTCCGGCGAGTTCGGTTTCCGCGGCACCGCCGGCATCGGCAATTACGGCGCCTATAATGCGGACGCCCATCTCGACCTGCCGGAATTCCACAATTTCAGCCTGAAGGTGGACGGCGTCGTCCAGTATCGCGACCCCACGGTCAAGAACCCGCTGCCCGGCCAGACCGGCTGGAACTATTATGACCGCCGCGGCGTGAAGGCCACGCTGCGCTGGCAGCCCTCCACCGATTTCACCGCCGATTACAGCTACGACAACGGCTATGACGCCAACTCGCCTTTCTACAGCCAGCTCGTCAACTACAACCCGCTGAACAAGCCGGCCGGGGCGATCGCGCCGCTGCCGCCGATCGTGGTGGTGGGCGACAAGCGCATGGATGTGGCCGATATCGGCGTGCCGCAGCAGCCGAGCGTGGACAAGACCTTCGGCCACACGCTGCACCTCAGCTGGAAGGTCGCGCCCGAGGTGGAGCTGCGGTCGATCACCGCCTATCGCGAAGTTTCCGTGGAGCAGTGGGACAATAGCGGCGGCGCGCATCGTGTGCCCGTTTTCGCGCCCAACGGCAATTTCAGCCGCTACAGCCTCGCCGGCCTCTGGCAGCACCAGTTCAGCCAGGAATTCCAGGCGGTCGGCAGCACCGGCAACCTCGATTATGTCGCCGGCCTCTATTATTTCAACGAGAAGGCGAGCGACGACGCCTCGACGCCCAGCTCCAACCAGTGGAATGCCGACGGCACCGGCTACACCATCCTCGATCCGACGCCGACGATCCGGGGCCATCGCTCGATCGACCGCGCCAGCACCGCCTGGTCGAAGAGCTATGCCGCCTACGGCCAGCTCACCTACACGCCGGACCTGATGGGCGGCATCACCCACCTCACGGTCGGCGGCCGCTACACCCATGACAACAAGCATGGCGAGCTGACGACGGTGAACAACGCGCCCACCGACTTCACCTTCCGGGAGAAGAACGACCGCTTCGATCCGATGGTGACGCTGGCGGTGGATGCGACGCAGGACATCAACCTCTATGCGAAGTTCGCCACCGGCTATCGCGCCGGCGGCGCCAGCTCGCGCTCGCTCACCTACCGGTCCTTCGGGCCGGAAAAGGTGAAGTCCTATGAAATCGGCGCCAAGACCGAGCTGTTCGATCACATGCTGCGCCTGAACCTTGCCGGCTACATCATGGATCGCACCGGCAGCCAGATCGATTTCAGCCTCGTGACGCCGCAGCCCAACGGATCGACGCGCAACACGCTGGAAACCATCAATGCGCCGGGCACCACCAAGATCCGCGGCGTCGAGGCGGAAGCGACGCTGAGCCCGATGCAGGGGCTGACGCTGAACGCGGCCTATGCCTACACCTATACCAAGATCCCGCCGACGCTGAATCCGTTCAGCGGCGTGGTGCAGCCGGTGTTCATCGTCTTCACCCCGCGCAACACGGCCAGCGGCGCGGTGGATTATTCGGTGCCGGTCGGCGGCGTGACGGCCAGGCTGCACCTGGACGCCAATTATGCGCAGGCGACCCAGACGTTCGATCAGTTCGCGATGAAGGCGGACTCCTCCTTCATCGTCAACGGCCGGCTGTCGCTCGCCGACATCAGCCTCGCCAACGACAGCAGCAAGCTCACCGTCTCGGTCTGGTCGCGCAACCTGTTCAACGAGGCGCACATCTACCGCCGCGATCCTTCCAACCAGGCGACGCTGGGCGATTACGCCAACTATAACGAGCCGCGCACCTACGGGCTGGAGGCCAGCATCCGCTTCTGATCGAAGCCGGGCCTGACCGGATATCAGGCCCCGCCGTCCCTCTTGCGGGACGGCGGGGCCTTTTTCCTTTCCATTGCCTCAGTCCGCCCGGACGGCCAGCACCGCCCGCAGGCCGGGGCCGGCATCCTCCAGCGCGAGGCGCCCGCGATGCAGCCGGGCGATCGCCTCCACCAGCGACAGGCCCAGGCCGTGGCCCGGACGGTTGCGCGCCTTGTCCAGCCGGCCGAAGCGGCGCAGCGCATCGGCGCGGCGCTCGGCCGGGATGCCGGGGCCGTCATCCTCGACGATCAGCATCGCCTCATCCCCCGATCGCGCGGCGCGGACGCGGATGGTCGATCCGGGAGGCGTGTAGCGCACCCCGTTCTCGATCAGGTTGATGATGGCCTGGCTCAGCAGCCGGCGGTCGCCATGGATGGGGATGGCGGGGCAGGGGCCGATCTCCAGCCGGTGCTCCTCGGCTTCGGCCACCGGCGCCATCATCTCGCCGATCTCCGTCGCCAGCGCGCCGAGGTTCAGCGCGGCGAAGGCGGCGCGGCGGTCGCCGCCCTCGATCTCGGCGATGCGCAGGATGGCGGCGAACATCTCCAGCAGCGCGTCGCTCTGGGCGATCGCCTGGTCCAGCCCCTCCCGCATCGCCGGCGTATCGGCCTCGCGCCGCAACCGCGCGAGCTGGCCGCGCAGCCGGCCGAGCGGTGTTCGCAGATCATGGGCGATATCGTTGGAAACATTGGCGATGCCGTCCATCAGGGCGGCGATGCGATCGAGCATCCGGTTGAAGGCCCTGGCCTGCTGGTCGAACTCGCTGCGCGATCCGTCGACCGGCACCCGCTGGCGCATATTGCCGTCGATGATCGCATCCACCGTCTGGCGCATCTCGCGGATGCGCCGGCTTATCAGCGTCCCGAAAAGCACGATGCCGCCGAAGACGATGAGGATGATCGATCCGAAGCCGAGCACGTAGATGCGGACGCGCGCGGAATTATAGTTCTGGATCGGCTCGGTCTCGGCCAGCGTCGTCAGGATCATGCCGTTGCCGATGTCGCGGGTGAAGGCGCGGCCATGGGTCAGGCCGGGAATATGGTCCGCCGCGCTCAGCGTCGAATAGCCGGGCGGCGGCACGCGGGCGAGCCGGACGTTGCCCGCGATGAAATGGCCCTTGGGGCCGGTCAGCAGGAAGCCCACGTCGCCCTTGTCCCGGCGCTGGGAAAAGAGCGTGATGAGCGCGCGCACCCGCGCCGGATCGGCCGGATAGTCGCTGCCGGAAACCTCCATATTCTCGCCGGCGATCCGCTGGTCCACCAGCCGGGTGATGGTCCGCTGGGTGACGAGCAGCGTGCCCACGCCCGTCAGGATCGTCGCGACGAGGAAGACGATCAGGAACAGCGCCGACAGGGATCGCAGCGAATGCGGGCGCATGCGCTCAGGCGCGCAGCATGTAGCCGATGCCCCGCACCGTCACGATCGGATCGTCGCAGCCGGCCTCCATCAGCTTTAGCCGGAGGCGGCGGATATACATGTCGGCGATGTTGGACTTGGGCTCGAAATCATAATCCCATACCCGTTCGTAGAGCATCGCCCGGGTCAGCACGCGATCGGCGTTGCGCACCAGTTCGGCCAGAAGCTGGAATTCCACCTTGGGCAGCACCACCGGCGCGCCCTTGTACCAGGCCCGGTGGCGCAGCGGGCTGACGGTGATATCGCCGGCGCTGATCGTGTCGTTTTCCGGCATGTTCCATTGCCGGCCGCGGCTGACGGCCATCAGCCGGGCGTTGAGCTCCGCCGCGTCGACCGGCTTCACCACATAATCGTCCGCGCCCTGTTCCAGCCCCTCGACCTTGTCGGCCGACTTGCCGAGCGCCGTCAGCATGATGACGGGAAGCGTCATGCCCTCGGCCCGCATCCGGTTGAGGACGGAAAGGCCGTCCAGCTCGGGCAGCATGCGGTCGAGGATGACGGCGTCGAACTTCCGGTCCACCAGCGCCTGCAGCGCGAGGCGGCCGTCGCCCACGATCTGCGCCTGATGCCCGCATTCCCGCAATTCGGCGGCCAGGTCCTTCGCCAGGATGGCATCGTCTTCAACCAGCAGAACGTCCAAAACCGCCTCCAATGGTCCGCCGGCGCCGCGCGCCGGAAGGGATGCGCATAGGCATAGCATATGAACGCATGATGGCCGATCATGCCGATGGACGGGTGCCGCGCGCTTCGCCATTCTCCCCGGCGCAGGCAGAAGGAAAGGCAGCCCCCCTCATGACATCGCATCCGCCGTACCGCTGTGGCTGGGCCGAAGGCGATCCGCTGATGCGGGCCTATCATGACGGCGAATGGGGCGTGCCCGAGCGCGACGGCCGCGCGCTCTGGGAAAAGCTGATGCTGGACGGCTTCCAGGCCGGCCTCGCCTGGATCACCGTGCTGCGCAAGCGCGACGCCTTCCGCCGGGCCTTCGCCGGCTTCGATCCCGCCACGGTCGCCCGTTTCGGCGAGGCGGACGTCCAGCGCCTGCTGGCCGATCCCGGCATCATCCGTTCCCGCGCGAAGATCGAGGCGACGATCGGCGCCGCCCGCCTCTATTGCGACATGGCCGATCGGGGCGAGGATTTCGCCGCTTATTGCTGGTCCTTCACCGAAGGCCGCGTGCTCATGGGCGAC
Organism: Sphingomonas sp. MM-1; assembly: GCF_000347675.2. Lineage (NCBI taxonomy): Bacteria > Pseudomonadati > Pseudomonadota > Alphaproteobacteria > Sphingomonadales > Sphingomonadaceae > Sphingomonas > Sphingomonas sp. MM-1. The sequence goes on along the minus strand of NC_020561.1, from coordinate 1,315,470 downwards.
GGCGTGAACTTTCCCGCCACTACCCCGCTATCGGAACGGATATCGAAGGATCTGAAGCGCCGGGGCTTCAAGTTCGTCGGCCCCACGATCGTCTATGCCTGGATGCAGGCGGTGGGCATCGTCAACGATCACGCGGCCGCCTGCTTCCGCCGCGATCAGGTCGGGGCGCCGTAATCCGGCAGGGCGGGCAGGCGCCGGCCCCTCACCATTCCCGGCGGCGCAGGAAGATCGCGGCGATCGCCGTGCCCAGCGCCCAGGTCGCCAGCACCAGCGGGAAGGTCAGGATATATTTCAGCAGATAGAGCCGATCGATATCCCGTTCCGTCAACGCATCCTCCCTGTTCGGCGCGGCCGGCATGATAGCCGGTTCGGCGGCCGGGGTTAAGCCCGTGCGGCGATCGAGCCTTGCCGAGGCGCGAGGCGTCGGCATCTCGGCGCCCCGATATTATGCCGCTATCATGCCGCCGCGCGGTCGGCCGGGGCCTCGGGGTCGGGGGCGGCGAGGAGGGCGGTGAAGCGGCGCTGCCACCACAGCACGTCCTCCTGCTCCACGCCGTCCATCAGCGCGCGCCAGCGGCGGATGCGTTCGGCGCGCGGCATGGCGAGCGCGCGGGCGATGGCATCGGCGACGTCCTCGGCGCTGTGCGGGTTGACGAGCAGCGCCTCGCCCATCTGCTCGGCCGCGCCGGCGAAGCGGGAAAGGATCAGCACGCCGGGGTCCTCCGGGTCCTGCGCGGCCACATATTCCTTGGCGACCAGGTTCATCCCGTCGCGCAGCGGCGTCACCAGCCCGATGCGGGCGGCGCGATAGATGCCGGCCAGCTCGTCGCGGGGATAGCCCTTGTTGACGTAGCGGATCGGCACCCATTCCACGTCGGCATATTCGCCGTTGATCCGGCCCGAAAGCCCGTCCAGCGCCGCGCGTATCTCGCGATAGCTCTGCACGTCCTCGCGCGAGGGCGGGGCGATCTGGAGGAGGAACACCCGCCCCAGCGCCTCGGGATGCGATGCCAGGAAGCGTTCGTAGCCGAGGAAGCGTTCCTGCAGCCCCTTGGAATAATCCAGCCGGTCGACGCCGATGATCATCTCCCGCCCGTTGGCGCTGATCCGCATCCGCTGGAAGGCGTTGAGCGCGTTGGGCTGGTTGGCGCTGTCGCGGAAGGCCTGGGTGTCGATGCCGATCGGGCAGGCGACGGCGCGGATGCTGCGTCCGTTGAGCGTGATGATGTCGTCCGCGCCGATCACGGCGCCCGGCAGCTCGGCGCTGACATAATCGAGGAAGGAATCCAGCCAGTCGCGCGTGTGGAATCCGATCACGTCATAGGCGAACATCGCCTCCACCAGCTCGCGATGGTTGGGAAGCGCCAGCAGGAGCTGCATCGGCGGCCAGGGGATGTGGAGGAAGAAGCCGATCCGGTTGGTCACGCCGCGTGCGCGCAGCTCCGCGCCCAGCGGGATCAGGTGGTAATCATGCACCCACAATATGTCGTCCGGCTCGATCAGCGGCTGCACCGTCTCGGCGAAGCGCGCATTCACCCGTTCATAGCCCTCGGCAAAGCCGCGCTCGAACTCCGCCACGTCGATGCGATAATGGAAGAGCGGCCACAGCGTGCGGTTGGCGAAGCCGTTATAATATTCCTCCACGTCCTGCGGCTCCAGATCGACGGTGGCGGTGGCGACGCCGTCGTGCCGCTGGAAGTTGATATGGCCGGTGAAATGATCGGTCTCCCCGCCCGACCAGCCGAACCAGATGCCGTTGCTTTCCCGCAGCGCGGCCGAAAGCGCGACCGCCAGCCCGCCCTGGTTGCCCGCGCCGTCGGCGGCCGGCTGCACCCGGTTGGAAATGACGATCAGGCGGCTCATCGCACGGAACTCCACGGCTTGCTCAGCAGGACCGCGCAGTTGATCAGGCCCACGAGCGAATAGGTCTGCGGGTAATTGCCCCAGAGTTCGCCCGTCACCGGATCGATATCCTCCGAAAGCAGCCCCGCCCCCGTGCGGCGGCCGAGCATTTCCTCGAACAGCGCACGGGCATCGGCGATCCGGCCCGTGGCGTTCAGCGCCTCGATCAGCCAGAATGTGCAGACGTTGAAGGCGGTTTCGGGCAGGCCGAAATCGTCTTCGGTGGCATAACGCAACATATGGCTGCCACGCCGCAGTCCTTCTTCCACCGAAACGAGTGTGCCGTGGAAGCGCGGATCGGCAGGCTGAAGGAATCGCAGGTCGAGCAGTTGGATCAGGCTGGCGTCCAGGTCGTCGCCGTCGAAGGTGGCGGATATCCGGCCCGTTCCCTCGCGCCAGGCGGATCGTTCGATCTTCTCGCGGATCGCATCCGCCCGCGCCTGCCAGAAGGCGCGCCGGTCCTCCAGCCCCAGCGCCTCGGCGGCATTGGCCAGCCGGTCGCACGCCGCCCAGCACATCGCGGCGGAATAGGTGTGGACATGCGCGCGCGTGCGCAATTCCCACAGGCCCGCATCGGGCTTGTCGTGCATCGCCCAGGCCCGCTCGCCGATCGGCTCCAGCGCGGTGAAATCCTCCAGCCCCGCCACGCGGTAGAGCCGCTGGTCGAAGAAGGCCTGCACGTTGGAAAGCACGATCTGGCCATAGGCATCGTGCTGGATCTGCTCATAGGCCTGGTTGCCCACGCGCACCGGCCCCATGCCGCGATATCCGTCCAGCGCGGGCGCCTCGCGCTCCGGCAGCAGCGCCTCGCCGCCGACGCCGTAGAGCGGCTGGACATGGCCGCCCCTCGCATTGTCGACGATGTTGCGCAGATATTCGAGATAGCCTTCCAGCACGTCGAGCGCGCCCAGCCGGTTGAGCGCCTGCACGGTATAATAAGCGTCGCGTATCCAGCAGTAGCGATAGTCCCAGTTGCGGCCGGAATCGGCATGTTCGGGGATGGAGGTGGTGAGCGCGGCGACGATCGCGCCGGTCTCCTCATGCTGGCAGAGCTTGAGCGCGATCGCCGCGCGGATCACCGCTTCCTGCCATTCCACCGGCGTCGCCAGCCCGCGCACCCAGCGCCGCCAGGATGCGATGGTCAGGTCCAGCATCTGCTCGGTGGCGTGGCGCACGTCGTCCGAAAAGCTTTCGTCCGGACCGAAGAAGAAATGCAGCGGCCGTTCGACGCGGAACAGCCGCTCATCCTCGATCCAGCCGATCGGCGCGTCGGTGGTCAGCCGCTGCACGCTTTCCGCCAGGATGTAGCGGATATGGTTGGAACCGCGCGTGCGCGCCGCCGCATGGGCGCCCCAGTCGCGCGCCGGGCGCAGCCGCACGCGGATGCGCGGGCTGCCCGATATCGGCCGGACGATGCGGACGAACGCCACCGGCCGATACATGCGGCCGTTGCGGGTGAAGCGCGGGCAGAAGTCCGTCACCTCCACCACATTGCCGCGCCCGTCGTCGTGCCGCGTCACCAGCACGGGCGTGTTGCGGATATAATGCTGGGTCGTCTCCGCGCAGTCCTCCAGGTCGATCTCCCAGAAGCCGCGCGCGCCCTCGGCCGCCGGCGGGTTCGCATCCAGCAGCGAACAGAATAGGGGATCGCCGTCCACGCGTGGCACGCACGCCCAGACGAAACGGCCGCGCCGGTCCACCAGCGAGGATACCTGGCAATTGCCGATCGGCCACAGGTCCAGCGTCGCGGTCATGCGTGCTCCCCCGCCAGCCAGGCGCGCACGGCGGCGCTGTCGGCCAGCCCATAGCGGGCGGCGCTCTCGCGGGGCGCGCCCACCAGCACGCCGCAGCCGCCAAGCTCGGTGGCGGCGATGAAGCCCGGCTCGTCGGTCAGGTCGTCGCCGATGAACACGGGCCGCGTGCCCGCCATCGGCGGCCGCCCCATCAGCCCGCGCACGGCCACGCCCTTGTCGCTGCCCGGCACGCGCAGCTCGATCATCATATGGCCCGGCTGCACGGCCAGCCCCGTCTCGGCGCCGATCCGCCGGGCGAGGCTGCGGGCTGCAACCTCCGCCGCGGGCGCCAGCCGGTAATGCAGCGCCGCGCCGAAGCTCTTGCTTTCCACCATCACGCCGGGATGCGCCTCGGCAAAGGCGTGCAGCTCGGTCTCGGCCGCGTCCAGCGTCTCGGGCCGCACCGGATGGGCGCTGATCCCGTTCCAGCGATGCTCGGTGCCGTGGCTGCCGGAAAGCGCGATCAGCTGCGCCACCGGCCCCAGCATGGCATCGAGCTGGGCGATCGATCGCCCGCTCACCACCGCGATGCCGCCTTCCGGCCGGTCGTGCAGCCGCATCAGCAGCGCGCGCAGCCGCTCGTCGGCGATCACCTCGTCCGGCCGGTCGATCAGGTCGACCAGGGTGCCGTCGAAATCGATGAACAGGCTGGCGCCCTCCAGCAGGCCGGCGGGCGGCTCGGGCAGGCGCGGTGGCTGGGGCAGGGGGCCGCGATCCACGGCTGGATTCATCGATAACCTCTTGTCTTGTCAGGCGTGCCGGAACGCGGCGGACGCGGGGCACCCTGCAGGGACGCGGGAAGGCCGCTTCGGGTTCCCGTGGGGGGATGGCGGCCGGCAAGGTTAGCCGCTTTGGGGCCGTGGCGTAACCCTTGTGCCTGCATATAGGTTCGGATCGGACTTTTATTTGATGTTTTGTAACGTTCTACTTCACCGTCAAAGTCACGGTGACGTAGCGTCAACCTCTGCGGCAAATACGTATAGAAGATCGTGTCGCCGCCGATCCCCCTTTGCCTCCTCCTATAATGCACCATGCGAATTTTGGAGGTTTCAATGCACCGCTTGAAGATCGGCGGGCGCCTCAACCTTGTCAGCCTGGCGGCGTTGACCGGCCTGGTCGTGGTTCTGGCGCTCTCCCTGTTACGGCTCGATACCGTGATGCGCGACGATATCGCGGATCGCACCCGGAAGACGGTGGAAACCGCCCACAGCGTGCTCGTCCACTATCAGAAGCTGGAAAGCGCCGGCGCGATGCCGCGCGCCGATGCGCAGGCCGCCGCCCTGGCCGCGATCCGGGCGATGCGTTACGGCAAGGACGAATATTTCTGGGTCAACGACATGCAGCCGCGCATGGTGATGCACCCGATGAATCCCGCCCTCGAAGGCAAGGATGTCGGCAACAACACCGATGCGGACGGCATCTACATGTTCCGCGAAATGGTGAAGGTGGTTCAGGCCGGGGGCGAAGGTTTCGTCAACTATAGCTGGGACAAGCCCGGCGCCAACGGCGCCCAGCCCAAGATATCCTATGTGAAAGGGTTCGCCCCCTGGGGCTGGATGATCGGATCGGGCGTCTATGTGGACGAGATCCGCGCCGCCGTGATGAAGGCGGCCTATGTGCTGGGCCTCGCCGTGCTCGCCGTGATCCTCGCGGTCGGCAGCCTCAACTGGTTCCTCAGCCGTTCGATCTCGCGCCCCGTGGTCGCGCTCACCCAGCGGATGCGCACGCTGGCGGAAGGCGATACCGGCTCCGCCATTCCCGGTCTCGATCGCCGGGACGAAGTGGGCGAGATGGCGGCCGCGCTCGGCGTGTTCCGCGACGCCGCCGTCGCCAAGGCCGCGGCGGAGGCCGAAAAGGCGCAGGCCGATGCGGAGCAGCAGTTCGTCGTCACCGTCGTCTCGGATCGGCTGGCCAGCCTGTCCGACGGCGATCTCACGGCCGCGATCAGCGAGGAATTCCCGCCGGCCTATGCCGCGCTCAAGGGCAATTACAACACGGCGGTCGGCAATCTGCGCGACATGATGACGGCGCTGGCCAACTCGGCCGATGCGATCCGCACCGGATCGGGCGAGATCGCCCAGGCCTCGGAAGACCTCGCGCGCCGCACCGAAGCGAACGCCGCCAGCCTGGAGGAAACCTCCGCCGCGCTCAGCCAGATGGAGGAAAGGCTGCGCTCCACCGCCGCCGCCGCCGTCCACACCGCGGGCCAGGCGAACGAGGCGATCGCCATCGTCGGCTCCGGCCGCGCGACGGCGGACGAGGCCGTCGGCGCCATGGGCCGCGTGTCGGAAAGCGCGCAGGGCATCGACAGCGTGATCGAGGGGCTGGACAAGATCGCCTTCCAGACCCGCGTTCTCGCCATGAACGCGGCGGTCGAGGCCGGCCGCGCGGGCGAGGCGGGGCGCGGCTTCGCGGTCGTCGCCGATCTCGTCAGCGCGCTCGCCATGCGTTCGGAGGAGGAGGCCAAGCGCGCCCGCGAGCAGCTTACCGCCACCCAGTCCGATATCGTCATGGCCGTGGATGCCGTGCAGAAGGTGGACGGCGCGCTCGCCAATATCAGCGGCAGCGTGGAGGAAGTGCACAAGCTGGTCGCGACGATGGCGTCGGACAACCAGGCCCAGTCCGCCACGATCAGCGAGATCACCACGGCCGTCGGCGCCATGGACCAGTCCACCCAGCAGAATGCCGCGATGGTGGAGGAGACCTCGGCCGCCGCGCGCAATCTCGCGGGCGAGGTCGAGGCGCTGTCCGAACGCTCCTCGCGCTTCCGCACGGGCGCTGCGGTCGCGGCCCGTCCGCGGCTTGCCGCCTCGGCATCGGTGGCCGCGCCGCGCCCCGCGCCGCGCCCGCTGCCGATGGCGCAGGGATCGGCCGCCGTGGACGTGTTCGCCGATCAGGACTGGTCCAGCTTCTGATCCGACGCCACGGGCGCCGCGACTTTTCCGGGAGAGGTTTGATGATGACGAAGTGGCTCCGGCGGGCGATGCTCGCCGGAACCGCCATGGCGGGCTGCGCCTCCGCGCCCGCCATGGCCCAGCCCGCCGATCGCGAAGCGGCGCTGGAACGCCGGCTGGGCGAGTTGGAGGCCGCGCTGGCCGATCTGCGCGGGCAATTGTCCGCGCTGCGGGCCGGCAATGCGGCGCCGCAGGCTTCTGCGGCGGCGGCGGCTCCCGTGGCGATCGCCACCGCCGGGGCCGCTCCTCCGGCCGCGCCGCCGGCCCCCGCTCCGGCCGCCCCGCGCGACGGGTTCAGCGTCGCCGGCACCACCGTGAAGATCGGCGGCTTCGTGAAGGCGGTCGCCGCCTTCAGCCGCTATGATGACGGGCCGATGCCGGCGGGCTCCACCGGGCGGGATTTCTACGTGCCCGGCACCACGCCGGTCGGCGGCCGCGCCGATCGCTCGTTCGAAGCGAACGCCAAGCAGACGAGGCTCGCGATCAGCACCGCCACGCCGCTGCGCGATCATGAGCTGAAGGGCCTGGTCGAGGTCGATTTCCAGGTTTCGCCCGGCACCGGCAACCAGCGGATCACCAACGCCTATAATCCGGGCTTGCGCCGCGCCTTCTTCACCTTCGACGATGCGCTGATCGGGCAGGAATGGAGCAACTTCCAATATGTCTCGGCCCTGCCCGAGACCACCGATTTCCTCGGCCCCAGCGAAGGCACCGTGTTCGTCCGGCAGGCCCAGTTCCGCTACGCCTTCCGGCTGGCCAGGGGGCTGACGCTGGCGATCGCGGCGGAAAATCCCGCCACCACGGTGCTCGCGGCCGGCGGCAGTTCCGCGATGGTGGAATATGATCAGGATCGCGTGCCCGATCTCACGGCGCGCCTGAACCTCGCGGCGGGGCCGGCGGAGCTGTCGCTCGCGGGGCTTGCCCGCCAGCTCACCGCCGATGGTGCCGGCGGCGTCGATCATGCCTTCGCCTGGGGCGTCTCCGCCGCCGGCAAGATCGGCTTCGGCCCCGCCCGCCGCCACGATATCCGCTTCATGCTCAGCCACGGGCAGGGCATCGGCCGCTATGTCGGCCTCAACCTCGCGCCCGATGCGATATTGGGGGCGGCGGGGCTCGACACTGTCGGCGTCACCGCCGGTTTCGCGGCGCTGCGCATCGGCTGGACGGAACGGCTCCGCTCCACCGTCTCGGGCAGCTTCCAGTCGGCGGATTATCCGCACCTCGCCATCGCTGCCGACGCCAATGACGGCGCGTGGAGCGCGGCGGCCAACCTGTTCTATTCGCCGGTGAAGCAGTTCGACATCGGCGTCGAATATCGGCGCGGGGAACGGCGCCTGGTCTCGGGCGCCACCGGTCAGCTCGATCGTATCGAGGTCGCCGGCAAGTACAGCTTCTGATGGAAGGCGAGGGCGATTAGGCTCGGGCCATGCACCGCCGATTCGTCCTCGCCGCCCTCGGCCTCGCCGCCGCCTTTCCCGCTCTCGCGCAGGAAGCCGCTGCCCCGCCGGAACCCGCGCCGGCGCTCGCCCATGTCCGCCTGCAGACCAGCGAGGGGGATATCCTGCTGGCGCTGGAAAAGGATCGCGCGCCCGTCACCACCGCCAATTTCCTCCGCTATGTCGACCAGAAAAGGCTGGACGGCACCAGCTTCTACCGCGCCACCAGGGTCGCGCCCGGCTTCGGCCTGATCCAGGGCGGCGCGCGCAACGATCCCAGGCGCGCGCTGCCGCCGATCGCGCATGAGCCGACGAGCAAGACCGGCCTCACCCACGCGGATGGCACGATATCCATGGCGCGCGCCGCGCCGGGCAGCGCGACCGGCGATTTCTTCATCACCGTCGGCGCGATGCCGACGATGGATGCGGACCCGTCGCAACCCGGCGACAATCTGGGCTTCGCCGCCTTCGGCCGTGTCGAACAGGGGATGGACGTCGTCCACCGCATCCTCGACGCGCCGGTTTCGCCCACCGAGGGCGAAGGCGCGATGCGCGGGCAGATGCTGGCGTCCCCGGTGAAGATCATCACCGCGCGCCGGGTGGATTGAGCCGGGCGATGGCCGTCAGCCGCCACCTTGCCATCCACGGCCGGGTCCAGGGCGTATTCTATCGCGGCTGGGCGGTGGAAACGGCGCGGGCGCTGGGCCTTTCCGGCTGGGTCCGCAACCGCCGCGACGGCAGCGTCGAAGCGGTGGTGACGGGCGATGCGGCGGCCGTCGCGGATTTCGTGGCCCGCTGCCACGGCGGCCCGCCCGCCGCCCGAGTCGATCGGGTGGACGTTACGGAAACCGCCCCCGCCACCGCCGCCGGTTTCGAACAACGGCCTACGGAATAAGCCTTTTCCCGCACGCCTCATCACTTCGGCGCATCCATCTTCCATTCGGGAGGATCATGGCTAGGATGAGGTATCGGGAGGGGGCCACGAAGGAGGCCTTCGATGTTCGGAATGACCGCCAGTTTCTGCGAAAGGCGCGCGCTGGAGGAATTGCGCGCGGCGGAAGAGGCCACCTGCCTCGAAGCCGCAGCCTCGCACCGCCAGCTCGCCCGGGAATTCGCCGCCAGGGCACGGGCCTTGCGCGCGGAGGCGGAAGCCGCGCGGCATATCCAGATCGACGCGGTTGCCGGCTGATCGTCGTCGCGGCCGGCGGTCGCGAACGCGCCCCGCCGGGTCAATCGCGCGGCGCGATCCCGTTCAGGATGATGCCGGTGATGTCGTCGATCAGATTTTCGTCCGCCGAAACGGACGACATCAGCATCCGCGATAGCACCGCGCCGATCGTCACGTCGAAAAAGGCGTCCGGGTCCACGTCGGCGCGCACCATGCCCTTCGCCTTGCCCTCGTTCACGATGCGCCGCATGTCCGCGCGGGCGGCGGTTTCGATCGGAAGCTGCAACTCGCGGCGCAGCGCCGGGTCGCGCTGGATGGCGGCGAACAGCCCCAGGCTGGCGGCGCTGATATCGGGCAGGCAGTATCGGCGATAGGATTGCTCGATCAGCGCGCGCACCTCGCCGGCCATGCCCTCCTCTTCGGTCACGTCCACGAAATGCACCTCGTCGCCGCCATCCTCGTTGGCGATGCTGCTCAGCAGGTGCGCCTTGGTCGGCCAGCGGCGATAGATGGTGGCCCGCGTCACCCCCGTGACCTGGGCGATGGCGTCGAAGGTCAGCGCGTCGATGCCCCCTTCGCGCAGCAGCCGGCGGCCGGCGGCGATGATCGTCGCGTCGGTCTCCGGCTTGCGCGGGCGGCCGCGGCCCCGGCTGGGGGCGGGCGGTGGAGATGCGGTCATCGATGGTCCTTGGGCGTCATGGCCATAAATCTATGCATCCTGCATCCTAATTGGTCACGCCATGAATTGCCGGGCAGGGTGGCTTTCGCCTAACAATCCGGGTCATGGCAACCGCTTCTTCCATCTCATCTTCCCTTTCCCGATCCACCCCGCGCCGCGTGGCGCTCGTCACCGGCGCCGGCCGGCGCATCGGCCGGGCGATCGCGCTCAGGCTGGCGGCCGCCGGCTGGGATGTCGCGATCCATTGCGGCCATGGCGTGGAGGAGGCGGAGGCGGTCGCCGCCGAGGTCGCCGATCGCGGCGCGCGCGCGGCGGTGCTGCCGGCCGAGCTGGCGGACGAGGCCGCCGTTTCCGGGCTGGTCGATCGGTCGGTCGAAGCGCTCGGGCCGCTGGCGCTGCTCGTCAACAATGCCTCCACCTTCGAACAGGATAGCTTCGGCGCGCTCGATCCGGCCCTGTGGGATACGCATTTCGCGGTGAACCTGCGCGCGCCGGTGGTGCTGGCGCAGGCCTTTGCCGCGCAGGTGAAGGCCGCCGACGTGCGGGGCGCCGCCATCGTCAACCTGCTCGACCAGCGCGTGCTCCGCCCCAATCCGACCTTCTTTTCCTATGGGCTCACCAAATCGGCGCTGTGGACGGCGACGCAGATGATGGCGCAGGCGCTGGCGCCGGCGATCCGGGTGAACGCCGTGGCGCCCGGCCCGGTGCTCGCTTCCTGCCATCAGGATGCCGATCTCTTCGCGCGCGAGGCGGCGGGCACCCTGCTCGAACGGCCCAGCCCGCCGGACGATATCGCCGATGCCGTGCTCTACCTGGCCGGCGCGGCTTCGGTCACGGGGCAGGTGATCGCGGTCGATTCCGGCCAGCATCTCGGCTGGCGCACGCCCGATGTGGTGGCGGTGGAACGGCCGGGCTGAACCGCCCGCGACGGGGATAATCCGGTGGCAAATCAGGGTTGCGCCTGATTGGCCGCCGCCGCTGCGTGCCTTATCGCCGGGCGATCCGCCGGGCTGGAGGCGCCGATGATATCCCTTTCCGAACTGCTCGGCGGACGCCCCGAAAAGCGGCGCTACGATCCCCCGGCGGATAAGCCGCTGGATCAGACCCACGGCGCCGTCCCGCCCTATGATTTCCCGCCGGAGCTTGCCCGCGCGCTGGCCGGCAAGTCGGAGGAGGAGGTTTCCTCCCTCCTCTCCAAATTCCGCACCGGCCTTTCGGAACACCGCACCCGCCTGTCCGAGCATCGCACGGACCTTTCGGAGCATCGGACCGACCTTTCCGATTACCGGACCGAATTGTCCCACGCGCGGACGGAGATGTCCGAACATCGCACCAAATTGTCCAATGATCGCTCCCACCTCTCCAACGAGCGCACGCACCTCTCTTATGTGCGCACCGCCGTTTCGCTGATGAGCTTCGGCATCACCATCAATCGCTTCGCCGTGTTCCTGGCGGAAGGGAAGGGCTATGACGATCGCATCGCCACCCGGCGGATGTGGAGCACCGAGCAGTTCGGCCTCGGCATGGTCGTCGTCGGCATCATATTGCTGATCTGGTCGCTGTTCCGCTATCGCGCGATTCACGCCCAGCTCCTGTCGCAGGAATTTCGTCCCCCCGCCGTTTCGGTGATGCTGCTCACCCTGGCGATCATCGCGCTCGGGGCGGTCTCCTCGGTGATCCTGATAACCGTGAAGTGAAGCCTCGGGCGCGGGGGGCGCCCGCCTGCCTCCCTCCGGCGTCCGCCGGATCGGCGGGGGAGGGCGGCAGGCGGGCACCGCGGAATACGCTCCCCCTTCAGGCGCGTCCCGCGGTCCGGGCATTTCCCGTCCGGACGATGCCGCCGGCCGGGAAATTCCGAAGGTCGGGCGTCCGGGGCATGATCCGCTCGGGCGGAAAATGCCCCGGCGCCGTTCCGTCGATCAGAACTTCAGCGACAGATCGATGCCATAGGTGCGGCCGCGATCGGGGATCGTCACCTGGGTGATGGCTTCGGGGCCGAAGGGCGCGCGGTTGACGTTGAAGACATTCTTCACCCAGCCCGAAATGCCGATCTCGGTGCCCCTGATCGGCAGCGAGGCGATGCCGGCGCGGGCATCGGCCAGGATATATTTCTTCACGTAGGAAAGCCGGTCGAGCTCCGGGATGCCGGACGAGAATTCCGTTATCACCGCGCCCGAACGATAGCGGGAATCCAGCGCGACGTAGAAATTGCCGCCGTTCGCCATTTCCGGGAAGTCATATTGGCCGCCCAGCCGCGCGGTCCATTTCGGCGTGTAGGTCGGGCGGATCTCGTCGCTCCGGTCGATGCCGTTCTGGATATATTCCTTATATTTGAAATTGGTGTAGCCGAAATTGGCGTTCAGCGTCAGGCCGTCCAGCGGCACCGCCTCGAACTCGCCTTCCACGCCCCAGATCCGGGCCTTGCCGGCATTGCGGAACGCCTGCACGCCATTTTCGAAGGACTGGACCTGCATGTCCTTATAATCGGAATAGAAGGCGGCCAGGTTGGCGCGCAGGCGGTTGCCGAACAGCTGCGATTTCACGCCCGCTTCGTAGCTGATCAGCTTTTCCGGGTCGTAGGGGATGGCGCCCAGGATGCCGCCGGCGACATAGCCGGTCGCGACCTTGGCATAGGTGGTGACGTCGTCGGTCGGCCGGTAGGTGGCGATCGCGGTATAGTTGAACCGCTTGTAGCTGGTCTTGTAGGTCTGGCCCGCCGCCAGCCCGCCGCCCTGCGCGGAGGAAACGCTGATCAGGTCGGTCGAACGATCGTCGATCGTGTAGCGGCCGCCGAAGGCGAGGTCGAACTGGTCGGTGGCGTGCCAGGTGAGCTGGGCATAGCCGGCCATGGAGTCGTTGACCGCGCGGGTCTCCGTCACGCCGTTGCCGAAGATCGCGTCGAACGGCGTCGCCGTCACCACGCCGTTCGCCACCGGCAGCATCACGCCCAGCACGTCGGTGGACGGCGAATTTTCGTGGAAATAGAACAGGCCGGACGTCAGGTCGAACCGGTCCCAGTTGAACAGGAACTGGGTCTCCTGGGTGAACTGCTTCTGCTTCGTCTCGCGCGCGGTCAGCAGCGCGAAGAAGCTGTCGTTCGGGCCGGGCTGGTTGGCGTCGTCGAATATGCCGGGGATATCGTTCTGCAGCAGCGCGCCAAGCTGCGCGCCGCTGAAGCGCAGGCCGCCGCTCGACGACAGGTCGTAGGTGTTCGGCTTCTGGTGGAACTTGCGATAGGCGGTGATGCTCTTCACCGTCAGCACGTCGCTCACGTCCCAGGTCGCGGTCAGGTTATGGCCCTGGGTGATCACATGCTCGCTGCTGGTGGCGTTGGCCACCGCGTCGAGCTGCTTCTTGCCCGCGTTGACGATGCCGCCGGTCAGGGGCTGGAAGCCCACCACCACGCCGGCCAGCACGCCCGCGCCACCGGCCGGCGAGCCGAGATACTGCACCGCGCGCCCGCTCGTCCGGGAATCGGTGTAATCGAAATGATAATCGATCTTCAGGTCGTCCGAAGCATCCACGCGCGCCGCGAGCTGGAAGGCGTCGACATTCTTGCCGCCCAGCCGCTTGGCATATTTCAGCGTGCCGAAATCCGGGCGGATCTGGCTGAAGTCCAGCGTCTTGCCGGCGATCAGATTGTCGGTATCGCCCTCCATCTCGTCATGCAGATAGGCGAGCTTCACGCTCAGCGGGCCGAGCGCGGGCAGGTCGACCACGGTGCGCGATCGCATGGCGTTGTAATTGCCGTAGGAAAGCTGCTGGCGCACGCCGAACTCGCCGGTCGGGTTGGCGCTGATCAGGCTCACCGCGCCGCCGGTGGAGTTGCGGCCGAACAGCGTGCCCTGCGGGCCGCGCAGCACTTCCACGCGCTGCAGATCGGCGAGGTCGAAGATCGCGCCCACCGAACGGCCGATATAGACGCCGTCCAGATACACGCCCACCTTGGGATCGACCGCGTTGTTCGATGCGCCCGATGCGATGCCGCGGATCTGGAACAGCGGGATGGATTGCTGGCCCTGGCTCGTCACCTGCAGGTTGGGGGCATAGCCGCTCAGCGCCGCGACGTTGACGACGCGGGCATTGTCCAGCGCTTCGGAACTGAGCGCGGTCACCGCCACCGGCACCTTCTGCAGATTTTCCTCGCGGCGCTGCGCGGTGACGACGATGTCCTCGAGCCCGCCGCCGCTGCCGTCGGCGGCGGCGTCCTGCGCCATGGCGGGGATGATGGCGGCCGCGTTCGCGGCCATGGCCAGCGCCGATGCGGCGGCCAGATAGGCAATCCTCATTCTCTTCCTCTCCTGAAGTCCCGAAAAGCGGTGTTGTCCGGTCGGGGCCGGCATTCTTGTTTCGCGATTGGGTCTGTTTCCGGCGGGGTGCCGGGCGGCCTAGCGCATAGGCGCTCCACCACGGGCGCCGGATTCGCGGCGAATGCGCAAAAGCACCACTAAAGTGGAAATGCGATTCATTTTGCGAATCCTCTCGCTACCCGAACCATGCAGATGGTCATTTTTATTTTCGGACCTCGTGTATCGTAATTCATCCGGCCAAGGCGAGAGGCTGATCCCGCATTTGCCATGCATGGTCCTTCATTCGTCAGAATGTCGCTAAATCATAAATCGGCCGGGGCCGCCATCGCGCCCGGATCGCCGGTCCGCCCGGATGCGCAACATCCGCTGGATAAGCGGCCGCGCCTTTGCCATTAGGGCGCGGCCATGACGGACAGCTTCCTGCTCACCCTTTCCTGCCGCAACCAGCCCGGCATCGTCGCCCGCGTCTCCACCGCGCTCCACGCCCATGGCGGCGACATCCGCGAGGCGAACCAGTTCGACGACGCCGCCACCGACCGCTTCTTCATGCGCGTGGTCTTCACCCTGCCGCCCACCCGCGACGTGGCGGCGCTGGAACGCGACTTCGCCGTGATCGCCGATGCGCTGGGCATGGAATGGCGGCTGCGCGCCCGCGACGATCGCCAGCGCGTGCTGCTGCTCGTCTCCAAATTCGATCACTGCCTGGTCGACCTGCTCTATCGCTGGCGGATCGGCGAGCTGCCGATGGACGTGGTCGGCATCGTCTCCAACCATCCGCGCGAAACCTTCCGCACCTCCGATCTCGAAGGCATCCCCTTCCACCATCTGCCCGTCACCGCCGCCACCAAGGCGGAGCAGGAGGCCCGGATCAAGGCGGTCGTGACCGAGACCCGCGCCGACCTGGTCGTGCTGGCGCGCTACATGCAGATATTGTCGGACGATCTCGCCGCCTGGCTTTCCGGCCGCTGCATCAACATCCACCACAGCTTCCTGCCGGGCTTCAAGGGCGCCAAGCCCTATCACCAGGCCCATGCCCGCGGCGTGAAGCTGATCGGCGCGACCGCGCACTACGTCACCGCCGATCTCGACGAAGGGCCGATCATCGAGCAGGACGTCGAGCGGGTGAGCCATGCCGACATGCCCGAGGACCTCGTCCGCAAGGGCCGCGATATCGAGCGCCGCGTGCTCGCCCGCGCGGTCGCTTTCCATATCGAGGGGCGGGCGATCCTGAACGGCGCCACCACCGTCGTCTTCCGGGACTGACCGGCGCAAAATTCCGCCGCCGCCGCCGGTTTGGCGGAAATTCCGTACTATAAGTCAAGCATGCGCCTTGCGCGATGTTAACCGGTTTGCGTGTCTTCTTGCTTGTGTAGCGTTTCGTGCGTTTCGCGATGGAGGAGAGCCGATGCAGCCGGATCAGACGAACCACGGAATTGAGAGTCGCGTGAACTTCTTCGATCTAGATCAGGCCAATTACGATGCCTTCCCCGCGATCGCCCGCGCCGTGGAGAAGGCGGCGCCGGCCGCGCTCGACCGCTTCTACAGGAAGGTGCAGGAAACGCCCGAGGCGGCGGCCTTCTTCTCGTCGACGGCGATGATGAACCACGCGAAGGCGAAGCAGCTCGATCACTGGCGTGGCATGTTCGCCCGCCGCCTCGATGGGGATTATTTCGCCAAGGCGGAGAAGATCGGCCACATCCACGCCCGCATCGGGCTGGAGCCGACCTGGTATATCGGCGGCTATGCGCTGGTGCTGGAACAGATGATCGGCAGCCTGCTCACCGGCTCGCCGCTCAGCCGGCTCGGCGGGCGGCAGATGTCGCGGGTGATCGGCACGCTGGTGAAATGCGCGATGATCGACATGGATATCGCGCTCTCCGCATATTTCCGCGCCGCCGATGCCGATCGGATGGCCGTGATCGGCCAGGTCGGTGAGGCGATGGACCGGCTGGCGCAGGGCGATTTCAGCGTTGAGCTCACCGGCCTGCCCGAAAGCTTCGCCAAGCTGGTGGAGGATTTCAACTCGATGCGGGAACGGATGCGCGACACGCTGCTCCAGGTTTCCGAAACCGCCGACGGCATCAACACCGGCGCCACCGAAATCAGCCAGGCCGCCAGCGATCTGTCCCGCCGGACCGAGCAGCAGGCCGCCTCGCTTGAGGAGACGGCCGCCGCGATGGACCGGATCACCGCATCGGTGCGCGAAACCGCCCAGGGCGCCGGCCATGTCTATACGTCGGTGGGCGAGGCGCAGACCGACGCGACCGAAGGCGGCCGCGTCGTCCGCGAGGCGATCGAGGCGATGGACGGGATCGAGCGGTCCGCGCAGGAAATCGCCCAGATCATCGGCGTGATCGACGGCATCGCCTTCCAGACCAACCTGCTCGCGCTCAATGCGGGCGTGGAGGCGGCGCGCGCGGGTGATGCCGGCAAGGGCTTCGCCGTCGTGGCGAACGAGGTCCGCGCGCTCGCCCAGCGATCGGCCGATGCCGCCAAGGACATCAAGGGCCTGATCGACAGCAGCTCCAAGCAGGTCGAATCCGGGGTCCATCTCGTCGGCCAGACCGGCCAGGCGCTGGAACGGATCGTCACCAAGGTGGCGGAGATCGCCGCGCTCGCCAGCGAAATCTCGGCCTCGGCCGAAACCCAGGCGGCCAACATGCTGCAGGTGAACAACGCCGTCGCGGACATGGACAAGATGACCCAGCAGAATGCCGCGATGGTGGAGCAGACCACCGCCGCCGCGCACAGCCTGGAAAGCGAGGCGGAGGAGCTGACCAAGCTCGTCCATCGCTTCCGCCTCGGCCAGGAAAAGCGGCAGCGGCAGCCCGCCCGGCCCGTGGCTTCGCCCGTTGCCGGAACGGAGGCGCAGGGGTCCCGCGCCCGGCCGCGCCGGCGCGTCGTCGGCAACCTTGCCGTCGCCGCCGATCCGGCGGCGCAGGGCGACTGGTCCGATTTCTGACGCGCGGGCAAGGAGGATATGATGCGCCAGCTCATCACCTTCCGCATCGGCGCGCAGAGCCTTGCCGTCGACATCATGGCCACGCGGGAAATCCGTGCCTGGTCGCCCACCACGCCGCTGCCGCATGCCGCCGGCTTTGTGCGCGGCGTGCTCGATCTGCGGGGCATCGTGCTGCCGGTGATCGATCTTTCGGCCCGGCTGGGCTGGGGGGATTGCGATCCCACGCCGCGCCATGTGGTGATGGTGATGCAGATCGGCGATCGGCCCTACGGCCTGATCGTCGATGCCGTCAGCGATATCGCCACCATCGACAGCGCCGACGTGCAGGCCCCGCCGGAACTTGGCCGCGATGGGGATCATGATCTGGTGAAGGGCATCGTCACCATCGAGGGCGAGATGGTGATGATCCTCGATCTCGATCGGCTGGCGGGCGATTGCCCGCTGCCGGAGGAACCCCCGCTCGCCGCCTGAGCCCGGCGCGCGCGGAGCCGGTCGGGAAACGCGCCCTCGGCGCCTGTCCGGGGCCATGATCCGGCAAAGCCGGATGCCCGGACAGGCGAGGGCTGGACTTCATGATGAATCGCGTTCATTTTCCGAGCCCGGAACCGGGGATCAACCCGGCCGGGCTTGGAGGATGCGATGGCCGCGAAGATTATCATCACCTGTGCGGTCACGGGATCGATCCACACGCCTTCCATGTCGCCGCATCTGCCGGTGACGCCCGCCGAGATCGCCGATGCGGCGCTGGCGGCGGCGGAGGCCGGGGCCGCGATCGTCCACCTCCACGCCCGCAATCCCGAGGATGGCCGCCCCGACCAGAGCCCCGAGGCGTTCGAGCCGTTCCTGCGCGTCATCAAGCAGCGTTCGGACGTGGTGGTGAACCTCACCACCGGCGGATCGCCCTTCATGCCGATCGACGAGCGCATCCGCCCGGCCACGGTGTGGCGGCCGGAAGTCGCCTCGCTCAACATGGGATCGATGAACTTCGGCCTGTTCCCGATGCTGAGGCGCTACAAGGAGTTCAAGCATGACTGGGAACCCCAGATGCTGGAAAACAGCCGCGATCTGGTGTTCCGCAACTCCTTCAAGGATATCGAATATGCGCTGCGCACCCTGAACGAGACGGGCGCGCGCTACGAATTCGAATGTTACGACACCAGCCACCTCTACAACCTCCATTATTTCTTCACCGAAGGGCTGGTTAAGGCGCCGCTCTTCATCCAGACCTGCTTCGGCCTGCTCGGCGGCATCGGATCGCATCCCGATGACGTGATGCACATGAAGCGCACGGCGGACCGGCTGTTCGGCGACAATTATCGCTGGTCGGTGCTGGGCGCCGGGCGCAGCCAGATGCCGATCGCGGCGATGGCGGCGGCGATGGGCGGCAATGTCCGCGTCGGGCTGGAGGATAATCTGTGGGGCGGCCCCGGCCGCCTGGCGCAATCCAATGCCGAACAGGTGCTTACCGTCAGAAAAATTCTCGAAGGGCTTGGCCTGGAGATCGCGACCCCCGATGAAGCACGGCAGATTCTGGCTTTGAAGGGTGGAGACAATGTCGGCTTTTGATCGGGCGGCCGCGGCGCGGTCCTGGCTTTTCGCGCCGGGGGACAGCGAAAGGAAGATGGCCAAGGCCCTCGACGGCGCGGCCGATATCGTGCTGATCGACCTTGAGGATGCCGTAGCCGAGCCGGCGAAGCCCGCCGCGCGGGAAAATGTCGCCGCCTTCCTCCGCGCCAATCAGGACCAGCGCGATCGGCTGTGGGTGCGGATCAATCCGCTGCAGACCCCGCATGCGCTGGCCGATCTCGCCGCGATCATGCCCGCGCGGCCGGGCGGGCTGATGCTGCCCAAGCCGCGCGGCCGCGCGGACGTGGAGACGCTGGACCATTATCTGAGCGCGCTGGAGGTGGCGGCCGGCACCGCGCCCGGCAGCACCGCCGTCATCATCGTCGCCACCGAAACGCCGCAGGGCATGCTGGCGACCGGCAGCTATGAAGGCGTGGCCCGGCTGGCGGCGATGACCTGGGGGGCGGAAGACATCGCCACCGCGATCGGCGCGATCGCCAATCGCGAGGCGGACGGCAGCTATGCCTTCCCCTATCAGCTCGCCCGCACGCTCTGCCTGGTCGGCGCGGCGGCCGCCGGCGTGCCCGCGATCGAGACGATCCACGGCGATTTCCGCGACGAGGCCGGGCTGGAGGCGCTGGCCAACGATGTGCGCCGGGCGGGCTTTCGCGGCATGCTGGCGATCCATCCCGCGCAGGTGGACATCATCAACCGCGCCTTCACCCCCAGCGAGGCGGAGGTGGCGGCCGCGCGCGAGATCGTCGATCTTTTCGCCGCCAATCCCGGCCTCGGCACCATCGGCCACAAGGGCGAGATGCTCGATCTGCCGCACCTCAACCGGGCAAGGGCCGTGCTCGCGCGGATCGGGACGGCATGACGGAGACGCTGCGGGCCGATGCCCTGGATCTGGCCCGCATCCTCCGGCCGGGGGATCATATCGTCTGGGGGCAGGCCTGCGGCGAGCCCACCACGCTGGTCGAGGCGCTGATCGCCCAGCGGGCGGGGCTGGGCGGCGTTTCTGCTTTCGCGGGCACCAGCTTTTCCGGCCTGCTGACGCCCGACATCGCCGATCATGTCGCGATATCCAGCATGGGCGCGATCGGGGCGCTGCGCACGCTGGCCAGGGCGGGCGTGCTGGGGATCGTGCCCTGCCATGTCGGCCAGATCGCCGCGCTGATCGAAGGCGGCATCATCGGCTGCGACGTCGCCTTCGTGCAGGTGAGCCCCGCCAATGCCGACGGCAATCACAGCTATGGCCTCATCAACGATTATGTGCAGGCCGCCGTCGCCCGGGCGCGGGTGGTGGTGGCCGAGGTCAACGATCAGGTGCCCTTCACCGCCTGCGATGCGCTGCTGCCGCGCGCCCGGATCGATTATCTGGTCGAGGTGTCGCGCCCGCCGGTCGAGGTGAAGCCCGCGCCGATCGGCGCGGAGGATCTCGCCATCGCCACCCATGCCGCCGCCTATATCGGCGACGGATCGGTGATCCAGATCGGCATCGGCGCGGTGCCCGACGCCATCACCCGCCTGATCGGCGACCGGCGCGACCTCGGCGTCCATTCCGGCATGATCGGCGACGGGCTAGTCGATCTGGTCGAGGCCGGCGTCGTCACCAACGCGCTGAAGCCGTTCGAAACCGGCATATCCGTCACCGGGGCGCTGATCGGCACGCGGCGCCTCTACGATTTCGCCGATCGCAATCCGGCGGTGGGCCTGCGCTCCTCCGCGCTCACCCATGCCGATGCGGTGCTGACGGCCATTCCCCGGCTCGTCACGATCAACTCGGCGGTCGAGGTGGACCTGACCGGCCAGGTCAATGCCGAGCAGACCGGCGCTTCCTATATCGGCGGCACGGGCGGGCAGGTGGATTATGTCCGCGCCGGCGCCCGATCGCCGGGCGGCCGATCGATCATCGCGCTGCCGGCCACGGCGGCGGGCGGCAAGGCGAGCCGGATCGTGCCGGCGCTGTCCGGTCCCGTCACCACCGCGCGCAGCGAGGCGGACGTGATCGTCACCGAATATGGCGCGGCCGAATTGAAGGGCAGGACGCTCGCCGAACGCGCCCGCCGGCTCGTCGCCATCGCGCACCCCGATTTCCGGGAGGAACTGGACCGCGCCGCGTTCGAGATAGCGAGAAGGGGATATTGATGGGCGATGCGGTGCTGTTCGATGCGCGGGACGATGGCATCGCCGTCATCACCATCAACCGGCCCGATGCGCGCAACGCGCTGGGCCGCGAGGTGCGCGAAGGGCTGTTCGCCGCCTGGGACCGGTTCGAGGGCGATCCGGCGCTGCGCGTCGCGATCCTGACGGCGGCGGGCGACAAGGCCTTCTGCGCCGGCGGCGACCTCAAGGAGATGGCCGACCTCAGGCTCACCGTCCCGCCGCGCGGCATGTTCCCCGTGCCCGGCGACAATATCGAGGTGACGAAGCCGACGATCGCGGCGGTGAACGGCGTCGCCTTCGCCGGCGGCTGGCTGCTGGCGCAGGCGTGCGACCTGTGCGTCGCCAGCACCGCCGCCCGTTTCGCCATCACCGAGGCGAAGGTGGGCCGGGGATCGCCCTGGGCGGCGCCGCTGATCCACATGATCCCGCAGCGGATCATGATGGAGATCATCCTCACCGGCAGGCCGATCACCGCCGCCCGCGCCTATGAGATCGGGCTGGTCAACCGGCTGGCCGGGCCGGAGGATCTGATGGCCGAGGCGCTCGCGCTCGCCACCGAGATCGTCGAGAACGCCCCCCTGTCCGTGCTGGCGGGCAAGGAAACCGTGGGCCTCGCCACCGAGATGGGTCGCACCGCCGCGCTGCGCGCCGCGCGCCACGCCTGGGAACGCGCCTATCGTAGCGCCGATGCGCAGGAAGGGCCGCGCGCCTTCGCCGAAAAGCGCAAGCCGCAATGGCGGGGGGAATGAGGCCGGATCTGCCCTGAGGCGGCTTGCCGGCGCTGCCCGGCGGCCGGGCTGGGGGCTGGGCTGGCGGGGAACTCCTGCTATGTGGCGACGTTTTCGACCAAAAGGTCTAAAGGGGTCCGCGTGTCAGGGGGGAAGTCAGGCAAGCCGTCGAACCATGCCGTGCCGTCGCCGCGCATCCTCGCGCGGGGCAGCGTCGCCGCCTGCCTGTTCGCTCTAGCCCTGTCCGCGCCGGCATGGGCCGCGCCGCCCGCGCCCCCGCAGGCGATCGATCCCGCCGCCGATCCCGATTTCGAAGCGGCGCTGCCCCCGCTCGACAGCATCCAGGCCCCGCCGGCGGAGGAAATTCCGGCCGGGACCCCGCCGGCCGCCACGGCGCCCACGCCCACGCCGCCCGCGACGCCCGCGCCCGCGACATCCGCGCCCGCCGCCGCCGATGATGCCGATCTCGCCGCCCCGCTGCCGCCGCTGTCCGGTTTCGATCCCACCCCCGATGCCGGCAATGCCCGCGTCCCTTCCGAGGCCGCGCCCCGCATCCGTTACCGCCTCGCGGTGGAAGGGCTGAAGCCGATCGGGCTGGAGGATGATTTCCGCAGCCTTTCCGCGCTCGCCAATGACAGCAAGGATGTCGCCAACAGCGCCCAGGTCGCCGCGCGCGCCAATGTCGATGTCGGGCTTGCCGAGCGGCTGCTGCGTTCGGAAGGCTATTATGACGGCGTCGTTTCCTCCTCGATCGTCCCGGCGGCGGACAAGGCGGGCGAGCTTCTGGTGACGATCAGCGCCACGCCCGGCCCGCGCTACAGCTTCGGCGCCATCGCCGTCACCGGCGCGGATGCCGAGCCCACCGCCATCGCGCGCGAGGCGCTGCGCCTGCGCACGGGCGATCCGATCCGATCGATCGTGGTGGAAGGCCGCGAGGCGCAGGTGGTGCTGGCGCTGCCCCAGCACGGCTATCCCTTCGCCAAGGTGGGCCAGCGGGACATATTGCTCGACGATGCCACCCATAGCGGCGATTACACCCTGCCGCTCGAAGCCGGGCCGCGCTCCGTGTTCGGCGGGTTCCGCACCAAGGGGCAGGATATCTTCGATATCGAGCATCTGTCCGTCTTCCCGCGTTTCAAGCCCGGCCAGCTCTACGATTCCCGGCTGGCGGACGACATGCGCCAGGCGCTCGTCGCCACCAGCATCTTCTCCACCGTCGCGGTCCAGCCGGTGGCGACGGGGGAGAAGGCGCCCGACGGCAGCGAGATCGTCGATCTGGAAGTCACCCAGCGCAAGGGGCCGTGGCGGGTGCTGGCGGGATCGGCCGGCTACGGCACCGGCCAGGGCATCAAGGCGGAGGCGAGCTGGACCCACCGCAACCTCTTCCCGCCCGAAGGATCGCTCACCGTCACCGCGATCGGCGGCACGCAGGAACAGGGCGCCAGCGTCGCCTTCCGCCGCGCCAATGCCGGCCAGCGCGATCGCACCTTCCAGATCGCCGGGGGTTTCCGCCGGTCCGATTTCGATGCCTACAACGCCAACACCGTGAACGTCGGCATCAACTGGTCCCGCCAGAGCACCCCGCTCTGGCAGAAGCGCTGGTCGTGGTCCTACGGCGCGGAGATCATCGGCACCAACGAAAAGGGGGCCGCGCTCACCCCCGATGGCGATCGTCCGCGCCGCAACTATCTGATCGGCGCACTCCCCATGCAGGTGCAATATGATCGGTCGGATGATCTGCTGAACCCCAGCAAGGGATACAGGCTGCTGGTCCGCGCCAGCCCCGAATCCTCGCTCCAGGGCAAGCTGCGCGGCTATGCCCGGCTGTCCGGGCAGGCGACCGGCTATTGGCCGGCCACGGATTCGCTGGTCGTCGCCGGCCGGGCGATGGTGAGCTCGATCGTCGGCGCCTCGCTGGAAGGGATCGCGCCGTCGCGGCGCATCTATGTGGGCGGCGGCGGATCGGTGCGCGGCTTCGGCTATCAGCAGCTCGGGCCGAAGGATGCGCAGGACAATCCGACCGGCGGCCTCTCCTCCACCGAATTCGCGCTGGAGGCGCGCTATCGCTTCGGCAATTTCGGCATCGTGCCGTTCGTCGATGCCGGCCGGCTGGGCCAGGATTCCACGCCCGGCCTGTCGCACATGCGCTACGGCGCCGGCATAGGCGGCCGTTATTACACCAATTTCGGGCCGCTGCGCGTGGACCTCGCGACGCCGATCGACCGCCGGCCGGGTGAGTCCCGGTTCACGCTCTATATCTCGATCGGGCAGGCTTTCTGATGGATATGGACGATCAGCCCGCCCGCGCCCCCGCGCCCGCAACGCCGCCGCGCTGGCGCCGGATCGCGCGCTGGGCGGCGATCGGCCTCGGCGGGCTGCTGCTGCTCGGCGCCGCCATCCTGCTCGGGCTGGATACCGGGCCGGGCCGGCGCTTCCTGGCGGACAGGATCGGCGGCTACACCACCGAATCCGGGCTCAACGTCCGGGTGACGTCCATCGACGGATCGCTCTACGGCCGCATGGTGCTGCGCGGGCTCCAGGTGCGCGATACGCAGGGCACCTTCCTCTCCGCGCCCGCGCTCGCGGTGGACTGGCGGCCCTTCGCCTATCTCCGTTCGCGGATCGATCTCCGGTCGGTGACGGCGGAGGAGATCACGCTCCGCCGGCTGCCGGTGCTGAAGCCGGTGCCGTCCGATCCCAACGCCCCGATCATTCCCGATATCGATCTGGCGCTGGGCCGGCTGGCGGTCGATCGCTTCATCATCGAACCGCCCGTCACCGGCCGCCGCCACATCGTCCGCATCGCGGGCCGGGCCGCCATCGCCGATCGCCGCGCCCAGATATTCGCCGATGCCGCCGCCGTCGCCGCGCCCGGCGTCGCCGGGGGGGACAGGCTGCACCTCGCCCTGGATGCGGTGCCCGACGCGAACCGCCTCCAGATCGATGCGAAGCTGGATGCGCCCGCCGGCGGCCTCGTGGACAGCTTCTCCGACCTCGGCAAGCCGCTGGCCTTCACGCTGGCCGGCAAGGGCGACTGGAAGGCGTGGGACGGCCGGGCCACCGGCATGCTGGCCGGCCAGCCGCTCGCCGATCTCGCGCTCACCGCGCGCGACGGCACCTTCCGCCTGCTCGGCGATGCGCGGCCGGCGCCGCTGCTTTCCGGGCAGATGGCGCAACTGGTGCAGCCGGCGGTGCAGGTGGATGTATCGGCCGCGCTGGATCAGCGCCGTGCCGATCTGCGGGCGCGCCTGGCCTCGCCGGCCTTCACCGCCGGCGCGCAGGGCCGCGTCGATCTCGGGAATAACCGCTTCGGCGATCTCCGCGTGGATGCGAAGCTGCTGCGCCCCGGCGCGATCGCGGAAAATCTTGCCGGCCGGGATGTCGCGCTCACCGCCACGCTCGACGGGCCGTTCGCCACGCCGGGCATCGCCTACCGGCTGTCGGCCGCCTCGCTCGCCTTCGGCACCACGGGGGTGGAGGCTCTGGTGGCCGAAGGCAAGGCGGTGGTCGATGCCAGGCGCATCCTCATCCCCGTCCACGCCACCGCGCGCCGCGTCACCGGCCTCAACGCGGCGGCGGGCGGGCTCGTCACCAATTTGCGGCTCGACGGCGATCTCGCCTACAGCGAAGGCCGGCTGCTTTCGGATAATCTGCGGCTGCGCTCCGATCGCATCGATGCCACCGCGCTGATCCTCGCCGATCCGGCGAAGGGCACCTATACCGGCGCGATCAAGGGCCGGGTGAACGATTATGACGTGACCGGGCTCGGCCGCATCAACCTCGCCACCGATGCCAAGCTGGTGACGGCGCCGGGCGGCGGCTTCGGCATCAAGGGGCATGTCACGCTCCTCACCCGCAAGATCACCAATGATGCGCTGGCCGGCCAGCTCGGCGGCAATGCCGTGGTCACCGCCGATATCGGCTATGATCCGAAGCTGGGCGCGACGATCGCCAATCTCCGCATGACGGCGCCCGATTTCCGCATTTTGGGCGGGGAGGGCGGCTATGATCCCGCCAATGGCGCGATCCGCTTCCGCGCCGATGCCTGGTCCCGCAGCTACGGCCCCGCCAGCGTCCGCGCGACGGGCACGGTGGAACGGCCGGTGGTGACGCTGAACGCGGCCCGGCCGGGCGTGGGCATCGGCCTGGCCGATCTGGAAGCGGTGCTGACCGGATCGGCGGCGGGCTATGCCGTCAAGGCGAAGGGCGGCTCCGATTACGGCCCCTTCACCGCCGATCTCCTGATCCGCAGCGGGCAGGGGCCGCTGGCGATCGATATCCGCCAGCTTCTGGTGGCGGGCATCGGCGTGCAGGGGGCGATCACGCAGACGGCCGCCGGTCCCTTCGCCGGCAGGCTCGCGATCGCCGGCTCGGGCCTCAACGGCCAGGCCGTGCTGGCGGCTGCCGGCGCCAACCAGAAGGCCGATCTCGATCTCACCGCCAATGGCGCGCGCCTGCCGGGCACGCCGCCGATCACCATCGGATCGGGCCTGATCCGGGGCACGCTGGTGATGCTGCCCAAGGGGCCGTCGATCAACGGGTCGGCCGCGCTGGTCGATGTCCGGCAGGGCAGCCTGCTGGTCCGTTCGGTGCGGGCGCGGATCAATTATCAGGATGGGCGCGGGCAGCTCGGCCTCACCGCCTCCGGCTCCAGCGGCGTGCCTTTCGACGTGGCGGCGCAGGCCGCCTTCACGCCGGATCGCATCCTCGCCAATGCGAAGGGATCGGCCAACGGCATCGCCTTCCGGCTGGCGAACCCCGCCGTGGTGACGAAGGAAGGCGCGGATTATGTGCTCCAGCCCGCCACGGTCGTCCTGCCGCAGGGACAGGTGCGCGTGGATGGGCGTTACGGCGCCGGCACGCGCGGGCATATCGTGCTGGATGGCGTCGATCTCGCCATCGCGCAGGCTTTCGCGCCCACGCTCGGCCTCGGCGGCAAGGCCAGCGGCACCATCGATGTGGCGATGCGCGGCGATGCCCTGCCCGAAGCGCGCGCGCGGATCGACATTGCCGGCTTCACCCGCAGCGGCGCGCTGGTCGTTTCCGATCCGGTCGATATCGCGATGCTCGGCACGCTGGGCGATGCCGGCGGCGATGTGCGCGCGCTGATCCGGCGGGGGGCCGGCACCGTCGGCCGCCTGCAGGCGAAGCTGGGGCCGGTGGCGCCCGGCGCGGACTGGGCCTCGCGGCTGATGGCGGCGCCGCTTTCCGGCGGGGTCCGCTATAACGGCCCGGCCGAGGTGCTGTGGACCTTGACCGGGATCAGCGGGCAGACGCTTTCGGGGCCGATCGCGATCGGCGCCGATTTCGCCGGCCGGGTCGATCAGCCCCAGTTGACGGGCGTGATCCGCGCGAACCAGCTCCGTTACGAGAATGATGCGTTCGGC
The DNA here is from genome assembly GCF_000347675.2 of Sphingomonas sp. MM-1. NCBI lineage: Bacteria > Pseudomonadati > Pseudomonadota > Alphaproteobacteria > Sphingomonadales > Sphingomonadaceae > Sphingomonas > Sphingomonas sp. MM-1. The sequence goes on along the minus strand of NC_020561.1, from coordinate 1,288,419 downwards.
ACCACCATCAGCGGCATCGCGATCGACGGGCGCTTCAACCAGTCCCGCTTCCAGCTCGCCAGCCTCACCGGCAAGGCGGGCAGCGGGACGATCAAGGCTTCCGGTTTCGTCGGCTTCGATGCGGCCGGCGGCTATCCCATCGATCTCAACGCCACGCTGGATCATGCCCAGCTCGCCAAGTCGGATGCTTTGGGCGCCAGCGTCTCGGGCACGCTGGCCGTCACCAATTCGCAGGCGGCGGGTGGGCTGATCAAGGGCGATCTCAACCTGCACGAGGCGCGCTACCAGATCGTGCGGGACGACAGCGCCCAGATATCCGACCTCACCGGCGTCCGCCGCAAGGGCGCCCCGCCGCCGGTGGCGCAGGAAGGGCCGGCGCCCAGCAACTGGAAGCTCGATATCCGCCTGCGGGCCGACAACCAGCTTTTCGTATCGGGCATGGGGCTGGAATCCGAATGGCGCACCAGCATGCGGATCGGCGGCACCACCGGCCAGCCCTCGGTGATCGGCCGGCTGCAGGTGGTGCGCGGCACCTACAGCTTCGCCGGGCGCGAGCTGCAGTTGGACGATGCCAGCACGATCCGGTTCAACGGCCCGCTGCTGGAACCCGATCTGGATATCACCGCCAGCACGACGATCGACGACGTCGCGGCGATCATCAAGATCGGCGGCAACGCGCAGCATCCGCAATTCACCTTCACCTCCACCCCCGCGCTGCCGCAGGATGAGGTGCTGTCGCGGCTGCTGTTCGGCACCTCGCTCGATTCCCTCACGCCGATCCAGGGCGTGCAGCTTGCCGCCGCGCTCAATTCGCTGCGCGGCGGCGGGGGCGGCCTCAACCCCGTCGGCAAGCTGCGCGGGGCCACCGGGCTCGATCGCCTGCGCCTGCTGGGCGCCGACGACAGCACCGGGCGCGGCACATCGATCGCGGCGGGCAAATATATTTCCAACAACATCTATGTGGAGGTGGTGACCGACGCGAAGGGCTTCACCCAGACCCAGCTCACCATTGCCCTCACCCGCGCTCTCAGCATCCTAAGCCAGGCCGGCGGCGTCACCGGGCCGGCGGTGACGGTGCGCTACTCCAAGCAATATTGAAGGCGGATCGTCACGCCCCGTCGCGGGCATGGGCGATCCGGCCGGCCACATAGGTCGCCCGCACCGCCCGGTCGTCGCCCAGCGTCATCAGCACGAACAATATCTCCTCGATCGAACGCGCGCGTTCGGTGCGGAAGGCGAGCAGCGGCGTCGCCCTGGGATCGAGCACCACCAGATCGGCCTCATGGCCCGCCCGGATCGTCCCGATCCGATCGTCCAGCCCCAGCGCGCGGGCGCCGCCGAGCGTCGCCAGGAACAGCGCGCGGACGGCATCGAGCGCGAAGCCGTTCAGCTGTGCCACCTTATAGGCCTCGCCCGCCGTCGCCAGCAGGGAGAAGCTGGTCCCCGCGCCGATATCGCTCCCCAGGCCAACATGCACGGGCCGCGCCGGGTCCTTGGCGGCATCGACGCGGAACAGCCCGCTGCCCAGGAACAGGTTGGACGTCGGGCAATGGGCGATGGCGGCGCCGCGTTCGTGGCAGCAGCCGAACTCCGCCTCGGTCAGGTGCACGCCATGGGCCAGCATCGTCCGGCGGCCCACCAGGCCATAATGATCGTAGACGTCGAGATAGCCGGCCCGTTCGGGGAAAAGCCACCGCACCCAATCGATCTCGCCCATATTCTCGGAGATGTGGGTGTGGACGAAGGCGTCGGGATGCGCGCGCCACAGGGCGCCGGCCGCTTCCAGCTGCGCCGGCGTGCTCGTCGCCGCGAAGCGCGGGGTGATGGCGTAGAGCAATCGATCGCGCCCGTGCCAGCGCTCCAGCAGGGCAAGCGAATCGTCATAGGCCGATTGCGCGGTATCGAGCAGTGCTGCGGGCGCGTTGCGATCCATCATCACCTTGCCGGCGATCAGCCGCATGTTCCGCCGCCCGGCCTCCTCGAACAGCGCATCGACCGATTGGGGATAGACGGCGGCGAACACCAGCGCGCTGGTGGTGCCGTTGCGCAGCAGCTCGTCGCAGAAGATACCGGCCACCGTCGCCGCATAAGCGGGATCGGCGAAGGCCTGTTCGGCGACGAAGGTATATTCGTTCAGCCAGTCCAGCAGCTGCCGGCCGAAGGCGCCGATGATCCCGGTCTGCACATAATGGACGTGGGTGTCGATGAAGCCGGGGCAGATCAGCCCGTCGGGATAATGGTGGATCGCCGCATCCGCCGGAATCCCGTCCCGCAGCGCGTCATAGGGGCCGGCCGCCTCGATCAGGCCGTCGCGGCAGATCACCACCCCGTCGGGCTCGTGCACGAAGGCGCTCGCCGGATCGGTCAGGAACGGATCGTCGACCAGATAGGCCAGCGGGCCGCGCAGCACGGTGGCGGGGTTGGATCGCGGGCTCGTCATGCCATGCCTTTCCGATGGTTTGGCTCTTTTCGCATCGCCGATGGAATAAACCGCCGGGGCAAACCGTAAACCAGATATGGTATCGCTTTCCCCTTCCCGTCATCTTCCCGCAACGTCCATCCTCCCCGGCTTCCAGGACAATGAGGCGCCTGCCGCCCCCTTGCGGCGCCGGCTTCGGGTTGCGCTGTTTTCGGGCAATTATGATTGCGTGCGCGATGGCGCCAACCAGGCGCTGAACCGGCTGGTCGCCTTTCTGCTCGATCGGGCGGGGGCGGAGGTCCGCATCTATTCCCCCACCGCGCCGACGCCGGCCTTCAAGTCGGTGGGGAAGGTGGTCCCGGTCAGGTCGATCGGCATTCCGGGGCGGCCGGAATATCGGGTCGCGCTGGGCCTGCCGCGCGCCATCCGGCGCGATCTGGCGGCTTTCGCGCCCGATATCGTCCATCTTTCCGCGCCCGACCTGCTGGGCCGCCAGGCGCAGAAGCATGCCCGCGCGCTCGGCATCCCCGTGGTGGCGAGCCTCCACACCCGGTTCGAGACCTATCTCGATTATTACGGCCTTCGCTTCCTGCGCGGGCCGGTGGAACGCTATCTCGATCGCTTCTACCGCGATTGCGATCGCGTCCTTGCGCCGACCGAGCCGATCGCCGCCATGCTCCGCGAGGTGTGCGGGGACGAAAAGGTCGCGATCTGGGGGCGCGGTGTCGATCGTGGCCGCTTCCATCCCGGCCTGCGCGACGAAGCCTTCCGCACCCGCCTCGGCTATGAGGCGGGCGATGTCGTGCCGCTCTTCTTCGGCCGGCTGGTGCGGGAAAAGGGGCTCGATATCTTTGCGGAGAGCATCGCCGCCGTCCGGGCGCGGGGCCACGCCGTCCGCCCGATGATCGTCGGCAACGGGCCGGGGCGGGCCTGGCTGGCGGAAAGGCTGCCCAACGCCAATTTCCTCGGGCATCTCGAAGGGGCGGCGCTGGGCCGGGCGGTTGCCAGCGCCGATATCCTCGTCAACCCCAGCGTCACCGAAGCCTTCGGCAACGTCAATCTGGAAGCGATGGCGTCCGGCCTCGCGGTGATATCGGCCGATGTGCCCAGCGCATCCGCCCTGATCGCGCATGGCCGCACCGGCCTGCTCGTGCCCCAGGGGGATGCCGGGGCCTTCGCCGATGCGATGACCGATCTGGTCCGCCGTCCGCTGCTGCGCGAGGCGCTGGGCCATGCCGCCGCCAATGCAGCCGACGGGTATCATTGGGATGACATACTTTCGTCCGTCGTCCATGTGTATGAACAGTGCGTGCCGCACCCGCGCGGCGCCGGCAGGGCCGCGGCGATGATGCGCGGCGGCCGTTCCGCCAGGCTTGAGGTCGCGACCGCCGATGGATGAAGCCCTTGCCCGCCTGATCGCGCTGATTTCGGAAAATGCGGCGATCGCGGGGCCGGTGATCGGCCTGTTCGCCTTCGCCGAATCGCTGGTGCTGATCGGCATGTTCGTGCCGGCGATCGCGCTGATGATCGCGGTGGGCGGGCTGATCGGCAGCGGCGTGCTCGATCCGGCGCCGGTGCTGTTCTGGGCGATCCTCGGATCGGTGGCGGGGGACTGGATATCCTATGCGCTGGGCCGGCGGATCGGTCCGCGCGTCTATCATCGCTGGCCGTTGAAGGGCCATCGCACCGCCGTCGCGCGGGCGAGGCTGTTCTTCCGCCGCTACGGCTTCGTCTCGGTCTTCCTCGGCCGCTTCCTCGGGCCGGTGCGGGCCACGGTGCCGCTGGTGGCGGGCGTGATGCAGATGGACGGCCGCGCCTTCCAGATCGCCAACATCACCTCGGCCGTCGTATGGGTGCCGGCGCTGCTGGCGCCCGGCTATTGGGCCGGCAGCCTGGGATCGCTCGGGCTGATCAGCATGGAAATGCTGATGGGCCTGGGCGTCGCGCTGATCGTCCTGCCGCTGGTGGGCGGGTGGCTGGTCAGCCGGATCATGCTGGGCCGCCGCCGCGCCGGCCGCGCGCGGCGCTGCTGATCGCGGGCGGGGCCGGCGATCGGGGGATCACGCCGCCGCCGCGCGCCGCACCGCGGCCAGCGTCGCGGTCCGCCCCAGATCGGCCGGATCGGCATGGGTGGCGAACAGCAGGCCGATGCGGCGGACATGATCGAACCCCGCCAGCGGCACGCGCACCACGCCGGGCGCGGCATGGCGATCCGGCATCACCGTCACCCCCATGCCCGCCGCGACCAGCGCCAGCGCGCGATCGTCGTTGGTGGTCCGCGCCGCGAAGAAGGGCCGCACGCCGCGCGTGGTGAAATGGTGGCTGGTCTCGGCCAGCACTTCGCAATGGCGGCGCACGATCATGACGTTATCGGCCAGCGCCTCGGCGGCGATCACCTCCTCCCCCGCCAGCCGATGCGAGGCCGGCAGCGCGAGGCCATAGCCTTCCTGCCACAGCGCCTCGCGGGCATAGCGGTCATTGTCCGGCCGCAGGATCGTCAACGCCGCGTCGATACGGCCCCGCGCCAGCCTGTCGAGCAGATCGCGCTCGCGCCCCTCGACCAGTTCCACCTGCTCGTCGGCATCGCCGGGCACGCTGGCGAATTGCGCGACCAGCGCCGTCGATATCGTCGCCAGCACACCGAGCCGCACCGTCCGCCGCCCGCGCTGGCCGGCCACGGCCGCCTCGGCCAGGTTGAACTCCGCCTCGATCCGCCGGGCATGGACGGCGAAATGCGCACCCGCCGGCGTCAGTTCCACCCGCCGGTTGGTGCGGTGGAACAAGGGGCGCCCCAGCATGCGTTCCAGCTTGGCGATGCCCACCGAAAGCGTCGGCTGGGAAACATTGCATTGTTCGGCGGCGCGGCTGAAATTGCCATGATCGATCACGGCGAGGAAATAGCGCAGCAGATATCGGTCTATCATAGATACCGTCTATGATATGGCCCGCGCGATTTCAATTTTGTCGCAGGTTCGATGGCCTGTAGATGCACCGGCGATATCGAGGAGGAGAGGGCCTTGGCCGAGAATCTGGATTTCGCGCTGGGCGAGATGGCCGATGCCATTCGCGAGACGACCGCGCGTTTCGCCGCCGATCGCATCGCGCCGCTGGCGGTGAGGATCGACGCGGAGGACTGGTTTCCCCGCGATCTCTGGCCCGAAATGGGCGCGCTGGGCCTGCACGGCATCACGGTGGAGGAAGCCGACGGCGGCCTCGGCCTCGGCTATCTGGAGCATGTCGTGGCGCAGGAGGAGGTGGCCCGCGCCTCGGCCTCGATCGGCCTCAGCTACGGCGCGCACTCCAACCTCTGCGTCAACCAGATCCGCCGCTGGGCGACGCCCGATCAGAAGGCGCGGTTCCTGCCCAAGCTCATCTCCGGCGAACATGTCGGCTCGCTCGCCATGTCGGAAGCGGGCGCCGGTTCCGATGTCGTGTCGATGAAGCTGAAGGCGGAAAGGAAGGGCGATCGCTACGTGCTGAACGGCACGAAGTTCTGGATCACCAACGCCACCTATGCCGACACGCTCGTCGTCTATGCCCGGACGGGCGAGGGATCGCGCGGCATCACCACCTTCCTCATCGAAAAGGGCATGCCCGGTTTCTCGATCGGGCAGAAGATCGACAAGGTCGGCATGCGCGGCAGCCCCACGGCGGAGCTGGTGTTCGACGATTGCGAGGTGCCGGAGGAAAATGTGATGGGGCCGGTCGGCGGCGGCGTCGGCGTGCTGATGTCCGGCCTCGATTACGAACGCACCGTGCTGGCCGGCATCCAGCTCGGCATCATGCAGGCCTGCCTTGATGTGGTGCTGCCCTATGTGCGCGACCGCCGCCAGTTCGGCCAGCCGATCGGCGCCTTCCAGCTGATGCAGGCCAAGGTGGCGGACATGTATGTCGCGCTCAATTCGGCCCGCGCCTATGTCTATGCCGTGGCGCGCGCCTGCGATGCCGGCAAGACGACGCGGTTCGATGCGGCGGGCGCCATCCTGCTGGCCTCGGAAAATGCGGTGAAGGTCGCGCTGGAGGCGGTGCAGGCGCTGGGTGGCGCCGGCTATACGAGGGACTGGCCGGTCGAACGCTTCATGCGCGACGCCAAGCTGCTCGATATCGGTGCCGGCACCAACGAGATCCGCCGCATGCTGATCGGCCGGGAGCTGATCGGGGGATGACGATCCTTCCCTGTCGCCTGACAAATTCCCCCCGTCACCCTGAACTTGTTTCAGGGTCCATTGACGCAACATCGGCAATCGCAAGGGAGCGCGAATGGATGCTGAAACAAGTTCAGCATGACGAGGCGGCGGCATGACCGCGCCCGTCCTCACCTCCGCCGTCGATACGGCTTCCGAAGCCTTCCGTGCCAATGCCGCGCACAACCGCGCGCTGGTGGAGGAACTGGGCGCGCGCGTCGCCGCCGCCGCGCTGGGCGGGCCGGAAGCCTCGCGCCAGCGCCATGTGGCGCGGGGCAAGCTGCTGCCGCGCGATCGGGTGGAACGGCTGCTCGATCCCGATTCCCCCTTCCTGGAGATCGGCCAGCTCGCCGCCTGCGACATGTATAAGGGCGAGGCGCCCGGCGCTGGCGTGATCGCCGGCATCGGCCGGGTTTCCGGCCGGCAGGTGATGATCGTCGCCAATGACGCGACGGTGAAGGGCGGCGCCTATTTCCCGATGACGGTGAAGAAGCATCTGCGCGCGCAGGAGATTGCCGAGCAGAACCGCCTGCCCTGCGTCTATCTGGTGGATTCGGGCGGCGCCAACCTGCCGCACCAGGCGGATGTCTTCCCCGATCGCGATCATTTCGGCCGCATCTTCTTCAACCAGGCGCAGATGTCCGCCAAGGGCATCCCCCAGATCGCCTGCGTGATGGGAAGCTGCACCGCCGGCGGCGCCTATGTGCCGGCGATGTCGGACGAGACGATCATCGTCCGCAACCAGGGCACCATCTTCCTCGCCGGCCCGCCGCTGGTGAAGGCCGCCACCGGGGAGATCATCTCCGCCGAGGAGCTGGGCGGGGCGGAGACGCACGGCCGCAAATCCGGCGTGGTCGATCATGTCGCCGAGAATGACGAGCACGCGCTCACCATCGTCCGCGATATCGTCTCGACGCTCAACACCGTGCCCGCGATCGACGTGGACATCGCCGATCCGCGTCCGCCCAGGTTCGCGGCGGACGAGCTTTACGGCATCATCCCGCCGGACGTGCGCGCGCCCTATGACGTGCACGAGGTGATCGCCCGCATCGTCGACGGATCGGAATTCCACGAATTCAAAGCGCTCTACGGGACCACGCTGGTCTGCGGCTTCGCGCGGATCTGGGGCATGCCCGTGGCGATCCTCGCCAATAACGGCGTCCTGTTCTCGGAAAGCGCGATGAAGGGCGCCCATTTCATCGAGCTGGCCTGCCAGCGCCGCGTGCCCCTGCTGTTCCTCCAGAACATCTCGGGCTTCATGGTCGGCGGCAAATATGAAGCCGGCGGCATCGCCAAGGACGGCGCCAAGCTGGTGACGGCGGTGGCGACGGCCACCGTGCCCAAGATCACCGTGCTGATCGGCGGCAGCTTCGGCGCGGGCAATTACGGCATGTGCGGCCGGGCCTATTCCCCGCGCTTCCTGTTCACCTGGCCCAACAGCCGGATCAGCGTGATGGGCGGCGAGCAGGCGGCCAGCGTCCTCGCCACCGTCCACCGCGATGCCGATAGCTGGACGCCGGAGCAGGCCGAGGCCTTCAAGGCGCCGATCCGCCAGCGTTACGAGGACGAAGGCAATCCCTACCACGCCACCGCGCGGCTGTGGGACGACGGCGTGATCGACCCCGCCCAGACCCGCGACGTGCTGGGCCTCGCCTTCGCCGCCACCCTCAACACTCCGATCCCCGAACGCCCGGCGTTCGGCGTGTTCCGGATGTGATGGCCGGGACGATGCCAAACTTGAATCGTCACCCTGAACTCGTTTCAGGGTCCATCGTGCGGCATATGCCGTCCTGCCGGTTCAAATCCCAAGCCAATCGCCAGATCGATCCAATTGGGATTATCGGATTCGATCAGGTTGATCTTCCAGTCGCGATGCCAGCGTTTGACCTGCTTTTCGCGCGCTATGGCGGATTGCATATCCTCGAACATCTCAAGCCGGACCAGCCGATGCACGCCGTAGCGAGAGGTGAAGCCCGGTATCGTGCCGGTGCGATGCTGATGCAGCCGCACAGGCAGGTTCGAAGTCACGCCGATGTAGAGTGTTCCGTACCGGTCGCTGGCAAGGATGTAGACGCAGGGCTGGCGGCTCATTCTGCCCTGGATAGCATGAAACAACTGGAGAGATGGATGCTGAAACAAGTTCAGCATGACGGGGTGGGTTTGTGCTGACCTCCCTCCTCATCGCCAATCGGGGCGAGATCGCCTGCCGGATCATCCGCACCGCGCGCCGGCTCGGCATCCGCACCGTCGCCGTCTATTCGGATGCCGATGCGGATGCGCTGCACGTCCGCCATGCTGACGAGGCCGTGCATATCGGCCCGTCGCCGGCGCGCGAATCCTATCTGGTGGGGGATCGCATCATCGCCGCCGCCAGGGCCAGCGGCGCGGAGGCGATCCATCCCGGCTACGGCTTCCTTTCGGAAAATGCCGGCTTCGCGCAGGCGGTGATCGACGCGGGGCTGATTTGGGTCGGCCCCGATCCCGCCAGCATCACCGCCATGGGGCTGAAGGATGCCGCCAAGAAGCTGATGCAAGATGCCGGCGTGCCGACCACGCCCGGCTATCTGGGCGACGACCAGTCCGACGCGCGCCTCCAGGCGGAAGCGGATGCCATCGGCTATCCGGTGCTGATCAAGGCGGTGGCCGGCGGCGGCGGCAAGGGCATGCGGCGCGTGGACGCCGCCGCCGATTTCGCCGATGCGCTGCTGTCCTGCCGGCGGGAGGCGGCGGCCTCCTTCGGCGACGATCGTGTGCTGATCGAAAAATATATCCTGTCGCCCCGCCATATCGAGGTGCAGGTGTTCGGCGATCGCCATGGCAATGTCGTCCACCTGTTCGAGCGCGATTGCTCGCTCCAGCGCCGGCACCAGAAGGTGATCGAGGAGGCGCCCGCGCCGGGCATGGACGCGGAAACCCGCGGGGCGATCTGCGCCGCCGCCGTCCGCGCGGCGAAGGCGGTGGATTATGTCGGCGCCGGCACGATCGAGTTCATCGCCGATGCCTCGGCGGGCCTGCGCGCCGATCGCATCTGGTTCATGGAGATGAACACGCGGCTGCAGGTCGAACATCCGGTGACGGAGGAGATTACCGGCGTCGATCTGGTCGAATGGCAGCTCCGCGTCGCTTCCGGGGAGCCGCTGCCGATGCGGCAGGAGGATCTGGCGATCAACGGCCATGCGGTCGAGGTCCGGCTCTATGCCGAAGATCCGATCAGGGGCTTCCTGCCCTCGGTGGGCGTGCTGGAGCTGCTGGACCTGCCCGGCGCCCCCATCCGCGTCGAAACGGGCGTGGCGGAAGGGGACGGCATCTCCTCCTTCTACGATCCGATGATCGCCAAGCTGATCGCCCACGCGCCCGATCGCGCGGCGGCGATCGGGCGGCTGGCCGATGGCGTGGAATGGATGCGGCTATGGCCGGTCGCGTCGAACGCGGGCTTCCTGTTCCGGGCGCTGCGCCATCCCGCCTTCCTGGCCGGGGATGTCACCACCGCCTTCATCGCCGATCATCAGGATGCGCTGATGCCGCCCCCCGTGCCTGATGCGGGCGGGTGGAAGCTGGCGGCGCTCGGCCTGATCGGGGATTATGAGGATGGGCTCGGCGCCCTCCTGAACGGGCCGGCGCCGTGGACCGCGATCGAGGGCTTTCGGCTCAACCAGCCGCGCCGTTCGGCCATCGCCCTGTCCTGCGGCGGCGAGACCCGGGTGATCGACGTCTGGCAGGGGGGTGAGGTCGGCGGCGCCAGCCAGCGCGTCGGCGACGATCTCGTGCTGGTGGAAGGCGGGCAGACCTACGGCTTCCGCCTCGCCCGCTTCGATGGCACGGGCGGCGGCGGGGCATCGGACGGCGCGATCCTTTCGCCCATGCCGGGCCGGATCGTCTCGGTCGACGTCGCGGAAGGGCAGGCCGTCGCCAAGGGGCAGAAGCTGCTGGTGCTGGAAGCGATGAAGATGGAACAGGCGCTGATCGCCCCGTTCGACGGCATCGTCGCCGATCTGAAGGCGGTTGCCGGCGCGCAGGTGGCCGAAGGCATCACGCTCGCCCGCGTCGAAAAGGATGCGAAGGCGGAATGATTCGCCCGCTTTAACCTGTTTGACGGAAGTTGCCGGCATGATCCGGCCGGAATCGACGCGCAAGAACAATATAGGGGATGATTGTGGCAGGTCGTTGGTATGAAGAATGGAAGGTGGGCGATCGTATCGTCCACGATATCCGCCGCACGGTGACGGAGACGGACAATCTCCTTTTCTCCACCATGACGCACAATCCGCAGCCGATGCACATCGATGTGGAAGCGGCCAAGGCCAGCGAGTTCGGCCAGATCATCGTCAACGGCACCTTCACCTTCGCGCTGATGGTAGGGCTTTCGGTCGCGGAAACGACGCTCGGCACGCTGATCGCCAATCTCGGCTACGACAAGCTCGCCATGCCCAAGCCCGTGTTCATCGGCGATACGATGCGCGCCGAAACCGAGGTGGCGGAGCTGAAGGATTCCCGGTCCCGCCCCGATGCCGGCATCGTCACCTTCCGGCACGAGCTGTGGAACCAGCGGGACGAGGTCGTCTGCCGCTGCCTGCGCATGGCACTGGTGAAGCGGAAGCCCGTCGCGGCCTGAACGATGGCGCGGCGGCCGGGCGCCGCCGGCTCAGGCCAGGATGCCGCGATCGATCGCGCCGATGCTGGTGACGCCGGTCAGCGCCATCGCCACGCGCATCTCCGCCTCGATCAGTTGCAGCATGTGGGCGACGCCGGCCTGTCCGCCGCCGCCCAGCGCATAGGCCCAGGCGCGGCCCAGCATCACCCCCTTGGCCCCCAGGGCCAGCATGCGGACCACGTCCAGCCCGGAACGCACGCCGCCATCGGCCAGCATGGTCAGTCTGTCGCCCACGGCATCGGCGATCGGCGGCAGGGCGCGCGCGGTGGAAAGCACGCCATCGAGCTGGCGCCCGCCATGGTTGGAAACGACGATGCCGTCCGCGCCCGCGGCCGCGGCGGCGCGGGCGTCCTCCGGGTCCAATATTCCCTTCAGCACCAGGGGGCCGTCCCAATTCTCCCGCACGAAATCCAGGTCAGCCCAGGTGACGCGCGGGTCGAAATTGCTGCCGACCCAGCCGAAGAAATCGTCGATCCCCGATTTGCGGCCAAGCACCGGCGCGACGTTGCCAAGCTGGTGCGGCCTGCCCAGCAGCCCGACGTCCCACGCCCAGCGCGGCCGCATCGCCGCCTGGGCATAACGGCGCGCCGCCGACAGCCAGCCGGAATTGCCGGCAAGGCCCGACCGGTAATCGCGATACCGGGTGCCCGCGACGGGCATGTCCAGCGTGAACACCAGCACGGGGCATTCCGCCTCGCGCGCCTGCTGCAGGAGATCGCGCATGAAGCCGCGATCGCGGATCATGTAGAGCTGGAACCAGATCGGCGCGGGGGCTGCCCTGGCGACCTCGCCGATCGAGCAGACCGACACGGTGGAAAGGGTGAAGGGGATATCGGCCTTCGCCGCCGCGCGCGCGGCCTGGGTTTCGCCGCGCCGGGCATACATGCCGGAAAGCCCCACCGGCCCCAGCATCACCGGCATGGCGATCTGCCGGCCGAACATCTCGGTCCGCAGATCGATGCCGGAAACGTCGTTCATCACCCGCTGGCGCAAGGCTATCGCCTCGAGATCGGCGATATTCCGGTGCAGCGTCACCTCGGCATAGCTGCCGCCATCGATATATTCGAACAGGAAGCGCGGCAGCCGCGCCCTGGCGATGGCCCGATAATCGAGCGCCGATGCCGCCTTCATCCATGATCTCCCGGTGATGCGCCAGATTAGGAAGCGGCGTCCGGGCAGGCAAGCCGCGATGACCGGGCGGATTCAGCCGTCGGCGGCGATCAGCGGCACGAACCGCACGTCGCCGAGGTCGGCTTCCGCCAGCCCGCCATCCTCCCGGCGCGTCAGCCGGATCAGCCGCTGCTGGCTGGCCGGCCCGAGCGGCAGCACCAGCCGCCCGCGCGCCGCAAGCTGGTCCGGCAGCTCGGGGGGCAGGGCGGCGGCGGCGGCCGGCACCAGAATCGCGTCATAGGGCGCGTGCGCCCGCCATCCGCGCGTGCCGTCCGCGGCGATGATCGTCACATTGTCGATGCCCAGCGCCCGCATGCGTTCGCCCGCCGCCCGGGCCAAAGCGGGAAGCCGTTCCACCGCATGGACGGTGTGGGCGATGCGCCCCATCACGGCGGCGGCATAGCCCGATCCGGCGCCGATCTCGAGCACATGGTCCTCCGGGCCGATCGCCGCCGCCTCGATCATCAGCGCGACGATATAGGGCTGGGAGATGGTCTGCCCCTCGCCGATCGCCAGCGGCTGATCGCTATAGGCCAGCGCGCGCGCCGCCTCCGGCACGAAAAGTTCGCGCGGCACCTGCAGCATCGCATCGATTACACGCGGATCGCTGATCCCCCTGGCAATGATCTGGTTGTCCACCATGGCCCTTCGCGGGCCTGATGTGTCGTTCATGTTATGGCTCTCCCGTCCCAGCGCAACGCAGCCGGGCGGGACAAGTTGCGTTCAGTCGTGGCGATCCGCGACGATCGGAATTTCGATCGCCAGCCGCCCGTCCGTTCCGCGCCGCAATGGCGCGCGCAACTGGCGGGCCAGCCCTTCGGTGACGCGCTCGAACCGGCTGATCGCCGGATGCTTGCGGCATTTTTCGTTGGCAAGTCCGGGGGCTATCAGCTCCACCAGCGCGCGATCGGGCCGATCCGTCAGGCCGAGGCGGATGACGAGGCCGCCCGCCGGATCGCAGCTCATCGCCATTTCGGCCACCTCGGTGATCAGGAAGGATACCGGCACGGCCACGTCCTGCGATGCCGCCGCCGGCATGATCTCCAGCCGGACCGGCATCGCCGCCGCCTCGCCCGTCGCGGTGCCGCGCAGGTTCGATGCAAGCTCGCCGACGAGGGCGCGCAGGTCGACGCCGCGATTTTCCTCCAGCTCCGCATAATGATGGCGATGCACGACAGCCAGCGCATCCACCCGGCGCTGGATCGATGCATAGGCATCGCTCGCTTCCTCGCCGCGCGCGCCGCGCGCGTGGAGGTTGATGAGGCTGGAGACGACCTGGAGGTTGTTCTTCACCCGATGGTGCACCTCGCGGGTGAGGCGGGTCTGGCGCGCCAGACCCTCCGCCAGATCCGCCTCATGCTGCAACTGGCGGGCGGTGGCATCGGAAAAGGCCTGGGCGAGGCTGCGTATCTCCTGCGAGGGCGTCGTCATGGCGGGCGCGCGCAGCGGGCCTTCCGTGCTCGAATAATTGCTCACCGCCTGCTGCAGGCGGGCCAGCGGGCGCAGCACCAGCCGGTCCATCACCAGCCAGCCGATCAGCCCCGCCGCGATCCACATCAGCACGGGCAGCAGCACCATCAGCAGCTCGATCGCCCGCATCGGCGCGACATTGGCCCGGAGTTCGAGGGCAAGCTGCCCGCCCGCCACGGGGGAGGCGACCTTCAGCGTCTGGTCCAGCGCGCCGAGATTGCCCTGGCTGGCCAGGTTGAGGCTGGCATCGCCCTGCCACAGCAGCAGGGTGATGGCATTGGCGCTGGCGGCGGGCGCCGCGATCCTGGCCAGCGTCTCGCGCGGCACCTCGGCGGCCATCAGCCAGTGATTCTGGGCGATGGTGATGCGCATCGCGTTTATGCCCTGGGCCAGCAGCGCCTCGGCGCCGATGCCGGGGGCGGGCGGGGTGATGCTGGCGCTGGCGAAGCCGGTGGTCGCGCAGATGCGCCTGCCGGCCAGGTCGAACAGGCCGAAGCGGACGCCCGCCGGCTGGCTGGCGGCCAGCGTGTCGAGCGATCGGCGGCAGGCGGCGGGCGGCGGCGCCGCGTCGCCGATCTGCACGGCCATGGCGGACATGTCGCGCGCGATGGCGGCGGTCGCGGAATCGAGGCGGCGGGTGCTGTCGGCGGCCATCACCCGGATGGCGGCCTCCCGCGCGAAACGGTTGCTGTTGGCGGATTCGAGGGAGGCGAGCAGCGCGATCAGGCCGAGCGGCAGCAAGGCCATCGACAAGATCAGCAGCATCTTGAAACCCGTCGACAGCCGCGCGAAGCGGTTGCCGATCACGGCGTCGAACCTCGTGAAGGGAAAGGGGAAAGGGCAGTTCGGCTAGGCACGATCGGGAAGGGGTCCAGTCAGTTGAGCTTGCCCAGCAGATCCAGCATGTCGCCCGGCACCTGTTCGCTCAGCGCTTCGTCCCATACCGACCGGAGAGCCTGGCCTATATGGGAATCATTGCCTCGACGCGGTTTCGCCGGTGCCTGACCTGTCTGGTCGGATTCGACCGGTCTCTCCTTTTTTCCGTTCGCCGCCAAACTGTTTCGTCCCCGATCCGAATGCGCCAAGCGGCCCGCGACGGCCGTTCGTCATTGGCGTCCGGGCCGCGCTGCCATCCCCCATGGGGCCGCTCTGCGTGACCGGAATAAAATGCCGACTTGGCGATGGAAACAAAAAACTCCGCCGATTGTTCCGGTTGTTGATGGTGATCGGCAAAATCGCGGAGGGGAAGGGCGGCGGCCCGCGCTTGCATCCTCCGCGGGCCGGTCGCACAACGGGCGCCGAAAGTGCGGCGTCGCGCAGATAGACCCAAAGGGGAACGCATGTCACTCGGCCAGGAACTCGCGCCACATCTTCCTTTCCTTCGCCGCTATGCGCGGGCGTTGACGGGAAGCCAGCAGCACGGCGATGCCTATGTCCGGGCGTGCCTCGAGGCCATCGTCGCGGCACCGGGCGATTTCCCGCGCGATGTCGATGCGCGGCTGGGGCTTTACGGCATGTTCCAGCGCATCTGGTCCTCCACCAACGACAATGACGAGCCGGAAGCCGCCCCGCCCGAGGGCGATCGCGAAGGGATCGCGCGGGCGCGGCTGTCGCGGATCACGCCGCTGTCGCGGCAGGCGCTGCTGCTGACGGCGATGGAAGGCTTCACCAGCGAGGATGTCGCCTATCTGATCGGCGTCACGCCGGAGGATGTAAACCGGCTCGTTTCGGAGGCGCTGGAGGAGATCGAGCGCCAGACCCAGGCCGAGGTGCTGATCATCGAGGACGAACCGATCATCGCCATGGATCTGGAAACCATCGTCCGCGATCTCGGCCATGACGTGACGGGCGTGGCGGTGACGCGGGACGAGGCCGTCGCCCAGGCGCTGGCGCACCGCCCCGGCCTGGTGCTGGCGGACATCCAGCTCGCCGACGACAGCTCCGGCATCGACGCGGTCAAGGATATCCTGGCGCGCTTCTCCGTGCCGGTGATCTTCATCACCGCCTTCCCCGAACGGCTGCTCACCGGCGAGCGCCCGGAACCCACCTTCCTCATCACCAAGCCCTTCCAGCGATCCACCGTGAAGGCGGCGATCGCGCAGGCCCTGTTCTTCGACGAAAGCACGGTGCCGGCCTGAGACGAGCGCGGTCGCGAACCGTTGTCTTTCCGAACCGAATGGAACCCGCCCACAGGCCCCGCGTTGGAATCCAACGGACAACAGCCTGTGAGAGAAGAAAATGGCAGAGGATCGGGTCCATCTTTCGAAAACCGAGGCGCGGGCCGGCGTCACGCCGCACGTGGTGCGTTATGTGCTGGCCATTTCGCTGCTTCTGGTCGTCATCGCCTTTGCCTTCACCCTCGGCATCTTCGGCTGAGCGCGCCTTTTCGCGCGCCGCCGCGCCGCGCCCCTATTTCAACGGGAATCCCGAATGACAGATGAAGACCGCCCGACGGGCGAGGACGGGGCTCCCCCGCCGGCGCCGCTTTCGGACGAGGCGTTCAAGACCGAGCTCGCCAGCGTCATCCCCCATCTGCGCGCCTTCGGCCGTTCGCTTTCGGGCAATCGCGATCTGGCGGACGATCTCGTCCAGGAAACGCTGATGAAGGCCTGGGCGGCGCGCCAGCGCTTCCAGGCAGGCACCAACATGCGCGCCTGGACCTTCATCATCCTGCGCAACCTCTTCCTCTCCCAGATGCGGCGCGCGCGCTTCAAGGGCGAGTGGGACGAGCTGACGGCCGCCCGCGTGCTGGCCGCGCCCGCCAGCCAGGATCGCCATGTCGAGCTGGGCGACATGCAGCGTGCGCTGCTCCACCTGCCGCAGCCGCAACGCGAGGCGCTGATCCTCGTCGGTGCCGGCGGCTTCGCTTATGAGGAAGCGGCCGAAATCTGCGGATGCGCGGTCGGCACCATCAAGAGCCGGGTGGCGCGCGGGCGCGTCGCGCTCGAACATCTGCTGAACGAGGGGAAGCTGCCGTCGCGGCGCAGCTATGAAGGCCATCCCAACCAGACGGCGCTGCAGTCGATCATGGACGAGGTCGACGATCTCAGTCGCGGGCGCTGAGCCCGCCCGCAGGCGCCGCCCGGCCGGGCCGCGCCATCCGCCTCCTCAATCCAATTGCCGGATAAGTTGCCGCCACTCGGCGGGAATCTCGGCCATTTCAGGGCGATAGGCCTGGCGCAGCGCGTCGCCTACCCCTTGGCCGGCCCGTGGCGGCGCAGTCAATTCCACCACGGCCTGATGCATTGGTCCCGTTCCATCCTTTGTGTCGCGTGAAAGATCCATGACGATAGAACGCATCGTGCGGCCCTCGGTTGCGGCTCGTTTGCCACTGTCTCTCAAAACTTGATCGTTCGGCCGCGCGGCTTATGCAGGCTGGCATGATGTCCGCTCCGTCCGTGGCGATCGATCGCGCCTTCGCCCATGCGCCCTTCCTGCGCCGCGCGGCCGAACGATGGCCCGGCATCGCCGCCCTGATCGCCGCCGGCGACGTGGCGGACGCGCTCGCCGCCGCCCGGCAGGCGGGGGAAGGGGAGGAGGATGTCGGCCGCGCTCTCCGGCGCCAGCGGCAGGCGCTGGCGCTGGCGGTGGGGCTTGCCGATCTCGCGGGGCTGATGCCGTTCGAGGAGGTCGTCGGCACGCTTTCCGATTTCGCGGACCATGCGCTCGACCGCGCGATCGCGGCGGCGATCGCCGAGCGCACGCCGGGCGAGGAGCCCCGGGGCTTCGCCGTGCTGGGGCTGGGCAAGCATGGCAGCCGGGAACTCAATTATTCCTCCGACATCGATCCGATCCTGATCTTCGACCCGCAAACCCTGCCCCGGCGGGAACGGGACGAGCCGATCGAGGCGGCCGTGCGGATCGGCAAGCGCGTGGTCGAGCTGCTCCAGGCGCGCGATGATGCCGGCTACGTCTTCCGCGTCGATCTGCGGCTGCGCCCGTCGCCCGAAGCCACGCCGATCGTGCTGCCGGTGGAGGCGGCGATATCCTATTATGAATCGAGCGCGCTGCCCTGGGAACGCGCCGCCTTCATCCGCGCCCGCGCCGCCGCCGGGGATAAGGCGCTGGGCGAGGAATTTCTCGCGGCCATCCGCCCGTTCGTGTGGCGCCGCGCGCTCGATTATGGCGCGCTTCGGGAGATTCGCGCGCTTTCCCGCCGCATTCGCGATCATCATTCGCAGGGGCAGAGCTTCGGCCCCGGCTTCGATCTGAAGCGCGGGCGCGGCGGCATCCGCGAGATCGAATTCTTCGCGCAGATCCACCAGCTCATCCATGGCGGGCGGGAACCGGCGCTGCGCGCGCCGGCCACGCTCGATGCGCTGGCGGCGCTGGCGGCGGCCGGCCGGATCGACGGGGGCGAGGCGGCGGTGCTGGCCGATGCCTATCGGCTGGAACGCACGATCGAGCATCGCCTGCAGATGGTGGAGGACCAGCAGACCCACAGCCTGCCGCGCCAGCCCGAGGCGCTGGACAATGTGGCGCGCCTCCATGGCGTCGAGGATGGCGGCGCGCTGCTCGCGCTGCTCCGCCCGCATGTCGAGGCGGTGGGCCGCATCTATGATTCGCTGGACGAAGGTCGCCCGGAAGGGCTGTCGCACGATGCCGATCTGATCGAGGCGGCGCTTTCCGCCGCCGGCTTCCCCGATGCGCCCGCCGCCCGCGCGCGCATCGAATCCTGGCGATCGGGCGGGCCGCGTCCGCTGCGTTCGCCCGCCGCGCGCGAGGCGCTGGAAGCGGTGCTGCCGGGGCTGGTCCGGGCGTTAGGCCAGGCGCCCGATCCCAATGTCGCGCTCAACCGCTTCGACGATATCGTTTCCCGCCTGCCCAGCGCGATCAACCTCTTCCGCCTGCTGGAAGCGCGCCCGGCGCTGGCGAAGATGGTGGCCGACGTGCTGGTCCACGCGCCCACCCTGGCCGAGGCGCTTGGCCGGCGGCCGACATTGCTGGATGGCCTGATCGATGCCAGCGCCTTCGATCCGCCGGCATCGGTTGCCGATCTCGTCCGCGAAATCGGGCAGGCGGAGCCCGGCGACGATTATCAGATGCTGCTCGATCGCGCGCGCCAGCGCGTCGGCGAAAAGCGGTTCGCGCTCGGCGTGCAGCTGATCGAACGGGCCAGCGACCCGCTGGACGTCAGCCACGGCTATGCGCGGGTCGCGGAAGCCGCGCTGGTCGCGCTGGTCGATGCGACGGTGGCGGAGTTCGAGGCCGCGCACGGCCGCGTGCCTGGCGGCGGCCTTGCCATCCTTGCCCTTGGCCGGCTGGGCGGGGCGGCGCTCACCCATGCGTCCGATCTCGATCTGATCTATCTTTTCGATGGCGATCACATCGCCGAATCCGACGGCGCAAAGCCGCTCGGCGCCACCCAATATTATAACCGGCTGGCCCAGCGGGTGACGGCGGCGCTCAGCGTGCCCACCGCATCAGGCCCGCTTTACGAGGTGGATACCCGGCTGCGGCCGTCCGGCGCGCAGGGGCTGCTGGCGGTCTCGGTCGATAGCTTCGCCCAATATCAGCGCGACAGCGCCTGGACGTGGGAGCATATGGCGCTCACCCGCGCCCGCCCCGTCTATGGCCGGCCCGACGTGCGCGCCGCCATTGCCGGGATCATCGCCGATACGCTGGGCGCGCCGCGTGACGCGGGCCAGCTTATCGCCGACGCGGTCAAGATGCGGGGCGAAATGGCGCGTCACAAGCCGCCATCGGGGCCTTTCGACGTGAAGCTCATCGAAGGCGGGCTGGTCGATTGCGAATTCGCCGTCCATGTCCAGCAGCTCCGCCACCGCACCGGCTTCGATCCGCGCCTGGGTGAGGCGATCCGCATGCTGGTGGACGATGGGCTCCTCTCGCCCGATCTGGCCGTCGCCCATGCCCTGCTGGCCCGCATGCTCGTTACCTTCAGGCTGGTTTCGCCGCGCGGGGGGGAGCCCTTGCCGGTGTCCCGCCCGCTGGTGGCGGAAGCCTGCGGCCAGCCCAATTGGGATGCGCTCGTGATCGCCTATGATGCCGCGCGCGCGGTCGTGCGGGACGAATGGGCCAGGGTTTCGGCCGGCGCGTGACGCGCGCGGCGTTCAATCGAAAGGAACGGGATTATGCCGGATCAGGGCGACAAGGCGCCGGACGTGACGTTGCAGATGGCGGATGGCAGCACCCGCACGCTCGCCGATTTCCAGGGGCGGCCGCTGGTGCTCTATTTCTATCCCAAGGATGATACCAGCGGCTGCACCGCGGAGGCCCAGTCCTTCACCGATCTGGCGGCGGAATTCGCCGCGGCCGGCGCGGCCGTGGTCGGCGTTTCCAAGGATTCGGCCGCCAGGCACCAGAAGTTCATCGCCAAATATGACCTCAAGGTCGATCTGGCGACCGACGCGGACGACAGCGTCTGCGCGGCGTTCGGCACCTGGGTCGAAAAATCCATGTATGGCCGCAAATATATGGGGATCGAGCGCGCGACCTTCCTGATCGGCGCCGACGGCCGGATCGTCCGCGTCTGGCGCAAGGTGAAGGTGCCGGGGCATGCGGCGGAGGTGCTGAAGGCGGTTCAGGCGCCGGCATGACCGCGACGGTCGCCGAAGCCGTCCGGCTGGTCCTGTTGACGGCCGATCCGCCCGCCAAGGTGAAGGCCGCCCGCGCCGCCGCGCGCGACTGGCGGCTGGGCCGGCTGGCTCACGCCTTCCCGGTCGCCATGCCCGATCGTCCGGCGCGGGGCGACCGGCCGGAACTGCTGCCGCCTTCGCGCATGCCCAAGCGCGGCCGTGCGGGCAGCCTGCGCGCCCGCATCGCCATGCTGCACGCGCTCGCCCATATCGAACATGGCGCGATCGATCTCGCCGCCGACGTCATCGGCCGCTTCGGCGCGGCTTTCCCCCGCGCTTTCGTGGATGATTGGATGCGGGTTCTGGCGGAGGAGGCAATGCACTTCGCCATCGTCGCCCGGCGTCTCCATGCGCTCGGCGCGGCCTATGGCGATCTGCCCGCCCATGACGGCCTTTGGGAAGCGGCGGAGGCGACGGCGGGCGATCCGCTGGCCCGGCTCGCGGTGGTGCCGATGGTGCTGGAAGCGCGGGGGCTCGATGTCACGCCGGCGATGATCGATCGCTTCGCTGCCTCTGGCGACGCCGCCTCCGCCCGCGTCCTCCGCCGCATTTTCGATGACGAGATCGGCCATGTGGCCACGGGCGTGCGCTGGTTCGAATCCTGCTGCCGGGCGCAACGATTCGACCCTCCCGCGCAATGGCGGAAGCTGGTCGACACATATTTTCGCGGCGCGTTGAAACCTCCGTTCAACGACTCGGCGCGTGAGTCAGCCGGCTTAACCCGGGATTTCTACGCCGCCCTTGCCGAACGGGATTCGGTTTTCCACAAAGCGCCATCACCATCGCGGGATGAGCGCCCGGCGTTGGAGCACCAGTAACTTTGCTCTCTCAGTAACCAGCTCCTCGGGTCGTACCTCCGGAGAGTTCAAACCCACACCGGGGGATTTGAATGTCGTTTGCCGTGCATCCGCTGAACGCGGGTCTGATAGGAAGGTTCCGGGGGGCGCTGCGCCCGCGCGATCTCTTCCTTCACGACGGATCGAACCTCCGGCGCATCCGGCTCTGCACGCGTCGCCAGCTTGCGATCCTTGCCGCGGCCGTGGCGCTCGTCGGCTGGGCCGCCGTCGCCACCATCCACGCCTTCACCGCCACGCCCGCCGTCCAGGTCGCGGCGATGGAGCGCAAGGTCGCGCGGATGCAGGCCGAATATGCCGCGATGAAGCGCGATGCGATGGCGCAGGCCGCGCGTATCGAACAGCGCCAGGCCTTCCTGTCGGCGCTCGTCGAAGGCACGGCCGATGCGAAGACGCTGGCGTCGATGGTGCCCGGCGATCTCCCCGATGCGCCGCTCAGCCCGTTGACCGCGCCTTATGCCAAGGTCGCGATGCAGCAGGAAACGCTGGCCGATAAGGCCCAGGCGCTCGCCGAAGGCCGCTATCGCAACGCCACGGCGGCGCTCCGCAAGCTCGGCGTCGATGCCCGCCGCTTCCAGCGCAATGCCCAGCTCGGCATGGGCGGCCCCTATGAACCGGTGACCAAGGCAAGCGTCGCCGAAAGCGCCGATCCCCAGTTCCGCCAGCTCTTCCTTTCGTGGAAGAAGATGGACCAGCTGGAGCGGGAGGTGATCTCGGTCCCGTCCGCCCGTCCGCTTGCGGACAAGAATATCTCCTTCACCAGCGGCTTCGGCGTCCGCTCCGATCCCTTCCGCGGCAGCGCCGCGATGCACGCCGGTATCGACCTCGCCGGCCCGATCGGCACGCCGGTCTACGCCACCGCCGATGGCATGGTGAGCCGCGCCCAGTGGGCCAGCGGCTACGGCAATCTGGTCGAGCTGAACCATGGCAAGGGCATCCAGACCCGCTATGGCCACCTTTCGAAGATCCTCGTGCAGCCGGGCCAGGCGGTGAAGCGTGGCGATCTGATCGCCAAGATGGGCTCCACCGGCCGTTCCACCGGCAGCCACCTGCATTATGAGGTGCGGCTCGACGGCCGCGCCGTGAACCCGATCCCCTTCCTCCAGTCCACCGATTATCTGCTCGCCGTGCAGACGCGCGCGAACAAGCAGGTCGCGCTGGGTGGCCCGGAAAGCTGAGATCCCGAAAATGGGAGAGGAGGAGGGCCGTCGGCAGGAGTTGCCGGCGGCCCTTTTCGTTCCTATCTGCTTCCCATGAGCGAGAATCCCGCCGTTGACATGACGCCCGCCGCCGCCGCCCGCGTTGCCGCGATCGCCGCGCGTCAGGGCAAGCCTGCCATCCTCCGCCTGGCCGTGGACGGCGGCGGCTGCGCCGGCTTCCAATATCGCTTCGGCCTCGCCGATACGGTTGCGGAGGACGACATGGTGGCGGAACGCGACGGCGCCACCCTGGTGGTCGATCCGATCAGCCTCGATCTGCTGGCCGGCAGCGCGGTCGATTATGTTGAATCGCTGGGCGGTGCGGCTTTCCAGGTCACCAATCCCAACGCGGCCTCGGGCTGCGGCTGCGGCACCAGCTTTTCGATCTGATCCGTTTCCAGCGGCGGCCGGCTCCTCTAAGGTCGCGCGCATGAAGATCGCGACGTTCAACATCAACGGCATCAAGGCGCGCCTGCCGCGCCTCCTCGAATGGCTGGAGGAAACCCGGCCCGACATCGCCTGCCTGCAGGAACTCAAGACGTCGGATGAGACCTTTCCCGAGGCGGATATCCGCGCCGCCGGCTATGGCGCGATCTGGCACGGGCAGAAGGGGTTCAACGGCGTTGCCATCCTCGCGCGCGGCGCCGATCCGGTCGAGCGCCAGCGCGGCTTGCCCGACGATCCCGATCCCTCGCACAGCCGCTATCTGGAAGCGGAGGTGGACGGCGTCGTCGTCGCCTCCATCTACCTGCCCAACGGCAATCCCGTTCCCGGCCCGAAGTTCGATTACAAGCTGGCCTGGATGGAGCAGCTTCGCCGCCACGCGGCCGGGCTGTTCGCCAGCGAGCGCCCGGTGGTGCTGGCCGGCGACTATAATGTCATCCCGACCGACCTGAAGGACGACGTCTTCTCGGCGACGGCGATGGCGAGCGATGCGCTCGCCCAGCCGGAAAGCCGGTCGGCGTTGCGCGCGATCCTGGCGCAGGGCTGGACGGATGCGATCCGTGCCATCCAGCCCACGGGCCAGGTCTATACCTTCTGGGATTATCAGGCCGGCGCCTGGCCGCGCGACGCGGGCTTCCGCATCGATCACCTCCTGCTCAGCCCCGTCGCCGCCGATCGGCTGGCCGATGCCGGCGTGGACAAGGAATATCGCGGGCGGGAGAAAGCCAGCGATCACGCGCCCACCTGGGTGGTGCTGCGCTGAGGCGGCGGCTTATCGCACCCGGCGGGCGGTGATGATCCTGGGCGGATCGATGATCGACTGGCCCTTGGTGGTTTCGGTATAGCCGCCCGGATAGGTCGGCTTGGCCAATATCTTGCGGACCACGTTCATCCCGCTCACCACATGGCCGAAGGCGGCATAGCCGACATAGCCGGGCTTGGCGTCCAGCGTGGGCGCGGGGCCGATGGTGATGAAGAATTCGCCCATGGCGGTGCCCGGCGCGTTGCGCGCCATCGAAAGCGTGCCATCGACATGGCGGAGCCCGGTCTGGGATGTCGGCTCGTGCGCGATGGGGATGAAGGCGCGGGTCATCCGCCGGTTGATGCCTCCCTGGATCAGGCCGTTGCCCGATCCGTTCTTCGCCCGCGCCGCGCGGTAGAAGCTGGTGTCGTCGAACCGCTTCGAATCGACATAGCGGAGGAAGTTGGCGGCGGTGATCGGCGCCTTCTTCGTCTCCACCGCCACCGTGATCGGCCCCTCGCTCGTGTCCAGCCGCACCAGCACCTGGCCGGGCGCCGGGGCCGCCGCCGGGCTGGTTGCGGCGACGGCGAGCGAGAACAGGCAGGCGAGGCGGCGTGCGAACCGGAAGGGCATTGTTCGGTTCGCTACAGCGCCTTCTCGTAGATGCGGTAGATCTTGTTCACCCGGCTCTCGATCGTCTCGGCGATCGATTTCATCCCCTGATTGTCCTCGAGGATCCAGCCGATCTCGCCGCGCGTCGCGCCATAATGGGCCACGGCATCGCGGCGGATATATTCGATCATCATGAAGGCGAGTTGGCTCGCCAGCCGCGTCGCCTGCAGCCGCTTCACCACGCCCATCAGCGGCACGCGCATGGTGCGCACCTGCGGGCGCCGCAGCCGCCAGAGCAGCTTCGCCCAGCCGAAGGGGAACAGCCGGCCGTCGAGGTCGCGGGTCAGCTCGTTTAGGTCGGGCAGCGTCATCATGAAGGCGACGGGTTCGCCCTCCACCTCGGCCACGCGGATCAGGTCCTCGAACACGATCGGCTTCAGCTTCTTGCCCGCATAAGCGATCTCGGCGTCGGTCAGCGGCACGAAGCCCCAATTGTCCGACCACGCATCGTTCAGGATGCCCAGCAGCAGCGCGGCTTCCTCGTCGAAACGGGATTTGTCCACCTTGCGGATGTTGATCCGGGCGTTGCGCTCGCCGGATGCGACGATGCGCTGCACCAGCGGCGGAAATTCGCGGGAAATGTCCAGCTCATAGGTGGCAAGATCGCGCGCGCCGGCATAGCCCGCCGCCTCGATCCACGCCTGATAGGCCGGCAGATGGTGGCCCATCATCACCGTCGGGCTATGGTCGTGGCCCTCGACCAGCAGGCCCGGCTCGTCCCAGATCGAAAGGCTGAACGGCCCCATCGCGCGGGTCATGCCCTTGGCGCGCAGCCAATCCTCGGCCGCCGCGATCAGCGCCGCTGCCGCCTCGGCATCCTCCGCCTCGAACATGCCCCAATGGCCCACGCCGGGGCCGCCGCCCTGGATGGCGGGCATTTCCAGCACCAGCCGGTCGATCTGCGCCGAAATCCGGCCGACCACCCGGCCGTTGCGGCGCGCAAGCAGGAAGGCGGCCTCGGCATGGCCGAACCAGGGGTTCTTCTTCGGATTGATGAGGCCGTGCACCTCATCCTTAAGCGGCGGCACCCAATGCGGATCGGCCGCATAAAGCTTCCACGGAAGATCGACGAACGCCCGGCGGTCGGCGGCGCCGGCCACCTGGCTGATGACTATGCCTGGCACCGGGATCAATCGCGCTGGCGCTTGCGGGGATGGCCGGTCGCGACCCCGCCCGAAAGCCGGGCGACGTGCGGATATTCCTCGGCCACCTCGGTGGTGTAGCCCAGGTTGAACACGGTCGGGCTCTTCTTCCGCTCGCCGGCCTTCTCGTAGAAGGTGCCGAACAGGCGATCCCAGAAATAGTTGGTGATGCCGTAATTGCCGTTTTCGTTGTGGAAATGGTGCTGCATGTGCCGTTGCTTGATCGCGGCCACCCACTTGTTGCGCGGCTTGTAGGCAAGGTGCTGGATGCAGTGGAAGAATTCATACACGCAGGTGGTGATCAGGCCGGTGGCGAGCGCCGCCGCGCCGCCGCCGAAGCCGCCGATGGCATAGCCGATCGGCACGGTCGCCACGGCGATCGTCGGCAGGGTGGTATGGAGGCCGCCGAACAGCACCTCCAGATGGTTCGGGTCCTGATGGTGATCGTAATGGATGCGCTTCCAGGTCGGCGCCAGCAACCTGGATTTCCACATCCACTTGCTGTGCAGCACCCAGCGGTGCAGGCAATACCAGACGAAGGGATAGACCAGCGTGGCGATCACGATCGCCGCCAGCGTCTGCGCCAGCCCGGCCGGCCGCCAGAACCAGGCGCCGATCGCCGCGACGGCGAGGCCGAGATAGGCGATGATCGCCGGATATTGGAAATAGGCGACGACAAGCTCGCGCAGCGTCATCCTGTCCAGATGGTGCGAACGGTTCCAGAAACCGCCCTGGATCGATTCCGTGCTCTTCACCGCGACCTTGTCCTTAATCAACCTGTCATGAGCGGGTAATGTAAACCCGGATAGGTTTTTTCCATGAAATCGCAATGCGGCACTTTCAGGGCGACAATCGGAAGATTGCGATCTAGATCGCCCGCCGGCGCCGCTCGGCCCCTGGGGGACGGATAGGGCGTGTGCGGCGCCTTGGGGGTGGGAATGCAAGATGATGTCGACGTGCGGCCGGCTGACGGCGGCACGATGGCTGTGCCTGTCGTCGCGGAATCGGCCTCGATCTGGCTCAGCCTGCTGGTGCCTGTCTATAATGTCGAGCCGTATCTGCTTGAATGCATTGGCTCCGTGCTGGACCAGATCGGGGATGGCGGCGTGGAGGTCGTCCTGCTGGACGATGCCTCGACCGATGGCTCCCCGATGCGGTGCGAGCAGCTTCGCGCGATTCGCCCGGATATCGTCCGGCTGCTGGCCCACCCGCTCAACCGGGGGGTGAGCGCGGCCCGCAACCAGCTTCTGGACGAAGCGCGGGGCGATTATGTCTGGTTCCTCGATTCGGACGACATATTGCTTCCCGGCGCGATCGCGGGCCTCGAGGCGATCGTCGCGGCGCACCGGCCGGACATGGTGCTGTGCGATTATCGGGCCGGCAGCGGCGGCGTGGAGGACGGCGCGGCAATGGCGAGCTTCGACGGCGTCGCCGGCCGCCTGGAAACGGACTGCGAGGCGCTGGTCCAGGGCATATTCAGCGCGCGGCGCCTGCATCTCTGGTCCAAGATCTGCCGGCGCGAGCTGTGGGACGGAATCCGCTTCCCGGTCGGTGCCTGCTTCGAGGATGTCGCCACGGTCCCATGGGTCGTGCTGCGCACGCGCAGCTATTATTATGCCGCCGCGCCGTGGGTCTTCTATCGCCGCCGGCCGGGCAGCATCATGGCGCGCATCGCCCGCACGCGCGGCGCCTTCGATACCCGCCGGCACGACGATCTCGCGCTGGCCTTGCGTGGCTTCGGGGAAGCGCTGGAGACGGCGCTGCCGCATGCCGGCGTGGAAACCCGCCTTGCCGTCTCCCGCTTCTGCGCGCGCGAATATGTGAAGATCGGCAAGCGCCTGCTGGGTGCCCGCTGGCGATCCGGCTGGGGATATCTGCGCGGTGAGCTGCGGCGCTACCGCCGGCTGGCCGAGGCGGATTCGCCGATCGGCTTCGACGGCGTCGCCCGCCACTATCTGCGCCGGGGCAAGCCCGTTCGCTGGGCCGCCCTGGCGTTGATGCTGCTGTTGACCCGCAGCCCCGCCTGGGTGCGGCTGTCCCGCCGCCGATCGGTGCCGGGCTGAAGCCCGGCGCCTTGCTCCCCGGCTCCTGTCCCCCGGCCTTATTCCTCGGTGCGGATCAGCACGGTCTCGCCGATCAGCAGGAACAGGATCGGCGGCCCCCAGGCGGCGAGCAGGGGGGGGTAGGCGCCGATATTCCCCATGGCGAGGCCGAAATTGTCGGCGACGAAATAGGTGAAGCCCAGCGCCATGCCGATCACGGCGCGGATGAACAGCCGGCCCGATCGCGCGAGGCCGAAGGCCGCGACGCCCGCCAGCAGCGGCATCAATACCGATGATATCGGCCCGGATATCTTGTGCCACAGCCCGGCTTCCAGCGCCTCGGTCGGCCGCCCGGCGGCCTGCAGGTCGGCGATGGCGGTGCGCAGGTCCAGGAAATTGCGCTCGTCGGCATTGACGTTGGACAGGGTGAAGCGATCGGGCGCCACGCCGCGCGCCACGGTGAGGGAGGGCAGGTCCGATGCGACGCCGCGCGTCACGTCGAACCGGCGGACCTTCTCCAGCAGCCAGCCGCCGCGATCGTAGCGGCCGCTTTCCGCGCTGATGATCGTTTCCAGCGTGCCGCCGATCCGGTCGTAGACGGTCACGTTGGCCAGCTTCACGCCCGCGCCCCGGCCGCTCGCCTGGTCGGCGTGGATCAGGTCGTCCCCGGCCCGCACCCATACGTTGCTGACGACGCCCCGGTCCTTCGGGATGGGGCCATATTCGGCGGCCTCCCAGGCGTTCAGCGTGCCGGTGGCCCGCGCGACGATGCGTTCGTTGAAGGCGAAGGAGAGGGCGGCGATGCCGATGCTCGCCACGATCAGCGGCGTCAGGATCTGGTGGGCGGAAACGCCCGCCGATTTCATCGCGATGATCTCGCTGTTCTGGTTCAGCGTCACGAAGGTGATCAGCGCGCCCAGCAGCACCGCGAAGGGGAGGAAGCGGGCGATGAGCTGCGGCATGCGCAGCGACACATATTGCCACAGCTCCGCCTGGCCGTTGCCCGGATAAGCGAGGATGTTGCCCGATTCGCCCAGCAGGTCGAGCGTCTGGAGGATCAGCACCAGCGCCGCCAGCACGCCGAAGCTCGTCAGCACGAACTTCTTGCCCATATACCAGGTCAGCGTGGGCGAGGCGAAGAAACGGCCGAGCAGCGCCTTCATGCCGGGGCTCCCATCCGCCGGCCGAAGGGCAGCCAGCGCCTGAGCGCCTTGCCGGCCTTCGCCGCCCAGCGTTCGAGCGCGCCGATCGGCTGCCCGCCGGGCACGTTGGCGATGGTGTGATACATCCAGAAGGTCAGCGCCGCGAAGAGGACGAAGGGCACCCACAGCGATATCAGCGGGTCCACCCGGCCCAGCGCGCCCAGCGCCTCGCCATATTCGTTGATCTTGTGCTGCGTCACCAGCATCACGATCGAAAGGAACACGCCCAGCGAGGAGCTGGACCGCTTGGGCGGCACCGCCAGCGCGACCGCCAGCAGCGGCAGCAGGAACATCGTCGCCACCTCGACCAGGCGGAAATGGAAATTGGCGCGCAGCTCGTTGCGGATCTGCGCGGGCGTCTTGGGATTGCGGGCGATCTTCACCAGTTCCGGGATCGTCATTTCGAGGTCGCGGCCGCCGCGCTGGCGGAACGCCTCCATCTTGGGCAGGTCGATCGGCAGGTCGTGGCTCACGAAGCTCAGCACGCGCGGCGTGCGGAAATTGGGCGCGTCGTGGACGAGGGTGCCGTTGGCCAGCCGCAGGATGATCACGTCGGGATCGTCGGTGGCCATGAAGGTGCCGCGCTCCGCCGTGACGGCGACGGACTTGCCGTCCCGCGCCTCGGTCATCACGAAGATGCCGGAAAGGTCGCGCCCGCCCTCGCGGCTTTCCTCCACGCGCAGGGTCATCCGGCTGCCGAGCCGGGTGAATTCGCCCACCTTGATCGATGCGCCCAGCGCACCCGATCGCAGCTCGAACCGCAGTCCTTCATAGGCATAGCGCGAATAAGGCTGGACGAAGCCGACGATGAACAGGTTGAGCGCGGCCAGCGCGATCGCGAACATGTAGGGCACGCGCAGCAGCCGGCCATAGCCGATGCCGAGCGCGCGCAGCACGTCCAGCTCGGAGGAAAGCGCCAGCCTGCGGAAGGCCATCAGGATGCCCAGCATCAGCCCGATCGGAATGCCGAGCGAGAGATATTCGGGCAGCATGTTGGCGAGCATCTTCCACACGACGCTCACCGGCCCGCCCTCGCTTGCCACGAAGTCGAACAATCGCAGCATCTTGTCGAGGACGAGCAGCATGGCCGCCACCACCAGCGTGCCCAGCAGGGGCACGGCGATCAGGCGGGCCAGATAACGGTCGATGAGGCTCGCAATTCTCAAAATATGGTCGCCTCGTCACCATGTTCTGGCCGCAATCGCAGCCGATTGTGAAAAGCGTCGGGGGCATGCGTATCCCGCCGGGCGCGTTGCAGCCCGGCTATAGCTTCCGGGAGAAGAGAGGTCATGCTGAAACTGTCGAGCTTCGCAACCATTCCGGCGCTGGCGCTTGTCGTCTCGGCGACAATGGGCGCGGGCGCGGCACGGGCGGCGGCGCTCGGCCCCGATGCGGCGGCCTGCGCGGCGGGCGCCACGGGGGCGGCCGTCCTCGTCAAGGTCGATGGGTTCAAGTCGCGCACGGGCAATCTTCGCGTTCAGGTTTATGGCGGCAATGAGGCGGAATTCCTCGCCAAGGGCAAGAAGCTGAAGCGCGTCGACCTGCCGGTTTCCGCGTCCGGGCCGATGGAGGTCTGCGTCGCGCTGCCGCAGCCGGGCAATTATGCGGTCGCGGTGCGCCACGATGTCGACGGCAACGGCAAGTCGAGCCGGAACGACGGCGGCGGCTTTTCCCGCAATCCCGGCCTGTCGATCGTCTCGCTCAAGCCGAAATATGAGGATGTGGTGATCAGCGTGGGCGCCCGGCCGCAGCCGGTGCCGGTCGTGCTCAATTATTTCCAGGGGTTGTCGATCAAGCCGATCAAGTCGGCCGCGAGGTAAGAATGGCCGTTGTCGCTCTGCTCTCCAATCCGCGCTCCACGGGCAACCGGGCGATCCTGCCGCGCATCCGCAGCTTCTGCGCGCAGCATAGCGAGATTTTCCATTACGAGGTCGAATCGATCGATCAGATCGGGGCGGCGCTGCGCACCATCGCGCGGGTGAAGCCGCAGGTGCTGGTGATCAACGGCGGCGACGGCACCGTCCAGGCGGCGCTGACCGAGCTGCATCTCGGCGGCCATTTCGGCGCCTCGCCGCCGCCGGTGGCTGTGCTGCCCAACGGCAAGACCAACCTGATCGCACTCGATCTGGGCGCCAGCGGCGATCCGATCGTGGCGCTGGAACGGGTGCTGGATATCGTGCGCGGCGGCGATCTTTCCGATCATATCGTCCCGCGCGAGCTGATCGCGCTTTCCGACGGCGGCGTCCGCCCGGTGCTGGGCATGTTCCTGGGCGGCGCGGGGCTTGCCGATTCGATCCTGTTCTGCCGCAACAAGATCTATCCGCTCGGCCTGCCCAACGGCTTCAGCCATGTGCTGACGGCCCTGGCCGTGTTCCTGTCGCTGATCTTCGGCATCCGCGCCGCCTTCCTGCCGCCGCGCCCGGCGGAGGTCAGCGTCTCGCTGATCCGGCAGGGGGAAATCCATGGCCGCTTCGCGCTGCTGATCGTCACGACGCTGCACAAGCTGCTGCTGGGCAGCAAGACGGGCGGCCTCGGCACGTCCGGCCTGCAGCTGATGATGGTGGAACAGCGCCCGCTCTCGCTGCTGCGGGCGATGGTCGCGGCCGCCTTCGGGCGGCTCGGCAAGGATCGGCTGGCCGGTGTCCACCTGCAGCGTGGGGATGAGATCCGCATCGAGGGCGAACGTTCCAGCGTGATTCTGGACGGCGAGCTGTTCCAGGCGGAGAAGGGCCGGCCGATCGTGCTGACGCCCACCCCGCCCATGCCCTTCCTGCGCCTCGCGGCCTGACGGGCATCGTCGGGCGAAAGACGGTGGGATCACTGGAAACGCTGGTGGCGGCCGAGCTTGGCCAGCCGGTCGATCCGCGCGCGGCGGCGCTGGCGGCGGCCATCGCCGCACGGCATGGCGATGCCGCGCGCGCCGTGCTCTTCTACGGCTCCTGCCTGCGCGAGACCCGGCTCGACGGGCTGATGCTCGATTTCTACCTGATCGTCTCCGATTATCGCGCGGCCTATGGCAGGCGGTGGCTGGCGACGGCCAACCGGCTGGTGCCGCCCAACGTCTTCCCGTTCGAGGCGGATGGCCTGGCCGCCAAATATGCGGTGCTGGACGAGGCGGATTTCGCCCGGCTCTGCTCGGTCCATGCGGATAACGTCTCGGTCTGGGCGCGCTTTGCCCAACCGGCGCGGCTCGTCTGGGCGGCGGACGATGCGGCCCGCGCCCGCGCCGTCGCCGCGGTGGCGCAGGCCGCGCCGACGCTGCTGGCGCTGGCCGCGCCCACGCTGGACCGGGCGCCCGCCGATCCGCTCGATCTCTGGCGGCAGGGCTTCACCCTTACCTATGGCGCGGAGCTTCGCGCTGAACGCGGCAGCCGCCCCGGCTCGATCGTCGATGCCGATCCCGATCGCTACCGCCGCTTCCTCGGGCCGGCGCTCGCCGAGGCCGGGGTGAATGCCGGCGCGGGCACATCGCTCCAGATCCGCGCCATGGCGCTCTCCCGCTGGCGCAAGCTCCAGCGGCGGGGCAAGCGCCTCACCCTCATCCGCCTCGCCAAGGCCAGCCTCACCTTCGCGGGCGGCATCGATTATCTCGCCTGGAAGATCAATCGCCACGCCGGCACCGCCATCACCATCAAGCCCTGGCAGCGCCGTTTCCCGATATTGGGGGCGATGGTGCTACTGCCCCGGCTGATGCGCAAGGGCGCGGTGCGCTGACGCTGTCCTACAGATAACCATATAGGTTATCGTTTGCCTCCCTGAAGGAGGTGTCCCATGTCCCTTATCGAAGGCATATTCGGCCCCGTGGCCAAGCTGATCGACAAGATCATTCCCGATCCCGAGGCGCGGGATCGGGCCAAGCTGGAACTCATCAAGCTGGAAGGCGGCCAGGAACTGGAAGCGGTGAAGGCCCAGCTTTCGGCGATCGTGGCCGAGGCGCAATCCGCCGATCCGTGGACCAGCCGGGCGCGGCCCAGCTTCCTCTACGTGATGTATGCGCTGCTGCTATGGTCGATCCCGATGGGCATCATCTCGGCGGCGCAGCCGGCGCTCGGCTCCGCGATCGCCAAGGCGATGAACGCCTATCTGGCCGGCTTGCCGGAACCGCTCTACGCGCTCTTCGGCACCGGCTATCTCGGCTACACCGTCGCCCGCGAATGGGGCAAGGCCAAGAAGACCTGAGTCCCGGCCCGAGGCCGGCAGGAAAATCTGGAGCCCGATGCGATTCGATCCTATCGCGTCGGGTTCCCGATCCGCCCCATCGGCGGCGGGGCGACCGGAGCCTGCCCCCGCATGACGACCCTCGGCCTTCTCATCCTCTCCAACCTGTTCATGACGATCGCCTGGTACGGGCATCTGAAATTCCCCGACGCCCGGCTGTGGGTGGTGATCCTCGCTTCCTGGGGCATCGCGCTGATCGAATATTGCCTGGCGGTGCCGGCGAACCGGATAGGTTATGCGAGCGGCCTCAGCGGTGGCCAGCTCAAGATCATGCAGGAATGCGTCACCCTCACCATCTTCGCCCTGTTCGCCATCTTCGTGCTCAAGGAGCCGCTGAGCTGGCGCTATCTCGGCGCGGGCGCCTGCGTCGCCGGGGCGGCCGCCTTCATGTTCGTCGGGCGGAGCTGAAAGGGCGTGATGGCAATCCTCAACTTCCTCAACTTCGTCGGGTTCGCGCGGGACGATGCGTTGCCATCCGCCGGCCCCGCGCCCATATCGGCGGCGACCAAGATCATGGGATTGGCATGAGCGAAGACAAGATTGGCTGGCACGGCACGACGATCCTTTCGGTGCGGCGCGGCGGCAAGGTGGTGGTGGCCGGCGACGGCCAGGTCTCCATGGGCAATACGGTGATGAAGCCCAACGCCCGCAAGGTGCGGCGGCTGTACGACGGTTCGGTGATCGGCGGCTTCGCCGGCGCCACCGCCGATGCCTTCACCCTGTTCGAACGGCTGGAACGCAAGCTGGAGCAGCATCACGGCCAGCTGATGCGCGCCGCGGTGGAGCTGGCCAAGGATTGGCGGACGGACAAATATCTCCGCAACCTCGAAGCGATGATGATCGTCGCGGACAAGGATGTGACGCTGATCCTCACCGGCAATGGCGACGTGCTGGAGCCGGTGGGCGGCGTCGCCGCGATCGGATCGGGCGGCAATTTCGCGCTCGCCGCCGCCCGCGCGCTGGTGGATTATGAACCCGATGCCGAGGCGATCTGCCGCAAGGCGATGGGCATCGCGGCGGAAGTGTGCGTCTTCACCAACGATCAGCTCACGGTTGAAACGCTTGATAGCGCAATCTGATAGCCGGATCGCTCCGGCGCGGCGGCAGGTGCTGGCGGCTGGAACCGCCGGCCTTGCCGCGCTGGCGCTGCCGGGATGCGCCACCCTGCCGGCGGCCCGCCCCCATCGGGCGGCGCAGCGCGGCTGTTTGCCCAGGGTGAATGTCGCCCCCGATCGGGTGATCCGCACCGTGGCCGGGCTGCGGCCCTATCGGCCATCGGGCTTCGTGGTCCGGGCGGAGGCGCTGGGCGCCAAGCGGCTCGTTCATAATTACGGCCATGGCGGCGGCGGCATCACGCTCAGCTGGGGCAGCTCCCGCCTCGCCGTCGATCTGGCCCTGCCGGGCCAGCAGGGCGGGGTGGCGGTGATCGGCGCGGGCGTGATGGGCCTCACCACCGCCCGGCTGGTGCAGGAAGCGGGCTTTCCCGTCACCATCTACACCGCCAAGCTGCCGCCGGAGACGACCTCGAACATTGCCGGCGGCCAGTGGTTTCCCTCCTCCGTCGTGGACGGGGACCGGCTGACGCCGGCCTTCTCCGCCCAGCTCGTCGCGGCCGCGCGCTACGCCTACCGGCGCTATCAGATATTGGCGGGCGAGGAATATGGCGTCCGCTGGATGCGCAACTATTCGATGTCGAACCGGCTGCTTACGCCCGGTCCGATCGATACGCTGCTGATGGACCTGTTCCCGGAGGCGAAGGAGGTCGCGGCCGGCGATCATCCCTTCCCCTATCCCAATGTCCGCCAGTTCGACGGCATGATCGTCGATCCCGGCCGCTTCCTGCGCGCGCTGGAACGGGATATCCGCATCGCCGGCGGCCGCATCGTCATCCGGCCCTTCCACAGCGTCGAAGAGATCGCTGCGCTGCCCGAGGCCACCGTCATCAACTGCACCGGCCTCGGCAGCCGCGCGCTGTTCGGCGATGCGGAGCTGGAGCCGGTGCGCGGGCAGCTCGCCGTCCTGCTGCCGCAGCCGGAGGTGGATTATGCCCTGTCCGCGCCGGGCGGCCTCTACATGTTCTCCCGCGCCGACGGCGTGATCCTCGGCGGCACGCACGAACATGGCGTGGAGCTTGCAGAGCCGGAACCCGAAACGATCGCCCGTATCGTCGAGGGGCACCGCAAGCTCTTCGCCGGCTTCCGCTGCGGTTGATCCGGGACGACACCGCACCGATATCGCCCGCCAGTCCCCCCAAGTTTCCAATACCAGGCAGAGAATTAGATGAACGACGCCCTCACCCCCAAGGCCATCGTATCCGCGCTGGATGCGCACATCGTCGGCCAGCAGGACGCCAAGCGCGCTGTCGCGGTGGCGCTGCGCAACCGCTGGCGCCGCCAGCGCCTGCCGGAGGGCCTGCGTGAGGAGGTGACGCCCAAGAACATCCTGATGATCGGGCCGACGGGCTGCGGCAAGACGGAGATCAGCCGCCGCCTCGCCCGGCTGGCCGATGCGCCTTTCGTCAAGGTGGAGGCCACCAAGTTCACCGAGGTCGGCTATGTCGGCCGCGATGTCGAGCAGATCGCCCGCGATCTCGTCGAGGAAGCGGTGCGGCTGGAGAAGGAGCGCCGCCGCAACGCCGTGAAGGACAAGGCCGAGGAAGCGGCGCTCGCCCGCCTGCTCGACGCGCTGGTCGGCAAGGATGCCAGCGAGGCGACCCGCACGGCCTTCCGCCAGCGGTTCGAGGACGGCCATCTCGACGACAAGGAGATCGAGATCGATCTCGAGGATTCGGGTTCGCCCTCCTTCGAGATTCCCGGCATGGGCGGCCAGGTGGGCATGATCAACCTGACCGAGATGATGGGCAAGCTCGGCGGCGGCCGCACCCGGCGCCGCAAGCTCCCCGTTCGCGCCGCCTGGGCCAAGCTGGTCGAGGAGGAAGCCGACAAGCGGCTCGATCAGGATGAGGTGAGCCGCATCGCGCTCGCCGATGCCGAGGCGAACGGCATCGTCTTCCTGGATGAGATCGACAAGATCGCGGTGAGCGACGTGCGCGGCGGATCGGTGAGCCGCGAAGGCGTGCAGCGCGATCTGCTGCCGCTGATCGAAGGCACCACCGTCGCCACCAAATATGGGCCGATGAAGACGGATCACATCCTGTTCATCGCCTCGGGCGCTTTCCATGTCGCCAAGCCCAGCGATCTGCTGCCGGAACTGCAGGGCCGCCTGCCGATCCGGGTGGAGCTGAAGGCGCTGACGGAGGCCGATTTCGTCCGCATCCTTTCCGCCACCCAGGCGAGCCTGACGGAGCAGTATCGCGCGCTGATCGGCACCGAGGGCGTGGAGGTGAAGTTCACCGACGATGGTATCGCCGCCATCGCCCGCATCGCCGCGGAGGTGAATGCCGAGGTCGAGAATATAGGCGCGCGGCGGCTTTCCACCGTCATGGAAAAGCTGCTGGAGGAAGTGAGCTTCGACGCGGAGGACCGCAAGGGCACCACCATCGTCGTCGACGCCGCTTATGTGGAAAAGCAGCTCGCCGCGATCGCGCGCAACACCGATCTCAGCAAGTTCGTGCTGTAACGGGCATGCAAGCGGGCCGGGCGGGCGAGGGGGGCTAGATCAGCCCCATCGCCCGCAGGCTGGCATGGCCTTCGCCGGCGATGATCACATGATCGTGGATGGCGATGCCCAGCGGCTTGGCCGCGGTGGCGAGATCGCGGGTCAGCGCGATGTCCTGCCGGCTTGGCGTCGGATCGCCGGAAGGATGGTTGTGGACGAGGATCAGCGCCGCCGATCCCAGGTCGATCGCCCGGCGGATGATCTCGCGGACATAGACGGCCGCCTGGTCCACCGATCCTTCCGATGTCAGCTCGTCGCGGATCAGCATGTTCTTGCTGTTGAGGTGCAGCACGCGGACCCGCTCGATCGTGCGGTGGGCCATGTCGGCGCGCAGATAATCGAGCAGCGCCTGCCAGCTTGCCAGCACGGGCTGGCCCATCACCCGCGATCGCAGCAGCCGGAGGGCCGCCGCCTCGGCGATCTTGATCGCGGCAATCGATCCCTCGCTCAGGCCGCCCTGCCGGGCCAGCGCCTGCGGATCGGCGCCCAGCAGGCCGCCGATGCCGCCGAATTCCGCCAGTAGCCGGCGGGCCATCGGCTTCGTGTCCCGGCGGGGAATGGCGAGCGCCAGCAGATATTCGACAAGCTCATGATCCTGCAGCGCTTCCGGCCCCTGCTCGGCCAGCCGTGCGCGCAGCCGGCTGCGGTGGCCGCTGGCGTCGGTGGCGGGATCGGCATCGCTCATGGCGGGTTTGTGCATGGGTTGTCCCGGTTGCGCAACAATCCCGGCGGGTCGATCCATCGGCTGATCGCGTCGGAGCCGCGAAATCATCTCGCGCGCCGGGGCGATGACGCGCTAGACGAGGTGGAATGGCAGGCGAAACCCCATCGATGCGGAAGCGGTTGGCGTGGCTGGCGCTTTTGCCGGGCCTGCTGCTCCTTCTCCTGCTGGCGCTGTGGCTCGCGCGAAAGCCGATCGCCGCCCATTTCGTGGATCGCGCCCTCGCCGATCGCGGCGTGGCCGCGCGCTACCGCATCACCGGGGTGGGGCCATTCGTCCAGCGGATCGAAAATCTGTCGCTGGGCGATGCCGCCGCGCCCGATCTCGTCGCGGACTGGGCGGAGATACGGATCGGCTGGGGGTTGGACGGCCCCTATCTGGCCGGCGTCACCGCAAGCGGCGTGCGGCTGCGCGGCCGCATCGTCGACGGGGCGTTGCGCCTCGGCGCGGTGGACAAGCTGTTGCCGCCGCCGTCGGGCAAGCCCTTCGCGCTGCCGGACATGGATGCGGACCTGCGCGACGCGCGCATGGCGCTCGAAACGCCTGCCGGTCGCGTCGGCCTCGTCCTCGATGGCAAGGGGCGGCTGAACCGCGATTTTCGCGGCCGCCTTATGGTGCATGTGCCACGATTCGCGGCGGGCGGATGCCAGGGGGCGGGGCTGCTGGCGCCGGTCGATATCGTGACGGGCGAGGCGGATATCCGCTTGCGGGGGCCGGTCGATCTCGGTGGCCTGCGCTGCGGCGAGGCGGTGCGGCTGGACCAGCTTTCCGGCCGTGCGGACCTGGTGCTCGGCACCGCCCTGGATAGCCTGCGCGGCCCGGTGTCGCTGCTGGCGGAAAAGGGCGAGCTTGCGGGATTGGCGGCCAAGCAGTGGCGCTTCGCCGGCCGGATGGAGGCCGATATCGGCGCGGCCAGCGGCCGGATCAGCGGCGATATCGGTTTCGTGGAGGCAGCAGCGCCGGCCGGGTGGCGGGACGCCCTTGCGACGGCGCCCACCGGCCTGGACGGCAGCCCTGTCGGGCCGTTGGCCCCGCCGCTCGCGGAGGCGCTGGCGCGCGCCGCGGGCAATTTCGGGGGCAAGGGCCGGGTGGCGGTGCGTTACGGCAAGGCCATCGACCTGAACATCGCCAACATCGCCATCGCAAGCGCCTCCGGCGCAAGGCTCGCTCTGGCCGATGGCAAGGGGTTCGGCTGGTCGTCCGACAAGGGCGTGTTCCTCGACGGCGCATTGCAGCTTGCCGGCGGCGGCCTGCCGGCGGTGGCGGGCCGGATGACGCTGGCCGGCGATGCGGGGCAGGGGCGTTTCACCGTCGCTCCCTATGCGGCCCGTGACGCCCGGCTGGCGCTGGCGCCCGTCCTGATCGCGGCCGGGCCGAACGGTTATCGCCTGCGCACGGCCGCCACGCTCGACGGGCCACTCGGCGACGGGCGTGTTCGGGGGCTTTCCCTGCCGCTGGATATCCGGCTGGCGATGAACGGCGCCTGGTCGGTCAACCCGGCCTGCGCCCCGCTGGCCTTCGAATCGCTCGCCGTCGCGGGGCTCGCGCTTGCGCCGGCCAGCCTGCCGCTCTGCCCCAAAGGCGACGCCCTGGTCGCGAGCACGCGCAACGGCGTGGCGGGCGGCGGCGCGATACGCGGCCTCCGCCTCTCCGGGCGAATGAGCGGATCGCCGCTGACGATGGCCAGCCGGTCCTTCGGCTTCGATATCGGCAAGCCGGGCTTCACCGCCGATGCCGTCGCCGTCCGCCTCGGGCAGGGCGATGCCGTAAGCCGGTTGGACATAGCGCGTCTTGCCGGCCGGACCGATCCCGGCGGTCTCGGCGGCACCTTCACAGGGGCCGCCGGCAAGATCGCGGCGGTGCCGCTGCTGCTGTCCGAAGGGGCGGGCCGCTGGCGCCTCGCCAATGCCGATCTGGCGATCGACGGAGCAATCGCGGTGGCCGATGAAGCGGCGGGACCCCGCTTCAATCCGCTGCGATCGGATGACGTGCGGCTGACGCTGATCGACGGCAAGGTCCGCGCCACCGGCCAGCTTCGCGAGCCGGCGACCAATGTGGCGGTCGCATCGGTGGCGATCGATCACGATCTCGGCCGCTCCAGCGGCGAGGCTGTGCTCGATGTCGCCGGCATCACCTTCGGCCCGGCGCTGCAACCCGAACAATTGACGCGGCTCACCCTCGGCGTCGTCGCCAATGTCGCGGGCAGCGTCAGCGGCCGGGGGCATATCGGCTGGACGGAGGCCGGCGTCGCCAGCACCGGCACCTTCCGCACGGATTCGCTCGATCTCGCCGCCGCCTTCGGCCCGGTGAAGGGATTGAGCGGTGAAATCCATTTCTCCGACCTGCTCGGCCTGGAAACGCCGCCGGGGCAGGAAGTGCGGCTGGCGGAGGTGAATCCGGGGGTCGCGGTCGAGGCGGGCGTCGTCCGCTATCGGCTTCTCGCCGGGCAGCAGGTGCAGATCGAAGGCGGACGCTGGCCCTTTTCCGGGGGCGAGCTGTTCCTGGAGCCCACGACGCTGGATTTCGCCCGGCCGGTGGAACGGCGCATGACCTTCCGGGTCGAGGGGCTCGATGCCGCCCAGTTCATCCAGCGCTTCGATTTCGACAATATCGCCGGCACGGGGATTTTCGACGGCACCCTGCCGATGGTGTTCGACGATGCCGGCGGGCGCATCGAGAATGGCAGGCTGCTGGTGCGCCGCGGCGGCGGCACGCTCGCTTATGTGGGCGAGCTCAGCAACGAGGATCTCGGCACCTACGGCAAGATGGCCTTCGATGCGCTGAAATCGATTCGCTACGATAATCTGGCGATCGCGCTCAACGGCAATCTGGACGGCGAGATCGTCAGCGAGATCCTGTTCACCGGCATCAACGAGCAGCCGCTGGGGGGCGAGCGGCTGGAGGGGATGGCCAAGGAGCTGACCGGGCTGCCCTTCAAGTTCAACATCACGGTGCGGGCGCCGTTTCGCGGTCTCGTCAGCACCGCCAGCAATTTCGTCGATCCCACGGGGCTGATTCGCAACCAGGGGAAAGGCGATTCGAATCCGCCCGTTCAGGCGCAGGAAAGCGAGGATAAGCGATGAGCTTCGTGATAGAGGCCGATGATTGCGAACGGAAAACGGGATTGTCGATGAGGGGGATGCGCTTGATTTTCTGCGGCGGGGCGGTTCTGCTCGCCGGTGGGTGCATCCAGGTGAAGGCGCCCGAAAAGCCGATTGAGATCAATCTCAACGTGAACGTGAAGCAGGAGGTGGTGGTGCGTCTCCAGAAGGATGCGCAGGAATTCATCACCGAAAATCCGGAGTTGTTCCCGCAATGACACGCAAGACCAAGCTTTCGTTCATCGCCATGGCCGCCGCCGCGGCGCTGGGCATGGCCGGATATGCCT
Organism: Sphingomonas sp. MM-1; assembly: GCF_000347675.2. Classification (NCBI taxonomy): domain Bacteria; kingdom Pseudomonadati; phylum Pseudomonadota; class Alphaproteobacteria; order Sphingomonadales; family Sphingomonadaceae; genus Sphingomonas; species Sphingomonas sp. MM-1. The sequence goes on along the minus strand of NC_020561.1, from coordinate 1,247,687 downwards.
GGGCGCAGGCGGGCGACGCCGCGCTGACCGCCGCGATCGCCGCCGGCCAGGTGGGCGAGCAGTCCGACGGCTATCTGGGCGTCGCCAAGCCGGTGGGCGCGGATGTCCGCGCGGCCGTCGAATCGCTCAATATCAAGCGGCGTGCGGCCTATACCGATCAGGCGGCCAAGCATGGCGTGGCGCTGCGCGAATGGGCGGCGACCGTGGGCTGCCAGACGCTGCGTGGTCGGGTGAAGCCGGGGCAGGCCTATCTGCTGCCGGACGGCGTGTGGCGGGTGAAGGATTCGAGCCCGATCGCGCTGCCGGCCAATTGCGGCTGAAGGGACGGAGAAGGAGGGCGGGCCACCCCTGCGGTTGACTTGAGTGCCCCCCCTACCTAAAGGGGCCTCGCCTTGGCGGGATCGCTCGTCGGCATGGCTGTCGCGCGCTCCGATAAGGAGAGGGATGGCATGGCGAAGGACGAACCCGGGCAGGAAACGCCCAGCACCGAAGATGCCCGGCTGACATCGCTCCATGAGCGGTTGAAGGTCGCGGCGGATGCGGAAAGGGTCAGAACCGGAACCAAGCAGGCGAAGCCCGGACGGGGATATTCCCAGGGAAATCGCGTGCTGGCGGAGCTGATCGCTGGTCCTGCCGTGGGTGCTCTGGTCGGTTGGGTATTGGACCGCTGGCTGGGCACGGCGCCCTGGCTCCTGCTGGCGATGCTGTTCCTTGGAATAGCGGTCGCCTTCAGGAATATCTTTCGAATCTCCAACGAGCGCCCGGAGTGATTCGGGCGCTCGGCGCATAAGCGGGGGCCAAGGTGGCGGCAGAAGGCGGCAAGATCGATCCGATGCACCAGTTCCTGATCGAACCTCTGTTCGGTCGGACCTGGGAGATTGCGGGCTACAACATCGCCTTCACCAATTCGGCGCTGTTCATGGTGGTCACGCTGGCCTGCATCTGGCTGTTCATGCTGGGCGGCATGAAGCGCGAGCTGGTGCCCGGCCGCTGGCAGGCGGCGGTGGAAGGCTGCACCGGCTTCATCGCCAACATGATGCACGCGAATATCGGGCCGAAGGGCAAGGCCTTCACGCCCTATGTCTTCTCGCTCTTCATGTTCATCCTGGTCGCGAACCTCGTCGGCATGCTGCCGCTGGGCATCGTGCCCGGCCTCCACGCCTTCACCGTCACCAGCCATCTCACCGTCACGGGCGTGCTGGCGATCATCACCTTCGCGATCGTGCTGATCGTCGGCTTCGGCAAGCACGGGCTGCACTTCTTCTCGCTGTTCGTGCCGCAGGGCACGCCGATGCTGATGGTGCCGCTGCTGTTCGTGATCGAGCTTTTCTCCTTCCTGGTGCGCCCCTTCTCGCTCGGCCTGCGACTGTTCGTGGCGATGACGGCGGGCCACATCCTGCTCAAGGTGCTGGCGGGCTTCGTCATCAGCGGCGCCAATGCCGGCATCGGCACCGCGCTGATCGTCTCGATCCCCAGCTTCGTCCTGATGATCGGCATCACCCTGCTCGAACTGCTGGTGTGCGCCATCCAGGCTTATGTCTTTGCACTGCTCGCCTCGCTCTACCTGAACGACGCGATCAACCTGCACTGAGTTTTCACGTAACCTATCAACGATTTCGACAAGGGAGTTTATCATGGACGCAGAAGCCGCGAAGCTGCTCGGTGCCGGTCTGGCCGCCATTGGCGTTGGCATGGCCGCGCTCGGCGTGGGCAACGTCTTCGCTTCGTTCCTCGAAAGCGCGCTGCGCAACCCGGCCGCGGCCGACAGCCAGCAGGGCCGCCTGTTCATCGGCTTCGCCGCCGCCGAACTTCTGGGCCTGCTCGCGTTCGTCGTCGCGGTGATCCTGGTTTTCGTCGCGTAACAGAACTGATCTCGGGGCCGGCCCCGGCCGGCTCCGTCCTATTTTCGAGCGGGATTTTCCATGCCCCAGATCGCCCAGATCGTTGAGACCTACGCGTCCCAGATCTTCTGGCTGCTCGTCACGTTCGGCCTGATCTATTTCGTGATCGGCAGGGCCATGCTGCCCCGGATCCAGGCGACGGTGGAATCCCGTGACGGCAAGATCGCTGACGATATCGCCGCCGCCCACAAGGCGCATGCCGAGGCGGACGAGACCGAGGCCGCCTATCGCGCCCGCATCGATGCGGCCCGCGCCGCAGCGCAGAAGGCGACGCAGGAAGCCAAGGCCGAAGCCGCCCGCGACGCGGAGGTCCGCGTCAAGGCGGCCGATGCCGAGCTGGCAGCGAAGATCGCCGAGGCGGACGCCCGCATTGCCGCCGCCCAGGCGGAGGCGCTGGCCGGGATCGCCGAGGTCGCGGCCGAGGCCGCGCAGGATATCGTCTCCAAGGTTTCGGGCGCGACGGTAAGCCGCGACGAAGCCGCCGGTGCGGTGGCAGCCGCTCTGGCCAATGGCTGAGGAGGCCCAGACCATGGCGCTTGACGCCAATACCGCGATCGCCGCCGAGGACATCGCCCATCATATCGAGGGCAATGACTATGTGGCCGCCACGGAAGCCCATGGCGGCGCGGCCGAGCATGTCGAGCCGACCGCGCTGGGCATGAACGCCACCGCGTGGGTCGCCCTCGCGATGATCGCCGTGATCGTGCTGATGATCGCGAAGAAGGTGCCGGCGCTGATCGGCAACGCGCTCGACAAGAAGATCGCGTCGATCCGCATCCAGCTGGACGAGGCATCCAGGCTTCGCGCCGAGGCGGAAGCGCTGAAGGCCGAATATCAGCGCAAGGCTGCCGAAGCCGCGACCGAGGCGGAAGCGATGATCGCCCATGCGCGCGAGGAAGCCGAAGGTATCGTCGCCAAGGCGAAGGACGATGCCTCTGCGCTGATCGAGCGGCGCGGCAAGATGGCGGAGGACAAGATCGCCGCCGCCGAGCGCACCGCGATCGCCGAGGTCCGCACCAAGGCCGCCGCCGCCGCGACCGCTGCGGCCGCCAGCCTGATCGCCAAGGGCCATGATGCCACGGCCGACAGGGCGCTGGTGGACAAGACCATCTCCGGCCTGGGATCGGCCCGGCTGAACTGACGGCGCGAGCGGCCCCGCCGCACGATCGCCATTGCGATGAACGCCATCCCGGCCCGGCCGGGGTGGCGTTTCGCTTTTTGGGTCCGGGAAGCGGATCGGCATCGGCCGGGCTGGCATAGCGGGCGGGGCCGGCCTAAATCGGCAGCGTGAACGATACGCCGACCCCCGATAGATTCAACGAAGAGAAATCCGTCTACACCGTGCGCGGATCGGACAAGCCCGATCTGGAAGCCGGTGTCGCCGCGATCCGCAACGTGCTGAAGACGCTGCCGGTGCGGCCCGGCGTCTATCGCATGCAGGATGCGCGCGGCGACGTGCTCTATGTCGGCAAGGCGCGGGCGCTGAAGAATCGCGTCGCCAACTATACCCAGGTCGCGCGCCTGCCGAAGCGGCTGCAGCGGATGGTGGCGCAGACCCGGTCGATGACGATCGTCACCACCAATACCGAGGCGGAGGCGCTGCTGCTGGAAGCGCAGCTCATCAAGCGCTACCGCCCGCCCTACAACGTCCTGCTGCGCGACGACAAAAGCTTCCCCTTCATCCTGCTGCGCGAGGACCACGCCTTTCCGCGCATCCAGAAGCATCGCGGCGCCCGCCGGGCCAAGGGGCAATATTACGGGCCCTTCGCCAGCGCCGGTTCGGTGACGCGGACGCTGAACGCGCTGCAGAAGCTGTTCCTGCTCAGGAGCTGCACCGACAGCTTCTTCGCCAATCGCGATCGGCCGTGCCTGCTCTACCAGATCAAGCGCTGCTCGGCGCCCTGCGTCGACCGTATCTCGGCCGATGCCTATGGCGAGCTGGTCGAGGATGCCAAGGCGTTCCTGGCCGGCAAGTCGACCGAGGTGCAGAAGAAGCTTGGTGCGGCGATGACGGCGGCGGCCGAGGCCATGGATTTCGAGCTGGCGGCCGTGTTCCGCGATCGGCTGCGCGCGCTCACCTTCATTCAGTCCGCCCAGGCGATCAATGCGGAGGGCGTGGGCGACGCCGATGTCTTCGCGCTCTGCGCCAAGCAGGGGCTGATCGGCATCCAGGCCTTCTTCATCCGGGGCGGGCAGAATTGGGGCCATCGCAGCTTCTTCCCCGCCCACACGGCCGAGGTGCCCGAGGAGGAGGTGCTCGAAAGCTTCCTGATGCAATTTTACGAGGAGGTGCCGCCCGCCCGCCTCGTGCTGATCGATCGCCCGCTGGCGGACGATGCCGGGCTGGTCGAGGAGGCGCTGTCCGAACGCGCCGGCCGCAAGGTGGTGCTGAAGGTTCCGCAGCGGGGCGAGCAGCGCAAGCTGATGGAGCAGGCCCGCCGCAATGCTGAGGAGGCGATCGACCGCCGGCTGGCCGAATCCACCACCCAGGGCCGCATCTTCCAGGAGATCGCCGACCTGTTCGAGCTGGACGGCCCGCCTGGCCGCATCGAGGTGTATGACAACAGCCACATCATGGGCACCAACATGGTGGGCGCGATGATCGTCGCGGGGCCGGAGGGGTTCCGCAAGAACCAGTATCGCAAGTTCAACATCAAGCGCGCGGAGACCACGGCCGGCGACGACTTCGCGATGATGCGCGAGGTGCTGGAACGCCGCTTCGCCCGGCTGGAGAAGGAAGACCCGGACCGCACCTCCGGCGAATGGCCCGATCTGCTGCTGATCGACGGCGGCAAGGGCCAGGTTTCCGCCGTGTGCCGGGTGCTGCAGGAAGCGGGTGTGGAGGATGTGCCGGTGGTCGGCATATCGAAGGGGCCGGACCGCAACGCCGGGCGGGAGCATTTCCATCTGCCGGATGGGCGGGAATCGATGCTGCCGCTCAATTCGCCGACATTATTCTACCTCCAGCGCATCCGCGACGAGGCGCATCGCTTCGCGATCGGGGCGCACCGGGCGAAGCGGGCCAAGGCATTCACCGCTAGCCCACTGGACGAGGTGCCCGGCATCGGCCCGGCGCGGAAGAAGGCGCTGCTGATGCATTTCGGCACCGCCAAGGCGGTGCGCGGCGCGGCGCTGGAGGATCTGGAACGGGCGCCTGGGGTGTCGAAGGCGATGGCGCGGGCGATCTACGACTTTTATCACCCGCGCGGCTGAGAGACCGGTTTGCGGCGGCATCTGCGGATGGTCCGCCGCCCGATCAGGGCGTGCTGCGGCGGAGCGGGGTTTCTTCGGCCTGGGCCAGCTCCACCGAGCGGCCGGCATCGATGGGCTGCGCGTCGTCGAGCGGGGGCTGCTCCACGCCGCCCGCGCTCCATGCCAGCGTGATCGACATGCGGCGGTTGCGCGGATCATAGAGGTTGGAAGGCACATAGGGCTCGCGCGAGGCGACGCCCTCGATCCGGGCGAAGCGATCGCCGGGCAGGCCCGACAGCCCCAGCGCCTGCCGGGTCGCCTCCGCCCGCGCGGTGGAGAGCGTCCAGTTGTTGACGCTGCGGCCGGCGGCGTAGGGCAGGGCATCGGTGTGGCCGCGCACGATGACGTCGTTGGGCACGCCCTGGATGGCGTGGGCGACCTCGCCCACCAGCTCCCGCGCATCGGGGAGCAATTTGTCCGTCCCCAGCGCGAACATCGCGAAATCGGCCTCGTCCACCAGATCGATGCGCAGGCCTTCGCGCGTTTCGACCATGCGGATGTTCTTGCGCAGCCGCGCCAGCCGGGGATCGGCCTTCATCCGCGCCTCGAGCTGCTTGGCCAGCGCCGCGAAACGGGCGCGATCGCGCGAGCGGACGGCGGCCGCGCCTTCCTTGGCGCCGCCGGTCATGTCCTTGGGGATGGTGAGGCCCCGGCTGCCCGTCTGCGTCGCGGCATGGGGGTAATTGTCCTTCGCGACGATCGAATCGCCGCCGAAGGGGCCGTTGGAGCCGGCGCTCTTTTGCCGCATCTCGACCAGCGTGGGCGAGAAATAGTCGGCGATGCCCTTGCGCTGCTTCTCCGTGGTCGCGCCCAGAATCCAAAGGAGGAGGAAGAAGGCCATCATCGCCGTCACGAAATCGGCATAGGCCACCTTCCAGGCGCCGCCATGATGGCCGCCATGGCCGCCTTCGACGATCTTCTTGACGATGATGACGGGGCGGGGCTCGGGCTCGTTCCGGCCGCGCTTGGGGGCTGCGCTCGCCATGGATCAGCGCCCGCGCATGCCGTCGAACACGTCGGCGAAGGCCGGCTGGTTCGAATGGCTGATGCTGGAACGGGCGGCCTCGATCACCAGCGGCAGCGGGTGGCCGTGCAGCGAGGCGATGATGATCTGCTTCACCACATGATAGATGGCGGCATCGCTTTCGATCACCTGCCGGCAGCGGCTGGCGAAGGGGCCGACGATGCCATAGGCCAGCAGCACGCCCAGAAAGGTGCCGACCAGCGCCGATCCGATCATGCCGCCCAGGATCGCCGGCGGCTTGTCGATCGATCCCATCGTCTTCACCACGCCCAGCACGGCGGCGACGATGCCGAGGGCGGGCAGCGCATCGGCGAGGTTCTGGAGCATGTCCGCCGGGCGGATATCGTCATGATGGTGCGTCTTCAGCGCATTATCCATCACCTCCTCCACGGCGTGCGGATCGAGCGTGCCGGAGGAGACGACGACGAGGCGCAGCGTATCGGTGATGAGGTGGACGAGCGTGTCGTCCTTCATCAGCTTGGGATATTCCTGGAACAGGGCGGAGGATTTTGGATCCTCGATATGCGGCTCCAGCGCGACGGGGCCGTCGGTGCGCAGCATCTTCATCAGCCGCGAGACGAGGAAGATCGTGTCGAGATAATCCTGCCGGTTGTAGCGCGCGCCCTTGAACACCTTGGCAAGCCCGCCGCCGAGTTGCTTCAGCTCCTTCATCGAATTGCCGGCGATGACGGCGCCGATCGCGGCGCCGCCGATGATGAGCATTTCGTGCGGGATCGCATGCAGCACGGGGGCCAGATCGCCGCCGGTGAAGGCGAAACCCCCGAAAACCATCGCCAGCAGAACCACGAGACCGATCGCCGCGAACATGAATCCCCCTTCGAAGCCCGAGCTGGCAGGCGGGATTCCAACGAAATCACCGGCCTTCGATGAGGGTTAACGGCCGGCTTTGGCGGTCTTTATGCTTAAAGGGGCGTTAGGTGGAAAATTATTGCGGGCGGCGGCGGAAAGATGCGGGCGGGCCGGACCTCGCATCGCCGGGCGTCTATACGGCCGCCGCCTCGGTCCTTTCCGGTCACCCTGACCGGCTGCCCGCCACCGCGATAGGGATCGTAGAGCGGCCTCGCGCTCGGGTTCCGTATTCCTCTCCCCTCCTTTTTTAGGGCGTCAACAGGCCATAAGTCTCGCGTGGCAGCATCCATCCAGGCACGTTCGTCCCAATCATCCCGGCCCGGATATGCGCCTGTTGGCGCAGATGATGAACCCGCCCTCAACCGGCCGGCGTTGAACAGCCTCACGGCAAGCCGGGAGAGAGGATATGAAACGTTATGCCTATGGCTGGATCACGGCCGCGTTTTTCCTGATTTCGATCGCAGGCCATTGGATTTTCGGCTGGTTTGCCTTTGTCGATGAGGCGAGGGCGCATCACCAGTCCCCCGAGATGTCGTCCTATCTCTTCGAAATGGCGCGGGACACGTTCGAAAACTGGCAGTCCGAATTCCTCCAGCTGATCTGGCAGGTCGTGGGCCTCGCTTATTTCCTCTACATCGGATCGCCCGCATCCAAGGAGAATGACGACCGGCTGGAGGCCAAGGTCGACGAACTGCTGCGATATGCCGGCGGGCGGGACGCGGACGGGCTGATCGAGGAGATCGACCGGCGCTATCTGCGGACCGGGGGCCACGCCAAGCCGCATGCCCATGGCGACCTGGGCCATGAATAGCCGCCGCACGCTCCTTGGATATCCGGTCGCTCTATCCGGGTTTGCACCGATGGCTGGACGGTTTGGGAAGGCTTAGCCTCGATCCGGAATCGAGGAGGTGTGCCATGCCGCGTCCGTTCCAGGGAAAGATCGAGCTAGACGTCCGCAATTCCACGGCCGATTGGGATGCCTTTCTGGCGCAGAAGGCACCCGAGGGCGCCCCCAACGTGCTGGTCATCCTCTATGACGATACCGGCCAGGCCGCATGGTCGCCTTATGGCGGCGGGATCAGCATGCCGACGATGGACAGGCTGGCGAAGAACGGGCTGACCTATACGCAATGGCACACGACGGCGGTTTGCTCGCCGACGCGGTCCTGCTTCCTCACCGGGCGCAACCACCACGCCAACGGCTTCGGCACCATTTCCGAGGCGGCGACCGGCTTTCCCGGCTATAACGGCCATATCCCGCTGGAGAACGGCACCATCGCGCATATCCTGCGCAACGCCGGCTACAGCACCTTCTGGATCGGCAAGAACCACAATGTGCCGGTCGATGCCTTCAGCATCGGCGCCAGCAAGAAGGCATGGCCGCTGGGCCTTGGTTATGATCGCTTCTATGGCTTCATCGGCGGCGAGACCAACCAATGGTATCCCGAACTGATCGAGGACAATCATTTCGTCGACCAGCCCTACCAGCCCGAAGAGGGCTATCATTTCTCGAGGGACATTGCCGACAAGGCCATCACCTTCATCCGCGACACCCGGCAATCCGATCCCGAAAAGCCCTGGTACATGTGGTATTGCCCCGGCGCAAACCACGCCCCGCATCATGCGCCGCAGGAATATATCGACAAATATAAGGGCAGGTTCGACGACGGATACGAGGCCTATCGCGAATGGGTGCTGGCCCGGATGATCGAACGCGGCATCCTGCCCGAAGGCACGGAGCTGACGCCGATCAATCCGCTGCCCGAAGGCGTGCTTCCCGAAGCCGACAGCGTGCGCCCCTGGGACACGCTGACCGCCGACGAAAAGAGGCTCTTCAGCCGCATGGCGGAAGTCTATGCCGCCTTGTCCGAATATACCGACGTCCAGATCGGCCGGCTGATCGACTATCTCGAGGAATCGGGCCAGCTCGACAACACGCTGATCTTCTACTGCGCGGACAACGGTGCCTCGGGCGAGGGATCGCCCAACGGATCGGTCAACGAAAACCGCTTCTTCAACGGCTATCCGGACGATCTGGAAAGCAACATGGCGATGATCGACAAGCTCGGATCGCCGGACACCTATAATCATTATCCGACGGGCTGGGCGGTGGCCTTCTCGACGCCCTACCGGATGTTCAAGCGTTACGCCTCATACAGCGGCGGCACCTGCGATCCGCTGGTGATCCACTGGCCCAAGGGGATCGGGGCCAGGGGCGAGGTGCGCCACCAATATCATCACTGCACGGATATCGTGCCCACCATCCTCGAATGCTGCGGCGTGCCGATGCCCGATGAGATCGACGGGGTGAAGCAGGCGCCGCTGGCGGGCGTATCGATGAAATACAGCTTCGACGATGCCGGGGCGCCGACCACCAAGGAAACCCAATATTACGAGATGTGCGGCACACGCGGCATCTGGCACAAGGGCTGGAAAGCCGCGGCCCAGCATGGCCCGCTGCCATCCGACCAGGGCAATTTCGACAAGGATGTCTGGCAGCTCTTCCACACGGAGGAGGATCGCGCGGAGGCGCATGATCTTGCCGCCGGGAATCCGGGGAAGCTCAAGGAGCTGCAGGACCTCTGGCTGGAGGAGGCGAGGAAAAACAACGTCCTGCCGCTGATCGACCTCGGCGTGGTGGGGATGCACGCGGCGGAGTTCCATGCCGCCCCGCTCAAGAGCGGGCGCTACGTCTATTATCCGAACACGACCGAGGTGCCCGAGGCATCGGCGGCCCGCACGCTGGGCGCCTCGTTCAAGGCGCTGGCCGAAGTGGAATTTACCGGCGAGACGGAGGGCATAATCTTTGCGCAGGGTTCGCGCTTTGGCGGCTATTCGCTGTTCGTGAAGGGCGGCAAGCTCATCTTCGCCTATAATTTCCTGGGCATCCCGCCGGAGCAGCGGCTGAGCTGTGACGCGCCCGCGCTTGGCAAGCACATCGTTGGTGTCGAGTTCGAGAAGACGGGCCATGGCGACTATGCCGAGGCGCTGGGCAAGATGACGCTATATGTCGACGACAATGCCGCCGCGGCGGGCGATTTCCGCACCCAATCCGGCCGTTATGCGCTGTGCGGGGAGGGCCTGGCGATCGGCCGCGATGCCGGCGATGCGGTCAGCAGCGAATATGGCTCCGGCTTCGCCTTTTCCGGCGGCAGGATCGAAAAGGTCGTGTTCGATGTGGCCGACGACCATTATCTGGATGTCGAGCAGGCGCTCGCCGCGGCGATGGCGCGCGATTGATCGAGGCGCACGGGCGCTGCCGATGGCCCGCCCGCGCCGATCGGACCTCGATCAGCCCAGCAGGTCGAACAGGGTCTGCCGGTTGATGCGGGCGAAGGCGGCCTGGGCGGCCTCCAGCGACAATTGCTTGGCCTGGAGCTTCGCCACCGTTTCGGTGACGTCGGTATCCTCCAGCTTGCTGCGCTCCTCCGCCAGCACGAGGCCCGAATTGGCGAAGCGTTCGCGCGCGGTATCGAGGCGGGCGGCGCGGACGCCCTGATCGGCGCGGGCGGCGGTGACGGTTTCGGTGGCGCCGATCACATCGGCCATCGCCGCGTTGCGCAACGCGGCGTCCGGCTGCTCGATCGCGTTCGCCGCATCGCTGACGATGGCGGCCAGATCCTTGGTGCCACCGCTGGCGGTGGCGACGTTGGTGAACAGCCCGTCCTGCGAGACGGAGGGCGCGATGAACAGGCCGGGGCCGATCGGCACGGCGAGCGAATCGCCGGCGGGGAAGAGCGGCTGGCCGCGCGAATCCTTGGTTTGCGAAAGCTCGGCGATCTCGGCGGCGATGGAGCGCAGCTCGATCGCCATCGCCTTCCTGTCTTCGTCGCTATAGGTGCCGCTGTTGGCGGCGGTCATCAGCTCCCGCGCGCGATCGAGCGCGTTGGCGACGCTGCCCAGCGTGGTATCGGCGCGGGTGGCGAGCGCGGAGGCGGCATCGACATTCTTCGCCCACACCCCCTCGTTCGCCTGGGCGCGGCGGATGTCGGCGACTCGGGCGGAAGCGGCGGGATCGTCCGACGCGCGCTGCAGCCGGGTCTCGTTCGACAGATCGGCCTGCGCGCGCGCGATCTGGGCGGCAAGCTTCTGCTGGCGCGAGATTTCTGCCGAAAGGTGATAGCGGGTGTTGTTGATCATCGTGCCGGTCGCCTCAGAACAAATCCAGAATGGCTTGTAGCGTTTCGCGGGCGACCTGAATTATCCGCGCGGAACCATTATAGGCTTGCTGGAAGCGGATCAACTCCGCTGCTTCGCGATCGAGATCGATTCCCGTCACCTCCGCCCGTGCGATCAGCGCCGCATCCCTGCGTGTAGCAGTGACATCGGCCTGGGTGAGCGCCTGTGCGGTGGCCTGGGCATGGCCGGCGACGAGGGCCGCCATGCGATCCTCCGCCCCGCCGCTCCGCAGCGACTGGAGGGCGATGAGGTTGCCGTTGGGCGTGCCATCGGCCGATGCGGCGGCGACGGCCGCGGGATCGGTGGTGGCGATGGCGAGCGAGGCCGCGCCGGTGGCGCCGATGGCGAGCAGCGGCTGGCCGGGATTGCCGGCGGCATCGCGGCCGGCGGCCGACCAGCCATTGACCGTGGCGGCAAAATCCGTGGCGATCGCATCCAGGCTGGCGCGGCGATCGGCAACGGTGGCGGCGACGTCGATCAGCCCTCCGATCGCGCCGCCGGCCAGCGGGACGGACTGGGTGCCGTCCCCCACCGAGGCGAAGAGGGTGAGCGTGCCGTTGGCCGCCTGGGCCACCGCGATGGGATTGGCCATGACGCCGGAAAGCAGCTTGGCCGCTTTGTTGCCGGCGAGCGTGAGGGTGGCGGTGCCGTCCGCCCCATAGCTGGCATCGATATCCAGCCGGCCGGAGATGTCGTCCACCAGCCGGTCGCGTTCGTCGAGCAGGCTCGCCTGCGCGGCGGTGCCGGGTTCGGAACGCATGAGCGCGAGGTTGACCTTGGCCAGCGCCGCGAGGCTGCCGTTCACCGCGTCGACATGGGCCTGCGCTTCCTTGGCGATGCCGGTGGCGGTGGTGGCCAGTCCGCCGGCGGCGGTGCGGAAGGCGCCGGCGGCGGCGTCGAGCGCCGACAGCAGCGCCTGGCGGGGCATGGGGTTGGCGGGATCGGAAGCGAGCGCATCGGCGGCGTTGAAGAAGGCGGTTAGCCGCGCGCCGATGCCGGCATCGCCATCGTCCAGCGCGTTTTCCGCCGTCTGCAGCCAGCGGGCGCGGGCCTCCGCGCTGCCGGCCTCGGCGCTGGCGGCGCGGGCCTCCTGATCGCGGAACTGGTCATAGGCCCGGGTGATCGCGGTGATCTGCGTGCCGGAAAAGACCATGTTGCCGCGATAGACCGGCGTCATCGGCAGGGCGGTGAGCTGTTCGCGCTGGGCGGTCGAGCGCCGGGTGAAGCCGGGCGTCTCCGCATTGGCGACATTGTCGCTGATCGCGGAAAGGGCCGTCTTGTAGGCCGATATGCCCGAGGCGCCGATGCTGAGAAGATCGCTCATTTGCCAGTCTCTACGGCGGGGCCGGGCGAATCTTTAGGAAGCGTTGATGCCGGGGCCTTGGGCTGGAACTGGGCGATCAGCATGTCGGCGATGCCGATCGCGCCCTTTTCCGCCATCGCATCGGCGGTGCGCGCGTCGGCCATGTCGCGGAACTGATCGCCGGCGGAGGAGCCCAATATGTCGTCGCCCAGGCTCGCCTGCCGCATCGCGCCGATCATCTGGCGGAGGAACACGGCCTCGAACTGGCGGGCGGCGGCCTTGAGCGCGGCCTGATCGGCCTGCTTGCCGCCAAGGCCGATGGCGGGGCTGAGCGGCAGGCCGGAGGAGAGGGGCGTCGTCATAGCACGATCAGCTCCGCCTTCATCGCGCCGGCCTGCTTCAGCGCTTCGAGGATGGCGACGAGATCGGCGGGCGAGGCGCCGATGGCGTTCACCGACTTCACGATATCGGCCAGGCTGGCGCCGGGGCGGAAATCGAACATCGGCCGGCGCTCCTCCTCCACGGCGATGGTGCTGGAGGGTTCGATCTCGGTCCGCCCGCGCGAGAAGGGGGCCGGCTGGATGACGCGCGGGTCCTCGTCCACCCGCACGGTGAGCTTGCCGTGGCTGACGGCGGCCGGCGCGATGCGGACCGCGCCGTTGATGACGACGGTGCCGGTGCGGGCGTTGACGATGACGCGGGCAGGCGCATCCGCCGGATCGACGGGCAGGTTTTCGATCTGGCCCATCAAGGCGGTGCGCGCCTCGGCCCCGGCGGCGGCGCTGATCTCGATCGTGACGGCATCGACCGCGCGGGCGCGGCCGGCGCCGAGCGCGCCGTTCACCGCGTTGGCGACCCGGCCGGCGGTGGTGAGATCGGCCTCGGCGAGGTTGAAGGTGAGATAGGGGGCGTTGGCAAAGCCCGCGTCGACCGCGCGCTCCACCGTGGCACCGCCCGGAATGCGGCCCGAAGTGGGGATGTTGACGGTGAGCTTCGATCCGTCCGCCGCATCGATGCCGAGGCCGCCGACGGCGAGATTGCCCTGCGCCATCGCATAGACCTGCCCGTCCGCACCCGCGAGCGGGGCCATCAGCAGCGTGCCGCCGCGCAGCGACTTGGCCTTGCCCAGCGCGGACACTGTGATGTCCAGCCGCTGGCCGGGCTTGGCGAAGGCGGGCAACTCCGCCGTGATCATGACGGCGGCAGCGTTCTTGAGCTGAGGGTTGATGCCGGCCGGCAGGTTCAGGCCGAAGCGGGAGGCCACGCCCTTCATCGCCTGCGTCGCATATTCCAGGCTGTCGTCGCCCGTGCCGGCGAGACCGACGACGATGCCGTAACCGGTGAGCTGGTTGGGGCGGACGCCCTGGAAGGTGCCGAGATCCTTGATCCGCTCCGCTTGCGCGGGCGCGGCGGCGAGGATCAAGGCCGTAAAGGCTGCGAGGACGAGGCGGAGCATCCGGTGATCCTCAGAAAGGGCTGACGATGGAGAAGAAGTGGCTGAGCCAGCCCGGCTTGCTGGCACGCGCGACATCGCCCTTGCCGGCATAGGCGATGCGGGCATCGGCGACGCGGGTGGAAAGCACGCGATTGTCCACGCTGATGTCCGCGGCGCGGACGAGGCCGGAGATGCGGATCGTCTCGTCCCCGCGATTGAGCGTCAGCAGCTTTTCCCCGCGCACCAGATAGGTGCCGTTGGGATAGACCGCCGCGATCGTCACGCTGATCTCGCCCGAAAGCGCGTTGGACTGGGTGGCGGCACCCTTGCCGTCGAAGCTGGCACCGCCGCTTGCCGCCACGTCCGATGGCTTGAAGAAGGAGAGCGGGCCGGTGGACGGCGGCGTGAGGCCGATATCGCCCGAACGATCGGTGCTGGAGGCGGCGCTCTTGCTCGCCTGGGTGCGTTCGACCAGCACGATCGTCAGCACGTCGCCCACCATCGCGGCGCGCTGGCCGCTGGTGAGGGGGGCATAGCCGTTCGCCGCCTGGAAGATCGCGCCGTTGGCGGGCGGCGGCGGCGGGGGCGGGGCATAGACCGGCGCGTAATCCGCCTTGGGCTGCTTGCGGCCGAACAGCCCGGCCGATGCCGGCTGGGCGACGAGCGCGGCGGCGACGAGGCCGAGGAGGATGCGCCGGGCCATCGGATCAGAACTGCTGGTTGACATATTGCAGCATCTCGTCCGTCGCCTTGATCATCTTGGAATTGACCTCGTAGGCGCGCTGGGTCTCGATCATGTCGACGAGTTCCTCGACGACGTTGACGTTGGAGGCTTCGAGCGACCCCTGGCGGATCGAGCCGCGCCCATCGAGGCCGGCGGTGCCGACCTGCGGCGCGCCCGATGCGGGGGTTTCGGCCATCAGATTGTTGCCGAGCGATTCCAGCCCCGCCGGATTGGTGAAGCGGGCGAGCTCGATCCGGCCCAGCTCCTGAAGATCCGATTGGCCGGGCAGCTGCGCCGATATGGTCCCGTCGGCGCCGATGGTGATCGATTGGGTGCCTTCGGGCACCTGCACCTGCGGGATCAGCGGCATGCCATCGTCCGTGACGATCGTGCCTTCGCCGGAAAGCTTGAAGTCGCCCGCGCGGGTGTAGGCGGTGCGGCCGTCCGGCATCTCCACCTGGAAGAAGCCCGCGCCCTCGATCGCCATGTCCAGCGCGTCGCCCGTCGTCTGCAGCGTGCCCTGCGTATCGATCTTGGCGGTGCCCTTCACCTGCACGCCCGATCCCAGCGACAGGCCGGTGGCATATTTATTGTCCTGCGAGGACGGCGCGCCCGGCGCGGTGATCGCCTGATAGGCCAGCGTTTCGAAGCTGGCGCGATCGCGCTTGAAACCGGTGGTGTTCACGTTCGCGAGGTTGTTCGCGATCACGCGCATCCTGAGGTTCTGCGCGTCCAGCCCGGTGCGGGCGACATGGAGGGCGGCGTTGGTCATGAGCGGCTATCCTTTCGGCCCCTCGCCTCAATCGGGCAGGCGCATGAGATCCGCCCCGGAATTGTCGAGTTCCTTGGCGGTGGTGACGAGCTTGATCTGCATTTCCCAGGCGCGGCTGGCGTCGATCATGTCGACCAGAGCCTGGGTGGCGTTGACGTTGGAGCCTTCGAGGCTGCCGGCGGTGACGCGCGCTTCGGGATCGGATGGCAGCGCGCCGCCGCCTTCCACCCGGAACAGGCCGTCCAGCCCCTTGGCGATGCGCGATCCCGTGGGGCTCACCAGCTTCAGCCGGTCGAGCTGCTGCATCGGCTGGATCGGATCGGCGCCCTGCGCGCGATACCAGATCACGCCCTGCGCATCGATCCTGATGTCGTCGGCCGGCGGCATGGTGATCGGCCCGGTCTCCCCGAGCACGGGCGCGCCATCGCCGGTGACGAGCAGCCCGCCCGGCGAGATCGCGAGATCGCCCCGGCGGGTATAGGATTCCTCGCCATCCTGCGCCTGGACGGCGAGCAGCGCATCGCCGTCCAGCGCGATATCGAGGTTGCGCCCCGTTTCGGTGACGGCGCCGCCGCGCATATCGGCGGAGACGACCTCCTCCGACGCGGCGGCGCGGGTTTCGAGGCCGCCGTTGCGACCGCCGGCCGCCTGGATCCACAGCGGCCGGACCGATGCCATCTCGGCGCGGAAGCCGGTGGTGTTGGCATTGGCCAGGTTGTTCGCGGTCGTCGCCTGGCGCGCCATCGCGCCACGCATCGCCGAGAGCGAGCTGTAGATCAGACGGTCCATGGCGGCGCGCCTTTTTCCCCTTCAGCCGGTTATCAGTTGCGCATGTTGATGATCGCCTGGGTCATCGTGTTCGCGGTTTCGATGGCCTTGGCGTTCGCCTGGAAATTGCGCTGCGCGGAGATGAGCGCGACCAGTTCCTCGGTGATGTCGACGTTGGAGCGTTCGAGCGCGCCCGACTGGATCGTGCCGAAGCTGTCCGCCGATGCGGTGCCGACGATCGGATCGCCGGATTCGCCCGAGACCGTCCATTTCGCGTCGCCGATCTGGCGCAGGCCCGCCGGGTTGGCGAAGGTGGCGAGGATCAGCTTGCCGAGCGGCTGGGTTTCGCCGTTCGAGAAGCTGGCGGTGACGAGCCCGTCCGGCCCGACCGTGACGCCATCGAGCTGGCCGGCGGCGAAGCCGTCCTGGCTGACCGAGGAGATGGTGAAGGGCGCCTGCGCCTGCTTGGTGGTGAGGCCGAAATCGATGCTCATCGAAAGCGGCGCGATGGCGCCGACCGGCTGGGCATCGGCATATTGCACCTGGTTGAGCGGCGTCTGGATCTGCCCGGCATCGTTGAAGGTGAGGGTGAGCGGCACGGGCGGCGTCGGGTTGTTGGGATCGGAGCTGATTTCCTGATCGCCGACGAACAGGCGCGCTTCCCACTGGCTGTTGGGATCGGCCGAGGTGGGCAGCGTCTTGCGGACGAAATAGAGCGTCGCGGGCAGGGCGTTGCCGACCGCGTCGTAAACCGTGGTCGCCGTGCTCTGATTGTAGCTGTTCGGATCGAAGCGGCTGAACTCATAGGGCGTATCCGCGCTGTAGGAGACGCGGTTGGCCGGCAGATCGGCGCTGACCGGCAGCGTGACGGCCATCTTGAGCAGGCTGGTGGCCTTGGGCTGGCCGGAGGTGAGCGGAAGCTGGAGGTTGCGCGTCGCATCCAGGCTGGTGGCCGTCACCGATCCCCGGCTGTCCACCGGCAGCACCTGCAGATAGGCGCCCGAGCTGTCCGTCACGAACCGGTCGCTATCCACCGAGAAGGTGCCGTTGCGGGTGAAGGCGACCTGGCCGCCGGTGATGCCCGATCGGGTGACGAAGAAGCCCTGGCCGGAAATGGCGAGGTCCAGCTCGCGATCCGAGGTTTCGAAGCCGCCCTGGGTGAACTGCTGGGTGATGGCGCGCAGCCGCGTGCCCTGGCCCGCCATGGCGGAGGACTGGAGCGGAGCGGCCGAGATGATGTCGCCGAATTCGGCCTTGCTCTTCTTGAAGCCGGTGGAGCCGACATTGGCGACGTTGTTCGAAACGACCGAAAGATCGGTCTGCGCCGCCTTGAGGCCGGAAAGCGAGGTATAGAAGGACATGGGAGCTATCTCCGTTCTGGAATCTGGAAGACGGGATCAGGCGATGCGCAGCGCCTCTTCGGGCTTGACGATGCCGAGCGGGGTGATGAGCTGCGCTGCCCCGCCGGCGGCGGGCGACTGGACGCCGTTGATCATCGTCCAGCTTGAAATGACGGGCTTCATCGGGCCGCTGGCGCCGTAGGCCGTCACCATCACCTTGAGCGGGCCGGTGCTGACGGCATTGCCCTCCGCATCCTTGCCGTCCCAGCTATAGCCGACCGATCCGGCCTTCTCCGCGCCGAGATTTTGGGAATGGACGACGGCGCCGGTGGGATCGACCAGGTCGATCTGCACGTTGGTGGCATCCTCCGGCAGCTCCGCCTCGAACGCATAGCTGCCGTCGGCGAGCGGGGTGGCGGTGGCCGAGGAGACGAGCGCTGCCCGCCCGATCCAGCCGGCGACGTTGCCGACCCGCGCGGTGGCGAGGTCGGACGCCATCGCCTTCAGGCTCTGGTTCATCTCCGCGATGCCGGACACCTGCGAGAATTGCGCCATCTGGGCGACCATCTGGGTGTTGTCCATCGGGTTGAACGGGTCCTGCGCCTTCAGCTGCGCCGTCATCAGCGTGAGGAAGCTCGACTGGTCGAGCGTGCCGTTCGGCGCCGAGCCGTTGGGGTTCGACTTGCTGCCCAGCGAGTCGAGATAGGATTGTCCGGTGATCGAGGTCATTTGCCGAGCCTCAGCGTATCGAGGGTGAGGGTCTTGGCCGTCTGCAAGACCTGGACGTTGTTCTGGTAGGCGCGGGCGGTTTCCAGCATGTCGACCATCTCGGCCGCGCTATCGACATTGGCTTCCCATACGTCGCCGTTCGCATCCGCCAGCGGATGATCGGGCGAATGCTTCTTCACCGCTTCGCTGGTGGAGGTGAGGATGGAGCCTACCTTGACGGTCGCGACGCCGGGCCGGTCGGTGACGGGCATGAACACGGGCCGGAGCGCCTTGAAGGCGCCTTCCTTGCTGCCCGAGACCGAACCCGCATTGGCGAGGTTGGAGGCCGTGGTGTTGAGGCGCATCATCTGCGCGGACATCGCCCGGCCGGCGATGTCGAATACCGAGAGCGGGTCCGCCATCGTCATTCGCCCCTGATCGCCGTCATCAGCGTGTTGATGCGGCCGTTGAGGAAGGAGAGGGTGGTGCGATACTGGACCGCATTCTCCGCGAAGATCGTCTGCTCGGTGGAAAGCTCCACCGTGTTGCCGTCCTGCGAGGGCTGGAGCGGCACGCGATAGCCCATGGCGCCGGCGGCCGCGGCATCGGCGCGCGTGCCGGCCTGCGCCATGTCCAGCGCCTTGGTGAAATCGAGGTCGCGGGCCTTGTATCCGGGGGTCGATGCGTTCGCGATGTTGGACGCGAGCAACGCCAGCCGCTGGCTTCTGAGCGCCAGCGCGTCGCCGTGGACCCCGAACAGGCTTTCGCCGGATTTTCCGCCTGAGCCGACCATCACGAAATTTTTCCTCTAAAATGAACCGGAGGGCGGCCGTTACCGAGCATGTCGGCACGATGCCTTCCTGGCGGGCCGACAAGCAGCAAGGGCCGTGCCAGACGGGGGAAAGCCCCTGTTTCCGCGGTTCCCTGCGACAAGGCGGCACGCGACCGGCAATTTTTTGCCGGGGGCGGCAATTTTTTGCCGGTCGGCCGGCAAGCCTGCGGGAATCCCAGGCGCGGCCGGGCGGATGGAACCGGTGGCCCATGGCAATGCTCGAACAGATCGGCCGCTTCCTCGACCCGCTTTCCCTGCTGATCGTGCTGGGTGGCGCGCTGGCGATCGCGTTCGCGCGATCGGGGCTGGCCGATGGCGGGCGCGCCTTCGCCGCGCTGCGGCCGCTGCTGCGCGGCGATGTGGAGAAGGATGCCACGGCCGCGATGCGGGCGGCGAACCAGGTGGCGGCGGTGGCGGATGCGCGCGGCATCGCCTGCACCGATCGGGTGGAGACGGCCGGACCTTTCCTGCGGCGCGCGGTGCTCCATCTCGCCAATGCCGCCACGGCCGAGGAGTTCGCCCTGTGGGCGGAGGCCGAGATTGCCGGCCGCCGCCGCCGCCATGCCGCCGCCGCCGCGTTCTGGAACGCGCTGGCCGATGCCGCGCCCGCAATGGGGATGATCGGCACCATCGCCGGGCTGATCGGTATGTTCGCGCAGATGGACGACGCGGCGAAGATCGGCCCGCCGATGGCGCTGGCGCTGCTGACCACGCTTTACGGCATCATCCTGGCCAATGTGATCGCCGGGCCGATCGCCGCGCGGCTGGAGCGGCTTTCGGACGGCGAGATCGCCTGGCAGGCGCGCGTGCTCGATCGCTTTGCCATGCTGGCGCGGGCGGAGCTGGTGCCGGTGCGGCCGGTGCTGAGGGCGGTTTCATGAAGGCCGCGCGCGCACCGCGCTGGGCGGTGAGCTTCGCCGATCTGTGCCTGTTGTTGCTTGGCTTCTTCATCCTCCTCCAGGCCCAGAACGGCCGGACGGACGGGCTGGCGGCCGGGCTGCGATCGGCCTTCGGCACGGCCGCCGCGGCGGGGGAGGCGGCGCGCGACCTGCGCTTCGCGGCCGCCGGCCTGTTCGAGCGCGACGAGGCGGTGCTGACGGCGGCGGCGGCCGAGCGGCTGCGCGCGATCGGCGCCGAGGCGCGGGCCAAAGGCCGCCGGGTGCGGATCGTGAGCGAGGGGCAGGGCGGGGGCAATGCCCGGCTCGACCGGTGGGAGCTGGCGGCGGCGCGGACGGCGGCGATCGCGCGCGGAATCCGGGCCGGCGGGCTGGACGAGCAGGCGATCGCGATCGCCATTCCGGCCACGTCCGGCACGGCCCCGGCGGGGCAGGCCATCACGGTGCGGATCGAGGGCGCGCGGTGATTGGCGCGTTTCTTGCTGTTTATCGGCGGAACGAAAGGATTTCAGCCGATGCGACGCATGTTCCCCATCCCCGCCATCCTGATCGCGGCTCTTCCGGCCGTGGCGACGGCGCAGGCCGGGCCGTTCCAGGATCTCGCCGCGCTGGAACGGCGGCTGGCGATCGCGCTGGGCGCCGATATCGGCCAGCCGGGCGGCCCGGCGGCCCCCATCGACCGGCGGATGAAGCTGGCTGCCTGTCCGGCGCCGGTGGCGATCGAGCCTCCCTTCGCGGGCGCGGTGGTGCTGCGCTGCGCGGAGATCGGCTGGCGGGTGCGGGTGCCGTTGCTGGCGCGCGGCGCGCAGATGCAGCAGGCCGCGATGGCATCCGCCCCGCGACCGGCCAGGGCCGATCCGGTGATCCGGCGCGGCGACCCCGTGGAGATACGCGCCGGCCAGCCGGGCTTCAGCGTTTCCAGCCAGATGATCGCCGATCAGGACGGCGCGCCGGGGGAACGGATCCGCGTGCGCGCGGACGCGAAATCCCGGCCGATCATCGTCGAGGTCGTCGATATCGGCCTTGTGCGCGTGCCGGGCATTTAAAGAATTTTCCGGCGTGCCGTTAAAAGCGGATATTGGACCGTAGAATGTGCACCCGAGGGATGGAAAGATGATCGACGGCATCGGACCAAAAGCGACGGGAAGGATCGAAACCGGCCGGGTTTCCGGCGCGAAGGGCGATAAGGTGGCCGCCGTTCCGGCAACGGCTCCCACCGAGGAAGCCGCCGCTGCCGCGACCAACCCGGCAAGCGCGCTGGCGGCCGCCGGCGCCCCCATCGATCATGCCCGCGTGCAGGAAATCCGCGCGGCCATCGCCAACGGCGCCTATGCGCTGGAGGTGAAGGCGATCGCTGCCCGGATGATCGCGCTCGATCTGCCCCCGCGCGGCTGATCCGGATGAGCATCGCCCTGGTCGATCGCCTCGCCGAAGCCGGCCGCGCGCTGGCGGCGGCGCTCGACCGCAACGACATCGCCGCGATCGAGGCGGCTGCCGCCGGTTTCCAGGCGGCCACCGCCGCCGTCGGCGGGGCGGGCGGCTGGCGCGACACGCCCGAGCTCAAGGCCCGCATCCGGGATGCGCTGGCGGACGTCGAGGCCGCGCGCCTGCGCTGCGCTTATTTTGGCGACGCCGCCCGCCGCCGGCTGGAAAAGCTGGCCACCATCGGCGCCAATGTCGCCGCGCCCATCGCCTACGGCCGGCAGGGCCGGATCTGAGCGGCAAGAGGCCGGTCGCCTATAACCCTCCTCTTGGGGGTGGATAGGCAAGGAGCGTGCCCAGCTAACCCCGCCTCATGCGGCGGTTCACATGATATCGACCTTGGGCGTGGCCGAGCTGATCCTTGCAAGAACCGCCGGGTGCCTCGGCGGAGCCCGTCCCCAGCCGCTTTTTTCAGTGGAAGTCATACGGCTCAAATTGGCACGGCTTTTGCTTAAATTCACCCGCACATAAGCGGGAAGAAGCATGGCCACCAACGCTTTGAACAAGACGATCTGGGCGAATGCGGGCAAGGGCGCGATCCTGCCCTTCGCCACGCTGATGCTGGTGGGGCTGATGATCGTGCCCGTGCCGTCCCTGGTGCTGGACGTGGGCTTCATCACCAACATCATGATCAGCCTGGCCGTGCTGATGGTGGCGCTGAACGCGGCCAAGCCGCTCGATTTCTCCTCCTTCCCCACCGTGCTGCTCTTCGCCACGCTGCTGCGCCTGTCGCTGAACGTCGCCTCCACCCGCGTGGTGCTGGTGGACGGGCATGAAGGCCCCGACGCCGCCGGCCATGTGATCGAGGCGTTCGGCCATTTCCTGATCGGCGGCGACTGGGCCGTCGGCATCTTCGTGTTCGCGATCCTGATGATCATCAACTTGGTGGTGATCACCAAGGGCGCGGGCCGCGTGTCCGAAGTCTCCGCCCGCTTCACCCTGGATGCACTGCCCGGCAAGCAGATGGCGATCGACGCCGATCTGAACGCCGGACTGCTGACGCCGGACGAGGCCAAGGCCCGCCGCGTCGAGGTGGCGACCGAGGCCGATTTCTACGGATCGATGGACGGCGCCTCCAAGTTCGTGAAGGGCGATGCCGTCGCCGGCGTGCTGATCCTCGTCATCAACATATTGGGCGGCCTGATCCTGGGTGTGATGAGCCACGGCCTGTCGATGGCGGAGGCGGCGCAGACCTATGTGATGCTGGCGATCGGCGATGCGCTGGTGGCGCAGATCCCCGCGCTGCTGCTGTCGATCGCGGCGGCGGCCATCGTCACGCGGGTGTCGTCGCCCTTCGATCTTTCCGGCCAGATCACCAGCCAGTTCGGATCGGCCCGCGCCTGGACGCCGGTCGCGGCCATTCTGTTCCTGCTGGGCGTGATGCCGGGCATGCCGCATGTCGTGATTCTTTCCGCCGCCGCCGTGGCGGGCGCGGTGGCGTGGCAGCTCCGCAAGGCTCCGGCGCGGGAAGCCGCGCGCCGTGCCGAGGAGGAAGCGGTGGCCGCCGCCGCTGCCGAGCCGCTGCCGTCCACGATCGGCTGGGACGAGGTTTCCGACGGCGCCGCCCTGGGGCTGGAGATCGGCTACGGCCTGATCGCGATGGTGGACGAGCGCAAGGGCGCGCCGCTGATGGCGCGGATCACCGGCATCCGCCGCCAGCTCAGCCGCGAGCTGGGCTTCGTGGTGCCGATGGTGCGGGTGCGCGACAATCTTTCGCTGGAGCCCAATGCCTACCGCATCACCGTGGCCGGCGTCATCATGGGCGAGGACCAGTGCTGGCCCGAGGACCTGCTGGCGCTGGACAGCGGCGCGCTGGAAAGCCGGGTGGAGGGCCGCGAGGTCCGCGATCCGAGCTTCGGGCTGGAGGCGGTGTGGATTCCGCCGGCCAAGCGCACCGAGGCGGTGGTTGCCGGCTATACCGTGGTCGATCCGGCCACCGTGATCGCGACCCACCTCAACCAGATCATCGCCAATGCCGCCGCCGACCTGTTCGGCATGGACGAGGCGCAGAAGCTGCTCGACGCGCTGAAGGAGGTGGCGCCGCAGCTCGCCCAGGGCCTGACGCCCCAGCCGCTGACGCTGGCGCAGGTGGCCGGCCTCTGCCGGGGCCTGCTGGCCGAGGGCGTGCCGCTCAAGGATTTCCGCCGCATCGCCGAGGCGATGGTGGAGGCCGCGCGCGAGGAGGCAGACCCGGCGCAGATGCTGGAAGCGGTGCGCCGCCGCATCGGGCCGATCATCGTGCAGACGCTGGTGCCGATGCGCATGCCGCTGCCGGTGGTGACGCTGGACGGCGGGCTGGAGGCGCTGCTCGCCCAGGCGGTGCGCGCCGGGCCCAACGCCACCCATCCCTTCGAACCCGGCCTCGCCAACCGGGTGGTGACGGCGGTGGGCGAGGCGGCCCAGCCGCTGATGGCGGAGGCCCGCCAGTTCGCCATCGTCACCTCGCCGCTGGCGCGGCGGCCGCTGGCGCGCCTTCTGAAACCGCATCTGGCCGAGGTGCCGGTGCTGTCCTTCCTCGAAATTCCTGACGGCAAGGCCGTGGAGGTCGTTGCCGTCGTCGGCGGCGGCAACCCCGCCGTTCCGGCCGAGCGCGAGCTGGTGCGCTGATGCGCGCCGGCTCGTCCCCGCGAAATCACCTGAAGGGTTGAAACCATGGCCTTCGCCAACGCCGCCATCAGCCAGACCTATCAGCGCCGCCCCGCGCGGGCGCGCCCCGGCGATCTGGCGCGGGAACATATGCCGCTCGTGCGTCGCATCGCCTGGCACGTCCATGGCCGGGTGTCGAACGCCATCGACATCGAGGATCTGGTGCAGATCGGCATGGTCGCGCTGGTCGAGGCGGCCAACAATTTCGAGGATCGCGGTTTCGCTTTCTCCACTTATGCGACGACGCGCATCCGCGGGGCGATGATCGATCATCTGCGCCGCCACGCCAATATCTGCCGTTCGGCGATGAGCCGCAGGCGGGAGATCGCCCGCGTGCGCGCCCGGCTGGAGCAGGCGCTGGGCCGGCCCGCGACCGATGCCGAGATGGCCGACGCCATGGGGCTGAGCGCCGCCGACTATCGCGAGGCGGCGGACAGCACGGCGGCGGTGCGGCAGGAATCGCTGGATGAGGTCTATTCCGACCAGTCGATGTGGTTCGCCGACATCGAGGAGCGCGTGGACCAGACGCTGGAGCGGGATGAGCTGCGCGACCTGCTGGCCGGCCATATCGCCGAGCTGCCCGAGCGCGAGGCGCTGGTGCTGCAGCTTTATTTCGTCGAGGAGATGAACCTGGACGAGATCGGGCTGACGCTGGGCGTGGGCGCCGCGCGCGTGTGCCAGATCAAGAAGGCCGCGCTCGATCGGCTGCGGGCAAGGCTGGCCGACCACCGTTGATCCGCCGGTCGATCCGGTCGACCTTCTCGGCGATGCTGTTGATCCTGTTGGCCAGCTCCGCCTGGGCATCGCGGATCGCATCCACCCATGCGGCATTGCTGCCCAGCGCCTGATAACGCACCAGATCGCGGCGGAAATCGTCCAGCGCGGCGCGCATCTGCGCCGCCGTGGCGGGTGCGCCGGCTTCGTCGGCCGACATGTCCGCGGCGGTGGGGGGCAATGCCGGATGAAGCGGCGGCGCCCGTTCGGCAATGGGGAGAGGGGGGATGGAAAGCCCGTCCACCGCGCGTTCCAGCGCGGCGATGCGCTGCCCCGCCTCGGCGGCATTGCGGCTGGCGATGACAAGGCCGATCGTGGCGACGAGGCTGGCGAAGGTGGCGAGCGCTGCGATGCCGTAGGGCAGCGCGGCCTTCAGCCCGGCAAGCCGACGGCGGCCGGCCGGTGCCGGGCCGGCGGCTTCCGGGGTTGCGGGTTCCGGCCCGGTCGCCGGCGCATTGGCGACGATATCTGCATCGGCGGCATCGGCATTGATCGGGGCGGTGAATTCCACCGCCGTCGCCGGATCGAACGCCTTGCCATCGGTCCGCTTGTTCATGCCCGTTTCCGTCCCGACCATGGGTGGCTGAAAATAGGGAAGGGCCCCGGCGCGTGGGGTGTGCGCCGGAGCCCC
Organism: Sphingomonas sp. MM-1; assembly: GCF_000347675.2. Lineage (NCBI taxonomy): Bacteria > Pseudomonadati > Pseudomonadota > Alphaproteobacteria > Sphingomonadales > Sphingomonadaceae > Sphingomonas > Sphingomonas sp. MM-1. Next base: position 1,222,150 of record NC_020561.1, on the reverse strand, counting down.
GTTTCCTCCTCCCGGAAGTCCCTTTCGCTTAGCGCAGCAGGGTCAGCACGTTCTGGCTGCTCTGGTTGGCCTGGGCGAGCATCGCGGTGGAAGCCTGGGCCAGCACCTGCGCCTTGGCGAGGTTGGTCGTTTCCGCCGAGAAATCCGCATCCTCGATCCGCGAGCGCGCATCGGAAAGGTTGGTGAGGTTCGCGGTCAGGTTGTTTACGGTCGATTGCAGGCGGCTCTGCGAGGCGCCGAGCGTGGCGCGCGTGGTCGCCACCGTCGAGATGGCGGAGGTGAGCGTCGCCAGATCGGTATCCTGAAGATCGCTGACGTCGATGCTGGTGGCGTCGCTCAGGTCGAGTTCGGCGAAGTCGAGCGTCACCGTGTCGCCGGCATTGGCGCCGACCTGGATGTCGACCTTGCCGTCCGCATCCGCGCCGGCCGAACCGTCGAACAGCTTGACGCCGTTGAAGTCGGTCTTGGTGAGGATGTCGCTGATCTGGCTCTGCAGTTCCTTCACTTCGGCCTGCAGGTTGCCTTTGTCGCTGTCCGAATAGGTGCCGCTCGACGCCTGCACGGCCAGCTCGCGGATGCGCTGCAGCATGTTGCTCACCTCGTCCAGCGCGCCTTCGGCGGTCTGCGCCATCGAGATGCCGTCGTTTGCGTTGCGGACCGCCTGGGTCATGCCGCGAATCTGCGAGGTCATGGTCGAAGCGATGGCGAGGCCGGCGGCGTCGTCCTTGGCGCTGTTGATGCGCTTGCCGGTCGACAGGCGCTCCATCGCCGTCTGCAGGGAGCTGTTGGCGACGCGCGATCCGTTCTGAGCCCGGAGAGCGCTGATATTGGTGTTGATGACGGTCACGGTCGTTCCTTTCCCGCTCGATAAGTCAGGCTGTCCGGTCTCGTCCGTGCCAGCCACGATCGGGGTAACGGTGGGGTTTCGGGGAGCTTTAGGGGCGGCGCCCGCAAATTTTTTTCGGGGGCTCGGCCCGTTTTCCAAGGAAACGTCCTACGCGCGTGCGCGGGCCTGCGTAGAGGCGCGGACGGGCCGACAAAGCCATTTAATAAAATTAAGACGATCGTAACCAACCCGGCAATATTTTCCTACCTCGAGGCGCCACCGGATCGGTGGCCGGCACGGTGGGGGCTGTGATGCGGATGATCGGATTGAGCGAAGGGGCGGCGGACGCCAACCCCACGCTCGCGGGGTGGCTGAGGGGGATCGGCTTCGACGCCGCGATCGTCCCCGCCACCGATCCGCGCGAACGCGGCGAGATCCGCATCCTCGACATTTCCGAAACCGCCGCCGCCACCCATCGCGACCTGATCGTGGAATTCGCGGACGGCGCGCCCTTCTATCACCCGGCGGCAGACGGCCTGCCGGCGCGGCTGCGCTTCGGCTTCGCCGACATGGCGTTCGGCAACGCGCTGATCGCCGAGCTGGTCCGTCCCGCCGCCCGGCCCGCCTGCGGCGAGCCGGAAAGCGCGAAGTTCCTGGCGCTCGCCACCAAGGTCGCGCGATCGGACGCGACGGTGCTGGTGCTGGGCGAGACCGGCACCGGCAAGGAAGGCGTCGCCCGTTATATCCATGCGATCAGCCCGCGCGCGGACAAGCCGTTCGTCGCGGTCAATTGCGCGGCGCTGCCCGAAACCATGCTGGAAGCCATGCTGTTCGGCCACCAGAAAGGCAGCTTCACCGGTGCCGGCGCGGCGAGCGAGGGCCTGTTCCGCGCGGCGGACGGCGGCACGCTGATGCTGGACGAGGTGGCGGAACTGCCGCTCGCCCTCCAGGCCAAGCTGCTGCGCGCGCTGCAGGAGCGCGAGGTGCTGCCGGTGGGCGCCACCCGCAGCGTGACGGTGGACGTGCGAATCGTCGCCGCCGCCAACCGCGATCTGGCCGCCGAGGTGGCGGCGGGCCGGTTCCGCGCCGATCTTTACTGGCGGCTCAACGTGATGCCGCTCAACCTGAAGCCGCTGGGCGAACGCCGGCAGGATATCCGCGCGATCGCGGCGGCGCTGCTGGTGCGGCACATGCCGGCGGGCGAGGCCTTCGCCTGGCCCACGGCCGCCGCGCTCGACCGGCTGATGGCGCATGGCTGGCCCGGCAATGTGCGGGAGCTGGAGAACGTCCTCCAGCGCGCGCTGCTGCTGCGGGACGGCGATCGGATCGATGCCGGCGACCTGAGCATCGAGGCGATGGCCCCGGTGATGGCGCCCGCCGCGATGCCCGAGGCGCCGGAAGTCCGGCCGCAGCGCAGGTTCGCCGATATCGCCCGCGCGCTCCAGGCCCGCGCGATCGAGGAGGCGCTGGCGGCGACCGGCGGCCACCGCCTGCGCGCGGCCGAACGGCTGGGGATCAGCGAGCGCACGCTGCGCTACCGCCTCGCCGACATGCGCGCGGCGGCCTGAGGGGCTAGGCGATGACCAGGATAGACAGCTCCAGCCTGCTCCAGATGCGGAGCGCGATCCTCCAGCAAAATGCCGCGCTCCAGAAGGCGGCGCAGAAGCCGGCCGAACAGGCCCCGATCGCGGGGCTCGGGGCTGCCGGGCCGCAGGCGCCGGCCAACTTCACCAAGGCGTTCGGCGACGCGCTTTCCGCCGTCAACGAGCTGCAGGCGAAGGCGGGCGCCGCCTCCGAATCCTACGAACGCGGCGAGACGACCGATATCGCCGCGGTGATGCTTCAGCGTGAACAGGCCAACCTTGGTTTCCAGGCCACCCTTCAGGTCCGCAACAAGCTCCTTGCCGCATACAAGGACATCATGAGCATGCCGGTATAAGCCATGGCAGACATAGCAGTTTCCAACGATGCCGCGCCGGGACGCGCGCTCGCCATCCCCGCCGCCGGGCGCCCGCCCATGGGGCCCATGCTTGATCGGCTGAAGGGCATGATGGAGCAGCCGGCCGTGCAGCGCTGCCTGCCGATGATCGGCCTGGTCGCGATGCTGGGCCTCGCCGCGCTTGCCTGGATGGCCTTTTCGCAGGCGCCGCAGCGCGATCTGTTCCGCGGCCTCGCCGATGGCGACAAGGCGGCGGTGGCCGATGCGCTGAAATCGGCGGGCGTGGATTATCATATCGATCGCGATACCGGCACGCTCACCGTTTCGGACGGGGATTTCTACCGCGCCCGGATGCTGCTGGCGCAGGCCGGCCTGCCCAAGAGCGCGCCGGACGGCGATGCGATGATCAGCGCGCTGCCGATGGGCGCCAGCCGGGCGGTGGAGGGGGAGCGGCTGCGCGGTGCGCGCGAGCTGGATCTGGCCCGCACCATCGAGCAGATCGACGCCGTGGCCGCCGCCCGCGTGCACTTGGCCGTCGAGCAGCCGAGCGTGTTCCTGCGTGAGAGCCGGCAGACGGCGGCGTCGGTGATGCTCCAGCTCCAGCCCGGCCGGTCGCTGGGCGATGCGCAGGTGAAGGCGATCGCCCATCTCGTCGCTTCCTCGGTGCCGGGGCTGAGCGCGGAGGGCGTGTCGATCGTCGACCAGTCCGGCAAGCTGCTGTCCGGCGGGGGCGGCGACGCCGCGACCGACGCGAGCGAGCGCCAGATCGACATCCAGGCGAAGATGGAAAGCCGCTATCGCGAGGCGCTGGACAAGCTGCTGATCCCGATCGTCGGCCCCGGCAACTATACCGCCGAGGTGCATGCCGACCTGGATTTCGCCGAGGTGCAGGCCACGCGCGAAAGCTATCCCAAGGATCTCGCCACCGTCCGCGCCGAACAGGGCGGATGGACCAAGGAAGGCGGGCCGGACGGCCCCGACGCGGTGGGCGGCGTTCCCGGCGCCATCGCCAACACGCCGCCGCCGGCGAGCCAGGTGGCCGCCCAGCCGAACGGCGCCATGACGCCGCCGGTGCCCGGCGCGCCCAACACTGGCGCCACGGCCGCCCAGAGCCGCACGACCGAGAATTACAACCGCACCTTCGAGCTCGGCCGCGAGGTTTCGGTAACGCGCAATCCGGTGGGCACGGTGCGCCGGCTTTCCGTGGCCGTCGCGCTGCGCGACGTGAACGGCAAGGCCCGGCCCCGTGCCGAGCTGGTGCAGATCGAGGATCTGGTGAAGGGTGCCGTCGGCTTCGATCAGCAGCGCGGCGACACCATCGCCGTCAACAGCCGCAAGTTCGCCGATACCGATGTGGAGGCTGTGGGCGCCAAATGGTGGGATGCGCCCTGGGTGGGGCTGGCCGCGCGCAACCTTTCCGCGCTGATGATCGCCGCCCTGCTGGTGTTCGGCATCGCCCGCCCGCTGCTGAAGCGCCGCATCGCCGCCGCCGCGCAGCGCGCCAAGGAGGAAGCGGCCGCCCGCGAGGCGCAGCGCGCGCTGGTGGGGCGCGAGATCGCCGCCACCATCGCCGATGAAAGCCGCATCGACCCCAATCGCACCGTGACGCTGGACATGATCGAGGCGACGCCGGGCTATGCCGAGCGCGCCGAGCTGATCCGCGGCTTCGTGCGGCAGGACCCCGCCCGCGCCGCGCTGGTGGTGCGTGACCTGATCCGTGCCGACAACCCTTCGGGAGATGCCCGCAATGGCTGAAGTCGAAACGCTGACCCGCGAGGCGGGCGAGCGCATGCCCGCCGGCTGCGAGGCCGCCGCCATCCTGCTGATGCTGCTTTCCGAGGAGGAGGCCGCCGACGTGCTGGCCCGGCTGGAGCCGGACGAGGTGCAGATGCTGGGCGGTGCGATGTTCGGCGTGGCCGATGTCAGCGAGGGGCAGGTGAACGGCGTGCTCGACCTGTTCGTCCGCCGCGCCCGCGCCCGCACCACCATCGGCTTCGGCGCGGACCGGCATATCCGGGGGATGATGGAGCGCGCGCTGGGCAGCGACCGCGCCGACAACATCATGGCCCGGATCACCCCGCCGACCCGCACCAATACGCTGGACGCGCTGAAGTGGATGGACCCGCGCACCATCGCCGCGCTGATCGAGAACGAGCATCCGCAGATCGCGGCGCTGGTGCTGGCGCATCTCGACCCGCCGATCGCCGCCGATGTGCTGCAGCTGGTGGACGAGGAGGCGCAGACCGACCTCATCTACCGCATCGCCAAGCTGGGGCCGGTGACGTCGGAGGCGCTGGAGGATCTGGAGCGCGTGCTGCTCCGCCAGCTCGGCCACACCATGCGCGGCGGCGCCACGTCGCGGCGCGGCGGGACGAGCGAGGCGGCGAAGATCGTCAACAATACCCGCACCACCGCCGAGCAGCGCATCATCCGCTCGCTCAACAAGCTGGATCGCACGCTGGCCCGCACGATCGAGGACGAGATGTTCGTGTTCGACAATCTCGGCGCGCTCGATGAGAAGAATATGGGCACGCTGCTGCGCGCGGTGGACAATTCCATCCTGGTCGTGGCGCTGAAGGGCGCGGAGGAGAAGCTCCGCGCCAAGATGCTGGGCTGCATGTCCAGCCGCGCCGCCCAGTCGATCATGGACGAGATGATCGAGCGCGGCCCGATGCGGCTGACGGAGGTGCAGGACGCGCAGAAGGAGATGCTGGCCATCGCCCGCCAGCTTGCCGACGCCGGCACCATCAACCTCGGCGGCAAGGACGGCGACTATGTCTGACATGTGGAGCGCCGCCACCGGCATCGCCGCCGCCCGGCTGGGCACCGTCACCCGCGATCCCGCGTTGGCCGTGTTCACGCCGTGGGCGGCGGTCGCCACGCCCACGCCCTTCGTGGCGGACCGGATGGTCTGCCCCTCCAACGACGCGGAGCCGGAACCCGCGATCGACACGGCCGCGCTGGAGGCGGATGCCTTCGCCCAGGGCTTTGCCGAGGGACGGCGGACGGCGGAGATCGAGATTGCCGAGGATCGCGCCGCGCTGATCCGGCTGGCCGAAAGCCTGCAGGCGCTGCGGCCCGAGCCGCATCACGAGCTGGGCCTGCTGCTGGCCGAGACGGTGGAGCGGCTGGTGCGGCAGATCGTGGGCGAGGTGGCGATCGACAGCGCCGCCGTGCTGGCGCGCGCCAATGCCGCCGCCGCGCTGATCGCCGAGGAATCGCGCCCCGCGCGGATGCGGCTCTGCCCCGAGGACCATGCCCGCCTGGCCGATGCCGATCTGCCGGTGGAGCTGATCGCCGATGCCACGCTGGCGCCGGGCACGGTGCTGGTGGAAACCGGCGAGGGCTGGATCGAGGACGGGCCGGAGGCGGGGCTGGAGAAGCTCAGCGCCGCGCTCGACAAGATGGGCGTGCCGCGATGACGGGGATGCTCGCGGGCCGCGCGGCGGCGCTGCTCGATACCATCGATATCGCGCAAGGCGGGCCGCGCCGGATCGGCCGGCTGGCCGCCTATGACGGGCTGATGCTGGAGGCGACCGGATTCCACCAGCCGATCGGATCGGGCGCGCGCGTGATCGATGCGGAAGGCAATGCCTGCCGGGCCGAGGTGGTGGGCTTTCGCGGCAACCGCACGCTGATGATGGCATTGGACAGCGATGCCCCGCACATCACCGGCGCGCGCGTGGAGCCGGACAGCCGGGGCGGATCGGTGGCGGTGGGCGCGGAGCTGCTGGGCCGCGTGGTCGATGCGCTGGGCGAGCCGCTGGACGGGCTGGGGCCGATCGCAGCCGCCCATCGCTGGCCGCTGGCCGGGCGTCCGGGCAATCCGCTCAACCGCGCGCGCGTGACCGAGCCGTTCGACATGGGCGTGCGCGCGATCAACGCGCTGCTTACCGCCGGCGTCGGCCAGCGCATCGCCATCGCCGCCGGATCGGGCGTCGGCAAATCGGTGCTGATGGGCCAGATGATCGCCGGCGCCGAATGCGACGTGATCGTGGTGGGGCTGGTGGGCGAGCGCAGCCGCGAGGTTTCCGATTTCCTCGCCACCAAGCTATCCGGCGCCGTGCGGCAGAAGAGCGTGGTGGTGGCGGTGCCGGCGGATCATCCGCCGCTCCTGCGCCTGCGCGCGGCGATGCGGGCGACCGCGATCGCGGAATTCTTCCGCGAGGCGGGCCTGCGCGTGCTGCTGCTGATCGACAGCCTGACGCGCGTGGCCCATGCCCAGCGCGAGATCGGCCTTTCGCTGGGCGAGCCGCCGACGATGAAGGGTTATCCGCCCTCCGCGCTCGGCCTCATCCCCCGCCTCATCGAACGTGCCGGCGCCGACGCCCGCACCGGCGGATCGATCACGGCCATCTATACCGTGCTGGCCGATGGCGACGATACCGACGATCCGGTCGTCGATACCGCGCGCGCCATCGTCGACGGGCACATCATCCTTTCCCGCAGCCTGGCCGAGCAGGGCGTGTTCCCCGCCATCGACGTGGGCAAATCGCTGAGCCGGGTGATGCCCGACGTGGTCGAGCCGGATCATCTCCGCGCCGCCGCCAATCTCCGCCGGCTGTGGGCGGCCTATGAGGAGAATCGCGACCTGATCCTGATGGGCGCCTATCGCGAGGGCAGCGATCCGCGCATCGACGAGGCGGTGATGCGGCAGGCGGATATCCGCGCCTTCATCTCCCAAGGCCAGAAGGAACGGGTGGACGGCGGCGAGTCCGTCGCCCGGCTGATCGCGGAGTTCGGGGCATGAAGGCGGCGGTGCGGCGGCGCGAGCGGATCGTCCGCGCGCGGACCATCCAGCAGCTTGCGGCCGAAGCTAGGCTGGCGCAGGCCGAGGGGCGGCTCGCCTCGCTTACCGACAGCGCGGACCGGCTCGGCCAGTTGCGCGACAGCCTGGGCCTCGGGCCGGGCGGGTTCAGCGCGGCGGTGCTCGCCAATGCGGGCGAGATGGCGATGCGGCTGGACAATGCCCGCGCGGGGCTGGCCGACGCGATCGTCGGCGCCCGCGCCACCGTGGAGACGTGCACCGCCCAGCGGCTCGAGGCGCGCATCCGCAGCGAAAGCGCGCAGCGGCTGGCGGACAAGGCGGCGGTGGCGCTGGAAGCCTGGCGGGAAAAGCGGCAGGCGGTCGCCTCCCGGCCCCGGTCGCGCCTGGGTGAAGGAGGCGTCGCATGATCGGCGCGGCGATGCCGGCGGCGGCGCAGCCGGCCGCGATCGCGGGGGGGCGGCCCGGGGGGGCCGTGCCTTCCGACATGTTCGACGCGCTGATCGCGAGCGTGGGGGCGATCACCCCCGGCGCCGTCACCGCCGCGCCCGTGGGGGGCGCGATGCCGGTGGCGCCTGCCGGGGGTGATATGGCCCCGCCGGGCGAGGATGTGGACGCCGCCCTGCTGGAGGCGTTGCCGATGCTGGCGCCGGGCCGTGGCGGTCCTGCGGGAGCCGTCATCGGCGGCAAGCCGGTTCCCCCGCCGACGATGCTCCCCGTGGGGGAGGGCGTATCGGTCGATGGCGACGGCATGACGCAGGTCGCCGTTCCGGTCCCCGTCGGCATCGATCAGCCGCAAAGCGTGGTGGACGCGCCGCCGCCCCTGGCCGTCCGCCTCGCGGCCGGCCGGCCGGCCACGGCGATGCCGGTCCTGCGCGTGGCCGAGCACGCGGAGGCCGGGCCCGAAAGCGAGCCGGACGCCGAGGGGGACGATGACGGGGCCGATGCCGCTCCCGTCCCGGCCGCAAAAGCGGAGCAGGTGGCCCAGCCGGCGGCGCTGCCGATCGCGGCGCTCGCGCCACCGGCGCCGGCCGCATCGTCGCCCGCGGCGCCTCCGATGGAAGCGGCTGCGCGCCCGGCGACGCCGCGAGTGCAGCCCCCGGTTGCCGGCCCCGATGCGCCGGAGGCCGGGCCGGTCGCACAGGAGAAGGTCGCGGTGCCGGCAATGGCCCTCGCCGATCTGCCGGTGCCGGTCGATGCGCCCGAAGCGCCGGCCGCCGCCTCACCCGCTGGCGATGTGGCGGAAACGCCGGCACCGGCGCTGCCGCGTGACGCCATGGCTCCAGCGGCGCGGATGCCGGCGCCGCCGCTTGCCCCATCGTCACGGCCCGAAACGGCAGCCGATGTTCCGGCCGAGCCGCCCGTCGCCGCACCCGCGGCGGAGAAGCGCGACGCCGAGGCTCCATCCGCAACCTCGCCGGTCGATAGCGCCACCCCCTTGCCGCCGGCGGACCCCCGGATCGCACCCGCCGTTTCCCCGGCTCCCGCAACGGCCGCCCCGGCCGCTTTCGGGCTGGTGGATGGCGGTGCGGTGGTGGTCGCCCGGCATCTCGATCTCGCGCGGGACAGCGCGTGGCTCGATCAGCTTGCCCGCGATATCGTCGCGGCGGGCGACGGCGGCACCCGGCTGCAATTCCGGTTGAATCCCGAGCATCTGGGCTCGCTGCATGTCGAGCTGACGCGCGGGGACGACGGCGCTTCGGTGCGGTTGACGGCGGAGACCGAGGCGGCGCGCACCGCGCTGGCCGATGCGCAGGGGCGGCTGGTCGCCGAGGCCCGCAGCCACGGCATGAAGATCGCCGAAACCCATGTCGACCTGGGCCAGCAGGGCAGCGGCCAGCGGCAGGCCGGCGACGGCCAGCCCCAGCAGCAGCCGGCCTGGCAGCAGAGGCAGGCCCAGCAGGCCGAAGCCGCGCCCTCCACGGCGCGCGGCCTGCCATGGGATCGAACCGAAGGGCGGGATGCCGCCCATGAACGCTACGCATGACGGGAATTGGAACAGTGAGCGAGGAAAAGAAGCCGGCGCCGGCGCCCCGGAAGGGCAAGCTGAAGATCATCCTGATGGGCGGGCTGGGCGCATTGCTGCTGGTGGGCGGCGGCGTCGGCGCCGGCCTCTATGCGGCGGGCGCGGGGCTGGCCGGCGGCCACAAGGCGGAGCCGGAGGACCCGAACCAGCCCAGGCTCGTCCCCCGCGAGGGCGCGGACCAGACCGCGCATGCCGGCGGCAAGAAGCCGCGCGCGATCGAGGAAGCGCTCGATCCCGGCCGCTACAAGGCGAGTTATTATGATCTCGCCCAGAATTTCACGTCCAACCTGCGCGATTCCGATGGCTTCATGCAGGTGTCGCTGGGCATCTCCACTTATTACGACCAGCGCGTGATCGATCGGGTGAAGGCGCATGAGATGGCGATCCGGTCCGCCGTGCTGATGACGCTGGCCGATCAGGACAGCTTCGTGATTTCGACGCCGGCCGGAAAGAAGCAGCTTCAAAAATCCCTGAAGAACGCCATAAACGAAGTGCTTGTCCAGAAAGAGGGCTTCGGGGGCGTGGACGACGTGTATTTCACCAATTTCATCATTCAGTGACGTCATGACGGATGACGGCAAATCCCTGCTGGGCGACGACGCGCTGGGCGCGTTGATGGCGGAGCTGACGGAGGTCGACGATGCCGGCGGCGGCAACGGCGCCGTGCGGGATTCGGTCGTCCGCCCCTATACGTTCGGGCAGGACGGCTATGCCTCCGCCGACAGGCTTTCGGGCCTGGCCCGCATGGCCGAGCGGCTGGCGCGGCACCTGCGCTCGGTGATCGAGCCCTTCGCCGGCACCAAGGTGCAGGTGGCGGCCGAGCATCACCAGACCATGCTGTTCGATCGCTGGCGCGCCGAGCTGCCGAGCTTCAGCAGCATCAGCCTCTATCGCCTCCGCCCGCTGAAGGGCGGCGTGCTGGCGGTGATCGAGCCGGAATTCGTGACTGCGATGGTCGATGCCTTCTACGGCGGCAGCGGCGTGGCGGTGAAGCACCGCGCGCGCGAATTCACGCCCACCGAGGAACGGCTGCTCGGCCGGCTGACCGACGGGATCATGGAAGGCGTGGCCAGCGTCTGGTCCGATGTCGGCTCCTTCCTGCCGTCCTTCGTCTCGCGCGAAACCAACGCCGCTTATGCCAGCCTGGTGCGCGCGGACGAGCCGGTGGTGGTGCAGCGCTTCATCGTGACGCCCGGCACCGGCCGCTCCTCCGTGGTGGCGATCGTCTATCCGCTGGGGTCGCTCCGCCCCTATGAAAGCCAGCTCGCCGCCAAGGTGCATGCCGATCCCGGCCCGGTGGACGGCGAATGGCGCGGCCGCCTGGCCCGCGCGCTCACCCATGTGCGCCTGCCGGTGCGCAGCGTGCTCGCCCAGCCGGAACTGACCGTGGCGGAACTGATGGCGCTGAAGCCCGGTGACGTGATCCCGATCACGCTGGCGCCCAAGGTGCCGCTGATTGTGGCGAACCGCAGGCTCGCTTATGGGACGATCGGGGAACAGGAAGGCAGGGCGGCCTTGATGGTCGAGCATGTCGAACAGGGGACTATGAAATGAGCGAGACCAGCGAGACCGTGCCCGCCGCGGCCGATCCGCTTGCCGGCCGCAACCTCCGGCTGCTGGCGGATATCCCGCTCAGGCTTTCGGTGGAGGTGGGATCGACGTCGCTGAAGCTGAGCGAGCTTCTCGACATTGCCGAGGGCAGCGTGGTGGAGCTGGACCGGCAGGCCAACGAACTGCTCGACATCCTCGTCAACGGCACGCTGGTGGCCAAGGGCGAGGTGGTGACGGTGAACGGCCGCTTCGGCATCCGCATCGTCGATGTCGTCGCCGCCGACGCGCGGCTGGCGGGGATCGAACGCCGGGCATGATGACCGCCTATATCCTGCGCCTGCTGGTGCTGCTGCCGCTGGTGGCGGGCATGGCCTTCGCCACCCTCTGGCTGTGGCGCCGCTTCCAGCCCGGCATGACGATCGGCCCGCGCGACCGCGCCGTGAAGGTGGTGGATGCCGTGCCGATGGGCACGATGGGCCGCCTCGCGGTCGTCGAATTCGATGGCAAGCGCTATCTGGTCGGCGTGTCGCGCGGCCGCATGGACCTGCTCGCCGAAAGCGACCAGCCGGCGAGGTCGGGTCGTGAGGGGTGAGGCGGGGCGTTCCTCACTCCCTTGTCACCCTGAACTTGTTTCAGGGTCCACCGTGCCGCAGGCGCCGTCGCTCTCGTGGAGGGATGGATGCTGAAACGGGTTCTGCATGACGGCGGGAGCATAAGGCGCGGGCTCGTCGTCGCAGTGATCGCCTTGCTGGCGATGCTGCTGTGGACGCATCCGGCCTTCGCGCAGGCGGCGCCCGTGCCGCCGCCGGCCGGCCCCGGCGCGCTCGATCGCGCGCTCACCACCATCTCCGGCGACGGGCGCCCGCTTTCGCTGTCGCTCCAGATCCTTGTCCTGATGAGCCTGCTGACGGTGCTGCCGTCGCTGGTGCTGATGATGACGAGCTTCACCCGCATCATCATCGTGCTGTCGATCCTGCGCCAGGCGCTGGGCCTGCAGCAGACGCCGCCCAACCAGGTGCTGGTGGGCCTCGCGCTCTTCCTGTCGCTGTTCGTGATGCGGCCCGTGATCGCGGAGATCAACACCAGCGCCTACACGCCCTATGGCGCGGGCCAGATCGGCATCGAGGATGCGATCAAGCGATCGGGCACGGCGCTCCACGGTTTCATGGTGAAGCAGACGCGGGAGACCGACCTCAAGCTGTTCGCCGATCTCGCCAAGGTGCCGCCCTTCGCCAGCACGGCGGAAATCCCCTTCTCGATCCTGCTGCCCTCCTTCGTCACCAGCGAGCTGAAGACGGCCTTCCAGATCGGCTTCCTGATCTTCCTGCCCTTCCTCATCATCGATCTGGTGGTGGCCTCCACCCTGATGGCGCTGGGCATGATGATGCTGTCGCCGTCGATCGTCTCGATGCCGTTCAAGCTCCTGCTGTTCGTGATGGTCGATGGCTGGGCGCTGACCATGGGATCGCTGGCGGGATCGTTCGCGACATGATCGCCGATGCCGATTATTTCATCGGCGTCGCCCAGCAGGCGCTGTGGGTGCTGGCGCTGGCGGCCGCGCCGATCCTGATCCCGGCGCTGGCGGCCGGCCTGATCCTGGGCATGGTGCAGGCGGCGACCTCGATCAACGAACAGACGCTGAGCTTCGTGCCGAAGCTCATCATCGTCGGCCTGGCGCTCGCCATCTTCGGCGGGGCGATCATGCTGCTGGTCGCCGATTTCACCCGCGACATCTTTGCCCGCATCCCGGATCTGATGCGATGATCCCCGCCGGCTTTGCCGGGGTGGAGGCGCAGCTCTGGCTGTGGATGCTGGCGATGATCCGGCCGGGCGCGGCCTTCGTGGCGGCGCCGGTGTTCGGCAGTCCGCAGGTGCCGGTGCAGCTCCGGCTGATCATCGCGCTGGCCGTCGGCATCCCGGCCACGGCCGCCGTGCCCTTCGCGCTGCCCGATGGCGGCATCGTCTCGCTGGAAGGCTTCGCCCTGATTGCGGGCGAGGTGCTGGCGGGCCTTGCTTTGGGCTTCGCCGTGCAGATCGGCTTTTCGGCCGCGCTGCTGGCGGGCGAGGTGATCGGCAATGCGATGGGGCTGGGCTTCGCCGGCATGGTCGATCCGCAATCCGGCCAGTCGAGCCCGGCGATCGGCCAGTTCCTGTCGATCCTCGGCACCTTCCTGTTCCTGTCGATCGGCGGGCACCTCGCGCTCGCGGGGCTGGTGTTCGAAAGCTATGTCGCGCTGCCGCCGGGGCAGGCGTGGCTGGGGGCGGAAAGCATCAAGGGCCTGGTGGATTTCGGCGGCATCGTCTTCGCCGCCGGCGTGGCGATCGCGCTGCCCGTCGCCTTCGCCATCATCCTCGTCCAGATCGTGATGGGCATGCTGTCCCGCTCGGCCCCGGCGATGAACCTGTTCGCGGTCGGCCTGCCCGCCGCCCTTCTCGCCGGCCTGATCCTGCTGGCCATCGCCGCGCCCGTGATGGCGGATGCGGTGCTGGGCGCCATCCAGCGCGGGCTGGAAATGGCCGGGCAACTGGCGCGGGGCGGGTAGAACAGGGCCGTCGCATATCGGCTCCCGATGCGGCCTAACGGACTGTTAACCTTGTTGGCGCACTGCTTTCCATCACGATCGTGGGGGGAGCGGACGGCTTGGCGGAAGGCGCGGACAAGGACCAGAAGACGGAGGCCCCGACCGAGAAGCGCAAGCGCGAAGCGGTCGAGAAAGGCGATGTCCTCCAGTCCCGCGAGCTGGGCACCGCGCTGGTGGTGCTGGCCGGGGCCGGCTGGCTGGCGCTGGCGGGGCCGTGGGCGGTCGGCGCGCTGGAGGATATGCTGCGCGCGGCGCTCAGCTTCGATCACGGCGCGGTCGCCGATTTCGATCCGGGCCGCGCAATCCTGACCTTGCTCGTCATGGTGGCCTTGCCGCTGGCCGCTTTGTTCGGCCTCACCCTGCTGGCGGCGATCGGCACGCCGGCCGCGCTCGGCTCGCTGGGCTTCCGCTGGGGGGCGGTGGCGTTCAAGGGCGACAAGCTCAACCCGCTCAACGGCGTGAAGCGCATCTTCGGCCTGCAGGGGCTGGTGGAGCTGGGCAAGTCGCTCGCCAAGGTGGCGCTGCTGGGCGGCGTCGGCTGGTGGCTGCTCTCGCATCAGGCGCGGGGCATAGCGGGGCTGGGCGGGCAGGATATCCGCCATGCGATCGGCGAGGTGGGCGGCAGCTTCGTGATGGCGGTGCTGGTGATGGCGCTGGCGCTGGTGGCGATCGCCGGCATCGATATCCCCGCCCAGATCATCCAGCGCGGCCAGCGCCTGCGCATGACCAAGGACGAAGTGAAGCGCGAGCATCGCGAGAGCGAGGGTTCGCCCGAGCTGAAGGCCACCATCCGCCGCAAGCAGCACCAGATGAGCGCATCGGGCCGCAAGGCGGTGGCCGAGGCGACGGTGGTGCTGACCAACCCGACCCATTTCGCGGTGGCGCTGCGCTACCGCCCCGGCTTCGATGCCGCGCCGGTGGTGGTGGCCAAGGGCCGCGGCGCCACGGCGGATGCGATCCGCGATCTGGCCCGCGAAAATGCGGTGCCGATGCTGAGCTATCCGCTGCTCGCCCGCGCCATCTATTACACGTCGCGCGCCAACCAGCAGATCCGCGACGATCTCTATCTCGCGGTCGCGACGATCATCGCCTTCGTCTTCAACATCGATCGCGCAATGGCCGAAGGCATCGCCCCGCCCGTGGTGGAGGTGCCGGCCGGCGCCCGCTTCGACAGCGAGGGCCGCGCGACGGACTGAGGAGTGTGCGGCCCGACGGGCGCGTGCCACCGGCCGACGCCCCGTGCGGGAAACCCGCGCCCCGTCACCCCGCGCCCATCGTCATTTCGACAGCGAGGCGCGCGCGACGGACTGAGGAGTGTGCGCCCCGCCACCCGCACCCATCGTCATCCCCGCGCAGGCGGGGATCCATTGTGTCGGGAGCTGGCGGCTTCATCGCGCCGCTTGCTCCCGCCGGCGCGGGAACGACGATGTGGGTATGGCTGGCGGGCGCCGGGGAAAGCGGAAGCGCCGTCCTTACGGCGCCAGCACTTCCAGGGTGGTGATGTAGCCCAGCCGGCGCTGCGCCGCGCCCGGCACGCTGGCCTTGTCGTCGGTGGCGGTGGCGTTGAGCCAGTACATGCCCGGCTCCTTCCAGTCGATCTTCACCTCGCCCTTGGCGTCGGTGGTATATTCCACCTCGTTCAGGCTGTTGCGATAGCGGATGCCGCCGGGGATCACCGCCACCTTGAGGTTTGCGGCGGGCTTGCCGTCGATAACGAAGCGGAAGGTGGCCTGTTCGCCCACGACGAGATCATTGGGGTGGGTGACGGGCACCAGTTCCAGCCCCTTGCCGGTGGGCTTGAGCACGGTATCGGTGGGCTCGCCCGACGTGACGAATATCTCGTTGCGGTTCCAGCCCTCGCTCAGCTTCACGTCGGTGGCGCCGGCGGGGATCAGGCCGGCGACCTGATCGGCCGTGGCGCCGCGCGGCAGGCGCTTCTCCTCGCCGTTCAGCTTGTAGCTGCCCATGATGCCGCCGCCGGAATTGGCGATCTTGTAGGTGCCCTTCTGCGTCAGGTGCACGTCGAAGGTGCTGCGATAGCGGCCGGTGGAGCCGTTCTCGATCTTCACCTCGCTGCCGTCCGGCGCCCAGGCCTTGATATTGTCGAGCCGCAGCGGCTGATGCTCGAAATAAAAGAGGTCGTTGGAGACGGCGGCATCCACCGTCACCCACACGTCGTCGCCCGAAAGCACGGTGGCGGAAGGCATCATCCACTGGCGGTGCGCGGTGGCGGCGGTGGCGGCCAGGCCGAGGGCGGCAGTGGCGATCAGCAGGCGGGGCAGGCGAAGGCGCATCGGGCGGGTCCTCTCGTTTCGCGGATCAGGGCTTGAAGGTGGCGACGACCTGGCCAAGCTCGGTCGAGCCGGCGGCGCGGACGCTCTGGCCGGGCTTGGCGGGCCAGGAGAAGGGAAGCTGCACGACCTCGCGCCCGCCAACCTCGCGGGCGGCCTCGACGAACAGCACATATTGGCCGGGGGCGAGGTTGGGCAGTCCGCCCTTGCCGGCGGTGAAGCTGATCTTCTGCGGGCCGGGCGCGCGGGTGGCGCCGCTGATGCCGGCGGCCGGGAAGGTCATCGTTCGGCCGGACTTGCGCCACCAGGTGCGCATGTCGCGCAGCCATTTGGTGCCTTCGTTGGCCTTCATGTCGTCATCATACCAGACGGCGATGGTGTGGGCGGCGGGCTGGCCCGCCGGCTCGATCCACATCGCCACATAGGGCCGGTGATATTCGGCGACCTTGAGCTGGGGGATGTCGACGGTCACGTCGATCCCGGCGGCGGCGGCCGGGGTGGCGAGGGTGGCAGTGGCCGCGAGGCTGAGGGTGGTGGTGCGCATCATGGACCTCAGTGGATGAAATAGAGGGCGAGGATCGCCGGGATGACCAGACCCGCGCCGACGATCGGCCAGGTGCTCGGCCGCTTGGACGCATGGAGCTGGAGGAGGAACAGCCCGGTGATGGAGAAGACCAGGCAGGCCCCGGCGAAGATGTCGATGAACCATTTCCACGTGCCGCCGGCATTGCGACCCTTGTGGAGATCGTTGAGCCAGGCGATCCAGCCGCGGCTCGTCTCCTCGGCGGTGACGGCGCCGGTCGCGCGGTCGATCGATACCCAGCCGTCGCCGCCGGGACGCGGCAAAGCGAGGTAGATTTCGTCCGCCGACCATTCGGCGATGCCGCCCGCCGGGACCTTCAGCTCCGCGCCCAGCCATTGGGCGATGGGGGCGGGCAGGGGCTTCTTCGCGTCGGCGGCGTCATCGGGCGCGACGGCGGAAAGCAGGTTTGCCGGCAGTTGGGCGGATCGTTCGGCGGTGACGGGCTGGGCCTCGATCTCGGCCGCGTGGTTCAGCGTGATGCCGGTGATCGTGAACAGCAGCAGCCCGATCAGGCAGAGCGCGGAGCTGACCCAGTGCCAGGTGTGGAGCTGCTTCAGCCAGAAGGTGCGCGCGCTGCGGCCGCGACGTGGCTTGGCCACGGGCTTTTCCCCCTTCAAGGGCGTTCGGGCGGCGGGTGGATATTCCTGCATGCCTGGCCCGCATAACGCGAACGATTCGCGTTAACAACGAGATTTTGCGAATGGATCGCATGTTCTTCCCCCTCCCGGCGGGGGAGGGGGAAGATATGTCGCGATCAGCGGCCCAGCAGGCCGCGCGCCTGGCTGGCGATCTGGGCCAGCATCGCGGCGGTGGGCGCCGGCGCGGTGCGCGCGCGATCGACCAGCGAGCGGAACTGGGCGACGCGCGGCTCATGCGTCTTGAGCCACGTCTCGACCGCCGCCGCCGGCTCCTTGCCGCCCGCACGGTTGAGGAAATCGAGGCGAAGCTGCTCGAAATCGCGGGCGAGGCCGGCGACGAGCAGGCGTTCCCACGGATCGGACGAGACGAAGCGGATCGCCGCCGCCTTCGCCCAGTCGAGCCCCAGCACCTCGCCCAGCCGCACATAAGCGGTGGTGGCGGCCACCTCGTCCACGCCGAGCGCCTGGGCGAGGCCGGCGGTGCCGACGGCACCGTCCAGCTCGTCCAGCCGCACGATCCGCTTCACCAGCGCCTCGTCGGCGCCGGTGGCGAGCAGGCGATCGCGCAGCGCATCGGCCTGCACGCGGGCTTCCTGGCGCAACAGCATCTCGGCCGCGGCATCGAGCCGGCGCACGCCGTCGCCGAACTTCTCCGCGATCTCGCTGGCCTTCATCTGCATGCCGCCGGCCCGGATCAGATCGGCGATATGCAGGCGGGCGGCGGCGGATGTCGCCTCCAGCAGCTGGAAACGGGCGTCCTCGGAAATCGCCGCCTGCTCGATCGCCTCGTAGATCGCCTCCAGCCCGAACATGGCGTCGGCGGCGAAATAGGCCGAGGCGACATGCGCCAGGCTGATCCCCTCCTCCTCCGCCAGCTCGAACGGGGCGACCAGGCCCAGCCGGTTGACGACACGGTTCGCCATCTTGGTGGCGATGATCGCGCCGCGCAGCCGGTGCCGGTCGATCGCCTCGCCGAAGCGATCCTGCATCGCCTGCGGGAAGGCGGCGTGCAGCAGGGGATCGAGCATGCGATCGTCGGCAAGGTCGGTCTGTTCGATCGCGGCCTGCAGCGCCAGCTTGCCGTGGCTCAGCAGGATCGCCAGCTCCGGCCGGGTGAGGCCGCGCTGGTCCTGGGCACGGCGGAGCAGCTCGTCCGAGCTTTCCAGCCCCTCGACCGCGCGGTCGATGCGGCCGGCCGCCTCCATGATCTCGATCACGCGGACCTGCGCCGGCAGCGCGCCCGCGCCGCCGCGTTCGGCGAGC
Organism: Sphingomonas sp. MM-1; assembly: GCF_000347675.2. NCBI lineage: Bacteria > Pseudomonadati > Pseudomonadota > Alphaproteobacteria > Sphingomonadales > Sphingomonadaceae > Sphingomonas > Sphingomonas sp. MM-1. The sequence continues at coordinate 1,203,686 of NC_020561.1, read as the reverse complement.
GAGAGGCCCAGCGTCTGCAGCCGGTTGTCCTCCAGCACCAGTGCCGCGACATCGTCGGTCATGCTGGCGAGGAAGGCGTTGCGATCCTCGAAGCCCAGCCGGCCTTCCATCATCTCGCGGTTGAGCGGGATCTTGATGTTGACCTCATTGTCCGAACAATCGACGCCGGCCGAATTGTCGATGAAGTCGGTGTTGATCCGCCCGCCCTTCAGCGAGAAGGCGATGCGGCCCGCCTGGGTGACGCCCAGATTGGCACCCTCGCCCACCGCCTTGCAGCGCAGGTCCTCGCCGTTCACGCGGTGCGCGTCGTTGGCGGGATCGCCCACCTCGGCGTTATTCTCGTCGCGGGCCTTGATGTAGGTGCCGATGCCGCCGAACCACAGAAGGTCGACCGGGCTCTTCAGGATCGCCGCGATCAGCGTGGAGGGATCGTAGGTGCCGGCCGCGATGCCGAGCACGACAGCCGCCTCCTGCGAAACCGGAATCTCCTTCTGCGTGCGCGGGAAGATGCCGCCCCCCTTGGAGATCAGCTTGGCATCATAATCCGCCCAGGACGAGCGCGGCAGCGCGAACATGCGCGCGCGTTCCTCCCAGCTTGCCGCCGGATCGGGATCGGGATCGAGGAAGATGTGGCGATGATCGAAGGCGGCGACCAGCTTCAGCGCCTTCGACAGCAGCATGCCGTTGCCGAACACGTCGCCGGACATGTCGCCGCAACCCGCCACCGTGACCGGCTGGGTCTGCACGTCCACGCCCATTTCCAGGAAATGGCGCTGCACCGAAACCCAGGCGCCGCGCGCGGTGATGCCCATGCCCTTATGGTCGTAGCCCTGGCTGCCGCCCGAGGCGAAGGCATCGCCCAGCCAGAATTTATGTTCCAGCGCGATGGCGTTGGCAACGTCGGAGAAGCTGGCCGTGCCCTTGTCCGCCGCAACCACGAAATAGGGATCGTCCCCGTCGCGGACGACCACCTTTTCGGGATGGACCACCTTGTCCTCGACGATATTGTCGGTGACGGAAAGCAGCGCGCGGATGAAGATGCGGTAGCTTTCGGTGCCTTCCGCCAGCCACGCATCGCGGTTGAGCGCGGGCGAGGGGAGCTGCTTCGGATAGAAGCCGCCCTTGGCGCCCGTCGGCACGATCACCGCGTTCTTCACGAGCTGCGCCTTCATCAGGCCCAGGATTTCGGTGCGGAAATCGTCGCGCCGGTCGGACCAGCGCAGCCCGCCGCGCGCGATCGGCCCGCCGCGCAGGTGGATGCCCTCCACGCGGGGGCTGTAGACCCAGATCTCGCGCCAGGGGCGCGGTGCCGGCAGGCCGGGAATGGCGGCGCTGTCCAGCTTGAAGGCCAGCGCCTCGCGCCCGCCGGGGGCGAAGGCGTTGGTGCGCAGCGTCGCCTGCACCAGCGCGCGGATGCGGCGCAGGATGCGATCGTCGTCGATCGCGGCGACATTGGCGAGGGCCGCGTCGATCGCCTCCTCGGCGGCCTGGGCCTCCTTGGCGCCGGCATGCTTCGGATCGTGGAGCGCGCAGAACAGGTCGATGATCCGCCGTGCCGCCACCGGCGCCTTGCGCAGCGCCAGCGCCACCGTGTCCAGCCCGTAGGACAGGCCCGTCTGGCGCAGGTAGCGGAACCAGGCGCGGAACAGCACCACCGCCTGCGGATCGAGGCCGACGGCGATGATGAGCTGGTTGAAGCTGTCATTTTCCGCATGGCCTTCCAGCACGGCGGCGATCGCCTGCTCGGCCACCTCGGCGCGGATCATCACCGCATCCGCGTCGATCGCCTCGTCCAGCTCGAGCAGATATTCGTGGATATAGCCGAGCTTGCCGCCGTCGAGCGGGGTGGGATTTTCCTCCAGCACGCGGAAGCCGAACGCCTCCAGCACCGGCACCGCATCCGAAAGCGGGATCAGGCCGCCGAGCCGGTAGGTCTTGAGGCGGAGCTGGCGCGCGCCGTCGGTCGGCAGGCGGTAGAGCCGAGCGCCGCGCTGCTCCGGCGTGTCCAGCGCGCGCAGGCGCAGCATGTCGCGCCCGGCTTCCTCCGCCGGATAGCGGCTGCGATAGGATTGCGGGAAGGCGGCGCCGAAGGAGAGGACCAGGCGGGTGGCCTGGGAGGCGCCGACCTGCTCGGCCAGCGCGGCTTCCACCGCCGGGTCCCAGCCGCGCACCATATTTTCCAGCCGCGCGTCGAGCGCGCGGGCATCGGGCAGCGGCGCGCCCGGCTTCAGATCCAGCGTGTAGCGGATGAAGGCGAGCTCGCCGTCGCCCAGCTCGATCGCCCAGCTCGATATGGTGGCGCCGGCCTGTTCCTCGATCATCCGGCCGATCGCGGTGCGCCGCCCGGTGGAAAGCTCATCGCGCGGCAGCCAGACGAAGGCGAAAAGGTGGCGTTCCAGCGCCGAGGGGGCGAGCACCAGCTTCGGGCGCGGGCGATCGGCCAGCGACATGGCGGTCAGCGCCAGCTCCTCCAGCCCCGCCGCGCTCACTGCCACCAATATGTCGTGCGGCAGCGAGGAAAGGGCGTGGCGCAGCGCCTTGCCGGCATGGCTGAGCGGATCGAAGGCATATTTCTCATCCAGCGCGTTCAGCCGGGCGCGCAGGATCGGCACCTTGTCCGAAGGCGCGCGCAGCGCCGCGCTGGTCCAGAGGCCGGCGTGGAGCGAGACGCCCTCGATCGTGCCGTCCACCCGGCGGGGCAGGGCCAGCAGGTCCATCGGCACGCGGCGGTGGACGGTGGCGATGCGATCGGCCTTCAGGATCAGCGGGGCATCGCCGCCCTTGCGGAAATGGCCGAGCGCGGATTGCAGCGCCTCGGCGCTCCACACCTCATGCGCCGGGTTGGCAAGGATGCCCAGGCCGTCGCGATGGGTGCCGTCCGGCAATTCGATGCGGTGGCCCAGCAGGGTGAAATGGCGATCGCCGAACCAGCGCATCAGCGCCGCGCCCTCGCCGTCGGGCAGGCGTTCGGCATCCTCGCGCAGCGCGATCTGCAGGCGCGGCCAATCGCCCACGGCGGCGCGCACGTCGGCCAGCACCGCCTCGATCTCCTCCGCCAGCGCCCGGCGGGTGCGGGCGTCGGCGCGCTCGATCTCCATATAGATCATCGATTCGCGGCGCTCGCCGCTGGCGTCGTCCGGCAGGATGGCGGTCAGCTTGCCCTCGCCGTCGCGGCGCACCGAAAGGATCGGGTGGAGCAGGCGGTGGATGGCGAGCCCGTGCGCGCCGACCGCGCCGGCCACCGAATCCACCAGGAAGGGCATGTCGTCGTTGATCACCGCCAGCCGCATCCGCCGCCGGCCTTCCTCGCCGCCGGCCGATTCCAGGCGGATGGCGGGATGGCCGTGCGCGCGCTCGGCCGCGGCCTGCGCCACGAAGGTGCCGGCGGCCGCCAGCGCCTCCTCGCCAAGATCGTTGGTCTCGCCCGGCAGGGCGCCGCGCATCAGCGCCTGGGACAGGGCGATGGCAATGGAATCATTGACGTTATCGGCAGGCGCTTGGCTCGTGGCCGGCATATTCCGCTCCTCGGCAGCGGCTGGGGATCGCCGCTTCTGGCTATTCCAAAGGGTCATATGCTCCCCCCCGCCGGCCGGGGCAAGGCGCGAGGAATCCGCGCAATTCGCGGGCGGGAAGCGGCAATGAAGCGAGCCGGGGGCGTCGGCCTTCCCGGCTTTCCGGTAATATTATTACGCAGATGGGAAAACGAATCGGCGGTCAGCGTGCGGCGTGGCGCAGCACCCGTTCCAGCAGCTTGCCGTCCTGGGCGGCGGGCTGGAGGATCGCCACCGATCCGTCCGCCTCGCGCCGGCCGACCAGCAGCAGATATTCCTCGCCTGCCGTGGCGGACGCATCGCCTTCCAGCCGCACGCGCGCGGCGGCGGCAACGGCGCGCAGGGCGGCGCGCGGATCGGCCCTGGGGGGCAGCGCGGCCGGCCGGCGGGCGGCGCGTTCGGCCGCGACCATGCCCTTCAGCCCGCCCTCATGCGCCTCCAGCGCCGCGCGCAGCCCGCCGAGCGCGATGCCGGTGCGCCGCGCGTAGGAAAGGGCGGCCGCGAATTCGGTAAGGCGGGTCTTGTCGTAATCGACGCCGAAGACGAGCTTCACCACCGGGGTCATCGGCGCGCGGGCCTGCGCCTTCATCCCGCAATCGGCGAGCAGCTCGGCATATTCCTCCGGCCGCGCCTCGGCGACCAATGCGAAGTCGTAGGCGAGGCCCAGCGCGCGATAGAGTGCCGCGCGCGTGCGGGCGCGGGCGGATCGCACCGCGTCCGCCGTCTCCCGCGCCAGCGCCAGCCGGTCGGCCAGGCCGATATCGGCGGCGGGATCATAGCCGTCCCGTCCCGGCGCGGCATCGAACCAGTCGCCATCGGCATCGTCGTCGGCGATGGGGAAGGGGGATGCGGCGTTGGGGCCATCGGCCCAGGCCGCGGCGGCGCCCGGCGCCGCGAACATCGCGCGCGCCATCTCCTCGGCCAGCAGGGCGGATTGCTCCACGCTCGCCACTTCCTTCCAGTTGATCACGCCATAGACGAAATCGATGCTGTCGCCGCCGGAGGAGAAAGGCATCAATATGCCGCGATAGAGCGTGTTCGTGCCGCCCCGGCTGGTGAATTCCGCCTCGAAGCCGATCGGCGCGCGGTTGGCGATGATCTCCAGATAATGATCGGTCAGCCGCGACAGCAGCGTTCCGCCCGGCACCTCCGCGATGGTGGCGAGATCGGCGTCGTGGCCGCTTTCCGCCCGCAGCGCATGGCCGAGGAAAACGATCGCCGGATTTTCGGGATCGCCGCTGAAATCGAGCAGCACGCTGTGCGGGCCGAAATCGGCGATTTCCGAGGGCGTCAGATCCTGGATGGCGGGGAAGGGCCGGCCGGCCAGCAGCGACACCCAGTAATTATAGGCGCGCACATGCATGCGCCGCTCGTCCGCGCCGATCGCGGGCGGGGCATCCATGCCGGCATCGGCCTCGGCCGCCTCCATCGCCGCCTCCCCCTCGATCGGCCGCATGCTTTCCATGATTCGTCGCCCCAACCGGGAATGCCTGAACCCGGCACATGGCGCGGTTGTGGTTTAATTTCGGTAAATCATTGCCGCCGCCGACAAAGCGAAGGAACGCGCTTGTCAGGCCCGATAGGCGCTGGTAGAGGGCCGCCCACCTGCTGCGCCGCTTTAGCTCAGCTGGTAGAGCATCGCATTCGTAATGCGAGGGTCACAGGTTCGAGTCCTGTAAGCGGCACCACCACAAATCCTTGAAATCACTAGTTTTTCCCATCATGGGCTCCGTTGTCTGCGGGGGTCGGGAAGTTCAAGTGAACATGCTCACCAGCCCAGCGCCGCCGCCGCGTCCTTCATGAATGACGGACTGTACCGAGCATAGACCGACTCGGTCACGCGAGTGGACGCGTGACCAAGGTAGTGGCTGATCTTCTGCATCGGCACGTCAGCCTGGGCCATCCAGACACCGGCGGTGTGACGAAACACGTGGGGAGAGCAGGGCACATTCGCCCGCTGAGTGGCATCCCGGACGGCCTTCTTGACGCTCTTCACCGGCTGGCGGTCCCACTCGATCACGTAGTCAGTCAGTGCGCCCTTGGAGGCTTCGAGCAGAGCCGTGTGTGCCCGGCTGTTCATCGCAATTTCCGGCCGGCGCTTGCTGTTCTGCTCTCGACCCGGCTGGTTGAAGTTGATGATGCGATGCCGGAAGTCAATCTGGTCCCAGCGCAGTTCCAGGATTGCGCTCATTCGGGCTCCGGTTGTGAGCGCGAGGATCACGAACAGACGGACGTGCGGCGTCTCGATCTTTCCCAGGAGCCGATCCGCTTCCTCGCGTGTGAGGTAACGATCAGGCTCGGCAGCGCAGCGTTCTCGATACCCGTCAGGCCATCAACAATGGCATGACGATGAACGACCGCTCCGCGGGGAGCGGCGACGCCGTGCTCAGCGGTGTGGTGAAGGCGAGTTCGTTGTGCGGAACAAGAGCGTCCGCGAACTCGGCCTACCCTTTATGAATGCGATCAATCGTCACGGCGCCAAAGGGCTCGCCCGAATGGGAGCAGTTGGCACAAACCTGACCAGCATTTCGGCACCACGCCAAGAGACCAACGTCTATGTGGTGCAGGAAAAGCAGCGGCCACCCCTCGGCAAGAACGACATCCTGGTCGCCGTCCACGAGGATATCCTTCAGGACGGCGTCACCAAGAAGCTCGTCAAGCAGGTCGCACAGGGGGCCTAACTTGGTTTAATGTAACGCTTCTTGTTCGGGTTCTTTGCACTGTAAGTGAACCAACTCGTAACGTGCGCGGGGGGCTGGCACTTGTGGGCCACCATCAGGGCGGTGATCTGACTCCCCGTTTCCAAATGGCGGGCATCGTCTCGCTCGATCTTTTCCTTGTGCTCACGAACGTCAGCCCAAGCGCGGCGTCCACCTGTCTTTTCAGCAAATTCCAGTGTTGAGTCGTACAACGATTGGTTGAAATCGTGGGTAACACCCATGGCATATTCATTGGTGTCGAAATCTTGAGCCAGCTTCTGGCAGACGCTAGGTTCGGCTGCTGGGGTGGCTAGGAGGGATGAGAGGAGAAGCACGATCATATCTCACGGTTAGCCACAAGAGAGTACACAACACAATAACCTAGTTACGTCTTGGTTCAGGTCGATAAGCCTTGACCCAAAGCGGCGACCGGTCATCAGAACGGCATGTCCGGAACTTTCGACTTCGCACCTGAAAGCCACGTTGCCGAGGAAATCGCGCCCGAGGAAAAAGGCGCTACTTCGATGAACGGATGGGAGTTCACCTCCCGCCCAAACATTCCGTATCGTGCCAAGTTTCGTTTGGAGCTGGGGGGCATGAGGTGGCGGCTCAATCCCGAGGGAACCGCGCTTGATGTGAATACTGATCCCACATGAACGCTGGCCAGCTGCTCAACTTCTACAAGCAGAACCGGATGTGGGACACATTCACCTATCACCATGAATATCTGGGGCCGCTGACGGTGCGGTTTGCCGAGCCTGTCAACATTCCCAAGGCGATCGGTAACTCAAACGGGCTGATCCAGAACTTCGGAGTAATTCTCATCCACCATAACCTGGGTTCTGACATGACGGCCTTTCCTCCCAGCCATGTCGATGGCGCGCTCAAGCTCCGTGCGGATGGCAAGATCCATCTTTTCGAGCTTTCCCCGCTAGGTAGCGGCACGATTTTCTTCAAATCGGACAACCCGGTCACATGGCGGGGGAACACTTACGAGAGTGTCCCCTGTGCCCTAACCGGCGAAGAGTTCAAAACGGAGGGGACGCCGACCCCGAAATTCACGATCGGTCAGGAGGATGTCGATCTGCTCGCGTTCAAGGGGCTGATCGACGATGCACTCGCAAGAGGCGAGCGAGGGAACTCCACTGATGATCCGGCGGAGTCTACAACCGCCGACTTTGCGGACGTTCAGCAGCTTTCCAGCGCCACCGTTCGCCGATGTTGGTTTCTGCCGACCAACTCCGGGACGGGGGCGCAATTTCAGGCTCGAGCCATTCAGTCGATCCTTCGTCCGATGCATCGGTAATATCCGATGCAATATTGACGCGAAAGAATTCATCGGATATTTACGATGAATGGATGCGGACAACGCACTCGCGGCGCTCGCGGCCCTGGCGCATCCGACGCGGCTGGCGACCTTCAGGCTGCTGGTGCGGCACGAGCCCGACGGTCTTTCGACGGGTCAACTCGTTGACGCGCTCGAACTGACGCAAAGCACCTTTTCCACGCATCTCGCGGTGCTGGCCAAAGCCCGGCTGGTCGTGGCCGAAAAGCGCGGGCGCCAGATGATCCAGCGCGCCAACATCGATGTGCTGCGCGCGCTCATGCTCTTTCTGGCAAAGGACTGCTGCCAGGGACGCGCTGAACTCTGCGAGCCCCTGCTTTCCGAACTGGCCTGCTGCTGACGGAGCCGTCCCGTGATCGATATCGTCATCTACCACAATCCCGAATGCGGGACATCGCGCAACGCACTGGCGATGATCCGCAATGCCGGGATCGAACCGCATGTCGTCGAGTATCTGAAAACGCCGCCGTCGCGCGCGATGCTGGAGGATCTGATCGCCCGCATGGACAGCGGGGTCCGGCCACTGCTGCGCGAAAAAGGCACACCCTTTGCGGAGCTTGGCCTGGCCGATCTTTCGCTGTCGGACGATGCGCTGATCGACGCGATGATCGCGCATCCAATCCTGATCAACAGGCCCATCGTCGTTTCGCCGCTCGGCGTGAAACTCTGCCGCCCTTCCGAAGCGGTTCTTGCTCTGCTGCCGCAGGCTCAGCGGGGCGCCTTCAACAAGGAGGATGGCGAACAGGTAATCAATCCGGCTGGCAACCGCGTTATCGAGCCGTCCTGACATGGCATCGGCTGCCGCCTCACCTATCCCTCCCATGAGCCTGTTCGAACGCTATCTGTCGATCTGGGTCGTGCTATGCATCGTCGTCGGCATCGCGCTCGGCTCCGTATTTCCCAACGTCTTTGCTGCGATCGCCGCAGTAGAGATTGCGCGTGTCAATCTCGTGGTGGCGGTGCTGATCTGGCTGATGATCGTGCCGATGCTGCTCGAGGTCGACTTCGGCGCGCTCGGGGCTGTGAAACAGCATTGGAAAGGCATCGGCGTGACGCTTTTCATCAACTGGGCGATCAAACCCTTTTCGATGCTGGCGCTCGGCACGGTCTTTCTCGCGCGGATCTTCGCTCCCTTGCTGCCTCCGGGCGAGATTCCGTCCTATATCGCCGGCCTGATCCTCCTGGCGGCGGCGCCGTGCACCGCGATGGTTTTCGTCTGGTCGAACCTGTGCGATGGTGAACCCAATTTCACGCTGAGCCAGGGTGCGCTGAACGACCTCATCATGGTGGTGGCCTTCGCACCACTTGTCGGCCTGCTGCTGGGCATGGCCGCGATCACGGTGCCGTGGAAGACATTGCTGCTTTCGGTGCTGCTCTACATCGTGGTGCCGGTGCTCGTCGCGCAGGCGATCCGGCGCAGCGTGTTGACACGACACGGGCCGCCGGGACTCGATGGCCTGCTTGCGCTATTGGCGCCGATGTCGCTCACCGCACTGCTCGTGACGCTGGTGCTGCTGTTCGGTTTCCAGGGAGGGGCTATCCTTGCCCGGCCACTCGTCATCGCGCTCATCGCGGTGCCGATCCTGTTTCAGGTCTATCTCAATGCCGGGCTAGCTTATGGCTGAATCGTCGGTTTGGGGTTGCCTGGTGCATGGCCGCGCCTTCCGCGCTGATTGGCGCGTCCAACTTCTTCGAACTGGCGGTGGCCGCAGCGATCAGCCTGTTTGGCCTCAACTCCGGCGCGGCCCTGGCAACCGTCGTTGGCGTTCTGGTCGAAGTGCCGGTGATGCTGTCGGTTGTCGCGATCGTGAAGCGCACGCGCCCATGGTATGTGAACGGAGGGCGCCGGTATGAGCAATCCGCGCGCCCGCCGCCCCGATCCCACTGACCAGGACGACCTGATCGCCGCGCCAGCAACCGCGCCGGCCGAGATGGCTGTCGTTCATGAATCCACCGCGCTCTGCCCGGCGAGCGCCACTCATCTGCACAAGGTTCTCCACTGATGCTGCTGCGCACGCTTATCGACCCCGATCATCTGCCCAATCTCGAACAGCGGTTCATCTATCAGCGCCCGGCGCCGGGGCTGGGGCCGCTCGAACCGGCGCCGCGGATCTTGCTCCTCTACGGATCGCTGCGCGAACGATCCTTCTCTCGGTTTGCCGTCGAGGAAGCGGCACGGCTGCTCAGCTTCTTCGGTGCCGAAACGCGTATTTTCGATCCGTCGACGCTGCCGCTGCCCGATCAGGTCTCCAACGACGACCACCCCGCAGTCCATATGCTGCGCGAACATGCACTATGGTCCGAAGGCATGGTCTGGTGCAGTCCCGAACGCCACGGTCAAATCACCGGCATCATGAAAACGCAGATCGATCACCTGCCGCTGGAGATGAAGGGGATGCGCCCGACCCAGGGCCGCACGCTCGCCGTCATGCAGGTCTCTGGCGGATCGCAGTCGTTCAACGCCGTCAACTCACTGCGCCTGCTTGGCCGCTGGATGCGCATGTTCACCATCCCCAACCAGTCTTCCGTGGCGATGGCGTACAAGGAGTTCGACGAGAATGGGCGGATGAAGCCATCGAGCTATTATGACCGGATCGTGGACGTGATGGAGGAACTGGTCCGTTTTACCGTGCTGTTGCGGCCCCACGCTCAGCAACTCGTCGACCGCTATTCGGAGCGCAAGGCGGCGGAGATGGAAATCTCCCGCGGCGAAGACCATTCGGCCATAGCCATCGGCGCGGCCCGGACGTGTCTGGAAGCTTGACGTCCGCTGACGCCGGCATTGCGGACGTCGACGCCCCTCCGGGTCTCCTTACAAACCGTCCAGCACTGATCCCGCAACCTGGCACGCAGCTTCCACTACAGCACTTCTGCAATCGGCAGCCAACTCGCCGGCTCCTGACATGACCTTTGCCGCGCCGTCGATGATCCCTTCGAACACTTGACCAATCACCGCATCGCCTAAGGCTTCAGCGGCTTGTTTCGGTTTGCTCTCGCTCGGCGGTTCGATTTGAGCGGAGGGCATATTCGCCTCCTTCATGGATGGGCGCGAAAAGCTTGCCACAGAAAGGTTTAATTGCAACGTCCGCTTTCCCCGACGAAGCTGACGTTCCTGCGGCTCTGGACGCGTCCCGAAACCGGTCGCCGTTCTCAATCTGAACCAACGGCAGCACTGGAAACCGGAAAGTCCCCACTATGTCGGCTTTATCGGCGGAAACCGCCGTTGCGGCAGGATTAATTAGGTAAGCCGAGATCGAACTTCTAGCAACGGAAAGGTCGACCTGAACTGAGCTGTGGGCTCAATCCGTCATGGATCGGAGTTCTTGCTTCAGTAGATGCTTGTGCTAGCTAACCCGCTTCAGGGGGAGTATAGGTTAGTGAATTTCCATAGCTATAAAACGTCCCGGCGAGTGTTGCTGGCCGGGGGTGGCCTTGCTGCCATCGCCGTATTTGGAAGCGGGGCAGCCTCTGCTGCTTGTTCGCCCAATCCCACACAGGCCCGGATTATCACGAACTGCACGGGCACTACGGGCTCGCTGCTTGTCGATACATTGCAGAGCACTGTTGTCGTGGCACAGGGTGCTGTCATTGAAACTATGTCGGGAGCCGGCATCACCACGCAGAATGACGGCATTACACTCCGCATAGACGGCAGTGTTCACGCAAGCGACGTCGGCATCCGCGTTCAGAACGGCCGCCCGATATTCAATACAGATCCCTATGCCGGCGCGTCGCCGCCCAATGGCAATTATGTCTATCCTTATGTCTATCCACATGCCCACACTACGATTATCGTCGGAGACGCGGCAACCGTAACGGGCAATGCCGGGATCGAGCTGTCGCAAGCATCGTATAATCTACGAGGCCACGTCACGGCGTCGATCGACAATATGGGTTCGATCACATCCTCCTCCGGCGCCGCGATCCGAGGCTCCGGATCTGGGGCGGTCTATATCAGCCAGTTGCTCAACCGCGATGGAGGCTTCATCGGCGGCGTGGCCGCGGGCGTGAGGGAGGTCAGCAACCAGGGCACGATTGATGGCGGTGCGGCAAGCGCGCTTGACCTGAAGCGCGCGACTGATCCCATTTTCGGCACTAGCTACGCCACGGTATCGAACGAGGGGGCGATCCTTTCGCGCGGCACGGCCGCGACGATCCACAGTGCGCTTGATTTCCTGTCGATCATCAACAGCGGAGCTATCGAGAACGGCCCGACGGGCAAGGCCATAACCGCTGCGGGCTATCTGAGCCTGACCAACGAAGCCGCCGGCACGATCACGACCGGCGGTTCGGTGGCGATTGCGGCAAGCGATCTGCAATTGATCAACCGGGGAATGATAGACGGCGCGGTCACAGCCACCGGCAGCAGCCGGATCGATAGCAGTCAGGGTGGCATCATAACCGGCGATGTGCTGCTGGGCGCCGGTGATGACGTTTTGGTGGTGTCGATCGACGATCAGGGCCTGATCTCGACCGGCATTGTGGGGCTAATCGATGGCGGTGCGGGCCGCAACAGCATCGAAGTGTCTGTGCGGACCGACTCCACGTTGAATGCCGGCCCGGTGCTGCCCCGCAATTTCCAGGTCTTCGGCGCGGCCTTGGTCGATGGCGCGGAACTCACGCTCGGCATCGACTATGATTCAACCGTCGCGTTCACCGTGACGGGCCAAGGCAAGCTGATCAACGACGGGCGGATAACCACGTCGGGCCCAGCCATCGGCCGGGGCGCTTATGGAATCGTAGATCTGACAATCGTCAACCGTGGCACGATCGAGGCAATGCTGTCCGATCCCGCGCTGGCCGCCATCAACGTCGATTTCGCGAAGCAGGTGGAGAATAGCGGCACAATTTCCGCCAGCGGCGGCATGGCTATCGCTACCGGATTCGATGCGCAGACCATCATCAACAGCGGCACGATTCAATCGACCGGCCCCTTGACGATCGGACTGATCGGCGGATCAGCCAGGATCGAAAATCTCGCAGGTGGGGTAATCAGCGGTGTCGGCGTCGCAATCGGCTACCCGACCATCGATCCTTATTCCTATCAGTCTGCGACGGTCGTCAACGCCGGTCGAATCGATGGCGATGTCGACTTTACGGGCCGTGATTCACAGAATGTCTTCATTCAGCGCGACGGTGGGGTTGTGAATGGCGATATCAAGCTCGGGAGTGGGGAAGATTATTACGTCGTTGATGGCTCGTCGCGTGCAGGGGCGATGCTGGCTGGCGTCAATGGCACACTGGATGGGGGTGAAGGTTTCGACGTAATCCTCGCTCGCGTTAGCGAGGACGCGGATCTCACGCTGGGCGGCACCTCGGTGACAGGGTTCGAGCAGGTCGCGATAGACGTATCGGAGGGCAAGACGGTCAAGTTCGCGGGTGCCATCGGCGGCGCCGGTTTCGGATTGACCGGTCGCGGCACCGCGGATCTCTCGGTCGATCTGACTCAGACGAACGCCGCCGCCATCGATGCCACGATCACGCGCATTCCATTGCCCGGCGAACTGCCGGCAGGTGCCCAGGATGCCACCAGCATCATCAGCCGCGGTGCCATTACCGCGAGCTTCGATGAAGGCCGTTCTTATTACTACCCTGCCGCAGTCAGACTGGATTTTGGCGATCTGTTCACGAACCACGGCATCATAACGCTGAAATCCACCGTCGATCCGGCATATGGCACCGCCGCCGCGGTGTCGGGTGGCGCGTCGGTTGTCAACGCCGGCACGATTGCACTCGATGGCGGGATCGCGGCCAGCGGTGTGAGAATGGTCACCAATGACGGTACGATCTCGCAGGTCAGTGGTGGCGCATCGTCGTTCGGAATCAGTGGCTTTCAGTCGCTCGTCAATAACGGCCTGATCTCCACAGGCGACGTTGCCGTCCTTTCGGCTGGTTTCACGGACGGCGTGATAACCAATCTCGGAACGATCGAAAGCTGGGAGGCAGAAGCAATCCGTCATTCCGGCTATAGTTCGGTGCGGGTCGTGAACGGCGCAGGCGGGGTGATCAAGGGGGGATCCAGCGGACCGGCCATCACTTCAACGGCAACGATATCGATCGAAAATGCTGGCACTATCGTCGGCGATGTCCTGATCGGCCGAACGGACGGCTTCGGCTATAGCAGCGGCACCTACATCGCTGCCGGCGGCACTATCGAGGGCAATCTGCTATTCGGCAGCGGCAATGATATCCTGCTGGTCGAAGGAGACCAAGTGGGCGTCAGCGGCATCGTCGACGGCGGCGACGGTTACGATCTCTATGGCCGCACCTTCCGCGCCAATGCAACGGTGAGCATCGGGCAAGGCCTGCCAGCTTCCTTCGAGGCGGAGGCGATCGAGGCCGCCACGGCCGACACGGTGCTGACTTTGACGGGTATCGGCCCCACGTCCAATCACTCCGTGCAGTTTTATGGATCCGGCAAGCTTGTCAACACGATCGATTTCGGCGCCAACATCGATGGAGGGGCTGCAATCGTGCTTAATCGCTCCCTGCGTGGCGACCGGGCAGGCGCGCTAGCTTTCTCTAACGAGGGTAGCGGTGCATTCCGCATAAATGGGATCGCGCGTGATTTCGCCAATTCAGGGGCGATCACCAATATGATAGCGGGTAACAGCATTGTCGAGCTTGTCGCCGCCGGCGACCAGGATTTCTTGTTCGCTAACAGCGGCACCATCTCCGACGCCTCATTTGTTTTCAACACTACATCGGCGGTTCTCATCTCTCAGGACTTCTCCACCGATGGAGAGTTTGCCGCGAGACTGACCAACAGCGGAACCATCAACGGAGGCGTTGTCCTGGGGATGCGGCGGTCCTCGATCGATTTCACCAATAGCGGGACTTTATCCACGCTCGATACCAACGGTGCTGCTCTGCACGTTTTCAACCAGTCGGATCAGAACAGATCGCAGGTCCGCATCGTCAATAGCGGATTGATCGACGGAATCGGCGGTTATGCGATTGCTGTCTCCAACTTCGACCGATCTGCCGACGATGGCGTTGAACCGGCGATCGTCCTTAGCAACACCGGTCGCATCGTTGGCGACGTGGAACTCAGCGCCTACCGCGTCACGATAGGTCAATATGGCTATCCGGAAACCATATGGGGCGACATATCCGTCGATAATGGTGGCATCATCGAAGGGGATGTGACCATCGGCAGCGGACGCGATCGCTTTGTCCTGCGCTCCAATGGTAGCGTGAGCGGGAGGGTCGACGCCGGCGATGGCGTCGACCTGTTGATATTCGAACTGACCGATGGCGTTGCCGCGCCTGATTTCACCCCGTTCGTCAATTTTGAGGAATATGCGGTCACCGGCAGTGGAATGTTGTTGGCCGACATGGAACTGCCGTTCGAAACGCTGGGCCTTGCCGGCGGCAATTTCATCGTGGCCGAGGGAAGCGAGCTTCGGACGAGCGGATCAGTCACGCTTCGCGGACGGGAGGGTAATCAGTCGATCGTCAACAACGGCGCGATCTATGGCGCGATCGAAACAGGCGCGGGCGACGACAGCTTCGCCAACAATGGATCGGTTGGCGGCGCCATCGATCTCGGCGCCGGTAATGACCACTACATCGCCAACTATGACGAGAATAGCGGTCCGGTCGATGGTGGCCTTGGCAGTGATACGCTGAGCCTGCGTTTTTCCGGTACCGTCCAAACACCAACCCTGTTCAATCCGTCGGCCTATAGCAACTTCGAGACGTTCGAGACGATGGCCGGTGTCACCGCGGTTGACGGTACGCTCGCCTACCAGACTCTCTTCATCAGCGGAGGCCGGCTGATCGGTCATACGGGATCGACTATTATCGCACCGCATATCATCGTGGCTTCGGGCGCGACTTTCGGTAGCGCCGGAACGGTTGTGGGCGACATAAGCGTGGCGGGAACATTGTCACCTGGCGCGTCGCCGGGAACAATGGCTGTCACCGGCAATGTTGCGCTTGCGGCCAGCTCGACCACTCTGTTCGAGCTTGGAGTAAGCGTCAGCGACCAATTGCTGATCTCCGGTATGCTTGCCATCGAGGACGGCGCTAAGTTGGCGCTGACCGGTGACCGACCGCTGACGCCGGGCACGGCATTGGATCTCATCATCGCCGATGGCGGGATCACGGGAGCCTTTGCGGATATTTCACAAAGCGCGACATTCGGTTTCATTCGCCAAACCGATGACCGCATCCAGTTGCTGGGCCAGTTCGCCAAGGTCGGACTCGGCGGCCAGACGGCAGCGACGGTGGATTATGTAAACGCTGTGCTGGTCGCAGGGGAGGCGTCGCCCACACTGTTGGGCGCGCTGCCGTTGTTGTTGACACCGTCGGGCGACACCAATGGCGAGGCATTCGCGCTGTTGAATGCCCAAACCTATGCGTCGGCTACCCAGATCGGCATCGAACGTGCGTTGGATGTCGCGAAGGCGGGACGGGTCAACTTCGTCGAGCCACGACCGGCCCAGGGTTGGTTCGGCTTCGGCCAGGCACTGGGCAGCAAGCGCGAGCTTGAAGGCGACGCAAAGGCGGGCGTGGCACGAACCAATGTCGATAGCTACGGCATGCTGAGCGGGATCGGCTATGCAGCCGGGCCAATATCCCTCGGTGGCTTCATCGGCTTTCTGAACAGCGATCAGGATATTTCGCAGCTCGGTGCTTCCACTGATGCTGACGGCGTCTTCGGCGGCGTCATCGTCGGCTATGTGGAGGATGCTTTTTCGGCGAATGTCCTGATCAGCTATGACGGCGGCTCCGCCAAGACCAGCCGGGCCTTGCCCGGTCAGCGCACTGCGCGGTCCCGTTATGACCTCCGCAGTTGGATCGCCGATGCCGCGATCGCCTACAGCTTGCCGGTCGCGACGAACTGGTTCTTGTCGCCGCAATTGGGGTTCACTTACGTATCCACTCGGCGCAGCGGCGCCACGGAACGGGACGCTGGCCCGTTCGGTCTTTCGGTTGCCGGCAAGACGTCCAACGCGAGCTTCCTCGACGGGACCTTGGCGCTACAGCGTAACGACGGTGCCGTCCGGCCATGGGCGTCACTGGGCTTGCGGCATCAGGTCTCCGGCCGAAATACATCCGCGGTGGCGGGGTTCACAGGCGTAACTGGGGACTTCGTGTCTTATGGCGTGGCGCGCGGGGGAACGCTGGCCACGGCCGGCGCCGGCGTGGCGGCTGACCTTGGCAGCGGCATCAGCCTGTTCGGTACATATCAGGGTGAATTTAGTGAAGTGGGTAACGGCCACAACGTCAATGTCGGTCTGCGCGTAAACTTTTAGCTTGCGCGGGTTCAGCGCCTCGCTCGATATCCAATTGGCAGAGCCGTTTGGTGGTCGTGCGAGGCGCCAGCTTTTGTTGGCGATATAGGGAATGCGGTCGAGTCAGTTTCCTAAATTTGTGGCCGTGTACGCCAACCGTTTGTCAACTTTCGGAAAGCTCTCCACAGCGCCTCGGCCACCGCAAAGCGGGCGGCTCTTGCCTGGCGCCACCGGATGCCGGCAAGGTCCTCTGATCGAATTTCGACATTTTCTACCCGCAAGTGGCCGTTTCGGGGGTGATGATGACGTGCTCCCCTTTTCTCCTCCACTCATAAGTAGAGTCCGGGGTTGCCAGGGTGCCCTGGCGGGTTGGGTTGTGCAACCCGCCCGGCAGCATTGGCGGGCGTCAGCCCGCCTATCCCGCTATGCGGCCGCACGTAGTTGTAGTCGTCGCGCCATGCCCGCAGCACCGACCGCGCATGGCTGAGGGACGCGAACAGCGTCTCGTTCAGGCATTCGTCGCGCAAGCGACCATTAAAGCTCTCGACGTAGCCGTTCTGCTGCGGCTTGCCCGGCGCGATATAGTGCCACTCGATCCCCCGGTCCTGCGCCCAACGCAGGATCGCGAGGCTGGTCAGTTCCGTGCCGTTGTCGCTCACGATCATCAGCGGCTTGCCGCGAACCGCGATGATCGCATCGAGCTCGCGCGCCACACGAGCACCCGACAGCGACGTATCGACCACCAGCGCGAGGTTCTCCCGCGTGAAGTCGTCCACCACCGCAAGGATACGGATACGCCGGCTGCACACCAGCGTGTCGCTCACGAAGTCCAGGCTCCAACGCTGGTTCGGACCTTGCGGTAACGTCATCGGTGCTCGCGTGCCCATCGCTCGCTTGCGGCCCCGCCGGCGCCGCACACGCAAGTTCTCCTCGCGATATAGCCGCAGCAGCTTCTTGTGGTTCATCACGATGCCCTCGCGGGCCAGCATGGTCCCCAGCCGCCGGTAGCCGAACCGGCGACGTTCAAGCGCGATCTCGCGAAGACGCGACCGCAGGTCGCCATCATCACCACGCCGATGCGCATAGCGCATCGACGATCGATCCACGCCAAGGATGGCACAGGCCCGACGCTCGCTGATGCCGAAGGCCTGCCGAACATCCTCGACAGCCCTTCGACGAGCGGCAGGCCCGAGGCGCTGCACGGCACCTACCGGCTGCGCAAGGCGCTGGGTGAGGGGCTTTGGGCGGAGATGCTTCCCGGGCAGCTTGATGGCGACACGTCCATGCCGCCATACGTCGCCTTCCACTTGTAGAATGTCGCACTGCTCACGCCGTGCTTGCGGCACACATCCCCCGTCTTCGAACCGGCCTCCTGCTCCCGCAAGATCCCGATAATCTGCTCCTCGGTGAACCTGCTGCGCTTCATCGTCGTCCTCCTTCATGAAGGACTCTAGCTCAGACTGGCGGAGTTTCAGGGGAGCACGTCAATGACTTTGCGGACATAGAACGGGGCGTTTCCGGTTCCCAATTGCTGCCGTCGGTTCAGATTGAGAACGATGACCGATTCCAGGAGGGGCTCCGAAGAAGCCGCGGTCGACCGCGCGGTCGGTATAGGTGTTGATCGACGAGCCCGCCTGCTCGAACAGCGGGCAGAGCGCGATCAAGAACAAGGCGCCGAACACGCGGTCGCGCTCGATCCGCGGTCCGACCGATCGGCGAGCGCCCGCGCAGACACTCCGGCGCGGGTGACGTGCCGACGCCGGCGAGTCAGTTTCGCGCTGCCACGAAGCAGACGAGGCCAAGCAGCATCCCGGCCGCGCCGAAGCCCCAAGCCCAGCCGACCGTTTCGCCGAGCAGGCCGCAGACGATCGCTCCGCCGACGTTGATGCCCATGAAGAAGATCGAAAAGCCAGCGTCGCGCCGGACATTCGACCGCGGGTAGAACTGGCCAATCAGAACTGAGATGTTGGCCTTCAAAAAAGCCGGTGCCGACGATGATCGAGGCGAGCGACAGGAAGAGCAGGTCGAGGAAGATGCCAGAGCCGCCGACCGGCCCCTCGCTGAGGGCGATGCCGATATGACCGGCGGCGATGAAGGCACCGCCGACCAGCACTGCTTTCCAGGCGCCGAGATAGCGGTCGGCGGGATAGCCACTGATCACCAGCGTGATGTACATCAGTGACGTATAGGCGCCGTAAATGGCGGAGGACGGCTTCGTCCGCCAGCAGGAAGTGCTTGGTCAAGTAGAAGATCAGCAGCGCGCGCATGCCGTAATAAGAATCTCCACGAAGAACAGAACGACCAGGCCACGGGTGTGGCCGAGCAGCGTTCGCTCGGCGGGAAGGCTGGACGCGGAAGCGAGAGTTGCGGACATGCGCGGGCGGACCCTCAGGTCAATGATCTTAGGAACATGGCAGCGGGTGCGCGCTGTTAAACCGCTATCCGCGCGACTTTGACTCTCCAGCCTGCACGGCGGCCACTAACCCCTTCAGGCGATGGGGAGCGGCTACTCCGGACCGACGAGGGGTTCGCAGAGGCGTGCCGGTCGCCCGCATTGCTCGGATCGTCCCGACGCCGGGCGCGCCGAAATCCACAACGACCCGCGCGCGGTGGATGCCGATCCCGAAAGCGGCTTTCCGCCCGAGCGCGGCATAATGGACGTCGAGCACGATCGAGCCCCTGGGGCCCGCCTGTCCCGTCAGCCTGTCGATCCGCGCGCCGTTTTGGATGACTGCATCGGCGAGGCCCATCCGTTCCAGCACGGCAAGGCCGGTCGGCTGGATCATCAGGCCCGATCCGATCGGGCGGGGAGCCTCGAACCGGTCGAACAGCGTCACCCGATGGCCGTCGCGCCGCAGCAGCAGCGCCGCGGCCAGCCCCGCCGGTCCACAGCCGGCCACGGCGATGTCGATACCCCCCATGCGCCCATCGCTAGCGCGAAAATCCGGTCCGGCCAATGGCGGACGCTGACGGATGTAGGGTTTGGGAAAGGCGCTTCTCGTGCCGGGAGCAAGGGGCGGGCGGGGCGACGTGGGTGGCCGTCGCCCCGATCCTTCGCCGCGTGCGAGGGACGCGGATCATGGTAAATGGCGGCCGGCGGCACGCTGTGATCCGGGTCACGATGGGCTGACGGCAGAGCGCGGAAAAAGTGGGCGGCCGATGCTCGCTGCTCCGGGAAGGGGGCCTCCGTCCTGCCATCGACGGCGGCCGCCCTCTCTCATATTAGAACTTTTAGAACTTCTTGGTTACGTTGAATCCAATGATTCTTGGGTCCAGATAAAATGTATTTGCCGGCATGCCAATGTCGTCGGCGCTCAAGAAAACGTCTGTGATGGGCTGATCATTGAGCGCATTTTTGACATATAACTGGAATGACAACTCATCTGCTGGTCGAGAAAATGTAAGGGATAGATTCAGATTTCCCCAACCCTTCAATCTATCGAATTCCGTATTATATACCCGTGCGTAACTTTTGGACTGCCGATAATAGTCGCCTCTAAGGGTTAATTCCCAGTCATCATTGTCCACGAAAACCGTATATTGCGCGCCGACATTGAAAGTAATATGGGGCGAATTCGGTAGATCGTTCCCTGAAAGATCGGCGTCAAAGCCTCGGCCAGCATTAGGGGCCTCCGTCAGAGGGTCGTAGGTAAATCCAAGATATTGCCAATATGGAACGGTGGTTTCTGGCGGTATGTTGGGGTTATATGAACCAATACCTGTCGATCCTGGGCACAGTGCGGCGAGAGCCAGCTCGCTCGGAAAGGTGCTGATCACTTTCTCGACATATTTTGTCGGTGCAATGCAGTTCGTTGGAACTTGTAGCCAGGGGCGAACAACCGTCCAATCTGGATTTCCCTGGGTGCGATCCATCACATCAATCGATTTCGCGTTCTTCTTCAATTTTGTGTTGAGATACCCAAGGCTGCTGTTGAAACGAAAATTCCGATTAGGTTGCCAGGTTGCCTCTAATTCAAGGCCCCAAGTCTGTGCATCGAAATTTTCCGTGTATGTGATCCGATCTGTTACTTGGGATATCTGGTAATCATCATAATCGTAGAAAAATGCCGTTGCGTTCAGGCTTATTTTGTTATTTGCCAGAAGATTTTTTGTGCCAACCTCAAAGGAGGTCAGATATTCTGGCTTGTACCTGTCGGGCAGCGGAACGTATTGAACAATACGGGGATCGAAATCAACGCGCGGAGGATTGGCGCCGCCGCCTTTATATCCACGGGAGATGGATCCGTAGACCAGAGTATCATTAGTGAATGATAGGCTCGGCTTCCAATCAACTACAACGCGACCTGTGAATCGACCCCAGCTTTGATTGATATCCGGCAAAGACGGATATCCATAGTTAACGGTTCCGCCTGTTACGATAGCGCTGGTTAGAAGTAGCTGGCTAGGGATTTGCGTTTGATATTTCTTGTCGTCGGTATATCGAGCGCCAAGAGTTAACTTAAGTTCGTCGTTAAATTGCAGATAAGTTTCTCCAAATATGGCCCATGACTTTGTTTTAACGTTATTGCGACTAAGAAAGTAATTGTGGCCCTGATCATCGACTTGATCTAGGGGGTTTCTATCTTGATATAGGCCGTATATGCAAGCTGGATCCGTAGTTCCGGGCGGGCAATATAATGATGTTAAAATTGGTGGATTGCCATATTCCTTATCGGAATCGCGCAAATATGCAAATGTGGCAGTAAGATTGAACAGATTGCTGAAGGCGTAATAATCGTCTTTTGTTTTAAAATTGAGATAATTCGCACCTATGTTGAAATTGATTTTGCCGGAAAAATCAGATTGAAGGCGAATTTCTTGTGTCCATTGGCGAGTGCGTGTTCGATTCAAGTCCACAGTCAAAAGCCTGTCCGATGGCCCAAGCTGAGGATCGGTATAGACGCCACCTGGAACGGGGCCATCATCCGCAAAGGGGGAGTTCAGAACATTAACGGTACCTATGCTGTCACCGAATAGAGGATTTGAAACAAATCTGTTGTAATCCTGCGATGAATACCAGCGATCGCGGCTGTATGCAGTTTGGGATATTAAAGTGAGATTTTCTGCCGCTTTCCATTCCAGATTCAATTGAACGATATCGTTTTTGGCCCGGAAGGTGGGGTCGACAGCGGTAGAAATTTTACGCGGGTCGCGCGATTGAACGATCCCCGCATAGGGGTCTCCCGGTTTTACGAGATAGATGATATCACCGGGAATCATCGTTCCGGCTGGCCCCGGCGTAAATCCGATGCCGACGCTTTGGGCATAATAGAGCGCGGTCTGGCTTGCGGCATTGGGCACGCCGAAGGCGGCATCGTCGTAAAGCGATCCAGGCAAGCAACCCTGACTTAGGCGGCTGCGCAACCGATCGGGAACAATAGTGCTGCCCACCATTTCCGGGCCTGGGTCGGTGGTGCACAGTGCCTTGCCGGTGCGGGAGCGATCGTCATCCTCGTTGAAATGTTCCCAGATGACGTTCGCTTTGAAGCGGTCGCTGGGCTCCCATTGCGCGGAAAGGCGCGTCGACCAGAGATCGCGCCCGTTCACCCGGTTGCGGGTGAACTCGTTATAATCGAAACCCTCGCGCTTGGTGTAGGCGCCCGCGCCGCGGATCGAGAACGTATCGGTCAGCGGGATATTGAGCATCCCGCTCACCCGGCGGGTCTCATAGTTTCCCACCTCGCCTTTCAGCTCGCCCTCAAACTCGCTGGTGGGCAGCGCGGGGAAGATGTTGACCACGCCGCCGGTGGCGTTGCGGCCGTAGAGCGTGCCTTGCGGGCCGCGCAGCACCTCCAGCCGGGAGGTGTCGAAGAATTCCTGCTCGAACAGGCGATTCCGGATCAGCGGCGTATTGTTGTAGCTCACCGCCACGCCCGGATCGCTCGACGAGTTCAGTGCCTTGGTGCCGATGCCGCGGATGCCGATATTGTACATGCTCGAAAAGCTTTTCGAGAAGTTCAGGTTCGGCACCCCGCGCACCAGATCGGCGCCGCTTTCGATCTTCTGGCGATCGAGCTGAGTCCCCGAAAAAGCCGATACCGCGATCGGCACGTCCAGGATCTTCTCCTCACGCTTCTGCGCCGTCACCACGATGTCGAGCGTCTCGGCCGGGGTGACGGCGCCCGTCGCGCCTTCCGGGCTGGCGACGATGGCATAGCCGGTCGCGGTGCGGATATAGCGCAGGCCGGTCCCTTCCAGCAGCGCGCGCAGCGCATCTTCTTCCGATCGCTTGCCCGATAGCCCGCGGCTCTTCTTGCCGGCCACGATCGCCGGATCGAAGGCAATGTCGCGTCCGGTTTCCAGCGCGAACTTGCGGATCGCGCTGCCGAGGTCCTGGGCGGCGATCGCATAATCGCGCAGGTCGGCGGCCGAAGCATATTGCAATGGAACCGATGCGCACAGGGCGGCACCCGCCATCAACGCCAATCGGAACGAGGCGCCTCGATTTCGGAACATTGACATCCCCCTCATTTTATTCCGGCATTGCTTCCGCCGGTTTCGATCGTTCGTAGTCTCAGGGACGCAACGCCGGGCGGATACCTCAATCGTCTTGGAAAATATTTTTAGGGCTAGTCGAATATCCCACGGCCGGAAGGCCCCGGGCCTCCGTGGGGGAGGCCCGGGCAGTATGGAGAGGAGGCGAGAGCGAAGCGGCCCTCGCACCATTGCGGGGACGCAGCCGCGAGCGAATACCTCAGGCCGGAACATGCTTTGCGCGAAAGAAGGCCGGATTTTCGCTGCGGAGCAGGCCGGTCGCGCCGACGCGGGGGGAGGGGGGACGGGCGGGGTTCAGCTGGCCGGCGAAAGGATGATGGTGTCCGCGCCCGAATGGGAAAGCCTGACCGGGAAGATGGCGGCCACGGTCTCGGCGAACGCCTCCGGCTGGCGGGTGTGGAAAACGCCGGAAATCTTCATCCGGCCCAGCGCGGGATCGGCCAGCACGACCTTGCGGGCGCCGTAACGGTTGATCTCGGCAACGGCCGTCGCCAGTGGGGTGGCGTCGAACATCAGCCGCCCGAACCGCCAGGCCTGCGCGCGCTCGGGATCGACCTTGCCGACCGCGACGGCGGCGGCGGCCGGCGTCAATCGGGCCTGCTCGCCCGGTTCCATCTGGACGACGGGCAGGCCGGGCTTGCGGACGGTCACTTTTCCCTGCGCCAGGAAGATGCGGGTTTCCGTCCCCTCCTGCCGCACGCTGAAGGCGGTGCCCAGCGCGCGAACCTCGTTCGGGCCGGCAAAGACGCGGAAGGGGCGGGCGGCATCCTTGGCGACCTCGAAGAACGCCTGGCCGGATATCAAGGTCAGCCGCCGTTCCCCGTCGGTCAGCCGGGCTTCGATCGCGCTGTCTGTATCCAGGGTCACCACCGATCCGTCTGCCAGCGTGACGCTGCGCTGCTCGCCGGGGGCGGTGGCATAGCTTTCCGTCCGCTCGCCCAGCATCGGCGCGCCGATCACCACGGCCAGGCAGGCCGCCGCTGCCGCCGCCAGCCCATAGCCGATGAAGCGCCGCCGCTGCGGGAGGCGAGCCTCGTCTTCGTGCGAACCTTCGGGCAGGGCGCCCTCCTGCAGGGCTGCCCGCGCCGCCGGATCGCCGGCCAGCGTGCCCACCGCATCCCACAGCTGCTGCTGTTCGGCATAGGCCCGCCGATGGGTCTCGTCCTGGGCCAGCCATGCGTCCAGCGCGGCCTGATCGCCCGGCGTGCGCTGATCGGAACCCATGCGCGCAACCCACCGCGCGGCGCGCGCGGCGGTCAGCGATTGCCCGTTCCTGTTCCCCGATTCAGCCATTTTGCCCGAATCTCGCATGCAAATGGGCGATGACCTTCATCATATGCTTTTCGACCGCGCTCACCGATATGCCGAACCGGGCCGCGATCTCGCTATAGCTCGCCCGATCGAGCCGGTTCAGCAAAAACATCTCCCGCGTCCGCGCCGGCAGTTCGGCAAGCGCCGCCGACAGCCGGGCGAGCGCCTCCCTGTCTTCAAAGACGCGCGCGGGCGTGGGCTCCTCACTCGGCGCGTCGAAATCGTCGATCGGCAGGTGCCGGTCCTCCTGGCGGACGCGTGCGCGCCGCCGCCGATCGGCGAGGACCGAGCTTGCCACCCGGAAGAGATAGGCGTCGGGATTCTGCACGTTGGCGGTGCTGCTGCCGTAAAGGCGGGCGAAGCTTTCCTGCGCGCAATCCTCGGCGGCTTCGTGATCCAGCCCGCGCTTGCGGAACCATTGCACCAGCGGCCGGCGATAGCGCGCCGCCAGGGCCTCATGGACGACGGACTCCTCCTCCCGGCTTTCGCCGCGCGCTGCCATGGCCGCCTCTCCTCCGGCGCTTCCCGGCCCCGCATGGAGGCCGGAGGTGCCGCTGCCCATCTTGTTTTTCCTGTGCGGAAAGGCAGCGCTTCCGCATGAACCCGTTACGCCGAACCCCCCGATCGCCGGGGGTTTTCTGGTGATGCAAGTTTACGCGCACGCTGGATCATGGCCGGATCGCCTCTTCCCCCGGGGGCAATCCGGCCCGCCCCGTCGCGATCCTTCCCGATGCCCGCGCCTTTGGCAAGAGGGTTTCCGATATCATTTCGGAAATTGGTGATTCAGGCTTTCGCCTTGGCCGATTTCGGCCTTCCCTTCGCCGGTGCCCGCCGCCGCGCGGCGTTCCGCGCCGGCTGCTCCTCGTCCGTCGCGGCCGTCGGGGCGGGGATCTTCCGCTCCGCCCAGACCAGCGTCTCGCCGCGCTTGCGGGCGATATCCTCGATCACCGGGCGCAGCAGTTCCTCCACCATGTCCATCGGGGTGGCATAGGCTTCCACCCCCTCGCGCATCAGCGGCAGGGCGTCGTCGTCGAAATGGGTGAAGGCCTGCTGCAGCATCCGGCTGCTCGATCCGTCGCGCGCGGCCGCCGCGCGATCGCGGCAGAGGGTGATCGCGCCGCCCAGGGTGACCGCGCCGACGCTGCGCCAGGTCGCCACCGCCTCCGCGACGGTGAATCCGCGCGCGACCAGCACCGCGACGAAACGTTCGGTCAGCGCCAGCTCGCGCTCGATGCCGCCGCCGCCGTCCATCACCTGCAGGATGAGGTGCGGCTCGCTGGCCAGCACGTCGCGCAGGCTGGTGGCATATTCGATGAGATAGTCGGCCCAGTGCTGCTCCCGGTCGCCGGGCAGATCGACCACCGAGAGCTGATGGTCGATCGCCAGCTTCAGCAGCTCGTCCCGATTGTCAACATATTGATAGAGCGTCGATATGCTGACGCCAAGATGCTCGGCCACCCGCGCCATGCTGAAATGGTGGAGACCGATCTCGACCGCCGCGGCGATCACCTGTTCGCGCGATACGCTCCGCGGACGCCCAACGCTGCCGGACGATTTGTTGAGCCACTTCGCATTCCAGCCTCTGTTGGCCATAAAATCCTATTTACGAAAGCATTTCGAAAAAGATATTAGAATGGCCTGCCGAGCTTGTCGAGACGCGCGGGCCGATGGCGCGCGCCGTTCGGCGCTTTTGCAATCAAACATATGAAAAACAAGGAGAGTCTTGATGAGGATCGCTGAGGTCAACCCATTGCTTTCCGGCTTCCGGCGGGTCGGGTGCGGGGCAGGCGGGCGCCTGTCGGCGGCGGCGCTGCTGGCGATTCTGCCGCCAGTGGGCGTTCATGCTGCCGAGGCAACCGCGCCAGCCTCGGTGCTGGGCCTCTGGCGTTCGCAGGATCGCGGCGGCACCATCGAGCTTTACAATTGCGGCCCGGCGGTCTGCGGCCGCATCCTCGACGGCCCCACGCTCCGCGCCAATCCCGACCTGCGCGACGTCAAGAATGGCGACAAGGCGCTGCGCACTCGCCCGGTGAAGGGCCTGCGCGTGTTCGATGGCTTCACCGGCGGCCCCACCCAATATAAGGGCGGCTCGCTCTACGATCCCGAAAGCGGCTGGGGCACCAAGACCGGCTATCTGACGCTCAAGGACCCCAATACGTTGGAAGTGAAGGGCTGCGTCGCCTTTTTCTGCCAGTCCGAAATCATGCTGCGCATTCGTTGACGCCGGGCGCCGCGCGGGGGATGGGGGAGGGATGGCCGATGACCTTTTCTCCGGACGCACGCTGAGCGGCCTCGAACTCGCCGGTGCGGATATCGGGAAGCTGGCGGCCGGCTCCTCGCCTGTCCACCTTATCGATTGCGTGCTGGACGAGGCGGAGCTCGGCAAGCTCGACCTCATCGGCTGGGTGTTCGAACGGTGCAGCCTGCGCCGAGCCGATCTGGCCGCGGCCGTTCTGGAAGGAACGCGGTGGCAATCCTGCCGGGGCGCTTTCGCCACGTTTGCCGGCGCCGATCTGACGGAGGCGGCCTTCGCATCCTGCGATTTCAACAATGCCGTGTTCCGGCGGTCGAACCTGACGTCGGCTTTCTTCCGGGGCTGCAAGCTCACGGGGGGCGACCTGTCCGACATCCGGGGCGTGGATGCTTCTTTCGAGGAAACGCTGCTGATCGGCGCCAAGCTGGCGGGACATTCCTTTCGCGGGCAGGTGCTGCGCAAGCTGGACCTCGCCCAGGCCGATCTCCGAAACTGCGATTTCCGCGATACGCTGTTCGAGGATTGCAGCCTGCGGGAGGCGAACATGGCCGGATCGCGCTTCGCCGGCGCGGACCTGCGGGCGGCGGACATAAGCGGACTGCGGCTGGGCGATGCCGCCCTGTTCCGGGGCGCCACCATCTCGCGCGATCAGGCCGGGCAGCTTCTGGGCGAGCTGGGGCTCGATGTCAGATGAGCAAGCTGTAGGGCGGGGCGGTGGCGCCCCTGCCCCACACCCCCGCCTCTTTCCGGTCAGCTTCGGACGAAGGCCAGCAGGTCCGCATTGATGATGTCGGCATGGGTGGTGCACATGCCGTGGGGCAAGCCCTCATAGGATTTGAGCGTGCCGTTCTTCAGCAGCTTGGCCGAAAGCGGGCCGGCATCCGCATAAGGGACGATCTGGTCGTCGGTGCCGTGCATCACCAGCACGGGCACGTCGATCTGCTTCAGGTCCTCGGTGAAGTCGGTCTCGGAAAAGGCCTTGATGCAATCATAATGGGCTTTGGCGCCGCCCGCCATGCCCTGTCGCCACCAGTTCCAGATGACGCCCTGATCCACCTTCGCGCCGGGGCGGTTGAAGCCGTAGAAGGGGCCCGACGGCACATCGACATAGAATTGCGCGCGATTGTCGACCAGCGCCTTGCGGAAGCCGTCGAAGACCTCGATGGGCAGGCCGCCGGGATTGGCATCGGTCTTCACCATGATCGGCGGTACTGCACCCACCAGCACCGCCTTGGCGACGCGGCCCGGTTCCGCGCGGGCGACATAGCGCGCCACCTCGCCCCCGCCGGTGGAATGGCCGATATGGATGGCATTCTTCAGGTCCAGCGCCTTGGCCAGCGCGATCACGTCGGCGGCATAGGTATCCATCTCGTTGCCGGTATCGGTCTGGGTCGACCGACCATGGCCGCGCCGATCGTGGGCGATCACGCGATAGCCATGGCCGAGGAAGAACAGCATCTGGTTGTCCCAGTCGTCGGCGCTCAGCGGCCAGCCGTGATGGAAGACGATCGGCTGCGCGTCCTTCGAACCCCAATCCTTGTAGAAAATCTCGGTGCCGTCGCTGGTAGTGATCGTGCCCACGATGGATTCTCCTCGCTAGCGGGGCGCCGGGATCGTCACCCTCGCGGCGAGTTTCATACACCGTCCACGTCCTTCGCCGAACGGGGAAACCGATCGCGATCGCGAAATCCGGGGCGAGGGCGATCGCGGGCCGGAGCCTGTCTGAAGCGACGGCGCAACGCGCCCCGATTCAATCGGGGGTGACGGCGCCCTTCCTCGCCATCGGCCATTCGCCGGTGGGTTCCGCATAGGCTTCCAGCTCGCGCCAGTGGCGGTCCCAGCCGGGGCCGCGCCGTGCGACGGGCACCTCCTGCTCCACCCGCAGCCGCGCGCGGGTGACCGGATTGGCGATAGGGTGGCGCAGGCGATCCACGATATCGCCCACGCCGGCTATCGGGTCCCCGGCATTATCGGTCGGCGGTTCGGGATCGGCATCGGTCATTCCCGCTGCCTATCGCCTGTCGGCGGGCCGGGCAATGTGGAGGGTGGCTTCCGGGCAAGGGAAATCGCGCGGCGCCTGTTTCGCCGGGGGGCGATCTCGTCCATGCGGGGCCGGCACGGCGCGAATCGGAAGGCAGGCA
Organism: Sphingomonas sp. MM-1; assembly: GCF_000347675.2. NCBI lineage: Bacteria > Pseudomonadati > Pseudomonadota > Alphaproteobacteria > Sphingomonadales > Sphingomonadaceae > Sphingomonas > Sphingomonas sp. MM-1. Next base: position 1,174,648 of record NC_020561.1, on the reverse strand, counting down.
CATGCAGCAGCGCGAACTTATCGGAACGGCGATGGTGCCGGGCGGCGAACAGTTGCGGCTGTTCCGGCGCGGCGGCGATTTCATGATCGTGCTCGACCGCAACGAGCTGATGAGCAGCCGGATGAGCGGATCGGAAGATGCGCTGGCGGTGATGACGTGCGATCGGCTGGGCAAAAGGCCGGCGCCCAACCTGCTGATCGGGGGCTATGGCATGGGCTTCACCCTGCGCGCGGCGCTGGCGGTGCTGGGCCGCGACGCGCGCGTCACCGTGGCGGAGCTGGTGCCGGAAATCATCGAATGGGCGCGCGGGCCGATGGCCGATCTCGCCGCCGGCTGCCTGGATGATCCGCGCGTCGCCCTGTTCCAGGGCGATGTCGCCGCCATGATCCGCAATCCGCCCCGCAAGTGGGATGCCATCCTGCTCGATGTCGATAACGGGCCCGATGGCCTCAGCCGGGTGGGCAATGACTGGCTCTATTCGATGCCGGGGCTGGCCGCCGCGAAGGCCGCGCTCGCGCCGGGCGGCATATTGGCGATATGGTCCGCCGCGCCCGACAAGGCCTTCACCCGCCGGCTGGGGGAGGCAGGCTTCGCCGTCGACGAAGTGGTCGTCCGCGCCCGCGGCAACGGCAAGGGGCCGCGCCACGTGATATGGTTCGCCAAGACGGCTTCGGGGCGGAAGGGGCCGCCTGCCGGACCGCGCTGACAGGTCCGGGTTCGGTGCGCTATGCGGCCTGCCCGGCAACCGGAATATGTGGGAAAGGCACGTCGCCGGAGTGGCGGCTATCTTTCCTTATCCGTCATGCTCGAAACCCAGCCGGGTAGGCAGCGGCAGTGGCTCGCCCCGATCGTTCAGGCGGATACCCGCGCCCGCGATGAAGATGCCGACCGGGCTGATCGGCAGGCCGGCTTGCTCGGCCGCCGCCCGGATCGCTTCCTCCGCCTCAATGGGGGCGGCGAGCAGGAGTTCGTAATCGTCGCCCGCCGATGCGGCGGCGATGCGGGTCTCGCGGCCGTCGCCGGCGGTGGCGCGCAGCGCGGGGGAGAGGGGGATGGCTTCCAGCGCGATCTCGATCGCGACGCCGCTGGCCGCGGCCATGCGGGCGGCGTCGATCAGCAGCCCGTCCGACATGTCGGCCATGGCATGCGCCAGCGGGGCGAGGGCCGCGCCGAGGCCGAGGCGGGGCACGGGTCGGCGATAGCGTTCGAGCAGCGCCGCCGGGCCGTTCGCGACACCCCGGGCGATGGCGAGGCCGATGCCGGCATCGCCCACGCTGCCCGTCATCCACAGCCGGTCGCCGGGCTGTGCGCCCGCGCGGGATGGCGCGCCCGATGCCGGGGCCTGGCCGATCGCGGTCAACCCCAGCGTGCGCGGTGCGGTCGCCGGCATCGCCACGGTGTCGCCGCCCAGCAACGGCAGGCCGAAGGTCGTCAGCGCCTGTGCCAGCCCCTCGGCAAAGGCGGCGTCCCAGCCGGGATCGCCGGTGAAGCCATATCCCATCAGCGCGCCGATCGGCGCGGCGCCCTTGGCGGCGAGATCCGAAAGATTCACCGCCACCAGCTTCCACGCCACGTCGCCTGGCGGATCGGTGGGCAGGAAGTGCACGCCTTCCACCAGCATGTCGTGGGTCAGCACGATTTCGCCGGAAAGCGGCAGCACGGCGGCGTCGTCCGCCAGCCCGCGCGCGGCGGGGTGGGTGGCGATCGCGCGCAGCCGGGCGATGAAATCGGCCTCGCGGGTCATGCGCCCCGCCTCCCTCCCTGCTGCGGGAGGGCGGGGATCATCCCCGCGCCGCCTTGGCCACCGCGTCGAGCAGGCCGTTCACGAAGCCCTTTTCGCGCTTGTCGTAGAAGGCGTCGGCCACGTCGACATATTCGCTGATCACGGTCGCGGTCGGCACGTCGATGCGGGCGATCAGCTCATAAGTGCCGGCGCGCAGGATCTGGCGCATCGGCTTGTCCAGCCGTTCCAGCGACCAGCCGGCGGCCAGCTTGGCGGTAATCGCCGCGTCGATCTCTTCCCGCCGCGCATCGACGCCGCGCACGAGATCGTCGAAGAAATCGGTCTCGGCGTGCGCATAGGTCACGTCCTCGATCGTGCGGCCCAGCCGGTGCTGGTGGAACTCGTCCAGCAGCTTGGGGATGGGGGTCTTCTCCATCTCATGCTGGTAGAGCGCCTGCACGGCGAAGAGCCGGGCGGCGCTGCGGGCGCGCGAACGCTCGTTGGTCTTGGCGTTGGTCTTGGTCATAATCTCACAGCTACAGATCGGGCGTGGGCGGGCAAGCCCTCGGCTTCGGCCAGCGCCACGGCGGCGGGGCCGATGCGGGCGATGGAGGCGGCGTCGCAGGCAAGGAAGCTCGTCCGCTTCATGAAGTCGAGCACGGAAAGCCCGGATGAAAAGCGCGCGCGGCGGCCGGTGGGCAGCACATGGTTCGGCCCGCCCACATAATCGCCCACGGCCTCCGGCGTGTAGCGGCCGAGGAACACCGAACCGGCATGGCGCACGGCGGCGAACAGCGGCTCGGGATCGGCCAGCGCCAGCTCCAGATGCTCGGGCGCCAGCCGATCGATCAGGGGAGCGCTTTCCAGCAGGTCGCCTACAAGGATGATCGCGCCATTGGCCGCCCAGCTCGCGGAGGCGGTGGCGCCCGTGGCAAGCGCGCCGAGCTGCCGTTCCACCTCGGCCGCCACCGCATCGGCGAAGGCGGCATCGTCGGTGAACAGGATGGACTGGCTGGTCGGGTCGTGCTCGGCTTGGCTCAGCAGGTCGGCGGCGATCCAGGCCGGATCGTTCGCGCCATCGGCCACCACCACGATTTCCGACGGGCCGGCCACCATGTCGATGCCGACCACGCCGTAAAGCTGGCGCTTCGCCTCCGCCACCCAGGCGTTGCCGGGGCCGACCACCACGTCCACCGGCGCGATCCGATCGGTGCCATAGGCCAGCGCCGCGATCGCCTGCGCGCCGCCCACACGCCACACCTCGTCCACGCCGGCAATCTCGGCGGCGGCCAGCACCAGCGGGTTGGTCTCGCCCTTGGGCGTCGGCGTCACCATCGCCAGCCGGCCGACGCCGGCCACCCTGGCGGGAATGGCGTTCATCAGCACGGAGGAAGGGTAGGCGGCCCGCCCGCCGGGGACGTAGAGACCGGCGGCATCCACCCCGCGCCAGCGCGCGCCCATGCGGACGCCGGCGGCGTCCACCGTCTCGCTGTCCGCCGGGCGCTGGGCGGCGTGGTAGGCGCGGATGCGCTCCGCCGCCAGTTCGAGCGCGGCGCGCAGATCGGGGGCGAGGCCGGCGAGGGCCGCCTGCCGTTCCGCCTTCGGCACCTGCCAGCCGGTGACGTCGAGGTCGTGGCCGTCGAACCGGCGGGTCAGCTCCGCCAGCGCGGCATCCCCGCGCGCGCGGACATCGGCGCGGATCGCGGTGACGGCGCGGGATACATCCTCATCCGCCTCGCGCCGCGCATCGACCAGCGCATCGAAGGCGGCGGCGAAGCCCGCATCGCGGCTGTCGAGCCTAAGCGGCATCCTGCTGCCCTTCCTCCGCCACCAGCGCGCGGAACGCCTCGACCAGCGGCGCGATCTCCTCCGCGCGGGTCTTGAAGGCGGCGCGGTTCACGATCAGCCGGGCGGATACCTCGCAAATCGTCTCCACCTCGACGAGGCCGTTTTCCTTGAGGGTGCGGCCGGAGGAGACGAGGTCGACGATGCGGCTGGCGAGGCCCAGCACGGGGGCGATCTCCATCGCGCCGTTCAGCTTCACGCATTCGGCCTGCACGCCGCGCGCGGCGAAGTGGCGGCGGGTGAGGCCGGGATATTTGGTGGCGACGCGGACGTGGCTCCATTCGCGCGGATCGTCGCCGGCGGCCATCTCCACCGGCTCCGCCACCGAAAGCCGGCAGCGGCCGATGCCGAGATCGACGGGGGCGTAGATCGCCGAATAATCGAACTCGTCCAGTACGTCCGATCCGACGATGCCGATCTGCGCCGCGCCATGGGCCACGAAGGTCGCGACGTCGAAGGCGCGCACCCGGATCAGCCCGATATGGGGCTGGTTGGTGGCGAAGCGCAGCGCGCGGCTGTCCTCGTCCGAAAAGGCGGCTTCGGGCACGATGCCGACGCGCGCGAGCATCGGCAGTGTCTCCACAAGGATGCGCCCCTTGGGAATGGCAATGATGATCGGATCGGCCATGGCGCGGGCGGCTTAGTCGCTCGGGCGCGTCTCCGCAAGGAAGGCGCGGATCGCGGCGGTTACGGCGGCGGGCCTTTCCCACGGCACGAAATGGCCGGCATCCTCGATCGGCACGATGCTGAGATCGGGCACCAGCGGGCCGAGCCCTTCGATCTGACAGGGCAGCAGCGCCTTGTCCCGCATCCCCCAGATCACCAGCGCGGGCATGGCGAGCGGCGGGAAGGAGGCGTCGATCCAATCGGGCCGCTCCACCGTTTCGCCGATTGCCGGCACCACGATCCGCGACGCGCGATACCAGTTGAGCATGCCGGTGAGCGCGCCCGGCTGGCGCCACTGATCGAGGTAGATCGCCCGTTCCCCGGCATCGATGGCGCCGGCCTGCACATGGGCGGCGAAGCTTTTGTCGAAGAAGGCCTCGATCCCCATTTCCGCGACGCGCGCCTCCATGCCGGGATCGCGGAAGGCCAGCATATATTGGGATGCGGCGCGCTGGGCGGGATCGTCGATCAGGCTTTTCTGGAAGATCAGCGGGTGGGGCGCATTGGCGATGACGAGCCGGGCGATGCGATCGGGATGGCGCAGCGCCGCAGCCCAGGCCGCGGCCCCGCCCCAGTCATGGCCGATCAGGGTGAAGCGGGCGAAGCCCAGCGCATCCGCCAGCGCGAGCAGATCGGCGACGACATGCTCGACGGCATAGTCCGCCAGGGCGGCCGGCTTGGACGATCGCGCGAAGCCGCGCTGGTCGGGCGCGGCGACGGCATGATCGGCGGCGAGGTCCGCCATCTGATGGCGCCATGTCCGCGCCGATTCGGGAAATCCGTGGAGGAATACCAGCGGATCGCCTTTGCCCTCGCCGCCGAGCGTGACGTCCAGCTCCACCCCGGTGGGAAGCGCGAAGCGCTGGCGGCGAAGCTCCGTCACGCCGCCTCGGACGGCGCGCGGGCGCGGATGGCGAGCGCGTGGACGCGATCGCGCAGAAGATCGGCCAATGCGGCGTTGACCGCGCGCTGGCGGGCCACGCGATTCTGCCCCTCGAACGCGGTGGCAACGATCTCCACCGTGAAGTGCGATTCGCCGCGCGCATCGTGCCCGGCATGGCCGCGATGCTTCTCGCTGTCGTCGATCACCGCCAGATGATCGGGCGACAGGGCGGCGGTCAGGCGGCTGGCGATTTCGGCGGCGACGGGGCCTGGGCGGGAGGCGGTGGGAATATCGATCATCGGGCCTATATAGCCCGATCGAGGCCAAGGGAGTGAGATGTAAAGTTGGCGGACGGCGGCGAACAGCGGCGGAGACAGGATCGGTTCCACGGGCGGATCGGCACGGGCGACAGGCCCTGCGCGCATCCCGGCTGCATGGAGCCGGGCGAGTTCCGCGTGCCCGGCATCACGCGGCCCGGTTTCGACGGGCCGGGCGAATGGCGCTGGATGTGCCTCGATCATGTGCGCGCGTTCAACGCCGGCTATAATTTCTTCGACGGCATGACCGCCGACGAGATCGAGAATGCGCAGCGCCCTTTCGCCGGCTGGGAACGGGAGACGCGCGCCTTTTCGACATCGGCGGCGGGCGCCGGCCCGCGCTGGGCGGATTTTGTCGATCCGCTGGATGCGATCGGCGCGCGCTATGCCGAGGCGCGGGCGGCGCGGCCGGACGGGCGGCCGCTGGGCGAGGGCGATCGCCGCGCGCTGCAGGTGCTGGGGCTGAAAGCCGATGCCGACCTGAAGGCGATCCGCAAGCGTTATACGGAACTGGTCCGCCGCTATCATCCTGACCGCAATGGTGGCGACAGGCGCCACGAGAAGGCTTTGCAGGATGTGATCAGCGCCTATACGCATCTGAAGGCCGCACCCGCCTTCGCCTGATTCAGTTCGAGAGTAGAGCCCGAGAGCGAGATATGTCCGATCTGCCCAACATCCAGCCCGACAGCCGCGCCGCCACGGTGCTCGATGCCCCCGACAAGATGGTGAAGGTGCGCGACCTGTTCGGCATCGACAGCGACATGGAAGTGCCGGCCTTCTCCGAGGCGGACGAGCGGGTGCCCGATCTCGATCCGGCCTATGTTTTCGATCCGGATACCACGCTGGCGATCGCGGCGGGCTTCGCCTTCAACCGCCGCGTGATGGTGCAGGGCTATCACGGCACCGGCAAGTCGTCCCACATCGAGCAGGTGGCCGCCCGCCTCAACTGGCCGTGCATCCGCATCAACCTGGACGCGCATATCAGCCGCATCGACCTGATCGGCCGCGACGCCATCGTGCTGCGCGACGGCCAGCAGGTGACGGAATTCCGCGAAGGCCTGCTGCCCTGGGCGCTGCAGACGCCGACCGCGCTCGTGTTCGACGAATATGATGCCGGCCGCCCGGACGTGATGTTCGTGATCCAGCGCGTGCTGGAGACGGAGGGCAAGCTGACCCTGCTCGATCAGAACCGCGTGATCCGCCCCAATCCGCATTTCCGCCTGTTCGCCACCGCCAACACGGTGGGCCTGGGCGACACGACCGGCCTCTATCACGGTACCCAGCAGATCAACCAGGGCCAGATGGACCGCTGGAACATCGTCGTCACGCTCAACTATCTGCCGGCGGCGACCGAGGCGCAGATCGTGCTCGCCAAGTCCGGCGAATATGACAAGCCGGACGGCAAGAAGGTGGTCGACAACATGGTGAAGGTGGCGGACCTGACCCGCCAGGGCTTCATCGCCGGCGATATCTCCACCGTCATGTCGCCACGCACGGTGATCAGCTGGGCGCAGAACGCGCTGATCTTCAACGATGTCGGCTTCGCCTTCCGCCTGAGCTTCCTCAACAAGTGCGACGAGGCGGAACGGCCGCTGGTGGCGGAATATTATCAGCGCGTGTTCGGCAAGGACCTGCCGGAAAGCGTGGTGGGCAAGGCGTGAGGACGCCCCGCCCATCCGTGGGCCGGTGGAGGCGCGGATGACCCAGCAGACCCCGCTCGAAGCCTTCCGCCAAGTGCTGGGGGGCACGGCGCGCGCGCTTTCGCACGAGCCGGAGGCGGAGGTCGGCTATGCCGCCGATGCGCCGCAGGCTTATGGCAAGGCCATCAAGGTGCCGATGCCGGCCCGGTCGCTGCCGGCCGAGCAGGTGGCCGAGGCGCGGGGCTTCGCCGACGGGGCGGCGCTGCGCCTCCGGCACCATAATACCGCGCTCCACGCCCGCAACGCGCCGGCCGAGGCGGTCGCCCGCGCGGCATTCGATGCCGTGGAGCAGGCGCGGGTGGAAGCGATCGGATCGCGCGCCATGGAAGGCGTGCGGGCGAACCTTGCCCATGCGCTGGACCTGCGGCTGAAATCCGATCCGCTGGTCCGCGCGCGCAGCCGGGACGAGGTGCCGCTGTCCTCGGCGCTGGGCCTGCTGGTGCGCGAGCGGCTGACGGGCCAGCCCGTGCCGGAATCGGCGCGGCAGGGCCTGGCTTTGGTGCGGGACTGGATCGAGGAGAAGGCCGGGCACGATCTCGACGCGCTCGGCCTGGCGCTGGACGACCAGGCGGCCTTCGCCCGGCTCGCTACCCGCCTGCTCGAGGATCTGGAGCTGGTCGAGGGCGAGATGACGCCCGATGACGAGCAGGAGGCCGGCGAGGAAGGCGAGGGCGACGATCAGGACGAGGGCGAGGACGGCGAGGACCAGCAGGACGACGGCTCCGGCCAGTCCGATGCGCCGATGGAGGCCCGCGCCGAGGCGAGCGAGGATGCCGAGGACGACGGCGAGAGCGTCGACATGGACGAGGATTCGCTTTCCGAGATGGAAAGCGACAGCGGCGACGAAGGCGAGCAGGGCACCATGCCCGTGCGGCCGAACCGCCCGTTGGCCGATCTCGGTCCCCAGTTCGACTACAAGGCCTATACCGAGGAATTCGACGAGGTCGTCGCCGCCAACGAGCTGTGCGACGAGGAGGAGCTGACCCGGCTGCGCGCCTATCTGGACCAGCAGCTCGTCCACCTGCAGGGCGCCGTCACCAAGCTCGCCAACCGGCTGCAGCGCCGGCTGATGGCGCAGCAGAACCGGAGCTGGGATTTCGACCAGGAGGAAGGGCTGCTGGATGCGGCGCGGCTGGCCCGCGTCGTCATCGATTCGGCCCATTCCCTGTCCTACAAGGTCGAGCGCGAGACTGATTTCCGCGATACGGTGGTGACGCTGCTGATCGACAATTCAGGTTCGATGCGCGGCCGGCCGATCTCCATCGCGGCGATCTCCGCCGATATCATGGCCCGCACGCTGGAACGCTGCGGCGTGAAGACGGAGATATTGGGCTTCACCACCCGCGCCTGGAAGGGCGGGCAATCGCGCGAGAAGTGGCTGGCCAATGGCCGCCCGCCCGCGCCGGGGCGGCTCAACGATCTGCGCCACATCGTCTACAAGCGCGCGGACGAACCCTGGCGCCATGCCCGCAAGTCGCTGGGCCTGATGATGCGCGAGGGACTGCTCAAGGAGAATATCGACGGGGAGGCGCTGCTCTGGGCGCACAACCGGCTGATCAGCCGGGTGGAGGAGCGCAAGATCCTGATGGTCATCTCCGACGGCGCGCCCGTGGACGATTCCACCCTTTCGGTGAACAGCGGCGCCTATCTGGAAAAGCATCTGCGCCAGGTGATCGGCTGGATCGAGAACCGGTCGCCGGTGGAACTGGTCGCGATCGGCATCGGCCATGACGTGACGCGCTATTATGCCCGCGCGGTGACGATCATGGATGCGGAGCAGCTCGGCGGCACGATGGTGGAGCAGCTCGCCGGCCTGTTCGACGCCGCGCCTCGATAGGGCACCCGGACAGAATAAGGGCCGGAGCTCTACAGGAGCCCCGGCCCACCCCTCTCACGCTACACGAGGGATACGCAGATGCGGTTGTCGATCAGCAATCGCGGTCGATCGCGCGGCCGGCGAGCGCACCCACGCCCGCGCCGATGATGGCACCGGTGGTGCCGTTGCCGCGATCGTAATAGCCGCCCGTATTCTTGCCGACCTCGTTGCCTAGCAGGCCGCCGGCGATGGCGCCGATGATGGTGCCGCCGGTGCCGCTGTCACGGCAGCGGCCGCGATAATAGCCGCGATCGGCATAATAGCCCCGGCCGCCGCCATAATAACGCTGGCCGCCATAATAACGGGGAGAGCCGCGATAATAAGCTGGCCGGCCGCGATAATGGTTGCCGCCGCCGCGATAGTGGCCCTGGTTGCTATAGCCGTGATGGCCGCGATCATAGCCGCGCGCCTCGGCGGCGGCGGGGACCATGGTGGCTGCCGTCAGCGCCGCGACGGCGGAAAAAGCGATCGTCTTGAACATGTCTCTTTTCCTTGTCCTTGCCGCTGGCGCCTGGAGCGGGATTGCGTCCCGCGGCTGGCCGTCTTCGACATGCTGCCCTTATGCCGCGATTCGCGTGAGTTGTGGCTGAACGGGCCGGTTAGGTGGCGTTCAGCTTGGCGCGCGGGACACTCGGCATGGCGATTGCCCGGCGCGAGGCGCGGACGATTCCCTTCGGCAGAGATCGGGCCTAGGAAGGCTGGCGATGCGGAAGATATTGATCCTGTGCGCGATGTTGCTGGCTGGCGGTTCAGTCGGGACGCCCGCGATGAACGAGGGCGGTGCCGCGATCGTGGCGAAGGCGGTGCCGCTCAACCCGCGCGATCCCGCGCGCACCCGGATCGGCGGGCTCGCCTATCTGGGCGGCTGGGTGCTGACCAGCGCGGACCGACGCTTCGGCGGCATCTCCGCGCTGGCCGGCGACGGTGAGGACCTGATCGCGCTGGGGGACCGGGGCGGCATCTTCCGGATCAGCCCGCGCGGCAACCTGCCGCCGGCCGGCCGGGTGATCGGCATGCTGCCCGATGGGCCGGCGGGGCGCGGCCGCGACAGCGAATCCCTCGCGCGTGGGCCGGGCGGCGCCTATTGGGTGGGGTTCGAGGGCGCGAATGCGATCTGGCGCTATGATCCGGGCCTTGGCCGCGCCACCGGCCATGTCGCGCCGGCGGTGATGGCGGGATGGCCGCGCAATGGCGGGCCCGAGGCGCTGGTGCGGCTGGCGGACGGCCGCTTCCTGGTCTTTTCGGAGGAGGCGAAAGGACGGGTGGCCGGCAGCCGGGCGGCCCTGATGTTCGCGGGCGATCCCGTGGCGGGCGCGCGGGCGGACCGCTTCGATTATGTGCCGCCGGATGGCTATGTGGTGACGGACGCGCAGGCGCTGCCGGACGGGCGGCTGATCGTGCTCCACCGGCGCTTCACGCTGATGGACGGCGTTTCGGCTGTGATTTCGATCGTCGACCTTGCCGCCGTCCGGCCGGGGGCCGTCGTGCGCGGTCGGGAGATCGCCCGGCTGGCATCGCCGATGACGGTCGACAATATGGAGGCGCTGGCGATAACGCGGGATGCGCGCGGGGCGATCTTGTGGATCGCCTCCGACGACAATTTCAGCAGCATCCAGCGGACGCTGCTGTTGCGCTTCCGTCTCGATAAGGAGACCGCCCCTGAAGCGGGGCGGTGACGCGGGCGGGGATGCCGCCCGCGCGGAAGATCAGGCCGCGGCCTTCTTCGCGATCTCGCGCTTCAGGCGGCGAGCGCGCAGCGACAGCTTGTCGTCGCTGGTCTTCAGCAGCCAGTTGTCCAGGCCGCCGACATGCTCGACCGAACGCAGGCCGTGCGTCGAAACGCGCAGCTTGACGCCTTCGCCCAGCGCATCGGAGATCAGCGTGACATTCTGCAGGTTCGGCAGAAAGGTCCGCTTGGTCTTGTTGTTCGCGTGGGAAACATTGTGTCCCACCTGCCGGCCCTTGCCGGTCAGCTCGCAGATGCGCGCCATGTCATTTCGTCCTAGGTGTTCGGTTGCCCGGAAAGTGGGCGCGGATAACTGCGATCGAGGGATTCGTCAACCGCAATGACCCTTGCGGATGCCCATGTCGTGCGAATGCATGGAATGCAACCGCCCGTCGCGCCCCTGCGTTGACCACCGGAACGGCATCGAAGGGGAGTGAAACATGCGGGCCCTTATCATAATCGGGATCATCGTCGTGCTGGCCGCGATCGGCGCTCTCGCCACCGGGCTGGTGGATATCAGCCAGACGCAGAAGGGGCAGCTTCCCCGTATCGCGGTGGAGGGCGGACAGGCGCCCCGGTTCGACGTGAAGACCGCCGACGTGAAGGTCGGCACCACGACCAGGGACGTGGATGTGCCCCGGATCGATGTCGGCACGCGGAAGGAGGAGGTGAAGGTGCCGACGGTGGACGTCGATAAGAAGGACTGAGCTTTTCGATCCGACATCGCTCGCGCATCGGCTGCGGCCGGGCTACAGGCGGGCGATGAGCTTTCCCTTGCCCGAACCGATGCGCCTGGCGCTCGATCTCGCGCGCGCCGCCGCCGAGGCGGGGGAGGTGCCGGTGGGCGCGGTGATCGTGCGGGAGGGCGAGGTGGTCGCCACATCCGCCAATGCGATGCGCGGCGAATATGATCCCACCGCCCATGCCGAGATGCTGGCCATCCGCCGTGCCGCCGCCGCGATCGGCAACGAGCGGCTGGGCGATTGCGACCTGTGGGTGACGCTGGAGCCCTGCGCCATGTGTGCGGGCGCGATCTCGCTCGCCCGTATCCGCCGGCTTTATTATGCCGCGCCCGATCCCAAGGGCGGGGCCGTGGCGCACGGGCCATTATTCTTCGCGCAGCCCACCTGCCATCACCGGCCCGAAGTCTATGCCGGGATCGGCGAGGGCGAGGCGGCGGCGATGCTCAGGGCCTTCTTCGCGGCCCGGCGCTGACCGGACAAAAAGAAGGGCGCCCCATGGACGCCCTCCCTTCGCGACCGTCAGGGCCGGCCCTGTCAGCTGCTGGTATCGGTGACGGGCACGATCTTGATCTCCACCCGGCGATTCTGGGCGCGGCCGTCCACCGTGTCGTTCGATGCGATCGGCTGGCTGGAGCCGAAGCCCTGCGTGCCGATCCGCGCCCGATCGACGCCGTGGGTGGCGAGATAGTCCGCCACCGATTTCGCGCGGTTCTGCGAAAGCGGGATGTTGATCGTGTCGTTCCCGGTCGAATCGGTGTGGCCGTACACGTCCACATAGGTCTGGTTGTAGCTCGACAGTGTCTGCGCCACCTGATCCAGCGTGGAGCGGAACTGCGGCTCGACCGCATAGCTGTTGGTGGCGAAGGTGATGCCGGACGGGATGTTGAGCAGGATCTCGTCGCCCTGGCGCTTCACCTCCACGCCGGTGCCGGCCATCTTCTGGCGAAGCTCGCGCTCCTGCCGGTCCATATAGGCGCCGATGGCGCCGCCGGCGATCGCGCCGATGCCCGCGCCCACGATCATCTCGGTGCGATTATGGTGTCCGCCGACCAGTGCGCCCGCGCCCAGGCCAACCAGGGCGCCGCCGAGCGAGCCGATCCCCGCCTTCGACATCTTCTTCTCGCCCGTGACCGGATCGGTCGTGCAGGCCGAGGTCGTCAAGGCCGCAAGCGCCAGGCTCGCTCCGGCCAACTTGGTGCTGATCCGCATGGATTGTCCCTTTCCCTTCGCTGATGGCGGCAAAACCCTTGGCCGCGGCTGCTTGTTCCGCCGCCGTGCTGAATCTTCGATGACGAGATTGTTGTCCACCAGCAAGATTCCGTTCTATGGGGATATCGCGCCATGCCGCCGGATATTCCCCTCCAGCCCTTCCCTTGGATCGATTGCGTGATCATCATCGCGCTGGTCGCCCTGAATGGCGTGTTCGCGATGTCCGAGCTGGCGATCGTTTCGTCGCGCAAGCCGCGGCTGGAAGCGATGGCGCGGGCCGGGCGCCGGGGTGCGCGGCGCGCGCTCGATCTGGCGGCCGATCCCGGCAAGTTCCTGTCGACGGTGCAGATCGGCATCACCCTGATCGGCATCCTGGCGGGCGCCTATTCGGGCGCCAGCCTGGGTGGGCCGGTGGGCGAGCGGCTGGCCCGGCTCGGCGTGCCGGCGCGGATCGCGGGGGAGGCGGGCTTCGGTCTCGTCATCGTGCTCACCACCTATGTCTCGCTCATCATCGGCGAGCTGGTGCCCAAGCAGTTCGCGCTGCGTTCGCCCGAGCCGATCGCCGCGATCGTGGCGGCGCCGATGCATTGGCTGTCGCGCGTCACCGCGCCGCTGGTGTGGCTGCTCGACCGATCGAGCGCGCTGATCTTCCGCCTGTTCCGCATCCGCCGCGAATCCGAAACCCATGTGACGGCGGAGGAACTGCACCTGATCGTCGCCGAGGCGTCCAATGCCGGCGTGATCGAGGAGAGCGAGCGGGCGATCATCTCCGGTGTGGTCCGGCTGGCCGATCGCCCGGTCCGCGAGGTGATGACCCCGCGCACCGAGATCGAATGGATCGACGCCACAGCCGATCCCGCCGCCATAGCGGAAAGGCTGCGGGCGATGCCGCACAGCCGGATGCCGGTGGCGGAAGGATCGGTGGATGCGATCTTCGGGGTGGTGCAGGCGCGCGACATCGTCGCGGCGCTCCTGGCGGGCGAGGCGACCGATGTGCGGGCGCTCGCCCGGCCGGCGCCGATCGTGCCCGATCAGATGGACGCGATGAACGCGCTGGAGACGCTGCGCGAGGCCGCGGTGCCGATGGCGCTGGTCCACGACGAATATGGCCATTTCGAAGGGGTGGTGACGCCCGCCGACCTGCTTGCGGCGATCGGCGGCGTGTTCGCGTCCGACCGGGAGGAAGGCACCGATCCGCCCTTCGTGGAGCGCGAGGACGGAAGCTGGCTGATCTCGGGATCGGCGGCGGCGGACATGATGGCCGACCGGCTGGCCCTGCCGCTGCCCGAGGATCGCGATTACGCGACCTGCGCGGGCTTCGCTTTGTCCGTGCTCAAGCATCTGCCCACGGTGGGCGAGAGCTTCGTCGAGGATGGCTGGCGCTTCGAGATCGTGGACATGGACGGCCGCAAGATCGACAAGATGCTGGCGAGCCGCGCCGGCGACTGAGGGGAAAACCGGCCGGGCGGGCGGGGGAGACCGCGCCGCCCGCCACGACCTTTCAATTCCGGTCAGCTTTCGTGCGCGGGCTCCGACTGGAGCTGGACATAGTTCTGGATGCCCATGCGTTCGATCAGGTCGAACTGCTTTTCCAGCGCATCGACATGGTCTTCCTCGCTGTCGAGGATGTCGCGCAGCAGATCGCGCGTCACATAATCGCGCACCGTCTCGCAATGGGCGATGGCGTCGCGCAGCAGGGGGATGGCCTCGTTCTCCAGCGCGAGATCGGCCTTGAGGATCTCCTCCACCGTCTCGCCGATCTTCAGCCGGCCGAGCAGCTGGAAGTTGGGCAGGCCATCGAGGAAGAAGATGCGTTCCGCCAGCTTGTCGGCGTGCTTCATCTCGTCGATGGATTCGCCATATTCGAACTTGGCGAGCTTGGTGACGCCCCAATGTTCGAGCATGCGGTAATGGAGGAAATATTGGTTGATCGCGGTTAGCTCGTTCTTGAGCACCTCGTTCAGATAATCGATGACCTTGGGGTCGCCCTTCATGATGAATCTCCGGCTATACGCCGAAGATCATAGCCGGAATGACTTGGAAAATCACCGGAAAATGGCGGATTTCCGCCGATTTTTAGTTGCGGCTGCTAAGCAGTCGCACGTTCGGAGGCGATGATTTCCCGTGCGAATGGGACGCATTGTCCGCAGCGTGCGCGGCGGCCCAGCGCCGCATAGGCCTGGCAGGGGGAGCTATGTCCGGCCCGCGCGGCTTCCCGCACATCCTTCTCGCGAATCGCGTTGCAAACGCAAACGACCATCAATGCCTCTCCGTCTTCGGAAGGAGAGATAGCGCTACTGAGAGTGCCTCGCAATATCCTGCCTGCGGATCGGCTGCATTTTTCCACGGGCCAGCGATCGCCACAGCCATTCGAAGGGGCCGTAGACGAAGCGATCGAGCCAGAATCGACTCCAGACCAGCATGATCGCCCAGGTCGCGACGACGATGCCGAGCAGGGCGAATCGATCGAGCCGGCCGTAAAGACCCAGGCCGTAGCCGTAGAAGAGGCCGGTCATCAGCAGGCTCGACCCGAGATAATTGGAAAGCGCGACCCGCCCGGCGGCGGCCACGCGATCGCGCAAGGCCGATCGTCCGCCCGTCAGCCAGATCATGGCCAGCGCGATATGGCCGAGCGCCATGAACGGCCGGGCCGGCAGCCCCAGCGGCATGGCGGCGCCGAACATGATGAGCGCGTCGAACCCCCGCCACCAGCAGAATGCGGCGAGCAGCAGCGAGAGCGGCAGGCCGGTGCCGTAGCCGATCAGGGCGGCGCGGACGTAGCCGGCGCGGCTCCAGCCGCCCGTCAGGAAGCCGCTGCGCAGGCCGGCCATGCCCAGCAGCATCAGGCCCAGCGTCTCCGGCCCGAACATCAGCATCTGCACCAGCGGCACCATCGTCGAATCCGTCAGCCGATGGACGACCTGCGGGAGATAGGGGCCGCGATGGAGCGTCAGTTCCCGGGCGATGGCATCGGCCGGGGGGATGCCATATCCCTGCTGCAGGTCGATCCAGGACGCGCCGTCCGGCGCCCCGCCGGCCACGGCGGCGAACAGGATCGCGAACATCGCGCCCTGCAGGACCAGCAGCAGCATCCCCCAGCGGACCAGATCGCGCGGCGGCGCTTCTGCGAAGAACCATGCCGCGCAGCCGACGACGGCATAAAGCGACAATATGTCGCCATCCCAGATGAAGTAGAAATGGGCGAGGCCGATGGCCAGCAGCCAGCCCATCCGGCGGAAATGGATGCGCTCGCCATCCGCGCCGGCCGCCCTGGCGCGATCGAGCACGATCAGCAGGCTGGCCCCGAACAGCAGCGAGAAGATCGCCCGCATCTTCCCGTCCACGAGGACGAACTCCACCATCCACAGCGCGATCTCGGCCGGGCCGGCCGCGCCATAGGCCAGCGGGTTGAAATAGGCCGCAAAGGGCATCGCGAAGGCGGCGATGTTCATGAGGAGGATGCCCATCACCGCCAGCCCGCGCAGACCGTCTAGGGTGGGGAGGCGCTGGGGCGTGGCGGTCATGGCCTCGCCATGTCCCGAGCCGGCGATGCGGTCAATCGCGGAACATGCGTCCCTGCCGGCGGTTGAGGAACAAGCACGTAGCTGCATGCACGCGAACAAGCATAAATCATTGAAGGAGCGTCACATGGCCACCACGGCACAGGGCGATCGCGGCCGCACGTCACATGCCGCCCGATCCCAGCCCCGTTCGCAATCGACCGGCAAGTTCACCGCGCGAAGCGCGCGCGGCGCCGTCGATCGATCGGGCAATCACCGGACCAGCACCGCGACGATCATCGGCGTGGCGGCGGCGGGCCTGGCGACCGGCCTTCTCGCCAATTTCGGCCGCAGGGCGGCGATGCAGGCGCCGAGCGCGCTGACCGGCGACTGGTTCGAGGCGCTGAAGGCGGAGCATCGCGCCGCGCTTGCGCTTTTCGATGCGCTGCAGGCGACCGACGGCGATCAGGTGCGCCGCCGCGCCATCCTGCTCGCCCAGCTTCGCCACGCGCTGGAGAAGCATACCTTCACCGAGGAGACGGTGATCTACCCGGCGCTGCGCGACTGGGGCGACAAGGCGGATGCGGACAAGCTCAACCACGATCACGGCTATGTGAAGCAATATCTCTTCACGCTGGATCGGATGGCGAAGGACGCGCCCGAATTCGCGATGGAGATCGCCGAATTCCGCGACATGCTGGAAGCGCATATCCGCGAGGAGGAGGAATCGATCTTCCCGCAGCTCCACGCCGCCCTTTCCGAAGAGAAGAACAAGGCGCTGACCTCGGCCGCCAATTGGGAGGGGTTCAAGCTCGCCTGATATCCGGCCGGCGCCGGCCGGCCCGGATGGTCAGGGGACGGGAGCCACCGCCGCCACCGGCTCGGCCGGGACGGCGGCGGGCTTCTGCCGGAGCTTCCGCCGCGACCATTGCTGGGCGGGATGCTCGATCCAGCGATAGCTGAGATAGGCGAAGCCGATCGTGATCGCGAGCATCAGGATCGACATGAAATCCCCGAACAAGGGCGATCCGCCGACCTGGTTATGGCCGTCGATGGTCGTCACCAGATCGAGCCTGCCGTGCGACAGCTTCTCGATGATGCCGAGCGCGTTCACGGTGCGATATTCCAGGAAGCCGTGGATCATGTAGATCGAATAGGAAAGCGTGCCCATCAGCAGGAAGGGCGGCTTCAGCAGCAGCTTCGCCACCGCGCCCCGCTGGAACGAGAAGAGCAGAACCACCCCGAAGAAGACGGGCGGCACGATCAGCGACAGGGGCTTGGAGCCCGAAATGCTGACGATCTGTACCGTGATGATGATGGCGGCGATTTCCAGCACGGTGGCGAGTGCGGCGGGAAGCTCCTTGCGGGTGGCGATCCATTTATGCGCCTGGAAGGCCACCACGCCCAGCGAGAAGCCGAACAGGCAGCGCGCCAGCGCGCCATCGTGGAACACGTTCAGATAGCGATCGGTGAGGTTGAACAGATAGATGCCGCACAGCGCCGCGAGCACGAGGCAGAGCGGGATCAGGATCGGCCGCGCCCAGCGGAACACGAAGGCGAAGATCAGATAGGTCCACATCTCCACGGCGATGCTCCAGGAGGGGCCGTTCCAGCCCGTGCCGTCCGGCCCGATGAAGGTCTGCACCAGGAACAGGCTGGCGAGCAGCGATGGGATGTCGTTGGGCGCCTGGAACGGCTGCCGGTCCGCCTGGCCCAGCACGCCGGTGGCGAAGACGATCTCGAATGCCAGGAACACCATCAGCACGAAGAAGTGGAGCGGATAGATCCGCCCCATGCGCAGCCCCATGAACTTGCCGATGGAAAAGCCGTTGGTGATCCGGTCGCCATAGCTGGCCGAAATGACGAAGCCGCTCAACACGAAGAAGAAATCGACGAAGAGCGAGCCGTTCTTCACCAGCGCCGAATTGCTGATGATGCCGGGCGTGTGGAAATGCAGGAGAACGATCATGCTCGCGCAGATGCCGCGCAGGCTATCGAGCGCAAGGAAGCGCGATATGGCTGTTCCGCTCGCATTGGCCATCGACATACCCCCGTCCATCCCGCGATCGGCCCGGTGGTGGGGGCGATCACATGGCGCAACTCGGCGGGCGCGCATCGGTTCCTGCGGAAATATGACGTGAAGAATGGACGCGCGCAGCCGGGTAACGATCCTCCGCTAAAATTCGCGGGATCCTGTTAGCACCAAAGCCGGCGGCGGAAAATCCCGCCATGGATGGGGCAGGGATGGGGCGTGGGCGGCCGTCGGTCCGCGTATCGGGCCCGTGCCCTCCCGCGTCACGATGGCGCGGGAGGGAAGGGGCATCAGGCGAGCGCGGCGTCGGCGCCCATCAGCTTGGGGAAGAAGCCTTCATGCGCCTTGCGCAGGTCGGCGAGCTGGACGTTGATGCCGTCGCCCGCCTTCACGCTGTGGCCGCCGACGGCGCCGATCCGCACGGCGCCCGGCACGTCCACGCCCGGCGCTGCCGTCACGACATAGCGGCCCTGATCCTCGCCGAAGGCCTCCGCCGCCGAGGCGATCGGATCGAGGCTGGCGCCGATGCCGCCCGCCAGCGCCATTTCGGCCACCGCGACCAGCAGGCCGCCATCCGAAAGATCGTGGACGGCGTTCACCGTGCCGTTGGCGATCAGCTTGCGGACGAGATCGCCGGACGCCTTTTCCTTGACCAGATCGACGGTGGGCGCGGGGCCGGCCTCGCGGCCATGGATCTCGCGCAGCCAGACGGACTGGCCGAGATGGCTGCCCTTGCCGCCGATCAGCCAGATGCCGTCGCCCTCGCTCTTGAAGGCGACGGTGGCGGATTTCGACCAGTCGGACAGCAGGCCGATGCCGCCGATCGCGGGCGTCGGCAGGATGGCGGAGCCGCCCCCGGTCGCCTTGCTCTCATTGTAGAGCGAGACGTTGCCCGACACGATCGGGAAGGCAAGCTCGCGGCAGGCCTCGCCCATGCCGTCCAGGCAGCCGACGAACTGCGCCATGATTTCCGGGCGCTGCGGATTGGCGAAATTCAGGCAGTTGGTGACGGCTAGCGGCAGCGAGCCCACCGCGGAGAGGTTGCGATAGCATTCGGCGATCGCCTGCTTGCCGCCTTCATAGGGGTCCGCATAGCAGTAACGCGGCGTGCAGTCGGTGGAGATGGCGATGCCCTTCTCCGTGTCATGCACGCGGACGACGGCGGAATCGCCGCCGGGGCGCTGCACCGTGTCGGCGCCGACCATGTGGTCATATTGCTCCCAGATCCAGCGGCGCGAGGCGAGATCGGGCGATGCCATCAGCGTGACGAGATCGGCGCCCAGATCGGCCGATTCGGGCACATCGCCAAGCGGCTCCACCTTCGCCCAGGCGGCATAGTCCTCGCGGCTGAGCGACGGGCGGTCGTAGAGCGGGGCCTCGTCCGCCAGCGGGGCGAGCGGGATGTCGCACACCGTCTCGCCATTGTGGACGAGGATCATGCGGCCAGTGTCGGTGACTTCGCCGATCACCGCGAAATCCAGCTCCCACTTGCGGAAGATCGCCTCGGCGAAGGCTTCCTTGCCGGGCTTCAGCACCATGAGCATCCGCTCCTGGCTTTCCGACAGCATCATCTCGTAAGCGGTCATGCCCTCTTCGCGCTGGGGCACCTTGTTCATGTCGAGCAGCAGGCCGACCCCGCCCTTGGAGGCCATCTCCACCGAGGAGGAGGTGAGGCCGGCGGCCCCCATGTCCTGGATGGCGACGATCGCGTCCGACGCCATCAGTTCCAGGCAGGCTTCGATCAGCAGCTTTTCGGTGAAGGGGTCGCCGACCTGCACGGTCGGGCGCTTCTCCTCCGAATCCTCGCCGAAATCGGCCGAGGCCATGGTGGCGCCGTGGATGCCGTCGCGCCCGGTCTTGGACCCGACATAGACGATCGGATTGCCGACGCCCGACGCCGCCGAATAGAAGATCTTGTCGGTCTCGGCGACGCCCACCGTCATCGCATTAACCAGGATGTTGCCGTCATAGGCGCGGTGGAAATTCACCTCGCCGCCCACCGTCGGTACGCCCACGCAATTGCCGTAGCCGCCGATGCCGTGGACGACGCCCGCGATCAGATGACGCATCTTGGGATGGTCCGGCCGGCCGAAGCGCAGCGCGTTCATGTTGGCGACCGGCCGCGCGCCCATGGTGAACACGTCGCGCAGGATGCCGCCCACGCCGGTGGCCGCGCCCTGATAGGGCTCGATATAGGATGGGTGGTTGTGGCTCTCCATCTTGAAGATGGCGGCCTGGCCGTCGCCGATATCGACGACGCCGGCATTCTCGCCGGGGCCGCAGATCACCCAGGGCGCCTTGGTCGGCAGCTTCTTCAGGTGGATGCGCGAAGACTTGTAGGAGCAGTGCTCCGACCACATCACCGAGAAGATGCCGAGCTCCGTCAGATTGGGCTCGCGGCCGAGGGCGGCGAGGACGCGCTCATATTCTTCGGGGGAGAGGCCGTGCTCGGCGACGATCTGGGGAGTGATCTCGGTCATGCGCGCGCCCTCTAGAGCATATTGGCCGCCGTTTGAACCACCCGTCGCTTTTATCCGTTCCCTCCGTGGATTCGGATTCGACTTGGGCCGCGAATCGTGCCTATGTTCCTATTATGTTCTGAAAATGGGAGGTTGTCATGGTCGATCCGATTCCCGCAGGCTACCACAGCGTCACACCTTATCTGGTCGTCGATGACGGGGCAGCTGCCATAGAATTCTACAAGCAGGCTTTTGGCGCGGAGGAGGTGCTGCGCATGCCGATGGGCGACCGCATCGGCCATGCCGAGATCAAGATCGGCGATTCGCATGTCATGCTGGCCGACGAATGGCCGGACATGGACCATCTCGGCCCCAGGTCGCGGGGCGGCACCACCGTGAGCCTGCTGATCTACGTGCCCGATGTGGATGCGGCCTTCGCCAGGGCGATCGAGGCCGGCGGCAGGGAGGATCGCGCCGTGGCCGATCAATTCTATGGCGACCGCGCGGGCACGCTGACCGATCCGTTCGGGCATCAGTGGACCCTCGCCACCCATGTCGAGGATGTCTCGATCGAGGAATGCCGCCGCCGCCTGGACGAGATGACGGCCAAGGCCTGATCGGCCGCCGCTGAATCCTCACGAAAAAGGCCGGCGGATCGCTCCGCCGGCCTTTTCGGATGGCCCGTCCGGCGGGCCTGATGGAAGGAGGCGCGCCCGCGCGGGCGCGGATCGGGTTCAGGCCTTGCAGCTCTGGCTGGCCTTGCCCGGCCGCTCGAGCGTGACGCTGGTGCCGTCGCCGGTGAGCTTATAGCCTTCGGCGACGAAGGGCTCGCCCTTGGTGGGCGCGGTCAGGCGGGTGGCCGGGCCGGTCTTCTCCGCGCGGATATCGGCGCTGGTGCCGTCCGCGAAGAAATCGACATAAGCGAGGCTGTTGTCCTTGCAGCGATAGGTGCGGCTGGCGCTGAGCGCCGGCGGCAGCGTCACGGGCGGGGCCTCGGCCAGGTTGGCGGCATCCGGATCGGCCGGGCCGGCGTTGACCGTCTCCGGTTCCGTATTGCAGGCCGCAAGGGAGAGGAGGGCCGCGAGGGACGCGGCCGCGAGCGTCAGGGGGGCTTTTTGCATAGCGGGATGATTTTGACGCGCTGCAACCGCGCGTCAAGCCTGAGATTTATTACATCTGCAGCTTATCAGCAGAATCCTTCATCGCAAGGGGCCGATCCGGTCCTGTTTTAAGGTTCGGCGCAACATCTTGGCAGAGCGTCGGAAAATCTCGAATCCCGCGGTCCTGGGCCATTGCCGCGGCGATGGCGCCGCCGGTCCGGGGCGGAAGGCGGTGCTTCCGATACGACGAGCCGTTCCGCATCGCCGCAACGATATGCCTCATAATGGGACTGACGGTGCGGCCCGCCGCCGGACGGGATTCGCGGATGCCGCCCGAAGCTTCGCTGTATCCCGGGCAAACAGAAGCCCGCTTGCCGGCCGCGCGAAGGCTCGGCTATCTGCCGGTCATGGCCATAGCCCCCACCGCGCCGAACACCCTCGCGCTGATCGGCAATACCCCGCTCGTCCGCCTGAACGGCCCCAGCGCCGCCACCGGCTGCGACATCCTTGCCAAATGCGAATTCATGAACCCGGGCGGATCGGTGAAGGATCGCGCCGCGCTGTTCATCGTCCAGGATGCCGAGGAGCAGGGGCTGCTGAAGCCCGGCGGCGTGATCGTGGAAGGGACGGCGGGCAATACCGGCATCGGCCTGGCGCTGGTCGGCAATGCCAAGGGCTATCGCACGATCATCGTGATGCCGGAGACCCAGAGCCAGGAGAAGAAGGACACGCTGCGCGCGCTGGGGGCCGAGCTGGTGCTGGTGCCGGCCGCGCCTTATTCCAGCTCCGCCCATTTCGTCCACACCTCGCGCCGGATCGCCGAGGAGACGGAGAATGCGGTCTGGGCCAACCAGTTCGACAATATCGCCAACCGCATGGCGCATATCCGCACCACCGCCGCCGAGATCTGGGAACAGACGGGCGGCCGGATCCACGGCTTCACCTGCGCGGTGGGCACTGGCGGCACGCTGGCCGGCGTGGGCATGGGGCTGAAGGCGTTCGACGAGGATGTCGTGATCGCGCTCAGCGATCCGCACGGCGCCGCGCTCTACAGCTATTATGAGACGGGCGAGCTGAAGGCGGAGGGATCGTCCGTCGCCGAGGGCATCGGCCAGGGGCGGATCACCGCCAATCTCGAAGGCGCGCCGGTGGATACGCAGTTCCGCATTTCCGACGAGGAAGGGCTGGAGCAGGTGCATCGCCTGCTGATGGACGAAGGGCTTTGCGTGGGCCTTTCATCCGGCATTAATGTGGCCGGTGCCATCGCCCTGGCCGAGCAGATGGGGCCTGGGCACACCATCGTCACCATCCTGTGCGATTCGGGATTCCGTTATCTTTCGACGCTCTTCAACCAGGATTGGCTGGCGGCGAAGGGCTTGACGGTGCCGCCGTGGCTGGTGCGATAAGCTGTTCGACAAGCGCGACGGGCTGGGTTAGGCTTTACACAAAGTGGAATTGCGTTCGCCTCGGTTCCGTTTGTGGAAGGGAATGAATGCAGCGGGTTCGCATCGGTTTGACCGGGCTTGCCGGCGTCTTCGTGCTCGTATTGTTCGCCGCGGCCTTCTTCGGGGTGGTCAGCGACGAGCCGACGGTCTCGACGGACGCGACGGGCAATGTGGTGATTGAAGAGACTGCCAACGCGGCCGCCCCGGTGGGGCCGCCCAAGGAGCCGCTGGCCGAACTCGGCGTGGCCCCCGGCGCCGCGCCGGAAGCCGGCGAGGGCAATGTGACGCCTTCGGATGGTGCGGCGCATCCCTGATCGCGCCTGACATGGCGGCGGGGCCTGGCGGGGCCGTGCCGGCCCGCATCTCCGGACGCTGGCCCGCCGTCGCCGGCTGGGCCGGTGCCTATGCTTTCGCGGAAACGCTGGCCGGCCTGCTTTCGATCGCGATCGCGGGCCATGACCGTGCCGACTGGACCCCCTTTCTGGCGTGCCGGCCCTGGCTCCTTGCCACGGCCGCGCTCCTGCTTGCCGCCCGGCCGTGGCGCTTCCGGCTTGCGGCGATGGCGCTGGGCCTGGCCGGCGCGACGTTGGGCGGGGCGCTTTGGCTGGCCGCCAAGGGGGCCGGTGACGCGATCGCGGCGCTGCGGATATTCGGCGCGAGTATCCTGCTGCTGGCCGCCGTCGAGCTGGTCCTGCGCCTGGCCCGCTGGGCTGGCGGCCGGCGTTGGCGCCTGCTCGCCGCCGCATTGCTCTTTGGGCTGGCGCTGCTGCCCGGTGCCGTCGCGGCCTATGAGCGGGTGG
The DNA here is from genome assembly GCF_000347675.2 of Sphingomonas sp. MM-1. Taxonomy (NCBI): domain Bacteria; kingdom Pseudomonadati; phylum Pseudomonadota; class Alphaproteobacteria; order Sphingomonadales; family Sphingomonadaceae; genus Sphingomonas; species Sphingomonas sp. MM-1. Next base: position 1,150,624 of record NC_020561.1, on the reverse strand, counting down.
CGCTCGGCCCCCTCGATCCGCCGCCGCCCGCCCGCCGGCCGCCGCTGCATCTGTTGAGCGGCCTGCCGCTTATCTGGTCGGAAGGCGGCGTGGCCGAAACGCTCGGGCGGTCGCGCCCGCTCGCGGCCATGCTCCTCCTGCGATCCCGTCACGATGTCCTTCCCCTCGCGGCGGCGCGGCCGCGATCGCTTGCCGGTCCCGGCCCCTTGCTGGCCGTGCAGCCGCGCATCGACGCGGAAGGATTGGTGGCGGTGGACGATTGGGTGCGGCGCGGGGGGCGGATGCTGCTGCTTGCCGATCCCGACCTGCGCTGGCCCACGCGGCTTCCCCCCGGCGATCCCGCGCGGCCGCCGGGTGTGGCGCCGCTGCTGCCGCTGCTCGCGCATTGGGGCCTCGCCCTGTCGCCGGCCGGGGGCGATCCCCTGATGCTGCGTGATGTGGAATGGGCGGGCGCGGTGTGGCGCGTGCGCCCCGGCGCCCCCGGCCGCCTCGCCTCGACGGATGGCGCCTGCGCGATCCTCGCCGGCGGCCTCGCCGCCGATTGCCGGGTCGGGCAGGGGAGGGCGGTGATCCTCGCCGATGCCGATCTGCTGGACGATGATCTGTGGGTGGGAATGGGATCGCATGGCACCGGCCGCTTCCGCCGCACCGCCGACAACGGCCCGCTGATCGCCGCGATCCTTGCCGATCTGGGGGGCGGTCAGCCGGTTGAACCCAGCGATTCCGTGGTCTGGATCGAGTCGCCCCTGCGCCCCGACCGGCATTGGCTGCTGGCGCTGCTGCCCTCCCTGCTGCTGCTTGCCGCTGGCCTCGTGATGGGCCGGCGTGGCATTCATGCAGCGGTTGTCACGAAATCCTCACAAACTTATCCACAGGCCATGCACAGGTACAAAGAAAGAACAGTGGCGGATTTCCGTCATCGGAGGGAATAAGGCCCCCGATATCACCCATCAGAATCCACAGGATTCCCATCCAGTGGTATTGAAAACCATATGATCCCCTGATACGCCCAGAGCACTCCGGGGCGCGGGGGAGATTCCATCTTATTCGCGACCAGCGCCCGCCGGAGGAGACGACGGCGTGTGCGGGGAATGGTCCCTGGCTCCGTCGCAGTGGGGTCTTGGGACGTGGAAATCAGGGACTTTTTCCACGGTAGTGCATTGAACGCGGTCGATGCGAAGGGCCGCGTGTCGCTCCCTGCCCCCTTCCGCACCGTCATCGATCGCCGCACGCATCGCGCCCTGATGCCCGGCGAATTCCCGTCGCCCGAAAAGTTCATCCTGCTCGGCGAGCATGAGCGCCTGCCCTGCCTCCAGGCGTTCGACCCCGCTTATTCGCCGGAGTTGCACAGCTTCGTGGGCGAACGCGTCGATGCGCGCGGCGACGGCATGGACCGGATGTCGGCCATGGATTTCGAGCAGATGGACGTGTTCGGCGCCTATCTGCAGGCCAATTACGACGATGCCGGCCGCATGGTGCTTTCGCCGATGTTCCGCGCGATCGCGGAGATAGAGGGACTGGCCTTCTTCCTGGGCGCCGGCGCCACCTTCCAGATCTGGAACCCGCACAAGTTCCTGGAGCATTGCCAGGACAAGCCGCGCGTCGTGCGCGCGCTGGAATTTATGCTGAAGGAAAGGGGCGCGAAGGCATGACCCAGCCCGCCCCCGATCCGCGCCACGATCCCGTCCTGATCGCCGAAGTCGTCGCCGGCCTCGCCCCCGCCCCGGGCGAGGTGATGGTGGACGGCACCTTCGGCGCGGGCGGCTACAGCCGCGCCCTGCTTGCCGCGGGCGCGGACGTCTACGCCTTCGATCGCGATCCGGATGCGATCGCCGAAGGCGCGCCGCTGGTCGCCGCCAATGACGGCCGGCTGCACCTGATCGCCGAGCGCTTCTCCCGCATGGAAGAAGCCTTGGCGGAGCGCGGGGTCGGCCCGGTCGACGGCGTGACGCTCGATATCGGCGTCTCGTCCATGCAACTCGACCGGGCCGAACGCGGCTTTTCCTTTCAGGCGGATGGCCCGCTCGACATGCGGATGGAGCAGGACGGGCAGAGCGCGGCCGATTTCGTGAACCATGCGGACGAGGCGGAGATCGCCGACGTGCTGCACCATCTGGGCGAGGAACCGCGCGCACGGCGCGTCGCCCGCGCGATCGTGGCGGCGCGGCCGATCACCCGCACGGCCGATCTGGCCGAGGTGGTGCGCCGCGCGCTGGGCCACAAGCCGCATGAGAAGAAGGACCCGGCGACCCGGACCTTCCAGGCGATCCGCATCCACGTCAATCGCGAGCTGGAGGAGCTGGAGCAGGGGCTGGCGGCGGCCGAGCGCGTGCTCGCCCCCGGCGGCCGGCTGGCGATCGTGTCCTTCCATTCGCTGGAGGACCGGATCGTCAAGCGCTTCCTGCGCGAACGTTCCGGCGCGATGCCCACGGGTTCGCGCCACCGCCCCGATGCGGGCGCCGCCGGGCCTTCGCCGAGTTTCGAGGCCGTCGCCAAGCCGGTGCGGGCCGGCGAGGCGGAGCTTGCCCGCAATCCCCGCGCCCGTTCCGCCACGCTGCGCGTCGCCCGTCGCACCGCCGCCGCCGCCTGGCCTGTATCGTATAAAGGAGTTCCGTCATGATCGCCGCCGCGCGCTTTCGTTCCGTCCTGTGGGTCGCCGCAGCGTCGACGGCCGGGCTGGCATGCTACATGGTGACGCAGGGCGTCGCCGCCGAACGGGCCGAGCTTGCCCGCACGGAACGGGCGATCCTGGCCAACCGCGTCGCCATCCGCGATCTGGAGACGGAATTGGGCACGCGCGGCAGCCTTGCCCAGATGGAACGGTGGAACGCGCAGGCGCTGGCCCTGAAGGCGCCCGAGGCGCGGCAGTTCATCGGTGGGGAGGTGCAGCTCGCCAGCCTGGGCATGCCGGCCAAGCCCGCCATGGAGGCGAAGCTGGTGCAGGTGGCGGCGGCGAAGCCGATCGCTCCGGTGGCGCCTTCCGCCCCGGCCGAGCCTGATGCCGTCGGCACCGAGGAGCCGATGCTGCGCCACGCCACCTACATGAAGCCGGCGCCGGATCGCGTCGCCGGGCTCGAACGCAAGATTTCCGCGCGCGGGGATCTGCTGGGCGCGGACGCGCTGGCCGAGATCGGCCGCATTGCCCGCACCGAGCGGGCGCCGGGCGCCCAGTGACGGCGGTCGCCGCCCCTCCTCACAGAATCCGCATCGCCGATCAGCGCGAAATGGGTGTCGCCGTCACCCATTTCCGCCTGATGGTGGTGCTGCTGGCGTTCGCCTTCGTCACATTGCTGATCGTGCTGAAGCTGATCTGGATGGCGGTTTCATCCGAACCCGCCGGGCGGGGCGGCGGCGGCGCCGGGCTGATCCCCGAGCGGGGGGACATCATCGATCGCAACGGCATGCAGCTTGCGCGCACGTTCAACGCCTGGTCGATCGCCGTGCACCCGGACAAGATATTGGGGGATCGCCGCGCGATCGCCGTGCAGCTTGCCGAACTGATGCCCGAACGGACGGCCGCGCAATATCTGGCGATCCTGAATTCGGGCAAGTCCTTCGTCTATCTGCGCCGCCGCGCGCTGCCGGAACTGGTGCGCGCGGTGAACGCGATCGGCGAGCCAGGCATCGCGCTGGGGCGGGAGCCGGAACGGCTTTATCCGCAGGGCGCGCTGGCGGCCCATGTCGTCGGCTACACCAATCTCGACGGGGCAGGCGCAGCCGGGCTGGAACGCGAATATAATGCGCGGCTGACCGGCGAGACGACGCGGATGGCGCCGCTCCAGCTTTCGATCGACGCCCGCGTGCAGCAGGCGCTGGAATCGCAGCTTGGCGAGGCGATGGCCCATTTCAGCGCGATCGGCGCCGCCGGCATCGTGATGGACGTGCGGACCAGCGAGGTGCTGGCGCTCACGTCGCTGCCCGAAATCAATCCCAATGCGCCTGGCAAGGCATCGCCGGAGGCCGGCTTCAACCGCGCGACGCTGGGCGTCTATGAGCTTGGATCGACCTTCAAGCCCTTCACCGTCGCCATGGCGATGGACAGCGGCATCATCACCAGCTTCGGCCAGATGTATGATTGCCCGCGCGCGCTGAAGGCGGGCCGCTTCACCATCACCGATACCCATCCCTTCGGCCGCCGCTGCAGCGTGGCGGAGATCATGAAGGAATCCTCCAACATCGGCACCGCGCAGATCGCCATGGAGGTGGGCGCCGAACGGCAGCGCGCCTTCCTGAAGCGCATGGGCTTCCTGGAGCCGGTCTCGATCGAGCTTGGTGAGCGCGGCCGCACGCTGACGCCGGGCGCCAACTGGGGCGAGATCGCGACGATGACGGTGGGCTACGGCCACGGCATCGCGGTGACGCCGCTGCACCTCGCCACCGGCTATGCCACCCTGTTCAACGGCGGCATCTGGCGTCCGGCGACGCTGATCAAGACGGGGCCGCACCATCCCGTCCCGGCCGGCCGGCGCGTGTTCACCGAGGAGACGTCGGACAGGATGCGCGCGCTGCTGCGCCTCGTCGTCACCAACGGCACCGGCAAGAACGCCAATGCGCCGGGCTATCGCGTCGGCGGCAAGACCGGCACGGCGGAAAAGATCCAGGGCGGGCGCTACACCCACGGCGCGGTGGTGACCACGTTCGCCGGTGTTTTCCCGATGGACGACCCCCGCTATGTGGTCATCGCGATGCTCGACGAGCCGAAGGCGACCAAGGAAACCTACGGCTTTCACACCGCCGGCTGGAACGTGGCGCCGGTGGTGAAGCAGGTCGTCGCGCGAATCGGCCCGCTGCTGGGGGTTGCCCCGGACGAGGGCCGCGATGTGGATCTGACCGGCGTGCTTCAGTACGTCCGTCCTGAAAAAGGCAAGTGAGTATGCGGCTCGGCGCGTTGACCGGGGCAGATGAGGACCTGACGGTCACCGGCTTCGCGATCGATCATCGCAAGGTGGCCCCCGGCACGGTGTTCGGCGCCTTCACCGGCACGCGCTTCAATGGCGAGGATTTCATTCCCGCCGCGATCGCGGCCGGGGCCATAGCGGTGGTGGCGCGGCCGGAGGCGACGGTGGAGGGCGCCGTCCATATCGCCGATGCGGAGCCGCGCCGCGCCTTCGCCCGGCTTGCCGCCAAATTCTTCGCTCCCTTCCCGGAAACCGTGGTCGCGGTGACGGGCACCAACGGCAAGACCTCCACGGTGGAGCTGACCCGGCAATTGTGGCGGGCGGCGGGCCATCACGCCGCCTCGATCGGCACGCTGGGCGTCACCACTTCGGAGGATCAGGTTTCGACCGGCCTCACCACGCCCGATGTCGCGACCTTCCTCTCCAATGTCGCCGGCCTCCGCCGCGAGGGCGTGACCCATGTCGCCTTCGAGGCATCGAGCCACGGGCTCGCCCAGTTCCGCACCGAAGGGCTGCCGGTGCAGGCGGCCGCCTTCACCAACCTGAGCCGCGACCATCTCGATTACCACCACACAATGGAAGCCTATCTGGAGGCGAAGCTCCGTCTGTTCAGCGAGGTGGTGGACGCCAACGGCACGGCGGTGGTGTGGGCGGACGACCCCGCATCCGCCCGCGTGATCGAGATCGCGCGCGAGCGCGGCCTCAAGGTGATCGATGTCGGCCACAAGGGAGAGGTGATCCGACTGGCGGAGCGCATTCCCACCCATCTCGGCCAGACGCTGGTGCTGGAGATCGAGGATCGCCGCCACAAGGTGAACCTGCCGCTGATCGGTGCCTATCAGGCGGCCAATGCGCTCACCGCGCTCGGCCTCGTGCTGGCGACCGGGGGCGAGCTTGAGCGGACGCTTGCCGATCTCGCCCGCGTCCAGCCGGTGCGCGGGCGGCTGGAGCGGGCGGTGATCGCCCGCAACGGCGCGCCCGTCTATGTCGATTACGCCCATACGCCCGATGGGCTGGAGGCCGCGATCCAGGCGCTGAAGCCGCATGCGAAAGGCCGCCTGATCACCGTGTTCGGTGCGGGCGGCGATCGCGATACCGGCAAGCGGCCGGAAATGGGCGCCATCGCCGTCCGCCTGTCCGATCATGTCATCGTGACGGACGACAATCCCCGCAGCGAGGACCCTGCCGCGATCCGCCGCGACGTGCTGGCCGGGGCGCCGGGCGCGATCGAGATCGGCGGCCGGCGCGAGGCGATCGCGGCGGCGATTGCGGAAGCGGGTGCCGACGATATCGTGCTGATCGCCGGCAAGGGGCATGAGCAGGGCCAGATCGTCGGCGACATGGTGCTGCCCTTCGACGACGTGACGGTCGCGCGGGAGTGCGCGGCATGAGCGGGAACGCGACCTTGCTCCCCCTCCCTTTCAAGGGAGGGGGCCGGGGAGCGGGTGAGTCCGGTGCATATCGGCGCGCGCTCGCCCTTCTCGCAGCCGGTGCCACCCACCCCCAACTCCTTCCCTTGGAAGGGAGGGGGCTATGACGCCGCTCTGGACCGCCTTCGATATCGCCGCCGCCGTCGATGGCGAGGTGTTCGGCGATTTCGCCGCCAATGGCGTCGCCTTCGATTCCCGTGAGGTGGGGCCGGGCGACCTGTTCGTGGCGATGAAGGGCGAGACGACCGACGGCCACCGTTTCGTGAACGGCGCCTTCGCGGCCGGTGCGGCCGGTGCCCTCGTCAGCGATCCGGTGGATGGCCCGCACGTTCGCGTCGCGGATACGGCGGCCGCCTTGGACGCGCTCGGTCGCGCCGCCCGAGCGCGGACGGCGGCGAAGATCATCGGCGTCACCGGATCGGTCGGCAAGACGGGCACCAAGGAGGCGCTGTTCGCCGCGTTGGACCGCGCGGCGCCGGGCAGGGCCCACCGCTCGCTCAAAAGCTACAACAACCATGTCGGCGTGCCGCTCAGCCTCGCCCGCATGCCGGCCGCTACCCGCTTCGGCATCTTCGAGATGGGGATGAGCGCGGCCGGCGAACTGGCGGCGCTGACCCGGATCGTCCGCCCGCATGTCGCCATCGTCACCGCCATCGCGCCCGCGCACAGCGCCTTCTTCGCCAGCGAGGAGGCGATCGCCGACGCCAAGGGGGAGATATTCCAGGGGCTGGAGCCCGGCGGCACCGCCATCATCCCCTATGACAGCCCGCATCGCGACCGGCTGATCGCCGCCGCCCGGCCCTTTGCCGAACGGATCTGGACCTTCGGGCGGGGCGAAGGCGCCGATGTCCGCGCGCGCGAAGCGGTGCGCGGCCCGCGCGGCACCCTGATCGCCGCCGTGCTGCCCGGCGCGGAGCTGACCTTCACCCTTGCGCCTCCCGGCGATCACTGGGTGTCGAACGCCATGGCCGTGATCGCGGCCGTCCATGCCGTGGACGGCGATCTGGCGGCGGCGGGGCTGGCGCTGGCGGACATGGCCGGCCTTGCCGGGCGCGGCCGCCGCGTGATCGCGCCCGTCGAGGGCGGCGAGGCGCTGGTGATCGACGAAAGCTACAACGCCAATCCGGCGTCGATGGCGGCCACCATCGCCCTTCTGGGCGAGGAGCCGGCCGAACGCCGCATCGCCGTGCTGGGCGACATGCGCGAGCTTGGCGAAAAATCGCCTTTGTTCCACGCGAGCCTCGCCCAGCCGCTGGTGCGGGCCGGCGTCGATTTCGCTCTGCTTGTCGGGCCGGAGATGGCCGCGCTCGCAAATGAGCTTGAGGGCCGGATCGATTTCGCGCATGTGCCCGACGCCGCCGCCGCGCTGGATCGCCTGGACGGGCTGATCGAGGCCGGCGACGCGGTTCTGATTAAAGGGTCCAACGCCATCGGGCTCGCTCGTCTCGTCGATCATTTCGGGTCCGGGGCGGTCGCGGCCGGGAACATGCCATGCTCTACCTGATCGCCGGCCAGCTCGGATTTCCGGGCGTTCTCAACCTCATCCGCTATCTCACTTTCCGCGCGGGATCGGCGGCGATCACCGCGCTGCTGATCGGCCTCATCATCGGGCCGAAATTCATAGGCTGGCTGCGCGTGCGGCAGGGCAAGGGGCAGCCGATTCGGTCGGATGGCCCGCAGACCCACCTCGCCAAGGTCGGTACGCCCACCATGGGCGGGCTGATGATCCTGACCGCGATCGCAATATCCATGTTCCTGTGGATGGATCTTTCCAACCGTTATGTCTGGGCCTGCATCTTCGTGACGGTGGGCTTCGGGCTGATCGGCTTCCTCGACGATTACGACAAGGTGAAGAAGCGCAGCCACAAGGGCGTTTCCGGCAAGGTGCGCCTGCTCGCCGAATTCGCGATCGCGGGGCTGGCGAGCTGGCTGATCGTCTCCGGCACCGGCACCGAGCTTTATGTGCCCTTCTATAATGGCCCGGTCATCGATCTCGGGCCGTTCTACGTGCTGTTCGCCGCCTTCGTGATCGTCGGCGCGGGCAATGCCGTGAACCTGACGGACGGGCTGGACGGCCTGGCGACCATGCCGGTCATCATCGCCAGCCTCGCCTTCTTCGTGATCGCCTACCTCGTCGGCAACGTGAAGTTCGCGGATTATCTCGGCATTCCGCATGTGCCGGGCGCGGGCGACCTCATCATCCTCACCGCCTGCATCATCGGCGCGGGGCTGGCCTTCCTCTGGTTCAACGCGCCGCCGGCCGCGGTGTTCATGGGCGATACCGGCAGCCTCGCGCTCGGCGGCGCGCTCGGCGCGATTGCGGTCGCCACCCATCACGAGATCGTGCTGGCGATCGTCGGCGGTCTCTTCGTGCTCGAGGCCGTCTCCGTCATCGTCCAGGTCTATTATTACAAGCGCACCGGCAAGCGCGTGTTCAAGATGGCGCCGATCCACCATCATTTCGAACAGCTCGGCTGGTCCGAGCCCACCGTGGTGATCCGCTTCTGGATCATTTCCTTCGTGCTGGCGCTGGCCGGCCTTGCGACATTGAAGCTCAGATGATCACCAGCCCCGTCTTCTCCGGCAAGAAATACGCCGTCCTCGGCCTCGCGCGATCGGGGCTGGCCACGGTCGATGCGCTGCTGGCCAGCGGTGCGGAAGTCGTCGCCTGGGACGACAGGGATGCCGCGCGCGAGGCGCTGGCGGCCGCCCATCCGGGCGAGGCCGGGCTTTCCTTCGCCGATCCGCTGGTGATCGACCTTGCGGGCTTCGCGGGCGTGGTGGTGTCGCCGGGCGTGCCGATCATCCGCCATCCGATCCGGGCCAGGGCCGCGCAGGCCAATGTTCCCCTGATCGGCGATATCGAGCTGTTCGCCCAGGCGCGCGCCTCGCTGCCGGGCCACAAGATCGTCGGCATCACCGGCACCAACGGCAAGTCGACCACGACCGCGCTGATCCACCACATCCTGAAGGCGGCCGGCATTCCTACGCTGATGGGCGGCAATATCGGCCTGCCGATCCTCAGCCGCGATCCGCTGCCGGCGGGCGGGGTCTATGTGCTGGAGCTTTCGAGCTACCAGATCGATCTCACCTACAGCCTCGCCTGCGACGTCGCCGTGCTGCTGAACGTGACGCCCGACCATCTCGATCGCTATCCCGATTTCGAAGGCTATGCGGCGTCCAAGACGCGCCTGTTCGGGATGCAGCAGAATTGGGGCTATGCGCTGATTTCGACCGACGATGAAACGTCGGCGGCGATCGCCGTCATGGTCCAACGGCTCGGGCGCGGGCAACTGCGGCAGTTCAGCCGCTCGATGGTGGGCAACCAGTCCGGCTGGCCGGCGCTGCAGGGGCCACACAACGCGCAGAATGTCGTTGCGGCGGTCAATGCCGCCTTGCTGCTGGGCGTGCCGGGCAAGGTGATCGACGAGGCCGTCGCCACCTATCCCGGCCTGCCGCACCGCATGGAGCGCGTGGCGGAGAAAGGCGGCGTGCTGTTCGTGAACGACAGCAAGGCGACCAACGCCACCTCCACAGCGCCCGCGCTGGCGGCCTATCCGAAGATCCACTGGATATTGGGCGGCCTGCCCAAGGCCGACGATCTCGATCCCTGCGTGCCTTATTTCGATCATGTCGCGGCCGGCTACACGATCGGCCAGGCCGGGCCGATGTTCGCGCGCATCCTCGGCGCCGCCGGCAGGCCGGTGACGGAAAGCGGCACGCTGGACCAGGCCGTGCGCGATGCCGCCGCCGCCGCGCGGCCGGGCGAGGTGGTGATGCTGTCGCCGGCCTGCGCATCCTTCGATCAGTTCCGCGATTTCGAGGCGCGGGGCGATGCCTTCCGCGCCGCCGTGGAGGCGCTGCCGTCATGACCGGATCGACCGTCTATCGCCAGAAGCCATCGCAGGTCGTGCGGCTGGGCCGTGCCGACCGTAGCTGGTATGCCACCTGGTTCTGGGAGATAGACCGCGTCCTTTTGCTGCTGGTCGCGATGCTGATCGGCATCGGCCTGATCGCCGTGGCCGCCGCCTCGCCTTCGGCCGCCGCCAAGGATGGGCTGCCCGCGCTGCATTATTTCTGGCGGCAGATCGTCTGGATCATGCTGGGCGTGCCGCTGATGATCGCGGTGTCGATGCTGCCGCGCGACAGCGCCCGCCGCCTCTCGATCGGCGCGGCGGTGCTGTTCAGCCTGCTGCTGGCGCTGGTTCCGATCGCCGGCACCCAGGTGAACGGCGCGGTGCGCTGGCTGGGCGTGGACCCCTTCCGCTTCCAGCCGTCCGAATTCCTCAAGCCCTTCTTCGTCGTCGCCACGGCCTGGATGCTTTCGCTCCGCGCCCGCGACAGGGGGCTGCCGGTCGTGCCGCTCACCGGCCTGATCGTCGCCGTGATCGCCGCCCTGCTGATGAAGCAGCCCGATTTCGGGCAGACGGTGATCTTCTGCTCGGTCTGGGCGGCGCTGCTCGTGATATCGGGCGTGCAGACCCGCTTCCTCATGGCGCTCGGCGGGGCCGGCGTCGGCCTGCTCGCGCTGGCCTTCGTCTTCTACCGGAACGGCCGGGATCGCGTGATCGAGTTCCTCACCGGATCGGGCGACACCTATCATGTCGACGTCGGCTACGCGACGATCACCAATGGCGGCCTCGTCGGCCTGGGGCCGGGCGGCGGCGTCCAGAAATTCCGCCTGCCGGAAGCGCATAACGACTATATCTTCTCGGTGATCGGGGAAGAATTCGGCCTTATCTCGTGCATCGTCATCGCCATCATCTATCTCGCCATCATGGTCCGCGTGTTCCTGAAGCTGCTGGACGAGGAGGATCAGTTCGTCATGCTGGCCGCGTCCGGCCTCGCCATCCAGTTCGGGCTGCAGGCGGTGATCAACATGGCCGTCAACGTGCAGCTCGTTCCGTCCAAGGGCATGACGCTGCCGTTCATCAGCTATGGCGGTTCCTCGCTGCTGGCCGTGTCGATGGGCTTCGGCCTGCTGCTGGCCTTCACCCGGCGCAATCCCTTCCTCACCCGATCGCCCTATGTCGTCACATGGAGCGGGAAGTGAGGGGGACGCGGGAAATGAGGCCCCGGCCGTGATCGCACCGCGCCATTATGTTCTCGCCGCCGGGGGCACCGGCGGCCATATGATTCCCGCCCATGCGCTGGCGGCGGAGCTGATGCGGCGCGGGCACCGGGTCGCGCTCGTCACCGATGAGCGGGGCGCGCGCATCCCCGGCCTGTTCCAGGGCGTGCAGACGCATGTGTTGCCGGCGGGCCGCGTTGCCGGTGGGCCGATGGGCTGGCTGCGCGCCGGCCGATCGATCCTGGCCGGGCGGGAAATGGCGCGGCGGCTCTACGAAACCTTCCAGCCTTCCGCCGTGGTCGGCTTCGGCGGCTATCCCGCGCTGCCGGCGATGCTGGCCGCGTTCAAGGACCGCATCCCCACCGCCATCCACGAACAGAATGCCGTGCTCGGCCGCGTCAACCGGCTGCTCGCGCGCAAGGTGGATGCCATCGCCACGGCCTATCCCCATGTCGATCGGCTGAAGGCGAAATATCAGGACAAGGTGCACCTGATCGGCAACCCCGTGCGCGAGGAGGTGCGGGCGCTGCGCGACCAGCCTTTCCCGCCGCTGACGGAGGACGGCATCTTCCGGGTGCTGGTGACGGGCGGCAGCCAGGGCGCGACGGTGCTGTCGCAGGTGGTGCCCGAGGGGCTGGGCCTGCTGCCGCTCAATTTCCGCCGCCGCATCCAGGTGACGCAGCAATGCCGGCCCGAGGATATCGAGGACGTGCGCGCGCGCTATGCGGCGCTCGGCATCCCCGCCGATCTCGCCACCTATCTGCCCGACATGCCGGACAGGCTGGCCTGGTCGCATCTCGTGATCGCGCGCGCGGGCGCCTCGACGATCGCCGAGCTTACCGTCGCCGGCCGCCCCGCCATCCTGATCCCGCTGCCTTCGGCCACGGACGACCACCAGACCGCCAACGCCCGCGAGCTGCACGAGGCCGGCGGCGCGCGTTCGATCCCGCAGCCGCGCTTCACCGCGGTGGAGCTGGCCAAGCAGATGCAGAAGCTGGCGCTGGAGCCGGGCTCGCTCCAGAATGCCGCCCGCCGCGCCTGGGCCTGCGGCCGGCCGGATGCGGCCAGCGCGCTCGCCGATCTGGTCGAGGGGTTGGGAGAGGGGAACATCAACCATTCGGGGCCGGTGGACCCGGCCGAAACTTCGCCGCATGTGGGCGGCCGGGAGACAGTTGCGTGAAGGGCGTCGCCACCGATATCGGCACTATCCATTTCATCGGCATCGGCGGGATCGGCATGTCCGGCATCGCCGAGGTGATGCATAATCTCGGCTACAAGGTGCAGGGCTCCGACGTGGCGGAAGGCTATGTCGTCGAAGGGCTGCGCCAGCGCGGCATCCCCGTCGCCATCGGCCACAAGGCGGAAAATCTGGGCGATGCCGCCGTCGTCGTCACCTCCACCGCGATCAAGCGCGGCAATCCGGAGGTGGAGCTGGCGCTGGAACGCCGCGTCCCCGTCGTCCGCCGGGCGGAGATGCTGGCGGAACTGATGCGGCTCAAGTCCACCGTCGCGGTGGCGGGCACCCACGGCAAGACGACGACGACCTCGATGGTGGCGGCTCTGCTCGATGCGGGCGGTGTCGATCCCACCGTCATCAACGGCGGGATCATCAACAGCTATGGTTCCAACGCCCGGCTCGGTGCGTCGGACTGGATGGTGGTGGAGGCGGACGAGAGCGACGGCAGCTTCCTCCGGCTCGACGGCACGGTCGCGGTCGTCACCAACATCGATCCCGAGCATCTCGATCATTATGGCTCCTTCGATGCGGTGAAGGACGCCTTCGTCGAATTCGTCGAGAATGTGCCGTTCTACGGCGCGGCCCTGCTGTGCCTCGATCATCCCGAGGTGCAGGCGATCATCCCGCGCGTGCGCGATCGCCGCGTCGTCACCTACGGCTTCTCAGCCCAGGCGGACGTGCGCGGCGTGAACGTGACGCCGATCCCCGGCGGCAACCGCTTCGAGGCGATCATCCGCAACCGCGACGGCACGACCCGCTCGATCGAGGGGATCGAGCTGCCGATGCCCGGCCGCCACAATGTGCAGAACGCGCTGGCCGCGATCGGCGTGGCGATCGAGCTGGGCGTGCCCGACGACGTGATCCGCACCGGCTTCGCCAAGTTCGGCGGGGTCAAGCGCCGCTTCACCAAGGTGGGCGAGGTCGACGGCATCAGCGTGATCGACGATTACGGCCATCATCCCGTGGAGATACGCGCCGTGCTTTCGGCCGCGCGCGAAGGCGTGCAGGGCCGGGTGATCGCGGTCGTCCAGCCGCACCGCTTCACGCGGCTCCGCGATCTGATGGAGGAGTTCCAGTCCGCTTTCAACGATGCCGACATCGTCTATGTCGCCCCGGTCTATGCCGCCGGCGAGCAGCCGATCGAGGGCGTCGACGCGGCGGCGCTAGTGAAGGGCCTGAAGACGCGCGGCCACCGCGCGGCGCAGGAGATCGCCGATGCCTCCGCGCTCGCGGCGGAGCTGGCCGTCGTCGCCCGGCCGGACGACATGATCGTCTGCCTGGGCGCGGGCGACATCACCAAATGGGCGGCCGGCCTGGCGGACGGCATCGCCACGGCGCGAAAGGCGGGCTGATGGAACCGTTCAGCGCCTGGATCGACTTTCAGGCCGAGATGGTGAAGCTGCAGCGTTCCCAGCTTGCCGCCGCGCAGAAGGCGGTCGAGGCCGGGGGCGACATGGTGGCGGCGCAGAAGGCGATGGCCGACGCGGCGGAAGCCGGCGCCCGCGCCTGGAAGAGCTGGTTCCGCCTCTGGGGGCTGAAATGATCGCCGCCCCCGCCGCCACGACCATCGCCATGCCCACCGTGCGCGGCCGCCTCACGGCCGATGCGCCGCTGGCTCCGCTCGTCTGGTTCAAGGCGGGTGGCAATGCGCAATGGCTGTTCGAGCCGGCCGACGCGGACGATCTGGCCGCCTTCCTGCGCGATCTCGATCCCGCCGTTTCGGTGATGGGCCTGGGCCTGGGATCGAACATGATCGTGCGCGACGGCGGCGTGCCGGGCGTGGTCGTGCGCCTGGGCAAGGCCTTCGCGAAGGTCGATCGGGTCGATGCGACGACGCTGTGCTGCGGCGGCGGCGCTTCGGGCATCCTCGTTTCCTCCAGCGCCCGCGATGCGGGGATCGGCGGGATCGAGTTCCTGCGCTCCATCCCCGGCACGGTCGGCGGTTTCGTGCGGATGAACGGCGGCGCCTATGGCCGCGAGGTGAAGGACATCCTCGTCGAGTGCGAGGTGGTGCTGCGGTCCGGGGAGCGGAAGACGCTGGCGCTCGCCGACCTCGGCTACACCTATCGCCACAGCGATCTGCCGGAAGGCGCGATCGTCGTTTCCGCCACCTTCCGGGGCCAGCCCGCCGATCCCGACGCGATCCAGCGCGAGATGGACCGCATCGCCGCCGAGCGCGAGGCTTCCCAGCCGCTCCGTTCGAAGACGGGCGGATCGACCTTCAAGAACCCGCCGGGGCACAAGGCCTGGGCGCTGGTCGATGCCGCCGGCTGCCGGGGGCTGCGGCGCGGCGACGCGCAGGTTTCGGAAAAGCATTGCAACTTCCTCCTCAATCTCGGCGAGGCGACGTCCGCCGATATCGAGGGGCTGGGCGAAGAGGTGCGGGAAAAGGTGAAGGCGCATTCGGGCATCGCCCTGGAATGGGAAATTCAGCGGGTGGGGACGGCCGGATGAGCGTGAAGCCCCTCCACGTCGCCGTGCTGATGGGCGGCTGGTCCGCCGAGCGGGAGGTGTCGCTCACCTCCGGCGCGGGCGTCGCCGATGCGCTGGAATCGCTCGGCCATCGCGTCACCCGCATCGATATGGATCGCGATGTCGCGCTGCGCCTGCACGCGGCGAAGCCCGATGTCGTGTTCAACGCGCTGCACGGTACGCCGGGCGAGGACGGCACCGTGCAGGGCCTGCTCGACATCATGGGCCTGAAATATACCCATAGCGGCCTCGCCACCTCGGTGATCGCGATCGACAAGCAGCTCACCAAGAACGAGCTGGTGCCCCATGGCATCCGCATGCCGGAAGGCGTGATCGTTTCGTCCGAAAGCCTTTATGCCGGCGATCCCCTGCCGCGCCCCTATGTGCTGAAGCCGGTGAACGAAGGCTCGTCGGTCGGCGTCGCCATCGTCATGGCGGAGGGCAATTACGGCAATCCCATCGCCCCCGGCAGCGAGGGGCCGTGGAGGCATTTCGATCATCTGCTGGCCGAACCCTTCATCAAGGGGCGCGAGCTTACGGTCGCGGTGCTGGGGGACGAGGCGCTGGCCGTGACCGAGCTTCGGCCCAGGAACGGCTTCTACGACTATGACGCCAAATATACCGACGGGCTGACCGAGCATGTCTGCCCGGCGGATATCCCCGCCGATATCGCCGAAGCGGCGATGGACATGGCGCTCCGGGCGCATAAGCTGCTCGGCTGCAAGGGCACGTCGCGGTCCGATTTCCGCTGGGATGACGAACGCGGCGAGGCGGGGCTCTATCTGCTGGAAGTGAACACCCAGCCGGGCATGACCCCGCTCAGCCTGGTGCCGGAACAGGCGCGCCATATCGGCATGAGCTATGCCGATCTGGTGCAGCGGATCGTCGAGGAGGCGCTATGAGCCGCAGCGGGACGATGGATGGAGGACAGGGGCGCGCGATGATCCGTCGCGGCGCCCAGCCGCGCCGTCGTCCGCCCGCCAAGGGGCGCGCGCGCAAGAAGGCGCCCGCGCGCAGCCCGTTCGCCTCGCTGCCCCCGCCGGTCGTCGCCATTGCGCGCAAGGTCGCCAATTATGCGCTGGTGGCCCTGTTGATCGGCGGCGTTGCCGCGGGCGTGTGGGCGATGCGGCTGCCGCAGATGGTCGGCACGGCCGCCGGGGAGGCTGTCGGCCGGGCCGGCTTCGCGGTGAAGAAGGTGGAGATCACCGGCATCGACCGGATGGATCGCGGCCCGGTGGAGGATGCCGCCTTCTCCGCGCAGGAACTGGCGATGCCGCTGGTCGATCTGGCGGAGATACGCGGCCGCCTGCTCCAGCAGGGCTGGGTGAAGGATGCGCGCGTGTCGCGCCGCCTGCCCGATACGCTGGTGATCGACATCGTCGAGCGGGAGCCCGCCGCCATCTGGCAGCACCGCCAGCGGCTGCACTTGATCGATGCCGATGGCCGGGTGATCGCGCAGCTTCGCCTGGCCGGCACGCCGCTGCCCGACCTGCCGATCCTGATCGGCCCCAACGCCAATTATCAGGTCGCCGCGCTGGATCGGCTGCTGGCATCCTCGCCGCAGCTCAAGCCCATGCTGGACGGCGCGACCTGGGTGGGCGACCGCCGCTGGGACATCCGCTTCCGTTCGGGCGAGACGCTGTCGCTGCCCGAAGGCGAGGGGCAGGCGCGCGCCGCGCTCGCCGAATTTGCCGAGCGGGACGGGACGATGCGGCTGCTGGGCCAAGGCATGCTGCGGTTCGACATGCGCAATCCCGGCCGCATCATCGTGCGGCCGGCGGCGCGCCCGGCCGCGGACCAGGCATCCGCCAGCGTCCGCCCGGCCACGGACAATGGCGAGGAACGGCCACCGGCCTCCACGGCGGCGGCCGACGCGCGAAGCATTTGAGGGCAGGGATTCAGGGAACGGTTTTCAGGGGGACAAGACGATCATGGCGCAGGCTCGCAGCGACAATCTGATTACCGCGCTGGACATCGGTTCCTCGAAGGTCTGCGCGCTGATCGCCGAGGTGACGGACGGCGGCGGCGAGATCCGCGTGCTCGGCACCGGCCAGCGCGAAAGCAAGGGCGTCCGCCACGGCTATGTGGCGGACATGGAGCGCACCGAGGCCGCGATCCGCGAGGCGGTGGAGCAGGCCGAGCGCATCGCCCGCACCAATATCGAGGATGTGTGGGTCAGCTTTTCAGCCGGCGGGCTGGTCAGCAAGCTGGCGGCCGTGGAGGTCGATCTCGGCGGCCACCGGATCGAGCAGCAGGATATCGATGCCCTCCTGAATGCCGGCCGCAACGCGATCGATCCCGAAGGCCGGATGGTGCTGCACGCCCAGCCGACCCTCTATACGCTGGATGGCCTCAAGGGCACGCGCACGCCGCTGGGCCTTCATGCCGACAGGCTGGGCGTGGACATCCACGTCGTCGCGGCCGAGGCCTCGCCCGTCCGCAATGTCGATCTCTGCGTCCGTTCCGCGCACCTCGCCGTGAAATCAATCGTCGCCTCGCCGATCGCCGCCGGCATGGCGGTGTTGTCGGAGGAGGAGCGCGACCTCGGCGTCGCGCTGGTGGAGATGGGGGCGGGCGTCACCAACGTCTCGCTTTTCGCCGGCGGCATGCTGGTGGGCCTCGCTTCGCTGCCGATGGGCGCGGCCGACATCACGGACAATATCGCCTCGGCGCTCGGCACCCGTCGCTTCGACGCGGAACGGTTGAAGACCTTCTACGGATCGGCGATGACGAGCCCACGGGACAACCACGACATGATCGATGTGGTGCCGGTGGCCGGCACGCAGGACGGGAGCGATCCGATGCGGATCACCCGCGCGCAGTTGATCGCGATCATCCGCCAGCAGCTCGAACGCTGGATGGGGGAGATCGGCGCGACCCTGAAGGCGCTGGGCTTCACCGGCCCGGTCAGCCGCCAGATCGTGCTCACCGGCGGCGGCGCGGAGATGAAGGGGATTGCGGATTATGCGCAGGGCCTGCTCGGCCAGTCGGTGCGCGTCGGCAAGCCGCGCGGGCTTTCGGGCCTGCCCGAGGCGCATAGCGGCCCGGCCTTCGCCACGCTTGCGGGGCTGATCCACTATGCGGCGTCCGATCCGATCGACCTGCGCGCGATGGCGCCCGCCACCCAGACGGTCCATCGCGTGCATGGCGCCGGCATGATCCAGCGGATGATCGCCGCTTTTCGTAATGGTTATTGAGAAAATATCGCCGAATTACGCAGGGAACATAACTTTTCGCGTGCGTCGGCGAATCAGGTGATGTTAGATTCTTGTTCGGGGGCGCGTCGGATGCGCGCGGCACAGCGGAGTTGAGGTTATGACGATCGAGTTCATGCGGCCGGAAGTGGATGAGTTGCGGCCCCGTATCAGCGTGATCGGGGTGGGCGGCGCCGGCGGCAATGCCATCGCCAACATGATCAATTCCGATGTCCAGGGCGTGGATTTCATCGTCGCCAACACCGATGCGCAGGCGCTCAATGCCTCGGCGGCGGAACGGCGCATCCAGCTCGGCCTCAAGATCACCCAGGGCCTCGGCGCGGGCGCGCGCCCCGAAATCGGCCGTGCCGCGGCCGAGGAAGCGCTCGAGCTGGTCGATGCCGCGCTCGACGGCGCGCACATGTGCTTCATCACCGCCGGCATGGGCGGCGGCACCGGCACCGGGGCCGCGCCGGTGATCGCCAAGCTCGCGCGCGACAAGGGCATCCTGACGGTTGGCGTCGTCACCAAGCCGTTCAGCTTCGAAGGCAACCGCCGCTCCAAGTCCGCCGATGCGGGCATCGAGGAACTGCAGAAGCACGTCGACACGCTGATCGTCATCCCCAACCAGAACCTCTTCCTCGTCGCCAACCCGAACACGACCTTCAAGGAAGCGTTCAAGATGGCGGACGAGGTGCTCCAGCAGGGCGTCCGCTCGATCACCGATCTGATGGTGATGCCCGGCCTCATCAACCTCGACTTCGCCGACGTCCGTTCCGTGATGGGCGAGATGGGCAAGGCGATGATGGGCACGGGCGAAGCCTCGGGCGACAACCGCGCGATCGAGGCCGCCGAAAAGGCGATCGCCAACCCGCTGCTGGACGGCGTGTCGATGAAGGGCGCCAAGGGCGTCATCATCTCGATCGTCGGCGGCGAGGATATGCGCCTGATGGAGGTCGACGAGGCCGCCAACCACATCAAGGAGCTGGTGGACCCGGACGCCAACATCATCTGGGGTTCGGCCTTCAACAACGATCTGGAAGGCAAGATCCGCGTGTCCGTGGTCGCCACCGGCATTGAGGCGGAAGCCGCCGCCGTGCCGGAGCCGGCCAAGCTCTTCACCTTCCCGGCCGCGCGCAAGGAAGCGCCCGCCCAGACGCCCGCGCCCCAGGCGCAGCAGCCGGCGCCTCAGGCCCAGCAGGCGGCACCGGTGCAGGCTGCCCCGGTCGCGCCGCCCGCCGCCGTGGCGCCGCAGCCGGAAATCCGGCTCGAGCCGCCCGTCCAGGCGCCGGCCGATGCGCTCGACCTGTCGGCCAACGACATCGTGCCGCCCGCGACGGACGAACTGCTGCTCAACGAGACGCTGACGCCGCCGGTCGCGGGCAACCCGCTGCCGCCGCGCGATGCGGAAACCGGCTCGGCCCGCCCATGGCTGACGCCGGCTGCGGAAGCCCCGGCACCCGCGCCCGCGCCGCGCGCCCGTGAAGGGGCGACGCTGTTCGAACGCATGTCCAACATCGCCCGCGGCGCCGCCAAGGCGCAGGTGGACGAGGAAGGGCGCGGCGCCGATGTGCCGCGCTTCCTGAACCGCCAGAACAACCAGTAACCGGCGATCATCGCATGGACGGGGGCCGGCTGCCTTGGGGTGGCCAGCCCCCTTGTCTTTGGGCATGGCTTTCGGCGCCGCGGGCAGGCGGCGCCGGCCTGCCGCCGCCCGCCACCGGATCGGCGCGCGGCCCCCACGAATCCCTTGCGAAAGTGCGGCCGGCGGCCTCTATGGCGTGCACCATGTCACTCGCCTTTCCGTCGATCGCCCGCCGTCTGCTGGCCTGCACCGCCCCCTTTGCCATGCTGGTCGCGGCCCCGATGCCGGCGGCGGCTTTCTATCAGGCAAGCGCCCTGCCGCCGTTGATCGCGCCCGGCGATCCGGCGGAATCGCTGAGCCGCTATCTGCGCATGCTGGCGTCCAACCCGCGCGACTTCAATGCCTTGACCGGGGCCGGCCGCGCCGCGCTGATGGTGGGCGATCCGGAATCGGCCTTGAGCTTCTTCGCCCGGGCCGAGGAGATCCAGCCGCGCAACGGCCGGGTGAAGGCGGGCCTGGCATCCGCCCTCGTCCAGATGGAACAGCCGCGCGCGGCGTTGAAGCTGTTCGACGAGGCGACGGCGCTGGGCGTGCCGGAGGCGGAGATCGCCGGCGATCGCGGCCTTGCCTATGATCTGCGCGGCGACAACCGCAAGGCGCAGGCCGATTACACGCTGGCGCTCCGCAACAGCGACGATCCCGAAATCCTCAACCGCCTGGCCCTCTCCATGGCGATATCGGGGGACAAGCAGGGGGCGCTCACCATGATCGATCCGCTGGTGCGCAAGGGCGATCGCTCGGCCTATCGCACCCGCGCCTTCGTCCTCGCGCTCGGCGGCGACAAGGCCGGCGCCCAGCGCATCGCCGATGCCGCGATGCCGGGGCCGCAAGCCGCCGCGATGGGCCAGTTCCTGGGCCGCCTGCCGCAGCTCAAGCCGCCGCAGAAGGCGCTCGCCGTGCATTTCGGCCGACTTCCCTCCGATGGCCGCCGTTACAGCGATGCGGAAATGTATGCCGATGCGGTGCTGGCGAAACCGGCGGGCCAGCCTCGCGCGGCCGCCGTTACGCCCGCCCCGCGCGCCGATGCCGGCCTGATCCCGTCGGGCAAGCCGCTGGGTGGCGTGGCGGAGCCGGCCCGCCGCGACGACGGCGATGCTTCGAAGACTGCGAGCGCGATTGCCGTGACGCCGCCGACGCGGATGTCCGCGCCGCGCGGCCCCGAGGCGGAACTGGCTTCGACCGACCCGGAAGTCGCCGCCGCGCGGGCCAGGGCGAAGGCGGATGCCGATGCCGCCGCCAAGCGCAAGGCCGATGCCGCGGCAAAGGCGAAAGCGGACGCCAAGGCCAAGGCGGATGCGAAGGCCAAGGCCGACGCCAAGGCCAGGGCGGAGGAAAAAGCGAAGGCCGATGCCAAGGCGAAGGCCGAGGCGAAGCTGAAGGCGGCCAACCCGGAACGCTATTGGGTGCAGGTGGCATCCGGCAAGAACAAGGCCGATCTTCCCAAGGTCTGGGCGAAGCTGAAGGCGGACAAGCCCAAAGCCTTCGGCGGTCGTTCCCCCTGGGTTTCATCCTGGCGGATGTCGAACCGGCTGCTGGTGGGCCCGTTCAAGACCGATGGCGAGGCGCAGGCATTCGTCAACCAGCTCGCCAAGGAAGGCATGTCGACCATCCAGTTCACGTCGCGCGCCGGCGTGCCGGTGGAGCCGCTCGGCGGGAAATAGGCACCGGGCTGGACTTGTCGGCCCATGCCCGGCATGGGCCCGCGCATGTCTCGCCTCGCACCCTATGCTTCCGATCCCGCCCGCAGCCGTGGCCGCGCTCATGCCGAGGCCGGCGGCGAGACGCGAGGGCCGCGCGATGCTTTCCAGCGCGACCGCGATCGGATCATCCATTCGATCGCCTTCCGCCGGCTCCGCCACAAGACGCAGGTGTTCGTGGCGCCCGACGGCGATCATTTTCGCGTGCGCCTCACCCACAGCCTGGAAGTCGCGCAGATCGGCCGCACCATCGCCCGCGCGCTGGGCCTGAACGAGGATCTCACCGAGGCGCTCTGCCTCGCGCACGATATCGGCCATCCGCCCTTCGGCCATTCGGGGGAGGACGCGCTCAAGGCCGCCACCGCGGATGCCGGCGGCTTCGATCACAACGCTCATACGCTGCGTATCCTGACCCGGCTGGAAACGCCCTATCCCGGCTGGGACGGCCTCAACCTCTCGTGGGAGACGCTGGAGGGGCTGGCCAAGCATAACGGCCCGGTGGCGGCGCCGACCTGGGCGATGGTGGAGGCGGACGCGGCTTTCCCGCTCGATCTTTCCACCTTCGCCTCGCTGGAGGCGCAGGTGGCGGCGATCGCGGACGACATCGCCTATGACAATCACGATATCGACGATGGCCTGCGCGCCGGGCTGATCGCGCTCGACGATGTGATCGCGCAGCCGCTGGTGGCGCCGGGCTGGGCGCGGGTCGTGGCACGCCATCCCCACGCGCCGCGCGGGCGCCTGATCGCGGAGCTGATCCGCGAGCAGATTGGCCGGATGGTGACGGACCTGCTCGATGCCACCCGCGTCCGGCTGGCCGATATCGCGCCGGGCAGCGTGGAGGCCGTGCGCGCCGCCGGCCGGCCGATCGTGGGCTTTTCCGATGCGATGGCGGCGGACGAGCGCGCCTTCAAGCGCTTCATGTATGCCCGGCTCTATCATCATCCCAGCCAGCTCCATGTCGCGGCGGAGGCGGGGCGGATCGTCGCCGGGCTGGCCGCCGCCTATCGCGCGGACCCGAAGCTGCTGCCCGACCATTGGCGCGAGACGCTGCCCGAGGCCGAGCCCGCGCGCACCCGCCACATCGCCGATTTCATCGCGGGGATGACGGATCGCTATGCCGTGGCCCGCCATCGCGAAGTGGTGGGTCCGGTGGAGATGCCGGAAGGCCTCTGATCGCGCCAAGGCGCATGCTTTCCGGCTTCCCGCTTCAATTCGCCGCCGTCCCGCGCTAAGGCCGCGCGGTTTACCCTGTTTGCCGGATATTCGCCCGTGACCCTTTACGCCCGTTTCGCCGATCGCATCGGCCAGATCCTCGACGACCTCGCCCAGGCGGGCGACCTGCCGGCCGGGCTCGATCGACGGAACGTCACGGTCGAGCCGCCGCGCGATCCCGCGCATGGCGATCTCGCCACCAACGCCGCGATGGTGCTGGCCAAGCCCGCCGGCAAGAACCCGCGCGAGCTCGCTTCGCTGATCGCGCCCAAGCTCGCGCGCCTGCCGGAGATCGCGTCCGCCGAAGTGGCCGGCCCCGGCTTCATCAACGTCCGCCTCACCGAGGAAAGCTGGCGTGAGGAGCTGGCCGCGATCCTGGCGGGCGGCGCCGACTACGGCCGCTCGACGATCGGCAAGGGCGAGCGCGTCAATGTCGAATATGTCTCCGCCAATCCGACGGGGCCGATGCACATGGGCCATTGCCGGGGCGCGGTGGTGGGCGATGCGCTGGCGAGCCTGCTGGAATATGCCGGTTACGCCGTCACCCGCGAATATTATATCAACGATGCCGGCAGCCAGGTGGAGACGCTCGCCCGCTCCGCGCACCTGCGTTACCGGCAGGCGCTGGGCGAGCAGGGAATCACCATCCCCGAGGGCCTCTATCCCGGTGACTATCTGATCCCGATCGGCGAGAAGCTGGCCACCGAGTTCGGCGATCGCTACGCCCGCGCCCCCGAAGGCGAATGGCTGGTGCTGTTCCGGGAAAAGACGGTCGCGGCGATGATGGACCTGATCCGCGCCGATCTGGCGCTGCTCGGCATCCATCACGACGTGTTTGCCTCCGAAGCCAAGGTGCAGAAGGACGGCCGGGTCAAGGCCGCGCTCGACAAGCTGCGCGCCGAGGGCCTCGTTTACGAAGGCGTGCTGGAAGCGCCCAAGGGCGAGGTGCCCGAGGATTGGGAACCGGTGGAGATGACGCTGTTCCGCGCCACCGCCTTCGGTGACGACAGCGACCGGCCGGTGATGAAGGCCGACGGCAGCCTCACCTATTTCGGCACCGACCTCGCCTATCACGCCCAGAAGGCGGAGACGGCGGACCAGCTCATCGACATCTGGGGCGCCGACCATGCCGGCACCGTCAAGCGCATCCAGGCGGCGGTGAAGGCGCTGACCGGCGGCAAGGTGCCGCTGGATATCAAGCTGGTGCAGATGGTCCGGCTGCTGCGCGGCGGCGAGCCGGTGAAGATGTCCAAGCGTTCGGGCAGCTTCGTTACCCTGGCGGACGTGGTGCGCGAGGTGGGCAAGGATGTGGTCCGCTTCACCATGCTCACCCGCAAGGCCGATGCGCAGATGGACTTCGATTTCGCCAAGGTGGTCGAAGCGTCGAAGGACAATCCGGTCTTCTACGTGCAATATGCGCACGCGCGGGTCCATTCGCTCCACCGCCGGCTGGCGGAGGCGGGGCTGGCGCTGCCGGCCGCCGATCTCGGCCGGCTGGATGGGGAGGAACTGGCGCTGGTCAAGCTCGCCGCGCAGTTCCCGCGCCTGATCGAAGGGGCGGCGGCGAATCACGAGCCGCATCGCGTCGCCTTCTACCTCTACGATCTCGCCGCCGCCTTCCACGCGCTGTGGAACCGGGGCAATGACGATCCGTCCCGTCGCTTTTTGCTGGTGGATGATGCCGAAACCACGGCGGCGCGTCTGGCCCTTGCCGATGCGATCGGGCAGATTATCCGCAACGGCCTGGCCGTCATGGGGGTCGCCGCGGCCGAGGAGATGCATTGATGACGGATGCTGTTGAGCGGGGACGCTTCGGTGTCGCGGATGAGGATCGCCTGCCCTGGCTGGAGGCGGTCGAGGATGAGGACGATCATGGCGGCGTCGGCACGGCCAAGCTGATCGGAGCCGTGATCGCGGCGCTGGTGTTCATCGGCCTGCTGGTCGGCGGCATCTTCTGGATGCGCGACAGGGACAAGAGCGCCGGCTCGGGCGAGCTGATCGCCGCGCCGGAAGGCGATTACAAGGTGCCGGCCGAAGGCGCCTCCGCCAACGGCATGGCCGTCGCCGGGGAAGGCGATGCCGCTTATGCCGCCAGCGAAGGCCAGGTGATCGATTCCCAGATCAACCCCAATGCCCGGCCGGAAGCCCCCGTCGCGGGCGTTTCCGCCGGCATGGATGTGGCGCCGGTGCCCACCGTCACCCTGCCGCCGTCGCAGGTGGCGAAGGCGGAAGTGACGCCGGGCACGCCCAAGCCGGCCGCTCCTGTGCCCGCCCCGGCAAAGCCGGCGCCCGCACCGGCCAAAGCCGTTGCCGAAACGGCGACGGCCCATGCGCCGGCCAATCTGCTGCCTACGCCTGCCCCGGCCGCGAAGCCGGCGATGGGCGGCGGCACCATCCAGCTCGGCGCGTTCAATTCCGAAGCGATCGCGTCCGGCGAATGGGGGCGGCTCGCCAGGCAATTCCCGGAACTGGGCAAGCTCAGCCGCTCGATCACCACGGTCGAGGTCGGCGGCAAGACGCTCTATCGCCTGCGGGCCAGCGGCATCGGCGCGCGCGAAGCCTGCAAGGCGATCAAGGCCGCCGGAAAACCCTGCAACCAGGTGTGATCCGATCGGGGCCGGCCGCGCCGCCGGCCTCCATTCCCCCTCATTCGATCGACAGGCACAAGCATGACGCCTCTCATCCTCGGCCTCGCCGGCCCTGTTCTTTCGGATGAGGAACGCGCCTTCTTCGCCGATGTCGATCCGGCGGGCTTCATCCTGTTCCGCCGCAATATCGCGGATGCGGCGCAGCTTCGCGCGCTCACCGATGCCCTGCGCGCCGTTTCGGGCCGCGCGGACGTGCCGATCCTGATCGATCAGGAAGGCGGGCGCGTGGCGCGGATGCAGCCGCCGGTCTGGCCGGCCTTCCCGCGGGCCGAGGTCTTCGACCGGCTCTACGATGTGGCGCCGGCTTCCGCGATCGAGGCGGCGAAGGCGAATGCGCAGGCCATCGCGACGATGCTGCATGAAGCCGGCATCAACGTGAACTGCCTGCCGCTGCTCGACGTCCGCCAGCCGGATGCGCATGACATCATCGGCGATCGCGCGCTGGGTGCCGAACCGCTGCGCGTCGCCGCGCTGGGCCGTGCGGTGCTGGAAGGGATGCAGGCGGCCGGCGTGGTCGGCGTCGTCAAGCATATCCCCGGCCACGGCCGGGCGATGGCCGACAGCCATGTCGAACTGCCGGTCGTCACCGCTCCGGCGGAGGAACTGGAAAGCGATCTCGCGCCCTTCATCGCGCTCAACGGCGCGCCGATGGGGATGACTGCCCATGTCGTCTACACGGCGTGGGATGCGCAGGAATGCGCCAGCCTCTCCGCCAGGGTGATCGGCGATGTCATTCGCGGCCGCATCGGCTTCGATGGGCTGCTGATGTCGGACGATCTCGGCATGCACGCGCTGTCCGGCGATTTCGGGGAACGCGCGGCCGGCGTGCTGGCGGCGGGCTGCGACATCGCGCTCCATTGTTCGGGCGACATGGCGGAGATGAGGGCCGTGGCGGGCGCCGTCGGCGCGATCGCGGATGACGCGCGCGCGCGCCTCGATGGGGCCATGGCGACCGTCGCCGGGCGGGGGCCGGATATCGCCTTCGCCGATCTGGTCGCGAAGCGGGATGCCCTGCTGGCCTATGCCTGACGGGGACTTGCCGTCCGAACAATGATGGCGCCCCCGCAAAAGCCGCGCTAGCCTGTCGCCATGGCCGATGACGACGATTTCGAACTGCCTCTCGCCTCTCCCGATACGCTCACCCTCGCGCTCGACGGGTGGGAGGGGCCGCTCGATCTGCTGCTCAACCTGGCGCGGGCGCAGAAGGTGGACCTGCGCGAAATTTCCATCCTCGCCCTGGTCGAGCAATATCTCGCCTTCATCGAGGGCGCCAAGGCGCTGAAGCTGGAGATCGCCGCCGATTATCTCGTGATGGCGGCCTGGCTCGCTTACCTCAAATCGGGCCTGCTGCTGCCCAAGGACCCGGAGATCGATCCCAGCCCCGAGGAACTGGCGCTGCGCCTCCAGCTCCGGCTGCAGCGGCTGGATGCGATGCGGGAGGCCGGCGCCCGGCTGATGGCGCGGGATCGGCTGGGGCGCGATGTCTTCCAGCGCGGTTCGCCCGAAGGATTGAAGGTCGTCCGCAAGGCGGCGTGGCAGGTCGGCCTCTATGATCTGATCGCGGCCTATGGCGAGGTGCGCGCCCGTGCCGAGCCGGTTTTCCACGTCGTATCCCGCCGGCCGGTGATGACGCTGGACGAGGCGATGCGCCGGGTGGAGCGGATGATCGGCGTCAGCCTCGACTGGGCCTCGCTCGAAAGCTTCCTGCCGCCCACGCTCGATCCCGAATATCGCCGGTCGGCGCTGGCATCCAGCTTCCTGGCCGCGCTGGAGCTGGCGCGGCTGGGCAAGGCGCATATCGAGCAGGCGGAGCCTTTCGCGCCGCTGATGATCCGCGCCGCATGAACCCGCCCGACGATCTGAAGCGCGCGATCGAGGCGGCATTGTTCGCGGCCGAGGCGCCGCTGACGCTTACCGAGATCATGGCGGCGGTGGGCGAGGCGGGCGATGTCCGCCGCACGCTGGGGGCGCTGGCGGACGATTATGCCGGCCGGGGCATCAATCTGGTCGAACGCGGCGGGCGCTGGCATTTCCAGACGGCGCCGGACCTTGCCCATATCCTCCGCCGCGATCGGGAGGAGCCGCGCCGCCTTTCCCGCGCCGGGGTCGAGACGCTGGCGATCATCGCCTATCACGAGCCCGTCAGTCGCGCCGAGATCGAGGCGATTCGCGGCGTCCAGATATCGAAGGGCACGCTGGACGTGCTGATGGAAGCCGGCTGGATACGCCCGGCCGGCCGCCGCGAGGTGCCCGGCCGGCCGCTCACTTATGCAACCACCTCGGCCTTCCTCGCCCATTTCGGCCTCGCCAGCCGGCGCGACCTGCCGGGGATCGACGATCTGAAGGCCGCGGGGCTGCTGGACCCCGTCGATCTCGCCTTCGCGCAGTTGGAGGTGGAAAGCGACGACGCGGACGACTAGATAGGGGGCTTACCGGGAGAATTTACATGGGTGGCCTCAGTATCTGGCACTGGCTCGTCGTGGGCATCATCGTCCTCCTGCTGTTCGGCAAGGGGCGGTTTTCGGACATGATGGGCGATGTCGCCAAGGGCATCAAAAGCTTCAAGAAGGGCATGGCAGACGAGGATGAGGCGCCCAAGCCCGCGCCGCGCCTCCAGGCCCAGCCGCCGCTGGAGCCGAATGCCGATCGCAACCTCCAGCCGATGCAGGACGATCGGCCCGCGCAGCCCTGACGGGCGCGCCGCTTGTGCTGATCCGGGCCGGGATGCCGGCCCGGCTCGCGCCGTGACGATGCGCAGACAGGAATGGCGGGGCTGGCCGGCAGGTGATCCGGCCGGCCGCACCGCCCCGCGAAAGTAACCGAAGCTTCGATGTTCGATATCGCCCCTACGGAACTGATGCTGGTCGCGCTGGTCGCGTTGGTGGTGATCGGCCCCAAGGATCTGCCGCGCCTGATGCGTGTCGTCGGCCAGTGGGTCGCGCGCGCGCGCGGTATGGCCCGCCACTTCCGCTCCGGCTTCGACGAGATGATCCGCCAGTCGGAGATCGAGGAGATGGAGCGGAAATGGGCGGAGGAGAATGCCCGGATCATGCGCGAGCATCCGATGATGCGGGAGGAAGGCGCCCCGGCCATGACGCCGCTGCCGCCGCCCGGGGACGGCGCGCCCGATAGCCCGCCGGCGGCCGACGTGCCCGCCGCCGACACGCCTGCCGTGGACAGGCCGGCATGAGGGATATCGACGACACCAAGGCGCCGCTGCTCGACCATCTGATCGAGCTTCGCCGCCGCCTGCTATGGAGCTTCGCCGCGCTGGGCGTGGCCTTCGCGCTCTGCCTCTATTTCGCCAAGCCGATCTTCGCCTTCCTGGTGCAGCCGCTGCTGAAGGCGGGGCAGGGCAGGCTGATCTACACCAATATCTTTGAAGCCTTCTTCGTCGAGATCAAGGTGGCCTTCTTCTCGGCGCTGATGCTGGCCTTCCCGGTGGTGGCCAACCAGCTCTGGCAGTTCGTGGCGCCGGGGCTCTACGCCAAGGAGAAGAGGGCGCTGCTGCCCTTCCTCGCCTTCACCCCGCTGCTGTTCATCGCCGGGGCGGCGATGGCCTATTATGTCGCCATGCCGGTCGCCCTGCATTTCCTGCTGAGCTACCAGGGCAATATCGGCGGCGTCAGCCAGGAAGCGCTGCCGGGTGTCGGCAATTATCTGGATTTCGTGACGAAATTCATCTTCGGCTTCGGCGTCGCCTTCCTGCTGCCGGTGCTGCTGATGCTGCTGGAACGCGCCGGGATCGTGACGCGGGCGCAGCTCAAGTCCGGGCGCCGTTATGCCATCGTCGGCGCCTTCGCGGTCGCGGCGGTGCTGACCCCGCCCGACGTGATATCCCAGCTTATGCTCGCGATCCCGCTGGTGCTGCTCTACGAACTGGCGCTGATCGCGATCTGGTTCACCGAGAAGCGCCGCGCCCGGGATGTGGCGGCGGAAGACGCCACCACCGCCTGACGCGGGCGTTCCGGCTCCGTTGGTGTGGCAGGGTTACTTGGCGGCGTCCTCCACGGCCTCGCCGGCAGATTTCACGTCCTTGCCGGCGCCTTCCACGGTATTGCAGGCGGCCAGCAGCATCGTGCTGGCCATCAGGGCCAGGGTGAAGATCCTACGCATGGAAATCTCCTCTAACGTTCCGGCGCGGGCCGGAAGACGGAGGGACAATGCGCGGTCATGAAGCTTTGTTCCGCGGGTGGTTCGATCGGAACAACGCCTGGTCGCCCTGGAGGAAAGCCGTCTGCGGACCCGCTGATAGAATGCGGACCCGGGAACCGTCGTCGGGGGGAGGATCGACGGTCCCGGGCCCTGGGTTCGGATAGCGTGAGCGGGGGGGCATAAGGTCGCTATCCGAATTGCGGGAACGAGCCGGGAAGCCGCCGGTTCCGGGGCCATGAAAAAAAATCTGCGGGTCGTGGAGTCCGGGGGACGGGACGGCGATATAGCGCGATGATCTGCAAGGGCTGGGGCCGGAATCCGCCGATATGGTCGCATGTTCTACTTGGATGCGGGGACCGGATATTGTGCCATTGCATCGCGTGGCCGCCGCGTTACGGAAGGGGCGGGGATCAACCACAGGGAATGGAACCGGATGCCGACCGGACTGGTAGCGTTGCTGGACGACGTGGCGGGCATCGCCAAGCTGGCGGCGGCATCGCTGGATGACGTGTCGGCCGCCGCCGGCCGCGCCGGCACCAAGGCGGCGGGCGTGGTGATCGACGATACCGCCGTCACGCCGCGCTATGTGGTGGGCTTCTCCCCGGATCGCGAACTGCCGATCATCGGCAAGATCGCCTTGGGATCGGTGCGCAACAAGCTCCTGATCCTGCTGCCCGCCGCCCTGCTGCTGAGCGCCTTCGCCGAATGGGCGATCACGCCGCTCCTGATGCTGGGCGGCGCCTATCTCTGCTTCGAGGGCGCCGAGAAGCTGGTCCACAGCCTGGGCGGCCACCATGACGAGGCGGACGGCGAGGAGGCGGTGCCCGCCTTCGAGGAACCCGCCGCGATCGAGGCCCGGAAGGTGAGCGGGGCGGTGCGCACCGATCTGATCCTGTCGGCCGAGATCATGGCGATCGCGCTCGCCGACGTGGCGGAAAAGTCACTCGCCACCCAGGCGATCGTGCTGGCGGTGGTGGCGCTGCTGGTGACGGCGGGCGTCTATGGCGTCGTCGGCCTGATCGTGAAGATGGACGATATCGGCCTGCACCTTTCCCGCCGCGACAACGGCCTGGTCCGCGCGGTGGGCCGGGGGCTGGTGAAGGGCATGCCGGTGGTGCTGCGCGCGCTGGCGACGATCGGCATCGCGGCGATGATCTGGGTGGGCGGCGGCATCATCGTCCACGGCCTCGAACATTTCGGCCTCACCCCGCTTCCCCACCTGATCCACGACGCTGCCGAGGCCGCCGCCCATGCGCTGCCGGCGATCGGCGGTTTCGCGAGCTGGTTCGTCCAGGCGCTGGGATCGGGCATCTTCGGCGTGGCGATCGGCGCGCTGATCGTGGGCGGCCTGAAATTGGTGAAGCGATAGAAGCGGGCGGGGCGCTCCTGCCGGGGAGCGCGCCCGCAGGCTCCGTTCAAAACGCCGGGATGTCGGTGATCGCGCGGCCGAGGATCAGGGCGTGGACGTCGTGGGCGCCTTCGTAGGTGTTCACGGTTTCCAGGTTCATCGCGTGGCGCATCACCTGATATTCGCCCGAAATGCCGTTGCCGCCGTGCATGTCGCGGGCGGCGCGGGCGATGTCGAGCGCCTTGCCGACATTGTTCCGCTTGACGATCGAGATCATCTCCGGCGCGAAACGGCCCTCGTCCATCAGCCGGCCGACGCGCAGCGAAGCCTGCAGGCCGAGCGCGATATCGGTCATCATGTCGGCCAGCTTCTTCTGGTAGAGCTGGGTGGCGGCCAGCGGCCGGCCGAACTGCTTGCGGTCGAGGCCATATTGCCGCGCGGCGTGGAAGCAGAATTCGGCGGCGCCGAGCGAGCCCCAGGAAATGCCGTAGCGCGCGCGGTTGAGGCAGCCGAACGGCCCCTTGAGGCCGGACACGTTGGGCAGCAGCGCCTCTTCCCCGACTTCGACCCCGTCCAGCATCAGCATGCCGGTGATCGACGCGCGCAGCGAAAGCTTGCCCTCGATCTTCGGCGCGCTCAGGCCCTTCATGCCCTTTTCCAGCACGAAGCCCCGGATGGCGCCGCCATGGGCATCGGATTTCGCCCAGACCACGAACACGTCGGCGATCGGCGCGTTGGATATCCATGTCTTGGAACCGCTGATCCGGTATCCGCCATCGATCTTCTCCGCCCGCGTGCGCATCGCGCCCGGATCGGATCCGGCGTCGGGCTCGGTCAGGCCGAAGCAGCCGATCCATTCGCCGGTCGCCAGCTTCGGCAGATATTTGCGGCGCTGCTCTTCCGATCCGTAGGCATGGATCGGATACATGACGAGCGAGGATTGCACCGACATCATCGAACGATAGCCGGAATCCACCCGCTCCACCTCGCGCGCGACGAGGCCGTAGGCGACATAGGATGCGCCAACCCCGCCATATTCGGCCGGGATGGTCGGCCCCAGCAGGCCCAACGCCCCCATTTCGCGGAAGATCTCGGGATCGGTGGTCTCGTTGGCGAACGCCTCGATCACGCGCGGCTGCAGCTTTTCCTGCGCATATTGGGCGGCGGTATCGCGCACCATCCGCTCATCCCCGGTCAACTGGTCTTCCAGCAGGAAGGGGTCCGCCCAGTCGAACTTGGCCATGCCGCTCATCGTAACGCCTTTCTCTCACTCAAGCTGTCGTGCCCGCGATGGGGCCGGTTCATTCGGCGGCTTCGGCCGCCGCGTCCGCCACGGCGGGCGGCTGGCAGACGTCCACCCAGCGCGCGCCGACCAGATCGGCCAGCCGGGCGGGCGTCAGCCGGACCGAGCTGGTGGTCGATCCGGCCGCCGGATAGACCTCCGCGAAATCGCGCAGCGATATGTCGCAATAGACCGGGATCGCCGTCGCCAGGCCGAAGGGGCAGACCCCGCCCACGGGATGACCCGTCAGCGCCTGCACCTCCTCGGCCCCCAGCATGCGCGGGCGTCCGCCGAAGGCCGCCTTGGTCTTGCGATTGTCGATCCGGGCATCGCCGCGGGCCACCACCAGCACCACCGCATCGTTGATGCGCACCGACAGCGTCTTGGCGATCTGGCCCGGCTCCACGCCCAGCGTGCGGGCGGCATCCGCCACGGTGGCGGTGCTTTCTCCCTGATCGATGATGGCGATATCCGGCGCATGGACGGCAAGCCATGCCCGCACCGATTCCAGGCTCATCTCTATCCTTCGGAATTGTTCGTTGCGGACATCCTTGGCCGCCCGCGAGGCGGCTGACAACCCCGGCGGCTATCCGGCCCCGAAGACGGATTTGGGGATGTGGGTGATCCGGCAGGCGAGATCGGCCTCGCCCGATGCGACGACATAATGATCGCCCGCATCGGCGATGCCGGTGGTGAACACCACGTCGCGCAGATACATCAGGTCCTCGATCGGGCGGGTGAGGCCGGCATTGGCCTCCAGCAGCGGCGCCTCCCCGCCGCGCAGCACGCGCGACGGATCGTCGCGGTCGAGGATCGACCAATAGGTGCGGTATATGCCGACGATCTCGTGTCGTTCCACCCCGTGCCACAGGGTCAGCCAGCCTCCGTCGGTGAGGATGGGCGGCGCCCCGCCGCCGATCCGCGCGCTGACGGCCGTGCCCGCGCGG
Source organism: Sphingomonas sp. MM-1 (assembly GCF_000347675.2). Classification (NCBI taxonomy): domain Bacteria; kingdom Pseudomonadati; phylum Pseudomonadota; class Alphaproteobacteria; order Sphingomonadales; family Sphingomonadaceae; genus Sphingomonas; species Sphingomonas sp. MM-1. The sequence goes on along the minus strand of NC_020561.1, from coordinate 1,117,385 downwards.
GGGCGGATGCCGGGGCGCTCGTACGGCTTCCAGTGGAGCGCATCGGGCGAGGTGGCGAGGTTGATCGATGGGCCGGCGCGCCACTCGCTGCCCGGCGGATAAGCGAAATACAGGTCGCCCAACGGCCGCGTCTGCGCCCAGTAACGGCCATCGATCAGCCCTTCGAAGATCAGCATGTCCTTGTTCTGGTGATCGAGGACGATGCCCTCGAACCGCCAGTCGAGCGCGTTTTCCGAGCTGTAGAGCGTGGTGCTGTGCCGTTCGGGGCTGACGGAGCAGGTCGTCATCAGCCAGCGATCGCCCACCCGGCTGATGCGGGCATCCTCTATGCCATAGCATTGCAGATCGGCCTGGGGCGCGATGGCGCGATCATAATGGACGGCCACCACCTCCAGCCCGTCCGGCGCAAGCTCGACGGGCAGCAGCCAGGAAAGCGAGGTGAGCGCCATCACCTTCCACCCGCCGCCCTGCAGCAGGAACTTGCGCGGATCGGCGGTGTCGGCCTGCTCCAGCGGCCAGGGATCGAGCACGTAGCGCCCGTCCGCCCAGCGGATGGCGTGGACATGGTCGTTGCGCACGGGCTCGCGCAGGGCCTCCGCCACACGGACCATCATCAGCAGATTGCCGTTCGGCAGCCGGGTCAGCCCCGGATTGAAGGCGCCGAGCACATAGGTTTCGGCCATCAGATGCCCGGCCAGGGGCGAGCGCGCGAGATCGACGTCGCCGGGGGCGAAGATCAGCCGATCGACCGGATATCCGGCCGGCGGGCCATTTGCGGGCGCGGCCATGGGGGGACCTTGCCGCAAGCGGGCGGCGGCCACAAGGCGGCAATGCCTGTCGACGGCGCTTACAGGCGACCGAGGAGTGGCTCGGCCGTTAACCATCGGAGGGCAAAGGAATCCATGGCTTTCGCGATCGGGCAGGGCGCTTGCTTGGTTCTGGCCATGCGTGAGCGGGGAGTGGCTTTGCATGGTGCGTGGCGTGAGCGTGGGGTGTGAAGCAGGCCGGGGGACGGGCGTGGGACAGGTGATCGCGGCAATCGCGCTGGCGGGGGTGCTGGCGGGCCTGATCGGCTACCCGCCCGAGCCGGCGGGCTGGGCGATGACGCTGGTGGCCTTCGCCACCGTCGCCGCCTCGGTCCGCCGGCGGTCGAGCCGCAGGGCTGGCCAGATCGTGTGAAGGGCGACCGGAACCGGCGCGGGGAGGCGCTGGCTCCGGGGGCTTCGGTCGGGCTGCATGGGCAAAAGCGGATTGGCACCGGCGCTGGCGGAATGGCCTGTCCGCACAAGACGACCGGGCGGCCATTCCTCCCCTTTCTGAAAGGGAGGGGTTGTGGGAGGTCAGCGCGCGGAGCGAGGGCCGCCAGCAAGAGGCAGATAGAAAGCGAGCGCCTGATCTGGCGGCGGCTATCCCGCTACCGGCTGCGATTCATGAGGTAGTTTGTCGTCGGCCCCTATGGCTGATGCAATCTTGCAAGGGCCGCCAAGTGCCTCGGCGGAACCCATCCCCAACCCCTCTCTTCCAGGGAGGGGAGGAAGTGCTGAAGGCCGTTTCCCAACCGGCCGGTCATCAGGCAGGCCGGCGTAGCGCCCCGAAACCCGCAGCCGTTGCGGCCCGCATTCCGTTAGCCACCTCGATGCAGCGAAGCGGCGAAGGCGGCCACGAATTCCTCGAGCTGGGTGAGGACCGCTGGATCGGTCAGCTCGCCTTCCGCGTCGAAGGCCTTGCCCGCGCGGGAGACGAGCAGGCGCCCGCCGGACCATTGGCGGCAGCCGAGCGAGCGCAGCACCGGCAGCCAGGCGGTCTGCGACAGGATCGTGCCGAACCCGCCGGGCGATGCGCCGATCACCGCGACGGGCTTGTCGGCGAACACCCGGCCGCTGTCCGCCGGCGGGCGCGATGCCCAGTCGATCGCGTTCTTCAGCACGCCGGGAATCGAGTTGTTATATTCGGGCGTCGCGATCAGCAGCCCGTCGGCGGCGGCGATCCGGTCCTTGAGCGTTGCGACGGCGGGCGGGATGCCGTCCTGCGCCTCGACGTCGCCGTCATAGAGCGGGATGCCGGCGATCGAGGCGATATCGATCGTCACGCCTTCGGGCGCGCGGGCGCCGGCGGCGCGGATCAGGCCGCTATTGTAGGAATGGCGGCGCAGGCTGCCCGACAATCCGACGATCGTGACCATGCTGGCGGCTCCCTGTTGTGGCGGCGGGCAGGCTGGAACGGCGCGGGGCGGGAATCAAGGGCCGCCGCCGGCCATGTTGCAAAGATTGCCGCGCCGGCCCGCTCCTCCACCCGGCCATCCACAAGATACCGCCCTTGGGTGGCGTGCCGTGGGCTGTGCCGCATCGAATTGCTAGAAGCGGATTTCCAAACGGACCTCAGAACCACGCCCGGATGCCGATCAGCGCGCGCCAGCCGCCGACGCCTTCGCCGGCATCGCGGGCGAAATCGGCGGTGTCGCCGATCTTCCGTTCATATTCGACGCCGACATAGGGGGCGAACTCGCGCGCGAATTCGTAGCGCAGCCGAGCGCCGGCGGCGATCGACGTGAGGCCGGAGCCGAGCCCCAGCTCCCGCACGTCCTGCGCGGAAAGGTCGATCTCGACGCGGGGCTGGAAGATCAGCCGCTGCGAGAGGCGCTGGTCATATTCCACCTCCGCCCGCGCGGTGAGATCGCCCTTGTGCGAGACGAAGGCGGCGGCATCGACCTCGAACCAGTAAGGCGCGAGGCCCTGGACGCCGAGGACGATCTGGGCGCGATCCGGGCCGGGGCGGAAATCGCCGCGCAGGCCGGCCTGGAGATCGAACCAGGGGCCGATCGCGTGGCTCCACAGCGCCTGCACCTCGGCATCGTCGATCCGCCCGCCGAACGCGCCCTCGCCCTCGGCCTTCAGCCACAGCCGGTCGATATCGCCGCCATACCAACCCTGCGCGTCCCACAGATAGGCATCCGGCCCCTTGCCGATCCGCGCCTCCAGCCGGTCGAGCATCGCCGTGTAGCGAGTGCCGCCGCCATGCTCCCGCCCAAGCTGCGCGCGCGCGGCCGCCATCGCCCGCGGATCGAACAGCCCGTCGGCGGCGAAGCGCGGTCCGGCCAGCGCCTCCGCCGGAGGCGGTGACAGCGGCGGGGCATCGGCGGGGGTGCCCATATTGTGGCCGGCATGCGGATCGGCCGGCGTGGCCGGCGGCATGACGTGGCCAGCATGAGGATCGACCGGAGCGGCCGGTGGCATGTGGTGGCCCGCGTGCGGATCGGCCGGGGTGGCCGGTGGCATGACGTGGCCGGCGTGCGGATCGACCGGAGCAGCCGGTGGCATGCTGTGACCGGCATGTCGATTTACCGGAGCGGCCGGCGGCATGTGGTGGCCCGCGTGCGGATCGGCCGGCGTGGCCGAAGGCATGTCATGCCCCGCATGCGGGGCCGCGGATTGCGCGTAAGCGGGCGCGGCGAGGAGGGCGCTCGCCAGCGCGGCGGCGAGGAGGGGCTTCATGCGGCCTCTCCGTCGAGCGGGCGGACGCTGACGACGCGGAACATGCCCGCATGCATGTGATAGAGCAGGTGGCAGTGGAAGGCCCAGTCGCCGGGCGCGTCGGCGGTGAGGTCGAAGCTCACCTTGCCGCCGGGCAGCACGTTCACCGTATGCTTCACGGGATGGTTGCCGGCATGGCCGTTCACCACCTCGAAGAAATGGCCGTGCAGGTGGATGGGGTGCGCCATCATGCTGTGGTTGACGAGATCGACGCGCACCCGTTCGTCGCGGGCGAAGCGGATCGGCTCGGTCACCTCGCTATAGGTCTCCCCGTCGAACGACCACATGAAGCGTTCCATGTTGCCGGTGAGGTGCAGCTCCACCCGGCGCGCGGGCGGGCGCGTGTCGGCATTGGGGGCGAGCGATACGAGATCGCGATAGGTGAGCACCTTGTGGCCGGCATCCTCCAGCCCCAGGCCCGGATCGCCGGTGCGGTCCACGGGCATGGCCGCGATCGAATCCACGCCGGGGCCGACCTTCAGGCCCGGTGGCGCCTTGCTCTTGTCGCGCATCTTCATCGGCATCTTCATGGGCAGGGCGCCGCCATGGTCCATCCCGCCATGATCCATCCCGTCGTGGCCCATGGCGCCATGATCCATGCCCATATCCTTCATGGTGAGCGTGGGGCGGGGGCGGAGCGGGGGGACGGGGGCCTGCATCCCCAGGCGCGGCGCCAGCGTGGCGCGGGCCATGCCGGATCGATCGACCGATTCCGCGACGAGGGTGAAGGCGCGGTCCTCCGTGGGCGTGACGATCACGTCATAGGTTTCGGCGACGGTGATCTGCAGCTCGTCCACCGTGACGGGGCGGACATTCTGGCCGTCGCTCGCCACCACGGCCATGGCGAGGCCGGGGATGCGGACGTTGAAGATCGTCATGGCCGAAGCGTTGACGATGCGCAGCCGCACCCGCTCGCCGGGGCGGAACAGGCCAGTCCAGTTTTCCGCCGGGCCGTGGCCGTTGACGAGATAGGTGTAGGTGGCGCCGGTGACGTCGGCGATGTCGGTGGGGTCCATCCGCATCCGGCCCCACATCGCGCGATCCGCGGCCGACATGGCGCCACCGTCGCCCAGCGCCTGCTTCTGCCAGTTGAAGTAGCCGCCCTGGGCCTTCATCTTGCGGAAGATCTCGTGCGGGTGGAGGAAGCTCCAGTCCGACAGCACGATCACATGCTCGCGATCATAGGCCACGGGGTCCGCGCCCGCCGGATCGATCACGATCGGGCCGTAATGGCCCATCTGCTCCTGCAGGCCGGAATGGCTATGATACCAGTAGGTGCCGGCCTGGCGGACGGGGAATTCGTAATGGAAGGTCTCGCCCGGCCTGATGCCGGGGAAGCTGACGCCCGGCACGCCGTCCATCTGGAAGGGCAGGATCAGGCCGTGCCAGTGGATCGACGTATCCTCGTCGAGGCCGTTGGTGACGGAAAGGCGGACCTGCTGCCCCTCGCGCAGGCGGATCAGCGGCGCGGGCAGCGTGCCGTTGACGGTGATGGCATGGCCGCTCCTGCCGCCGACGGCGAAGCGGGAATGGCCGACGGCGAGCTTGATGTCCGTGCCGCTGAGTATCGGCATGTCGGCCGTGAGGCCGTGCGCGCCGCTATGCGCCCAGGCGGGCAGGGCCGTGTTCAGCAGCAGGCCGCCGCCGAGCAACGAGGCGCCGCGCAACACATCGCGGCGGCCGATTCCATCCTTCATGCCAATTCCCACTCTCGGGGCCGGCCGGCCCCTTATTGCGACATCGGACCGGCGCGCACGGCCGATCGCGCCCATCATATCGCCGGCCGCCGGCATGTCAGCGACTTTCCCACGGCGCCGCCGGCCGGCAATCTTCGGTTACGATAGGGCACAATGTGGCCATATTTGCCGCTTAGGGCGCACGGCGTCGTAAACCGCCGATCGGGCATCGGCTGGCGTTGCGACATGGGCAAATCAGGGGAGGCGCGGCCGGTCCGCGTCCGCAATCGCTTTCATGGCAGTTTTCACGTCACGGCACATCATGGCGGCCATGCCGCTCGGCCTGAGCCTGATCTGCGCCACGCCGGCGGCGGCCGAACCGATCTCCGCCGAGGAGGCGCAGCGTATCCGCGAGGAGATCAGGCTGCTGAAGGCGCAACTCGCCCGGCTGGAAAGCCGGCTGGGGCCGGAAGAGGAGGCCGCGCCCACCGCGACGAGCGCGCCGGCTGCCGCACCGGCGCCGCCGCAGGCATCCACCGCCGTGGCCGCCGCCGCCCCGCCGCCGCCCGCCAAGGCCGCGCCCGAAACCGGCATCAGCTGGAAAGGATCGCCCCAGTTCACCAGCGACGATCGCGCCTTCAAGGTGAAGGGCCGCATCCAGGCGGATGCGGGCTATGTCTCCCACCCGCCGGGTTCGGACGACAAGGGCTTCGGCTTCACCAGCGAGATGCGCCGCATACGCCTGGGCGGCGAGGGCAAGCTGGGCTCGGGCTTCGGCTACAAGCTGGAACTGGAGCTTTCGGACAACAAGGTCGATCTGGTCGACACCTTCGTCACCCATGAGACGAAGGACTGGCTGGTCGCGATCGGCAACCAGAACCAGTTCCAGTCGCTGGACGAGCTGACCGGCGATACCACCGGATCGGTGATGGAACGCGCCGCCTTCACCGATGCCTTCGGCTTCGAACGGCGGCTGGGCATTTCCGCCCAATATCATCACAAGGACTGGCTGCTGCAGGGCGGCATCTTCACCGACGATATCGGCGCGCTTTCCAACAGCAGCGACGGGCCTTCGGGCGGGGACGAGAATAACAGCTTCGGCGTGGACGGCCGCGTCGTCTTCGCGCCCAAGGTGGACGATACCCAGCTCCATTTCGGCGCATCGGGCCATTGGCGGACGCTGAAGCGGCTGGCGGACAAGCCCACCGTCTACCGCCAGCGTCCCTTCCTGCACGGCACCAACAGCTATGTGCTGGAAACGCCGGGGCTGAACGTGGATGACGAGGTGAATTACGGGCTGGAAGCGGCCGCCATCCGCGGCCCCTGGCATGCGGTGGCGGAGGCGCACTGGCTGCGCGCCATGCGGCCGGACGCGCCCGACGTCGGCTTCTTCGGCGGCTATGCCGAGGTCGGCTATTTCCTCGCCAAGGGCGATACCCGATCCTACCGCAACGGCATATTCGGCGGCGCGGACCCGAAGCGCCCATTCGGCAAGGGCGGAATCGGCGCGGTCCAGTTGAACCTCCGCTACGACTATCTCAGCCTGAACGATCGATCGGCGGGCGTGCTGGGCGGCCGGCAGAACGCCTATCTGGCGGGATTGGTCTGGACGCCGATCAACTATCTGCGGTTCAACCTGAACTACGGATATCTCACTTATTCGCCGGGCGTGGCGGTCGACGGCGTGTTCGACGACTATAACCTGCACGTCATCGGCACGCGGATCGAACTGGACTTCTAAGCGGCGCGGACAAATTCGGATCACGGCCGCTGCTGGAATTTTCGACGACATTGCTGTCTGTACGGACCCGACGACATTGCGGACGTTGTGGCTGCCTAGCTGATTGGCCCGTCGGCGCTGTCGTATATGTCGAGGTGTAGGGACAGACCACGACAAGCCAGTGCCTGAAGTGTATCCGTTGAGAGCTTGGTCTCCTCGTTCGCGCCGCCCATGATGAGACCACAGAAGACATCGCCTGATAGACTGGTGTTGATCCTATCCCACAAGGCAGCGTCGTCCGGCACTCGATCCAGCAACTCACCTATTAGGCGTTCCAGCGGCTTGCCGGTATGCCAGCCGGTCGTTAGCTGAAATCGACCGGTGCTTGCTACCATCTCTTCACCCTCATCGGTGTAGTAGGTGTCGCCCTTGCGAGCCTGATAAGCAGGTGCGCATCCCAGCCATTCAGCAAGTTCGTCGGGGTTAAGGGTGTCGCCGACGATCCACAATGAGACCTTGCATTCGGGAATATCATTCATCGCGTGAGCTTAGCCAATCCGAGACCGCATTCCACCCCCAGCAGGGCATGCAGCGTTCCTTCGAACCGTTCGCTTGCCCCGACTTTTCTGGCGCTGATCGCCGTGCTTCCCCGCATCACCCCGGATGACGGACCTTTTTGAACGGACGCAACAGGGGGGAGCAGAGCCAGGAAAGCGCCGGCCGGTTCAGCCTGCCGCCGCTTCGTCGAGCTCGCGTTCCACGCCGTCCAGCAGGGCCTGGAAGCCCTTGTTGAGGGTGCGGTGCGGATCGGCCTTCCGGATCCATTTGCGGCTCTCCTCCACCAGCGCGCGCTGGGTGGGGGTGAGATCGGCGACGCCTTCGTCCAGCGCCACCATGTCCGAACGATCGAGCACCTCGGACTCGCTGGCATAATAAGTGCCGATCAGGCCGACCGTGGCGGCCAGGAACCAGCTTGCCGTTTCGACCAGCGCCAGTTCCTTCAGGCCCATGCGGTGGAGCAGCTCCACCACCGGCGCCTGCACCTTGAGCCAGGGGCCGGCGAGCTGATCGTCCCACCCCATCAGCTTCATGACGCCATGGTGACTTTCATACAGATTGGCGACGTGATTCTGCCAGGCGAGCAGCTGCTCGCGCCACGGCCTGTCCGCCGGCATGTCCGGGAAATCGGCGAACACCGCCGCCGACATCGCCGCCAGCAGCGCGGTGCGCGTCGGGAAATAGCGGTAGAGCGCGGGCGGGGAGACCGAGAGTTCGCGGGCGATCCGGGCCATGGTCAGCTCGTCGCCCGGATGCGCGTCCAGCAGCTTCAGCGCGATATCGACGATGGCGTCGGCCGAAAGCATCGCCGGGCGGCCGCGCATCGCGGCGGGCGTGACGGAGGGCGGCGTGTCCTCATCCGCGAACAGGGTCCGATTCTGGCTATTGCTGCTCGCCACGACTTAGTTTACCTCAATAAGTAAATAAGAGAAACAAATTCGATCCCCGCGATAGGCGAGCCCGGCGGGAAAGACAACCGAGGAGAGGATAATGGCTGATTTCCTGATCAAGGGCGGCACCGTCGTCGACGGCAAGATGACGCCCGCTTATGCCGCCGACGTGCGGGTGACGGGCGACCGCATCGCCGAGATCGGCGCCGGCCTGGCGCCGCGCGGCGGCGATGAGCGGGTGGTGGACGCGACCGGATGCTATGTGACGCCGGGCTTCATCGAGGCGCACACCCATTTCGACGCGACGATGTGGTGGCAGGACGATCTCAACCCGCTGCCCGGCTATGGCGCGACGACGATCATCATGGGCAATTGCGGTTTCTCCTGCGCGCCCATCTCCGACGACAAGGCCGCGACGCAGGAGGTGATCAACATCTTCTCCTTCTTCGAGGACATCGCCAAGGAGCCGTTCGTCTCCGAGCTGCCGTGGGACTGGCGCAAGTGGAGCGAATATAAGGCGTCGCTGACCTCCAAGGTCCGCATCCCGCTGAATTATGCCGCCTATGTCGGCCATATCGCCATCCGGCTTGCGGTGATGGGCCTCGATGCGTGGGAACGCACCGCCACCCCGCTGGAGATCGAGCGGATGTGCGAGCTGCTGGACGACGCGCTCAACGCCGGTGCGCTCGGCCTTTCGACCAACCTGCTCGATCATGACGGCGACGACCGCCCCGTGCCGACGCAGATCGCCGACGATGCCGAATATGCCGCCCTGTTCGAGGTGCTGGATCGCCACCCCGGCAGCGCCGTCCAGGTCATCATCGATACCTTCATGCGCATGACCGGCCCGGAAATGGTCGCCCGCATGGGCCGGCTGCTGGAAGGCAAGTCGGTCCGCATGCAGTGGGCCGGCCTCCCCACCCTCGAATTCCAGAAGCCGACCCTCGGGCCGCTCCAGAAGCTGCACGACGACTTCAAGGCGCAGGGCAAGGATTATTGGACGGCCTTCACCCATGTCTCGCCGACCAACACGCTCTCGCTCACCAAGTCGCTGATCTTCGCCCAGTCGAACGATTATGCCTGGCACGAGGTGGTGCAGGCCGAAACCGACGAGGAGAAGGAGCGCCTGCTCGCCGATCCCGAATGGCGCGCCCGCGCCCGCGACAGCTGGGACAACCATGCCTGGGCGCATGCGCCGATGAACCGGCCGGACGACCTGCTGCTGCGCAATTCGGATAATGGCGCGGGGCCGGTGAACCTGACGCTGACCGAATATATGAAGCAGTCGGGCGCGGCCCACCGTTCGGACGCGATGGCGGACTGGATCCTGAAGAACGGGGTGAAGTCCACCGTCCACATGGCGCCGTTCCCGATGAACGAGGAACTGGTGATCGAGTTGATCCGCGATCCGATGTCGGTGGGCAATGTCTCCGACGCCGGCGCCCATGCCCAGATGTTCTGCGGGCCGGGCGAGAATATGCTGCTGTTCACTTATTATGTGCGGGGCGGCAAGATCAGCATCGAGGAGGCTGTGCACGTCCAGACCGGCAAGCTCGCCAGGCATTTCAACCTGAAGGGACGCGGCGTTCTGGAAGAAGGCGCGCCGGCCGATATCACCGTGTTCAACATCGACGAGATCGAACGGCGCGAGGAGCGCAAGATCTTCGACGTGCCCGATGGCCATGGCGGCATCACCTGGCGCTATACCCGCGATCCCGCGCCGATGCGCCTCACCCTCGTCAATGGCGAGGCGACCTTCGACGGCGGCGAGCCCACCGGCAAGCGGCCGGGCGAGTTCCTGAGCCCGCAGGTGGATTCCGCCTACAGCATGGCGGCCGAATAAGGGGCCGGACCGGCGGGACGGGGCGTTTCATCCGTTCCGCCGGATCACGGAAAGGCGATAACGCCGAAAGGACTCGATGAACGAATAAGCGACCTAAGTCGGGCGGGGTGGCGCGCAAAGTCGAGCAAAGACGAGCGGGAAGTCTCGATCGTCGAATTTGGCCCGATCGCGCATCAGAATTTCGATGCAAGGCGCTTCATTATTCGCCGGGGGAGATGTAGCCTCCGGCACAGATACGAGCCGGCGCCCAAGCCGGTCGCATCCACAGGGAGAGGAAAATGAGGAAGTCGCTTGTCGCGGCGTTGCTCGCCAGCGCCGCTATGTTCGCTTCGGTTCCCGCTTACGCCCAGGACAGCGCCGCCGCCGACGCGCAGGAGACTGTCGGCATCGCCGATATCGTCGTGACCGCCCAGCGGCGCGAGGAAGCGCTGCAGAACGTGCCGGTCGCCGTGACCGCGCTCAGCAGCGACGCGCTGGACCAGATGCGCGTCACCAACGTGAAGAACCTGGCGGGCGTGGCGCCCAACCTGCAGATCAACACGCAGGGCCTGCAATCCAATCCCACCATCATCATCCGCGGCATCGCATCGGGCACGTCCAACAATGCCGTCGATCCCAAGGTCGGCATCTATCTGGACGGCGTCTATATCGGTCGCACCGTCGGCTCGGTGTTCGACCTGGCCGATATCGAGCGCGTCGAGGTGCTGCGCGGCCCGCAGGGCACGCTGTTCGGCCGCAACGCGACATCGGGCGCCATCAGCCTCGTCACCGCCGCGCCGAGCGGCGAATGGGGCATGAAGGCCACCGGTTCCTACGGCAATTACGATGCGTGGCGCGGCAAGATCACGCTGGACCTGCCGGCGCTGGGACCGCTTTCGGTGAAGGTTGCCTATCTGCACGACCAGATCGAGGGCGACCAGACCAACCTGATCGGCGGCCGGACGCTGGACCTGAGCGTGCGCGATCCGCGCTTCGGCAACCTGCGCTACAGCAACAAGCTGGGCGGCCGGAACATCGACGGCGGCCAGCTCGCTGCGCGGCTTGATGCGTCGGATGATTTCCGCATCGATTACCGCTTCGACTATACCGATGCCCGCGCCGTGGGCCGTGGCGTGCAGAGCCTGGGCGTGATCCCGGATGCCTCCGGCCAGCTCCTCCAGCCGATCGTGAACCTGCAGGGATTGCTGGGCGGGATCACCAACGAATCCACGAAGCGGATCGACAATCTCGCCAACGCCACCTCGCTTGAACATGTCGTGACGCAGGGCCACAGCCTGACGCTCAACTGGGACGTAAGCGATGCGCTGACGGTGAAGAGCATCACCGCCTACCGCAAGTTCAAGCAGGACCCGTATGTCTACGACCTCGCCGCATCGGGCGGGTTGAAGTTCACGGTCGGCCAGTTGCGCAGCCTGCTGCTGGATGGCGGAACGACACTGTTCGATCCGGCCAATCTGCCGGGACCTAACGACAGCTTCTTCTCGCTCCTGACCGCGCGCGCGACCAAGCAGAAGCAGTTCACCCAGGAAGTGCAGTTCCAATATACCCAGGACCGCTGGGAACTGACGGCCGGCGTGTTCTACTTCCATGAAAACTCGCCCGCGACCGACATTCTCGGCATCCTCCAGCCGGTGGCGAACGGCAAGGTCGTTGGCGATCAGGCGATCCTGACGGCGTTCCCGGTCGGCACGCCGCTGGCGCCGTTCGGCATCGACATCAATGGTGACGGGGTGCTCGATGCCCGCGACGTCAATTCCTTCGATGCGCTGTTCGGCAGCGGCACGACCGACACCCGCGCAATCAACGACTCGATGGCGATCTACGGCCAGGCAACCTGGCACGTGACCGACAAGTTCGATCTGACCGGTGGCCTGCGCTACACGCTCGACGATCGGCAGACCAATATCTACAGCATCGCCGGCGGCCAGGGCGGTCAGCTCGGGCCGGGCAAGTACAAGGCCCATTTCGACAAGATCAACTTCACCGCCATCGCCACCTACCGGCCGACCGACGACGTCACCGCCTACGGCAAGGTTTCGTCCGGTTACGTCGCGGGCGGCATCCTGAGCGGCATCCCCTACAAGCCGGAATCGCTGATCGCCTACGAACTGGGCCTCAAGACGAAGTTCTGGGACAATCGCGTCCGGGCCAACTTCGCGGCCTTCTACAGCGATTACAAGGATCTGCAGACCCAGAACTTCATCGATGGCGTCCAGTTCTTCGACAATGCCGGCAAGGCGCACATCAAGGGCTTCGAGGCCGAGGTGGACGTGGTGCCGGTGCGCGGCCTGACGCTGAGCGGCAATCTCGGCTATCAGGACTTCAACTATAAGGAGTTCATCCTGGCCGGCGTCGACGTTTCGGATGTCGCGCGGACGACCTATTCGTCCAAGTGGACCGGGCGGATTTCGGGCCAGTATGACGCGCCGGAATTCTCGAACGGCGGCAATGCCTTCGTCCGTCTGGAAGGCCGCTACAAGTCCAAGGCGCCGCTGGTCTCGACGCCGATCACCGACCTTGCCGGCAATGTCTCGCCGCTCGAACAATATGCCTACACCAAGGCCTATTGGCTGGTCGACGGGCGGCTGGGCGTCGCCAACCTGCCGCTGGGCGGGGTGGATGCCAGCATCTCCGTCTACGGCCAGAACCTGTTCGATGTGGACTACAACCCCTTCGGCGCGCCGGTGCTGTCGCTGACCACGACCTACGATCGCGGCCGTACCTATGGCGTGGAACTGGGCATCAAGTTCTAGGCCGGGGATGAATGTGAAGGGGGCGCCGGCAGCGGTGCCCCCGATTTTTTCCGGGCCGCCCGAAGGCCCGCAGATGATGAGGTTTCAAGATAATGGCTGATCCGAACCCCGTGCTCGCTGGCCGCGTGGCGCTGGTCACGGGCGCCAGCCGCGGCATCGGCCGGGCCATCGCCCAGCGGCTGGCGGCGGCCGGCGCCACCGTGGTGGTGACCGCGCGATCGCTGAACGGCGCCGCCGCATCCCAGCGCTTCGGCAACGCGCAGATCGTGCCGGGCACGCTGGCCGAGACGGTGGCGCTGATCGAGGCCGCCGGCGGGCGCGCCATCCCGATCGACGCCGACCTCGAAAAGGCCGAGGACCGCGCGACGCTGGTGGAGCGCGCGGTGGACGCGGCCGGGCGGATCGACATCCTCGTCAACAATGCCGGCTTCGCCGATTATGCCCGCATCGACGCGATGAGCCTGGAGACGTTCGATCGCACCTTCGAACATTATCTGCGCGCGCCCTTCGCGCTAATCCGCGCCGCCGTGCCGCAGATGAAGGCGCAGGGCGCGGGCTGGATCGTCAATATCGGATCGGTGACGGCGCTGCCGCCGACCCGGCCCTATCAGGATTATGCCAAGGCGGGCGGCGACACCGCTTATGCCGCGATCAAGGCGGCGCTCCACCGTTTCAGCCAGGGGCTGGCGGCGGAGCTGGTGGACCATGATATCGCCGTCAACGTGGTGGGGCCTTCCACTGCCATCCGCACGCCGGGCGCGTCCCAGCTGATCCCGGACGATTTCCCGACCGAGGATGTCGAATATCTGGCGGAAACCGTGCTCGCCATGTGCCACCGCCCGGCGGCCGAGCGCACCGGCCTGGTCGCCTTTTCCATGCATTATCCGCACCATGAAGGGCTGACCGTGCGCACGCTGGACGGCGCGGGCACGATGCCCGCGCGCGAGCCGCCGGCCTTTTCGCACCCGGCCATCGCGCCGGCCGGAATTTGAGGGGAGGGGCCGTGAGCACCGCCACGACCATCTATGTGATCGACGAGATCGTCGCCCTGCCGGGCAAAGGCCGCGCGCTGCTGGAGGCTTATCACGAACGCTATGCCCCCGGCGCCCGCGCGCGGGGCATGGCGCTGGATCGCGTCCTGGTATCGCCGCCGATGTGGCTGGACGACGACAGCAACACCATCACCATAAGCTGGACGATCCAGGGCGCGCCGGCCTGGTGGGGCATGAGCTTCCAGTCGCGCAACGATCCCGGCGTGGCGGACTGGTGGGCGGAGGTGGATGAGATGATCGTCCGCCGCAGCCGCCATTTCGCCACGGCCGAAAGCGATATCGCGGAGATCTGCAATGTTTAGCCTCGTCAGCCTGGTCCATCTGGCCGAGGGCGCCGAAGGCGATGTTTCGGCGGCGCTGGGCGCGCTGGAGGCCCGCGTGGCGCGGACGCTGCCGGGCACGTTCAACGGCGGCGACCTGATCGCCCATTTCGACTTCGCCGACGAGGACAGCTATCGCGACGTGCTGCCCGCGATCGATGCGGTGCTGGGGGGCGGGGGCGTGACGCGCGCCGACAGCGCCTTCTACCGCCACGGCCGCCACGGCGCGGCCGATCCGGGGCTGGCGACCGGCGTCTATCGCGCATTGCTGCTGAGCGCGGACCGGCCGGTCAGCCGCCCGGTGCTCGACAAGTTCGAGGCCGAGATGGTGCGCATGCCGCATTATATCCCCGCCATCCGCAACTGGCGGCTGAGCCGGGTGATCGAGGCGCGGGGCGAGCGGCGCTGGACGCATGTGTGGGAGCAGGAATATGCCTCGCTCGAGGGGCTGAACGGCCCTTACATGCTCCATCCCTACCATTGGGCGCGGATCGACCGCTGGTTCGATCCCGAATGCCCCGACTGGATGATCGACACGCGGCTCTGCCACAGCTTCTGCGCCTTCGGGCGCGCTGTGCTGACCGCCTGAGGGAGAGGCCCGACATGCGGGGACTGGACGGCAAGGCGATCCTGATCGCGGGCGGCGGGGGCGGCATCGGCGCGGCATCGGCCGAACGGCTGGCCGCAGAAGGCGCGCGCGTGGTGGTGGGCGATCTGTTCCTCGAGGGCGCGGAAGCCTGCGCGGCGCGCATCCGCGCGGCTGGCGGCGATGCCGTGGCAATCGGCTACGATCAGGCGGAGGAAGCCTCCATCGCCGGGTTGGTGGCCGCAACCGTCGATCGGCTGGGCAAGCTCGATTGCGTGCTGGCCAATGCGGCGGACATGCAATCGATCATGCTGGACGGGGACATATTGTCCTGCGCGCTCGACGTGTTCGATCGCTCCATCCAGGTCGACATGCGCGGCTATTTCCTGATCGCGCGCCATGCCCTGCCGCATTTGATCCAGAGCAGGGGCGCGATCGCCTTCACCAGCTCCGCCGCCTCGATCGTGGGCGAGCCGGAGCGCGTGGCCTATGGCATGGCCAAGGCGGCGGTGAACGCGCTCACCCGCCACATCGCCTCGCGCTGGGGCAAGGAAGGCGTGCGGTCGAACGCGATCCTGCCGGGCTTCGTCTATACGGAAAAGACCCGCGATCACCTGCCCGAGGAATTCCGCCGTCATGCCGTGGCGGCGACGCGCAGCACGCGGCTGGGCGAACCGGCGGACATCGCCGCGATGGTGGCCCACCTGTTTTCGGACGACGGGGCCTGGATCAACGGCCAGACGCTGAGCGTGGATGGCGGCGCGACGATGCGCTGAGGCAGGGAGCAGGATTATGGACGACAAGGCGGCAATGAGCCCCGTTAAGGGCCTTCTGATCCTGCTGGCGGTGATCGTGGTGCTCGCCGGCTATATCGCCGCGGTCGCGGCGCTGCACCTGAGCGAGGCGTGGGCGGGCTTCCTCTTCCTCCTCTATTGGTCGATGGTCGAGCAGGCGCGGGTGGACCGGCTGGCGAAATCGATCATCGGCGCCTTCGTCGGCGCGGGCACCGCCGCGATGATGGCGCTGCTGCCGCCGTTGATGGGCGCGGGGCCGGGCATGGCGCTGTTCCTGGCCGTCGTCCTGCTGTTGGTCTATGCGATCATCATGGGCTGGGCGCCGATCGCCGTGAACATGGCGACGATGATCTTCCTGACGGTGGGCACGGTCCCCCATGTGCAGGCCAATGCCGATTTCCTGCAGATTTTCTACGGCATCGCCGCCGGCATCGTCTATTTCGGCGGACTGGCGCTGATCGCCGGTGCGCTTTCGAAGAAGAAGGCCGCCACGCCCGCCGAGGCGTAAGGACTCGTCCGGGAAGTCCGGCGGACCGGATTTCCCGGATCCTTACCGACCCCTATCGCCAATAATGGTTGGCGGCTGCCACCGTCTGGAAATTGATCGCGATTACCTGGGAGCCGGCGATGAGCTGCGCGGTATCGTGGTCATTGGCCGGGCGGAGCTGCTGACGGACCTCATTCGATGGCTGGGTGACTTTCGCGCCGACGCGGGGACAGCTTGGCCGCGCGTTCGAACCCGGCCTCGGCCGTTGGGGTGACGAGGGTGGGAAGCCATGAATCCGCCATGGTGGTGCTCCTTCCGAAGGCCCGGCGCGGGCCGGCGCGGAAGACGGATCGTCGCGGCGATGCCGCTTATTTCCGCTCGGTGCGTATCCAGCGGGTTTCGCCGCCGCGCACCAGGCGGAGATAGATGGGCAGTTTCCACAGGAGATAGAGCGGCAGCCGCGCGATCGTGCCGATCCGCATGAACGCCCGGCCATGGCGCGCCCAGGCGATGAGGACGAGGATCGCGTTGAGCCCGAACAGGGCCACGGCCGCGATGAAGGGCCGGGGCGGCATGCCGATCAGCGCCAGCAGGCCAAGCAGCGCCGCGACGGCGAGGTTGAGGCCCATCAGCAGCGCCAGCGGCGGGGTGAGGAGGTGGAGGCCCGTCCACAGGAGCGCCGGTCGCGCGCGGGCCAGCCCTTCGCCGATCAGGGGGATCGCCTGGCGGCGGGCGGTGGCCATGAAGCCGTTTTCCCACCGCGTCCGCTGGGTGAGCGTGCCGCCCTCGGTGCTCGGCTGCGTCCAGGTGCGGGCGCCGGGATCGAACAGCGGGGCATGGCCGTCGCGGGTAAGATCGATGCCAAGCGCCAGATCCTCGACGATATTGTCGGTGGCGAGCGCCGCGCGATCGAACAGGCCCCAGGGGAAGGCCATGCCCGAACCGGTGAGCAGGGCCGGCGCGCCGATCGCCCGGCCGCCATTCTGGCGAACGAGATTCTTCACCAGGATCGCGAAGTTGGAAATCTGCACCATCGGCGGCGCATCGCCGGCCGGCGCGAACAGATAGGCGCTTTGCACCGGCCGGCCGGTTCCGGCCGCCAGCGCGGCGATCCGTTCGAGCGCGCCCGGCTCCGCCGTGCAATCGGCATCGATCACGATCACCGCGCGCGGCGGGCTGGCCCGCAGATGATCGCGGCCGAAGGCGAGTGCGAAGCCCTTGCCGCGCCGGACGGGATCGTGCCGTTCGATCACCTCGGCGCCGGCCCGCCGCGCGATATCGGCGGTGGCATCGCTGCAATTGTCGGCGACGACGAGCATGCGCGTTTCCGGCGGCAGCACTGCCTTGAGCGCCGCCACGACCGCGCCGATGCCGGCCGCTTCGTCATGCGCCGGGATCAGCAGCGCGATATCGCCCGGCGGGATCGGCGCGGCCATGCGGCCGCGCAGGCCGGCGACAAGCCCGAGCCCGGTTTCGACGGCGAAGACGAGGCCGACCAGCGCCACGGGGGCGAGAAGGATCCAGCCGATGGCAGCGGGCAGCGCGGATATCGTCATCGTCGCAACGCATCGCACAGGCGGGACGCGGGATAAAGCCGGCACGCGGGATAAAGCGGCGCGTGGCGAAAAGGGGCGGATCGGCCGGCTTCCGGGGCGCGATGACGTCCGCTGGAAATTCATGTCCCATATTCCGCAGCCCGCACTTGCCGGGCCGGCCGGCCGCCGGAAGGATGCGGCCTGAGGGAGAGGATGATGGCGGAAGAACGGATCGACGTCGGCGGCGTCGCGATCAATGCGGTGACGGCGGGCGAGGGGCCGCTGGTGCTGATGATCCACGGCTTTCCGGGGCTGGCATGGTCGTGGCGGCACCAGATGGCGCCGCTGGCCGATGCCGGCTTCAAGGCGGTGGCGATCGATTCCCTCGGCTATGGCGGGAGCGACCGGCCGGCGGACCCCGCGCTCTACGATTCCGATCATATGCAGCGTTATCTGCTGGCGATCCTCGATCATTATCGCGCGGAGACGGCCTTCATCGTCGGCCAGGATTTCGGCGCCCAATATGCCTGGAACCTGGCGGTGCGCGCGCCCGATCGGGTGCGCGCGCTGGTGGCGACGATCCCCTACGATTATGACCTTGCCGGCCGCGCGATGCTGGGATCGGCCGAGACGCTGCCGCCCGGCACGCCGCCGCAGCCGGTGATGGCATCGGCCGATCATCCGCCGTCCCGGCGCTTCGCGGCGATGGCGGCGCAGCATTTCCTCCACTTTCATTATTTCCAGGAGGTAGGACCGGCAGAGCGCGAGCTGGGCGGCAATCTGGCGGAGTTCCTGAAGCGGGATTTCTTCGCGCTTTCGGCCAATGGCAATCTGTGGAACTGGCTGGACGTGCCGAGCGAAGGCAGCGGCTATCTGGATGCGTTGCCCCCCGCGCCGGACCTCCCCTGGCCATGGCTTTCGGAGGCGGAGTTCGCCCGCTTCGTGGAGGGATATGACCATCCCGACATCATGAAGCGGGTGATCGGCGGGCTGAATTCCTACCGCACGGCGGACGCCAATTGGGAGATCGGCCGCGCCTGGGCGGACCATGACGTGACGGTGCCGACCCTGTTCGTCCATGGCGCCAGGGACCCGTCCTTCGGCTTCTTCCCCGAATGGCGCGAGCGGATGGCACGGCGGGTGCCGGGGCTGGTGGACGTGGTGGAGATCGAAGGCGCGGGCCATTTCATCCAGCAGGAACAGCCGGCGGCGTTCAACCGCGTGCTGATCGATTTCCTGAAAAGCCGGTGAGCTGGGCGGTTCCCTGGACGGCGCATCTGGGCCTGCGCGGGCCGGACGCGCCGCTGTTCCGCCACAGCGCGCGATCGGCCGATCCGTTCGACCAGATCGATTTCATCGCCGATCTCGGGCTGGCGGGCGTGCAGGACAATTATGCCGCGCTCAGGCCCGCTGACGAGCAGGAGCGGGTGGCCGCGCACGCCGCGCGGCGGGGCCTGCGGCTCGCCAGCTTCGTCCACGATCCGCTGGGTTGGGATCAGCCGCGCTGGAGCGCGCCGGACGAGGACGGCCGCGCGGCGTTGCTGGCCGAGCTCGATCGATCCTTGGCGACGGCGCGGCGCATCGGCGGGCACACGCTGATCTGCGTGGCGGGGCTCGATCCCGCCCGGCCGCGCGCCGCCCAGCTCGCGGCAATGGCGGAGAACCTGCGGCGCGCGGGCGACCGGGCGGGCGCAGCGGGCGTGCGGCTCTGCGTGGAGATGACGTCCGCGCGCTGGCTGCCCTCGATGCTGGTCGACCGGTTCGACGATGCGGTGGCGGTGGTGCGCGCGGCTGGCCATCCGGCGGTGCGGCTGATGTTCGACGTGGGGCATATCGCGCTGGACGGCATCGATCCGCTATCCGCGCTGGCGGCCGCCGAGGGGCTGATCGGCGCCGTGCAGGTGGCCGATGTGCCGGCGGACGGATCGGCCGGGCGGATCGACATCGGCGCGGGCCGGATCGACTGGCCGGCGCTGATCCGGGCGATCCGGGTCACGGGCTATGACGGCCTGTTCGAGATCGAGCATGAAGCCCTGGGCGAGGGGCTGGCCGGCGAGCAGGCGCTGATCGAACGGCTGCGCACGGTGGATCGGGCGGCGGGCTGAGGGCCGGCCGCTAGGCTTTCGGCACGCGCGCGCCGGGCCTGGTGAGCGATACGAGGATGAAGGCCAGCACCACCATCACGAGCAGGCCCGCGAAGGCGAGGTTGTAATTGCCCGTCTGGTCCCGGATGCGGCCGACCGCGTAGAGCGCGGCGATCGAGAGCGGCTGCATCCCCACCGCCATCGCGCCCAGCGCGCTGCCGAAGCTGCGCGATCCGAAGCTGTTGGCGGTAAGCACCGTCCATACCGGATAGACCCCGCCGACCGCGAGGCCGATCAGTGCGAAGGCGCCCAGCATCACCCAATATCCGGGCCAGATCATGTAGAGCGAAAGCAGGATGACGTGGAACAGCGCCACCACCGCGAAGACGCGGCGGACATCGACATGATCGGCCAGCCAGCCGGCGACGAGCTTGCCCACCACCGCCGATACGCCGCCCACCGATACCAGCCATGAGGCGTCGATCAGCGAGATGCCCTTGGTCCTGAAATAGGGCGCGTTCGTCTGGATCAGCGTCTGATCGCTGGCGAGGATCAGGCCGCAGCCGAACATGATCAGCCAGAAATTGCGTTCGCGCAGCAGGGCGCGCGTGGACCAGACGGGCTCCGCCGCCGGGGCGGCCGCGCTGCCGTCCAGCATGGCGGGCGTGATCTCCCCGCCTTCGATCAGCTGCGCCTCGCTCGGCCGGTCGCGCATCAGCAGCAGCGCCAGCACGCCCACGATCAGGCTGACGCCCACGCCGATGCCGGCCACCGCCGCGCGCCAGCCGAAATGTTCGATGGCGTTGGCCGCGATCGGCGACATCACGGCATTGCCGCAGGATGTGGCGACGGCGATGATGCCGATCGCCAGCCCGCGCCGCCGGCGGAACCAGCGCGCGGTGATGGCATTGGCGGCCAGCGCGCCGGCCGCGATCATGCCGAACGAGATCGGGCCGACCGTGGCGATCAGCATCACCTTGAGCGAGGTGGCGGTGGCGATCATCAGGAAGCCCGCCGCGAACAGGACGGCGCCGGCCGCCACCATCAGCCGGATCGGCAGCCTGTCGATCAACCGGCCGACGAGCGGCGACCAGACCATCATGCCCAGGAGCAGGGCCATGATGCCGATATTGGCCTGGGCGTAGCCGAGGCCGAATTCCTCGACCAGCACAGGCACGAAGAAGGTGAAGGAATAGACCGTCGCGCCGACGGTGAGCATCGCGCAGACGAAGCCTGCGATCACCACCAGCCAGCCGCGATAGGGCAGCCCGCCCGATGGTCGCGCGATCGTCGCTTCCTGCATGTCCGATCTTCCTCCCCCGCTTCTTTGCGGACCTGATCTTGATTTTTTCTGCGCATCCTACAGGAGATCAGGGGCGCGTCACCTGCATAAGTGATCCGGGGGCGCAATAATCGACCGGGGAGAGGGCAGATGGGCGTGGATGCGAATATCGCGGTGATGCGCCGCTTCTTCGACGCGATGAATGCGGGCGACGTGGCGACGATCATCGACAGCTATGCCGAGGACGGGCACTGCGTGACCATGGGCGGCACGCTGATTTCCGGCACGTTCGACAAGGGCCAGATCGCGATGGCCGCGGGGCGGATCTACGAGGCTTTCCCCGAAGGCGTGCGCTTCGTGATCCACGCGATCACCGCGCAGGACGATCGAGTCGCGATCGAGGCGGAATCCTTCGCGCGCCATGTTTCGGGCAAGGATTACAACAATAAATATCATTTTCTGGCCCGCCTGCGCGACGGACGGATCGTCGAATTCAAGGAATATTGCGATACCGAGCATATCACCGACGTAATCTGCGGCGGCGCCCGTCCCTGAAGATCTTACGATTTAGCTCATTGTAAATACGGCTTTATTGCGCGCTGCCCCGGCGACGGCGCGCCTGCGGCTGAAAGATGAGCTTCAGCCTCGCGAACCAAAATTGCGAGAGTTTCCGATTCGGAATCGAAAATTGGGGTTGAGCGACTCGGCCGGATGCGGCATTGCGCTTCGCAAGCGCAGCATAGATTGCTCTGCGCAACGCATTTCGTGCGTGTATGAACGGGTTTTGATTGGAAAGGCATGCAATGAACAAGTTTGTGCTGCGCGGCGCGCTCGCTTTGGCCCTGATGGCTCCGGCCGCCGCCATTGCCCAGCCGGCCGACAATGCCGCCGCCGAGGCCGCCGCGGTGAAGAAGGGCTACGCCCTCTATGACAATGCCGGCAAGAAGCTGGGCCGGGTGGAGCAGGTCCGCCAGTCCGACGGCTATGTGACCTTCATCTACAACACCAAGATCTATCGCGTGCCGCTCGCCAGCATCAGCGTCGACGGCCACGCCGCCAAGACCACGCTGTCCTGGGACGAGATCAAGGGCTGATCCGATCGCCCTGACGAACAGGCCGCCCCGCGCGTGATCGCCGGGGCGGCCCGCTGTCCTTCCATCTAGACGATCATCCGGCGGAGGGTTTCGATCCTGTCCGCCTCGGCCGCCGGCTTGTCGTGCCGGATGCGGGCGATGCGCGGGAAGCGCATGGCCAGCCCTGACTTGTGCCGTCTGGATTCGTGGATCGAATCGAACGCGACCTCCAGCACCAGCGTCTTTTCCACCTCCCGCACCGGGCCGAAGCGCGCGACGCTGTGGTTGCGGACGAAGCGGTCGAGCCAAGCCAGTTCCTCGTCCGTGAAGCCCGAATAGGCCTTGCCCACCGGCAGCAGCTCGCCGCCCGTCGCGGGATCGCCGGTCCAGCAGCCGAACGTATAGTCCGAATAGAAGCTGGAGCGTTTGCCGTGGCCGCGCTGGGCATACATCATCACGCAATCGGCGGTCAGCGGATCGCGTTTCCATTTATACCATAAGCCCGTGCGCCGCCCGGCGACATAGGGGCTGTCCCGCCGCTTCAGCATCACCCCTTCGATCGCGGCGTCGCGCGCACCGGCGCGTATGTCCTCCAGCGCCGCGAAGTCGGCGGCGGGGATGATTTCGGATAGGTCGAAGCGGGCGGGATCGAGGGCGGCGGCGAAGCCTTCCAGCCGGATGCGCCGTTCGGACCAGGGCAGCGCGCGCATGTCCGCCGCGCCATCGAACAGGATGTCGTAGAGGCGGACGAAGGCGGGATAATCGGCCAGCATCCGCGCCGACACCGCCTTGCGCCCCAGCCGCTGCTGGAGCGCGTTGAAGCTCGCCGCCTCGCCGCGCTGGGCCACGCCCTTCACCAGCAATTCGCCGTCGACCACGCCGGGCGTGGCGAAGGCGGCGGCGACATCGGGGAAGCTGCGGCTGATATCGTCGCCCGCGCGGCTGTAAAGCCGGGTCTCGCCGCCGGCATGGACGATCTGGACGCGGATGCCGTCCCATTTCCATTCGGCGGCATATTCGGCGAGGTCGACGCGCATATCCTCCAGCGGATGGGCCAGCATGAACGGGCGGAAGACGGGCATGTCGCCGGGCTCCGGGCGGGCGCCGCCCGCGCCCCAGGCGAACAGGGCGCCATAAGGCGGGGCGAGGCCGTGCCACACCTCCTCGACATGATCGACGTCAAGTCCGAACGCCTGGGCGAAGGCCGTCTTGGCGAGGCGGGCGGAGATGCCGACGCGCAGGCCCCCCGTCGCCAGCTTTATCAGCGCGAAGCGGCCGCTGGCGTCGAGCCTGTCGAGCATCGCGGCCAGCTCGCGCGGCGCCTCCGACCGGCCGAGCGTGGAGAGGCGATCGACCGCGGCGGCAAGCGATAGGCTGCCATCGTCCACCTCCTCGGGCTGGTCCGCCGGCTTGGGCCAGATCAGCGCCACGGTTTCGGCGAAATCGCCGACATAGTCGTAGCTGAGGCCGAGCAGCACGGGATCGACCCGTTCCTCGACGATGGCGCGGATCGCGGCGGGCTTCACCGCCGGCAGGTCGAGCCCGCCGGTGAGCGCCGCCAGCGCCCAGCCGCGATCGGGATCGGGCGTGCGGCGCAGATAATCGGCGATCAGCCGGAGCTTGCCATTGCGCGACCGTGTGTAGACAAGCCCGTCGAGCAGCTGGGAGAATTCACGCATCGGCGGCGCAACGCGCGAGGGCGGCCGGCGGATGCAAGCGGGAGAGCGACGGTTGGCGGGTGAGGATGCGGAATGGGTCTGGCGGGAACGAACGGCGCCGCTGCGCCCCGGCGAGGCGGCGCTGCGCCGCGCGGTGCTGGTCGATCCCGCGCCGGGCCGGGTGCGCGCCGCGCTGGAGGATGATTTCCATCATTTCGAGATCGAGATCGCCCATGCGGGCGGCATCATAACCGTGGTTTCGGCCACCACCATCCGCCATCCCTGGACGACCTGCGCGGGGGCGGGGCCGCTGCTGGTGGAGCGCCTGCGAGGCCGCCGGCTGGCGGACGCGGCGGCGTTCGACAGCCCCTATGCGCATTGCACGCACCTTTACGACCTGGCGGGGCTGGCGGCGTCACGCGCCTGCACGGAGCGGCCGGTGCTGTTCCGCATGGCCGTGACCGACGCGGTGGACGGAAGGCGCGAGGCGCTGATCGATCGGGACGGCGCGCCGGTGCACGCCTGGACGCTGGATCGCGAGACGATCCTGCCGCCGCATCCTTATGCCGGCCGCAACCTGCGCGCGCTGCGGCAATGGGTGACGGAGCTGGACCCCGGCGAGGCGGAGGCCGCATTGCTGCTGCGCCGGGCGGTGTTCATATCGATCGGCCGCACCTTCGACCCCGATGTGCAGCGCGACGTGCCGACCCCGCCGCCGGGCGCCTGCTTCACCCACCAGCCCGAAAATTTCGATCCCGACGCCCGCGCCCGCGGATCGCGCCGCGATTTTTCTGAGGGCAGGGCGGGGCCGCTGGCGGATCGGATCGCGGCGCTGGCCGAACAATGATGGCCTGACGAAGGGGATTTCCGGCGATCGGGGCTTGCCTGGTCGCGTTTCATGTAACAATAGATGATACATGAAACGCGACAGCCGCCTTTCGGGCATCCTCCACGTGCTGCTGCACATGGCGGAACAGGACGGCCCGGCCACATCCGAGACGCTGGCGACAGCGATGCAGACCAACCCCGTCGTCATCCGGCGGATCATGGCGGGCCTGCGCGACCGGGATTATGTGCGATCGGAAAAGGGCCATGGCGGCGGGTGGCGCCTTACCCCCGGCTGGGACGGCATAACCCTGCGCGACATATATGACGCCCTGGGCCATCCGTCGCTGCTGGCGATCGGCAACCGCACCGAGGCGCCGGGATGCCTGGTCGAGCAGGCGGTCAACTCCGCACTGGGCAGCGCCTTCGATCAGGCCGAGGCGCTGCTGCTCGCGCGGTTCGGCGAAATCACGCTGGGCATGCTCAGCGCCGATTTCCATGCGCGGCGGCCGGACGCCCCGATCCATTCCACCCCTTGCGACAAGGAGAGCGGCCATGGCCGATAACGCCCACGCCCACGCCCACGCCCACGCCCACGGCAATGCCGGCGCCCGCCATTTCCTGGATGCCTTCCGCGATCCGCAGGCGATCGCGCATTATGCCGAGGGGCCACGTCGGTTCGTTCCCGGCATCGATGCGCTGCATCGCATGACGGCGCTGCTGCTTGCCGAGAGCGCGCCTGCCGATGCGCGCGTGCTGGTGCTGGGCGCGGGCGGTGGGCTGGAGCTGAAGGTGCTGGCGGAAGCGCAGCCGGGATGGACCTTCGTGGGCGTGGACCCGGCGGGGCCGATGCTGGATCTCGCCGTGCAGACGCTGGGGCCGCTCGCCGATCGCGTCCAATGGGTGGAAGGCTATATCGACGATGCCCCGGCCGGCCCGTTCGATGCCGCCACCTGCCTGCTGACGCTGCATTTTCTCGACGCGCCGGAACGGTTGCGGACGGTGGCCGAAATCCATCGCCGGCTGAAGCCGGGCGCCCCCTTCGTCGCGGCACATGGCAGCTTCCCGCAAGATGCCACGCGATCGACGTGGCTGGAGAGATATGCGGCCTATGCCGTGGCCTCCGGCGCCGATCCCCAGCAGGCCGGCCAGGCGAAGGCAGCCGTGGCCGCCAATCTGAGCCTGCTGGACCCGGAAAGGGACGAGGCGATCCTGAAGGAGGCGGGCTTCGCCGATGCGGCCCTGTTCTATGCCGCCTTCACCTGGCGCGGCTGGATCGGCCATGCCGAATTCTAGATCCATGCCGAAATCCGCGCATGGATATGCGAACAGGCCAAAGAGAAGGACGGCCTTGCTGCCATTCGCAAGGCGATGGCGACTTTCGAAATCGTCGCAGTTCTTTGTCATAGTCCGTGGTTTCCTCTCGGACTTGCCGTCGCGTCGCCTGGCAACATGAGAAGCATTGAGGCGGTGAAAGCCCGAAGCGAATGCCAAACTTGACCGGACTGTCGAATTGAAGGCGCTGGCGGCGAAATACACACCGTTCGTTCGCGGCCTTGGGGCGTCATCGTTCAACGCGACCGTCGCGGCCAAATGGAACAATCGGGTTGACGCATGAACGACAACAGCCGGGGGCTAGTTCAATCCTTATGTGGTGGCGAAGGTGGTAGACGATCGCCACATCGTCAAAGTCACTGTATATCAGTGCCTTATAGTCCGCGTAGGCGGGCACTCACTCCGCCTTAGCGGGCGGTATGCTCCCCGTACTCGCTTTGAAACAGCACATGCGAGCGCTTCACGATCATGATGAGCGTGAAGAGGAAGTTCCCGTAAAGGAAGATCGTCGCAGCCGGGCCGAAGCCTGAATTCCACTCTTTCACGAAGAAGATGAGCGCCGCGAACAGAGCAACACAGCATACAAGGATGAGGGCGGGCAGGCTCTCATTGCCGAGAATGTTCACACCGGGGGGAGGGGAAATGGAAAAATTGACGATCAATCCCATGCAACCGGAGCGGCTGGCATCGGCCCCGCGCTGCTTGGCGCGGATCCGTTCGGGAACGGAGTGCCAATCCCCAGCCGTGAAGGGGCGGAAGCGGTGCCGTATGCAGGGGGGCACCAATCCGGGTGCGCCGGAAGGGAATAGGAACGCCCGGAAACACGGCGCGCGGTCAGCCGAGGCGATGGCAGCGGCGCGATACGTGCGGGAGATTGCACGGCTGGTGCGGGAAGTGCCCCGCGCCTAACCTTTGTATTTCGCTAGCGTTGCTTGGAAGGTGTGAACCTCATTCCCGGTTCGCACCTCTATGGTGATCGGCACTGGTGCCTTGCTGGACCGAACCGTCGATGGAATCATATACTGGACGATGCCCCCAAAGGCCTGCCCAGGATCAACGGTGGTCATTTTCATAATCTGAGCCAAGTCCTCGCGCCTTGCGGCTTGGCCCAATTGCATCGCCTGTAGGTCGCGCTGGTTTTGCTCATTGGCGACCGACTGCGCAGCAAAGGCAGCGCCAGCATTGTAGCCCGAATAGGTCGCCGTCCCGTAGCTGTTGGCGGTGTATGGCGTGGACCCGAAAGACCCGTAGGTATTCCCGGTGTAGGTCGCCGAACCATAGCTATAACCGGCTTGGCTTGCCTGCATGTTTCGGCCAGCGGCGGCCAGTCCGACCGCGAGTGCTTGCCATGCTTCCCGACGCTTCTCTTGCTTGAGCAAGTCCTGATAGGTGAGCATCGCAATGGAGGTGCCGTCTTGCAATTTGACCGTGACGCTTTCGGGTCCGAAATTGAACGGCTTTCCGCTGTTGTTCACGACATAGATGCGGAACCCGCCTTGCTTGGGAGTCTGCTGCCGAGGCTCCAAGATGCGGACGGAACTTGTCTGCGTCGCATCGTCCACGCCTTCCCGGCCATCTTCAAAACGTGAAGTTTGCTCAGGCTTGGCGGTCGCGTCCAAAACGTATTCCGCAGCCATTGCCGGTGCGCTGATAGACGCGACCGCGAATATCAGCGTTGCGAGAATGCCCCGTTCCATGTGATTCCCCCTGTAGTGCCCACGATACTATGGCGTGGACAAGCTACGGGCAACGGCTCCTGCAAAATCGGAAATGACTGGCTCGCATCACTAGGTTTCGACGCTTTTAGTCGCTCGCCCGTTGCCCGTCATTTTCGACGGAGAACTTGCCATCTATCGAATGGCTCGGATTTGCTGGCTTTGGGGCTGCGATTTGTCGCGTACGGTGTGGGGACATTTATTCAGCCAGCGGGACCGGGAATGCGGCCCGAACTGGATCGTCGGATTTGCGGTCTAATTTGATCCGGATTGGCGAGCGGTTGGCGCAGATGCCCGCGCTGCATTGGAAGCCGATTTGTCCCGTGGCGTCCGGCTTCAAGCAATCGCGCTATCGGGGAGCGTTTATGGGAACAGATGGTCTCGGTGGAAAAATATCTAGCAAAATCAAGGTATGGTGGCGGAGACGGAGCCCGCCATATCAAGATACTCATGGCGTTGTTTTTTCGTGTTATTTCCATGGGGAAGTGCGCTCGATACCATGGATTATACCATGCATCTAAAATCTACCCCTGCTGGCCGGATGACCAAGCCTTCCGCGCCTTCCCGCGACGCCATTGGCAATGGAACATAAAGAGAACACAATGGCGCATCGCCATGGATGATTCGAGGGAAGCATGACAACGGAACCCGCCTACGAGGCAACAGCCGAAGCATGGGCGCAGTTGCTCGCGATGGTCGAGCAGCATGGCGATGGGGTAGGCGATGCGATCATGGCCGCCCTGGTCGCCGCGCGCGATGCCGGCCGAACCGATGCCGTCCATGCCTGGTATCGCATCGGCGCCGCGCTGGTCGAGTTCGACTGCCGCCCGGCCCTGCCGAATTGAGGAGCGGGAGCATGGAGCGCGAAAAACACAACACCCGCCTGTGGTCCCAGTTGGAGGTGGAAATCATGGTCCGATACGAGATCGGGCAGATGCCGCCCTATTTGATCCAGCGGCTTCGGTCCAAGGATCGGCTGGAGCGGGATCAGGCCAAGGATGAGGTCGCCCAACGGATAAGTCGTCGGTTCGCGGGGCTCGATGTCTATGGGCCGGAGGCCGCCGGCCAACCGTTCCCGCACATCGGCGTCACGAGCGCGTCATGACGGCGCGACCACCACAGCCGTGGGCGCTGAAGTGGCCGCCACCGTGCCCTCCTCTAACCGGCAACGACATTAAAAAATATCGGTTCTCCGGACAATCCGGAGTGTCGTGACATGACACTGATTCCTCCTGGGCAGGGATATCCGGCGGCGGATGAAAAATAGTTGTTGCAGTGTCCGGAAAGCGGACATATAAGGTTCCAACGACGGGCGATGGGCCGGTCGAACTCCAGAGGGAGAAGTTGAGATGACCACCTACACGATCCTTTCCGGCGAAGGCGAAGTCCAGGCGCAGGGCCTGACGCTCACCGAAGCCGCTCACGAAATTCTGACCAGCGACAGCCGCGAGTACGACGTTCGTCAGGATGATGACGGGGGTTTCACGCTCTGGACCCGCCAGCAGGTCGCGAACCGGGGCTGGGAAATGACCACCTTCTTTTCGACCAACTCCGACCGGAAACAGGCCGAAGATGAAATCTTCACCGCCATCGTGCTGAGCCCGCGCTTTCGCGGTCACTGCGAGGCGATCACCGACGAGGCCTATGCCGAGATGCTGGCCCAGGGCGCCGAGGACGAAGAGTGAGCCCGGCCGAGTTCGATACTCGCCGCCGTTCGCTGGGGCTGTCCGTCGATGAGACGGCGGCCCTGTGCGGCGTCCAGGACCGCACGGTGCGGCGCTGGCAGTCGGGAGCCACGCCGATCCCGGCCGACGCGTCGGGCGCGCTGGAGTCTCTGGAAGACGCCATGGGGCTAGCGGTTGACGAGCTGGTAACGTTCGCCACGGATAGGGTAGCGAAAGGGCCGGTCCTACTGTGGCGCTATCGCACGCAGGCTGAACAGGATCGCAGCCCACATGCGCGCAGCCTGCCGCTCGGTGCCCACGCAATGATGATCGCATGGGCAGCGGATGCGCTGGAGGCCGAAGGGATCGACGTGGATATCGAGTGGGCGGGTGACGAAGCTTGAAGGCCTGGTCGAAGACGACCTCAATCTCCCGAATCTGAGGGGCGCGCAACTGCCCAGACACAGAATTGACGTCGCCCGGAGACTATTCGGTCAACTTCCCACCACAGCCGTTGGCGCCGACGTGGCCGTCACCGCACCACCCGGCCCTTGGCGCGTCACGCGGGCGGTAATCGCCTTGCCGACGTCGGCTGCAACCGGGGTGTATTTCCAGAGCTCCGGCAGGGTCGCGACAGGCCCAGCCACGCCGTCGCGCAGCCATTCGACCTGGGTGACAAGCCCCGCATCGGGGTCCGCGCCCAGGTTGAGGGTGAGCACCTGACCCACCTGGGCTGTGCCGGTGATGCCCGGCGGCGTCGGGAACGATGGCACGCCGGCATCGGCGGTGCCGAGCACCTGATGCAGAAACCGCTTGTAATAGGGCGCATCCGCTTCGCCTCGCGCGCGCTGGCCGCCGGGATTCGTCACCGATAGATGTCGCTCGTCGGAAAAATAGACGGTGCTGCCCTGGGTGCCGTCCAGCCCGAACCGGATATCGAGATTTTCCGGGGATCGCAGGTCGACCATGCCGGTCCCGTCGACCGCCGCGATTTATTCGGACGTTACGCACCCGGTTGATATATCCGGCCGGGGGAGGCGGGCATGGCAGTAGTGATCGGTATATTTCGCCGTCTGTTCAGTTTTAGGCGTCGCCTAGGTTGCCCCGAATGTCACGAAGCGAGCATCCGCACGGGCAATAGACTTGAGAGATGCGACGACTGCTACGAAAATCGCTGGTGAAACTGCGCCGGCCCGTGGCCGGCCAGTCTTACCATGCGATCACATTGAGGGCGACGGGGTCCAGCCCTGACACTCAAGCGGCCGTGAGCGGGTCGAAGATCGGCAGGACCGGGATTGGATCGACGCCGGGGGCGATGCCTCCCGCCATCGAGCTATCGTCATAGGTCCAGCCGTAATAGCTGCGGACCTTGACGGGGCCGCCGGGGTCGGCCGCCAGCGTGATGACGATCGTGTTGCCGGACACTTCAACGCTGGTGGTGGGCAAGGTCGTCGCGAAGTTGTTGGCCGAGACCTCATAGCCCTTGATCGCGGTGCCGGTGAGCCCGGTGAAGCCGCGCATATCGAGCGACAGGGTGATGACCGCTCCCGCCCGCGTGGCGGCGACCACGCGCGGGCCGGCTCCGTCCGGGCAATTCACGCCATAGACATAGCGGGCGACCGTATACGCCTCGCGCCGGGACGCCTCGGTATAGCCCGCGCCGGTATAGTGGTAGCCGTCCGCATGCTCGCGGCCGCCGCCCCAGCTCATGACATGCACGTTCGGGTCCATCGTCTCGGTCGAGAGGACCGACCGCGCCAGAAGGTTCCGCTGCGACGACGAGAGGCCGGTCTCGATCCCGTTGGGCGGGGTCCCGTTGACGAATTTGCCGAGGATGATCGGCAGCACCGGCAGGGTCGGGTTGTTGAGGTAGGTGCGGATCGGGCCGACAAGATCGTTGATGAAGCGGGTGGCGTAGGTGGACGGGTAAGGCATGGTGCTGTCGCCGTCCGCCTCGCCCTGATCCCACAGCACCACCTCCGGCGCTCCCATCATGTCGACGAAGGTCGTGAACGTGGACCAGCCGGGGGCGCCCGGCTTCAGATAATCGAGACCCACCGCAGGATATCCGGTGGCGGCGACACCGACCGGCAGGCCCGTCAGGGCGGATAGCCGGTTGGCCAGTTCGTGCATCGCCATCTTCGTCAGGGGCCACTCGTCGCCGGCCCACATCGGGAGCACGTCCACGCCGTCTTTCGCGTAGGAGGCGGCCTGAATGTTGGGCGTCGTGCCCGTCCAGCTTCGATCGCCGCGCCCGACCGCGTTCGACTGCCCGTAATAGAGCGCGAAGATCCCGCAAAGGATGCGGGTCGACCAGGTGCGGAACCATTTGCCGCCGGCCTGCTGGTAGGCGATTTCGATGGTCCAAGGGCCACCCACGGGAATCGTGGCGGTGCCGGTCCAGCGCCCGGCGGTGAAGGCGGGATCGGCGACCAGCTGCCACGCGCCCTGCGGCACGCCGGCATCGTTGAGGATGCGGTAGGCGATCCGCTCCGGCACGCCGAGATACTTGCCCCGGATCGGCACGCTTCCCTGTGTCGCATCCTTGCCATGGCGGCGGACGAAGCCCGGCACACGATCGATCGTCACGCCGGCAACATCGACCTCGATATAATCGGCCACCGCATAAGCGCGCGTGCCCGATCGGATGCCGACCCGGCCGGCGCGGGCTGCCGGCGGGAAGATCGCCGAATAGTCGCCCACGTCGCGGGGTTGCGGATTGATCGCGAAGCCCTTGAGCCACCGGCCGTTGATCGCGATGCGGATCGTGCCGTCAGCGCCCAGCAGCACGGCCAGATCGCCCCGCTCGTCGAAGTTCACCGGCACGTCGTTCCAGCGTGGCGGCGACACCGAAGCCCCGGCCACCATGCCGCCGACCGTGATGCGCTTCAGCGAGGGATCAACGGCGATCTGAAGATAATTGCTCTCGTCGATCTCCCACAGGCGATAGCTCACGACCGTCGTGAACGCCTGCCCGCCGGGGTCGGCCGCGTTGGTGTTATAGCCCACCCGGAACATCACATCGCCGCCGAAGCCCTCGGGCGGGCCGAAGAGCACCACCGATGCCGCGCCGAAGTTCGTGAGCATGCGCGACGTGCCGCCGATAGCCTGCCAGTTCAGGCTCGTGTTTAGCTGCTCCCAGTTCGCCCGGCCGAGCAATGGCCCCGGCGTCTCGAAATCGTCGACATAGGCCGGCGTGAATACCGGATCGATCGGATCACCCGGATCTACCGGCGGCGCACCCGCCGGCCGGTTCCGCAGCGCGCAGGCGGTGATCGAGAGAGCATTGGGGCTCAGCATCATTGATTGGTCTCCACGCGCCAGGCGCAGCCGATATCGGCGTCAACGTAGATGGGAAGGTCGGGGGCGATCTTGCGAAGGCGCCACAGATGGACCTTGAGGTTTCCGGCGGGATCGTCGCCACGATAGCCGGCATTACGCATCAGCGCCCACGACGCGACGAGCCGGCCGCGCGCGGCCACCAGCTGGTCGACGATCGAATACAGGGTCGGGGCAAGCCGGAGCGTCCGGCCGCGCCAGATGATGCGCTTGACGGCCCGGTCGATCGTCACGTCACCCAGGTCCACCGGAGGAGGCGGGGTGAGCGGCCCGCCGCAATGCGGGCACTCCGGTGCGGCTGCCATCATCGGCCATCCGCCTTCGCGGCGGCGATCTGCGCCTCCACCCACCGGATCAGCGCGTCCAGCTGGAGGGCCTGCTCGGTCGCCGTCAGCGCGTCGGCGGGAGGAAATCTATCTTGCCCGGCCGCTGCATCAGGTCTGCCGGCGGCACCGGGAAGGCCGGGCAGACCCGCTCCTGCGCCACCACTGGCAGCGGGGCGGGCGGCGGCGTCCGCGAGCAGGCGGTCATAGCGAGCGCGAGCATCGGCAAGGCGAGCCTGATAATCATTCGATACCTCCTGGTTGATGGCGGCGGCGCGCTGTTCGGCGGCGCGGGCGCGCGCGCGATCGGCGGCGTGGGCGGCGGCCGTCTTGGTCCGCACCGCGTCGGCCGTGGCGAGGGCGGCCGCCTTGACGCGCTCGATCGCGGCGATGGCATGCCCCTCCGCCAGCCGGCGGCCGTCCGATCGGCCATAGGCATAGGCGCCGATCAGCAGCAGGGCGGCCCCGATCGGTAGAGCGGCGCGCAGGGCGCTGGGAAGCGGGATCATGACCGGGCTCCATGGAAGCGGCCGAAGGCGCAATGCGCCAGCTCGTGGCCGATGAACTCGGGGAGGTAGAGGCGGGCCGGATCGACGATGTGAATCGTGCAGTTGCCGTGCGCGTCGATCAGGCTCCAGGCCTGTATCGCCTCCTCTTGGGTGATGATCGCCCCGGCGCGGCGGCCCTCGCGGTCCAGGTCCTCGATCGAAGGATGCAGCACCAGCGTCACCCGCAGCTGGCTGTTCGACCATTCGGCCCGCTCAAAGCGATAGCCGTCCTTGGCGGTGGGCGGATTGCAGCCGACGAGCGCCGCCAGCGCGAACAGGCCGGCCGCCAGGCGATGGCGCCTCATGCCAGCACCCCCAGCGCCCGGACACGCAGGCGGGCGACCTCCTCCAGGCCGATATAGCCGCCATTGGCGATCCTCCGGGCGCGGCGGTAGTCGTGGGCGTCCACCGCGTCGTTGACCTTGCCCAGCCGCCAGAAATGGAGCGCGATCAGCACCGACGTGGCCGGGTTGGCCGCCAGATCCGGCGCATCCTCCAGCGGCAGGCCGAGCGCCTGGCCGAACCGGCGATAATTGCCCCGGAAGGTCAGCTGCAGCGCGCCGCGACCGCGATAGCGCCAGCCGTCGCCCGGCTGTGTGTTGCCCTCGGAAGCACGGTCATAGACCCGATTGGCGAGCTTCTCGGGGTTACGGGCGAAGGGCGCCGCGCTCGCCAGCGTCGGAAACCGGCTCGGCCAGGTCCGCTGGATAGCCTCCGCCGAATAGTTGAGGTTCTCGACGAACCGCCGGAACCCGCCCGTCTCGTTGCAGATCTGCGCAACGAATTCGGCCAGCCGCTCGGGCGTCGTCATGCCATAGCCAGCAGCCTGCTTGGCGAGCATCGCGCCCATGGCGCGGATCGCGTCATCCGCGGCACGGCCGGCGACGAAGGCCAGCAGCGCCGTCATGGTGATGGGTCCGGGCACGCCGTCGGCGGCCACGCCCAGCCGCTGCTGGGCGCGTTTCCAGTCGATCATCGCGATTTCCTTGGGTTAGGACGCGGCCTTGTCGATCCGCGCTAGGGTTTCGATCATGTCCGGCGGCGTCGCCGGATCGACCGGGAAGGATGAGCGGATCAGATCGTCCGCGCGGCAGCCGCAGCGCTGGCCTGCCAGCAGCAGGGCGCAGGCGGCGGCGAGGTCATGGGCGGCCGTGCGCACGGCGCGGATCGCCGCCAGCCGCGCCGGGGGCGTCACGGCGCCCTCCGGTCCATATTGTTGATGGTGACGGTCAGGGCGGTCAGGGCGGAAGCCAGCGCCTTATCGGATTCGATCCGCTCACGCTCGATCTGGTCGCGCTTCTCCGCGCCCGTCCGCTCCCGCCAGACGAGATACCAGATCATGAGCCCGAGCGGCCCGAATTGGCCGAATGCGGTGATCAATTCGGGTGGCACCTATTCCGGTCCTTTCACTCAGATCGTGAGGATTTCGGCCGCGCGGCCCGCGCCGATCAGCCCAATGGCTTCGAGGTAGTTGGTCCCGGCGACGACATCCGGGTCGGTCAGGTCGATCTCGGTCGCGATCATCGCCAGCGCGTGCCAGTCGATCACCGCAGGATCCGCTGATCCGCGGATCGCTATCCGCTCCGTCTGGGTGAACCGCCGCTGGTAGGCGAGCGGGGATAGGATGCGGCCCGTCAGCGGCACGATGTCGCGGAAGGCCAGCGCCACGGGGTCCCAGAACATCAGCGCCGGAAACTCAGGCGGCGCGGGCCACGATTCGCGCCCCTCGTCCACCTCGGGCGCGTCGGCATGCGGGCCGGAGACGAGCGCCTTCGTCTCCGCATCGATTATGATCCAGGGCATCGGGGCCTCACTTGGGCTGCATGTAGGAACGGGACGAGATGGTGATATTGCCGGCACCCACCTTCGAGCCGATGAAGCGCACCGTCACGGTCGCGCCACCGGACGGTGCCGTATAGGTCCCGTTGAGATGGACCGAGGCCGGCTCGCCCACGGCAAAGGTCGCCGAACCGGATGCGGTGCCGCCCATCGCGTTCCAGCTGCTGCCTCCGTCCAGGCTATATTGCAGCGATCCGGACATTGTGCCGCCGCCGGTCGGGTTGATCCCGTCGAGCACGGCCCAGACGGTCAGCGTCTGCCCGCCGTCGAGCGGGATAGGATTCGGATAGGCCGTCGTCGTCAGCCCGACCGGCACCGCCGGATAGGCGGCCGATGGGTTCGTGCCGTCGCGCACCTTCGACACGTTCATGCGCAGGGTCAGCGTCTTGGCGCCGTAGGTCACGGTCACCATGATATAGCCGGCGATGTTGGGGCTCGGCAGCGACGTGGCCGTCACCAGCCCCTTCGTGCCGGCGGCATTGCTGACGCTGCCGGTCGCGCCCCCGCCGGTAGAGCTGCTGAAGGTGCAACTTTCGGTGACGTTTGCGTTCCCGTCCAGCACCGTGATCTGGGCCGTGGCCGGGAACTGGCCGCTATAGACGCCGCCGTCGCGATCGGCCTGGACGATGATCGAGGGCGGGCTCGCGGATATCGTCACGCCGTCCGTGCCCGGCGCGCCAGGGCTCCCATCCTCCCCGTCGACCGGGCCGGCGGTGAAGGGCGGAAACAGCGTCTGAGAGGCGGTCGCCGACGATATCATCGGTTGCGCGATAGCGTTGATCCCGGTCCCTGCGGCGTTGGTGTAGCTGCTGACGTGAATGAAGGCTCGCACCGCCCCGGCCGGCACAAGGGCAAAGCCCTGCATCGGCGTATTGTAGGCCCGCTGGCCCGTCAGCAGTGCCAGAGTTGTCTGGCCAAAATTCACATCGGCCTCGTCGCGATACCAGATCTGCAGCTCCGTTCGGTCGATGGGGCCGTTCGCGCGGATATTGCACTGGACGGCGAGGCGCTCGCCTGGCTTAACCGCCACCGCATAGGCCGGATGCTCATACATATTGAGCCGTTGGCCGGCCGCCGTGGCGGTGTAACTCGCCCGGTATTGCTTGATCCCCCCCTCGATCGTGAAGGGACTGACGGTCGCCGTCAGGCCCGAAACACTGATCCCGAAGCCAATCGCGTCCCGCTCGAACTGGCTGTTCCGAACCCGGTTCACATTGTTGATGGCGTCCGATCCGTCGCTGCCATCCTTCGCCATGGTCCGCACGGCCGCCCATTCGGTGGAAAGGATATTGTCGGTCGCAGCCGCAGCGGCCGCCGTGGCGGTGGTGACGTGCAGGAAGCGCCCGCCGCTGTCCGCCGGCACTGTCTGCGACCAGCCGTTCAGCGCCCCGCTCAGCACGGCGGTGGCGAAGGTATAGGTCAGGTTCGTCGTCGGCAGCGCCGGGGCGGTGCCCGTATTGTTGCGCTGGTAGAGATAGACGGTCGCCGAATTGATGCCCGTCGCCCCGCTCGTGCCGTCCTGCGCGAGTATTTCCGGGGTCGTCCATTCGCCGGGCGCGATCGTGTCCGTCGCGGTCGAATTCACCGCGCTGGCGACGGCCACATAGAGTGGCTGCCCGCCCGATGGCGCCGGGATCGTCGTCGACCAGCCATTGTTGAGGCCGGTCAGCGTCGCCGTCGCGAAGGTGTAGGTCGCATTTGCCGTGGGCAGCGCCGGGGCGGTCGCCGATCGGCGGTAGATGTAAACGATCGCCGTGTTCGACGCGCCGGGACGCGCGCCCGTCGTCGATGGACCAAGGATCAGGCGGGCGCCCCATTCGTCCCGCAGCCGATAGCGGATCGAGACCTGATATTGCGTCGCCGCCGTCACCGACGTGATCGTTATGCGCTGGGTGGCCGGATCGACCGTGCCCGCGGCGATCCAGTCGTCGCCGTCGCCCTGTGATCCCGTATATCGGCGATACTCGAACAGGATCGAGTCGATTCCCTCGGTCGCGCTGGCGCCGGTCACCACCAGAGCGGGCGCCGCGTCGCCGGTCGCCGTGATCGTCGTCGCGGAGATCGCCCATTCGGCGGTGGTCGGGGTCGGCACCAGAGCCGGGCCGGAGACGGCGGCGGTGGGGGGCGGCGTGCCGGTTTGACCGAGGGCAAAGGGGTGCTTGCCGGCGGTCTCCGACCGGGCGGTCAGCGTCACCGATCCGTTCTGGAGGCTTAGATTGCGGTCGAGCAGGAGCACGTCCTGGTTGACGAGGCCGGCCTCGGGCACGTTCAGCCGCACCACGTCGCCTGGCTTGTAGCCCCAGAACCGCAGTTTCAGCGGCAGTTCGATCGGGCCGAACTCGCGACTGTTCTCGATGTCGTAGCGCGCGAGCTGCGCCGCCTGGTTGACGTTCTGGACCAGCGAATATTCGACCTCGCGGGTCCTCTCGTCGCCGTCGAAGGTCACATGCGCCGGCACGCGGATCGCGGCGCCCGGCACGATATCCCAGCCATGCGCCTCTGAGCGGTAGCGCGGCACGATGCCGTTGATCCGATCCCGCCGGCTTTGGGTGGCGGTCACGCTCACATCGTCAACCAGATCGGCGGAAGTGACGGTGGTGAGGGCGACGCGCGGCGTGTTGATTACGCAGCTCACCTTCGCCCCCAGCGAGATCGGCCAGCCGCCGCCCGCCTGGCACATCGCCTTCAGCGCGTTCCAGCGCGTGTCGGGCCGCGATGTGACCGACCCGCCCAGCTTCCATCCGTTCGCATCGGCGATGGACGCCGCCTCGACGAAGGCCGCCATGTCGATCATGTCGATCGGCGCCCCGATGCCGATCACCCGCTTGCCGTTCTGCCACCGTCCCAGCAGCCACGTCAGCGCATGGAGCCACGGATTTTCCGAATATACGTAGGTTGCTTCCTGGAGCGGGCGACAAGGGCCGGAACCGCCCGGATAGGTGCTGTCGAGGCGAGGATCGTAGACCTTGACGCCGCGCACCACCCACCGCGCCTTGGGCTCACTGGTAAGCTGCTTGTCACCCTTTCCGTCAAATTTCAGGGTGAGGACGGATGCCGCGTAGCCGGAAAGGCGGTGGGCGCTCGTCCAGCCGGCCATCGCGCCCTCGGGCGAGGCGAGGGCTGTCGATGGCGTCGCGCCCAGCTGCGCGCGGTGCCACATCAGGCCGGATAGCCTGCCGGTCAGTCCGCCGGAGCCATTGACCGATTGCAGCACGTCGTCGAGGTAAAGACCCTCGATCGCATCGATCGGCCCGCCGCCGGACAGCACGGTGACGATCGACTTGATCTTGTTATCGCCGCCATAGGCGCGGTGATAGATGATGTTCCCGGACGTCCCCGTCCGCCCCATCACGTAAGGGATGCCGGCATTGGGATCGGACTGCCACGAGGTCTGGGCTCCGCCCACGCCGCTTGGCGCTTTCCCAAGCAGGCTGGCGGCGACACCCAGCCCCGCGCCGATCGCCGCCAGCGTGGACAGGGACACCAGCGATGCGGCCTCGATGCCGGTTGAAAGCGCGAGGCCGCTCGTCAGCGCGATGCCGGCGCCGGCCGTCACGATCGCGATCGATGCGACGCCGACGACGGTTGCGGCGATCTTCAGAAACTTCGCCATCAGCGCGGCTCCGCGCGCCAGGCGGCGGCAAGATCGATGGCCTGCATCACCACCGCGCCCTCCGCTTCTTCCGAATAGCCGAGCAGGCGGCCGTTGCCGAGGCACACCCCCAGCGCCCCGAACACATCATCCCCCGTGCCCTTCACGATATCGCCAACGAT
Organism: Sphingomonas sp. MM-1; assembly: GCF_000347675.2. Classification (NCBI taxonomy): domain Bacteria; kingdom Pseudomonadati; phylum Pseudomonadota; class Alphaproteobacteria; order Sphingomonadales; family Sphingomonadaceae; genus Sphingomonas; species Sphingomonas sp. MM-1. Next base: position 1,078,182 of record NC_020561.1, on the reverse strand, counting down.
GGCGGCCGCCGGCGGGATCGGGGCCAGCCCCATCCATTCCAGCCATTGATCGAGCGACGCGAAGCCCGCGCGGGCCAGCGCCCGATGCGCCCCCAGGGCGGACTTATATGGCCCGCCGCGCGAAAGGCCGGGCTTGTAGCCCAGCCTGCGCAGGTGCCAGGCAATCAGGCGCGCGCAATCGCTGCCGCCCCAGGCGAAGGGCCGGCCGCTGAAATGATCCAGCGTGGCCTGCGCCGCGTCGCGGCGGCGGATCATCACCGCGCTCACCGGAAGATCGCCGCGAGCGAGGGCGGCATCGACGACAGGTTCGTCACCGGGGCCTGGCGGCCCCAATAGACCTGATCGACCACCCCGGTGACGAAGGCGAAGCCAAGCTCACCCGGCCAGATCGACTGGTGGAAGGTATCGGCCAGCCGGCGCCCCTCCTCTTCGTCGAACATCCATTCGAAGACGGACGCGACCTCATATTCGAGCTGGCGCGAGCCCGTGCCAGAGACGAGGCGCGGCACATCCAGCGATCCCAGGAAGATCAGGGCCGGATCGGGGATCGGCTCCCCGGTCAGCGGATTGACCACGCCCAGCCAGATCGAAACCTTGCTGCCCTGCATATTCGGCGCGGCAAGGGTGGCGGCGGCGGCATCGCTGGCCGGGAACAGGGTAATCGAGATGCGCGGCGCTTCGTCCCCGCCGCCATCGCGAATATCGGCGACGGCCGCCCAGGTGCCGAAGGTCGGATCGCGGCCGACGAAGCTCGACCACGGCGCGCCCTTGAGCGCCGCCGGCCCGCTCAGCAGGCGAAGCGTATAGTCGGGTAGCTCGATCTGGAGCGCGCCGAAGATCGTGGCGACGGGCGCCGCCAGCGCCGCGTCGACCGCAGGGGTGAACTGGCTCATTCTGCCTCGGTGATGGTGAAATCGGGGATCTGGATGAAGGGCTGGCGCAGCAGCTCCCAATCGACCTGCCCGCCGTCGAGAAAACCCTCGATCATGGGCGCCGCGAATTCGCAGACCGCGCCGTCGGATGGCGAGACGCGGAGCATCGGCAGGATCGGCAGCGCCATCTTGCCGTCTTCGTCCGCCGCCGTGTCGGCGCGGGCGGCATAGAGGTAGCGGCGGCCGCCGTGGATGATGGAGAAGAACTGCCCCTCGCGTACGACATAGCCGGCCGTGAAGCCGCGCAGGTTCAGGACCATGCCGGCCTGTCCCGCGCCGTCGACCACGGGCGCGCCCGGATTGCCGATGATCAGGCCATCCTGCGGGAACCGGATGATTGCACCCTCCCGCTGGGCATGGCGCAGCCGCGCCGCATAGATGCGGCCCTTGGGTTCGGATCGCATAGGGGGCAGGCGGACAAGTATCTTGTGCCGGTCGCCAGTCCGGTTGAGCTTCTGCGCGGCACCGCCGAGCGGAGGGGTGAGCACGCCGCCGAAATCCAGTAGCGATGGCACCGCGCCCCGGATACCGGGCGCGGCGGGAAGCATGATCGACATTGATGACCCCCGGTTATCGCAGCGCTTGGCGGCTCCGCCGACCGATCTGCTGTTGGGCAAGCGCGGCGCCTCCGGCCGCCGCGCGCACGCCGATCGATCGCATCTCGCTCATCAGGTCGGCCGCGAGCACGGCACCCTGTGCATTGACGCTGAAACTCTGCTGGACCTGCACGGTGCTGCCCCAGTCTCCCAGCATATGGTTCGGCACCACCACGCCCGGAACCCGCGGGATGAACAGCTCCGGGCCGCGTTCGCCTACCAGGCTGGCCTTACCCACCGGCGGCGAACCGCCATTTGCGAAACCGAGCCCGCTGAAGATCGATCCGGCCTTGCCGATGAAGCCACGCCAAGTGCCGCCGCCGGCGCTGCCGGGTGACAGTAGCTCCAGCAGACCTGATTCCAGGAGGGCGGCGGCAGCACGCTTGAAGGTGTTCTCCAGCGCATCGCCCAGGCTGTCGGCATAGACCACGGCGTTGGCGATGCCGGCGGCCAGGTCCTCGGAGAAATAGTGCGAGAACTGCTCCAGCCGGTCCTGATCGGCTTCCGACAGCAACTTGCCCACCGCGCCTTCATATTGCGCGATGCGCTCCGCATGTGTGCCGATGCTGGTGAGCGCGGTCAATTCCTCGGTCAATTCCTTCTGATATCCGGCGTCGATCGGCAGCCCTTCCTTGCCGATGTCGCGCAGGATCAACTGCATCGGCGACAGGTCGGCATCGGTAAGCTTGCGCGCTCGCGTCGATACGCGGCGCGCACCACCGCCGCCACCCGTAGAACCATTCCCGCCGCCACTTTCGCTCGGAAATGTCGGAATGCCTTCCGCCCAGATATCGCTCAGCACGCTCCGGCGAAGACTGTCCTCGACATAGGTATCCCGGCCAGCGGTGAAGCGGTCCTTTATAAGCGGGTTATTGAGGATGACGCCGGCGACGGCACCCGGCAGGTTCAGATATCCGGCGATCTTGTTCGCGAACTTTGCCCGCTCGATATAACCTTCGACGACACGGAGGAGCGGACCATATTCCTGCTTGATGGTGCGCATCGCCGCTACACCCGCATCTTCGAAGCCGTCCCATACGTTTGCCAAGCCGGCGATGGTGCCCCGGATATCGCGGCCCAAATCCTCGGCCTCACCCGCCAGCGTCTTGAAGTCGCTCGCTCCGTCCGACACGAAATTGGCGATGGCGGTAGAAAACTGGCCGCCCCGGTCGAACGCGCCGAAGGTCGTGATCGCCGCGTTTTCGACCTGGGTCATCGCATCGGCGAACGTGATCGGCAGCCTGTCGAACTCGCCCTGCAATCCCTTCGTCAAATTGCCGTCCAGCAGCGCGTTGAACAGCACTTCGCGGGTCAGCTTACCTTCCTCGGCCAACTCGCGGAGCTGGCCGATCGGAACGCCTAGACTATCGGCCAGCAGGCGCGCGATCCGTGGTGACGCTTCCATGATCGAGTTGAACTCGTCGCCGCGCAGCACGCCGGAGGCGAGCGCCTGTCCGAATTGCAACGTGGCGCTGCGGGCCTCGTCGGCGCTGGCACCGCCGATCTTGAGGGCCTGCGCGAACGATTGGGTCGCCCTTGCCGCATCCGACTGCGTGCGCCCCGAATCCGCGGCGGCGCGGATGAAATTACCGTAGAGATTGGCTGTCTCGCCAAGCCCGGCGCGCGTCGCGTCGGCAATGCTCTCCACGTCCTTCTGCGCTTGACCGAAGCTGCCCAGCTGCGCCGTGGCGAGTTGCAGCTGGGCCTGCATCTGCTTCGACTGATCGGCAATGCCCAGGAATTGCTGGCCGAGCGAGGAAAGCCCGCGGATCGACACGAAAGCCGCAGCGGCGGCCGTCAGGCGTCCGAATGCCTGATCGATCCGGCCAAGGCTCCGGTCCATCGACGCGGTGTCGCGGCCGATATCGCGATCCAGCCCGTCCAGCGCCCGCCGGGCAAGCTCGACATTGGCATCGACCTGCAGCAGCAGCTGCCGGACGTCAGAGCGTGCCGCCATTGATTACCTCGATGTTCATGAGCCGCTGCAATTCATTGAAAGAAAACGGGCGGCAGGCTAGCCATCCCTCCAAGGGGGACAGCCGATGGAACTTCTCATTTTCCTCTGGCTTGCGATGGGCGTCATCGCGGCCATCATTGCGGGCAACAAGAACCGCAACGCTCTGGGCTACGGGTGTCTCGGCTTCCTGCTGGGGCCGATCGGCATTCTGATCGCCGCCGTCGTTCCCCGTTACCAGAGCTATCTGGAAACCGACGAAGGCCGCCTCGCCTCGAAACAGGCGAAGCGCTGCCCCGACTGCGCGGAGATCGTTCAGTATCAGGCGAAGGTCTGCAAGCACTGCTCACATCGATTCGCCTGATCGTCACGCACCCTGTCGATCCCGCATCGACCTGTTCAGCTCCACCCGCGCTTCATAGAACGCCATGAACTCGTGCATGGTCGCCCGCCAGAACTGGTCGGGCGACCAGCCGAAGCCGGCCATGGCGAGGCCCATCAATCGCCGGTAGCGGCGCTTTCCGTCTCCGTCGTCGCTACCGGCTTCAGTTCCCCCTCGACCGTCGCCCCGCCGGTCAGCGCGGCCGTCAGCACGATCGTCAGCCGCGCCGCGACGACGGGAATGCCGGCGGCGTAGATCAGCTGGCCCCATTTCTCGGCCTCGCCCATCTGCGCGCCCACATCATCCTTGGCCGCGCCGGCGCGGACCAGCTCCGCCACGACGATCGCCATGACGTCGATCGGCATGGTCATCGAATTGGCCATGGCCGCAAGCTCGCGGAGCGACCGGCCCGTCTGCTTCTCGATCAGCACGATCGCCGTGAAGCTGGGCCGCAGCACCCGCTCTTTCTTGCCGAGGGTGACGGAGACCTCCCCCCGCTCGCTGTTCGCCGCCATGCTTACGCCGTCGCCGCGAGGTTATTGATCGTCGGCACGGCCGAAGGAGCCGCGACCGCGCTCCACGTGCCGGCCTGGTTGTTGGTGAAATCGGTGTCGTTCGATCCCCAGCCGCAGGTGCCCTCATAGAGCACGATCGAGCCCTTCTTGATCTGGAGCGTCGCTTCCGGCGGGGAGCTGTTGCGAACTTCGATCAGCCGCTCATAACCATCATCGGGCAGCTTGACCTTGCCGTTCATGGTGAAGCGGACCGATCGACCGGCATAGGAGACGAGGTTGAACTCGCCGTCATCCTTGCTCGATGTGTCGAACTCGGCGGAGCTGTCGCCCCACTGGAGCGTCACCTCGCCGCCGATCGGATCGAAGGCTTCCGAGGGCGTCGCGCCGTCGCCGATCAACACGCGCACGTCCTTGCCGCGCAAAACGGGCATTGCACTATCTCCTTGCTGGATGGGCCGCGCGCCGGCGGCTATTCTTCCGGTTCGACCGAAATTTCGAAGTTCATCAGGCCGATATAGGTCTCGCCGTCATCGTCGAGATCGGCTGTGGAATTGAGCCAGCGGCATTCGCTGATATAGGCGCCGATGGCCGGCGGCGCCTGGCCGTCCAGGTCCGCCCGGATCGCCGCCATGATCTCCAGCACCCCGCGCCGCGCCGGGCCATGGAAGAAGGCCGCGATCTCGATGGTGTGAATTTCGGCCTGGCAGCCCTTGGCCGTATCCTCCGCCGCGTCCATCCGGCCGAGAACGACGAGATCGCCTCGGAAATCGTCGGGCACGTGCTGCCGGACGCTCGCCTTCCCGCCTGTCACGCCATTGGCCAGCGCCGCGAACAGCGCGTCCTGCACCGGGATCATCAGATCCACGCTCACAGTGCCCCTCCTGCGCCGACCCGCGTAAGCACCTTGCCCCAGAAATCCTGCAGTCGCTGGCTACGCGCTATCCGCGCCGCTCCGCCGCCCGAAAATACATAGGGCCGGGCGCGCATGGCCTTGACCCTGAGCGGATAGCTGGCCGGCGCCGTCCGGCCACGGCGCCGGTTCACCTCAACCGTCTTCGCCTTCCGCCCACGCTCGATGATCCAGCGATACCAGCGATCCCGATTCACCTTCTTGCCGATGAACCCGACCCGCAGACGGAGCGATTTCGGGTAGACCTTCTTCGACAGGCCAGAGGCGAGGAAGCCCGACCGGCGTGACACGTCGCGCCGCATGCGGGCCAGCTCGTCGTCGCCGACCAGATTCATCTCCACGATCATTTCGGCCCGTGCCTCGGGCGTCAGCCGCTTGATCATGCCGCGCATCCGCCGGGCCGATGCCCAGTCCACGCCGGATTTGCCGCCGGCCATCAGCCGATGGCCTCCGCGTCGGTGTCGCACATCATGGACAGCCACACCCGATCGGTCGCGTCCGGCTCAATCGACCGGATGTTCAGATTCCGCCCGCGATAGCGCACCTGGTCGTTGGTGCGGATATCGTCGCGCCAGTGGATGGTGACGCGATACTGGCCGATCCCCTGCATCGACCGATCGATCAGCGCCTCGCGACCACCTTGGCCGATCACCTCGGCGTTCACCTCGGCGACCTGCGTCCACTGGCGCACATAGGCGCCCTTGCCGTCGTCGATATCGACAAGGCGCCAGATGCTGACGCGATGGCGAAGGCGGCCTGCCAGGTTCATGCGAACAGCCTGTCGTTGCAGAGCAGCGCCGCCACCGCGTGGGGCGGTTCTCCGAGCGCAGGCCCGGTAACGATCGCGGTGGGATTGTCGAACCACCACGCAATCAGCAGCAGGATCGCCTGCTTGACGTGAAGGGGGACTGACGACGGCGTGAAGCCGGTGGATACCTGCACCGTGATCGGTGCGCGCCCCCGGCCGAGGGATGGTGCCGGTGCGAGAAGGTCGACGCCCGATTCGTAGCCGTCAACGAACAGGTCATAATCGACGGGATCGAGCGTGGCGGTGATGTTATCCGCCCCGATATACTGGATCGTCGCCGCCGAAACCGGGGCGACCGGCAGCCGGGCGATGTCCGCCCAGCGCGTGAAGCGCAGCTGAGCGGTACGCTCGATCAGCGACAGCCCGGTATATGCCTCGACGTAGGACCGCGCGGCCTTGCGCAGATGATCCAGCGTCGCGTCATGCGTCGTGTCGTTGTCGAGGAAGCGGCACTGCCGCCGGGCCTCGACCAGCGAAACCGGCTCGCCGTCATCTGCCGGCGGAGCGTCGCCGCCCGTCGGCACGATGCCGGTGACGATCAGGTGCGCGAGCATCGCTCAGAAGCCCGTCAGACCGCTCGCGGTGCTGCTGTCGCGGATATGGCTCGCGCGCAGCGGGAAGAAGCCAGCGGGCAGCGTGATCGTGCGGTCGCCACCCTCGCCGGGATAGCGATAGGTGATGTCCCCGCCGGTGACGATGGAGATAGCACCTATCTCGCGCTCCAGCGGATCGCTGGCATGAGGCGTGATCGCAAAGGCCGGCCCCTGTGGCGCGAGCGCTTCGATCGCGGCTGTGGCCGCGTCCTGCTTCGTGGCCGTCGCCGCCCCGGCGGGCAGGGGCAGGCTGGCGGCGCTCACCGGCTGGGTCTCGGGGTAGAAATCGCCTGTCACCGGGAAGGGACCGGCAAGCGCCGTCAGGATATCGTCCTGCTTGGCCGAGGTGGCCGCACCCGTCGGCAGCGGCAGCGACGCTATGGTGACAGAGAGCGCATCGCCCAACCGATCGAAGATGGCCTTCAGGCGGCCGAGGACGCTGTTCGCCGCCGGATCGGACGCGACAAGGCCGATCGCATCGGCGCCGGCCTGATCGACGATCACATTCTTGGGGAGGTGGACGCCGCCGATATCCTTGGTCCCGAGGACGGAACCGTCTGCCACCGGCGTCGTGAGATTGTCGGCCACGATCGGTTACTCCTTGGCCGCGCGCTTGGCCGCGCGCTTTTCGGGGGGCGCCGTCTTCACCGCTTTTTCGGTCGCCTTGTCGGCAACCGGGACGGCATAGCCGGCGTCAATGAGGCGGGTTGCCTCGCTGGTCGTGAAGCGATCTGTTTCGTCATCCGGCGACAGCGCGAAGTCCTGCCCCGAGATCGACGTGAGCATCTTGATTTTCATGAGCGAAGACGGGGCGGGTTGTTGGCCCGCCCCGGTCCCTGTCGCTGACCAGCCTTAGCTGGCAGGCGTGGCGAGATGCTTGATGGCGGCGGTGTCGCCCAGCTCGCCGTCGAAGCGGATCAGGCCGGCGATGCCCATGTCCGGCCAGAAGCGCTCGCGCAGCACGCCGATGATCGGCGAACCGACCTTGCGGACGAAATACTTGCCGAAGTCACCGAAGACGATCGGCTTCTTCGACGCCGCAACCGAGTCCATCGCCTGGTTGATGGAGTAGGGCTTCGACCAGAGCGTGTCGGGCGCGCCGGTCTTGATGTCCCCCATCTGCCACAGATAGTTGCCGTCACCGTCCTTCAGCTTGCGCAGGACGAGCAGCGTGGCGTCGTTGAACATCCATCGCGCCTTCGGCGAGGTGCGATAGGCCGGGTCTACCGAGTGGAACAGATCCAGCACCTCGTCCGAGGTGATTGCGGCGGCAGCGGCGGCCGTCTTGCCCAGCGTCGACGCGGTGACGATACCGTTCGGCGCCGTCGTGCCGTTGCCGGAGGTAAGCTGGGTGTTGGCGATGCGGCCGAGGCGTTCGCCGAGCAGTTCGCCGAGCAGGGCTTCCATCGAAAAGATGGAATCCATGTCCAGTTCCCAGCTCCACCGCACGAACTCGGTGTCGAACGCATACGCGCCCAGCACCTTCTGGCCGAAGGTGACGTCCTTGCCGCCGTCGTCGGTCAGCGCCGAGCCCTCGGTATGCGCACCGGCGGTGCTCGCCGTGTCGTCGACCGTCGGGATCGCCCAGGGATGGCCGCTGGAGTGGTTGACGACGCGGCAGATCGCTTCGTCATACATCGGACCCCACAGCTTCATGCTCTTGATGATCTCGGCCGCCAGTTCGGTCGGGACGGTATAGCCGCCCGCCGTGTTCGTGCCGGTCACCTGCGCGCGCTGCTCGCCGTCCTTGAACTTGGTGACGCCCTGCCGCAGCACGGCGCGTTCCTCGGTGGACAGGTCGGCCAGCTCGACGCCGCACATGATCTTGGCGAAGACGTGGCGATATTCCGGCTCGCCCTCGCCATTGTCCCCGGCCGGCTGCCGGTTGTTCGGCTCGGTCGGGCGACGACGCTCGCGCTCCTCCTCGTTCTGGCGCTGGGCGTTGGCCTCTAGCTCGGCCATGCGCTCCTCGCGCTCGATCTGCTTCTCGATCTTGTCGATCTCGGCCATGGCCGCATCGTGCTGGGCTTCCAGCTCGGCGGCACGGCTTTCGTCGGTGTTGGCGGTGATTTCGTCCAGGCGCGAACGCGCCTCGGTGATCAGCCGCGCGCGCTTTTCGCGCAGCTCCTTGAGCTTGCTCATTTTCTGATCCTTGGGAATGACCCGGCCTCACCGGGCTGCATGCCTTTCCGAAGGGCGATACAGGCGCGTCCCGCGAGGGACGGAGAAACTCAGGCGCGCGAGCGAATATCCAGCTGGGCGCGCATCCGAAGCCGGCGATCGATATGGGAGCGCTTCGCCTCCCGCGCCGCGATGGCCGCTTCCTTCCGTGCATCGTCCAGCGAGCGGAGGCCGACGCTGGTGTCAGGGTAGGCCGGGAACGCGGTCACCGTGATCTCGTAAAGCTCGACCTGCTGAATCGTCCGCTGTGGCGGCTCGGTGGTCTCGTCCCATTGCTGCCGGGTCACCGAGAAACCGAAGGACATGCCGCCGATATCGCCGCGCTCGACCGATACGGCGACGTCGCGGCCGTCGGTGGTGTCAGGCAGGTCGATCTCGAAACGCAGCCCCTTGTCATCCTCGCTCAGCCGAAGCGTGCCGGCGCCGGTGCGGCCGATGACACGGTTACGGTCATGTCCGATGATCGCGACGATATCGCCTTCGAGAGCGCGGGTGAACGCGCCGCGCTCGATCGTCTCGATCCACGCGCCGCCGATATCGGCAGGCGAATTGAACACCGCAGCATAGCCCGTCAGCGTCCGGCCCGTGCCGGTCGCGCGAAGCTCAGGACTGCGGCTCAGCGTCCGGGTTTCGGTCTTCACCGTCATTGGGTTCTCCAGTAGCGGGCTTCAATGGCTGCGATCCGAGCGGGACCGTGGCGCCCTGAAGGTAGAGCTTGTCGCCGTGCGGCTTGGACGGGCGGCCTTCCAGTTCACGGGCTTCGTCCGGCGTCAGCTGTGCCGTGTTGATCGCGCGCGCGAGGCCCTCGATCCGGCTCTTGAAGTCGCCGCGCTGAAGCCCGTCGAGATTATGCTCGACATAGCGGCGGCCGTTCATCTGCCCGAACAGCTTCAGGTTCATTTCCTGTTCGAGCGCCTCGGCCCACTGGCCGATCAGATGCTTGACGAAGAACAGGTCCTGCTGCTCGGTGTTGCTGAACGTGCCTTTCGACAAATCCTGCAGGAAGACCGGCGGCAGCTGGAAGACCCGCGCGATCTCTTCCAGCTGGAAGCGGCGCGCCTCCGTCATCTGCCCCTTGTCGGGATCGACCGCGACGGGCTTCAGGTCGTAGCCCGGCGGGATCGGAAATACCGGCTTGTCGGTCGCGCGCGCGGTATCGATCGCGCGCTGAACGTCGGCCATGGCCCGGCGCTGGGCTTCCGCGCCGGTCGGCAACGGCCCGGTCAGCGCCAGCGGCGGGACGCCGCCGCCGGCAAAGAACTTGCTGCCATAGACCTGCATGTTGAGCGCCAGCCGGATCGCGCCGGCGCACCGGGCGATCGGCCCGACGACGCCAACCTGATCGTCCTTCAGCGCGAACGGCAGGTCGATGACCTCGCTGCTGGCATAGCGGCGGCCATCCAGCGAATAGACGCGCCCCGTGCCGACCATCTCGACGGCGGTCCGCGTCACGTTGATCGGCCGCAGGGCGACGGGCTGGCCGTTCAGCCCGCGCTCGATCCAGAGCAGCCCGCGCCCGCGCGTGAACACCTGATTCCAGAAATACTGGCGAAGGCCGAAGCTGGTCCATTCCGTGTTCGGCGCTTCGTGGACCAGCGTCTCGATACCGCCCTTTATGCGCTCGGGCTGGTCGCCGACCTTCCGCCATGCATGCAGCGGCAGCGCGGCGAGCGTGCGGGTGAGGAAGTTGACGGCCGCGAAGACGGCGGGCACCTGCATCGCCTGCTCGACGCTCACCGGACCGATATCGAGCGCATCGCCCCCGCCGAAATAGCGGATAATACCCTCGGCGTCGGCCTTGACCCGCGGGTTCTCGATCGAGGCCGAGCGCGTCTCCGCGCGGCCGATCTCCCAGCCGAACAGCTTCATGCCGCCACCAGCGAGAAATCGGGATCGTCCCATGGGGACACGACGGGAGCCGGTGGCGGAAGCTGCATCGGCGCCATGGCGTTGATGGCAGCGTCGATGCCGTCGATCTTGTTCTGCGACATCGGCGTTTCCTTCTTTGGCAGGATCGTGTTGTTGACCCGCCGGTCCACCACGGCGTTGCCGGCCATCCACGTCATCACCGGATTTCCATCATGGCACAGCAGATGCGGCCCGCCTTTTACCCTGGCTTCCAGATCCTTGGCCGGGTCCGTCACGTTGGCCGCGTTCTTCGACAGGATCGCTGCCAGTTCACCGTCGCCGTCGCCAAGGTCCTCGTTCAACCGGGACGCCATCGCCTGAGCAGCGGCGAACTGATCGAACGTGATCCGCTTCACGCTCAGCACTTTCTGGAGCCGCCGGATCAGGCGCTCGACCCTGTTGTGATCGACGAAATTGCCCGGCGTCGTCCAAAGCCACCGGCCATCCTTCCACTGGCGATAAAGCTCGACGATCTGCTTGGACGCAGGATCGTCGCGCGCCAGCGCGGCTTCCGGCAGGAAGAACCATGTCTTGAGCAACAGCCGGCCGTCGGGGTGGAGCGCCGCAAGAGCGACCGCCGTAATGTCGTCCTTATCGGCCAGGTCGGCGCCGATATAGCAATCAAGCCCGCGAAAATCGGACAGCTTCAGCGACGGATCGGAACAGGCAATCCACTGGCTGACATTGAGCCAGGCGCTCGCGGCGCCGATCCACTTGTTGAGGCGCTTGGTGAAGAACTCGCCCTCGGCCGAAGGGCTGTTCTTCGCCTCGATGGCATATTGCCGCAACTCGTCCAGCTGGACCGCCGATCCGAGCAGCGGGTTCGCCTTGATCCAGTTCCGCTCGTCATACGGATCGTCGCCGACCTTCCGCTCCGGCGTGAAATCCTTGGGACCGTCCAGCGTGAAGATGATACCGAATATGTGCTCGGCGATGACCGAGCGCTCCAGCACCTTCGTCGCCATTGTCCGCTGCTCGTAGCAAACGCCATGGACATTCGAGCCGGCCGTCGTGATCTGCCAGAGAAGCGGTTGTTTCCTGGCACCAAAGGCCGAGCGCATCACGTCATAAAGACCGCGATCAGCATGGGCGTGCAGCTCGTCCATGGTGACGAGATGCGGGTTATGCCCGTCCTGCGTCTTCGACTTGGCGTGCAGCGGCTGCATATATCCGCCGTTGTCGCCGCACGTGATCGACTTCGCCCAGGCCGTGACGCCGAATGCCTCCTGCAACTCCGGCGTCTTCTCGACCATCCGCTTGGCCGGATGAAAAACCTTCTTCGCCTGATCGAACGTCGTGGCCGCCGTCAAAACCTGCGGTCCGGTCTCGTTCTCGCAGCAGAGGCAATAGAGCGATACGCCCGCCGTCTTCGTCGACTTGGCGTTCTTGCGCGCAACCTCCTCGTAAACCACCGTGAATCGACGAAGTCCGTTATCCTTGCGGCGCCACCCGAATACGGTGGTGAGGATGAATATCTGCGGCGGCTCAAGGTCGATCTTGCCGCACCGATCAAGATGCATGCCGTCATCTGCGCGCGGGCACTTGCACCAATTTCCCTCGATATGGGGCAGGTTCTCGATGAAATCGCATATGTCGTTCGCGTGCCAAGGGTCGAAGCGATAGCCCCACACGTTAGACTTCGCGCGCTCCAGATCGTCCAGATGCCGTTGCGCCGCCAGCCGAACCCATTTGCAGTGGCGAACCTGATCCGTGTCCGCCGCCGCCGCCCTCGCATATTCCAGCGCGATCGATGCGTAGTTCCGGGCGTGCCCGCTATCCGGGAACGCCGGCCGCTTACGCCTTCGCGCGGTGGCCGTTGCGCGCGAACGGGTTTCTGGTTTTCGTCGGATCATCGGCGATCTTGCCGACGCGGCTCTTGCGACCGGCGATACCGAGCAGCTCGGCATACTGGCGCAGGACGGTCAGATATGACGCTGGCGGCGGCTCTCGGCCTGCGTTGAACGACTGCCGGACCAGCGCTTCCAGCGAGCAGTAGCGCGCAAACAGCGAACTATCGATCTCGGCCACGCCGGCGGCCATGACGCGGCCGATCTCTTCCTGCCAGACGTCCTGCGCTTCCGCCGTCAGATAGTCCGGCATCAGTGGAGGATCGCCCGGAACGACAAGCTCGTTCTTCAGCCCGTCGCGGAACGGGCGCAGCGTGCCGCGAGCCGCCTTCGTGGAAGGTGCCTCGGCCTTCCGTCCAGGCTTCATGGCGATGTCTCCGAAATTTAATTTGGCCCGGAAGTTTAATTCGGGCGCGCGAAAAAAAGACTGGGGGCGCGGTGTCCGGCACATCGGCCCATGACTTTGACCCTCCCCCTCCGGGTCAAGCCGGCCGCTGGGCGCGCCTGCGCCCGCGCGCCGCCTCCTGGGCCGTCTTCGCATCGCTACATGCCTTGCAGAGGCTCTGGCGGTTGTCAGGCACGTCCTCGCCTCCTTCGGCCAGCGAAAGGGTGTGATCAACGATGACGGCTTCGGTCACTCGACCATGCTTCAGGCATTCGCGGCATAGAGGTTCACCGGCAAGGTGCGCCGCCCTGATCTGCTGGCCGCGCCGCCCCCGGATGCGCTGGGCAGATGCTGCGCTCTGCCTTTCCCACGGTTTGCTTTTCGGCTTGGCGTAGAGGCCGGGCGGGCGGCTGGGCATTAATCGTCCGCAGATGACGGAGGCGGAGGCGTGCCGGGCGGAACTATCGGCTTGCGGCACCGCTGGCAGGCGGGCCGGCTGGGCAGCGTGTTGAGCCGACCCATCATCTCTCCGCCGCCGCGAGCAATCTTCGCTCCGCGTCATAGGCATCCACCCCATATGGCCCGCCCTGGTGCTTGACCCGATGGGCAGTCCCATCAGCCATGGTGATGACCAGCGTGGTGTAGGTATCTCCACGATCCCACGACACCGACGCTACATAGGCGGTGTTGACCGTGAGGTCGTTGGTGACGCTGACCATGGCCATCAGCGCAGCCCGATCCGCTTCCAGAAGCGGTTGCCGCACTCGTCCTGCCACAGGCTGATGCAGATGCCGGCGCCGTGGACGTGCGCCTTCCACATGGACATGGGGAGCAGGACGAGCATGGCAGCACCCCTTAATTCGTAATCTATAGTTGACAGCCCGCATCCCGTGAACTATAGTCAACACATGATCGAAGTCCGCCGCACCGCCGAATTCGCCGACTGGCTCAAGGGCCTCAAGGATCGCGCCGCCAAGGCCCGTATCGAGGTCCGCATCACCCGGTTGGCGCTGGGCAATCCCGGTCAGCATCGCAACCTGACCAAGGGCCTGCGCGAGATGAAGATCGACTACGCCACCGGCTACCGCGTCTATTTCGTGGAGCGGGGCAACACGGTGATCGTCCTGCTTTGCGGCGGGGACAAAAAATCGCAGGACCGCGACATCGCCCGCGCGCTGGCGATGGTGGAAGATCTGGAGGAATGACGATGGCTATCAAGACGGAACGGTGGGACGCCGCCGAATTTCTCAACGACGAAGAGGACATCCGCCTCTATCTCGAAGCGGCATTCGAGGATGGCGAGCCGGCGATCATCCGCGCCGCGCTGAACGATGTGGCTCGTGCACGCGGCATGACCGCGCTGGCGAAGGAAACCGGCCTTTCGCGTGAGGCACTCTACAAGGCGCTCGGTGAAAACGGCAACCCGACACTCGACACGCTGGTCAAGCTCACCCGTGCGCTCGGTGTCCGCCTGTCGATCGCGGCGTGAAGGTTGAGGCGTTCCTCCGCTTCCCGGCCAGTGGTCGGCTCGCCAGCCGTGGAGAGCGCCGGGTTGACTGCATCGCGTGTGCAGCAGCGGAAGCATCGCAGGCGCCGCCTCGGTCGCCTGTGGAGTAGGCCCTCCGGTCAAACGAAAGGGGGAGCGGGCCGGGCGAGGGGCTTCCGGCCCGCATCAGGCACGCGGCTCGCGCCCGACCTGCGAAAGCCCTGAAACGGATTGCGCCCGCGAGCCGGGGGAATGGCTGCGGGCGCAATTAGAACAACTATCGAACACACTATCCGAAACGGGACACCTGTCAAGCGGACGCTGGCGCCGAAAGCCAGTCCGCCAGCGGGTCCAGCGCGCGGCCTATGCGGGCTGCATATCGATCGCGCATCCGGCCGCTGGAAAGGGCCGGGGCGACGTCGTGGATCACCAGCCGGTCAACAAGGTCCACCATGTTCTCCGGCAGCAAGGCCCTTCCCTGCCGCCATCGCTGGCGGGCGCGCAACTGTCGTTCATTGGCTGGCAGGCCGTAGCTGCTCCCTTCGGCCCCTGGATGCGTGATATCGTATTGCGCCACCACCCGACCCTCGATGCCCGCCAACGCATACTGATTCCGATACCAGTCAGCCGCATACCACTGCGCATAGGTCAGGCGCTTTTGCTTTAGCCACCGGTCAATCTGAGCATCGGCAAAGCGGCGCGTGATGAGAGCGCGCTGACCGGCCTTGTCGATCATCGCCTCGACCGTGTCGTGGAAGCGGACGCCATTCTTGCCATCCGGCTCGGCCATGGAGATGCGCTCCGGTGTCGCATCGATCGGCTTCTGGGCAGGCGCGCGGCGGGCGCGCTTGGCCGGCGGCGGAGGCGCGACACTGACCGTCCGGTCGCCCTTGAGGATGGCAGCAGCGCGGGCGGCCGCCATCGCCGCGCTGCGCTCATTGTCGACCCGAGTAGCTTTTCCCATTGTGATTATGCCGCCTTCGCTTCCTGATCGCCGGTGTTGCCGCGTTCGATTTCATATGATGTTCCGTCGGCCGCATAACGGGTCCGGATGCCCAGCCGCTGGAAGATCGCGTTGGCTTCCTCGATCTCTGCCGCCGACATCGGCGCCTGGGCCTGCCGGCTTTGCTCGCCTTCTAGCCGGTGCTTCAGCGCCAACGCCTTGAGCCCATTGATCTTGTTGAGCCGCTCCCGCCGGGCTGGCAGGGCAGCTTCCCGTATCTCCGCCACGGTGGGAAAGAACCGGCTCGTCTGCGCAGCGCTCTTGAACGCGGCCGACAGGATGTCGAACGGGATATCCTGGAGCAGGTCGATGTAGAGGTCCAGCCGGGCTTCGGCCTCCTTCTCGGTGACCTTGGCGGCCGGGTAAAGCAGCGCAATGCTACCCATCAGCCCCTCGATCTGCTCCTCGGTTGAGGGCGCCATGCCGGCCTTCAAAGCCGCCAAAGCGGCGGGGATCGTCGCCGCCACATCGGCGGAGACGAGCGGCACATAGCCAAACTCAGAACCCGCCGCCCGCCTCAGCGGATCGGCGAGCACGGCGGGTAGCCGCGACTCGGACCATTGGGTTGGCGATGTCCGTTTCGGCGTAGCGGTCGTTAGCGGGTTCATAGCTGCCCTCGATCAATTTCACGAAGCTGCGGGGTTGAAGCAGGAAGTCGAAATCGGCCCGCCACCGCCGGTCGTTCTGCCCACGGCAGAAGCGAGATCGCTCGATCGCGGCGATCGCCTCGGTGAAGCTATCCGGGCCGTGCTCCCTCAGCCTGGCGAGGATGCGACCGCGGCGCTCGGCGGTGACCGTCCGGATCGATTTCAGCCCGGTGCGGCCCGCCATGGCGTTCCAATCACTGACGACCCGGTCGATTTCGGGTGATCCGAAAAGGGGGAGGTCCCCCTTTAGGGGGACGGGGTTTTCTTCTCTAAGAGAGATATTTTTAGGGGGGTGTGGGGGGACATTTTCCGGAGTTTCGGCAATGTCACGTGACGTCACGCTATCTTCGGGTATGTCACGTGACATAACGTGATGTCCTGTGACGTCACGTGATTCTGCATCGGCATCGGCATCGGCATCGGCCTTGGGCTTACCTTCTGCGCGCCTCTTCTGCTGACGTGCGGCATCGGCCTGCCGACGCATGCGCAGTGCGAGGGAAGCAGCATCAGCCTGAGCAAGGGCGGCGGCGACCTCAGCAACAAGCGCTGCCGGTGTCCCCGCCTCGATCAGACGGCAGAGGAGGGCCGCGCTCACGCCAGCCTCCAGGCGACGATATCCCAGTCGCTCCGGCCCGGCCGCACGGTCCAGGCGGCCCAGCGTCGTGACGCCGGCTGGATCGGGCCGAACACGCGCCCGTTGCGGTATCGGATCATGATGTCCGGCTCCTCCCGATCGGGCTGATCGGGATCATGGAAAGGGTTCGGGCCGCCATGGTGCGGCACCCACTCGCGGGCGGCGCTCACCGGCGGCTCCGCTCGATCTCAAGCTGCAGCTGCCGCGTCTTGTCTTCCCGCCGCCGCGCCAGTTCCTCCCGGCTGCGGGCGGCAAGTGCCCGCCCGGCGGCGGACGGTGATATCGACGGCGCAGCCGGAAGGCGGCCCGCTCGCCAACGGGCGCCCATGATCCAGCCGATAAGCAGGCAGGCGATGCCGAGGACGAGCGGTCCCACCGTCAGAGCCCCAGGCTGGCTTTATAGGTTTCGAGCAGCGCCTCGGCTTCGTCGCGCGCATGCTTCTCCATCTTCCGCAGCCGGACGATGGCGCGCATCGTCTTGGCATCCCAGCCTTGGGATTTTGCCTCCAGGTAGACATCCTTGATGTCGTCGGAGAGGCCCCTCTTCTCCTCCTCCAGCCGCTCAATGCGTTCGATAAACAGGCGCAACTGGTCGGCGCCGCCGGTTTCGGCCATCTGATTGTCCTTTCGGTTGAGGTGCACGGTCACGACAGGGCCGCCCCGTGCTGGCGGCTGGAACCCAGGGCGTCGGCCGGGAAGGCCGCGAAGCCCTTCCGTTCCGCGAACTGGATCATCTCGTCTTCGGTCATCAGGCGGGTGCCGACGCGGAAGTGGCCGCCCGAAGGATCGGCCGTGCCGGCCGCGTCGCAGCGGAACACCACCCAGCTGCCAGCGCGCGGGAGGCGCAGGTGATCGGCGGCACGGCCGGCAAGCGAAGAGTCGCGCGCGCCAACCTGGGTCGGTGTCGGCACCTTCCAGCGATAGGTCGATATGCCGCCCGACAGCCCGCACTTGGCTCGCCAGCGTGAGATCAGCGCCCGGCCGACGCCATAATGTTCCGCCAGCTCGCGGTTGGTGCTGCTCCGCGCTCGGATGGCGAAATCCTCGGGCACCGGCCGGGCGGTGGGGCCGTCAGCCATGCTGATGCCGTGCTGCTTGCGCCAGCGGGCCAGCAGTTCGTTGCTGCAGCCATATCGCTCGCGCAATTCGGCGCTGGGGCGGCGCCCATGCTCGGCGAAGTCAGCAGGCGCAGGCCGTTGCTGGCTGGGCACGGGAGGCCGGAGGCCGGCCGCCACATACCACGCCGATAGCGTGCTCGATCGGACGCGATAATGCGCCTGCATCTGTGCGCGGCTCATCGTCGCCGCCAGCGCGGCGAAGTCGTCGGGGACCGGGCGCATCAGGCCGCTCCCCCGAACTTGTCCGTCTGGTTTCCCCAGACATCCCAGCCGGGATGCTGCTCACGGCCGAACAACTCGGCATAAGGCCCGGCATAGAGTTGCTCGACATCACGATGCAGATCGTCAGGCTTCCGGCTGTGCTCGCGCACCGGCGCGACGATCAGATTGCGGATGGACCGCGATAGCACCTTCGGCTTGCCGATCGTCCCGAGGAGGTAGAATTCGGACGCCGAGCGGAAGCAATATCCCGTGCCGAAGGCCCATTTTTCGCCGGTGGCGGACTGCTTCGCCCAGGCGCCCGCGCTCTTGAAGGTGAAGCCCCACTCTTTCATCAGCCGGATAGCATCCGGCAGCATCGGCGCGGTTGCCCACATGAACAGTGCGCAGTCCGGCGCCGCCAGCTGGCTCACCGGCAGGGCGGCAATTTCGTCCGTCGACATGCACGCATAGCGGGCGACGGGGTTCTTCGTCTCGCCGGCAAACGAGTAATTCCGGAAATACCACGGCGGATCGGCGATGATCGCGCCGTATCGGAACATCCCGAGGCCCCCGAACGGCCATGCGGCCGGACGCAAATCATCGCCCGCGGAACCGACCATCGTCGGCGCCGCGCCTTCCATCACCGTCATTCTCAATCTCCCCCCGGGCCGCCCCGGATCAGGTCCTCAATTCTGTGGTCAGGCGACCGCCTTCATGGCCGGGCGCCGCAGCGCTTCGATCCGCTTCAGCCAGCTGCCGAGCGTGTTGTGGATGCGACGCATCCGGTGCTCGTCCTTCTGGAGCAGCTCATGATCGGTGACGACGACACCGCCCGGGCTGGACGGGTCCTCCGATTGTGCCACCTCGTTCGCGAGCGCGATGATGTCGCGCGTCAGCGGATCGGTGGAGCAAAGCGCATCGATCGGCGAATTCTTCACCTGATACCTGGCGTCGATCTCGTCGTGGGCGGACGGGTCCAGCGCCAACAGGTTCCAGATCCGATCCGCAGCCGGCAGGCTGGCGCCGCTCTTCAGGTTGCGCAGGTGCCGCTCGGACACGCCAAGCGCCAGGGCGACGCGCCCGTCGCCGTGGGCAGCGCACAGCCGCGCCAGCGATTGCAGCCAGGCGTTGCGGAACTCTGCTTCCGTCAGAGGTTGCGCGGGCGGAACGACATTGCTGTGAGCGTCAGCCATTACGATCACCATGGAAAGAGGGGCATTTAACCGGATCGCAGACCCGCAGCGCGCGGGCCTCGCGCTCATCCGCCGGCCGCGAGGCGACCGGATGGAAGGCCATCGACCCGCGAAGCGTCGGGAAGATCAGGCTCGGGATCGGGGATACGAACATCAGGCTAGCCCTCCGCCGGGGCCGCTTGTTACGACCCCGGCTTCGGCTACAGTCGGGTTGCCACACACGACCGAGAAGGAGCCAACATGTCCGATAAGGTTCAAGTCACGTGCGACCACCCCGACGGCGGCAGTCCGGCCCAGGTTGCCTGGGAGATGGCGAAGTTCCTGCGAAACCTGCTTCCGGAAGCCGAATCCAAGGAAGACAGGGTCGATGCCTATCTCGATTTGTATGCCCGCTGCTATCACGCGGCTTCGGGCAGGCGCCTGCCCAAATGATTCAAGCATCGCCCGCTCCTTTGGGGGCGGGCGTCCCGCTCTGCACGAATTTGTAGAATTCCCGCGCGACCGCTACGGGATCGATAAAGTCCCGGCTCATTGCGAGCCGAAGACACTCCAGCCGCTGGTTGGAGGCGGTCGCCGCGGCGGCCGCCTCGCGAGATGTGCCATCGGCCACGATTTTGGCGCAGGCATCCACGCTGAGGGCATTCGTGCCGGCTATCAGATGGGCCACCTCTTCGTTGGATTTTCCGCAGAACGAGCAGTTCAGTTCGTCCACCATCCCTCAATCCTCCCCTCGCAGAGCCCGAAGCTCCGCCAGAATTCTATCGAGCGTCGGCGTCACCTCCTCGTGGAGGATCTCGCGCACCCGATCCTCGGAGACCGCCTCGATCGGCGTAATCCTTTCGAGATCGGTCATGCTGTGGCCATCCCGGGTGCCGTTCGACGGTGGCGACGGGGTGGGTCCTGGAAAGGGGGCGGAGATTCATCGAGGAAATCGTTTGGGGTGACCACCCCGCCCGTGGCCTCAGCGATCCTGCGCATGAGGAACCTAGACGGCCGCCGGATGCCATGAACGAATCTGGTCACCGTCGGCTGGCTGCAGCCAAGGATGCCCGCGAACTGCTCGTGGGTAAGGCTATGCGCTTCGAGATAGTCGACCAGCTTCATACTGATGGATATACCGACATGGTATACTGCAATGCAAGCGTTTATTCCGTTCTGGACGTTACGTTGCCGGCGCCGAGCGGGCAATATATGCCAATGCGGTATTCACTCCAGCTCAAGAAGCTGCGCAACCTGCGTAAAATGACACAGAGCGCCTTGGCGGAGGCAGTCGGCGTGGAGCAGCCCACCATTCAGCGGTGGGAAAGCGGTGCTCGGACCCCGGACATGGCTGATATACTGCGGCTCGCCGCGGCGCTTGGAGTTGAGCCGGGGGAATTGTTCGCTGAGGGCCCGTTGGTGGCGTTGGGGCCGCGTCTGTATGTCAAAGGGGTGGTGGCTGCCGGCGTGTGGAAAGAGGTCTGGGAATATGAGCCCGATGAATGGGAGGTCTTCACGGGCAGAGCTGACGTCGCCGCGCCCGTCCGAGACAGGTTTGGGCTGCGCGTCGAGGGGGACAGCATGGATATTGTATATCCCCACGGCACGATCGTCGAATGCGTCGCATATTGGGGTGAGGCGGCGATCCCGAACGGAAAGCGCGTGGTCGTGCAGCGACGGCGCGTCAGTCAGGACTTCGAGACGACCGTGAAGGAATACCGGATCGACGGTGACGGGAGGGAGTGGCTCATTCCGCGGTCCAACAATCCCGCCTTCCAGCGGCCGATCGAGATCGGCCACGACGAGGATGACATCGAAGAGGTGCGGATCATTGCGCTCGTAGTGGGTTCATATCGACCCGAGTAGCCCTTTTCGGGCGTAATATTCTTCTTGGTGCTGCTGCATGGCGAGGACCCAGTTGGTCTCTTGATCCTGGATAATGCCGTCGGCTTCAATCAACTCGCGCACTGAAGAAATTAGCAATCGGGTGCTGCTGCGACTGCCGAAAATCGTCTCAAGAGATGCGAAAAATATCGAGGAATCTGGAGCAAGTCGCTTAGCATGATCCAGTATGGCCGCGACCGGAGGTTGCCCCTCCCAGTCCTTGCGCATCCAGAGCCTCTCAATGAAATTTGCCAAAGGCTCATCTTCGAGAGCGTGCCAATAGCCATCGCATCGAGCGATGAAGGAGAGGACATTCAGTCCAGCCACAAGCGTCCGCATCCGGCTGGGAGTGAGGCCCCAACCGCCGCTAGGCGCTCTCGCCTTGTCTGACGACTTGACAGCGAACCGGCTAAAATAACTGCCGTCCCCTATAACCTCGCCCGTGTGCGGGTCCGAGACCGCGCTTATTCTATCCACCCGGAAAGCGCGAAACCCCTTGGCTGCGTGGCAGATCGCGCCAATGGTGAGCCCGGTCCCATGCGCTCTCAGAGAGCGGCATGTAATGAGCCTTTCGCTCACCTCGCCACCACCGCTTGTATATCCAATGATGCAGGTGAAGCCCGATATCGGCTCCGCCTCGATCTGCTCTTCCTCGCCATCGGTGGAATTTGGCGCCGCAGGCTCCGGGGTGATGCGAAACTTCGGATGGATAGGAGGTAAGACGGAAATCCGCGCCGTATATTTCCCAATTTGAAGTTCCATTGGTGTTCCCCCTTCAATTTGAAGCTGGATCATTCCGGTTCCGTTTTGTAGCGCCGCGGCGGCATATCGAAATATGCCACAACGGTATTTCGATCTTGACCGGAAACATACCGTTGCGGTATGTCAAATCCACGAGCAGACCTCGGCGCGGTGCCGACGCGAGACGCTCGTTGGAGGACGTTTCATGCGATACGAAGGTCACTATAAGGGCGATCTCAGCCCCAGAAGCAGCGATGATATTTCCGGGCTGAAGAGTGTAAGCGGATCGCTCGACCTCCGCGGCACCAGCATCACCGCGCTGCCCGAGGGCCTCAGCGTCGGCGGCTGGCTCGACCTCAGCGGCACCAGCATCACCGCGCTGCCCGAGGGCCTCAGCGTCGGCGGCTGGCTCTACCTCAGCGACACCAGCATCACCGCGCTGCCCGAGGGCCTCAGCGTCGGCGGCTGGCTCGACCTCAGCGGCACCAGCATCACCGCGCTGCCCGAGGGCCTCAGCGTCGGCGGCTGGCTCGACCTCAGCGGCACCAGCATCACCGCGCTGCCCGAGGGCCTCAGCATCGGCGGATCGCTCGACCTCAGCGGCACCAGCATCACCGCGCTGCCCGAGGGCCTCAGCGTCGGCGGCTCGCTCGACCTCCGCGGCACCAGCATCACCGCGCTGCCCGAGGGCCTCAGCGTCGGCGGCTCGCTCGACCTCCGCGGCACCAGCATCACCGCGCTGCCCGAGGGCCTCAGCGTCGGCGGCTCGCTCGACCTCAGCGGCACCAGCATCACCGCGTGGGGCAATCTCACCGTGCGCGGACGCCCTGTCGCCGCCAAATCGGATGCCGATGCCCGGCTGCGCGAAGTCGCAAAAGCGGCACTCGCCGAACCGGACGCGCTGGTCATGGATCAGTGGCACTGCGGCACGGCGCATTGCATTGCCGGTTGGGCTGTCCACCTGGAAGGTTCCGACGGCTATCGGCTGGAAAAGGATACCGATACCGAGACGGCGGGCCTGCTCCTCCTCGGGCCGGCGGCGGCGGGCAAGTTCTACGCCAGCGAGGAGGGTGCCCGGAAGTATCTCGCCTCGGTGTTGGAGGCAGCGAGATGACCGCGCGACGGTCGACGGAGCCGGTCGAGGCGGCCTCCCTCTCGGTGGTATCGTCCGAACTGGCCTCCGCCTACATCCGCGAGAGCGAGGCCCGCCGGATCCTCACCCGGGCGCAGACCGATTATCTTGCCGCACGCGCTGCCCGAGAGGCTGCCGAGCGTCGCGAAGCGCAGGTTGCCCGGTGATGGCCGGCATCCATCCGCATGCGATCCACAGCGGCAGCGCGGTCCGCCGGGAAGCCGAACGGCGGGCGGCCAAGATGCCGATCACCCGCGGCGCCTGGCACTGGCTCTTCGCGCCCCGGCCCGCTCTGCCGGGCGAATGGGCCGCCTTCGCGGTCATGAACGCGATCACGATCGCGATCGTCGCCTGGGCGGTGCTCGGCTGATGCTTCCGCCGAAACGTCGATCGAAATCCGGTCGGGAGAACGACGGGCGGCGATGCCCCGCTCACGTCAGGTTCGTTCGGTCCCATGCGTGCTCCGTCAAGGGATGCCAGCAGGGGCCGATCGAGGTGGCCCACGTCCGCCGGGGCACCGGTGGCGGGATGGCGCTCAAGCCCTCCGACCGCTGGACCCTGAGCCTGTGCCAGGCCCACCACCGGCTCCAGCACGAGGCGGGCGAAGAATCTTTCGAGCAGATCACCGGCCTCGACATGCGCGCGATGGCCGAAGAATTCACCCGCCGGTCTCCGCACCGCCGGGAACTGGAGGCCATGCCGTGACCACTCTGGAAGAGCGCAAGCACGCGCTGATGTATGGGCAGAGGATCGCCCCGTCCAAGCTGGGCTCCTATCCGCGCCCGGCCATCACCTATCCCTTCGGGCAGGCAGGCGTCCCGATCCCGCCACCGGCCGCGATCTATCGCAAGACACAGGATGGCGAGCTGCTGAGCAAGATCGTCCGGAAGGCCTTCGGGGCCTGGGCGGCTGCCCAACTGCCCGAGGCCGAATGGGATGCGACCGCCGCGCTGCTGGCCGCCGACATCGACCAGCGGCGCCCGCCGGCCGACATGGAGGTTCTGGCGCGCTACGGCTTCGCCAAGCCGGTCGAACTGGCCTATGTCGACCTCCGCGGGGCCGTGACCTACAAGCCGGTCTGCCTCCAGCTGCCGGCACCGCGCACCGTCATGCACCTGGGAACGCACTTCGTTGCGGACCTCATCAAGTCCCCGCCGAGCCAGCACGCCCACGTCCCGGCCGAGACCATGGATTTCTTCCGGCGCTGGAACGAGGTCGCCCGCGCCGAGCGCGACCAGTTCACCAAGGCCAGCCAGTGGCCCGGTCAGTTCCGCGTCCACAATGGCCGTTGGCCGCGCTGGGCTGAGATCGAGGCCGAATGGCCCCGCATCGGCGAATGGCTCCAGGACCAGCGCAAGCAGGTGGCCGCATGAAGCTCCTCTCCACCCTCCGCCGCTGGCTCCGGTCGCTGATCACGCTTCCGGGCTGCTCCACCTGCCACGAGCTTCGCCGGTCCTCGGGCAACCGCTGGGCTGAGTGCGACACCTGCTGGGACGAACGCCAATGGTAATCGAACATGGCTCGCTAGGAGGCATCCATCTGGACGATCTCCAGGCCTGGGCTCGCGCCAAGATGCAGCGCCGGCCGGATTTCGTGATCGGCGACGATTATCTGCGCCGCTGGTGGATCGTCCCGCGCAATGAGGGCTGCAACGTCTACCTGCACGAGATCCTGCACAGCGACGACAATCGCGCGCTGCACGATCACCCATGGGACAATACGTCCTATGTGATCGATGGCGTCTATATCGAGATTACGCCGGCCGGCAGCTTCTACCGTGGGGCCGGCAGCATCGTCACCCGCCGCGCGACCGATGCCCACCGGCTGGTCGTCCCACCGGGCGGGCGGGCGGTCTCGCTGTTCATGACCGGGCCGAAACTGCGCGAGTGGGGATTCCACTGCCCGCAGGGCTGGCGGCAGTGGCAGGACTTCGTGGACGCCCGCGATGCCGGCCAGGTCGGGCGGGGGTGCGGCGAATGAGTAGCGTGTCACACAGCCGTCCGCCGCAGCCGGCGCCGGATCGGGGCGGCGGCCACTCCTGCCGCCCCGTGTCCGACGATTCGGCGCACCAGTGCTTCACGGTCGATTCGACTTCCTACCTGCGCAACCTCTATGACGAGGATCTGCGCGGACCGTGCATCGCCGTCCACTATCAGAAGCCGCCGACCAAAACAGAGACAGGCACATCGATCGGCCTTCGGTTCCCGATGCTGATCATGGCGCTCTACTTGGAGAAGCCCGACGAGGTAGCCCAGCGCGTCGCGGACATCCTGAACAAACATTGGGATGACTTCGATCAGGTGCCGGCATCGAGGGAGGGGGAGCGGTGATGCGCGTGCTGGACCTGTTCAGCGCCGCCGCCGGGGGCTGGTCTCTCGGCATGCACCGGGCCGGCTATCGCACGATGGCGGCCTGCGAGGTGATCCCGTGGCGGCGAGCGCTCTATTCCGAAAACAACCCCGGCGTGAAGGTCTATGATGACGTTCGATCCCTCAGCGCAGGCCGACTTCTCGACGATTTCGGATACCTTCCAGCCGTCATCGTCGGAAGCCCGCCCTGCCAGGACATCAGTAGCGCCAACACCAAGGGAAAAGGTGTCGAAGGCGAAAGGTCGGGCCTCTACTTCGAAGCCGTCCGCCTCATCGGAGAGTGCCGCCCTCGTTGGTTCGCTCTTGAGAACAGCGCTAATCTCCGAACTCGGGGCGCGGACGCCGTGCTCTCTGCTCTGGAGGCAATCGGCTACGCCTGCTGGCCGTTCGTGGTTCGTGCTGGAGACATCGGGGCCAACCATGAACGCCCCCGGTCCTGGCTCATCGGGTGCGATGTCGGGCAGCTTACTGCATACGCCAACGGCCATGGCGAACATGCACAATCCCAGCATGGAGAAATGGCCGTCGTGTCAGGGCTGGGCGTTGATCGCCACCCCGCGCAAGACGGATGCGGATCGGGGCTTCCGGGGCGATGTGCTGGCGCAGCTACAGGGGCAGAACAACCGGCATGCGGGGATGCTCTCCACGCCGCGAGCCTCGGACATGAAGGCGGGTGGCCACGGAGACACGGGCAGGATGGGCACGGTGCGCCACCAGTTGCAGCGGGCAACGATGCCGATACCATTGGCATCGGACCGAAAGGGCAGCTTGGGGGTGACGAGCAACGGCAAGGTGAAATCTCCGAACGTCCCGACCTTCCTGCGCGACCAGAAATGGCAATATGCTCGCCAGATCGCCGCGGTGCTGTCGGATCACGGGCTGACTGGTCCCTCGATGACCTTGCCCGTCACATACGGGTGGATGATGGGCTATCCGCCTGGGTGGCTGGCACTCGCGTTGCGGTCGGCGGTCCAAAAGGGACTTCTGCCGCCTCCCTCATCGTCGAAGCGTTCGGCGATGCCGTCGTCCCACAGATCCCCGAAGCGATAGGCCGCGCGATCCTGCGCACGGAAGCTGCGCTGGCGGCCGTTTACGAAAGGATCGCAGCATGACGCGCGCGCCATCCGACCGAGCGCTGCGGTTTGCCTATGCCGATCCGCCCTATCTGGGCGTGGCCGAAAAGTTCTATGGCCACCTTCACCCCGACGCCGCAGACTATGATGACCCTACGGCGCACGAAGCGCTGATCGAACGGATGACGGCAGAGTTCGACGGCTGGGCCATGTCCCTCAGTCTGCCATCACTGCGCACGATCCTGCCGATGTGCCCGCCGGATGCACGCATCGGGGCGTGGGTCAAGCCATTCGCTTCGTTCAAGAAGAACGTCACCCGCGCCTGGGCATGGGAGCCGATCATCCTGTGGGGAGGCAGGCCGATCCCGGTCTCTCAGCCGACGCAGCGTGACTGGATCGAGGCTCCTGCGATCGCGGAGAGCATCACGCTTCGGCGTGGCTTTACCGGCGCGAAGCCCGCCGCCGTTTGCAGATGGATTTTCGACTGGCTCAATATGCGGCCTGACGACGAGTTCGTGGATCTGTTTCCCGGATCGGGCGCCGTCACGGAAGCCTATCACGACTGGCTCGCCGGCCAGACCGGGGTTTGCCAGATCGGGATGTTCGCAACGGAGGGCGCGATATGACGAAATCCGACCGAGCGCCGGTGACGCAGGCTGATCGCGAGGCGGCGGCGGCTTGGGCCAAGCTGAACGGTCGAAATCACCAAGCGGCGAACATTAGACGCGGCTCATGTGATGATGCTCCCATCGTCCAAGCCTTCGCCCGCCACCGCATCGCGGCGCTGGAAGCGGCCGCCGAAGTAGCCCGCGATCGGCACGAACAATGGCGGATGCCACACCCCGGCGATGCTCGGCCCGGTGAAGTCTGCGACGACATTTCGGCGTGCCGCGACATCGCCGCCGCCATCCTCTCCCTGAAAGGACAGTCAGATGACCAAGATCGAGGAAGCGGTCATGTGGGCGGTGAAGCATGTCACGGCCTGACCCCATCCAGGCGCGCTATCGGGCCGGCATGAACGCGATAGCCGGGGCGCTCGACCAGCAGTTCAACGGAGACGCCCGTCCGCGCAAGATCGCATTCGTTCTGCTGGTCGCGGAGTTCGGCCAGATCGACGGTGGTCGGGTCAACTACATCAGCAACGCTGATCGCGCTGACACCATCAGCATGATGAAGGAGTGGATCGCGCGGGCCGAAGGGCGATATCAGGAAGGAGGTCGGGCCTGATGACCGATGACACCGCGCTGCGGGAGATGGTGCGAGCAGCAAAGCGCTACGTAGAGTGCTCTATCGATCCTGCTTTGTCTCCCTTCATCCGCGAAAATGGACGCTACGGCACGAAGTCGCCATGGAGCGAACTTCGGGAGGCGATTGCTCCCGCCGAAGTTACCCTCACATCCCCCACCCCGGCGCAACCTGTGCAATCCGTGCACCAGTTCGATGCCGACGACATGGAAGCTGTCGGCCGATCGCTGATGGAAACGATCGAATCCAATCGCTCGCACCCGCTGTTGAAGGATTGGGCGCCGACGGACGATCCGGCGGAGATCGTCGCGGATCTGCTGAACGCCTACGACGAAAAGCTCGCCCCAGCACAGCCCGAGGATGTGGTCGAGCGGGTGGCGAGGGCGCTCTACGCCTGCGAAAAGGAACGGTCGGACCATACGGGCAAAGTGCTGTCCGCCGCAAAAGGTCATCCGGTAAATTTCCGCATGGAGCCCTGGGATGATGTGGCGGAACTGTATCGGGGAGACGCCCGTGCAGCCATCGCTGCGGCAGGAGGGCGGTGATGATCCAGCCCAACGAGCGGGATGCGGTGGTGGCGTGGCTGCGGAGGCTCGCCAGTCAATCACGCACGCCAGAAATCCTCGCATTCTGGGGCGACCCGTTCAAGCGCGACGGACAATTGCTTTGCGTTGAATTGGCCGATGCCATCGAGCGCGGCGAGCATCTCAAGGGGCAAGGAAATGGATGAGATCGCGAAGATCGCGGCGGGGCTGAGCGAGGCGGAGGTCAATGCGCTGCTGGCGTTCAGCCTGACAGGATCGGCCGGGACGATCGAGGCCAAGCCCGGCGATCGCTTCATATGGTGGGACGGCACCGAATGGGAGATCATCGGCCTCACCGAGGGTTGGGATTACAGCCCGGCCGGCTTGGGCGGCTGCCCCAGCGTGGCCCTGCGCCTTGTCGGCGGTGATGCCGACCCGATCACGCGCCGCTTCATGGATGGCGACATCTCCGTGTGGTGCGGGGACAGCGTCGCCAGCGGCCTGATCCGCTCCCGGAAGGACGTCCACCTCATGAAGGACGAGGGAAGATGAGCGGGAAGGGTCGATTCTATTGGCCGAGCGACGATTACAGCGTGCCGGCCGACAACCTTTGCTTCCACATCCCGCCATCGCCGGATGCAGATCATCGGTGCATCCGTCCTGCGGGACATCCCGGCCGGCACCAGTATGTCATCGCGACGTGGGGCGCTATTCGAGACTATTCGCACAAGGACCCTCACCCATGATGCTCGCTCTAGCCGCCGCCGTGGCGCTGACCGGGTGCGTGGCCACCGATGGCGATACCGTTCGCTGCGGCGATCAGCGCATCCGCCTGCTCGGGATCGACGCCCCGGAGATGCCCGGACACTGCCGGCGCGGGCGGATCTGTGCCCCCGGCGATCCGATCACCAGCAAGGCCAGCCTAGCGGCCGCCCTGACCCTCGGACCCATCCGGTTCGAGCAGGTGACGACAGATCGATATGGCCGGGCCGTGGGGATCGTCTGGGCTGGGAACGTCAACACGTCCTGCTGGCAGCTTCGCCGCGGGCAGGCCGTCTATCGCAAGGATTGGGATCATCGAGGGGTGATCGGGAGGTGTGTCGCGTGAATCACCAACGCTCAATGACTGCGCGGGAGCAAAATCTTGCCGTGCTCGCGGCGCTGCCGCCGGCCGACAATTCTAATGACCGCCTGATTCCCTTCGCCCGCGTCGAGCAGATCGCGGGGCTGAAGCGGACGCGGATCTACAAGCTGATCCGAGAGGGCAAGTTCCCGAAGCCCTATAAGCCGGGCGGGTTCGGCTCGCGGTGGAGCGAAGCCGAGGTCCGCGCCTGGCTGGAGGCCGTCAAGCAGGCAGCCTAAGCGGCCAGCCGCCCCGGCCCCGTTGCCGCATATCTGATCGGCTTGCCCAGATGCTCTGCCGGATCGCAGAGATCGGCGCCGATCAGGTCGGCATACTCGCAAGCAAGCTCGCGGCGCCGGTCCATATATCCTGCCCGATTGTAGGCCGTCTCCGAGCCGGATTTTCCTTCAGGGACATGCGCGAGCATCAGGTCGATGACCTCCCGGTCGCCATCTTTCCGCTCGGAGAGCGGCCGGTCATTCATATAGGTCGAGAAGGCTGCCCGAAATCCATGCGGCACATGGCGCTGATAATAGCCGGCGCGGATCAGCAGCGCGCGCAGCGTGTTTTCGCTGATCGGCTTGTGCAGGTGGCGCTCACCGGGGAAGACATAGGGCAGGCCAGCCGATAGCAGCCACATCACGCGCAGGACGGCCACCGCCTGGGGCGCCAGCGGCACCAGATGGTCGCCGAACTCTTCGGCCTTCCGCTCGTCGTCGCCCTTCATCCGCGCCGCCGGGATGCGCCAGAGCGCCTCGGGCGCGGGGGCATGCGGGTTGCCCCAGTCGATCCCCTCGAACTCCGCCCACGAGGCAAAGCGCAGTTCGTTCGACCGGACGGCGGTGAACGCCAGAAAGCGCAAAGCGAGCTTGGTGCTCGCCCGGCAGCGCTCTGCTTCGCATTTCGCCAGCATGTCCTTGATGGCCCGCAGGCGATCCTCCTGCTTCTGGATGCCGTCGATGACCGAGGGCTGCGGCTTCGAGCGCGGCTTCTTCGCGAGCGCCTTGCCCAGGCTCGCCGCCGGGTCAGCCCCGCACAGGCCGGCAGCGATACCATAGACGAATACCCCGGAAATCCGCTGCCGAAGGCGATGCGCGGTCTCGATCGCGCCGCGAGCCTCTACCTCCTGCAGCACTTCGAGAAGCAGAGGCGCGCGCGCCTCCAACGACCGAATCGGCAGACTGCCGATCGACGGGAAGACGTCGCTTTCGAGGCTTTTCAGGACGTCGGCGCTATGGACCGCCGACCATGGCGCGGGCTTTTTCGTCCAATGCCGGGCAGCCTTCCACGACCATTTGTCGCTATTCGCCGCGCGATATTCGCGCAGCTTCTCCAGCGACCAGCCGCTGTTCAACTCGAACCATTTTTCGGCGACCGACTCGAAGGTGTTCGCGTCGGATTGGGCCTGCTCCTTTCTGGCCACGCGGCGCTCGATCGCCGGGTCGCGCCCGGTGCTGAGGATCTTCTTCGCGGCATCCCGCGCGGCCCGCGCCTCCGCGAGCGTCATGGTAGGGTAGGAGCCGAAGCTCAGCGTCTTTTGCTTTTGCGTCGACGGGGCCACATAATTCATGCGCCAGTGCCGACCGCCGGCCGGGCTGACGTAGAGATAGAGCTGGCCTGAATCTCCCAGCTTGTAGGGCTTGTCCTTCGGCTTCGCCGCCTTGACCTTCGCGTCCGTCAGCACCCATCAGCTCCGATACCATGGTCTGGCATGGTCGATACCATGCGTAATGCCATGCCAGAAGGAGAACGCCAGCGCACAACTCCGCACGACATGCAGGCCGAGAAGCCAGGATTTCCGCGAGAAAATCAAGCCCAGTGAACAGGAGAGAATAGGAAAAAACGGCTAGATGGCGGAGACGGAGGGATTCGAACCCTCGGTACCAGTAATCCCGGTACGGCGGTTTAGCAAACCGCTGGTTTCAGCCACTCACCCACGTCTCCGGGAAAGGCCAGCGGCGGTTTTCCTAGGGTTGCCCGATCGATTGGTCAACGAGGAAAACGCTGACCGCGAAAAATCTACCAGTCTGTGGCGGCACGCCAGGCGGCGCAATATGTTCCTGACTTGTTCGAGTTTGATGCCCGCCCCATTGCGCCCTCGACCGCCGGCATAAGCAGGTCCGCGACAACGATATAATCCGGCGGTGTGCGGTGGACGCCGTCCGATAAATAATCGCTACGACTCGGATCGGCGCGGCATCGACTCGGGTGATCGCCCGTTCATTGCCGGGCAAGGGTGAAAGGCGCTAGATTCACGCGCTTGTCGTTCCCGGGGGATGTTTGATGCCGAAATTCCTTGTTTCCTGCGCGCTTGGGCTGGGCGTGGCCGCGCTTGGGCTGGCGACGCCGGCATCGGCGCAGGTCCGCACCGTCGATCCCAACCAGGCGATCCAGGCGGATGTCACCCCGGTGCCCGCCGACGAAGCCGGCTACGGCACCAACGTAACCGCGCCGGCGCCCGCCGCCGATCCGGTTCCGGCGGAGACCGCCGCCGGCGCCGCGCCCGTCGCGCAGGAAAACGCCACCTATCAGGAAAATGACGTGCTGGCGGCGGCCGAGGGCGTGTTCGGCAAGGGCGCCGAGGGGCTGGCGAAGATGATCGAGGGCATCCTGAAGGACCAGGGCGAGCCCAACGGCTATATCGTCGGCCGCGAGGCCGGCGGCGCGCTGGCGATCGGCGTGCGTTACGGTTCGGGCACGATGTTCCACAAGGTGGAGGGCCAGCGTCCGGTCTATTGGACCGGCCCGTCGGTCGGCTTCGACATCGGCGCGAACGGCGCCAAGACGTTCGTGCTGGTCTACAACCTCTACGACAGCCAGGAACTTTACCAGCGCTTCCCCGCGGTCGAGGGCACCGCCTATGTCGTCGGCGGCTTCACGGCCAGCTATCTGCGGCGCGGCGACGTGGTGCTGATTCCGATCCGGCTGGGCGTCGGCTGGCGGCTGGGCGCCAATGTCGGCTATATGAAGTTCACCGAGAAATCGAGCATCCTGCCGTTTTGACGGAATCCGGCCGGCGCGCGGAATTCTTCCCGCGTCCCGGCGGAAACGTGCCGGCCGCCGAAATCACGGCCGATAGGTCGCCTCGAACCGCACCGGCCGGCCGCTCGCGGCATTGGCGAGCGCGCCTTCCCACATCACCCGCCGGCCGCGGATGATCGTGCCGACCGGCTTGCCGGTCAGCGCCATGCCGGTGAAGGGGGACCAGCCGCACTTGGAGGCGAGCCAGCTTTCTTCCACCGTCCAGCGCGCCTTCAGGTCGACGATCGAGAAATCCGCGTCATAGCCCGACGCGATCCGGCCCTTGGTCACCAGCCCGAACACGCGCTGCGGCCCGGCCGACGTCAGGTCCACCAGCCGCTCCAGGCTCAACCGACCATTGGCGACATGGTCCAACATCAGCGGCAGCAGGGTCTGCACCCCCGGCATGCCGGATGGCGATGCGGGATAGGGCTTCGCCTTCTCCTCGCGCAGATGGGGCGCGTGATCCGATCCGATCACGTCCGGCACGCCCTGGTTCAGCCAGAACCATAGCCCGTCGCGATGCGCGCCAGACCGGATCGGCGGGTTCATCTGGGCATAGGTGCCGATCCGGGGATAGGCCTCCTCGCCCGCCAGCGTCAGGTGCTGGGGCGTCACCTCGCAGCTCGCAATATCCTTGTGCCGGGCGATATATTCCAGCTCCGCCGGCGTCGTGACGTGTAGGATGTGGATGCGCCGCCCCGTCTTGCGGGCGAGCGCGATGATCCGCCTCGTCGCCAGCAGCGCGCTCTCGTCGTCGCGCCACACCGGATGGGAGGAGGGATCGCCCTCGATCCGCTCGCCCAGCCGGGCGTTCATCCGCGCCTCGTCCTCGGCATGGATCGCCACGCGGCGGCTGCCCGATCGCAGCACGCGCTCCAGCTGGTCGTCCTCGGCCACCAGCAGGCTGCCCGTGGAGGCGCCCATGAAGATCTTGATGCCGGCGGCGCCCGGCAGCCGTTCCAGCTCCGCGCAGCGATCGGCATTCTCGGCGGTGGCGCCGACATAGAAGGCATGGTCGCACCACATCCGCCCTTCGGCGCGGGAAAGCTTGTCGGCCAGCGCCTCGGGCGTATCGGTATTGGGCTTGGTGTTCGGCATCTCGAACACCGCGGTGACGCCGCCCAGCACGGCGGCGCGGCTGCCGCTTTCCAGATCCTCCTTGGCCTCCAGCCCCGGCTCGCGGAAATGGACCTGGCTGTCGATCACGCCGGGCAGGATGGTGAGGCCGGCGCAGTCGATCGTCTCGCCGCCGTCGCCCACCTGGCCGATCCGGTCGATTCGCCCGTCCGTAACCCCGATATCCGCCAGCACCGGGCCGCCCGGAGTCCAGACCGTGCCGTTCTTCAGGATCAGATCATGGGTGGGCATGGCGCTTTCCTTTCGTCGCCGGGCTTCCTAACTCTTGGCGATGCCGCATACCACCCCGCACACGCATCTCGCCGACCGCGCCGTCATCCGCCTTTCGGGCGAGGATGTGCGCGGCTTCCTCCAGGGCCTCGTCACCAGCGACGTTTCGGGGCCGCTCCCCGTCTGGGCCGGGCTGCTGACGCCGCAGGGCAAGGCGCTGTTCGATTTCATCCTCTGGGCGGACGGCGATGACCTGCTGGTCGATTGCGAGGCCGATCAGGCCGACGCGCTGGCTCGCCGCCTCACCATCTATCGCCTGCGCCGGCCGATCACGATCGCGCGCGATGCCACGCTGGGTGTCCATTGGGCGCCGGATGGAGTGGAAGGCGTGCCCGATCCGCGCCTGGCCGCGCTCGGCCGCCGCTGGATCGCCCCCGTTCCCGGCGGCGAAAGCGATGCCCCGGCCCGCTGGCGCGCCCATCGCCTTGCCCTTGGCGTCACCGAAGGCGTGGCCGAACTGGGGCAGGACAAGACGCTCTGGCTGGAGGCCAATGCCCGCGAACTGAACGGCGTCAGCTTCACCAAGGGCTGCTATGTCGGGCAGGAGAATACCGCGCGCATGCACCACCGGTCCAAGGTGAACCGCCGGCTGGTGGTGTTGCCGCTGGGTGATGGCGCGACGGTGGATTTCCGCGCCGCTTATCCCGATCTCGGCCTGGGCGTCGCCTTCCGCCGCGTGGAAACGCTCGATCCCGCCGCGCTCCCCGCCTGGCTCGCCGCCGCGATCGCGGCCTGAGCGCGCGCCCGCAACCTATCCTCGCGCCGCGCCAGTTCCTCATAACGGCAGAGCGGTGGCGCCTCGTCGGTAGGCTCGCTGTCGGCGGTATCGGCCATGGCCGGATGCTATCGCCAATCCGGCCTTCGCGCCATGGCGCGCGGACAAGTTCGGATTTGCATCAGTGCCGGGTGGGGAGGTCCGCGCAGCGCCCCGAAGCCCGGTGCCGGGGATTGTCCGCGCGGCCCGGCGCGACGGACCGTCGGGCATGCCAAGTTCCACCAAGTTTGCGGACACTCGGATGTCGCTTCCCCGGATATTCGATAAGTCGCGCTAATCCCTCGCCCATTGGCTCCGTTCGGCCAGCCGCCAAGGGCGGTCAATCCGGCTGTCGATGACGGGCAGGGCTCTTTTGAACTTTACTGTTCAAGAGCTGAAAAGTCGATGTGGTGATTGCATCGCGCACTGGACACCCGGAGATGGAATCAAATAGATTATAAATTCAGATGCGGAATCTTAGGCGCGTTACAGGCTCTAAAAGGGGACGTGGCGGCATGCGGAAGATGGGCTTTGTGGGTCGTTTCGGGAATGACGCGCCAAAACGCTTGAACGTTCCTGAAGTTCCATTTGATCCGACACTTTTCTTCCGCCGGGGAGCGCAGGCGAGAAAATCGGCGTTGCGTTGCGCGGGGAGCCGGCTCGTTCCGCAGCCGTCCGGCGGTCCGGGCCACCGTGCGGGGCTGTCACTGGCAGCCGGGCTGGCCCTCATCACCGCGCCTTCCGCATCCTGGGCCGCCTGCACCGGCACGACCGTGATCACCTGCACGGGCACGACCAACCAGCGCGTCGGCAACGGCCCCGGCCAGGTGGATGGGACGAGCGTAACGATAGCGGCCAATGCCCGGCTCAACGGGAGGAGCGATAACGCCATCAGCCTGCGGGACAATGCCACCATAACGCTGCAGAACAATGCCCGCGTGACCAACTCGGCCACCGGCAATGGGGACGGTCAATATGGGGCCGGGCTGAATACGATCGAGTTCAGGTCGAACGGCACCCTCACGATCGGCACGGGCGCCTCCGTGGAAGCGCTGGGAGATCAGACCAGAGGCGAGCCCATCAATGTGATGGGCGCCGGCAACAGCATCATCAATCGCGGATCGATCATCTCGACCAACGGTGCGGCGATCTGGTTCGAGGACACGGTTGTCGGCAGCGGCAACCGGATCGACAATTACGGCACGATCACCACGAGGGTGAGTGCCAGTGCCAATGTGATCGGCAATAACGGGACCAGCGACGTCACCTTCATCAATCGGACGGGAGGCAGGGTCGAAGGCAGCCTGTCTTTCGCTGGCGGCAATGACAGCCTGACGCTGGAAGCCGGGTCGACCATCACCGGCAGTTTCAACGGCGGCGGCGGGACGAATACGCTGACCTTGAGTGGCGGGGCGGGCTCGTCCGATAGCCTGTCGGGCGATATCCGCAATTTTCAGACCTTGACCAAAAGCGGCGAGGGGCGCTGGACGCTGACCGGCGCGGTCGGCGCCAATGGCGGCAACGCCGCGCTTCAGGTTCTCGTGAATCAGGGCACGCTGGCGCTGACCGGCAACAACCAGAATTTCAACGGTAGTGTCACGGTCGCCAGTGCGGGGATTCTGGAGGCGCGCGCGCAGAGCCTGCCGCTGACGATTACCGATAACGGCCTGGTGCGTTTCGTGCAGGATTCGGATGGCGCCTATTCGGGCGTCATCTCCGGCAGCGGGTCCGTCGAGAAGACGCTGGGCGGCACGCTGACCCTGGCGGGAACCAGCAGCTATTCGGGCGGCACCACGATCAACGCCGGCACGGTGCGGATTTCGTCCAACGCCAATCTCGGCGCCCCGACGGGCGGACTTGTTCTGAACGGAGGCACGCTCGCTTCGACGGCCAATATCACCACGGCGCGCGCCACGACGATCGGTGCGGCCGGGGGCGCCCTGGCGCCGGATGCCGGCACCACGCTGACCCATAACGGCGCGATCACGGGGCCGGGAACGCTGACGAAGCAGGGGGGGCGGCACGCTCGTCCTGACGGCGGTCAACGGCTATCAGGGCGGCACCAATATCGCGGCGGGAACTTTGCAGATCGGCGCCGACGCCAACCTCGGCGCCGCGGGGACCGGGCTGACGTTCAACGGCGGCACGCTGCGCACCACCACCACCATGGCAACGGCACGCGGGGCCGTGATCAATGCGGCCGGCGGCACGCTCGAAACCCAGGGAAACACCACCCTTACCTATGATGGTCTGATCTCCGGGGCGGGGGCGCTCGGCAAAAGCGGGGCCGGCACGCTCGTGCTGACGGCCGCAAACCAGTATGCGGGCGGCACGAAGGTGACGGGCGGCGTCGTCCAGATCACGAGCGACACCAATCTCGGCGCCGCGGGTGGCGCCCTGACGCTCGACGGGGGAACGCTCCGCACCGGCACCGACATCACGATCGGACGCGCCGGGGTGATGGGTGCGGCGGGCGGGACGTTCGATACCACCGCCGGCACGCTCACCTATGAAGGCGTGATTTCGGGCAACGGCGGGCTGACCGCCACGGGGGCGGGCGGCAATCTGGTGCTGACCGGGGCCAACAGCTATCGGGGCGCGACGACGGTCGATGCCGGCTATCTGATCGTCAATGGCGACCAGACCCAGGCGACCGGCCTCACCACGGTCGGCAACGGTGCGCGCCTCAGCGGCAAGGGGATCATCGGCGGCAGCGTCCAGGTAGGGAATGGCGGCATTTTCGCGCCGGGTTCGGAGCCATTCACGCCGGCGACGCTCACGATCAACGGCGATCTGGCATTCAGCAATAATTCTAATATCTTCTACGATATCCAGGATACGGCGGTGGGCGGATCGCTCAACGATCTGACCATCGTGAAGGGAAACCTCACGCTCGACGGCGTCATCAACGTGCATGACCAAGGGCAGGATCTGGGGCCGGGCGTCTATCGCATCATCAACTATAGCGGTAACTTGATCGATAATGGGCTGGAGATCGGCCAATATCAGTCGGCGCCCGGAACGTCGGGGCGGCCGCTGGACAATTTCAGCGTCCAGACCGCCATTCCGGGCCAGGTCAACCTGATCAACACCACGGGATTGTCGCTGAATTATTGGGACGGCAGGGACGGGCCGAAGAATAATGGTGCCATCAACGGCGGCGACGGCCAGTGGGTGAGAGCGGGAGAAGCCGCCACATCCAACTGGACCGATGCGGACGGCGGCGTGAACGCGCCATGGAGCGACGGCCAGTTCGCGATCTTCCAGGGTTCGTCCGGCATCGTCACCATCAGCCATCAAGATGGAGCCGTCACGGCATCGGGCATGCAGTTCGGCGTGGATGGCTATCTCCTTAACGGAGAGGCGCTCCTGCTGGTGGATTCCAGCGCCGCGCCCGGAGAGGCGACCATCCGCGTGGGCAACGGCGGCGCGGCAGGCATGACCGCGACGATCAACGCACAGCTTACCGGCGATGTGCTGCTCCGCAAAACGGATGCCGGCACGCTCGTGCTGAACGGCGTGAACACCTATACGGGCGGCACCCGCATCGAGGGCGGCGTGATCCAGATCGCGAGCGATCAGGCGCTCGGTGTGGTATCCGGGAGCCTCACGCTCGACAGCGGCACGATCCGGACCATGGCCAGCATGAGCGCGTCGCGCGATGCCGTCCTGAACAGCGGCGGCGGCACCGTGGATGTGTTCGGAGCGACCACGCTCACGCTCAACAATGCCATCACCGGCGTCGGCGCGCTGACCAAGGCCGGTGATGGCACGCTGCAATTGCTGGCCGGAAACAGCTATGCCGGCGGCACCACGATCAGCGCGGGCAAGCTGCAACTGGGCAATGGCGGCACCACCGGCAGCATCCTTGGCGACGTGATCAACAATGCCGCATTCGCGGTCAATCGTTCCGATACGTTGACATTCGGCGGCACGATATCCGGGACGGGCCGGTTCGAGCAGGCCGGCACCGGCACGACGATCCTGACGGCTGATAGCCGCTACACCGGCGGCACCACGATCAGCGCCGGCGCGCTCCAACTCGGCAATGGCGGCCTGTCCGGGGGCATCACCGGCGACATCGTGAACAACGGCACGCTTGTCTTCAATCGCGGCGACATGACCCGTGCCACTGCACTGACGCTGGATGGCGTCATTTCGGGAACGGGCGGGCTGGTTGATATCGGCTCAGGCATCACGGTGCTGACGGGCAACAACAGTTACAAGGGCACCACCGATATCCGCAGCGGCTATCTGTTCGTGAACGGCGATCAGAGCGAGGCGACGGGACTGACCACCGTGGCCGCCAATGCGCGGCTGAGCGGACACGGCACGATCGGCGGCAATGTGCACGTGGCCGATAACGGCATATTGGCACCGGGATATGAGCCCTTCACGCCGGCGACGCTGACGATCAACGGCGATCTGGTGCTGAGCGACAATTCGAACCTCTTCTACAATATCGGGGATACCAGCGTCGGCGGGCGGCTGAACGATCTTACGGTCGTGCACGGCAATCTCACGCTGGATGGCGTGATCAACGTTCTGGACCAGCAGCAGAATCTGGGCGCGGGGGTTTACCGCATCATCAATTATGACGGCGATTTGATCGATCGTGGCCTGCGGATCGGAACATATATGTCCGATCCGGACACGCCTTCGGGCCGGCCGTTCGAGGGCTTCAGCGTTCAGACGTCCATTCGCGGCCAGGTGAATCTGATCAACACGATCGGCGTATCCCTGAACTATTGGGACGGCGCGGACGGACCGAAGAATGATGGAATCGTTCAGGGGGGCGACGGCAGATGGGTGAAGGCCGGGCCGGCCTCCACCTCGAACTGGACCGATCCGGATGGACGCATCAACGCGCCCTGGGCGGATGGCCAGTTCGCCGTCTTCGTCCGTTCGGCCGGGACGGTGACGATCGATCACGCCGATGGCCAGGTGACGGCATCCGGCATGCAGTTCGGCGTGGACGGCTATGTGCTCGACGGCGCCGCGCTCACCCTTGTGGGATCGAGCGATGCGCCGGGCGTCGCGACCATCCGTGTCGGTGACGGCACGACGGGCGGCGCAGGCATGACCGCCACGATCAATGCCGAACTGACGGGAGCCGTGCAGGTCCGCAAGACGGACGCCGGCACGCTCGTGCTGAACGGCGTCAACACCTATACGGGCGGCACGCTGATCGAGGGCGGCGTGATCGAGATCAGCAACGATGCAAGCCTTGGCGCGGCATCCGGTGCCCTCACGCTCGATGGCGGCACGATAAGGGTGGCGCAGAATATCGTCGCGGGCCATGCCGCGATCCTGGGCGCCAATGGCGGCACGATCGAAACGCAGACGGCCGGCGGCACGGCGACCACGCTCGATATCGGATCGGCCATCACGGGCAATGGCGCGCTGACCAAGGCCGGCAGCGGCATCCTCCGCCTGACGGCCGACAGCAGCTATACCGGTGGCACCACGATCAGCGCCGGAACGCTGCAACTGGGCAATGGCGGGACGACCGGCAGCATCCTCGGCGATATCGTCGACAATGGCGTGCTGGCGGTCAATCGGTCGAACGACCTGACCTTGAGCGGCATCATTTCCGGCTCGGGAAGCCTGGAGCAGGCCGGCACGGGCCGGACCGTCGTCACCGCCGAAAACACCTATACCGGCGGCACCACGATCAGCGCGGGCACGTTGCAGATCGGCGATGGCGGCACCACCGGCCATATCGTCGGCGACATTCTGAACAATGGCACGCTGATCGTGAACCGATCCGACACCAAGCTGACGCCGGGCAAGATTTCGGGCACGGGCAATCTGATCCAGGCGGGTTCGGGCACCCTCGTGCTGCAGGCCGACAATGATTATACCGGCGGCACGAGCATCGCGCTGGGCATCCTGCAGCTGGGCGATGGCGGCACGAGCGGCAGTATCGTCGGCGATGTCGAGAATGATTCGATCCTGGCGTTCAATCGATCCGATACCCATATTTTCGCAGGGTCCATCGCGGGCACGGGTGAACTGAGGCAGATCGGGACCGGCACGACCATCCTCACCGGTGCGAGCGGTTATCGTGGCGGCACTTTCATCCAACAGGGCACGTTGCAGATCGGCGACGGGGGCACGACGGGCAGCATCGTCGGCGATGTCTTCAACGACGGCACCATCGCCATCGATCGGCAGGACGATCTTACCTATATCGGCAGCATCGTCGGAACCGGATCGGCCATCAAGCGCGGTGGCGGCACGCTGACCCTCACCGGCAACAGCACCTATACGGGCGGCACCACGATCGAGGAAGGCGTGCTGCGCCTGGGCAATGGCGGCACGAGCGGCAGCATCCTCGGCGACATCACCGACAATGGCGGGCTGGTGATCGACCGGTCGGACGCTCTGCTGCTCACCGGCACGATTTCGGGAAGCGGGTCATTCGAACAGGCGGGCACGGGCCGGACCATCCTGCAGGCCGACAACAGCTACACCGGCGGCACGACGATCAGCGGCGGCGTCCTGGAAATCGGCAATGGCGGCACCACCGGCTCGGTCCTCGGCGATATCGTCGACAATGCCACCCTCATCATGAACCGCGCGGACACCGTATCGCTCGACGGAACGGTATCGGGCACGGGCCAGCTGATCCAGGACGGGCTGGGCACGCTGATCCTCACCGGAACCAACAGTTATGAGGGCGGCACCGCGATCGAAGCCGGCGTCCTCCAGATTTCGAGCGACGCCAATCTCGGCGCGGCTTCGGGCGGGCTGCGGATGGCCGACGCGACGCTGCGCACCACGGCGGACATCGATACCGATCGCGCCACGGTGCTGGCCCAGGGCGGCGGCGTCTTCGATGTCGTGACCGGCACGACGCTGGCCCATGGCGGCGATATCCAAGGTGCGGGCGGCCTCACCAAGATCGGCGGCGGCACGCTGAGGCTCGACGGCACCAACGGCTATAAGGGGCCGACGAACGTGTCGGCGGGCACGCTCCTCGTCGATGGCGACCAGAGCGAGGCGACGGAACGCACCA
Source organism: Sphingomonas sp. MM-1 (assembly GCF_000347675.2). Classification (NCBI taxonomy): domain Bacteria; kingdom Pseudomonadati; phylum Pseudomonadota; class Alphaproteobacteria; order Sphingomonadales; family Sphingomonadaceae; genus Sphingomonas; species Sphingomonas sp. MM-1. Next base: position 1,036,613 of record NC_020561.1, on the reverse strand, counting down.
CCGTCGCTTCCGGCGCGACCTTGGGAGGCGGCGGCACGATCGGCGGCAGCGTCGATATCCTGAGCGGCGGCATATTGGCGCCCGGCGGCGCCAACGGCCCCGGCACGCTCACCATCAACGGCGGCCTCAACCTCGCCTCCGGCACCATCCTGAACTATGATTTCGGCGCGGCGGACGTGCCTGGCGGCCCGCTCAACGATCTTGCGGTCGTGAAGGGCGATCTCGTGCTCGACGGCACGATCAACATATCCGTTCCGGCGGGCGGCCGCTTCACCGCCGGCGTCTACCGGGTGTTCGATTATGCCGGCGCGCTGATCAATAACGGCCTGGATATCGGCATCATCCCCGCCAACGGATATTTCGTGCAGACCTCCGTCGCCAACGAGGTGAATCTGGTCGTCACGGACGGCCTCACCTTCCGTTTCTGGGATGGCGATGCCGGGCCGAAGAATGACGGCGCGATCAACGGCGGAAACGGTGTCTGGCAGCACGTCACCGGAAACGACAATTGGACGGACGAGGGCGGCACGCCCAATGCCGGCTTCACGGATTCGGCCTTCGCGGTTTTCCAGGGCGATGCGGGAACGGTGACCGTCGATGCCTCGCTGGGCGACATCAACGTATCCGGCATGCAGTTCACGACCGACGGCTATGTGATCGAGGGCGATCCCATCCATCTGGCGGGAAGCACCAATACGATCATCCGCGTGGGTGACGGCACCACCAACGGCATCGGCATGACCACTACCATCGCGTCCGTCCTCACCGGCGATTCCACGCTGGCAAAGACGGATGTCGGCATACTGATCCTGCAAGGCGCCAACGATTATACCGGCGGCACCACCGTCGCGGCGGGCGCGCTTTATGTCGATGGCAATCAGGGCGCGGCGAATGGCTCCACCAGCGTTTCGGCCAATGCCACGCTGGGCGGGGCCGGCACGATCGGCGGCAGCGTCACCCTGGCGGACGGCGCCATCCTCACGCCCGGCAGCCTCGGCGCCGCGCCGGGAATGCTTACGATCGGCGGGGATCTGGCGCTCGCGGCGGGATCGACGCTGGACTACAGCTTCGGCCAGGCCGGCGTCATCGGCGGCCCGTTCAACGACCTGACCGTCGTCGGCGGCGATGTGACGCTGGACGGCGCCATCGACGTGACATTGACGCCCGGCGGCGCACTCGATCCCGGCGTCTACCGGGTGATAAGCTATGGCGGGGCGCTGGTGGACAACGGGCTGGCGATCGGATCGACGCCTTCCCCCGGCTTCGTGGTGCAGACCTCCGTCGCCAAGCAGGTCAATCTGGTCAACACGTCGGGCCTCACCCTCAATTATTGGGACGGCGCGGCGGGCGGCCGCAATGACGGGGCGATCACCGGCGGCGACGGCGTGTGGCAGAACCGCGACGGCAACGACAATTGGACCACGGTTTCCGGCACGCCCAACGCGCCGTTCGCCGATGCCAGCTTTGCCGTCTTCATGGGGCAGGGCGGCACGGTGACGGTCGATGGCGGGCTGGGGCCGATCGCCGTTTCGGGCATGCAGTTCGCCGTCGGCGGCTATGCGATCGAAGGCGATGCGGTCGATCTGGTCGGGGACAATGCGGTCATCCGGGTCGGTGACGGCACCGCCGCCGGCGCGCAGATGGTCGCCACGATCGATTCCGTCCTCGGCGGCACGGCGTCGCTGGCCAAATCCGATCTCGGCACGCTGATCCTGACGGCCGCCAACAATTATACCGGCGGCACCGCCATCAACGGCGGCGTGATCGAGATAGCGAGCGACCGCAATCTGGGCGCGGCGGCGGGGGCGTTGAGCTTCAACGGCGGCACGTTGCGCACCACGGCGGACATCGTATCGAACCGCGCGACCACGCTCGGCCTCGCGGGAGGAACGCTGGAGACGGCCGCTGGCACGAGCCTGACGTTCGCGGGCGCGATCAGCGGCGGCGGCGGGCTCACCAAGGCAGGGGGCGGCACGCTGCTGCTGACCGCTGACAATGATTATGCCGGCGGCACCACGATCGCGGCCGGCACGCTGCAACTGGGCAATGGCGGCGCGAGCGGCGCCATCCAGGGGGATATCGCCAACAACGGAACGCTCGTCGTCGATCGATCCGGCCGGCTCGTGCTGGGCGGGGTGATCTCCGGCACCGGGGCCTTCGTGCAGGCGGGCACCGGCACGACCGTGCTGACCGGCGCCAACAGCTATGCCGGGCCGACGACCATATCCTCGGGCACGCTGCTGGTGAATGGCGATCAGAGCGCGGCCACCGGCGCGACGGCTGTCGCTGCCGGGGCGACGCTGGGCGGCACCGGCGCCGTGGGCGGCAATGTCACGATCGCCGGCGCGGGCATGCTCGCGCCGGGCGATGGCGGGGTGGGGACGCTGACCATCAATGGCGATCTTGCGCTCGGCAGCGGTTCCTCCCTGAAATATGATTTCGGGCAGGCCAATGTCGTCGGCGGACCGCTGAACGACCTGACCGTGGTGAAGGGCGATCTCGTGCTGGACGGCACGATCGATGTGGCGCTGGCTCCCGGCGGCAGCATCGACCCCGGCATCTATCGCGTCATCAGCTATGCGGGCGATCTCACCAATGCCGGGCTGGAAATCGGGGCGATGCCCTCGCCCGGCTTCCTCGTGCAGACCTCGATCGCCCATCAGGTCAACCTGGTGAACACCGCCGGACTGACGCTCGATTTCTGGGACGGCGCGGCCGGCCCCAAGAATGACGGCGTCATCAACGGCGGCGATGGCGTGTGGCAGGCGTCGGGCAACGACAATTGGACCACGGCCAGCGGCACGCCCAACGCCCCCTTCCAGGATGCGGCCTTCGCCGTCTTCCAGGGAACGGCGGGGGCGGTGACCGTCGATACGTCGCTCGGCCCGGTCAATGTTTCCGGCATGCAGTTCGCGACAGACGGCTATGGGATCGCGGAAGGATCGATCAATCTGGTTGGTGCCGGGCTTGCCACCATCCGCGTCGGCGACGGCACCGCCGATGGCGCCGGCATGACCGCGACGATCGGATCGGTGCTGGCAGGCAGCGCGGGCCTCGCCAAGACGGATCTCGGCACGCTGATCCTGTCCGGCCAGAACAGCTATGCCGGCGGCACCGCGATCAACGGCGGGGTGCTCCAGATATCGGGCGATGCCAATCTGGGCGCGGCGGGCGGGGCGCTGGCCATCAACGGCGCCACGCTGCGCACCACCGCCGATCTTTCCAGCAGCCGCGCGACGACGCTGGGCGCCGCGGGCGGCACGATCGAGACGGCGGGCGGCACCACCTTCGCGCTGGACGGCACGGTGGGCGGCGATGGCGGGCTGACCAAGATCGGGGAGGGCACGCTGACGCTGGGCGGGGCCAACGGCTATGCCGGCGGCACGCTGGTGAATGCGGGCACGCTCCGCATCTCGGGCGACGCGAACCTCGGTGCCGCGGCCGGCGGGCTGACGCTCGATGGCGGCACGCTCAACACGACGGCCGATATCGCGACCGCGCGCGCCTTCACCCTGGCGGCGGCCGGCGGCACGATCGACACGGCGGGCGGCACGGCGCTGACCCTGCAATCGGCGCTGTCGGGGCCGGGCGCGCTGGCGAAGGCCGGTGACGGCACGCTTATCCTGCTGGCGGACAATGATTATGCCGGCCCCACCAATATCCTCGCCGGGACATTGGCGGTGGGGGATGCCGATCATGAGGCGGCGTCCATAGCCAGCGCCGTCACCGTTGGGGCAGGCGGCACGCTGGGCGGCTATGGCACCGTCAACGGCGCGGTCGACAATCGCGGCACCATCGCCGTTGCCGATGCGGTGGCGCGCTTTGCCGCCGCCGGCCCCGGCCAGTTCACGATCAACGGCACGCTCACCAATGCCGGCCTTGCCGATCTGGCCGGCGCGAACGCGGGCAATCGCCTGATCGTGTCCAGCTATGTCGGGCAGGGCGGCACCCTTCACCTGAACAGCGTGCTGGAAGGCGATGCTTCCCCGACCGATCAACTGGTGATCGCCGGCGGCACGGCGACGGGCAGCACCGGCATCAGGATCACCAATGCCGGCGGGCTGGGCGCGGCAACCCCCGGCAACGGGATCGAGGTGGTCGTGGCGGCCGGCGGCGCCACGACGGCGGCGGCGGCCTTCGCCCTGGATGGGCGCGCCATTGCCGGGCCTTATGAATATAAGCTGTTCAGGGGCGGACGTGACGGCAGCGATCCCGAATCCTGGTTCCTGCGGTCCGAACTGGAAGATGGCCCGCCGGAACCGCCGCTCTACCGGCCGGAGGTGCCGACCTATACGGTGACGCCTTCGATGGCGCTGATGTATGGCCGCGACCTGCTGGGAACGCTGCACGATCGGGTGGGTGACGAGGCGCCCCTGCTGGACGGCGCGGGGCGGGGCGGAGCCGCCAGCGGCGTCTGGGGCCGCTTCATGGCGCAGCGCGACAAATGGGATGCGGAACCCGGCGGCGTCTATAACGAAGGGCCGGCCTTCAGGGCCAATGTCCGCGCCTTCCAGGTCGGCGTGGATCTGTGGCGGGGCGGCACGCCGGGCAAGAGCCTGACCGTCGCCGGCCTATATGGCGCGGTCGGCTGGAACGAGGGGATCGTGAAGGATCACGATCTTTCCTATGCCGGCCAGGTGAAGTTCGATGCCTATACGGTGGCGGGCTACGCAACCCATTATGGGCCGGGCGGCTGGTATGTGGACGGCGTCGTCCAGGCGACGTGGTACAAGGTGCGCGCCGGATCGGTTTCTCCCGACGACATGAAGACAGACGGCACGGGCATCGCCGTGTCGCTGGAAACGGGCTATCCGGTGCGCCTCGGCGGCGGCTTCAGCATCGAGCCGCAGGCGCAGCTCATCTATCAGCATCTCGACCTGGACGACAGCGCGGACATGGCCGCCGACGTTCAATTCGACAAGGCCGAGGCGCTGACCGGCCGGATGGGCCTGCGGCTGCTGCACAATGGCGAGCGGCCCGGACGTGACGGGCCGCGCCCGATCGCCACCTGGCTGAGGGCGAATGTCTGGCGCGAATTCAACGCCGATCCCCGGACGTCCTTCTCCTCCGAGGATGGGCCGGTGCCGTTCCGGTCGAACATCAAGGCGACCTGGGCTGAATTCGGGGCCGGCGTGTCGACCGAGGTTACGCGCGGCGCCACGCTGTTCGGTAGCGGATCGTGGCAGACGGCCTTCGGGCAGGAGACCAAATCCTGGGGCCTGCGCGCCGGCTTGCGCTTCAACTGGTGAGGATAGCGCGTAACGGCCGATAGCTCCCCCGATTCTCGGGCTGGCCCTCCCTCAGGGGCCACGCCCGCGATCGTGCGGCATCGCCGCGCTGGCGCCTACAGGCAGGATTCGAGGAAGGGCTGATCGAAACCGAACTGCTTGGCCTTGTCCAGCGTATAGGGGCGCAGGCCCATGGCGCGATATTCGCCGATGATCTTGCCGTCGGCGCTTTCGTCCAGATATTCGAACTTGAATAGCTCCTGCGTCACGATCACCGGGCCTTCCATGCCGATCACCTCGGTGATGTTGGTGACGCGGCGGCTGCCGTCGCGCAGGCGCTTCACCTGGACGATGAGGTCCACCGAATCGGCGATCTGGCGGCTGATCGCCTCCTTGGGCACCTTGATGTCCGACATCATCACCATGTTTTCCATACGCGCCAGCGCCTCGCGCGGGGAGTTGGAGTGAAGCGTGCACATCGATCCATCGTGGCCGGTGTTCATGGCGGCGAGCATGTCGAAGCATTCGCTGCCGCGGATTTCGCCCAGGATGATGCGATCGGGGCGCATGCGCAGCGCGTTGACGACGAGATCGCGGATGGTGATCGCGCCATTGCCCTCCAGATTGGCGGGACGGGTTTCCAGCGGCAGCCAGTGGGGCTGCTGAAGCCGAAGCTCGGCCGCGTCCTCGATGGTGATGACGCGCTCGCCCGGGTCGATCATCTTCGAAAGCGCGTTCAGCATCGTCGTCTTGCCCGATCCGGTGCCGCCGGAGATGACGATGTTGAAGCGGCTGGCGCCGGCGATCTTCAGGGCGGTGGCCATCTTCGGGCTCATCGATCCGAAGCCGGCCATCATGTCGAGCGTGATCGGCTTGGCGGAGAATTTACGGATCGAGATGGCGGTGCCGCGCAGGGACAAGGGCGGCACGATCACGTTGACGCGGCTGCCGTCGGCCAGGCGGGCGTCGGCCAGCGGCGTCGTCTGGTCGACGCGGCGGCCGACCTTGTTGACGATGCGCTGGGCGATCTGGAACAGATGCTCCTCGTCGCGGAACTGGATGTTGGCGAGCTGCAGCTTGCCCTTCTTTTCGATGTAGGTCTGGTCCGGCCCGTTGACCATGATGTCGCTGATGTCGGCGTCGGCCAGCAGTTCCTCGAGCGGGCCGAGGCCGAGCAGCTCGTCCACCAGCACCTTTTCCAGCGCGAACTGCTCACGCCGGTTCAGGTTGATCTTCAGCTCCGCCAGCACCTCGCCGATGATCGGGCGGAATTCCTCGGCCAGCTCATCCTTGTTGAGCGTGGCGGCCGCCTCCGGGTCCACCCGCTCCAGCAGGCGCGGCAGCACCTGTTCCTTGATCTTGTGGACGGACGCCTCGAATCCCTCCGCCTTGGCGGGGCCGGCCTCGGCCGGGGCGTCCTGGCGATGGGCGAGCCGCGCCATCGCGTCCACCGGCGGCGCCGGCTCGGCGGGCGCGCCGGGCAGGGTCGCGGGATCGACCGTGGGGAACTGGTTGCCGCCGTCGAGCGGGGAGGAGGCGTTGCCCCCGCCCTGCATGGGCCGCGCCACGCCGAAGGAAGGGCGCTGGCCCGCGCCCGTCAATCCGCCGCGTCGTCCGAATGCGCTCATCCCCACTCACCTGTCACTTGCCGGAATTCCGGCCATGGTCTTAGGGCGCACTCTTTGACAATTGCCTAACCAATGCGGATGAACCGGGCGATGACCGTTCGCGCCGCAACCGCCGCCCCGGCCAATGCCAGCCATCGCCGCGCGGCGATGCTGCTGGCGCTCGCCGGTTTCGCCTGTCTTTCCGTGGGCGACGGGCTGGTGAAATCCATGGCCGGGCAATGGCCGGGATCGGCGATCTCGGCCCTGCGCTACGTCTTCGGCCTGATCGGGCTGGGCATCGCCATCGCGGTGACGCAGGGGAGAGCGGGATTCGCCTGCCCCCGGCCCTGGCTGCAATTCGGGCGCGGCGCAGCGGTCGCGGTGGCGACGCTGGGCTTTTTCCTGGGCGTGCAGGTGATGCCGCTGGCGGACAGCACCGCCATCCAGTTCACCAGCCCGATTCTCACGGCCCTGCTGTCCGCCCTGCTGCTGCGCGAGCATGCCGGCCGGGCGGTGTGGGTGGCGACCGTGATCGCCTTCGCCGGCGTGCTCATCGTGCTGCGGCCCAACCTGCTGGCGCTGGGGCCGGCCGCGCTGCTGCCGGTGGGCGCGGCGCTGGGCATGGCCTTCCTGATGATCTTCAACCGGATGGCGGCGGGCGGCGCATCGGCGATCCAGATGCAGTTCCTGGGCGCCTGCTTCGCCACGCCGATCCTGATCCTGGCGGCGGCCGTGGGCGAGCTTTCCGGCGCGGCGCGATTCCATGTGGCATGGCCGGACTGGACGGTGATGCTGCGCTGCGCGGTCGTTGCGGTGACGGGCACGGTCAGCCACCTCCTCATCTACCTCGCCACGACGCGGGCGAGCGCGGCCACGATCGCGCCGATGGCCTATATCCAGATCGTCGTGGCGCTGCTGATCGGCGCGCTCGCTTTCGGCGACCTGCCCGATCCGGTGACGGTGGGCGGCGTCGCGCTTATCATCTGCGCCGGCCTCTGGCTGTTTCGCGGCCAGAGCGAGCCGATGGTGGAAGGAACGCCCGACTGAGGCGGTCCCGGAGCGGGAGGAAGGCGATGCGATTCGCGGTGGCGATGGCCGGGCTGCTGGCGGTGGCGGCGCTGCCCGCCCGGGCGCAGGATGCGGCGAGCCTGGGCTGGCTTTCGGGCAACTGGCATTTCGAGGCGCCGGACAGGCGCTGGACGGCCGAATGGTGGACGGAACCCATGGGCGGGATGCTGATGGGCGGCAGCGTCACCGGCATCGGCGGCCAGGCCGATTTCTTCGAGCATGCCCGGATCGCCGCCGATGCGGATGGCACGCTCACCTATTTCGCCATGCCGCGCGGGCAGGCGGCGGTGCCGTTCCGGCTGGTGCGGGCGGACAAGGGGGAGGCGATGTTCGAGAATGCCGCCAACGATTTCCCGCAGCGCATCCACTATCGGCGCGAGGGCGATACGCTGGTCGCGACCATATCGACGCTGGACGGCGCGCGCGTCGAACGCTGGCATTATCGCCGGCGCTGACGCGCGCTCAGATAGTCAGGCGGGAACCGCCACGGCCCGCGGCCGGCGCCGGATCGCCATGCCGACCAGGCCGAAGCCGGCGATCATCATCGCCCATGTCGCGGGTTCGGGCACGGAGGCGGTGATCGCGAACTGGCGATCGATATCCCGCGCGATCGCCGCCTGCACCTGGGCGGTCGGGTGGGTGCCGTCGAATGAGAAATAGCCGGTGCAATCGATGTTCGGCCCCGGCGTCTCGCCGACCAGGCAGGGCACGGTGGTATTCAGCGGCGGCAGGCCCAGGCTGCCCGGATCGGACAGCAGCCGCCCGAACACGTCGAGCACGTCGTAGCGCATCAGATGCGTGCCGGCGTCGAGCGCGAGGCCGTCCAGCGACGTCTGCAGCATCGCATCGACCATATAGGCCAGCGGAATGTCGCCATTGGGGATGCCGGCGATCAGGATGTTCCGCGCGCCGATATCGTTCAAGAACTGCACGCCGGCCGCATAGGTGGACACGACGGCCGAGATATAGTCCGTCGGCGTGAAGCCGCCGATATTGCCGTCCACCAGCCCGAATATGTCATTGCCGCCGAAATTGAGGACATAGAGCGCGTTCGCATTGGCGACGCCGCCATGGTCGCCGGCATAGAAGCCGAGCTGCGCCTGGATATCGGGAATGGCATCGCCATGATCGACCACCCTGGCGCCGCCGAAGGCATAATTGTTGCCGCCGGCGAGCGAGGCCACCGTGGGGGCGCCGTAGAGCGCGATCGAGAGCAGATCGGTATAGTCGTAGCCGTTGGTGAAGCGGCCGTCATAATAGCCGAGTGATTCGTTCGGCGTTGCGCCGCCGGTCAGGATCTTGATGTTGCCGGCATCGACCAGGCTGTCGCCGAAGACGTAGAGATCGGAATATTTCGGGTTTGCCGTAGCGGCAATCGCCGCCGTGGAGACCATCGCGACGCAGCCGGCAATGGCCAGCCGCAGGGCTGTGCGTGCACGCATCCTCGTCCTCCTCCTTATTATGGAGAGGGAGGCTAGGCGCTTTCGTTAACCATGCAAGGGTTTGGGGCGGTGCGCCCCGAAAGGGGTAGGAAGCCGGCGTGCGGAAGGCGCCGCCGGCCTTCCGCCATCAGGCCTGGATTTCGGTCGCGGCCTCGGCCAGCACGGTCAGGCCCTTCTCGTTCACTTCCGCGAAGCCGCCTTCCACCTGGATGCGGGCGGAGACGGTGTTCGGGCCGGAATAGACGCGCAGCTCGCCCGAACGGATCACCGACATGAAGGGGGCATGGCCGGCGAGCACGCCGAATTCGCCCTCGGTGCCGGGAACGACCACCATGTGGACCTCCTCCGAAAGGAGCAGCTTTTCGGGGGTGACGAGTTCGAAGTGCAGGTTGGCCATATCATTCCTCTTAGCCCCCTCCCGCTTGCGGGAGAGGGTTGGGTGAGGGGGGTATTCTTTCGGGATGGAAGGAGGCGTTCGTGCCCGCCCTCATCCCGGTCCCCTCCCGCAAGCGGGAGAGGGATAGAGTCATGTTACGCGGCCTCGGCCAGCTTCCGGGCCTTGGCGACCGCTTCGTCGATGCCGCCGACCATGTAGAAAGCGGCTTCGGGCAGATGGTCATATTCGCCGTCGACCACCGCCTTGAACGACTTCACCGTATCCTCGATCTGCACGAACTTGCCGGGGATGCCGGTGAACACTTCGGCGACGTGGAACGGCTGGCTGAGGAAGCGCTGGATCTTGCGGGCGCGGGCAACGGTGAGCTTATCTTCTTCCGAAAGCTCGTCCATGCCCAGGATGGCGATGATGTCCTGCAGCGACTTGTACTTCTGCAGCGTTTCCTGGACCTTGCGGGCCGTCTCATAATGCTCCTGGCCGACGACGGCGGCAGTGAGCACGCGCGAGGTGGAGTCGAGCGGATCGACGGCCGGGTAGATGCCCAGCTCGGAGATGGCGCGCGACAGCACGGTCGTGGCGTCGAGGTGGGCGAAGGACGCGGCCGGCGCCGGATCGGTCAAGTCGTCGGCGGGCACGTAGATGGCCTGCACCGAGGTGATCGAGCCCTTGTTGGTCGAGGTGATGCGTTCCTGCAGCTGGCCCATGTCGGTGGCCAGCGTCGGCTGATAGCCCACGGCCGAAGGAATACGGCCCAGCAGAGCGGACACTTCCGAACCCGCCTGGGTGAAGCGGAAGATGTTGTCGACGAAGAACAGCACGTCCTGGCCTTCGACGTCGCGGAAATATTCGGCGATCGTCAGGCCCGAAAGCGCGACGCGGGCACGCGCGCCCGGCGGCTCGTTCATCTGGCCGAACACCAGCGCCACCTTCGAGCCGTCCGGCGTCGGGTTGCCATCGGCGTCCTTGGCGATGACGCCGGCGTCGAGGAATTCGTGATAGAGGTCGTTGCCCTCGCGGGTGCGCTCACCCACGCCCGCGAACACCGAGGTGCCGCCATGGCCCTTGGCGATGTTGTTGATCAGTTCCTGGATGAGCACGGTCTTGCCCACGCCGGCGCCGCCGAACAGGCCGATCTTGCCGCCCTTGGCGTAAGGCGCGAGCAGGTCGATCACCTTGATGCCGGTGACGAGGATCGAGGTTTCGGTCGACTGGTCGACGAACAGCGGCGCTTCCGCGTGGATCGGGGCGGACAGATCGGTATCGACCGGGCCGCGCTCGTCGATCGGCTCGCCGATCACGTTCAGGATGCGGCCGAGCGTCTTGGGGCCGACCGGCACGCGGATCTGCGATCCGGTGTCGACGACTTCCTGGCCGCGGGTGAGGCCGTCGGTCGTGTCCATCGCGATCGTGCGGACGGTGTTCTCGCCGAGGTGCTGGGCGACCTCGAGCACCAGGCGGTTGCCCTGGTTCTCGGTTTCCAGCGCCGAAAGGATCGCCGGCAGCTGGCCATCGAAATGGACGTCGACGACGGCGCCGATGACCTGGCTGACGCGGCCGACATTGCTGGCGGCGGCCTTACTGGCTTTCTTGGGCTCAAACATGTCTTCTCACCTCAATGTCCGGGTGCGTCACCCGATCAGGATTTGGTTTAGAGCGCTTCCGCGCCCGAAATGATTTCCACCAGCTCGGTGGTGATCGCGGCCTGGCGGGTCCGGTTATACTGGATCGTCAGGCGGTTGATCATGTCCCCCGCATTGCGGGTCGCATTGTCCATCGCCGTCATGCGGCTGCCCTGTTCGGAGGCCGCATTTTCCAGCATCGCGCGGAAAAGCTGAACGGCAACGTTGCGGGGCAGCAGCTCCGTCAGGATCGCTTCCTCGTCGGGCTCATATTCCACCGATGCTTCCGCGCCGCCCGTGGCCGGGGCCGCATTCACGGCCAGCGGCACGGGAATGATCTGCAGCTCGGTCGGGATCTGCGCCAGCGCCGACTGGAACTTGGCGAAGAACAGGTGGGCGATATCGAACTCGCCGGCGTCGAAGCGGCGGATCAGATCCTCGCTCACCTGATGCGCATCGGCGAAGGCGACGTTCTTGATGTGGCTCTGATCGACCTGGTGGACGATCTTGCCCGGATAGAGGCGGGCGATGACGGCGCGGCCCTTCTTGCCGATCAGGTAGAACTTCACGTCCTTGCCCTGGGCGATCAGCTCGTCCGCCGTCTTGCGCGCCAGCTTGACGATGTTGCTGTTGAAGGCGCCAGCGAGGCCGCGCTCCGACGTGGCGACGACCAGCAGGTGGCGCTGGTCGCTGCCGGTGCCGGCCAGCAGCTTCGGGCTGGACGGGCCGATCGTCACCTTGGAGGCGAGGCTGGACATCACCGTGGACAGCCGCTCCGCATAGGGGCGGCCCGCCTCGGCGGCCTGCTGCGCGCGGCGCAGCTTGGCGGCGGCGACCATCTTCATCGCCTTGGTGATCTTCTGGGTCGACTTCACCGAAGTGATGCGGACCTTTAGGCTCTTGAGGCTGGGCATATGCGATCAGTTCCGGGAAAGAGCGAGTTTGCCGGCGAAGCCGACGAATGCGGTGCCGAGGGCGCCTTCGATCCAGCGCATGGCCTGGCTGTTGCCGATGCGGGTGCCCGCGCGGGAGGCGAGGCCGGCAAGAAGCGCCAGCCAGGCGAAGCCCACGGCATAGACGATCCCGACCAGCAGGACGCCGCGCAGCGGCGCTTCCGGGCCGGTGCCGACGAACTGGGGCAGCGCCGCCAGGAAGAACACCGCCACCTTCGGGTTGAGGATGGTGGTGAGGAAACCCTGGCGGAACGGCGCGCCCATGGCGACCGGAGCGGCTTCACCCCTGGCGGGCGCGATCGCGCCGCGGACCAGCTTGAGGCCGAGCCAGGCGAGATAGATCGCGCCGATCGTCTTCACCGCCGCGAACATGCCGGGCACGGCATTGAGCAGGCTGAGGAAGCCGAAGCCGCACAGCGCCATATACCACACCCCGCCGAGCGCGATGCCGCTGGCGGTCGCGATGCCGGCGCGGAAGCCGCGCCGTGCCGCGTTGCCCGCCACGAGCATCGTGTCGGGGCCGGGGGTCAGCACCAGCGCGATCGCCAGCACCGTCCAGGCCAGAAGGGTGTGGGTGGTCAGCATCCGATCAGGCGAAGGTCTTGGCGAAGGCGTCCAGCGCGGCGGTCAGCTTCGCCTTCAGGTCGTCGCCCAGGTCCTTGGTGTCGCGAATGCCCTTCAGCACGTCCGCGTGATGCGCGCGCAGGTCGGCGAGCAGCGCGGCCTCGAAGCGGACGACATCGGACGCCGGGATGGCATCGAGATAGCCGTTCACGCCGGCGAAGATCGAGGCGACCTGTTCCTCGAACGGCATCGGGTTGAACTGGGCCTGCTTCAGCAGCTCGGTGAGGCGGGCGCCGCGGTTCAGGAGCTTCTGGGTCGAAGCGTCGAGATCCGAGCCGAACTGGGCGAAGGCCGCCATTTCGCGATACTGGGCCAGCTCCAGCTTGATCGAGCCGGCGACCTTCTTCATCGCCTTGGTCTGCGCGGCGGAACCGACGCGGCTGACCGAGAGGCCGACGTTAATCGCGGGGCGGATGCCCTGATAGAAGAGGTCGGTTTCGAGGAAGATCTGGCCGTCGGTGATCGAGATCACGTTGGTCGGGATGTAGGCGGAAACGTCGCCGGCCTGCGTTTCGATGATCGGCAGCGCGGTGAGCGAGCCGTTGCCGTTGGCGTCGTTCATCTTCGCCGCGCGCTCGAGCAGGCGCGAGTGGAGATAGAACACGTCGCCCGGATAGGCTTCGCGGCCCGGCGGACGGCGCAGCAGCAGCGACATCTGGCGATAGGCCACGGCCTGCTTGGAAAGATCATCATACACGATCACGGCGTGCATGCCGTTGTCGCGGAAATATTCGCCCATCGCGCAGCCGGTATAGGGCGCGAGGAACTGGAGCGGCGCCGGCTCGGACGCGGTGGCGGCGACGACGATGGAATATTCCATCGCGCCGTTTTCCTCGAGCTGGCGGACGATCTGGGCGACGGTCGAGCGCTTCTGGCCGACGGCGACATAGACGCAGTAGAGCTTCTTGCCCTCGTCGTCGCCCTTATTGGCTTCGCGCTGGTTGATGAAGGTGTCGATCGCGACCGCGGTCTTGCCGGTCTGGCGGTCGCCGATGATCAGCTCGCGCTGGCCACGGCCCACGGGGACGAGCGCGTCGAGCGCCTTGAGGCCGGTCTGCACCGGCTCGTGCACCGACTTCCTGGGGATGATGCCCGGCGCCTTCACCTCGACGCGGCGGCGCTCGCTATATTCGATCGGGCCCTTGCCATCGATCGGGTTGCCGAGGCCGTCGACGACGCGGCCGAGCAGGCCCTTGCCGACCGGCACGTCCACGATCGTGCCGGTGCGCTTGACGGTATCGCCTTCCTTGATCTCGGAATCGGTGCCGAAGATCACGACGCCGACGTTATCGGCTTCGAGGTTGAGCGCCATGCCCTTGATGCCGTTGGCGAATTCCACCATCTCGCCGGCCTGGACATTGTCCAGCCCGTGGATGCGGGCGATGCCGTCGCCGACCGACAGGACCGAGCCGACCTCGGAAACCTGCGCTTCGGAGCCGAACGAGGCGATCTGGTCCTTGATGACCTTTGAGATTTCTGCGGCGCGGATATCCATGTTCAGCCTTTCATCGCAGTCGCGAGAGTGTTCAATTTGGTGCGGATGGAGCCATCGACCTGGCGGCTGCCGACCTTGACGATCAGCCCGCCCAGAATCGCGGGATCGACATGCAGGTTCACGGCGACGTCGCGGCCGATCTGGGCCTTCAGCGTGGCCTTGAGCTCTTCCACCTGCGCATCGGAAAGCGGGTGGGCGGACGTCACCTCGGCGGTGGTTTCGCCGCGATACTGCGCCAGGATCTGGCCGAAGGCGCGGATGGCCGCGCCCGTCTGCGCCAGGCGGCGGTTGGTGGCGAGCACGCCCAGGAAGTTGGTGGTGAGGGGATCGAGCTTCAGCGCCACCGCCACGGCTTCCACCGCGTTGTTGGCGTCGTAGCGGGACACCATCGGGCTGGTCGTCAGCTCGCGCAGCTCGGCCGAATCGGCGAGCGCCTGCTTCAGGGTGGCGAGGCTGGCGGAAACGACGTCCAGCCTGTTCTCGTCACGGGCGAGCTCGAACAGCGCTATTGCATAGCGTCCTGCAAGGCTTGCCTGAATACCGCCGGAAATCTCCACGCGCCTAAAATCCCCCAAATGGATTTCGACCCATACGCAAAAAGGGGGCGCCGGAAGGGCGTCCCCGCATGGGTTGGGCGCCGGTTAGCAGGGGCGGTGCGGGGATGCAAGGCAGCCGTTCACCTTGTGGACATGCGGAGGGACAGGAAGGCCCGATCCGGCGGGACAAGCGCGACATCGGGGGTTCGACAAAGGCCGGCCGCGCGGGCTGGTGCCCGCCGGAAAGGCATCGCCGCTTTGAAAGCAAGCTGCGGGATGCGAAGCGGGCCAACCGGGTCCACATAAGCGGCATGACCCAGATCGAATCATCCCACCCGATCCCCGCAGGGGAGGCCATTGACGGCGACGCCGCCTGGGCGGCGGTGCTGCGCCGGGACCGGGCGCGCGACGGGCATTTCGTTACCGGGGTGCTTTCCACCGGCATCTATTGCCGGCCGTCCTGCGCGGCGCGGCACCCCCGGCGAGAAAATGTCCGTTTCTTTCGCGATGGCGCGGCCGCCCGCGCCGCCGGCCTGCGCCCCTGCCGGCGATGCCTGCCGGACGACGTCGCGCGCGACGAAGCGGGGATCGCCAGGGCGCTGGCCTATATCGCGGCGGAGGCCGAGCCGCCCTCGCTCGACGCCGTGGCCGCCGTCGCGGGCTATGCCCCTCACCATTTCCTGCGGCTGTTCCGCCGCGCCACCGGGCTGACGCCCGCCGCCTATGCCCGCGCGCTGCGGGCCCGCCGGGCCGAAACCGCGCTGAAGGAGACCGAGACCGTGACCGAAGCTCTCTACGATGCCGGCTATGCCGCCCCCGCCCGCTTCTACGCCGAGGCGCCGGCCCGGCTGGGGATGACCCCATCGGCCTGGCGCGACGGCGGCCGGGGCGTCTCCATCCGCTGGGCGATCGCGCCGACCAGCCTGGGCGCCATGCTGGTCGCCGCCACCGATCGCGGCATCTGCCGCCTGTCCTTCGACGAGGACGAATCGGTGCTGGCGGACCGTTTCCCACATGCCGATATCGCGCCCGGCGGGGCGGAGCTGGCCGATCTCGTCCGGCGCACGGTGGCGGCGGTCGAGGAGCCGGAACGGCCGCACGATCTGCCGCTCGATGTGAAGGGCACCGCCTTCCAGGAAGCGGTGTGGCGCGAGCTTTCCCGCATTCCGCCGGGCGAAACCCTCTCTTATGCCGCGCTTGCCGCCAAGGTGGGCCGGCCGGGCGCTGCGCGGGCGGCGGGTTCCGCCTGCGGCGCCAACAATGTCGCGGTGCTGATCCCCTGCCACCGCGCCAAGCGCGGCGACGGCACGCTCGGCGGCTATGCCTATGGCCTGGCGATCAAGCAGGAACTGCTGGCGCGGGAAGGGCGGGAGGGCTGAAGAGGGGCGGGATGCCGTCACCCTGGACCTGGTTCAGCGCCCCTCGCGCGACAAGCGATGTCGGCGCGCGTGGAAGGATGGGTGCTGAACCAGGTTTGGCATGACGGATTGGGGACAGGAATGCGCTCGGGCATCCGCTAGTGCATCGGCAGGACGAAGCCGTTAGGAGAGGCGTCGCCCTTGTCTCTCTGGAGCTTTCGTGACCGCCGATCCCTTCGCCCAGCTTTTCCGGTCCTCGGCGGAATTGTTCGTGCAGTCGCTGGACGTGGCCGGGGATCGCCTGCTCGTCGCGCGGATGGCGGAGGCGGATTATGCCGGGGCGAGCTTCCTCGATCAGCGCATCCTCACGCAGGACCGCCCCTGCCAATGGTTCGGCTGGGAGGATCTGGAACGCCTGTCGGGATCGTTGCCGGCCACGGCCCGTCACATCTTCCATATCGGCCATGTCGGGTCGACGCTGATATCCCGGCTGCTGGGCGAGCTGCCGGACGTGCTGGCGGTGCGGGAGCC
Organism: Sphingomonas sp. MM-1; assembly: GCF_000347675.2. Classification (NCBI taxonomy): domain Bacteria; kingdom Pseudomonadati; phylum Pseudomonadota; class Alphaproteobacteria; order Sphingomonadales; family Sphingomonadaceae; genus Sphingomonas; species Sphingomonas sp. MM-1. The sequence continues at coordinate 1,019,755 of NC_020561.1, read as the reverse complement.
CGTGCTGCTGCGCGGGCTCGCGGACCTGCGGCGCATCCGGGGCAGGCCCGAATCCGCCTGGTCGCCGCAACGGTTCGATGCGCGGGTCGGCATGGCGCTGGGCTGGCTTTCGCGGACGTTCCGGCCCGAGCAGCGCGCCATCGTCAAGGCGACCAGCTTCGTTTCCGATCTTGCGCCCGAAATCCTGGCGGCCGGGCAGAAGGCGCTTTTCCTGTTCGTGAAGCCCGAAAGCTATCTGCCGACCATCCTGGCCGGCGAGGCATCGATGCAGGAGCTGGCGGTCTGGAGCCCGACCCGGCTCCTCCGCCTCCACGCCCGGATCGGCGCCGAGCCCTGGCGGCTGTGGGAGATGTCGCCGGGCGAGCGCGTGGCGCTCGGCTGGGCGTGCGAGATGGCCGCGCTGGAAGAAGCCGGCGCGGGCGCCGCGGAAGGGCAGGCGCTGTGGATGGACTTCGATGGCTTCCTGGCCGATCCGGCGGCATCGCTTGCGCGGATCGCCGCCCATTTCGAGGCGCCGCTGGCGATGGAACAGGCGCAGGCGCTTGTCGGCGGGCCGATCATGTCGCGCTATTCCAAGGCGCCCGAGCATGGCTATAGCCCGCAATTGCGGCGCGACGTGCTGGCCCAGGCGAGGCGCGATCAGGCGGGGGAGATCGCCCGGGGCCAGCGCTGGCTTGCCGAGGCCGGCCGCCAATATCCGTTGATCGCCCGCGCGCTGGATCGCGCGGCGCAGGGAGTGCATTGATGTTCAGGCTGATCGAGAATGTGTTGGCGCCGGAGGCGGTGGCGGAGCTCCGGCAGATCGCGGCGACCTCCAATTTCGTGGACGGGCGCGTCAGCAACCCGCACTCGCGGGTGAAGAACAACCAGCAGCTTCATGAACCCCAGCCAGCGGAACGGACGGCGCAGATCGTGGCGCGCGCGCTGCTCGGCAACCGGGAATTCTTCGACGTGGCCTTTCCCAAGGCGATCGCGCCGCCGCTGCTGGCGCGTTACGAGCCGGGGATGAATTACGGCCTGCATCCCGATGCGGCGATGATGCAGACGCCGAACGGGCCGCTCAGGTCCGATCTGAGCTGCACCGTCTTCCTGGCCGATCCGGCAAGCTATGACGGCGGCGCGCTGCGCATCATGCTGGGCAGCGGCGAGATGCGGTTCAAGGGGCCGCCCGGCTCGGCGATCGTCTATCCGTCGATGACGCTTCATGAGGTGGAGCCGGTGACGCGCGGGCAGCGGCTGGTGGCGATCACCTTCATCCAGAGCCGCATCGCCGATCCGGTGGAGCGCGACCTGCTCTACGAGCTGAACGAGGTGGCGGCGCTGGAGGGCAATAATATGGCGCCGGAGAATTTCTCCCGTCTGCAGGCCGTGCAGTTCAATCTGATGCGGCGCTGGACGGATCACCCCTGATCGGCATTTCCTTTCCGGCTTCGCATCCCTAATTCGGGGGCGTGAACCCTCGCGCCCGTGTCCTCCTGCTCAACCCCGCGCTCGGTCCGCTCGATTATCGGGTGGATCCGGGGCAGGACGTGCGGCCGGGATCGATCGTGCTGGCGCCGCTCGGCCCCCGGCAGTGGACCGGGGTGGTGTGGGAGGCGGATCGTATGCCTTCCGATGCGGAGGTGGGCGACAATCGTCTGCGCCCGCTGGCCGGCGTCTATGATCTGCCGCCGCTGGGCGAGCCGCTGCGCCGGCTGATCGAGTGGACCGCCAATTATTATCTCGCGCCGCCGGCCGCCGTGCTGCGGATGGCGCTTTCCTCCGCATCGGCGCTGGATGGCGCGCGGACCGTGACCGAATATCGCGCCACCGGCCGGGTGCCGGATCGCCTCACCCCGCAGCGCGAGCAGGCGCTGGAGCGGATCGGCGAGCGGCAGGGGCTGGTGCGCGAGCTGGCCGCCATCGCCGACGTTTCCGATGCGGTGATCCGGGGGCTGGTGAAGGCCGGCGCGATCGAGGCGGTGGAGGTTTCGGTCGACGATCCCTTCCTCGATCCCGATCCCGACCATGCCCGGCCCGATCTTTCGGCGGATCAGGCGGCGGTGGCGGGCCGGCTGGTGGAGGCGGTGCGCGCGCACGCATTCCAGCCCTTCCTGCTCGACGGCGTGACCGGATCGGGCAAGACCGAGGTTTATTTCGAGGCGGTGGCCGAGGCGATTCGGCAGGGGCGGCAGACGCTGGTGCTGCTGCCCGAGATCGCCTTGACCGAGCCGTTCCTGAAGCGCTTCGCCGCGCGTTTCGGCCATGCGCCCATCGCCTGGCATTCGGACCTGCGCCAGTCGCAGCGGCGGCGGGCCTGGCGGGCGATTGCGACCGGCGAGGCGAAGGTGGTGGTGGGCGCGCGCTCCGCCCTGTTCCTGCCTTATGCGAAGCTCGGCCTGATCGTGGTGGACGAGGCGCACGAGACCAGCTTCAAGCAGGAAGACGGCGTGATGTATCACGCCCGCGACGTGGCGGTGATGCGCGGCGGCTTCGAAAGCTGCCCGGTGGTGCTGGCATCCGCCACGCCCGCGATCGAGACGCGCCAGCAGGTGGCGCTGGGCCGCTATGAGGAGCTGAAGCTGCCCGGCCGTTACGGCGTGGCGCAGATGCCCGATATCAACGAGGTGGACCTGCTGCGCGATCCGCCGCCGCGCGGCCGCTGGCTGGCGCCGACGCTGGTGAAGGCGATCGAGGAGACGCTGGAGCGCAAGGAACAGGCGCTGTTGTTCCTCAACCGGCGGGGCTATGCGCCGCTCACTTTGTGCCGGACCTGCGGGCACCGCTTCCAATGCCCCAATTGCACGGCCTGGATGGTGGAGCACCGGCTGATGGCGCGGCTGGCCTGCCATCATTGCGGCCATGTCATGCCGCCGCCGGCCTTCTGCCCCGAATGCAAGGCGGAGGATTCGCTGGTCGCCTGCGGGCCGGGGGTGGAGCGGATCGCCGATGAAGCGTCCGCGCTCTTCCCCGACGCGAAGACGGCGGTGGTGACGTCGGACACGCTCTGGTCGCCGGCCAAGGCGGCGGAGTTCGTCGGCCGGATGGAGGCGGGCGATATCGATATCGTCATCGGCACCCAGCTCATCACCAAGGGCTATCACTTCCCGAACCTCACTCTGGTGGGCGTGGTGGATGCCGATCTCGGGCTGGCCGGCGGCGATCTGCGCGCGGCGGAACGCAGCTTCCAGCAGATCGCGCAGGTGGCGGGGCGGGCAGGGCGCGGCGCCAAGCCCGGCCATGTCTATATCCAGACGCGCGAGCCGTCCGCGCCCGTCATCCGCGCGCTGGTGTCGGGTGATGCGGAAAGCTTCTATGCCGCCGAAACCGAATCCCGCCGCGCCGCCAACGCGCCGCCCTTCGGCCGTTACGCCGCAATCATCATCTCGTCCGAAAAGCTGGAGGAAGCGGTGGAAACGGCCCGGCTGATCGGCCGCACCGCGCCCGAGGTGGATGGCATGCACGTCTTCGGCCCCGCGCCGGCCCCGCTCGCCATGCTGCGCGGCCGGCATCGCCAGCGCCTGCTGGTCCATGCCCGCCGCGCGCTCGACGTGCAGGATGTGATCCGCCAGTGGCTGGGCGCGCTGGAATGGCCGCGCGGCGTGCGCGTGGCGGTGGACGTGGACCCTTACTCCTTCGTTTGAGCCATTGTTGCCGGGGCGCGGCCGTGGCACCTTGCGGGCCATGGGCGTGGTGGAACTGCTCGGTGTCGCCGCCAGCGTCAGCCTGCTCGCGGGCTGGAGGCTCTATCTCTGCGTGTTCGCGACGGGGCTGGCGATGCGCACGGGCTGGATCGATCTGCCGCAGCATCTCTCCTCGCTGGACGTGCTGGCCAATCCCTGGGTGATCGGCATATCCGCGGTGGCGCTGCTCGCCGAATTCCTGGCGGACAAGATCGCCATCGTCGACAGCGTCTGGGATGCGATCCACACGCTGATCCGCCCGGTGGGCGGCGCGCTGCTGGCCATGGCGATCGTCGATGCCAGCGATCCCGCCTGGCAGGTGGCGAGCTTCCTGCTGGGCGGCGGCGCGACGCTGATGGCGCACGGCGCCAAGGCCGGGGCGCGGGCGGTGGTGAATGCCAGCCCCGAACCGTTCAGCAATATCGCGGTTTCGACCGGGGAGGACGTCGCCACCACGGGCCTGCTCTACCTAGCGCTCGCCAATCCGGTGGCGGCGGTGGCGATCGCCTTGCTGCTGCTGGCGGCGGTGGTGTTGACGCTCTGGTGGGTGCGGCGGCTGTTGAAGCGGTTGCTGGGCGGGCCTGAAAGGGCCGCGTGAACCGGCGCCGATAGCCTCATGGCCAAAAAGAAAACGCCGCCCCGGCGATCGACCGGGGCGGCGCTGTTTCCTGGACGTAGCGGCGGAGCCGCGTCGATCAGCCCTTCACCTCGGCCTTGGCCTTGCCGCCCTTCTTCGGGCGCTTGGGCGCGGCGGGGGTGATCTCGAAGGCGAGGGCCTCGTCCTTCAGGCGGACCTTCACCTCGCCGCCATGGACGAGCTTGCCGAACAGCAACTCCTCGGCCAGCGGCTGCTTGATCTTCTCCTGGATCAGGCGGCCCATCGGGCGGGCGCCGTAGAGCTTGTCATAGCCCCGGGCGGTGAGCCACGCCTTGGCGTCCTCGTCCATCGAGATGTGGACATCGCGATCGGCCAGCTGAAGCTCGAGCTGGAGGATGAACTTCTCCACCACCCGGCTCACCACCTCGGTCGGCAGGTAGCTGAACGGCACGATCGCATCGAGGCGGTTGCGGAATTCGGGGGTGAACATCTTCTTCACCGCCTCTTCCTGCGCATCCTCGCGGCTGGTCGCGCCGAAGCCGATGCCCTCGCGCGCCATGTCCGACGCGCCGGCATTGGTCGTCATGATCAGGATGGTGTTGCGGAAATCCACCGTCTTGCCGTGGTGATCGGTCAGCTTCCCATTGTCCATCACCTGCAGCAGGATGTTGAACAGGTCGGGATGCGCCTTCTCGATCTCGTCGAGCAGCAGCACGCTGTGCGGATGCTGGTCGACCGCATCGGTCAGCAGGCCGCCCTGATCGTAGCCGACATAGCCCGGAGGCGCGCCGATCAGCCGGCTGACCGAGTGGCGCTCCATATATTCGGACATGTCGAACCGCTGCAGCGGGATGCCCATGATCTGGGCGAGCTGGCGGGCGACCTCCGTCTTGCCGACGCCGGTGGGGCCGGAGAACAGATAGTTGCCGATCGGCTTGTCCGGATCGCGCAGGCCCGCGCGGCTCAGCTTGATGGCGGAGGAGAGGACCTCGATCGCGCGATCCTGGCCGAACACCACGCGCTTCAGGTCGGTCTCCAGCGTCTCCAGCACCTTCTTGTCGTCGGTGGAGACGGATTTTGGCGGGATGCGCGCCATCGTCGCGATCACGGCCTCGATCTCCTTGGGCGTGATCACCTTCTTCCGGCGCGACGGCGGCACCAGCATCTGCATGGCGCCCACCTCGTCGATCACGTCGATCGCCTTGTCGGGCAGCTTGCGATCGTTGATGTAGCGGGCCGAAAGCTCGACCGCCGACTTGATCGCATCCGGCGTATATTTCACCGAATGATGTTCCTCGAAGGCCGAACGCAGGCCGGCGAGGATCTTGATCGTATCCTCCACCGTCGGCTCGTTGACGTCGATCTTCTGGAACCGGCGCAGCAGCGCGCGATCCTTTTCGAAATGGTTGCGGAATTCCTTGTAGGTGGTCGATCCGATGCAGCGGATCGTGCCGCCGGAAAGGGCCGGCTTCAGCAGGTTGGACGCATCCATGGCGCCGCCCGACGTGGCGCCGGCGCCGATCACGGTGTGGATCTCGTCGATGAACAGCACGGCGTGCGGCAGCTTCTCCAGCTCCGTCACCACCTGCTTCAGCCGTTCCTCGAAATCGCCGCGATAGCGGGTGCCGGCGAGCAGCGCCCCCATGTCGAGCGAATAGATCACGGCCGGCAGCAGCACGTCCGGCACGTCGCCTTCCACGATCTTGCGGGCCAGGCCCTCGGCGATCGCCGTCTTGCCCACGCCCGGATCGCCCACGTAAAGCGGGTTGTTCTTGGACCGGCGGCACAGGATCTGGACGGTGCGGTCCACCTCCGGCCCGCGGCCGATCAGCGGATCGACGCGGCCGTCCTTGGCCTTTTCGTTGAGGTTGACGCAGAACTGCTTGAGGGCGCTCTCGCCCTTCTTGCCATCCTGCTTCTGGGCCTTTTCCTCGTCCGCGCCCTTCACTTCGCGCTGCTCCGTGGGCTGGCCGGCCTTGCCGACGCCGTGGCTGATATAGCTGACCGCATCCAGCCGGCTCATATCCTGCTGCTGGAGGAAATAGACCGCGTAGGATTCGCGTTCGGAAAAGAGCGCGACGAGAACGTTGGCGCCCGTCACTTCCTCCCGCCCGGAGGACTGGACGTGGAGGATCGCGCGCTGGACCACGCGCTGGAAACCGCTGGTGGGCGAGGGATCGGTATTGCCCTCCACCTTCAGCGCATCGAGCTCGGTATCGAGATAGAGGCGCACGGCCTCCTTGAGATCGCCCAGCTCCACCCCGCAGGCGGCCATGACCTTGGCGGCATGCTCGTCGTCGATCAGCGCGAGCAGGAGATGTTCGAGCGTGGCATATTCGTGACGGCGGCTGGACGCGGCGGAAAGCGCGTTGTGCAGGGTCTGTTCCAGCTCGCGGGCGAAAGATGGCATTGCAATCTACTCCTTCAGGCCGCGTGGGAGGCGCGACCCGCTGACACATATGTCGTGAGCCTGGGGGCGTTCATCAAGGCACCCGGCCGATCCGGTGCTTCCCGCGTGGAAAGAGCGCCCATCGCCGTTGAAGCCCGCCCGAGCCCGATCGCGTCTTCCGCGCTCAGGCTGGCCCGTCCTCATCGCCGGAATAGGGACTCGGCGCTTGCGCGGTGGTTAACGGCGGCATCGATCTTGCCGCGCACCCGGGCGATCTCCGCCTCCAGCGCGGCGATTCTCGCGTTCAGCTCGTCCACCGAAAACGGGTCGAGATCCTGCAGGCGAAGCAGCGTCAGCGGATCGTCGGTGCGTCGGGGAAGATTGTCGTCAACGTCCATTCGGGGAGCGTTGACCGATGCGCGCTCCATGTCAATAAACGCGACCTGACAAAAGCGCCGAACGGGGGAAATATGGCCGCGCTTCCGGAAACCATGCGGGCGATCGATCCGGACGAGACCGGCGGGCCGGAGGTGCTGCGCGTGGTGGAGCGGCCGGTGCCCCGGCCCGGCGCGGGGGAGGTGCTGATCCAGGTCGCGGCGGCGGGCGTGAACCGGCCGGACGTGGTGCAACGGAAAGGGGGCTATCCGCCCCCGCCCGGCGCCCCCACGATCCCCGGCCTGGAGGTGGCCGGCCGCATCGTCGCGCTGGGGCCGGGGGTGGAAAGCGAATGGCTCGCCCAGCCGGTCTGCGCGCTGCTGGCGGGCGGGGGCTATGCCGAATATGCGGTCGCGGCCGTCGGCCAGTGCCTCGCGGTGCCGCCCGGCCTGCCGCTGATGGAGGCGGCCGCCATTCCCGAGACGCTGTTCACCGTGTGGACCAATTTGTTCGAGCGCGCTTATGCGGTGGAGGGGGATGTCGCCCTCGTCCACGGCGGCACCAGCGGGATCGGCACGATGGCGATCCAGCTCGGCAAGCTGTTCGGCCTCACCATGATCGTCACCTGCGGATCGGACGAGAAATGCGCCCGCGCGATCGCCATCGGCGCCGATCACGCGATCAACTATCGCACGGCCGATTTCGTCGAGGAGGTGAAGCAGATCACCGGCGGGCGCGGCTGCCAGGTGGTGCTGGACATGGTGGGTGGGGATTATGTGCCCCGCAACCTCGCCTGCCTGGCCGACGACGGCCGCCACGTCTCGATCGCGGTGCAGCGCGGCGCCAAGGCGGAGGTGCCGATCTGGGATATCATGCGCCGCCGCCTGACCCTTACGGGATCGACGCTGCGTCCCCGCTCCGCCGCGTTCAAGAGCCTCGTCGCGGACGAGCTGGCGGCAACCGTATGGCCGTTCGTGCGCGAAGGCCGGCTCAGGCCGGTGATCGACCGCACCTATACGCTGGAGGAGGCCGCCCTTGCCCATGCCCGCATGGAATCGGGCGATCATGTCGGCAAGATCGTGCTGCTGGTCGGCGAACAGGGCAGCGCTGCTTCCTTATAATTCCGCATCGATCCGCCATCTGCCGCCGGCATCGGGCGGGTGCGCGATTTTCGCGCGCATTTCCCGACGGGCTCGCCTATAGGGGGCCGATTTCATATGGAGGCATGATTGTTCAAGGGTGTGCGGCCGATCCTCTACGGGGGGCGCGAGGTGTGGCCGTTGATCGAGGGCGGCAAGGGTGTCGCCGCTACCAACCATATGAGCTCCGGGGCCTGGGCGGCCGCCGGCGGCATCGGCACGGTATCGGCGGTCAACGCCGACAGCTACGATCCCGAAGGCAAGATCATTCCCCAGGTCTATCATGCGCTTACCCGGCGCGAACGGCATGAGGAGCTGATCGCCTACGCCATCGATGGCGCGGTGGAGCAGGTGAAGCGGGCGTTCGACATCGCCGGCGGCAAGGGCGCGATCAACATCAACGTGCTGTGGGAGATGGGTGGCGCGCAGCGCGTGCTCCACGGCGTGCTGGAACGCACCAAGGGCCTCGTCACCGGCGTCACTTGCGGCGCGGGCATGCCCTACAAGCTCTCCGAGATCGCGGCCTCTTACGGCGTCCATTACCTGCCGATCATCAGCTCGGCCCGCGCCTTCCGCGCTTTGTGGAAGCGGGCCTATTCCAAGGCGTCCGAATGGCTGGCGGCGGTGGTCTATGAGGATCCCTGGCTGGCGGGCGGGCATAACGGCCTGTCCAACGCCGAAGACCCGCTGAAGCCGCAGGACCCCTATCCGCGCGTCAAGGAATTGCGCGCCACCATGCGCGAGGGCGGCATCCCCGATAGCGTGCCGATCGTGATGGCCGGCGGCGTCTGGTATCTGCGCGACTGGAACGAGTGGATCGACAATCCGGAGCTGGGGCAGATCGCCTTTCAGTTCGGCACGCGGCCGCTGCTGACGCAGGAAAGTCCGATCCCGCAGGCGTGGAAGGACCGGCTGACGACGCTGGAGGAGGGCGACGTGCTGCTCCACCGCTTCTCGCCCACCGGATTCTATTCCTCGGCCGTGCGCAATCCCTTCCTCCGCAACCTGGAAGGCCGGTCCGAACGGCAGATCGCCTTTTCGGGCGAAGCGGCCGGCGACCACCAGTTCCAGCTCGACGTGGGCGTGAAGGGCAAGAATTTCTGGGTGACGCGCGGCGATCTGATGCGCGCGCGCGAATGGTTCGGCCTCGGCTACACCACCGCGCTCAAGACGCCGGATAACACGCTCGTCTTCGTGACGCCCGAGGAAACCAAGGAAATCCGCAAGGATCAGGCCGATTGCATGGGCTGCCTCAGCCAGTGCGGCTTCTCGTCCTGGGCGGATACGGAGGGCAATTCCACCGGCCGCCTCGCCGATCCGCGCAGCTTCTGCATCCAGAAGACGCTGCAGGATATCGTCCATGGCGGCGATGTGGAGAACAACCTGATGTTCGCGGGCCACGCGGCCTATCAGTTCAAGAAGGACCCCTTCTATTCCAATGGCTTCGTGCCGACGGTGAAGCAGCTCGTCGATCGTATCCTGACGGGCGACTGATCGGGCGATGAAGCGGGCGCTGGTGATCCGGCATGTGCCGGTGGAAGGTGTCGCCGGTTTTCGCGCGCCGATCGAGGCGGCCGGCTTCATCGTCGATCGCATCGACGTGACCGATCCGGCCTTCCCGGAAACGGACATGGTGGCGCCCGACCTCGTCGTGATGATGGGCGGGCCGATGGGCGTCTACGAGACGGATCGGCACCCGTGGATCGCCTGCCAGATCCGCCGCCTGGGCGAGCGGCTGGCGGCGGACCGCCCCACGCTGGGCGTGTGCCTGGGCGCGCAGATGATGGCGGCGGCGCTGGGCGCCCGCGTCTATCCGGGCGGGCGGCAGGAGGTGGGCTTCGCGCCCGTTTCCCTCAACGGAAAGGGCGCGGATTCGCCGCTGCGCCATCTGGAAGGGCTGCCGATGCTGCACTGGCACGGCGACACCTTCGATCTGCCGGGCGGCACCGAATTGCTGGCCTCCACCGATCATTACGCCCATCAGGCGTTCCGCCGGGGCGCCAATATCCTCGCCCTCCAGTTCCATGCGGAAATGGGCGAGGACCCGCGCTTCGAAAACTGGCTGGAGAAATGGCCCGATGCCATCGCGGCCGCCGGCGGCACCGCCGACGAGCTGCGCGCCGACCACGATGCGCACGGCCCCAATGCCGTCGCCGCCGGCCGCCGCATGATCGCCGAATGGCTGGAAGGGCTGCGGCTGTAGGGCGCTGCCCCGCTTCATGTTTTCGGGCGCCGCTTCCTGTTCCCAACCCACGTCATTCCCGCGAAGGCGGGAATCCATCATGTCGGATGTCGTCGGCTCCATCGGGCCGCTCGCTTCCGCGGATTGGCTGCGGCGGCCTTCGCGGGAATGACGGTCGTTGGGTGCGCCCTCAGAATTGCGGCGCGATCTCCACTTCCAGCCCGTCCAGCTCCGGCTTCAGGATGATCTGGCAGGACAGCCGCGAGGAGGGGCGGACCTCGACGATCGAGCCCATGCCCTCCAGCATGTCCGCCTCGTCCTCGCTGGGCTTGGGCAGCGTGGTTTCGGAAGCGATATAGACGTGGCACGACCCGCAGGAACACATGCCCCCGCAGGTGCCGTCCACGCCCAGCCCGGCGTCGCGCAGCATCTCCATGAGGGCGGAGCCTTCCTGCCCGTCGATCTGCTGGCGGTCGCCGTCGCGGGTGGTGACGTTGATGGTGATCATCACACGATCTCGAACAATCCGGCTGCGCCCATGCCACCGGCGATGCACATCGAAACGATAGCATATTTCACGCCGCGGCGCTTGCCTTCGATAAGCGCGTGTCCCACCAGGCGCGATCCCGTCATGCCGAAGGGGTGGCCGATGGCGATGCCGCCGCCGTTCACGTTCAGGATATCGGGATCGATGCCCAGCTTCTGCTGGCAATAGATCGCCTGGCTGGCGAAGGCCTCGTTGATTTCCCACAGGCCGATGTCGGAAACCTTGAGGCCGGCGCGGTCGAGCAGCTTGGGGATGGCGAAGACCGGGCCGATGCCCATTTCCTCCGGCGCGCAGCCGGCGACCTGGAAACCGCGATAGATGCCCAGGATCGGCAGGCCTTCCTTCTCCGCGATCGCGCGATCGACGACGATCTGGGCGGAGGCGCCGTCCGAAAGCTGGCTGGCATTGCCGGCGGTGATGTGGCGGCCTTCCTGGATGATCTCGCCATTCTTGAAGACGGGCTTCAGGTTGGCGAGCGCTTCCACCGTGGTATCGCCGCGAATGCCCTCGTCGCGGTCGAGCGTGACCTCCTGCTTGCCGGTCTCGTTGCCTTCCTTGTCGAACAGCGCCTTCTGGACGGTGATCGGCACGATCTCGTCGGCGAAGCGGCCCGCGGCCGTCGCCGCACCGGCGCGCTGCTGGCTGCGGGCGGAAAATTCGTCCTGCGCCTCGCGGCTGATGCCGTAGCGGTCGGCGACGATCTCGGCCGTCTCGATCATCGCCATATAGGCGTGCGGCTCGGCGGCGATCACCGCCTGGCTGCGGTTGCGATAGGTCATCGCATGCTTGTTGAGGGTGAGCGAGATCGATTCCATGCCGGCGGCGACCGCCGCGTCGATATCGCCCGCGATGATCGATCGCGCCGCCAGCGCCACCGCCGTCAGCCCCGATCCGCATTTCCGATCCAGCGCGAAGCCGGCGACGCTCCGGCCCAGGCCGGCGGTGGCCGCCGTCAACCGGCCCAGATTGTAGCTCTGCGTTCCGCTCTGCGTGCCCACGCCCATGAAGATGTCGTCGATGCGCTTGGGGTCCAGCCCCGAACGATCAAGGGCCGCCTTCACCACATGGCCGGAAAGGACGGGCGCCTCCGTGTCGTTGAAGGCGCCGCGATAGGCTTTGCCCACGCCGGTGCGGGCGGTGGATACGATGACGGCTTCACGCATGATCGATTACATTCCCTGCATGTTGTTCGGGCCGAAATAGGCGCGCATCTCCACGACCTTGCCGTCCTCATTGAAGCGGAAAGTATCGATCACGTCGATCCGTGCCGTATCCTTGAAGGCCAGCGACACGGAAAAGGCGAAGGCGGCATAGTCGCCGGCGGTGCGCACGGGGCCTTCCAGCTTCAGCTTCGCGCCGGTCTTCATCGATTCGGTGTAGAAGGCCAGGATCGCGTCATGGCCGACATGCGCGCCGGTGCCGACGGGGTCCTCGACGGACGCGCCCGGCGCGAACAATGCGGCGACGGCGGCGGGATCGCCCTTGGCGAACGCATCGATATAGGCCTGGACGACGGCAACCTTCTGTTCGTGGCTGGGCATCTCTCTCACTCCGGGAAATAGCGGCCGATAGTGTCGACGACGCAGGCCGGCTTGTCACCGCCGTCGATCTCTATGGTGATGCGCACGACCAGCTGGATCGCGCCCTTGATCTCCTCGACATGCACGATCTCGCCCACGCCCCGGATGCGCGATCCTTCGGGCACGGGGGCGAGGAAGCGCGTCTTGTCGGTGCCCACGTTCACCGCATGGGCGAAACCCTGCACCTCGATAAGCTGGGGCAGGAAGAAGTTGGCGAGGCTGAGCGTGAGGTAGCCGTGGGCGATGGTGCGCCCGAACGGCCCGGTCCTGGCGCGCTCGACATCGACATGGATCCACTGGTGATCGCCCGTCACCTCGGCAAAGCCGTCGATGCGCTTCTGGTCGATCGTCAGCCAGTCGGTGGGGCCGAGCTTCGTGCCCTCCTGGCCGATCAGGTCCTGGGGCCTGGCATAGACCTTCGCCGTCATCGTCAGGCCCTCTGGCTGGAAACGCTGACGACCTCGCCGGTCATGTAGCTGGCGAGATCGGAGGCGAGGAACAGCATGACGTTGGAGATTTCCCACACCTCGGCGGCGCGGCCGAAGGCTTCCCGCTCGGTCAGCTTGGCCAGCAGCTCGTCAGTCGTTACCTTGGCGAGGAAGGCGTGCATCGCGATCGAGGGCGATACGGCGTTGATCCGCACGCCATGTTCGGCGGCTTCCACGGCGGAGCAGCGGGTGAAGGCCATCACGCCGGCCTTGGCGGCGGCGTAATGGGCCTGGCCCTTCTGCGCGCGCCAGCCGAGCACCGAGGCGTTGTTCACCACCGCGCCGGTCTTGCGTTCATACATGTGGGGCAGGAAGGCGCGGCTCATGCGGAACACGCTGGTCAGCGTCACGTCCAGCACGCGGTTCCACTGGTCGTCGGTCATGTCGACCACGTCGACCTCGCCGCCCAGCCCGGCATTGTTGATGAGCACGTCGACATGGCCGAGCTCAGCCACCGCCGCATCGCGCAGCGCCTGCACCTGCTCCTCTTTCGTCACGTCGCAGATCTGGGTGAAGGGGCGGGTGCCCACTTCCGCGGCGATCCGATCGGCGGCTTCGTTGAGGCGGCGCTCGTGGAAGTCGCTGATGAGGACGGTGGCCCCTTCCTCGGCCGCGCGCTTGGCGGTGGCGAAGCCGATGCCGGTGCCGGCGGCGGCGGTGACGACCACCGTCTTGCCCTTCAGCAGGCCGAGCGGGGTGGGGTAGGCGGGAATGCTGGTCATGCGGCTTGTTCCGTATCGATGATGGCGCGGGCGATAAGCTCGCGATGATGCGCGGGCGAATCCAGCAGCGTGGCCGTTCCGCGCGCGCGCTTGAAGAAGAGGTGGGCGTGATGTTCCCAGGTGAAGCCGATCCCGCCGTGAAGCTGGATGCCGTCCGCCGCGATGCGGAGATAGGCGTCCGAGCAGTAGGAGCGGGCGGCGGCCGAGAGCGTCTCCATGTCGCCTGCGTCGCGGGCGATGGCGTCGGCGGCCATGGCGGCGGCGGACCGGGCCGCTTCCAGCCATAGCTTCATGTCGGCCATGCGGTGCTTCATCGCCTGGAAGGAACCGATCACCCGGCCGAACTGCACACGCTGCTTGGAATATTCGACCGTCTCGTCGAGCGTGCGCTGCATGCCGCCCACCTGTTCGGAGGCAAGGATGCCCGATGCGATGGCGAGGGTGCGGCGAAGCGCCGGGCCCGCGGCGCCCACGGCGCCCAGGATCGCTTCCGCGCCGATCGTGACGTCGAGATCGACATGGGCGAGCGGACGGGTGAGATCGAGCGAGGTGAGCGCCTCGCGCTCGAGGCCGGCGGCGGGAAGCGCGATCAGGCTGATGCCGTCCCAGCCGGCGGAGCCGGGCTCACGCGCGGCGACGATCAGCAGATCGGCATCCGCGCCGAAAGGCACGAAATGCGCGCGGCCGCTGAGGCGATAGCCGCCGCCGTCCTTTTCCAGCACCGGGCCGATGCCTTCGGGGATCGGCCCGCCGGCCGCATCGCGCATCGCCAGCGTGGCGATGGTCTCGCCGCGGGCGATGGGGCCGAGCAAGGCCGCCTGCTGCGCCTCGCCGCCGGCTTCCGCGATCGCGGTCGCGGCCAGCACGGCGGTTTCGAACCAGGGGATGGGCGCCAGCGTGCGGCCAAGCTCCTCGGCGATCAGCGCCAGCTCCACCGGGCCCAGCCCCGCGCCGCCATGGGCTTCCGCCACGCCGATCCCGGCAAAGCCCAGTTCCCCGGCGAAGCTGTCCCACAGGGCGCGATCCCAGCCGGCGCCGTCCACGGCCTTGCGCAGCGCATCGAAATCCGCGCGGTCGCGCAGGAAATCCCGCGCGCTGTCGCGGATGAAGATCTGGTCGTCGGTCAGGCCGGCGGACATGGATCAGGCGGTCCCGTAGACGGGCTTGGCGGGCTCGCGCGTCGCCACCAGCTTCTCGACGATCGGGGCAAGCTCGCTCGCCTCGAAGCGGGCGCCCTTGTCGTAGGCGGGGCTGTCCGTCCAGCCCTGCGACAGGAAGATGCGGCCGCCCTTCAGCTCGAACACCTGGCCCGTCACCTTGCGGGATTGCTCGCTGACCAGATAGGCGACCAGCGGCGCCATATTCTCCGGCGCGAACACGTCGAACTCGCCTTCCGCCACGCTCATGTCGAAGGCGGTGGCCGTCATGCGGGTGCGGGCGTTGGGCGCCAGCGCGTTGGCGGTGATGCCGTAACGGGCAAGCTCGGCCGCCTGCACCAGCGTCAGCGTGGCGATGCCGGCCTTGGCGGCCGAATAGGCGCTCTGGCCGATCGAACCCTGCAGGCCCGCGCCGGAGGTGGTGTTGATGATCCGCGCGTCGATCGGGTTGCCCGCCTTCTGCTGCGCGCGCCAGTAATCGACCGCGTGGCGGCTGGTGCAGAAATGGCCGCGAAGGTGGACGCGGGTGACGGCGTCCCATTCCTCGGGCGTGCAGGAAACGAACATGCGATCGCGCACGAAGCCGGCATTGTTCACCACCGCATCCAGCCGGCCGAAGGTGGAGACCGCAAGGTCCACCATACGCTTGCCGGCATCCCAATCGGCGACGTCGCCGGTATCGGCCACCGCCTCGCCGCCCATGGCGCGGATCTCATCGACGACCTGTTCGGCGGCGCCCTTGGTGAGGCCGTCCTCGCCATGCGTGCCGACGCCCAGGTCGTTCACCACCACCTTGGCGCCTTCGGCCGCCAGGCCCAGCGCATAGGCCTTGCCGAGGCCGTTGCCGGCCCCCGTCACGATCGCCACGCGCCCTTCGCAGATGCCCACGTCTTTCCTCCGTATCTATATCATTTGGATCGCGCGAAGCGGACCGCCCTGGCGCCGCCCGCCGGGCGCCCGCGCCCCGGCTCCATCGCGGCCAGCGGTTCGCATTCGACGAGGCCGGCCAGCGATCGGCGGGCAAGGCGGACATATTCGCCATCCTCCCCCATCCGCCAGAAAACCTTGTCCTCCGGGATTTCCTTCACGACCCTGGCGGGGTTTCCCGCGATCAGGCTGCGCGCCGGTGCCCGCATGTCCGATTTGACGAGGCTCAAGGCCCCGATCAGGCTGTCCTCGCCGATTTCCGCATCGTCCAGCACAACGCTGTTCATGCCGACCAGCACGTTGCGGCCCAGCCGGCAGCCATGGAGCACCGATCCATGGCCCACCGTGCAGCCGAACCCCACCACGCAATCGCTTTCGGACGAAGTGTGGAGGGTGCAATTGTCCTGGATGCTGGCATTGCCTTCGACGACCACGCGGCCGAAATCGCCGCGCAGCGACGCGCCGGGGCCGATATAGCAGCCGGGGCCGATCACGACGTCGCCGATCAGCACCGCCGTCGGGTGCAGAAAGGTCGCCGGATCGACCACGGGCACGAGGCCCTCGAAGGCATAGACCGGCATCAGAGCCTTTCGATGATCGTCACGTTGGCGAGGCCGCCGCCTTCGCACATCGTCTGCAGGCCGTAACGGCCGCCGGTGCGCTCCAGTTCGTAGAGCAGCGTCGTCATCAGCTTGGCGCCCGTCGCGCCGAGCGGGTGGCCGAGCGCGATGGCGCCGCCATTGACGTTGACCTTCGACAGGTCGGCGTCCAGTTCCTTCGCCCAGGCGAGGACGACGCTGGCGAAAGCCTCGTTGATCTCGACCAGGTCGATGTCGGAAAGCTTGAGGCCGGTCTTTTCCAGCGCATGGCGCGTGGCCGGGATCGGCGCGGTCAGCATGAAGATCGGGCTGTCGCCACGCACCGTCAGATGATGGATGCGCGCGCGCGGCTTCAGCCCGTGGGCCTTCACCGCCTGCTCGCTGGCGACCAGCACGGCCGATGCGCCGTCCGAAATCTGGCTGGAGACGCCGGCGGTGATGAGGCCGCCCTCGCGCACGGTCTTGAGGCCCGCCAGGCCTTCCAGCGTGGTGCCGCGACGGACCGTCTCGTCCATGCGGAAATCGCCGACGGGCACGATCTGGCTGTCGAAGCGGCCTTCGTCGATGGCGCGTTCCGCCCGCGCATTGCTTTCGACCGCGAAGGCTTCCATGTCCTGCCGGCTGATGCCCCAGGTGGCGGCGATCTTCTCGGCGGCGTAGATCTGGTTCACTTCCTCGTCGCCGTAGCGCGCCTTCCACGCCGGCGAGGTGGAGAAGGGCGTTTCGAAGCCCAGCGCCTGCCCGGCATACATGGCGGACGAGATCGGGATGGCGTTCATGTTCTGCACGCCGCCGGCGATCACCAGGTCCTGCGTGCCGCTCATCACGCCCTGCGCGGCGAAGTGGATCGCCTGCTGGGAGGAACCGCACTGGCGATCGATGGTGACGCCGGGAATGGCCTCGCTATAGCCGGCCGCCAGCCAGGCGCTGCGGCCGATATTGCCGGCCTGCGGGCCGACGGCGTCCACGCAGCCCCACACCACGTCGTCCACCGCGTTGGGATCGATGCCGGTGCGATCGACGATCGCCTTGATCGGGATGGCTCCCAGATCGGCCGGATGCCAGCCGGCAAGGCTGCCCTTCTTCTTGCCGGTCGGCGTGCGGATGGCATCGACAATATAGGCTTCAGGCATGGATCATCTCGCTTGCGAAGGTGCGATCGGGGCCAAGGTCGATGCCGCCGCCGATCACGGCGTCATCGATACGTTTCAAGTGGAAGGCGCGGTCGCCCCAGGCGCCGGCCAGCGCCCAGGCGCGCTTCATCCAGAAATGGAGGTCGACCTCATAGGTATAACCCATGGCGCCGTGGATCTGGATCGCGGTTTCGGCCGCGAAGATCGCGGCGTCGGTGGCGGCCAGCTTGGCGTGGCTGATATGGACGGAGCCGCGGGCATGGCCGTTCTGGAGCGCATAGGCCGCCCGCCACAGCACCGGCTTGGCGAACTCCACCTTCACCGCCACCGATGCGGCGTGGTGCTTCACC
This sequence comes from Sphingomonas sp. MM-1, assembly GCF_000347675.2. NCBI lineage: Bacteria > Pseudomonadati > Pseudomonadota > Alphaproteobacteria > Sphingomonadales > Sphingomonadaceae > Sphingomonas > Sphingomonas sp. MM-1. The sequence continues at coordinate 1,001,907 of NC_020561.1, read as the reverse complement.
GCCTGGAACGATCCGATCGGCTGGCCGAACTGCTCGCGCTGCTTGGCATAATCGACCGCCAGCGCCAGCATGCGATCGGCCGCGCCGACCAACTGGGCGGCCGCCATCAGCGCTGCAAGGTCGAGCAGCAGCGGATCGCCGCCGCCCAGATCGCCGCGCGCGGAAAGCCGGCGCAGCGGATCGACCGAATCCAGGGCGACGGGCGAGGCGGCGACATCGGCCAGCTTGCCGTGCGAGATCACCGCGCCCGCCTGATCGAGATCGGCGACCCATGGGTTCACGTCATGGGCGAGCGCCACCTTGAGCGCGCCGCCGGCGATATCCCCCAGCCGATCGGTCTGCCCTTTGGCCGCGAGCCATGGCGCCGCGACGAAGGCGGTATCGACGATCGGCTCGCTGACATTGGCGCGGCCCAGCTCGACCGCGATCAGGGTCGCCTCGATCAGACCCATGCCCAGCCCGCCCTGGTCCTCGGGCACGAGCAGGCCGGCGAGGCCCATTTCGACGAGGCCGTTCCACACGCCGTCGTCGCGGTTGCCATGTTCGTCCAGCTTGCGCAGCAGTTCCGGCGTGTGCGTGCCTTCCAGATATTCGCGCACGCTGTCGCGCAGCGTGATCTGGTCTTCGGTGAAGCGAAAATCCATGGCGCTTACCTCGGCAGGCCGAGCAGCCGCTCGGCGATGATGTTGCGCTGGATCTCGTTCGATCCCGCATAGATCGGGCCGGAGAGCGAGAAGATATAGCCTTCCAGCCACTCGTTCATCGCGCCGTCCGCGAAGGTGCGCAGCTCCGCCGCCGCGCCGAGCAGGCTCATCGCCGTGCGGTGCATCGACCGGTCGAGTTCCGACCAGAAGATCTTGTTGAGGCTGGCCTCCGCGCCGATATGACCGCCCGCCTGGATGGTGGAGGCGACCATATAGGTGTTGAGCGCATAGGCTTCCGCATCGGTCCAGGCCTGCGCCACCGCCTCGCGCGCGGCGGGGGCGGCATGGGCCTCGTGCTGCCGATAAAGCTCCACGAGCCGCTTCGCCGTCGCCTGGAAGCGGGCGGGGGAGCGCAGCATCAGCCCGCGTTCGAAGCCCGCCGTCGCCATCGCGACGTTCCAGCCCTCGCCCTCGCCGGCGATGCGGTTTTCCACCGGCACGCGCACTTCGTCGAAGAAGATTTCGGCAAAGCCCGTCTCGCCATGAAGCTGGCGGATCGGCCGCACGGTGACGCCGGGCGAGTCGAGCGGCAGCAGGATGAAGCTCAGCCCCTTGTGGCGCTTGCTGTCCTGATCGGTGCGGAACAGGCCGAAGCACCAGTCGGCGAAGGCCGCGCGGCTGGACCAGGTCTTCTGGCCGCTGATGACATAATGGTCGCCGTCGCGCACGGCGCGGCTGCGGATCGCCGCCATGTCCGATCCGGCGTTCGGCTCGGACCAGGCCTGCGCCCACATGATCTCGCCCTTGGCCATGGGGGTGAGGAAGCGGGCCTTCTGCTCGTCCGTGCCATATTCCATGATCGTCGGGCCGAGCAGGAAGATGCCGTTCTGGTTGGCGCGCAGCGGGGCCTTGGCGCGATAATATTCCTCCTCGAAGATCAGCCAGCGGATCAGGTCGAGGTTGCGGCCGCCATAGGCTTCGGGCCACGTCACCATGCCCCAGTTGCCGGACGCCAGCGTGCGCTCCCACTCGACATGCTGGTCATAGCCTTCGCGGCCTTCCAGCGTCTTGAGCGGGGTCTTGGGAACATGGGCTTCCATCCACGCGCGGACCTCGGCGCGGAAGGCTTGCTGTTCGGGGGTGTAATTGAGATCCATCAATTCAAATCCGTTCGTGTCGAGCGAAGTCGAGACACGTTTGCGATCCGCCTGCGGCACGTCCCTCGACTTCGCTCGGGACGAACGGGGAAAGAAAGTCAGCGGGCATCAGAACTTCGCCGCCTGGCCCTTCTCATGGACGAAGGCGTCGCGCGATTTCTGGCTGTCCTCGTGCATGTACATTTCCAGCGTGAAGCCCTGTTCCCAGCGATAGCCCTGGTCGACGTCACGCGGCTCGATGCCGTTCAGCGCCTCCTTGGCGGTGGTCAGCGCCTTGCGGCTCTTGGAGGCGATGATCGCGCAGAATTCGCGGGCCTTGGCATGCAGCTCCTCGACCGGCACGACCATCTCGACCGCGCCCAGCCGATAGGCTTCGGCGGCCGGGATGCGCCCGCCGGTGAAGAAGGCGGCGCGCACCTTCTGGATCGGGAACATGCGCTGGAGGTGGCTGGCGCCGCCCATCGCGCCGCGATCGACCTCGGGCAGGGAGAAATAGGCGTTCTCGGCGGCGATCACCACGTCGGACGCGCCGCAGATGCCGATGCCGGTGCCGATCACGAAACCCTGCACCGCGCTCACCACGGGCACCGGGCAGGTGTGGATCGCCTTGAACGTGCGGTAATTGCCCCGGTTGAGGTTCACGATCCGCTCCGGGTTCGCCTGCATCTCCTTGATGTCGGCGCCGCCGTTGAAGCCCTTGCCCACGGCGCGGATCAGGATGCAGCGCACGTCCTCGCGCTGGCCCACCTCGGCGATGATGTCCGCCAGCTCGTTCACGGTCGCGCTGTCGAGCGCATTCACCGGCGGGTGATCGACGATCACCTCGCCGATATTGTCCTCGACATGGATACGGATGGGCATTGGCTATTCTCTCCTCAGGCCGCCGCGGTCGATGCGGGGGCGGCGCCGGTCAGCGCGGCGATGCGGGCGCGGGCCTCGCTTTCGATCGATGCGATCAGCTCGGCGCAGGTCGGCAGCTTGTCGATGCGGCCGCCGACCACGCCGGTGGCGAGCAGGCCGTTCTCGATATCGCCTTCCACCACCGCCTTCTGGATCAGCGTGGGCGCGGCGGCGGCGAGCATCGCCTGCATGAAGCTCAAGCCGCCATGGCTGGTCATGCCCTTGGCCGCCGCGATCATCTCGCCCCAGCTCGCGCCGGTGCGCTTCTTCATTTCGAGCCCGCCTTCCATCGCGCGCAGCCACATGCCGATCGTGCCCGAACGCTCGATCTTGTCGAACAGGGGCGTGCGGACCATGCGCTGGGGCAGGCCATCGATCTTCTTCGATACGATGATGTCGTCCGTGCCGGCCTTCAGATAGACGTCCTTGGCCTTCTGCGGCAGCGGGCTTTCCTGCGTCATCAGGAAGCGCGTGCCCATGGCGATGCCGACCGCGCCGAAGGCCAGCGCCGCCGCCAGCCCGCGCCCGTCCGCGAAGCCGCCGGCGGCGATCACCGGCACCTTCACCGTGTCCAGCACCTGCGGCAGCAGGATGGTGGTGGGGACGGAGCCGGTATGGCCGCCGCCTTCGCCGCCCTGCACCGTCACCATGTCGACGCCGAGTTCGACCATCTTCTGCGCATGCTTCACCGCCCCCACGGTGGGCACGCAGAGGATGCCGGCATCCTTGAAGCGCTGGATCATCTTCCGGTCCGGCCCGCGCCCGAAGCTGACGGCGCGCACCCGATCCTTGTTGGCGATGACGAGATCGACGATCTCCGCCGCGCCCGGCTGGAACATGTGGAAATTGACGCCGAAGGGCGCGGTCGTCGCCTCGCGGACCAGCTTGATCTTCTCGGCCGCTTCCCTGGGCGTCATCACCGCGACGCCGAGGAAGCCGAACGCGCCGGCGTTGGTGGAGGCGATCACGAGCGGCGGCTCGGCCACCCAGCCCATCGCCGTCTGGATCACGGGCACGCGGCAGCCGAGCCGCTCGGCCAGGACCGTGGCGAGGGGATCGTAAGCCATCAGCGCTTCACGATCACCGAGGAACCGTGGCCGAACAGGCCCTGGTTCGCGGTGATTCCCACCTTGGCGCCTTCCACCTGCCGGTCCCCGGCCTGGCCGCGCAGCTGCCACGTCAGTTCGCACACCTGCGCGATCGCCTGCGCCGGCACGGCTTCCCCGAAGCAGGCGAGGCCGCCCGAGGGGTTCACCGGAATGCGCCCGCCGATCCGCGTCGCGCCCGAACGGGTGAGGGCGGCCGCCTCGCCACGGGCGCACAGGCCGCAATCCTCGATCCAGTCCAGCTCCAGCGCGGTCGAAAGGTCGTAGACCTCGGCGACGGACACGTCCTCCGGGCCGATGCCGGCCTGCTCATAGGCCTTGGCCGGCAGCGCCGAACGGAAGCTCAAAGGCGCACCCGCCACCGCGCTGTCGGTGGCGAGATCGGGCATCTCGACCAGCGCAGAGGGGAAGCTCGGCGTCACGGTCGAGATGGCGGCGATGCGCACGGCATCGGCCTTGCCGATCCTGCGGGCATAATCGAGGCTGCACACGATCAGCGCGGCGCCGCCGTCGGAGGTGGCGCACACGTCCATCAGCCGCAGCGGATCGGCCACCATCGCGGATGCCGCGACATCCTCCGCCGTGAACTTCTTGCGATAGCGCGCATTGGGATTGGTGAAGCCATGCTCGGCATTCTTCACCTTCACGGCCGCGAAATCGTCCTGCGTGTCGCCGTAGATTTCCATGCGGCGGCGGGCATAGAGCGCGAAATAGGTAGGGTTGGTGATGCCCACCCGGAAACGCACCCAATCGGGATCGTCGGGGCGCTCGCCCTTGGCCGGGGCGAGGAAGCCCTTGGGCGTGGTGTCCGCGCCGACGACCAGCGCCACTTCGCAATCGCCTGACAATATCTTGGTGCGCGCGGCGGCCAGCGCCTGCGAGCCGGAGGCGCAGGCGGCGTAGGAGGTGTTCACCTCCGCCCCCTGCCAGCCGAGCGCCTGCGCGATGGTGGCGCCGGCGACATAGCCCGGATAGCCGTTGCGCACGGTGCCGCCGCCGGAAATGAAGCGCACGTCGCGCCAGTGGATGCCGGCATCCTTGATGGCGGCCTGCGCCGCCGCCACGCCATATTCGGCGAAGTTGCGGCCCCATTTGCCCCAGGGGTGCATGCCGACGCCGATGATCGCGATCTCGCCGCTCATTGGCCGGCTCCTTCGACGGGCTTCCATTTCCAGGTGAGCTTGCCCTCGGGCAGGTTCGCATCGGCTATGGTGCCCAACACCAGCTCCATCTCGATGCCGGCCTTCAGGTCCTCGACGCCGACGCCGTCGACCACCTGACCCAGCACGACCATCTTCTCGCGATCCAGCTCCACCGCGGCGATGGCATAGGGCACGAACGGATCGGCCGCGATATAGGGCTCCGGCGGCTTGTAGCAGGCATTGGTGAAGGACCAGAGCCTGCCCCGGCGCGACAGTTCCACCGTCTCGAACTGCGAGCTTTCGCAGTCCGGGTTGCGGCAGAAGGTTTCCAGCTTGGGGAAATAATAGGTGCCGCAGGCGGCGCAGCGCGTGCCGATCAGGTGCGGGGCCGCACCATCCAGCGTGAACCAGCCGTCGAGAACGGGAACCGTCGCTTCCGTCATCAGTCGCGCCTTCCGGGGGGATTGTCCTTCAGCATCTTGGACCGCACGTCGTTCGGATCGAGCCGCGCGATTTCCGCGAGCACCGCCGCCGACGGGCCTTCCGTCTCCGGGATCGCGCCTTCGGGGCGGACGATGTCGAAGCCGGTATTGTCCTGCACCTCATCGAAGGTGACGCCGGGGTGCAGCGAAACGATGCGGATCGCGTGGTCCGGCCCGCCGAAGTCCATCACGCACAGATTGGTGATGATGACGCGCAGGTCGAGGCCGGGCGGATAGCGGCCGTTCATCTGGCGGGCCGGATTGTAGCCGGCCATGCAGACATAGTCGACCTCGCCGCCCATCAGCGCCCGCTTGTTGTGCACGGGGAAGAAGAAGCTGTTGGCGTGGCTGATCGAGTTGCCGGGGAAGCCGCGCGCGCCGAGCAGCGCCGCCTTGGGCTTCGCATGATCGCCGATCACGCTGATATTGGCCTGGCCGAACCGGTCCATCTGCACCGGGGCGACCATCGCGTGGCGCTTGCCGCTCCAGAGGTTGTTGAAGGTGCGGTCGTAAGGCGCCCAGCCTTCGATCACATAATCCTTGCCGTTGCGCGGGCCGGGCGGGATCGGCGCGTCGGCGAACCAGTTTTCGCCGTCCGAGACGATCAGGCGCGGGTTGAGCGTGGTCTTGGCCAGGCTGGCGCCCAGGCGCGGCAGGGGCGTGATGCCGGAAGCGAGGATCTCGCCGTCATTGGCCCAGGCCTTGGAGGCGGTGTGGATGATGAGTTCCGCGAGCGTGTAGGTCATGGTCCCGCCTCCCTCAATAAACCGGACGGGGCGAAGCGAGCACGGCATCCGCGCCGCCGACCGCCGCCAGATAGGCATCGGCATCGACCGCAACGAACTGCTGGCGATAGGCCTCCCATGCCTCCGGCGTCTCCGCCGAGGCGACGTAGGTCTTCAGATGCTTCATATCGATCTCATAGTCGGGCTGGGCGCTCGTCGGATGGGCGCCGAACGGGGCCTCCGCCACGCCGGTCAGCACCGAACGTTCGAACAGGTTGAACCGCGCGTTGGCGCGCATGTCGAGCTCGGCTGTGGAGACGATCTTCTCCGCCGTCGCGTAGACCTCGTCGGCGGCGCGGGCGAGCAGCTCGTCGAAGAAGGGGTCCGGCGAAAGCACCAGCACATTGCCCTTCTCGTCCGAACGATGGACGTGGATCAGCGCGATATCGAGCTTCAGCGGCGGCACCGCCACCAGCTCCTCGCCATCCTCGAACGGGCTCTTCACCGTGGCGAAGCCCGGCTGCTCGATGATCGAGGTGCCGATGCCGACGCGGGTGGGCAGGAAGGGCAGCTTCATCGCCGCGCAGCGCAGCATCCAGTGCGCCATGCCCTCGTCCAGCTCCAGCACCGGCAGGCCGGCCTGGCGGGCATTCTTGAAATGCGGCTCGATCGGGATCTGGTCCATCGATGCGAAGGCGAACACCAGCTTCTTGAGCTTGCCCGAAGCGGCCAGGATGCCGATCTCGGGGCCGCCATAGGGCGCCACCAGCGTCAGGTCCTTCAGGTCCGACCGCGCGATCGCGCGGGCCAGCGCCATGGGCTTGCGGCGGGTGGCCCAGCCGCCCATGCCGATCGTCATGCCGTCCTTGATCCGGCCGACGATGTCGTCGACCGTCATACGCTTGTCGAAACTCAGATCACTCACTGGCCGAAATCCCATACATGACCCCACAGATCCTCCTTGATGGTGAAGGTGGGGGTGAAATTGCTCCAGTCGGGGCGGATGCCGCCGCAGCCATATTCGATGTCGAACCCGCCCGGCGTGCGCATGTAGAAGCTCACCATCTTGTCGTTGGTGTGCTTGCCCAGCGTCGAGGAGATGTGCGTGCCGGCGGCGAGCGCGCGATCGAGCGCGATGCCCACCTCGTCCAGCGTCGCCACCTCGACCATCGTGTGCACCAGCCCCGAAGGATTGGGGAACTGGGCCAGGCCGATCACATGGTGGCGCGGGCTGCCGGCATGGAGGAAATGCATGCCGATGCCGGGATCGTCCGGGCCGCCCTGCAGATAGACGCGCATCTCGTCCGAATTGGCGAAGCCGAGCAGGTCGACATAGAAAGCGCGGGTCTCGTCGATGTTCGGCGCCGGCAGAACGGCATGGCCGAAGCCCATGTCGTTGTCGCCGTCCAGCGTGATGAATCCGTCGACCGCCTGGGGCGAGATGAAGGGCGTGCCGGAAACGATGTGTCCCCAGCCGATCTCCAATGGATTGCCCGCCGGATCGACGCAGCGGAACAGGTCGTGGAAGCCGCGCGCCTTGGCTTCGGCTGCGCTCGCCACCTCGACGGCGACGCCCGCATTCTTGAGCGAAGACAGGGACTTGTCCCAATCCGCGCGCGATGCGCATTCCAGCCCGGTGGCGATCAGCTTGTCCGCCTCGCCCGCTTCGATGCGGAAGCGGAAGCTGCGGTGATCCATGCGGTAGTGGAGCACGTTCTCCTGGCCCGAATCCCCCCGCATCAGCCCGACGACCGATTCGGCGTAACTCGTCCAGGCAGCGAGATCGCGGGCGCCTATGACCAGATAGGCGAGCGAATGTACCGACATGCCCCCATCACTCCTCTCTCGTCGCCGCGCTGCGGGCGACGTTCATGCCATCGGCTCTATCGGCCGTTATCGGGCATTTCAAGCGTTAGTCGTTGTCGAAAGCGCGATATGATTGCGCATATGGTCATCTCAAATGCGGAATTGGCGCCTTGTGCGGAGTGATGATGGCCATTTGCGCGGCATTCGGCATTGACTGTTGACAGCTTGATCCATTCAAGGTGAATGTGATTCACGTTGGCGGCAAGAGGATTCCGTCAGCGCTCGCCGCGGGACATGCGCGGTGGCAGGATCCGCCTACCGCGAAAACGCGGGGGCATCAGGAGGAGAGGTTATGGCCGGCGTTCTCGACGGACTGAAAGTGCTCGATCTTTCCTGGGGCGTGGCGGGGCCGATGACGGCCATGCTGCTCGCCGACCATGGCGCCGAGGTCACCCGGATCGAACGCCCCCAGGGCGATCCCTTCGGCCAGCTCCTCGGCTACAAGGTATGGAATCGCGGCAAGCGCAGCGCCGTCTTCGACCTGAAGGACGTGGACGATCACGCGCTGTTCCTGAAGCTGGCGGCCAATGCCGACGTGCTGATCGAAAGCTTCGCGCCCGGCGTCACGAAGCGGCTGGGCATCGATCACGAGGCGCTCGCCGCCATCAATCCCCGGCTGATCTACTGCTCGATCACCGCTTATGGCGAAGGCACGCCCGATCAGGACCGCAAGGGCTATGACGCGCTGGTCGCCGCCCGCGTCGGCCTGCAATATGAACAGCGCGGCCATCCCGAAGGCGCCGTCTGGCACATGACGGGCCGGGAAAACCCCTTCATCGACGCGGCCGAGATCGATCCCGAATGGCTGCAGGGCGCCAATCGCGAAGGCCCGCTGTTCGTGGCATCGCCCTGGCCGTCGCTGGGCGCCTTCTTCTCCGCCTCCACCGGCATCGCCGCCGCCCTGTTCGCGCGTACCCGCACCGGGCGCGGCCAGAAGGTCAGCACCTCGCTGCAGCAGGGTGCTATGGCCTGCGCCTCGGGCGTGTGGCAGCGCATGGAGGAGCCGGACGCCCCCGGCTTCAACACCTGGATCCTCAGCTCCAAGTCGCCCAAGGGGCATTTCCGGTGCAAGGACGGGCGCTGGGTGCATAATTGGGTGCCCAACCCGCGCTTCATCCTGAGCGCATCGGCCGGCGAAACGCTGAACGCCACGCCCGATCTCACCGTGCAGAACGATCCCGACCGCTTCGGCATCGGGCCGGAGGAATTGCTGGTGATGGCGCATTATCAGCCGCTGCTGCAGGATGCGATCGCCAAGTTCAGCGCGGCCGAATGGGTAGAGGCCGCCCGCATCGCCGAAATGACGATGCAGGAATGCCGCCCGCTCGAGGAATCGCTCACCGATCCGCTGCTGATCGACGATCGCTGCGTCACCACCGTGAACGATCCCGATCTCGGGCCGATCAACCAGGTCGGCATCACCTATCGCCTGTCGAACAGCCAGGGCGAGGTGAAGGGGCCGGCCCATGCCCGCGGCGCGGACACCAGGGCGGTCAAGGACGAGGCGGCCGCGCTGCCCGATCCGGTTCGCCAGCCGGTCGATACCACGCCGGGCGATCCGCCGCTCAAGGGCATACGCGTGCTCGATCTCGGCCTAGCCATCGCCGGGCCGTTCGGCTGCCAGCTCCTTGCCGATCTCGGCGCGGAGGTCATCAAGATCAATGCCTTGTGGGATACCTACTGGCATCGCAACCACATCGCCTACATGGCCAATCGCGGCAAAAGCTCGATCGCGCTGATGCTGAAGCATCCGAAGGCGATGGCGATCCTCAAGGATCTGATCGCCAGCGCGGACGTGGTGCAGCACAATATGCGCTACGACGCCGCCCAGCGGCTGGGCCTCGATTATGAGACGCTGTCGAAGGAATTTCCGCGCCTCATCTATTGCCACACGCGCGGGTTCGAGAAGGGGCCGCGCATGGGCCTTCCCGGCAACGACCAGACCGGCGCCTGCCTGTCCGGCATCCAGCATGAGGACGGGGCCGTCGCCGCCGGCGGCCGCCCGATCTGGAGCCTCACCTCGCTGGGCGATACCGGCAACGGCTTCCTCTCCGCGATCGGCATCCTCAATGCGCTGATGGAGCGGGAGAAGACCGGCCGGGGCCAGTTCGTCGACACCTCGATCGTCAACGCCTGCCTGCTCAACACCAGCTATGCGGTGGCGAAGCCCGACGGCGCGGCGGTTCCCCGCCTGCGGCTCGACAAGGACCAGACCGGCTATTCGGCGCATTACCGCCTCTATCAGGCGGCGGACGGCTGGGTGCAGGTGGCGGCGATCACGGATGCGGAAAAGCAGGCGTTCGATGGTCTCGCCGGCAGCGATCCGGTTGCCTTCTTCGCGGGCAGGCCGGTGGCCGATGCGCTGGCCGCGCTGGCGGCCGCCGGCGTGCCCGCCGAGCTTTCGGACGACACGGCATCGTTGCGCCTGTTCGACGATCCGGTGCTGCGCCAGCGCAAATGGACGACCGACTATCACGATCCGGCCGTCGGCAAGCTGGAGCAGATCGGCCTGACCTACGAGCTTTCGGGCACGCCGGGCGTGATCCAGGGGCCGCCGCTTATCGTCGGCCGCGATACGGCCAAGATCCTCGAAACGCTCGGCTATGACGATGCCGGGATCGATGCGCTGGCGGCCGAGGGCGCGATCGCCTGCGATCCGCCCCGCGCCACCCAGCAGCAGATGCGGAGCCCTTGGCAATGAATGCGGAGCCCCTGGCGATGAGCGGCGATACCAATCCCAATCCCCACCGTCCTGATCCGATCATGACGGTGGACGGCGCGCCTTTCTGGCGGGCCGCCAACGAAGGGCGCTTCGTCGCGCAGAAATGCGGCGGCTGCGGCCGGCTGTGGCACCCGCCGCGCGCGATCTGCCCCGATTGCCTCAGCAAGGACCGGCAGGAGCAGGAGCTTTCCGGCCGCGGCACGGTGGTGAGTTGGGTGATGCCCGTCCACCCGGCGGCGTTCGGCTTCAACGAGCCGCCTATCGTGGCGCTGGTGGAGGTGGAGGAGGGGCTCCGCTTCGTCACCAATGTCGAAGGCGTGCCGGCGGACCAGATGCGGATCGGCATGAAGGTGGAGGTCGGCTTCGCCACCACCAGCGGCGGCAATCGCATCCCCGTCTTCCATCCCGCGAAGGAGGCCTGATGATGGTCGATCGCAATGCCCAGGCCGCGATCGTCGGCATCGGCCAGACGGAATTTTCCCGTAATTCGGGCCGTTCGGAACAGCAGCTGATGGCGGAGGCGGTGCTTGCCGCGCTCGACGATGCCGGCCTTTCGCCCAAGGATGTGGACGGCTGCCTGACCTTCGATCTCGACAATTCGGACGAGGTCGATCTGATGCGCAACCTCGGCGTGGAGGAGATCAAATATACGCTCCGCACGCCGCAGGGCGGGGCATCCTCCGTCACCACGCTGGTCCATGCCAAGAAGGCGGTGGAATCGGGTTTCTGCGACGTGATGGTCGTGTGGCGCGCGATGAACGAGCGTTCGGCCTATCGGTTCGGCCAGCCCAACCTCAACATCCAGCCCAGCGGCCGCAGCAGCACCTTCATCGAATGGTGCTTCCCTTATGGCGCGCAGACGCCGGCGGTGTGGGAAGCGCTGTCGTGCGCGCCCTATATGAACCGCTACGGCGTCACGTCCGAGGATCTCGGCCGCATCGCGGTGCTGTTGCGCAGCAATGCCGCGACCAACCCGATCGCCTGGTTCCACGGCAAGCCGATCACGCTGGAGGATCACCAGAATTCCAAGTGGATCGTGGCGCCCTGGCTCCACCTGCTCGATTGCTGCCAGGAATCGGATGGCGGCGTGGCGCTGGTGATCGCGCGGGCCGATCGCGCGCGGGATACCAAGAACAAGCCGGCGCGCATCCTGGGCGCGGAATATGCCTTCCTCAAGAATCACGAGATCATATCGGATTATTATGAGGGCGACCTGACCGAGCTTGCCGTGTCGCAGCGGGTGACGGAGCGGCTGACCAGGGCCGCCGGCATCGCGCCGCGCGAAACCAACGTCGCGATGATCTACGACAACTTCACGCCGCAGATCCTGCGCCAGACCGAGGGCTTCGGCTTTTGCGGGCGGGGCGAGGCCAAGGATTATATCCGCGACGGCCATATGAACCTCGACGGCCGCACGCCGCTCAGCCCCAATGGCGGGCTGATGGGCGAGGCCTATATCCACGGCATGAACAACATCACCGAAGGCGTCCGCCAGCTGCGCGGCACGGCCGCCAACCAGGTGAAGAATGTGGAGACGGTGTTCTGCGCCTCCGGCGTCGCGGGCGCGATCCTGGGGCTATGACGGCGGTGGCCGCCTCCCGCGCCGCGTCGCGCCACGCCGTGCATGTGCTCAGGGTGAACGTGGGGGAGATCGCGCCGGGCGCGGGGGCGATCGAGCTGGCGCTCGACCTCCATGTCCCCTCCTGGCTGGCGGATCGGCCGCTGCTCTTCTGGTGCGTGCCGGGCGGCGGGGTCGCGCGCGGCTATTATAATCTCCACGATCCGCAAAATCCAGATGACGAGGCGTTCAGCCTCGCCGCCGCCCTGGTCGCGGCCGGGCATGTCGTCGTGGCGATCGATCCCGTGGGCGTGGGGGACAGCACCCGGCCGGAGGATGGCTATGCGCTGACCACCGAGGCGGTGGCGCAGGGGAATATCCGCGCGCTGGCCGATATCCGCGGCCGGCTGGCGGAAGGCGGGCTGGGCGGCCTGCCGCCGCTGCCCGGCCTGCCGGTGATCGGCACCGGCCATTCGGCGGGCGCGATGATTAGCGCGGTGCATCAGGTGGCGTCCCCCGATTTCACGGCGATGCTGCTCTTCTGCTTCGGCACCACGGGGCTGCCCGAATATCTGGATGACGATCTGCGCGCCGCCCTGGAAACGCCCGATGGCGGCCGTTCCCGGGTGGTCGAATTCGCCAGGGTCCGCTTCGGTGCGCAGCCCTATCTGCCGGCCCTCCGGCATGAGAAGGATACGCCCGCCGGCCGCGCGCTGCGCGAGGTGATGAACAATGTGCTCGCCAATATCGGCATGCACGCGATGATGCCCGGCAATGTCCGCGAGGAGCTGGGCGCGATCGGCGTGCCGGTATTCCTTTCGGTGGGCGAACGGGACATGACCGGCCCGCCGCACCTGCTACCGGCGGATTATGCCCGCTGCCCCGATTTCACGCTGCATGTGGTGCCGACATCCGGCCATCACGTGTTCGTGGCGCCGGAGACGGACCGCCTGTATCGCCGCATCCTCAACTGGGTGGACGGGGTGGTCCCGTCCTGACGCCTTGGCGGGCGACGGAGAAGGCGCAAATCCGGGCTGGCTCCGGCGCACGGGCGGCGGCATGATCCGTTGGTGACGATGCCGCTTTCTCCCGCCGATCTCGCCCGCCGGCTGCTCGTCGATTGCGATTGTCCCCTGCCGGTGCCGGACGGGGGCGGGGACCATCCCGCGCTTGCCTGGCGCCGTGCCGGGCTGATGGCGGTGACGGGGCGCGAAGACGGCCCTGCGTTGATGTGCCCGGCGGCGTTCACCCTTTCGGCCGATGCCGCCCTGCTGGCGCTCGCCGCGCTGGCGCCGCCCGATGCGCCGCTCCCCCCCCATGGCGCGCTGCTGCTCGGCGAGCGGGCGCGGCTGATGGGGTTGCAGCGGGGCGGCGCGATGTCCGCCAACCGTTCCTGCCGGCTGATCGCGGCCGCCGACGGGCATTTCGCCCTCAATCTCGCGCGGGAGGAGGATCGGGATCTGTTGCCGGCGTGGCTGGAGGCGGATGCCGATGGCTGGGATGGCGTCGCGCGCGAGGCGCGGCTTCGGCCCGCCGCCGATCTCGTCGCGCGCGGGATCGAGATGGGCCTGCCGATCGCGCTCGCCGCCGCGCCCCAACCGGCTCCGGCGCCCTGGCTTCGCAGGAGGGGGGCCGGCCCGATCAGGGCAGCCGGGGGAAATCGCCCCTTTGTCGTCGATCTCGCGCCGCTCTGGGCCGGGCCGCTCGCCGGATCGTTGCTGGCGATGCTCGGCGCCGATGTGGTGAAGGTGGAAAGCCTTGCCCGGCCGGACGGCGCGCGGCTGGGCCATGCCGGCTTCTTCGATCTGCTGAATGGCGGCAAGCGCGGCGTGGCCCTCGATTTCCGATCCGGGGAGGGGCGGGCCGCGCTGCGCCGGCTGGTCGCACGGGCCGATATCGTCATCGAAGGATCGCGGCCGCGCGCGCTGGCGCAACTGGGCGTGGACGCGGACGAGGCCGTGGCGAATGGCGCCATCTGGGTTTCGATCACGGCTTATGGGCGCGAAGGGGCGGCCGCCGATCGCGTCGGCTTCGGCGACGATGCGGCGGTGGCGGCGGGCCTTGCGCAAGCGATGGCGGCCGGCTGGGGCGAGCCGATGTTCGCGGGCGATGCGATTGCCGATCCGCTGACGGGGCTGCACGCGGCGCTGGCCGCCTGGGCCGCCTGGTGCCGGGGCGAGGCCGGGCTGATCGCCCTGTCGCTCGCCGAAACCACCGCGCACGCGATGCGGGCCGGTATCGCGCAAGGCGATCTGCTCGCGGAATGGCAGGCGATGGCGGAGCGGGACGGCGCGCCGCTCTATCCGCCGCGCGCGCCCTTCGCGCCGGCGCGCGCGCTGGGGGCGGATACGGCGGCGGTGCTGGCATCATGCTGATCCGGGGCGCGGAGCTGGACGGCGCGAGGGTCGACCTGCGGCTGGCCGGCGGCCGGATCGCGGCGATCGCCCCGTCTCTCGCGCCCGCGCCGGAGGAGGCCGTGGCGGAGGCCGGCGGCGGGGCGATCCTGCCGGGGCTCCACGATCATCATATCCACCTGAACGCCGCCGCCGCCGCGCTGGCCTCGCTGCGCTGCGGGCCGCCCGACATCGCTTCGCTGGACGATCTTGCCGTGCGCTTGCGGGCCGCGCCCGGCACCGGCTGGCTGCGCGGCATCGGCTATCATGACAGCATCGGCCGGATCGACCGCGCCTGGCTCGACGATCATGGGCCGGACCGGCCGATCCGCATCCAGCATCGCGGCGGGCGGATGTGGGTGCTGAACAGCCGGGCGATGGACCTGCTCGATGGCGGGCCGGCAGATGGTCGCCTGGTGGATGGCGATGCCTGGCTCGCCGCGCGGCTGCCCCGGAACCCGCCGGACCTGCGGCCGCTGGGCGATCTGCTCGCCAGCTACGGCGTGACCGGCGTGACCGAGGTGACGCCGCGCAACGATGCCCGCGATTGGGCGCGCTATCGCGGGGCCGGTCTGCGGCAGCGGCTGCTGGTGATGGGCACGCGCGCGCTGGACGGGCTGGAAGGCGCAGGAGCGCTGAAGCTCCATTATCACGATCATGACCTGCCGGGGCTGGACGCGCTGGCCGCCGAGATCGCCGGCGCGCACGGCGCCGGCCGGCCGGTCGCCGCGCATTGCGTGACGCTGGCGGAACTGATGCTGACGCTCGCGGCGATCGAGGCGGCGGGGCCAATGCGCGGCGACCGGATCGAGCATTGCGGCGTGGCTCCGCCCGAGGCGATCGACTGGATCGCGCGGCTGGGGCTGACGGTGGTGACGCAGCCCCACTTCGTGGCGGAAAGGCAGGCGGCCTACCGCGCCGAGGTGGCGGCGGCGGACCGGCCGTTCCTCTATCCGCTGCGATCGCTGCTGGTCGCCGGCATCCGCGTGGCGGCGGGCAGCGACGCGCCGTTCGGCGGCATCGACCCCTGGGCGGCGATGGCGGCGGCGGTCGCGCGGCCCGAGGGGCTGGGGCCACAGGAAGCGGTGACGCCGGAACAGGCGCTGGCGCTGTTCACCGGCCGTCCTGCCGATCCCGGCGGCCCGGCGCGGCGGGTGGCGGTGGGCGAACCGGCGGACCTTTGCCTGATCGATCGGCCATGGGCGGCGGCGCGCGCCGGTCTGGCGGCGGTGCGGGCGCGGGCGACCTGGGTGGGGGGCGCGGTGGCCTATTCCACGATCGCGTCCACCAGCCCCCAGTCGCGCGCGGCCGCGGCGGAAAGGCGGCGCATCGACAACGCGAGATAGGCGGTGCGCTGCCGGCCGATGCGGCGCGGCAGGCTGGCGGTGCCGCCGGCGCCGGGGATCAGGCCATATTTCAGCTCGGGAAGCTGGAACCAGGCATCGGGCGTCGCGGTCAGATGCCGGGCGAAGGCGGCGATCTCCAGCCCGGCGCCGATCGCGGCGCCATGGACGTGGACGGAGAGGCGATCGGCCAGCCGGGCGATGCGGCGGGCGGGCAGGCGGAGCGAGCGGACCCAATGCGCGGTGGCGGGATCGGCGGCCAGCCCGAATTCGGCCACCTCCCCGCCCGTCGAAAAGGCGCGGCCTGCGGCGGTGAGGCGAACGGCGGGCGCATCGGGATCGAGCAGGGCGATATCGAGCGCCTCGCATAGGGCGTCGCGCATTTCGGCGTCGATGGCGTTGAGGGTCGCGGGGCGGTTGAGGCGCAGGCCCATGCCGGTTCCGGTATATGAAATTTCGACCGGGGCGGGCTGGTTGGCGGGCTTCCGTTCTATGCGGGGGAAGCTCAAGCGCTTGAATTCGGGGCCTTGCTGAAGGGTGGCATAAGCGAAGCTTTCCGCCGTGAGCGCGGATTCCAGCGGGAGGCCGGCGCTGGCGCGCAGATGCTGGACGAGGACCATCGCCGCGATCGGCGCGGCGGCGACGTTGCGGGCGATGGGGCCGAGCTGGTCGGCATCGACCAGCACGACATCGCAGGCGAGGTCGAGCGGACCGGCGCCGATGCCGATCACCGGGCAGGGCAGGTGCGCGAGCCACGGGCCGAGCGCGGGATCGGCATCGGCGAGCGCGAAGGCGATCAGCGGGCGGGGGCTGTCCGGCCCGAATTCCTCCGGCATCGGCTGGCGCGCGGCGAGGGCCGCGAGATCGGCCGGTGAGAGGATATCGGCCGGGGGGGGCACGGAACCTAGCCGGCCTTGGCGAAGAAGGCGTCGAGCGCGGCCTGCACTGCCGGCTGGCCGGCCGCGCGCGCGATGCCGCCAGCCTCGATCGCAAGCTGATCGGCCAGGCCGTTGCCGGGGCTGGCGTGAAGCTGGCGCTTGAGCACGGCGAGCGCATCGCCCGGCAGCGCCGCGAGCGTGGCGACGACGCGATCCGCCTCGGCCGCCAGCGCGTCATCGGCGACGACGCGTGCGACGAGGCCCAGCGCCAGCGCCTCCTCCGCAGACAGCACAGGGCTCAGCGCCATGATCTCGAACGCCTTCTGCCGGCCGACGAGGCGGGGGAGGAACCAGCTTGCGCCGCCATCGGGGGTGAGGCCGGACTTGAGATAGGCGGAGACGAGCTTCGCGGAGCGCCCGGCGATGGCGAGATCGGCGCCGAGCACGAGGCTGAAGCCGCCGCCCGCCGCGGTGCCGCCCAGCGCCACCACCAGCGGTGCGGCGGCCGCCTGCAACCGTTCGATGCCGAGATGGAAGGTGGAGGCCATTTCAAGGACATGGCGTTCGGCGCGATGCCGTTCGGCCACCATTTCGGCAAGGTCGCCGCCGACCGAGAAGACCGGGCCGTCGGCGCGCATCAGGATGACGCGGACGGACGGATCGGACTGGATGTCGAGCGCGGCGGCGGCGAATTCACGCAGGAAGGCGATGTCGATCGCGTTGCGGCGCTCGGGCGCGGAGAAGCTCAGCCGGGCGACGCCATCGGCGATGGCGAGCGAGATGCGGGCGGTCATGACGGGCGATGCTCCGGTGCGAGATGATCGGGCTTGGCGATGGCGACGCGGGCGATGGTGCGATCGAGCACATGGGCGAACACGGCATCCCAATCGCCGTCGCGATCGCCCCGGCGGATCGCGGCGGCCAGCGCCGCCTCATCCTCGTCCGCCAGCGGCTCGCCGCGCAGCTCGCGCTCGACCATGGCGAGGATGTGGGTGCAGACGAGCGCCTGATAGCGATCGCCGCCATCCAGCCTGGGGCCGATGCCCTTCAGGAAATCGGCGACGACATCGACGAGATCGGCGGTGGAAGGGCGATAGTGGCGCATCAGTCATATTTTCCCGAAAGCGTCATCAGCAGATCATATTCCATCATCGCCGTGTTGCGGCCGCAGACGGCATAGGCCGGGGATCGCCGGCCGCGTTCGAAGCCGTGGGCCTGGAGGATGTTGTACATCGCCCAGCGCACTAGCCCATAACGTTCCCACCAGCGCAACTCCTCCGTATCGAGGCGCGGGCCGCCGGCATCGGCATAAGCGGCGATCAGCTCGTCGCGCGTGCCGAAGCCGCCGGCATGGCGGGCCGGCTGGCCGAAGCGCCAGGATCGGGTGCAGAGCCAGCCCAGATCCTCCACACCCGATCCGAAATGGGTGCATTCCCAATCGAGCAGCGCCGCCAGCCCGGCATCGCCGACCATGAAGTTGCCGTTGCGGAAATCGCCGTGGACGAGCGCGCGGGGGCGTTCCGGCGGGCGATGGGTTTCCAGCCAGCGCAGGCCCAGCTCCAGCGCCGGATGCGGCTCCCCGAGCGCGTCGATGCGCAGCCGCATGGCGGCGACGGGATCGCCGCTTTCGGGAATATCGCCCAGGAAGGCGAGCGGATGGCCGACGGCCGCTCCTCCCGCGGCGGGCACCGGCAGCGCGTGCAGCCGGGCGGCGGCGGCGGCGATCTGGCGGAGCAGGCCCGCCGGATCGGGGCGCTCCAGCAGGCGGCGCGGCATGGTTTCGCCCGATACGAAGGCGGTGACGAAGCCGGGGCCGAGCGCATCGGCGGCGTCATATTCGAAGACGGGCTCCGGCACCGGCACGCCGGCGGCATGGACATGGGCCATGATCGCGAATTGCCGCGCGGGCGACAGGAAGGGGTTGGCCTCCCCGCCGAAGGTTTCCTCCCGCGAGACGAACCGGCGGCGCGCGTTGCCGTCCACCAGATCGAACAGCAGGGTGCGGTTCGATCCGCCGAGCGTGGCCTGGACGATATTGTCCACCCCCGCGCCCGTGCCGAAGCGGCGGCGGACGGCGGCGGTCAGCGCCTCGGCTGGATCGGCGGGGGCGGGATCAGAGAGGGTAGCCGGCAAGGGAGCCGTCCTCCGCCACGCGCTCGATATATTCGGTCATGCCGTATCCGGTCACGCCATCCCAGGTGAAGCGGCTATGGCCCTCGGCGATGCGGCTCAGCAGCGTGCGGCCGCCTTCCTCCCGCCGGTTGCGCAGCGGCGCCATCGATAGCACCTCCACCCGGATATCCGCCGTCAGGCCGGTCTCCGTGCGCACGACGATGCGCGCGGCGGCGGGATCGCGATTGGCATCCCATTCGGTGATCGCGTCGAAATCGGTGATCTCGTGATAGGCGCCGTCGACCAGCAGCACGCCCGATCGGCGGGTGCGGCCGCTTTCATCGGCGATGCGGTGGATCATCAGGCCCCGGCCATCGGGGAAGGCCGCCAGGAACAGCCGATACCAGACGATGTTGGTCCACCAGCGCGGCCCCCAGCTATGGTCGCGCCAGCCATGGCCGGAAATGGCGAAACGTTCGCCGCCGATGGTGATGTGGCCGGTCGCGCGCGTATGCTGGTTGAAATGGCCGAGCGAGAAATCGCGGCCATACATGGTCGGCACGTCGTCGCGCACCGGCTCCCCGCCATGCTGGGGGGATATGGTTTCGAGCTGCCATTCCACCGTGCAGGGCAAGCGCGGGGCTGAGGCGAACAGCCTTTGCGGTTCGCGCAGATCATCGGGATCGGTGACGATCATCACCTCGCCCGCATAATGCGCGTCGAGCCTGCGCATCGGCTCCACCACGTCGAAGCGGAGACCGCCGGCATCGAAGGCGTCATTGCCGGCGATGCGCGGGCGGGCGAACTGCACGGCGATGCGGCCGTCGGGAAGGTAGAGGCAGACGGAAAGCTCGGCCCGCCCCTCATTCACCCGGTTGCCCAGCCGCATCCAGCCGCCGATGCCGGTGCCGTCGTCGAAGGCGTTCACATAGACGCTCTCGTTGAAATTGGGCTCCGGCCCTGCGGGGTGGGGATATTCGTCGGCCGGATCGAGCCGGAAATCGGCGGGGTTCATGAGGCTTCCTCGGGTGATTATGTTCTGTCTCCGCCATGTCCGCGACGGCGGCCATGGTGAATCATATTCATCTTAGACGCGGCCCGGCATGTCCGCCAAGCCCGGATCATGCCTCGAGCGGCTGATAAAGCTCCACCCGGAAGCCATCGGGATCGATCAGATAGGTCACGCGGCCCCAGAAGAGCGGGTTGGGCGATGTGGTGATCGGCGGCGAGACGAAGCGGTGGCCGCGCGCCGAAAGATCGGCGTAGAGCGCGTCCACATCCTCCACCACCACCGCGAAATGGGCGGCGCCGGCATTGCCGTTGGCCGGGTCCACCACCGTGCCGCCATTGGTATATTCCAGCAACTCGATCAGCTGGTCCCGCCGGCCGAAATCGAGGAAGGCCTGCCGCACCGAGCAGCCGGGATAGCCGGTGACCTTGCCGAGGCCGGGGCCGGTGCGGTCCCAGGGGCCGTGCACCGCCACGTCGAAGATCGATGTGTAGAAGGCGATCGAGCGATCCAGATCGGCGACGGTGAGGCCGACATGGTTGAGCGCGGCGATGCGGGCGCGGGGGCCGGCCGACCTGTTGGCCTCGGACTTTGCCTCAGACAAGGCCGTTGGCCTTGAGGATCGAGAAGAAGGGCGGCACCTCGCCCCCGCCGTCCACTTCCCACGCGGCGCCGTTGACATAGCCGGCATGGTCGGACGCCATGAACAGGCAGGCGGATGCGATATCCTCCCCGGTGCCCAGCCGGCCGATCGGCTGGTTGGCGATGATCGCCTGCTGGATATCGTCCGATCCGTAGGTGGCGGCGGCATCCTCCGTGCCGATCAGCCCCGCGATGATCGCGTTCACCCGGATCTTGGGCGCCCATTCCTGCGCCAGGCTGCGGGTGAGGCCGATCAGGCCGGTCTTGGCGGCGGCATAGGCGGCGGTGCCGGGCGAGGGGCGGATGGCCGAGACGCTGGCGATGTTGATGATGGATGCCTGGCCGGGCGCGTTGACCAGCCAGTCATAGGCGGCGCGGCTCACATGCAGCGGCGCCAGCAGGTTGAGCGCGATGATCGATTCGGAAAAGCGCGGGCTGGCCTTCGCGGCATCCACCTGCGGCGATCCGCCGGCATTGTTGACGACGATGTCGACATGGCCATGCTCGGCCCCGATCGCGTCCAGCATCGCCTGCACCTGATCGGCCTTGCGCACGTCGCAGGCGTGGAAGGCGGCGGGAATCGGCTCTTCCGGCGGATTGCGGCCGCAGGTGACGACCTTCGCGCCTACATCCGCGAAGGCCTGCACGATATCGCGGCCGATGCCGCGGCTGCCGCCCGTTACCAGCACCACCTTGTCGTCGAAGCGCAGACGCCGCTCGGCCAATTTCTTCTCCCCCCACCTTACCGGGTTTCGTTGACAATGGAATCACGATAGATGAAGCGAAGCGGCAAGCAACAGGCAATATGCGTAGAGAATGTCGTAAGGGGCTACGCATATCGAAGAAGAGGGTGGAAGAGGTGCTGATGGAGACGATACCCGGCGTCGCGCGCGAGGCCGCGGCCCGATTCGGCGACAAGGCCGGCGTGGTCGATGGCGAGCGGACGATCAGCTTCGCCGCCCTCTGGGAAGCGATCCGCAAGGCGGCGGCCGGCTTCATCGCCGCCGGGCTGGAAAAGGGCGATCGCGTCGCCATCTGGGCGCCCAACCGGCTCGACTGGATCGTGGGCGCGGTGGGCGCGCAGGCGGCGGGCTGCGTGGTCGTGCCGCTCAACACCCGGCTGAAGGGCGGCGAGGCGGCCTTCATTCTCAACCGCGCGCGGGCGCGCTGGGTGCTGACCGTCGATAATTTCATCGGCAACGATTATCGCGCGATGCTGGCGGCGGAGGACCTGCCGCACCTGGAGCGCGTCATCACCTTCGGCCCCGAATGGGATGCCTTCCTGGCCGCCGCCACCCCCGATGCCGGCACGGATGCCCGCGTCGACGCGGTGACGCCCGAAGACCCCAGCGACATCATGTTCACATCCGGCACGACCGGCGATCCCAAGGGCGTTATCAGCGGCCACGGGCAGACGTGCCGCACCTTCCGCATCTGGACCCAGTCGGTGGGGCTGCGGGACGATGACCGCTACCTGATCGTCAACCCCTTCTTCCACAGCTTCGGCTACAAGGCGGGGTGGCTGCCCTGCCTGATGACGGGCGCGACCATCTATCCGCTGGCTACGCTGGACGTGCCGAAGCTGGTGGACCTGGTTTCCGCCCACCGCATCACCATGCTGCCGGGGCCGCCCGCCATCTTCCAGACGATCCTCGCGACCGACATCGGCGGGGCGGACCTGTCCTCGCTGCGGCTTTCCATCACCGGCGCCGCATCGATCCCGCCGGCGCTGATCGAACGGATGCGCAAGGATATCGGCATCGAGACGGTGCTGACCGGATATGGCCTGACGGAAACCTGCGGCACCGTCTCCCTTTCCGACGCGCATGATCCGGCGGACGTCGTCGCGCGGACGTGCGGCAAGCCGATCCCCGGCATCGAGGTGCGCATCGCCGACGGCGATGGCCGCATCCTGCCCGCCGGGGAGGAGGGCGAGGTGCAGGTGCGCGGCTTCAACGTGATGATCGGCTATTTCGAGGATCCGGAGGGCACGGCCGAGGCGATCGACGCCGAAGGCTGGCTCCACACCGGGGACGTCGGCCGCTTCGACGAGGACGGGCGGCTGATGATCACCGACCGGATGAAGGACATGTATATCTCCGGCGGGTTCAACTGCTATCCGGCGGAGATCGAGAAGATCCTGCAGAAGCACCCCGATATCGCGCTTGCCGCCGTGATCGGCGTGCCGGACGAGCGGATGGGCGAGGTGGGCAAGGCCTTCGTCATCCCCGTCGCCGGCGCGCACCCCGATCCGGCGGAGATCTGCGCCTGGGCCAAGGCCAACATGGCCAATTACAAGGCGCCCCGGAGCGTGGAGGTGGTGGAAAGCCTGCCGCTCAACGCATCGGGCAAGGTGCAGAAGTTCGCGTTGAAGGACCGGGTGAAGGCGGAGGCGGCCCCGGCCGGGGGCGTGGCCGCGGGCGCCTGAGCGGCGATGGCCGGCTTCTTCACCCTCGTGCCCGGCGACGGCCCCCGGCGCTGGCGGCTGGCGATCGATCCGTGGCTGACGGTGGGGCCGCCCGAAACCTCCTTCATGTTCGGCGGCGTCGGGCTGGGGGCGACGGTGGAGGCGGCCGAGCGGACCACCGGCCGCGCCGTGGTGTGGGCGAGTGCGCAATATCTCGCTTATGCGCCGCGCGGCACGGAGGTGGAGTTCCACGTCGTGCCGATGGTGGAGGGCCATTATACCAGCCAGGCGCAGGTGATGGCCGAAGGCCGGGACGGCCAGGTGCTGCGCGCCGGCCTTTCGCTGGGCGCCCGGCCCGATGCGCCGCGCGTGCAGTTCGTGAAGCCGGCGCGCGTGCCCCGGCCGGAGGATTGCCCGCGCATGCCGCTGCGCTGGGGCTATGCGCCCGACGACATGTATTCGCGCCTCGACGTGCGCATCGCCAAGGGTTGGGATGCCGCGGTCGAGGAGGCGGGGCATCTCGTCTTCTGGATCAGGCCCGCCGGCGCGGCGGCGGATGCGGCGATCGACCGGCCGATGCTGGCGATCATGGCCGATTTCGTGCCGGCTTCGATCGGCAACGCCCTGTCGGACGGCACCGCCGATTTCGGCGCCAACAGCCTGGATAACGGCATACGCTTCCTCCAGATCGTGCCGACCGGCTGGGTGCAGTGCGAAATCCGCGTCCACGGCGCCGCCGACGGCTTCGGCCATGGCGAGATGCTGCTGTTCGCCGAGGACGGCACGCTGATGGCGACGGCGAGCCAGTCGGTGATCCTGCGCGGGCTGATGCATCCGCGCGATCCGCGCGGGCGGTGAAGCGATTGCCCGGATCCGTCAGCCTCCATGGCTGACGCGGGCCGGAAAGGGACGGCACAAGAATGACGATCCCGGCACGACCGGGACGCACAGGACAGGAGAGCATGATGGCCGAAGCCAGTTCCAGCGATTTCATCCAGGCGCCGACCGAGGGGCCGGGCCCCGATCATATCCGCAACGTGATGCGCACCTATGGCGAGCGGATGGGCGCCGCCGATCTGCCGGGCGTGCTGGCGCTGTTCCACCCGGACGCGGTGATCGAAGACCCGATCGGCACCGGCGAGAAGCACGGCCATGCCGGGATCGGCGCCTTCTTCCAGGCGGGATTCGATGCGATGCAGGGCGGCATATTGCTGACGCTGGATGGCGCGGTGCGCGTGGTTGGACGTTATGGCGCGGCCGCCTATATTGCCAGGCCGGTAAACTATCCCGTCAAGGTCGAGATCGAGACGCTGGACGTGATGGAATTCGACGATGACGGGCTGATCGTGCGGATGACCGCCTATTGGGGCGAGACCAACCGCAAGGTCGTCGACTGAGGAGAGCGATGGCGGTGGACGCCGACTGGAAGATCGCAGCCCATGCGGACACGGCGACCGCCGCGATCGACCTGTGCCGCATCCACTGGCCGACGCCCTTCGAGCTGACATTGTGCGAGGAGGCGCCGACGATCAGCCTGAACCTCGCGCCGCCGCACGGCCACAAGGAAGGGCGCTACGCCGCGCCGCGCGCCGATTTCCTGCCGATGGGCGACATATTGTTCCATCCCGCCGGGACCCGGCTGGAAACGCGCGGGCTGGGCGGCGACCAGAGCTTCCTGCGCGTGATGTTCCGGGATCGCGCGCCCGGCGGCGGCGAGGGGCCGGACCTGGATATCGATCCCGCCGATCCGCATGTGCAGCGCGCGCTGCTGGACGTGCGCCAGCCCGAGGTGGCGGGCGCGATGCGCCGCATCGCCGACGAGCTGGCGCGGCCGGGCATGGCGAGCGCCTTCCTGCTGGACGGCCTGACGACGCTGCTGGCGGTGGACCTGGCGCGCGGCCTCGGCCGGCTGGGCGAGGAGGATGAGCCGGCGCGCGGCGGGCTGGCGGGCTGGCAGCTCAACCGCGTGCGCGAGCGCATCGCCGAGGCGGATATCCAGCCGCCGACGGTGAGCGAGCTTGCCACGCTGGTGCGATTGAGCCCGCGCCACCTTTCGCGCGCGTGGCGGGCCTCGACCGGTACCACCCTGTCCGATGCGGTGGAGGATGCGCGGCAGGCCCGCGCCGAGGCGATGATCCGCGCTGGCGACCGGCAGCTCAAGGAGATCGCCTATCTGCTGGGCTTTTCCAGCCCGAGCAGCTTTTCCACCGCCTTCCGCCGCCGCACCGGCATGTCGCCGCAGGAATTCGCGCGGCGATAGCCTGCCGATCCTGATCCCGGCCGCCGCGCCTTTTTCAAAAGATCATATAGCAGGGAGAGCATGGGATGGCGGATCTGGCGGGGCGCGTCGCGCTGGTGACGGGCGGCGGCGATGGCGTGGGGCGGGGGATCGTGAACCGGCTGGCGGCGGCCGGTGCAGCCGTGGTGATCGCGGAATTCGATGCCGAAAAGGGCCGCGCGGCCGAGGCGGAGGTGCGCGCCGCCGGCGGGACGGCCGCGTTCGTCCGCTGCGACGTGACCCGCCGGGAGGAAATGGAAGGCGCGGTGGCGGAGGCGATCGGCCGCTTCGGCGGCATCCACATCCTCGTCAACAACGCCTATCGCGGCGGCGTGCCGGACCGCATCGAAAATCTCGACGACGATCGCTTCCGCGCCTCGCTGGACATCAACCTGATGGCGGCGAAATGGTCGATGACGGCGGCCTATCCCGCCATGCGCGAACAGGGTTGGGGCCGGATCGTCAACGTCGCGTCGCTGAACGGCGTGAACGCCCATATGGGCACGGCCGATTACAATGTCGGCAAGGAAGCGCTCCGTGCGCTGACGCGGTCGGCGGCGCGGGAATGGGCGCCCTTCGGCATCTGCGCGAACATCATCTGCCCGGCGGCGATCTCGTCCGCCTTCCGCCAGTTCGCGCAATATCAGCCGGAGGTCGCCGCCGGGGCCGCGCGCGCCAACCCGATGCGCCGCATGGGCGATCCCGAACGGGACATTGGCGGCGTCGTGCTGTTCCTGGCGGGGGAGGATGCCCGCTATCTGACGGGCAACACGCTGTTCGTGGATGGCGGCGCCCATATCAACGGCGTCGCCTGGGTCCCCGACATCTTCGCCGGGGATTGATCCGGCAGGCGGCCGGGGCGGCCTCGCGTCAGTGTCAGCCGAGGATATCGGCGACGATCCGGCGCAGTTCGCGCCGGCTGAGATGGGCCGACTTGCGGGCCGCCATCCGGGGATGTTCCATCGGGAATGCGGGCGCCATCGGCTGGTTGCCGGCCGGAATGGCCGACGGGTGAATCATATCGGATTGCATAAATTCCTGGGCGCGGATCGTCCGCGCAAATTGTTCGATTGGGGGAAGGCGGCGACGGTTTCGCCGCATCATGGGTGCGCCTGCGGGCGCAGGCGGCGGCGATCGGGGGATCGCGCGCGGGCGGGCCGGTCGCGGCGATGCCGCTTTCCGTCCGCCATCCCGGCGTCGACCGGGCCAGCCTTGCGGCCGGTTGCCGGTCGTCCATCGGGAAGGGCCGGTCCCCGTCCGGTCTGAACCGGATCGGGACCGGCCTGTCCTTCATCGCTCCGCGATTTGCGGGCCGGCGGGTTGATCCGTCCGGCCCGAAATCACGCAGCGTCCGTCAAGGCCGGCGGATCGCTCCGCCCGGCGTTCAGGCCGGCTGGAGGTTGACGGCCGACTGCTTGCCGCGCCGGTCGGTTTCCAGCTCGTAGCTCAGCCGCTGGTCCTTGTTGAGCGTCGCCATGCCGGCGCGCTCGACCGCGGTGATGTGGACGAAGCTGTCGCCCGAGCCGTCCTCGGGGGCGATGAAGCCATAGCCCTTGTCGGCGTTGAAGAATTTTACGGTGCCGATCGGCATGATGTTTTCCTTTCGCGAAAACACAGTGATCCCACCGGCGACATGCCGGCGGAGCCAGGTAGCGAGATAAGGAAGAATCAGCCTCTCGGGCTTCAAGTTCCGTCGCAGGCGACGTTAGCAGGACTGCATATAGGCCAAATCGGCGTCCATATCAACCAAGGCCCCCGGCCGGCCGGAACTTGCCGCCACCAGATCCATGGCCAGACGATCGTAGAAGGCGGAAATCCAGACGAGGTTTGCGGGCGTGACGACCAGCCTTTCGCCGATCGCGATGCTTCTGCCGAGGCCGCCGGCATGTTCCCCGCAGGGCCAGCCCACCGTCATCGTCCCGCCATGCCGCCTGTCGCTGCGCGTGACGATGCCGTCGCAATAGAACAGGCAATCGCGGGACCGGCCGATCGCGCGCAGGCGATCATGATCCGGGCTGGGCCGGCCCATGGCGGTATGGAGGGCGCGCAGCTTGTTGGGGGTGTTGCGCTGCCGGGCGAGGCTGCCGGTGTCGACGTGGCGCGGCGGCAGGGCGCCCGCCACCTCGTCGATCAGCACGCTCAGGAACCGGTCCAGCTCGCGCAGGCCGTTGCCGATCACCTTATGGTCGCAGCGGCCCGCCACGCCCACCGAACCGGGAGGCAAGGAAACCGGGCTCCGCGCGCCGCCGCCCTTCGCCGTGCGCAGCCCGTCCCCGAAGAAGGCCGCGCCGCGCCTTAGGGTCGCCAGGGCCGATGTCAGGCGTGAACTCTGGCTGTCGATGAACAAGCTACCCCCAGGCCCCGCGAAAGCGGGCATCGTCGCGGCCCTGCCGCGACGCCTCTCGCCCCTACGCGGATTCGCGTCTTACCCCCAAAGGGTATATCAGGGATCATCGCCGGCCCGAGTCCCAGCAGGCATCCGACGACTGAGAGACAAATGCGCGCTCCCGCTTGCCCGAGGAGTCGCATCATGACCGTCCCGAGCCTGTCGGACTATCTGCTTTCGCGTGAGAAAATCTCGATCACGGCCGCCCGCGCCGCTACCCATTCCAGCGCCCGCATCGCCCATGAACAGCTTGCCGCCGCCTATCATGCCCGCCGCATGGCCGAGGCCCCGTCGCCGCCGCGCAAGCAAGATTGACGCTCATGACCTGCCGGATCGACTATCGGGCCTGGGCCTCGCGCGCGGCGCGGGAAGCCCTGGCCGCCGCCCATCACGAAACGCGGATGCGGTGCAGGAACAGCGCGGCCGCCTGGGGTTCGATCGCCGACGCGATCGATGCCGGGGATAGTTGCAGGGTGGAACGCCTGACCAACAATCTCCGCTTTCTGGAGATCGGCTAGGTTCCTGGCGGCGAGGCGATTCAGCCCGTGCCGCCATGCTCCGTGGCGCTGAAATCGCGGCGGGTGTCGGGCTTGGTGGGCTCGAGGGCCTTGGTGCCCTTATCCTCCACGAAGCCCCGGAAATCGCCGACCAGCGTGGTCCACCAGTCGAAGCTGTCGAGGAAGTTCGCCGCGCTGACCCCGCCGACCAGCGAGATATAATAATCGAGGACGAGATCGTCGTCGGCGTCGATCGCGGCGCGGGCCATGCGATAGCCTTCGTTCCACTCGTTCACCGCCTTGGCATCCAGCGTGGGCGGGCGGGTCAGCCAGGCGAGGAAGCGGATGCCGCGGCAGCCCTTGGCGCCCTCGCACTCGGTGAAGTTCACGGTGAAGCTCACCCCGCCGGCGGCGCTGTCGATATAACGCTGCCCGTCCTCCCGCGTGCGGATGCGCGCCTTGTATCCCGCATCCTGCAGGACGGCGGTGAAGCCGTCGATATCGTCGCCGTGCAGCACGGCGGGGGCCGCGCCGGGATTTTCGGGAAGCCGCGCCGTGGCCGCCGCCGGAGATGCCGCCGCCGTCATCGCCGTGATGCCGGCAAGCGCCAGCGCCAGAGCAGTCGCGCTCCCGTGGGGAAAGCTGCGTTTCGCCTTCATGCCGGCCCTCTCCTATGGCCTTTTTTGGCAGAATGGACGAGTTGGCGATGGCGTCAAGATGGCCGCGACGGCGCGGTGCGGAAGGGCGGCGCGGCGGGGCCTTGGGGCGGGCGGTTCAGGCCGGCGCTTTTGCCACGCCTTTCAGCACGATATCGGCGATCGCATCCGCGGTGGACGCGCCCGGCGCCTCGGTGCTGACGAGCAGGCGGAACAGCGTGGTGCCGACGGCGATGTCGAACAGGGCGTCGGCATCCACCTCCTCGCGCACCAGATCCAGCGCCTTGCCGCGCGCGACGATGGAGCGGAGCTGGGCGCGGGCATCGGATTCGAGCGGGCTGTGCAGCTCCTCCCGGAGCGAGGGCTCGCGCTGGTAGGATACGATCATGCCGATCGCCGCCGCGCCGATGGCGGGTTCGGCATAGCGATCGTAAAGCTGGCGCACGAGGGCGCGGATCTCCGCCTCCACGCCCTGCTCGGCGATCACGTCGGGCAGCCGCCCCTCGCCGCCATTGGCGATCTCGCTGGTGAGGTGTGCCTTGCTCGCCCAGCGGCGGTAGATGGAGACGCGGGAGATGCCGGTCGCCTGGGCCACTGCCTCGATGCTGAGCGCGTCGAAGCCGCGCGTGGCCAGGATGTGGCGCGCGGCCGCCAGGATCGCGGCATCCGTTTCCGGGTTGCGCGGACGGCCGCGGCGGGGCCGGCCGGGATCGGCGGCGGGGGAGGGCTGGCTCATCCGCCGCTCCCTATCGCCGCCGCCCGGCCGCCGCCACCTCGGCTCCGGTCCGGCCGGCGTTCAGGCCGCCTCGCCGGCGGTTTCGGCCGCATGCTGGGCGAACGCCTTCTGGTTGGCGGTCATGATCGTCTCGATGAAGTCGTCGCGCTTCTCGCGGCACCAGTCGAAGCTCCTGACCCGCGCCTGGTTGTCGCCGTTGATTTCCGGCAGGACGTAGCGGGCGAACATCTCCAGCGACCGGCGGAGATGGTGCGGCGCGGACCAGTTCTTCTCCAGCAGCAGCAGGCAGCCGAAATCGGGCACCTTCTCCTCCAGCCGGCGGATCTGGGCGATGGCATCGTCCGGCGTGCCGACGACGATCTCCTGCCGCTCGATCAGGTCCTCCAGCGTCAGGTGCGCGGGCGAATCGGGCAGCTGCTCGGACTGGTTCTTGATATATTGCAGATAGCGTTCGTAACCGGCGCGGACCTGGTCCATCGCCTTGTCGCGGGTTTCGGCGATATGCATCTCCGTCGCGCAGCGGAGGCGCGAGGGGGACATGGTGCGGCCCAGCTTCGCCGAGCTTTCCTGCGCGATCTGCCAGTTGATCGATAGCGCGTCGAAGCCCTGATACATGGTGGAGGCGAGGCAGAGCATGCCCGCATCATATTTGGCGGCGAGCTTGCCGCCATTGGGCGAGAAGGTGCTCGCCACGCACAGCTCGAGGTCGCGATTATAGGGGAGAAGCTGGCAATGCGCGTCGCGCAGGTCATACCAGCTCGTCTTTTCCGTCACCCATTCGCCGGCCAGCAGGCGGGTGACGACGCTCAGCCCCTCGTCCAGCTTGCGGCGCGAGTCGGTGGCGTCGAGGCCCAGCATGTGCGCGTCCGACACCAGCAGGCCGGGGCCGGCGCCGAAGATCAGGCGGCCGAAGCTCAGATGATCGAGCTGGGCGATGCGGTTCGCCGTCATCAGCGGGTTGTGATAGGGCAGCGATACCACGCCGGTGCCCAGGCGGATGCGCTTGGTGCGCTGGGCGGCGGCGGCGATCATCAGTTCGGGCGAGGCCGAAAGCTCGTAGCCGCCGCTATGGTGCTCGCCATACCAGAATTCGTCGAAGCCGAGATTCTCGACATCCACCGCAAGCTGGAGGTCGCGTTCCAGCGCCAGCGTGGGATTTTCGTCCAGCGGATGGAAGGGCGCCAGGAAAATCCCCGCCCGCAGCTTCACCTTGCGCATCTCTCGTCCCCTCGATGATTCCTTTTGGTTCCTGTGGACGATATTAATTACGTTACACACTGTAAATATAATTTGCCGGCATGATCGGGATGTGAAAATCTGCCGGTCCGAGGAAGGCCGCCCGCAGAAGGCGGCGAGGGATGGAGAGAGCCCTTGAAGGCAGCCGATTTCACCGCGCCCGGCCATATCGGGATGCGGAGCGACGCGACCCCGCCCATGCCCGCGCCGGGCGAGGTGATCGTCGCGGTGGAGGCATGCGGCATCTGCGGATCGGATCTGCACATGTATCGTAACGACAGCTATCGCGACCGGCTGACCCGGCGGACGCCCGAAGGCTATACGGTGCCGGGTCACGAATTCGCCGGCCGCATCGCGGCGCTGGGCGAGGGCGTCGAGGGCTGGCAGCTCGGCCAGCGCGTGGTGGGCGTGACGGGGCTGGGCGGCGGCATGGCCGATCGGGTGGCGGTGCCGGCCAATCCCTATCAGCTCGTCGCGATGCCGGATGGCGTGAGCTTCGCCGAGGCCGCGACCACCGAGCCCATGGCCGATGGCTTGCAGATGGTGCGCAAGGCGGCGATCCGCGATGGCGAGAATGTCGCGGTGTTCGGCGTCGGCATCATCGGGTTGGGCGTGATCCAGGCGATCCGCGCGCGCGGCGTTCCGGTGGGGCGGATCGTCGCCATCGACGTGCAGCAGGCGCGGCTGGACAAGGCGCTGGAAATCGGCGCGACCGATATCGTCAACCCGCGCGACGGCGATGTCTTCGCCCAGGTCGCGGCGGTCTGCGGCACCGAGGAGGGGTATCGCGGCATTTCCGCCAATATCGGCGTGGTGTTCGACTGCGCCGGCTATATCGCCCACATGGCCGGCCCGCCGCCTCTGGAGACGGCGCTGCGCCTGATCGCGCTCCGGGACGGGCGGATCATCTGCTTCGGCGGATTCGAAGGGGCGATGACCATCGACATGGGGCCGATCATCCAGAAGGAGCCGGCGATCCTGGGATCGAACGGCTATGCGCCCGAGGAGCTGGTGGAGGCGCTGGAGCTGATGCGCAGCGGCGCCGTCGATCGCCGCACGCTGATATCGCACCGCCTGCCGCTGTCCGCGATCGGCGAGGCGTTCGAAACGCAGTGCCGGCCGGATGCGGTGAAGGTGATGCTGGAGATCGGGCCGGAGGCGGCGGCGTGAGCGGGCCGGCCCCGCATTTTTCCGGCGGGCGGATGGTGGCGATCGCCTTCATCGCCCAGAATCTGGCGGTGGGGCCGACTTATGGCGCCTTCGGGCCGCTGCTCCACGAGTTCGAACGCACCTACGGCATGTCGCGGGCGATGGTCTCGCTGCCCTTGTCGCTGGTGGTGCTGGCGGGCGGGCTGATGGCGCCGATCATCGGCGCGCTGATCGGCCGGCTCACCATCCGCTACACGCTGATGCTGGGGGCGGTCCTGCTCGCCGCCGGCTATGTCGCGCTGGCGCTCGCCCCCTCGGGCATCGCCGTGCTGGCGATATACGGGCTGATGATCGGGCCGGGCATCGCCATGATGGGGATGCTGCCCAACGCCACCCTCGTCACCAACTGGTATGCCGAACGGCAGGGGGTGATGCTGGGCATCGTCAACATGCCGCTGATGGTGATGGCGGTGCCGCTCGCCACCGCCTGGGCGCTGCCTTATCTGGGCCTGAAGGGCGTGCTGATCGCGCTGGCGGCGCTGCACGCCGCGATCCTGCCGCTGCTGTGGCTGGTGATCGACCGGCCGGAAGCGATCGGCGAGCGCCCTTATGGCGCGGACGGGCCGATCGCCGCCGCGCAGGCCGCCGCCGCCCGGCCGGTGCCGATGCTGTCGCTGCTGGTGATGCCGGTATTCCTGCTGACGGTGGTGGGATCGGGCCTCGCGGTGGGCGCGGGCGTGACGAAGATGGTCCACCTCGTCCCCCTCGTCACCGAACGGGGCTGGACGCTGGAGCAGGCGGCGCTGCTTTCGGCCATATCCGGCGGCACGGGCATCGCCGGATCGCTGTTGTTCGGCTGGCTGGCGGATCGCTTCGGCGGCGGCGCGGCGCTGATCCTGAATTGCGTGGTGCAGGCGGCGGTGTGGATGATCCTGATCCTGCCGGTGGGCTATGGCGTTTTGATCCTCGACGCGGTCGTCATCGGCATGTGCGGCGGCGGCTTCATCACCGCCAAGTCGGTGCTGGTGAACCATCTGTTCGGCCGCGCCGCCTTCGCCCGCGTCATGGGCCTGTCCGGCCTGCTCACCGTGCCCTTCCTGTTCGGCATGGCGCCGCTGGCCGGCTGGCTGCGCGACGTGACGGGCAATTACGGCCTCGCCGTGGGCGCGCACATGGCAGGCTTCGCGATCGCCGCCGCCTGCTTCGCGCTCGCCGCCTTCGCCATCGGCCGCGAGCGGCGCGGGGCGGTGGCGGCGGAGGCCGTTTGAGGGGCGGGCAACGTCCCTTCGTCGGGGCACCCCCTTCGCGCTGGTCGATGCGGAGGTCGCCCGTCCGGCGCGCCCCGGCCCCAAAAACCTCGTCATTCCCGCGAAGGCGGGAATGACGAAGAAGGGAACGAGGGGCCGCCGCCATCACCCCGCGCTTGCGCTTGCGGCCCCGGTTCCGCCCCTCACGCCTCCGCGATCATATAGCCGCCGCTGGCGACCAGGCATTCGCCGGTGATGAAGGCGGCGGCCGGGCTGGCGAGGAACAGGACCGGCCCCGCAATGTCCTGCGGATCGCCCCAGCGGCCGAGCGCAATGCGGGCGGCGGTGGCGGGGCCGTAGGCGGGGTCGTCCGCATAGCGTTCCGTCATCGGCGTGCGCACCGGGCCGGGGGCGACGGCGTTGATGCGGATGCGCCCGCCCCAGCCCTGCGCCAGCGATTTCGTCAGCAGCAGCAGCCCGGCCTTGGCGGCGCTGTAGCCGGGGAAGATCGAATTGCCGAACACCGCCATCATCGATGCGATCGACACCACCGCGCCGCCGCCGGGCATGTCGCTCGCCTCCAGCAGCGAGGCGAGGCCGGTGGTGAGGCGATGGACGCCGGTGAGGTTGGTCTGGACGGCGGCGGCGAAATCCTCCGGATGGCCGGTGGCGCCGGCATTGTTGACGAGGATATCGAGCCGGTCGATCGAGGCGATCAGCGCATCGGTGCTGGCGGCATCGCCCAGCAGGAAGCGGCGATATTCGCCGGGTGGCGGATCGGCATAATCGCCGGCCGAAGGGCGGGTGCCGGTGGCGATCACCTCCGCCCCCGCATCGGCGAAGGCCCGCGCGATCGCCGCGCCGATGCCGCTGGTGGCGCCGGTCACGAGCACGCGCCGGCAGGAAAAGTCGAAGCTGACGGCCGCCATCGCCCTTACCCCGCCGTCTGCCCGGCATCGACCGGCAGCGCGATGCCGGTGATCTTGCGCGCGTCGTCGGATGCGAGGAAGGCGACGGCGGCCGCCACGTCCTCCGGCTCGCACAGATCGCCCAGCTTGGGCGAATTGCGCATCACCAGCGCCATGTCGACGCCGTCGGGCAGGGCGACGCTGCCGTGCATCGCCGTCTTCACGCCGGTCGGGCAGATGGCGTTCACGCGCACGCCGGCGGCGGCGAATTCGATCGCCAGCGATTTGGTGAGCGCGACCACGCCGGCCTTCGCCGCGCAATAGGCGGTGGTGTAGGGGATGCCGACCAGGCCGGCGGCGGAGGACATGTTGACGATCGTCCCCCGGCTTTCGACCAGATGGGGCATGGCCGCTCGGCTCAGGTGCCACACGCCGGAAAGGTTGATGCGCAGCATCCGTTCCCAGCGGTCGTCCTCGAAATCGGCCATCGGCCCCCAGTCCATGATGCCGGCGATGTTGGCGAGGATGTCGATCCGCCCGGCCGCCGCGATCGCCTGCGCCACGAGATCGCGGCAGGATTGCGTATCGCCCGCGTCGAAGGCGATCGGGATGCCGCCGGTTTCGGCCGCCACCGGATCGAGCGCGGCGCGGTTGAGATCGGCGAGGATCAGGCTCGCGCCATCCTCCGCCAGCCGCACCGCCGTGGCCCGGCCGATCCCCGATGCCGCCCCGGTTACGAGCGCGACCTTGCCTGCAAGCCTTCCAGCCATGATCGATATCCTCCCTGTTCTTCAGATGTTGGCGGCGATTTCGGCGGCGTCCTGCATGGCGCCTTCGATATAGCCGACGCCGGTGCAGTCGCCGGCGGTGTGGACGGTGAAGCCGGTGGCGCGAAGATCGCCCGCCAGCGCGGTGTCCCCGGTGGCGCCCTTGGCGACGATCACCTGATCGGCGGCGATGGTGCGTTCCTGCCCGTTGGGATTGGCATAGCGCACGCGGCCTTCGAGGATGGCGATGTCATGCGCCTCGGGCAGCAGGGTGACGCCCAGCTCCTTCAGCTCGTCGAGCACGCGCCAGCGGCGGACGACCTGCAGGCCGGCGCCGAACTTGGCGGCGTCGTCCAGCACCGTCACCTTGCGGCCGCGCTTGGCGAGGAACTCCGCCAGCTCCAGCCCGACAAGCTCGCCGCCGATGATGGCGATGCGTTCGCCGAACGGCATCCACCAGTTGCTGGCGGCGCGGATGAAGCCGGGCCGGGCGGTAAGGCCGGTCAGCGCGCCCAGCTTCATCGCGGTGCGCGTCGTCCGGTCGGTCTTGCCGGCCAGCGTGTCGAGGTCCTGCCCCAGCATCAGCCGCCGCATGTCGTCGCCGGAAAAGACGTGCGGCAGATCGGCGCCGGGGATGGCGGGCATGTCCCGCCGGGCGCCGGTGGCGACGATCACCTCCTCCACGCCCAGCGACCGCAGCAGCTCCGGCGTGGCGACGGTGTTGAGGCGGACCGTCACGGGCGATGCCGCCAGCTCATGCTTCAGCCAGGCGACGATGCGCTCGTTGGGGGCGTAGGCGATCGAGGCGAAGCGGGCGGTGCCGCCCAGCGTGGACGTCGCCTCGAACAGGGTCACGCGGTGGCCGCGCTTCGCCAGCCGGCGGGCGCTTTCCATGCCGGCCGGGCCGCCGCCGATCACGGCGATGTGGCGGGGGTTTTCCGTCGGCGTCAGCGCGCGTTCGCGTTCGAAGCCGGTTTCGGGGTTCACCGCGCACTTCACCGGGCGGCTGAAGAAGATCTGGCTGATGCAGGTGTAGCAATAGATGCAGGGGCGCACGCTCGCGGCCTTGCCGGCGGCCAGCTTGGCGGGGAGGTGCGGGTCCGCCAGCAGCTTGCGCCCCATGGTCACGAAATCGATCTTGCCTTCGACGATGAAGCGATCGGCGTCCGCGGGCTCGATCCGGCCGGGGCAGATCACCGGCACGCCGGCCGCGGCCCGGATGCGGGCGGCGGCGGGGACGAAGCCGTTGCGGATATCGGTGGCGTGGCCGGTGGAATAAGTGGCGCCCCGGCCGGGATGGCCGTCGGCCGAAACATGGATCGCATCCGCGCCGGCGGCGGCGGCGAGGCGCGCGGTTTCGGCCGCGTCCTCCACGGTGATGCCGCCGTCGATCAGGAAATGCTGGCTGTCGATGCGCGGCCATACCGGCACGTCCGGCCCCACGGCGCGCTTCACGCCCCGGATGATATCGCAGAGCAGGCGGGCGCGGTTCTCGATCGATCCGCCATAATCATCGGTGCGGCGGTTGATCAGCGGGTTGAGGAAGGAGGAGATGAGATAGCCGTGGCCGGCATGCAGCTCGATCGCGTCCACGCCCGCCGATACCGCGCGAACGGCGGCGGCGGCGAACATCTGGACGAGTTCCTCGATATCCTGCGTGGTCATCACGCGATACCGTATCTCCCCCATCGCGGCCATCGGCGCGGTGAAGATGCGATATTCGTCCTCCAGGAAACCGTCCATCATGTCGCCGCTGTCCTTGCCGATCAGCGGCTCGGATGGCGTCCATAGCGGGCGGCCGTCGCGCATGTCGTTCATCGCGACGAGGCCGGCATGCTGCAGCTGCATGGCAAGCTTGGCGCCATGGGCGTGCAGCTCCTCCGCCAGCCTGGCCACGCCGGGGATGTGGCGATCGTGCGATATCGCCTCGTTGCGCCAGTTGCCCGAACCTTCGGGATAGCCGATCGATACCGATCCCATGGTGATTAGCGCCGCGCCGCCCTTGGCGCGCTCCACATAATAAGTGCGCAGGCGATCGCCGGTGATGCCGTCCTCGTCGGCCAGGTTGGAACCCATCGGCGTCATGAAGATGCGGTTGCGGAGCCGGAGCCCGCCGATCCGGCCGGGCTGGAGCAGATGGGGGAATGTTTGCGCCATAGCCGGCGATCCTCTCAGATTTTCTATTCTCTATTTTGTCGGGCGTCAGGCGGCGGGTGCGGCTTCGTCCCGCCATTGGGCGCCGGGGGCGAGCGTGCGGGCGATCACCTCCGGGTTCAGATATTCGCGCCAGCGGCTGATGCGCCCGCCCTCGAACCAGACGACCGCGACATAGGCGTTCTCATAAGGCCGGCCGGTCGGCAGATAGGTGCTGTGCGAGCTATATTCGGCGACGAGCCTGTCGGGATCGGCCATCTCGTGGATGGCGGCGATGCGATAGGCATAAGGCGCGAAATCGGCCCAGCTCGCCTCCAGATTCTCGCGGAACCAGCGGGCGCCGCGGGCCTCCGTCGGAAAACCGGCCATCGGCGGGAAGGGCCATTCCAGCAGCACGTCCTCGGCAAGGCAGGCCTGGAAGCCGTCGAAATCCTTGGTGCCGAGCGCTTCGAGCATCCGCACGAACAGCGCGCGGTTGGCGGGGCTTGTCATTCCTCTACTCCATCGGAAAACGGGGGCGGGCCGAACAGGGCGGCCAGATGATCGTCGGCGGCGCGATCGGCCCAGTGGCGGCGCCCGGCCGGCGGCAGGCAGATGGCGCGCTCCACGATCGCGGCGGTGACGGCGACCCACAGGGCGGCATCGATCGCATCGACGCCATGGATGCCGCGCATCGCCAGCCAGCGTTCGGCCATGCCTTCGCGCAGGTGGCGGACGCTGTCGGCAAGGCCGCCGGGGCCGGCGCCGCCCAGGTCTGGATTGCGGACGAGCGCCGCGCCCACGGCGTGGATCAGCGCCAGCTCGGTGCGCAGGTCGCCCGAAGGGGTGAAGACGATCTCGCTCAGATAATGGCGGGGCGGGGCGGGGCCGAGGATCACCGCGTCGATGCCGCGCCAGCGCAGGTCGTCGAAGGCGTCGACGATCATCGCCTGCCTGTCGCCATAGGCGTTGCTCACGGTGCCCACGGCCACGCCCGCGCGCGCGGCGATGTTGCGATGGGTGAGGTTGCCGACGCCCGCCTCGCCGATCAGCGCGATCACCGCCTCGATGATGCGCTGGCGGCCGGGCGGATGATCGGGCCGGGCAGGCGGGGTGCGGGCGGGCGCGACGGCGGGGGCTGTGCGCAGCGGGCGGCGGGCGATCCTGTCGCCCGCGCGGGCGACGAGATCGACGATCAGCGCGTCGCGCACGATCGGGTCCACCTCCAGCGCGGCGATCGAGATCGCGCCCTCCAGGATCACGCTCCAGATCGGCCCCGTCTCGCCCGCGCCGTCGCCGGTGCCGGTCACGGCGGACCAGAAACGGACCACGCGGCTCCAGTCGGCCTCGCGGTCGCCCAGCGCCAGATCGCCGCGCAGCGCCGCGCGGTTCAGTTCCTGCAAGGCCACCAGCGCGGCGCGATGGTCGCGCAGGAAGGCGATGGCGGTGGCGGCGGCCAGCGCTTCGGCCGAAAGGCCGTTGCCGCGCCCGTCGGCCGAAGCCGCGCGGGCATCCGCCATCCATTCCGCGATGGCCTCGGTCATCGCCGAATGGGCGGCGGCCAGCAGACCCTCCCGATTGGCGAAATGGTAGATCACGGCGGAAGGGGCGACGCCGGCCGCCGCTGCCACGCCGCGCACGGTGACGCCGGCCGCGCCGGCCTCCGCGCAGAGGTTGGCGGCGGCGCGCGCGATGGCGCCGGCGGCATTGTGCCCCGCCGCCGTCATGGCCGGCCGGCCGGCCATCAGCGCAGGCCGGCCGTCGACGGGGCCATGGCCGGCCGCGCGATCACCAGAAGGACCGCAGCGAGGCGATCCTGCCGCCCGGCGACGCCTTGTAGATGTTGATCGCGCGGGTGGCGTGGCGGCTGCCATCCTTCATGGTGATGTGCAGGGTCAGCGACACCGCCGCCTCGTCGCCCCGCGCCACCAGGTGATGGATCTCGAAATCCAGCGATTCCTGCAGCCCCATGAACATGTCGTAGAAACGGGCGATCGCCTCGCGTCCCTTCTGTCCTTCGCCGGCCGGGTCCCAGTCGCAGGGGCCGACCGGGTCCTGCACCACGGCATCCTCCTCGAACAGGGCCAGCCAGCCCGCGCGATCCTGCGCCTTCACGGCCGAAAGCGATGCGATCGGCATATCCTCGACGTTCATGCTCTCTCTCCTGCCATTGCGGCGCCCTTGCCGGCGCCCTCATTGCCCGGCCGGCGCCGACGCCAGCCGGGGGAACGGGAAGGATCAGGGCGCCATCCACTCGCCGCCGTTGATGTCGAGCACCGCGCCCGTCACCATGCGTGTATAGTCGGATACGAACATCAGCACCGAACGGGCGCATTCCTCCTCCGGCGGGATCACGCCCAGCGGGATGCGGGCGGCAACGCCCTTGACGATGTCCTCCTCCGAAATGCCCTGATGCTGGGCCATGCCCTTGATCGCGTTGCGCACCGGCTCGCCCCACAGCCAGCCCATGCGCGTGCTGTTCACCCGGATGTTGTGGCGGCCGTAATCCGCCGCGATCTGGCGGGTCAGCGTGGTGAGCGCGCCCTTGGCGACGGCGTAGGAGGGCGATCCGCCCGGCAGCGGCTTCAGGGACTGCATCGTCGCGACGTTGACGATCGCGCCGCCGCCCTGCGCCTTCATGTGCGGCAGCACCGCCTGCGCCATCCGCGCGCTGCCCATGCAGGCGACGTCGATCACCGACGCCCAGGATTCGAGGTCGCCGTCATCGAACAGGCCGTTCTCGCCCGCCGCATAGGCGCTGTTGACGAGGCCGTCGATCCCGCCGAAGGCGGCCGCCGCCGCATTGGCCAGCGCATCGCAATCGGCGCGCTTGGAAACGTCCGTCACCTGCGCCACGGCCTCGCCGCCGGCGGCGCGGATTTCCTTGGCGACCCCTTCCAGGAAGGCGCCGTTGCGCGCGCCGATCGCCACCTTCGCCCCTTCGGCGGCGGCGATGCGCGCCATCGCCTGGCCCATGCCCGGCCCCACGCCCGTGATGACGATCACCTTGTCCTTCAGCAGCATAGCCTCATCCTTTTTTCTGATCCTTGCGGAGCCGGTATGCCATCGCCCCGATTCCGCGATTAATTGAACATATGATCAATCGATGGGCAAGCGGGCATGGCGGATGGAGCGGCGGTGCGGCCGCATGCGTGGCTCGATTTCGATAGTCCGCGCCAACGGCGCGCCGCGCGAGGTGAACGATTGATCGCTGCTCGCGGCCTGTGCCGGAGCGCGCCCGGCCTACGCCGGAAAGGTCAGAGCGCTTTCACCGGGATGATGCGCACGTCGCTCCACAGCGGAAGGCCCGAAAGGACATGCGCGCTCCGGCGGGCGGTGCCGAAATCGCCGGACCAGCGCAGCGCCTGCCACTTCCTGCGGCGCACCGTGCTCAGGTAGATCGGCGCCTCATCCACGTCGTTGGCGCAGCGCGGCAGGGCGCGCGCCGGCTTGCGATCCCCCGGCGAGGTGCCGTGCGGCATGGCGATGACGAGATAGGCATAGGAATGCCGCGTGCTGAACCGGCAGAATATCTGCTGATCGAACTTCGCGAGATTCGTATACGCCATTTCGCCTGTCACCATTTCCGTTTCGGTCGTGCGATGCACGATCCGGCGCCTCGCCTGGGCCTGCCCGAGCCTGCGGGAAGGCGGTGACCCGATGTCCCGTGCTTCCCGTCGCCGGAGCGAAAGCCGAAAAAGAGAGCGCCGCCGGGCGCTCCCAAGGGATCGCGTGTCCGATCGTGCCGGACGTGATCTCCTTAATCGATAAGGCGGATTTCGCTTAGTTAAATTGTGTAAAATCGATCGCGCGGAAGGTGATTTGAAAGGACATTATTCAGGAGAAATGAAAAGCCTGTTTTATAGTTAACACGAAATCATATGATTAATCCCGAAGTATCATCGCGATATGGTTCGCGTTCAGGAAAATTCTATTTGCCGATCGTCAATCTTGGCAATGATCGGCCGCCTTCATCTTTATGTCCGGCCGGAAGTCAGCGGAGGCGCGCCCGCATCTGGCGGACGGTGCGGCCGTTAAGCGGGTGGCGCCAGCCGGGGGCCACCCGCAGCAGCGGATCGAGCACGAAGGCGCGGGCGGCGAAGGCGCGATGCGGCACCGCCAGCCGGCCCGGTCCGGCCCGGCGCGGAAAGGGCGGCCAGCTGCCGCCCGACCAGAGGATGATGTCGAGGTCCAGCACGCGGGCGCCCCAGCGCCGGCCGGGGCGGCGGCCGAAGGCGCGCTCGATGCGCTTGAGCAGCGTCAGCAATGCGGGAGGGGCGAGGTCGCTCTCGACGATCGCGGCGGCATTGGCGAAGCCGCGCCCCGCCGGGCCGACCGCGGGCGTGGCGATGATGGGGGAGCGGGCGATCACGCGCACGCCGGCCTGCTCCAGCGCGTCGAGCGCGGCCGCGATCACGCGGGGCGGCGGCCCGTGGCGGCCGTGGCGGCGGTTCGATCCCAGGGCGATGGCATAGCTTGTGCGCGGCATCCGCCTGCGCCTATCGCAGCGCGATGACCAATCCCAGCCCAAACGAACCGCCGGCCGCGCCGGGGCATGATTGCCCGCTCTGCCCCCGCCTCGCCGCCTTCCGCGAAGCGCAGCGCGCCGAGCATCCCGACTGGTTCAACGCGCCGGTGCCGGATTTCGGCGACCGGGAAGGCCGGCTGGCCATCGTCGGGCTGGCGCCGGGCCTGTGGGGCGCCAACCGCACCGGCCGCCCCTTCACCGGCGATTATGCCGGCGGGCTGCTCTATGCGACGCTGGCGAAATATGGGCTGGCGGAGGGCGAGTTCGCCGGCCGCGCGGACGACGGGCTGGCGCTGAAAGGCGCCGTCATCGCCAACGCCGTGCGCTGCGTGCCGCCGGAAAACAAGCCGACGCCGGAGGAGATCAAGACCTGCCGGCGCTTCCTGGAACCGGACCTGAAGGCGCTGCCCAATCTCCGGGTGGTGGTGGCGCTCGGCCAGATCGCCCACCAGTCCGCGATCAAGGCGCTGGGCGGCAAGCTGCCCAAATATCGCTTCGCCCACGGCGCGGAGCATCGCCTGCCGAGCGGCATGCTGCTGATCGATAGCTACCACTGCTCCCGCTACAACCAGAATACCGGGCGGCTGACGCCCGAGATGTTCGAGGCGGTGTTCGCGCGCGCGGTGGAACTGGCGGACGGCAGCGCACCGCAAATGCGCTGAAGGCGCATCCGCGGAACGCTCCAGGCCGCGCGGACGAATTCCGATGGTGATCGACTGTCGGGTTTCGGGAGGCGCCTAACGGCCTGCGGATGACCGGAATGTCGGGGAAGCGGACGTCAGCGCTTTTTCCTCCCCTCCCTGAAAGGGAGGGGTTGGGGGTGGGTTCCGCCGAGGCACTCGGCGGTTCTGGCGAGGATCGCCTCCACTACGCCGTCAGGATTGGCCAGCACCTCGCCATTCCAGAATCGCAGAACGACCCAGCCTTGATCCGCGAGAAACTGGTCACGTCGCGCGTCATAATCATGGGCGTCGAGATGCTGGCTGCCATCGCACTCGATCGCCAGCCCAGCCGACCGGCATGCAATATCCAGAATATAGGGTCCAACAACCAACTGCCGGGTGAAACGTGGGCGATAGCGCGACAGTCGCCGTCAGAGGAGGCGTTCAGGCTCCGTCTGGCTGTTGCGCAAGGCCCGTGCATTGGCCGTCATATGTTCGGGGACGCGCCGCATAGCGCAACGTTATCGAGGCGCGCTGCGCGCGCCAACCCACCCCCAACCCCTCCCTTTCAGGGAGGGGAGGAAGGTCCGCAATGCCATCGCACCCTGACAGGCAGGATTTCGGCCGAATCCCCGGAAAGCTGCCGGTCAGGTATCGCAAGCTGAACGTGGGAAATGCGGCGGCTTTCAATGATGGCTCTGTCGAAGGAAACGGACGGCAATCAGAGCCCTCTCCCGCTTTCGCGAAAGGTTGGGTGAGGAGCTTTGCCGGCCTAATTCCCGCCAGTCCGAAATCGGGATGTCGCCGCAAGCCTAGGCAGCATGGACAAATTGGCTACAGCGCCAACTTCCAGATCAGGTGGCCTATGATGAAGTAGGTTGCGATGATGCCAATAGCCGCAAGAGAGCCTGTAAAGCCGGAAACGACTGTG
Organism: Sphingomonas sp. MM-1; assembly: GCF_000347675.2. NCBI lineage: Bacteria > Pseudomonadati > Pseudomonadota > Alphaproteobacteria > Sphingomonadales > Sphingomonadaceae > Sphingomonas > Sphingomonas sp. MM-1. The sequence goes on along the minus strand of NC_020561.1, from coordinate 958,707 downwards.
CTGCGGAACCATCCACGCCCTGAAGCGAGCAGGCGCCTTTGCACGATTGCGTTTGTCATGGCTGCCGAGAGCACCGCGACGATCATAACGAGGATTGTCAGCACTTCCATGTAACCATGCTCGCACGGAACTGGGCTTTCGACAAATGATTGCCGCACGGGTTAGCGATTGACGTGGCACAGCACTCTACAAGCAGCGCAACCGCATCGAGCGCATGTTCGGTCACCTCAAGATCAATCGCGCCGTCGCCACCCGCTACGATCAACTGGCCAACAGCTTCCTCGGCATGGTCCATATCGCAAGATACTGGCTCAAATTTGTCCACGCTGCCTAGGGAGGACCGAAAAGTCGGGGTGATCGGACATTCCAGCTTTTGCGAACGTGCTCAATGCCAATCATGGAACACACAGTAGATCCAACCGATGAATGCCAAAAACAAAAGCACGAAAGCCATTATTGCAGCTACGAATCCGAAGCGGCGGGCGGAGCGATCATCGTAAGGCATCCGTTAAAATAACGAACGAAGAAGTGACCGCCAAGTCGGCGAGTCCCGACAGACAGCAATTGGATCGAAAACTCCAACAGCGGCCGTGATCCGAATCTGTCCGCGCCGCTTAGGCCGGGAATTCGAGCTTCAGGAACTGGTTGTGCGGGCTCGGCCGGTAATCGGCGAAGGCCTCGCAGGAAACGAAACCGGCGCTGCGGTAGAGCGCGACGGCGGGGGCGTGCAGGGGCGCCGTCCCGGTTTCCAGGCTGAGCCGGGTGTAGCGGCGTGCGCGCGCCTCGGCGATGATATGGTTCAGCATCGCGCGGCCGATGCCGGTGCCGCGCGCGGCTGGCGCGGCGCGCATCGACTTCACCTCGCCATGGGCGGCGTCCAGTTGCTTCAGTGCCGCGAAGCCGGCCAGCGCGTCGCCCCGCCAGGCGGTCCAGAAGGTGACGTCCGGCGCCGACAGGCCGGTCGCATCCAGCGCGAAGGCATGTTCGGCCATCACCCCGCGCAATTCCCGAAGATGGTGCGCCAGCAGGTCCGCGACGTGCGGCGCCGTCGGATCGTCCCGCCTGATCTTCATTGCGCCGCCGCCTGCCGCCTACCGCCGCTCAGCGCGGGCGCTGGGTGGGGGGGCGGTGCCGTTCGGCGCGCTGGCGGATGACGCGCAGATAGGCGTCCACCAGATGCTGGTTCACCGCATCCCAGCCATAACGTTCGCTGGCGCCGCGCCCGGCGGCCCCGGCGGCCGCGCGGGCGGCGGCATCGGTGCAATAATGCTGGAGCGCATCGGCGAAGGCGGCGATCGCGCCGGGGCGGACGAGGCGGCCGGTCACGCCGTCCTCCACCAGGCTCTGGCTGCCGGTGGCGATGGCGGCGACGACCGGCAGGCCGGCGGCCATCGCCTCCAGCGTGACGTTGCCGAAGGTCTCGGTGACGGACGGGTTGAACAGCATGTCGCACGATGCCACCGCGCGGCCGAGGTCGGCGCCCTTCTGGAAGCCGACGAACACCGCCTGCGGCAGGCGTCGTTCGAACCATTCGCGCGCCGGGCCTTCGCCGATCACCAGCACGCGATGGCGCACGCCGCGCTGTTCCAGCGTGTCGATCGCATCGGAAAAGACGTCCAGCCCCTTTTCCATCACCAGCCGGCCGACGAAGCCGATCACGGGTTCGTCGTCGGCGATGCCCAGCGATCGGCGCCAGGCGGTATCGCGGACGTCGGGCGAGAAGATGTCGCGCTCCACCCCGCGCGACCATATGCCGACATCATAGTTCATCCGCTGGTCGCGCAGCAGTTGCGCCATCGATTCGGATGGCGCGAAGATCGCGTCGCAGCGGCGGTAGAAACGGCGCAGCGCGGCTTCGACCACCGGCTCCATGAAGGTGAGGCCGTAATAGCGCGGATAGGTTTCGAACCGGGTGTGCACCGATGCCACCACCGGCAGCCCCCGCCTGCGCGCCAGCGTCACGGCGCGGTGGCCGAGGATCTCGGGGCTGGCGACATGGAACAGGTTGGGCCGGAAATCGCGGATGTCGCGCTTCACGGACGGCGGGATCATGATCGGCGCGCGATATTCCGCGCGGCCGGGCAGCGGGATGGCCGGCACGCCGACCACCTTGCCCACCGACGGGAAGGCCGGGGTATCGGTGCGCGGCGAATAGATGCGCACCGCGGCCCCCTGGCCCAGAAGATAGCCCACCAGCCGGTTGAGCGCCTGATTGGCCCCGTCGCGGACATAATTATAGTTGCCCGTGAACAGGGCGATGCGAAGATCGCTGGTTTGCATGGAGCGCGCCTTTAGTCGTTCGGCGGGCAAAGGCCAATGGCCGGCCGGCGCGGATCACGATAGGCGGACGAGTGTGGCCGCCGCGCCGCGCCCTGCCGGCGCGAAAGCGGGGGGAGGGGGCTTGCGGCGCTTTTCCGGCCGCCGGTGATTCCACCCGGCCCGAAAATGCTCTAGCCCCCTTCCGCATCCCAGCCGGAGGCACATGATGGCGCGATCCGATTTCCGATTCTCCTACCCCAAGCGCGTCCGTTATTCGGAGATCGACGCCCAGGCGGTGGTCTTCAACGCGCGCTACCTGGATTATCTGGATATCGCGATGACCGAATATCTGCGCGCCGCCGGCGTGCCCGATCCGGGTGGGGCAGAGGGGCTGGCCCAGTTCGTGATCGCGCGCACCACGATCGACTACAAGGCGTCGATCCGGCTGGAGGAGGTGGTGGACCTGTGCGTGCGGCTGGTGCGCGCGGGGCGGACCTCGCTGACCTTCGCCTTCGAATTTCATGGCCATGGCAAGGGCGAGGACCTGCGCGCGCTGGGCGAGACGGTGCAGGTGCATATCGGCGCGGATCGGGCGCCCAGCCCGCTGCCCGACGATTATGTGGCGCTGTTCGAGCGCTACGAAGGCCGGTCGCTCCGCGCATGAGGATGGATCGGATAATCGGCCGCGCCCGCTGGCCCCGCTGGCTGGCGGCGCTGGCGCTGGGCGCGGTTTCGGCCACGGGCTTCGCGCCGCTGGGGCTGTGGCCGGTGACGTTGGTCGCCGTTGCCTTGTGGATGGCGCTGGTGCGGGCCGCGCCGGGCCTGCGCGCGGCGCTGGCGGTGGGCTGGTGGTTCGGCCTCGGCCATTTCATCATCGGCAATGACTGGATCGCCACCGCCTTCCATTATCAGGATGCGATGCCGGCCTGGCTGGGGTGGATCGCGGTCACGCTGCTCGCGCTCTATCTCGCTCTGTTTCCCGCGCTGGCGGCGGGGCTTGGCTGGGCGGGCGGGCGAAGGCGCGGCGATGCCTATCCGCTGATCCTCGCCGCCGCCTGGATATTCGCCGAATGGCTGCGGGCAACGCTGTTCACCGGCTTCGCCTGGAACCCGCTGGGGGTGATCTGGCTGGATGCGCTGGGCGTCGCCCGGCTGGCGCCCTTCATCGGCACCTACGGCCTTTCGGGCGTGGCGATCCTCGTCGCGGGCGGCCTGATGCTGCTGGGCGAGCGCCGCTGGAAGGCGGGCGCGGCGCTGGCGGCCGGGCCGATCGCGATCGGCGTCGCGCTGCTGCTGGCCGAAGGCGCGCCGGTGCCGGTCAGGGGCCATGCCGTCCGCATCGTCCAGCCCGATATCGGCCAGCAGGACAAGTGGCGCCAGGGCTTCGAGGACCGCAATTTCGCCCGTCTGGCGAGCCTGTCCGGCACGCCCGGCCCGGAACCGCGCCTGCTCCTCTGGCCCGAGGCGGCCGTGCCCGAATATCTGGAGGAAAGCCGGCCCGAGGATATCCGCGCCCGTGCGCGCATCGCCCGCCTGCTCGGCCCCAGGGATATCATGCTGACCGGCGGCACCGCGATCGAATGGGGCAAGGACAATTTCGCCGCCGGCGCGCGCAACAGCCTGTTCGCGATCGACGCGCGCGGCCGCATCCTCGCCCGCTACGACAAGGCGCATCTGGTGCCCTATGGCGAATATCTGCCGATGCGGCCGATATTGTCGGCGATCGGCCTGTCGCGGCTGGCGCCCGGCGATCTCGATTTCTGGCCGGGGCCGGGGCCGAGGAGCCTCGGCCTGCCGGGCTTCGGCAAGGTCGGCGTGCAGATCTGCTACGAGATGATCTTCTCCGGCCAGGTCGTCGATTCCGCGCACCGGCCCGATTTCATCTTCAACCCCTCCAACGATGCCTGGTTCGGCCCGTCCGGCCCGCCGCAGCATCTGGCGCAGGCGCGGCTCCGCGCGATCGAGGAAGGGCTGCCCGTCATCCGCGCGACGCCCACCGGCATCTCCGCCATCATCGATGCGCGCGGCAACCTCGCCGCCAGCCTGCCGTGGCGCACGGCGGGCGCGATCACCGGGCGGCTGCCGGCCGCCCTGCCGCCCACGCCCTTCGCCCGATACGGCAATATCCTGCCCATCCTGTTCGCGGGGCTGCTGGTGGCGCTGGCGATTGCGCACCGCCGCATCGCGCGCTAAGAGACATAAGGAATCCTTTATATCTGGCTTGCGACCGCGGGCCGGGAAACTCCGAAAGGGCATGTGTTCGATGCGCAGCGACTATCTCTTCACGTCCGAGTCGGTTTCCGAAGGCCATCCCGACAAGGTGGCGGACCAGATTTCGGACGCGGTGGTCGATCTGTTCCTTTCGCGCGATCCGGAAGCCCGCGTCGCCTGCGAAACGATGGTGACGACCCAGCGCATCGTGCTGGCGGGCGAGGTCCGCTGCCGCGAGGACGTGACGCCGAGCCAGGCGGAGATCGAGGAGGCGGTGCGCGCCACCGTGAAGCGCATCGGCTACGAACAGCATGGCTTCCACTGGCAATATGCCGATTTCGCCTGCCACCTGCACGGCCAGTCCGCCCATATCGCCATGGGCGTGGACGAAGCCGGCAACAAGGATGAGGGCGCGGGCGATCAGGGCATCATGTTCGGCTATGCGACGGACGAGACGCCCGATCTGCTGCCGGCGACCCTCTATTACTCGCACCGCATCCTGGAACGGCTGGCGCATGATCGCCACAACAACGTGGTCGATTTCCTCGAGCCCGACGCCAAGAGCCAGGTGACGCTGAAATATGAAGGCGGAAAGCCCGTGCGCGCCACCGCGCTGGTGGTCTCCACCCAGCATTCGCCGGCGCTCAGCAACGATGCCGGCCAGGCGAAGCTGCGCGATTATGTGAAGGGCGTGTTCAAGGATGTGCTGCCCGATGGCTGGATGCCGGGCGACGACGCGATCTACGTGAACCCGACCGGCCTGTTCGAGATCGGCGGCCCGGACGGCGACGCCGGCCTCACCGGCCGCAAGATCATCGTCGACACCTATGGTGGCGCGGCGCCCCATGGCGGCGGCGCGTTCAGCGGCAAGGACCCGACCAAGGTGGATCGCTCGGCCGCCTATGTCGCCCGCTACCTCGCCAAGAACGTGGTGGCCGCCGGCCTCGCCAAGCGCTGCACCATCCAGCTTTCCTACGCGATCGGCGTGGCCGAGCCGCTGTCCCTCTATGTCGACACGCACGGCACCGGCACGGTGGACGAGGCCCGGATCGAGGAGGTGCTGCCCACGCTGGTGCGCCTGACCCCCAAGGGCATCCGCACGCACCTGAAACTGAACAAGCCGATCTACCAGCCGACCGCCGCCTACGGCCATTTCGGCCGCAAGCCGGAAGGCGATCTGTTCACCTGGGAAAAGACCGATCTGGTCGATCAGCTCAAGGCCGCCCTGGCCTGATCCCGAAAGGCCGGAACCTCGCTGATCGGGCGAGGTTCCGGCGCGACGCCACGCGGAAGCTGGCGTCTTGCCGCCCTCCCCGGTAGAGGGCGGCGCATGAACGACCCATCCACCATCCGCCGCCTCTATGGCCGCCGCCAGGGGCACAAGCTGCGCCAGGGCCAGGCCGCCCTTGTCGAGGATCTGCTGCCGCGCGTCGCGGTGCCGGAAGCCGGGCCGGTCGATGCCGCGACGCTGTTCGGCGATCCGGCGGGGCAGGGGCGCCCGCTGGAGCTGGAGATCGGCTTCGGCGCCGGCGAGCATCTGGCCGCGCAGGCGGCGATGCGGCCCGATCATGGCTTCATCGGCTGCGAGCCCTTCCTGAACGGCGTGGTCGGCGCGCTCGGCCATATCGAGCGCGAGGGGCTGGAGAATGTGCGCATCCACATGGGCGATGCGCTGGACGTGCTGGAACGCCTGCCCGATGCCTCGCTGACGCGCGCCTGGCTGCTCCATCCCGATCCCTGGCCCAAGGCCCGCCATGCCAAGCGCCGTTTCATGAACCCCGGCCCGATCGCGCTGATCGCCCGCAAGATGAAGCCGGGCGGCGAATTCCGCTTCGGCACCGATCATCCCGTCTATTGCCGCTGGGGCATGATGGTGATGGGCCAGAGCCCCGATTTCGTCTGGCAGGCCGAAACCCCCCGCGATTTCCTGGAACGCCCCGCCGACTGGCCCGAAACCCGCTACGAGGCCAAGGCCCGCCGCATCGGCCACGAGGTCTGGTATTTCCGCTACATCCGCCGATAGGCGGCGGTCAGGACCCGGCTTCCGCCTGGGGCGGGGGGATGTCGGCGATCAGGCGCTTGCCCGTCGGGTCGATGCGGAAGGTCGTGCACAGAAGGTCCAGCGCCATCTCGGCCTCGCGTCCCTCGAGCGCGATCAGCGCATAGGCCGTTCCCTCGCCGGGCTGGGGGATCGGCACCGGCGCGGCGGAAATATTGTCGCGGTCGACGATCGACGCGGCGATGATGACGCCACGGGAATCGTGCACGGCATGCAGTTCCTTCGGCATTTCCGGTCTCCTGGGCCGATTTCGGGGCAGATGGCATCGTCATCCGGCCCCGGGATCGTGTTGAACAAGGGATCTGCCGGAACCGGCCCGGTTCGATCGGAACCGGGCCGGCCCTAGGCGCGCAGCGCGGCGAAGATGATCATCATGTCGTCCGACGCCCGCGTCTCCATCACCTCGGTCTGGCCGCTGCCGTCGACATAGGTGTAGAGCGTTTCCCAGCGGAGCGTGGCCGATCGCAGGACGACAGCGGGGCGCACCGTGAAGCCCCAATAGGCATCGCCGGTGCCGAGCTTCCAGAACCAGGCCACCTGGCTCGCGGCGCGCTGGAAGACCTGGGCGGTGATGAAGGTAGCCATGTCTGGACTCCGTGCATGGGTGCGGGGAGAGCCTGGGCACGGCCGGGATTCATAGCACGGGCGCGCGCCATCCGATAGCGGTCGAGGCGCCCATGCCGCCACGGGGAGGGCACCGAACCTGATCGCCGGCGATCGGCCATGGCGAGCCATAGCTGCGACGGAAGGGCCGGCCGCGCCTTGCATCGGATCGCGAATTGCCATGCAATTCGCGGCATGAAGGCGGTTGCGCGGTTCCTCTGCATGGCGGCGCTGTTGCTCGCGCCGCTTGCCCCCGTCCTGGCGGGCGAGGGCGGGGCCCCGCCCGTCTACGAACTGCGCACCTATCGCATCCCGGCCGCCAACAAGGCGCATTTCCACGCCCGCTTCCGCGACCAGTGCATCCCGATCATGAAGAAATATGGGTTCGACATCGTCTTCACCGCCGATGGCGGAACCCCCGAAGCGCCCGAATTCGTCTATCTGCTGCGCTGGAAGGATGAAGGGACGAAGGCGGCAACATGGCGCGCCTTCCTCGCCGACCCCGACTGGATCAGGATCAAGCGCGAAACGGCCGCCCGATACGGCACGCTGGTGGAGGATACCGCCAGCGAGGCGCTGGCGCTGACGGACTATTCGCCCCCGCTTCCCTGACGAACCGCACGACATGCCGGTCCGATGGCCTGTTCTCCGCATCGGCGCGCTCGACCGGACTCACGGAGCGGCGTGCCCGATGGGCCGGAATGCCAAGGAGAGCGGGCATTCCACCAGCCCCATCGTCATTCCTGCGAAGGTGGGAGCCGGAGGCCGACGCAGCCAATCCATTGTGCCGGGCGCCATCGACCCCATCGAGCCCGCCGCGCCCAAGGATAAGCCGCGCCGGCCTCCTGTGCCCCGCCTGTCGCGCGATGGACCTTGAAACAAGTCAGGGTGGCGGCCTCTCCGCCTGGCCGGAAACCCGTCGCCCTTTCGTCCTAATCCCGCTCGGGCGGATCGATATGCACCCAGGCGGCGGGGTCGTCCGCGCGGCGGCCGTCGGGCAGGGGGACGTCGCCTTCCTCGTCCGGGCCTTGCCAGTCCTGTCCCGGCCGGCGGGGGCTTTCGCCGGGATAGGGCACGGCGCCGGTGCGGGCGCGCACGATCGGCAGGTGATCGCGGATCGCCGCCTCGCTCCGGCCCAGCCGGCGGGCGATCACGTCCGGCGCCATGCCGGCGGCGTCCATGCTTTGCATCAGATCGAGGTCGGTATCCGTCCATTCCAGATCGTCGCTGCCGGGCATGGCCGATCCCTCCATCCGCTTCATCGCAGGGTGCGATTGTGACGCCATGTTCCCATGACGCGCTTTGCGCTTCAACCGGGGACGATCAGGCTTTAAGGCAATGCCATGGGTCTCGCACGGGGAGACGGCCCGCGTCTTTTCGCGAGAGGCCGGCAATGATCATGCTCAGCCAGGGGGCGGCCGCGCTTGTCGCGGGGCTGGGCGCCGCCTGGCTGGCGGCGGCCGGCTGGGCCACCGTGGTCGGCCTGCGCCGCGCCGCGCGGGCGACGATCGCGGAGGCCGCGTGCGATCGCTATGCCGAGCTTGTCGCCGGGGCGCCTGCCGTTCCGGTGCTGGTGGAGCCCGATGGCCGGATCGATGCCGGCGAAAGGCTGGCCGACTGGCTGGGCCTTTACGTGGTGCCGCGCACCGTGGAGGAATTTGGCGGCCCCGAAGGCGGGCTGGAGCCGGCCGATGCGGAGGCATTGGCGGAGGCGGTGCGGGCGACGCAGCGCAGCGGCGCGCCCTTCCACCGCACCTTCCGCGTCCGGGGATCGACCCGCGTGCTGGTGGCGCGCGGCCGGCCGGGCATGGCGGCCGGCCGGGTGGTGCTGTGGCTCTATGACAATACCGACAGCGAGGAGGAGATCGCCCGCCTGCGCGACGGCGCCGGCCGGCTGGCGCGCGCGCTGGAATCGCTTTCCGCGCTGATCGAGGCGGCGCCCTTCCCGATGTGGCATCGCGGGCCAGACCTCAGGCTGGCGCTGGTCAACGGCCGCTATGTGGAGGCGGTGGAGGGGCGCGACGCGGCCGAGGTGATATCGCGCGGGCTGGAGCTGGTGGAGGCGGCGAGCGACGGCATCGGCCCGATGGCGGCGGCGGCGGCGGCGCGCGACGGGGCCGAGCCCCGCGTGCGCACGGTGCCCGCCACCATCGCCGGCGAACGGCGGATGGTGCGCATCGTCGATGTGCCCCTGGGCGAGGCCGGGGTGGCCGGCTACGCCTTCGACGTGGGCGAGCTGGAGGAAGCGCGCGCGGACCTCGCCCGCTTCGCCCGCGCCCAGCGCGTGCTGCTGGATCATCTTTCCGCCGGCGTCGCCCGGTTCGGCGCGGACCGGCATCTGGCCTTCTGCAACCAGCCCTTCCAGCGCATGTTCGCGATGGAGCCGGAATGGCTGGCCGACCGGCCCGAATTCGATCGCGTGCTGGAACGGATGCGCGAGGCGAACCGCGCGCCGGAAAGCCGCGATTTCCCCGGCTGGAAGAAGGAACGGCGCGGCTGGTTCCAGGATGCCGGCGAGGCGGTGGAGGAAAGCTGGCTGCTGCCCGGCGGCGCCCATCTGCGCGTCGTCGCCCAGCCCATGCCCGATGGCGGCCTGCTGACCATCTTCGAGGACCGGACCGAGCAGATCCAGCTCGCCAGCGCGCGCGATACGCTGCTGCGGGTGCGCAGCGCGATGTTCGACAATCTGTTCGAGGCGATCGGCGTGTTCGCGGCGGACGGGCGGTTGCAGCTCTGGAACAACCGCTTCAAGGATGTGTGGCAGCTTTCGGAGGCGGAGCTGGCGCGCAACCCCAGGGTGGACGCGCTGGTGGAGGTCGTCGCCCGCCGGCTGGTCAACCCGGCACGCGCCAGCCTGATCCGGGAACTGGTGCGCATCGCCACGGTGGAGCGCCAGCAGCGTTCCGGCAACGTCGCCTTCGCCGATGGCCGCAATTTCGAATTCGCCGCCGTGCCGCTGCCGGACGGCAATGCGCTGTTCACCATGCTGGACGTGACGGACAGCCGCCGCATCGAACGGATGCTGCGCGACCGCAACGAGGCGCTGGAGGAGGCGGACCGGCTGAAGAACGCCTTCGTCGCCAGCATGAGCTATGAGCTGCGCACGCCGCTGACGACGATCGGCGGCTTCGCCGAGATGCTGGCGGGCGGCTATGCTGGCGCGCTGGAGCCCGTGGCCCATGATTATGTGGCGGCGATCCTCGAATCGGTCGCGCGGCTGGGCGCGCTGATCGACGACGTGCTCGACCTCACCGATTTCGAGGCGGGCGGGCTGGAGATGGATGACGATCCCGTCGACCTCGAAGCCCTGCTGCGCGATGCCGCCGCCGCGATCGCCGATGCCGCGAAGGCGCGGCCGCTGGAATTTTCCGTGCAGGTCGATGCCGCCGTGGGCAGGGTGACGGGCGACAAGCGCCGGCTGCGGCAGGCGGTGGACCATCTGCTGCGCAACGCGGTGCTCTACACGCCGGCGGGCGGGCGCATCCTGCTGCAGGGCGGGGGCGACGCCACGAGCGCGCGGATCGTCGTTTCCGACAATGGCGAGGGGATCGCGGCCGAGGATCGCGACCGGATCTTCAGTCGCTTCCACCGCACGCCGGGCGAGCGGGCGGCGGAGGGCCGGCCGGCGGCGGGGCTGGGCCTGCCGCTCACCCGCCAGTTCGTGCAGTCCCATGGCGGCACGCTGGAGCTGGTGTCCGAACCCGGCGAGGGATCGACCTTCATCATCAACCTGCCGAGGGTGCAATGACGGGGCTGCCGCTTGCGGATGTCGCCGCCACCGAGGCGGCGGGCGCGGCGCTGGGCCGGCTGCTGCGCGCGGGCGACGTGGTGGCGCTGCACGGCGATCTCGGCGCGGGCAAGACCAGCCTCGCGCGCGGCGCGCTGGCGGCGCTGGGGCTGGCGGAGGAGGCGCCGTCGCCCAGCTTCGCGATCGTCCAGGCCTATGACCGGCCGGACGTCTCGCTGCCGGTGTGGCATGTCGATCTCTACCGGCTGGAGGATGCCGGGGAGGCGGCCGAGCTGGGGCTGGACGAGGTGCTGGAGGACGGCGCGCTGCTGATCGAGTGGGCGGAGCGGCTGGGCGATCGCCTGTGGCCCGATACGCTCCACCTCACCCTGGAGACGACGCCGGACGGCGCGCGCCGCTTGACTTGGGCGGTGCCCGCGGCATGGGAGGGGCGTTGGCCCCCGAGCGAGTTTTCCGCCGCATGATCCCTCCCGCCGCCGCCCCCGATTTCCTCGCCCGCCATGGCTGGGGAGGGGCGGAAATCCTGCCGCTGGCCGGTGACGCCAGCTTCCGCCGCTATTTCCGCGTCGTGGCGCCGGGCCGCAGCGCGGTGCTGATGGACGCGCCGCCGGACAAGGAGGATATCGGCCCCTTCCTCGCGATCGCGACGGAGCTGGACGCGCGCGGCCTTTCCGCCCCCCAGGCGCTGGCGGTGGACCGCGATCGGGGCCTGCTGCTGCTGGAGGATTTCGGCGACCGGCTCGTCGGCCCCGTGCTCCGCGCCGATCCCGCGCCGGAGCGCGCCATCTATGCCGATGCGATCCGCGTGCTCGCGGCGCTGGCGGGGGATGCCGCGCCGGCTGGCTTGCCGGCCTATGACGCGGCGGTGATGACGCGCGAGGTGCGGCTGTTCACCGAATGGTATGCCCCCGCCGTGGGGCTGACGGTGGACGAGGCCGGCTTCGACGCCGCCTGGGAAGCGGCGTGGGGCGAGGTGCTGGTGGCGGTGGACGACGCCCCGGTGCTGGTGCTGCGCGATTATCATGCCGAAAATCTGCTGCTGCTCGATCGCCCCGGCCTGAAGCGGCTGGGCCTGCTCGATTTCCAGGACGCGCTGGCCGGCCACCCGGCCTATGATCTCGTCTCCCTCCTCCAGGATGCCCGGCGCGACGTTTCGCCCGCGCTGGAGGAGGCGATGCTGGCCGAATATCTCGCGGCCCGCCCCGGCATCGATCCCGAAGGTTTCCGCGCGCATTACGAGATATTGGGCGCGCAGCGGAACACCAAGATCCTCGGCATCTTCACCCGCCTGTGGCGGCGGGACGGCAAGGCCGGCTACCTGGCCTACCAGCCCCGCGTCTGGGGCTATCTGGAGCGCAACCTCGCCCATCCGGCGCTGGCGCCGGTGGCCCGCTGGTTCGATGCCAATGTGCCCGCGTCGGCGCGGGCGGCGCACTGGAAAGGCTGATCCATGGCCCTTTATGCCAAGCCCCTGTCGCTGCGCCCCAATGCAGGCGCCACGCATATCCGCACGGCGATGGTGATGGCCGCCGGCCTCGGCAAGCGGATGCGGCCGTTGACGGCCACCCGGCCGAAGCCGCTGGTGGAGGTGGCGGGCAAGCCGCTGCTGGATCATGTGCTGGATCATCTCCGCGCCGCCGGCATCCGGCGCGTGGTGGTGAACGTCCATTATCTCGCCGATGCGCTGGAGGCGCATCTCCGCCGCATGGCCGGCGACATGGAGATACTGATCTCCGACGAGCGGGGGCAGCTCCTCGAAACCGGCGGCGGCGTGGCAAAGGCGCTGCCCCTGATCGAGGACGATCATTTCCTCGTCGTCAACAGCGACAATCTCTGGGTGGATGGCCCGGTGGACGCGATCCGCCTGCTCGACCAGCGCTGGGATGACGCGGCGATGGACGCGCTGCTGCTGGTGGTGCCGCAGGCCCGCGCGCACTGCCATTCGGGGCTGGGCGATTTCCACATGGATGCGGCCGGGCGGCTGGCGCGGCGGCGGCCGGGCAAGGTGGCGCCCTTCGTGTTCACCGGCATCCAGCTCGTTTCCCGCCGCCTGTTCGCCGATGCGCCGGAAGGGCCTTTCTCCACCAACATCCTGTGGGATCGGGCGATCGCGGCCGGCCGCGCCTTCGGCGTCGTCCATCAGGGCCTGTGGTTCGATGTCGGCACGCCGGCCGCGATCGCGCGGACCGAAGCCCTGCTGGCGACGGGGTGAGCGGAGGCGCGATGAACGCGGGGCGGACGGGCATGGCGGCCGCGCCCGCCGTCTATACCATTCCGCCGCATCGCGCCTTCGCCGATGCGCTGGCGGCCGGGCTGATCGCCCGTTTCGGCGATAGCCCGCTGGGCCTGGCGCGCGGCATCGTGCTGCTGCCCAACAACCGCGCCGTCCGCGCCGTCACCGATGCTTTCGTGCGCCGTGCCGAAAAGGGGCTGCTGCTGCCCCGGCTGGTCGCCATCGGCGATCCGGAGCTGGACGAGCGGCTGGGCGGCCTGCTCGATCCCGCCGATGGCGATCCGCTGCCGCCGGCGGTCGATCCGCTCGATCGGCTGATGATCCTCGCCCGGCTGGTCGCGGATGCGCGCGCCGCCACGGGCGATCCCGCGCCGGCGGCCGAAGCGGTGCGGCTGGCGGCGGAGCTGGCCCGCACGCTGGATCAGCTTCTGGTCGAGGATAAGGAGCCGAAGCGGCTCGCCCGGCTGATCGATCCGGCGACCGAGCCCGATCTCGCCCGCCACTGGCAGGCGGCGCTCGCCACGCTGGAGCTGGTGCTGGAACGCTGGCCGAGGGAGCTGGCGGCGCGCGGCCGGATCGACGCCGCCGATCGCCGCAACCGCCTGCTCGATCGCGCCGCGCGCCGCTGGGGGCAGGGGGTGCCGGCGGGCTTCGTCGTCGCGGCGGGCATCACCACCTCGGCGCCGGCGGTGGCGCGGCTGCTGCGCACGATCGCGCTGGCGCCCGAAGGCATGGTTGTGTTCCCCGGCCTCGATCTCGCCATGCCGGCGGACGCATGGGACATGCTCGGCCCGCACGATCCCGATCCCGAAACCGGGCGCCGGCGGCGCTCGATCGAAACCCATCCCCAATTCCATCTGAAGCTGCTGCTCGATCGCATGGGCGTGGGGCGCGGCGAGGTGCGGCTGTGGCGCCGGGGCGGCGGCCATGATGCGCCGGCCGCGCGCACCCGCGCCATCGGCCATGCGATGACGCCGGCGCCGCTCACCGGCGGATGGGCGACGCTGAAGCCCGCCGATCGCCGCCTGAGCGGGGTCCGCGCGCTGGAGCTGGATAGCCCGGCGGAGGAAGCGCAGGCCATCGCCATCGCGCTGCGCGAAGCGACCGAGACGGCGGGGCGGACGGCCGCGCTGGTGACGCCCGATCGCGATCTCGCCCGCCGCGTCTCCGCCCATCTGCGCCGCTGGGCCATCGAGGCGGACGATTCCGCCGGCCGGCCGCTCACCGCCACGCCGGCCGGCGGGCTGCTGCTCGCGCTGGCGGAGGCGGCGGCCGAACGGTTCGCGCCGGTGCCGCTGCTCGCATTGCTCAAGCATCCGCTGGTGCAGGCGGGCGACAAGCGGCTGGATTGGCTGGAAGGCGCGCGCCGGCTGGATCGCGCCCTGCGCGGGCCGCGCCCGGCGGCGGGGCTGGCCGGCATCGCCCGCCACCTGGGCGAAGGCGACGCGCGCGAACGCAGGGTGCGCGCGCCCGCTTCGGATTGGTGGCCGGCCGCCGCCGCCCTGCTCGCCCCGCTGGAGGCCGCCTTCGCCGATGCCGGGGCCGGCCCGCGCGCGCTGATCGCCGCGATCCGCGAGGCGGCGAGCGCGCTGGCCGGCGATGCGGCGTGGAGCGGGCCGGACGGGCGCGCCGCCGCCGATCTGGTCGCCGCGCTGGAAAGCGCGGCCGATCTCGGCCCCGCGCGCGCCGGGGCGGACGATATCCATCGCATCCTCCGTCAGCTCATGGATGGCACGGCGGTGCGGCCGCCGCAGGGCGGGCATCCGCGCATCTTCATCTGGGGCCTGCTGGAAGCGCGGCTGCAACAGGCGGATCTGATGATCCTGGGCGGGCTCAACGAAGGGGTATGGCCGGCCGCGCCCGCGCCGGACCCGTGGCTGGCGCCCGCCATGCGCGCCGCGCTGGGCCTGCCGGGGCTGGAACGGCGGATCGGCCTCGCCTCCCATGATTTCGCCTGCGCGCTCGGCGCCCGTCAGGTGCTGGTGACGCGCGCGCGGCGCGATGCCCGCGCGCCCGCCATCGCATCGCGGCTGTGGCTGCGGCTGGAAGCGATGACCGGCGGTATCACCCGCCATCCGCGCCTGAAGGGCTGGGCGCGCGCCATTGATCGGCCGGCGGGCGAACCCGCGCCCGCCGCGCGCCCCGCGCCATGCCCGCCGGTGGCGGATCGGCCGCGCCGCATCGCCGTCACCCGGCTCGATCGGCTCAAGGCCGATCCCTTCGCTTTCTATGCCGATGCCATGCTGGGCCTGTCGCGGCTGGATGCGGTGGATGCCGATCCCGGCCCGGCCTGGCGGGGCAGCGCCGTCCATCGCGTGTTCGATGCCTGGCTGAAGGAGGATGGCTGCGATCCCGCCAGGCTGATGCCCCGCGCCCGCGCGATGCTGGATGAAACCGCCGCCCATCCCGTGCTGCGCGCGCTCTGGACGCCCCGGCTGATGGAGGCGGTGGAATGGGTGGGCCGCACCGTCGCCGAAGGCCGCGCCGCCGGCCGCGTGCCGATCGCCTCGGAAATCTTCGGCGAGGCCGACGTGGCGGGCATCGCCCTTTACGGCATGGCCGACCGGATCGATCGCCTTGCCGACGGCGGCCTCGCCATCGTCGATTACAAGACCGGCCAGCCGCCCCGCACCGCGCAGGTGGCGGCGGGCTTCGCCATGCAGCTGGGCTTGCTCGGGCTGATCGCCGAAAAGGGCGGGTTCAAGGATGTGGAAGGCGTGCCGGCGGCGTTCGAATATTGGTCGCTCGCGGCCAAGGCGGGCGATCTCGGCCATGTCGCCAGCCCCAATAGCGGCCGTTCGGCGACGATCGCGGCGGAAGATTTCACCACGGTCGCCGCCAGCGTGTTCGCGGAAGCCGCCGGCCGCTGGCTGACGGGGGAGGCGCCGTTCACCGCCAGGCTGCACCCCGAATATTCGCCTTATGCCGATTATGATCAGCTGATGCGGCTCGATGAATGGCTGGGCCGCGACGGCGGCGGCGCGGAAGGGGGGGCATAGGGGCATGGCCAATCGTCTCCGCCCTTTCGATCGGCTGCTCGGCGATCAGGCGATCGCCTCCGATCCCGAAAAGCTCGTCTGGCTGTCCGCGTCGGCCGGCACCGGCAAGACGCATGTGCTGAGCGCGCGGGTGCTGCGCCTGCTGCTGGGCGGCGCGCGGCCGGAAACCATCCTCTGCCTCACCTTCACCAAGGCGGGTGCCGCGGAAATGGCGGAGCGCATCCACGCCCGCCTCGCCTGGTGGGTGCGGCTCGACGAGGCGAAGCTGCGCAAGGAATTGTTCGCGCTGGGCGCCGCGCATGATGACGATGCGGTGGCCCGCGCCCGCGCGCTCTTCGCCGGTGTGCTCGATGCGCCGGGCGGGGGTCTGCGCATCCAGACGATCCACGCCTTCTGCCAGACCTTGCTGGCGGGCTTTCCCGACGAGGCCGGGCTCGCCCCCGGCTTCCGCCCGCTGGAGGGGCGGGAGGAATCCGCGCTCGCCCGGCGCGTGCTGGGCGAGATGCTGGAACGGGCCGAGGCCGGCGGCGAGCTTGGGCTGATCGCCGATGTGCAGGCGCTCAGCCGGCGGCTGGGGGAAAGCGAGGCCGAATCCTATCTGATGGCCTGCGCCCGCGCGCCAGAGGCGATGGAGGCGCTGGGGCCGGGCGTCGCCGCGCGGGTGCGCATGGCGCTGGATGTGCCGCTGGGCGATGTGGAGGAAGCGATCGCCGCGGCCTGCGCCGATGCCGCCTTCGATGTCGCGGCGGTCCATGCCGTCTCCCGCGCCAATGCCGCCTGGGGCACGGCGACGGGGCTGAAGGCGGCGGATGCCTGCGCGGCCTTCCTCGCCGCCTCCGCCGGGGCGCGCGCGGCGATGCTCGACGATCTCGCCGCCGTGGTGCTCACCAGGACGGGGGAGCCGCGCAAGGCCAGCGCCAGGCTGCTCGCGGAGGAACCGGCCTATGCCGATCTCGCGCAGCGGGTGGGCGATGCCTGCGCGGCGCTGATCGGTCTGCGCCTGCGCGCGCAGCTCGCCGATCTGCTGGCGGCCGGCCTGCGCGCGGGCCAGGCCTATGCGCGGGCCTATGCCGATGCCAAGCGGGTGGCCGGCGTCGTCGATTTCGATGATCTGATCCGCTCGGCCGTGCGCCTGCTCCAGACAGAGGGGATGGGCGATTGGGTGCGCTACAAGCTCGATCAGGCGATCGATCATATCCTGGTGGACGAGGCGCAGGATACCAATGTCCGCCAATGGATGATCGTCGCCGCACTCGCGGGTGAATTTTTCGCGGGCGCGGGCGCGCGGCATCCGGCGCATCGCACCATCTTCACGGTCGGCGATTTCAAGCAGGCGATCTTCGGTTTCCAGGGCACCGATCCCGCCGCCTTCCTCGCCGCCAGCCGCGTGTTCGATCATCGCGCGCGGGAGGCGGACCGGCAGTTCCACCAGCTCTCGCTCGATCGCTCCTTCCGCTCGACCCCGCCGGTGCTGGATGTGGTCGATCGGCTGATCGCGGATCTCGGGCATGAGGCGATGGGCCTCGATCGGCCGCCGCCCCGCCATCTCAGCGCGCGCGAGGGGCGGCCCGGCGTCGTCACCCTGTGGCCGCCGGTCGCCGCCGGATCGGCGGAGGAGGAGGATGCCGAGGAAGGCTGGATCGACGATGCCGCCCGCGCCTTCGCCGCCCGGCTCGCCCGGCAGGTGCGGCAGTGGATGGACGATCCCTTCTGGGTGGACGGGCGCGGTCGCCCGTTCCGGCCGGAAGACCTGCTGATCCTCGTCCGCAAGCGGGGAGAGCTCGCCTCGCTGATCGTCGCCCGCCTCCATGCCGAAGGCGTGCCCGTGGCCGGCGTCGATCGCCTGCGGCTCACCGCTCCGCTTGCCGTGCGCGATCTGCTGGCCGCCGTCCGCTTCGTCCTCCAGCCGGAAGACGATCTGAACCTGGCGGGCCTCATGGTCTCCCCGCTGGTCGGCCTTTCGCAGGACGATCTCTACGCCGTCGCCTTCCGCCGCAAGGGCAGCCTGTGGCAGGCGCTCCGCGCCGCCGATCGCTTCGCCCCCGCGCGCGATGCGCTTTCCAACTTGTTGGGAATCGCGGACCTGACCACTCCTTACCGGTTCCTTGAGCATATCCTTTCCGGCCCCCTCGACGGCCGCCGCCGCCTGATCGCCCGCCTCGGCCACGAGGCCCGCGACCCGATCGAGGAGCTGCTGAACGCCGCCCTCCAGTTCGAAAGCGACGCCACCCCCTCCCTCCAGCGCTTCATCGACTGGTTCGATCGCGGCGATGTCGAAATCAAGCGCGATCCCTCCGCGCCGATGGATGCCGTCCGCGTGATGACCGTCCACGGCTCCAAGGGCCTCCAGGCGCCGGTGGTCGTGCTGGCGGACGCCACGGGCGATCCCTCCGCCTCGCCGGTCCGCGGGCTGGACTGGACGATGGAGGAGGGGCTTTCCGTCCCCGTCTTCCGCCCGCGCAAGGCGGAGCTGGCCGGCGGCGGCATGGCCGAGGATGTCGAGCGCGCTCGGCGGCGCGACATGGAGGAACATTGGCGGCTGCTCTACGTGGCGGCGACGCGGGCCGAGGAACGGCTGGTGATCGGCGGCGCGCTGGGGCCGAAGGCGAAGGGCGCGCCGCCGCCGGCAAGCTGGTATCGCGCGCTGGCGGACGCGATGGAAGCGCTGGGCGCCGTTGTCGAGCCCGATCCCGAATGGGGCGAGGCGCGCCACCATCGCGGCGGTGCCGCGCGCGGCGGGCGGGCACGCGCGCCGCGCGCCGCCATCCCCTTCGCCCAGCCCGAATGGCTGCGCCGTCCCGCGCCGCGCGAGGCGCAGCCGCCCCGGCCGCTCGCCCCATCCTCGCTGGGGCTGGATGCAGTGGCCGATCCGCCGCCGACGCCGGCGATGCAGGAAGCCGCCCGGCGCGGCACCTGGCTCCATGCCCTGTTCGAACGGCTGCCGGCCTTGCCGGCCGACCGGCGGCACGCGGCGGCGCTCGCCTGGCTGGAACATTCGGCCGGCGTGACGGACGCGGCGTTGCGCGAGCGGCTGGCGGCCGATGCCTGTGGCGTGATCGCCGATCCCGCCTTCGCCGACGTGTTCGGCCCAGATTCGCTGGCCGAGGCGCCGATCGCCGCCGTGGTGGAGGGCCGGGTGGTGGCCGGCACGGTCGATCGGCTGCTGGTGGGGGACGGGGCCGTGCGCATCGTCGATTTCAAGACGGGCCGGCGCGTGCCCGCCGGCCTGGAAGCGGTGCCGGACCACCATCTGCGGCAGATGGCGGGCTATGCCGCCGCGCTCGCCGTGGTATTCCCCCGCCACCGGATCGATGCCGCGCTCCTCTATACCGGCGGTCCGCGCATGATCGTGCTGCCGCCCGACCTGCTGGCGCGTCACAAGCCGAGCTTGACCCCCGAGGAGCAAAACCTGCCCCTTGCCCGTTGAGGAAGGCGGCGGCGCTGCCTACATCGTTCCGGAACACCAAGGAGTCTGCCAGCATGGCCACCAAGACCGTTACCGACGCTTCGTTCCACAGCGATGTCCTGAATGCCGACGGCCCCGTGCTCGTCGATTTCTGGGCGGAGTGGTGCGGGCCGTGCAAGATGATCGGCCCGGCGCTGGAGGAAATCTCCGACGAACTCGGCGAGAAGGTGACGATCGCCAAGCTCAACATCGACGACAATCCCGATGCGCCCAGCAAATATGGCGTGCGCGGCATCCCGACGATGATCCTCTTCAAGAACGGCGCCCCTGCCGCCACCAAGGTCGGCGCGGCACCCAAGAGCCACCTCAAGGGCTGGCTGGAGGGCGAGCTTTAAGATCGGGCCGCCCGATCGGGCCCGCCGTAAAGACATCGACTTGCAAGCGGGGCGGAGCTGTGGCCAAAGACGGCCATGCTTCGCCCCTTGCTTTTCAGCCTTCTGATGATCCTCCCTGCGGCCGCGCCGGCGGAGGTGATCCGTCCCGTCAGCGAGAAGAGCAGCTTCCAGATTGCCCTGGAGGGCGAGCGGCCGGTGCTGGTGCTGTTCCAGGGCAAGAATTGCGCCGCCTGCCGCGCGGTCGAGCAGTGGATCGACCAGCTTTCCGGCGAACTCGACGGCAAGGTCGACATCGTAAGCCTCGATATCGACGAGAATCCCTACACCAAGGAAGCCTTCGGGGTTGAGGGCACGCCGACCCTGCTGATGTTCAAGGATGGCGAGCAGGTGGGCGGCATGGTCGGCGCCACCGCGCGGGAAGACCTGCGCGCCTTCATCGCCAAAAGCGCGCACATCCCGCTCTGACGCGGGGCGGCCGTTCAGTCCGCCGCTTCGGGGGGCATTAGCGGCAGTTCGATCGTGAAGGTCGTGCCTTCGCCCGGCCGGCTTTCGCAGCGGATGATGCCGCCGTGGCGCGCCATCACCGTGCGGACGAAGGCGAGGCCCAGGCCCACCCCGTCGATATGGGCGGCGTCCGCGCCGGGCGCGCGCTGGAAGGGTTCGAACAGCAGGGCGATCTGGTCCGGCGCGATGCCGATGCCCTGATCGCGGATGGCGCACAGGCCCACCGGCCCCGAATCGCGCTCCGCCCGATCGAGCCGGCAGAGGATGCGGCCGCCATCCGGGCTGTATTTGATGGCATTGTCGATCAGGTTGATAAGCGCGCGGGTGAGGAGCGATCGGTCCCCGGCGACGATCAGGTCGTTCCGTTCGCCCTCGATCGCGATCGCCCGGCTGGAGGATTGCGGCCAGAGATCGTCCACCGCGTCGATCAATATCTCGGCAAGGTCGATCTCCTCCTTCACGAAGGCGAGCGTCCGTGCGCGGGCGAGCTGGACGAAGCCGTCGGCTAGATCGAGCGTGCGCTGGGCATAGCCCCTGATCCGGCGACCGATTTCTTCGCTGACTTCCCCAGGCTTGCTGTTGTCGATCACCGCCAGGATCGATGCCTGGGGCGACCGCATGTCGTGGGTGAGGAGCTGGCGGAGATCGTCCTGCTGGCGCTGCGCGGCCTTGGCGGCGCTTATGTCGATGAAGCGTGCGATCCAGCCGGCGGCAGTGCCGTCGCCCGAATATTGGCGGGCGAAGCGGATGTCGAACCAGCGTCCGTCGGGCGCGATGGCTTCCACCGGCGCATCGTCGGCCTGGGTAGCATCGGCCGGGGCGGTGGAAGGGAGCGATGGCGTCGCGCCTTCCGGCTCGCCCGCCAGACGCAGTTTCGCGAGCAGGCCGGCGATGCCCATGCCGGCGCCGCCGGGCAGGGCGAGGCTGCGCAACAGCCGTTCGGCATCGCCGTTCATCAGCAGCACGGCGCCGGTGGGATCGAGGACGAACACGGCATCGGGCATCTGGTGCAGGCGATCGGTGGCGAAGCGGCGGAGATCGCGCACGTCCGCGATCGCCCCTTCCAGAAGCTGCACCTGCCGGTCGACCACGTCCGTGGCGCGGGGCCGCGCGCGGGTATAAGGCAGGATGGCAGGCTCCCCGCCCAGCCGCTCCAGCTCGCGCACCATATAGGCGCTCACCGCCGCCAGCCGCCGCCAGCCCCAGAGCGGATAGATGATGGCCAGCGCGATCAGCGCCGAAGCCGGGGCGAACCATATCCCGCCCAAAAGCAGACCCGCCACGGCGGCGGCGACCAGCGCAACGAGGCCAGCCAGCAGCAGCACGGTGCGCCGGGGGCTGAGCATGCGGAAACCCGCCAGCAGCAGCCAGAGCGGCAGCAGCGACCCGATCAGCAGGGGGATGCCTTCCACCGGCCGGATCGTCCGCCCCGCCTCCATCGAATCGAGCACGTTGGCGACGATTTCGACACCGGACATCACGCCCTTACGGCCGGCGAAGGGCGTGGGATATTGATCCCCCAGCCCATCGGCGGTGGCGCCCACCAATATGGTGCGGCCGGCGATGAAGTCCGCCGGCACCTCGCCCCGCAGCACCGCGCTGGCCGATATGGTGGGGAAATGGCCCGGCGGCCCGGCGAAGGCGATCATCTGGGGGCCATCCTCCGGCGAGGCGGGATTCCGGCCGGGTTCCGCCACGGCGGGATCGCGCCGATGGGCCAGCACCGCCAGATGCGGCCAGATATGCCGCGCGTCGCCCACCGCCGGCCAGAAACGGCGGACCAGCCCGTCCGCATCGAAGGCAAGGCTGGCATGGCCGATGCCGGCGGCGGCCGCGCGGACGGGGGCGATGGGCTGGATGTCGTCGAAGGCGGCGCCGTTGCTGCCGGGTGCGCTCAGCAGCAGCGGCACGATCACCGGCGCGGCGACGCTGGCCATCGCCCGGCCCAACGCGGCATCGTCGGCGGGTGCGCCGGGTTCCACGAACAACACGTCATAGAGGATGGCGCGGGGGCGGGCGGCGTCGATCCGCTGGAGCAGCGCAGCGTGGCGCGCGCGGGGCCAGGGCCAGGGACCGACTTCCTTCAGGCTGCGATTGTCGATGGTGACGAGGAGGATATCGGGCTGCGGCGCCCGGCGGGTGAGGCGCAGCAGATTGTCATAGATCAGATTGTCCAGCCGGATCGCCGTCCGGTCGGCCGTCAGCAGGATCGTCAGCAGCGTGGATATCAGCGCCACCAGCCACCATTCGGCGCGGAGCCGCGAAGCGCCGGCCGGCCGGATCATCGCGCCGATGCGATGTGGAAGCGTTCCATCGCGGACCAGTCGCCCGCCGCCTTGCCGTCGCCGATCCTGAGCGACATCACCCGCCAGCAATAGGTGCCGGCGGGCAGGTTGCGCAGGGTGACGCTCTGGCTGTCGAGGCCGATCTCGTCCACCAGCGGCGGCGCATCGCCCTCGCACTGGCCGAGCTGGAAGCGGAAGCGGTGCGCGCCTTCGCCCAGCACCTGCCAGCCGAACTGGTAGTAGCGGTCGCGGCCCGCGCGCTTCTCCGTCATCGCGGTGCGCACCATGTTCAACCGCCGTTCGAAGGCATAGGTTTCGGCAAGGCCGGCGAGGCCGTGGCCGTCGATCGCGGCGATGCGGACGAAATAGGTGCCGTCCGCCACCGGCGGCAGGATTGCATCCGGCGTCGCGCTTTCCTTCTCGCGGACGATATCGAGGAAGCCGGCATCGCGGGCGAGGGCGATGCGATAGGCGGCGGCATCCGCCTGCGGCACGATGCGGAAGGTGAGATCGCCCTCATTCTGCACCCGGCCGGGATCGGCGAGCGCGGGCGCGGGCAGCAGCGCGATCGGCGCCGATATCCCGTCGGCTTCGGTGATGGCGCCGAAACCCGCGCCCACCAGCGTCGCGGCGGGATTGCCGGGGGCGGAAAAGCCCACCGTGCCCTCCGTCACCTCGGTCGCGGCGCGGGCGCCATCGGCGTCATAGGCCACGCGGAAGGCGGTGCCCCGCACGGCCGACACCGCGACCGGCGTGGAGATGTGGAAGCTGCTGCCGGGGTCCTTCATGGGCGCGACCACGGCATCCGCCCGGCCGCGCCGGATTTCGAAGCTCCGCGTCACCGTGCCGGTCAGCGCGGTGCGCCGCAGTCTTTCTATGCGCACCCGGCTCTGCGACGGGATGGCGACGATCGATCCGTCTGCAAGCCGGAGGCTGAGGAAGGCATCGGCCCCGGTCTCGATCTCGGCGCCCTCGTTCACCGGCAGGCCGGGGGTGATCTTCACCGGCCGGCCGGCGACTGCGATCGTCACCGGGCCGCTGAAGGCGCGCACGCTGGCGGACACCAGCTCCTCGCGCAGCAGGGCCACGGGAATGCGGATCGTCCGGCCGATCGGGATGCGATAGGGATCGGCGATCCGGTTCAGGCGCTGCACCACGGCAAAGTCCCGCTGCCGGGTCAGATAGCGTTCGGCGATGACGTAGAGATTGTCGCCCTTCACGGCGACATAGCTGGCCGTGGCGGCCTGCGCCGGGGCGGACGGGGAGGAAGGCGGCGCGGCCTGCGCCGTCGGGCTCCACAGCATTGCGGCGGGCCACAGCAGGGCCGCGGGGCCGATCGCCCGCCTCGGTGCATTCATCCCGATATCTCTCGCAACAGCTTTTCCAGCCGATAGCCATAGGCATAGACCGGGGCCAGCCGGTAACCATTTTCGGGGCGGAGATTCAACTTGCTGCGGATCTTGGAGACATGGGCGTCCAGCGTCCGCGTCGGCAGGTCCGGGCTGCGGCCCCACAGGGCCTCGAAGATATAGGCCCGCGAAAGCGCGCGGTGCATGTTGCGGAACAGCAGCAGCGCGAGCAGGAATTCCTTGGCCGTCATCGCCACCGGCCGGCCGGCATGCGTCACCCGTTCCTGCCCCAGATCGAAGACATAATCGTCGAACGTCTCGATATTGGCGGGCGGCGGCGCGGGATAGGCGCGGCGCAGCGCCGCCTCCACCCTGGCGACGAGGATCGCGGCCTGCACCGGCTTCACGATATAGTCGTCCGCGCCGGCCCGCAGCCCGTCGACGATATCCTCCTCGGTCGATCGGCTGGTGAGCAGGATCACCGGGGGATATTTCTCGATATGCTCCTTCATCCAGCCCAGGATGTTGAGGCCGGAGAAATCGGGCACGTTCCAGTCGAGGATCAGAAGGTCGAAAGTCTCGTGGTGAAGGACGTTCAGCAGCCGGCGGCCGCTGTTGAAGATCATGCAGCTATGGCCGGCCGCCGTGAGGATTGCCTCCACATGCGATGCCAGCGTGGGCTCATCGTCCAATATCCCGATTCTCATGTCGATCCGCCACGCCCCTCCATGAAACCCGAACCCCCTCTAGGGCCGCATGAGGCGTAAAGAAGGCGTTAGCCAACGATTTTACAATCTTTCACAAGCTTGGCGCCCACCGCCATGGCATTGGCGCCGCGTGGGCGGCACCGCCCGGCGGGCGCGGACTGGCGAAAGACGATGCGGAAAAGGGGCGTCCGCCGGACGCTGGCGGCGATCTGGCCGCAACAGGATCGGGGCTTCAGGCACAGGGCCGCGCTGGTCGCGGGGCTTTACCTGCTGGTGCTGCTGATATTGATGGGGGTGGCGTGAAGGCCACCCCGCCGTCCGCTAGAATCTGCGCTGGCCGGGATCGACCTTCTCGCAGGTGCCCGAAAAGTCCTGGCCGGTGCCCTTGATGTTGATCTCGCCCGTTTCGCGGTCGATGCGTATCTTGGGCTTGTTCAGGCCGTTCAGCCGGTAGCTGGCCCTGATTTCGTTCTGGCCGACGATCAGATCGTCGAGCTGCCACCAATGGCGATGGTCTCCGCCGGAATTGATCGGCGGGATCAGCTTCTCGGGCAGCCGGATGCGCCCGTCATTCCCGTAAATCTGCAGCGTGACGGCGGATTCAAAGCCCCGCATGCTCGTTTCATAGCCGCTGCGCGTCCGGTATTTGTGATCGTAGCGATCCCATTCCAGGCTGCTGGTATAGCCGCTCGCCAGCTTCTCTCCCCGCCCCGTGCAGATCAGGTTGATGGCCTCGCTATCCCCGTTCCCGTCGTCGGCCGGTTGGGCAAGGGCTGGCGTGCAGATGATGAGTGCGGCGCCAAACGCCTTCAAGGCCGATCGCAAGTGCATTGATATTCCCCCTTTTTGTGACGAGACGTTAGATGACGGTGCCTCAGCGGCGATCCTTCAGCCAGAAGGCGACGGATATCGCCGCGCCGATCGCGGCGCCGGCCAGCAGGCCGGCGGAAGGCTGGCCCAGGATGCTGCCCACCGCCGCGCCGGCGAGGATGGCGAAGGCGAGGATCGATCCGGTGGCGCGCGGCGCGCGGCTATTGGGGGACTGCGACATGGCGGCTCCTTTGCCATCACTCGCCGCCGGATTCCAGCCCATGGGGAGGGAAGATGCCATGGCGCGGGGCCGCGTTGCCCGTCTCGCTTTGGCTTTCGCGGTCACGAATGCTATTAGCCGCGCTTCGCGTTTGGCGCGGGAGGGGGAATGCGGCGGCGATCGGGCGGAGACAGGCCGGTGGATGACGGCGCGCCGTTGGCCGATCGCGCCATGCGGCCGGCCGGCACGCCCGCGCGCTTCGCCGGGACGGGCGAGCTGCTGCTCGCCGAGGATGATCCGCCCGAAATCGGCCCGCCGGCTGCCAATGGCGGCCTCGTCTACAGCTATTCGCGGGTCGAGGAGCAGTGGGATATCCGGCTCCGTCCCGATGGATCGGCGCGGGCTTCGGTGGTGGTGCGCCGCGAACGGCAGGTCAGCAGCGATCGGCGCTGGCGATTCGTGGCGCGGCGCGAGTTGCCGCAGCAGGCGGATATCCGCCGTTCGCGCCTCGCGATCGGCCTGTCCTGCGCGGCGGCGCTGATGGCCGGCATCGCTGCCGTCGGGGCCTGGTGGGCGGCGAACCGGCCGGTGCCGCGCGACACGCTGGTGCTGAGCCTGCCCCCCGCCCCGCCGCAGGCGCCACCCGTTGCCATCATGCCCCCTCGGGGCGAAGCATCCTCCGCAAGGCCGATCGTCGCCGCTCCGCCGCCCCGCCGGGATGCGCAGGCGGATGCCGGGCCTGCCGCGCCGCGCGCGCCGAAGCCGCTGCTATATCCCGCTGCGCCTGCGCCTGCGCCGGCCCGGACCGAGGCGAGCAAGCCCTTCGCGCCCGATATTCCGCTGGAGCGGCGGCCGGCGGTGCGCGCGGCGATGGCCCGTGCCTTTGCTTCGGGGGAGGCGGAGGCGTGGCGCGAGGACGGTCTCAGCGGCTTCGTGGTGGTCGGGCCGGCCGAGATGGAAGGCGCGGCCGCGTGCCGCAACACCGTGATCCTCGCGCGCGGCGGCGAGGATGGCGACCGCACCGTCAGCCGGCGGCGCTGCAGCCCCGATTGAAATTCAGGAGTTCAGGGTTCAGGCGGCGTCGGGCGCGGCCGTGCTGCGGGCCAGTGCCCCCGCCACCGCGCTTTCCAGCGCGCTGACAGTGAAGGGCTTGCGCAGCACGTCGCGGCCGGTGAGCTGGCCGGCCTCTCCCGCCTCGCCGACGAAGCCGGTGACGAACAGCAGCCCCAGTGCCGGATGGCGGCGGGCGATCTCCTCGGCCAGCTCCGGTCCGGTCATGCCCGGCATCACCACGTCGGTGATGACGAGCCGGATTTCCGGGTGGCCGGCCAGCAGCCCCAGCGCTTCCTCGCCGCTGCCGCAGGGAAGGGGGCGGTAGCCCAGTTCCACCAGCGCGCCGACCGTGGCGGTGCGCACGCGCGGATCGTCCTCCACGACGAGGATGGTCGCGCCGGCGGCATCGGCCGGCGCCACGGCGACGACATTGTCGCGCGTCCGATCGCGGTCGACGCCCGTGGCGCCGATGTGGCGCGGCAGATAGAGAGTGACGGTAGTGCCTTCGCCGGGGGCGGACCGGATCGCGATCTCGCCTTCGGACTGGCGGATGAAGCCGAATATCTGGCTGAGGCCCAGCCCGGTGCCCTTGCCGACGGGCTTGGTGGTGAAGAAGGGTTCGAACGCGCGGTCGCGCACTTCGGGGGACATGCCGATGCCCGTGTCCGTCACCGCGATACGCACATAATCGCCGGCCGGCGCGTGGCCCACCTCGCCGGCGCCGAGCGTGACGTTGTCGGCCTCTATCGTTAGGTCGCCCTCGCCGTCCATCGCGTCGCGGCCATTGACTGCGAGGTTCAGGATCGCATTTTCGAACTGGCTGGGATCGCACCAGACCGGCCATACGTTCTCGGCCGGGATCAGCCGCACGCGGATGCGCTCGCCCAATGCGCGATCGAGCAGGTCGGACATGCCGGCGATCAGCCCGGCCGGGTCCAGCCCCTCGGGCAGCAGCGGCTCGGCGCGTGCGAAGGCCAGCAGCCGCTTGGTGAGCGCGGCGGCGCGATTGGCGCCTTCCATCGCATTGTCGAGATGGCGGCCGACTTCCTGCGCCTCATGATCCAGCCGGCGCCGCGCGAGATCCAGCCCGCCGACGACGACCGCCAGCATATTGTTGAAATCATGCGCGATCCCGCCGGTGAGCTGGCCCACGGCCTCCATCTTCTGCACCTGGCGGAGCTGGGCCTCGGCGGCCGCGCGTTCCATCCCTTCGCGGCGGAGCGATTCATTGGCCTCGCGCAGTTCGCGCGTGCGCTCGGCGACGGCCTGTTCCAGCGTCTCGGCGCGCTCCGCCTCGGCCAGCGCGTCGCGCCGGGCGAGCCGCCGTTCGGTGAAGGCGCCCACCGTCGCCCAGCCGAGGCCCATCGCCGCCAGCACCAGCAGCACGCCCAGCCCGGACAGCAGGGCCGCGAGATAGTTTGAGCGTTCCGCCGACATCGCCGCCAGCTGCGATCGCTGGCGCAGCACGGCGCGTTCATGATCGCTGATCTTGGTGAGGATGGCGGTGATGCGCGTAAGGCTGGCCGCCTGGCCCGCCTGGTAGAACAGGCCCACTGCTTCCCAGCCGCGCCGGTAATTGGATCGCGAGGCCGGCGCCGCTAGCTCCCGCCCACGCGCTTCGTAGAGCTGGGCCAGCTCGGTCGCCAGCGCCGCCTGTTCGGCATTGTCGCGGGTCAGCTCGCGCAGGCGGTTGAGCAGGCGCCCGGCCCGGCGCCATTCGTCATAATAGAGCGCGCCGGTCTGCTTGTCGGAGCTGACTACGTAGCGGCCGAGCGCGGCCTCCGACCGGGCGAGCGCGGCATCGAGCGCGCGGCTGACGATCACCAGTTCGTAGCTGTGCCGTTCGCGCTGCAGCGCCGCATCGCGTTCCCGATTGGAGGAGGCGACAAGAAAGACGAGCGCGATCAGCGCCGCCGCCGCGGCCAGCGCCGTGACGCTGGCCAGGCCGCGACGCCAAGCATCCCGCAGCGCCCCTTCGTCCGTGGCTTCGATGCCCTCTCTCCCCATGTCCAGGCGAGACTAGCCAGCACCCCGAAGCTTGGCAACGGCCGGTTAAGGCGGAGTTTACGAAATGCAGCCCACTGCCTGGCCGGCCGCGCGGAAGCGATCAAGAATGTCGCCCACCTGATCGTCCGAATGTTCGGCGCAGAGCGAGCAGCGCAGCAGGAAGGTGCCGGCGGGCGTGGCCGGCGGGCGCGCCATGTTCACATAGACGCCCAGTTCCAGCAGGGCCTGCCACATGCGCACGGTGGTTTCCTGATCGGGCAGCATCACCGCGATGATCGCCGATTGCGCGGTCTCGGTGCCGAGGGTGAAGCCCATTTCCCGCAGGCCGGCGTGGAGCCGCTTGGAATTCTTCCACAGATGCGCGCGCTTGTCGCCGGCATGCATCAGCTTGCGGATCGAGGTCGCGGCCGTCGCCACCACGGAGGGCGGCAGCGAGGCGGTGAACACATAGGGCCGGCAGACGAGGCGCAGCACCTCGAACTTCGGATGGTTGGACACGCAGAAGCCGCCCACCGTGCCGACCGACTTGGAGAAGGTGCCGACGACGAAATCGATATCCTTCTCTACCCCCAGCTCCTCATAGACGCCGCGGCCGTTGGGGCCGAAGAAGCCCATGCCGTGGGCCTCGTCCACCAGGATCATGCAATTGGGATGCTTGCGGATCGCGGCGACCATCTCCGGCAGCGGCGCGATATCGCCGAGCATGGAATAGACGCCTTCCAGCACCACCAGCTTCTGCGCGTCGGCGGGCAGGCGGCCGAGACGCTTGTCCAGATCCTCCACCGAATTGTGGCGGAAGCGGACGACCTCCGCATTGCCGAGGCCGCAGCCGTCGTAGATCGAAGCGTGGCTGTCGGCATCCAGCACCACATAATCGCCCTTGCCGGCGATGGTGGAGATCATGCCGAGATTGGCCTGATAGCCGGTGGAGAACACCATGGCATGCGCGGTGCCGTAAAACTCCTTCAGCGCATCCTCGCACGCCTTGTGGCCCTGATAGGTGCCGTTCAGCACGCGGCTGCCGGTGGTGCCCGCGCCGAAATCGTCGAGCGCCTTCTTGCCGGCGGCGATCACGTCCGGATCGAAGGTCATGCCCATATAATTGTAGGTGCCGAGCAGGATGGTGGGCCTGCCCTGGATGATCGCCAGCGTCGGCGATTTCACCTCGTCCATGACGATGGCGAAGGGATCGCGCACGCCGGTGTCGAGCAGGGCCTGTCGCTCGGCGATGAGCGCGTCGAACTTGGAGAAGAGGTCGGTCATCGCTCTATCCGATCAGCCGCGCAGCTTCTCGACCGCGTCGACAAGCTGGCCGACGGTTTCGATTTCCGCCTGCATGTTCATGGTGATGATGATGTCGAACTCGTCCTCGATCGCGGCGACGAAATCCATCACCGTCAGGCTGTCCCATTCGAGATCACCGGCGAAGCTGGTGGATTCCGCAAGGTCGATGCCCTTCTTGTTGAAGGGTTCGATGGCCTCGGCCACCTTGGCGAAGGTTTCGTCGCGATTGCTCATGGAAAGCGTCCTTAATGCTGTGCCCGGCCGCTTGCCAAGCGAATGCGGCGGCAAAGGGGCGGCAGCCGGGCAAAGCGCGAATTTTCGAACCGGCTGAAATGCACCGATCGCGGGAGAAGGGCGGCCCCGGATCAGGGCTGGCATCAATCGCAATATCCGCCGCGACTATCCGATTGCGCGTTTGTGGCCGCAAGCCTGGGCATGATAGCAGCCCGCCAGGACCAGTCGGCCCGAACCTTTGGGGAAGGGGATGAAGCATGGGGGCCTTCGTTAAAGCCGCGATCCTGGCCGGAGCGGGTCTTTCGCTGACAAGCTTCTCCTTGGAGCCGCGCCTGTCGCCCGCGATCCTTGCGGCGCTCGACCCCAGCCGTATCGCCGGCACGCTTTGCGGCGCGCAGCGCGCCGGATCGGCGCTGGCCGCCAGGCTGCTCGTAGCCTCGGCGTTCGCCGCGCCGGCAAGCGCGGCCCTGCCGATCCCGCTTTATGACGATCTGGCCGGATCGCCCTTTCCGGTGACGACGGCCAGCCTGCAGGCGCGACGCTATTTCAGCCAGGGCCTGCTGCTTTCCTATGGCTTCAACCATGCCGGCGCGGTCCGGTCCTTCCGCGAGGCCCAGCGGCTCGATCCCGATTGCGCGATGTGCTGGTGGGGGGAGGCCGTGGCGCTCGGACCGAACATCAACGCGCCCATGGACGACCGCGACCGGACGGCGGCGCTCGATGCGATGGACCGCGCCATGGCGCTGCGCGACCGGGCATCGCCGATGGAAAAGGCGCTGATCGAGGCGGTGGCGCTGCGCTATTCGCGTGATCCGGCGGCGGATCGCGCCGCGCTGGATGCCGCCTATGCCGATGCCATGCTGGCGGCGGCGCGGCGCTTTCCGGGCGACGACGATGTGGCGGTGCTGGCGGCCGAGGCGGCCATGGACACGACGCCGTGGAACTATTGGGAAGCCGACAAGACAACGCCGATCGGCCAGACCGGCGAGGCCGTGCGCCTCGTCGAGGCGGTGCTCGCCCGCAATCCCGCCCACCCGCAGGCCGCGCACCTCTATATCCATCTGGTCGAAGCCAGCGATGCGAAGCGGGCGGAAGCCGCTGCCGATCGCCTTTCCAGCCCGGTCGCGCCCAGCGCCGCGCATCTCGTCCACATGCCGGGCCATATCTACTACGTGCTCGGCCGCTATTCCGATTCCATCCGGGTCAACATCGCCGCCGTGCGTTCGGACGAAGCGTTCATCCGCGCG
Organism: Sphingomonas sp. MM-1; assembly: GCF_000347675.2. NCBI lineage: Bacteria > Pseudomonadati > Pseudomonadota > Alphaproteobacteria > Sphingomonadales > Sphingomonadaceae > Sphingomonas > Sphingomonas sp. MM-1. The sequence continues at coordinate 927,094 of NC_020561.1, read as the reverse complement.
ACGGACGATCGCAGCCTGGTGCGCTACGGCTATTATCCGCACAATATCCATTTTATCGTGACGTCGGCGCAGATGGCGGGCGACATGGATACGGCGATCCGCGAGGCGGCGCGGCTGAGGACCGTGCTCGATCCCGAGACATCGGCGAAGATAGCCTGGATACAGGCGATCGACGCCGCGCCTTACCAGGCGATGGCGCAGTTCGCCGCGCCGGACGAAATTCTCGCCATGCCCGCGCCGGATGCGCGGCTGCCTTATGCCGCGGCGATGCGCCATTATGCGCGCGCCATCGCGCATGCCGGGCGCAAGGATCGCGCGGCTTTCGATAGCGAGATCAAGGCGATGGATGCGCTCCTCGCGTCGGATGCCTTTGCCGATATGGTCGCGCAGGGCATGCCGGCGCCGGACCTGATCGCGCTGGCCAAGGCGGTGGCGCAGGGGCGGCTGGCGACGGCGCAGGGGCGGTATGACGAGGCGGCCGGTTTCTACCGCGCGGCGATAACCATCGAAGGCACGCTGCCTTATATGGAACCGCCTTACTGGTATTATCCCGTCCATCAGTCCCTGGGCGCCGCGCTGTTCCTTGCCGGCCGCTATGACGAAGCCAGCCAGGCCTTCCGCACGGCGCTGGCGCGCGCGCCGCGCAACGGCTGGGTGCTCTACGGCCTGTCGCGGAGCGAGGCGGCGCAGGGGCGCAAATCGGAAGCCGCGGCGGCGCGGCAGGCTTTCTCTAGGGCGTGGGCCGGGAAGGACGAATGGCTCCGGATGGAGCGGCTCTGACCGCGGCTTCGTGAAGCCAGCGGCGGTCGAAGCAAAAAGGGGAGGGACGGCCTTTTCCCGCCGTCCCTCCCATGCGCTCAGGCCGGTGCCAGCATGCCGGCAATGCGGCCCTTCGCGCCATGCGCCTCGACAATGGCTCCCCCGGCGCGGCGGCGCTGGAACCATTCGGCCAGCATCTCCGCGCAGGTATGGTCGACCGAACGCAGATTCTCGCAGTTCACCCGCACCGGCTTGCCGGTGGGCACCGCATCCAGCGCGGCGGAGAGCTTGGGCAGCGAGACGAAGCTCGCCACGCCGTCCAGCCGGATCTCGCACGCATCCTCGGCTTCACGCTGGTCCACGTTCAGCTTCAGGCGCTTGAGGTTCGGCACGATCTCGATCAGCGAGAGGCCAAGGCCCACCAGCACGCCGGTCAACAGATCGGTCGCCACCACCATCACCAGCGTCGCCGCCCAGATCACGGCGGGTAGGGGCCCGTGATTGTGGAACAGGTGGCGGACATGCTGGAGGCTGACGAGGCGCCAGCCGGTGACGACGAGGATGCCGCCCAGTGCCGCCATCGGGATCTCGCGCAGCAGCCAGGGGAGGGCCGCCACGAAACCGAGGATCCAGACGCCGTGCAGCACCGCCGACATGCGCGTCACGGCGCCGGCCTGCACGTTGGCGGAGCTGCGGACGATCACGCCCGTCATCGGCAGCGCGCCGGCAAAGCCGCAGAGCAGGTTGCCCACGCCCTGGGCGCGCAGTTCCTTGTTGTAATCGGTGCGCACGCCATCGTGCATGCGATCGACGGCGGCCGCCGACAGCAACGTCTCGGCGCTGGCGATGAAGGCGATGGCGAAGGCCGTCGCCAGCAGCGCGGGCGAGAAGACGCCGAGCAGGTCGCCCGATGACGGCACCGCCACGGCGGCGACGATCGATTCCGGCACGTCGACGCGGGCGACGTCCAGCGCCAGGAAGAAGGCCGTCAAGGTCGCGATCACCACGCCGACCAGCGCGCCCGGCACCAGCCGCATCGAGGCGGGGCGCACCTTTTCCCAGATCAGGGTGGCGCCGATCGACAGCAGGCCGATGGCGAGCGCCGGCACCGCCGGGTGCCCGTCGGCCGGCCACAGGCCCAGCACGCGGCCGGGGATGGCGATCAGGTTCTCAAGCCCGTTGGGCAGCGGCTTGGCATCGAACAGCACATGGAACTGGCCCACCACGATCAGCAGGCCGATGCCGGCCAGCATGCCGTGGACCACGGCGGGCGAGATCGCGCGGAACCAGCCGCCCAGGCGGAAGATGCCGGCCACGACCTGGATGGCGCCGGCCAGCACCAGGATCGGCCCCAGCGCCGAAAGGCCCTGTTGCTGGACGATTTCGAACACGATCACCGCAAGGCCGGCGGCCGGGCCGCTTACCTGCAGCGGCGAACCCGCCAGCAGGCCCACGACGATGCCGCCGATGATGCCGGTGATCAGGCCCTTTTCCGGCGGCACGCCGGATGCGACGGCGATGCCCATGCAGAGCGGCATCGCCACCAGGAACACGACGATCGATGCGGTGAAATCCCGCGCGATCCAGCCGCTCTTCTTCTCAGACGCAACCATGTTGCTCACTCCGCAGCCTCAAGCTGCACCACATCGGCCGCAAGGCGGCGGGCGGCGGGCAGCGCCACGGGCAGGGGGCGGTCGTCGCGCAGCGGCATGAAGCGGCCGGTCACGCCGTCCAGCCCCAGGATGGCACCGGCATGGATGTCGACGAACCAGCCGTGCAGCGAGATTTCGCCGCGCGCGATGCCGGCCGCGACGGACGGGTGGGTGCGCAGATGGGCGAGCTGGGCCACGATATTCTCCAGCGCCATGATCCGCACGCGGGTATTGTCATCCCCGCCTTCCGGGTAGCTTTCCGCCGCGACGCGCTGGGCGGCGGAGGAATGGCGCAGCCAGGCGGCGACGTTGGGCATGGTTTCCAGGCTGGCCGGATTGACCAGCGCCTTCATCGCGCCGCAATCCGAATGGCCGCAGACGATGATGTCGCGCACGCCCAAGGCCACCACGGCATATTCGACCGTGGAGGATACGCCGCCATTGGCGGTGGCGAAGGGCGGGACGATGTTTCCCGCATTGCGGCAGACGAACAGGTCGCCCGGCTGCGCCTGCATGATATGTTCCGGCACGACGCGGGAGTCCGCGCAGGATATCATCAGCGCCTTGGGGAATTGCCCGTCGGCGGCCAGCTTCGAATAAAGGTCGGGAAAACCTGCTTCTCGAAATGGAAGACACGCCCGATAAGCTCGTTCATGGCGATTTCCTCGATGAATGGGGGGCAGCGGGCGCGCCGCCGCCTTCATCTTCGGAAATTAAGGATCGGCTATTGCTGCGGAGCAGCGTTGGCGTAAGGAATCATTGCTGCCCGGCAGAGCGTTTCGGCAGCACGATTTCCGCCCGCAATCCCCCTTGCGCGCGGTTGGAGAGGGTGAGCGATCCCTTCTCCCGCGCCACCATCTGCTGGACGATGGCAAGGCCGAGGCCCAGCCCCTTGGTGTTGCGGCTGCGCGCGGGATCGAGCCGGGCGAAGGGCTGGAGCACCTCGGCCATCCGTTCGGGCGGGATGCCGGGGCCGTTATCCTCGACGCGGAGCACGATGGCGTCCGGCCATTCGGCCAGGCTCACCACCACGTCGTCGCCATGGTGGTGGGCATTGTCGATCAGGTTGTAGGCCGCGCGCTTGATGCCGTTGGGGCGCAGCTCCACCTCCAGATGGTCCGGCCCCTCATAGCGGGTCGCGGCGCCGGCATCGCCGAAATCGTCGACCAGCGTCGCCAGCAGCACGGCAAGGTCGGTCCGGGTGGCGGGCTCGGGATCGTTCTCGCCGCCCAGATAGGCGAGCAGCGATCCGATCATCGCCTCCATCTCGGCCACGTCCTCCTCCGCCGCATGGCGCAGATCGCGGTCGGCTGCGCCTTCGAGGCGGAGCTGGAGCCGGGCGAGCGGGGTGCGCAGGTCATGGCCCACGGCGGCCAGCGCCTGGGTGCGATCGGCGAACATCCGCTGGATCTGTTCCTGCATGCGGTTGAAGGCGCGGATCAGGTTGCGCACCTCGCGCGGGCCTTGTTCGCGCACGATCGCGCTTTCGCCGCGCCCGATCCGTTCCGCCGCCTGGCCGAGCATGTTGAGCGGGCGGAGCGTCCGCCGAACGAGCAGCCCGCCCAGCACCGCGAGCGCGATCGCCGGCACCAGTGCCAGCACGATGCGGTTGAGCTGGAGGCTCCAGCCCGAGACCAGATCGTGCATCTTGAAGTGTATCCACGTCCCGTCCTCCAGTGTGAGGGTGCCGACGACGATGTCGTGCCGGCCGGGCGAGGCGAGCTGGAGGCGCAGGTCGCTGCGGGCGAGCGCGGGTTCCCACTCCACCACCTGATCGCGCATCACGCGAAGCTCGGGCGCGAGCGGGCGGGGTTCGGGCGAGGAGCGCTGCCAGTGGACGCTGTAGCGATCGGTGGAGAGATAGCTGGCGATCGCGGGCCGCTCGGCGGGCGGGCGCTCCCCGATCAGCCGGTGGACGATCACGAGATGCTCGGCCAGCCGCCGGGCCTCATCCTCCTTGATCGAGAATTCGCTGGCGCGTTCGTAGAGCAGGGTGCTGGCGGCGAACTCGATCGTCACCGTCAGCAGGATGATCGCAACGATCCGCCCGAGCAGGCCGAGCGAGGGGCGCCCCAGCACGGCCGGTCAGTCGCGGGTGACGGGCGTGTTCAGCATGTAGCCGACGCCGCGCACCGTGATGATCGGCGCGGGCCTGCTGCCGGTGGAAAGTTTCCGGCGCAGGCGGCTGACCAGCACGTCGATGCTGCGATCGGAGGAATCGCCGATCCGGGCGCGGGACAGCTCGATCAGCCGTTCGCGCGCGATCACCCGCTGCGGATGGCTGAGGAAGCTCGCCAGCAGATCGAACTCCGCGCCGGTGAGCGAGATCAGCGCGCCGCTTTCCGAATAAAGCTCCCGCCGGGAGAAATCGACCGTCCAGCCATCGAACCGCGCCTTCTGCGAGGGCACGCCGTTGCCGCGCTGCTCCAGCCCGCCGCGGCGAAGCACGGCGCGGATGCGGGCCACCAGCTCGCGCGTGCTGAACGGCTTGGCGAGATAATCGTCGGCGCCAAGCTCCAGCCCGACCACCCGGTCCGTCTCGCTGCCCTTGGCGCTGATGAAGATGATCGGCACGTCGCTCTTGCGGCGGATCATCTGGCAGAGGTCGATGCCGCTGGTGCCGGGCAACATGATGTCCAGCAGCACCAGATCGACGGGGCCGGCATCGAAGGTCGCCCACATCTCGGCCGCCGTCGCCGCCGGGCGGACGACATAGCCGTTCTCCTGCAGCGCCCGCGTGGTCAGCGTGCGCAGCGGCGGATCATCCTCGACGAGCAGGATCGACGGCGCGGTCATGGATGCGTGACGGTCAATGGATTCATCTCGGCAAGGAAATAGGTGGCCAAATCCCCGCGTCAACGATCGCGCGGCGCTTATGCCCTTGAATTTGCCGGTGCTGGCGCATGGGCAACATTTCCTCACAAGGAAAATGCAAGCCGGAAACGATCCGGCCGTCCCGATATCGGACGATGGGGCGATTCCGGCAAGATTTTCCGTGTCAGGCACCGCCGGCCGGGCCTATCCTTTATATGCCGTTGACCATGTTCGGCGGCCTGACGATGGAGGTTGCGATGCGCGTGTCCGTTCCGGTCCTGGCTGTTCTGGCGGCTGCGCTGGCCACGGGGCCGGCGGTGGCGGGCGGCGTTTCCCCACCGGACGCGGCCGCCTTCCGCGCCGCGATCACTGTCGCGGCGGACGATCTGGAACCCGACACCCTTCTTTCCACCCGCACGGCCCATGCCCGGCAGGTCCGGCTCGACGGTGGCACCTGGGGGGATGGCTATCTCGTCGCCCGGATCGACCGGCGGAGCGGTGCCGCGCGCTATGAGGTGCATCAGCGGGTGCGCTATATCGGCCAGCGGCGCGATTATGCCGCCGTCCATTACCGGCTGGCGGACGGCACGCTCGCCATCCGCCCGATCGCCGGCGACAGGCGCGGCGAGGATGTCTGCTCCACCGGCGAGTTCAACGGCGCCTGTCCGCTGACGAGCGAGCTGGTCTTCCCGATCGAGGAGGGCGTGCTGGCCGCCATCGTCGACGGAGGGGCGCAGGGCTGGGACGTGAAGTTCAAGGAAGCGGACGGCGATGCCGGTGTCCGCGCCACGGTGCCGATGGCCGAGATTCGCGGGCTGATGCTGGCGGTCGCGGACTATCGCGCCGGCCGGCTTTCGCCGCGCGGCTGATCCCGCGCTGGCCTGTCCGGTTCAGCGGAAGGCCATCCTGATGGGGCCGACCTGGAAGATGCGGCGCCACCAGGCCCTGTTTCGGGGGCGTTCCCCAAATCGAGCTTCGCCTGCGTCGATGGGTGGATGCTGAAACGGGTTCAGCATGACGAAGGCGGGGGAGGGCTTGCTTATCCTCCGCGCCCATCTCTCCAACGCCGTGCCGGCGCAGGCTGGCATCGTCGGCGACGATCATGCTGGATGAGGCTCGACGAGGGCAACGCGATGCCAGCCCGCGCCGGCACGGCGTCATCATGGGGCATCATATTTGGGGATGCCCATCGGCTTTCGGGGCTCCAGGGCGGGTGGGCGCCCTGGAGGTCCGTGTCAGCCGACGAAGGCCCGCTCGATCACATAATGGCCGGGCTTGGCGTTCGATCCTTCCTCGAAGCCGATGCCGTCGAACTGGGCGGCGAGATCGCGGATCATGTCCATGCTGCCGCACAGCATGATGCGATCGGTTTCGGGATCGAGGTGGCGCGGCCCGTTCAGCCCGTCGAACAGGCGGCCGCTTTCGATCAGCGCCGGGATGCGGCCGCTGGTGTGGAACGGCTCGCGCGTCACCGTGGGCAGGTAGCTGAACTGGACCAGCGCCTGATCCTGCACCAGCGGATCATCGGCAAGCTGGGCCTCCAGCACGTCGCGGAAGGCGAGGTCGCTGACATGGCGCACGCAATGGACGAGCACGATCTGCTCGTAATATTCATACACGTCCGGATCGCGCACCAGGCTGAGGAAGGGGGCAAGGCCGGTGCCGGTGGAAAGCAGGAACAGCCGCTTGCCGGGCAGCAGCGCATCCGTCACCAGCGTGCCGGTGGGCTTGCGGCCGAGGAAGAGCTGGTCGCCCGGCTGGATCTTTTGCAGGCGCGAGGTGAGCGGACCGTCCGGCACCTTGATCGACAGGAATTCCAGCTCGTCCGAATAAGCCGGGCTCGCGATCGAATAAGCGCGCAGCAGCGGGCGGTTGTCGCCGGGCAGGCCGATCATCACGAATTCGCCCGAACGGAAGCGGAAGCTGGCCGGACGGGTGATCGAGAAGCTGAACAGATGCTCGTTCCAGTGGCGCACGGAACGAACCTCCTCCACCGAAAGCGCGGTGGAAGGCGCGAGCGCGGGCTGCATCTCGCTCACGGCCTTGCGTTCCGCTGGGCGGCGTAAGCCCGGATGGCCAGGCGATCGGTGAACAGGTACATGATTGTCCTCAGCTTGCGGTGACGGTGGCGGTGAATGCGCGAGATCGCGTGCCTGTCCGGTCGTCCATCCTCGCCAGTTGCTCCGATACACGGGCGGCATCCGGCCCAGCCAGGCCGCCCGCCGCCCCTATGATATGCGTGTCGCGATTTTCGAAGCGCGGATTTGTTTAGCCCCGCTCACAATCGCTTTAATGCGAAAGATTCGCAATAGTGCGTATTATTGTCTTCCGCCTGACCGGTCAAGCCGGCGCGGGCGCGCCATAAGGCCCGGCGTGGCCGCCTGCAAGCCTTTCCCGCAGGCGGCCGCCATCTCCCTTATTCCATGACCGACCAGCGCTCGCTGAAGCGGCCGTGACGGGCATCGGCGCAGAGGCGGGCGAACTCGCCGCCGTCCATGTGGATCAGCGAGGCATGGTCGCCGGCCTCGAAATAGATGTCGGGCTGGTCCTCCAGGCTGTCGTCGACGATGGTGACGATGCCGTAGCGCGTGCCGAAGGGCGGCACCGCGCCGATCGCGCAATCGTCGAAGATCAGGCCCACCTCGTCCTCGCCGGCCAGCCGGGGCTTCTGCCCCAGCTCGGCCCGCAGGTCGCCCAGCTGCACCTTGCAGTCGGATGGCAGCACGGCCAGCAGATAATCCCCTTCCGTATCCAGCAGCACCGCCTTGGCCAGCCGATCGGGCGGGATGTGGGCGAGGCTGGCGGTCTGCATCGCCGATTTGGTCGGCGGGTGGACCACGAGGTCGTAATCGGCATGCTCGTCGTCCAGGAACTGGCGGAGCTTGGGTGCGATGCTCATCTCGTCTCTCCCCTGGCAATGGCGCCCGGAAGGCCGGGCCGGGGGCCGCGCGCGAACGATCGCCCGTGGCGGCGATCATCCCAGAACGTCCGGCCACACCGTTCGATCCTGCCGGCCGTGGCGCCGCCCCGGCGATCCGGCGGAACCTCCGCCCTCCTCCCGGATTGAGGGGTGGGAAGGGCGCTCATGGAGGGACCGCGATGGCGGCACGGCCCAGTTGGCGCGGCCAGATCAGGCTCGCATTGGTATCGATCCCGGTGGAGATCTTCCCCGCGACGAAGAGCGGCGCGACCATCGCCTTCCACCAGATCCACGAGCCTTCGGGCAAGCGCATCCGATATGAGAAGGTCGTGCCCGGCATCGGCCCGGTGGATACGGACGAGATCATCAAGGGCTTCGAATATGAGAAGGGGGAATATGTCCTCCTCGACGAAAAGGAGATCGAAGGCGTCAAGCTGGAAAGCCGCAAGACGCTGGAGCTGACCCAGTTCGTCGACAGCGACGATATCGATCCGATCTATTTCGAAAAGCCCTATTATGTCGTCCCGGCGGACGACCTAGCCGAGGAAGCCTTCATCGTGCTGCGGGAGGCGCTGCGCCGCACCCGCAAGATCGGGCTGGGCCAGCTTGCCATGCGCGGGCGCGAATATGTCGTCAGCCTCAAGCCCTGCGGGCGCGGCATGGTGCTGGAAACGCTGCGCTATGCAGATGAGGTGAACAAGGCCGCCAGCTATTTCCGGGGCATCGGGGATGCCAGGCCCGATCCCGAGCTGCTCGACATGGCCGAAACCCTGATCGACAAGAAGGCGGGCAGGTTCGACGCCGCCGAGTTCCACGATCGCTATGTCGACGCGCTGAAGGCGCTGATCGAACGCAAGAAGAAGGGCCGGGCGATCAGCATCGAGGCGGACGAGGCCCCCGCGCCGCGCGGCGGCAACGTGATCGATCTGATGGCGGCGCTCAAGCGGTCGCTGGATAATCCCCCCGGCCGGGGCGCCGCCGGCAAATCCGCCTCGACCAAGAAACCCGCCGCCAAGCCGGCCGCGCGCAAGGCGCCGGCGGCGAAGGCAAAGCCCGGCCGCGCCGCCAGCCGCAAGCGGGCCTGACCGGCCATGGCGCGCGCGAAATCCGCCGTGTCCCGCGCCGCGGGCAAACCCCGGCCGAAACCCAAAGTGAGGGCGGCGGCGGCGAAGGGCGAGGCGGCGCTCGATCGCTATCGCGCGATGCGCGATTTCAGCCGCACGGCCGAACCTTCCGGTGCGACGCGGCCGGCATCGGGGCACGGCTTCGTCGTCCAGAAGCATGATGCCACCCGGCTCCATTATGATTTCCGGCTGGAAATGGATGGCGTGCTGAAAAGCTGGGCGGTCACGCGCGGCCCCAGCCCCGATCCGGCGGACAAGCGGCTGGCGGTGCGGACGGAGGATCATCCGCTCGATTACGCCCATTTCGAAGGCACCATCCCCAAGGGCCAATATGGCGGCGGCACGGTGATGCTGTGGGACGAGGGCACGTGGGAGCCGATGCCCGGCAAGGACCCGCGCCGCACGCTCGAGGAAGGCCATCTCCATTTCATCCTCCATGGCCGCCGGATGAAGGGGGAATGGCTGCTCGTCCGCCTCAAGCCCCGCGCCGGGGAAAAGCGCGAGAACTGGCTGCTCCGCAAGGTGGACGATGATTTCGCGGGCGGGCCGGACGATCTGGTCGGCCAATATCTCACCAGCGTGGAAAGCGGGCGCAGCATGGCCGAGATCGCCGATGGCGCGGCCCCGCCGAAGCGGGCCACCGCGAAGGCGGCGGCCGGGACGGGGAAGGCGAAGCCCGCCACGATGCGGGGCCGCGCGGATTCGCCTCCGCCCTTCCGGCCGGTGCAGCTTGCCACGCTGGTCGATCATGCGCCCGCCGGCGACCGTTGGCTGCATGAGCTGAAATATGACGGCTATCGCCTGCTGCTGGCGGTGGGCGGCGGCAAGGCGCGGGCCTATACCCGCTCCGGCCTCGACTGGTCGGATCGCTTTCCCGCTGTCGTCGCCGAGGCCGCCGGCCTTGCCGTCCGTTCCGCGCTGATCGACGGCGAGGCGGTGGTGCTGGATGCGGAAGGGCGGTCCAGCTTCCAGGCGCTCCAGGCCGCGCTCAAGGGCGATCCGGCGGCGATCATCTTCTTCGCCTTCGATCTCCTCACCCGCGATGGCGAGGATCTGACGGCGTTGCCGCTCCTCGAGCGCAAGCAGCGGCTGGCGGCGCTGATCGGGGCGGGCGGCGATCATCTGCATTATGCCGATCATGTCGCCGGCCGGGGCGAGGCCTTTTTCCAGAAGGCGTGCAAGGCGGGGCTGGAGGGCATCGTCTCGAAACGGGCGGACGCGGCCTATGCCGGCGGGCGATCCGGCAGCTGGGTGAAGGTGAAGTGCCTCCACCGCCAGGAATTCGTGCTGCTGGGCTGGACCTCGTCGGACAGGAACAGCGGCTTCCGATCCCTGCTCCTCGGCCTCAACGAGGAGGGCGGGCTGCGTTACGCCGGCAAGGTCGGCACCGGCTTCGACATGGCCGAGATCGATCGCCTGCTCGCCGCGATGAAGCCGCTCGAAACCGCCACGGCCCCGGTCTCCGCCCCCCGTGCCGCGACCCGCGGCGCCCATTGGATCGAACCCCGGCTGGTCGTGGAGGTCGCCTTCACCGAATTCACGGGCGACGGCGTTCTCCGCCACCCGAGCTATATCGGCCTGCGCGAGGACAAGCCCGCCGAAGCCGTCATCCGGGAGGAGGAAGTGCCCGTGGCCGAGCTTGCCGAACGATCGCCCAGCCCCGTGCGGATCACCAATCGCGATCGGGTGATCTTCCCCGATGCCGGAATCACCAAGGGCGCGCTCGCCGATTATTATGAGGCGATCGCGCCGGCGATGCTGCCCTGGGTTGCGAACCGGCCGATCAGCCTTGTCCGCTGCCCGCAGGGCCGGGCGCGAAAATGCTTCTTCCAGAAACATGATGCCGGCAGCTTCGGCGATCATGTCCACCACATCCCCATCCGCGAGAAGGACGGCGGGGAGGAGCCCTATCTCTATATCGAGGATGCCGCCGGCCTGCTCGCCTGCGTGCAGATGGGCACGATCGAATTCCACGGCTGGGGCGCCCCGATCGCCGATATCGAGCGGCCGGACCGGCTGGTCTTCGATCTCGACCCGGACGAGGGGCTGGAATTCGGCGAGGTCACGGCCGCCGCCGCCCATATCCGCGACGAGCTTGCCGCCATCGGCCTGGCGACCTTCGCGATGGTCACGGGCGGAAAGGGCGTCCATGTCGTGGCGCCGCTGCGGCCGGAAGCGGAATGGCCGGAGGTCAAGGATTTCGCCCGCCGCTTCGCGACAGCGCTGGCGGAGACCCAGCCCCAGCGCTTCACCTCGGCCTTGGCCAAGGCGCGGCGGAAGGGGCGCATCTTCGTCGATTATCTGCGCAACGAGCGGGGTGCGACGGCGGTGATGCCCTATTCCGCCAGGGCGAGGGAGGGCGCCCCGGTCGCAGCGCCCCTGACCTGGGAGGAATTGCGCGCGCTGGACAGGCCCGCGCCCTGGCATGTCGGCGATGTGGACGATCTGGTTCGCCGCGCGGCCTCCCGCGATCTGGCGGGCTGGGGCAGGGCCGATCAGGCGCTGCCCGGCGTGTGACCCCGCTCGCGTGGCCGCCGGTCGCTGCGCGCCGAATATCCTTGGGAATCAAATCGGATGGCAAATCCCCCGAAGAACGGTCGGGGTCGTGATGAGATCGGAATGTGCCTCCAAGCAGTCAAGATTCCATAAAAAGTTGAAAATTGGTTAATAGTGTGAGAGCGTCCTTTCGGATTTCTCGATACTATTGAGGAGTATCAACATGGAGACGGGCCGATAGAAAAGGAGTGATTCAGGGTCGCACCTAATGGCATGGTTTTGGGGATTAATCATGCAGTGTACAATTAGTATAGCGATTCTCGCTCCTTATGAGCTGGTCCGTGAAGGCCTGCGCCGGGTGCTGGCGAACGGCGCCTTCAATGTCGTCGCAGCCGCCGGCGGCTGGAACGCGCTGGAGGCCGATCTTGCCCGGTCGCCGGCCGATATCCTTGTGGTGGATGGCGACGCTGCCTTCAATGCCAGCGAACTCACTGAAATCAGGAAGCGATTTCCCGAAATGCGAATTGCCATGTTCGTCGACGGGGCGGACATGGAATATGCGATGCAGGCGCTCGAGTCGGGCGTGGACGGCGTGCTCGAGAAGGAGGTTTCCTGCGAGCAGGTGGCGGCCGCGCTCAACATGGTCGCGCTCGGCCAGCGGGTGGTGCCGTCGCGCCTCGTCGAATCGCTGGCCAATCTGCATTTCGGTTATGCGTCCAGCGACTGGGAGGCGAACCGGGCGACCGCGAAGCTTTCCGATCGCGAGATCGAGATATTGAAATGCCTGGCCGTGGGCGAGGCGAACAAGGTGATTTCCCGCCGGCTGAACATCACCGAGGCGACCGTGAAGGTCCATATCAAGGCGATCCTGCGCAAGCTGCACGTGATGAACCGCACGCAGGCGGCGATCTGGGCGGTGGTGCGCGGGCTCAACGGATCGGCGCTTCCCCGTCCAGAGCCGTCCCGCTCCACGCCGGCGCACATGGAGCCCATCCGCATCGCGGCGAACGGCGCCGATATCGCCGCGACGGAGGCGATCTAGGGCGGATCGCCGCCAGCGGGAGCGTCGGCCCGCCCATCCAGCCCGCCTGCCCGGCAATATGCCGACCGAAGGTAGGATTCCGCTGCCGGCTCCGTTAGGTAGGGGGCAATGAAATGCAATTGCCCTCGCCGTTTCGGAGGCCGCCGGCTGGCGGCCGCAACGGCAGCTTCGCCTTCGCCAAAGATTGCTTTGTTCTCTACTCTGGTGATCGAGATATGAGGGCGTGTGGGAGGAAAACGGCCATCATGCCCATCAGCAGACGAAATCTGACTATCGCCATGCTTCTGGGCGCGGTTGCGCTCACCGGCTGTTCCGGCGGCAAGGCGCCGGGCGACGGTGTCGTCCTGCTCAACGTTTCCTATGATCCGACGCGCGAGCTCTACAAGGAGATCAACGCCGGCTTCGCCAACCACTGGAAGGCGGACCATGGCCAGACGGTGAGCTTCAAGATGAGCCACGGCGGATCGGGCAAGCAATCGCGCGCGATCCAGGACGGGCTGGAGGCGGATGTCGCCACGCTGGCGCTTTCCTACGACATCGATGCCATCGCCGCCGCGAAGCCGGGCCTGCTCGATCCCGCCTGGCGCCAGCGCCTGCCGGATAACAGCGCGCCCTATACCTCGACGATCGTGTTCCTCGTCCGCAAGGGCAACCCCAAGAATATCCGCGACTGGAACGACTTGGTGAAGCCGGGCGTGAAGGTGATCACCCCCAATCCCAAGACCGGCGGCGGCGCGCGCTGGAACTTCCTGGCGGCCTGGGCCTATGGCCGCAAGGCAGGCGGATCGGAAGCTGCGGCGCAGGATTATGTATCGAAGCTGCTGGCCAATGTGCCGGTGCTCGATTCGGGTGCGCGCGGTTCCACCACCACCTTCGTCGAGCGCAATATCGGCGACGTGCTGATCACCTGGGAGAATGAGGCCTTCCTCGCCCAGAAGGAGATGGGAGCCGGCAAGTTCGAGATCGTCGTGCCGTCCATCTCCATCCTGGCGGAGCCTTCGGTCGCCGTGGTCGACGGCAATGTGAAGAAGCACGGCACCGCCGAGGTCGCCAAGGCCTATCTCGAATATCTCTACACGCCCGAGGCGCAGGACGTGATCGCGCGCAACTTCTATCGCCCGCGCGATCCGCAGGTGGCCGCCCGCTATGCCGCGACCTTCCCGACGCTGAACCTCGTCACCATCGACAAGGATTTCGGCGGCTGGAAGGCGGCGCAGGCGAAATATTTCGCGGATGGCGGCGTGTTCGATACGATCTTTGCCAAGATCAAGCGCTGAGGCGAACCGCATGACTTCGCTTGCCGCCGACGGGCCGCGGGGCCGGGTGAGGCGGTGTCCGCTGTTCCGGGCGCCATCGATCATCCCCGGCTTCGGCTTGACCTTCGGCCTCAGCCTGACATGGCTGTGCCTGATCGTGCTGATCCCGCTTTCGGCCGTCTTCATCAAGACGGCGGGAATGGGGTGGCAGCATTTCGCGGACGTCGCGCTCTCCGAACGCGCCATCGCCGCCTACCGGCTGAGCTTTGGCGCGTCGCTGGGGGCGGCCTTCATCAATTCGGTGTTCGGCCTGCTGATCGCGTGGATGCTGGTGCGTTACGACTTTCCCGGCAAGCGGGTGGTGAACGCGCTGGTCGATCTGCCCTTTGCCCTGCCCACCGCCGTGGCCGGCATCGCCTTCACCACGCTCTACACCGCCAATGGCTGGATCGGGCGGGTGCTGGAGCCGCTGGGCATCCAGGTGGCCTTCACCTGGGTGGGCGTGGTCATCACCCTGATCTTCATCGGCCTGCCTTTCGTCGTCCGATCCGTGGAACCCGTGCTCGCCGATGTGAGCCGGGACGTGGAGGAGGCGGCGGCATCGCTGGGCGCGACGCGGGCGCAGACCTTCCGCCGCGTGATCCTGCCCGCCATCTTCCCGGCTTTGATGACCGGCTTCGCGATGGCCTTCGCGCGGGGCGTGGGCGAATATGGATCGGTGATCTTCATCGCCGGCAACATGCCCTATCGCACGGAAATCGCGCCGCTGCTGATCATCACCCAGCTCGAACAATATGATTATCAGGGGGCGACGGGCATCGCGACGGTGATGCTGATCGCCTCCTTCTCGCTGCTGCTCGTCATCAACCTGCTGCAGGCGTGGAGCCGGAAGCGGACGGTGGACTGATGCGCAACGGAGCCACTTCGGAATCGCGGCTGGCCCGCGCCGTCATCATGGCGATCGGCCTCGGCTTCTTCGGCCTTTTCCTGCTGATGCCGCTGCTGGTGGTGTTCGCGCAGGCGCTGGCCGGCGGCATCGGCGCCTATCTCGACGCGATTGTCGAGCCGGATGCGCTGGCGGCCATCCGCCTGACCCTGCTGGTCGCCGCGATCAGCGTGCCGGCCAATATCGTCTTCGGCATCGCCGCGGCCTGGGCCATCACCAAGTTCGATTTTCCGGGCAAGAGCATCCTCATCACCTTCATCGACCTGCCGTTTTCGGTGTCGCCGGTGGTGTCGGGCCTGATCTACGTGCTGCTGTTCGGCGCGCAGGGCTGGCTGGGGCCGTGGCTGGCGGAGCATGACATCCAGATCATCTTCGCGGTGCCGGGCATGGTGCTGGCGACGATCTTCGTCACCTTCCCCTTCGTCGCGCGCGAGCTGATCCCGCTGATGGCGGAGCAGGGCCGCGACGACGAGGAGGCGGCGCTGTCGCTGGGCGCGACCGGCTGGCAGACCTTCTGGCACGCCACCCTGCCCAACATCCGCTGGGGCCTGCTTTACGGCGTGTTGCTCTGCAATGCGCGCGCCATGGGGGAATTCGGCGCGGTTTCCGTCGTTTCCGGGCATATCCGGGGCGAGACGAACACCATGCCGCTGCATGTCGAAATTCTCTACAACGAGTATAATTTCATCGCTGCCTTCGCCGTCGCATCGCTGTTGGCGCTGCTGGCCCTCGTCACCCTGGTGCTGAAGAGCCTGCTTGAATGGCGCTATGACTATCACGGCAAGGGGACCGGGCATTGAGCATCAGGCTCGACACTATCGGCAAGAGCTTCGGCGGGTTCACGGCGCTTGGCGACATCAATCTGGAGATCGAGCCGGGTGAGTTCCTGGCGCTGCTCGGGCCGTCCGGATCGGGCAAGACGACCTTGCTGCGCATCGTGGCGGGGCTGGAATTCCCGGATCATGGCCGCGTATTCTACGACGGCGAGGACATAACCGACCTGAAGGTGGCCGATCGCGGCGTCGGCTTCGTGTTCCAGCATTATGCGCTGTTCCGCCACATGACGGTGGCGGACAATGTCGCCTTCGGCCTCACCATCCGCAAGCGGCGCGACCGCCCCGCCAAGGCGGAGATACGCGATCGGGTGCAGAAGCTGCTTGATCTCGTCCAGCTCGGCCAACTCGGCAACCGCTATCCGGCGCAGCTTTCGGGCGGGCAGCGGCAGCGGGTGGCGCTGGCCCGCGCGCTGGCGATCGAGCCGCGCCTGCTGCTGCTGGATGAGCCGTTCGGGGCGCTGGACGCGCGCGTCCGCAAGGATCTGCGCCGCTGGCTGCGCGAGCTGCACGACCGGATGGGGCTGACCTCCATCTTCGTGACGCACGATCAGGACGAGGCGCTGGAGCTGGCCGATCGCGTGGTGGTGATGGACCATGGCGTGATCGAGCAGGTGGCGACGCCGCAGCAAATCTATGACGAGCCGGCCAGCGCCTTCGTGTTCGATTTCGTGGGGGAATCGAACCAGGTGCCGGTGACGGTGGACGGCGACCGGGTGATCGCCTTCGATCGGCTGCTGGACGTGCCGCCGGCGACGCTGGCGGGCATGGGCGGGGTGGCGCGTTTGTTCTTCCGCCCGCATGACGCGGAGATCGTGGGCGAGGGCGCGAACGGGCTTGCCGCCACCGTCACGCTCGTCCGCCCCAATAGCGGCTCGATGCGGGTGGAAGGCAAGCTGGAAGGCAGCGACCGGCTGGTGGAGATCGACGTCGCCCAGGGCGCGGCGCCGGGGCAGGGCGAACGCATCTTCGTGCGTCCCACCCGCGCGAAGCTCTATGCCGGGACGGCCGGCTGAAGGATATCGTCAGTCGAACGCGGCGTCGGTGCCGAAGCCGCGTTCCCGCGCCAGCCGGTAGAGATGCCAGCCCGCCGCCAGATCCTGCACGATCGATCCGAGCGATTTGTATAGCGTGACATCGGCGGCCGCGATCCGGCCGGGCAGCGTGCCTGCCATCACTTCGCCGATCTCGCCCAGCACATGGCTCTCGTCGATCAGGCCGGCCTGAAGCGCGCGAAGTATCTCCGCCCCCTGCGCCAGCGCGCCGGCGCGGTGATCGGCAAAGAGGCGGCCGCGCGCCACCAGCGCGGCATCGGCCTCGGCCGGGCCTGCCCGGCTCGATCCCACCAGATTGACATGGGCGCCGTCCGGCACGTCGGCGGAAAACAGGATGGGATCGGCGGCGGCGGTGGCGGTGCAGATGATGTCGGCATCCGCCACGGCCTCGCCCGCCGCCGCGACAGCAGTGGCGGCGATCCCCAGATCGGCGCGGATGCGCGCGGCGAACGCCTCCGCTTTCTCCCGCGATCGGCCCCAGACGGCGATGTGGGAGAGGGCACGGACGTGGGGGAGGGCGGCGGCGTGATGCCAGGCCTGCTCGCCATAGCCCAGGATCGCCAGCCGCCTGGCATCGGGTCGCGCCAGCGCATCGGCGGCGGCGGCCGACGCGGCGGCCGTGCGGATCGCCGTCACCTCGCCGGCATGGACCAGCGCGACCGGCGTGCCGCTCGCCGGATCGTGGAGGACGATGATGCCCTGATGGGTCTGCTCGCCAAGGGCGGCGCGCGCCGGATAGACGCTCACCAGCTTCGCGCCGAAGGTGGCGCCGTCCAGCGCGCCCGGCATCACGCCGAAGGCATTGCCGCCGTCCAGATCGACGATCTGGCGCAGCAATTGCCGGCTGTTGCCGGTCGAAAGCGCGATCATCGCATCCCGCATCAGGCCGATGCAGGCGGCCGGATCGAGATGGCGGGCCACATCCTTCCGGCCGATGACGATCATGTCCGGGTTTCCCCGGCCCAGATCTCCTCCGCATAACGGACGAAGTTGAGGCCGAGGATCTTTTCGATCCGTGCGGTGGAATAGCCCTTCTGCCGCAGCAGGCCGGCGAGCTTGCGGAACTGATCCGGCCCGCGCAGATCGACGACGAAGGGATAGGTATCGGGCCGTTCGCCAGTGGCGCTGATTCCGGCGGCGCGGCGTTCCGCGATCTCCTTCGCGAGGTCGGCCTCATAGGCCTTGAGGTCGTCGATCGGGGTGGTGCCGCCATCGGTGCCGATGCCGACATGGTCCTCCCCGCAGACGTTCACGGCATGATCGATATGAGCGACCACATCCTCCGCCCGGGCATGACCGGTGGGGTTGAGGAAAGGCATGAAATAGATGCCGACGAAGCCGCCGCGATCGGCGACGAGGCGCAGCTCCTCGTCCGTCTTGTTGCGGGGCACATCGGTGACGGCGCGACAGCCGGTATGGTTGATCGAGATCGGCTGCTTCGATGCGCGAGCCGCCTCCAGGCAGGTGCGCTGGCCGCTGTGGGAGAGATCGACCATCACCCGATTGGCGTTCAACCGTTCGATCACCTCGCGCCCGAATGGGGTGATGCCGCGATTTTCCGGGGCCATCGATCCGTCGCCAAGCTGGTTGGCGGGATTGTAGGTGAGCTGGACGATGCGGACGCCGAGATCGGCGAAGATATCGACGCGGCTGGCATCATCGCCCATCATCGCCGCATTCTGGAAACCGAGGATCAGGCCCATCCGCCCTTCCGCCTTGGCGCGGCGGATATCGGCGGCGGTGAGGATCTTGATGAGATCGCGCGGATTTTCGCGGATCAGCCGATCCCAGCTCGCGACATCGGCCACGCTCTGCTGGAAAGGCTCCTTCTTGCCGGAGACGTAGCCGATCGTGATGTTCACCGCCGTCTGCCCCGAGGCGCGGGCATCGGCGAGGACGCGGGGCTTGAGGATTAGCGGGCTGGGGCCTTCCTTGCCCTTCGCGGCATCGCCCGACCGGTCGTTGGGATCGTCGAAACCGCCGAGCGCGTTGATGACGATCATGTTCGCGATCGGATTGGCGGCGGCTGGCGTCGCCGCCAGCGCGCGTGCGGGTGTGGCGAGCGCCGGTGCGGCCAGCATGCCGGCCCCGAGCGCCAGGAAGGCGCGGCGATCCTGTTCCAGGCTCATTCCTCGTCCCCCAGCTCGTCCTTGGTCAGCGGCTTGAAATCGGTGCGCGGGAAGGCGTGGCCACGCTTCACCGTCATCACGATGCTGTCGATATTGCGGATATTCTCCAGCGGGTTCCTGGCGAGCACCACGAAATTGCCGAGCTTGCCGGCCTCGATCGAGCCCATATCCTTTTCCTGCCCCGCGGCGCGTGCGCCGACGAGGGTGGCGGAGCGGATCACCTGCGCGGGTGTCATCTTCGCGCGTTCGACGAGGAAGGCCAGTTCGTCGTGCAGTTCCGGCCACGGCTTGTCCGCCGCATTGGTGCCGTCGGTGCCCGTGGAGATTTCCACGCCCGCCCGCCGCGCCTGATCGATCAGGCGGGCGGCGAGATCGGCGGTGCAGAGCGGCGGCTTGGCCGGATTGGCAGCCGCCCGCTCGTCATATTCCAGATAGACGCGGCCGGTGGCGTCGAGGATCTGGCCATGCTGGGCCATCTGCCTGAACAGACCGCCGATGACCGGATTGTCGCCCTTGGCGAGGCGATCATAAGCAACAGGCACGCGCTGTTGGTAGGAAGCGGGCACGCTGTCCGACACCTGATAGGCGAGGTAGCAGACGTGGCTGACGACATCGACGCCCGCGCCGATCACCTCGGCCGGGCTGGCAGGGAAGATCGCGCCATGCGCCCAGACCGGGAAATGCTGGCGATGCGCCTCCGCCACGATCGCGGCGACGGTGCGGCCGGGCATGTTGGCATAGGCCTTGATCGCGGTGGCGCCGGTGCCGCGCGACATGGCGACGGCGAGCGGCATGTCCGTATCGTCGGTGATCGCCTGCATCCATGGCACGGCGCCAGGGGTGACGCCCTTGGAGACGGCCCAGGTGCGCTTGTCGTCGAAGAAGCTGGGGCCGGCCATCAGTGCCGCGAAATAGATGTCGGGCGCGGCGATTTCGCCCAGGCGTGAGGCGCGGGTGATCTCGGCGACCGAGCGCAGATCGTCCGCCATGTCGCGGATCGCGGTGACGCCGCCATAGAGGTTGCGGCGGAGCACCGCCTCGGCGCGCACGCGGTCGGGCGGGGTGGCGATGTGGACATGGGTATCGATCAGCCCGGGCACGACATATTGGCCCTTGAGATCGACGACATCGGCGCCGGCAAGCGCGGCGGCGGGCAGATCGCGATCGGCGACGACATCGGTGATGCGATCGCCATCCATCACGATCGCCATGCCACGCCGGAGCGGACCGCCGGTGCCGTCGATCAGCGCAACGTTGCGGTAGACGGCGCGGCTGCCCTTGGCGGGCGCGGCGAAAGGGGTGGGCGTGGCGGCCGGCGCCGATATCGCGCCGAGCGCGGCACCCGCCAGCGCCGCGCCGGCGAGCGCGCGCAATATCATTTTCATTCCAGCCATTTGCCCCTTCCCGTTTTTGCGACCTGGCCAGCTTGGTAATGACCGGACGGGGCATTGGGCAAGGGGAGATGCGGTGGGCGGTCGCGGCGGGGGCTTGCGGTGCCGCGGTCATGGTGGCGGGGATGGGGAAGGGGCGAGGGCTTCAGGTGAAAGGGACGAGGGCGAGCGTTCCGAATAACGTCATGCCAGCGCAGGCTGGCATCGCTGGCGGCTACAGGATGCGATCGAACAGATCCTCCCATTCAGGATTGCCCTGTTCGATCAGTCGGATTTTCCAATCCCGTTTCCAGGCCTTCAGAGCCTTTTCGCGAGCAATGGCTTCGACCATGCTGTCATGGGGTTCGGCGAAGACGAGCCGGTCGAGACCATATTTGCGGCAGAAGGCCGAGCCGGTGCGGTGCTGCATCATCCGCGCGGCCAGGTTGGCGGTGACGCCGCTATAGAGAACGCCCTTCGGCTTGTTCGACAGAATGTAGGTCCAGCCGCCCCTGGTCATGCGGGTTGAGGTTACACCAGCCTCGGGGCGATGCCAGCCTGTGCTGGCATGACGTTAAGAGGAATGACCACCGCCGATCCGCGCAGGCCCCCTATATGCCGCCCTCAGTCCGCGCCGTGGCCGGCGGCGAGATAGTCGCGGGATTGCATTTCCATGAGGCGGCTGACGGTGCGTTCGAATTCGAAGGCGCCGTCGCCCGAGGGGTAGAGCTGGGCGGGTTCGGCGTCGGCGGTGGCGATCAGCTTCACCTTATGTTCGTAGAGCGCGTCGATCAGCGTCTTGAAGCGGGCGGCCTCGTTGCGCCGTTCGGGGCCGAGGACCGGGATGCCGACGATGATGACGGTGTGATAGTTGCGCGCGATCGCCAGATAATCGGTGGCGCCGCGCGCTTCGGCGCAGAGCCGCTTGAAGGAGAAGACGGCGACGCCCTTCAGGCTTTTCGGCACGTGCATCGATCGCCCGCCATGGATGGCAAGCTCCGCGCTCGGCACGTGGACCGAATCCTCCGGCGGGAAATCGGTGAGGCGGAAGAAGGCGGCGCGCACCGCTTCCGTCGATTCCGGCCCGTTGGGGACATACCAGGTGGGTGCGCCGCCCAGCCGGGCGAGGCGATAGTCGGTCGGGCCGTCCAGCGTCAGCACGTCCATCCGCGCCTCGATCAGCGCGATGAAGGGCAGGAAATGCTCGCGGTTGAGGCCGTCCTTGTAGAGGTCCTTCGGCGGCCGGTTGGACGTGGTGACGACGACCACGCCGGCATCGATCAGGCCAGTGAACAGGCGGCTCATGATCATGGCGTCGGCGGTGTTGTTGATCACCATCTCGTCGAAGGCGAGAAGGCGGGCTTCCTCCGCCAGCGCGGCGACGACGGGGGCGATGGGATCGCCTTTCTCCCGCTCGCGCTCGATGCGGAGGCGATCATGCACCTCGATCATGAATTCATGGAAGTGGACGCGCCGCTTGCGCTCCATGGCCACGCAATCGAAGAACAGGTCCATCAGCATGGACTTGCCCCGGCCGACGCTGCCCCAGATGTAGAGGCCGCGCGGCGGCGGTGGCGCCTTGCGCAGCATCCGCCACAGCACGCTGCCCTTTTCGGGCCGCACCGAAAGCTCGGCCGCCAGCGCGTTCAGCCGATCCACCACCTTGGCCTGATCGGGATCGGGGCGGAGCTGGCCGGAGGCGATGAGATCGGCGTAGCGATCCTTGACGGTGCTCATCGCTGGCCGGCCTTGCGCAGCGTGGCGGAGAAGGAGGCGACGATGCCGTGGGTCTGTTCCACCAGACCGCGCACGAAGATCAGCCGGCCGGTCTCTCGCAGCACCTCCACCACCGCGTCCAGCGGCTCATCGAGCGTGCCGCGGCTGAGGAACTGGGCGGTGAAATCCAGGGTGACGCCGTTGCCGGCCGCCTTCGCGCCGCAGGCTTCCGCGCCCGCGAACAGCGCGATATCGACGAAGCCCATCACCGCGCCGCCATGGACGGCGTTGATCATGTTGGAATGGCGGCGTTCCGGGAACATGCGGACCCGCGCCTTGCCGCCCGGTTCGGGGCGGACAAGGACACGGCCGAGCTGATCGAGGAAGCGATCGCGATCGTTGAGCTCCCAGCGGTTCCAGCCCGGATGGTCCGGGTCCGGGGCGCTGGAGAAGAGGGGTTCCACCGTTTGTCGAAGCCTCAGATCTGGCGTTCGACTTCCATCTTCTTGATCTCCGCGATGGCGCGTGCCGGGGACAGACCCTTGGGGCACACGTTCGCGCAGTTCATGATGGTGTGGCAGCGATAGAGGCGGAAGGGATCTTCCAGCTCGTCCAGCCGCTCGCCGGTGAACTCGTCACGGCTGTCGGCCAGCCAGCGATAGGCCTGGAGCAGGATCGCCGGGCCGAGGAACTTGTCGCTGTTCCACCAGTAGCTGGGGCACGAGGTCGAGCAGCAGGCGCACAGGATGCACTCATAGAGGCCGTCCAGCTTGGCGCGGTCCTCCGGCGACTGGAGTCGCTCCTTGCCCGAGGGGGCGGGCGTGACCGTCTTCAGCCAGGGCTGGATCGAGGCATATTGCGCATAGAAGTGCGTGAAATCGGGAACGAGGTCCTTGATCACGTCCATGTGCGGCAGGGGCGTGATGCGGACCTCGCCCTTGCAATCCTCGATCGCGGTGGTGCAGGCGAGACCGTTCTTGCCGTTCATGTTCATCGCGCACGAACCGCAAATGCCTTCGCGGCAGGAGCGGCGGAAGGTGAGCGAGGGGTCCTGCTCGCTCTTCATCTTGATGAGCGCGTCGAGCACCATCGGGCCGGTTTCGTCGAGATCCAGCTCGAACTTGTCGTAGCGCGGATTTTCGCCTGAATCCGGATCGTAGCGATAGACCTTGAAGGTCTTGACGTTGCTGGCGCCGGGCTCGGCCTTGTGGACCTTGCCGCCGGACTTGATCTTGCTGTTCTTGGGAAGCGAGAATTCAGCCATGGTCCGTCCTCAGTAAACCCGCGCCTTGGGCTTGATATATTCGATCTCGTCGGTGAGCGTGTAATCGTGCACCGGACGGTAATCGAGCGTCACCTTGCCGCCCTTGCCTGCCTCGCCCTCGAACCACGAGACGGTGTGCTTCATGAAGTTCTCGTCGTCGCGGTTGGGGAAATCCTCATGCATGTGCGCGCCGCGGCTTTCGTGCCGGTTGGCGGCGGAGTGCATGGTGACGACGGCCTGGGGCAGCATGTTGTCCAGCTCCAGCGTCTCGATCAGATCGGTGTTCCAGATCAGGCTGCGATCGGTGATGCCGACGTCGGCGAGGCTCTGATAGACCTTGTCGATCTTGCCCATGCCCTCGGTGAGCAGCTCCGTCGTGCGGAACACGGCGCAGTCGGACTGCATCGTGCGCTGCATGTTGTTGCGGATTTCCGCCGTGGGTGAGCCGCCCTTGGCGTTGCGGTAGCGATCGAGGCGGGAAAGCGCCTTGTCGTCCGCTTCCTTGTTGATCTTGCCGTGCGGGCTGTTGGGCTTGATGATGTCGGTGATGCGGTGGCCGGTGGCGCGGCCGAACACCACGAGATCGATCAGCGAGTTGGAACCCAGGCGGTTGGCGCCGTGGACCGACACGCAGGCCGCCTCGCCGACCGCGAACAGGCCGGGGACGACCGTGTCCGGATTGCCGTCCTTCAGCGTCACGACCTCGCCATGATAATTGGTCGGGATGCCGCCCATATTGTAGTGGACGGTCGGCACCACCGGCAGCGGCTGGCGGGTGAGATCGACGCCCGCGAACACCTTGCCGGTCTCGGTGATGCCGGGAAGGCGCTCCGCCAGCACCGCCGGATCGATATGATCGAGGTGCAGGTAGATGTGATCCTTGTTCTTGCCGACGCCGCGGCCCTCACGGATCTCCATCGCCATCGATCGCGAGACGACGTCGCGCGAGGCGAGGTCCTTCGCGGAGGGGGCGTAACGCTCCATGAAGCGTTCGCCCTCGGAATTGGTGAGGTAGCCGCCTTCGCCGCGCGCGCCCTCGGTGATCAGCACGCCCGCGCCGTAGATGCCGGTCGGGTGGAACTGCACGAACTCCATGTCCTGCAGCGGCAGGCCGGCGCGCAGCACCATGCCGCCGCCGTCGCCCGTGCAGGTGTGGGCCGAGGTGGCGGAGAAATAGCAGCGGCCGTAGCCGCCGGTGGCGAGCACGGTCGCATGGCTGCGGAAGCGGTGGATGCTGCCGTCTTCCATGCAGATGGCGAGCACGCCCTTGCACTCGCCATCCTCCATGATGAGGTCGAGCGCGAAATATTCGATGAAGAAGTCCGCGTCATACTTCAGGCTCTGCTGGTAGAGCGTGTGGAGCATGGCGTGGCCGGTGCGGTCGGCCGCGGCGCAGGTGCGCTGCGCGGGCGGGCCGGCGCCCATATTCTGCATCATGCCGCCGAACGGGCGCTGGTAGATCTTGCCCTCGTTGGTGCGGCTGAACGGCACGCCGGCATGTTCCAGCTCGTAAACGGCGGCCGGTGCCTCGCGGCAGAGATATTCGATCGCGTCCTGGTCGCCCAGCCAGTCCGATCCCTTGACGGTATCGTACATGTGCCAGGTCCAGTGATCCGGACCCATGTTGCCGAGGCTCGCCGCGATGCCGCCCTGCGCCGCGACCGTGTGGCTGCGGGTGGGGAACACCTTGGTGATGCAGGCGGTCTTGAGACCCTTTTCCGCGACGCCCATCGTGGCGCGCAGGCCCGAGCCGCCCGCGCCGACGACGACCGCGTCGTAGATATGGTCGATGATCTTATAGGCTTCGGACATCAGCCATGAACTCCACCGAACGCGATCTTCAGGATCGAGAAGATCGCGAGCGCGGCCGAGCCGACCGCATAGAAATTGAGGGCGAGGAGGGCCGCGACGCGCGAGGCATCGTCATGCACATAATCCTCGATGAAGACCTGGAGGCCGAGGCGCAGGTGCCAGAATACCGATACGGTGAGCAGGACGAGCGCCACCGCCACGAAGGGCGATCCGATCCACGTCGTGACGGTGGCGTAATCGAGCACCGGCAGGCGGAAGATCGATACCACGAACCAGAGGAGGAGGATGACGTTGCCCGCGGCCGTCAGCCGCTGCTGCCACCAGTGAAGCGATCCATGCTTGGCCGAGCCAAGCCCGCGGACGCGGCCGATGCCGGTTCCCGTTCCCATCCGATCAGCCCCTAGCCAGAAGGATGCAGCCCCAGATCAGGGCGGTGAAGGTGATCGAGCCCACGATGGTGAGGATCGACCACATGCGATTGGTCTTCAGCTCATAGCCCGCGCCCGTATCGAGCACGAAATGGCGAAGGCCGGAAAAGAGGTGCTGGAAGAAGCTCCACGTCAGCCCGATCGCGACGATGCGCGCGAGGACGTTGACGATGCAGCCCAGCGTGTCGCCCGCTTCCGCCTGGACGGCATAATAACGGAACGATTCGTAATAGTCCGGCCCGCTGGCGGCGGCGGCCAGCCACCAGGCGAACAGGATGCCCCCGCCGATGGCGAGCGCTGTGCCCGTCGCGCGATGCAGGATGGAAACCAGCATGTGCGGCCCCCACCGCCAGATGGTGAGGTGAGGAGAGAGCGGGCGTGCGGCGTTTCGAGACATGGAAGTCCCCCTAATCGATATGCGGGGCTCCTTTAGCCGAACCTCGTCGTCATGCAACCTTACGCGGACGTTCGCCGGAATAACCCTGCATTTACCACCGCGCCTTAAGATGGCCCCGAAACCGGATTTGTGCGTGGGGAGACAAGGGTTGAGCGGCCAATATATGCGACAGACCTCTGCCGAGATCCATGTGCCTCTGCCGGACGAGGAAGTGGCCGAGCGGCTGGCGCTATACAATCGCGACGGGCGGCTGAGCGAGGATCTGCGCTTCCTGTGGGAACATGGCGCCGACGCCATAAGCGATGCATCGCGCGCCTTCTGGGAAGGGATGACGCCGCGCAGCCCGCTGCCGGTGGAGGAATTCATCGCGCATGCGACCGGCAAATATCGCCAGCCGGTGGATGCGGACTGGATCGCGCTCGTCGCGCGGCCCGCGGCCGACATCTACCATAGCGACGTGCCGCCGCCCGTGTTCATCGAGGCGGTGATCACCGCTTCCGAAATGATGTGCGATCAGCTCCGCCTGGCGATCGGGGACCCGGACACGCGCCGCCGCGCGATCCGCATCGTCCATCGCCTGGCCTGCATCGAGACCGAGATCATCCTGGCCCAGATCAATAATCTGAAGCGCAACGCGGCGGGCGTGCAGCGCGCCGACGCGAGCAGCCGGTTCAAGGGTACGGTTGTGGCCATCCTCGCCGATACGGTCGCGAATGCGCGCGACCTGAAAGGAAAGACGGTGAACACCGCCGCCGCCGCGCGCGGCATGCTGGGCAAGGCATCCGAGGTGGCCGCCGCCGCCGAGCAATCGGCCACCGCCATGCGCGAGGCGGCGCATACCGCCGCCGGCCTGATCCGCGCCATCGAGGAAGCGCGCGGCGAGGTGGAATCGGCGGCCCTGGTGGCGACCAAGGCGGCGACCCAGTCGGCCGAGGCCGTGGCGGTGACGGAGGCGCTTTCCGACCACGCCAAGGCGATCGAATCCATCCTCGGCCTGATCCGCGACATTGCCGGGCAGACGAACCTCTTGGCGCTCAACGCCACGATCGAGGCGGCGCGCGCCGGCGATGCCGGCCGGGGCTTCGCCGTGGTGGCGCAGGAGGTGAAGAGCCTCGCCTCGCAGACCGCGCGCGCCACCGACGACATCGCCGCCAAGATCGCCGCGATCCAGGCGGCGACGCACCAGACTCTGGAAGCCAACGGATCGATCCGCGACACGGTGGGCGAGGTGCAGACATCGGCCCGGCGCATCCAGCAGGCCATGGAAGTGCAGGCGCAGACGGTGACCTCGATCACCGCCGCCGTCGACGAAACGGCCCTGGCGGCCGACTCGATGTCCGGCACCATCGCCGCGATCCGATCCGACACGGTATCCGTAGCCGGCGAGATCGACCGGCTGGAAACCGGCTTCCAGACCGTGGACGCCCGACTTTCCGACCTGGAAGCGGCAACGAGCGAGTTCGTTTCCCGGATCGCGGCTTGAAAGGAGCGCGGCGGGCATTCCCGATCTGATCCGGGATGCCCGGCTAGGTAGTCGCAATCGACTTGAGTTGGCCGAGATACGAGCCCCAAAAAGAAAAGGCGCCGCCCCGGTGGACCGGAGCGGCGCCTTTTTTGGTGCCGATGGCGGGAAGGTTACTTCCAGTTGGCCATTTCGGCTTCGAGGTTGACGCGGATCGCCTCGAAGAACTGCTCGGTCGTCATCCAGGGCTGATCCGGGCCGATCAGGATGGCGAGGTCCTTGGTCATCTGGCCCTTTTCGACCGTCTCGATGCAGACGCGCTCCAGCGTCTCGGCGAAGCGGGTGACGTCCGGCGTGCCGTCGAACTTGCCGCGGAAGGAGAGGCCCTGCGTCCAGGCGAAGATCGAGGCGATCGGGTTGGTCGACGTCGCCTTGCCCTGCTGGTGCATGCGATAGTGGCGGGTGACGGTGCCGTGGGCGGCTTCCGCCTCGATCGTCTTGCCGTCCGGCGACATCAGCACCGAGGTCATGAGACCCAGCGAGCCGAAGCCCTGCGCGACGGTATCCGACTGCACGTCGCCGTCGTAATTCTTGCAGGCCCAGACGAACTTGCCGCTCCACTTGAGCGCCGAGGCGACCATGTCGTCGATCAGGCGATGTTCGTAGACGATGCCCTTTTCCTTGAACTGGGCGGCGAATTCGGCGTCGAACACCTCCTGGAACAGATCCTTGAAGCGGCCGTCATAGGCCTTGAGGATCGTGTTCTTGGTGGAGAGGTAGAGCGGCCAGCCGCGGCCCAGCGCATAGTTCATGCTGGCGCGGGCGAAATCGCGGATCGAATCGTCGAGATTATACATGCCCATGGCGACGCCGGACGACGGGAACTGGAACACTTCCTCGTCGATCACGTCGCCATTGTCGCCTTCCCAGACGAGGCGGAGCTTGCCGGGGCCGGGCACCCTGAAATCGGTGGCGCGATACTGGTCGCCGAAGGCGTGACGGCCGACGACGATCGGGTCCGTCCAGCCCGGAACCAGCCGGGGAACGTTCTTGATGACGATCGGTTCGCGGAACACGACGCCGCCCAGGATGTTGCGGATCGTGCCGTTCGGCGACTTCCACATCTTCTTGAGGCCGAATTCCTCGACGCGGGCCTCATCCGGGGTGATCGTGGCGCACTTCACGCCGACGCCGTACTTCTGGATCGCGCGGGCGGAATCGATGGTGATCTGGTCCGCCGTCTCGTCGCGCTTCTGCACGGAGAGGTCGTAATATTCGAGCTTGAGATCGAGATAGGGCAGGATCAGCCGCTCGCGGATCCATTGCCAGATGATCCGGGTCATTTCATCGCCGTCGAGCTCGACGACGGGGGTCTTCACGGTGATCTTGGCCATGGGGGTCCGCTTTCTCCAGGGAGTGGGTTTCGCGCCCGTCTAGGCAATGCCGGGGCGAGGATCAACCTTGCGGGCGGCGGAAGGCGCGGCGGGCAAAAGGAATGGCGCGCGGGAAAAAGCGACGCCCCCGGAGCGCGGAGCCCCGGGGGCGTGGGACGGCCGGGAAGGTCTGGCCGTCACCGCATCAGAAGGCGGCCGTGACGGAGAAGACCACCCGCCCGCTGGCGATCGACGAACCGTTCTTGGTCGACGAGAAATTGGGCTGGATATAGGCCGAATCCGCCTTGCTGATATCGGTATCGACATAGGCGATGCCGAGCGTGACCGGCCCGACGACCGCATCGGCGCCCACCAGCCAATCCCAATATTTGCCTGTGGGCGCGATGCTGGTGCCGTTGGGGCCGAGGCCGGGATTGCCGTCCGAATAGCCGATATGGGCCTTCACGCTGAGGGGGGTGGAGGGAATGCCGGCGCTGGCATCGCCCCAGAGATAGAGATTGTCCTGCTTCTGCCCCCGGCTCTGCGGCGTGTTGGAATAGTTGCCGAGCGCCTGCTGCTTGGGCGCATAGGCGACGCCGCCGAGCAGCGAGACCGGCCCCACCGTGCCGCTGACCTTCACATAAGGCTCGGCGAAGTCGGTATCGTCCGCGCCGCCCGGATACATATACCAGGTGAGGCCGACATCGATCGTCGCGCCGCCGACCGGCAGCTTGTAGCCGGCATAGAGATCAAGCTCGATATTGCCGCCGCCGAAGGTGCCCCAGCCCGAGAGGCTCGACGCCCAGGTGCCGGCATAGAGGCCGCTTTCGTGCGAGACGCCGATGCCGCCCTGCACGGCCATCTCCTTGTCCGACTGCGAGACGCCGCGGAACCGGTAATCGGAAACGAGGCCGGCGCTGCCGGAGATGGTGAAGGGGCCGGACGCCTCTTCCTGCGCCAGCGCCGGCGTCGCGAACAGGGCTGCCGCAACCGCGGCGACCAGACGATAAGACATGGAACATTCCCCTTTTATGGTTGGAATGTTCCTCCTGCATCCCGCGGGCGCGGCCTCTTGCGGCTGGCGGGCCGCCGTGCGCGCGTCCCCCGGGATGGAGGACAGCCTAAAGGGCGCCTGTGATCCGCCTGTTTCCCGCGCGTAACGAAATGTTGCGCTGCCGCATCGCATGGGCCGAAGGGGGCGCGGGGAGGGCGATTGCAACATTGTTGCCCACTGCGCCGTTGTCAGCCGCCATGGCCGATCGTAAGAACGCGGACATGACATCATTGGAAAAGCCGGACGTCGGCACCACCACCGTCCGCTGGCGCTGGCCCTCGGTTCATCCCGAAGGCCGCAAGTTCGCCCTGATCGGCGCGGCCATCACGCTCATCTTCGCGTTGATGGCCTGGGAAACGCTTGCCTGGCCGATGGCGGGCGTGACGATCTGGATCCTCGCCTTCTTCCGCGATCCGATCCGCACCTTCCCGAGGGGGGAGGGGCTGATCGTGTCGCCGGCCGACGGGCTGGTGACGATGATCGCCACCGTGCCGCCGCCGCGCGAGCTGGCAGGCCCCGACGGGCTGGGCGACGAGCCGATGACGCGGGTTTCGATCTTCATGAGCGTGTTCGACGTGCACATCAACCGCACGCCGATCGCCGGCACGATCCGTCGGGTCGTCTACATCTCCGGCAAGTTCCTGAATGCGGACCTCGACAAGGCGAGCGAGGAGAATGAGCGCCAGCACATCCTGGTCGAAGGCAATGACGGCACCCGCATCGGCTTCACCCAGATCGCCGGGCTGGTGGCGCGGCGCATCGTGCCGTTCGTGAAGCCGGGCGACATCGTCGCCGGCGGGCAGCGCATCGGCCTGATCCGCTTCGGCAGCCGGGTGGACGTGTATCTGCCGGCCGGCACCCAGCCGCGCATCGCGCTGGGCCAGCGGGCCATTGCCGGCGAGACCGTGATCGCGAGGATCGGCGAGGCGGAACGGGTATACGGAACCGCGCTCTGATGGCGCCGCGCCCCGACAATGCCCGCATCCAGCGCCCGTTGAAGGGCATTCCGCTGCGCGCGCTCGCGCCCAACGCGGTGACGGCGCTGGCGCTGTGTTCGGGGCTGACCGGCGTGCGCTTCGCCATCGGAGCGATCGGGCGCGTGCCGGGATCGGAACGCTGGTGGCTCGAATGGCAGATGGCGGCCGCGCTCATCATCCTGGCGGGCGTGCTCGACGGGCTCGACGGGCGGATCGCCCGGCTGCTGAAGGGCGAGAGCCGGTTCGGTGCGGAGCTCGATTCGCTTTCCGACGTGATCGCCTTCGGCGTGTCGCCGGCGATCATCATGTTCCTCTGGTCGCTGCAGGCGCTGCCGCGCTACGGCTGGCTGTTCGCGCTGGGCCATGCGGTATGCTGCGCGCTGCGGCTTGCCCGCTTCAACGCCCAGATCGACGCGAGCGAGCAGCCGCATAAGTCGGCCGGCTTCCTGACCGGCGTGCCAGCGCCCGCGGGCGCTGGGCTCCTGATGCTGCCGCTCTACCTCTGGCTGTGCACCGGCCTGGACATCTTCCGCGAAACCTATGTCGTGGCGCCGTGGGCGGCGTTCGTCGGATTCCTGCTGATCTCCAACGTCGCCACCTATTCCTGGTCGTCCCTCCGCCTGCGCAGCGGCATCCGGCTGTGGCTGCTGCTGGCCGTGGCGTTGCTGGGCGCGGCGCTGATCGTGGCGACGTGGGAAACGCTGGCCATCGCCAGCATCGCCTATGTGCTGTCCATCCCCTTCGGGATGCGCAGCTATGCCCGCGTCAGGCGGCAGCGCGCAGCGGCGGCTGCGCGATCCGCGCAGGAACGGCCCGCGGCTGAAGCCTGACGCGCGCCGCCGGCAGCGGCGGCAGGGCCGGCGATGCGGCCGGGCGGGCGCCGAGCGCCATCGCGATCCGATCGGCATATTCCATCACCATCCCCGCGATGATGCCGAGCGCCGTGCCGCCCATGGCGAGGAAGAAAAGGATCGTCGCAAGCTGTGCCATAACCGCCTCCCGCTTCGCCCTGCCCAATGGGGCATTTCCGCGAATCCCGTGTTGCGGCCTTTATGTTCCTGTTTTGTTCCTATCGTCAAGGGTTGATTTCCGGCGCCCGAATGGCTAGGTGCGCCGCCATTCCACATCCGGGGTTCATAAACCGGTGCCGCTGATGGGCGTTCCGCCCGTCCGGTCACTGCCCCGGAGAGGTTCAACCGGAAGGAGACTATCCCATGGCGGTTCCCACCGTCTCGATGCAGGCGCTTCTCGACGCCGGCGCCCACTTCGGCCACCAGACCCACCGCTGGAACCCGAAGATGAAGCCCTACATCTTCGGCGAGCGCAACGGCGTCCATATCATCGATCTGTCGCAGACCGTGCCGCTCTTCGCGCGCGCGCTCGACTTCGTGAGCCAGACCGTCGCCCATGGCGGCAAGGTGCTGTTCGTCGGCACCAAGCGCCAGGCGCAGGAGCCGATCGCCGAGGCCGCCCGCCGTTCGGGCCAGCATTATGTCAACCACCGCTGGCTGGGCGGCATGCTCACCAACTGGAAGACCATCTCGGGCTCGATCAAGCGTTACAAGACGCTGGAAGAGCAGCTTTCGGGCGACACGCACGGCCTGACCAAGAAGGAAGTGCTGCAGCTGACCCGCGAGCGCGACAAGCTGGAGCTTTCGCTGGGCGGCATCCGCGACATGGGCGGCATCCCGGACGTGATGTTCGTGATCGACGCCAACAAGGAAGAGCTGGCGATCAAGGAAGCCAACACGCTGGGCATCCCCGTCGTCGCGATCCTCGATTCGAACGTGTCGCCGGACGGCATCGCCTTCCCGATCCCGGCCAATGACGACGCCGCCCGCGCCATCCGCCTCTATTGCGACGCCGTCGCCGCCGCCGCGACCCGTGGCGAGCAGGGTGGCCGCGCCGCCCGTGGCGAGGACCTGGGCGCCGCCGCCGAGCCGGTCGCCGAGGAAGCGCTGAGCGCCTGATCGCGCTCCACGCGCCCTCCCTGGAGCGCGTGCGTCATAACAAGATCACGGGGCGGGCCTATCGGCTCGCCCCGACCCGTTCATAACGAAAGGACAAGGACATGGCGGAAGTCACTGCCAAGACCGTCAAGGAACTGCGCGACCGCACCGGCGCCGGCATGATGGACTGCAAGAAGGCGCTCGCCGAGACCAATGGCGACATGGAAGCCGCCGTCGACTGGCTGCGCACCAAGGGCCTCGCCGCCGCCGCCAAGAAGGCCGGCCGCCAGGCGGCCGAGGGCCTCGTGGGCGTGACCGTGAAGGGCACCAAGGGTGCCGTGGTCGAGGTGAATTCGGAAACCGACTTCGTCGCCAAGAACGATCAGTTCCAGTCGTTCGTGAAGACCGTGACCGAGCTGGCGCTCGACACCGGCGATTCGATCGAGGCGCTGGCCGCCGCGACCTATCCGGGCGAGGGCACCGTTGCCGAGAAGCTGACCAGCAACATCGCCACCATCGGCGAGCAGCAGGCACTGCGCCGCGCGGCGACCCTCACGGTCGATCAGGGCGCGATCGTCTCCTACGTCCACAATGCCGCGGCCCCCGGCCTCGGCAAGATCGGCGTGCTCGTCGCGCTTGAGAGCGCCGCGCCGGCCGACAAGCTGGAAGCGCTGGGCAAGCAGCTGGCCATGCACATCGCCGCCGCCGCCCCGCTGGCGCTGACCGCCGATGGCCTGGACGCCGAGACGATCGAGCGCGAGCGCGCGATCGCGACCGAAAAGGCCGCCGAATCGGGCAAGCCCGCCAACATCGTCGAGAAGATGGTGGAAGGCGCGATCGCCAAGTATCGCAAGGAGAACGCGCTGGTGAGCCAGGCGTTCGTGATCGACGGCAAGACCCCGGTGGCCGACGTCGTCGCCGCCGCCGGCAAGGAAGCCGGTTCGCCGATCGTGCTGAAGGGCTATGTGCGCTTCCAGCTCGGCGAAGGCATCGAGAAGAAGGAAAGCGACTTCGCCGCCGAAGTCGCCGCCGCCGCCGGCGTCTGATCCTTCTGCCTCCCTTCCGCTTGCGGAAGGGATCGGGGGCGGGTGCCTCGGTCGCGGCATTCGGGCCTGCGGCGGACGCTCGCCCCCCAATCCCCTCCCTGATCCGGGGAGGGGAAGCAAATTGCGCCCCTGGCACCGGTGTGCGCCCGCACGGAACCTCGATCGGCCCGGGCCATTCGCCTCGCCGGTGAATTGCGATCCCGCATAAGGGATCGGAGCCTGATTCACGTATCTTCGATGGGAGCGCATAGCGCTTCCATCTCGAACGATCAGGCTCTAGGGTGCGCGCCGTTTCCCTTCCTGATGCATGAGAGAATCCCACGGCGATGACCCGGCCGCGCTTCAACCGCATACTCCTGAAGCTTTCCGGCGAAGTGCTGATGGGGCAGGGGCAGTTCGGCATCGATCCCGAGACGGTGGCCCGCGTCGCCCAGGAGATCGCCGACGTCGCCAAGGACCATGAGCTCTGCCTGGTCGTGGGCGGGGGCAATATCTTCCGTGGTCTGGCCGCCGCCGCCAAGGGCTTCGAACGGACCAGCGCCGACTATATGGGCATGCTGGCGACGGTGATGAACGCGCTCGCCGTGCAGAACGCGCTGGAGCAGATCGGCGTCGACACCCGCGTGCAATCGGCCATCCCGATGAACACGGTGTGCGAGCCCTTCATCCGCCGCCGCGCCGAACGCCACATGGAGAAGGGCCGGATCGTGATCTTCGCAGCCGGCACCGGAAACCCCTATTTCACCACCGATAGCGCGGCCGCCCTCCGCGCCGCCGAGATGAATTGCGACGCGCTGTTCAAGGGAACCTCGGTGGACGGCGTCTATGATGCCGATCCGAAGAAGGTGCCGGGCGCGAAGCGTTATGACAGCGTCACCTTCAGCAAGGTCCTTTCGGACGACCTGAAGGTGATGGATGCGAGCGCCGTGGCGCTCTGCCGCGACAATAATATTCCGATCGTCGTCTTCAACATCCGCGAGCGGGGCAATCTGGCCCGGGTGCTGGCGGGCGATGGCGTGGCGACGATCGTCCAGAACGAGGGAGTGTGATCGATGCCCGCCTATAACAAGGCCGACCTGGAACGCCGGATGCACGGCGCGGTGGAATCGCTGAAGGGGGATTTGCAGGGCCTGCGCACCGGCCGCGCCAGCACCTCGCTGCTCGATCCGGTGACCGTGGAGGTCTATGGCGCGCAGATGCCGCTCAACCAGGTGGCGACCGTCAGCGTGCCGGAACCGCGCCTCATTTCCGTGCAGGTGTGGGACAAGTCCAACGTGACGCCGGTGGACAAGGCGATCCGTTCGGCGGGCCTGGGCCTCAACCCGATCGTCGACGGCCAGACGCTGCGCCTGCCGATCCCCGACCTGACCGAGGAACGGCGCAAGGAGCTGGCCAAGCTTGCCGGCCAATATGCCGAAAAGGCCCGCATCGCCGCGCGCAACGTGCGCCGCGACGGCAATGACGCGCTGAAGGCCGACGAGAAGAAGGGCGAGATCAGCGAGGACGAGCGCAAGCGCGCCGAAACCGAGGTGCAGAAGCTGACCGACAGCACGATCGCCGAGATCGACGCGGCGGCGGCGGCCAAGGAAAAGGAAATCCTCGGCAAGTGAGCGCCGCCTCGGCCTCGACCCTGCGGGCGAGCGACGGCGGCGCCGGGCTTCCCCGCCATGTCGCCATCATCATGGACGGCAATGGCCGCTGGGCGAAGGCCCGGCACCTGCCGCGCGTCGCCGGCCACCGCAAGGGCGCCGAAGCGGTGCGCGCCACCATCCGCGCCGCGCGCGAGCTGGGCATCGAGGTGCTGACGCTCTACGCCTTCTCGTCCGAGAATTGGCGCCGGCCGGAGGAGGAGGTTTCCGACCTCAAGGGCCTGCTGCGCCATTATCTGCTGGGCGAGATCGAGGAACTGGCCGCCAACGGTGTGCGCCTGCGCGTGATCGGCGAATATCGGCGGTTCGGCCCCGAGCTTGCCCGCCTGCTGGACGACGCGATCGAGCGGACGGCGGGCAACCGGGCGATGACGCTGGTGATCGCGCTCAATTACGGCGCGCAGGACGAGATCGTCCGCGCTGCCCGCGCGCTGGCCGAGGATGCTCTGGCCGGCCGGATCGACCCGGCGGCGATCGATGCGGAAACGCTGGACGCGCGGCTGGACACGCGGGAACTGCCGCCGCCCGACCTGCTGATCCGCACGTCCGGCGAGCGGCGGCTTTCCAACTTCCTGTTGTGGCAGGCGGCCTATGCCGAGCTGCTGTTCGTCGATACGCTGTGGCCGGATTTCGGGCGGGAAGCATTGTTCGCGGCCGTCGCCGATTATGGCCGGCGCGAGAGACGTTTCGGAGGGCTATGACCGAACTGACGCAGCGCGTGCTGGCCGGGATCGTGATGATCGCCGTCGCATTGGGGGCGCTGTGGGCTGGCGGCATCTGGTTCGGCCTGCTCGCATCGGCGGCGGGCCTGCTGATGATCGGCGAATGGGCCGGGCTGCTGCGGGCCGACCGCTGGCGGACGCGGGTGATGCTGGTGCTGCTGGCCCTGTTCCTCGTCCAGACCCTGCTGATCGCCAATGGCGCCGCCGGCCAGTTCGGCCCCGGCCTGGTGGGGATCGTGCCGGCTACGATCTGGCCGGGCGGCGGCGTCGTGACCATGGCCATGGTGCTGGTGCTGCTGTTCGCGGTGGGGGCGCTGCTCAGCCGGCGCGTCGGTCTGGCGGCGGGCATTATCTATGCCGGGCTGCCGGCGCTGGCGCTGATCTACCTGCGCGAGGAACGGGGCCTGCTGCTGACGCTGTGGGCGATGGCGCTGGTGTGGGCGACCGATATCGGTGCCTATTTCGCGGGGCGCGGGATTGGCGGGCCGAAGCTCGCGCCGCGCATCAGCCCCAACAAGACCTGGGCGGGCCTGATCGGCGGCGTGATCGCAGCCGAGCTTCTGAGCCTGGTCATGGCGATATTCTTCGGGCTTTCGTGGATCGCCGTCTATTTCGCTACGACGCTGGCGGTGGCCGCGCAGATTGGCGACCTGTTCGAAAGCTGGCTGAAGCGCCGGGTGGGCGCCAAGGATAGCGGACGGCTGCTGCCGGGCCATGGCGGCGTGATGGACCGGCTGGACGGGCTGGTGCCGGTGGCGGTGATCGTGGCGGGGCTGGTGATCCGGGGATGGCTGTGATGCGCACCGTCAGCATATTGGGCGCGACCGGATCGGTCGGCACCTCCACGCTGGACCTGATCGATCGCAACCGCGACGCCTTCGAGGTCGTGGCGCTGACGGCGCATAGCGACGTGAAGGGCCTGGCCGACGCCGCGCGGCGGACGCGGGCGCGCTTCGCGGCCATCGGCGATGCGGCGCTGGGCGCGGCGCTGGCGGAGGCGCTGGCCGGCACCGGGATCGAGACCGGGGCGGGCGAAGGCGCGCTGATCGAGGCGGCCGCGCGCGATGCCGACTGGACGATGGCCGCGATCGTCGGCTGCGCCGGCCTCAAGCCGGTGATGGCGGCGCTGAAGCGTGGCGCGACCGTGGCGCTGGCCAACAAGGAATCGCTGGTTTCCGCCGGCGACCTGATGACGCTGGCGGCGCGCACCCATGGCGCGACGCTGCTGCCGGTCGATTCCGAGCATAACGCCATCTTC
Source organism: Sphingomonas sp. MM-1 (assembly GCF_000347675.2). Lineage (NCBI taxonomy): Bacteria > Pseudomonadati > Pseudomonadota > Alphaproteobacteria > Sphingomonadales > Sphingomonadaceae > Sphingomonas > Sphingomonas sp. MM-1. The sequence goes on along the minus strand of NC_020561.1, from coordinate 889,591 downwards.
CAGTGCCTGGATCGCGACCGGCTGGACAAGGTGCGTCGCATCATCCTGACCGCGAGCGGCGGGCCATTCCGCACCTGGAGCCCGGCCGAGATGGCAGGGGTGACGCCCGAACGCGCGGTGAAACACCCCAATTGGTCGATGGGCGCCAAGATTTCGATCGATTCGGCGACGATGATGAACAAGGGGCTGGAACTGATCGAGGCCCACCACCTGTTCCCCGTCGGGCATGAGCGGATCGACATATTGGTCCACCCGCAATCGGTGATCCATTCGATGGTGGAATATGTCGATGGATCGACGCTGGCGCAGCTCGGCACGCCCGACATGCGCACGCCGATCGCCCACGCGCTCGCCTGGCCGCAGCGGATGGCGGCGCCTGCCGAGCGGCTGGACCTGGCCCGCATCGGATCGCTGAGCTTCGAGGCGCCGGACCCGGTGCGTTTCCCCGCACTGGCGCTCGCCCGCGCCGCCGTGGAGGCGGGCGGCGCCCGGCCGGCCATTCTGAACGCCGCGAACGAGCAAGCGGTGGCCGCATTTCTCGGGCGGCGCATCGCTTTCCTCGATATTGCCGCAATCGTGGCGAAAGTTCTGGACAGTTATGATCCATCGTCGCCTACCAGCCTCGATGAGGTATTCGCGATCGATGCTGAGGCGCGCAGGCTCGCGACGGCAATGATGGAGGAGAAGGCCGCGTGATAGAGACCCCCGGCATCCCGCTGACGATTATAGCTTTTCTTCTCGTCATAGGGCCGCTGATCTTCATTCACGAGCTTGGCCATTATTTCGCCGGCCGGATTTTCGGCGTGAAGGCGGAGGCTTTCTCGATCGGATTCGGGCGCGAGCTTTTCGGCTGGACCGACCGGCGCGGCACGCGCTGGCGCGTGGCGGCGCTGCCCTTGGGCGGTTATGTGCGCTTCGCCGGCGACATGAACCCGGCCAGCGCCCACAATCCCACCGCCAAATGGCTGGCGATGCCGGCCGAGGAACGGGCGCGGACCTTCCAGGCCAAGCCCTTGTGGCAGCGCTTCATCATCGTCGCGGCCGGGCCGCTCACCAATTTCCTGTTCGCCATCCTGGTGTTCATGGCGGTGTTTGCGGTGAACGGGCAGGCGCGCACGCCCGCCCTGGTGGCGACGGTGCAGGCGGGATCGGCGGCGGAAGCAGCGGGGCTGCGCCCCGGCGACAGGATCACCACGGTCAGCGGCCAGCGGATCGAGCGATTCGAGGATATTCCCGCGATCGTCGCGATCCGGCCCGGCGAGCGGCTGGGGCTGGAGGTGGTGCGCGACGGGCGGCCGCTTTCGCTCAACGCCACGATCGGCGTGGAAGTAGAGCGCGATCGCTTCGGCAACGAATTCCGGCGTGGCCTGCTCGGCATCAGCCCCGGCCAGCCGGTGTGGGTTGAGGTGCCCTTCTGGCGCCTGCCGGGCGCCGCCATCGAGCAGACGGGCAATATCGTCCGCATGATGGTGGATACGCTGGGCCAGGTGATCACCGGGCGGCGTTCGGTGAAGGAACTGGGCGGACCGTTGAAGATCGCCCAGATTTCCGGGCAGCAGGCGACGCTCGGATGGTTCGATTTCATCCTCTTCATGACGATGATTTCGATTAATCTGGGATTCATCAACTTGTTGCCAATTCCATTGCTGGATGGTGGCCATTTGTTGTTCTACACGGTCGAGGGAGTGGTTCGGCGGCCGCTGAATCCCGCGATCCAGGAGTGGGCTTTCAGGACGGGGCTGGCGGTGCTGCTGGCTTTCATGATCTTCGTCACCGTCAACGACCTGGCGTCTTTTGGGGTGTGGCAAAGGCTTGCCGGGTTGATCGGCTGACATCGATCGGGCAGGGCAGGCGGCGGGACCGGCGTACCTTTTGGGGGGCGCCTGATTTGAAGACCAGTTGGGACAAGGGCGGGTACGCGTGACGGCAATGAAGGCACGGACCATCGGGGGCGAACGGCAAGCCATGAACTCGCTCCGGCGGATGGGACCGCTGCTGCTGGTGGGGACGATTTTGGGCGGAATGCCCGTCGCCGCCGCATATGCGCAGGATGCGGCGCCCGCAGCGTCGGCGCCGGCGGCCGCGGCATTGCCGGGCAGCGGCGTGGTGCGGACCATCGCGGTCGCCGGATCGCAGCGGCTGGAGCCGGATACCGTCCGCTCCTACATCAAGCTGAAGCCGGGCGACCCCTATACGCGCGAGACGCTGGACCAGGCGCTGAAGGACCTTTACGCCACCGAATTGTTCGCCGACGTCCAAATCCGCGACGATCACGGCGCGCTGACCATCCAGGTGCGCGAGAACCCGGTGATCAACCGCATTGTCCTGGAAGGCAATAAGCGCCTGAAGGAAGAGAAGATCCGGCCGGAGATCCGGCTGGCGCCGCGCCAGATCTTCACCCGTTCCAAGGCGCGCGCCGACGTGGCGCGCATCATCGAGCTCTATCGCCGGCAGGGCCGTTTCGCCGCCACCGTCGAGCCGAAGATGGTGCAGCTCGACCAGAACCGCGTCGATATCGTGTTCGAGATCAACGAGGGCGCGAAATCCAAGGTCCGCCAGATCAACATCATCGGCAACCAGCATTTCTCGGCCGGCGAACTCGAAGGCGAGATGGCGACCAAGGCCTCGCGCTTCTGGCGGATATTCTCCTCCAACGACAGCTATGATCCCGATCGCCTGGCCTATGACCAGCAGAAGCTGCGCCAGTTCTACCTGACCCAGGGCTATGCCGATTTCCGCGTGATCTCCGCCGTTGCCGAGCTGACGCCGGACAAGCGCGATTTCATCATCACCTATGTGATCGAGGAGGGCGATCGCTACAAGTTCGGCGATATCGACGCCGAGAGCGAGATCCGCGACATCAAGCCGGACACGCTGAAGGCGCTGATCCGCATCCGCAAGGGCGACTGGTACAACGCCAAGACGGTGGAAGACACCGTCGACGCCATCACCGAGACCACCGGCCTCTTGGGCTTCACCCCCGACGTCCGCCCCGATTTCGTGCGCGACAAGGACAAGCTCACCATGTCGGTCACCTTCAAGGTGAACGATGCGCCGCGCGTCTATGTCGAAGACATCGCGATCAACGGCAACACGCACACCAAGGACAAGGTGGTGCGCCGCGAGTTCCGCCTTTCGGAAGGCGATGCGTTCAACAGCTTCCGGGTCAAGCGCTCGCGCGATCGCATCCAGTCGCTCGGCTATTTTCAGGAAAAGCTGGAGATCGAGCAGAAGCCGGGGTCGGCACCCGACCGCGTGGTGCTGGAAGCGAATGTCGAGGAGAAATCGACCGGCGAGCTGCAGGTCTCGGCCGGCTTCTCGAGCCTCGAGAAGTTCATCGTCGATCTTTCGATCCGTGAGCGTAACTTCATGGGCAAGGGCCAGGAAGTCCGCGCCGGTGTCAATTATTCGACCTATTCCAAGTCGATCGAGCTGGGTTTCACCGAACCCTATCTGATGGACAAGAATATCGCGCTCGGCTTCGACGTGTTTCGGCGCGATTACAACTCGTTCAACTATTACGGCAACGATCGCCGGACCACCTACGAGCAGACGACCACCGGCTTCCAGGTGCGCGCGGGCGTGCCACTGACCGAATATGTCAGCCTAGCGCTGCGTTACGGCCTGAGCTTCGACGACGTCTCGCTCGACAAGAACACCTTCTACACGGTGAACGATCAGGGCGAACTCGTCTGCGATCCGCTGCTCGCCGGCCGCTATCTCTGCGATGCGCTGGGCAAGCGGACGACTTCCTCGGTCGGTTACAGCCTCGTCTTCGACAATCTGAACAATCGTGTCCGCCCCAGCCGGGGCCAGCGTGTTGTGTTCAGCCAGGATGTCGCGGGCCTCGGCGGCAGCGTGCGCTATGTCCGCTCGCGTATCGATGCCGATAAATATTGGAATGTCGGCAGTGGATTCATCTTCTCGCTGGGCCTGGAGGGCGGCGCGATCCTGCCACTGCAGAGCAGCCCGGGGCCGGGCGTGGACGCGGTGAGGCTGACCGATCGCTTCTTCCTGGGCGAGCCGCAGATGCGGGGCTTCGCGATCCGCGGTATCGGTCCCCGCGTGCTCCGCATCCCTTACGATGCGGATGGCAAGCCGATCACCGATCGTGACCGGATGTATGATGATGCGCTGGGCGGCCGTTATTACTATATGTCGCGCGCTGAACTTGAAATTCCGCTTGGTTCGGGTGCGCGCGAGATGGGGCTGCGTCCGTCGATCTTCCTCGACGTCGGTTCGGTTTTCGGTGTGAAGAAGCCGGAGCCGACGGCTACATTCGAGAAGGACGATGATGGCAAGCTTCAGCCCGAGACGCGGCCGGTGCGCGATACTTCCGGCAATCCGCTGTATCTAATCCCGGAGGGGGAGCCGAATGCGGGCACGTATACGACCTGCCGCGAGGGTCAGAAGAATGACGCCGGCATTTGCGTAGGCAGCGCTCCCAACAATGCTGCGACCAATTCCTATGGTCCATGGGACGAGAAGTTCCTGGGCGATACCTGGAAGCCTCGCGTTTCCGTCGGATTCGGGGTCAACTGGAATTCGCCCTTCGGGCCGTTCCGCATCGATATCGCCAAGGCGCTGGTCAAGCGTGACGGCGACGATACAAAGCTCATCACCTTCAACGTAGGGACTCAATTCTGATGAAGACCATTTCCAAGGCGGCCGTTCTGCTTGCCGCGATTGCCGCCCTTCCGGGCGTGGCTCAGGCCCAGAAGGTTCCGGGGGCGGTGATCGTCACCGTCGACACCCAGAAGATCTATGCGGAATGCAATGCCTGCAAGGCCGCGCAGACCCAGCTTCAGAGCCAGGCGCAGCAGCTGCAGCAGCTGCAGGAATCGCTGGGCGCCCCGATCCGCACCGAAGCGGAAGCGATTTCCAAGGCGGCCGGCGGCAAGGCGCCCGACGCCGCGCTGCAGCAGCGCATCCAGGCGCTCCAGACCAAGGAGCAGCAGGCCAACCAGCAGCTGCAGCAGCGCCAGCAGCAGTTCCAGCGCAACCGCGCCTATGTCGCCCAGCAGATCACCGAGAAGCTGAACCCGATCGTCACCCAGGTGATGCAGGCGCGCGGCGCCAACATCGCGGTCGACACCGGCGCCACGCTGGCGGCCTCCGCCGGGCTGGACGTGACCAACGACGTGATGACGCAGCTCAACTCGCAGCTGCCGAGCGTCAACACGACGGCGCCGGCCGCGCCTGCGCCCGCGAGCCGCTGATCCGGTGAGCGAGACGACGGACGTGGCTGGCGACGCGGCCGGGAATCGCGGCCCGCTGGATATCCGGCGGGTGCTGGCGGCGCTGCCCCACCGCTATCCGATGCTGCTGGTCGATCGCGTCGAGGAGCTGATCCCCGACCGGTCGATCGCGGCGATCAAGGCGGTGACGATCAACGAGCCCTTCTTCCAGGGCCATTTCCCCGGCCGGCCGATCATGCCGGGCGTGCTGATCGTCGAGGCGCTGGCGCAGGCGGCAGGCGTGCTGGCGGTGGAATCGCTGGGCCTCGCCGGTTCCGGCAAGCTCGTCTATTTCATGGCGATCGACGAGGCGAAGTTCCGCGTGCCGGTGGAGCCGGGCGTGCTGCTGCGCCTCGAGGTCGAGTTCGTGCAGAAGCGCGCGACGGTCTGCAAGTTCGCGGGCCGGGCGCTGGTGGACGGCAAGGTCGCCGCGCAGGCGAACTTCACCGCCATGATCGCGGACCCGCCGGCGGCCTGAATCCTCCGGCGAAACGCAGGATCATGAAGGGGCGGTTCCGCGTGGCGGGGCCGCCTCTTTCATTCGGGACGACGGGCAAGCGCGCCTTGTCAATCGCGGCATCTGCCGCTATGGCCGCGCCTTCATTGCCCAGGCTGGTCGGAAACCAGCCATTTCAGGAGCGAAATGATGAAGAAGGACATTCACCCCGACTACCACATGATCAAGGTCCAGATGACGGATGGAACCGTCTTCGAGACCCGTTCGGTCTGGGGCAATGCGGGCGATACGCTGCAGCTCGACATCGATCCGACCGTCCACCCGGCGTGGACCGGCGGCAAGTCGACCCTGCTGGATTCTGGCGGCCAGGTCGCGCGCTTCAACAAGCGCTTCGGCGGCCTCACGCTCGGCAAGAAGTGATCGCATGGGCGGCGGAGCCAGGAGGCTCCGCCGCTCTGCCATATCGGGCGCGACGGCGCCCCGGCGCCGCCTGAAGGCGCCATTTCCTTTCCCGATCGGATGAGGCCGGCCGCATGGCCCTGATCGAACGCCTCGCGCGGCCGCTATTCTGGGCGGCGCTGATCTTCGCCTATAGCGCGGCGATCATGCCGCAGGCCGAAGCGCCGCACATCGCCGCTTCCGATAAGATCGAACATATGATCGCCTTCTTCACCCTGGCGCTGCTGGCGGGGCTGGGCTGGCCGCGCCGCGCCCTGTGGCGGACCGGGCTGGGGCTGGCGGGGGTGGGTGCCGCGATCGAAATCACCCAGGCGATCCCGATGCTGCACCGGGATGCCAACGCCATGGATTTCCTGGCCGATTGCGCGGCGATCCTGTTCGGCCTCGCCATCATCGCCGCGATCCGCCTGCTGCCCGCTTATCGCGCGCCCGCCGATTGATCTGCCGTAGCGAATATCTTAACCATAAAGATATAAGCGGGAAAACGGACCGTCGGCGGCGCCGTGGGGATGGCATCGATCGGCGGGGACAAAGGGGTCGCCATGTCCTTATTATGCCGATTGGGGCTGCATCGCAGCGAGTCGCCCGGCGTGTGGAATGACGGGCTGTTCTTCGATCGCTGCCGGGCGTGCGCCGAACCGCTGATCCGGCGGCCGGACGGCCGCTGGACACGAGTGCCGGACGATTATGTCGTGATATGGAGCGATCGGCGGCCCTGCCACCAGGGCTGATGTCGCACGGCCGTCAGGGAATGTCGGCTGCTTCCTGCCGGGCCTGTTCGCGTTCCGCGCGCGCCTGGCGCATGAACATCTGGTAGCAGCCGGTGGCGCCGCCGCTGCCGACTGGCGAGCAGCTGTTGGGCGTGCCGGCGCGGCTGACCCATTCGAGCTGGCGCACCGTGTTGGACCAGCTTTGCTGGGCGGGCTCGGCCTTCTTGCCCCTGAAGCGCTTGGGCACGCGGTAGCGTTCGCTTTCCGGTTCGCGCCCGCACACGACGATCTCGTCGCTGGTGCTGCGCGGGCAGGGATCGTCGCCATAGACGACCAGCGAGGAGACTTTCTCCGGCGGGGTTCCGGTTGTCGCGTCCTGGGCGTAGGCAGGCAGCGCGCCCAGCAGGCCCAACGTGACCAGGCCGAGGCGGATGGTGCTGCGCATATGGTTTGTCCTCAAGGATCGGGAGGGGTGCGGCCGGCTCAGAAGGGGATGCCGGTCTTCTCGCCATTGGCGGCGCGCTCGTCCCGCGCCTTGCGGAACATTTCGCGCATGCAGCCCGATGCGCCGCCGCTGCCGACCGGCGAGCAGCTCTGGGCGCCGGAGCGGCCGACATATTCGAAGCTGCGCGCGCGCTCATTCCAGGCATCGTTGCCCGTGAGTTCGGAATCGCGGAGGTCCTTGGGAATGCGATACCGCTCATTTTCGTCGAGGCGGCGGCAGACGACGATTTCCTCGCCATTGCTGGTGGGGCATTTGTCGTTGCCGTAAATGGTCAGCACCCTTTCGGATCGCTGCGCCTGCGCGACGTCGAAGGGCATGGCCGCCGACGCGGCGATCACGAAAGCGAGGCTGGCGATCACGGTCTTCATCGTGCCGATCCTATATTGTCCTGCCCCAACGTCTGAACCAGGGGCAGGGATGCGTCAAATCCGCTTCGAAAGCGCTATCGCGGCCCGGCAGCCGAGACGGATGGCGCTGGAGAGCAGGGGATAAGCGGGCGCTTCCTCCGCGCCTTCGGCCAGCGCTATCTCGCGATGCTCGACCTCCTCGGCCCGGAAATCGGCGATGGCCTCGCTGAGTTCGGGGTCGCCGGTGCCGATCCGTTCGAGCTGCTCGCCATAATGGCGGTCGATCTCCGTCTCGATCGCCGCGGTGCAGGCCATCGCGGCCTTGGGGCCGATCAGCGCCGTCGCCGCGCCCAGCGCGAAGCCCGCGACGTTCCACAGCGGCTGGAGCGCGGTCGGCCGCACGCCGCGTTCGGCGATCATCGCATCGAAACGGGCGCGGTGGCGTTCCTCCTGCAGGGCCATGCGCGCGATCAGGCGGCTGCCCGGCGCATGATCGCCCATCACCGCAAGTTGCCCGGCATAGATGCGGGTCGCGCCATATTCACCGGCCTGGTCGACCCGCAGCATCGAGGCGCGGGCTTTTTCGTCGATCGGCATCAGCGGGGGCGTTTCAGGCATAGGGCCAATATAGTCGCTCCGCCGGCAAGCGAAACGATCGCATTCCATCCGGCGAGAGAAATTCCGAACAGCGACCATTGCACCTCATCGCAACGGACCATCGGCGCCGCCATGATATCGGCGAGGATATCACCCGAATTGCCGATCGTGCTGCAGCGGGTGAGCCCTTCCCACCAGCCATATTCGACCCCGGCGTGAAAGACGCCGATCGCGCCGCTGGCCATGATCGCCAGCGCCGCCAGGATGGTGAGCGGCCGCGCGGCGGGGCGGACGAGAAAGGCGAGGAGCGCGATCGCGATCGCCGCATAATGCGGCCAGCGCTGCCAGTGGCACATCTCGCACGGATAGAGGCCGCCGATGAACTGCGATCCCAGCGCGCCCGCCATCAGCGCCGTGGGGATCAGGAGGGCGAGCAGGCGGGCCGTGGCGAATCTGGTCATGGGGAGGGCGGAGATCCCTTGGGATTGCGGCTCCCCTCACGCGGCCTTGCCGGGAGGGGAGCCGGACGAGAGGTTTAGCGGCCGCCCTTGGGGCCGGCGCCCGCTGTCACGGTGCCCTTGGCCGCGGCGCTGGTGGTCGCGGCGGCGGTGGTTGCAGGCGCACCGCCGAGGCGGGCGAGGGTCTTCACCGCATAATCGAGCTGGAAGTCCGAAACGCCCTGCTTTTCAAGCTGGGTGGCCGTCAGCTGAAAACGGGGATCGGCCTTGGTGTCGTCCTCCAGCACGCTTTCGTCGAGCTTCGCCTCGTTGATGAGGTGACGGCGCAGATCGGCCTCGCGCAGGCGCGGACGATCCTTGTAATCGGGATCGGTGAGCTGGGGCACGCGGATATCCGGCTGGATGCCGCCTTCCTGCACCGAGCGGCCCGACGGCGTGAAATAGCGCGCGGTGGTGAGCCTGAGCGCGGTATCCTCGGTCAGCGGTAGCAGCGTCTGCACCGATCCCTTGCCGAAGCTGCGTTCGCCCATCACCAGGCCGCGCCGGTGATCCTGGAGCGCGCCGGCCACGATTTCGGCCGCCGAGGCCGATCCCGCGTCGATCAGGACGATCACGGGCAGGCCATGGGCGAAATCGCCGGGGCGGGCATACCAGCGTTCGATATCGCTCTTCTCCCGGCCGCGCTGCGAGACGATCTCGCCGCGATCGAGGAAGGCATCCGAAACCTCGATCGCCTGGTCCAGCAGGCCGCCGGGGTTGGAGCGGAGATCGACGACATAGCCGAGCGGCTGGCCGCCGACCGCCTTGTCGATCGACACCAGCGCCGCGCGCACCGCTTCGCCGGTCTGCTTGTTGAAGGTGTTGATGTTGACGATGCCGACCTTGTCCTTCACCTCCCACTTGACGGGCTTCAGGGTGATGACCTCGCGCGTCAGCGTCACGTCGAAGGGCTTGTCGCGGCCCGGGCGGACGATGGTTAGCTTCACCTGCGTGCCCGGCTTGCCGCGCATCTGATCGACCGCTTCGTCCAGCGTGCCGCCGTAGATCAGCTTGCCGTCCAGATGAGTGATATAGTCGCCCGACTTGAGCCCGGCCTTGTAGGCAGGCGTATCCTCGGTCGGCGCGATGATCTTGACCGCGCCGTCCTCCATCGAGACCGTCAGGCCCAGGCCGCCATAAGCGCCGTCCGTCTGCGTGCGCAGATTCTGATAGTCGCGCGAATCGAGATAGGAGCTGTGCGGATCGAGGCTGGCGAGCATGCCGTCGATCGCGCCCTTGATCAGCGTCTTGTCGTCAACCTTGTCGACATATTCCGATCGCACGCGATCGAAAACGCTCATGAACTGATCCATTTCGCGGAAAGTTTCCGCATCCGCGGCCGCCAATGCCGACGTGACGGTGGGAACCAGCGCAACAGCGCTGACGAGCAAGGCGGAACGCAACAATAATCTGGCCATCGACAGGGTGCCTTCGCTGGATATTGCCACCACGTTACAGCCTTTCCCTCTCCGGCAACAAGGCTGCCGGATGAAAAGCCTGGGCGGGGGCATGGTCGATCACCGGCGATGAAGATGCGGTGAACGGGATGAGGGGGTAGGGGAGGCGGGGTGCGGGGCGTGCCATCAGCCCTGCCCCAGCAGCGGAACGATATCGATGGGCTGGCCGGCGCGGCGCAGCTCGACCGTCACGCCGCCGGCGCCGCCATGGGCGCGGCCGATCGGGCTGCCCTGGTCCACCGCCTCGCCCACCCTGGCGTTGAGCGCGGCGAGGCCGGTGACGAGGCTGGTCCAGCCGCCGCCATGTTCGATGATGACGATATTGTCATAGCCCCGGAAGGGGCCGGCATAGGCGATCCGGCCACGCGCCGGCGCAACCACCAGCGCATCGGCCTTGGCGCCGATGGTGAGCCCGCGGGCGCGGACGCCGGCGTCCGAAATCTCGCCGAGGCCGCGCACCAGCTTGCCGGTAACGGGCAGGCGATAAGCGAGGTTGAGCGGGCCTTCGGGCGCGGGCTCGGCGGGTGGGGCCGCCGCCTGGCCCGGGACGAGCGGGCGGAGGACCGGGCCGGGGAGCGCGGCCAGCCGATCGCGCGTGCGCGACTGGCTGTCGAGGCGATCCATCAGGTCGGCGACGGTGCGGGCCTTTTCCCCCAGCGCCATCGCCCGATCGGACTGGGCGAGCGAATCATCGGTGAGTGCCTGGGCGCGGATGCGGTGCCGGGTTTCGAGCCGGGCGAGTTCCGCGCGTTCCGCCTGCAGTCGATCGCGGCTGTCGCGCAGGCTGGCGGCCGCCTGATCGGCCTCGCGCTGGAGAGCGAGGCCGTGGGCGACCTCGCGCCGGAGCCCGGCGGTGCGATCGCGGATCGCCGGCACCTGCGCATCGAGCAGCGCGCGAACATGGACGACATCGGCGATGGAGCCGGGCTGGACGAAGGCGAGCGCGGTCGGCCGGCGGGCCATCGTCTGCAACGCGGCCGTGAGCCGGACGATCGGGGCCTGCTGCTCTGCGAGCCGCGCGCGCTGGCGGGCGCGGAGCGCGGCCACGTCGCCCATCCGCTTCTCGGCGGCGGCGATCTCCGCCTCGGCGGCGATCACGCGGCTGGCGACGGCGGCTTCCGCGGCGCGGGTGCGGGCGGCGTCCTCTGCGGCGCGGGCGGCCTGTTCCTCCAGCCCCGCCGCGCGGGCGGCGGCGGCATCGGCCTGGCGACGGATCTGATCGGCCGAAATCTCGGCCGCCGTGGGCACCCGCGCGATCGCCAGGCCCGCCACGGCGCCGGTGGCGATGGTCGCGGCGATCAGCAGGGGGCGGGCCATTGCGATGTGCTCAGCCTTCGCGATGATAGGGGTGGCCGGCCAGGATGCTGGTCGCCCGCCACAATTGTTCGGCCAGCATCGCCCTGGCCAGCATGTGCGGCCAGGTGGCGGCGCCGAAGGCCAGCAGCAGATCGGCGCGTTCGCGATCGGCGGGTTCCAGCCCGTCGGCCGCGCCGATCAGGAAGCGGGCCTCGCGCCGGCCGTCGTCCCGCCAGCGGCCCAGCTTTTCCGCGAACGCCAGCGAGGGCAGCTGCTGGCCTTTCTCGTCCAGCGCCACGAGGATGGAATCATTGTCCAGCACGGGTGCGCGGCCGCCCTTGTCGGGCAGCTCGGTAACGCGGGTCGGCCAGGCGATCCGCTTCAGATAGCGATCGACGAGCTCCGCCTCGGGGCTGCGGCCGATCTTGCCCCGCGCGACGATGTGGAGCAGCAACGCCTCAGGCTTCGCCGGCCGGGCGGCGTTCCTCCTCGAAACCCCACATGCGTTCGAGATTGTAGAAGCTGCGGACTTCGGGGCGGAACAGGTGGACGATCACGTCGCCCGCGTCGATCAGCACCCAGTCCGCCGTCGGCAGCCCTTCGATACGGGCGATGCGGCCGGTTTCCTGCTTGATGCGATCGGCGAGCTTCTGCGCCATCGATGCCACCTGGCGCGACGAACGACCGCTCGCGATCACCATGTGATCGGCGATGCTGCTCTTGCCGGCAAGCGGGATGGTTACGGTCTCGACGGCCTGGTCGTCGTCGAGCGAGCGGAGCACGAGCTGGTGAAGCGCGGCCGACGGCTCGGGTTCGTTGGTGCCCCGAAGGGCGGCGGTACTGGCGGGCAAAGGGCCTCCTAGTCGATGCACCGGCGCGTCACGGGGTCGCGCAGGGCCTGTTGATGATATGCGTGAAACCAAAGCGGGTCTTCAGCCCGCAAGCGCGTGGCGGAACCGGGATCTGGGCGAAAGCGCAGCAGCACGAGCGCCGGCGGTCTCCACGTCGTCCAGTTTCTCGCCTGGCTTGCGGGCCGGACGAAACGCCGCAGCCAGCCCATCGCCCTCGTAGCGTGAGCGGCCCCATCATAACCCGGACGGGCGATTACGGCAATCGGAACCGTCCGCGCGATCCTGCGCCAGTCCCGCCAGCGGTGGAACTGGACGAGATTGTCCGATCCCATCAACCAGATGAAGCGGCGATCGGGGTAGAGGCGGACGAGCTTTTCCAGCGTCTCTGCGGTGTAGCGGGTGCCCAGCCGCCGCTCGATCGCGGTGACGCGGATCGGCGCGCGCCGGGCCATGGCGCGGGCGCTGGCGACGCGGGCCGACAGGGGGGCCATGTCGGGCGCGCCATCTTTCAGCGGGTTGCCGGGGGAAACCAGCCACCATGCCTCGTCCAGCCCCAGCGCCTCGATGGCGGCAAGGGTGATGCGGCGATGGGCGCGATGGGCGGGATTGAACGACCCGCCGAGCAGGCCGGTCGCCCTTCTGCGATGGCTCAAGGGCGGAGCTGTCCCGTGCCGCGCACCACCCATTTATAGGTCGTGAGCCCTTCGAGCGCGACCGGCCCACGTGCATGGAGACGGCCAGTGGAGATGCCGATTTCCGCGCCCAGGCCGAATTCGCCGCCATCGGCGAACTGGGTGGAGGCGTTCCACATCACGATCGCCGAATCGACTTCCGCCAGGAAGCGTTCGGCGGTGGCGGCATCCTCGGTGACGATCGCGTCCGTGTGGTGGGAAGCGTGGGCGGCGATATGGCCGATCGCCTCGTCCGCCCCTGAAACGGCCCGGACCGCGCAGATGGCGTCGAGATACTCGGTATCCCAATCCTCGTCCCCCGCCGGCAGGATCCGGGGATCGAGGGCCTGGATTTCCGGGGTTCCGCGCAGTTCGCAGCCGGCATCGAGCAGGGCCTTCACCACGGCCGCGGCCTCGGGGAAGGCGCGGTCGATCAGCAGCGTTTCGGTCGCGCCGCAAACGCCGGTGCGGCGCATCTTCGCGTTGACGGCCAGCGCCACCGCCTTCGCGGGATCGGCGGCGGCATCGATATAGGTGTGGTTGATGCCGTCGAGATGGGCGAGCACGGGCACGCGCGCCTCGGCCTGGACGCGCGCGACCAGCGATTTGCCGCCGCGCGGCACGATGATGTCGATAAGGCCGGCGGCCTTGAGCATCGCGCCCACGGCCGCGCGATCGGTGACGGGGACGAGCTGAAGCGCGTCCTCGGGCAGGCCGGCGGCGCGGAGCCCTTCGATAAGGGCGGCGTGGATCGCCCGGCTGCTTTGGATCGCTTCCGATCCGCCGCGCAGGATCGCGGCGTTGCCGGCCATCAGGCAGAGCGCCCCGGCATCGGCAGTGACGTTGGGGCGGCTTTCGTAGATGATGCCGACGACGCCCAGCGGCACGCGCACCCGGCTCAATTCCAGGCCGTTGGGTCGCGCGGCGCGATCGACGACCTGGCCGATTGGATCGGCAAGGGCGGCCACCGCCTCCAGCCCGGCGGCGACGCCTTCCAGCCGCGCGGGATCGAGCCTCAGCCGATCGAGCAGGGCGGGCGACAGGCCGTTTTCTCGGCCGCGCGCCATATCGGCGGCATTAGCGGCGAGAATCCCGGCCTCGTCCGCGCGCAGAGCGGCGGCGGCGGCGCGGAGCGCACCGGCCTTCACCGCGGTCGGCGTGCGGGCCAGCACCGCGGCGGCGGCGCGGGCGCGGCGGCCCATATCCTGGATCAGCGCCTCCGCATCCGGGACGGGCGCATCCGTGGCGGACGTAACGGCGGACGAAGCGAGGGTGGCGGCGTCTGTCATGGCCGGAGCCCTATCACGTCGCCCCTCGCTTCGCCACGGTCACGCCGCTATCCTGGGCACATGACCGGAGAATTCGAAGCAGCGGCGAATGTCGCGACCGGAGCCCTTGCGGCTCATGCGATCGAGGGCGAGCGGCTTGGGGGCCGCCGCGCCACCGATGACGGCCACACCCACGAAAGCGCCTGCCTGAACTGCGGCACGCCGCTTGCGGGCCATTTTTGCCAGAATTGCGGGCAGGCGGCGCACCTGCACCGCACGGTGATGGCGCTGGTGCACGATATCGCCCACGGCGTGTTCCATTTCGAAGGGAAGATGTGGGGCACGCTGCCGCTGCTGTTCTGGCGGCCGGGGGAGCTGACCCGGCGCTACATATTGGGCGAACGGGCGAAATTCGTGTCGCCGCTGGCACTCTTCCTGTTTTCCGTATTCCTGATGGTGGCGGTGTTCTCCTGGGTCGGCCTGCCGATCCGCGGCGCGAGCGGGCATACGGTGGAGGAGGTGGCGAGCGGGCTGCAGGAGGCCCAGCGCGAGATCGGCAGCGAGAATGACAGGTCCGCCATCCGCCTGAAGGAGTTGCAGGCCGCCCGCGACGAGCTGAAGGCGGCGGGCGACAACACCCGCGCGCTGGACCGGCAAATCGCCGATCTGCAGCGCGAGCTGGCGGTGACCAACCTCATGACCGGCCGGGTGGCCGAGCAGGCCGCCCTGGCCGGCAAGGATAGCGCCAAGGCACCGGTTGCCGAGCCGACCCATTCCGGGATCAACGCGAACACCGGCTGGCCCGCGCTGGATGAAGGCATTGAGAAAGCATCGAAAAATCCGGCGCTATTGCTCTACAAGCTGCAATCCTCCGCCTATAAATTCTCCTGGGCGCTGATCCCGATATCGCTGCCCTTCATCTGGCTGATGTTCGCCTGGCGCTGGCAGTTCGGCCTCTACGATCATGCCATCTTCGCCATATATTCGCTGGCGGCGATGACGCTGATGATGGTGACGATGAGCTTCGCCGCGCTGATCCTGCCGGCGACCGCGATCATCATATTCATGACCTTCTTTCCGCCATGGCACATGTATCGCCAGCTGAAGGGCGCCTATTCGCTCGGCTGGTTCAGCGCGCTGTGGCGGACCTGCTTCCTGCTGTTTTCCGCGACCTTCGCGGCGACCCTCTTCCTGCTGCTGCTGCTGGCGATGGGCGTGACGGGGCATTGAGGAAGGCGGACGGGAGACGCAGATGGCTTCGGTGATCGACAATCCGGCGCAGCACCGGTTCGAGCTGGCGCTGGACGGCGACGATGTGGCGGCGGCCTATTACCGCATCGACGAGGAAGGCCGGGTGGTGCTGACCCATACCGAGGTGCCGTTCGAATATTCGGGGCAGGGCATCGGCACGAAGCTGGCGACTGGCGTGTTCGATGCGATCCGCGCGAGCGGGCGCAAGGCCGTGCTGAAGTGCAGC
This sequence comes from Sphingomonas sp. MM-1, assembly GCF_000347675.2. Lineage (NCBI taxonomy): Bacteria > Pseudomonadati > Pseudomonadota > Alphaproteobacteria > Sphingomonadales > Sphingomonadaceae > Sphingomonas > Sphingomonas sp. MM-1. The sequence goes on along the minus strand of NC_020561.1, from coordinate 873,762 downwards.
TTCATGAGCCGCTTCTATGCCGGCCACCCCGAATATTCGGATATCGTCGATGGATGAGCGGGTCCAGGAAGGGCGCGGCACGGACGGGGAGAGCGGCATGAGCGACAAGGTGGAAGTGACGGTGAGCGAGACGGGCGCGAGCCCGTTCGCGGTGCGGATCGAGACCGGCGGGCATAGCCTGATCGGCGACGAGCCGGTGGCGATGGGCGGTGCCGACCTCGGCCCGTCGCCCTATCAGATGCTGGCGGCGGCGCTGGGCGAATGCACGACGATGACGGTGCGCTGGTTCGCCCGGCAGCAGCAATGGCCGGTCGACCATATCGAGACCGACGTGACGCACGAGAAGGCGACCGTGGAAGGCCGGCCGGGCAAGACGGACGTTTTCCGCAAGACGGTGCGCATCCGTGGCGATGCGCTGACCGGCGAGCAGCGCACGCGCCTGCTGGACGTGGCCGCCAAATGCCCCGTCCACCGGACGCTGGAGAACACGTCCTCGATCGAGACGTTGGCGGGGTGATCGGGGGCCGGCTGATCGGGGGCCGGCTGATCGGGATCAGGCCGCGCTGCTGATTTCCGGTAGGCCGATGCCGGCGCCGCGCAGCCGCTCCGCATCGCGCGAGGGCGGGACGCCGAACATGCGGGCATATTCGCGGCTGAACTGCGAGGCGCTTTCGTAGCCGACCCGGTAGGCGGCGCGCGTCGCATCCGCGCTGATGACGAGCAGCCGCCGCGCTTCCTGCAGGCGGAGCACCTTCTGATATTGCAGCGGGCTCATCGCCGTGGCGGCCTTGAAATGGCGGTGGAAGGAAGCGGGGCTCATGCCGGCAATCTCGGCCAGCGCCTCGACGCGGAGCGGCTCGTCGAAATGCTCCCTGATCCAGGCGATCGCCTGGCGGACCTGCGACAGGCGGCTGTCCGCCTGGGCGATCTGCCGCAGCACGCCGCCCTGCGGGCCCCGGAGCAGGCGATAGAGGATTTCGCGTTCGTGCAGGGGCGCGAGGACGGCGGCATCCTCCGGCGTATCGAGCAGGGCGAGCAGCCGGAGGCAGGCATCGAGCAGGTGCGGCGTGACCGGGCTGACGGCGAAGCCGGCGGTGCGGCCGCCGGACGCGGGCGGGGCATCCGGCAGCAGCGCGGCCAGCGCCTCCCGATCGAGCGTGAGGCTGAGCGCGACATAAGGGCGATCGGGGCTCGCCTCGACGATGCGGCCGGATGCCGGCAATTCCAGCGAGGCGACGAAATAGGATGCGGGATCGTAGCGCAGCACGCGATCGCCGATCAGCACCTGCTTGGCGCCTTGCAGGACCAGGCACAGCATCGGCCGGTAGAGTGTGGCCGTGGAGCATGTCTGCCCGCTGGAAGCATAGAGGGCGAGGCGGGGGAGGGCGGCTTCCCGGTGCGGGTTGTGGAGGTGGCGCTCGGCAAGGGCGAGCATCTGATCGAGCTGATGGCGCATGGCCTCGAAGATTGGCGCGCGCCGACCCGGTGGCAAGGGCGGGCCTGCATCCCGGCCCGTGCTTTGATAGGATCAGGCAAGAGATCGACACGATCGGGCGCCCGGAAGCGGGGACTGCCATCCATATCGGCCCCGGCTTCGAGGGGGCGATGGGCCTCCTCCACGGAAATGGAGAACAGCCATGACCATATTCGGCGCGGAATCGACGACCGACGAGGTGCTGGAAGGCGTCGATCTTTCCGGCCGGCGCATCCTGGTGACCGGCGTTTCCGCCGGGCTGGGCGTGGAGACGGCGCGGGCGCTGGCGGCGCACGGCGCGGACGTGGTGGGCGCGGCGCGCGACCTCGCCAAGGCGGAAGCCGCGACCGCAAGCGTGCGCGCGGCGGCGCGGGACGGCGGCGGCAGCCTGGAGCTGATCCGGCTCGACCTCGCATCGCTGGCGAGCGTGCGGGCGGCCGCCGACGCGCTGATCGCCGATGGCCGGCCGCTGGACATCATCATCGCCAATGCCGGCGTGATGGCCTGCCCCAAGGGGGTGACGGCCGACGGCTTCGAAACGCAGTTCGGCACCAATCATCTGGGGCATTTCGTGCTGGTCAACCGGATCGCCCCGCTGCTGAAACCGGGCGGCCGGCTGGTGAGCCTTTCGTCCGCCGGCCACCGATATTCGGACGTCGACCTGGACGACCCCAATTTCGATCATACCGATTACGAAGAGTTCGTGGCCTATGGCCGATCGAAGACCGCCAACATCCTGTTCGCGGTGGAATTCGACCGGCGCCATCGCGACCGGGGCATCCGCGCGGCGGCCGTGCATCCGGGCGTGATCCGCACCGAGCTGAGCCGCCACATGACCCAGGAGGCGCAGGACGCGCTGATCGCGTCCATCACGGCGAACCAGCCCGAGGGAGCGCCCGCCTTCCACTGGAAGACGGTGCCGCAGGGCGCCGCCACCTCGATCTGGGCGGCGATCGTGGCCGCGCCGGACGAGATCGGCGGACGTTATGCCGAGGATTGCCATGTGGCCGAGATCGCCACCGGCACTTCGCGGCGCGACGGCGTGCAGCCCTACGCCCTCGATCCCGAGCGGGCGAAGGCGCTGTGGGCCAAAAGCGAGGAAATGGTCGGCGAGCGTTTCTGACCGACCCGCAATTCAACACCACACATCCACCATCACCCGAGGAGTGAAGATGAAGACCACCGGCTATGCGGCGCTGAACGCCGAGACCCCGCTTGCTCCCTACAGCTTCGACCGTCGCGAGCTTCGTTCCGACGACGTGGCGATCGAGATCCTCTATTGCGGCGTATGCCATTCCGACCTGCACCAGACGCGCAGCGACTGGCCGGGCACCATCTACCCCTGCGTTCCGGGCCACGAGATCGTCGGCCGGGTGATCGAGGTGGGCGGCGACGTGACCCGGCACAAGGTGGGCGATGCCGTCGCGGTCGGATGCCTGGTCGACAGCTGCGGCCATTGCGACCAGTGCCTCGCCCATGAGGAGCAGATGTGCCGCGAGGGCGTGACGCTGACCTATAATGGTCGCGACCGGATCACCGGCGACGTGACCTATGGCGGCTATTCCAAGCATGTCGTGGTGCGCGAGGAGTTCGTGCTTTCCATCCCGGAAGGGCTGGACCTGGCGCGCGCCGCGCCGCTGCTCTGCGCCGGCATCACCACCTATTCCCCGCTGCGCACCTGGAATGCGGGGCCGGGCAGCCGGGTGGGCGTGATCGGCCTGGGCGGGCTAGGCCATATGGCGGTGAAGCTGGCCGCGGGCCTTGGCGCCGACGTGACCGTCATCAGCCGCAGCGACGCCAAGACCGCCGACGCGCTGGCGCTGGGCGCGGACAGGGTGCTGGTTTCGACCGACGCGGAAGCGATGGCGGCCGCCGCCAACGCCTTCGACCTGATCATCGATACCGTGCCGGTGCGGCATGACCTCCGCCCCTATATGCCGCTGCTCGATATCGATGCGACGCTGGTGATCGTGGGCCAGCTGGGACTGGTGGACGAGATCAGCACCCTGCCGCTGCTGATGGGACGGCGGCGGATATCGGGATCGCCCGTGGGCGGCATCGCCGAGACGCAGGAGATGCTGAACTTCTGCGCGAAGAAGAACATCCTGCCCGAATGCGAGATGATCGCCATCCAGGAGATCAACGGCGCGTTCGAACGGATGGAGAAGGCCGACGTGCGCTACCGCTTCGTCATCGACATGGCGACGCTGGAAGGGCCGGCGGCGGCATAGGTTCGCCAATGCGGCGCCGCGCGACCTTGGGGTGCGCGGCGCCGCATTCGTGATGCCCGCCCGGAAGGACGGGTGCCGCGCCAATCGATCTTGCGGCTGGGGCGGCACGATCTTCGAGGGGGATCACCGCTTTCCGGTGGTGATCCACCTTGGGGAGGACGGGAGGTCCCGCCGGTTGACCATGACGATCCCTGGGGGGCCGGATTATGGCGCTATCGGCGGGTCGGGCGTGATCGCCGGCTGGCGATGGCGCTTGCGGCGGATCATAATCCGGCCATGACCGATCCGCTCTTTTCGCCGCTGGCGCTGGGTTCGCTGGCGCTGCCCAACCGCATCGTCATGGCGCCGATGGGGCAGGGCAAGGCGCCCGGCGGCCTGCCGCATCCCGATTATCCCGCTTATTTCCGGCGGCGGGCCGAAGGCGGCACCGGCCTTATCATCAGCGGCGCGACGGCCGTTGGGCAAGACAATGCCGCCTTCGACGAGAATGAGCCGCGCTTCCACGGGGCCGCGCTGGCGACCTGGCAGAAGGCGGCGGAGGCCGTGCACGGGGCCGGCGGGCGGATGATGCCGCAGCTTGCCCATGCCGGCCTGCAGGGCATCGCGCAGGTGCCGCCGCCCTGGCGCGGCATCGGCCCGTCCGGCATCTGGCTGGCGGGGGCCGAGGTGGGCCGGCCGCCAGCGCCGGAGCGGATCGAAGGCCCGCCGATGACCTTGGCGGAGATCGACGCCGTGATCGCGGCCTTTGCCGAGGCCGCCGCCGCCGCCCGGCGCATCGGCTTCGACGGCATCGAGATCCATGGCGCGCACGGCTTCCTGATCGATCAGTTCCTGTGGCACCGCACCAACCGGCGCGACGATGCCTATGGCGCCGATCGCGTGCGCTTCGCGGCCGAGATCGTCGCCGCCTGCCGCAAGGCCGTGGGGCCGGATTTCCCGATCGCGCTGCGCTTTTCCCAGTTCAAGATGACGGATTATGCCGCGAAGCTGGCGGAAAGCCCGGCCGATCTGGAGGCGCTGGTGGTGCCGCTGGCCGATGCCGGCGTCGACATGTTCGATTGTTCGCTGCGCCGTTTCTGGCGGCCGGAATTCGCAGGCAGCGGCCTGAACCTCGCCGGCTGGATCAAGCATATCACCGGCCGTGCCACCATCGCCGGCGGCGGCATCGGCCTGGCGGCGACCGCGCTCGAATATGGGCAGGGGGACGTCTATGGCCGCGTCGCCGAGCCTTCGGACCATTATCTCGACGACGTGCGCGGCCGCATCGATCGCGGCGAATTCGATCTGGTGGCGCTCGGCCGATCGCTGCTGGGCGATCCGGCCTGGCCGGCCAAGGTGCGCGCCGGGGACCATGAATCGCTGCAGCCCTATCGGCCGGAGCTGCTGGCCGGGCTCAACTGAACCCGGCCGGGAAGGCGATCAGTAGGCCAGCGCCACGCCGTCGGCGCGCATCTCGCTTGCCGCCGCATAGACGCGCTCGCCGTTGCGGTCGATCCGCTCGACGCACTGGTAGCGGCCGAAGCCGCCGTCCGACGCCCCGATCTTCCAGCCCATCGCGGCAAGCCGGGTGCGGGTGGCCTCGGGCACGCCCTTTTCCAGCCGCAGCGTGCCGGTGGGGCCTTCGTCGCCCGAATCCTCGCCCATGCTTTCGGACGACCCTTCATGGTGCCAGCGCGGGCTGTCTCCGGCGGCCTGCGCGTCGAGGCCGTAATCGGTGCGGTTGAGGATGATCTGCGTCTGCCCCTGCGGCTGCATGTCGCCGCCCATCACGCCGAAGCTGAGCCAGGGCTTGCCGTCCTTCGTCGCGAAGCCGGGGATGATCGTCTGGAACGGGCGCTTGCCCGGCGCATAGATGTTGGGATGGCCCGGCTGGAAGGAGAAGAGCTGGCCGCGATCCTGGAACATGAAGCCGAGGCCGTCGGCCACCAGCCCCGATCCCATGCCGCGGAAGTTGGACTGGATCATGGAGATCATCAGCCCGTCCTTGTCGGCGCAGGTGAAATAGGTGGTGTCGCCGCGCGACGGCGCCTTGCCGGGCTGCACGTCCGTCATCAGCCGGTCCGGGCGGATCAGTCGCGCGCGCTCCGCCGCATATTCCTTGGAGGCGAGCCACTCCATCGGGACCTTGGCATATTCCGGGTCGGCATAATAACGGGCGCGATCCTCATAAGCGAGGCGCTTGGCCTCCGCCTGCAGGTGGATCGACAGCGCCGACTGGAAGCCCGCGCCGGCCATGTCGAAATGCTCGAGGATGTTGAGCATCTGCAGGGTGGCGAGGCCCTGGGTATTCTCGCCGATCGCCTGCACGCCGATGCCGCGATAGGTGGTTTCCAGCGGCCTGGTCCATTTCGCCTGATGGGCGGCGAGGTCCGCGCGGGTCATCCAGCCGCCGATGCGCCGGAAATAACGCTCGATGGTGTCGGCGATCGGGCCGTCATAGAAGGCGTCGCGCCCGCCCTGGGCAATCAGGCGATAGGTGCGGGCGAGATCGGGGTTGCGGAAGGGATCGCCCTCCTTCGGCGCGGCGCCGTTCGGCATCCACACCTTGCGGGCATTGTCCACTTCCTCGATGCCGGCGCCGGGCTTGGTGAAATTGGCCATGGCCCGGCCGATATAATAAGCGATCATCGGCGCCACCGGCACGCCGCCTTCCGCCATCGCGATCGCGGGCTCGAACAGCTCCGCCCATTTCAGCTTGCCGTGGCGCTGGTGGAGCGTCCACCAGCCGGCGACCGTGCCGGGCACCGAGACCGAGGCGGCGCCATAAGCCGGCAGGTGGCCGTTCTTCGTGCGCGACTGGGCGATATCGAAGGTCAGCGCGCGGGGCGACCGGCCGGAGCTGGCGAGGCCATCGACCTTGCCCTGCTTCGGGTCCCACAGCAGCGCGTAGAGATCGCCGCCCACGCCGCAGGCGGTCGGCTCCAGAAAGCCCAGGCAGGCGTTGATCGCGATGGCGGCATCGACGGCGGAGCCGCCCTTCTTCAGGATTTCGATGCCCGCTTGCGTGGCCAGCGGCTGCGCGGAGCCGGCGGCGCCCGAAAGCCCGTAGACCACCGAGCGCGAGGCGAAGCTCGCCCCGACCGGGCGATCGCCGCCATGCACGTCCGGCCGATCGAACCGCACCTCGCCCGGCGTCCAGATCGGCGCGGGGACGGGGGAGGGCGCTTGCGCCCGCAGCATGGCGGGGGCAGCGGCGGCGGCGGGAATGGCGGCAAGGAATGTGCGGCGGCGCATGGACGGCTTTCCTGAAAGGGCTTGGACCCGAATGGGATAGCCGAGCGCTCGCCGGGAATCGACTCCCCTCCGCATGCCGGCAGGCGGTTTGCCGATCGGGGGAGGGGCCGATGGTGCCGCCGGTGCCGTTCTGCCGGCGGCAGCCGTTCTTGTCCGTCAGATATCCTGGGCGAGGCGGCCGTAAAGGTCCGGCCGGCGATCGCGGAAGAAGCCGAAGGCGGCGCGGTGGCGCTTCACGCGATCGAGATCGAGCGTGGCGGTGAGCACGCCGGTTTCGCTCGCGCCGAATTCGGCCACCAGATCGCCGCGCTCGTCGGCGATGAAGCTGTGGCCGTAGAAGGTCATCGCCCCTTCGGTGCCGATGCGGTTGGATGCGATCACCGGCACCACGTTCGACACGGCATGGCCGATCATCGCCCGGCGCCAGAGGCGGCTGGTGTCGAGATCGGGATCGTGCGGCTCGTTGCCGATCGCGGTGGGGTAGAAGAGCAGCTCCGCCCCCATCAGCATCATCGTGCGCGCGGTTTCGGGATACCATTGGTCCCAGCAGATGCCGACGCCCAGCGTGGCATGATCGGTCGGCCACACCTTGAAGCCGGTGTTGCCGGGCCGGAAGTAGAATTTCTCCTCATAGCCCGGCCCGTCGGGGATGTGGCTCTTGCGATAGACGCCGGCCACCTTGCCGTCCGGCCCGATCATGGCGAGGCTGTTATAATGATGCGGGCCGTCCGCCTCGAAGAAGCTGGTCGGGATATGGACCTTCAGCTCCTCCGCCAGCTTGCGCATCGCCAGCACCGCGGGATGGCGATCGGTGGGCCTGGCGCGGGCGAACAGGCCCTCATCCTCGACCTGGCAGAAATAATGGCCCTCGAACAGCTCGGGCGGAAGGATGACCTGCGCGCCCTCGGCCGCCGCCTCGCGCACGAGTTCGGACACGGCGGCGATGTTGGTATCGACATCGTCGCTGAGCGCGAGCTGGAGGGCGGCAACGGTCACTTCGGTCATCAAAGGGTCTCCACGGGCGGCGGGCTCAGATAAGGATGCGGGGCCGCGAAGCCAAGGCCGGGGCCGCCGCGCCCATTTTAGGGGCTGGGCACCTGCTGGCTGATGCAGTGCAGGCTGCCGCCGCCGGTCAGCACATGATCGGCGCGGATGCCGATCGCCCTGCGGCCGGGGAAGAGCGCGCCGAAGGCGGCCACGGCGGCATCGTCATTGGCGGCGCCATAGACGGGAACCACCACGGCGGCATTGCCGACATAGAAGTTCATATAGGATGCCGGCACGATCGCCCCGTCCCGCTCGACCTTGCCGGGGGAGGGGACGCCGACCACCTCGAGCCCGAAGGCGCGGGCGCGGGCGGCTGCATCGCGATAGACCGCCTCGTTCGGATCGTCCGCCGTCGGCTCCGGTATGGCGATCCGCCCTTCGCCCACGAAGCGGGCGAGGTTGTCGACATGGCCGTCGGTATGATCGTTGAGCAGGCCGCTGCCCAGCCACAGCACGCGATCGAGCCCGAGATCCGCCTTCAGCCGCGCCTCGATATCGCCGCGCGACAGATAGGGGTTGCGGTTGGGATTGAGCAGGCACTGCTCGGTCGTCACGACCAGCCCGGTGCCATCCACGTCGATGGCCCCGCCCTCGAAGATCCAGTCGCACGCCTTCACCGGGAAGCGCGCGGCCTCCGCCAGCGTGCGGCCCACGGTATCGTCGTTCGGCAGGTCATATTTGCCGCCCCAGCCGTTGAAGCGGAAATCGAGCGCGGTCGGCACGCCGCCGGCGCTGTCGTGCACGATGATCGGCCCGGTATCGCGCAGCCAGATATCCCCGAACGGGGCCACCACCACATCGACATTGGGGCCGGCCGAAGCCAGCGCCGCCTTGGCGGCCGTCTTGTCCGCCGCGACCAGCACGACGCGCTCGCCCGCGCCATCGGCGTCCACCGCGCGGGCGAAGGCGATCACCTCCTCGCGCGCCGGCTCCAGATCGTCCTCCCAAAGTTCCGGATGGCTGGGAAAGCCGATCCAGACGCGGTCGTGGCGGGCCCATTCGGGCGGTTGACGATAGGTCATCGGTTCTGCCTTGCCTTACTTGCCGGCGCGAGACTTGTCGCGGACGGCGCGGAACTCCGCCGTGGGATACCAGTTGGGCCAGGCATCCGAATCCGCCAGCTCGCGACCGATAGTATAGAAAAGCTTCAGGTCGGAGACCGCGCCGGACCAATCCCAATTGGGATCATATTCGTCCTTCGGCCCGTGATAGCGGTTGGTGATATAATCGGCCGCCAGCTTGCTGCCGCGCTCGCGCCCGCCATTCACCAGATCCTCGCCGCTTTCGAAATAGATCATCGGCACGCCGAGCTTGGCGAAGCTGAAATGATCCGAACGGTAATAATAGCCCTTTTCCGGCGTCGGTTCGGGCACCAGCACGCGGTTCTCGCCCACGGCGGCGCGCTTCAGATAATCCTCCAGCTCGGACTTGCCGGGGCCGACGACGACGATGTCGTTGGTCTTGCCGATCACGTTCAGCGAATCCATGTTCACGCCGCCCACCGTCCGGGCCAGCGGGTAGATGGGATTGGCGGCATAATATTCGGAGCCGAGCAGGCCCGATTCCTCCGCCGTCACCGCCAGGAACACCACCGACCGATCCGGCTGGCCGCCCGCCTTATAGGCTTCGGCCAGCGCGACGAGGCCGGCGGTGCCGGAGGCGTTGTCCACCGCGCCGTTGCAGATATTGTCGCCGTCCACCGGCTCGCAGATGCCGAGATGGTCCCAGTGCGCCGAATAGAGCACATATTCGCCGGGACGCTTCTTGCCGGGGATGATGCCGACGACATTCTTCGATTTCTGGCGGCGGATCGACTGGTCGAACGACAGCGACGCCTTCATCCCCGTGAAGGGGACGGCGTGGAAGCCCTTTTGCCCGGCGGCGGCGACCAGCGCGTCATAATCCTGGCCGGCGGACGCGAAGATGCGGCGCGCGGCATCGTTGGTGATCCAGCCGGCGGCGGCCGACTGGTCCATATGGTTGCCCGGCTCGTCGAAGCCGAGCTTGCCGCCGCTGTTGGAGGAGACGACGACGTTGAAGCCGTAGGCCGCGGGCTCGGTATCGTGGATGATGATCGCGGCCGCCGCGCCCTGACGGGCGGCTTCCTCATATTTGTAGGTCCAGCGGCCATAATAGGTCATCGCCCGGCCGCCGAAGGGGCCATCCAGCGACTGCATCTTCCAGTCCGGATCGTTGATCAGGATCAGGACGGTCTTTCCCTTGACGTCCAGCCCGGCATAGTCGTTCCAGCCGCGTTCCGGCGCGTTGATGCCATAGCCCACGAACACGATATCGCTGCCCGCGACGTCGATCCGGGGCTGCACCTGGTAGGACCAGGTGATGTGATCGGTCTTGTAATCCAGCGTGATCGGCGTCTTGCCGCCGGTGATGCTGATCGGGAAGGCCGCGTTGGGCGTCAGCTCCACCAGCGGCACGTCCTGATACCAGCTTCCCTTGTTGCCCGGCTTCAGCCCCGCCCTGGCGAAGCGATCGGCGATATAGGCCACCGTCTTGTCCTCCGCCGGCGTCGCGGGCGCGCGGCCCTGGAAGCTGTCGTTGGAAAGCGTCCTGGTGATGTCCTTCAGCGTCTCGACATTGATGGCCGGCACGGGGGCGGCGGCAGCGGCCGTGGCGACCGACAGGGCAAGGAGCGAAGCGGCAAGGGCGAAGCGCATATCGTTATCCCGGGTAATGATGTTGCGTGCCTCATGGCAGCGCTACGGCCGGCGGGCAAGGGTGGGGCGGGAAAGGGAAAAGCGAACCAGATGGCGGCTTGTTTCTTTACCGAGAGGAGATAAATGCGAAGAGGGGAATATATACGGGGGGATCGATGCTGCGTTGTTCTGCGCCTATACTTGGCGCCATGTTCTTTTGTGGGGTTGCGTCGGCGCAGACGCTGCCGCCGGAAGCGGCTTTCGGCGCGCGCGAAGGGGTAAGCGGCGCGTCGCTTTCCCCGAATGGGGAGCGTGTCGCTTTTCTTGCCCCCGGTAAGGGGCAGAGCAATGCGCTCTTTACCGTGCCGATAGATGGAAGCGCACCGCCCACGCGCGCGCTACTTGCCAGCGGCAATCCCGAACGGATTTCACGCTGCGATTGGGTTTCGGACAAGCGGTTGGCGTGCCAGATATATTCGGTTCAGCGCGGCGCCGGCCAGGTCGTCAACACCAGTTCCATGATAGCCATCAACATCGACGGCAGCGATCCCAAGCTGCTTTCGCGTCGGACAAACGGAGATGCGCTATATTTCAATGGGTTCGGTGGAACGATCGTGGACTTGCTGCCGGGGCAGGACGGAGCGGTGCTGATAGGCCGCGCCTATGTTCCCGAAGCTAGGATCGGAAAGCTCGTCGAAAGCCGCCTCGAAGGCTTCGGTGTCGATCGGGTGGATACGACCACCCTGGCTTCGAAGAGGGTCGTCAATCCCATGCGGGATGCCTCGGAATTCATCACGGACGGCCTCGGCACGGTACGGATAAAGGGTGCATGGGAACTCAAGGGTGATGGCTACACCACGGGTGTCACGCGCTATTCCTACCGGTTGGCAGGCCAGGATGGGTGGAAGGATCTGGGGGAGTATAATTCCCTGACCCGCCAGGGCTTCAACCCCTATGCCGTCGATCCCGAGGAAAATGCCGCTTATGGCTTCATGAAGAATAACGGTCGACTGGCTCTATACAAGCGATCGCTGGACGGTTCTCTACGTGACCAACTGGTTTTCAGCCATCCAGAGGTGGATGTGGATGGTCTGATCCGGCTCGGTCGGAAGAGGCGGATCGTGGGTGTGTCCTTCGCAACGGACCATCGCCAGGCGGTTTATTTTGACGAAAACCTTAATAAGCTCGCCGACGGCTTGAGCAAGGTTTTGCCAAAACAACCAAAAATCAATTTCGAAAGCGAAAGCGCCGATGGACGGAAGCTGCTGATCTGGGCCGGCGGCGATACCGATCCAGGCCAATATTACCTGTTCGATCGAGGCACCAAGCAGCTGCGGCCCTTGATCCTGAGCCGGCCCGAACTGGCGGATTATCCGTTGGCGCCCATGCGATCGGTTCAGGTGCGGGCTGCCGATGGGACGTTGATACCGGCCTATCTGACGCTGCCGGTCGGATCTTCGGGCAAGGGCCTGTCGGCCATCGTGATGCCGCATGGAGGGCCGGGCGCGCGTGACGAATGGGGCTTCGATTGGATGGCGCAATATTACGCCAATCGCGGCTATGCCGTTCTTCAGCCCAATTTCCGCGGCTCGACCGGCTATGGCGATGAATGGTTTCGTAATAACGGCTTCCAATCCTGGAAGATTGCCATTGGCGACGTGGTGGACAGCGGGCGATGGCTGGTATCCGAAGGTATCGCCGACCCGAAGAAGCTTGCGGTGCTCGGCTGGTCCTATGGCGGCTATGCCGCGCTCCAGTCCGGCGTGCTCGCGCCGGATCTCTACAAGGCGATCGTGGCCATTGCGCCGGTCACCGACCTTAACGGTCTGAAGGAGCAGTATCGCAACACCGCAACCTTTGTGGAGATACAGCGATTTGTCGGAAACGGCCCTCATATCCGCGAGGGATCGCCCGCCCAGAACGCTGCGGCGATCCGTGCGCCGGTGATGCTGTTTCATGGAGATGTGGACAGCAATGTGGAGGTGCAGGCTTCCAGGCTGATGGCGGACCGGCTGACGGACGCCGGAAAGAAGCCTGAGCTCGTAATCTATCCGGCGCTCGACCATGATCTCGAAGACTCAGCGGTTCGTGCCGATATGCTCGGGAAGAGCGATGCATTCCTCCGAAAAGCGATGGGAATGTAAATATGGGCGGCGATCACGGCATCAGAACGAAACGGTCAGTCCGGCGTGCGTGGTCTCTGTTGGCGCTGCTGGCGGCGGGGCTTTCCTCCGGCACGGCCCATGCCGCCTGGCTGAAGGCCGAGACGGAGCATTTCCGCATCTACAGCGAAGGCGGCGAGGCGCAGTTGCGGACCTTTGCCTCGAAGCTGGAGGATTATGACCGTATCCTCAGGCTGGTAACGGGAACGAAGCTGCCGCCGGCGCCCGGCAAGCTCGACATCTATCTGGTCGGCAGCAACGCGGACCTGCGCCAGGTCCGCCCGGTCAGCGCCAGCGTGGCCGGCTTCTATTCGGCGACACCGGGCGCGATCGCGGCCTTCGCGATCCGCAGGGATCGTGGGGGGCTGGATGGCGACGAAGTGCTGCAGCACGAATATACGCACCATTTCATGCTGCAATATTACCCGATGGGTTATCCCGCCTGGTATGTCGAAGGCTTTGCCGAATATATGATGACGGCCGACATATTGGAGAAGGAGTTCCATGTCGGCCGTTACAATGCGGGGCGCGGCTATATGCTGGTGAACGCCCCATGGCTGCCGGTCCAGCGCATTCTGGACGGCAATGCGGAGGGCCTGAACAGTCTCCAGATGGCGCAATTCTATGCGCAGAGCTGGCTGATAACCCACTGGATGTTCGGGCAGAAAAAGCATCTGCAATTGAAGCGTTATCTGGCGGCCCGCAACAGCGGCGAAGACAGCCAGGCGGTCTTCCAGCGCGAATTCGGCATGAACTATGCCGAATTCACCAAGGCCCTGAAGACATATGTGTCGAGGCCGCTCACCTATTTGAAAATAGGTCGGCCGGAGGATTGGGGGCCTGCCTCCGTCACGATCACGGCCCTGCCCAAATCGGCGGACGACCTGCTGTTGCCCGGCGCGGGCATATCGCTGGGGATCGATGAGGAGCGTGGCAGGCCGATGCTGGCGCGGGTGCGCAAGGCGGCCGCCGCTTTTCCGGGCGATCGGCTGGCGATGGCGACGCAGGCGGAGATCGAGCTGGACGTTGGCGATGTCGCCACCGGCCGGACGCTTGCGGAAAAGCTGGTGGCCGGCGAGGGCGCGCAGGACGCCCATTCGCTGTTCCTGCGGGGCTATGCCGATCTCTCCGCTGCCCGGAAGCTGGAAGGCCAGGCGCGCGCGCCGCTTTACGATAGCGCCCGGAAGTGGTTCGTCCGGGCCTTCAAGGCGGACAAATATTATGTGCCGGCGCTCTGGGCCTATGTGGAAACCCGATCGCTGGAGCCATTGTCCGATAACGATCTGAACGTCCTGCTCGAAGCGCAGCGGCTTGCCCCGCAGGTGGACGAACTGCGCGGGAGCGCGGCCGTCGCCCTGATGCAGAAACGCTATTTCGACGAGGCGGCGCGCATGATCGAGCCGCTGGCCGCCGATCCGCACGGCGGCGGCTCGGCAGCGCGGGCGCGTGCGTTGCTCGCCATGGCGAAGAAGCATGAGCCCTTGTCCGGCGCGGTGCAGTCCTGGGAAGGGCTGGCCACGACGGCGGAGGCCGATGCCGGCGATGAGGGGACGGACAAGAGCCCCGCGCCGCAGGACAAGGCCAAGGCGCCGCCGGCCGGTTGAGAGAGGCGGCGGGCGGGAGCCGCCTGCTCGCGGCCGTCCATCACCAGCAAACAAAAAGGGCGGCCCCGATCGGGACCGCCCTTTTTGCTCGAGCGATGGAACGCCGGATCAGCGCGAATAGAATTCGACGACCAGGTTCGGTTCCATCTTCACCGGATAGGGCACTTCGTCGAGCGAGGGCACGCGGACGAAGGTGACCTTGGCGGCGCCGTCGGCGGCCACATATTCCGGGATGTCACGCTCGGACAGGCTCTGCGCTTCGAGCACGAGGGCCATTTCCTGCGCCTTCTTGCCCAGCGTGATCTCGTCGCCCGGCTTCACGAGACGCGAGGCGATGTTGCACTTCACGCCGTTCACATAGACGTGGCCGTGGCTGACGAGCTGGCGGGCCGAGAAGATGGTCGGCGCGAACTTGGCGCGATAGACCAGCGCGTCCAGGCGGCGCTCCAGCAGGCCGATCAGGTTCTGACCGGTGTCGCCCTTCATGCGCGACGCCTCGATATAGGCCTTCTTGAACTGCTTTTCGGTGACTTCGCCGTAATAGCCCTTCAGCTTCTGCTTGGCTTTGAGCTGGATGCCATAGTCGGACATCTTGCCCTTGCGGCGCTGGCCGTGCTGGCCGGGGCCGTATTCGCGGCGGTTCACCGGGCTCTTCGGGCGGCCCCAGATGTTCTCGCCCATGCGGCGATCGATCTTGTACTTGGCGCTGTTGCGCTTCGACATGTCACTTCCTTCAATTGCTACAGGGTCGGCCATCCGCTTGGGGACGGCCTCGTTCCCGGTATCGCCTGCACGGATCGGATCCGGCAGGGCCACCGCTTCACCGGGATGCGGGGCCAATCGCGAAGCGGCGCCTATGGCGGGATGGTGCCGGCGAGTCAAGTTCGGCGGGGCGGGGCAGGGCCTCGCGCGTTCCGCACCGGCGGATTTCCCTCCGCCCCCAAATCGATCTAGGGAGGCGGCATGACCGACATACTCGCTCCCGAAGACTGCACGACCATGATCGAGGTCCGCGCCGGCGTCGATGCGCTCGACGAACAGATCGTCACGCTGCTCGGCCGGCGCATGCGCTACATGGACGCCGCCGCCCGCATCAAGACGACGCGCGGCGCCGTGCGCGACGAAGCCCGCAAGGCGCAGGTGATCGACAATGCCGCCGCCGTGGCCGCGCGCGTGGGCGTGCCGCCCGCTCTGGTGCGCGCGCTCTACGAACAGCTCGTCGAAGGATCGATCGCCTACGAATTCGACAAGTTCGACGCGCGCTGAGCGTCAGCGCGGCCGGGGCTTGGCGAGCGCGCTGAGCACGCCGCGCATGGTGCGCACCTCCTGCGCGGTCCAGGCCGGCTTGGTCAGCATGGTGCGCAGCGTGCGCCTGGTCGCGGGCACGCGATCGGGCGGGAAGAAATAGCCCGCCCCGTCCAGCATGGCTTCGAGCTGGCCGATCATGCCGTCGAGGTCGCCCTGCGGGGCCGGGGGATCGAGGTCCGTCGCGGGCGGGGAGGCGAGCGCCTGGCCCTTCGACCATTCATAGGCGACCAGGATCACCGCCTGGGCGAGGTTCAGGCTGCCGAATTCCGGGTTGATCGGCACCGTCAGGATCGTGCGGGCGACCGCCACGTCATCGGTTTCCAGCCCCGAACGTTCCGGCCCGAACAGGATCGCGGACCGGCCGGGCTCGCCATGGATGGCGCGGGCCGCTTCCTCCGGCGTCACCACAGGCTTGGTCACGCCGCGCTTGCGCACGGTGGTGGCATAGACATGCGCGCAATCCGCCACCGCATCGGCGACGCTCTCATAGACCTTCGCATCGGCCAGCACGATATCCGCGCCGGACGCGGCCGGGCCGGCATCGGGATTGGGCCACCCGTCGCGCGGGGAGACCAGCCGCATCTCGGCTAGCCCGAAGTTCAGCATGGCGCGCGCCGCCTTGCCGATATTTTCGCCAAGCTGCGGGCGGACGAGGACGATGACGGGGGGCGGAGCGGATTCCCCGCCATTTTCCCGCTCATCCCGAGGAGAGGCTGAGCCTGGCGAAGCCTCGTCTCGAAGGGGCGTTCCGCCGCGCGCCAGCATGCGGATCGCTTCCCAGTCGCCCCGGATCAGGGCTTCCTTCTTCGCGCGCGACCATCCCTTGATCTGCTGTTCGACCGCGAAGGCCTGATCGCGATCGGCAAAGCTTTCCGACCAGACCAGTTCCACGGGGCGCCGGTTCGCGGTGTAGCCGGGGATCCCGCCCGATTGGTGCTGCGCGAGGCGGGTGTCCAGATCGTCGGTATGGCCGACATAATAGCTGCCGTCCGAGCAGCGGAGGAGATAGGTGTGGAAGGTCAAGGCATGTCCTTCGATACGGGCCTTCGCCGAGGCTCAGTCCCTACTCAGGATGAGCGGGTGGGGGAAGCGGGCGATCCTTCGAGACGAGGCTTCAAAAGGTCGGCCTCCCCCTCGGGATGGGCGAAGCAAGGGATGGGCGGGCGGCAAGGGGGAAGCGAAAGAAACTCCTATCCGTCCTTGCCCGCCTCCGCCACCGCGCCGGCGAAATCCTCGAAGTCCTTGGCCTCGGTGAAGTCCTTATAGACGCTGGCGAAGCGGATATAGGCCACGCTGTCCATCGCCTTCAGCCCGTTCATCACCATCCCGCCGACCTGGGCGGCGGCGACTTCGCTTTCGCCGCTGGTTTCGATCTGGCGCTGGATGGCGGAGACCAGCCGGTCGATCCGGGCGGGATCGATCGGGCGCTTGCGGCAGGCGACGCTGATCGACTGGGCCAGCTTGTCGCGATCGAACGGTTCGCGGCGGCCGTCGCTCTTGATGAGCGTCAGCTCGCGCAGCTGGATGCGCTCGAACGTGGTGAAGCGCGCGCCGCAGCCTTCGCACTGGCGCCGGCGACGGATCGCCGCCCCATCCTCGCTGGGGCGGCTGTCCTTCACCTGGCTGTCTTCATGGCCGCAGAACGGGCAGCGCATTATCGCGCCCTCCAGGCGAGCGGCATCAGCCCGCACCCCCACCCGCGAGAGCGGATCGAACTCACTGGGCGGGGTAGATCGGGAAGCGGGCGCAGAGCGCCTCGACCCGGGCCTTGACCGCGGCTTCCACGGCCGGATCGCCGTGCTCGCCCTTGGTGCGCAGGCCTTCGAGCACGTCGGCGATCATGTCCGCGATCTCGCGGAATTCGGCCGGGCCGAAGCCGCGCGTGGTGCCGGCCGGCGTGCCGACGCGGATGCCCGAGGTCTTGACCGGGGGCAGCGGATCGAAGGGGATGCCGTTCTTGTTGCAGGTGATCGACGAACGCTCCAGCGCCTCGTCCGCATCGCGGCCGGTGACGCCCAGCGGGGTCAGATCGACCAGCGCCAGATGCGTGTCGGTGCCGCCGGAGACGATCTCCGCGCCGCGTTCCTTCAGGCGGGCGGCCAGCACCTTGGCGTTTTCGACCACCGCCTTGGCATAGCTCTTGAATTCGGGCTGGAGCGCCTCGCCGAACGCCACCGCCTTGGCGGCGATCACGTGCATCAGCGGGCCGCCCTGCAGGCCGGGGAAGACGGCCGAGTTGATCTTCTTGGCGATCGCCTCGTCATCGGTCAGCACCATGCCGCCGCGCGGTCCGCGCAGCGTCTTGTGCGTGGTGGTGGTGACGACATGGGCGTGGCCGAAGGGCGTGGGGTGCACGCCGCCCGCCACCAGGCCGGCGAAGTGCGCCATGTCGACCATGAAATAGGCGCCCACCTCGTCCGCGATCGCGCGGAAGCGGGCGAAATCGATGTGGCGCGGATAAGCGGAGCCGCCGGCGATGATCAGCTTCGGCTGATGCTCCCTGGCCAGCGCCTCGACCTGATCGAAATCGATGAGGTGATCGTCGCGGCGCACGCCATATTGCACGGCATTATACCATTTGCCCGAAAGCGCCGCCTTGGCGCCGTGGGTCAGGTGGCCGCCGGCATCGAGGCTGAGGCCCATGATCGTGTCGCCCGGCTTGGTGAGCGCCAGCATCACCGCGCCATTGGCCTGCGCGCCCGAATGGGGCTGCACATTGGCGAAGCCGCAGTTGAAGAGCTGCTTGGCGCGCTCGATCGCCAGCGTTTCCACCACGTCGGAGGGCGCGCAGCCCTGATAATAGCGCTTGCCCGGATAGCCTTCGGCATATTTGTTGGTGAAGACGGAGCCCTGCGCTTCCAGCACCGCGCGGGACACGATGTTTTCCGAAGCGATCAGCTCGATCTGGTTCTGCTCGCGCGACAGTTCCTGGCGGACGCCGCCGAACACGGCCGCATCGGCATCGGCGAGGCCACGGGTGAAGAAGCCGTCGGGCTGGACCTCCGACAGGGATGCGGGGTTGGTGCTCATGCTGGCTCCTTGGCGAATGCGGGGTTGGAAAGCTTGTCGATGCGGCGCTGGTGGCGGCCGCCTTCGAACGGGGTGGCGAGGAAGGCGGATACGCAATCCTTGGCGGTATCGACGCCGATCAGCCGCGCCCCCATGGCGATGATGTTCGCATCATTATGCTGGCGCGAAAGGCGGGCGGAAAGATTGTCCGAAACGAGCGCGCAACGCACCGCCGGGTTGCGGTTCACCGCGATCGAGATGCCGATGCCTGATCCGCATAGCGCGATGCCCCGCGCGGCGCGGCCGCCGGCCACGGCTTCGGCCAGGGCATAGCCATAATCGGGATAGTCGACCGAATCCGCCGTTGCGGGGCCAAGGTCGATCACCTCATGGCCCTGCTCGCGCAGCCATTGGGCGAGCGCGGCCTTCAGGTCGATGGCGGCGTGATCGGATGCGATGGCGATTGTCTCGGCCATGATACGGGTTCCGGATTGAGTCGAATGGCGGCTATCTAGGGGCTCGGGCGGCGAAACGCCACCTGCCATGTTGCCAAGTCGCGATCCGTGCGTTGGAAGGGCATCCACCATCAAGGGAGCTTGCCGATGAAGCCCACCATCATGATTCTTGCCTGCGCCATGCTTGCCGCCTGCGGACCGGCGACCAAGCCGGCGGATGTCGATGCCGGCGGGGCGGACGCGGCCGGCAATGCGATCCTGCCGGCGGAACCGGACATGGCCCCCGGCAATGCCGTGGCGGACCCCGGCATCGGCAATGCCGCCGTCGCCTCGACGCTGCCGACCGCCGCGTGGATCGGCAAATGGGTGGGCGTGGAAGGGCTGGCGCTGGAGATCGAGCCGGGACCGGAGGAGGGGATATATGCCCTCAAGGTCACGCTGCTGGACGGCACCAACAATTATGTCGGCACCGGCGCCGGCGAGACGATCCACTTCACCCGCGACGGCAAGGAGGAAGTGATCCGCAAGGCGACCGGGGATGAGACCGGCCTCAAATATCTGGCCGGCAAGAAGGATTGCCTGATGATCCGGCAGGGCGAAGGCTTCTGCCGCGATTGACGATCGCGGCCGGAGGGAGAAGCGGGCCGGCGCGCCGGCCGCTTGCCCCGATGCGTCAGGCCGCGAGCCGAAGTTCGATCCGGTCCCAGATTTCGAGCAGCGCGGACGTCAGGTCGCGCATCATCGCCTCGTCATGCTGCGGGCCGGGCGTGAAGCGCAGCCGTTCCGTGCCGCGCGGCACGGTGGGATAATTGATCGGCTGCACATAGACGCCATATTCGGCGAGCAGGATGTCGCTCACCCGCTTGGCCTTCACCGGATCGCCCACCATCAGCGGCACGATATGGGTGGTGGATTCCATCACCGGCAGGCCGGCTTCGCGGAACATCGCCTTCAGCATCGCGGCGGCGGCCTGCTGGCCGTCGCGCTCCTCCGAGGAGGATTTGAGATGGCGGATGCTGGCGAGCGCGCCGGCCACCAGCACGGGCGAGAGCGAGGTGGTGAAGATGAAGCCCGGCGCATAGCTGCGGATCACGTCGATGATCGTGCGATCGGCCGCGATATAGCCGCCCATCACGCCGATCGCCTTGGCCAGCGTGCCTTCGACGATCGTCAGCCGGTGGGCCGCGCCCTCGCGATCGGCGATGCCGCCGCCGCGCGGGCCATACATGCCGACGGCGTGCACCTCGTCCAGATAGGTCAGCGCGTTATACTTGTCCGCCAGATCGCAGATCGCATGGATGGGGGCGACGTCGCCTTCCATCGAATAGACGCTTTCGAAGGCGATCAGCTTGGGGGCCTCGGGGTCTTCGGCGGCCAGCAGCTCTTCCAGATGGGCGAGGTCGTTGTGGCGGAACACCCGCTTCTCGCAGCCCGAATTGCGGATGCCCGCGATCATCGAGGCGTGGTTCAGCTCGTCCGAGAAGATGATGCAGCCGGGCAGCACCTTGCCCAGCGTCGAAAGCGTGGCATCGTTGGAAACATAGCCGGAGGTGAAGAGCAGCGCGGCTTCCTTGCCGTGCCAGTCCGCCAGCTCATTCTCCAGATCGATATGGTAATGCGTGTTGCCGCCGATATTGCGGGTGCCGCCCGAACCAGCGCCCACATCGTGCAGCGCCTCTTCCATGGCGGTGATCACCTTGGGGTGCTGCCCCATGGCGAGATAATCGTTGGAGCACCAGACGGTGATCGGCTTCGGCCCATTATGGCCGGCGAAGCAGCGCGCGTTGGGAAAAGCGCCCTTGTTGCGCAGGATATCGATGAAAACCCGGTAGCGGCCCTCCGCATGGAGCCTGTCGATCGCATCCGCAAAAACGCGCTGATAGTCCAAGGAACCTACTCCCCCGGGGGCCATCGCCCTCGAAATATGCGGGCGCTTCTAGGGAAGCTCGCCCACTTTTTCCAGCGCGAACGGTTCGCAACTGGCGGCCATATGTGCAGCGATGCTGCGCACATGGCGGTTAACATCCCGCGACCGGGCACGCGATCATGGCCGAAACATAGGATGGCGGGGCCGGGATGTGTAGCGCAAAGCCCCGTTTTCGCTGATCGTTTCCCCCGATAAGCGGCGAGATCAGAGGAAGCGGATATCTTCCAGCCCATGGGCGGCGAGGCCGGCGACGAGGCCGGCCGGAACCTCGAACGGGGCGGTGAACAGGGCGATGCCCGGCGGGGGCGATTGCGGCCATTCCTGCCCCTCGGTCAGGTGGGCGATGCGCCGGGCGATGCCGTCGCCGCCATGGACGAAGGCCAGCGGGCGCGGCGATGCGGCGGCAAGCTCCGCCTCCACCAGCGGGAAATGGGTGCAGGCCAGCACCACGGTATCGATCCGGTCGCCGCCCGGCTGATCGACGAGGCCGGCCATCACCTCGGCATAGTCGGCCGCTGCCGTGGGCTCGCCGCGCAGCTTCGCCTCGGCCAGCTCGACCAGCCGGGCCGATCCGTGGCGCAGCACCAGGCAATCGCCCGCGAAGCGCGCGGAAAGATCGTCGACATAAGGCTGGCGCACCGTGGCATTGGTGCCGAGCACGCCGATCGCGCGGGTGCGGGACTGTTCGGCGGCGGGCTTGATCGCCGGGACCGTGCCGACCACGGGCAGGTCGAGCGCGGCGCGCACCGCGCCCAATGCGATGGTGGAGGCCGTGTTGCAGGCGATCACCACCAGCCGGGGATTGTAACGCTCCACCAGCCGGCCCAGCAGGGCGGGCACGCGTGCGGCGATCTCCGCCTCGCTCTTCGTGCCATAGGGGAAGCCGCCATTGTCGGCGGCATAGACGATGGGCGCGCGGGGCAGCAGCCGGCGCGTGGGCGCGAGGACGGATAGCCCGCCCACGCCCGAATCGAAGAAGAGGAGGGGGCGGTCGTCGCTCATGCCCGCCTCATAAGGGCAAAGGGCGCGATGGGGAATCGTCCCTCGCCCGAGGGAGGGAATGTGACGGAAATCTTGCGTAAGGCACGGCAGCGCTTATTGTCGCCGCACAACGACAGGGTGGTGTGTGCTTTCTGAAACCTGGCTTTGGCCGCTGATTGCCCTGCTGGGCGGATATCTGCTGGGGTCCATCCCGTTCGGCGTGCTGCTGACGCGCGCGGCGGGCGCTGGCGACCTGCGCCAGATCGGATCGGGCAATATCGGCGCCACGAACGTGCTGCGCACCGGCCGGAAGGGGCTGGCGGCGCTCACCTTGCTGCTGGATGGCGCCAAGGGCGCGGCGGCGGTGCTGATCGCGGCCGCGATCTCGCCCGATCTCGGCGCGCCGGCGGCGGCGGGCGCCTTTTTCGGCCATCTCTATCCGGTGTGGCTCGGCTTCCGGGGCGGCAAGGGGGTGGCGACGCTGCTGGGCATCGCGCTGGCGCTGCTGTGGCCGGCGGGGATCGCCTTCGCGGTGGTGTGGATCGGCGCGGCGCTGATCAGCCGTTATTCCTCCGTCGGCGGCATGGCGGCGGCCTGCATGCCGCCGGTGGTCGCCGCCGTGATGGGGCAGTTTCCGCTGGTGCTGCTGTTCCTGGCCTTCGCGCTGATGGTGCTGTGGAAGCATCGCGGCAATCTGGAACGGCTGCTGGCGGGCACCGAACCGCGCATCGGCGCCAAATCCGCCGGCTGAAGCGATGGCGGACGGCGCCGATCCCGCGATCGAGGAAGATCGCATCGCCCGGCTCCGGCTGATCCGTTCCGCCAATGTCGGCCCCGTCACCTACCATCAGCTGCTCCAGCGTTTCCGCCGGCCGCAGGATGCGCTGGATGCCTTGCCCGATCTCGCCCGGCGCGGGGGCGGGCGGGAAATCCGCGTGGCGGGCCGCGCCGAGGTGGAGCGCGAGGTGCAGCGCGTCGCCGCGCTCGGCGCGCGATACCTGTTCCGGGGCATCGGCCTCTATCCGCGCCACCTGGCGGAGATCGAGGCCGCGCCGCCGGCCCTGATCGTGAAGGGGCGGCTGGCGCTGCTCGACCGGCCGATGGTGGCGATGGTGGGCGCGCGCAATGCCAGCGCGCTCGCCATCCGCTTCGCCCGCCAGCTTGGCCATGAGCTGGCCGATGCCGGTGCCACGGTGGTTTCGGGGCTGGCGCGCGGGATCGATGCCGCCGCCCATGCCGGGGCGCTGGAAGGCGGCACGGTGGCGGTGATCGCGGGCGGCATCGACATCACCTATCCTCCGGAAAATGCCGCATTGCAGGCGGATATCGCCGAACGCGGCCTGCTGGTGGCCGAACAGCCGCCGGGGCTGGAGCCGCGCGCCCGGCATTTCCCCTATCGCAACCGGATCATCGCCGGGCTCGCCGCCGGCACGGTGGTGGTGGAGGCCGCGCCCAAATCGGGATCGCTGATCACCGCGCGCTATGCCGCCGATTATGGCCGCGAGGTGATGGCCGTGCCCGGCTTCCCCCTCGATCCGCGCGCGCAGGGCTGCAATTTGCTGATCCGCGAGGGCGCGACCCTCGTCCAGTCCGCCGCCGATATCATGGAAGCGCTCCGCCCGATCGCGGATGGCGTGGCGGCTCCGCGCCAGCCTTATGCCGTGCCGCCGGCCGCGATCGATGCCGACGATCGCGATCGCCGCGCCGTCACCGGCCTGCTCGGCCCGTCGGCGGTTCCGGTGGACGAGCTGATCCGCCTGTCCGGCCTAGCGCCCGCCGTCGTCCAGCTGGTGCTGCTGGAACTGGAGCTGGCGGGCAGCCTGCAACGCCATGCCGGCGGACGGGTGAGCCTGGGCTGAGGCCGGCCCGCGCGCTTTCAGCCGCGCTTGTCCTTTGCCGCCTGCGCCTTCCTGGTCGCCTGCGATGTGCTGCCGATACGGCTGCCGGCGATATGCGATTTGCCGCGCTTGCTGGGGATGGCGCGCGCGCCCTTGCCGGCGGTGGGGCTGTTGGCGGGGCGGGCGAACTCCTCACCCGATTTGCGCAGCGCCAGGGCCCGCTTGGCCGATTCCGTCATGGCCTGGCGCCCCTCGATCTTGCGCAGCCGGCTGAATTCGCTGTTCACCCGCTTCAGCGCGTTGGCGAACACCTGCTTGCGCCTGGCCGGCTGATCGGCCGTGCCGGGAAAGCTCGTGCCGCGCGCTTCGGCCTTGCCGCGTATCTCGCGCAGCTTCTGGCGGAGCAGCGTGCGTTCCCGATCGCGCAGGGCCCGCAATCGCGTCCGCATATCCTGCAGCTCCTCCCGCGTCAGATCGTGGATGGCGGGATGGTGCGTCTTCGCGATCAGCTGGCCATCCTCATGGTCGAGCAGGCTGAGCTCGGCCTTGTGCGGTACGGACATGAATCCCTCCGGTGCCATGGCTTCCGGGAGGCGTAACCCTTCGGCGCCGGAAACGATCCGGGGTCAGCCCGGCGCGTCCAGCCGCAGGTAGATGCTGTCGCACCAGCCGATATGGGTGTGATAGGTCCGTTCCGCGCGGCCCGCCTCGTAGAAGCCGAGGCCGGCGAGCATCCTGAGCGAGCCGATGTTGCGCGGATCGACGTCCGCGACCAGATGGTCCACGTCCGGCCGGCGGAAGACATGAGCGACGAACCCGCTCAGCGCCTCCCGGCCGAGGCCCAGCCCCCAATGATCGGGGTGGAGGATATAGCCGATCTCCGGCAGCCGGAACGCGCCCGCCTTGCCGATCACCCGGCCGTCGCGCACGACCACGAAATCCTCGCTTTCCTCCGCCGGTGACTGGATCATCGCGGCCAGCCATGCCTCGGTTTCCGCGCGCGTGGCATGGGGCGGCGTCGACCAGTAGCGCATGGCCCGATCGTTCGAGAGAATGGCGTGCAGCGCATCGACATCCTCCGGGCGGGCGCGGCGCAGCAGCAGGCGTTCGGTGGCGATCTCCATGAGGCGGTCATATCCCTGGGCTGAAACTGCGTGCTTGACGAAGGGCAAGGCGGGTCTCCACCTTTACGCGTACACATACGAGGAACAACCAGAACCCATGAAGCTCGTCGTCGTTGAATCGCCCGCCAAGGCGAAGACCATCGAGAAATATCTCGGCCCCGGCCATCGCGTGCTGGCATCCTATGGCCATGTCCGCGATCTGCCGGCGAAGGACGGATCGGTCGATCCGGACAACGGCTTCGCGATGGAGTGGGAGGCCTATGCCGACAAGACCCGCCAGCTGAAGGCGATCGCGGACGAGGCGAAGGATGCCGACACCCTGATCCTCGCGACCGACCCCGATCGCGAGGGCGAGGCGATTTCGTGGCATGTGCAGGAGGTGCTGAGGAAGCGCCGAGCGCTGCCGCAGGATGTGCGCCGCGTCACCTTCAACGCCATCACCAAGCCGGCCGTGCTGGATGCGATGGCGCATCCCCGCGCGCTGGATGAGGATCTGATCGACGCCTATCGCGCGCGGCGCGCGCTGGATTATCTGGTCGGCTTCACGCTTTCGCCGGTGCTGTGGCGCAAGCTGCCGGGCGCGAAATCGGCGGGCCGCGTGCAATCGGTGGCGCTGCGCCTCGTCGTCGATCGCGAACGCGAGATCGAGGCGTTCAAGCCGCAGGAATATTGGTCCGTCACCGCCGACATGGAGCAGGACGGCGTGCCCTTCGTCACGCGCCTCGTGCGCTGGAAGGGCGAGAAGATCGATCGGCTTACGATCGGCAACCAGGGCGATGCCGAGGCGGCGAAGAAGGATGTCGAGGCCGGCCGCTTCGCCGTCGCCTCGGTCGAGACCAAGCCGCTCACTCGCAATCCCCCGCCGCCCTTCACCACCTCCACCCTCCAGCAGGAGGCGGCGCGCAAGCTGGGCTTTTCCGCCAGCCACACCATGCGGGTGGCGCAGAACCTCTATGAGGACGGCGCCATCACCTACATGCGAACCGACGGCGTGCAGATGGACGGCGGCGCGATCTCGGCCGCGCGCAGCGCGATCGCCGATCGCTACGATGCGTCCTACGTGCCGGACAAGCCCCGCCAGTATCAGGCGAAGGCCAAGAACGCGCAGGAAGCGCACGAGGCGATCCGGCCCACCGATTTCAGCAAGGACCGCGTGGGCACCGGCGATCACGCGCGGCTGTACGATCTGATCTTCAAGCGCGCGCTGGCGAGCCAGATGGCGTCCGCGCGGCTGGAACGGACCACGGTGGAGCTGGTGGACGGCAGCGGCAGCCACGGGCTCCGCGCGACCGGGCAGGTCGTGCTCTTCCCCGGCTATCTCGCGCTCTACGAGGAAGGCCGCGATGACGAGGGCGACGAGGACAGCAAGCGCCTGCCGCGCATGAAGGAAGGCGATGCGCCGGCCAAGAAGGCAGTGCAGGCCGAACAGCATTTCACCCAGCCGCCGCCGCGTTATTCGGAGGCGAGCCTCGTCAAGAAGATGGAGGAGCTCGGCATCGGCCGGCCTTCCACCTATGCCTCGATCCTGCAGACGCTGAAGGATCGCGAATATGTGACGCTGGAGAAGAATCGCTTCATCCCGCAGGAAAGCGGCCGGCTGGTCACGTCCTTCCTGGAGCGCTTCTTCGATCGCTATGTCAGCTACGATTATACCGCCGGGCTGGAGGAGAGCCTGGACGATATCTCCGGCGGCCGGGCGGAATGGCAGAAGGTGCTGGAAGCCTTCTGGCGCGATTTCAAGCCCAAGACCGTCGAGGTGATGGAGCAGAAGCCGTCCGAGGTGACGGCGGCGCTGGACGAGTTCCTCGGGCCGTATCTGTTCCCCGACAAGGGCGACGGCAGCGATCCCCGGCTGTGCCCGGCCTGCCATGAGGGCCGGCTCAGCCTGCGCGGTGGCCGCTTCGGCGCGTTCATCGCCTGCTCCAACTATCCCGAATGCAAATATACCCGCCGTTTCGCGCAGAAGGGCGGGGCGGACGAGGGCGAGGATAGCGGCCCCGTCACCCTCGGCACCGATCCCGCGACCGGGCTGGAGGTGACGAAGCGCAGCGGCCGGTTCGGGCCTTATGTCCAACTCGGCGACGGCAAGGACGCCAAGCGCGGATCGATCCCCAAGGATATCCCGGCCGAGGATTTCGGGCTCGACTGGGCGTTGAAGCTGCTGTCGCTGCCGCGCGAGATCGGCCTGCACCCGGAAACCGGCAAGCCGATCACCGCCTCGATCGGCCGTTACGGCCCCTATCTGGCGCATGACGGCAAATATGGCCGGCTGTCGTCCACCGCCGAGGTGTTCGAAACCGGCATGAACGCGGCCGTCGTGAAGCTGGCGGAAGCGGCGGCCGGCGGCGGCCGTTCGCGCGGCGCCTCCCGCGAGCCGCTGAAGATGTTCGGCGCGAACCCGGAAACGGGGGCGGAGGTGAAGCTGATGGAAGGCCGCTTCGGCCCCTATGTGACCGACGGCACCACCAACGCCACCCTGCCCAAGAGCACCGATCCCGCGACGCTCACGCTGGAAGGGGCCCTGGCCCTTCTCGCCGAACGCGCGGCCAAGGGGCCGGCCAAGGGCAAGAAGAAGGCGGCGCCGAAGAAGGCGGCCGCCAAGACGGCCGCGCCCAAGAAGGCGGCGGCGAAAAAGGCGCCGGCGAAGAAGAAGGTGGAAAAAGCCTAGGCTGCGGGTTGGGATTGGCGGCAGCGTCGGCAGGGATGCCGGCAATGCTGCCATTGCCGCACACAAGCTCCATCGTCACCCCGGCCCAGGTCCGGGGTGACGGTGGGGGAGTTGCCTGCCATTTCCTCCGAATCCCTCGCGCAGCCTGGCGGCGACGCGGTCCGTCCGCAGGCAGGCCCCGGGATGCAGGGCGAAATTTCCCTCGCATCCCGGCCCGTCCACGGGCATTCCTTTGCCGCCGCCGTGGAAGAGGGCCGGAAATGACGATCACCGTCCATCATCTCGAAAATTCAAGGTCGCAGCGCGTGCTCTGGCTGCTGGAGGAACTGGATCTGCCTTATGAGGTGATCCGCTATGCCCGCGATCGCAAGACGATGCTGGCGCCGCCCGAATTGCGGCGGGTGCATCCGCTGGGCAAATCCCCGCTGATCGAGGATGAAGGCCGCGTCGTCGCGGAAACGGGCGCGATCGCCGAATATCTGGTGGAGAAGGCCGATGGCCGCCTTGGGCCTCCCGGCAATCGCGAGGCCGCGCTGCGCTACCGCCATTTCCTCCATTATGCCGAAGGATCGATGATGCCGCCCCTGCTGGCGATCCTGGTGGTGAACCGGCTGGGCCTGCTGGGCCGGCCGGCGCGCAAGCCCTTGCGGGCGATGCTGGACCGGCATCTCGACTGGCTGAACCTCGAACTCGCCGATCGCCCCTGGTTCGCCGGGGACATGTTCACCGCGGCGGACGTGATGATGAGCTTT
This sequence comes from Sphingomonas sp. MM-1, assembly GCF_000347675.2. Taxonomy (NCBI): domain Bacteria; kingdom Pseudomonadati; phylum Pseudomonadota; class Alphaproteobacteria; order Sphingomonadales; family Sphingomonadaceae; genus Sphingomonas; species Sphingomonas sp. MM-1. Next base: position 845,294 of record NC_020561.1, on the reverse strand, counting down.
CCCGTCGAGATATCGCGCCATCGCGGCGGGCTGGACCACGGCCGCCCGCACCTGATGGACTGGCTGGAGCGCATCCACGCCCGCCCGGCATACGGCCGCGCGCTCCTTGCCGGGGGCGCTTATGCCTATGCCTGAATGGCTGTTGCTGACGGCGGCGCTGCCGGCGATGGCGGGCGACGCGGTCCCCGGCGAGGCCGTGCAGCGGGCGGTGATCGATCGCACCCAGGCTTATTTCGCGGCCAAGGATGGCGGGGATTATCACCGCGCCTATGCGCTGATCGCGGCGTCGATGCGCGGCTATCTGACCGAGGATTTCTATACCGCCGAAGCCCGGCGTTTCAATGCGGAGGCGGGCAGGGCGGAGGCGCGCGATGTCGTTCGCCTCACCTGGTATCGCGATCCGCCGGATGCGCCGGAGCCGGGCCTTTATGTCGCGGCCGATTTCCGCAGCCGCTTTCCCAACATCCACGCGCATTGCGGCTATCTGATGTGGCACCAGGATGCCGACGGGCAGTTCCGCATCGTGCGGGAGGAGCAGAGCTTCATCGACAAGGCGACGGCCGCGCAGCTGCCGCCGGAAAGGCTGGCTTCCGCCGACCGCCAGCTCGGCTGCGTCGATCCCTGATGGCGGCATGAAATGGCCGGCGGACCCATGGGATCCGCCGGCCGAAGGTCGATCGAAAGGGCGTTCAGGCCGTGGCGGCGGCCGCCTTTTCCCGGCGGGCACGGCGGATGGCGCCGCCGATGACGCCGAAGCCCAGCAGCATCTGCGCCCAGGTGGCCGGTTCCGGCAGGGCCGGCATCTGCGCCGTGCTGTAGCTGCGCGGGCGGGCCAATATGTCGAAGTTGAGCTGGTAGCCCATGGCATCGAACGCGGCGAGATCGAGCGCCTCGACGATGTCCTGGTGGCCGTAGGCGACCGTCGGGTCCATCACGCCGATCTGCGGCACGCCGGGCAGATTATCCTTCCAGTGCGATGCCTGCTGGCCGTCGCCATTGTAGCGCCCGGTGGAATAGCGCGAATCCCCGAACAGCTGGGTCAGGCCGCCGTCGATCGAGAAATAGGGATTGCCCCCGGCGGCGATATAGGCGGCATCGGCGACCGACCAGTCGAGCACCGGCCCGCCATCGGGCGAAAGGCCGGAAGGATCGTTGCTGAAGCGGAACAGGTCCAGCACGCTCATCAGGCCGCCGTCGGGATTGTCGAAGTCGAACCCGCCCTGCTGCCAGGCCGGCCCCTTGGAATAGCCATAGACGTCATAGAGATCGACGCCGCTGACGAAGCCGAGCGCATGGCCGATCTCGTGCACCGCGACGCCGACGAAATCGATCGCATCGGCATCGATGCCGTCCTCGGGGTGGAAATCGAACTTGAACTGCGAGCTGAAGGTGATGCTGCCGTCGGTCGTGTTCGTAAAATCGTTGCCGCGAATGTCGGTGGTAAGGCCCAGCGCCTTCAGATTGGCGGTGTTGCCCCAGATGTAGCTGTTGTTCTCGCTGGAATCATTGTCCCATTCGCGGAAGCGGGTATCCACGCCGAGCGTGCCCTGCAGGGGCGTGTTGGTGATGGCGTTCACCGATCCGCTGTTGGTGAGCTGGGCCTTGACCGCAGCGACGGCGCTGGCGTCCAGCGCGGAGGTGGCCTTGGCTTCCAGCGCCGCCACCACGTCGGTCAGGTTGACGTCGGCGCGCGTGCTGCTCGTCGATCCCAGAACATTCGGGGCCAGCACCGCATAGCTGACGTTCAGATTCACCGTGGAATCGCCGACGAGCATGTTTTCCCAGAATTTCGCCGCCGTCAGGAAACCCATATAGGCGGCGGAATCATTGGCGCTGCCGGCGCCTGTATAGTTGAGGTTGATGACGATCGCCGATGCCGGTGTCGAAGCGATTGCCGCAACGGCCAAAGCTGCGCCAGCCAGAAGCTTGCATACTTGCATGAGCAGTCCCCGTTCCAAAGGGCGACCACGCCACGCCCCCGTGGCGCGATTCGATAGGGGATGGTATCTTTTTGTTGCGGCGCCGAAAACTTGTTTTTAACCAAATATTAACGATTATTACGTGTGCGTTATATTGGCGTTAACTATATGGCTTGATGGGATATTCCGTTTATCTGGCCTTTTCAGTGGGATCGGCCTGCCCCAGGCCATTGGTCGTACCTATTCCGAGACATGCGCCGCAGGCCGCGCCGCTGCCGCCTTGCCTTCGACTCCGCTTGAGAAGAGACGCGCGCTCCACTAAGTCGCGCGCATGACATCGACGAACGACATCCGCCGCTCCTTCCTCGACTATTTCGGAGGCGAGGGGCATCAGATCGTGCCTTCCGCGCCGCTGGTGCCGCACAACGATCCCACGCTGATGTTCGTCAACGCGGGCATGGTGCCGTTCAAGAACGTCTTCACCGGCCTCGAAACCCGGCCCTATTCCACGGCGACCTCCTCGCAGAAATGCGTGCGCGCCGGCGGCAAGCATAACGATCTCGACAATGTCGGCTATACGGCGCGGCACCACACCTTCTTTGAAATGCTGGGGAATTTCTCCTTCGGCGATTATTTCAAGGAACGTGCGATCTCGCTCGCGTGGAACCTCATCACCCGCGAATGGGGCCTCGACAAGAACCGGCTGACCGTCACCGTCTATCACACGGACGACGAGGCCTATGACCTCTGGCGCAAGATCGCCGGCCTGCCGGAAAGCCGCATCATCCGCATCCCGACCTCGGACAATTTCTGGGCGATGGGCGATACCGGCCCGTGCGGCCCCTGTTCCGAGATCTTCTGGGATCATGGCGACCATATCTATGGCGGTCCTCCCGGCAGCCCCGAGGAGGATGGCGACCGTTTCGTCGAGATCTGGAACCTCGTCTTCATGCAATATGAGCAGGTGACGAAGGAGGAGCGGGTCAACCTGCCGCGCCCCTCGATCGACACCGGCATGGGGCTGGAGCGGATCGCCGCCGTGCTGCAGGGCGTGCACGACAATTACGATACCGACACCTTCAAGGCGCTGATCGCGGCTTCCGGCGAGCTGACGCGCACCGACACCGCCGGGCCGGCAAAGGCCTCGCACCGCGTGATCGCCGATCACCTCCGCGCCTCGGGCTTCCTGGTGGCGGATGGCGTGCTGCCGGCCAATGAGGGCCGCGGCTATGTGCTCCGCCGCATCATGCGCCGCGCCATGCGCCACGCGCATCTGCTGGGCGCTGCCGAGCCGCTGATGTATCGCCTCGTCCCGGCCCTGGTCGCCGAGATGGGCGCCGCTTATCCCGAGCTGGTCCGCGCCCAGCCGCTGATCGAGGAAACGCTGAAGCAGGAGGAGACCCGCTTCCGCCAGACGCTCGCCAACGGCCTGCGGCTGCTGGACGAGGCGACCGGATCGATGAAGGCGGGCGAAACCCTGCCGGGCGCCGTGGCCTTCAAGCTCTACGACACGTTCGGCTTCCCTTACGATCTGACCGAGGATGCGCTGCGCGCCCAGGGCTTCGGCGTCGATCGCGCCGGTTTCGATGCGGCGATGGCCGAGCAGAAGGCCGCCGCCCGCGCCGCCTGGAAGGGATCGGGCGAGAAGGCGTCCGACGACGTCTGGTTCGACATTGCCGAGGAAGCCGGCGGCACCGAGTTCACGGGCTATAGCAGCAATGTCGGCGAAGGCAGCGTGATCGCCATCGTTCGCGACGGCGAGCGGGTGAAGGCCGCCCAGACGGGCGACGAGGTGATGATCGTCACCAACCAGACGCCCTTCTACGGCGAAAGCGGCGGCCAGATGGGCGATGTCGGCGAGATCAGGGGCGAGGGCGGCTTCTTCGCCACCGTCACCGACACGCTGAAGCCGCTGGGCCGCATCCACGCCCACAAGGCCGTGATCGAGGGCGGCGAGGTGCAGGTGGGCGATGCCGTCCAGCTTGCCATCGACGTCGAATATCGCGCCCGCGTCCGCGCCAACCATTCGGCCACCCATCTGCTGCACGCCGCGCTGCGCAAGCATCTGGGCGGGCATGTGACGCAGAAGGGCAGCCTGGTGGCGGCCGATCGCTTCCGCTTCGATTTCTCGCACCCCAAGGCGCTGACCGCGCAGCAGATCGCCGAGGTCGAGGCCGAGGTGAACCGTCACATCCGCGAGAATGGCGACGTCATGACCCGGCTGATGACGCCGGACGATGCGATCGCGGCCGGCGCGATGGCGCTGTTCGGCGAGAAATATGGCGACGAGGTGCGCGTGCTTTCGATGGGCGCGGCCGATGGCGCCAGCTATTCGGTCGAGCTGTGCGGCGGCACCCATGTCGCCGCGCTGGGCGATATCGCGCTCTTCAAGATCGTGTCGGAAAGCGCGGTCTCGTCGGGCGTCCGCCGTATCGAGGCGCTGACCGGCGAGGCCGCCCGCGCCTGGCTCACCGGCCGCGAGGACCGGCTGAAGGAAGCCGCCGCCACGCTCAAGACCGCGCCGGAAGACGTGCCCGCCCGCGTCCTCTCGCTGGTCGAGGAGCGCAAGCGGCTGGAGCGCGAGCTGGCCGATGCGAAGAAGGCGCTGGCGCTTTCCGGCGGCGCAAGCGTGACGCCGGAGGCCGCCCGGTCCGAAACCATCGCCGGCCGCGCCTTCGTCGGCAAGGTGATCGAGGGGCTGGACCCCAAGGGCCTGCGCGGCCTGATCGACGAGGAGAAGGCCCGGATCGGCTCCGGCGTCGCCGCTTTGGTGGCGGTGAACGAAGGGCGCGCCTCCGTGGCCGTCGGCGTCACCGACGATCTGAAGGGCGATGTGAGCGCCGTCGATCTCGTCAAGGCGGCGGTGGCGACGCTGGGCGGGCAGGGCGGCGGCGGCCGGCCGGACATGGCCCAGGGCGGCGGACCGGACGGCGCCAAGGCGGCCGATGCGCTGGCCGCGATCCGCGCCGTGATGGAGGCGGCGCCGGTCGCCGCCTGATCGCGCGATCGGCGGGCGGAGCCGCCCCGGGGTTCCGGCCACGCGCTATTGCGCGCCGGCGCTCCCGAGCAGGCTGACCACCGTCTTGCCGCCTTCGCGATTGGCGGTGAGGGTGAAGCCGCCCTCCTTGCCGTGCTTGCCGTTCAGCATCTCCATCGTGCCGGCCTTCACCTCGGCATCGACGGCATAGCCTGCTTTCCGGGCGCCGGCCTTGTAATAAGCGATCACCTGCGCCGGCATGTCCGGCGTGTCGAAGCTCAATATCGTGCTCCTGGCGGTCGCTTCGCCGGTGATCCGCGTGCTGCTGGTCACGGTGGCGCCGGGATAGAGCGAAAGGCCGGCCGGCAGGGCCGCGTCGCCGGTGCCGCTCACGATCCGGGCCGTGCCCTTGTCCGAACGCACGGTCAGCGTGCTCTGCCCGTTGCTCTCGCTGAGCTGGTAGCTCGCATCCCCCCCGGCACTGTCCTTGCCGGCCGTGCCGCTCTTGCCGCAACCGGACAGGGCGGCGGCCAGAGCCAGCGCCAGGATCGCGGGGTGGGGCCTGTTCTTGGTCGATCCGGTCATCTGGCCGCCTTTCAATCCAGGATCGTCAGCGCGCCCTTGCTGCCCGTGCCCGCCGGCTCGATGGCGATCCGCACCTTCTTGCCCTTGGCGTTGGTCAGGTTCAGCACGTCGGCCGCGCCTTCGCGGGTGGAAGCCGCGGACGTGAAGCCCTTGTCCTTGGCCGCCGCCTCATAATAGGCCTTCAGCTTGTCCGGCGCGTCGGCGCTGGCGTAGCTGATGCGCACGCTGTTCGCGCTCGCATCGCCCGCGGCTTTCACGTCCACGCCCGTCACCCTCGTGCCCGGATAGAGGCGCAGGCCGTCTATATCCATGTCGTCGCTGCCGAGGCTGGTCGCCGGCACGTCCACCTTGGCGCTGAAGCCCGGTATGTCGAGCGACACCTGCCCGCCATTGTCGGCCGAGGAAGCCGCCGCCCCATTGCCGGCATCGGCCTTGTCGTCCTTGCCCACCTTCACCTCGCAGGCGGTGAGCAGAAACAGGCCTGAAACCGCTACGGCAAGGCCGATCGGCAGGGTGGTGCGACGCATTTTCTTCTCCCCAGTTTTCCGGTCGGTTTCCCTTATCGCATGTGTATTATATGGGCAATACAGTTTCCGCTTGCATCGCGGAGCGGAGAAGGCGATCATCCTGCCATGCTGAACGTCATCTCCCTGTTTATCGGCGTCATCGCGGCGGTCCTCGCGATCTTCGCCTTCATTCCCTTCCTGGGCTGGGCCAACTGGCTGATCCTGCCCGTGGCGGTGGTGGGGCTGATCGTCGGCCTGCTGTCCCGATCGAAGGAAGGGCAGACGCTCAACCTCGTCGTGATCGCGATCGGCTGCCTGCGCCTGTTCCTGGGCGGCGGCATCATCTGATTGAAATCATATCGGGTTGACGGCGGCCATGGGACGGCCGAAGGGCCGCGATCATGAGCCGGCAATCTCCCTCCGCGTCCCAGGATGAAGCCCGCAGCGGCGTGTTCCTGGCCTTATCGGCCTATCTGATCTGGGGGCTGCTGCCGCTCTACCTGAAGCAGATCATGCATGTGCCGCCGGTGCAGATCGTCGCGCACCGCACCGTCTGGTCCTTCGTGCTGGTCGCGGTCATCGTCCTCGCCTTCGGCCGGCTGAAGGGCATCCGCGCGGCGCTGCGCACGCGCGGCACCTTCGGCCTGCTGATGGTCAGCGCCACGCTGATCGCGCTCAACTGGCTGTTCTACACCTGGGCGATCCTGCACGAACATGTGCTGGAGGCGAGCCTCGGCTATTTCATCAACCCGCTGGTCAATGTCGCGCTCGGCATGATCTTCCTCAAGGAAAGGCTGCGGCCGGTGCAATGGCTGGCGGTGGGGCTGGCGGGCGCGGGCGTCATCGTCATGGCGGTGGCGCAGGGCGGGGCGGTGTGGATATCGCTCGCCCTCGCGCTCACCTTCGGGCTCTACGGCCTTGTCCGCAAGGTGGTGGCGATCGATGCGCTGGGCGGCCTCGCCGTGGAGACGACCCTGCTCGCGCCGGTCGCGCTCGGCTGGCTCATGTGGTGCGCGCATACGGGGGAGGGCGTCTTCGGCGTGGATCGCGATACCGATCTGCTGCTGATCGCCGGCGGCCTGCTCACCACCACGCCCTTGCTGCTGTTCGCGGCGGCGGCGCGGCGGATGCGCTACACGGCGATGGGGCTGATCCAGTATCTCACGCCCACGCTGGTCTTCTTCCAGGGCATATTGCTGTTCGGGGAGCCGCTGACGACGGTCCACATCATCACCTTCGGGCTGATCTGGGCGGGGCTTGCCGTCTATGTCGCCGATATGCTCCGCGCGCATCGCGCCATGCCCGTTACGCTGCCGGAATAGGCTTCCCTCGGCGATTGGTTATGATATCCCGTATCCTCCAGAAAAGGAGGATGCCATGGCCCGTTCCCGCTATCGTCCGATTCCCTTCACCGATCCCCGCCCGATGGTGGAGATGAACACCACGCCGCTGATCGACGTGCTGCTCGTCCTCCTCATCATGATGATCCTCACGGTGCCCGTGGTGACGCACAAGGTCGCGATCGATCTGCCGGGCGACGGGCGGCGGGATGCCGCGCCGCCGCCGGTGCATCGCCTGGATATCGCGGCTTCGGGCGCGCTTTCCTGGGATGGGGCGCCGGTGGCGGTTGCGGCCTTGCCCGCGCGGCTGGCGGGCCACCGCGCCGATCCGGCCCGCCCCATCCTCCATGTCCGCGCCGATGGGGAGGCGCCCTACGGCGTCGTCGATCAGACGCTGGCCGCGATCAAGCGGGCGCGGATCGACCGGATCGGGCTGGTCGACAATGCGCGCTATGCCGGGCTCGACTGATCGGGCCTCGCGGATGCAATGGCCCTGTAACATCGCCGAGTCATAAGATGCCTGCACGCTTCCGGAGCCGCGTTTCCGACCCCTAGGGCGGCTCCCCCTCCCGGACGCGCGGCGGCCCCTACCCCCGAACCGCCGCGCGTCCCCCTGGAGGTCCCTAGAAATCCACCGCTATGCCTTTGCTTTCCCAGTCGCCGTAGCGGACGGGATCGTGGCCGCGCGTCTCCGCCTCCTCCGGATCGGGCACATATTCGGCCGGCTCCGGCACGGGCGGGCTGGGCGAAAGATGAGCGGGCGGCTTCACATGGGGCGGGCGCTTGCCGGACATGGCGTTGGTTCCGATTGAAGATTGCGGGGCTGCGCCCCACATTGCGCTCTGGAGGTAGAAGCGCAAGATGAACGGTATGAAGACGACCATGCTGCTCGCGGCGATGACCGCGCTGTTCATGGGCCTGGGTTATGCGATCGGCGGTTCGGGCGGGGCGATCATCGCCCTTCTGGTGGCGGGGGGCATGAACCTCTTCACCTTCTGGAATGCGGACAAGATCGTGCTGCGCATGCACGATGCGCGCGAGGTGAACGCCGGCAACTGCCCCGAATTCGTCGGGCTGGTGCAGGGCCTCGCGCGGCGCGCCGGCCTGCCGATGCCGAAGGTCTACATCATCGATTCGCCGCACCCCAACGCCTTCGCCACCGGCCGGAACCCGGAAAATGCCGCCGTCGCGGCGACGACGGGCCTGCTCGCCATCCTCGATCGCGACGAGATCGAAGGCGTGATGGCGCATGAGCTGGCCCATGTGCGCAACCGCGATACCCTGATCATGACGATGACGGCCACGATCGCCGGCGCGATATCGATGATCGCGAATTTCGGCCTGTTCTTCGGCGGCCATGGCGAAAATCGGCCGAACATGCTCGTCACGCTCGCCGCCGTCATCATGGCGCCCTTTGCGGCCATGATCGTCCAGATGGCGATCAGCCGCACCCGCGAATATGGCGCGGACCGGGGCGGGGCCGAGATTTCCGGCAAGCCGCGCGCGCTGGCCTCCGCGCTCGCCAAGCTGGCCAAGGGCGCGGCCCGCATCCCCAATCCCGTGGTGGACCGCAACCCGGCGGCCGCCCAGCTCTATATCGTGCCGGCGCTGTCGGGCAGGGGCGGGGACAATCTCTTCTCCACCCACCCGGATACCGGCAACCGCATCGCCCGGCTGGATGCGATCGCGGCGGAAATGGGCGATCTGCCCCGCCAGCGGCCGGCCGCGCCGCGCGTCGCCTCGGTGCCCGCTTCGCGCCGCCGTGCCAGCGCGCTCGATCCCAACGGGCGCCGCTGATCCGCCTGGCGCGCGATTTCCGCCCGGCCTGGAAATGCTCTATGGCCGCGCGGAAACGACCGATGGGAATATGATTTGAGCGATAACGAACCCGCCGGCGTCGCCGCGCGCCGTGCCGCGATGCGCCTGCTCGATGCCGTGCTGCGGCAGGGCCTGCCGCTGGAAGCGGCGCTGGGCAATGCCACGGCGGGCATCGACCGCGCGGATGATCGCGCCTTCGCCCGCGCCATCGCGGCGGAAGTGCTGCGCCGCCTGCCCGATCTCGATGCCCTGATCGATTCCCACACGGCCAAGAAGCTTCCCCACGATGCCAAGGCCCGCTTCGCGCTGCGCATCGCGCTCGCCCAGGCGCTGGCGCTCGGCACGCCGCCCCATGCCGCCATCGCCACCGTGCTGCCGCTGATGGATGGCGGCCCGCGCCGGCTGGTCCATGGCGTGTTCGGCGCGGCGATGCGGGCCGGCGCCACGCTGCCGGGTCAGCCCGCGCTCCCGCGTCCGGTGGAGAAGCGCTGGCGCAAGGCCTGGAAGCAGGACATGGTCGATGCCGCCCGCGCTGCGATCGCCGCGCCGCCGCCGGTCGATCTCACGCTCCGCGATCCCGCCGCCACCGCCGAATGGGCGGAACGGCTGGGCGGCGTCAGCCTCGCCCCCGGCCATGTCCGCCTGGCCCGTGGCGGCGCGATCGCCGATCTGCCGGGCTTCGCGGATGGACAATGGTGGGTGCAGGATATCGCCGCCTCGCTGCCCGCGCGGGTGGCGGGCGCGGGGGAGGGGCGCAGCGCGCTCGATCTCTGCGCCGCGCCCGGCGGCAAGACGATGCAGCTCGCCGCCGCCGGCTGGCAGGTTACGGCGACGGACCTGTCCGCGCCCCGGCTGGAACGGCTCCGCGAAAATCTCGCCCGCACCGGCCTTGCCGCCGAGGTCCGGCAGGCGGACGTGATGGCGGAGGAGCCGCGCCCGGTTTTCGATGCGGTGCTGCTCGATGCGCCCTGCTCGGCCACCGGCATCTTCCGCCGCCACCCCGATGTGCTCCACCGCGCCACCGATCGCGCCATCGCCGGCTTTGCCGAACAGCAGGCGGCGATGCTCCGCCAGGCGGCCGGCTGGGTGAAGCCGGGCGGCACGCTGATCTATGCCGTCTGCTCGCTGGAACCCGCCGAAGGCGAGATGGTGGCCGATGGCTTCGCGGCCGAACAGGGCTTCACCCGCGATCCGATCCGGCCTGAGGAACTGCCCGAAGGCATCGTGCCGGGGGGCGCGGGCCGCGTCCGCGTGCTGCCCGGCGCGCTGGCGAAGCAGGGCGGGGCGGACGGCTTCTTCGTGGCGCGGTTCCGGCGAGGGTGACGCTGGCGGCCTTAAACCGATTTCCCCGCCCGACCGGCCAACTCCACCACATATTGCCAGGCGATGCGGCCCGATCGGCCGCCGCGCTGCGTCGCCCAGGCGATGGCGTCCTGCGGTTCGAATGTCAGCCCCAGCTTCGCCGCATAGCCTGAAACCATCGCGACATAGGTATCCTGGTCGCACACATGGAAGCCCAGGCTGAGGCCGAAGCGGTCGGCCAGCGCCATGCGATCGTCCACCACGTCGCGCGGGTTGATCGGGCTGTCCTGCTCCCGCATGTCGCGGTGGACGATGTGGCGGCGGTTGGAGGTGACGTAGAGCCGCGCATTGGCCGGCCGCGCCTCCGCGCCGCCTTCCAGCAGCGATCGCAGGATGCGGGGCGCGTCGCTCCCTTCCTCGAAGCCCAGATCGTCGATGAACAGCACATAGGCGCGCGGCACGTCCGCGATGCGGGCGAACAGGCGCGGCAGGGTGCCGATCGCGTCGCCCGCGACCTCGATCAGCGCGATATCCAGCCCTTCCTGCTGGAGGGTGCCGACGCTCGCCTTCACCAGCGCGGATTTGCCCGCCCCGCGCGATCCCCACAGCAGCACGTCGTGCGCGGCATGGCCGTGCGCCAGCCGGCGGCTGTTCTCGATCAGCGCGGTCTTCTGTGGGTCGATCCCGGTCAGCAGGTCGAGCGCGATCGGCCGGAACGCGCGGGTCGGCTGCAGCGCCCCCATGTGCCACACATAGGCCGGATGCGCGGCGGGATCGCCATCGGGCGGCGGCGGCGGCGCGATCCGTTCCAGCGCGGCGGCGATGCGGGCAAGGGCTTCACTGTCGGTCACGGGCGTCCTCCGCTACGGTCCGGGCGGCCATAACCGACTGTGGCGCAAGATTGAATCCCTTTCCCTCGGATAACCTTCCTGCCAGAAAAACCGCCGGATACTGAATTTTCGGAGTCGCCATGAAGAAAGCGCTGCCCGCCCTGGCCCTGATCGGCCTTCTTTCCACCCCCGCGGCGGCCGACACGCTGTCCGATGCGGTGCGCGCGGACATGCCGTCGCTGCTCACCATCTATCGCGATCTGCACGCCAATCCGGAACTGAGCTTCCAGGAGGTGAAGAGCGCGGCGAAGCTCGCGGCCGAGGCGAAGAAGGCCGGCTTCGAGGTGACGACCGGCGTCGGCAAGACGGGCGTCGTCGCGGTGATGAAGAACGGCCCCGGCCCGGTCGTGCTGCTCCGCGCCGATATGGACGCGCTTCCCCTCGTCGAGCAGACGGGCGTGCCCTATGCCAGCAAGGTGAAGGCGCTCACCCGCGAGGGCGCGGAAACCGGCGTGATGCACGCCTGCGGCCACGATACGCACATGACGGCCTGGATCGCCACCGCCCGGCGGATGGCGGCGATGAAGGATCAGTGGTCCGGCACGCTCGTCATGGTCGGCCAGCCGGCGGAGGAGATCGGCTCCGGCGCCAAGGCGATGCTGGACGACGGGCTCTATACCCGCTTTCCCAAGCCCTCCACCGTCATCGCCTTCCACGATTCGGCCGCGCTGCCGGCCGGCGTGATCGGCTATGCCGACGGCTATACGATGGCCAATGTCGATACCGTCGACCTGACGGTGAAGGGCATCGGCGGCCACGGCGCCTATCCCCAGCTTGCCAAGGACCCGATCGTGCTGGCCGCCCGCATCGTCACCGCGCTGCAGACGCTGGTCTCGCGGGAGATCGATCCGCTGGAATCGGGCGTGGTCACGGTCGGCAGCTTCATCGGCGGCACCAAGCACAACATCATCCCGGATGAGGTGAAGCTGCAGCTCACGGTCCGCAGCTACACGCCGGAAGTGCGCAAGACCCTGCTGGACGGCATCATCCGCATCGCCAAAGGCGAGGCGATCGCCGCCGGCATGCCGGAGGATCGCATGCCGGTGATGGCGCTGAAGGACGGCATCACGCCCGCCACCTTCAACACCCAGCCGCTCACCAACACCATCACCACCGCCTTCGCCGATCGTTTCGGCAAGGATCGCGTCCGCCTGCTCCGCGCGCAGATGGGGGGCGAGGATTTCAGCCAGTTCTACCTGGCGGACAAGGATAATATCCAGTCGCTGCTCTTCTGGGTGGGCGGCGTATCGAAGGCGAGCTGGGACAAGGCCGGCGGCGACGTAACCAAGCTCCCCTCGATCCACAGCCCCTTCTGGGCGCCCGATCCCGACATCACCATCTCCACCGCAACCGAAGCGATGGTGACGGCGGCCCTGACGGCGCTGGGGAAGAAGTGAGGCATAAGGGGGTGGTGTCGCTCCCCGCCATGCGCGGGGGGCTGGCGGCCGGCGAATCCACCCCCTATACGTTCCGCCATGGCTGACGATCTCTTCGCTTCCACTCCCTCCACCAGCTCCGGAAATTACGATGCCTCGGCGATCGAGGTGCTGGAAGGGCTGGAGCCGGTTCGCCGCCGCCCCGGCATGTATATCGGCGGCACGGACGAGCGCGCCTTCCATCACCTCGCCGCCGAGGTGCTGGACAATGCGATGGACGAGGCCGTCGCCGGCCATGCGACGCGGATCGAGGTGACGCTGGCGGCCGGCAACCGCATCACCATCGCCGATAACGGCCGGGGCATCCCGGTCGATCCGCATCCGAAATTCCCGGGCAAGTCGGCGCTGGAGGTGATCCTCACCACGCTCCATTCCGGCGGCAAGTTCAGCGACAAGGCCTATGCCACCTCGGGCGGCCTGCACGGCGTGGGCGTCAGCGTCGTCAACGCGCTGTCGGTGGATACGGTGATCGAGGTCGCCCGCAATCGGGAGCTTTTCCGCCAGACCTTCTCCAAGGGGCATCCGACCTCGAAGCTGGAAACCGTGGGCGCCGCCCCCAACCGGCGCGGCACCAGCGTGTCCTTCACGCCGGACCCGGAGATATTCGGCCCGGCCGCCCATTTCCGGCCCGGCCGGCTCTATCGGCTCGCCCGGTCCAAGGCCTATCTCTATGCCGGGGTCGAGATACGCTGGCGCTGCGATCCCTCGCTGATCGGGGACGATACGCCGGCCGAGGCCGTCTTCCAGTTCCCCGGCGGGCTGGCCGATCACTTGCAGGAACAGATTGCCGGCCGCGAGTGCGCGACCGCGAATTTCTTTTCGGGCAAGCAGGATTTCCCGAACGCGCAAGGATCGGTGGAATGGGCGGTCGCCTGGCCGCTCTGGTCCGAAGGCAGCTATTCCTATTATTGCAACACCATTCCCACGCCCGATGGCGGCACCCATGAAAACGGCCTGCGCGCCGGGCTGGTGAAGGGGATGCGCGCCTTCGCCGAACTGGTCGGCCAGAAGAAGGCGAAGGACCTGACGGCGGACGACGTGATGACCGGATCGGAGCTGATGCTCTCCGTCTTCATCCGCGATCCGCAGTTCCAGAGCCAGACGAAGGACCGGCTGACCAGCCCCGAGGCCGCCGGCCTCGTGGAGAAGGCGATCCGCGACCATTTCGATCATTTCCTCGCGGACAATATGGAACGCGGCAAGGCGCTGCTCGCCTTCGTGCTGGATCGGATGGACGAACGCCTGCGCCGCAAGGCCGAACGCGAGGTCAAGCGCAAGACGGCGACGGCCGGGCGCAAGCTGCGCCTGCCGGGCAAGCTCACCGATTGCGCGAACGACGATCCCGCCGGCACCGAATTGTTCATCGTCGAAGGCGATTCGGCCGGCGGATCGGCCAAGCAGGCGCGCGATCGCAAGACGCAGGCGATCCTGCCGATCCGGGGCAAGATATTGAACGTGGCCTCGGCCTCGTCCGCCAAGATCCTCGCCAATCAGGAAATCGCCGATCTCATCCAGGCGCTGGGCTGCGGCGTGCGCGACAAGTGCAATCCCGATCTGCTGCGCTACGAGCGCATCGTCGTGATGAGCGACGCCGACGTCGACGGCGCCCATATCGCCACGCTGCTGATGACCTTCTTCTTCCAGGAAATGCCGGAAGTCGTGCGGCGCGGGCATCTCTATCTCGCCCAGCCCCCGCTCTACCGGATCGTGGCCGGCGCCAAGAGCGCCTACGCCCGCGACGATGCGCACCGCGCCGAGCTGGAGGCGACCGAGTTCAAGGGCAAGAAGGTCGAGGTCAGCCGCTTCAAGGGCCTGGGCGAGATGAACCCCCAGCAGCTTCGCGAAACGACGATGGACCCGGCGAAGCGCAGCCTGATCCGCGTCGTCCTGCCGCAGGAATATGAAGAGCGGCAGAGCGTGCGCGATCTGGTCGACCGGCTGATGGGCAAGAATCCCGAGCACCGCTTCGCCTTCATCCAGGCCAATGCCGCCCAGTTCGACGAGGAAGCGATCGACGCCTGAGGCGCCCCTGCCATCCTTTCCCGCCACCTGAAGGGAAAGGCGGGACATGGCGGCCCAGCCGGGCAAGGACATTTCTTGTCCTCAATGGCGGGTGAAGCGTCGCCTCGATGCGAAGTATGGAAACGATCGGTGAGCCATCGTTTCCTGTTGCCCTAATATGGTCCCGGATCGGGCCGGACGACATCAATGGAAAGCGGTGATGGCAGCAGCCGCAACAAAAACTGTCCCGAATGGCGCCGCGGGCGGTTGCCCCGTGCGTCCCATGGGTCTAAGCGGACGCCGTTTCACGGGCGGACGCTCGCCGCGGCCGCCTTCCTAAGCCAACTCGAACCCTTGAAGGCACGCGCATGTCCAGGAAGAAGATCGCGCTTATCGGCGCAGGCAATATCGGCGGCACGCTCGCTCATCTCGCGGCGATCAAGGAACTGGGCGACATCGTCCTGTTCGACGTCGTCGAGGGCGTTCCCCAGGGCAAGGCGCTCGATCTCAGCCAGTGCGGTCCCATCGAGGGTTTCGACGCGAAGATCACCGGCACGAACGACTATGCCGATATCGCGGGCGCGGATGTCATCATCGTCACCGCCGGCGTCGCCCGCAAGCCGGGCATGAGCCGCGATGACCTGCTGGGCATCAACCTCAAGGTCATGAAGGCCGTGGGCGAGGGCATCAAGGCCAATGCGCCGGATGCGTTCGTGATCTGCATCACCAACCCGCTCGACGCGATGGTGTGGGCGCTGCGCGAATTCTCCGGCCTGCCGCACAACAAGGTGGTCGGCATGGCCGGCGTGCTCGATTCGGCGCGCTTCAGCCACTTCCTTGCCGAGGAATTCCAGGTCTCCGTCCGCGACGTGAACAGCTTCGTGCTCGGCGGCCATGGCGACACCATGGTGCCGGTGGTCGAATATTCCACCGTCGCGGGCATCCCGATCCCCGACCTGATCGAGCAGGGCCGTTCCACCAAGGAGCGCATCGACGCGATCGTGCAGCGCACCCGCTCGGGCGGCGGCGAGATCGTCGGCCTGCTCAAGACCGGATCGGCTTATTATGCGCCGGCCACCAGCGGCATCGCGATGGCCGAAGCCTATCTGAACGATCAGAAGCGCCTGCTGCCCTGTGCCGCCTATGTCGAAGGCAAGTACGGCGTGGACGGCCTCTATGTCGGCGTGCCGGTGGTGATCGGCGCCGGCGGCGTCGAGCAGATCGTCGAGATCAAGCTCGATGACGAGGCGAAGGCCAACCTCCAGGTCTCCGTCGATGCGGTCAAGGAACTGCTGGTCGCCTGCAAGGGCATCGATCCGAGCCTCGCTTAATCTTTCCGCTTCCCCAGCAAAGGGCGAACAAAACCGATGTCGATTCTCGTCAACAAGAACACCAAGGTCATCACCCAGGGGATGACCGGCAACACCGGCAGCTTCCATACGGAACAGGCGCTGGCCTATGGCACGCAGATGGTGGCGGGCGTCACCCCCGGCAAGGGCGGCACCACCCATCTCGGCCTGCCCAATTATGACACGGTTCACGAAGCCGTCGCCGCCACCGGCGCCGATGCCAGCGTGATCTACGTTCCGCCGCCCTTCGCCGCGGATTCGATCCTGGAGGCGATCGACGCGGAAGTGCCGCTGATCGTCTGCATCACCGAGGGCATTCCGGTGCTGGACATGGTGCGCGTGAAGCGTGCGCTCCAGGGTTCCAAGTCGCGCCTGATCGGCCCGAACTGCCCCGGCGTTCTCACCCCGAACGAATGCAAGATCGGCATCATGCCCGGCTCGATCTTCCGCCAGGGTTCGGTGGGTGTTGTCTCGCGCTCCGGCACGCTTACCTATGAAGCCGTGTTCCAGACCTCCAACGCCGGTCTCGGCCAGACCACCGCTGTCGGTATCGGCGGCGATCCGGTGAACGGCACCAACTTCATCGACGTGCTCGAGCTGTTCCTGGCCGATGAAGCGACGAAATCGATCATCATGATCGGGGAAATTGGCGGTTCGGCCGAGGAAGAAGCCGCGCAATTCCTGCGGGATGAGGCTAAGAAGGGCCGCAAGAAGCCGATGGTCGGCTTCATCGCCGGCCGCACGGCGCCTCCGGGCCGCCGCATGGGCCATGCCGGCGCGATCGTCTCCGGCGGCCAAGGCGGCGCCGAGGACAAGATCGCGGCGATGGAAGCGGCGGGCATCCGCGTCGCGGCCAGCCCGTCGGAGCTGGGCACGACGCTGGTGGAGGTCCTGAAGGGCTGAAGCGGGCGATCTTCCGCCTCCCCGTGGGAAAGGGAGGCGAAAGGTGCTGGACAATAAAGTGGGGCGGGAAGCGGTTTGGCGGGACTGCTTTCCGTCCTAAATACTGTGAACAAGTCGGCGCATCCGCTGCCGGCATCGTGTAAAAGCCACTGGCCGGTGCGTTCGGCGCCGGTGCGTGCAAACCAAGGCGCGGCATCCGCGCAAGGACGGCAAAATGGGTATCGAGGGTCTGGGTTTCGACGAGTTGGAGGGAGTTAGTCCTTCCTTCGTGGAGGCGCTGTACCGGCGCTTCGAGGCCGATCCGGCATCGGTCGAACCGAGCTGGCGGACATATTTCGAAGGCTTGGCGGCGACGGTTTCTTCCCCCTCCTGGGCGCGATCGAACTGGCCCCCCACCGATACCGATGCGCTGACCGCCGGCCTCGACCCCACCCAGTCGGCCCTGCCGCCCAAGCCCGCCAAGGGCGGCGCCCCCGTTCCGGCCGCATCCGCCCCGGCCAAGCCGTCCATCTCGTCCGAGGATATCGTTGCCGCCGCCTCCGACTCGATCCGCGCGGTGATGCTGATCCGCTCCTATCGGGTGCGCGGCCATCTGGGCGCCGATCTCGATCCGCTGGGCCTTTCCAAGCGCGATCTGCCCGCCGATCTGACGCCGGAATTCCACGGCTTCTTCGGCGCGGACCTCGATCGTCCGATCTACCTCGGCGGCACGCTGGGGCTGGAGCGCGGCACGATCCGCGAGGTCGTGGCGATCCTCCAGCGCAATTATTGCGGCCATGTCGGCCTCGAATATATGCACATCTCCGACATCGAGGAGCGCCGCTTCCTGCAGGAGCGGATGGAAGGCCGCGACAAGGAGATCCAGTTCACCGAGCTGGGCAAGAAGGCCATCCTTTCCAAGGTGATCCACGCCGAGCAGTGGGAGAAGTTCCTGGGCCGCAAATATGTCGGCACCAAGCGCTTCGGCCTCGACGGCGGCGAATCCATGGTGCCGGCGCTGGAAAGCGTCATCAAATATAGCGGCGCCGGCGGCGTGCGCGAGGTGGTGATCGGCATGGCCCATCGCGGCCGCCTGAACGTTCTCGCGAACGTGATGGAAAAGCCCTATCGCGCCATCTTCAGCGAATTCGCCGGCGGTTCCGCTAATCCGGAGGATGTCGGCGGATCGGGCGACGTGAAATATCACCTCGGCACCTCCACCGACCGCGAGTTCGACGGCAATCTCGTCCACCTGAGCCTCGCGCCCAACCCCTCGCACCTCGAGGCGGTCGATCCCGTGGTGCTGGGCAAGGCGCGCGCCAAGCAGACCAAGCTCGACGATCTCGAGCGCGGCAAGGTGGTGCCGATCCTGCTCCATGGCGACGCTGCCTTTGCGGGCCAGGGCATCATCATGGAATGCTTCGGCTTTTCGGGCCTCGCCGGCTATAATACCGGCGGCACGATCCATTTCGTCATCAACAACCAGGTCGGCTTCACCACCAGCCCGCAATTCGCGCGCTCCTCGCCCTATCCGTCGGATATCGCGAAGATGGTGCAGGCGCCGATCATCCATGTGAACGGCGACGATCCCGAAGCCGTCACCTTCGCCTGCAAGCTGGCCACGGAATTCCGCGTCGCCTTCAAGCGCGACGTGGTGATCGACATGTGGTGCTATCGCCGCTTCGGCCACAATGAGAGCGACGAGCCCGGCTTCACCCAGCCGTTGATGTATGATGCGATCCGCAAGCATCCGCCGGTGTCCGAGCTCTACGCCGCCCGGCTGAAGGCGGAAGGCGTGATCGATCAGGCCTGGCTCGACAGCCAGGTCGAGGAATTCGTCAAGATGCTCGAGGGCGAGTTCGATGCCGCCAAGGGCTTCCGCGTCAACAAGGCGGACTGGTTCGAGGGCGACTGGAGCGGCTTCGCCGCCCCGCGCGAGGCGATCACCGAGCGCCGCGCCGCCAATACCGGCATCAGCCGCGAGACACTGGACCGCGTGGCCGGCGTGCTGACGACCGTCCCGGAAGGCTTCAACATCCACAAGACGTTGAACCGCATCCTCGATGCCAAGAAGGCGATGTTCGAGACGGGTGAAGGCTTCGACTGGGCGACCGGCGAGGCGCTGGCCTTCGGTTCGCTGCTGGTAGAAGGCTATCCGGTCCGCCTGTCGGGCCAGGATTCGGGCCGCGGCACCTTCAGCCAGCGCCATGCGGCCTGGACGGACCAGAAGGACGGGCACAAATATGTCCCGCTCTCCACGCTCGACCGCCGCTTCCAGGTGCTGGACAGCCCGCTGAGCGAGTTCGGCGTGCTCGGCTTCGAATATGGCTATGCCTCCACCGCGCCCAACACGCTGGTGCTGTGGGAAGCGCAGTTCGGCGATTTCGCCAATGGCGCGCAGGTGATGATCGACCAGTTCATCGCCGCGGGCGAGGCGAAGTGGCTGCGCGCCAACGGCCTCGTCATGCTGCTGCCGCACGGCTATGAAGGGCAGGGGCCGGAGCACAGCTCCGCCCGCCTGGAACGCTATCTGCAGCTTTGCGCGGAAGATAATATGCAGGTGTGCAACATCACGACGCCGGCCAATTACTTCCACGTGCTGCGCCGGCAGATGCACCGCAATTTCCGCAAGCCGCTGATCATCATGACGCCGAAGTCGCTGCTCCGCCACAAGGCGGCGGTGTCGACGATCGACGAGTTCATGGGCGACAGCCACTTCAAGCGCATCCTTTCCGATCCGAACGCACCGGCGGACCAGGATGTGAAGCGCGTCGTGCTCTGCTCGGGCAAGGTCTTCTACGACCTCGCCGAGGCGCGCGACGCCGCGGGCGACAAGAACACCACGATCATCCGGATCGAGCAGATCTATCCGTTCCCGGCCGAGGCGCTCGTCAAGCGGCTGGCGCGGATGCCCAATCTCGAAACGGTGGTGTGGGCCCAGGAAGAACCCAAGAATAACGGGGCATGGTTCTTCGTCGAACCGATCCTGGAGGAGTGTCTGAAGGAAGCGGGCGTCGGCCCGGCCCGCGCGATCTACGCGGGCCGCAAGGCATCCGCGGCGACGGCCACCGGCCTCGCACGCAAGCATGTGGAACAGCAGGCGGCGCTCGTTGCGGAAGCGCTTGGCCATGAAGTGAAGGCAAACTGAGACATGGCGACCGAAGTCAAGGTGCCCACGCTGGGCGAATCCATCACCGAAGCGACGCTCGGCCAGTGGCTGAAGGCGCCGGGCGAGGCGGTGAAGGCCGATGAGCCGATCGCCAGCCTCGAAACCGATAAGGTTGCGGTGGAAGTCAATTCGCCGGTCGATGGCGTGATGGGCGAGCAGGTGGTGGCCGAGGGCGATACCGTCCTCGTCGATGCCGTGATCGCGATCATCAACGAAGGCGCCGCCGCCTCGACCGCGGCCACCCCGGCCGTGGCCGATCGCAACGCCGTAGGCCAGGCCGAGGCCGCCGCCCCGGCGGAGCCGGCCTCCGCGCCGGTCGAGGAGGATGACGGCGATCCCAAGACGCTGTCGCCCGCCGTTCGCCGCGTGGTGCTCGAATACGGGCTCGATCCTTCGAAGATCAAGGGCACCGGCAAGGACGGCCGCCTGACGAAGGACGACGTGCTTCTCGCCGCCAAGACGCAGAAGCCGGCGGCGGCGCCCGCCGCTGCGGCGCCCGCGCCCGCCGTCTCGGCCCCGGCCGCCAGCTTCGCCGTTTCCGGCGAGCGCAAGGAAGAGCGCGTGCGCATGACGCGCCTGCGCAAGACGGTCGCCGCCCGCCTCAAGGACGCGCAGAACACCGCCGCGATGCTCACCACCTATAACGACGTCGACATGACGGCCGTTATCGATGCGCGCAACCGCTACAAGGACCTGTTCGAGAAGAAGCACGGCATCCGCCTCGGCTTCATGAGCTTCTTCGCCAAGGCGGCGGTGCTGGCGGCGCGCGACGTGCCGGCGGTCAACGCCTCGATCGAGGGCGATGAGATCGTCTATCGCGATTATGTCGATATCTCGGTCGCGGTCTCGGCCCCGCAGGGCCTGGTCGTGCCGGTGGTGCGCGATGCCGACAAGCTGAGCTTCGCCGGCATCGAGAAGACGATCGCCGATTTCGGCCGGCGCGCCAAGGACGGCACGCTGAAGATGGAGGAGATGAAGGGCGGCACCTTCACCATCTCCAACGGCGGCGTGTTCGGATCGCTCCTGTCCAGCCCGATCATCAACCCGCCGCAGTCGGCGGTGCTGGGCCTGCACCGCATCGAGGAACGCCCGGTCGTCCGCGACGGCCAGATCGTCGCGCGCCCGATGATGTATCTGGCGCTCAGCTACGATCACCGCCTGATCGACGGTCGCGAAGCGGTCACCTTCCTCGTCCGCATCAAGGAAGCGATCGAGGATCCGACCCGCCTCCTCATCGACCTCTGATCCTTGCCCCTTTGACCGTCATTCCCGCGCAGGCGGGAATCCATATCGCCACCTTTCTGGGCTATATGGACCCCCGCTCCGGCGGGGGTGACGAGGAGAAAACGAATGTCCGATTATGATTTCGACGTTCTCGTCATCGGTTCCGGCCCGGGCGGCTATGTCGCCGCGATCCGCGCCGCGCAGCTCGGCCTGAAGACGGCCTGCGCGGAAAGCCGCGAAACGCTGGGCGGCACCTGCCTCAACGTCGGCTGCATCCCCTCCAAGGCGCTGCTCCACTCCTCGCACCTCTATGAGGAAGCCCATTCGGGCGCGCTCGCCAAGTTCGGCGTGAAGATCGACGGCGCCAGCCTCGATCTCGATGCCATGCACGGCCAGCGGCTGAAGGCCGTGAAGGGCCTGACCGGCGGCATCGAATTCCTGTTCAAGAAGAACAAGGTGGAATGGCTGAAGGGCCGCGCCGCCTTCACCGGCAAGGATACGGTGGAAGTCGCCGGCAAGACCTACCGGGCGAAGAACATCGTCATCGCCACCGGCTCGTCCGTCACCCCGCTGCCGGGCGTCACGGTCGATAACGAGGTGATCGTCGATTCCACCGGCGCGCTGGAACTGGCCAAGGTGCCGGGCCACATGGTCGTCATCGGCGGCGGCGTGATCGGCCTGGAACTGGGATCGGTGTGGCGCCGCCTCGGCGCGCAGGTCACCGTCGTCGAATATCTCGACCAGATCCTGCCGGGCATGGATGGCGAAGTCCGCAAGGAAGCCGCCAAGCTGTTCAAGAAGCAGGGCTTCGACATCAAGACCTCGACCAAGGTCACCAAGGTCGAGCGCAAGGGCGACGGCGCCGTGCTGACGGTGGAGCCCGCCGCGGGCGGCGAAGCGCAGACGATCGAGGCGGACGTCGTCCTGGTCGCCATCGGCCGCCGTCCCAACACCGATGGGCTGGCGCTCGACAAGGCGGGGCTTGCCGTCAACCAGCGCGGCCAGATCGATATCGACCATGATTTCGCCACCGCCGTTCCCGGCATCTGGGCGATCGGCGATGTCGTCCCCGGCCCGATGCTCGCGCACAAGGCCGAGGATGAAGGCATTGCCGTGGCCGAGAATATCGCGGGCCTCACCGGCATCGTGAACCATGACGTGATTCCCTCGGTCGTCTACACCAGCCCGGAAATCGCCGGCGTCGGCCTCACCGAGGAACAGGCGAAGGAACGCGGCGAGGTGAAGGTCGGCAAGTTCCCGATGCTCGCCAACAGCCGCGCCAAGACGATCGACGACACGGCCGGCTTCGTGAAGGTGATCGCGGACGCCAAGAGCGATCGCGTGCTCGGCGTGTGGATCGTCGCGTCGGTCGCCGGCACGATGATCGCGCAGGCGGCGCAGGCGATGGAATTCGGCGCCACGTCCGAAGATATCGCCTACACCTGCCACGCGCACCCGACCCACCCCGAGGCGCTCAAGGAAGCGGCGATGGCGGTGCAGGGGCTGCCGATCCACATCTGACGAGGCGGGCAGGGAGCCGGCCGGGTGCTGGCTCCCTGTCGTCCTTATCCTTCAATCTCTCGTCATTCCCGCGCAGGCGGGAGCCCTAGGCCAGCGTAGCTAATCCATGGATGCGGCTGGCCCGATTGAGCCGATAGCTCCCGACACAATGGATTCCCGCCTGCGCGGGAATGACGAGGTTGAGGGGTAACGAGGTTGGAGAAGGGTATCGGGATCGGCGCCCGACCTCGCGCCGCCTCATCCCGCCGCCACCAGCAGGGCGGCGAGCAAACCGGTTTCGACCAGCTCTATCCCCGCGCCGTGGCAGTCGCCGCTGGCGCCGCCCAGCCGCCAGCGCAGCCACAGGCCCCAGCCGGCCACCAGCGGCAGCGCCATCGCCAGCGGCGGGAACAGGGCGAAGGCGGCCAGCGCCGCGATCGACCAGATCAGGATGTCCGCCGGGCGCACCGCCCAGGCGAATCGCTCGGCCAGGCCGCTGCCCAGCGGGGGCAGCCAGCGGGTCCAGGCGAGCGGGCCGATCCGCGCCAGCGCCGGCACCAGCAGCAGCGGCCACGGCCCGATCCGGCTGGCGAGCAATGCCAGCAGCACCAGCTTCGCCGCGCATTGCAGGATCAGCGCGATCGCGCCGAAGCTGCCGACATGCGGGTCCTTCATCACCGCCAGCAGCCGTTCGGGATCGCGGTGGCTCGCGCCCAGCGCGTCGGCAAGGTCGCCCAGCCCGTCGAGGTGGAGCGCGCCCGTCACCAGCACCCAGGCGACGAGGCCGGCGAGGCCGGCGGCCCAGGGGTCGATCCGTGCCCCCAGCCACCAGGCGCCCACCACGATCGCGCCCACCAGCAGGCCCACGGCGGGAAACCAGCGGATCGCGGCCGCCATCTCGGCAGGGTCGAAATCCCGGACCTGCGGCGTCGGGATGCGCGTCAGGAACTGGATGGCGATGATCGGCCCGCGCAACATCAGCAAAGCCCCACGATCTGGCCCTGCGGCCGCTCGCCCGGCCATATGCGGATCGAAAGCAGCGCCGCGTAAGGAAGGTCCAGCGCCCATGTCTGCCGCTGGTCGAACCCGCACAAACAGGAAACCGCAGCCCGCATCGCCCCGCCATGGGTGACGACCAGCGTGTCGACGGGATCGAGCGCCCCGATCGCTGCCGCCACGCGCGCCACCAGTGCCGACCAGCTTTCGCCCCCCGGCGGCGGATCGCGATCGGGGTCCGCCCAGAATGCCGCCATCGCCGCGGGATCGATCTCCGCGGTGGTCAGGCCATCCCAATCCCCAAAATCCAGTTCCCGCCAGCGCGGATCGACGATCGCGCCGCGATCGATCGCCATCGCCGTATCGCGGCACCGGACCAGATCGGAACTGACCAGCCGGTCGAACGGCAGCCCCTCCACCTGTTCCCGGCAGGCGGCGATGCCTTCGGGCGTCGCCGCGCAGTCGGTGCGGCCCAGCAGCCGGCCGGGCAGGGCCGGCGCGCCGTGGCGCAGCAGATGGAGCAGGAAGCCCGTCACCCGCCGCCGATCCCGGCTTCGGCGAAGGTCGCCATTCCGCCATGGGCGGCAAGCGCGGAGCGGATGATGTTGATCGCCACCGCCGCGCCGCTGCCTTCCCCCAGCCGCATGTCGAGCGAGAGGAGGGGAGAGAGGCCGATCCGGTCGAGCAGGCGCCGGTGGCCGGGCTCAGCCGAAACATGCCCGGCGATGACATGATCGACGATGGCCGGCTGGCTCGCGGCGATGGGCGCGATGGCGGCGGTGGCGATGAAGCCGTCCATCACCACCGGCACCCGCGCCAGCCGCGCGGCCACCACCGCGCCCGCGATCGCGGACAGTTCCCGTCCACCCAGCCGGCGCAGCGTCTCGAACGGAGAGGCGGGGGCGCCGCGATGGAACGCCAGCGCCGCATCGATCACGGCGGCCTTCCGGGCAAGGCCGGCCGCGTCGACGCCGGTGCCGGGTCCGGCCCAATCCACGGCCTCGCCGCCGAAGCTGGCGGCGCAGAGCGCGGCGGCGGCGGTGGAGTTGGCGATGCCCATCTCCCCCACCGCCAGCAGGTCGATCCCGTCCTCCACCACGGCCGCGCCGGCATTCAGCGCGGCGAGGCATTCCGCCTCCGTCATCGCCGCCGCCATGGTGAAATCGGCGGTCGGCCGGTCGAGATCGATCGGCACCACGACGAGCTCGGCGGCGGCCGCGGCGGACAAGGCGTTGATCGCCGCCCCGCCGCGCGCGAAATTCTCCACCATCTGCGCGGTGACGGACGCCGGAAACGCGCTCACCCCGCGCGCCGCAACCCCATGGTTGCCCGCGAAGACCGCGACGCGCGCGCGCGCTATCTCCGGCCGCTCGCGCCCCTGCCAGCCGGCGATCAGGATCGCCAGATCTTCCAGCCGACCCAGCGAGCCCGGCGGTTTGGTAAGCTGCGCCTGCCGCGCGGCGGCGGCGGATCGCGCGCCGGAATCGGGAAGCGGCAAGGCGGAAAGGGCGGCGGAGAAATCGGCGGCGCTCGCGAACATGCCTGACGGCCATAAAGGCTGGCGCTGGCCTGTCCAGCCCGTCGCCCCGCCGCCGATCGCCCGTCCTCGCGCCTTCCGGGTGGAAAATTTTTGTCGAAGATGGTTGCATGTCTGCCGAACATGGGCCGTAAGCCGCTTGGCGACACAAAAGGGGCAGGCTAGAAGCGCTTGTCGTCTTTAGTGTATTGCATGCGTAAGACAGTTGTGCGACGAGGCAGAAGTGACCGAGCAGAATTTTGAATCGATGCGCGAAGCGATGGTTTCGAACCAGCTCCGCACCACCGCCGTCAACGACGTGCGCGTGGTCGACGCGATGCGCGCCGTTCCGCGGGAGGCGTTCGTTCCCGCAAATCGGGCCGAGGTCGCCTATGTCGATACGCTGGTGCCGCTGGGCGGCGGGCGTTCGCTGAATTCGCCGATGGCGACCGGGCGGCTGCTGACCGAGGCCCAGCCGCGCGCCACCGATCGCGCGCTGATCGTCGGATCGGCCACCGGCTATGTCGCGGCGCTGCTGTCCGGCCTCGTGGCGCATGTCGTGGCCCTGGAGGAGGATGTGGCGCTGGTGACGGCTGCCCGCTCCGCCGGCCTGCCCGCGAATGTCGAGCTGGTGCAGGGGCCGCTGGCGGCCGGATGGGCGCAGGGCGCGCCTTATGACCTGATCCTGGTGGACGGCGCGATCGAGACGCTGCCACAGGCGCTGGTCGATCAGCTTGGCGAGGAAGGCCGGTTGGCCGCCGCCGTCGTGGAACGCGGCGTCAGCCGCCTTTCGGTCGGCCGCAAGGTGGGTGGCGCCTTCGGCCTCGTGGCCTTTGCGGATGCCGAGGCGGCGCCCTTGCCGGGCTTTGCGAAGCCGGCTGTTTTCAAATTCTGACATAAGCGGATTGGGGGGATCGGTTGCTCATGCGTTTCTGGTTGATGTGCGGTGCGGCGCTCGCCGGGACCATGGTTGCGAATGCGGCTTCGGCGGATACGCTGCGCGACGCCCTGATCCAGACCTATCGGACCAACCCGACGATGACCGGCGCGCGCGCCCAGCAGCGCGCGCTGGACGAAGGCGTGCCGATCGCCAAGGCGGACGCGCGCCCGCAGGTGGCCGGCAGTGCCGATTTCACCCAGAATTATCGCGGCCTGAGCGCGTTTCGCGATAATGGCCGTTCGGTGACGGCGGGCGCATCCGCCAGCTATTCGCTCTATGCGGGCGGGCGGGTGAAGAATTCGATCCGGTCGGCCGACGCGCGCGTCCTCGCCGGCCGGGCGGACCTGCTGGCGACGGAAGGGGCGATCTTCAGCGAGGCGGTCGCCGCTTATATGGACGTGATCCGCGACACCTCGATCGTCGAGCTGAACCGCAACCAGGTCCGCGTGCTCGAAACCAATTTGCAGGCGAGCCGCGATCGCTTCGAGGTGGGCGACCTCACCCGCACGGACGTCGCCCAGTCCGAGGCGCGCCTGTCGGACGCGCGCAGCCGGCTGACGGTCGCCGAAGGGCAGCTGACCGCCAGCCGCGAAAATTACCGCCGCCTCGTCGGCGTGTTCCCCGGCACGCTCGAGCCGCCGCCGCCGCTGCCGGAACTGCCCAAGACGCCGGACGATTCGGTGCGGGTGGCGCTTGAAAACAACGCCAATCTGCAGGCGAGCGAGGAAAGCGCCAAGGCCGCCGGCTATGACGTCCGCACCGCCAGGGCCGGCCGCATGCCGACATTGGATGCCGTGTCCGGCGTCAGCTACACCGATTATCTCGGCACGCTGGACAAGGCGACGGGCTCCGCCGCCGGGCTCAATCCCAAGGATGCCTGGACGGACAGCTTCGTCGGCGTGCGGGCGCGCATGCCGCTTTACCAGGGCGGCGGCGTGGGCGCGCGCGTCCGCCAGGCGCAGGCGCAGGAAAGCCAGGCGCTGGAGCGCGTGATCGAGGTGGAGCGGCTGGTGATCGCCGATACGCGATCCGCCTTCGCCAGCTATCAGGCCGCGATCGAGACGATCGGTTCGGCCGAACAGGCGGTGGCCGCCAACCGGCTGGCGCTGGAGGGCACCCGGGCGGAAAACACGGTCGGCACGCGCAACGTGCTCGATGTGCTGAATGCCGAGCAGGAACTGCTCAACAGCGAGGTGCTGCTCGTCACCGCCCGGCGCGACGCCTATGTCGCGGGCTTCGCGCTGCTCAACGCCATGGGCCGGGCCGAGATGCGCGACCTGAACCTCGATGGCGGTCCGCTCTACGATCCGGTCACAAATTACAACCGCGTCCGGAACAAGGCCTGGGATTGGTCGAACGATCCGAAACCCGTCGCCCAGGCGACACGGACCGTCGATCCGGCGATGGATCCGGCGGCCCAAGCCCCCGTGACTCCGCCGTCGAACTAGGCAATAAAAAGCGGATGGCTGATATCCGCAACGACCCGTCGATGGAGGAGATACTGGCTTCCATCAAGCGCATCATCGCCGATGACAGCGCGGCGGCCATGAACGCCCCGCGCACGCGCGGCGGCCGTGGCCAGGCGACGCAGGCCGATGCGGAGGTGCCGATTCCGGCTTCGATGATTCGCGCGATCAAGGGGCGCCAGGCGAAACGCCCGGCGGACGAGGTTCTGGAACTGACCGAGGAAGTCGCGGTGGAGGCCGTGCCCGCCGAAGCCGGAAACGCTGCCGTCGATCCGGCTGCCGATGTGGTGCCGGCCGCGGCCGCGAAGGACGCCGCCGCCGCGCCGGCGACGGGAAAGAGCATATCGACGGGAGAGGCGGCGATGGCTGCTGAAACGGATATGGGCGCCCGCACCGAGCCCGAGCTGATTTCCACCGCGACGGCGGAGGCGAGCCGCCATGCCTTTGCGGCGCTTTCGTCCAGCGTGATCAAGCCGGCGGGCGAGGAGCAGACGCTCGAGGGCCTCGTGCGCGAGATGCTGCGCCCGATGCTGAAGGAATGGCTGGACGCGCGGCTGCCCGAACTGGTCGAAGGCGTCGTCCAGCGCGAAATCGCCCGTATCGCGGGGCGCGCGCTCTAGATCCGGCCGCGATCCGAATATTCGGAAGGTCGGGCGCCTTCCTGCCCCCGCTTGCACCGACATCGGCTTGCCGCACGATGGGTCCCGGAGTCGCACATGAGCGACTACAGGGTGATGCCTCTCTCGCCTGGCCGAACCGCCGCCGGTTTCTTCCCGTTTGCGGGATGATCGGCGCGATAATCTAGCTGGCGAAGGTGTCGCACTGGGCGGGATCGCCCGTCTGCAGGCCGCGTTGCAGCCATTCCATGCGCTGGGCCGACGTGCCGTGGGTGAAGCTTTCGGGCACGGGGCGCTGGCCGGCCGCCTTCTGCAGCGTATCGTCGCCGATCGCCTGCGCGGCGCGCATGCCGACCTCGACATCGCCGGGCTCGAGCAGGTTGCGGTCGTTCGTCGCCCACACGCCGGCATAGCAGTCGGCCTGAAGCTCCATCTTCACCTGCAGCGCGTTGGCGCCGGCCTGGCCGGCCCGCTGCTGGGCCGCGCGCACCTTGTCCGAAATGCCGGTCAGCGTCTGCACATGATGGCCCACCTCATGCGCGATCACATAGGCCATGCCGAAATCGCCCGGCGCGCCGAAGCGGGTGGCAAGCTCGTCGAAGAAGGTGGTGTCCAGGTAGATCTTGTGATCGGCGGGGCAATAGAACGGCCCCATCGCGGATTGGGCGGCGCCGCAGCCCGACATGCCGTTGCGGTCGTAGAAGACGAGGGTCGGGTCCTGATAGGTCTGGCCCGCGCGGCGGAACAGCTCGCCCCACACCCGCTCGGTCGATCCCAATATCTTGGCGACCTTGCGATCGGTCTCGTCGCGGATCGCGGCCTGGCCGGTCGCGGCGGGCTGGACGGCCGGGGCGCTGCCGGAACCGCCACCCAGCATGGAAAGCGGGTTGCCGCCGAGCAGCATCATCACCACGACGATGCCGATGATCCCGACGATGCCGAAGCGGCTCGCCACAAGGCTGAAGATCAGCCCCATCGCGCCGCCGCCGCCCATCCCGCCGAGCTGGAAGCCGCCGCCGCCCATGCCGCGCTGGCTTTCGATGTTGCTGCTTTCGCTTTCGTCGTCCAGGCGCAAGGTCGGTCTCCCCGCAGATTGCCGGGCGACCATGCGCGCCGATGCGGCGGGTTGCAATCTTCTGCCTTGCCGCACCGCAATATCGGGCGCAGATTGCCGCCATGGCCGATGCCGAACCCGCCAGGGCCGCCAAGGGCGGGACCATGCCGCTGCCGGACGAGGTGGCGCTGGTGCTGCAGGGCGGCGGTGCGCTGGGCTCCTATCAGGCGGGTGTCTATCAGGCGCTGGCGGCGGCGGGGATCGAGGTGGATCGCGTGGCCGGCATCTCGATCGGCGCCGTCAATGCCGCGATCATCGCCGGCAATCCGCCGGAACGGCGGGTGGAGCGGCTGCGCGCCTTCTGGGAAGGCGTAAGCGCCTGGCTGCCCAGCTTTCCGATCTGGCCGGACGATAATGTGCGCGAGTTCATCCACGAATGGTCCGCCGCGCATGTCGCCACCTTCGGCGTTCCGGGTTTCTTCACGCCGCGCGTCATGCCGCCGATGTTCGCCGAGCCGGGAACGCCGCAGGCGCTCAGCTTCTACGACGGCAGCCCGCTTCGGCAGACGCTCGATTCGCTGGTGGACTGGGATCTGCTGAACGAAGGGCCGGTGCGGCTGTCGGTCGGCGCGGTCGATATCGAAAGCGGCAATTTCGAATATTTCGACAGTTGCGGGCCGCGCGCGCGGCGGATCGACGCCCGCCACATCATGGCATCGGGCGCGCTGCCGCCCGGCCTGCCGCCGGTGGAGATAGATGGCCGCTGGTATTGGGACGGCGGCATCGTATCGAACACGCCGCTCGGCTATGTGCTCGATACGCAGGATGCGGACATGCTGGTTTTCCAGGTGGACCTGTTCCCCGCCGCATCGGCCTTTCCGCACACCATCATGGACGTTATCGCGCGGGAGAAGGAGATCCGATTCTCCAGCCGCACCCGCCAGGTATCGAACGAGCGCCTCCGCCTGCGGCGCGAGAGGGAGGCCATCCGGAAGGTGCTGGCCAAGCTGCCCGATGCGATGGCGGACGATCCCGACGTGGCGGCGCTGGCGGAGATGGCGCGGGAATATTCGGTCAATGTCGTCCAGCTCATCTACCGCGCCAACGCCTGGGAGGGCGGCGCGCGCGACTATGAATTCTCGGCCCGGACGATGAACGAGCATTGGGCGGCCGGCGAGGCCGCCGTGGCGGAGACCATGACCCGGTCCGCGCTCGTCGCCCGCAACATCGTCGACGGGAAAACCGCCGCCTTCGATCTTCTCAACCGCTGAACCAAAACGGAGTTTTCGCCATGTTCCTGAAGGGCAAGACCGCGCTCGTCACCGGATCGACCTCGGGTATCGGTCTCGCTTATGCCAAGGCGCTGGCGGCCGAAGGGGCCAATGTCGTTATCAACGGCTTCGGCGATGCCGGCGCGATCGAGCAGGAGCGGCAGGCGCTGGCCGCCGCGAGCGGGGCGGGGGCCGCTTATTCGGCGGCCGACATGACGAGGCCCGAGGAGATCGTCGCGATGGTGGAGGAGGCCGCCCGGACCTTCGGCGGCGTCGATATCCTCATCAACAATGCGGGCGTGCAGCATGTCGCCCCGATCGAGGAATTCCCGCCGGAAAAATGGGATGCGATCATCGGGATCAACCTCAGCTCCGCCTTCCACACCATCCGCGCCGCGCTGCCGGGCATGAAGGCGCGCAAATGGGGGCGGATCATCAACACCGCGTCGGCCCACTCGCTCGTCGCCTCGCCGTTCAAGGCGGCCTATGTCGCCGCCAAGCATGGCCTCGCCGGCCTTACCAAGACGGTGGCGCTGGAAGCCGCGACAACGGGCGTGACGGCGAATTGCATCAGCCCCGGCTATGTTTGGACGCCGCTGGTCGAGAAGCAGATTCCCGATACGATGAAGGCGCGGAACATGACGCGCGAGCAGGTGATGAACGATGTGCTGCTGGCGGGGCAGCCGACCAAGCAGTTCGTGACGGCGGAGCAGGTGGCGGCGCTGGCCGTCTATCTCTGCACCGATGGCGCGGCTCAGGTCACCGGTGCCAACCTTTCGATCGACGGGGGGTGGACCGCCGCCTGACGGTGCTGCCGGAGGGCATGCGGACTCCCCTTGCCAAATAAGATGCAAACTGTATCGTAATCGACGGAACGACCGAGCGCGGCCCCGAGACCGCGCCGGTGATTCGTCGTCTCAAGGCAGAGGAAGCCGCAATGTCGCTCGATCTCATCATCCGGAATGCGCGTATCTGCGACGGTTCCGGCGGTCCCAGCTTCCACGGTGACGTGGGCGTGCGCGGCGGTCGCATCGTCGCGGTCGGCGATGTCGGCGGCGATGCCGTCGAGACGATCGACGCCAGGGGCCTGGTGGTGTCGCCCGGCTTCATCGATCCGCACACCCATTACGACGCCCAGCTGGTGTGGGACGGCTTTGCCCAGCCTGCGCTGGAGCATGGCGTGACGACGATCGTGCCGGGCAATTGCTCGCTCAGCCTCGCGCCGCTCCGCGCCGAGCATCGCGAGCTTCTGGGCGCCACCTTCCGCAAGATCGAGGAGATGCCGAAGAACGCCTTCGACGCCGGCCTCACCTGGAGCTGGGAGACGTTCGGCGAATATGTCGAGGCGATCCGCGGCCAGCTGGGCATCAACGTCGCGCCGCTCGTCGGCCACAGCCTGATCCGCCTGTGGGTGATGGGCGAGGCCGCGCGCGAGCGTGCCGCCACCGACGGCGAGATCGCCGACATGCAGCAGGCCCTGCGCGAATGCCTGGAGGCGGGCGCCGTGGGCCTGAGCGGATCGTGGGTCGATATCGATCATGAAAACCGGCCGGTGCCGGCCCGCCTGGCCGAGCCGAAGGAACTGGACGCGCTGTGCGCCGTGCTCGGCGAATATGGCGCGATCCTGCAGATCGTCCCCGAATTCTGGGATGCGGACCTGCTGTGCGCCCGGATCGACATCCTCGGCGATCTTTCGCGCAAGCATAATATCTCGACGACCTTCTCGCCGCTGTTCGACAGCAATGCCTCGCCGGAACTGTGCGGCATCGCGCTCGACCGCATCAAGCTGCAGACCGCCTATGGCGCGCGCGTCGTGCCGCAGATGCAGACCCGGCCGATCGACCTTTCCTTCGACCTGACGGCGCCGATGTCGACCTTCGCCACCCTGCCGACCTGGTGGGCGACGACGCTGATGACGCATGAGGAGAAGATCGCCGCGCTGCGCGACCCCGCCCATCGCGAGAAGCTGAAGGGCGAGATGGACAATTTCATGATGCCCATCGGCCTCCAGATCGATTTCGCCGATGCCTTCGTGAAGCGGCCGGGGCCGAACAGCGCGGACCTGGCCGGCCAGCGCATCGGCGACATCGCCAAGGCGCGCGGCTGCCACATCGCCGAGGCGATCATCGACATCGCGCTGGCGGACGACCTCCAGACCTCCTACGGCCTCGAGGCGCTGGGCCACAACAACACCGCCAAGATCGGCGATTTCCTGGCCGAGCCGCTGATCGGCATCGGCGCGGGCGACGGCGGCGCGCACGTCACCAACTTCTCCACCTATGGCGACACCGGCTTCCTGTTCAGCCAATATGTGCGCGGCCACAAGACCCTGTCGGTCGAGCAGGCGGTGCACAAGCTGACCCATGAGGTCGCCAGCCTGTGGGGCATCAGGGATCGCGGCCTGGTGAAGCCGGGCTATGCCGCCGATCTCGTCATCTTCGATCCCGAAGCGATCGATCGCGGGCCGGAAATCGCGGTCGACGACCTGCCGGCGCCGGGCTTCCGCTACATCCGCCGCGCCGAGGGGATCGAGCAGGTGTTCGTCAACGGCCGCCGCGCCTATAGCCGCGACGGCGGATACAGCAGCGATCGGGCCGGCGCGATCGTGCCGATGGCGGCCTGAGGGGAGCAAGAAACATGGCCAAGACCGTCAATATCCCGCCCGTCCGCAACTTCATCCAGCCCGTCCCCGGCGACGATTGGGCCAGCATCGCCGCGCGCGAGCTGCCGGGCACGCCGGCCGAGGAAGCGGTGGGCATGCTGCAGAGCTGGAACCTCTACGTCGCCTTCCGGCCCGGCGGCGGCGCGGTGACGCCATCGGACGTGATCTTCGTGGAGCCGCCGCGCGCGGCCTGAGACAGGATCGATGGGAACCGCCGTGCCCAGCATCGCATCCGTCCAGCTCACCTCCACCCATGACGGGGAGGCGGCGCTGGTGATCGAGCTGATGTTCGCCAATGGCGGCCGATCGAAGGTGCATATCAATGCCGAGGAAGCGGCCGACGTGATGGCCAAGGCGGGCGTGGCGAGCGCCGACGCGCTCGTCGGCCACCCCTGGACGGTGCTGCAGGTCCGCGACCCGAGCTTCATGGGCTGACACGATAAAAATCAGGAGAGGGCGATGAACAAGCCGATCGAGCTGAACAAGGAAGAATCCTCCTACCTCATGGGCGCGGCGGAGCCCGCCAAGTCCAGCGTGCTGATCAGCACGTCCAAATATCTCAACAATCCGCTGTTCCGCGATATCTATGCCCAGTTCGGCCTCAAGCGCGACGGCCACGATCTGCCGGCCGCCTATCTGATCCCCGAGCTGAGCCGCGCCTTCGGCGAGGTCACGGACTATGCCAGGGTGTTCGCGGCGCTCGAAGCGGAGAAGGCGCGCATCCCCGAATTCGCCGCCTGGCTGGACGAACGCTACATCTCCAACTTCACGGCGGAGCTGGTGGAAGGCCGGGCGCCCGGCACCCTTGGCGCGCTGATCCACGATTTCATCGTCAAGAGCGGCCTGGCGATCGACTTCATGTACAAGGACGAGCCGAAGAACGATTTCGACTTCCTGGTGAAGCGCCGCGTCCAGAATCACGATATCGAGCATATGGTGACGGGCCTCGATCCCAGCCCGGTGGGCGAGATCGCGCTGATCGCGGCCAATACGGTCGCCAATTCCAATTATTTCCAGGGCGATCTGGTGCATGAGCTGAACGCCTATGGATCCATCCTGACGGCGACATCGATCAGCCGCGCCGGCCTGCATTATCCCGATGTGCTGCCGACGCTGCTGGAGGGCCTTGCCCGTGGCTATGCCGTCGGCGCCAAGCAGAAGAAGCCGTTCTTCATGATCCGCTGGGAGGATTATCTCGACTGGCAGGTGTCGGATATCCGTGAGGAGTTCAATTTCCAGGACGGGCCGGAGCTTGGCGCCTGGGAATGGACCTACGACGCCTTCCGCGGCTGAAATCAGCCCTTTAGCCGCGACCCGGCATAGCGGAAAATGCCTTTCCGGCGGCCGGCGTCGCGTGCGCGGCGCTGGCCATCGGGCGGGCGAGGGTGCATAATCGATGGCCTGACCGGGCGGCTCCGGCAGGGAGTCGCCGCTGTTATGGGCGGGGGGCTTCCGAAGGAGGCTGGCCATGACAGACCAGATGATGACAGACCTGGCGATGGCGGCGGTGGCCGACGATGTGCGCGCGCACGAGCTGATATCGTCCGCGCGGGTCGAAGGAACGCCCGTCTACTCGCCCAAGGGCGAAAAGCTGGGCACCGTGCATTCGGTGATGATCCACAAGACGACCGGGCAGGTGGCCTATGCCGTCCTGCATTTCGGCGGCCTGCTGGGCATTGGCGGGCATGTCTACCCGATCCCGTGGGAACGGCTGCGCTACGATGCCGTCAGGCGCGGCTATGTGACGGGCATCACCAGGCAGGAAATCGAGGACGCGCCGAGCCTGGACCTCGACGACACCGACCGCATCCGCGAAAGCGAGACGCCGATGTATTCCTATTGGGACGCGAAACCCTATTGGTGACGGCGGGTCCTGTCGGCTGAACTGACACCGGCTCCGCCGGGCGGAGCCGTATTAACCATCGAGTGCCCGCATTTTGCGTGTTTTGCGCGGAACTGGCCCGGCCCCTGCTTCCCGTTCGCCGAATTTCCGGAAGGCATCCGGAACGAGCGAAAGGGGCATATATGATTTTGCGCAAACTGGGTCTGGCCGCGGCGGCGATGCTGATGGCGGCGGCGCCCGGCATGGCTTCCGCGGCCGAATTCACCTTCGGCCTGACGGGCAATACGCCGGACAACGGCCAGCGCGGCAACGTCCGCACCTTCACCGCGACCAACGGCGCGGAGACGCTTCAGGTCAAGGTGAGCGCCTGGTCCGCCAAGAAGACGGGCAACAGCTATTCGATCAGCGAAGCCTATCTCGGCGCCTATCCGCAGGGGCTGGGCGCGAGCGCGAAGAACGATACCAGCCATACCATCGACAATCAGGGCACCTTCGATTTCCTGGTGTTCCAGTTCGATCAGGCGGTGGAAGTGCAGAAGGCGACCTTCACCCCGTTCAGCGTTGGCGGATCGTCCGACAGCGATGCGACGATCGGCGTCGGCAATATCGATCTTTCCTTCGCCAGCGACGTGGATTTCGCCAATTGGGCGAGCGTAGCCAGCGTGTTCGGCCCGTTCGAGGAGAATGCCGGCGGATCGCGCACCTCCACCCGCGACATCAACCTGGCGAACGAGATCGGCAACCTGCTGTTCGTCGGCGCCAGCTTCAAGGATTTCGCCAAGTTCGATGGCTTCAAGCTTTCGGGCCTGGTGGTCGACACCATCGATCGCGTCGAAACCCCGGCGGTTCCCGAACCCGCGAGCTGGGCGATGATGATCGCGGGCTTCGGCCTTGTCGGCGGCACGATGCGCCGCCGCGCCGTCCGCTTCCAGCTTGCCTGAGGGCAGGGGCCGCCCGATCCGGAACCATTCCTGCCGGATCGGGCGGCCATGACGTGAAAGCCGAAAACGGGCCGGCGGGAGCGATCCGCCGGCCCGTTTTCGCGTTCAGCGAAGGATTTTCGCCAGGCCCCTGGAAAGCTGGAGCGCGCCGTTCAGCCGCGACTTCGCATCGGGCCAGGGGCGGGTGATGACCAGCTTGTTGTCCGGCCGCAGCTTGGCCGTGCCCTGCAGCCGCTGGGCATAGGCGATCAGCCCGGCCGGATCGGGGAAGCTGTCGTTGAAGAAGGTGACGAGCGCGCCGCGCGGGCCGGCATCCAGCTTGGCGACATGCGCCTTGCGGCAGTTGAGCTTGATCTGGATCACCGTCAGCAGGTTTTGCGTCGGTTCGGGCAGCTTGCCGAAACGGTCGATCAGCTCGGCGGCGAAGGCCTCGATCTCGTTGGCGGTCTCCAGCTCGTTCATCCGGCGATAGAGGCCCATGCGCAGGTCGAGATCGGGCACATATTCCTCGGGGATGAGGATCGGCGCGTCGACGTTGATTTGGGGCGAGAAGTCGCGCGCGGAAACCGCCGCCTCCCTGAGGCCGCCGGCCTTCGCCTCCATGATCGCGTCCTCGAGCATCGACTGGTAGAGTTCGAACCCCACCTCCTTGATATGGCCGGATTGCTCGTCGCCCAGCAGATTGCCCGCGCCGCGAATGTCGAGATCGTGGCTGGCGAGCTGGAAGCCCGCGCCCAGCGAATCGAGATCGGACAGCACGTGCAGGCGCTTCATCGCGGTTTCGGTGATGGTGCGCGTGGCGGGCGTGGTGAAATAGGCATAGGCCCGCGTCTTGGCCCGGCCCACGCGGCCCCGAAGCTGGTAGAGCTGCGCGAGGCCGAACCGGTCGGCGCGGTGGATGATGAGCGTGTTGGCGCTGGGAATGTCCAGCCCGCTTTCCACGATCGTGGTGGAAACCAGCACCTCGAACTTCTTGTCGTAGAAGGCGGACATCCGCTCTTCCACCTCGGTCGGGCTCATCTGGCCGTGGGCGACGACATAGCGGACCTCGGGCACCTCCTTGCGCAGGAAATCCTCGATATCGGGCAGGTCGTTGATGCGCGGCACCACGAAGAAGCTCTGCCCGCCGCGATAATGTTCGCGCAGCAGCGCCTCGCGCAGCACCACCGGGTCCCACGGCATCACATAGGTGCGCACCGCCAGCCGATCGACGGGCGGCGTCTGGATCACCGAAAGCTCGCGCAGGCCGGACATCGCCATCTGCAGGGTGCGCGGGATCGGCGTGGCGGTGAGGGTGAGGACGTGGACGTCCGCCTTCATCGCCTTCAGCCGTTCCTTGTGGGTGACGCCGAAGCGCTGCTCCTCGTCGACGATGACGAGGCCGAGGCGCTTGAACTCCACATTCTTCGCGATCACCGCATGGGTGCCGACCACGATGTCGATCGATCCGTCGGCCAGCCCTTCCTTGGTCCGCTTGGCCTCGGCCGCCGGCACCAGCCGGGAAAGCCGGCCGATATTGATCGGGAAGCCCTGGAAACGCTCGACGAAGTTGGTGAAGTGCTGGCGGGCGAGCAGGGTGGTCGGCACCACCACCGCCACCTGCATCCCTGCCATGGCCGCGACGAATGCCGCGCGCAGCGCCACTTCCGTCTTGCCGAAGCCGACATCGCCGCAGACCAGCCGGTCCATCGGCGTGCCCCTGGCGAGATCGTCCAGCACGTCGCCGATCGCGCGATCCTGATCGTCCGTTTCCTGATAGGGGAAGCGATCGACGAAGGCGGGGTAGCCGCCGGCATCGGGAAGCGCCACGTCCGCCGGGCGCAGCGCCCGCAAGGCGGCGGTGGCGATCAGCTCGCCCGCGATCTCGCGGATGCGCTCCTTCATCCGGGCCTTGCGCGCCTGCCAGGCGACGCCGCCCAGCTTGTCGAGCTGGACGCCCTCATTCTCCGCGCCGTAGCGGGAGAGGACGTCGATATTCTCGACCGGCACGTAAAGCTTGTCGCCGCCGGCATAGGTGAGCGCCACGCAATCGTGCGGGGACGTGCCGACCGGGATCGAGGTCAGCCCTTCATAGCGGCCGATGCCATGATCGGAATGGACCACGAGGTCGCCCGGCGAGAGCGTCGCCAGCTCGGCCATGAAGGCGTCGGCCGATTTCTTGCGCTTCGCCCGCCGCACCAGCCGGTCGCCCAGCATGTCCTGCTCGGTCAGGAGGGCGATGTCGGGCGTGGTGAAGCCGTGGTCGAGCGGCACGACGATCAGCGCGGTGGCGCCCTGCGCCGCCTTGCCCAGCGCATCCTGCCAGCTATCGGCCTCCGCCAGCCGATCCAGCCCGTGATCCTTCAGCAGGCCGCCCAGCCGTTCGCGCGCGCCGGCGGAATAGCTGGCGAGGATGACGCGCCGGCCGCCGCGCCGCTGCGCCTCGACATGCTCGGTCACGGCTTCGTAGACGTTCAGGTTCTGCGCGCGTTCGGGCGCGAAGTCGCGCGGGCCGTCCACGCCGAACTCCAGCACGTCGGCGCTTTCCGGCTCGTGGAAGGCGGTGACGAGGTGGATCGGCCGATCGGCGATGGCCGCCTGCCATTCCTCATTGTCGAGATAGAGCGCCCTGGCCGCGATCGGGCGGTAGCTGCCGGGATCGGCGGACTGGGCGCGCACGCGGTTGGCGTGATAATCCGCGATCGCTTCGAACCGGGCATCGGCGGCGCCCGCATCCCCGGCGTCGCGCACGATCACGTCATCGTCGGCGAGATGATCGAACAGGGTGGAAAGCCGGTCCTCCAGGAAGGGCAGCCAATGTTCCATCCCCGCCAGCCGGCGCCCCTCCGATATCGCCTGGTAGAGCGGATCGCCCGTCGCCGTGGCGCCGAACGCCTCGCGATAGCGGGTGCGGAAGCGCTTGATGCTCTCCTCGTCCAGCAGCGCCTCGGATGCCGGCAGCAGCGTGAAGCCGTCGATCCGGTCCACCGTGCGCTGGTCGGCGGGGTCGAAGCGGCGGACGCTTTCGATCTCGTCGCCGAAGAAGTCGAGCCGCAGCGCCAGATCCTCGCCCGACGGGAAAAGATCGAGCAGGCTGCCGCGCACCGCGAATTCGCCGGCATCGGCCACCGTATCGGTGCGGACATAGCCGTTGGCCTGCAGCAGCACGGCCAGCGCATCGCGATCGATCCGTTCGCCGGGGGCGAGCCGGGCGACGAGCTGGCGGATGCGGAAGGGGGTGAGGGTGCGCTGGGTGGCGGCGTTCACCGTCGTCACCAGCAATTGCGGGCGATCGGCCTTGCGCTGCAAGGCGTGGAGCGTCGCCAGCCGCTGCGACGTCGCCCGCAGCGACGGCGAGGCGCGGTCATAGGGCAGGCAATCCCAGGCGGGGAAGGCCAGCACCTCGATCTCGGGCGCGAAATAGGTGGCGGCATCGGTCAGCCCGCGCATCGCGGCATCATCGGGGGTGATGAACACCGTCCGCCCGCCGCGCGCGGCGGCGGCCCGGGCAAGATCGGCCAGCAGCCAGGGCAGGAAGCCCTGGGCCACGCCGGCAAGCGTAAGCGGGCGATCGGCCTTCAGGATGCGGTGGAGATCGGTCATGCGTGAAATGGTCTATCCGTATCGTGCCGCGTCAGCCCCGCGAAGGGAGGAATCCGCTGACGCCGAGGTTCGACGCCGACGCTGCGATTTTCCCGGAGCCGTCGCGTCCATGGATTCCCGCCCTCGCGGGAATGACGAATGCCGGATCCCGCCGTCACTTCTCCACCGGGATATAATCCAGCTGCCGCAGCCGATCCATCATCGGCCCCTGCCATTGCGGCGGAACCGGCTGGCTGCCGAGCGCCCAGGCCATGATATCCACGTCCTGCTCCTCCAGCAGCGTTTCGAACCAGTCGATCTCGGCATCGGACCAGCCGGCCGCCAACTGATCGAAATAACCGCCGACCAGCAGATCGGCCTCCTTGGTGCCGCGATGCCAGGCGCGGAAGCGCAGGCGCTTGAGGCGGGTGTCTCGATCCATGGACTCGGCTTCCGTGCAATGGGCATCCGGCCCGCGGGCGCTGGCGCACCTGCCGGCTGGAGGATATGGGTTGTCCTCTACTATGCGCCCCGACATTCTCAACCCGTTGTTCGCCGAAGTGGAAGCGTTGAAGGGCGTAGGCCCCGCGCTGATGAAACCGTTGCGCAAGCTCGGCCTGGAACGCGCGGTGGACATATTGTTCCACCTTCCCGTCACCTGGATCGATCGCAAGGCGGTGCCGCTGCTCGATCCGCAGGATGCCGGCAAGGTGATCGTGGTGGAGGTGACGCCGGCCGATTATCGCGCCACCGGCTCCGCCCGCGCGCCCTTCCGGGTCCAGGCGCAGGATCGCGCCGGCCAGCGGATCAGCCTGGTCTATTTCGGGCGCAGTTCGGGCTGGGCGCGCAAATTGTTCCCGCTGGGCGAGCCGCGCACCATTTCCGGCAAGCTGGAGCTTTACGGGCAGGAGATGCAGATGATCCACCCGGATCATGTGATCGCGCCCGGCGAGCCGGTGGACCTGCCGGCGCGCGAGCCGGTCTATCGCCTGTCCGAAGGGCTGGCCAACCGGCGGATGGGGCAATTGGCGGAGCAGGCGCTGAGCCGCGCGCCCGACCTTGCCGAATGGATCGAGCCGGGGCTGCTGGCCCGGCGGCAATGGCCCGGCTGGCGCGATGCGCTGGCCCGCGTCCACGCCGACCCCGCCGATACGCTGGCGCGCGAACGGCTGGCCTATGACGAGATCTTCGCCAACCAGCTCGCCCTGATGCTGGTGCGCGCCTCCTCCCGCCGCCGCCGGGGGCTGCCGCTGGTGGGCGACGGGCGGCTGCGGGCGGCGCTGAAGCTGCCTTATGCCCCGACCGGCGCGCAGCGGCGGACGATCGCGGAGATAGAGGGCGACCTGGCCCAGGCCACGCCGATGGTGCGGCTGCTGCAGGGCGATGTCGGCGCCGGCAAGACGCTGGTGGCGCTGATGGCGCTGCTGGCGGCGGTGGAGGCGGGAACCCAGGGCGCGCTGCTCGCCCCGACCGAGATATTGGCGCGGCAGCATTATGAGACGCTGAGCCGCCAGCTCGCCGGCCTTCCCGTCAATGTCGCGATCCTGACCGGGCGGGAAAAGGGCCGCGCCCGCGAAAGCGTGCTGATGGGGCTGGCGGACGGATCGATCCATATCCTGATCGGCACGCATGCGATCTTCCAGCAGGGCGTAAGCTACAAGCGCCTCGGCCTCGCGGTGATCGACGAGCAGCATCGCTTCGGCGTCGCCCAGCGGATGATGCTGGCGGCCAAGGCGGAGGTGCCGCCGCATCTGCTGGTGATGACGGCCACGCCGATCCCGCGCACGCTGACGCTGAGCCATTATGGCGAGATGGATGTCAGCCGGCTCGACGAGATGCCGCCCGGCCGCCAGCCGATCGAGACGCGGGTGATGTCCGACGCGCGGCTGGACGAGATCGTCGATGCGCTCGGCCGCCACATGGCGGGCGGGGGCCAGGCCTATTGGGTCTGCCCGCTGGTCGAGGAGAGCGAAATATCCGACCAGGCGGCGGCCGAGGCCCGCGCGGCGGACCTCAGGCAGCGCTTCGGCGATCGGGTGGGGCTGGTGCACGGCCGGATGAAGGGGCCGGAGAAGGATGCGGTGATGGCCGCCTTCCAGCGCGGCGACATCGGCGTGCTGGTGGCCACCACCGTGATCGAGGTGGGCGTGGACGTGCCGAACGCCACGCTGATCGTGATCGAGGGCGCGGACAGGTTCGGCCTGGCCCAGCTCCACCAGCTTCGCGGCCGGGTGGGGCGCGGGGAGGGGCGGTCCATCTGCCTGCTGTTGCGCGGCCGCACGCCGGGCGAGACGGCGCGCGCGCGGCTGGCCCTGATGCGCGAGACCAATGACGGCTTCCGCATCGCCGAGGAGGACCTGAAGCTGCGCGGTGCCGGCGAGATATTGGGCACGCGGCAATCGGGCGAGGCGGAGATGCGGCTGGCCGATCCCGAGCAGGTTTCCCAGCTTATCGATACCGCCACGGCGGACGCGCGCCTGCTGGTGGATCGCGACGGCGGGCTGGAAGGCGATCGCGGCCGCGCGGCGCGGGTGGCGCTTTATCTTTTCGAGCGGGATGCGGCGGTGGGGCTGCTGCGATCGGGCTGAGGCGGATCAGCCTTCGGGATTATCCAGCGTTTCAAAGAGGATGCGATATTCCTCCGCATCCATGGCGGGGCGGAATTCCGCGCCGATGCGATTGCCGAGCGCCCAGGCGACGCGGGCGCGCCGTTCGCTGCCGTCCGGCAGGCGGATATCGACGCTGGCTTCCTGCGCGACGATGGCGGCCATGCGCGCCATGAAGCCGAAGCGGGAGATGTTGATGATTTCCGCCGGGATTTCCTGCGATCCGGGCAGGCGGATGGTGGTGCGCAGGAACACATCGTCGCGCGCGACGCGGCGTTTCTCCACTTCGAAGAGATGACGCGCGAGTCCCTGTGAAGCCATGACACCTGCCCCGGAAATACAGGCTTCAAGCTGAACCCCGGCGGTTAATCACCCGACAACGCAGGTGGTTAATGCGACGAAGCGAGGGAAGCGCGCCTTCCCGTCAGCCTGCCGTCAGGACGCCATGATGCTTCTTGCCGGAGGAGATGCGCACCGGATCGGCCCCGACCGAGACGACGAGCGCCTCGTCCGTCACCTTCTCGCCATCCACGCGCGCGCCGCCGCCCTTGATGAGGCGGCGGGCCTCGCCCTTGGAGGCGGCGAGGCCGAGCCCGACCAGCGCATCGACGATCGCGATCGATCCGCCCGCCACCGCGAAGCTGGGGAGCGCATCGCCGGCGGCCCCTTCCTCGAAGGTGCGGCGCGCGGTTTCGGCGGCCTGCGCCGCGGCCTCGGCCCCCCGGCACAAGGCGGTCGCGGCATTGGCGAGGACGATCTTGGCCTCGTTGATCTCGGCGCCCTGGAGCGCGGCCAGCCGGTCGATCTCGTCGAGCGGCAGATCGGTGAACAGGCGCAGGCGGGAGGCGACGTCGCGATCGTCGGTATTCCGCCAGAACTGCCAGTAATCGAAATGGGAAAGCTGATCCTCGTTCAGCCACACGGCGCCGCCCACCGTCTTGCCCATCTTGGTGCCATCGGCATTGGTGAGGAGCGGGGTGGTAAGGCCGAAGACCTGGGTGCCGTCCACGCGGCGGGCAAGCTCCACCCCGTTGACGATATTGCCCCACTGATCGGACCCGCCCATCTGCAGGCGGCAGCCGACGCGGCGCGAAAGCTCCAGGAAATCATAGGCCTGGAGGATCATGTAATTGAAT
This sequence comes from Sphingomonas sp. MM-1, assembly GCF_000347675.2. Taxonomy (NCBI): domain Bacteria; kingdom Pseudomonadati; phylum Pseudomonadota; class Alphaproteobacteria; order Sphingomonadales; family Sphingomonadaceae; genus Sphingomonas; species Sphingomonas sp. MM-1. The sequence goes on along the minus strand of NC_020561.1, from coordinate 801,787 downwards.
TCGAGGAAGCTGAGCGACTGTTCGCGATCGAGCCTGAGCTTGACGGAATCGAAGCTGAGCATCCGGTTGACCGAGAAATGCTGGCCGATGTCCCGCAGGAAGGGGATATATTCCAGCCGGTCCAGCCATTCGGCATTGTCGACCATGATCGCGTCGCTCGGGCCGTCGCCGAAGGTGAGGAAGCGTTCGAACACGCGCCGGATCGACGCGACATTGGCGGCGATCGTCTCGGTCGTCAGCAGGCTGCGCGCCTCGTCCTTGAAGCTGGGATCGCCGATCTTGCCGGTGCCGCCGCCCATCACCACGATGGGCTTGTGGCCCGCGCGCTGCAACTGGCGCAGCATCATGATCGAGACGAGATGGCCGACATGCAGCGACGGCGCCGTCGGATCGAAGCCGATATAGCCCGGCACGACCTGGCGCGCGGCAAGGGCATCGAGCCCCGCCGCATCGGTGAGCTGGTGGATGTAGCCCCGGCTATCGAGGAGGCGCAGCAGATCGGAAGCATATTCGGTCATGGCGCGCGGGCATCTAGCACGCGAAAATGGCCGAGGGTAGCGCCAAGAGCGGCTTCGCCGTCCTGCCCGCGCGGCCGCCCGTGCGACCGGGATACTATCCGAAAGGGGTAATCCAAAAGAGGGGATATTCGGCCGGCGGATATCGTTGTGAATTATCGCCCGCCGCTCCGCATCGTCCGGATGGGACGGTGCGTCCTGTTCCGCAAACCATGGCCGGGGAAGCCGATGCTGAAGCGTATTGCCGCCAGCCTGGGGCACAGGGCGATCGCCGCCGGGGCGCATGTGCCGGACGTCGCCTCGTTCCGCGCCTTCGACCAGCAGGCGCGGACGATGCGGCTGATCCGCAAGCTGGACATCAACCTGGTGCTGGACGTGGGGGCCAATCGCGGCTTCTGGTCCCAGCATCTGCGCCAGTCCGGCTATACGGGCGCGATCATGACGTTCGAGCCGCTGGCCGCCAACGCGCCCGCCATCGCCGCCAAGCGGAACGGCGATCCGAACTGGCACGCCATGGCCTGCGCGCTGGGGAAGGAAGACGGCACCGCCGACTTCAACATGATCGTGACGGGTGAGGATGACGAGACGGTGCTCAGCTCCTTCCTGCCGCTGAAGGGCAAGGGATCGCGCACGCAGGTGGAAACGGTGGAGGTGAAGCGGCTGGACGGCTTCCTGCCGATGATCCGCGAGATCGTGCCCGACGCGCGCATCTTCCTGAAGATGGACACGCAGGGATTCGACGCCAATGTCGTGGCCGGCGCCGGCGCGCTGATCGATCAGGTGCGGCTGCTCCAGTCTGAGGTATCGGTGGTGCCGCTCTATGAAGGCATGGTCCATTATACCGATTCGCTGAGCGAATATGAGAAATTGGGCTTCCGGCTGGCCGACCTGTTCGTCGTCAACCGCATGCCCGACGGCACCGTGCTGGAATATGATTGCCTGATGATGCGCGGCTGATCTTTCCGCTTTCCAGGGTTCCGGGGTTTCGGATTGACGCCCGAGACCCGATATCGTCCATGATCGATGCGGATCATGGAGCGGGAGCAGGACGTGCTGGGCGAATGGATGGCGAAGGCGCGGAGCTGGACCTGGCGGGACGTGGCGGATGCCGCGCTCACCATCGCGCTGGCGCCTGTCGCCATTCCCATCGCGCTGATCGTCAGGCTGACCGAACGGCCGATGGAGCGTTCCGCCGAGGAGGTGGCCCATTATCTGCGCGCGGCCTTTGCCGGCGAGGATGCGCAGGGCTGGGACTGGGCCGATTTCATCGGCATCCGCATCGCCGATCGCGAGCTTGAGGATATCCGTGCGCGCGCCGCCAGGCTCGCCTTGCCGCTGACGGCGGAGGGTGCGATGGAGATGCGTTTCCTGCTGGCCCGCGCCGAACGCGCGGCCCGGCGCGACCATCCGGAGAGGTTCGATTCATGAGCGATGTCGTGCTGGCGGTCGGCCTGATGTCCGGCACGTCGCTGGATGGCGTGGACGCGGCGCTGATCGAGACGGACGGCGAGGCGCATGTCCGGCCGCTGGCCTTCCGGGGGGAGCCTTATTCCGAAGCGGCGCGCGCCACCCTGCGCGCGGCGACCGAGCTGGCCCTCGCCTTCGACAGCCCGCGCCCCAATCCCGAGATACTGGCGGCCGAGGATCTCGTCACCCGCAGCCATATATTGGCGGTGCGCAAGCTGCTGGTCGATGCGCAGATATCGCCGGCGGACGTGGCGGTGATCGGCTTCCACGGCCAGACGATCGCCCACCGGCCCGATCGCGGCTGGACCTGGCAGATAGGCGACGGGCCGGCCATGGCGGCGGCGCTGGGCATCAGCGTGGTGAACGACCTGCGCAGCGCCGATGTCGCGGCCGGCGGGCAGGGGGCGCCGCTGCTTCCGGTCTATCACCGCGCGCTGGCCGCCGGGGAGGCCAAGCCGCTGGCGATCCTGAACCTGGGCGGCGTCGGCAACATCACCTGGATCGGCGAGGCGGAAGGCGACCTGATCGCCTTCGACACCGGCCCGGCCAACGGCCTGATCGACGACTGGATGGAACGCCATGCCGGGCGGCCCTATGACGAGAACGGGGCCTTCGCCGCGACCGGCCGGGTGGACGAGGCGGTGCTGAAGGGCATGCTCGCCAATCCCTGGTTCGACCAGCCGCCGCCCAAGTCGCTCGATCGATCGGATTTCGCGCTGGATGCCGTGGCGGGGCTCTCGCCGGCCGATGGCGCCACCACGCTGACCGCCTTCACCGCGCTCACCGTCGAGCGCGGGCTGCGGTTGCTGCCGTCGGCGCCGAAGCGGCTGATCGTGGCCGGCGGCGGGCGCCACAATGCCACGCTGATGGCGATGCTGGGCGAAGCCTGCGGATTGAGGCCCGAGCCGATCGAGGCGCTCGGCTGGAACGGCGACGCCACCGAGGCGGAAGGCTTCGCCTATATGGCGGTGCGCAGCCTGAAGGGACGGCCGATCAGCTTCCCGGGCACCACCGGCGCGCCCGAGGCGTTGGCCGGAGGCGTGCTGCACAAGGCGGCATAAATAAAGGCGATTGTGTAGTTTACAAACCACGCGGAAAGATTAGCTGCCCAATCGTGGCGATGGCTGATGCCAAAGTCAGGAAGCCGATGAACATCGCCGTGAGCCAAAAGCGGACTGGCTGGTCAGATCGACGCCCGGACATCGTAAAAGAGGGTTGCGGAAATTTCATGCTGCCAGTCCGGAAGCCTCGGACCAACAACCAGCCAAATCCGACTGCACAGATAAACGAGATGATGGGGCCGTAAACGGCCTCACTCACCCGGCTTCTCCGCCGGCTTGTGCTTCATGACCTTCGCCAGCCTCTCCTTGAAACGTGTTTCGTCGTCGTCCGTCTCCAGCGCGCGGGCTGCTTCCTTGAACTTGTCGAGTTGGCTCTGTTTCGTTCCCGACATGACTGTGATATTCCTGAAGGATTATGGACTACGGATATATTGCATATGACGTGCTCCCCTTTTCTCCTCCACTCATAAGTAGAGTCCGGGGTTGCCAGGGTGCCCTGGCGGGTTGGGTTGTGCAACCCGCCCGGCAGCATTGGCGGGCGTCAGCCCGCCTATCCCGCTATGCGGCCGCACGTAGTTGTAGTCGTCGCGCCATGCCCGCAGCACCGACCGCGCATGGCTGAGGGACGCGAACAGCGTCTCGTTCAGGCATTCGTCGCGCAAGCGACCATTAAAGCTCTCGACGTAGCCGTTCTGCTGCGGCTTGCCCGGCGCGATATAGTGCCACTCGATCCCCCGGTCCTGCGCCCAACGCAGGATCGCGAGGCTGGTCAGTTCCGTGCCGTTGTCGCTCACGATCATCAGCGGCTTGCCGCGAACCGCGATGATCGCATCGAGCTCGCGCGCCACACGAGCACCCGACAGCGACGTATCGACCACCAGCGCGAGGTTCTCCCGCGTGAAGTCGTCCACCACCGCAAGGATACGGATACGCCGGCTGCACACCAGCGTGTCGCTCACGAAGTCCAGGCTCCAACGCTGGTTCGGACCTTGCGGTAACGTCATCGGTGCTCGCGTGCCCATCGCTCGCTTGCGGCCCCGCCGGCGCCGCACACGCAAGTTCTCCTCGCGATATAGCCGCAGCAGCTTCTTGTGGTTCATCACGATGCCCTCGCGGGCCAGCATGGTCCCCAGCCGCCGGTAGCCGAACCGGCGACGTTCAAGCGCGATCTCGCGAAGACGCGACCGCAGGTCGCCATCATCACCACGCCGATGCGCATAGCGCATCGACGATCGATCCACGCCAAGGATGGCACAGGCCCGACGCTCGCTGATGCCGAAGGCCTGCCGAACATCCTCGACAGCCCTTCGACGAGCGGCAGGCCCGAGGCGCTGCACGGCACCTACCGGCTGCGCAAGGCGCTGGGTGAGGGGCTTTGGGCGGAGATGCTTCCCGGGCAGCTTGATGGCGACACGTCCATGCCGCCATACGTCGCCTTCCACTTGTAGAATGTCGCACTGCTCACGCCGTGCTTGCGGCACACATCCCCCGTCTTCGAACCGGCCTCCTGCTCCCGCAAGATCCCGATAATCTGCTCCTCGGTGAACCTGCTGCGCTTCATCGTCGTCCTCCTTCATGAAGGACTCTAGCTCAGACTGGCGGAGTTTCAGGGGAGCACGTCACATACATCGATGAAGCCGGCGACCCTGGCCTAACCAAGGTCCGCCCAATTGATGAAAATGGCGCGTCAGAATGGCTGATACTGAGTGCCGTCGTTATGAAGGCCCAACGAGAGGCTAACGTTGTCGATTGGATAGATAAGATCAGGACCGACATAGGGGTAACGCAAAGGCGGTTTCTTCATTTCCGCGATCTGTCACCTACTCGTAAAATGGCCGCTTCCAACGCGATCGCGGGGCTGCCGTTGAGAGCGTTTGCGATATGCTCGAACAAGAAAAACATGCGCGGCTATGAAAATCGAAAGGCAGCTAAAATCCCTTCGCAGCAATGGTTCTACAACTGGTGCATCAGGCTTTTGTTAGAACGAGTGACGGCGTTCTGTGAATCTAGAACGATGAAGGACTATGGTGAGCATAAGCTGGTAAAAATTGAATTTTCGCGTCGCGGAGGCCATCATTACAGCCAAACCAGAGCCTACCAATACTATCTTGGGTTCCAGCAGGAGGGCGACAAAATTTATTTGCAGAAGCGCCAGCCTGTGACGAAAATGCTCCATACAGATCTGATGGAAGATCATCCGCACTACAGCCGGGCGGGGCTCCAGCTGGCGGACGCCGTAGCCAGCGCGTTTTACCAAGCGTCAGATTTCTTAGGCCCGGGCACTTGGGATGCTGCGCCGTCTAAGGCGCTCCAGCCTATTATGGCGAAAGAGAATGGCAGCGCCCGCGACTTTGGTGTGGCGCTCTTTCCGACCCCGGCTTGGAAAGCTGAATTGCTAGCAGAGCAAAAGGACGTGTTTCTCCACTACGGCTATGATTTCAGCAGATGGTAAGTTGGTAGGCCCCGGCCCCGTTTGTCCAGACTGCTTTTAGGCCACCATCCGATGGGCGACCGTCACTCTAGTTGCGACCCGTCCGTTACTCGGATCACTGGGGTTGTTCCGGCGTATCCTACCGTATGCCAGATCGCATAAAGAAATCTTTATGTCAAGGATTCATCCTGCGAATCCATGAAGTTAAGGCTAAGCTGTTGATCGAATCCCGTTTTTTTGCGCAGTGACGGTGGAAATGGCAATGCCATCTGGATCGGCGACGATCCAAACTTCGCGCGCTGGTGCTGGCTCGGCGCGACGCCGGGTGGCGCGTGATCTGGCGCGCGCAGCTTCCGGTCTGAGGCGGATCGAGAAGCGGGGTGCGGGCGCGGGCGACGCCCAGAAAGCTTCGTCGCTCCGGACTTGATCCGAGGCCATCGCGCGACGAATGCCGGAGCCAGGACCTTAGAGCTCCGGCGCTTGTCGCACGGTGGACCTCGGACCAAGCCCGGGGTGATGTGAAGGATGAATGTCGGGCCGTTCCCGGACGGCTTCCGATCCGGTATTGGCGGTTATTTCCGCGCGGTGGCGGGCTTGGCCGGCGGCACCCGGCATGCCGGCAGCTTCAGCGTCGCGGCTTCCTTGCAGTCGCGCACCTGCACCGTGCCGTCGGGGCCGATATAGACGGCCTTGTCGCCGCCCGGATTGCAGCGCGCCACCCACATCACCAGATTCTTATATTGCTGCTGTTTCGCGCTCCATTCCACGCGCTTGCAATATTGCCCCGAATCCAGGATCGCGCGGCGGAGCGCCGCATGGCGCTGCAATTCGCTGAGGCTGGCCAGGCGATCGCTGAAGGCGTTGGGCGGCGTCTTGATCTGCTGCTGCGCGGCCGCGGGGGCGGTGATCGCGCCGATCATGGCGATCAGCAGCGGCAGGCGGGCGATGGTCATCTTGGGCTCCATGAATTCAGGATTTGCGGCTGAGCGCCCGCATCGCATCGTCCAGCCCCTCGAGGGTGAGGGGATACATGCGGTCGCCCATCAGCTCGCGGAGGATGCGGGTGGACTGGGAATAGCCCCAATGTTCCTCGGGCGTCGGGTTCAGCCACGCGGCGGCGGGATAGGTGCTGGTGATGCGGTGCATCCACACATGTCCCGCCTCCTCGTTATAATGCTCCACCGATCCGCCGGGATGGGTGATCTCATAAGGGCTCATCGCCGCGTCGCCGACGAAGACCAGCTTATAATCATGCCCATATTTGTGGAGGATATCCCAGGTCGGAATCCGTTCCGCGAAGCGACGGCGGTTGTCCTTCCACACGCCTTCATACAGGCAGTTGTGGAAGTAGAAGAATTCCAGATTCTTGAATTCGGCGGTGGCGGCGGAGAACAGCTCCTCGCACAGCTTGATATGCGGGTCCATCGATCCGCCGACGTCCAGGAACAGCAGCAGCTTCACCGCATTGTGCCGTTCGGGCCGCATCTGCACGTCCAGCCAGCCCTTGCGCGCAGTGCCGTTGATCGTGGCGTCGAGGTCGAGCTCGTCGGCGGCGCCCTCCCGCGCGAAGCGGCGCAGCCGGCGTAGCGCCACCTTGATGTTGCGGGTGCCAAGCTCACGCGTGGAATCGAGGTTGCGGAACTCGCGCTTGTCCCACACCTTCACCGCGCGCTTGTGGCGGCTCTCGCCGCCGATGCGCACGCCTTCGGGATTGTAGCCGCTATTGCCGTAAGGGGAGGTGCCGCCGGTGCCGATCCACTTGCTGCCGCCCTGGTGCCGGCCCTCCTGCTCCTCGAGCCGCTTCTTCAGCGTCTCCATGATCTCTTCCCAGGAACCGAGCGACTTGATCTCCTCCATCTGCTCGGGCGTCAGATAAAGCTCGGCGACCTTGCGCAGCCATTCCTCGGGCAGCTCGGCCTCGGCGGTGCCATATCCGCCCTCTATGCCCTTGAAGACCTTGGCGAACACCTGGTCGAACCGATCGAGCAGCCCTTCGTCCTTCACGAAGACGGCGCGGGCCAGATAATAGAATTCCTCCGGCCGCCGCGCGATCACGTCGCGCTCCAGCGCCTCGAGCAGCACCAGATGCTCCTTGATCGAGGCCGGAATGCCGGCGGAGCGCAGCTCATCCAGGAAAGAGAAGAACATGCCCTAGCCTTGCCGCGCCCGCGGCCGATGGACAAGCGAAACGAGCACGAAGCTGATGATCATCAGCAGATACCATGCGCCAAGCTTGGCAGGGGACACCATCGTCCAGCCTCCTGCCTGATCGGGATAAACCCAGGCGCGGCTGAAGGTTGCCAGATTTTCCGCGAACCAGATGAACAAGGCGACCAGCAGGAAACCGACGAGCAGGGGCATCGGTCGCGCGGCACGATGCGGGGTGAACCAGATCATGGTCCGGCCGAAGATCAGCGCCGTGGCTGCGAACAGGGCGAGCCGGATATCCGGCAGCCAATGGTGGGTGAAGAAGTTGGCATATATCGCCCCCGCCAGCGCGATCGTCTGCCATCGTGGCGGATAATGATCGAAGCGGAAATCGAATATGCGCCAGATGCGGGCGATATAGCTGCCGACCGCCGCATACATGAAGCCGGAAAACAGGGGAACTCCGCCGATCCGCAGAAAGCTGGTTTCGGGATAGGTCCATGATCCGGCGGTCGTCTTGAACAATTCCATGACGGTGCCGACGACGTGAAAAGCGAGGATCACCTTCGCCTCTTCCAGATTTTCAAGGCGCAGCGCGAGCATGCCGATCTGGATGAGGATGGCCGCGATGGTCAGAAAGTCGTATCGCGCGATCGGGGCGTGATCCGGATAGAACAGATGGGTGCCCAACAGCAGCGCGAGCAGAAGCCCGCCGAAAAGGCAGGCCCAGCCTTGCTTGAAGCCGAACAGCAGGAATTCGTAGACGTGAGCCGGCCATCCCCGGCGCGGCTCGATCCGTTCCAGCCGGAGCCGGATCTGCGCGAAACGCGTGGCTCCGCGCCCGGACGGGGCAGCATCGAGTGGATGTAAATGGATTTCGGAAGGGTGATCGGGCAGGTCGGCCATTCGCTTTCCTATCGCCCAAATCGCACGCCGGGCCAGAGTTTACCGCAATTTTACCATGGCCATCGATAGGTTGCCGCACTGCATCAACGGATGCGGCATCCGGGGCGTGGGGGCCAAATTGCTGGCGAGGCTGGGGACGGACGAGCATCTGGCGCGGCTGGGCGAGCGGTGCGGCGATTTTGCGTTGCAGTGCAGCGACGTCGCGGGCTTCGTCGCCCAGGTCAACCAGCGGATCGAGGACGATCATGGCCGGCTGGAATCGCTGCGCGCCAGTGTCGCCCGGCTCAACGCCTCGCAGCAGGAGGCCGATGACGCCGCCGTCGAGATCCGCCGCGTTGCCCGGCACGCGACCGACCTGATCCGCACCAGCCATGACGACGCGGTGGCGGCGCTCGACGAGATTGGCGGGCTGATCGATCATGTCGTGGCCGTGGGGGACGAGCTTGAAGGCTTCACCCGCGCCATCGAGCATGTGGCGGCGATTTCCGGCCAGCTCGACGCCATCGCCCGGCAGACGGGCATGCTGGCGATCAACGCGACGATCGAGGCGGCGCGCGCCGGCCATGCCGCGAGCGGCTTTGCCGCGGTGGCGGGCGAGGTGAAGCGGCTGGCCGGCAGCGCGCGCAGCGCCACGGCCGCCGTGCGGGACGGCATCGAACGGCTCGACGGCAGCGCGCGGCGCGTGATCGGGGGGATGCGATCGGGCACGGAGCGCGGCCGCGTCGCGCGCAGCCGCACGGGCGACATCAGCGGCGCGCTGCGGGCGATCGCCGCGCTGGTAACCCAGTTCGACGAGCGATCCGCCGCGATCGAGCGGGCCGGGCGCGAGGTTACTGGCCATGTCGCGACGCTGGATGCCGGGCTGGAGGATTTCCTGCTGCGCGGGACCGAGAATGCCAGCGCGCTCGCCCGCACCCGGCAGCGGCTGGACGAGCTGGAAGCGGCCTCCAACCGGATGCTGGATCAGGTGGCGCACAGCGGCATCGCCACGCCCGACCAGCCGTTCATCGCCATGGCGCGGGAGGCGGCGGCGGGCGTGGAGACCGCGATCGCGGCGGCGCTGGCGGAGGGCGCCCTGGCCGAGGCCGATCTTTTCGACACCGCTTATGCCGCGATCCCCGGCAGCGATCCGCCGCAATTCCTGACGCGCTTCGTGCCCTTCGCCGACGCCGCGATCCGCCCGCTGCTGGATGCGGCGACGGCCCGGCACTCCGCTATCGTCGGCTGCTGCCTGATCGATCGCAACGGCCACCTGCCCACGCATATCTCGACGCGGAGCCAGCCGCAGCGGGCCGGCGATCGCCGCTGGAACCTGGAGAATGCCCGCAACCGCCAGATCTTCATGGATCATCAGACCCGCGACGCGCTCGACCGCGAGGGCGACTGGTTCCTCTACACTTATCGGCAGGATCTGGGGGAGGGGCGCTATCGGCCGCTGCGCAGCGTGTTCGTGCCGCTGCGCTTCGCGGGCCGGCGCTGGGGCTGTTATGAGCTGGGCTATCTGATCTAGCGCCACCCCGAGATTATGGGCATCCTCATCCATCGGGCGTGACGGGCAAAAAGCCGCATCGCGCGCCCGGGAGGGGGGCTGATATGCGCAAGCGCTGGATCGGGCTGGGCGTGCTGGGGGCGGCATTGGCCGCGCCATTCCTGTTTCTGGCGATCGCCAATCGCGAGCATGTGGCGGCGCGGCCCATCGCCGGGCAATCGACCGCGCCCGCCATCTGGGACAGCGCGTTTCAGCCCTCGCCGGTGCCGGGCTTCGTGCCGGCCCTGCCGGGGCTGCCGCCGCCCGGCCGATCGCCGATGCATGGCGATGGCTACCAATCCGATACCCATCCGGTGAGCGGGCCGTTCGGCCCCGGCCTCGAGGTGCGCACCCGCACCGCCGGCACATGGCTGCCACGGCTCTGCGCCACCTTCGTCTTCCGTTCGGACGGCAAGCCGGTGGCGATGTGCGGCGGCGTCACCGGCTTCCGCCTCGTCCTCCTCGATCCAGCGAGCCTGGACGCGCTCGCCACCTATGACCTGCCGATGCGGCCCAGCACCTTCCAGGCGCTGGTGCGGCGCGACATGGACGTGATCTTCGGGGATTCTTCGGGCGGGGCCTATCTGTTCCTCGACGACAAGGACCGGATCGTGCTGGCCGACAGCCGGCAGGTCATCCAGCGCATCGCCACCGTGCGCGACGGCAAGGACTGGCGCTTCGTGCCCGAGAACCGCTGGGACATGACGCCGCACGTTCCGCACGACTGCCAGAATTACGACAATTGGTCCCCGTCCGGCGAATGCGACATGATAACCACCGTCATGCCGGGGCCGGACGGGCGGCTCTGGTGGGTGACGCGGCAGGGGCGGATCGGCACGCTCGATCCCGCGACCGGCAAGGTCGCGCAGACGCGGCTGGCGGGCGAGGAGATACAGAATGCCTTCGCGGTCGACGATCGCGCCGCCTATATCGTCAGCGATCACGCCCAATATGCGCTGACCGCCGGCGCGGACGGCCGGCCGCGCATCCTCTGGCGCCATCCTTATGATCGCGGCGGCGGCCGCAAGGTGGGCAGCATCAACCAGGGCAGCGGAACGACGCCGACATTGATCGGCGATCGCTACGTCACCTTCGCGGACAATGCCGATCCGCGCATCAACATCGTCGTGCTGCGGCGGGGCGTGCTGAAGCCGGGGGAGGCGCGGGAGATATGCCGCGTGCCGGTCTTCACCCCCGGCGCCAGCGCCACGGACAATTCGATGATCGGCTGGGGACGATCGATCATCCTGGAAAACAATGCCGGCTTTTCCAACGGCTTCAGCCAGAAGGACTGGGGCGCGATCGAAGGCGGCATCGTCCGCGTCGATATCCGCGAGGACGAAAGCGGCTGCGATATCGTCTGGACATCGCCGCTGGTGTCGCCGTCCGTGGTCCCCAAGCTCGCGACCGGGAACGGCATCGCCTATTTCTACGGCTTCGATGCAGCGCCCGGCGGCGGGCAGGACTGGTCGATCGTCGGCCTCGATTTCCGCACCGGCCGGCAGGTGGTGAAGATACCGACCGGCCATGGCGGCGCGTTCAACAATAATTGGGGATCGATCGCGCTGGCGCCGGACGGGACGCTCTACGTGGCCGCGATGCGCGGGCTGATCCAGGTGCGCCGCACCGGCCGGCCCGCGCATTGAGGCGGGATCAGCCCACCGCCGCGATCTCGTAGAGGAAATCGACGAAGCCCATCGCCGCATCGTCCATGCCGGCGATCTTGGGGTTGGTGCTTTCGATCACGAAATATTCGTCCGGCGCATGCGCCCCGCTGCCATGGCCCAGGCCGAACTGGCCGGCGGGCAGGCCGACCGGCTGGCCGGTGAAGACCACGCCCGGCCACGACCCGGCAAGGCGGGGATAGACAGTGGTGGGCACCTTGTTGCGGGCATAGACCGCAAGCTCCGCCTTGACGAGCTTGCTGTCCTCGGCCGTCTCGGTCGGGTCGTAGCCGCCGGAAACCGCCATCTCGACATCCTGGAAGCCATGCTTGTCCAGATGGGCGCGGATCTTGGCGACGGCCTCGTCCTTGGTCTGGTTGGGCACGATGCGGCAATCGATCTTGGCGACGGCGCGGCCGGGAAGCACCGTCTTGCCGCCGGGGCCTGTATAGCCCGAAACCAGCCCTTCGATGTTGATCGTCGGCACGGCGGCGAGCCGCTCCAGCGCCTGCTGCCAGGGCAGATCGCCGATCCAGCGCTCGACCCCCAGCGCGCGCTTGGCGTCCGCCTCGCTCATCGTCCGCCCGGCCTCGGCGATCAGCGCCTTCTCGCGCGCCGTCAGCGGGCGGACATTGTCCATATAGCCGTCGACGACGGGCATGTTGCCGTCGGGCGTAACGAGCGTGGAGAGTGCGGCGACCAGCCGCCAGGCGGGGCTGTCCACGCGGGCCTTCTCGCTGGAATGGATGTCCCTGGCGGGGCCGCGCCCCCATTTTTCGCCGGAGGCGATCAGCTCGAACTCGATCACGCCCTTGGCGCCGAGGTTCACCGCCACGCCGCCGGTGCTGGGGCTTTGCCAGCCGGTCGGGATGATGACGCCGACGCACTTCTTCATCGCCGCCAGCACGTCCGGCCGGTGGACGATCTCGCTGAAATGGGGCGATCCGATCTCCTCCTCGCCCTCGGCGACGAGGACGAGGTTGACCGGCAGCTTGCGGCCGGCCGCGCGCAAGGCGTGGAGCGCGGCGAGGAAGGTCGCTTCCGGCCCCTTCTGGTTCACGGCGCCGCGGCCCATGATGACCTTGCCGAAGCCGGCCTTGTCGATCAGCCGCGCCTCCACCGGCGGCACCGACCATTCGGCGGGATCATATTGCTTCACGTCATACATGAAGTAGATGCCCATCCACTTTTTCGCGCCGGCATCGAGCGTGGCGAACACGCCAGGATGGCCGCTGGTGGGCACGCGCTCGACATGCTGGAAGCCGGCATCGCGGGCGAGCGCCATCATGTGCGCGCAGCCTTTTTCCATGTCGCGATTCTCGGCGGCAATGGAGGGGAGGCGTATCCAGTCTTGAAGGAGCTGCACGGCGTGGTCGTGGCCGGCGGCCACCGCCTTGCGGATCGCCGCGAGATCGCCGCTTTCCGCGAGCGCCGCGCCGGGGGCGAACAGCGCCGCGCCCGCCGCCGCGCCGCGCAGCACCGCGCGCCTGTCCGCCAGATTCATCCGGCCGAGATGATCCGCCTGGAAGTCCTTCGCCATGACTCGCCCCCTCTTTTCAATGATTTCGGCATTAGATCGCGGATTTGGCGCGGCGGCAAGCGGCCGTTGCGTGCGGATCGGCGCGGATTATAGAGGGGCTTTCCGAACGGGGAGTGGGACGTGGCGTTCGACGCGGGGCAGGCGGATGCGATGATACGCGAGGGCGTGGCCGCGATGCAGCGGCGCGATGCCGCCACGGCGCGCCGGCTGTTCGAGGCGCTGGTCGATCCCGAAGCCGGCGTGGCGCCGCCCTGGCTGCTGCTGGCGCAGGCGTGCCGGCTGGGCGGCGACGATGCCGCCGAGGAATCCGCGATCGACCGCCTGCTGGCCGATCAGCCGAACAGCCTGCGCGGGCTGGTGATGAAGGGCGATTGCCGGGCGCGGGCGGGCGACGATCGCGCGGCTTCCGCCTTCTATACCCGCGCGCTGCAGACCGCGCCGCGCGACGGCAGCGTGCCCCCCGCGCTCGCGGCGGACCTGCGGCGGGTGGAGCAGGCGATCGAGGCGAACCGGCAGAGCTTCCAGGCGCACATGGAAGCGAAGCTGGCGCAGGTCCAGGGCATGCGGGCCGGGCGGCGCTTCGCCGAGGCGATGGATATCCTGTCGGGACGCCGGCAGGTCTATCTGCAACAGCCCAACAGCTTCTATTTTCCCGGCCTGCCGCAAATCCAGTTCTATGAGCGCGAGCAGTTTCCGTGGGTTGCCGAACTGGAGGCGGCCGCGCCCGCCATCCGCGAGGAACTGATCGCCCTGATGGGGGACGAGGACAGCTTCGCGCCCTATATCCGCGCGCGGACGGACCGGCCGAACCCGCCGAACGTGCTGCTGGAAGATCCGAGCTGGGGGGCTGCCTATATCTGGAAGGAAGGCGCGCTCGTCCCCGAGATCGCGGAACGCTGCCCGCGCACCGTCGCGGCGCTGGGGGCGGCGCCGATGCCGGATATCCGGTCCCGATCGCCGATGGCGCTGTTCTCCCGCCTTCACCCCGGCACGCACATCCGGCCGCATAACGGCATGATCAACACCCGGCTGATCTGCCACCTGCCGCTGATCGTGCCGCCCGGCTGCGGCCTGCGCGTCGGCAACGAGACGCGGGAATGGGAAGAAGGCAGGATGCTGATCTTCGACGACAGCATCGAGCATGAAGCCTGGAACCGGGGCGACGAGACGCGCGTGGTGCTGCTGTTCGAGATCTGGCGGCCGGAAATCGACGCGGCCGAGCGCGAGGCGCTGACGGCCCTGTTCGAATCCATCGTGGATTATTGAGCCGCCTTCACGGCTCCGCGTCCATCGCCGCCACGGTTTCCGCCACGGTCACGAAGGGCGATGCGGTGGAATGGAGGACGAATTCGCCCACGGCCGCGCCGAATTGCGCGGGCGTCGGCTCACCCGCGAAGAAGCGGGGGATGAGCAGGCTGGGCTCCGCGCCTCCCGGTTTTGCGCCGGAGGGCGGCTCGCTCTGGATCGTCACGGCGTAAACCGGGCCTGCGATCGAGAGCTTCCCGAAGGCGCTGTCGATCATGCCGGAAAGATTGTCCGGCAGGCGGACGGCGCGGAAGGTGCCGAGGTCCTTCACCTCCGCCACATAGAGAAGCGGCGGCTTGCGCGACTGGCGGATGGCGACGGCGCCGAGCGGCGGGACGGGCGCCTGCGCGATTTCCGGCAGCGATCGTTCGGCGGCGGGATCGAAGGGCAGCCGCTTGGCCAGCACGGCGGGCAGCATGCTTTCCACCATATGGCTGTCGAACGGCATCGCCCCGGTCGTGCGGCAGGCCGGCCCCTGGCAGGGGCCGTTGGCATCCAGGATCGTGCCCCAGGGCAATTGCCGCACGATCAGGTCGATCGCCTCCTCCTGCGAAGGATCGCGGACATGGGTGATCGTGGCGCGGACCTTGACCGTCCATGCGCCCAATTCGGCCAGATAGAGATAATCCATCACCGTCTGGGGGCCGATGCCGGTCTTGTAGGCGCCCTTGAAGGCCCGGAGCGCCACGGGCGAGGCGGAGGGGGCGGGGATGGCGAAGGGGCCGTCCGCCCATATGAAGGCCTTGGGCGATCGCGCGGCGATGGCGGCGAGCGCGCCTTTCAGGCCGTGCTGCGCGGGATCGCGCGGCCGATAGAGGAAGATGCTGAGCCGGGTGCGGGTATCGCCATCCTGCGCATCATAATTGAGGGCGACGTCGCTGCCGTCCGGCGTCAGGGCGAGCACGCGGCTGCGGTGGAAGATGCCGTAGGATGGCGGAAAGCTGGCACCCGTCGGCTTGTGCATCAGCGGCCCCGCGACATCGCCGCTCCACACCGCCGGATTGGCGCCTTCGATCGGTTGCGCCGTGGCGGCCGGAATGCCGGCGAAGTGCAATGCGGCGCCCAGCAGGCCCAGCCGGATGGCACGGAAAAGCAAGCGACCCTTCATCAGGCCAGTCTGGCAGATGCGCGCACGGGGCGAAAGCGGCGAGTCGCGCTTGGGAAAAACCGTTCCGCCGATAGGTCGCGACCGGTTTGTTTCGGTTTCGTGATGAAATGCTGCATTTGCACAATAATCGCCGCGCGAAAAAGGGCCACAACGCATATCGCGTGGCTTGGGTCCATATTGTATCGGGTGGAATGCTGTATTCGCGATCTAATGGTTCCATGTCGCGTCTGATCTTACAAAGGTCTTTCAATTTATGGCCATATGTGAATGATTATTGGGATGCGATGGCGGCATTGAGTCGCCATTGTTTTTCATGATTGGAGGGGACCGGTATGACCAACCTCGTCCAGATGGTGATCGGTGCTGTGTCACCGGACTTGATCTCCAGGATTTCCGGCTCGTTCGGCGAATCTCCCGAAACCACGACAAAGGGCCTCGCGGCCGTCATTCCCACGCTGTTCGCGGGCGCTCTCCAGCAAAGCTCCGCGCCGGGCGGGGCCGCGCGGATCACCGATCTCGTCAGCCAGTCGCTCAGCGGCGGCAACCCGCTCGACAATATCGGCGCGCTGGTGGGCGACGATACGGCGCGCGGATCGCTGCTCAACCAGGGCGGGCCGATGGTCGCCTCGCTGCTCGGCGGCAATGGCAGCGGTATCGCGAACATGCTGGCGTCGCTCGTCGGCGCGAAATCCGGCAGCATATCCAGCCTGCTGGCCCTGGCCGCGCCGCTGGTGATGGGGGCGATCGGCAAGAGCACCGGTCCCAATCCGTCGCCTTCCGCGGTGAAGGGGCTGCTGGAAGATCAGCGTTCGAACATCACCGGCGCGTTGCCGGCGGGGATCGGATCCTTGCTGGGGCTGGGCGGCGGTGCCGCGGCGCAGGCGGCCCATGTCGTCGACCATGGGGCGGAGGCGGCGGCCGGGGGCTTGCGCAAGCTCTGGCCGCTGCTGCTGGTGGCGCTGGCGCTGATCGCGCTCCTGTTCGGCATGAAGAGCTGCAACCGCAAGGCGCCGGAGGCAGCGCCCCCCGTCGCCTCCACGGCGGCGGTGGAAACGCTCACCCTGCCGGGCGGCGGCACGATATCCGTGGCGCCGGGGACGATCGGCCACAGCCTCGCGAAGTTCCTGGAATCGAGCGAGCCCGCGCCGAAGACCTTCGTGTTCGATAACCTGAACTTCGACACGGCATCCGATGCGCTGACGCCGGAAAGCCAGGCGACGGTCAACACCCTCGTCGCCATCCTGAAGGCCTATCCCAACGTCAACGCCGGGGTCGTCGGCTATACCGACAATACGGGCGATCCGGCCGCCAACAAGGCCCTGTCGCTGAAGCGGGCCACCACGGTCGCGCAGAGCATGATCGCGGGCGGCATCGACGCGGCCCGGCTGCAGACCGGCGGCATGGGCGAGGCCAATCCGATCGCCGACAACGGCACGGAGGAAGGCCGCGCCAAGAACCGGCGGACCGAGCTGGTCGTTACCAAGAAGTGAGGGGTGGGGCGGGGCCTTTGCGCTCCGCCCCCGCCTTTCGCGATCCGAAGGGGCGGGCTGGAAGGAGCATGCGGCGATGAGCATTTTCGGTTCGATCAAGGATGCCATTTTCGGCAAGGCGAAGGCCGATGCGCCATTGGCCCCGACCGTCCCGGTCGAACTTTCGCCCGTGCAGCCCGCCGCGCCGGCGGCGCCCGCGCCGATCGAGACGGTGGACGTCGAAAAGATACTGGACGGCCTTGTCGCGGCCAGCGGGCGCCCGTCCAACTGGCGGGTCTCGATCGTCGACCTGATGACGTTGCTCGGCCTCGATTCCAGCCTCGCCAACCGGCGGGAGCTGGCGCACGAGCTGGGCTATACCGGCGATACCAACGATACGGCGACGATGAACATCTGGCTACACAAGCAGGTGATGCAGAAGCTGGCGGCCAATGGCGGCAAGGTGCCGGCCTCGCTGCAATGAAATGAGGCGGGCGGGGGCGGTGCACCCGTCCTCCCGATCCGCGCATCCGGCCATGGCTTGCGTTCGCCCGCGCCTTCGCCCATATGGCGCGCGGGAGTCGGGCGGACGGAGCCGTCGCCAACCCGGTCAGGTCCGGAAGGAAGCAGCCGCAACGATTTCGTTCCGGGTCGTTCCGGCTCCCACCCATCCTCCATCGCTCCAGAGCCTTGGCCGCCGCGCCGTTGCCGCGCCGCGCGTGGCCGTGCTAGCCGCTCATCCATAGCAAAAGGGGGGAGGGGGCATGCTGACGCTCTATGCCGCGCGCGGGGCCTGTTCGATCATTCCGCACATCGCGCTGGAGGAAGCGGGTGCCGCCTACCGGCTGCATTTCGTCGATTATGCCGGCGGCGAGAATCTGACCGGGGAATATCGGGCGATCAGCCCGCTGGGCCGCGTGCCCGCGCTGATGACGGAAGATGGGCCGCTGACCGAGAATGTGGCCATCCTCTCCTATATCGCGATGCGCTACCCCGAGGCGGCGTTGGCGCCGATCGGCGATGCGCTGGCCTTCGCCCGCGTGCAATCGTTCAACCTGTTCATCGCGACCAACATCCACGTCGCCTTCCGCCAGATCGCCTTCCCGGACGGCTATGCCGACGGCGATGCCGCCGCCGCGGCGCTGCGCGCGAAGGTGCCAGAGCTTGCCGATCGCTATTTCGCGCTGATCGAGGCGAAGCTGGCCGACGGGCGGCCCTATGTGCATGGCGACGCCTTCACCCTTTCCGATATCTATCTGTTCGCTTACGCCAATTATCTGCGGATGGGCGATCGCGGCGATCCCGCGCTGGTGCCCAACGTGATCGCGCACCGCACCCGCATCCGCGCCCGGCCCGCGGTGGAGCGGGTGCTCCGCGTCGAGGGGCTGGCGGAGGCGTGGGCCGGCTAGCAGCCCTTTCCCCTGGGCGGTTCAGCCACTAGGTTCGCCTTATGTCCGAATCCCCGCAGCCCTATCGCGTCCTCGCGCGCAAATATCGTCCGCAGCGCTTCGCCGATCTGATCGGCCAGGATGCGATGGTGCAGACGCTGGCCAACGCCATCCGGCGCGAACGGCTGGCCCATGCCTTCCTGCTGACCGGCGTGCGCGGGGTGGGCAAGACATCGACGGCGCGGCTGATCGCCAAGGCGCTCAACTGCATCGGCCCGGACGGGCAGGGCGGCCCCACCATCGATCCCTGCGGCGTGTGCGAGCCGTGCCGCGCGATCGCCGAGGGCCGGCATATCGACGTGATCGAGATCGACGCCGCCAGCCATAACGGCGTGGACGACGTGCGCGAGATCAGCGAGGCGGTGCGCTATGCGGCCGTATCCGCCCGCTACAAGATCTACATCATCGACGAGGTGCACATGCTGTCCAAGGCGGCGTTCAACGCCGTCCTGAAGACGCTGGAGGAGCCGCCGGCGCATGTGAAGTTCCTGCTCGCCACCACCGAGGTGCAGAAGATCCCGGTGACGGTGCTTTCCCGCTGCCAGCGCTTCGACCTGAAGCGCATTCCGGCGGAGGCGCTGGCCAGGCATTTCGCCCATGTCGTCGAGGCGGAGAAGGTGGAGGCCGAACCCGAGGCGCTGGCGCTGATCGCCCGCGCGGCGGAAGGCTCCGCGCGTGACGGCCTTTCCATCCTCGATCAGGCGATCGCCCATTCGGGCACGTCGGGCGAGGGCGCGCTGGTGACGGCGGCGCAGGTGCGCGACATGCTGGGCCTTTCCGATCGCGGCGCGGTGCGCCGGCTGTTCGGGCTGCTGCTGGCCGGCGACGCCCCCGGCGTGCTGGCGGCGGTGCGCGATCAATATGATCTGGGCGTGGAGCCGGCGACCCTGTTCGTCGGCCTGCTGGAGGCGGTGCACGGCGTGACCCGCGCCAAGGCGGGCGGCGGGCAGGACCCGGCGCTGTCGATGGAGGAGCGGGAGGCCCATGCGGAATGGGCGGCGCGGCTGGGCTTCGCCACGCTCCACCGGCTGTGGCAGTTGCTGCTGAAGGGCCATGCCGAGGTGCAGGCGGCCGCTCTGCCGATCGAGGCCGCCGAGATGGCGCTGCTGCGCGTCGTCCACGCCTCCACGCTGCCCGATCCGGGCGAGCTGGCGCGCCGGCTTGCCAATGGCGAGGCGGTTCCGGCGGCGGCGCAGGCTTCCGGCGGGCCGGCCCCGGCGGAAACCCAGCCGGCGCTGATGGCCGCGCCGCAGCCGGCCCCCGAACCGCCCGCGCGGCCGGCCCCGCCGGCCAGCTTCGGGGCGCTGGTGGAGCTGGTGAACGGCCAGCGCCCGCTTTTGGGGCAGCAGCTTCACGATTTCGTGGGCCTCGTCCGCTATGCCCCGCCGGAGCTGGCGCTGCGGCCCAACCGGCCGCTGCCCGCCGATTTCATCCGCGACCTGACGACGCTGCTGAGAAACCTCTTCGCCGAGCCATGGAAGGTGGAGATCAGCGACGGGCCGGCCGAACCCAGCCTGCTCGACCAGCAGAAATCGGCCGAAAACGCCGCGCGCGACGCCATTCTGGCAACGCCGGTGGTGCGCGCCGCGTTCGAGGCGTTTGCGGATGCCGAATACGAAGGCTACACGCCGCCCGAAACAGCGGCCGAAGCCAGGAGCGCTTGAGATGGATATCGAGAAGATGATGAAGGCGGCGCAGGAAGCCGCCGAGAATATTCAGAAGCAGATGGGCGAGGCGCAGGCCAAGCTCGATACGATCGAGGTGGAAGGGGTTTCGGGCGGCGGCCTGGTGACGGTGCGCGCCACCGCCAAGGGCCGCATCCTGGGCGTATCGATCGATGAATCGCTGCTGGTGCCGTCCGAAAAGCAGATGGTGGAGGATCTCGTCGCCGCCGCCTTCAACGATGCGCGCGCCAAGGCCGATACCGCATCCAATGCGGAAATGAGCAAGATGGGCGCGGGCCTGCCGCTGCCGCCGGGGTTCAAGCTGCCGTTCTGACGGCGGACGGGTGGGCGGCCGGCCGTTCGGCCGCGCCGCCATTGACCTGAAAAATGAATCATGTTCATCATGCTTGGGAGAAGCGTCTCGCCAGGCAAGGCCCGCCACGGGGCCGATTTTCGAGGTGCCAATGCCCAGATTGAGCGAAGCCCGCCGCCAGGACCGCCACGATCTGCTGCTGGATGCGGCGACGATCCAGTTCGCCGAAAAGGGGTATGACGCGACCTCCATATCGGGCATCGCGCGGGCGGCGGGCGTTTCGGACGGGCTGATCTACCGTTATTTCGACGACAAGCGCGCGCTGCTGAGCGCTGTGCTGGAACGGCTGTTCGAACGGATCATCGAACGCACCGTCAGCGCCGTCCATGCGGTGACCGGTATCGAAAGGCGGCTGGAGCAGTTCATCGCGTCCCAGCTTTCGATCTTCCAGGAAGAGCCGGACCTCTGCCGGCTCTATATTCGCGAACTGCGCAATTCCGGCAATTTCCGTGGCTCGCCGCTTTTCCACATGACGAAGCGCTACACCGACCTTCTCGTCCATGTCGTCGAGGAGGCCGTGGCTTCGGGCGAGGTCGAGGCGGATACCGACCCGCGCATGCTGCGCGACGTGATCTTCGGCGGCATCGAGCATATCGCCCTGCACCTGTTGGTGGGCGGGCAGCCGCTGGAAGTGCCGCAGACATCGAAGCGGCTGGCGCACATGTTCGTGCGGGGAATAGGCAAGCGCTGATTAAATATAAGAATGGGAGAGGGTTGGATGGCGTTCAAGTCGATCGCGCTTCTGAAGAAGAAAGCGGGGCTCACCCGGCAGCAGTTCATCGATTATTACGAGAACAGCCACGCCCCGCTGATCGTGCGGCTGACGCCGGGCATCAAGGCCTATCACCGCAACTTCATCGACTGGAACGGCGCGTTCGAGGCGGCGGACGGATCGGAAACCAATTTCGATTGCGTGACGGAAGTGTGGTTCGAGGATCGCGCCGCTTACGATCGCGCGATGGCCGTGCTCACCAGCCCGGACGTCGCCCGGCAGGTGGCCGAGGATGAGGAGAATGTCTTCGATCGATCGAAGACGCGGATGTTCGTGGTGGACGAAGCCCGTTCGCCGATCGCCTGAATTCCCGTCGCCCGAGAGAAAGAAAAGCGGAAGGACGAGTGCATGGGCAATGCCACGCGCATCGACATCGCCGACGGCATATTGACGCTCACCCTGGCGCGACCGGAAAAGCTGAACGCCTATAATCCCGAAATGCATGGCGAGATGATCGCCGCCTTCGATCGCGCCGATGCGGACGACGACGTCCGCGCCGTGATCGTCACCGGCGAGGGCCGGGCCTATTGCGCGGGCGCGGATCTGAGCGCCGGCGGCGCCACCTTCGATTATGGCGGCGGCAGCGAATGGCGCAGCGAGGAAACGCCCGTCGCGGCCGACGGCAGCGTCGATTATTCGCACCCCGCCATACGCGATGGCGGCGGCCTGCTGGCGCTGCGCATCTTCGCTTCGAAGAAGCCGGTGATCGGCGCGATCAACGGCGCGGCCGTGGGCGTGGGCGTGACGATGACCCTGCCGATGGACGTGCGGATCGCCAGCGACACGGCGCGCTTCGGCTTCGTCTTCGCGCGGCGCGGGATCGTGCCGGAAGCGGCGTCGAGCTGGTTCCTGCCGCGCATCGTCGGCATCTCCAACGCGCTCGACCTCTGTTTTTCGGGACGGATCATCGGCGCGGAGGAAGCGCGCGGCATCGGGCTGGTGCGGTCGGTGCACGCGGGGGACGACCTGCTGCCCGCCGCGCGCGCGATCGCGAAAAGCTATGTCGAAGGCACGGCGCCCGTATCGATCGCGCTGACCCGATCGATGCTGTGGCACATGCTCGGCGCGCCGCACCCGATGGAAGGCCACCGGCTGGACAGCCGGGCGATCTGGTCGCGCGGGGCATCGGCCGATGCCAGGGAGGGCGTGGAAAGCTTCCTCGAAAAGCGCGCGGCGACCTTCCCCGATCGCGTATCGCGGGACATGCCGCATTTCTCGCCCTGGATGGACGATCCGGCCTGGTAGGCGAACCGGTGGAAAAGGCGGGCCGTTGAGGGCGAGCGCAAAGCCATCCCCTTGTATTGGCGGCCGGTTTGGACTCAAAGGCCGGCATGTTCCCGTTGCTTGCCGTGGCGTCCTCCGCCGCCTTTCTCTGTGCGCATCCCACCCATCATGACGGCGACGGCATACGCTGCGGCGGCAAGGGGCGGTCGATGCGGCTTTATGCGATCGACGCGCCGGAAATGCCGGGATCGTGCCGGCCCGGACGGCGCTGCACGCCGGGCGATCCCTATGCATCGCGCGATCATCTGGCGGAGCTGACGGCCGGGCGGAAGGTGCTGTGCGAGGCGGTCGACCGCGATCATTATGGCCGCACCATCGCGCGCTGCACGGCGGACGGCGCCGACCTTTCCTGCGCTATGGTGCGCGACGGCTTTGCCGTCGAACGCTATGGCCGCCTGTCGTGCGGGGAGATGCCCGCGCCCGCGGAGCCGCCCCCCGCCGCGCCGCCGGCCCTGCGCTGGTGGATGGTGCCGGCCTATTTCCTGATCATCAACCTAATGGCCTATATCGCCTTCCGGGATGACAAAAGGCGCGCGCGGCGCGGGGCGTTCCGCCGGTCGGAAGCCAATCTGCTGTGGCTGGCGGCGCTGGGCGGATCGCCGGGCGCGCTCGTGGCCCGGCAGCGCTTCCGCCACAAGACGCGCAAGCAGCCCTTTTCCGCCTTGCTGGCGATGATCGTGATCGTCCAGGTCGGCGTGATCGCCGGGCTGGGCTGGCGCGCCGTCGAACGGCTGCTGGCCTGAGGGATCAGCCGACCAGCCAGAGTGCCGCCGCGATCGACAGCGCCAGCGCGGCGATCGTGGCGCCTGCGATCACCAGCAGCGGGCGGGCGCCGGCTTCCAGCAGGGTCTGCATCGGCGATCGGATGCCGGTGGCGGTGACCGCGCAGGCGAGGAGCGCGGAGGCGCCTTCCTGCGCGCCATGGCCGATCGCGGCGGGGATCATCCCGGTGGAATTGAGCGCGGCCAGCCCGAAGAAGCCGACCACGAACCAGGGAATGCCGGAAAAGCTCGCCTTGCGCCCACCTGTCGAAGGGAAGAACCAGCCGAGCCCGGCCAGCACCGGCGCCAGCAGCGCGACGCGGCTGAGCTTGACGATCGCGGCCGTCTGGCCGGCGGCGCCCGAATAGGAATAGCCTGCGCCCAGCGCCTGCGCGACATCGTGGATCGAGGCGCCCAGCATGAAGCCGGCGGCCGCATCGCCCATGCCCAATCGGTGCGCGGCCAGCGGATAGGCCACCATGGCGAGCGAGCTTGCCGCCGATATGCCGACCAGCACGAGGGCAAGCTGCGCCTGATTGGCCCTTTTCTCCCCCAGCACGGTGGCGATGGCGAGCGCGGCCGATGCCCCGCAGATCGCCACCGCGCCGCCGGCCAATGCGCCGAAGGCCGCGCCGAGGCCCAGCAGCCGCGCAAGCGCCACGCCGGAAAGCAGGGTCAGCACCAATATCGCCACGATCGCCAGCAGCGCGGCCGGGCCGAGATCGACGATCTGCCCCAGCGTCACCCGCGCGCCCACCAGCACGATGCCCCAGCGCAGCAGCGTGCGCGACGCGAAGGCCAGGCCGGCCGCGAGCCGGAGGTCCGCGCTCAGGAAGTTGAGCGCGAGGCCGACGAGCAGCGCCATCAGCGTCAGCGGCGCGCCATAGCGATCGGAGATCCATGCCGCCGCCAGCGTCGCCAATATCGCGACGATCAGGCCGGGGCCATAATCGCGCCAGCGGACGACGGGGGTGGATTCGAGATCGCCGTAAAGGTCGGCGGCAGCGGGAAGGGTGGGGCCGTCCTGCGTTTTCACCATCATTCTCGCTGGTTGGTGCGCTTCGGCCGGTCCGCTAGCATGATTTGCGGCGAGGCTCGACCTTCAAGGGCCTCTCAGCCGGCGCGGTCGAGCGACATGTTCATGCGCGCCGCCGCGATCGGACGGGCGGGATCGTCCTGCCATGCCTCGATCGCGACATTGGCGATGCGCTGGCCCACGCGCGTCACGCGGCCGCGCGCATAGGTATCCACCAGCCGCCCGCCGCGCATGAAATCGACGGTGACGTTGATCGGCTTCACCCGCGTGTTGCCATCCCCCAGCGATGCCTGCAGCGCGGCGATGCCGGCGATTTCCAGCAGGCCACTGATCGCCCCGCCATGGAGGAAGCCGGGCCGGCCCAGCACCGCATCGCTGTTCGGCATCATCAGCAGCGGGCCTTCCGCGTCCAAGATGAGCTTCAGGCCCAGGAAATCGGCATAAGGGGGCAGGGACATGGGCGTCATTCCCCATCCAGGAACATGAAGGTGCCGGCGACATGGGCCACCGGATCGTTCGGATCGCCATCATGCGCCTGGCCGCGAACGAAGGCGATGCGCCGCGCGACGCGATAGCATTCGCCGCGCCCGAACACGGTGCGGCCCGGCGTGGCCGGACGCAGATAATCCACACGCATGTCCAGCGTCGCCTGCGGACGGAATATGTCCGTCCGTACCCAGATCGCCAGGCTGGTCGCCATGTCCATCAGCGAGAAAATCGGCCCCGATGCCAGCACGCCCGTTTCGGTGTTGCCGATCAGCTTCTCGTCATAATCGAGCGCCAGCTCCACCCAGTCCGGGCCGTGCTGGACGAAGCGCGTGCCGAGCGCGCCATTATGGCCGTAGGATCGGAACGTATCGATGAAGGCGGCGGGATCGAACGATCGACCCGTGGGAAGCGTGGTCATGGCCCCGCGTTAGCCCGCCTTGACGTTCACGGCAACCATCGGTGGCGCCGCCCCGGTGCGCGCCGGGGCGGCGCCACCGTCATTCCGGCAGGAAATCGGGCACCGAGAGATAGCGTTCGCCCGTATCATAGTTGAAGCCGAGGATGCGGGTGCCGGGCGCCAGATCCGGCAGCTTCTGGGCGATGGCCGATAGCGTGGCGCCGGAGGATATGCCGACCAGCATCCCTTCCTCGCGCGCGGCGCGGCGCGCCCATTCCTTGGCGTCGGCCGGGTCGACCTGGATCACCCCGTCCAGAAGCTGGGTGTGCAGGTTGGCGGGGATGAAGCCCGCGCCGATCCCCTGGATGGCGTGCGGGCCGGGCTGGCCGCCGGAGATGACCGGCGAAAGCGTGGGCTCCACCGCGAACACCTTGAGGTTGGGCCAGCGTTCCTTCAGCACCTGCGCGCAGCCGGTGATGTGGCCCCCGGTGCCGACGCCGGTGATCAGCACGTCGATCGGCGTGTCGGCGAAGTCGCGATAAATCTCCTCCGCCGTCGTCTTCACATGGATGTCGATATTGGCGGGGTTTTCGAACTGCTGCGGCAGCCAGGCGCCCGGCGTCGATTCCACCAGCTCCAGCGCGCGTTCGATCGCGCCCTTCATGCCCTTTTCGCGCGGGGTGAGATCGAAGCTGGCGCCATAGGCCAGCATCAGCCGGCGCCGTTCCAGCGACATGGATTCGGGCATCACCAGGATCAGCTTGTAGCCCTTCACCGCCGCCACCAGCGCGAGGCCGATGCCGGTGTTGCCGCTGGTCGGCTCGATGATCGTGCCGCCGGGCTTCAGCCGGCCGGTGCGCTCGGCCTCTTCGATCATCGACAGCGCGATACGATCCTTGATCGATCCGCCGGGGTTGGATCGTTCGGATTTCACCCACACCTCGGCATCGCCGAACAGCCGGTTTATGCGGATGTGCGGCGTGTTGCCGATGGTTTCCAGGATATTGGCCGCCTTGGTCATATCGCTTTCTCCTGCACGGGTCGTTCTTCCATCGTTTCCGGGGTATCGAAGGTCCGCGCGCGGCGCAGTTCCGGGAACCAGCGCGCCCACAGCAATGTCACCGCGATCGCGCCGGCCCCACCGGCGACCACCGCCGCCACCGGGCCGATCAGCGCGGCGAGGAAGCCGGATTCGGCCTCGCCCAGCTCGTTCGAACCCGAAATGAACAGGGTGGATACCGCGCCAACGCGGCCGCGCATCTCGTCCGGCGTGTAGAGCTGGATCAGCGACTGGCGGACGTAGACGGAAAACATGTCCGCGGCGCCCAGCAGCGAAAGGCAGAACAGCGACAGCGGCAGCCAGCGCGAAAAGCCGAACACCACCGTGGCCGCGCCGAACACGGCGACCGCGCACAGCATCTTCACGCCCACATTGTAGCGCAACGGGCGGAAGGCGAAGAACAGGGCCACGGCCGCCGCCCCCACCGCCGGCGCCGCGCGCAGATGGCCGAGCCCCGCCGGGCCGACCGCCAGCACGTCGCGCGCGAAGATCGGCAGCATGGCGGTGGCGCCGCCCAGCAGCACGGCGAACAGATCGAGCGAGATCGCGCCCAGCACCAGCCGGTTCTCCCGCACATAGCGCAGGCCGTCCACCATCTGCGCCCAGGGGTTGGCCCGCCCGTCCAGCGCGGTCCGCGCCACCGGCCGGATCACC
The DNA here is from genome assembly GCF_000347675.2 of Sphingomonas sp. MM-1. Classification (NCBI taxonomy): domain Bacteria; kingdom Pseudomonadati; phylum Pseudomonadota; class Alphaproteobacteria; order Sphingomonadales; family Sphingomonadaceae; genus Sphingomonas; species Sphingomonas sp. MM-1. The sequence continues at coordinate 774,707 of NC_020561.1, read as the reverse complement.
ATCAGCGCCAGGAAGGCGAGGGCGAACAGGCCGCCCGACGCGGCATAAGGCAGCCAGTGGCTATGGGCATAAAGATAGCCGCCCGCCGCCGGGCCGAGGATCGCGCCGGTCTGCCAGGCGATCGAGCTCAAGGCGATGGCGTTGGGCAGCACCGCGCGCGGCACCAGATTGGGGGCAAGCGCGCTCAGCGCGGGGCTTGCGAAGGCGCGCGCGACGCCCAGCAGGGCGGCGACCGCGAACAGGTGGAAAAGCGTGGTCGCGTCGTTCCAGGCCAGCAGGCCCAGCGTGGCGGCGCATCCGGCCTCCAGCAGCACCGCCGCGCGCGCGATCCAGCGCCGGTCGATCCGGTCCGCCGTCCAGCCCACGATCAGCGTGAGCGCCAGCAGCGGCACGAACTGGAACACGCCGATCAGGCCGAGCTGGAAGGCGGCTTCCTTGGTGGACATGGTGCGGCGGGCAATGTCGTAGACCTGCCAGCCGATCACCACGACCATGCTGTTCTGCGCCAGCGTGGTGGAAAGCCGGGCGAACCAGTAGGCACGGAAATCGCGGATGCGAAACGGATGAGGCGGACGATCCATGGCGACCGTCTAAGCCCATCGGGCGGGGGCGGGCAATCCGCCTTTTTTCTATTGATGAGATAGTATTGATACCGATGAGCGGGCCGGCAAGGGAACCGGCCCGCTCGGGGTAGCCGCCCCAGGGGGGGAGGGGGCGGTCCATCAGACGGTGGGGGACTGTCCGTCTGAACGCGATATGGTGGTTCGGGCGGCTATTTCCACCCTGCCCATAGGGCTTCCCGCATCATATCTTGGTATGATCGGCGTTGATCCCGCGATCGCCCGCAAGCCATGCGGCGAACGGCGCGGCCATGGCATATAGCAATGTGGCGGCCAGCATGCCGAGCAGCGGATCGCCCAGATAATCCGCGGTATAGGCCGCCGGGATCAGGGCCGCCGGAATGGAAAGGGCGATCGGGCTGGCCTTGCGCCATCCCTGCGGGCGCTTCGCCCGGCGCGGGCGCCGCCACATCGGGGCGGGGGTGGCGATGGCCGTGGCCCGCACCCGGCCGCCGATGGAGACGAGCGGTGCGCCTTCGGTGGTGTTGAGATCCAGAAAAGCCATCGTCGCCTCCCTTGATTTGACGATGTGACAATGCCGGGAAGGCGCGCGCGGGAAAATTAGACGGGGGGTTGGCCCGATGCATCTTCAAGATGGCGGACCTCATACCTAGGTTTGATGCGCCGCAGCGTTTGTCGCTGGACGATGCGGACGTGGTTTGAGAAAATCGCGCAACACCCTTTCCGTGGAGGTCGCCATGGCCACCGTCATGACCCAGAAGAACGAAGCTCCGCCGCAGCCCGACCTCGCGGCGCTGCTCGATCTCAGCCATGACACCATCTTCATCCGCGACGGGGCGACCGGGGCGATATCCTACTGGAATGCGGGCGCGGCGCGCGTCTATGGCTGGGAGGCGGCCGATCTGGCGGCCCCCGGCGGTTACGGCCGCCTGCAATCGCGGTGCGATGTCCCGGAGGAGACGGTTCTCGAGGAGCTGGCCCGCACCGGCCACTGGCAGGGCGGCATCACCCGCACCGCGCGCGACGGCAGCGAGATCATCGTTTCCGCCCGCTGGGCAGCGCGGCTGCGTCCCGACGGATCGATCGGCGAGATCGTGGAGACGGCGCGGGACGTGACGGTCAAGGCCGTGGCGGCGGAGGAATTGCGCCGCAGCGAATATCGTTACCAGAATATGTTCCGGGCGATGGCGGTATCCTTCTGGGAACTCGATTTTTCCGGGGTGAAGGGTCTGCTGCGCGAATGGCGCGACATGGGCGTGGAGGATTTTTCCGCCTTCTTCGCCGCCGATCCCGATGCGGTGCGCCGGGTGATGGGCGCAACCCGCATCGTCGACGTCAACGAAAAGACCTTGCTGCTGTTCGGCGCCGCCGACCGGGCGGAACTGGGCGATACGGTGGAGCGCTTCTGGCCGCGCGACAGCGAGGCGGTGTTCGCCGCCAGCGTGGTCGCGGCGATCAGCGGCAAATCGAATTTCGAAGCCGAAACCAAGATGCTCACCGTCGACGGGCGCGAGGTGGAGATATTGTTCACCTGCAGCTTCCCGCCCGAATGCATGGGGCGCGGCAATGTGCTGGTCGGCGTGCTGGACATCAGCGGCCGCGTGCGCGCGCAGGAGGAGGTGCAGCGGGTGCAGGCGGAGCTGGCGCACGCGGCGCGCGTCGCCACGCTGGGCGAACTGGCGGCCTCGATCGCGCACGAGGTGAACCAGCCGCTCGCCGCCATCGTCAATTTCGGCGAGGCGGCGAAGCGCTGGCTGAACCGCCCGGAACCCGACATGGCCGAGGCCGCCGCCGCGATCGAGCGGATGATCGGGGACAGCCGCCGCGCTTCCGACATCATCGGCCGCATCCGCGCGATGGCGACCAAGTCTGTGCCCAAGCCCACCTTGTTCCATCCGTGCGAGGCGGTGAAGGAAGCCGTCCAGCTCGTGCGGCACGACATGCAGGCGCGGGGCGTGGCGCTCAGCATCGCCGAGGTGGAGGCGGTGCCCCGCGTGCGGGCCGACCGCATCCAGATACAGCAGGTGGCGGTGAACCTGATCGTCAACGCCGTGCAGGCGATGGCGCAGGTGCCCGAGGATCGCCGCGCGCTCGTGATCCGCACCGGGCTTGCCGGCGACAATATGGTTCGGATCGAGGTGCAGGATAGCGGGCCGGGGATCGATCCGGTGGTTGCCGACCGCCTTTTCACGGCCTTCGCCAGCACCAAGGACAGCGGCATGGGAATGGGCCTGTCGATCAGCCGCTCGATCGTGGAGGCGCATGGCGGCACCATCTGCGGCCGGGGCAACGAGGCCGCGCCGGGTGCTACCTTCTCCTTCACTCTGCCGGTCGCCGAAATGACGGCCGATGACGCGGCGGGAGCGTGCACGGCGGCGGCCTGAACGCGGACGGGGTGGAGATTCGGGATCGCCCACCAGTCCCGCGGTTAACGCGCCCGGCCAATGAAAATGGCCCGCCATTGCTGGCGAGCCATTTCCCCCTGTTTGTCAGATGTCAGGCGGCCGTGGGGATGACGTTCTTGCGGCCGTAGCGGATGGAAGCGCCGATCATGCCGAAGCCGAGGATCAGCATCAGCCATGTGTGTGGTTCCGGCACGGCGTTGGAGCGGATGTCCACCGACGTGATCCGAATGATATAGTCGTCGAAATCTCCATCGGGGCTGCCGGCATCGTTGAAGCCGAAGAACAGCGAGCTGGAGATATATTCATCGCCGGTGTTCGACCCCACGCCATCGGGAACGAACAAGGCGACCGCCGGGCTGCCGAGGCCCGAGATCGAGTTGAACGAGATATTGCCGCTCAGGGGGCCATCCGACGCCTGGCTGTAGGTGATCAGCAGATCGCCCAGATCCCACGCATCATTGCCTTCGGGATAATTGGTGCCGTTGATTTCGACCCAATTATTGTCGCCGCTTTCGGCCGCGACACGGAAGACGGAGATGTTGACCGGTGCGCCGACCACGCCGATCGAATAGCCGAACGCCATTTTCGTGAGCGTCAGCCCGGCAAGATCACTTGCGAAGTCATTGTCCGAGGGAACATCCGTGACACTGGTGATGCCACTGGCCACCAGAGCCGATTGAGCCGGCATTGCAAGTCCAAGAGCCGCGGCAGCCGCAGCGGCAACAACCAACATTCTGCGCATTACGCCCTCCTTCCATGTCATCCAGCGTAAATTACGCAAAGTGCGTGCCAGAATCTGATCTGTAATTGTTTCTGGCACTTGGAAGGGGTGCAGGTCATGGACCGATGCGGATATGTAAGGAGTCTCGACAGGATTCCAGCCGATCTTCCATGTTGCGCCGCATCATTTGCATCGTGACTTGCGCAACATGGAAGATCATTTGTTATTTTCAGGGGATCATCGATCCCGTCTCCACGTATCTTTGATGCCAGGAAAGGGATTCTGCCAGCAAATGAGGGGTTTGCTGGCCGAAGGAATGTTCACGGGCGCGGCGGTAATAATCGGCCAGGTGCGGGCGATAGCTGGGGTGCGCGCAGTTGGCGATGATCACGTCGGCGCGCTGCTTGGGGCTGAGCCCGCGAAGATCGGCGAGGCCCTGTTCGGTCACGATCACCGCCACATCCTGGTTGATATGATCGACATGGCTCGCCATCGGCACGATCGCCGATATCTTGCCGCCCTTGGCGGTGGACGGCGTCATGAAGATCGACAGGAAGGCGTTGCGCGCGAAATCGCCGGAGCCGCCAATGCCGTTCTGGATGCGCGATCCCATGATGTGGGTGGAATTGACGTTGCCGTAGATATCGGCCTCGATCATCCCGTTCATGGCGATGCAGCCCAGGCGGCGGATCAATTCGGGATGGTTGCTGATCTCCTGCGGGCGGAGCAGCAGGCGGCCGCGCATCGAATCCATCCGGCCGTTGAGCGAGGCGGCGGCATCGGGCGAGAGCGAGAAGGCGGTGCCCGATGCGAAGCGCAGCTTGCCGCTGTCGAGCAGATCCAGCATGCCGTCCTGGATCACCTCGGTATAGGCGGTCAGCTCGTCGAACGGCCCGTCGATCAGCCCGGTCAGCACGGCGTTGGCGATGTTGCCGACGCCCGATTGCAACGGCAGCAGCCTGGCCGGCAGCCTGCCCATCTTCACTTCATGCACGAGGAATTCGAGGAGGTGGCCGGCGATGTTGCGCGCGGTCTCGTCCGGCGGGGTGAAGGGGGCGTTGCGATCCGGCGTGTCGGTGCGGACGATCGCGACGATCTTGTCGGGATCGCAGCGGAAATAGGGATCGCCGATCAGGTCGTCGGGCCGGACGAGCGGGATCGGCACGCGATTGGGCGGCAGCGCGGTGCCGTAATAGATGTCGTGCATCCCCTCGAGCGCGGGATTCTGCCACTCGTTCACCTCGAGGATGATCCTTTCCGCGCGATCCAGCCAGGTCTTGTTGTTGCCGATCGAGGAAGAGGGGATCAGCGATCCGTCCGGCCGGATGCCCGTTACCTCGATCACGGCGGTGTCGAGCGGCCCCAGAAAGCCCTGCCATGCCATCGGCGCCACCTGGCTCAGATGCATGTCGAAATATTCCATCTCGCCGCGATTGATCTTCTCGCGCGCGATGGGATCGGAATTATAGGGCAGGCGGAACTCGATGCCGTTGGCCTTGGCCAGCGCGCCGTCCAGCTCCGGCCCGGTCGAGGCGCCGGTCCATACCTTGACGCGGAAGGGATTGCCGGCGGCATGCTCGCGCTCGATCCGGGCGGCCAGCGCCAGCGGCACCGCCTTGGGATAGCCTGAACCGGTAAAGCCGCTCATCCCCACGCTGCTGCCGGATTCGATGAACGCGGCGGCGGCTTCCGCGTCCATGATCTTGGCCCGCAGGTGATCCGCCTGAATGCGGCTGTCCGTCATGATATCGATCCTTCCCGAGGCCCCGGGGCCGGCCGGGCCGATCGAGCCCGGCCACGCAATCGGGGCCGCAACCATATGAACGGAGCCCGATGCGCGTTTCGACAGGGAAGGATGACCCGCCCCCGAAACGATCGGGCTCAGCGGATCGGCACCATAACGGCAGCGCCCGGATCGCGGAATTGCACGACTCGGGGCGCAAGGGCGGCGGGGTTAAGTTATTGCGCTTAACCTCGGGGTGGTCATCGGGTGGCGCCGGTCAATCGACCAGCGCGCACCAGCGGAAATCATGCTTGATGAAATTCTGGCCCAGGCTGTAGCGCACGCGGCGCACGCCGGGGATGCGGTCCACCGTCTGGTGGAGGAAATCGGTCAGCTCGTTGCCGTTCTCCACCAGCGTCATCGCCAGCACGTCGGCCCGGCCGAGCATGGTGGCGACGAAGCCGATCTCCGGCACCTTGGCCAGCGCGGCGGCCATATCCTCTATGTCGCTGGCGGAATTGGCCTCGATCCAGAGATAGGCCAGGATCGGGTTGCGCAGCCGGCTGGTGTTGGTGATCGCGGCCACGCGGATCACGCGATTGTCGAACAGCCGCTTCAGGCGCGACCGGATCGTGCCCTCGGTCAGGCCCAGCTCGCGGCCGATCTCGCGGTTGGAAACCCGGGCGTCGATGCCCAGCCGCTCGATGATCTTGTGGTCGATTTCGTCGAGCGCGACGCCCTTGCTCATAGCGGTGCCCAATCCGGAGTATATTTCAGAACCTTGAGCGCGAGGCCGGGGACGATCTTCTCGACCCCCGGCACATGCGCGATCACGTGCGTCAATAGCCGATCGAGATCGGCGAGGTCGCGCGCGACCACCTGTGCCTCCACGTCATGTGTGCCGATCGAGACATTGACCGTCACGACCTCGTCAAGCTGGGCGAGATCGTGGCCGACATCGGCGGCGGAGCGGCCCTTCACCTGGATGCCCACGGCGGCAAGGCATTCGAAGCCCATCGCCGCGAGATCGCGCATCGCCACGACCCGCACGGAGTCGCTTTCCTCCAGCCGGCGCAGGCGCGTGCGCACCGTCGCCTCGTTGACGTCGACGATGCGGGCGAGGTCGCGGTTGGCGATCCGCCCGCTCTGGCGCAGCGTGGCGATGATCTTCTCGTCGATTTCATCGAGTTCATAGGTCGCGGCATCACCGCCGCCACGTCCGCGGCCGCCGCTGCGCGCCGTCGCATCCCTTGCCAAACCCTGACCCCCGGATAGTTGCTGGGCGGCGTGCCGAAGCCACGCCTTCGAAAGCGCGGATTCAGACAGGATTGAAACAGCGGTGTCAATGGCGTGCAAGCCGGCTTCCCCCAGCTTCGGGCCGGGGGAAGCCGCCCTTCCGGATCAGTCGCCCCAACGATAGGTGAGCGACAGGCCATACATCCTGGGATCGCCGTAGATCACCGAATCGAAGCCGATCTGGCTGTAGAGCGGGTAGCCGCCGGTGATGTATTTCTCGTTGGTCAGGTTGGTGGCGAAGGCGGCGAGATCGAACTTGCTGCCGGCCACCTTGTTCCATTCGAGCCGGGCGTTGAGCATGTCATAGCCCGGGAAGCGGTTGAGCGGCGGCGGCGCCGCGAAGTCCGGTGAATTGGTGCCGGACTGATGGCTGAAATCCGCCTGCAGGGCGATCTCGCCGCCGTCGCTCAACGGGTAGGCGTAACGGCCGCTGATATTATATTTCCATTTCGGCTGATACACCGCCTGGCGGCCCTTGATCGCCGGCGTGAACGGCAGGGTGATGTCGCTGGCCGCATCCAGATAGGAGACGAAGCCCGAAAGCGTCAGCCCCTCGATCGGGACGACGACGGTTTCGAACTCGACGCCCTTGTTGGTCTGCTTGCCAAGGTTGCGGGCGACCGAGGCGATGCCGGTGGTGGCGATCGCGATCGGCACCGTCACCTGCACGTCCTTGAACTTGTCGTAGAAGAGCGAGAGGTTGGTGCGCAGCGGGAAGCCGACGTCCCAATCGGCCTTGATGCCGATTTCGTAATCGTCGACCTTTTCGGGCTGGAAGCTTTCCAGGTCCGGCGTCGGCGCCGGCAGGTTGAAGCCGCCCGACTTGAAGCCGCGCCGATAGGCGGCATAGAGCAGCACGCCATCGATCGGCTTCCACTGGACGGTGCCGTCATAGGTGGAAGCGCTGAACTTGGCCTTGTAGTTGATCGGGCAGCGGATGGTGCCGATGGGGTTATCCTCGGTGATCGTCTGCGGATCGACCAGCACGCACTCGCCGGTGGGCGTGCTGAACTGGGACAGCGACGCCTTGCGCTTGTCCCACGTGCGGCGATAGCCGCCGCTCACCTGGATCGTATCGGTCACGTCGAATTCGCCATGGGCGAACAGCGCGTCGCTGGTGTCGGTATTGGTAACGGCGCGCGTGGTGAGCGACCCGAAGGTGTTGCTGGAGATTTTGGGATCGAAAGCCGGCTTCGACTTTTCGTGATAATAGCCGAGGATGTAGCGGAAGCGGTCGGCGATCGATCCCTGGACCTGGAATTCCTCGGTGAACTGATCCTGGCCGAACTGCCAGTCCTGCGTATATTCGTTGAACTGCGCGATCAGCGGCAGCACCGTGCCGTCATAATCATTGCCTTCGTCCGTGCGCTGGCCGCGATAGGCGATGATGTTCTTCAGCGTGATATTGTCGGTGACTTCCCAGGTCGTCTTGTTGGTGATGCCGAAATTCTGGGCGCGGTTGTAGTTCAACCCCTCATAGGCGACCTTGCGAATGCCCAGCTGGCGCTGCTGCTGGAGCACGCCGAGCACTGCGGGCGTCGGAGCAAAGCCGAAACCGCCACCCTGAAAGGCAGCCGCGAATGCGCCGAACGCGCCGCCCGGGGGGCAGCCGGGAAGGCTGGCGCTGGTGCAGGCGATCGGCACGAGCGTGCCGCTCTGGCCCAGATACATGGGGATTTTCGTGCCCGGCCCGAAATTTTCGTCGAAGATCGGCTGAAGAGCCGCCGGGATGACGTTGGGGCTGATCTGTGCGTCCGGATTGATCCCGCGCAGGATGGCGGAAGAGCCGCTGGCATCGCGGTTCGAATAGTCCGCGATCAGCAGGTTTTCGAGGCCCGGCGCCGGGCGCAGCAGCACCGATACGCGCATCGATTCGAAAGCGCGCCCGTCGAGCTTCTGGCCGCTCAGGATATTCTTGGTGAAACCGTCGCGCCGTTCCACCTGGCCCGCGACGCGAACGCCGCCCAGATCGTTGCCGAAGGGCACGTTCACCACGCCTTCGAACCCGTAGCGATCATAATTGCCGACATTCACGCGGGCCAGGCCCTCGAAATTGTCGCTCGGCCGGTTCGGTTCGAACAGCACGGCGCCGCCGGTGGTGTTGCGGCCGAACAGCGTGCCCTGCGGGCCCTTCAGCACCTGCACGCTCTGCAGGTCGAAGAAGGTGCCCGGCCCCGCGACCGGGATCGGCACTTCGGCGAAATAGGTGGCGACCGAGGAGAAGTTGCGCTGGCCGGCGTTGATCACGCCCGGGCCCTGGCCGCGAATGTAGAACTGGGCTTCGTCGCGCTTCTGCGCGCCGATGTTCACGCCGGGCGCGACATCGCGAAGCTGCTCCACGGCCTGCACGCCCTTCTGGTCGAGCGCGTTGCCCGAAAGGGCGGTGATCGCCAGCGGAACTTCCTGCGCGGCTTCCTCGCGCCGGCGGGCGATGACGACGATGTCGCCGAAGGCCTCGGCATTGCTGACGCCGCTGCCCGCGGTGGGCGCCGCATCCTGGGCAAAGGCCGGGGCGGAGGCCGCCCCGATCATCGTCAGTAAGCTGGTGGACAGACAAAGGGCGTGCGTCAGGCTCCTCATAGGACTTCCTCCCCAAATCCTGCACGGACCGACTCTTCGGTTCCGCGATTACATTCCGCCCGGTGCTTTGTATCACCTGGACACAAAATGAATGTGCTTCAGCATGGATGATGCGCGTTTGCGTGGCAAGGCGAATTTTTCACTCCGCAATGCAACGATCGTCCGGAGTGGGCGACAGGTGATTTTATTGCTAATTTCGATACATAATGGGCCGAAAATGGCCGTTTCGCGCCGACGCGCCGTTTCCGTTTCGCGCACTTTCGCCGTGACAAACTGAATGTGATTCACTATGAGTCGCTTAAACCGTTTCGGATATGCGTAGGAGAGGCGCGCGATGAACGAGATGACGACATTGGAGCGGATCCAGACGGGCGACGAGCTGGAACGCTGCCCGTTTCCGATCCCCCTGGGCTGGTTCGCCGTGGCGCTGTCCGAGGAACTGAAGCCCGGCGGCATCGCCAACATCCATGTGTTCGGCCGCGAATGGGTGCTTTTCCGTGGGGAAGACGGAAAGGCCGGCCTCGCCGATCCCTATTGCCCGCATCTGGGCGCGCATATGGGCCATGGCGGCGAAGTGGTGGGCAACAATCTGCGCTGCCCCTTCCATCACTGGGAATATGACGCCGAAGGCTGGTGCAAGAAGATCCCCTACGCCAAGGTGATGCCCGGCATCGCGCGCAAGAAGCCGGTGCTGAAGACGCTGCCGATCGAGGAACGTTACGGCGTGATCTTCGCCTGGTATCATCCCAATGGCGATGAGCCCTATTTCGGTATTCCCGACGTGCCGGAGCTGGAAAGCGACGAATATATCCCGATGCGCCGCGGCGAATGGGATATCGGCACGATGATCCAGGAAATCGGCGAGAACGGCGTCGATTATCCCCACCTCAAATATCTGCACCACGCGCCGATCATCCCGCCGGGCACGGCCAAGGCGGAAGGGCATATCTTCCGCACCGATATCGGCGCCGGCTACATCATCGGCGAATCCCATGGGCCGGGCGTGGTCATCCAGCGCTTCACCAAGGATGGCGTGACGATGACGATGTTCGCCATGTCCACGCCGATCGATACGGAGATGACCAAGACGCGCATGGCCTTCACCTTCCGCAACTATCCGGAAGGATCGAAGGAACGCGCCATCGCCCAGCATCTCTACGAACATTCGATCGGTGCGGCCGATGGCGAGGATTCGGCCGGCTTCGAATCCGTCGACCTGATCGTGTGGGACAACAAGAAATATCGCCCGCAGCCGCTGCTGTGCGACGGCGACGGACCGATCCTGCTGTGGCGCAAGTGGTTCAGCCAGTTCTACGCCGAACCGATCGAAGCATAAGGGGAGGGGTGCGGCGGGTCGATCGCGGTCCGCCGTGCTCGCTTGGAGAGCCGCTTAGCCAGCGGGTGGCGCCGGGCGATCGGAACCGATGCCGGTTGGAATGGCCGATGGCGGGCAGGCCTGACACGCCGGCAAGGCGGGCATGGCCTTGCGCACAGGCTTGATCGTCACCCCGGACGTGTTCTGGGGGCCACTATGCCGCAGGCATTGGCGTTGGCGATCGAACGGCCAGCCTTGTGGCTACATTCCCGTCAGCCGCTGTAAGTGCGCATTGTATGTCGGCGTAATGTCCGATCTATCTCGCGATCCTGCACAAAAAGCGGATCAAGGGCTGGCGGAGGGTGAAAACGGAATTTGATCGAGCGGGACGATCCGTCATGACATGTATGGCGGTGCGTTCGGGCTTGAGCCGCTGATGGTGGCGCCTGCTTGACGGTGGACCCCGGAACAAGTCCGGGGTGACGATGGGGGGTGTTGTCCGCAATTCCTCGCCAAATCGGCTGTGCTGATCGCTTGCGTGATGTCTGAAACCGACGTTGATTTATGTCCTGATTTACCAAGGCAATCGACGATCGACCCTGATGGTTTGATCCCAGCGCTTCTGATGCTGGTCTATTTTGAGTAGCCCGCGCTCCGAGGCTCGAAAGTCGCCAATTTAACTGTGCCGCCTTCGGTCCCCGAATGTGGATTGATCCCAACCGCACCGGTCCCGAGCGGTGCCGCCGGATATGAAAAGGGCGCGCCCGGCCTGGTTGCCGGGCGCGCCCATTTTCCTTGGTGGCGTGCCTTCGTGGTGGTTTAGGCCAGCGAGGGCAGCAGGCGCTTTTCACCGGCGATGCGCATCATCGCTTTTTGCAGCTTGTCGAACGCGCGCACCTCGATCTGGCGGACGCGTTCGCGGCTGACGCCGTAGACCTGGCTCAGTTCCTCCAGCGTCTTCGGATCGTCGGACAGGCGACGCTCGGCGAGAATATGCTTCTCGCGATCGTTCAGCGCGTCCATCGCCTCGACCAGCATATTGTGGCGGACGTCGCGTTCCTCCGCATCGGCGATGCGCTCGTCTTGCAGAGGATCTTCGTCGACCAGCCAATCCTGCCACTGGCCGTCGCCATCCTCGCGCATCGAGACGTTGAGCGACGTATCGCCCCCCATCGCCATGCGGCGGTTCATGCTCGTCACCTCTTCCTCGGTCACGCCGAGGTCGGTGGCGATCTTGGCGAGATCCTCGGGGCGAAGATCGCCATCCTCGAAGGCATCGAGCTTGGACTTCATCCGGCGAAGGTTGAAGAACAGCTTCTTCTGTGCGGCGGTGGTGCCGAGCTTCACCAGGCTCCACGACCGCAGGATATATTCCTGGATCGAGGCGCGGATCCACCACATCGCATAGGTGGCCAGGCGGAAGCCGCGATCGGGCTCGAACTTCTTAACGCCCTGCATCAGGCCGATATTGCCTTCGGAGATCAGCTCCGACGTGGGCAGGCCGTAACCGCGATAGCCCATCGCGATCTTGGCGACCAGCCGCAGGTGCGAGGTCACGAGCCGCGTCGCCGCTTCAGGATCGCCATGTTCCTGATAGCGCTTCGCCAGCATATATTCCTCCTCGGGGGCGAGGAGGGGAAATTTCCGGATCTCGGCGAGATAGCGGTTGAGGCCAGCCTCTCCGCCGAGCGCGGGAATCGTCGCAGGGACGTTCTTGCCGCTTGCCATGATCTACTTCACTCCCTGGTCCAGATGGACCGACTGATGGGCCGAATCTTTCCGTGCCCGATTGAAACCTTTCATAGCGCAAGCTCGATTAACAGGGCCTGCATGTCAGCCGGGATCATACTGTCGAACGCAAGGTGGGCGCCACTATACGGGTGTATGAACCCGAGATGGGCGGCGTGCAGTGCCTGGCGCGCAAAATCCAAACGATTGAGCAGGCTGCGATGTTCCGGCCGCGTGCGGCCGTAAACCGGGTCGCCGATCAGCGCGTGGCCGATCGACGCCATGTGCACGCGCACCTGATGCGTCCGCCCGGTTTCCAGCCGGCATTCCACCAGCGCCGCGCTCTTTAGCGCCTGAATCAGGCGATAATGCGTCACGGCCCTCTTGCCGCGCCCGTCGTCCACGATCGCCATCTTCTTTCGGTTGGTGGCGGATCGGGCGATCGGCCCGTCCACCGTGCCCGACGTCGGATGGGGCAGGCCGGCGACGATCGCGCGGTAACGGCGATCGATGCTGTGCGCGGCGAACTGCCTGGCCAGCCCCTCATGGGCGAGATCGGTCTTGGCCGCCACCATCAGGCCCGACGTGTCCTTGTCGATCCGGTGGACGATCCCCGGCCGCGCGACGCCGCCAATGCCGGAAAGGCTGCCGCCGCAATGGTGGAGCAGGGCGTTGACGAGCGTGCCGTCCAGATTGCCGGCGGCGGGATGGACGACCAGCCCGGCCGGCTTGTCCACCACGATCAGATGCTCGTCCTCATAGGCGATATCGAGCGGGATATCCTGCGCCTCGTTCTCCAAGGCCACCGGCGGCGGCACGGAAACGTCGTAGGCGCTGCCCGGCGCCACCTTGGTCGCGGGATCGTTCGCCGGCGCGCCATCCGCGCGGCGGACACGCCCGTCGGCGATCAGGCCCTTCAGCCTTTCGCGGGAAAATTCGGGGAGCGCGGCCGCGAGGGCCTTGTCCAGCCGCCATCCCCCGGCTTCCGCCGGCACGATCGCGCGCAATGTCGACACCCCCGCATCCATCGCCTAGCGATGTGGCGATGAAGATCGCGATTGCAAGGCGCCTGCTCGCCCAAATTATCGATCATGCGGCGGCGGACCCGGAAAAGGAGGTGTGCGGCCTGCTGTTCGGCGATGGGGCGGAGATAGCGGCCGCCCGCCCTGCGGCGAACGTCCATCCCGATCCGGCTTCCTTCTTCGAGGTCGATCCCGTGGCGCTGTTCGCCGCGCTCCGAGGGGAACGGGCAGGGGGCGAGCGGCTGATCGGCCATTATCATTCGCATCCGCGCGGCCCCGCATTTCCTTCGGTTGAGGATGCCGCCGCCGCCGATCCTTCGGCCGATCGCCTGTGGCTGATCGTCGCCGGGGGCGAGGCGACCTGTTTCCGCGCGCATCGCGGCGGCGAAATCCACGATTGTTTTGATCGCGTTACGCTATCGGTCCATGACTGATCCGATGCCGGGGCGCGGCCAGACGTGGCTTGCCCGCTTGCGTTCGCTGGCGTCAGCCTCCAAAACGGCCTCCTCATTCGGGGACCATCCTTTTCATGACGAATGCTGTCGATTTTTCGAGCCTGCTCTGTTCCCGCCTGTGCCATGACTTGCTGAGCCCGGTCGGCGCGCTGAACAATGGCATCGAGCTGCTGGCCGACGAGACCGACCCCGAGATGCGCGCCCGCTGCATCGAGCTGCTGGCCGAAAGCGCCCGCGCGTCCGCCAACAAGCTGAAATTCTTCCGCCTCGCTTTCGGCGCCGCCGGCGGCTTCGCCGATCAGGTCGACACGCGCGAGGCGCGCGCCGCGATCGAGGGGCTGTTCGGCCAGGACGGCAAGATTTTGCTGGGCTGGATGGTGGCCGAACCGTCGCTGAACAAGACGGCGATCAAGATCCTGCTGAACCTCGCGCTGATCGCGGGCGACGCGCTGGTGCGCGGCGGCCGGCTGGACGTGGGCGCCGAAGGATCGGAAATCGTGATCCGCGCCGAAGGCCCGCGCCTGGTGCTGGATTCCGAGCTGCGCGATGCGCTGCTGGGCTGGACCAGCGAGGATGCGCTGAGCCCGCGCGCGGCGGCCGCCTGGCTTGTCCACCAGCTTGCCAAGGATGTCGGCGGATCGGTGCAGGTTTCCGAGCCGGAGGAAGGCGTGCTGATGTTCGGGGCGACGCTGCCCCGGCCCTGACCGGCGGGGTGCTGGCCCCGGCCGAAAACGGCCGCAGGGTAAACCCCTTTTTCACCAGTGGCATGGCAGATGGCTGCTTCCGGATTTCGGACGGAAGGGCTCGATGGACGATCTGCTGCAGGAATTCCTGGCCGAAACGCGCGAGATGCTGGCGGCGATATCAGGCGAGATCATCGCCTGGGAGACCGAGCCCGGCGATCGCGCGCGGCTCGATTCGATCTTCCGATTCGTCCACACGGTGAAGGGAAGCTGCGGCTTCCTCGATCTTCCCCGCCTCGAACGGCTGAGCCATGCCGCCGAGGAGGCGCTCGCCTCGGTGCGCGGCGGCGAGCGCCAGGCGGACGTGCCGCTGGTGAACGCCGTGCTGGCGATCATCGACCGCATCGGCGAGCTGACCGACGCGATCGAGGCGGGCGAAAGCCTGCCCGAAGAGGACGACCGCCGGCTGCTCGCGGCGCTGGCACCCACATTCTCGGCAAGCGGTGCGGCCGAAGCCGCCAGGGCCAGCCAGGCCGCGCCCAGCATCGCGCAGCCCGGCTCCGGCGCGCCGATCCGCACGGTTTCGCGCAGCATCCGCCTGCCGATCGACCTGCTGGACAGGATGATGGGCGGCGTTTCCGATATGGTGCTCGCCCGTAACGAGCTGGCCCGCAAGCTGCGCGATTCGATGGCGGACGGCGCGGTCGAGGCCGCGTTCGAACGGCTTTCGCTTTGCGTGGCGGAAATGCGCGACGCGATCACCCGCACGCGCATGCAGCGCATCGACCATATCTTCTCGGCGCTGCCGCGCATGGTCCGCGATCTTTCGGCGGAGCTTGGCAAGGCGGTGGCGCTGGAGATCGACGGCGGCGATGTCGAACTGGATCGCGAGATGATCGAGATGATCCGCGATCCGCTCACCCACATCATCCGCAACGCGATCGACCATGGCATCGAGCCGCCCGAGGATCGCCGCATCGCCGGCAAGCCCGCCGCCGGCCGCCTTTCGGTTTCGGCGCGGCAGGCCGGCAACCAGATATTGATCGAGGTGATGGACGACGGCCGCGGCATCGACGGCGACCGCCTTGTCGCCAGGGCGATCGCGGCGGGCGTGCTGGCGCCGGAACGCGCCGAATCGCTGAACTGGGCGCAGAAGCTGGCGCTGGTGTTCGAACCCGGCCTTTCCACCGCCAACGCGGTCAGCGCGATTTCCGGGCGCGGCGTGGGCATGGATGTGGTGCGTTCCAATGTCGAGCGGATCGGCGGGCTGGTCGATATCGAAAGCCGCCCCTCGCAGGGCCTGCGGCTCACGCTTCGGGTGCCGCTCACCCTCACCATCATCCCCGCGCTCACCGTCAGCGCCGCCGGCCAGACCTTCGCCATCCCGCGTTCCGCGATCGAGGAGATCGTTCGCGCGTCCGGCGACGGCGTCCGGCTGGAGCCGATGGGCGGCGTGCATATCGCCGCCATTCGCGGACGGCGGATGCCGGTGGTGCCGCTGGGCGCACTGACCCGTGGGCCGGGCCGTCCGGCCGCGTCGCCCACGCTGGTGGTGCTGCGGCCGGCCGGCGGCGCGCTTTTCGCGCTCTCCGTCGATGCGGTGCACGATCATGAGGAACTGGTGGTGAAGCCGGCCGCGCCCGCGGTGATGGCGACCGGCATCTATGCGGGCACGACGCTGCCCGATAACGGCCGGCCGATGCTGCTGCTCGATCCCGCCGGCATCGCCGTCGTCTCCGGCGTCGCCAGCCAGCCGATCGCGCAGAGCGAGCCGGAGGCCGCGGCCGAGGAGGAGACGCCCCTGGTCCAGACCCTGCTGTTCCACGACAGCGACGGCGTGGAGCGCGCCATCCGCCTTTCGGTGGTGGAACGGATAGAGGAAGTGCCGGCCAGCGCGGCGCGCTTCAGCGCCGGCCGCCTGCGCATCGCCCATAACGACCAGCTTCTGCCGCTGCTCGGCCATGCCGATCCGGCGGAACGGACGCGGCTGCGCGTGCTGCGGATCAGCGATGGGGAAACCCAGCTCGCTTACATGATCGACGAGGTGATCGATATCGTCGCCCTGCCGCCGCTCGCTGACAGCGCGCTCCGGCCCGGCCCGGTGGCGGGCGTGGTGATGGTGGACGGCCGGCAGGTCGAACTGCTCGATCCGCACTGGCTGCTGGCCGATGCCGCCGGCGGGCTTCCGGCCCCGGCCGCGCGGCCGACCTGCCTGCTCGTGGCCGCTGAGGATCGCTGGACCACGGAAATCTTGCGCCCCCTCGTCGAGGCGGCCGGCTATCGCGTCGTCGTCGGGCGCGGTCCGGCCGATATGCGTCCCGACATCATCATCGACAGCGGCGGGGGCGGCGAGCCGACCGGCGGCGAGGCCAGCGGCGGCGTTCCGGTCGTGCGGCTGCGCGCGGCGCCGGCACCGGCGAACGGCAATGACGACAGCATCTACCGCTACGACCGCGTCGGCCTGCTCGCCGCGCTGGATGGCGTCGCGGCGGTGAGGAGGTAGGGCATGGAGGCGCTTCACCTGATCGTCGGCATCGCCGGCCAACGCGTGGCGCTGGCGGCAAGGCATGTCGAATCGGTGGTCGAAATCGATTCGGTCACGCCGGTGCCGCTCGTCGTCCCGCACATCGCGGGGCTCGCGG
Organism: Sphingomonas sp. MM-1; assembly: GCF_000347675.2. Taxonomy (NCBI): domain Bacteria; kingdom Pseudomonadati; phylum Pseudomonadota; class Alphaproteobacteria; order Sphingomonadales; family Sphingomonadaceae; genus Sphingomonas; species Sphingomonas sp. MM-1. The sequence goes on along the minus strand of NC_020561.1, from coordinate 757,556 downwards.
CGCTGCGCAGCCGCGTGCTCACCATCGTCGATACGCTCGCCGCGCTCGACCTTGGCCGGATGGATCTGGATGACGTCATGCAGGCGGTGATCGTCACCATCGACGGCCATCTCTACGGCCTGCTCGTGGAGGAGGTGGAGGACGTGATCTCGCTCGCCGACGCGCCGTCGCCGGTATGCGCGGTGCTGGAGCCGGGCTGGTCGCGCGTCGCCTCCGGCATGGTCGAGATCGACGGCGATGCCCTGCTGCTGATCGATCCCGCCGCCCTGGTGGCGGGGCCGGGGGCGATGGCGGCCTGAAGGAAAGGCGTTAACCCGCCGCTTACCGAAGCGGGATAGGTCGGTTTGGCCATTTCTGGCGCGAGGACGGGAAAACTGATGAAGACATGTCTGGTGGTCGATGACTCGAAGGTCATCCGCAAGGTTGCGCGCCACATCCTCGAAACGCTGGAATTCAACGTCGCCGAAGCGGGCGACGGCCGCGAGGCGCTGGCTTACTGCCAGGAAACGCCCCCGGACGTGGTGCTGCTCGATTGGAACATGCCGGTGATGAGCGGGATGGAATTTCTCCGCGCGCTGGGCACGAGCGGCGTGGCCCGGCGGCCGAAGATCGTGTTCTGCACCACGGAAAACGGCGTCGGCCATATCCGCGCCGCGATCGAGGCGGGGGCCGACGAATATGTGATGAAGCCGTTCGATCGCGAGACGCTGGAAAGCAAGCTCCAGATCGTCGGCCTCGCCTGATCGGCGCCGGCCGTGCTCGCGCACCTGCCATCCAGCAACGGCACGCCAATATCGCCGGGGGACCGGCGGATAAGGCTGATGATCGTCGACGATTCGATCGTCGCGCGCACCGTCATCTCCCGCATCCTCGAAGGGCATGAGGCCTTCGACGTGGTGGCGACGGCGGGCCATGCCGGCGAGGCGCTGGCGCTGCTCGATCAGGTGCGGGTGGATATCATCCTGCTCGATGTCGAAATGCCGGGGATGGACGGGCTGACGGCGCTGCCCGATCTGCTCGCCCGCAGCCACGGCGCGCGCGTGCTGATCGTCTCCTCGGCGGCGGCGGACGGGGCGGCCGCCACCATCCGCGCCCTCACGCTCGGCGCGGCGGATACGCTGCTGAAGCCGGGGGCGGGCAATTTTGCGGGCCGCTTCGCCGCCACTCTGATCGAACGCCTCCTTCGCATCGGCCATGCCCGGCCCGATCCGTTCGGGGCCGTGCCGGCCATGCCTGAGCCGGCGGAGCCGCGGATCGCGGCGGAAACGGCGCCCGGCAACGCGCCCATCGCCTGCCTTGCCATCGGCGCCTCCACCGGCGGGCTCCACGCGCTTGCGGACTTCTTCCAGGAGCTTCCGGCCGATTTCTCCGCGCCGATCCTCATCACCCAGCATCTGCCGCCGGTATTCATGCCCTATTTCGCCTCCCAGCTGACGGAGATGGCGGGGCGCCGCGCGCAGGTGGCCAGGGACGGCATGAAGCTGCGGCCCGGCGAACTGCTGGTGGCGCCGGGCGACGGGCATCTCGGCCTCGTCCGCATCGGCTCCAACGTCCAGGTGTGGATCGATCGCAATCCCGCGCCCAGCGGCTGCCTGCCCTCGGTCGACCCGATGTTCGCCGCGATCGCCGCGATCTACGGATCGGCGGCCGTGGCGGTCGTGCTGACCGGCATGGGCCGCGACGGGCTGATCGGCGCGCACAATGTCGCGTCCGCCGGCGGCGAGGTGCTGGCGCAGGATTCGCGCACCTCGGTCGTCTGGGGCATGCCGGGCGCCGTCGCGCGTGCCGGGCTGGCCGCCGCCGTGCTTCCGCCCGCCGCCATCGCGCGGCGGGTCGCCCAGCGCAGCGGCGCCGCGCGATGGAACTGAGCCCCGTCGCCCGGCGCGCCTTCGCCGGCCTGCTCAAGGCACGCACCGGCCAGGAACTCTCCGCCGGCCGCCACTGGCGGATCGAGACGGCGCTGAAGCCGCTGCTCAAGGACCGGGAATTCCCCTCGCTCGATTCGCTGGCGGCGGGCCTCGCCAATCCCGCCGATCGCAATCTGGCCGAAGCCGTGGTGGAAGCCCTGCTCAACCACGAAACCTTCTTCTTCCGCGATCAGGCGGCCTTCACCCAGTTGATGGCCGGCCCGATCGATGCGCTTGCGGCGGCACGCGCGACGCGGCGCCGGCTCAGCATCTGGTGCGCGGGCTGCTCCAGCGGGCAGGAAGCCTATTCGCTGGCCATGGCCTTTGCCGAACAGGGCGATCGCTGGAACGGCTGGACGATCGACATATTCGGCACCGATATCTCCGCCGGCGTGATCGGCCGCGCATCGGAAGGCTCATTCACCCAGTTCGAAATCCAGCGCGGCCTGCCGATCCGGCAGATGATGCGCTGGTTCGCGCCCGAAGGGGAGAATTGGCGGGCGACGCCGGAACTGCGCCGGATGGTGCGCTTCGACCGGCACAATCTGCTCGATGCGCCGCCGGTGGCGAATGTCGATCTCATCCTCTGCCGCAACGTGCTGCTCTATTTCGGGGCGGAGGAGCGGGTGCGCGTGTTCGACGGCCTCGCCGCCGCGATCGCATCCGATGGCTTCCTGATGCTGGGGGCGGGGGAGACGGTGCTGGGCAGCACCATCCGTTTCGATCCGGATTTCGTCCATCGCGGGCTTTATCGCCCGGTGGCGTGATCCATGGCCCGATCGGCGCATGGCAAGGATTCCAAGCGCGGCGAAACCGGCCTAGTGGCAGAGCCATGACGATCGAGAAGACGGCCCGGCTTTCTCCGCGCGACCTGCTGGTGGCGCTGCTCATCAACGTCACCTGGGGACTCAACATCATCGCCGTGAAGATGGCGGTGACGGCCACGGCGCCCTTTACGGCCGGCGCGCTCCGCCAGCTCATCGTGCTGCTGCTCTGCCTTCCCTTCTTCCGCTGGGTGCCGGGGCGGATGGTGCCGCTCGCCTGGCTCGCGGCGCTCAACGGCGCGATCTACCTGATCTTCGTCAATGTCGCGCTGGAGGCGGCCGACAATGTCAGCGCGCTGGCCATCGCCGGCCAGCTCGGCGTGCCTTTCTCCCTGCTGCTGGGTATCGCCTTTCTCGGCGAAAGGATCGCGCTACCCCGCATGTTCGGCATCCTCTTGGCTTTCGGGGGCGTGGTGGTGCTGGTGTTCGATCCGGGCGTGTTCCGCGAGCTGCCCGGCCTCGTGCTGATGGCGACGGGCACCTTCACCTGGTCGGTCGGCGCGCTGCTCCAGCGCAAGCTCGCGGACGTGCCGGCGCTCACCATCTATGCGTGGATCGGGCTGGGCGGCGTGGTGGGCCTGTTGCCGATCGCGCTCTGGGCGGAGCCGGGGGCGATGGCGGCGCTGCCCGACCTGCCGTTGCGCAGCCTCGGCTGGCTGGTCTTTTCCGCCGTCGGTTCCACCCTGATCGGGCAGGGCGGCATGGCCTGGCTGCTCCAGCGCCACCCGATCTCCACCGTGCTGCCGCTCACGCTCGCCGCGCCGGTGATCGCGGTCTGCGCTTCTTCCTATTTCTTCGGCACGGTGCTGACGGCGCCGATGATCGCGGGGGGATTGCTCACCCTCACCGGGGTCGTCATCATTACGCTGCGCAGCGCGCGTGCCGGCCCGGCCCCACGGCCGGCGGATATCAGCAAGGCCCCCTGATGGACGAGATTATCGATTGCCCGTCGCCCAACCATGACGCGCGGGCGCTGCCCGTATCGATCCTGGTGCTGCACTATACCGGCATGGTCGACGCGGCATCGGCGATCGACTGGCTGACGCGCCCCGAATCCAAGGTGTCCTCGCATTATGTGGTCACGGAGGACGGGCAGGTGCTGCGGCTGGTGGATGAAGGCCGCCGCGCCTGGCATGCCGGCCGATCGCACTGGCGGGGCATCACCGACGTGAACTCGGCCAGCATCGGCATCGAGATCGTCAACCCCGGCCATGAATATGGCTACCGCCCGTTCCCGGCGGAACAGATGGCGGCGCTGCTGCCGCTGGTCGCCGATATCGTCGGCCGGCATGGCATCCAGCGGCCCAATGTCGTCGGCCATTCGGATATCGCGCCCACCCGCAAGCTCGATCCCGGCGAGCTGTTCGACTGGGAACTGCTCGCCCGCCACCGCCTCGCGCTGGCCCGCCCGCGCGAAGGGCTGGCCGATCCGCACTGGACGCCGGGCGGCTTCCTGCTCGCGCTGGAACGGTTCGGCTACGACGTCAGCGACGGGCCGGCGGCGGTGCGGGCCTTCCAGCGGCGCTTCCGCCCCGAGCTGATCGACGGCATCGCCGATGGCGAGACCCGGGCGATCCTGCTCTCGCTGCTGCTGGATCGCGAGCGCGGCCGCGAATAGGCGTTACTTCGCGGCCTTTTCCACCGTCTTGCCGACGGACTGCACGTCGCGGCCCATGCCTTCCACGGTGTTGCAGGCGGCCAGGCCCAGGCAGGCCAGCAGGATCAGCGCGCGCGTCGTCGTCTTCGACAAGGAAGGTCTCCATATTCGGTCGTGCGGCTTCTTATACCGGCGGCGGCCGGCCGGACAATCTTGCTCTTGGGCCGGTTCCTGCTATCGGTCGCGGCGCCAGAGGGCCGGGCGGCCACCGGTCTCCGTTCGCGGAGGCGGGAGGAAAGTCCGGGCTCCAAGAAGCAGCGGTGCCGGGTAACGCCCGGCGGCCCCGGCGAAGGTCGGGGTCAGGGAAAGTGCCACAGAAAGCATACCGCCCGGCTGGCCCATCCGTGGGCTCCGGGTAAGGGCGAAAGGGTGCGGTAAGAGCGCACCGCGGGCCGGGCAACCGGAACGGCATGGCAAACCCCACCGGGAGCAAGACCGAATAGGGACGGCATATGGGCTCGCTTCGCCCCGTCGTCCGGGTTGGTTGCTTGAGGCCGCGGGCAACCGCGGTCCTAGAGGAATGGTCGCCCATCCGGCTTCGGCCGGTGGACAGAACCCGGCTTACAGGCCCTCTGGCGATTTCCTGCACTTCGGCCATGGATCGTTCACGCGGCCCGCACTAAATGGAGCGGATGGCGCGTTCCTCCCGATCCTATGACTGGGGCTTTCCCCGCTGGCGTGGCTATGGCAGCGAACGCGGCGCCTCGACCGTGCGTATGTGCGATCGCGAGGGCTGCGACCAGCCGGGCGACAGGCCCGCGCCCAAATCCCCCAACAGCCCGGAGCGCTGGTATTTCTGCGAGCAGCACGCCGCCGAATACAACCGTAACTGGAACTATTTCGAAGGGCTGAACGCGGAGGAGGCGGCCGAGCGCGAGGCGCGCGAGCGGCGCGAGGCATCGGGCTATGCCGATTCGAAGCATTATGGCTGGGGCGGCCCTGGCGACGGCACCCGATCGCGCGACGAAATGCGCGCGCTTGCCGTGCTGGAGCTGGAATCGGATGCCGATTTCGATGAGATCAAGGCCGCCTGGCGCCGGCTGGCCAAGGCCAATCATCCCGATGTGAAGCCCAACGACGCGGCCGCCGCCGCCCGCTTCCAATCGATCCAAGCCGCGTTCGAGGTGCTGCGCAAGGCAGAGGAACGGCGGACGGCGGCATGAGGCCGGGCCTGTGAAAACGCACGTCCGCTCGGATTGGCGGGGCGCGATCCTCGTCTGCCGGAAATGCGGCAAGAAGGCCGGCGGCGGCTTCGGCCCGAAGGGCAAGACCAGCCTCGCCAAGGCGTTGCGCAAGGAAATGCACGGCGGCAAGGGCCGCAAGGCCCGGCTGGGCGTGGTCGAGGTCGGCTGCCTGGGCGTCTGCCCGAAACATGCCGTGACGGTGGTGGATGCCAGCCACCCCGGCGAATGGCTGATCGTTCCCGCCGGCACGCCGGTTGAAGAGGTGGCCGCCCGGCTGGACGCCGCCGCTCCCACTGCCGCCCGGCCGGGACCGGCGGCCGAGGATGGCGGGCGTCAGCCCCCGGCCTGAAGCGACAGGCGGGCGGTCGCCCGAAGCTCGGCCCGCGCCTGCCGGATGATCTGCCATCCTCCGCTGATGCCGAGCCCGGCGAGGACGGCGGCGACGATCAGGTCCGGCCACGCCGTGCCCGTCCCGAACACGCCGAAGGCGGCGGCCACGACGGCGATATTGCCGATCGCATCGTTGCGCGAACATATCCAGACGGAGCGGCGGTTGGCGTCGCCGTCGCGGTGCCGCCACAGCAGGACGGCGCAGACGAGGTTGGCGACGAGGGCGAGGATGCCGATGATGCCCATCGCCTCGGCCCCGGGCAGGGTGCCCGCCAGCGCCATCCACGCCGTGCTGCCCAACACCCAGAGGCCGAGCAGGAGCAGCGAGGCGCCCTTGAGCAGCGCCGCCCGCGCGCGCCACCCGATCGCCATGCCGGCAACACCCAGGCTGATCGCGTAATTGGCGCTGTCGCCGAGGAAATCGAGCGCGTCGGCCTTGAGCGAGGCCGAGTGCGCGACGAGGCCGACGCCGATCTCCACCAGGAACATGCCGGCATTGATCGCGAGCGCGATCCAGAGCACCCGCCGCCAGGATTGATCCTGCTTCGGCGACGGCGCCTCGCATCCGCCGCAACATCCGCCCGCCATATGCCACCTCGCTTCCATCGATGTGACGGCCTACATGCACCCTGTAGCAGCTACAGGGTCAAGAGGGCGGATCATGCTGACGATCGGCGAGCTGGGCAGGGCGACCGAGACCGGGGTCGAGACCATCCGTTATTATGAGCGGATCGGATTGCTGCCCCGGCCATCGCGGACCGGCGGCAATTATCGCGCTTATGGCGAGGCCGATCTAGGCCGCCTTTCGTTCATCCGCCGGGCGCGTGCCCTGGGCTTCCCGCTCGATCGGGTGCGCGCCCTGCTGTCGCTGTCGGACGATCGCGGCCGCGACTGCGCGACCATCGACCTGCTGGCGCGGGAGCATCTGGCCGAGGTGGAGCGCAAGATCGCGGATCTGGCGGCGCTTCGGCGCGAGCTGGCGGCAATGATCGATTCCTGCGGCGGCGGCACGGTGGCGCAGTGCCGGATCGTCGAGGCGCTGGGGCCGGCCCGGCGCGATTGAGCGCAGGGCGCCCCGCGCCGCCGCCCACGAGCCTCAGTCCACCCAGTCCAGCCCGATTTCCTTGTAAAGGCCGCGATCCTCCTCCCAATCGGGCTTCACCTTGACGTGGAGGAAGAGGTGGACCTTGCGACCCAGCAGCTCGGCAAGCTCCGCGCGGGCCCGGCTGCCGATTTCCTTGAGGCGGGCGCCGCGCTTGCCCAGCACGATCGCGCGCTGGGTATCGCGGGCGACGAGGATCTGCTGGTGGATCGCGACCGACCCGTCCTTGCGCTCCTCATATTTCTCGGTCTCGACCGCGCTGTCATAGGGCAGCTCGGCATGGAGCTGGAGGTAGAGCTGCTCGCGCGTCACCTCGGCCGCCAGCATGCGATCGGTGGCGTCGGAAACCTGATCCTCCGGGAAATGCCACGGCCCTTCGGGCATGCGCGCGGCGAGCGTGGCCTTGAGATCGGCGATGCCGTCCCCCGTCGCCGCGCTGACCATGAAGATCGCCTCGGGATCGAGCGCCTGCTGGAGCTGGACGGCCAGTTCCAGCAGCTTCTCCTTGGGCGTCACGTCCACCTTGTTGAGGATGACGATCCGGGGTTCGCGCCGGTCCTTCAGCGTTTCGACCAGCGTTTCGATCTTCGCCTTCATGCCGGCCTTGGCATCGATGACGAGCGCGATCAGATCGGCATCGGTGGCGCCGCCCCAGGCGGCCGCGACCATCGCTCGATCGAGCCGGCGGCGGGGATCGAAGATGCCGGGGGTGTCGACGAGGAGGATCTGGCTCGATCCCTCGATCGCAATACCCATCAGCCGCACCCGCGTCGTCTGCGCCTTGGGGCTGACGATCGCGACCTTCTGGCCGACCAGCGCGTTCACCAGCGTGGACTTGCCCGCATTGGGCGCGCCGACGACGGCGACGAGGCCGCAACGTTCGGCGCCGGGCTGTTCGGGGGCGCCGGCTTCGGCGTGCGGGGCGGTCATGACAATTTCTCCAGAAGGGCCTTGGCGGCGGCGGTTTCGGCTTCCTGCTTGGACGCGCCTTCGGCGCTGGCCTGCGCATCGGCGCGGCCGGGAAGCTCGACCGTCACGGTGAAGCGGGGGGCGTGGTGCGGGCCGGAACGCCCGGCCAGCGTGTAGACGGGCGGGCGGCAGCGATGGGCGGCCGCCCATTCCTGCAGCGCGGACTTGGGGTGGCGCGGCGCGGCGCGCTGGCCGTCGACGAAGGGCGCCCAGGCGCGGCGGACGAAGGCGGTGGCGGCATCGTGCCCGGCTTCCAGATAGAGCGCGCCGATCAGCGCCTCCACCGCATCGCCCACCACATTGTCGCTGCCGGTGGCGCCATCGTCGCGCGCCTGCTTGCCGAGGCGCAGCCAACTGGGCACGTCGAGCGCGCGGCCGACCTCGGCGCAGGTTTCGCGGCTGACGAGCGCGTTGATCCGGCGGGATAGGGCGCCTTCGGGTTCGTCGGGGAAACGTTCGTAGAGCCATGCGGCGGCGATCAGGCCGAGGACGCGATCGCCGAGGAATTCCAGACGCTCATAGCTGGCGCCGCTGTGGCTGCCATGGGTCAGCGCGCGCTGGAACAGGGCGACGTCGCGCGGGGCATGGCCCAGCGTGCGGGTGATCCATTCGGGGAAGGCATCGGCGTTCATCCCGGCCCACTAGCCGATCCCGACGCGCGCGTCATGTGTGGGATCGACAGGCGGCCGGCGCGGCGGCATGGAAGGGCCATGGGCGACGTCATCAACCTCCGCCAGGCGCGCAAGGCCAGGGCACGTGCCGACAAGCAGGCCGAAGCCGCGCGCAACCGCGCCCATTTCGGCCGCACCAAGGGCCAGAAGGCCTTGGAGGCCGCCGAGCGGGCGCGGATGGAGACCGTGCTGGAAGGCGCGCGGCGCGACGGCGTGGCCGAGGGCGATCCGCCGAAAGGATAGGATTGCGGCTCGCCATTCGGGCAGGGGCTCTACCGCCGGATTTCCTTCACCGGATCGCTGGGCTTGGGCGGGATCGGGTCCGTGGGCGAGGGCACTGGCGGGTCGGACGGGAATTCGCCCGGCGTTTCGGGAATGGGCGGCTGGCTGGCCATAGCGCGTCTCCATGACGGCAATGTTGAGGGCAACCGTAAGAACGCGCGGAAGGGGCTGGTTTCTCCGCGATCCGCCCTGGAAGCGGAGCGATCCGGCCATGAATATCTGCGCCAATATCTGTGGCCGATAAAGGGGAGCTATAAACGAAACGCCCGGATTGCCGAAGCAACCCGGGCGCCCGTGACGAATTCTCCCGTCAACCCCCTTGAAGACCTGGGGTCCACACGCAACATCCGTCCCCTAAAACGGCGCTGCGGGACACCTCATGCCCTCCCCGAACCACGGCCATTGCCTGCAATTCGTGAAGCGAGTCCTAAGCCCTGCCCGCGTTCCTGTCACCGGGGCAGAAGGGGCAGGCGCACGAAAGGCGGGGGGCTGTGTTCTATCCGCAACAGCGCAATCCCGCCGCCATGCCGTCGCGATCTGCGTGGCCGGGCGGCCGATGATCGCCCGCCGGCCCGGTTTTGGCCGGGAAATCGCCCGATTTTCTCCGTCGCCGCTATTTCCGGCGGGAGGATGTTTCCATCCGGCCCGAAATCGCTCTAGAGCAGGGGCCGCTTTTTCGGATCAGGAAACCCATGCGCCTTTCCCGCCATTTCATCCCCGTCATGAAGGAATCCCCCGCCGACGCGCAGATCATCAGCCACAAGCTGATGCTGCGGGCCGGCCTGATTCGGCAGACCGCTGCCGGCATCTATGCCTGGCTGCCGCTCGGCTATCGCGTGCTGCGCAAGATCGAGCAGATCGTGCGCGAGGAGCAGGACCGGGCGGGCGCGATCGAGCTTCTGATGCCGACCATCCAGTCCGCCGACCTGTGGCGCCAGTCCGGTCGCTATGACGATTACGGGCTGGAGATGCTGCGTATCAAGGACCGGCACGAGCGGGACATGCTCTATGGCCCCACGGCGGAGGAGGTGATCACCGCCATCTTCCGCGATTCCGCCAAAAGCTATCGTGATCTGCCGCGCACGCTCTACAACATCCAGTGGAAGTTCCGCGACGAGGTGCGCCCCCGCTTCGGCGTGATGCGCGGCCGCGAATTCCTGATGAAGGACGCCTACAGCTTCGACATGGACGAGGCCGGCGCGCGCCACAGCTACAACCGGATGTTCGTGGCCTACCTTAACACCTATGCCCGCATGGGCCTGCGCGCGATCCCGATGCAGGCCGATACCGGCCCGATCGGCGGCGACCTTAGCCACGAATTCATCGTGCTGGCGCCGACCGGCGAGAGCGAGGTGTTCTATCACAGCAACTGGGAGAAGCCGGCGGAGCTTTCCTCGGTCGATTTCGACGATGTGGAAGGGCTGCAGGCGATCGTTTCCGGCTACACCGCCGATTATGCCGCGACCGACGAGAAGCGCGACGAGGCGCGCGAGGCGGCGATCGGCGGCGATCTGCGCCAGTCGCGCGGCGTGGAAGTGGGCCACATCTTCTATTTCGGCACCAAATATTCGGCGCCGATGGGCCTGAAGGTGCAGGGGCCGGACGGCGGCGAGGTCGTGCCGCACATGGGCAGCTACGGCATCGGCGTATCCCGGCTGATGGGCGCGATCATCGAGGCGAGCCACGACGACAACGGCATCATCTGGCCGGAGGCGGTGGCCCCCTACAAGGTGGGCATCATCAACATGCGCGCCGACGACGCCAGGTGCACGGCGGCGGCGGACGACCTCTATGCCAGGCTGAACGCGGCCGGTGTGGAAGCTCTTTACGACGACCGCGACGAACGCGGCGGCGCCAAGTTCGCGACGATGGACCTGATCGGCCTGCCCTGGCAGGTGGTGATCGGCCCCAAGGGGCTGGAACGCGGCGTCGTCGAGCTGAAGAACCGCAAGTCGGGCGAGAAGGTGGAGCTTTCCATCGAGGATGCGCTGGCGAGGCTGGCTGGGTGATCCTTTCCCGCTTCGAGCGCACCATCGCCAAGCGCTACCTCTGGCCCGGCAAGGGCGAGGGGTTCATCTTCCTCGTCGCCGCGATCAGCCTGTTCGCCGTGACGCTGGGGGTGTGGGCGCTGATCACCGTGATGAGCGTGATGAACGGCTTTCGCGCCGAGCTGTTCGACAAGGTGGTGGGGCTGAACGGCCATGCCGTCGTCCAGGGCTATGGCGGGCGGCTGCCGGACTGGCAGGCGATCGTGCGCGAGGCGCAGGCCACCCCCGGCGTGACCAGCGCCACGCCGCTGATCGAGCAGCCGCTGATGGCGAGCTATGACGGGCGGGTCGAAGGCGTGCTGGTGCGCGGCATGCGGGTGGAGGACATCCGCGCCAATCCCACGCTGAAGGGCCATGTGGTGGCCGGCACCATGGACGCGCTGGTGCCGGGATCGGAGAATGTGGCCATCGGATCGCGGCTGGCCGAGGCGCTGGGCGCGGAGGTGGGCGGGCAGATCAGCCTGATCAGCCCCCAGGGCCAGACGACGCCTTTCGGCACCGTGCCGCGGATCGTGAGCTATCGCGTGGCGGCGATCTTCGAAGTCGGCGTCTATGATTATGACAAGGCGTTCGTGCTGCTGCCGATGGAGGATGCCCAGACCCTGCTGATGCTGGGCGACGCCGTGGGCATGGTGGAGATCGAGACCGCCGATCCCGACAAGGTGGGCGCGATCCTGGCGCCGCTGGCCGCCAAGGTGGGGCGGCAGGGTGTCGTCACCGACTGGCGGCAGATGAACGCTTCCCTGTTCGAGGCGCTGGCCGTGGAGCGGGTGGCGATGTTCGTGATCCTGGCCTTCATCGTGCTGGTGGCGGCGTTCAACATCCTGTCGTCCCTCATCATGCTGGTGCGCGCCAAGACGCGCGACATCGCGATCATGCGGACGATGGGGGCGACCAGCCGGTCCATCCTCAAGATATTCATCGCCATCGGCCTTTCGATCAGCATCGCCGGGATCGTGGTGGGAATCGTGTTCGCCGTCGTCACCGCGCTGTTCCGGCAGCAGGTGGTGAATTTCGTGCAGGCGGTGACGGGGCAGAATCTGTGGGACCCCTCCATCCGTTTCCTGACGGAGCTGCCCTACAAGGCCAATCCGTTCGAGATCACGGCGATCATCGGCCTGACCCTGGGCCTGAGCTTTCTGGCGACGCTGATCCCGGCCTGGCGGGCGGCCAAGACCGATCCGGTGCAGGTGCTGCGTTATGAATGAGGTGCTGCGGACCACGGGGCTGAAGCGCAGCTTCCGCCAGGCCGAGGTGGAGATCCACGTGTTGCGCGGCGTCGACCTGCATGTGGACGCGGGCGAGATCGTGGCGCTGCTCGGCCCGTCGGGATCGGGCAAGTCCACCCTGCTGCAGGCGGTGGGGCTGCTGGAAGGCGGGTTCGAGGGATCGATCCGCATCCAGGGGCAGGAGGCATCGCGGCTGGACAATGACGGGCGGACCCGGCTGCGCCGCGAGGCGCTGGGCTTCGTCTATCAGTTCCACCATCTGCTGCCCGATTTCTCGGCGATCGAGAATGTCGAGCTGCCGCAGCTGATCCATGGGGCGACCCCGCTGGAGGCCAATGCGCGGGCACGGGTGCTGCTGGACGCGCTGGGGCTGGCGCACCGGCTGGATCACCGGCCGAGCAAGCTTTCCGGCGGCGAGCAGCAGCGCGTGGCGGTGGCCCGCGCGCTCGCCAACCGGCCGGCGCTGGTGCTGGCGGACGAGCCGACCGGCAATCTGGACGAGGCGACCGCCGACGTGGTGCTGGCGGAGTTCCTGCGGCTGGTGCGCGGCGAGGGATCGGCCGCGCTGGTCGCCACCCATAACGAACGGCTGGCGGCCCGGATGGATCGCGTGGTGCGGCTGCACGAGGGCGTGCTGGAGTAGAGGACCTCCGTCATCCTGGCGGAAGCCAGGATCCATTGACGCTACATTCGATCGCGAGCGTAACGATAATGGATGCTGACCTTCGTCAGCATGACGGCAAGATTTTGAGGCGTCAGGGTACCAGCGCGATCCGGCCTTCGACCTTGCCGGCGCGCAGTTCGTCCAGCACGGCGTTCACATCGTCCAGCGGGCGGGCGGTGACATGGGCCTTCACCTGGCCGCGCACGGCGAAGTCGATCGCCTCGGCCAGATCGCGCCGGGTGCCGACGATCGACCCGCGCACCGTGATGCGTTTCAGCACGACATCGAAGATCGGCGTGGGGAAATCGCCCGGCGGCAGGCCGACGAGGCTGACCGTGCCCTTGCGCCGCGCGCAGGCGATGGCCTGGCCGAAGGCGGCGGGGGACACCGCCGTCACCAGCACGCCCTGCGCCCCGCCGGAGGTGGCCTTGTGGACCTGATCCGCCAGATCGTTGGCGCGGGCATCGAAGGCGAGATCGGCGCCGACCTGCTTCGCCAGCGCCAGCTTGTCCGCCGCGACATCCAGCGCGACGACGTGCAGCCCCATCGCCTTGGCATATTGGATGGCGACATGGCCGAGGCCGCCGATGCCGGAGATCACCACCCATTCGCCGGGCCGCGCCTCGGTTTCCTTGAGGCCCTTATAGACGGTGACGCCGGCGCAGAGGATCGGCGCCATCGCCACGAAATCCGTGTCCTTCGGCAGATGGCCGACGAAGGGCGCGCTGGCGACGACATATTCGGCGAAGCCGCCGTTCACGCTGTATCCGGTATTGTGCTGGCGCTCGCACAGCGTTTCCCACCCGGTTTCGCAGAATTCGCACGCGCGGCAGGCATCGTGCAGCCAGGGCACGCCCACGGCATCGCCTTCCTTCACATCCGTGACGCCGGCGCCGACGGCGGCGACATAGCCGACGCCTTCGTGGCCGGGGATCAGCGGCAGGGTGGGCTTGGCCGGCCAGTCGCCGTCGATGGCGTGGAGATCGGTGTGGCAGACGCCGCTGGCCACGACCTTCACCAAGACCTCGCCGGGGCCGGGGGTGGGGACGTCGACCTCCTCGATGCGGAGCGGTTGCTTGAATGCGTGGGCGACGGCGGCCTTCATCTTCATGGGCATACTCCGTGGCGGTGCGCGGCCGATCGGGCCGGGTGCGAAACTAGCATCTTCTGCCCGGACGACACAGCCCCCGGTGCATGATGCCGGCTGAACGCGGCGATGCGGGAAAGGATGCGGCCGATTGACGGGAAGGGGCCGGTGGGGCAGGCGCCGCCCGGTGAGCGATACCGATCGATATGACGTGCTGATCCTGGGCGCCGGCGCCGCGGGCATGATGTGCGCGGCCGTGGCCGGGCAGAGGGGCCGGCGCGTGCTGCTGATCGACCGGGCGGACGAGCCGGGCAAGAAGATCCTGATTTCGGGCGGCGGACGGTGCAACTTCACCAACATCCACACCGCGCCCGACCGTTATCTTTCCGCCAATCCCCATTTCGCCCGATCGGCGCTGGGGCGATATGCCTCGGACGACTTCATTGCGCTGGTCGATCGCCATGGCATTGCCTGGCATGAAAAGACGCTGGGCCAGCTTTTCTGCGACGGCTCCGCCCGTCAGATCGTGGCGATGCTGGAGGCGGAATGCCGCGCGGGCGGCGTGGAGACGGCGCTGGGCGAGGCGATCGGCAGCGTCGGCCATGGCGACGGGCTGTTCCGCGTAGAGCTGGCGCGGCGGACGGTGCGGGCGCCGGCACTGGTGATCGCGACCGGCGGGCCTTCCATCCCGAAGATGGGGGCGACGGGATATGCCTATGATCTTGCCCGCCAGTTCGGCCTGAAGGTGGTGGAGCCGCGCCCGGCGCTGGTGCCGTTGACGCTGGGCGGCGAAGAGGCGTTGTTCCGGGGCCTTTCCGGCGTGGCGGCCGATGTGGTCGCGCGGTGCGGCAAGGCGGCGTTCCGCGAGGCGGCGCTGTTCACCCATAAGGGGCTTTCTGGCCCGGCCATATTGCAGATTTCCTCTTACTGGCGGCACGGCCAGCCGATCACGATCGATTTCCTGCCCGATCAGGCGGCGCGCTGGCTGGTCGAGGCCAAGCGCGCGCGGCCCAAGGCGGCGCTGCGCACGGTGCTGGCGGCTCTTCTGCCCGATCGGCTGGCGGAGACGCTGGCCGATCGGCTGGGACTGCCCGGCGAACTGGGCGGCATGACCGACCGGGCGCTGGAGGAGGCCGGCCGCAGGCTTTCGGCCTGGGCCTTCCACCCCAACGGCACCGAGGGTTTCGCCAAGGCGGAGGTGACGATCGGCGGCATCGACACCGCCGGCCTCTCCTCCAAGACCATGGAGGCGCGGCGCGTGCCGGGCCTTTATGCCATTGGCGAGGCGGTGGACGTGACCGGTTGGCTGGGCGGATATAATTTCCAATGGGCCTGGGCGAGCGGCTGGGCGGCGGCGCAGGCGCTGTAGCGGCGGCCGGACCGGCATTGCCCCGGCCGCGCCGATCCTGAAATCATGATGCGGGCGCTCCGGCGGGATTGAACGAATCCGTTCGCCGGGAATTGTTCTGCACGAAAGCCCTTGCCAACCCCGCTTTTGCTGCCATCTGCAAGCCTATGCCCTTTTCCCGATTGCCCGCGCTTCTTGGCGAAGCGCTCACCGAACGCGGCTATGCCGCGCCCACGCCCGTCCAAGCCGCCGTGCTGGAAGAGGGCGCGGACCATCGCGACCTGATCGTTTCCGCGCAGACCGGATCGGGCAAGACCGTTGCGTTCGGCCTGGCGATCGCCGCCCAGTTGCTGGACGATCAGGGGCGGATGGGGCCGGCCGGCGCGCCGATCGCGCTGGCCATCGCGCCGACGCGCGAGCTGGCGCTGCAGGTGAGTCGCGAGCTGATGTGGCTTTACGGCAAGGCCGGCGCGCGGATCGTTTCCTGCGTGGGCGGCATGGACCCATCGCGCGAGCGGCGGAACCTGAGCCATGGCGCGCATATCGTGGTCGGCACGCCCGGCCGCCTGCGCGATCATCTGGAGCGCGGGGCGCTCGACCTGTCGGGCCTGGGCGTCGTCGTGCTCGACGAGGCGGACGAGATGCTCGACATGGGCTTCCGCGAGGATCTGGAGGAGATACTCGACGCGACGCCCGAGGGCCGGCGGACCCTGCTGTTTTCCGCGACCATGCCCAAGCCGATCGTGATGCTGGCCAAGCGCTACCAGAAGGATGCGCTGCGCATTTCGACCATGACCGAGGATCGCGGTCATGGCGACATCACCTATCAGGCGGTGACGGTGGCGCCTTCGGACATCGAGGCGGCGGTGGTGAACCTGCTGCGCCTGCACGAGCCGGATACGGCGATCCTGTTCTGCGCGACGCGCGATGCGGTGCGCCACCTCCACGCCAATCTGGTGGAGCGCGGTTTCCAGGCGGTGGCGCTTTCGGGCGAGCATAGCCAGAGCGAGCGCAACCACGCCTTGCAGGCGCTGCGCGATCGCCGGGCGCGGGTGTGCGTGGCGACCGACGTGGCCGCGCGCGGCATCGACCTGCCTTCGCTTTCGCTGGTGGTGCATGTGGAGCTGCCGCGCGACCATGAGGCGCTGCAGCACCGTTCGGGCCGCACCGGCCGCGCCGGCAAGAAGGGCACGGCCGTGCTGATCGTGCCTTATCAGCGGCGCCGGCGGGTGGAATCCATGCTGCGCGGCGCGCGCATCCAGGCGGAATGGGTGCCGGTGCCGACCGCGGACGACATCCGTGCTGCCGATCGCGAGCGGCTGCTCGCCACGCTTTCCGCGCCCGTCGAGATCGACGAGGAGGATCGCGCGCTGGGCCAGCGGCTGATGGCGGAACTGAGCGCGGAGGATATCGCCGCGATGCTGGTGCGCAGCCATCGCGCGAAGCTACCCGCGCCGGAGGATCTGGTGGATCAGGGGCCGAAGCCGCGCGAACGGCCGGAAGGGCCGCGCCCCGGCTTCGAGGATACGGTGTGGTTCCACATGAATGTGGGCCGGCGGCACAATGCCGATCCGCGCTGGCTGCTGCCCTTGCTCTGCCGGCGGGGGCACATCACCAAGCAGGATGTGGGCGCGATCCGCATCGCCGCCGACGAGACGATGTTCGAGATACCCCGCCATGTCGCGGCACGCTTCGCATCGGCGCTGAAGCGCACCGCCGGGGCCGACCCGGAAGGCGACGGCGGCATATTGATCGAGCCGATGCACGGCAACCCGCGCGAGACGCAGCGCCAGAACCGGCGCAGCGGGCCGCCGCCCGGCCGGCATCAGGCCCGGCCCACGCCCAGGCCCGGAGGCCCCCGGCGCGGGCGATAGGCCATGGCCACGCCCCTTCGGATATTGGTGGATGCCGATGCCTGCCCGGTGAAGGAGGAGATCTACAAGGTCGCCTTCCGCCGGGAGGTGCCGGTGACGATCGTCAGCAACAGCCACCTGCGCGTGCCGGCGCATCCGCTGGTCGAGCGGGTGGTGGTGGGCGCGGGCTTCGACGAGGCCGATGACTGGATCGCCGAGCGTGCGGGGCCGGGCGCGGTGGTGGTGACGGCGGACATATTGCTGGCCGATCGCTGCCTGAAGGCCGGCGCCGAGGTGATCGCGCCCAACGGCAAGCCCTTCACCGTCAATTCGATCGGCACCGCCATCGCGGCCCGCGCGATCATGGCCGATCTGCGGGCCGGCGCGGTGGGCGACGGGATCGGCGGGCCGCCGCCTTTCTCCAAGACGGATCGATCGCGCTTCCTGTCCGCACTGGATGAGGCGCTGGTGCGGCTGGCAAGGGCCGGATGAAAACAAGGCCGCCAACCGGATGGGTTGGCGGCCTTTCGTTCGTCAGGTGGCGTGTCCGTTCAGGCGGCCGCCTTTTCCCGTTCCCGCATTTCCTGGTTGAGCATTTCCGCCAGCAGGAAGGCCAGTTCGATCGACTGGCCGGCATTGAGGCGCGGATCGCAATGCGTGTGATAGCGATCGGCCAGGCTCTGCTCGGTCACGTCCACGGCGCCGCCGGTGCATTCGGTGACGTTCTGGCCGGTCATCTCCGCATGGATGCCGCCGCCATGGGTGCCCTCGGCGCGGTGCACGGCGAAGAAGCCGCGAACCTCCGCCAGGATGCGTTCGAACGGCCGTGTCTTGTAGCCGTTGGCAGCCTTCACGACATTGCCGTGCATCGGATCGCACGACCAGACGACCGGCCGGCCTTCGCGCTTCACCGCGCGGACGAGCGACGGCAGATGCTTTTCGATCTTGTCGTGGCCGTAGCGGGTGATGAGCGTGATGCGGCCCGGCGTGCGGGCGGGATCGAGCGTGTCGAGCAGGCGCAGCAGCGCGTCCGGCTCCAGGCTCGGCCCGCATTTCAGGCCGATCGGGTTGCCGATGCCGCGCAGATATTCGACATGCGCCGATCCTTCGAAGCGGGTGCGATCGCCGATCCACAGCATGTGGGCCGACGTGTCATACCAGTCGCCCGTCAGCGAATCGCGGCGGGTGAAGGCCTGTTCGTAGGGCAGCAGCAGCGCTTCGTGGCTGGTGTAGAAATTGGTGCCGTTGAGCTGCGGCACCGTCTGCGGGTTGATGCCGCAGGCGGCCATGAAATCGAGCGCGTCGCCGATCCGTTCCGCCACCGCCTGATATTGCGCGGCCCACGGGCTGCGGCCCATGAAATCCAGCGTCCAGGCGTGGACCTGATGGAGGTTGGCATAGCCGCCCTGCGCGAAGGCGCGCAGCAGGTTGAGCGTGGCCGCCGCCTGGTTGTAGGCGCGGATCATGCGATCGGGATCGGGTTCGCGCGAGGCGGCATCGAAGGCGATGTCGTTGACGATATCGCCGCGATAGCTGGGCAGCGATACGCCGTTCACCTCCTCCATATTGGCCGACCGCGGCTTGGCGAACTGGCCGGCCATGCGGCCCACCTTCACCACCGGCAGCTTGGAGGCATAAGTGAGCACCACCGCCATCTGCAGGATGACGCGGAAGGTGTCGCGGATATTGTTCGGATGGAATTCGGCGAAGCTTTCGGCGCAATCCCCGCCCTGAAGCAGAAATGCCTTGCCGGCCGCCACCTGCGCCAGATCCGCCGTAAGCGCGCGCGCCTCGCCGGCAAAGACCAGCGGGGGATAGTGCGCAAGCTCGGCAGTCGCGCGGTCGAGCGCGGCCTTGTCGGCATATTCGGGGAGCTGGCGGGCCTCATATTGCGTCCAGCTGTCGGGCGTCCAGTTCGTCGCCATGTTCGTCATCCTTTCGCGATCCCCTTGGGGGAGCGGCGCCCGGAAGGCAAGCGGGCTGGCCTTGACGGCGGAGAAGCTAGGCTTGGGACGCAGGCGGCGAACGGCCGGATGCCGGCTGCGACGCGCGGGGGCGGAATGTGGCGGCCCAATCCTCGATCGCGTCCAATATGCGTTCGGCGGCGTCGCCCCGGCCATAGGGATAGGCCGGAACCGCCATGGCGGCATAAGCGGCCGGATTGTCGAGCAGGCGGGTCGCGGCCGCGACGATCCGGTCGGGATCGGTGCCGACGAGCGCGATGTTGCCGGTGGCGAGCGCTTCCGGCCGCTCGCTATTGTCCCTCAGCACCAGCAGGGGGACGCCCAGCGCTGGGGCCTCTTCCTGCAAGCCGCCAGAATCGCTCAGGATCAGGTGGGCGCCGTCCATCATCCGCACCATCGTGGGATAATCGAGCGGATCGAGAAGCTCGATATTGGCGATGCCCGCCAGCGCCTCCCTTATGCCGGCCCGGACGGAAGGATTGGGATGGAGCGGCAGCACGATCCGCACGTCCGGCCGGCGGGCAAGGCGGCGGAGCGCCTCGCAGATCCCCGCAATGCCCGCGCCGATATTCTCGCGCCGGTGGCAGGTGACGAGGACCAGCCGGCGGCCGCCATCATGCAGGCGATGCCCGGCGGCCATTCCCCGCATCCACAACAGGGCATCGATGCCGGTATTGCCGGTGACGTGGATGCGGCCCGTGACGGCGGGCTCCGCTTCCAGATTGGCGCGGGCGGCGGTGGTGGGCGCGAACAGCAGGGTGGAGACGGCGTCGATCTCCACGCGGTTGCGTTCCTCCGGAAACGGCAAGGCGAGGTCGTGGCTGCGCAGCCCCGCCTCGACATGGCCGACGGCCATGCCCAGCCGGTGGGCGGCGAGCGCGGAGCCCCAGGCGCTGGTGGTATCCCCCTGGACGAGGATCATGTCCGGCCGCAGCTCATCGGCCAGGGCGGGCAGGGCGGCGGCGATGCGCCGTTCGAGCGCCTCGATCGTCTGGCCGGTTTCGCCGAGGGCGAGGTTGCGATCCACCGTCAGGCCGAAGGCGGCCGCCATGTCGTCGAACAGTTCGCGATGCTGGCCCGTCGCGACCAGCCGGTGATCGATCGCGGGCCGCGCGGCGGCGGCACGGGCGATGGGAGCGATCTTGATCGCTTCCGGCCGCGTGCCGACGACGGACAGCAGCCGGATCAGGGGGCGCTTATTCCGAGCTGGCGGGCGCCCTCGTCGATCCTCGCGAGCGTGGGCGCATCCCCGGCGAAAGCGGCGCGGGCATCCTTGAGCGCCCCGGCGGCGGCCTTCCTGTCGCCCAGCACCGTGTAGCTGCGGATCAGCCGCAGCCAGCCATCGGCATTCTTCGGATCGGCCTTCAGCTTGGCGGCCAGGCTGTCGACCATGCCGCGCACCATCGCATCCTGCTGGCCGGGCGGCAGCGCCGAGGCGGCGGCGATGTCCTCCCGCGTCGGGCCGGGGATCGCATCGGTCGCGGCCGAGCCGGGCGGGACGGCGGGTGCCGGCATGCGTCCGGCGAGGTCGATATTGTTCTGCGCGGCCGTCTGCTCGATCGTCTGGCGGACATTGCCCTCCCAGGGGGCACCGGCGGGCGTATCCTTGAGAAGGGCGATCCAGTCGTCGATCGCGCCCTTGTGATCGCCGGCCAGATCCTTCTTCACCCCCAGGAAATAACGGGCGCGCGGGTTCGCCGGATCGATCGAAACCGCCTTGCGGAAGGCGGCGTCCGCTTCCGGCGTGATCGCGGCGGGCTGGCCGGATGGGAGGGCGAGCACGATCGCCTCGCCCAGCGCGGACCATCCTTCCGCATTGGCGGGATCGAGCGCGGTCGCCCTGCGATAGGCCTTCACTGCATCGGCGAAGCGGCCGGTGCCGTAATAGGACCAGCCGAGCATCCGCCAGCCTTCGGCATCATCGGGCGTGTCGGCGAGCTTCTTTTCCAGCCGCGCGATCATCGTGCCGACATCGGCCTGCTGGGAAAGGGGCTGATCGGCCGGGGCGGACGCGACCGCCGTGTCACCCGTCGCGCCGCCCTTCGAGAATTGAAGGCCCACGGCGACGAGCGCGATCGCGGCCGCCCCGGCCAGCGCGATTCGCGCGAACGGCAGGCCGTTCTGGTGCCGATCGACCGTGATCGTCCGTCCGGCCTTTGCGCCGTCGGGCTGCCCTTCCTCCGCCACGTCTTCCTGTATCCCCCGATTGCTTTCGCTTTCCAGTCTAGCGCCGGATCGGCGGATTGGTAGAGTGGATGAAACGCGACCGGCAGGCGACGCTCCGGGGAAGAGCGCCGATCGGAACGGATGCGTCGCGATCGCGGGGGAGGCGATGGGGGATAATCGGATGCGTGCGCAGGCGCGGGCCTTGGCCGCGATCCTGTGGGTTGCGATCACCAGCGTGACGGCGCTGTTGCTGCTGCCCGATGCCGTCGCCGGCCTGCCGGAGGCGTGGGGCGCCGATCTGGGTATGTCGGCCAGCATCCGGTTTGGCGTGTCGGCGGCGATGATCCTGGCCGGCGTGCTGGGGGTGGTGCTGTTCCGGCCGGGCTTGCGGCTGGGCGGCGGGCGGATTGCCCTGTTCGCTTTGCCGGTCGCGCTCGTCCTGATCCTCGTCCTGCTGGCGATCGCGGTGGCGGCGGGGGTGGCGATCCGCAATCCCGTGGCCGCGGTGCCCGCGTCGCTGATGGGCATCGGGTTTGCGGCCATCCTGGCGCAGGTGATCGGCGAGGAGCTGCTGCTGCGCGGGCTGTTGCAGCCCATTCTGGTCGATGCGTGGGGCAAGGGGCCGGGCGTGCTGGCGAGCGCGGGCCTGTTTACCCTGATTCATGTCGCTGGCGGCTGGGATGACCCGGTATCTCTCTTGAACATCACGCTGGCGGGCATATGGTTCGGCCTGCTCGCGCTCCGCACGGGCGGGCTGCTGGCGCCGATCCTGGCGCATTTCGGCTATAATTGGGGGGAGGAGGCGCTGATCGGCGCCTATCCGAACCCCGGCGTCGGCGATTTCGGGGCGGTGTTCGACTTCGATCTCGCCGGCCCCGCCATCCTGGGGGGATCAGTGGACGGTTTCAATGCGAGCCTGGTGCTGAGCGTGCTGCTGGCGCTGGCGGTGCTGCCGCTTGCGTGGCCGCGGCGCGGGGAAGGCGCCGGGGCATGAGCGACATCTATCTTGCCTATTCGCTGGCCGATGGCGATCGCGCGGCGAAGATCGCGGAAGGCCTGCGCGCCGCCGGCTACAGCCTGTGGTGGGACAGGGACATCCAGCCCGGCCAGGATCGCAAGGCAGCGATCGCCGGGGCGATGGCGGATGCGCGGCTCTGCCTGATCTGCTGGTCCCGCACGTCCGTGGACGACGATACCGGCGCCGACGTGATCGACGAGGCGGAGGCCGCGAAGGAGCGCGGCGCCTATCTGGGCCTGCTGCTGGACAAGGTGGAGCTGCCCTTCGGTTTCGGCGGGCACGAGCCCGTCGATGTCGCGCCGTTTCGCGGCACGGCCGGCGAAGTGGGGGCCGTGGTCGCGGCGGCGCGCGATTTCATGGCGAGCGGGCAGGTGGCGCCGGTGGCGCTGCCCGAACCGCCGCCCCCGCCGGGCAGGCCGATCAACAAGGCATGGGTCGCGGGCGCCATCGGCGCGCTGGTTTTGGCCGGGGCGATCGGCTTCTTCCTGCTCCGTTCCGCCGCGCCGAGCCTTGCGCAGAAGGTGGAGCCGCATCTGGCCCGGATCGATTGCGCCTGGCTGCATGTCGATCCCATCCAGTCCGGCGCGGACGGCCATATCGGCCTGATCGGCGTGGCGGGCGATCCGGCGGCGGCGCGGCAGATGGTGCTGGATGTCGCCGGGGCCGAAAACCTCACGGTGCGATCGGTATCGATCGACAAGGTGGCCACCATCGACCCGCGCGAATGCCCGGCCATCGATGAGCCGCGCCGGCTGCGTAAGTTGCCGGGCGGACGGCTGCGGGTGACGGGCGATCCCTTCTTCCTCGATCCCGCGACGGGGCAATCGCTCGCCCGTGTCGCCATATCGCTGGCTGCCAAGGACAAGTCGGTGGCGCTGTTCGGCGTCGAGCCATCGGGCGTCGTGACCTGGGCCCTGCCCGATGCGAAGGCGATCGATGCGCTCAAGGATGCGGATGTCGGGCTGGTGAAGGCCGGCAACGGCAAGTGGGAGTTCAACATCTATCCCGATCATCTCGGCTGGACCGGCCTGTTCGTGGTGGTGGGCGATCGGCCGCTGGCCAAGGCGATGCCGCAGGGCACGGTGCAGCCGTCGGCGGAGTTCGCGCGGACGCTGCGCGCCGCCACCGCGAGCGGGGAATGGGACGCGGACATGATATGGTTCCGCATCGACAGCCGATAGGTCGCGGAAAAAGCGGCGATCAGCGTGATGCGGATCACTGATCGCCCGGCCGAACCGGCGGATAGAGGATGGTAAGGGCAGCGATGCCCGGAAACGGGAAGCGGGATGGACGCCCGCCCTTGTGAGGAATGCGAACGATGAAATTGCTTTTCGGCCCGGTGATGCTGGGCGCACTGCTCGCCACCACGCACCCGGCGATGGCGCAGGCCGACCCGGAAGCGGCGCGGCTGCTGTGCGACCTGACGGGCGATTGCGCGGACGGTGATGCCGGCGCCGCGACGGCGCAGGAACCGGCGCGCGGCGAGCCGCGGGGCGGGGCTTCGCGCGGGTTCAGCTTCCGTCGCGCGCCGGCGCCGGGGGCCACGCCGCAGGCAGCCCAGGCGGCAGCCGCGCCCGCGCCCAGGACGGTGGCGCCCGCGCAACCGGGGGCGGCCAATCTGGGCGTTTCCTTCCTGCCCAATTCCGCCGAGCTGACCGATGCGGCCAAGGCGCGGCTGGCCCGTTATGCGGCCGTGCTGAACGGGCCGAAGCTCAATGGACGGCGGCTGCGGATCGAAGGGCATACCGATGCCTCGGGATCGGCGGCGGCCAATCGCGATCTTTCCCGCCGCCGGGCGCAGGCGGTGGCGGATTTCCTTGCCGGAGCCGGGGTTTCCGCGGGCCGGCTGGAGGTTGCGGGCTTCGGATCGTCCCGCCCGCTGCCGGGCGTGGCGCCGACCGCGCCGGAAAATCGCCGGGTGATGGCGGTGCTTCTATAGGGACGCGTTTTGCGGGTGGCCTGCGATCGCGACAATTCTGCGGTTGCTCCACCTAATGTTAAGGTGACAAAGGAAAAAGCGTTGGGTGTCGCCTGAAAGGTGATGCACAGGCCGGCTGGTGGGAGCCGGATCGCGGGGGGCTGGGGGAAAAGTGGCGGACGCCTATCGCATTGCGATCATCGGCTCGGGGCCGGCCGGGCTCAGCGCGGCCGCGCGGGCGGCGGCGCTCGGCATTTCCCACATCCTTCTGGAAAAGACGGACCACCTTTCCGATACGATCTTCAAATATCAGAAGGGCAAGCACGTCATGGCGACGCCGAGCCAGCTCGTGCTGCGTTCGGACATGGACTTCGATGCCGGCAAGCGCGAGGCGGTGCTGGGCGCATGGGACCGGCAGGCCGCCGAGCAGGGCGTGAACGTCCGCCTCAATGCCGAGGTGAAGGCGATCGCCGGCGGCAAGGGGGATTTCAGCCTCACCCTGGGCGGGGGCGAGGTGATCCGGGCCGAGGCGGTGATCCTGGCGATCGGCACGCAGGGCAACCCCAATCTGCTGCGCATCCCCGGCGGAGACCTGCCGCATGTGCAATATCAGCTCGACGATCCGGGCGCCTATGTGGACGAGCATATCACCGTGATCGGTGCGGGCGACGCCGGGATCGAGAATGCGGTGGGCCTGGCGCAGGACCCGGCCCAGCGCAACCATGTGACCATCCTCAACCGATCGGCCGATTTCAGCCGGGCCAAGGATGCCAACGTCAAGGGCCTGTTCGCGATGCGCGACGGCGGCCGGCTGGCGGTGATGACGGATACGACGCCCGGCAAGGTGGAGCCGGGCTGGCTGACGCTGGACACGCGCGATGGCGAGGCGCGCATCCGCTGCGACCGGATCATCGCCCGGATGGGATCGGCGCCGCCGCGCAAGTTCATCGAAAGCTGCGGCGTCGAATTCACCAGCGAGGATCGCGAGGCCTTTCCCCGGCTGACGGCGACGTTCGAAAGCGTTTCCGCGCCCGGCATCTACGTGATCGGCGCGCTGGCGGGCTATCCGCTGATCAAGCACTGCATGAACCAGGGCTATGACGTCGTCGAGATCATCAACGGCAACAGCAGCCTGAAGCCGGCCGACGAGCCGATCCTGGAAGCCAAGTTCAAGCGTCTGCCGCGCCGCCGCACGGTGGACCAGTGGCTGGAATATCTGCGCGCCAACGTGGAGATACTGAACGATCTTTCGCCGCTGCAGATGCGGGAGTTCATGCTGGATTCCGAGGTGCGGGCCTATCGCATCGGCGAGACGGTGTTCGAGAAGGACGATCCCGGTTCCTCGCTGTTCGGCATCGCATCGGGATCGGTGGACGTGGCCGGGCGGGTGCGGATCGGGCGGGGATCGATCTTCGGCGAGGTGGGGCTGATTTCCGGTCGCCGGCGCGGCGCCACCATCCGCGCGGCGGAGGATTCGATCCTGGTCGAGGTATCGCGCACCGCCGCGCTGAAGCTGATGGCGTCCAACCCGGCCGCCCGGCGCGTGGTGACGCGCATCTCGACCGAGCGGCAGTTGCTCCAGATGTTCGGATCGGGCCTGACGCCGGAGGACCTGGCCGAGGTGACGGCCACCGCCAGGGTGGAATCGGTGAGCGCGGGCAAGGCGATCATCACCGAGGGCGAGGACGGCTGCGACATCTTCGTCATCCGCGTGGGATCGATGGTGGTCGAGAAGTCGATTGGCGGCAAGCCGGTGTTCCTCTCCTACCTGCCGGCCGGTTCCTATGTCGGCGAGATGGCGGTGATCGATGGCGCGCCGCGCACGGCGACGGTGCGCGCGGCGATCAAGTCCGAAGTGATCCGGCTGGACGGCGCGGCGTTCCGCCGCCTGCTCGACCGCAAGCCCGACCTGCTGGAAAAGGCGAAGCGGGACATGGCCCAGCGCCAGGACCTGAATGCCTTCGTCGAGGCGCGGAAGGACAGCTTCTCCTCCGTGGTCGACATGTATTCCTCGGTCGCGAACTTCCTGGTCGAACAGGGCGTGGGCGAGGCGACCGACGTGCTGCTGATCGACGAGAATCTCTGCGTCGGCTGCGACAATTGCGAGAAGGCCTGCGCCGACAGCCATGACGGCCTGTCGCGGCTGGACCGTGAGGCGGGGCGGACCTTCGCCCACCTGCACGTGCCGACTTCCTGCCGGCATTGCGAGCATCCGCACTGCATGGCCGATTGCCCGCCCAACGCCATCCATCGCGGGCCGGACGGCGAGGTGTTCATCAACGATACCTGCATCGGCTGCGGCAATTGCCAGCGCAACTGCCCCTATGGCGTGATCCGCATGGACAAGGTGCCGCCGAAGAAGCCGGGCCTGCTGAGCTGGTTCCTGTTCGGCAAGGGGCCGGGGCCGGGCGAGCCCAGCCACGAATGGTCCGCCACCCATGCCGATCCGGCGATCGAGAAGCCCAAGAAGGCGATCAAGTGCGACATGTGCTCGGGGATCGAGGGCGGCCCAGCCTGCGTGCGCGCCTGCCCCACCGGCGCCGCCATCCGCGTGGCGCCCGAGGCTTTCCTGACCGTGGCCCGGCTGGATCGGGGAGAGGGCTGAGGTGGCGACGAGGGGGGCGAGGCCGCTCGACGCGGGCGGCGCGGCGCAGCATGAAGGCTTCCTGCGCTATCGCGGCTATCGCTGGCTGAAGCTGGCGCTGGCGATATCGCTGGCTGCGATCCTGATCTACGCCTTCCACGATGCGCGGCCCCGGCCCAATGGCGGATCATGGTATGGCTATACGCTGGGCACGATCGGCGCGGGGCTGATCCTGTGGCTGACCCTGCTGGGCGTGCGCAAGCGGGCGATGACCCGGGGACGCTGGTCGCTGAAGGCGTGGACTTCGGCGCATGTGTATCTCGGCCTTTCGCTGGTGGTGATCGGCACGCTGCACACGGGCTTCCAGTTCGGGTGGAATGTCCACACGCTGGCCTATGCGCTGATGATGATCGTCATCATCTCGGGGATTTACGGCATCGCCGTCTATTCCACCCTGCCGCGCGTGCTGAGCGCCAACCGGGGCGAGACGACGCAGGCGCAGATGCTGGACAATCTCCGCCAGCTCGACCGGCAGTTGCATGAGGCGGCCCAGCCGCTGGGCCAGCGCCACGCCGAGATCGTCCGCATGTCGCTGGACGACGATCCTTTCGGTGGCGGGCTGATCGCGAGGCTGACCGGCCGTTATCCGAAATGCGGGACGCGCGCGGCGCAGGAAGCGATCCGGATCGAGACCGGCCCGCGGCCGGCGATCGGCGACGATGCGCTGGAACGGATCGACGTGCTGCTGGAGCGGAAGGAAGCGGCGCTCGCGCGCATCCGCCAGCACCTGAAGCTGAAGGCCCTGCTGGAGATATGGCTTTACGTGCACGTGCCGCTGACCTTCGCGCTGATCGCGGCGCTGTTCGCCCACATCTTCTCCGTCTTCTTCTACTGGTAGGCGCGGCGGCATGATCTTCATCGTCCGCCAGATCGCGCGCACGGCCGACGGCCGCGAGATCGTCCGCCCGCAGACCTTCGCCGCCGGGCCGATCGGCATCGGCCGCGAGGCGGACAGCGACATCCACCTGCCCGACCTCGCCGTGACGCTGCGCCACGCCGAGATCCGCGAGGCCGGCCCCGGCCGGATCGAGATCGCCGCCACGTCCGGCCTGCCGGTGGACGTGAACGGCCGATCGACCATGCGCGAGACGATCGACGTGGCGCGCGGCGCGAATATCCGCATCGGCAGCCATATGCTGACCGTGGCGGCGGGCGAGGGCGACGAGCGCGGCGCGACGATCATCTCGGTCGAGCGGGTCGGCGCGCTTTCCGAGGCATCGGAAGCGCGGGACGAGCAGCGCGCCTTCTCGCTGGCCGGCGTGGCGCCGGGCCGGCGCGCGACCGCCTGGGCGCTGGCGATCGCGGTGCTGGCGCTGTTCCTCGCCTGGCCCTTATGGTCCTTCTTCACTAACCATCAGCCGGCCGATGGCGCGCGCCGGGAGGTGGCCTTCCATGCCGACCAGATGTGGTCTTCGGGCAGGCTGAGCCTCGCCCACGCCAATCTGGAGAATGACTGCAAGGCCTGCCATGTGAAGCCGGGCGAGGCGGTGCGCGACGAAGCCTGCGTCGCCTGCCATGGTGGCGTGCACGGCCATGCCGATCCGCTGCGGCTGGCGGTGGCCAAGCCGCAGCCGGGGGCCGGCGCCAAGGCCCAGCGCGCCGTGGCCGGCATGTTCGGCATCCCGGAGGGCCGCTGCGTCGCCTGCCATGTCGAGCATGAGGGCGCGAAGGCGATGCCGGTGACGGAGCAACGCTTCTGCAGCGACTGCCATGGCGGCATGGACCAACGGCTGACCGACACCAAGGTGCTGAACGCATCCGATTTCGGCCGCGACCATCCCCAGTTCCGCCCGGCGGTAGCGACCAATCCGGGCGACCGGCCGATCGTGCAGCGGCTTTCGCTGGATGCGCGGCCGCTGGAGGATAATGGCCTGAAATTCCCCCACGACATCCACCTTGCCGCCAATGGCGGCGTTGCGGCGATGGCGCGGACGATGAAGGTGGAGCAGGGCTTCGGCGACAGCCTGGTTTGCGCCGACTGCCATGTGCCCGATTCCACGGGCGCCCGCTTCCAGCCGGTGTCGATGGAGAAGGATTGCCAGATATGCCACAGCCTAGCCTTCGATCGGGTGGGCGATACCGTCCGCACACTGCGCCATGGCGATCCCCGGCAGGTGGTGGCCGATCTGCGCGCTTTCTATCGGTCGACCGGGCCGGTGGCGCCGATCAACCTCGACGGGATGGCGCGGCGCCGGCCGGGCGAGGCGATGATGTTGCGGACCAGCGCGGCCTTCAACCAGGCGGCGGCGCTGCGGCCGGCGCGCGCGGACCAGGCGATCCGGGCGGCCTTTTCTGAAGGCGGCGCCTGTTTCGATTGCCATGCGGTGACCCCGCCGACATCGCTTGCGGCGGCCGATTGGGGCGTGGTGCCCGTGCGCCTGCCGCAGCGTTATATGGCGAAGGGCTGGTTCGACCATAAGAGCCATGCCGGCGAGAGCTGCGAGAGCTGCCACGCGGCGCGGAAATCCGCCACGGCGGCGGACGTGCTGCTGCCCGGCATCGCCACCTGCCGGGCCTGCCATGGCGGCGAGGATGCGGCCAAGGCGGTGCCTTCGTCCTGCGCCATGTGCCACGATTATCACATGGACGGGCAGGCGCCGGCGATGGTGCGCAGCATGCGCGAGCGCGAGGCCGGCGCCCGGCCGTGGCGCGGGCCGCAGGCGGCCGGCGGAAGCTGAGGGGGAGCAAGCGGCCGCGTGCGGGCTGTGCCGCCGATCACAGCGGCCGGATGGGGATATTGGCAGGCTGGCGGTGCTCGCGCTTGACGGGGTGGGGAAAGCGGGCGTCAAGTCCGCCGCGGGCGAGGAACGGGGGAAAGGTGCTGCGCAACCGATGTTGATCGCCCAGATTACCGACATGCATCTGGGCTTCGACCCGGACAATCCGGCGGAGTTCAACCGCAAGCGGCTGGACCGGGTGATCCATTTGCTGGCCCATATGGATCGGCGGCCCGATCTGGTGCTGGCGACGGGCGATCTGGTGGATCGCGGCGACGTGGCCTCTTACCGCCGGCTGCGCGAGGCGCTGGAGGCGCTGCCCGTGCCCGCCTGGCCGTGCCTGGGCAATCATGACGACCGCGCCCATTTTCGCGCCGTCTTTCCCGAAATCCCGGTGGCGGACGGCTTCGTTCAATATGCCATCGACGCCGGGCCGCTGCGCTTGCTGGTGCTGGATACGCTGGAGGAAGGCCGCCACGGCGGCGCCTTCTGCGAGACGCGGGCGCGCTGGCTGGCCGATCGCGTGGCCGAGGCGCCGGACCGGCCGACGATGATCGTGCTTCATCATCCGCCGATCGATACCGGCATCGCCTGGATGACGACGGACCCGGAGGAGGCCTGGATCGGCCGGCTGGATGCGGCGCTGGCGGGGCATCGCAACATCGTCGCCATGGTGGGCGGCCATATCCACCGGCCGATGGTGGCTGGCTGGCGCGGCCGGCCGATGATCGTGTGCCCGTCCACCGCGCCGCAGGTGGCGCTGACGCTGGCGCCGATGGACCCGGCGCTGCCCGACGATCGGCCGATGATCGTGGCCGGTGCCCCCGGCTTCGCGCTGCATCAGTGGACGGGCGAAACGCTGGTGACGCATTTCGACGCGGCCGAGGACCATGCCGTGCTGGCGCGCTTCGACGAGCGGATGCAGCCGCTGGTGACGGCGCTGATCGGGGAACGCGGTGCGGGGTAGAGCGTTACGGCTCCGATATGGAGCCCTGGATGTGAAGCCCTGTTCCCTCCCGATCGCGGCCGCGTCGCTGCTGGCCCTGTGCTGGCCGGCGGCGGCTTCGGCCGAGCCTTATTACGGCCTGTGGCGCAATCCCAAGGATAGCGTGCGCGTGCGCACCCACCCGTGCGGGGCGCGGCTGTGCGGCACCGTCGAATGGGCGAACGACAAGGCCAAGGCGGATGCGCGCGAAGGCGGCACCGAAAATCTGGTGGGGACCGAGCTGTTCCGCGATTTCCGCCCCGGCAAGAACGATATCTGGCGCGGCAAGGTGTTCGTGCCGGACATGAACAAGACTTTCTCGGGCACGTTGACCGTCACCGACGGCGGCGGCACCCTGCGCGCCAGGGGATGCCTGTTCGCGGGCGTCGGCTGCAAATCGCAATATTGGACGCGGATCGACGAAGCGGCGCCACGCTGAGCCGGCAGCCGGGAAGGCATCGGAAGGATGATCGTGCTGCTGCTGAAGCTGCTGGGGCTGGCCCTCCTTCTGCTGCTGGCCGCCGGCATTGTCATCCGCCTGCTCAACCCCTTGCCGCCGCTGGAGCCGCGCGCGCCGTCCCGTGCCTTTGGCGATACCGCCGATACGCCGCTGGGGCGCGGCGCGGCGGCGGCGCGGGAAGGGCGAGGGGAGCTTTCCGGCATCCATGTGCTGGACGACGGGCGCGATGCCTTTGCCGCGCGCATGCTGCTGGCGCGGGCGGCGGTGCGCAGCCTGGATGTGCAATATTATATCTGGCACGCCGACCTTTCCGGCACGCTGATGCTGGAGGAGATGCGTGCCGCCGCCGATCGCGGCGTGCGGGTGCGGATGCTGCTGGACGATAACGGCATCAGCGGGATGGATGAGGGGCTGGCCGCACTGGATGGCCACCCCGGTATCGAGATCCGGCTGTTCAATCCCTTCGTGCTGCGCCGGCCGAAGATGCTGGGATATCTGGCCGATTTCCCGCGATTGAACCGGCGGATGCACAATAAGAGCTTCACCGCCGACAATCAGGCGACGATCATCGGCGGCCGCAACATCGGCGACGAATATTTCGGCGCCCGCGACGAGGGATTGTTCGCCGATCTCGACGTGCTGGCGATCGGGCCGGTGGTGGAGGCGGTGTCGCGCGATTTCGACCGTTACTGGGCCAGCGCGTCGGCCTATCCGGCGGCGCGCATCCTGCCCGCGGTCGGGCGCGAACAGGCGGAGACGATCGCGGAGGCGGCCGCCAGGGCCGCGCGGGAGCCTGCCGCGCGCGATTATATGCGCGCGGTGGAAGCGCTGCCGATCATAAACGCCTTCATCCGCAAGGACCTTCCCTTCCGCTGGGCCGAGGTGCGGATGGTGAGCGACGATCCCGCCAAGGGCGTGGGCCGCGCCGCGCCGGAGGGGCTGCTGGGCGCGTCGCTGCGCGGGATATTGGGCCACCCGAAGCGGGAGGTGGATCTGGTATCCGGCTATTTCGTGCCGACGGCTGCCGGCGTGGACGCCTTCGCCGCGCTCCGCGCGGGGGGCGTGGAGGTGAATATCCTGACCAACGCCTTCGAGGCGACCGACGTGTGGCTCGTCCATGCCGGCTATGCCGGGCGGCGGCGTGCGCTGCTGGAGGCCGGCGTGCGCCTGTTCGAGATGCGCGGCCCGCCCGCGGGCGGCAACCGGCGCCGGCGAAAGCTGATCGGGACGGGATCGGGTGCGGGCTCCACGCTGGGATCGGGCGGCGGATCGGGCGGATCGGGGCAGGTGCTGCGATCGAGCGCGTCGACGCTGCACGCCAAGACTTTCGCCGTGGATCGCGAGCGGACCTTCATCGGATCGTTCAACTTCGATCCACGATCGATCCACCTCAATACGGAGCTGGGCTTCGTGATCGAAAGCCCGGAGCTGGCGGGCGAGATGCAGGCGGCCTTCGCGGGCGACATCCCCGAGCGCGCCTATGAGGTGGTGCTGGAGCCGGGCGGCCGGCTGGCCTGGCTGGAACGGCGCGACGGCGGCATCGTGACCCACCGCACCGAGCCCGGCACGCGCGCCTGGCAGCGCGGCGGCATCCGCCTGCTTTCGCTGCTGCCGATCGAATGGCTGCTATGATGCGCCCGGCGACGCCGCGGGAACGGCGCCGCCGGGGCGGAGGCGATCAGGCGATGCGGGCGCGGACGATCCGTTCCAGCACGGTCAGCGGCATCGCGCCAAGCAGCAGCACATCGTGGAACGCCTTGATATCGAAGGCGTCGCCCTGCTTGGCCTTCGCCTCGTCCCGCAGGCGCGTCCATACGGTGTGGCCGATCTTGTAGCTGCACGCCTGGCCGGGCCAGACGGTATAGCGATCGATCTCGCCCTGGCTGCGGCCGCGGGCGATGCCGGTGGTGGCGATGAAATAATCGGTCGCCTGCTCGCGGCTCCAGCGCTTGGCGTGCATCCCCGAATCCACCACGAGGCGGGTGGCGCGGAAGAGGAGCGACTGGAGATAGCCGACGCGGCCCAGCGGATCGCCCTCGAACATGCCCATCTCGTCGGCGAGCTGCTCCGAATAGAGCGCCCAGCCTTCGCTGTAGCCGCTGAAGAAGCTGCGGCGGCGGATCAGCGGGATCTCGGTCGATTCGAGCGCGAGGCTGACCTGCAGGTGATGGCCCGGCACCGCCTCGTGATGGGTGAGGGTGGCCAGGCCGAATTTCGGCCGGTCGAACGTATCGCGCAGGTTGATGAAGTAGATCGCCGGGCGCGAGCCATCGAGCGAGGCGTTCTGATAATAACCGCCCGGCGCGCCCGCCTGGATGTGCGGCGGCACGCGGCGGACCTCGACCGGGGCCTTGGGCAGCGTGGCGAACGCTTCGGGCAGGCGGGCATACATCGCCTTGATCTGGCTGTTGAGCTGATCGAGCAGCGCGGCGCGGCCTTCGTCGGTATTGGCGTAGAGCTGGTCCGGCCGCTGGTTGAGCGCGACCATGCGTTCGCCGACCGTGCCCTGCGTCATCCCCTGCGATTTCAGGATGCCGTCGATCTCGGACGAGATCTGGGCGACCTGCTCCTGCCCGAGGCGATGGATCTCGTCGCCGCTCAGGGGCACGGTGGTCGCGGCCTCGGCGGCGGCGGCATAATAAGCCTCGCCATCGGGGAGGCGCCAGACACCGGCGTCGTGGGTCGCCTTGGCGCGCAGGTCCGTGACGAGCTGGCGCTGGCGATCGAGCGCGGGGAACACCTCGTTCTGGACGATCTTCTCGGCGCGGGCCGCGTGATCGCCGGAGATGTTGGCAGCCTTCAGCTTCGCGGCGAAGGAGGCGACCAGCACCGTCTGCGCCGCCGGCTGATCGCGAAGCGCGGCGAGCTGCTTCAGCGTGGTATCGAGGATGTAATCGGGCGCGAAGACGCCCTTGGCGGCATCGGCGCGCTGTTGTTCCAGGCTGTCGTCCAGCGCCTTGGGGAAGGCCGACAGGCGGGCGAGGTATGAATCCGCATCGGCGAGGGCCGCCACGCGATGCTGCGAATCCAGGAAATCGGGAACGTCGCGATAGGGGCCGGTGAGCTGGCTGATCGTGTAGGGCGCGAAGCGGCCGGCCGACTGGCCGTAGCGGAAGCGATCGGTGGCGGCGATATCGCGGCTGAGCTGATATTCGACGACGTCATAGTCGATCCGCGCGGCGGCGCCGAGCTTCGCGGGATCGATCTTGCGGAGCGCTGCGAGATCGTTGCGGCGGTGCGCGGCCTGCCGTTCGCGCGCGGCGGCGGATTCGTCGTCCAGCCGGGAACGGAGCGCGGCGCGATCGCCCTTGTCGAGGCCGAGGCGGGTCGCCTGCTCGGGGCTGTCGTCGATCCGGGCGTAGAACATCTTGTCCAGCAGTGAGCGGAGCTGGGCATCGGCGGGGCCGGCGGCGGACTGTCGCGCGCCGGCCGCATTGCCCTGGGCATTGGCCATCGCGGGCAGCGTGGTTGAAAGCGCGAGCACCCCCGCATTGGTCATGAACGAACGGCGATCCAAGATGATCTCTCCTCAACAGGCTGTCCCCATTGGCTAATCGGCTCGTCGCGGCCTGTCCATGCCCGGAAGGGCAGCGGAAGGCGGCGGAACCCGCACTGTTCATTCGGCGTTGCCGATGGCGCGTGGTATATCAGAGCCGAGCCGTTCGACGCGGGCGGGCTCGGAGACGGGAGAGCGTAATAGGCGGCATCTTGGGAGGAGTTCATGACCAAGCATTTTTCCCCGACCGAACTGGAATCCGTCGGTTATCGCCTGCTTTATCGTGCCAATGAAGTGAACCACTGCCCGGGCTGCGGGAAGATGCACTGGTTCGTGGGCCGCAGGACGGCGGAATGCGCCTTCTGCGGAACCGCCCTGCCGCTGCTGAACAGCATGCTGCCGGACCTGATGGACCCCGCCTGAAATCCATATGGAAAACCCCGCGCCGGAGGGCCGGCGCGGGGTGGATTTCCGGCGAGGATCGGATCTCGGCCGACCCAGGCCGCATCAATCGAAGATGCGGCCCCAGGCGCGCTTCGCGCGGGTCTTCCAGTGGCCGCGATGATAGGCGTCCGACGCGAGCAGCGGCATCACCGAGCCGGCCTCGGCGAAGACCATCTGCTCGAGTGCGGTATCGACCTTGCCCCAGCTCGCCGCTTCCTTCAGCGTCGAGGAAGAGCAGGCGCCGTCGCGCACGTCCGCCACGGTGATCTGCACGGCATATTTGTGCATCTCCACATCCTCGTGGCCGAGGATCTCGGCGCAGACCACGGTATCCTGGATGAAGTTCTTCGGCACGCCGCCGCCGATCATCAGCAGGCCGGTGGTGCCCGCCTTGATCTTGATGTCCGTCAGCTCGCGGAAATCGGCGATGGCATCCAGCACCATGTAGGGCTTGCCCTCCTTGGCGCGCTCCACCTGGTGCTTGACGAGGCCGAAGCCCGCCGAGCTGTCGACGAAGGCCGGGCAGAAGATCGGCACGTCATGCTCGTAGGCGAGCTTGACGAGGCTGTTCTCCTTCTTGCCGTGCTCGGCCAGATACTTGCCCATCTCGCGGATGAAGGCGCGCGAGGAATAGGCCTTCGGCTCCAGCGAATCCGCGATCTTGCCGATCGTGTGGTCGCAGTCCTGAAGCTGCTCCTCGTCGATATAGGTGTCGTAGATGCGGTCGATGTAGAGCGAACGCAGCGTGTTGTCGTCCGGCACCTCGAGCGCCTGATAATGCTTGTGGCCGAGGCCCTCGAAGAAATCCATGTCGACGATCGACGCGCCGGTCGCGACCACGCCGTCCACCATGTTGGAACGGACCAGCTCCGCATAGAGGTCCATGCAGCCGCCGGCCGAGGTGGAGCCCGCGATCACCAGGAAGATCGAGCAATCCGGATCGGCGAGCATCTGATTGTAGATGCCGGTCGCCCGCGCCAGATCGCGGCTGGTGAAGCTCATCTTGCCCATCGCATCGACGATGGGACGCGCGTCGAAGCTCTTGATGTCGATATGCTCAACGACGGTGGAGAGCAGATCCGCCTTGCGCGTATCGTTGGTGGGGGCGTCGTTCATGGTTGTTCCTCGAAATGCAAACTGGCCGTCATCCCGGCAAAGGCTGGGATCCCGGGAAGCGAGCGAACCCGTGCTTCGCGAGATGCCAGCCTTCGCCGGCATGACGGCAAATAGAAGGATGTCGTCTTACAGCGTGATGACGTTGGACGGAACCGCGGGTTCCGTTTCGGTGCGATAGAGGCTGGCCATGGGCTCATCCTCGACGATCACCGATTCCCCGGCGGTGAAGCCGTTGAAGCCGGTGCGCATCGCGCAGCCATAGGCGCCCAGCATGCCGATCTCGATATAATCGCCGGCGGCGATATCGGCGGGCAGCATGAACGGGCCGGCCATATGGTCCAGATCGTCGCAGGTGGGGCCATAGAAGCTGAACGCCATGTCCTTCGCGTCCGATCCGCTTTCGCGGACCAGTTCGGTCGGGAAGCGCCAGCCGACATGCGCCGCATCGAACAGGGCGCCATAGGCGCCGTCGTTGATGTAGAGTTCCTCGCCCCGGCGCTTTTCGACGCGGACCAGCAGGCTTGCATATTCGGCGCACAGCGCGCGGCCCGGCTCGCACCACAATTCGGCCGAATAGCTGACGGGCAGGCTTTCGAACGCTTCGTGGATCGCTGCGAAATAAGCTTCCAGCGACGGCGGCTCCATGCCCGGATAGACGGACGGGAAGCCCCCGCCGACATCGACCACGTCCACCGTGACGCCGGCCTCGACGATCGCGGCGCGCACCAGCTCCATCGCCTGGGTATAGGCGGCGGGCGTCATCGCCTGGCTGCCGACGTGGAAGCACACGCCCAGCGTGTCGGCGACCTGGCGGGCGGCCAGCAGCACGGGGGCCGCATCGCGCGCATCGACGCCGAACTTCGACGCGAGGCTGAGCTTGGAATGATCCGACGAGACCCTGAGCCGCACGCAGAGCGTGAGGTCGCGGGCGCCGTTGGTGGCGCGGACGATCTTGGCCAGCTCCTCCTCGGTATCGAGCGAGAAGGTGCGCACGCCATGGACGTGATACGCCTCGGCGATCGCTTCCTCGGCCTTGACCGGGTGCATGAAGCAGAGCGTGGCTTCCGGCACGATGCCCGCGACCAGCCGCACCTCGGCGATCGAGGCGACATCGAAATGCGTGACGCCGCTTTCCCACAGGAGCGCGATCAGCTCGGGCGAGGGATTGGCCTTCACCGCATACATCGGCCGGCCCGGAAACTTCTCTACGAAGAATCGGGCGGCCCGGCGGGCGGCATGCGGACGAAGGAGCGTGACCGGCTGGACCGGGCGCAGCTTCGCGACGACGGCACCGGTGGTGCCGGTAGGGGCGGTCGCTAGCCCCAGCGCGCTATGGTGCTTGTGCAACTCAAGGGACCTCCAGGGGTAGTGTTGGCAAGAAGGCTGCCTTGCGGTGGAAGTCCCATGGGGCAGCGGACGCGCTACATAGGATCGGGGGTCCCCCCTGTAAAGTTGGATTCCGGGGGTGGGGGAGACGCAGCCGGGATTTGCGGCCGGAAGGGGCCGGATTTCGGGCGATCCGGGCGGCTGGAGGGCGAAAAATAAATATGGCCGCGGAGGTTGGACGGCGGTTCGGACGCGGAACGAATCGATTCGAATCCGGCCTTCTTCTAAACTGTGCGCCGGCAAGCTAAGGCGATCGATATGCAGTCGATTCTCGAAGGCGTGGCCGGCATCGCCCCGGCAATCGCGATGCTTGCCGTCTTCGCCCTGGTGGCGGGCGGCCTCTATCTGATGCGCAAGCGCCACAGCCGGGGCAAAGGCGCGCTGATGCTGGTCGCGGCCGCCGTGCTGCTGGCCAATGTGATGCTCTGGACCTTGCCGGTCTGAGCCGAGCGGCAGGCGAGGCATTCCAGCCTCGTGGTAAGAATGCCGGGCGCTTGAGCCGGCCCGGCGCGGCTGTTCAGGTCGATCTTCAGCGATCGGTGGCGAGGCGCATGTCCAGATAATCGTCCACCGACTTCATCAGCTCGGGCATCTCATGCTCGAAGAAGTGGTTGGCGCCGGGGATCACGTCGTGATGGATGGTGATGTGGCGCTGGGTGCGGAGCTTGTCGACCAGCTTCTGCACCGCGCTGGGCGTCACCACCTCATCCGAATCGCCCTGGATGATGATGCCCGAGGAGGGGCAGGGGGCGAGGAACGTGAAATCATACATGTTCGCCGGCGGGGCGATCGAGATGAAGCCCTTGATCTCCGGCCGGCGCATCAGGAGCTGCATGCCGATCCACGCGCCGAAGCTGAAGCCGGCGATCCAGGTGGTCTGCGCCTCGGGGTGGATGGACTGCACCCAATCGAGCGCGGAGGCGGCGTCCGAAAGCTCGCCGATGCCGTTGTCGAACGTGCCCTGCGACTTGCCGACGCCGCGGAAGTTGAAGCGCAGGGTGGCGAAACCGCGCTTCACGAACGTCTGGTAGAGCGACTGGACGATGCGGTTGTTCATCGTGCCGCCGCCCTGCGGGTGGGGATGGAGGATCAGCGCCACCGGTGCGCGGGGGCGCGGCCCCGGATTGAAACGGCCTTCGAGACGACCTTCGGGTCCGGGAAAGATGACTTCGGGCATCGGCACCTGCTGACACAATAGGGATCGCGCGCAAGGGTGGATGCGCGCGGAGTTGCAGGCCTATATAGAGGGCGGACTATCGCGCGCAATCTTGTCGGAGCACGAATGCCCCTCGCCCGCATCTATCTCGACCATGCCGCGACCACGCCGCTCCTGCCCCAGGCGCGCGACGCGATGGCCGACGGGCTGGCCCGCTGGGCGAACCCGTCCTCCCCCCATGCCGAGGGGCGGGCGGCGCGGGCGGCGCTGGAGGATGCGCGGGCGCGGACCGCCGCCGCACTCGGCTGGGACGGCGAGCTGATCTTCACCAGCGGGGCGAGCGAGGCGCTGGCGATCGCGCTGCTCCGCGCCAAGGCGGCGGATGTCGCGGTTTCCGCCGTCGAGCATGATGCGGTGCGGCGCGTGGCGGCGGAGCCGGTGGTGCCGGTGGGCGGCGACGGCATCGTCCAGGCATTGCCGGACGCGCCGGGCGCGCTGTTCGCCATCCAGCACGCCAATAACGAGACCGGCATCCTGCAGCCCGAGGACCGCGTGGCCGGGATGGTGCGCGCGCAGGGCGGCCTGTGGCTGGCCGATTGCGCGCAGACGGCGGGGAAGCTGCCCCTGCCGGCGGGCGCGGACTTCATCGCGGTTTCCGCGCACAAGCTGGGCGGGCCGCCGGGGATCGGCGCGCTGCTGGTGCGCGATCTCGCCACGCTGGACGCGCCGGGCGGGCAGGAGAAGGGCTATCGCCCCGGCACCGAGAACCTGCCGGCGGCGCTGGGCTTTGCCGCCGCGCTGGAGGCGCGGCGCGAATGGCTGGGCCGGGCGGCGGAGTTGCGCGAGCATCTGGAGAAGGCGCTGACGGCGGCGGGCGGCGTGGTGGTGGGGGCTGGGAGCCCGCGCATCCCCACGATCGGCGCCTATCGCATGCCCGGCGTGCCGGCGGCCTCGCAACTGATCCGCTTCGACCTCGCCGGCATCGCGGTTTCGGCGGGGAGCGCCTGTTCTTCGGGCAGCGTGAAGCCCAGCCATGTGCTGATGGCGATGGGCTGGCCCGAGGAGGAGGCGCGCGAGGTGATCCGCGTCAGCTTCGGCCCTTCGACCACGCGGGCCGAGATATATGAGTTCATCCGTGTCTGGACGGCGATGGCGGCGGACGCGGGCAAGCGCGCGGCATGAGCCCCATCTATCTGGACTATCAGGCGACCACGCCGCTGGCGCCCGAGGCGCGCGCGGCGATGCTGCGCTGGCTGGACGGACGGGCGGCCAACCCCCATTCGCCCCACCGCGCGGGCCGCGAGGCGGCGGCGGCGGTGGAGGCGGCGCGGGCGCAGGTGGCGGCGCCGTTCCGTGGCGGGCAACTGATCTTCACCGGCGGGGCGACCGAGGCGGTGAACATGGCGCTTCGGGGTGCCATGGGGAGGGCCGGCAGCGGCCGCCGCCGGCTGGTGACGATCGCGACCGAGCATGCCTGCGTGCTCGATACCGCGGCCGCGCTGGCGCGCGAGGGATATGAGGCGGTCGTCCTGCCGGTGGATCGCGAGGGGATGGTGGACCTCGATGCGGCGGCCGGCGCGATCGACGATCGCTGCGCGCTGGTTTCCGTGATGCACGTGAATAACGAGATCGGCGTGATCCAGCCGATCGCGGCGCTCGTTGAGATGGCGCGGCGCGCGGGTGCGCTGGTGCATGTCGATGCCGCGCAGGGTTATGGCAAGCTGCCGATCCCGGAGGGGGCGGACTTCGTTTCGATTTCCGCGCACAAGATTTACGGGCCGATCGGCATCGGCGCGCTGTGGATGGCGGAAGGGCGAACGCTGCCGGCGCTGCTCCACGGTGGTGGGCAGGAAGGCGGCATAAGATCGGGCACGGTCAGCCCGGCGCTGGCGGCGGGCTTCGGCGCGGCGGCGGCGACTGCCTTCGGGCGGATGGAGGAGGACCGCATCCATGCCGAGGCGCTGGCGCGGCGATTGCGCGCGGGGCTGGAAGACTGGACGCTGAACGGCGCGGAAAGCCCGCGCTGGCCGGGCAATGCCAATCTCCGGCGCGACGGGCTGGATGCGGCGCGGCTGATATCGGAACTGCGCGGGATCGCCTTTTCGGCGGGATCGGCCTGCGCCAGCGGATCGGGCCGGCCCAGCCATGTGCTGAAGGCGATCGGGCTCAGCGATGCGCAGGCGCGGTCGAGCATCCGGCTGGGTTTCGGCCGATATACGACGGAGGATGAGATCGACAAGGCGGTGGCGCTGATCCGCGAGGCGGCGGAACGGCAGATGGAGTGGGCGGCATGACGACGGTGCGGTTCGTCTCCGCCGACGGCAGCCATATCGACGAGGTGGAGGCGCCGGCGGGCGCGCGGCTGCTGGATGTGGCGCAGGCCAACGGCCAGCCGCTGGAAGGAACCTGCGAAGGGCAGATGGCCTGTTCCACCTGCCATGTCATCGTCGATCGGGAGGATTTCCCGAAGCTCGATGAAGCCACCGAGATGGAGGAGGACCTGCTGGACCTGGCGGCGAGCGTGACCCGATGGTCCCGCCTGGCATGCCAGGTCTATCTACCGGAGGGGCTGGAGAGCCTGACGGTGCGGATACCCGGAGAATCCCGCAACATGCAGGGGCGCTGAGCCTTGGGCGGCGCCGGCGGATCGTTCTGCGTGCTGGCCTCGGCCGGGCTGATCGCAGCGCTGGCGGGCTGCACCGGCGCGCCGCCGTTGCGGACCATGGCGTGTGGCGCGGCTAGCGCCCCGGACATCGCGGTTTCGGCCGACGGCAGGACCGCCTCCACCCGCCTCAGCGTGCTGACCTACAATATCGAGGGGCTGGACTGGCCGGCGCGGTCGGGCCGGCCGGTGCAACTGCGCCAGATCGGCGAGCGGCTGGCGGCGATGCGCGCGGCGGGAACCGCGCCGGACGTGGTGCTGGTGCAGGAGATGTTCAGCCGCGCCGCCAAGAAGGCGGTGCGCGACAGCGGCTATCCGGCGATCGCGCCGGGGCCGAGCCGGCTGACCAGGGCGCCGAAGATCAAGCAGGAGCCGCTGCCCGGCAAATCCAAGTGGAAGCATGGCGAGGTGGGCCTGCGGCTGAAGGGCAGCGGGCTGGCGATCGCATCCGCCTATCCGCTGATCGAGACGCAGGTGCGCGCCTATAGCCGCAAGGCGTGCGCGGGCTTCGATTGCCTGTCCAACAAGGGGATCATGATGGGGCGGATCGCCATCCCCGGCGTTCCGGGTGAGATCGACATCTATGGCACGCACATGAATTCGCGCGGGGCATCCAAGGCGCCGGCGGTGCGCAACCTGGCCGCGCACAAGCGGCAGTCGCAGGAAGCGGCCGAATTCCTTGCGGAAACGAACGACGATGCCAATCCGCTGATCTTCGGCGGCGATTTCAACATGCGCCATTCGATCGATCGCTTCGCCGCCTTCAGCCATTATCAGCCGCTGGAGCTGGTTCACCGCATCTGCGCGGACCCGAAATCGGGCTGCGACGTGCGGATGAGCTGGGACGGCGACGAGCCGTGGATGGACACGCAGGACCTGCAATTCTTCTGGCCCGGCGATGCGGTGTCGATCCGGCCGATCCGGGTGGAGGCGATGTTCGATGGCGGCCCGAGCGGGCCGGTGCTATCCGACCATGACGGTTTCATGGTGACTTATGAGCTGAGCTGGCCGGCGGATTCCGCCTGCACAGGAGCCGGCGGAGGGCGGAGTGACGGATAAGGGGACGGGTGCCAAGGGCGATCGGCCGCTGGGCCTGGCGTTGAAGCGGGGCCTGCGCGGCCTGTGCCCGGCCTGCGGCGGGGCGCGGCTGTTCCGCCGTTTCCTGAAGCCGGTGGAGGCCTGCCCCGCCTGCGGCGAGCGCTGGGCCGAGCGGCGCGCCGACGATTTTCCCGCCTATCTGGCGATATTGGTGACGGGCCACCTGCTGCTGCCGGTGATCGTGGAAGTGAACATCCAGTTCGATGTCGGCACGCTCACCCAGATGATCGGCTGGCCGCTGGTCGCCGCCGGCATGGCGCTGGCGATGATCCAGCCGCTGAAGGGCGCGGTGCTGGGCCTGCTCTGGGCGCGATAGGAAGCCGGGGGCCGATCAGTCCGTGAAGCGGGGCGCCCGCTTCTGGAGGTTGGCCATGACGGCCTCCATCTGGTTGGGCGATCCGAGCAGGCGGAGCTGCTCGTCGCTTTCGGCCTGGAGGATGGCGGCGGCGTCGCCATCGGTGGCGAGGTTGAAGAGGCGTTTGGCGCCGCGCACGGCATCCGGGTTGCGGCCGGCGATTTCCGCCGCCAGCGCCAGCGCGTCTTCCAGCGGCGTATCGCTGGTGCGGGTGAGGAAGCCGAGCGCCTGCGCCTCGACCCCGTCGAATTCCCGCGCGGTATAGGTCAGTTCCCGCAGCACGTCGTCGCGCGCCAGCGTGCGCCACAGCGCGATGCCGGCCATGTCCGGCACCAGCCCCCACCAGCCTTCGCGAATGGCGAAGCGCGCCTGCGGATGGCCGAGGCGGATGTCCGCGCCCGACATGATCTGGAAGCCGCCGCCCAGCGCCACCCCATGCACCGCCGCGATCACCGGGAAGGGCAAGGCGCGCCAGCCCCAGGCCACCTGCTGCACGACATTGGCCGGGCCATGGGATCGCGGCCCGAGCTGGAACGGCAATTCGCCGCCCGCCATCGAGGCCATGTCCAGCCCCGCGCAGAAACCCCGGCCTTCGCCGGACAGCACGGCCGCGCGGACATCGGTGCGGCGGCCGAGATGGTCGATCGCCTCCACCAGCGCATCGAACATCGCCGGGTCGATGGCGTTCATCTTCTCGGCCCGGGCCAGCCGGACATCGGCGACATGGTTTTCGACCGTAAGGGTAACGCGATCCTTGAAGTTCATCTGTAGCCTTCCCGTGCTGCCGACCGTTCTGTGCGCCGCCAGGGCCGCGCTTCCAAGCGGAATCCGCTTCGCGTTGTTGCCCGACTCCGCACGCTTGCCCTATCCCCATCGCCCATGAAGAAACTCACCGCCGCGAGCCTCGCCGCGCTCG
Source organism: Sphingomonas sp. MM-1 (assembly GCF_000347675.2). Classification (NCBI taxonomy): domain Bacteria; kingdom Pseudomonadati; phylum Pseudomonadota; class Alphaproteobacteria; order Sphingomonadales; family Sphingomonadaceae; genus Sphingomonas; species Sphingomonas sp. MM-1. Next base: position 713,840 of record NC_020561.1, on the reverse strand, counting down.
CCTTCGCCACGGCCGCCGCGCCCGTCGCCGCCCGCCCGCTTACCGCGCTCGACATGGTCGGGCTTTCGCGCGTTTCCGATCCGGTCGTATCGCCCGACGGGCGCTGGGCCGTGTGGCAGCAGCGCGAGACGGACCTCGCCGCCAACAAGGGCCGGACGGACCTGTGGCGGATCGACCTGAAGGCGAAGGGTGCGAAGCCCGAGAAGCTCGTCGCCGATCCCGCCGTGAACGAAAGCGCGCCCGCCTTCGCCGCCGATGGATCGCTGTGGTTCCTGTCCGACAAGTCGGGCGACGGCCAGGCGTGGCGCCTGCCGGCAGGCGCCGCCGCCCCGGTGCAGGTGACGAACATCCGCGAGGGAATTGCCGGCTTCCTGCTGGCGCCGACCGGAGACAAGCTGCTGGTGTGGGCGGACCGGTTGCCCGGCGCGCCTTCGGCCGAGCCGGCGATGGTGAAGAAGGATGCGAACGCCGGGTCCGGCCGCGCCTATGACCGGCTTTTCGTCCGCCATTGGGATATGTGGGCGGATGGCACGCGATCGCAGATCTTCGTGCTGCCGGTGGCGGACGGCAAGGCCGAGGGGCAGGGCCGCTCGCTGATGGGCGGGCTGATCGGCGACACGCCGTCCAAGCCGCAGGGCGGGGCCGAGGAGATCGCCTGGGCGCCCGACGGCAAGACCGTCTATTTCGCGCTGCGCGAGGCGGGGCGGATCGAATCGCTTTCCACCAATCTCGATATCTTCGCGGTGCCGGCGGACGGATCGACCGGGCCGGTGAACCTGACCGCAGACAATAAGGGCACGGACAACCTGCCGGCGGTGTCGCCGGACGGGAAGTGGCTGGCCTGGGCGGCGATGGCGCGCGCCGGCTATGAGGCGGATCGCATGGTGATCCACCTGCGGGAGATCGCGACCGGCAAGGTGACGGTGCTGACCGACGGCTGGGATCGTTCGGTGGAATCGATCCAGTGGGCGCCCAATTCGGACAGCCTGATCGTCACCGCGCACGATCATTTCGACCGGCCGATCTTCCAGGTGGATCGTGCCACCGGCAAGATCCGCCGGCTGACCGGCGACGGTTCGGCGGGCGGCATCGCCACCAATGGCAACGGGCTGGTCTATACCTTCGACAGCCTGACCGCGCCGGCCGACCTGTTCGCGCTGGACGAATATGGCAAGCCGACGCGGCTGACGCAGGTGAACGCGGCCAAGCTTGCCGGCGTCGACATGCCGGAAGCCACCCGCTTCAGCTTCGCCGGCGCCAATGGCGATACCGTCTGGGGCTATGCGGTGAAGCCGGCGGGGCTGGGCAAGGGCGCCAAGGTGCCGGTGGCCTTCGTCGTCCATGGCGGCCCGCAATCGACCATGGGCAACGGCTGGTCCTATCGCTGGAACCCGGCGGTGATGGCGTCCGCCGGCTTCGGCGCGGTGATGATCGATTTCCACGGCAGCATCGGCTACGGCCAGGCCTTCACCGATGCGATCAACAAGGATTGGGGCGGCAAGCCGCTGGAGGACCTGCAGAAGGGCCTTGCCGCCGCGACCGCGAAGTTCGGCTGGCTGGATGGGACCAGGGCCTGCGCGCTCGGCGGCTCCTATGGCGGCTATATGATGAACTGGATCGCCGGCAACTGGCCGGACCGGTTCAACTGCCTCGTCACCCATGCCGGCGTATTCGATGCCCGCGCCATGGCCTATGAGACCGAGGAATTGTGGTTCGACGAATGGGAGCATGGCGGCCCCTATTTCGAGCACCCGGAAGAGTTCGAGAAATGGAACCCGGTGAACCATGTGACGGCGTGGAAGACGCCGATGCTGGTGATCCATGGCGAAAAGGATTTCCGCATCCCTTACACGCAGGGGCTGGCGGCCTTCACCGCCCTGCAGCGGCGCGAGATCCCGTCGCGGCTGGTGGTGTTCCCGGATGAGAACCATTGGGTGCTGAAGCCCAAGAACAGCCTGCAATGGTATGCCGAAACGCTCGGCTGGATGAAGCGGTGGACGGGCAAGGCCGAATAGGTTGCGGCCGGCCGGTGGGGCCCCTATCGTCCCGCCGGCCCGGACGGAGATGGCGAGACGGCGACCCGTGAATCTGCAAAGCCATCCCAATGCCTTCTGCGAGCAGCGGCCGGAAACGGACGCCGCCCTCGGCCGGATTCTCCCGTTCAAAGGGGATGAACCCATGGCTCGCATCCGGGGGGTAGGCCGTGCAGCACGCCGCGATGCGGACGGCCGGATCGTCGACGGGCTGGAGCAATCATGACGGAACTCAACGCCAACCCGTTCCGAAGCATGTCCACCGTTGGCGTCGTGGCCACCAACAGCGCCGGCTATGTCCGCCAGATGATCGGCAATCTGGAACGGGGCCGGATTTCCGTGCCCCTGACGCGCGCGGACGACGATTATCGGCTGCGACAGACGTTCACCACCGATATCGCCGAACCGGAAAGCGGCGCGGGCTGGATCGATATGCCCTTTCGTTCCCGCGGGGGCGACGAGCCGGCACAGATTTCCTTTACATCCGGAACGCAGGGCACGCCCAAGGCGGTGTTGCTGAGCCACGGAAATCTCCACGACGTCGTGGTCCGCGTGACCGAGGCGATGGCGATCGACGAGGGAATCCGCGAATATATCGGCATTCCCGTCTATCACTCCTTCGGCTACGCCCGCTGCCGCATCGTCCTCAATGCGGGCGGGCGCGCCTTCATCCCCGAACATGGCTTCGATCTTCAGGAGATCCAGCGGATGCTGCAGGCGGGCGAGATCAACGCGATCTCGGCCGTTCCCACCCTGTGGCGCATCTTCCTGGCGGCGCGCGACCGGTTCGGCGCCGAGCTGGAGCGCGTGCGCTGGGTGGAGATCGGCAGCCAATATATGTCGGGGGAAGAAAAGGCCGCCCTTCGCGCGGCTTTGCCCAATGCCCGGATCGTCCAGCATTACGGCCTGACCGAAGCTTCGCGCACGACGCTCCAGAGCATCGACCGCGAGCCTTTGGAGACGCTGGATTCGGTGGGCGAGGCGCGCGGCGGCGTGGAGATCCGCATCAATGCGCGCGGCCGCATCGAGACCAGGGGGCCGCACGTCGCCCTCGGCATATTGGACGGCGGCAAATGGCAAGCGATCGGCCGGGACGAATGGCTGGAAACGTCCGACATGGGCCGGATCGAGGATGGGCGCCTCTATTTTCTGGGCCGCGGCGATGACGTGATCAACATCGCCGGCATCAAGCTTTCGCCCGATCTGCTCGAAAGCGCGGTGCGCCGGTCGCTGGAGGAGCAGCAGGTCGATTCCGGCGATTTCGCGCTGCTGCGGCGGGCCGATCCCCTGCGCGGGGATGGCATTGGCCTGGTCGTGACGCCCGCGACGTCGATGGTGCGCGACCAGCTTGTCGAGGCGATTGCCAGCCACGCCCAGGCGCTGGGCGTCAATGCGCGCAGCGCCATCACGGTTCATGAGGTCGAAAGCCTGCCGCGCACCGACACCGGAAAGATTCAGCGCACGATGCTGGCGACCCTGCTGAACGGCAAGCCCGCCGCCCATCCCGGCAAAGCCCTGCGCGTGGACGAGCAGGCCGAGCCCGAAAGCTTCGCGCGCCTGCTGGAGACGTGCCTGGGCCGGCCTGTCGATCCGGCGCAGAGCTTTGCCGGGATGGGCGGCGATTCTCTTGGCCATTTGCAGGTCGCGCTTGCGCTCGAGCGTGCGCTCGATGGCGCGCCGGCGGGCTGGGAATGGCTGCCGCTGGGCGATCTGATCGCGCAGGTGGATGCGGCCGGCGATTTCGCCACCCTCATGGCCCAGGGGGAAGGGGGCGCGCCGCCGCTGCCCGATGGCAGCCGCAACATGAACCCGCCGGGTATTTCCTTCTGGTCTCTGGTCGCCGAGGATTATCGCGCCAACGGAAGCAAGCTGTCGAGCCAGGGCTTCCTCATGCTGTTCATCCACCGCTTCGGCAACTGGCGTATGGGCGTGCGGCTGAAGCCGCTGCGCATGCCGCTGACGGTGGCCTACCGTTTCCTCAACAAGCTGGCCCAGATCCTGTTCGGGATGAAGCTGGATTACACGGTCAAGGTCGGACGCCGCGTCAGGCTCGAACATTTCGGGGGAATGATCCTGGGCGCGCGCGCGATCGGGAATGACGTGGTCATCCGGCAGAACACGACATTCGGCATCCGTTCGATGGAGGATCTGAACGCCAAGCCGATCATCGGCGATGGCGTCGACATCGGCGCCGGGGCGGTCATCGTCGGCAACATCACGATCGGCGAACATTCGGTGATCGGCGCCAATTCCGTCATATTCACCAATATTCCGCCTTACTCCATCGCCATGGGCGTCCCGGCGAAGGTGGTCGGCCAAGCCCGGCGGCCGGCCTAACCCTTATATTCGATCAGCTGCGAGGCCGCGCCGGACAGGCGGCGGCGGTGATAGAGCAGGACGCCGGACAGTTCGGCGAACTTGCCGGCGACGATCAGCGCCGCCCAGCGCAAGGCGAAGCCCGGTGGGTCCTCGGCCACCCGCGCGCGGCGGGCGAGGCGGAGGATCTGGAGCGGATAGGCCAGGGCGAGCACCGCCGCGACCGCGAAGCCGGCCGGGGTGCCGAAGATTCCCGCCAGCAGCGCGAGCAGGATCGCCGCCGGCAGCAGCCCGGCCCAGGCGAGGATGCTGCGCACCTGCCGCGCCCATAGCGGATCGGGCGCCCCCCGCCCGCGCCACGCCAGCTCCGCATAGGCATGGCCGCTGCGGCTGGCCCGTCGCCAATATTGCCCGAAGCGGTGCATGGCGGCGTCGTGCAGGGTCATTTCCGCGTCGATGCGGCGGATGCGGTGGCCGGCGGCGCGCAGGCGGGCGCAGAGATCCGGCTCCTCTCCCGCGATCAGGGTGGGATCATAGCCGCCGGCCGCGATCAGCGGGCGCGCGCGGAACAAGGCATCGCCGCCACAGGCCAGCGCCTCGCCCACCGGCACATTCCATTCACGGTCGCACATGCGGTTGTAGATGCTGGCTTCGGGAAAGCGCTCCCGCCGTCGGCCGAAGACGACGGCAAGGCCCGGCTCCGCATCCATCGCCGCCAGCGCGGCGGGCAGCCAGCCGGGATCGAGCGTGCAATCCCCATCGATCATCTGGACATAGTCCGGCGCTTGGCCGCCTGCCGTTTCGACCAGCGCCTCCAGCCCAGCATTGCGGGCGCGGGCGGCGGTGAAGGGGGTGCCCATGTCCAGCTCCACCACTCGCACGCCCATCGACCGGGCAAAGGCGACGCTGCCGTCGCTGGAGCCGGAATCGACATAGACGGCCGGCGCGCCGGGCGGCAGCGAGCGGAGGCAGGCCTTCAACCTTTCCCCTTCGTTGCGGCCGATGGCGACGATGCCGACGCGGCCGTCCACCGTCATCGCGCGGTTTCCATCCAGGCGGGCGGCTGATCGGGCGGGTCGTTCCAGCGGGCGACGGTGGGCCGGCGATCGCCGGGGCGCGGGGCCAGGCTGAGGCGGAGATGATCGGTGGCCTCCGGCGCCGCGGCGGGCTGGCCGCGCGTCAGCCGCAATGCCTCGCGCAGCTTCCATAATGCCCGGCCCGCCATCCAGGCGAGCGTGGCCGCGACCAAAGTGGCGGTGCCCCCGGTCCGCACGAAATAGCGCCGCCGCGAATTGAACCAGTAAGCCGGGCGGCGCGCGACATTGGCCACGTTCACGCCGGTGGCGGCCCCGCCGACATGGAAGACGCGGCTTTGCGGTTCATGCGCGACGCCCCAGCCGGCGGCGCGCAGGCGGCGCATCAGCTCGACCTCCTCGAAATAGAGGAAGAAGCCGTCGTCGAACAGGCCGACCTCGCGCAGTGCCTCGGCGCGCAGCATCACGCTGGCGCCCGTCACCCAATCGGGATCGCCGGCATCCTCCACCAATGTCGGCCGGATGCCGAAGGCGCGGCCTAGCGCGGGGGTGGCGCTGCCACGCAGGAATTCGCGGCCCACCGAGGGGAAGCGGAAGGCGCTGCCCACCGTGGCGCCGTCCGGCCGGAAAAGCTGGCTGCCGACCGCCGCGTGGCGGGGATGGGCGGCAAGCCATTGCGCGAGCAGGGCGACGGCACCGGGGGCGATCTCCGTATCGGGGTTGAGCAGGTGGATATAATCCGGCGGATCGTCTTGCTGGAGCAGGCGGAGCATTGCCTGGTTGTTGGCCCAGCCGAAGCCGCCGTTGATCGGCAGCGGCAGCAGCCTGGCCCAGCCCTGGAAACGGGGATCGGCAAGCCCGGCCGCCAGCTTTTCCGCCGATCCGTCCCCCGATCCGCCATCGGCCACCACCACTTCCAGGCCCGGCAGCGCCGCGCGCTCCGCGGCCAGCGTCTCCACGCAGCGCAGCGCGAGATCGGGGGTGCGGTAATTGACGATGACGATGGCGACATGCGGGGCGACACGGGCGGCGGCGTGCGGCGGACGTTCAGCTTCTGACATATTTCCCCAACCCGAGAATCGGCGAGAGTTTCCGCCGCCCGGCAAATTCATACAAGCCCAAGGGGCCGAGCAGGCCGACAATCGTGCCGATCGCCAGCAGCCATGCCGGATCGAGGGCGAGGCCCATCTTCTGCACCGCCATCCTGAACCCCGCCGTGAAGAAGGTATGGGCGACATATATCGCCATCGATGCCTGGCCCAGGCGGACCAGCCAGGGCATCCGGCCGCGCAGGATGATGGCGAGCGTGGTCGTCATCGCGATGCCGGCGCCCGCGCCCACATAGAAGAGGATGGTGTGATCGGCGCCGCCGAGCGCCACGACCGTCTGCAGCAGGCGCGTGGCGGCGAAGATCAGCGCGCCGCCCAGAAGAATGGTCGCAAGCGTGGGCGTGTCGAGATATTCGCCCCGCATCGCCGGCCACCGGCCCACCGCGATGCCCATGAGGAAGAAGGGAAAGAGCTGGGCGGTTTGCAGGATCATGTTGCCCGAGCCGAAATATGCGTGCGCGGCGATGCCCGTGCCGGCGATCACCGTCAGCAGGCGGAACCGGTCCCAGCCCGCCGCCACGACCAGGCAGCAAAGGAACAGGGCATAGAGGAACCAGAATTGCGCCACGGGCCGCACGCCGATGCCGGCAAGATCGTGGAGATCGAGCGGCCTGTTGGCGCTGCCCGTGGCCATCACGGTGAGGACATGCAGCGTCGACCAGAGCAGATAGGGCCAGGCGATGGCCTTCAGCTTTTCCGTCAGGAAAGCCGGGCGGCCCGCCGCCAGCGCCTGTTCGACATGCAGGCCGGCCAGGAGGAAGAATAAGGGCATGTGAAAGGCGTAGATGGCGCCATCGAAATCCCGCACCGCCGGATCAAGCGGCATCATGCCCGCTTCCACGAAGCCGCGTTCGGCATGCGCGAGCACCACGAGGAAGATGCCGATGCCCCTTGTGGCATCGATCCAGGATATACGCCGGCCGCGTTCCACCTCCGCCGGCAGCGCGATCGCCGCGCTGGCCAGCGCCTGTCCCTCTCCCATAACGGCTCCCCCCGTTTGAGATCGAATGGTCCGTTATGGATAGATGTAAAATCGTTACGGGGGAAAGCGATTCGATTCGGGTCCGGATCAATCCCGCACGCGCGCGGCACGGCCCTGGATCGCGCGCCACCAGCCTTCATTGGCGAGATACCATTGCAGCGTCGCCTGGAAATGCTCCGCAAAGCCGTGGGCGGCGGCATAGCCCAGCTCGCGCCGGGCCTTGCCCTCGTCGATGGCGTAGCGGCGGTCATGGCCGGGCCGGTCGGTGACGTGGGTCTTGAGCGTGGCGGTCGGCCGGTCCTTCGCGGGCGGCGCATCGGGGAAGCGGCGGGCGAGATCGGGATCGGCGGCGAAGGCGGCGTCCACCGCCGCGCACAGCGTATCGATCACCTGCAGGTTCGCCAGTTCCTGCCCGCCGCCGATGCAATAGGTTTCGCCCGCGCGCCCGCGTTCCAGCGCCAGCTCGATCCCGCGCACATGATCGCCGACATAAAGCCAGTCGCGCACCTGCATGCCATCGCCGTAGATCGGCAGGTTGCGGCCGCTGAGCGCATTCAGGATGAACAGCGGGATCAGCTTTTCGGGAAACTGGTAGGGGCCGTAATTGTTCGAGCAGTTGGTGGTGACGACATCCAGCCCGAAGCTGTGATGATAAGCGCGGACGAGGTGGTCCGACGCCGCCTTGCTGGCGGAATAGGGCGAATTGGGCGCATAGGCCGTGGTTTCACGGAAGGGCGGGTCCTGCGGCCCCAGCGTGCCGAACACCTCGTCGGTGGAGATATGGTGGAAGCGGTGGGGGGTGCCGCTGCCCTTGTCCAGCCAGGCTGCGCGGGCGGCCTCCAGCAGCACCAGCGTGCCACGGACATTGGTGTCGACGAAGGCGGCCGGCCCCGAAAGCGATCGATCGACATGGCTTTCGGCCGCGAAATGGACGATGCGATCGATCGCATGATCGGCCATCAGCCGGTTCACCAGCGCCTCGTCGCGAATATCGCCTTCGACGAAGACGATATCCTCCACGCCGTCCAGGCTGGGGCGGTTGCCGGCATAAGTGAGCGCGTCGAGCACGACGATGCCGTCATTCGGCCGGCTGGCGCGCCAGTGGCGGACGAAGTTCGCGCCGATGAAACCGGCGCCGCCGGTGATGAGCAGGTTGGCCATTTCAGTTCCTTCGGGCGGCCATCGCGGCGCGCAGTTCCTCGCGCCAGTGGCGCGCGATGCCGGTGATGCCCCAGGCCGCGCTCTTGTCGAGTAGCGAGAAAGCGGGGCGGGCCGCGGGGGTGGGATAATCGGCGGTGGCGATGGGCCGGACGGCGGCGGCGCGGATGGGAAGGCCGGCGGCGATCGCCTCTTCCCGGATGGCGACGGCGAAATCATACCAGCTTGCGACGCCGGCGTCCGTCCAGTGGAGGACGCCGCGCGCGTCCGCCATGGCGAGCGCCCACAGGGCATGCGCCAGCGAGGCGGCGTGGGTGGGGGTGCCGACCTGGTCGGCAACGACGGCAAGCTCGTCCCGCTCGGCCATCAGCCGCAGCATGGTTTCCAGGAAGTTGCGGCCATGCGCGGCATAGACCCAGGCGGTGCGGACCACCAGCACATCGGCATGTTCGGCCAGCGCTGCCGCTTCGCCGGCCAGCTTGGTGGCGCCATATACGGAAAGCGGCGCGGTGGAATCCGCCGGGCGATAGGGGCGGGAGGCGGTGCCGTCGAACACGAAATCGGTGGAGACATGGGCCAGCCGCGCGCCGACCGAACCCGCCGCGCGGGCGAGATAGCCGGGGCCATCGGCGTTGATGCGGCGGGCGGCATCCCGTTCCGTTTCCGCCTTGTCCACGGCGGTATAGGCGGCGGCGTTGACGATCAGCGCCGGGCGGAGGCGATGCACGGCATCCTCGACGGCGGCTTCATCGCCGATATCGAGCGCCGCCCGATCCAGCCCGATCGCCTCCACGCGGGGCGGGGCGGACGCCAGCAGCGCGCGGCCGAGCTGGCCGGCGGCGCCTGTGACCAGCACCCTCATGCGTAGGTGGGGGCGTCCGCCAGCGGCAGGCCGGCGGCATCCTTGGCGGAAAGGGCGGGTTCCATCTCCAGCGGCCAGGCGATGCCGATCGCCGGATCGTTCCACAGCAGGCTATGCTCGTCGGCCGGATCGTAGAAGGTCGTGACCTTATACTGGAACTCCGTCCTGTCCTCGAGCGCGAGGAAGCCGTGGGCGAAGCCGGGCGGTATCCAGAACAAGCGGGGCTCGTCCTCCGACAGCGGCACCGCCTGCCAGCGGCCGAAGGTGGGGGAGGATCGGCGCAGATCGACCACCACGTCATAAGCCCGGCCGCGCGTGACGCGGACCAGCTTGCCCTGCGGATTCTTGAGCTGATAATGCAGGCCGCGCAGCACGCCCGCGGCCGAGCGGCTGTGATTGTCCTGCACGAAGCTTTCGCTGAAGCCGGCATCGGCGAACCGGCGCTGGTTCCAGCTTTCCAGGAAGAAACCGCGATCGTCGCCGAAGCGATCGAGATCGAACAGCTTGAGCCCCGGCAGATCGAGATCGGTGACGATCATCAGGCACCTTCCTCCAGCAGGCGGAGCAGGTAGCGGCCGTAGCCGCTCTTTTCGAGGGGGCGGGCGATGGCGCGGAGGGCATCGTCGTCGATGAAGCCCTGGCGCCAGGCGATTTCCTCGGGACAGCTGATCTTGAGGCCCTGCCGTTCCTCGACGATCCGCACATAATTGGCGGCATCGAGCAGTGCGCCGTGGGTGCCGGTATCGAGCCAGGCGAAGCCACGGCCCAATTGGGTGACGTGGAGCTTGCCGGCTTCAAGATAGAGGCGGTTGAGATCGGTGATCTCCAGCTCGCCACGGGCGGAGGGGCGGAGCGTCGCGGCCAGCGCGGGCGCATCGGCATCGTAGAAATAAAGGCCCGTGACCGCCTGGTTCGACCTGGGCTGGACCGGCTTTTCCTCGATCGTTTCCGCCCGGCCCGTGGCATCGAAGGAAACCACGCCATAGGCCGTGGGATCGCTGACGCTGGTGGAAAAGACGGTGGCGCCTTCCGTCCGCGCGTCCGCCGCGCGGAGCAGTTCGGGAAAGCCGTGGCCGTAGAACAGGTTATCACCCAGCACGAGGGCCGATGGCGCATCCCCCACGAAATCCGCGCCGATATGATAGGCCTGGGCCAGCCCTTCCGGCTTCGGCTGGACGGCATATCGGATGGCGAGGCCCCATTGGCCGCCATCGCCCAGCAGGTTGCGGAAGCCCGCCGCCTGATCGGGCGCGGTGATGACCAATATCTCGCGGATGCCGGCGAGCATCAGCACCGTCAGCGGATAATAGATCATCGGCTTGTCATAGACGGGCATCAGCTGCTTGCTGACCGAATGGGTCAGCGGGTGCAGCCTGGTGCCCGATCCTCCTGCGAGGATGATGCCGCGCCGGCCGGTTTCCGCCATGATGTTCCTAGCTGTAATATTCGGCGTACTTCTGGCTCTGGCCGTAGCCATAGCCATAATCGTCGCCCATCAGGCCCCCCTGGTAGCGATTGAGCACCGTGCCCAGGCACGGCGCGGGCGAAAGCAGGGCGAAGGTGTCGCGCACCTGCTTGCGGGTTGTCACCCCTTCCTCGACCACGAGGATGTAGGCATCGATCTTCTGCGCGATGATGACCGCATCGTCATTGGCGAAGACGGGCGGCAGATCGCACAGGCACATGCTGTTGTCCGGCAGGCGGCGCATGTCCTCGATCAGCCGGTCCATCGGCGCGCCGGCAAGAAGCTCGGCCGAATGATGCTGGTTTTCGAAGCTGGGGAACAGGCTGAGCCGTTCGCCCGCGACATCGCGCGCGACCGAGGTGAGATCCGGGATGCGGCCGTCGAGATAGTCGGTCACGCCCACTTCGCCTTCCAGCCCGAAATATTCGGCCAGCGAGGAACGGCGAAGGTCGAAATCGAACAGATAGGTATGCATCTCCGGCGTGCGGGCCATCGCGGCCGCCAGATTGCAGGCGATGAACGATTTGCCCACGCGCGGGGTGGCCGATGTGATGCCGATCACCCGCCAGTTGCGGCTGCGCGCCAGCTTCAGCACCTGCGAACGCAGCAGGTTGAACGGGCGGGAGCGCTGATCCCGGCTGTTGAAGCCGTAGATATGCTTGTCCAGCAGCCCTTCGATCGGCGTTTCCACCGTCGCCGTGCCCGGCGGCGGGATCACCGACGGAAGCAACTGGCTGGCCTGGCCTTCGATGCTTTCAACACTCAAGACTGCACTTCCTTCGATTGAGCATCCGCATCCGAAAGGGCGGCATCATGCCGTCTTGGCCGGCTTCTTGCGACGCCAGAACAGATAGCGATGCCATCTAGGCTCGCTGTCGCGGAAGGTGGGCACGACGACAAGCGGCGCCACGCCCAGCAGGTTCTGGAGCGCGGCGACGCCACGGATCGGCCTCAGCAGCAATTCCCACAGCATCGCCAGCACCAGCCCCAGCGCGGCGCCCCCGGCGATTCCGCCGAGGATCAGCATCGGCCGGTTGGGGGAGCTGGGCTTGTCCGGCACCACGGGCGGATCGATCACCGTCAGCCGCTCGCCGCGCTGCTCGCTTTCCATCTTGGCCGATGCCTGGGCGGCCATGAGGTTGGCCGAGACGCGATCATAATTGGCGCGCAGGCCGTCGGCCCGGGCCTGGAGCTGGGCGATCTGCTCCATCACCAGCGGGGCCGCTGACTGGGCGGCGATCGCGGCGCTGGAGCGGGACTGTTCGGCCCCGCGCGCGGCCTGGAGCTGCGCGATGGTGGCGTTGTTGGCGGCGATCTGCGCGCCGACCGAGGAGCCGCGCATGTTCGTCGCCACCCGCGCGGTCGCCGCCTGGCGCGCCTCGCGCAGGCGTTGCTCGGCAAGCTTCACGTCGGGATGGTTATCCGAATAGACCGCTTTGGCGTTATCCAGCTGCTGGGTGGCGGCGACCACCGCCGGATCGAAATCGACCGAAGCCTGCGTGCGCGCCTGCGCCTGCAACTGGGCGTTCTCGCGCTGGAGCTGGGCGATCTGCGTATCGTAGGACCCGCTGCTCATCACCGGCCCGCCGGCGTTGGAGAGCGCCATGCCGTTGCGGGCCTTGATTTCCTCGATCTGCTTTTCGAGGCCCTGGAGCTGCCCCTGGATGCTGGCCGCCTGATCCTGAAGGAAGGTGACGGTGCCGGCGGCGGCGGCGGCGGAGCCGGCGGAATCGAGCTTCAGCAGCCGTTCGACGAAATCCTGCGCGACCAGCTGGGCGCGCACCGGATCGGAATAGTTGAACGCTAGCGAGAAGGCGATCGTCGAGGAGCCCCGGTTGGAGGAACGCTCGATATCCGCGTTCACCGGGGCGATGAACGTCGATGCCCGCATCTTGTCGATGATTTCCGACAAGGGCTGCGAACGCCGTTCGGCGGGATAGAGATTGTTGTTCTGGATAAGCTCGATCAGGTCGGGCCGGCTGAGGATCTGCTGGCGGATCTTGGCGATGCGCTGGTCGATCAGGCTGGTGAGCGGCGATCCCACCAGATTCTGCGGCAGTTCCTGCGATTCGACCAGCAGCATCGCGCTGGAGCGATAGGTGGCCGGCATGAAGATGGCGGCGGCAAGGCCCGCGACCGTGCCCGCCAGCAGCGGCGCCAGCACGAACCAGCGGCGCTGCCAGAGAATGGTGGGCAGATGGCCGAGGAGGTTTTCCGAAACCTCTTCCGCGTCCTGCCCCGGCAGATTGGCGTTCATCGACGATCACCCAACGTATAAGCCAGCCCCAGCCTGCCCGAAATATCCGCGGGAGGCGAGACCGTTGAACGATATATGTCGCGATAGCCCACATAGGCCGTGACCCGGAGGCGTTCGTTGAGGCTGCGCGAATATAAGGTCGATACAGTCAGATAATCGCGCGATCCCGAGGTGGGCAGCGCCGCGTTGCCGTTGCGCGAATAGGATATCCGGCTGGACAGCGAGCTGCGTTCGCTGAGCTTGTAGCTGTGGGTCAGATGGCCCTCGGTCTCGTTGCGCACCCCGCCGAAGCCCGTGGCCGTGGTGCTGCGCGAGCCGCCGATGCAGAGATTGCCCCTCGATCCTTCGCGGCAGACCTCGATATTGCCGGTGAAGGCGGTGCTGTTGTCGTTCCCGGTCAGCAGCTTGCGCTGGGTGAAGGAGACGCCGGCCCCGGCGGCCAGCGTCCAGCCGCCGCCGAAGCGCCGCGAATAAGTGAGCTGCGGGCTGATGATCCGCGAATCCCGGCCGGCGGCTTCATAATCCACCTCGGTATAGGTGACCGACGCGCCCAGCGACGAGGTTTCCGAGATGGCGTGGCTGTAGCCCAGCGTGCCGCCATAGGAGACATAATCCTGCCCGACCTCGATCGGCAGGCGGCTATTGTCCGGATAGTCGCTCTTGGTGGCGCGGAAATCGGCGGACCAGCTGTCGCGGGCATTGGGCCGGTAGGTGAGGCCGGCCGATCCGTTGAGCATGTGGCGGCGCTGGCGTGCGCCGATCAGGCCGATATCGGGATTTTCGGGCAGTTCCGGATCGACGAGGTCGCCATCCGGATCGTCCGCGCCGACGATCGAGCTGTCGAAGGAGAGCAGGGCGCGCGCATCGATCTTCTCGCTCAGCTGGCGGGTGGCCCGGACCGAGCCGCCATAGGCGTTGGAATCGTTGTAGCGGCGGAAATATTCGGTGCGGCGGTAATAGGTCGTGATGTCGGTGCGCCCCCGCGCGCCGGTGATCGCCAGGCTGGGGCGGATCGCGCCCTCCACGAAGCCGCTATCCTTATCCCCGACATCGTTGAGGAAAGGATTGCTGGCATAGCCGGCGGAGGCCGAGACATCGACCTTGCCGGTGATTTCCGCGCGCGCGGCCGCAAGCGGCGCGGTTACCGCCAGGCCGGCGGCGGCGATGTGGATGGCGGCTGGACGACGGCGACGCGAACCCTTCAGGCTCATGGGACGATCACCGTATCGCCGCTCTGAAGCTGGGGCAGGCCATCGGCGGCCAGATCGGCGCTGCTGGGCGATCCGCGCAGCGCGCCAGACAGGCGCACCTTCATCGGCACGAGATGGTCGCCCTGCTTGCGCAGGATCGTGACGTTGGAGACATCGGCGAACTCGGTCGGCCCGCCGGCAATGCCGATCGCCTCGAGCACGTTGATATATTTGCCCGGCGTGAAGCTGCCCGGCGACCGGACCTTGCCGATCACCGACACCTGCATGCCGGAGGGCGAGCGCACGGAGACCGTGACCTGCGGCACCTGGCCGCGATACTGCGCCTCCAGCCCCTTGGAGATCACCTGCTCCAGATCGGTCGGCAGCTTGTTGAGCGCGTCGATTCGGCCGACGAGCGGGAAGCTGAACGTGCCGTCCGGCAGCACGCGGATGGTGCGCTGCAACCGCTCCTCGCCCCAGACATAGACTTCAAGCTCGTCGCCCGGATTGATGCGATAGGCCTTGAGCTGCTGGGCGGGCGGGGCGGCCGCCGGCTTGTCCTGGGCGACGGCGGGCGCGGCCACCGGAACGACAAGAAGGGCGGCGGCCAATATGTTTTCGCGCAATTTCATGGTCTCGATGTCCCATCCCCGCTGGACTTCGTGAAGCAAGCCCATATCGCATGACGGTTTCGCACCGCCACATAAAAAAGAAAAGGCCGGCACGTTCGCGAGCCCCCAAGACGCGACGAGCCGGATCGATCCGCTTTGTTATCCCGGCCGAAGGTTCGACAACGCGGCCGGCGCCATCTTCTCCGATCGACGGCCGAAAGATGCACGGTAACGCTGAAAGTTCCATTAACGAAACATTCCGCAATGCGCGTTATCCCGGAAGCGGGCGCCTGCGCGCCGGGATCGCCGCTGGCCGATCCGCGCGGGCATCTGTCGCCCCGGCGTGGCCGGGAAGGGATGAATTCACGGAATGGGCGTTTGTAAGGGAAGCATTTGTTAGGTTATTGGGGAAGTGCGCGCGTAGATGCGGATGTTGATCGGAACAACTCGATCGATCATCCGATTTTTCGCGCGGACGGGCAGATCGTCCATCTGCAACACAGCGAAGAGGCCGGCCGGATGCCCGACAGACCTGCGATGGACAGCCTGCGGCCGGAAGGCCGCGCGACCTTCCTCATGTTGCCCCTGGACAGCGCGCGATACGCGTCCGTCATCTGAGCGCAGCATGGGACGGTCGCCGGGATCTATGACGACGTGGCGCCTTGCCGGCGCGCTTGCCCTGGCGCTGGCGCTGGGCGGGTGCGGATCGCCTGGGGAAAGGGCGGCCGCCGCCGCCGCGCGGGCGGACCAGCTTTTCCAGGCGGGCGATACGTGGAGCGCCGTCACCACGATCCGCGAGGCGCTGGCCCTGCGCGACGATGTCGCCAGCTACTGGCTGCTGCTGGCGCGGATCGAGATGGCGCGGCGCAACTATGCCGGCGCCTATGCCGCCTATGTCCGTTCGCTGGAGCTGGAGCATGGCAATCAGGAGGCTCTGCACGCCGCCGCGGAACTGGCCTTCGCGGGCGGGGACACGGTTGCGGCGGACAAATATGCCGACCAGCTTCTCGCGCTGAACGCGCAGAACGGCCGCGCCTTGCTGGTGAAGGCATCGGTGGCGCTGAAGCAGGGGCGGCTGGACGATGCCGATGGCTTCATCGGCCAGGTGCAGGCGCTTTCCCCAGACGATCAGGGCGCGCAGTTGCTGCGCGCGCGGCTGCTTTCGGTCCGCAACCAGAATGAGGAGGCGGTGGCCATCCTCGACAAGCTGGCGGCGCGCAACGGTGACAATGCTCCGACATTGGTCGCGCTGCTGGAAATCTATCGCCGCACCGGGGACAGCGCGAATATCGAGGCGGTGCTGGCGCGCATGGCGAAGCTGACACCGGACAATGTCGATGCCCAGATCGATTATGCCCGGCAGCTTTATCGGAACGGCAAGAATGCGGAAGCCTTCGCCGTCCTCGATCGCGTCCAGCAGACCAAGCCGGCCGATGCCCTGCTGCAGGCGCGCGTCGCCGACCTGTGGCTGGACGCGGGCGGCGACGCCGTGCCCGCCGAGGCCGTCGCGCGCATAGCGGCCAACGGCACCCCGGCGATGAAGGTCGCGCTGGCGCGTTATCTCCAGGCCCGTGGGCGGGCGGCGGAGGCGGAGCGCATCCTGCGCCCGCTGGCGGCCGACGACCAGATAACGCAGGCGAATGCCGAGGCGCACGCCATCTATGCCATGACCCGCGAGGCGATGGGGCAGAGGGAAGATGCGCTGCGGCGGGCGAATGCGGTGCTGGCGTTCGACGCGACCAATTCGCACGCGTTACTGCTACGCGCCCGCATCCGCATGGCCGGCAAGGACCTGGACGGTGCGCTGGCCGATGCCCGGCTGCTCCAGCGCGACAATCCCGATCTGGCGAGCACGCCGATCGTGCTGGCCGAAATCTACGGCCTGCGGCAGCAGGACGGCCTCGCCACCGGCACGTTCGAACGCGCGCTGCAGGATTTCCCCGGCAATGTCGATGTGCTGGCGGCCTATGTGAACTATCTGATCTCGTCCAACCGCAGATCGCAGGCGATGCAGGTGGCGGAGACCTTTACGGGGCGCAATCCCGATCTGGTGCCGGGATGGAAGATCCGGGCGGATCTGTGCGCGGGCGCCCACGATGCCGATTGCATCCGCACCGTCGCCGCCGCGCTTTCGAAGCTGAAGGGCGGCGATGCGGTGATGCGGGGGCTGCCCGCCGATCCGGCCCGCGAGAGCGCCGGCGGCGAACCCGCCCGGAGGCGCGCCGCATGACGCCGCCGACTGGCCAGATCGCCGTGCCGCGCGGCGGGGACGTTCCCGCGACGCCGAAGGTGCGCTTCACCTCCAACGTCATCGCATCGATGGCGGTGGTGACGGATTTCATCTGCCTTTTGCTGGCGGTGCCGATCAGCCTGTTCGTCTACGACCTGCTGGTGGGCGACCTGTTCGATGCGTCGATCCACAGCACGGCGGCGATCATCGCGGCGGTGAACTTCTTCCTGATCCGCCTTTCGCGCGATGCCTATAGCAGCCCGATGGCGCGCGGCGGCGAGGCGCATCAGGGCGGCGTGCTGGATTATATGATCGCGTCGATCCTGGTGGTCGCGACGATCTGGCAGCTCGGCATGCTCGACATGTTCTCGCGCGGGGTGATCCTGGCCTACATCGCCAGCGTGCTGATGCTGCTCTACCTCGGCACGTTCGTGCTGCGTGGCGCGATCGCATTGCTGGTGCGGGCCGGCTATATCGGCCAGCGCATCGTGATCTACGGCGCGGACGAGGATGTATCGCAGCGCGCGCTGACCCTGCTGGACGTGGAGCGGCTGCCCTATCTCTCCATCGTCGGGGTGGCGGACGGCCGCAAGACGCGGCTGGGCGAGGGGGCGATGCGCGTGCCTTTCCTGGGCGGGCTGGATGCCGTGGTCGACCTTGCCCGGCGCGGGGAGGTGGATCAGGTGCTGATCGCGCTCCCCAAGATCACCCAGGAACGGCTGGACGAGATATTGGCCGACCTGGCCGAGGTGGCGATCGATATCTGCCTGATCCCACGGGAATCGGTGGAGCTGACCACCCAATATGAGATGAAGTTCATCGGCACCGTGCCGATCCTGGCGCTGTGGCAGCGGCCGATCCGCGACTGGCACGGCATATTGAAGGCGGCCGAGGACCGGGGGCTGGCGCTGATCGGCATCGCCCTGCTTTCGCCCCTGCTGATCGGGACGGCGCTGGCGATCCGCCTGACGAGCCCCGGGCCGATATTGTTCAAGCAGCGGCGCTTCGGCTTCAACAATGTCGAGATCGAGGTGCTGAAGTTCCGGTCCATGTATGTCGACCGGGGCGATGCGACGGGCGCGGCCCGCACCACGCGCAACGACGATCGCGTGACATCGGTGGGGCGCATCATCCGCCGGCTGAGCATCGACGAGCTGCCGCAGCTTTTCAACGTGCTGCGCGGCGACATGTCGATCGTCGGGCCGCGGCCGCACGCCACCCACATGAAGGTGGGCGACGCTTATTATTTCGATGCGGTGAAGGGATATGCCGCGCGCCACCGGGTGAAGCCGGGGATCACCGGCCTGGCCCAGGTGCGTGGCCTGCGCGGCGAGATCGATACGATCGAGCGGGCGCGCCAGCGCGTGGAATATGACCGTTATTATATCGACAACTGGTCGCTGGCGCTGGATTTCCGCATCATCCTCGAAACCGTGTTCAAGGTGATCTGGGACAAGGATGCCTACTGATCCCGCCGCGGTGCAGCGCTATCTGGACGTGGATTTCGACCGGCGGGGCATGGAGGAACTGGTCTCCGCGCTGGCGGATCGGCCGGCGGACGCGCCCTTTGCCTATGTCGTGACCCCCAATGTCGACCATCTGATCCGCCTCCATGGCGAAGGACGCGACGAGCGGCTGGCGGAAGCCTATGCCCACGCGCTGGCGCGGCCGTGCGACAGCCGCATCCTCGCGCGGCTGGCGGCGCTGGAGGGCATTCGCCTGGCCGTGGCGCCCGGCAGCGATCTGACCGCGCGGCTGCTGGCGACGGTGCGGCCGGGCGATCGCATCGCCATCATCGGCGGCGATGGCGAGACGGCGGGGCAGGTGGCGCCGCTGGTGCCCGGCGCCGAGATCGTCCAGCATGTGCCGCCGATGGGCCTGCGCACCAACAAGGCGGCGCTTGCGGAGGCCGCCGCTTTCGTGGCGGCCGCGAAGGCGCGTTTCGTCTTCCTGGCCGTCGGCTGCCCGCAGCAGGAATATCTGGCGCTGGAGATCGCCCGGCGCGGCGATGCGACGGGGCTGGGCCTGTGCATCGGCGCGTCCATCGATTTCCTGACGGGCCGTGCCCGCCGCGCGCCGCGCTGGATGCAGCGGGCGGGGCTGGAATGGAGCTATCGCCTGCTTTCCGAGCCGCGCCGGCTGTGGCGCCGCTATCTGGTGGAAGGGCCGCGCATCTTCCGCATCGCCTGGCGCGCGCGGCGGGGCTGACGGAAGGCCGCCCGGCAGAGCCGGATAAGGGGATGGGAAGGCGCGGTGCGGACGGAGCCGGGCTCCATCCGCACCGCGCCCGGCGCGATCAGTTGGCGGCCGGGGCAGGAGCCGGGGCTGCTTCCGGTGCCGGGAGGGCCGGCGCCGCGGCACCCTCGGCCCCCGGCGCGGCAGCCGGAGCACCGGGCGCGGCCGTGCCCTTGGCGCCCGTCTTGGCCGGCGGCTCGTAGCCGGGCTGATATTGGATCTTCGCGGCGTCACGCGCCTGCTTCAGCGTCTTGGTGCTGATTTCGGCGAGGTCGCGGCGGCGAATCGCCTCGGTCGCGGCGGGACGGGCGACTTCGGACGGCGTCGGCGTCGCCTGCTGGCCGGTGATGACGCTGGCATAGACCTTGCCGTTCATCGGGATGATGAAGGGCTCGCCGGCCGGCAGCTTCAGGATCTGGGCCATCACCGCCGGCGGCGTCGTGGCCGAATCGAGCACGGCCGTGCCGCGGCGATACTTGATGCCCAGCGAATCGAGCGACTGCGCGACGGCATCGAGCGTCTTGTCCTTCTGGAGGACGGAAAGGCGCTGGGGGTTCGCCGGCAGATCGAACTGGATCTGGTTGAGGGAGTAGCGTTCGCGCTGCGCGAACATCTGCGGATTTTCCGCGATGAACTTGTCGATGGTCGGGCCATCGGGAATCTTCACGCTGGCGGCGGCCTTCTTGCCGAGCAGGCCGACCAGCAGGTTTTCATCCAGGCGGCGGCGCTGGGTGAGATATTCGGGATCCTTGTCCAGCCCCTGTTCCTTGGCGCGCTGGACCAGGAGCTTGCGATCGATGACGCGCTGGAGGACTTCCTTCATCAGCACTTTCTTGTCGACCGAATCGGGAATATTCTGGCCGGCAAGTTCCGCGTTCAATTCCTGCAGAGACACTTCCTCGCCATTGACGACAGCGACGACCTGGCCTTCCGCTTTCTTTTCGCAGGCGCTGAGCGTCAGCATCATCATTGCCGCCGCACTTGCGAGGATCATCGATTTGGTCTTCACATCATTCTCCCATGCGCCACCAGACCGCCATATCGTTCCTTCCCGCAAATAGCGGAGCCGGGCCGATTGGGGCTGGACTGCTTCGATCTATACAGGCATTCCATCAACAAAAGGGGAAGCTTTTTGGAAACTGTCTTCGACTGGATCACGGTAGCTATATTCGCCGGCCTGATTGTTCTGTTCATGCAGCGATCGACCGGAGATGAACCGCCGCGGGATTCGATATGGCAATATCTAGGCCCGTCGGTGGGCTGCGCGGTAGCCAATTATCTTGGCAACGAGGGCTACCAGCTGGCCGCCGTCGCCGTGATTGCCGCGACCCTGGGTTACATCCTGTTCGTGCTGCGCCCCTTCAACTTCTGGCCCAAGCCCTGAACCTCCATCCGGGGCGGGAGAGAGGCGGGTCGTCCCCGCTATATCCCGCCCGGCGGCCGCCCCACGCGCGCCGGGTGGGCGTGGGGCTTCACGTCCGTCCGATAAGGGCCTGGCGGGCCTTGGCGGGCAGGACGGGAAGCAGCTGATTGGTGAAGTCGTCCAGCATCGTGAGCGCGGCGGAACTGTCCTGCGCGATCGTCGATATGCGGACGAGCACGCCGTCGGGAATCCGGCCCTGGAGATTCTCGTCGATCACGGCGCGGCGCTGCCCCAGCCAGCCCGTGGGGAAGCTGGGTCCGACGCGCGTCCAGTAGATGAGCTGTTCGATGCGCGAGCGCCCTTCCGCCACGATGAAGCGCGTGGGCAGGGTGAATTGTGGGCCGACCCGGACGGGGTGCTCCACCGATTCGGTCAGCGCATAGCCGCTGGCCGGATAGCAGACCTCCGGCCGGTGGACCTGGATCATGCCGTCCTGCCGCCCGCTATAGGCGACGAGCAGCATCACGCCGGTGCCGTCCGGCGCCGTATAGACGCGGGTGACGAGCTGGTCGTAGATGCGCTCGCTCAGCTGGTCGCGCGGCGGCAATACGAGGCCCGAGCTGGTCTCGTAGGTCCAGCGGCCGATGCGGTTGGGGATCAGGCTGTCGAGCTTGGTCTTGCCCAGCAGCGACGGGACGGGCTTCGGCTGGCGGGCATAGCATAGCGCCGCCGTGCCCAGCATCACCCCGCCGAGCAGCAGGTTGCGCCGGGAAAGGCCCGAGCCGGGGGCCGCGCGCTCGTCATCGGTGTCGCGCATCGTCGTCATTGCTCGTTCGATCCCGCGATGGCGAGGCGGCGGCGGAGCGGCGAGGCCAGCGCGTCCACCGCGAAGATGCCCAGCACCGATATGGCGAACATCGTGACGCCCGCGAAATTATGGACGAAGCCCTGTGCCATCGCTTCCCCGAAATGATAGGTGATCAGCACCAGGATCAGCACGCGCACGAAATTGGCGAGGATCGCCACGGGCACGATCGCCAGCATCAGCAGCGCCGCATAGCGCCAGTTCGCATTGTGGCGGATGTAGATGTAGAACAGCCCGATCGCGGACAGGCTGATGAGCGAGTTGAGACCCGCGCAGGCGGCGGCGACGAGAAGCTGATACTGGCCGATCTGGATCGTAACGCCCGAGCCCGCGATCGGATAGCCGAGGAAGTAGAGCAGCTCGATCGCCGCCCGCGATATCCAGATCTTCAGGGGCTGCGTGACCATCGCCACCACGGTATCGGGCGGCGGGAACACGAACAGCATGTAGAGCAGCGGGAACCAGAGCAGCCGCATCACCGCGCCGCCGGCCGACATGTAGAGGATGGAGAGCAGCGCGCCATACATGGCGAAGCCCTCGATCTCGACGATGTTGGTGATGCGCGCGAAGATGTAGAGCAGCAGCGTGGGCAGCAGCATCGCCACGCCCAGCCAGGGCGAGCCCGGCCGCGCGATGGCGCAGGCGGCGCGCCACTGGCGCAGGATCAGCCACAGGCCGGTGGCGAGCACGATGGGGCCATGGGCGCCCTGTTCGGTCGACCAGCTGTCGCGCGCGACCGACGCCATCGTCGGCAGGGCGATGGCGGCCATGCCCAGCCACAGCGGCCAATCCTTGCGGACGTGCGCAGCGAGCCATGCCCCGAACGAGGGTGCTCCTGGCGCCGGCTTCTTGCTGGTCTCGGCTATGTCGGCGTGAGCGTTCAGGCGGAAATCCTCCGGGCTCCGATATCCAACAAAAGCTGCTGTCCGTCCAGACGGCAATCGACGGGATCGCGGAATCGACCGACAAAGATGCCGATTCGCAGGCTTGTGTTAAATTTTGTAAATAAATCCGACAGCGATTCGATTGTTGGGATCGCGGGTTGCGCAGAAATCTTTAGTTTATGTCCATATTCGGGACATTTGCGGCTGGAACGGCTGCTCCTATGTTTCCATTTGTTACGAGGGAGCGTTATCACGCCCTGATTCGTGGTTAATCTCTCGCCGCGTCTTGGGTTTTAGCCAAAATTGCCCTAACGAACCCTTAAGCGTACGGGTGGGTGCGCGGGGAGGGTTCGTAAAGTGCTGCAATCCATGGTCGCGTCGAAGGCCGCCAAGCTCATGGCGGCCTGTGTATGTCCCGTCGTCGGTTCGGCGGCGCTAACCTTATCCGTTCCGCAGGTGCGCAACGCGGTGCACAAGGCTACCGCGCCCCGGCAATATGCCCTGCCGAAGACCCGCGTGCGCCAGCCCGCGGCGGAAATGGCGGCGGCAAGCCCGGCTGCGATCGCGCCGTGCCCCACGGCGGTGCCGGTGGTGCTCTCGTCGCTCGATCTGCCGATTCCGCAGGCCGACGTGGAAACGCCGATCAGCCTCGCGTCCTTCGATCCGAAGACCTTCAATCCGCCGCGTTCGATCCTGCCGCCGCCGGTGCGGCCGGGCGGGGGCATCTTCCCGGGCGGCCCGACGACGCCGGAAGGCCCCGGTCCGGGCCCCGGCACCGATCCGGAAACGCCGCTGCTGCCCGATGCCAATATCTGGGTCCAGATGATCCTGGGCTTCGGCCTGATCGGCGGGGCGATCCGCTTCAGCCGCCGGCAGCGCTGGGATAAGCAGGCTTCGGCGAAGGTGGACCTCAGCGTCCGTTTCGCGCCGATCGCGCCCGAATCAGAACGGCCGTTCGCCTAGCACGTTGCCGCCCTCGCTATAGCGGCAGACCAGGAAATCATCGTATCGGCCGCGCACCACCGCGCAGCCGACATCGGTGGAGCTGCGCCACATCACCTGGGTGTAATGGGCGATATCCTCCAGCCGCGCGGTGCGGCTGTTGTCGGGGAAGATGCCCGCCTTGAAGAAGCGCTTTTCCGACACCCACAGCCCGACCATGTTCTCCGGCGTGTAATAGCCGCGCGTTCCCGCCCACAGATTTTCCCCCTGCGGATCGGGATCGCTCGGATTGTCGGGCGAGTGCTTGAGGTAGCCGAGGCGCGACAGATAGCGGCCCCACGCCGCCGCATCCCGCGCCAGCCCTTCATTCCACGTGAGCGGCTGGATGCCCAGCGAGGCGCGTTCGCGATTATGGGCGGCGAGCAGGCGGGAATCGAGATTGGAGGCGAAATCGGTGCCGCCCTGCAGGAGCGGGCTGGACAGGGCAAGCGCGGCAATCGCGCCCGCGCGCCACATCTTCCGTATTTCGCCGGCGATTCCGCCCATGGCTCCTGTCCCGAACAACTGATGGCAAAAGCATGCGATGGAAATGATTGTTCCCTGGTTGGCGGAAATGGTTAACGATTTGGTTAACATTCGCGGCGGGCTTCGCGGTTAACCATGTTTCTGCTAGGCCTGCCTGGCACCGCATCGCGGGGGACGCCTTTTGGACATGCTTTCCCGAGCCAGCAGCCTGTTGCCATGGAAACGGCGGAGTGCCGTTCCGACGGCCCTTCCCGCCGGGCAGCGGGTCTGCGCGATCGGCGATATCCATGGCTGCCTCGACATGTTCGGCCACCTGCTGGAGCGGATCGACGAGGATCTGGCGATGCGCGGCGGCGGCGCGACCGAGGTGGTGATCCTGGGCGATTTCATCGATCGCGGGCCGGACAGCGCCGCGCTGGTCGAGCTGCTGCGCGCCTTCGACGCCGATTCGGGCGTGACGGTGCTGATGGGCAATCACGAGGCGATGGCCGTGGACGCACTGCGCGGGGGCGATGAGGCCATGGCCCTGTGGCTGGGCAATGGCGGCGGCGAGACGCTGGAAAGCTGGGACGTGCCGCCGGCGGTGCTCGATGCGGGCGACGTGGAGGCGATTGCCGCCGCGGCGCGGGATATCGTGCCCGACGATGCGATCGCCTGGCTGGAGGCGCTGCCGCACTACAAGATCGTCGGCGACTATCTGTTCGTGCATGCGGGTGTGCGCCCCGGCGTCCCGATCGCGGACCAGGACCCGCGCGACCTGCTATGGATCCGCGACGAGTTCCTCGACAGCAAGGCCGACCACGGCCATTTCGTGATCCACGGCCATAGCGCGACCGAGCAGGTGCAGGAACGCCGCAACCGCATCGGCATCGATACCGGCGCCTACTGGACGGGCCGGCTGACCGCGCTCTGCCTGGAGGGCACGGATCGCTGGCTGATTTCGACCTGAGGGGAAGCCTTCAGGCCGTCGCCAGATCGGCCAGGTGGCGCTGCCAGCGCAGGGCATCGGCCACGATGACGTCCAGATCGTCGCGCTTCGGGCGCCAGGGCAGGCGGGCGAGGATGGCGGCATTGTCCGCGACCAGCGCGTCGGGATCGCCCGGCCGGCGGGGCAGCATGCGGCGTTCGATCGGGCGGTTGGTGGCGCGATCCACGGCATCCAGCACTTCCAGCACCGAATAGCCCCGGCCATAGCCGCAATTGAGCGTGAAGCTTTCCGTGGGCGCGGCGATCAAGGCTTCCAGCGCGTGGACATGGGCGTCGGCCAGGTCGCTGACATGGATATAGTCGCGCACGCCGGTGCCGTCCGGCGTGGCATAATCGGTGCCGAACACCGCGACATGATCGCGCTGACCGGTGACGGCTTCGGCCGCGACCTTGATGAGATGGGTGGCGCCCGTGGTCGACTGGCCCGAACGGCCGCCGGGATCGGCGCCCGCCACGTTGAAATAGCGCAGCGCGCCATAGTTCATGGGGTGCGCGGCGGCGACGTCCGCCAGCATCCGTTCCGTCATCAGCTTGGACGCGCCGTAGGGATTTATCGGCGCCTTGGGGGCGTCCTCCCGGATCGGGATGCTTTCGGGGATGCCGTAGGTGGCGGCGGTGGAGGAGAAGATGAAGTGGCGCACCCCGCCCGCGACCGCGCTTTCCAGCAGCGATCGCGTGGCGGCGGTGTTGTTGCGATAATATTTGAGCGGATCGGCGACCGATTCCGGCACCACCACCGATCCGGCGAAATGGAGGATCGCGCCCACGCCATGATCGGCGATGATGCGGCCGACGAGCGCCATATCCTCGATCGCGCCTTCGACGAAGGCGGCGCGCGGATCGACCGCCCAGCGGAAGCCGGTGACGAGATTGTCCAGCACCACCACGCGCCAGCCCGCATCCGCGAGCGCCAGCACGGCGTGGCTGCCGATATAGCCGGCCCCGCCCGTCACCATCACCACCGGTCGATCATTTCCGTTCATGCGCACCGCCTGCCATCTGCCTGAAGGGCTTATGCCCAACCATTCGGAAAAGCGTTAGCGCCTGTTTCATCATGCGGAAACGGCTGCGCGGCGGCACGAACAGGCGTATACGGACGAGGCGTGATGAAGTTTCTACCGTTCCGATCGCGAAAAGCGCCTCGCCAGGAGGACAGGCCGGCGCCGCGCGGTGCCGCCGATGCGCGCTGCTATGCGATCGGCGACGTGCATGGCTGCCTGGACCAGCTTGCCGAGCTGCTGGGGCTGATCGCGCGCGACAATGCGCTGCGCGGCCCGGCGGCCAAGGCCTATCTGGTGATGCTGGGCGACCTGATCGATCGCGGCCCCGATTCGCGCGGGGTCGTCGATCTGGTGCGGTCGGTGCCGCTGACCGGCATGACCTTGGTTTCGCTGCTGGGCAATCACGAGGAACTGTTCCTGCGCATCCTGGACGGCGAAAGCGGGCTGATGCCGCGCTGGCTGCAATATGGCGGGCTGGAATGCGCGCTGAGCTACGGCGTCGGGCGGGAGGCGCTGCTGGCGGCGGCCGGCGATGACGAGGCGATGGCCGCGCTGCTGCGCGCCAGCGTGCCGGAAGAGCATATCGCCTTCCTGAAAAGCTGCGGCGACGGCTTCCGCTTCGGCGATTATCTGTTCGTCCATGCCGGGATACGGCCCGGCGTGGCGATCGATGCGCAGGATGTCGCGGACCTCCGCTGGATACGCGAGCAGTTCCTCGATTCGGATGCGGATCATGGCGTGGTCGTGGTCCACGGGCACACGATCAGCGACGAGCCGGACGAGCAGGCCAACCGCATCGGCATCGATACCGGCGCCTATGCCACCGGCCGGCTGACCGCGATCGCCATCGAGGGCGAGGATCGCTGGTATCTTTCGGCGGAAGGCGAACCGAGCTGGTTCGGCTGAGACGATCCGGGCGCCCGCCTGGGTGAGGCGGGGCGCCCGGATGCCGGTTACCGGCCCTGGAGCCCGCGCCCGATCAGGCTGCGCGCGCGGCCGTAGAGGAAATAGACCACCAGGCCGAAACCGTTCCACAGGAAGAACCAGACCTGCGTCTGGGTCGGCAGGCTGAGGAACAGATAGAGGCAGCCGATGATCGCGCCCGCGCCCACCAGCGTGGCGGCGGGCGTGCGGAACGGCCGGCGGGCGTCGGGGGCGCGGCGGCGCATCACCAGCATGCAGACCGACACGGCGATGAAGGCGACGAGCGTGCCCGAATTGGCCAGCGCGGCGATCTTGTCGAGCGGCACGAAGCCCGCGATCACCGATACGAAGGCGGCGGTGATCAGGGTGATGCGCACCGGCGCGCCGCGTTTCGACAGATGGGCGAGCGGCTTCGGCAGGAAGCCGTCCCGCGCCATCACCAGGAAGATGCGGCTCTGGCCGAAGAGGAAGGCCAGCAGCACCGTGGGAAGCGCGATCACCGCCGCGGCGGCGACGACGGTCGCCACCTTGCCCTGGCCGATCTCGCGCAGGATCAGCGCCAGCGGCTCCGGGCTGTCGGCGAAGCGGGTGAAGGGCAGCGCGCCCACGGCGGCGGCGGCGACGAGAACGTAGATCAGCGTGCAGGCCAGCATCGATCCGATGATGCCGATCGGTAGGTCGCGTTCGGGCTTCTTCGTTTCTTCCGCCGCCGTGGAAATCGCATCGAAGCCGTAGAAGGCGAAGAAGATGATCGCGGCGGCCGCCATCACCCCGCGCTCGACGCCGTCCGGGCTCACCCCCTTGGCGAAGCCGAAGGGCATGAAGGGGTGGAGGTTGGCGGTATCGAAATAGGGCAGCGCCACCGCGACGAACAGGGTGAGCGTGGCGATCTTCACCAGCACGAGGATGGCGTTGAGCGTCGCGCTTTCCCGCGTGCCGACGATCAGCAGCCCGGCGACCACGGCGATGATGAAGATCGCCGGCAGGTTGACGATGCCGCCCAGTTCCGGCCCCTGCATCAGCGCCATCGGGAAGCCGGTGGAGGCGTGGAGCAGCGGCGCGGCATAGCCCGACCAGCCGACCGCGACGGTGGATACGACCAGCGAATATTCGAGGATGAGGCTCCACCCCACCACCCAGGCGATGATTTCGCCGAGCACCGTATAGCTGTAGGAATAGGCGCTGCCGGCGGCCGGCATCATCGTCGCCATTTCGGCATAGGCCAGCGCCGCGCAGGCGCAGATCGCGCCCGCGATGGCGAAGGACAGCAGCACGGCCGGGCCCGCGCGATCGGCACCCACGCCGATCAGGGTGAGGATGCCCGTGCCGACGATAGCACCCACGCCCAGCGCGACGAGGTGCGGCCAGGACAGGGTCGGCGCCAGCCGTTCCCCGGAGGGATCTGCGGCCTCCTCCAGCGGTTTGCGGCGGTCGAACAGGCCCATAATGCGATACCCCCTTGAATCTTGTCTTCTATTCTTGTTGCGCGGACCCTGTGCCTGCTGGGACGCAAAGGTCAAGCGCTTGCCGCGTGGGAACCGTCTGCCTGCTGCCGGCGCTATACAGCCATGTTCCGGCGGAGGCCCGGCCCCGCCCAGCCAATTTGAGGATGAAGGTGCAATGAGTGTCGCGTTCCGTCGTGATTCGGACGAGGAGCATAAGGAGCCCCGGCCCGAATTGCCGATCCCGGTGGGGCCCAATCTGGTGACGCCGCGCGGCCTCGCCCTGATCGAGGCCAAGGCGGCCGAGCGGGAGGCGGCGCTGGCCGATCTCGTGGCGGCAGGCGGAGGGGAGGAGGCGATCGAGGCGATCCGCCGGGAATTGCGCTACTGGCATGTCCGCCGCGCGACCGCGCAGGTTACGGCGCCGCCCGCCGATCCCGAGGAAGCGGGATTCGGTTCGCGCGTCACCTACAAGCAGGCGGGCGAGACGCGGACCGTGGATATCGTGGGCGATGACGAGGCCGATCCCGCCGCCGGCCGCATCGCCTTCACCGCGCCGCTCGCCCGCGCGCTGATCGGCGCGGGCGTGGGCGACAAGGTGGATTTCGCCGGCCGGCCCGAGGCGCTGAAGCTGGTCGCGGTCGCCCCTATACCGGAAGACTGACGCCGGCCGGCGCGGCGCGCATCCGGGCGATATAGCCCCGGATCTCGCGCCGCACCTCGGGCGCGAAAAGGTAGAGGGCGACGACGTTGGGCGCCGCCATCAGGAAGAAGGCGCTGTCCACCAGGTTGATGACGCGGCTGATGTCCAGCACCGCGCCCACCGGCAGCGCCACGCAATAGAGGATGCGATAGCTGACGGTGGCGAAGCGCGACGGTCCGAACAGATAGGCCCAGGCCTGCCCGCCATAATAGCCCCAGGCGATCAGCGTGGCATAAGCGAACAGCACCACCGCGACGGCCAGCACATAGGGAAACCAGGAAAAGACGCCGGCAAAGGCGGCGGACGCCATGGCGATATCGTTGAAGCCGTCGTCCCACACGCCCGACACCACGATCATCAGCGCGGTGAGCGAACACATGATGACGGTATCGAACAGCGGTTCCAGCAGGGCGACCATGCCTTCGGACGCGGGTTCCTTCGTGCGGGCGGCGGCGTGCGCCATCACCGCCGAACCCACGCCCGCCTCGCACGAATAGACCGCGCGCCGCATGCCGACGACGAAGGTGCCGACCGCGCCGCCCGCCACCGCCCGGCCGGTGAAGGCATCGGAGACGATGGTGGCGAAGGCGGCGGGAATATCCATCCAGTGATAGAGGACGACGGCGAGCGCCGCCGCCATGTAGAGGATGCTCATCCCCGGCACGAGCAGCACCGTGACCCGGCCCAGCCAGCGCGCGCCGCCTACCACCACCAGCGAGACGGCGAGCGCCATGCCGATGCCATAGGCCAACGAGAAATCGGCGCCGGCGACCGCGCTGACCTGCGCATAGCTCTGGTTCACCTGCACCAGCGGGATCGCCCCGCCCAGCGCGAACAGGGCATAAAGGCCGCCCAGGATCAGGCCGATCTTCGGCCAGCCGCGCGCGCCCAGGCCGTTCTTCAGCACATACATCGGCCCGCCGCGCATCGTGCCGCGGGCATCGACCTCGCGATATTTGAGGCCCAGCGTCACCTCCGCCGCCTTCAGCGCCATGGCGAAGATGCCGATCACGAACTGCCAGAAGGCGGCGCCCGGCCCGCCGATGGCGATGGCGATGGCGACGCCGGCGATATTGCCCAGGCCCAGCGTGCCGGACAGCGCCGTGGAAAGGGCGGCGAACTGGCTCATCTCGCCGGGATGGTCGGGATCGGCATAATGGCCGCGCATCGCCTTCCAGCCCAGCCTGATGCCGCTGATCTGCGGCACGCCCAGCCAGAAGGTGAAGAACAGCATCGGGATCGCCAGCCAGAGCACGATGGCTTCGATCTGCGTGCCGAAGAAGGGGATTTTCCAGAAGACGATGGCAGCCAGCGCATCGATGGCGCGGGACAGGGTTTCGATCAAGGCTCGCTCCGGCCGGGGGTTCGGACTATCCTTGCGCCATAGACGCGAAGGCAACCCCAGCGACAGGCAGGAACAAGACGGGGCATGGCAAGGAAATATTTCGGCACGGACGGGATCCGCGGGCGCACCAACGAGGCGCCGATGACGGCGGCGACCGCGATGAAGGTGGGGCAGGCGGCCGGCGCGCACTTCATGCGCGGCGACCACCGGCATCGCGTGGTGATCGGCAAGGATACCCGGCTTTCCGGCTATATGATGGAATCCGCGCTGGTGGCGGGCTTCACCAGCGTGGGCATGGATGTGGTGCTGGTGGGGCCGATGCCCACGCCGGCGGTGGCGATGCTCACCCGATCGATGCGGGCCGACATCGGCGTGATGATCTCCGCCAGCCACAACCCCTTTTACGACAACGGCATCAAGCTGTTCGGGCCGGACGGCTACAAGCTTTCCGACGCGGACGAAGATGCCATCGAGGCGCTGCTGGATGCCGAACCGCTGCTGGTGGCATCCGATGCGATCGGCCGGGCAAGGCGGGTGGAGGATGCGCGCGGGCGTTACATCCACGCCGCCAAATCGACCTTCCCGGACAACCTGACGCTGGATGGGCTGCGCATCGTGATCGACTGCGCCAACGGCGCCGCCTATCAGGTCGCGCCAGCCGCCCTGTGGGAATTGGGCGCGGAGGTGATCCCGCTCGGCGTTTCGCCCGACGGCATCAACATCAACGACAAATGCGGATCGACCGACCCGGCGGCGCTGGTCGCCAAGGTGGTGGAAACGCGCGCGGATATCGGCATCGCGCTGGATGGCGACGCCGATCGGCTGATCGTGGTGGACGACAAGGGCAATGTCGTCGACGGGGATCAGCTGATGGCGCTGATCGGCGCATCGTGGGCGCGCAAGGGGCTGTTGCGGGGCGGCGGGATCGTCGCCACGGTGATGTCCAACCTCGGGCTGGAACGCTTCCTGGACGGGCATGGCCTCGCGCTGCATCGTTCGGCGGTGGGGGATCGCTACGTGCTGGAGGCGATGCGATCGCAGGGCTTCAACGTCGGCGGCGAGCAATCCGGGCACATCATCCTTTCCGATCACGCCACCACCGGCGACGGGCTGGTGGCGGCACTGCAGGTGCTGGCGGAGCTGGTGGAATCGGGCCGGCCGGCGCATGAGCTGCTGCGCCAGTTCGATCCCTTGCCGCAGTTGCTGAAGAATGTCCGCTTCAAGGGCGGCGCGCCGCTGGAGCAGGATGGCGTGAAGCAGGCGATCGCCGCCGCCGAGGCGCGGCTGAACGGCACCGGGCGCATCCTCATCCGCAAATCCGGTACCGAACCGCTGATCCGGGTGATGGCGGAGGGCGAGGACGAGGCGCTCGTCGCCGAGGTGGTGGACAGCATTTGCGAGGCTGTTAAGGCCGCCGCGTGACCATCGCCCGCATCCTCATCATCGCCGGTTCCGATTCCGGGGGCGGCGCCGGCATCCAGGTGGATATCCGCACCGTGACCATGCTGGGCGGCCATCCGATGACGGCCATCGCCGCGATCACCGCCCAGAATACGCTGGGGGTGACGGCCGTGCATCCCGTGCCGGCCGATATGGTGATCGCGCAGATCGATGCCGTGGCCGCCGATATCGGCGTGGACGCGGTGAAGATCGGCATGATCGGATCGGCGGCGACGGCCGATGCTGTGGCGGAACGGCTCGCCGCGATGGGCGAGGTGCCGATCGTGTTCGATCCGGTGATGGTGGCATCCAGCGGATCGGTGCTGGCCGATGCCGATACCGTGGCCGCCTTCGGCCGGCTGATGCGGATCGCGACGGTGGTGACGCCCAATGCGCCGGAGCTGGCGGCGCTGACCGGCCTGCCGGTGGCGGATTTCGCCCAGGCCGGGCGGGCGGGCCTCAAGCTGTTCGAAACTTTCGGCTGCGCGGTGCTGGCGAAGGGCGGGCATCTGCCGCCGATGATCCGCAATGGCCGGCCGATGCTGGGGGACATATTGATCCACGACGGCGCGGCCGTGGAATATTGGAACGACCGGATCGAAACCCGCAACAGCCACGGCACGGGCTGCACGCTGGCAAGCGGCATCGCCACCGGCCTGGGGCAGGGGATGGCGCTGCAGCTCGCCGTCGATCGCGCGCGGGATTATCTGCGCGCGGCGCTGGCGGCGGCGCCGGGCCTGGGCGCCGGGCACGGCCCGATGGGCCATGCGCTGGGCGGCGTGCCCTTCGATGCGATGACGGGGCTGGCGTGAAGACGGAGCGTCTCATTGCCGCCGGGCCGAGCTTCGAGCTGGAGCGCGAGCATCCCGGCCCCGTGGTGGGCGTGGACGAAGCCGGGCGCGGGCCGCTGGCCGGGCCGGTGGTGGCCGCCGCCGTGGTGCTGGACCATGGCCGCGTGCCCAGGGGCATCGACGATTCCAAGAAGCTTTCGGAGAAGGTGCGCGCGCGCATCTGCGAGGAACTGCGCGCGGTGGCGCTGGTCGGCGTCGGCATCGCCACGGTCGAGGAGATCGACGAGATCAACATCCTGTGGGCCTCGATGCTGGCGATGGAGCGTGCCGTCGCCGCATTGGGCGTGGCGCCGGGCATGGTGCTGGTGGACGGTAATCGCTGCCCGCGCTGGGCGCACCCCTCGCGCCCCGTGATCGGCGGCGACGCCCTGTGCCTTTCGATCGCGGCGGCATCGATCATCGCCAAGCAGGAACGCGATCGGATGATGATCGAATATGATCGCCTGCATCCCGGCTATGGCTGGGCATCCAACAAGGGCTATGGATCGCGCGCGCATATGGACGCGCTCGTCCGGCTCGGCCCCACGCCGCTCCACCGCCGCAGCTTCGCGCCCGTCGCCCAGCAGGTGCTGGCGCTGTAGTTTCCGGGTAGTTCCCGGCCGGATCGGCCGTATTCGGGCGCCCCGCAAAAAAATTCGCGGGGGTGAGTCTTCAAGGGCACACCACAATGGATTGAGTCGGTGGTTAACGGCCGACTCAACATAAGGTGGCAGACTCCTTTCGTTCCGCCATGGTAAGATCGCGTCCGAGCTAGCCGGTCCAAGGCCCTGATCTTGACCGCGGAGTCCGGCTGACTCATCCCGCTGCTTCAAGGAACAGGGGATTTTATCGATGGCGGTTGTGCAACGCATTCAGCGGAAGGGGACGGCTGTCGCCTCGGTCAAGCGGCCGAAGCTGACGATGCTGCCGTTCGAAACGATCATCCAGGGCGACTGCATCGAGGCGATGAAGGGCCTGCCCGATCGTTCGATCGACATGATCTTCGCCGATCCGCCCTACAACCTCCAGCTCGGCGGCGATCTGCACCGGCCCGACGGCAGCCAGGTGGATGCCGTGGACGACGATTGGGACAAGTTCGACAGCCTCGCCACCTATGATGCCTTCACCAAGGCCTGGCTGCGCGAGGCGCGGCGCGTGCTGAAGGATGACGGCACCATCTGGGTGATCGGCAGCTATCACAACATTTTCCGCGTCGGCGCCGCGCTTCAGGACGAGGGCTTCTGGATCCTGAACGACATCGTCTGGCGCAAGGCGAACCCGATGCCCAACTTCAAGGGCACGCGCTTCACCAATGCGCATGAGACGATGATCTGGTGCTCCAAGAGCGAGAAGGCGCGCTACACCTTCAATTATCGCACGATGAAGGCGTTGAACGACGACCTGCAGATGCGGTCCGAC
Organism: Sphingomonas sp. MM-1; assembly: GCF_000347675.2. NCBI lineage: Bacteria > Pseudomonadati > Pseudomonadota > Alphaproteobacteria > Sphingomonadales > Sphingomonadaceae > Sphingomonas > Sphingomonas sp. MM-1. Next base: position 679,688 of record NC_020561.1, on the reverse strand, counting down.
TGGTCGCTGCCGATCTGTTCCGGCGGCGAGCGGCTGAAGGACGATGACGGCCACAAGGCCCATCCCACCCAGAAGCCGGAGGCGCTGCTCTATCGCGTGATGCTGGCCTGCACCGAGCCGGGCGACATCGTGCTCGATCCCTTCTTCGGCACCGGCACCACCGGCGCCGTCGCCCGCCGCCTGAAGCGCCGCTGGATCGGCATCGAGCGCGAGACAAAATATGTGAAGGTCGCCCGGCAGCGCATAGATTCCACGCTGCCGCTGGACGAAAGCGCGATGGTGCTGATCCCCGAGAAGAAGGCGCAGCCGCGCGTCGCCTTCGGCCTGCTGGTGGAGTTGGGCCTGATCGAGCCGGGCACGATGCTGACGGACGCCAAGCGCCGCTGGAAGGCGGAGGTGAAGGCCGATGGCACGCTGGCGCTGGTGGAAGGCGCGGGCGCGGGATCGATCCACAAGCTGGGCGCCACGGTGCAGGGCGCGCCTTCGTGCAACGGCTGGAGCTTCTGGCATTATGAGGAAGCCGGCAAGCTGGTCGAGATCGATGCGCTGCGCCAGCGGCACCTGGCGGCGACCGGGGAGTGATATCCCCCACCCGCGCCTGAAAAGCCGACGATCCCGCTGACATGGCCGATATCCCGCCTTCCGCCCGCCTCTATTTCCGTCCGACGGGGTTCGTCGGCGCGCCGTTCGATCGCGACGGGCAGGCGCTGCGGCTGGCGGGCGGGATGACATGGTTTTCCGCCTTCGACGTGATCGCGGTGGATGGCGGACGCCGGGTGGCCGACCGGCTGGTGCCGGTGGAGCGGATCGATTCCTTCATCGACGGGCTTTCCCCCGCACAGGCGGAGGCCGCGCGCGCGACGATCGCCCGGATCGTCGCGCCCCGTGCCCCGCTGAAGCTGGGCGAGCGCGTCGTGCGGCTGGACCAGCCGCAGGTGATGGCGATCCTGAACGTCACGCCGGACAGCTTTTCCGATGGCGGGCGGCATGAAGGCGATGCCGCGCGCGCGGCCGATCTGGGCGTCGCGCTGGCGGCGGAAGGGGCGGCGATCATCGACGTGGGCGGGGAATCGACCCGGCCGGGTGCCGCGACGGTGTGGGAAGGGGACGAGATCGCCCGGACCGCGCCGGTGATCGAGCGGCTGGCGCGCGCCGGCACCGCCATCTCGATCGACACGCGCAAGGCGGCGGTGATGGAAGCCGCGATCGCCGCCGGCGCGCATATCGTGAACGATGTGTCCGCATTGCTGTGGGACGGGCGCGCGGCCGAAGTTGCGGCGCGCGCCGGCTGCCCCGTGGTGCTGATGCACCATCGCGGCGATCCGCAGACGATGCAGGACGATCCCCGTTACGGCGACGTGCTGATCGAGGTCTATGACTGGCTGGAGGATCGGATCGCGGCGGCCGAGGCGGCCGGCATCCGGCGCGATGCGATCATCGTCGATCCGGGCATCGGCTTCGGCAAGACGGTGCGCCACAATCTGGCGATCATGAACGGCCTCGCGCTGTTCCACGGGCTTGGCTGCCCGGTGCTGCTGGGCGCCAGCCGCAAGCGGCTGATCGGCGCGCTGGCGGACGAGGCCCCGGCGGACCGCCGGCTGGGCGGATCGATCGCGCTGGCGCTGGCCGGCGCCAATGCCGGCGTGCAGTTGATCCGGGTGCACGACGTGTTCGAAACGGTGCAGGCGCTGAAGATATGGCGGGGCATGCGCGACGAGGCGCTGAGCCCGCTCTAGCCCGCACGGGGAAAGGCGAGGAGAGGCGCGTCCACGCCCCTCCTCGCGAACCGGTCAGGCCAGCTTGAGCATGTTTTCCCGGCGGCGGCGCATCACCCCGCCCACCATGCCGAAGCCGCCGATCATCATCGCCCAGGTCGCAGGCTCGGGCACGGCGGCGGCCGCATCGCCGAGCCGGATATTATCGAACTGGGCGGCGGCGCTCTGGTTGCGGAAGGTGAACCTGGTGATGTCGCCAAGCCCTTCGAAGATCGCAGTGTGGGCCACGATCGGCGAATTGCGGTTGTGATCGAAGGTGAAATAGCGGGTGACGACCGTCTCGTCCGCATCCGCCAGCGTGAACTTGAACTCATAGGTGGAAGAGGCGGTGAAGACCGGGCCGGTTTCCACCTTGGTCTTGCCGAAATCCATCGACACGAACTGGAAGGCGCCGCCATCCTCGCGCGCGACGGTGAAGGTGGTCGCGGCCCCGCTGGCCTTCACGACCGAGGTGCCGCTGCCATCGATGCTGAGCGCGGGATCGACGGCGTTGATGCAATTGCCCGAGATGCTGTTGCAGAAATTGCCGGTGAGGACGAAACCGTCCTCATGATAGGCGCCGCCGCCGTAGCTGGTGGCGAGATTGTCGAAATCGATGACGGCCGAGGCGTGGGCCGAGGCGGCGGCGGATGTGGCCGCGAGCATGACGGCCACGGACGAGACGAGCTTGCGCATTTGCTGACCCCTGTTTGCTGATCGGTTGCGGCGGCGCCCGATGGCGGCGCGCATCCCATCAGGTGGCGGCCGAACAAGTCAGATCGATTACCTTGATGTTCAAAGCGGGTTACGCCGCCATGACGTTCCGGAATGGGACAGGGGCGGTCGATCAGGCGGCGTGGTCGATGCCGAGCTCGCCGAGCTTGCGGTAAAGGGTCGAGCGGCCGATGCCGAGGCGGCGCGCCACTTCCGTCATCCGGCCGTGATAATGGCCGATCGCGAGCCGGATGATATCCGCCTCGATCGCTTCCAGCGTGCGCATATGGCCGTTGGGTTCGAACAAGGTGACGCCGGCGGCGTTGGCGAGCGGCGGCGCGCTCCGGGACGCGGGGGCGGTGGCCTCGTGCGCGATCTGCGGGAAATCGGCGGGGGTTAGGGCGTGCCCCTCGCACAGCACGGCTGCGCGGAACAGCGCGTTCTGGAGCTGGCGGACATTGCCGGGCCAGCCATAGCCGGCCAGCAGGCGCAGCGCCTCGTCGGTGATGCCCAGCCCGCGCAGGCCGGGCTGGCGGGCGATGCGGGAGAGCAGGTGGCGGGTGAGGGCGGGGATATCGCCCGGCCGGTCGCGCAGCGGCGGTATGGTGAGCTGGACGACGTTCAGGCGGTAATAGAGATCTTCGCGGAAGCGGCCGGCGGCCACTTCGTCGGCGAGCGTGCGGTTGGTGGCGGCAATGACGCGCACATCCACCTGGCGGGGCGCGCGGGCGCCGATCGGCTGGATCTCGCCGGTCTGGAGGACGCGGAGCAGCTTCACCTGCGCATCGAACGGCAGCTCGCCCACCTCGTCGAGGAAAAGCGTGCCGCCATCGGCATCCTGAAACTTGCCGATATGCCGGTCGAACGCGCCGGTGAAGGCGCCGCGTTCGTGGCCGAACAGCTCGGATTCGACGAGATTGGCGGAAATCGCCCCGCAATTGATGGCGATGAGCGGGCGGCGTTCGCGCGGGCTGGCGGCGTGGATGGCGTGGGCGATGACTTCCTTGCCGACGCCGCTTTCGCCTTCGATCAGCACGGGCACGCGGGCGCGGGCGGCCTTGGCGGCGATGGCGAGCGCGGCGCGGAATTCGGGCGCGGAGCCGACGATCTCGTCGAAGGCGAGCCTTTCGCCGATCTTCTCGGCCATCGGGCGAAGCTCGCCCACGCGACCGGCCATGGCGGCGTCGAGTGCCGCGAGCAGGCGATCGGCCGCGATCGGCTTCACCAGGAAATCGGTGGCGCCGGCCCGCATCGCCGTGACGGCGGCGGCAACCGAGGTCCGCGCAGTGATCATCACCAGCGGCAGATCGGGATGATGCCGGCGGATCGCGGCGATGATCCCTTCTCCATCCGTTTCGGGCGCCCAGCAATCGAACAGGACGAGATCGATCGGCTGCGCGGCGAGCGCGATCGCCTGGAGCGCGGCCTTGCCGTCCGGCGCCGTGATCGTTCGCCAGCCGGCGCGTGACGCCATGGCGGCGATCAGCCGGCTCTGCGCCGGCTCATCGTCGATCAGCAGCAACGTGCGGGTCGCATCCCGGCCCATCGATTCTCCCCAAGGCTTGCGCCACGGCGCGAGGCCCGGATAGCGGCTTGGGGTAAAGCTAGGATTAAGCACGGCTAAGAGTTTGCTGGCCCGATTGCCGCCTTCCGCACTTGAGGCGCCGGGCATGTGCCGTTATTGCGCGCTCGGTTCACGCACCCTGTGGGGGAAAATAAAATGGCGGAAACGAACGGCGCTTCGAACGACCTGAAGGCGCATGAGGGGACTTACGAGGGTTTTCTTTCCCTGATGAAGATCGGCACGATCGCTTGTGTCGTGGCGGCTGCGCTTGTCGTCTATCTGATCGCAAACTGAGCGGTGGCGGGCGTCAGAATCGCGGTCCTTGGGGAGACCGCAGCGGGGGAACCCCGCGTCGCCGCCACGCCGGAAACGGTGAAAAAGTTCGCGGGCCTGGGCGCCACGCTGGCCGTTGAGGCCGGCGCGGGGGCAGGGGCTGCGATCGCGGATGCGGATTATGCGGCTGCCGGCGCCACGATCGGCGACCGGGCGAGCGTGCTGAAGGATGCGGATATCCTGCTGGGCGTGCAGGGGCCGGACCCCGCTTCGCTGGCGGGTGCCAAGCCCGGCGCGTGGCTGGTGGCGGGCCTCAATCCCTTCGGCGAGCGCGCACGGGTGGATGCCTATGCCGCCGCCGGGATCGAGGCGCTGGCGATGGAATTCATGCCGCGCATCACGCGCGCGCAATCCATGGATATCCTGTCGTCCCAGTCCAACCTCGCCGGCTACAAGGCGGTGGTGGATGCGGCCTCCATCTATGGCCGCGCCTTTCCGATGATGATGACGGCGGCGGGCACGGTTTCGGCCGCGCGCGCCTTCATCATGGGCGTCGGCGTGGCGGGCCTGCAGGCGATCGCGACCGCGCGCCGGCTGGGCGCGCAGGTTTCGGCCACCGACGTGCGCTCGGCGACGAAGGAACAGATCCAGTCGCTGGGCGCCAAGCCGATCTTCGTGGAGAATGTCTCCGGCATCGAAGGCGAAGGCTCCGGTGGCTATGCGACCGAGATGTCCGAGGAATATAAGAAGGCGCAGGCCGATCTCGTTTCCAGCCATCTCGCCAAGCAGGACATCGTGATCACCACCGCGCTGATCCCGGGGCGGCCGGCGCCGCGCCTGATTTCGGACGCGCAGATCGCAACGATGCGGCCGGGCAGCGTGATCGTCGACCTTGCCGTCGAACAGGGCGGCAATGTCGAGGGCGCGGTCGCGGGCGAGATCGTCGAGAAGCATGGCGTGAAGATCGTCGGCTTCCGCAACGTGCCGGGCCGGCTGGCGTCCGACGCATCGGCGCTGTTCGCGCGGAACCTCTACAACTTCCTGTCCGCCTTCTGGGACAAGGAGAAGGGCGGCCCGGTGCTGCCCGACGAGGACGAGATCACCCAGGCGATCCGGCTGACCAAGGACGGCAAGGTCGTGAACCAGCGGCTGCTGGGCTGAAGATCCCATGTCGCCCCGGCGCGAGCCGGGGTCTCGCCAGAGCGGGTGCGCCCCGCCTGCATGAGCTGCCAGCCCCGGCCGGCAGGACGACAACGGGGCGAAGGGGATAGTCAATGGACTTCATATCGATCCTGTCGATCTTCGTGCTGGCCTGCTTCGTCGGCTATTATGTCGTCTGGTCGGTGACGCCGGCGCTGCACACGCCGCTGATGGCGGTCACCAACGCGATTTCCTCCGTCATCATCGTCGGCGCGCTGATCGCGGCGGCGGCCACGGAGGCGCCGGGCGCCAAATGGCTCGGGCTGATCGCGGTGGCGCTGGCCAGCGTCAACATCTTCGGGGGCTTCGCCGTCACCGAACGGATGCTGGCGATGTACAAGAAGAAGGAAAAGAAGGGCTGAGCCCGCAAGGCTCAGGCCCGGACATCATCGTCGCCCCGCTGAGGCGGGGATCGGGATGCCTGCGGGCATCACATCCGTCGGCGAACGGGCAATCCATGCCCGGACGCGCGGGAATGACGGGTCGGGGGACTAGAGGATGACTTACGAAACCGCCGCCACCAGCGTGGCGCACGCCGCGGCCGAACATATCGCCGTGCCCGGCTGGGCCGCGCTCGCCTATCTCGTTTCGGGCGTGCTCTTCATCCTGGCGCTGCGCGGGCTTTCCAGCCCGACCAGCTCGCGCCGGGGCAATCGTTTCGGCATGATCGGCATGCTGATCGCCATCGCGACCACGCTGATCCTGCACGGCACCGGCCTGGTCGAGATCGCCATCGCCATCGCCATCGGCGGCGGGATCGGCTTCGTCGTCGCCCGGCGGATCGCGATGACGGCGATGCCGCAGCTCGTCGCCGCCTTCCACTCGCTCGTCGGCCTGGCCGCCGTGCTGGTGGCCGCGGCCGCCTATCTGAACCCGGCCGCCTTCGGCATCGTCGATGCGGCGACCGGCGAGATCCTGCGCGTCAGCCGGATCGAGATGGGGCTGGGCATCGCCATCGGCGCCATCACCTTCTCCGGATCGGTGATCGCCTTCCTCAAGCTCAACGGCAATATGAGCGGCAAGCCGATCATGCTGCCGGGACGCCATGTCATCAACCTCGGCACGCTGGCGGCGATCCTCGGGCTGGTGGCCTATTTCCTCACCGATCAGAGCCCGTGGGTGTTCTGGACGGTAACGGGGCTGTCCTTCGTGATCGGCTTCCTGCTCATCATCCCGATCGGCGGCGCGGACATGCCGGTCGTCGTCTCGATGCTGAACAGCTATTCGGGCTGGGCGGCCGCCGCTATGGGCTTCACCCTCCACAATACGGCGATGATCGTCACCGGCGCGCTGGTCGGCAGCTCGGGCGCGATCCTGAGCTACATCATGTGCAAGGCGATGAACCGCAGCTTCATCTCCGTGATCGCGGGTGGCTTCGGCGCAGAAGCCGCATCCTCGGGCGGGGGCGAGAAGGTCGATCGGCCGTGGAAGCGCGGATCGGCCGAAGACGCCGCCTTCCTGATGAAGCAGGCCGAGCAGGTCATCATCGTGCCCGGCTACGGCATGGCCGTCGCCCAGGCGCAGCATGCGCTGCGCGAAATGGCGGATCAGCTGAAGGCCGAGGGCGTGAAGGTGAAATATGCCATCCACCCCGTCGCCGGCCGCATGCCCGGCCATATGAACGTGCTGCTGGCCGAAGCGAACGTGCCCTATGACGAGGTGTTCGAGCTGGAGGACATCAACAGCGAGTTCGCGCAGACCGACGTGGCCTTCGTGATCGGCGCCAACGACGTCACCAATCCGGCGGCCAAGACGGACAAGTCCTCGCCCATCTACGGCATGCCCGTGCTGGACGTGGAGAAGGCCAAGACCGTGCTGTTCGTGAAGCGGTCGATGGGCGGTGTCGGCTATGCCGGCGTCGACAACGACGTCTTCTACATGGACAACACCATGATGCTGCTGGCCGATGCCAAGAAGATGGTCGAGGATATCGTGAAGGCGATGGCCCACTGATTTCGGATGGCGGGGCCGGCTTCTCCGAAGCGGCCTCGCTGTTGAATTATCGGGCCTGATGCGGAAGGTTCCGGCCATGGGGGATGATCCGAATCAGGATTGGCCGGTGTCGGCCGATGGCGGCCCGGCCTCGGTCCTCGTCTGCGGGGCCGATGCGCTGGCCCGGGCGGAGATCGCCGAGGTGGCCCGCGCGATCGGCCTGCCGGCGGAAGCCGTGGGGCTGGATGCGGACGGCATTGCCCGGTTCGGCCGGGCGGGGCCGGGCGATATCCTGGTCGCCGAGCTGGGCGGCTGTCCGGCCGGGCTGTTCGACGACGCCTTGAGCGCGCTGCGCCGGCGGGCGGATCGCGGGCTTCCCGTGATCGTGGCGGCGCCGCTCGACCGGATCGATGCCGTGATGGGGGAATTCGGGGGCGGGGATGTCCCGATCCTCTGCCAGCCGACGCCCGGCGATATTGCCGCGGCGCTGGTGGGCGCGCGCGGGCGCCCGTTCCCGGCCGTTGCCGAAGGGAAGGCGGACGAACTTTATCCGCAGCTCCAGAATCTTGCCGAGCAGATGGCGCAGGTCGCCCGTGCGCTGGCGCAACTTTCGCAGGGAGGCCAGCCGGGCGCGGACGGAGTCTCGGCCCATGCCCTGGCTTTCCGGGCAGCGCCCCGGACGGAGCCCGATGTCGATGCCGCTTATGTCCGCGCCATCATTCGCGGCCGGCGGCTGCGCGACAATTATTTCCCGGCGGAGCTGTTCGCCGATCCGGCGTGGGACATGCTGCTCGATCTGATGGCGGCCCGGCTGGAAGGCGGCGATGTCGCCGTTTCCAGCCTGTGCATCGCCGCCGCCGTTCCGCCGACGACGGCGCTGCGCTGGATCAAGACGCTGACCGATTCGGGCCTGTTCGTGCGGATCGCCGATCCCCATGACGGGCGCCGCGTGTTCATTACGCTTTCGGATGCGGCGGCGGCGGGGATGCTCAATTATCTTGCGGCGGCGCGGCGGATTGCGAGCCCCGTGGCATAGAAGCTGTGATCGGCGTTCATGATCTTGAGCTGTTCGCCGAACACTTCGGCGAGCTTGGAATGGGCGAGGCGCAGTTCGGGGCATTCCGCCTCGCGCGCCCGCGCGATTTCCTCCCGATAGCGACGCCGCACATATTCCCTTTCGTACCGCATTCCGACCTTATCCCGAGGTGAGGCCGCACCCCGGTGGCGGGGAACGACCAAAGCAGATCGCCCCCACGGCTGGCGCGCCTATTGCACTGCAGGATGGCCTTGCGAATTACGTAATGTCCCTTATGGGAGGGGCCGTGGCAGGCATGCTTCGGCATGGTTCCCGGTATATCGGCGGGCGGTTAGCTCAGCGGTAGAGCGCCTCGTTTACACCGAGGATGTCGGGGGTTCGAAACCCTCACCGCCCACCATATCAACGCCATGGGAATCATGGACTTTTAGTCGCTTCGTTTAATCACTTTTACCGGCTCATTGCCAGCCTTGGTCCGCAGATGGTCCGCAAGCCATTTGGCGGCCTCGGTTTCAACCTCACGGAAAATCTTGGTCAGTGCAGGATTTGCGGGCGGGGCCGATCCCGGTTCAGTCCTCGAACTCCTCCGGCACCGGGTCCTTGCCCGATATCCGCTTCGCCAGCGCCTCGGCCTCCGGCAGGGTGAAGCTGCCGGTCAGGGTCAGCGTGCCGGTGGTGATCGGCTCGTCGACGGTCGGGCTCGCGATGGTCCTGCCGTCCAGCGTCACCGCCAGCGGCTTGCCGATATTGGCGGCGCTCAGCTTCTCCAGCCTTGGCGCGGCCTTGGGATCGAAGGTCAGCAGGATGCTGGTCGATCCGTCGATCTCCGGCATCGCGCGGGCATCGAGGATTTCCGCCTGCTGGAAGGGCGCGCCGCCGATCGCGAAGCCCGTGGCGTTGGCGGCGGCCAGCAGCAGGCTGCCCAGCAGGATCGCCAGCCTCTTCATCCTTCCGCTCCATAGCGTTCGGCCGTCGCGCGGATGAGGGCGATCATATTGGGTATCCCCTGGGTGCGGTTGGAACTGAGCTGGTTCTTGAGATCGAAGGGCGCCAGCGCATCGGCGATGTCGGTGGCGACGATTTCGGCCGGAGTCCTGTCCTGCACCGTCAGCAGCACCAGCGCGATGATGCCCTTGGTGATCGCCGCGTTGGAATCGGCCAGAAAGTGGAGCCGGCCATCGTCGCGGCGGGTGGGATAGACCCATACCGAGGCCGAACAGCCCCGCACCAGCGTCGCATCGGTCTTGAGGGGATCGGGCATCGGCTCCAGCGCGCGGCCCAGATCGATCAGCAGGCGATAGCGGTCGTCGGCGTCGAGGAATTCATATTCCTCCAGCGTTTCGGCAAGCGTGGTCGGCGCGGTCATGGCGCGCCGCTACCACAAGCGGGCGGCTGCCGGAAGCGGATGCGGCCGGCATCACAGATCGACGCCGGCGGCGATCGCTTCCAGCTTGCGGACACGTTCCTTCAGATCGGCAAGCTCGATCCGCGAGGCGGGCGAGGGGGCGGAGGCGTGGGCCTGTTCCTCGCGGCGATTGTCGATTTCCAGCCGCCGCAGGTCGAGCCAGCCGCGCCAGCCCTTGAGCGCCGCCTGGGTGAGGATGAGGAGGCCGGCAAGGCCGGTGAAGGCGATGGCGAGCCAGAAGGTGGGTTCGGTCATGACCGTCATTCCCTGGTCAGTCGCGGTGGCGCAGGGCCTCGATCTCGCGATCGAGGGTGACGCCCCGGTTGTTTTCGGTTGCGATGCGCTCGAGCACGGCGACGCGTTCCTTCAGCGCCTTCAGCTCGTCGCGCAGGCGATCCGCATCGGGATCGCGGATCGGCAGCTCGTTGCCGTGGCGATCCCGCCGGATGCCGTATTTGGCGCGCATGATGCCGGCGATCGATACGATCAGCACGATCGCCACCACCATCGAGAAAGGATTGTCGAACATTGGATGAAGCCTCCCTCGGCTCGAAAGTCAGTTGGCGGGGCCGCGCAGCCCCTCGATCTCGCGATCGAGGCGGTAGCTGGCGTCGGTGACGATGCGTTCGACGGTGGCGAGCCGGTCCTTCACCGATCCCAGCTCGGCGCGCAGCTGCGCATTCTCGCTGGAAAGCAGCCGCAGCCGTTCCACCATCTCCTCGTCCTTCTTGGGATAGACCGCCTGGCCCCAGGCGCCGTCGAGCGGATAGCCGTTCTTGATGCGGAGCCAGGTGGTCAGCACCCATCCGCCGACACCGAAGGCCACGGCGAACATCGCCAACGGCGCCATGTGCTGGATGAATACGATATGTTCGGGGTCCATTTCAGCTTTCCCTCATTCTCCGCGCGACGGGGCATCGATCTTTCGACGAACCGCGCATTATGTTCGATCAATGGACGGACCGGCGGTCAGCGCAGGCTGTCTATCTCGTCGCCCAGCCGGACGGCCTTGTCCGTGACGATGCGTTCCAGCACCGCGATCCGCTCCTCCAGCCGGCTGATCTGGCCCTTCAACTGGCCGTTCTCGCTGGCGAGAAGCTCGATCTTGCGATCGGTGCCGGGGCCGTCCGTCTTGTGGACGATGCCGCCGAACTCCCCTTCCACCGGATAGCCGTGCCTTGCCCGGATCCAGGTGCCGATCAGCCAGCCCGCGTAGCAGAGCGCGATGATGGCGATGACGGAGACGGGTGATCCCCAGGTCATGATGCTCTCCCTTGCTGCCGGGCCTCAGCCCCGGCGAACCTCAGCGCAGGCTTTCGATCTCGTCGGCCAGGCGGCGGTTCTGGCTGGTGATGTGGATCTCCACATCGGCCAGGCGGCGGTCGATGTCGCGGAAGCGGCTGCGCACGTCGCGCACCGAGGTGGAAGGCTTGGCGCGCACGCCCTGCCAGAATTTCGCTTCCTCGGGATCGTCATAGAATTCGCGCGGCTTGTCGCTGGCGACCCAGCCGATCACGAGGTAGACGAGCGGCGCGATCGGCCCCATCGCGAAGATGGTGAGCAACACCATGCCGATGCGGACCAGCGTGGCATCGATCCCAGTATAGTCGGCGATGCCGGAGCATACGCCCATCAGCTTGCCGTTGCGCTTGTCGAGATAGAATTTGGTGCGGCGAGCGGACATTGTTCTTCCCTCCTTGAGGCTGCCTGTCAGCGATGTTCGCCGCGGCGCCAGTTTTCGATGCGCTCGGGCTCGTCGGCCCGGCGATATTCGGGGTTCTCGCTCCGGTCGGAAATCTGGCCGGGGCGGAAATCCGGGTTGTCGGCCGCGATGATCCGTTCGATCGAGCGAAGCCGGTCATCCAGCCTGCGGGCGGTGTCGTGCAGCTCGTCGAGGAGGTTCTCATCCTCGACCGTGAGGCTGCTGGAGCGCTTCCACTGGGTCACATAGTGGAAGATCAGCCAGGGCAGCCCGATGAAGAGCATGCCGACGATGATGATGGGGAGAAATACATCTTCCATCGCATCAGCCCTCCTGCTTGCCGGCGGCCCTTGCCTTCAGCGCGGCGAGTTCCGCCTCCACCTTCTCGGACGAGCGCAGCTCGGCGATTTCTTCCTCCAGGCTCTTCACCGCGCCCATGCCGGCGGCATCCGCGCGGCCTTCGGCCCAGTCGACCCGGCGTTCGAGCATGTCGAAGCGGCTGAACGCCTCGTCGATCTTCGGGCCGGCATAGATTTCGCGCATCCGCAGGCGGTTGTTGGCGCTTTCCATGCGGGCGACGATCGAATTCTGGCGGGCGCGCGCCTCGCGCAGCTTGGCCTGCAGCTTGGCGATGTCGGCTTCCGAGGCCTTCAGGCTCTCGTCCAGGACGCCGATCTCCGCGGCAAGCTGCTCGGCGAGGTCGGCGGCCTTCTGCTTTTCGACCAGTGCGGCCTTGGCCAGGTCCTCGCGGCCCTTGGAAAGGGCGAGCTCGGCCTTTTCCACCCAGCCGGACTGGACATTCTCCAGCTTGGCGATCTGGCGGCGCATCTCCTTCTGGTCGGCGATGCTGCGGGCGGCCGAGGCGCGGACCTCGACCAGCGTCTCCTCCATCTCGAGGATGATCATGCGGATCATCTTCGCCGGGTCTTCCGCCTTGTCGAGCAGGTCGGTGACGTTGGCGGCGATGATGTCCCTGGTGCGGGAGAAGATTCCCATCTTGCGATACTCCTTCACGAAACCCGTTTGTTGCGGCCGGGGCGGTTTAAGGGAAGCCGCCCCGGCCGGTCACGCCGCTCAGGCCTTGGGCAGGGCGGCGATATCGAAATACTGGGCCGAGGGGGGCTGGCAGTCCGCCTCGACCGCGATCACCATGCGGCCATCGGCCGCGCGGGCCGGGCCGACCGCGCCGACGATGCAGGCGGCGGAAAGGACGAGCGCACCGATCGACGAAACCGCGATGCGCTGGAAGTCGATGGCGTCGAAGCGGAACATGATAACCTCCCTTGGTTCAGCATGTGGTGCGATGCACCGTAGACGCTTCGATCATAGCAGGGGGCGTGCCAACTCGCAGGATCGGCGGAAATCAGCCATTTTTGATGGATTGGCGGTGATATTCGCCAGGATAGATATTGCCAATGGTTGGCAAAATGCGCCAAAGATGGGCGGCGGATGGCGATGGGCGTCAGGCCGGCTACGGATGGCAGCATGGAACGCGACAATCAGTTCATCGGCCAGTCGGGCGCCTTCCTCGATTCGGTGGAGCGCGCCAGCCGCGCGGCGGGCCTCAACCGCCCGGTTCTGGTGATCGGCGAGCGCGGCACCGGCAAGGAACTGGTCGCCGAGCGTCTCCACCGCCTGAGCCCGCGATGGAGCGGCCCGCTGGTCACGCTCAACTGCGCGGCGCTGCCCGAAACCCTGATCGAGGCCGAGCTGTTCGGCCACGAGGCCGGCGCCTTCACCGGCGCGACCAAGGCGCGTCAGGGGCGGTTCGAGGAAGCGGACGGCGGAACCCTGTTTCTGGACGAGCTGGCGACGCTTTCGGCCGGCGCGCAGGAACGGCTGCTGCGCGCGGTCGAATATGGCGAGGTGACGCGCATCGGCTCCAGCCGGCCGATCCGGGTCGATGTCCGCATCGTCGCCGCCACCAACGAGCATCTTCCCGATCTCGTCGCCGCCGGCCGCTTCCGCGCCGACCTGCTCGACCGCCTGAGCTTCGAGGTGGTGACGCTGCCGCCGCTGCGCGTGCGCGAGGGCGATGTCGTGGTGCTGGCGGATCATTTCGGCCGGCGCATGGCGGCGGAGCTCGATTGGCCGCACTGGCCGGGCTTCGGCGAGGCGGCGATGGAGGTGCTGCAGACCCACGACTGGCCGGGCAACATCCGCGAGCTGCGCAACGTCGTCGAGCGCGCCGTCTATCGCTGGGACGATCCCGAACGGCCGGTGGATGCCATCCAGTTCGATCCGTTCGATTCCCCCTGGCGCCCCAAGGGCGAGGGCGCGCGCCGCCAGGGCGAGGCGGTGGCAGCCGCGCCCGCCACGGCCGGGCAGGGGGCTCCCGCCGCTCCGCCGGCGACGCCTGCCGCCTTGTCGCTGGAATGCGATGATTTCCGCGCGGCCTGCGATGCGCATGAAAAGGCGCTGCTCGAGGCCGCCTTGCGCCGCTGCCGCTACAACCAGCGGGCGACGGCCGCCGCACTCAAGCTCAGCTACGACCAGCTTCGCCACGCGCTGCGCCGCCACAACATGCTCGACAAGGCGTCCGCTTGATGGGATTCAGGGGCTGATTTCAGCGGATATCGGGGGCGGGCGGCTATGGCGATCGGTGAGCGTCTGGTGCGGGAAATCGGCCCGATCCGCGTGATCAACCTGCCCCGCCGCACCGATCGCCGGGCGGAGGTCCAGGCCGAGCTGGCCGGCCTGGGGCTGGCGCTGGGGCCGGCCACGGCCAACGTTCCCGCCGCGATCTTCCCCGCCGTCCGCCCGGATGACGCCGCGGGCTTCCCCACCATCGGCACGCGCGGCTGTTTCCTCAGCCATCTGGGCGTCCTACGCCAGGCGCTGGCCGAGGATGCGGAATCCGTGCTGATCCTGGAGGATGACGTGACCTTCCCGCGCGATGCGGTGGCGCGGCTGCCGGCGGTGCTCGATGCGCTGGCGGCGGCGGACTGGACGATCTTCTACGGCGGCTATCGCATGCCCGCCGCGCCGGATGCCGCCGCTACCGGCATCGCCGCCATCCCGCCCGCAACGGCCGTGGTGACGGCGCATTGCATCGCCTTCCGCCGCCCGGCGATCAAGCTGCTGGTCCCCTATCTGGAAGCGATGCTGGCCCGCCCGCCCGGCAGCCCGGAAGGCGGGCCGATGCATGTGGACGGCGCCTATAGCTGGTTCCGCGCCGCCCATCCCCAGTTCAGGACGATCGCGACCGTGCCGGAGATCGCGCATCAGCGCGCCTCGCGCACCGACATTCACGATCTGAAGCTCTACGATCGGCTGCCGATCGTCCGCGATGTCGTGCAGGGGCTGCGCCGGTTGCGGCGAGGGTGAGCCGGGCCGGGGGAAAGCCGTGCCGCGCCGGGCGGATACCCCCATATTCTCCGATGGTTTCGAGAAGCAAAAATTGGTCCCAATCGGCTTCCCGTTGGTTTAGGTCGCCAGCATCAACGCCCGAGAAAGAGGATTCGCGTCATGGCATTCATCCTTCCCCCGCTGCCGTACGACAAGGGCGCGCTCGCCCCGCACATGTCGGCCGAGACGTTCGATTATCACCATGGCAAGCATCACCAGGCCTATGTCGACAAGGTCAACGGCTGGATCGATGAGAAGGGGCTGGCCGGCCTGTCGCTGATCGACGTGACGAAGAAGGCCAAGGATACCGGCGACAAGGGCCTGTTCAACAACGCCGCGCAGGTGTGGAACCACAGCTTCTTCTGGCAGGGCCTGGCGCCCGCCGGATCGACCAAGCCGTCCGCCAAGCTGCAGGGCCTGATCGACGCGGGCTTCGGATCGACCGACGCGCTGATCGAAAAGCTCGCGGCCGAGGCCGTCGGCCACTTCGCCAGCGGCTGGGCGTGGCTGCTGCTGCAGGGCGACAAGCTGGTCGTCACCTCCTACCACGATGCCGATACGCCGATCGTCCACGATGCCGGCGCGCCGTTGCTCACCCTCGATGTGTGGGAGCACGCCTATTACATCGATTATCGCAACGCCCGGCCGAAGTTCGCCGATACGGTGTTGAAGAACATCGTGAACTGGGATTTCGTCTCCCAGAATCTCGACGGGCAGGGCGCCTCGCGCGCCGATCAGCAGCAATAAGAAATCGTCCGGGAATGGGCTTTCGCCCATCCGGCGGCGCCGGCTCGCTCCCCCGCCTGGCCACCCATAGATACTGCCGTTGGGTGGCCGGGTGGGGAGCCGGCCGGTGCCGAACCAAAATGCGCTCTTCCGCGCATTTTCAAATGATCTCAGAATTTCTGCCTGAACCCATTATAAGCAGGCGATAAATCGCGCGTTCACTCTCCCCGGCCCAGCTTTCGTCCGGGCAAGAGGAGAGTGAACATGCGTATATGGGTGATGATGCTGGCGGCCGCGATCCCGGCCGCCGTGGCGATGGCTCCGGCCTCCGCCGAAGCGCGCGGCTGGAACGATCGCCGCGAGGCGCGTGCCGATTACCGGCGCGACGTGCGCGAGGCCGAACGGGATTACCGCCGCGATCTCCGCCGGGCGGACAGCCGCCGCGACGTGATCGAGGCCCGGCGCGACTACCGCCGCAACCTGGCCGAAGCCCGCCACGATTATTATCGAGACCTTAACCGCGATCGCTATCGCGGCGGCCATGGCTATCGATCCGGCTATCGTCGGTAGGACGCTGAAAAGGGCCGGCAGTTGTGGCTGCCGGCCCTCATGTGCCGCCACGCTAGCTTGAGCGGTCCGTCAATTCGCACAGGCCTGCTGCGGGCGCCTCCTATTCAGAGGCTCGGCCGATGCTTGTGGGAGCGCGGCAGCAGGATCGTCGCGAGGCCCAGAAGCGGCAGATAGGCGCAGAACTTATACACCCAGACGATGCCGTGGATGTCCGCGAGCTGGCCAAGCCCTGCCGCCCCGATCCCGCTGATCCCGAACATCAGGCCGAACATCAGCCCCGATACCAGCCCGACGCGGCCCGGGACGAGTTCCTGAGCATATACGACGAGCGCGGCGAACGCCGACGACATGATCAGGCCGATCGAGATGGCGAAGAGCGTCGTCCAGAAAAGATTGGCGTGCGGCAGGACCATCGCGAAGGGCGCCACGCCAAGGAAGGATGCCCAGATGACGGCTTTCCGGCCGATGCGATCGCCGACCGGCCCGCCGGCGAAGGTCCCGACCGCGACAGCGGCGAGGAAGCAGAACAGATAGAATTGGGATTCGCGCGCCGTCAGGCCGAACCGTTCGATGAGGTAGAAGGTGAAGTAGTTGGTGAAGGCGCCGATGTAGATGAATTTCGCGAACATCAGGATGCCGATCGCGGCGAGCGCGCGGACGATTTCGGCGCGGCTGTGCGGTGAGGCATGGGATGGGGCGGGCGCGCCGGTCTGCGCGGCGCTGTGCCGCACCCTCCACCGCGTGACGCCGAAGAGCACCCAGATCGCCGCGATGGCGACGAAGGCGAGCCAGCCGACCGCGGTCTGCCCGAACGGCAGGATGATCGCCGACGCGACGATGGGGCCGAGGGCCGAGCCCGTGTTCCCGCCGACCTGGAAGGCCGACTGGGCCGTTCCGAAGCGGCCACCCGACGCCATCCGGGCGACGCGCGATGCCTCCGGGTGGAAGGTCGCCGATCCGATGCCGATGACGGCGGAGGCGAGGATCAGGGCCGGATAGCTGTCGGCCATCGCCAGCCCGCCGACGCCGACCAGCGTGACGATCATGCCGAGCGGCAGCAGATAGGGCAGCGGGCGCTTGTCGGTATAGAGGCCGACCCACGGCTGGAGCAGCGAGGCCGTGACCTGATAAACAAGCGCGATCCACCCGATCTGGCCGAAGCTCAGCCGATATTTGTCCTTGAGCAGCGGATATATGGCCGGAAGCACCGCCTGGATCAGGTCGTTCAGGAGATGGGCGAACGCAACGGCGCCGACGATCTGCACCACGAGCTTCGGCCCATCCTGACGCGGCATGGCGGGAGGGGGGATGTTGGGGGATGCGGTCAGGCTGGCGGTATCGGTCACGATCAGGTCTTTCGCTTTTCGGGAGGCGCCTCTCTAGCAACGGCATTTCTTTCCCGCTTGGTTGCATGAGCCAATCTTTTTTGCGAGTGGGACATCATGCACTTTCGTCCCGACGAGAATGATCAGGTGGATCGCCCCGTCATCGCGATCGGCCACGACTATCCGGATTCGTTCGAGCTGGCCGAGCATCGCCACCGCCGCAGCCAGTTTCTCTATGCGGCGACCGGCGTGATGGCGGTCAGCACGCCTTCGGGGGCATGGGTGGCGCCGCCCGAGCGCGCGGTCTGGATTCCCGGCGGCACGCCGCATTCGGTCCGCATGGTGGGCGCGGTGCAGACCCGCAGCGTTCTCGTCGAGCGCGGGGAGTGCGCCGCGCGGGGAACCGAATGTCAGGTCGTCGGCGTATCGCCGCTGCTCCGCCAGCTGCTGGGTGCCGCCGCCCATGTGCCGCCTGAATATGACGTCGCCGGCCGCGATGGGCTGGTCATGCGTCTCCTCATGGCGGAAATCGATCGTGCGCCGCTGATCCCGCTGGCGGTTCCCTTTCCGTCGCATCCCGCGCTCGCAAGGCGATGCCATGCCTTCCTCGAGCGGCCGAATGCCGCCGCGACGATCGACGAATGGGCGGATGCCATGGGGATCAACCGCCGCAGCTTCACGCGGCTCTTCCGGCGCGAGACGGGGATGAGCTTCGCCGAATGGCGCCAGCAGGCCTGCCTGTCGGCCGCGCTTCCGAAACTGGCGGCGGGAGAGCCGGTGACGTCGATCGCCTATGATCTCGGCTATGACGGCCCCGGCAATTTTTCGACAATGTTCAAGCGCATGCTCGGAGTTCCGCCGAGCCGCTACCGCCTGTCCTGATATATTCGACGCCGAGGCGCGGCATCCGGAGGGAGGCGCCGCGCCGATAAATCATCCCTGCGGGGGCACGGGCGGCGCCTCGGTCTCCACCGACAGGCCGTTCTTCATCAGCATGGGCAGCTGGGCGATACCGAACAGGATCGAGACCACCGTCACGCCCCAGGTCTTGATCGTCAGCCACTGATCGAAATCGAACTGCCAGCGCAGCAGCTCGTTCGCCACCGCCATCGCCAGGAAGAACCAGGCCCAGTTGCGCGAAAGCTTGCGCCAGCCCACGTCGCTCAGGCCGTCATAGGCGGCTTCCAGCACATATTTCAGCATCGGCTTGCCCATCAGCAGCCCGCCGAACAGCAGGCCCGCCAGCAGCAGATAGATGATCGTCGGCTTAATCTGGATGAACTTGGGATCGTGGAGGTAGATGGTGAGCCCGCCGAAGCCGACCACCAGGATCGCCGTAAGCCACAGCATCGGCGAGACATGGCCGAGCTTGATCTTGGAGATGAGCAGCGACGCCACGATCGCGACCATGAACACGGCGGTGCCGATGAACACGCCATAGACCTTGTAGGCGAGGAAGAAGATCAGCAGTGGGCCGAAATCCAGCAGCAGGCCGAGGCCGCCGGCATTCTTCCTTTTTCCCGCCTTGTCGTTTGACGTCTTGTCGTTCGGCGTTGCCGTCACGTCGGTCATTCCTTCACACCGGCAATCGCCCGCGCGACTTCGATCGCATCGAACGGCCTCAGGTCATCCATCCCCTCGCCCACGCCGATGGCATGGACGGGAAGCCCGTATTTCTCCGCCGCCGCCACCAGCACGCCGCCGCGCGCGGTGCCGTCCAGCTTGGTCATCACGAGGCCGGTCACGCCGGCCGTGTCGCGGAACACCTCGATCTGGTTCAGCGCATTCTGCCCCGTGGTGGCATCCAGCACGAGCACAACGTCGTGCGGCGCCTCCGGGTTCAGCCGGCCCAGCACCCGCCTGATCTTGGAAAGCTCGTCCATCAGGCCGGCCTTGTTCTGCAGGCGGCCCGCCGTATCGACGATCAGCACGTCGATGCCCGTCGCCGTGCCCTGCTTCACCCCTTCATAGACCAGGCTGGCCGCATCGCCGCCCTCCTTGCCGGAAATGATCGGCACGCCCACGCGATCGGCCCAGACCTGCAATTGCCCGATGGCGGCGGCGCGGAAGGTATCGCCCGCCACCAGCATCACCGAATAATCCTGTTCCTTCAGATAATGGGCGAGCTTGGCGATCGTCGTGGTCTTGCCCGATCCGTTGACGCCGATCACCAGGATCACCTGCGGGCGGGGGAAGGCCTCGATCTCCAGCGGCCTGGCCACGGGCGCCAGGATCTTCGCCACCTCCTGCGCGACGATCTCGCGCACCTCCTCCTCGGTCAGGCCCTTGTCGTAGCGGGCATCGCCCAGCCGTTCGCGCACGCGGGCAGCGGTCGCGGGGCCGAGGTCGGATGCGATCAGCGCTTCCTCGATCTCGTCCAGCGTCGCCTTGTCGAGCTGCGCCTTGGTGAACAGGCCGGTCAGGTTTTCGCCCAACCGGTCGGATGTGCGGCGGAAGCCGCCCAATATCTTCTGGTGCCAGGGTGTGTCGGTCATGCGGGTTCCGCGATCAGCGTGTCATGCTCGCGCGCGAGGGCGCGGACGGGAAGGATGGCGCCGGGCTCGGCCGGGTTGGCGAGCTTCATGCGCGCGAAATTCTCGGCATGGCCGGTCCGGCCGTCGCGCTCCACCAGCAGGCGCTGCCGCGTGCCGACCAGGCCTTGCAGCCACCCCGCGCGCCGCCGGTCGGCCGCCTCGCGCAGCCGGGCCGCCCGCGTGCGGATCGTGGCGCGATCGATCTGCGGCATGCGCGCGGCGGGCGTCCCCTCGCGCGGGGAGAAAGGGAAGATGTGGCCGAACACCACGTCGCAATCGTCGATCAGCGCCAGCGTGTTGGCGGCCATCGCCTCGTCCTCGGTGGGGAAGCCGGCGATCAGGTCCGCGCCGATCGCGATTTCCGGCCGCTTCGCCTTCAGCCGCTCGATGATGGCGATCGCCTGCGCGCGGCTGTGGCGGCGCTTCATCCGTTTCAGGATCATGTCGTCGCCGGCCTGGAGCGAAAGGTGGAGGTGCGGCATGATCCGCGCCTCTCCGGTCAGCAGATCGAACAGCCGGTCGTCGATCTCCACCGAATCGAGCGAGGAGAGCCGCAGCCGCTCCAGCGCGGGCACATGGACGAGGATGCGCTCCACCAGCATGCCCAGGGTCGGTGCGCCGGGCAGGTCGGGGCCATAGCTGGTGAGGTCGACGCCGGTCAGCACCACCTCGCGATGGCCGGCGTCCGCCAGTGCCTTGATCCGGTCGATCACCAGCCCGGCGGGCAGGGATCGGCTGTTTCCCCGGCCATAGGGGATGATGCAGAAGGTGCAGCGATGGTCGCAGCCATTCTGCACCTCGACGAAGGCGCGGGCGTGCTCGGCGAAGGCGGCGGCCATGTGCGGGGCGGTCTGCCGCACGGCGAAGATGTCGGAGACGATCGTGTCGCCGCCGGCGGCCGATGGCGCGAAACTCGCGGGGTTCAGCTTGTCCGCATTGCCGACCACGCGGGCGACTTCCGGCATGGCGGCGAAGCTCGCAGGATCGATCTGGGCGGCGCAGCCGGTGACGATGATCCGCGCCTCGGGCCGGGCACGGCTGGCGCGGCGGATGGCCTTGCGGGTCTCGCGCACCGCCTCCGCCGTCACCGCGCAGCTGTTGACGATCACCACATCCTCGCCGTCGCCGGCCAGCGCGCGCATCGCCTCGCTCTCGGCGATGTTCAGCCGGCAGCCGAGGGTGATGAGCTCCGGTCCGCTCAAAGGCTGGCCTCGCCGGTGAAGACGTGGGTGGCCGGCCCGCTCATCAGCAGATGGCCGTCCCCGCTTTCGGCCAGCCGCAGGCTGCCGCCCGGCAGGTCGAGCCGTGCGGACGGGGCTAGCAGATCGAGCAGCCGCCCGGCCGCGAAGGTGGCGCAGGCCCCGGTGCCGCAGGCGCGCGTCAGCCCGGCGCCGCGTTCCCATGTCCGCATCACGAGATGATCGGGCGCGAGGACGTGGGCGATGTTGACGTTGATCCGTTCGGGAAAGACGAGATCATATTCGATGTCCGGCCCCAGCGTCTCCAGCGGCACGGCATGCACGTCCGGCACGAAGAACACGACATGCGGGTTGCCGACATTGACGGCGACGGGATTGGCCAGTTCCCCCCAGGCCAGTGGCAGGGCGCGGGTGTCCATGGCATAAGCGAGCGGGATCGCGTTCCAGTCGAAGCTGGGCTTGCCCATGTCCACGGTCGCGCCATCGCCTTCCAGCGCGGCGTGAAGGATGCCGGCGGCGGTGCGGATCGAAACGTCGCGGCCCACCAGCACGGGCACGCAGCGGGTGGCGTTGCCGCAGGCGGCCACTTCCGACCCGTCGGCGTTCCAGATGCGCATCGAGACATCGGTATCGCTGCCGGGGCCGATCAGGATGATCTGATCGCAGCCGATGCCGGTATGGCGATCGGCGATGGCGCGGGCGCGATCCGCATCGATGGCGACGGGATCGGTGCGCGCATCGACGACGACAAAATCATTGCCGAGGCCATGCATCTTGTGGAAGCGAAGGGACATGGCGCGCGATCTAGGGCCGCAGGCGGCGGAAGTCCATAAAGAGGCGATCTGGGAGCAGGCGGATGCCGTGCTCGCCTTCTGGCTGGCGGATACGCCGCCGGACAAGCGTTTCGCCAGGGATGACGCCCTGGATGCAGAGATTGCCGGCCGGTTCGGCGTGCTGATCGATGCGGTGGCGGCCTGCCATGGCGCAGGCTGGCGCGGCCATCCGCGCACGCTGCTGGCGGCGGTGATCCTGCTGGACCAGTTTTCGCGCAACATAAGGCGGGGGAGGGCGGATGCCTTCGCCAACGATCCGCTGGCCCGCGCGCTGACCGGCGAGGCGATCGCCAAGGGCTGGGACAAGGCGATGTCGGACGACGAGCGCCATTTCCTCTACATGCCGCTGATGCATTGCGAGCGGCTGGACGATCAGCTGCGCGGCCTGCCGCTGTTCGACCGGCTGGGCGATAATACCGCCGATTTCGCCCGCCGCCATTGCGCGCAGATCGCCCGCTTCGGCCGTTTTCCCGGCCGCAACGCCGCGCTGGGGCGGGCATCGACACCGGAGGAGGTGGAACTGCTTCGCCAGCCGGGGGCGGGGTTCTGAAGCGGGTTCCGCAGGGTTTGCGAAGCTAACGGATTTCGGATGGCGTGCCGGGCTGCGCCGATCGATGTCGAGCCCACCGCTCCGTGCCCACCCCGGCCCCTCCCCTGGCGGGGAGGGGAGGGTGGCCGCGCCTTCGCGCGTGGGCCTTCGTGCGTGGTCAGTCCCGCGTCAGGAAGGCCATCACGACATTTTCGAATTCGGCCTTGCGCTCGATCATCGCCCAGTGGCCGCAATTCGGGAAGACGTGGAGTTCGGCGTTGGGGATCAGGCGCATCGGCACAAGGGCGCCGTCCAGCGGGTTCACCCGGTCGTCGCGGCCCCAGGCGATCAGCGTCGGCGCCTTGATCTTCGGCAGATAGGCGAAGCCCTGCGCCGCATCCGGGCCGCGGTTGAAGGCCGCGATCGCCTCCAGCGCCTGGCGGGTATACATCTTCTTGCTGGTTTCCATCGTCACCGGATCGGTGGCCGATTTCCAGCGCATCTCCATCAGTTCCTCGGTCAGGATCGACTTGTCGAACACCATCGATTCCAGCCACTGCACCAGCCGTTCGCGCGAGGGCTGCTCCACGAAGTCCACGAGCCGGGTCAGCCCTTCCGCGGGGAAGGTGCTGAGGATCCATACGCCGATGCCGCCGATGGTGACGAAGCGCCGCACGCGATCGGGATAGGCGGCGGCGAACTGCCCGCCGACGATCCCGCCATAGCTGTTGCCGAGGATATGGGCTTTCTCGATTCCCATGCCGTCGAGGAAGCGGCGCACCGCATCCACCGCCGCCGGCACCGGCAGGCCATCCACCGGCGCGCTCTTGCCGTAGCCCGGCAGGTCGAGGATGATGGTGCGGAAACGTTCGGCGAAGAAGGGCAGGTTGCGGCCGAAATTGGCCCAGCCGGTCACGCCCGGCCCCGAACCGTGGAGCAGCAGCAGCACCTCGCCCGAACCCGCTTCATGATAATGGAGCGCGCCGCCCGCATCGTCCAATATCCGGCTGGTTTCGTCAAAGCTCATTGCCGACATGCGCATCCTCCGATCATTGTTGGGGCGCATCTCGCACAAGAATGGGCTTATCGGCAAGCGTTCGCGTTGGGTTTTGCCTTGGGGTTGGCGGCGCGGCGGGGGCGCTCGCATCGGTGTTCGGGGAGGGAGATGACGACGCTTTCCGGGCGCGAGCTGCGGCCATGTTCCGCCGTCAGCCGCCGACCTGCACCAGCGGCAGATCCGCGCGCCCGCCCTCGGCCGGTAGCGGGATAAAGGTGTCGGTGATCCACAGCAGCTTGCCGGCGCCGTCCTCGATCCGGCCGTGCACGGCGATGCGATGGCCCGGCAGGATGCGGGCGGGATCATATTGCACCTCATAGGGCAGCGGCACCTGCCGGCCTTCGGTGGGCAGCCGCGCCTCCGCGATCAGCGTGGACGGAGCATCGGCGAGGGAGACGTCCTCGATGCGGACGACCAGCACGGCATCGGGCGGCAGGGCTATGCGCTGGCGATAGACGGCGATCCCTTCCAGCAGCACCAGCCTGCTCGGCTCCACCCTGGCGCCCGCGTGGCCGGGCGCGGTGTTGAACGGAACCGTCATCTGGCACGCCCCGGCGGCGAGCGGCAACGCCGCCGCCAGCAGGAGGGACCGGACAGGCAGGGCGGATTTCATCCCTCTCTCCTCGAAAACGCGCCAAGTTACGGCGATCATGCCCGTTTTGCGGATGGCCGTCACGCTTCTGTTGCGCATGCCCGCGTGTTATAATCGACTATTACACCATCGGAGGCCGTGGGGATGCTTCTCGATACCATATTCGCGGGCGTGATCGCCTCGGTCGCGGCCGGTTCGGCGGTGCAGCCGCCCGTGGCGTCGGTGCCGTCCGTCGTCAGCTCGGCGCCTGCCCTGGATTCGCAGGAGGTGCAGACGCTGGTGACGGCGCTCGATACCGCAGAGCGGATGACGGTGGGCGTCTATATCAACGGCAGTGGGCCCTATCATTTCGCGGTCGATACCGGTTCCGATCGCACCGTGGTGGCGCGCAGCCTGTCCGACCGGCTCGATCTGCCCAAGGGCGCCGGCGCCCTGATGCACAGCATGGGCGGCGAGAACCGGATCGGCACGGCGAAGATATCCACCCTCCAGGTCGGTGAGCTGGAAGTGAAGGGGGTGACGGCGCCGGTGCTGGCCGATCAGCATCTCGGCGTGTCGGGCCTGCTGGGCGTCGACGGCCTCGTCAACCAGCGGGTGGAGATGGATTTCATCGCCGGCAACATGAAGATCTACCCCTCGCGCGTGGTGCGGGAGGAGCCGGCCGATCCCGATACGATCGTCGTCAAGGCGCGGCGCAAATATGGCCAGCTGATCCTGGTCGATGCCGATATCGACGGGGAGAAGGTGAGCGTCATCCTCGATTCCGGCGCGCAGGTTTCGATCGGCAATAATGCGCTGCGCCGGAAGCTGGCGAGCAAGGGCAAGCAGGGTTCGGTGCAGGTCGTGACTTTGGTGGATGTCGCCGGCCGTTCGCTGCAAGCGGAGATGGGCCAGCTGCCCAAGATGCGGATCGGCGGCCTGCGCGTGGAGAATCTCTCGATCGCCTGGACGGAGGCCCATCCCTTCAAGATGTTCGGCCTGTCCAACAAGCCGGCGATGCTGCTGGGGATGGACCTGCTTCGTTCGTTCGAGCGGGTGTCGGTGGATTTCGGCAACAAGCGCGTGCGTTTCCTGCCGCGCGAAATGGGCAGGCGGGGCCTTGCCAGCCGCGAAACGGCGGGCGCCGCCGCACCGGCGCTTTAGCGGGGCGGCCGCGCGACCGGCTCAGAGCCGGGGCAGGGTGACGCCGCGCTGGCCCATATATTTGCCGGCGCGGTCGGCATAGCTCGTCTCGCACGGCTCATTGCCCTGCAGGAACAGGAACTGGCACGCGCCTTCATTGGCATAGACCTTGGCAGGCAGCGGCGTGGTGTTGGAAAATTCCAGCGTCACATGGCCTTCCCAGCCGGGTTCCAGCGGCGTCACGTTCACGATGATGCCGCAGCGGGCATAGGTCGACTTGCCGAGGCAGATCACCAGCACGTCGCGCGGCACGCGGAAATATTCCACCGTGCGGGCCAGCGCGAAGCTGTTGGGCGGGATGATGCAGCAGTCCGTCTTGCGATCGACGAAGCTGTTGGCGGCGAAATCCTTGGGGTCCACCGTCGCCGAATCGACGTTGGTGAAGATCTTGAACTCGTCCGCCACGCGCGCGTCATAGCCGTAGGAGGACAGGCCGTAGCTGATGCAGCCGTCGCGCCGCTGCGCTTCGACGAAGGGTTCGATCATCCCGTCCGCCAGCGCGCGCTCGCGGATCCACTTGTCGGACATGATGGACATCAGCTCAATCCCAGATCGTCGGGCCCGAAGGCGAAGGGCAGGAGTTCGGACAGGAGGTGGCGCTCCACCGCGCCGCCATCGCCCGAAGCGCAATGGATCACGATGTCGCGGCCGCCCATCTGCGCGGCCTCGTTCAATATCTGGCGGCAGCGGCCGCAGGGGCGCACCGGATCGGCCCCTGCGAGCCCGCCGGGCGTGATCCGCCCGCCGACGATGCCGATCGCCACCACGTCGCGCAGCCGCCCGGCGACGTTGGCGGCCGCCAGCGCCACCGTTTCCGCGCAGAGCGACAGGCCGTAGCTGGCATTTTCGAAATTGGTGCCGGGGATGATTGCGCCATCCTCCAGCAGCAGCGCCGCGCCCACGCCGAAGCGCGAATAAGGCGCGTGCGCGTTGCGGGCCGCCTCGCGCGCGGTATCGATCAGCACGGCGCCGGCGACGTCGCCCAGGTCCACTTCAGCCACGTTTCGTCCTCAACCCCGGATATGCAGCACGCAGATCAGCGTGAACAGGCGCCGCGCCGTATCGAAATCCACGTCGATCTTCCCCCGCAAACGTTCCATCAGCAGATCCGCCGCCTCGTTGTGGATGCCCCGCCGCGCCATGTCCACCGTCTCGATCTGCTGGGGCGTGGCCTGGCGGATCGCCTGGTAGTAACTGTCGCAGATCGCGAAATAATCCTTGATGGGCCGGCGGAACCGCGCAAGCCCCAGGATCAGCGTTTCCAGGAGCTGGCCGTCCGCGCTCGAAATGTCGATCGCCAGCCGCCCTTCCTCCACCCGCAGGCGGATGCGGTAGGGGCCGGCATAGCCTTGCGGATAATCCCGCTGGGGATGGAAATGATTGCCCTCCAACAGATCGAAGATCGCGATCCGCCGTTCCTGCTCGACATCGGCATTGCGCCAGATGATCGTCTTGTCGTCGAGATCGACGGCGATGATGCGCGGATCGGCCATAGGTGTCCCGCCCGCTGTTATCCGAGCGGCCGGCGAATCGCAAAGGGCGGAGGAGGGGAGGCGGGCCTCCCTGCCCCTCAGCTCCGCACGTGGACGGTGACGTCCGCGCTCGATCCCGCCACCAGCGGGCGATCGGGGGTGCAGTCCAGCTTCAGCCGCACGGGCACGCGCTGGGTGACCTTCACCCAATTGCCGGTGGCATTCTGTGCCGGCAGCATCGAGAATTGCGATCCCGTGCCCGATCCGATGCTGGCGACATGGGCGGCGCACGCCTTGCCGTCCATCGCGTCGAAGGCGATCTCCGCCTTCTGGCCGACGCGGACATGGGCGAGCTGGGTTTCCTTGAAATTGGCGTCCACCCAGTAATTGCCGCCCGCCACCAGCGTCGCGCTGGTCAGCGACGCGATCGCCATCGAGCCGGGCTGCAGCTTGTCCACCTGCACGATCACGCCGTCGGCCGGCGCGCGGATCTCGGTGCGGGCGAGGTCCAGCGCGGCCTTGTCGCGCGCGGCGATGGCGGCGGCGATCTGCGGATGCAGGCCGGCGCCGGCGGTGCCCAGCTTGGCGCGGGCGGCATTGGCGTCGGCGGACGCCACCGCGCGCTTCGCCTCGGCCGATGCCAGCGCCGCGCGTGCCGCGTCATAGGCGGCGCGGGTGGTGAAGCCCTTGTCCAGCAGGTCCTTCTGCCGCGCGAAATTCTCCTGGGCGAGCTGCACGTCCGATGCCATCGCCCCGATATCCGCCTCCTTGGAGACGAAGGTGCTCGACATCTCGTTCACCTGGATGCGGGCATTGCCCACGTCCGCCTCCGCCTGGGCCAGCGCGATGCGATAGGGTTCGGGATCGATGCGGAACAGCAGGTCGCCTTTCTTCACCCGCTGATTCTCGCGCACCGCCACCTCGACGATCCGGCCGCCCACCTCCGGCGATATGCTGATGATGTCGGCGCCCACCTGGGCGTTGTCGGTCGAAACGCTCCGCCCGCTCGTCGCCCACAGCCAGCCGCCGCCGGCCAGGATCACCGCCGGAACGGAAAGCATCAGCGGCCACCGCCAGCGCGACCGGGCCTTGCCCGCCACCTCGGCCGCGCCGTCCGCCTTGATCGATGTCATGTCGTTCATGCTACCTGCTTTCGCGCGTCGCCGGGGCGCCCGTCTTTCTCGCGCAGCGCCTCGCGGAGCCGTTCCAGGCTGTCAACCAGCTGGTTTCGCTCATCCTTCGTCAATGTGGCCAGAACCTCGCCTTCCACTTCCTTGCCCAGCGCCTCCAGCCGATCGACGATGGCATGGGCGGCGGGCAGCAGATGGAGCCGCCATACCCGCCGGTCGCGCGGATCGGCGCGGCGTTCGACCAGCCCGGCCTCGGCCAGCCGGTCGACCATGCGGCAGAGCGTGATCCGCTCCACCTCCAGCCGGTCGGCCAGTTCGGCTTGGTTCAGCCCTTCGTTGCGGGAGATGTGGAACAAGGCGCGCCATTGCTGGCGCGTCACCCCCAGCCCGCGCGCCCGCGCGTCGAAGCGGTAGCGGAAGGCGCGCGCCGTATCGTGCAGCAGCAATCCGATGCTTTCGGGGACATTGGCCGGCATGTCGGGGCTATTCGTAGTCATGCTTATATTATCCTGCCATGCCATAGGCATTGCAAGGTTGAGGTTCGTCCGCATTTCGCGGGAGGGACTCGCCTTTCCGATTGTCGCGGCGGCCCGCATCGGCGATGATGCGCGCCATGGCCGAACCTGTCCGATTGATGCCCGCGGCTTCCGCGGATGCCGCCGAATTGCCGCGCAACGTGGAGGCGGAAGCCGCCCTCCTCGGCGCGCTGATGATCGATAACCGCCTGTGCGAGGACGTGCAGGTCCGCCTGCGTTCGGATCATTTCTTCGAACCCGTTCATGGCCGCGTCTATGATGCGATCCTCAAGCTGGTCGATCGCAACATGGTCGCCAACCCCGTCACGCTCCGCCCGATGTTCGAAGGGGACGAGGCGATGCGCGAGCTGGGCGGCCCCGGCTATCTCGCGCAATTGACCGGCAGCGGCGCCGCGCTGATCGGCGCGCGCGATTTCGCGACCCAGATCTACGATCTCGCGCTGCTGCGCGAACTGATCGGCGTCGGCCGCAACATGGTGGAAAACGCGCTCGACACCAGCGAGTCGGTCGATCCCAAGAGCCAGATCGAGGCGGCCGAGGTCGCGCTCTACCGCGTGGCGGAGGAAGGCGGCGAGCAGGGCAGCGTCAAGAGCTTCGGCCAGGCCACCAAGCTGGCGGTCGAAAATGCCGAGCGCGCGCTCAATTCGGGCGGCCATGTCTCCGGCATCACCACCGGCCTCGACAGCGTGAACAGCCGGATCGGCGGCCTCCACCGTTCGGACCTCATCATCCTCGCCGGCCGCCCCGGCATGGGCAAGACCTCGCTCGCCACCAACATCGCCTTCAGCGCCGCGATACGCCGCGTGCGCGACCGGGAGGACGGCATTCCCGATGCCAGGTCGGTGGGCGCCGGCGTCGCCTTCTTCAGCCTCGAAATGTCGGCGGACCAGCTCGCCACCCGTATCCTGTCCGAACAGGCGGAGATCAGCTCGCAGAAGCTGCGCATGGGCGACATCAGCCACCAGGATTTCCGCAACCTCGCCCGCGCGGCGGCGGAGCTGGAGAATCTGCCGCTCTATATCGACGACACGCCCGGCCTCACCATCGCGGCGCTGCGCACCCGCGCCCGCCGGCTGAAGCGCCAGCGCGGCATCGACCTGATCGTGGTCGACTATCTCCAGCTCCTCCAGGGCTCCGGCAATTCGCGCGACGGCAACCGCGTGCAGGAAATTTCGGAAATCAGCCGCGGCCTCAAGCAGCTCGCCAAGGAACTGCACGTTCCGGTGATCGCGCTCTCCCAGCTCAGCCGCGCGGTCGAAAGCCGCGAGAACAAGCGGCCGCAGCTTTCGGACCTGCGCGAATCCGGATCGATCGAGCAGGACGCCGATATCGTCTGGTTCGTCTATCGCGAGGAATATTACATCAATTTCGAGAAACCGAAGGAAGCCTCGGTCGATGCCGGCGACGATGCCGGCGCGGTCTCCGCCTTCGATACCTGGCAGAAGCGGATGGCCGATGCCCACGGCCTGGCCGAGCTTGTCATCGCCAAGAACCGCCACGGCGCCACCGCGACCGTGACGCTGAAGTTCGAGAGCAAGTTCACCAAGTTCAGCGACCTGGCCGACGATCGCCTGCGCCCGGAACGGTAGGGGCGGAGACGCTCCGTTCTCTTTCTTCGTCATGCCAGCGCAGGCTGGCATCTCATGAGGTTGCCGCTAGATTCCGATCATGGAGCGCGGCGGCTGGACCTATATCATGACCAACAAGCCGCGCGGCGTGCTGTATATCGGTGTAACCGCGCATCTGGCGGCACGAGTGGCGCAGCATCGCGAAGGCCTGGGATCGGCCTTTTGCCGGCGCTACAATCTGCAGAGGCTCGTACTTGCCGAGCCACATTCCTCGATCGAGGAAGCGATCGCGCGTGAGAAGGCGCTCAAGGCATGGAAGCGTGCCTGGAAGGTGGCGCTTATCGAGAAGGTCAATCCATGCTGGCATGATCTGGCGGATGACATCGGACTTGCATCCTGAGACCCCAGCTTGCGCTGGGGTGACGGAAAAGGACGCACGCCAACTTCGGCCCGCAAAGCTTTGAAACAGAAACCGGCGCGGATGGTCTCTACAGGGTGTCCATCCCGTCAACCATGTTTCCAAGGACCGATGGCCAGTCTTCCCGATCCCACGCCCCAGATCGAAACCCCCGCGCGGCTCCGGCCGCTGCCGTTGCTGATCTTCTCGTCGCGCTGGCTGCAGCTTCCGCTCTATGTCGGGCTGATCGTCGCGCAATGCGTCTATGTCTTCCTGTTCCTCAAGGAGTTGTGGCACCTCGTCACCCACGCCGCCGATTTCGGGGAGCAGCAGATCATGCTCGTCGTGCTCGGCCTGATCGACGTGGTGATGATATCCAACCTGCTGGTGATGGTGATCGTCGGCGGTTATGAAACCTTCGTCTCGCGGCTGCGGCTGGAACGGCACCCGGACAACCCCGAATGGCTGAGCCACGTCAATTCGGGCGTGCTGAAGGTCAAGCTCGCCATGGCGATCATCGGCATCTCCTCGATCCATCTGCTGCGGACCTTCATCGAGGCGAGCGCCATCGGCATGCCCGGCGCGCGCGTCACGGAGACAGGCGTGATGTGGCAGGCGATCATCCACATGGCCTTCATCCTCTCCGCGCTGGGCATCGCCTGGGTCGATCGGATGACGCAGACGCGGCACTGAGGCGGGCGGGGGAGGGCGTCGCCGCCTTCCCCGCACCAAGACGCTGCGACGCAAGGAGATTATTGCCGCGGAAGGATTTTGTTTCAGATCCGATATGAAGAGGATTCCGTGCGCCCGTTGATGCGGGACGGTGCCGCGCCCATATATATAACAGATAAGTGACCAAGGAATCACGCGGGCGGCCTCGACCTTTCCGCCCCGCATCGGAGTTTGCATGACCGAAATCCTCCCCGTCCTGCCGCTGCGCGACATCGTCGTGTTCCCGCAGATGATCGTTCCGCTCTTCGTGGGGCGCGACAAATCGGTGGCCGCGCTGGAAAGCGCGATGGCGGCGGACAAGGCGATCTTCCTGGTCGCCCAGCTCGATCCGTCCGAGGATGATCCCGATCGCGACGCGCTCTACGATATCGGCGTCGTCGCCACCGTTCTCCAGCTCCTGAAGCTGCCCGACGGCACCGTGCGCGTGCTGGTGGAGGGACGCCAGCGCGCGGCGCTCGCCACGCTCGATGCCGACGGCGATCATCTGACCGCCTCGGTGGACCTGATCGACGATCAGCCGGCCGAGGGTGACGAGATCGCGGCGCTGATGCGCTCGGTGGTCGAGCAGTTCGAAAATTACGCGAAGCTCAACAAGAAGATGCCGGCCGAAACCGCCGTCCAGCTCAGCCAGATCGAGGATCCGGCGCGGCTGGCCGATGCGGTGTCGTCCAACATCAACATCAAGGTCGCCGACAAGCAGACCCTGCTCGTCGAGCTCGATCCCGCCAAGCGGCTCGAAATGGCCTTCGCCTTCATGGAAGGCGAGCTGGGCGTCCTCCAGGTGGAAAAGAAGATCCGCAGCCGCGTGAAGCGGCAGATGGAGAAGACCCAGCGCGAATATTATCTGAACGAGCAGCTCAAGGCGATCCAGCGCGAGCTGGGCAATGCCGAGGAAGGCGAGGGCGGCGACGAGCTGGCCGAGCTGGCGCAGAAGATCACCAAGCTCAAGCTTTCGAAGGAGGCCCGCGCAAAGGCGAATGCGGAGCTGAAGAAGCTGCGCACCATGGCGCCGATGTCGGCCGAAGCGACCGTCGTCCGCAATTATCTGGATGTGCTGCTCGGCCTGCCCTGGGGCAAGAAGTCGAAGCTCAAGAAGGATATCGCCGTCGCCCAGGCCGTGCTTGATGCCGATCATTACGGGCTGGAGAAGGTGAAGGAGCGGATCGTCGAATATCTCGCGGTCCAGGCGCGCACCAACAAGCTGAAAGGGCCGATCCTGTGCCTCGTCGGCCCGCCCGGCGTGGGCAAGACCTCGCTCGGCCGCTCGATCGCCAAGGCGACGGGGCGCGAATTCGTGCGCCAGTCGCTGGGCGGCGTGCGCGACGAGGCCGAGATCCGCGGCCATCGCCGCACCTATATCGGCTCGCTGCCGGGCAAGGTCGTCACCAACCTCAAGAAGGCGGGCACGTCCAACCCGCTCTTCCTGCTCGACGAGATCGACAAGCTCGGCCAGGATTTTCGGGGCGATCCCGCGTCCGCGCTGCTGGAGGTGCTCGACCCCGAACAGAACAGCAAGTTCCAGGATCATTATCTGGAGGTCGATGTCGACCTGTCGGACGTGATGTTCGTCACCACCGCCAACTCGCTGAACCTGCCGCAGCCGCTGCTCGACCGCATGGAGATCATCCGGCTCGAAGGCTATACCGAGGACGAGAAGGTCGAGATCGCGAAGGCGCACCTGATCGCCAAGCAGATCGAGGCGCACGGGCTGAAGGCCGGTGAGTTCATCCTCACCGACGCCGGCCTGCGCGACCTGATCCGCTATTATACCCGCGAAGCCGGCGTCCGCACGCTGGAGCGGGAGATCGCGAAGCTCGCCCGCAAGGCGCTGCGCCGCATCCTCGAAGGCAAGGCCGAAACGGTCGAGATCACGCCCGAAAATCTTTCCGAGTTCGCCGGCGTCCGCAAGTTCCGCTTCGGCGTGGGCGAGGAGGAGGACCAGATCGGCGCCGTCACCGGCCTCGCCTGGACGGAGGTCGGCGGCGAGCTGCTGACGATCGAGGCCGTCACCGTGCCGGGCAAGGGCGCCATCGCCACCACCGGCAAGCTGGGCGACGTGATGAAGGAATCCGTGCAGGCCGCCTTCTCCTTCGTAAAGGCCCGCGCGCCGGCTTATGGCATCAAGCCCAGCCTGTTCGGCCGCAAGGACGTGCATATCCACCTGCCCGAGGGCGCGGTGCCCAAGGACGGCCCTTCCGCCGGCATCGGCATCGTCACCGCGATCGTCTCCACGCTCACCGGCATTCCGGTGCGGCGCGAGGTGGCGATGACGGGCGAAGTCACGCTGCGCGGCCGGGTGCTGCCGATCGGCGGCCTCAAGGAAAAGCTGCTGGCGGCGCTGCGCGGCGGCATCACCCACGTGATGATCCCGCAGGAGAATGAGAAGGATCTGGCGGAAATCCCCGCCAATATCCGCGAAGGGCTGAAGATCACGCCGGTCAAGCATGTCGATGAGGTGCTGGCCCTGGCGCTGGCCCAGCCGGTTTCGCCGATCGACTGGACGGAAGCGGACGATCTGGCCGCGCCGCCCGTGCCGCATCTTGCCGGCGAGGCCGGGGCTGCGATTCACCACTGATTCGCCAAGGCGAACGAGGGGCGGCGATCCGGTTTTTACCGGGTCGTCGCCTTTCTTTTTTCGCTCCGGCACCGAATCGAGCCGCGCCAAATCGGCCCGAACCTCGAAAAACCCGCTATTTAGGCGCGCTTTCCTTTTGACACGCCTATCGGCGCTGTTCTTAGATGCGCGCCCGGCCTTGGCCGCGACTCAAATAATCGCACCTTATTCAAGGGGGTTCCTCGGGCATGAACAAGCAAGAACTGATCGCGTCGGTCGCCGAGGCGACAGGCCTCAGCAAGAACGACGCTTCGAAGGCCGTGGAAGGGGTTTTCGATACGATCAGCGGCGCGCTCAAGAAGGGGGATGAGGTTCGCCTCGTCGGCTTCGGCACCTTCTCGGTCTCCAAGCGCAAGGCATCCACCGGCCGCAACCCGCGCACCGGCGAGCCGATGAAGATCAAGGCGT
This sequence comes from Sphingomonas sp. MM-1, assembly GCF_000347675.2. Lineage (NCBI taxonomy): Bacteria > Pseudomonadati > Pseudomonadota > Alphaproteobacteria > Sphingomonadales > Sphingomonadaceae > Sphingomonas > Sphingomonas sp. MM-1. Next base: position 645,356 of record NC_020561.1, on the reverse strand, counting down.
CCAGCCAGCCGAAGTTCAAGGCGGGCAAGGGCCTCAAGGACGCGGTCAACTAAGGATCGGGGCCGGCCCGGTGGGGATCGGGCCGGCCGCTTCTCCGCAATCGCGCGCGATGTCGCGTTGATCTGGGGATATCTCGCCGATGGGGCTGGACAAGTCCGCGGCGACCGCCTAAGCGCCTCCCCGCAACGCCGATCGCCAGCCCCGCTGGCCCCGATGATCGGCCTCAAGCGAAGCGTGGGCGCGTAGCTCAGCGGTAGAGCACACCCTTCACACGGGTGGGGTCACAGGTTCAATCCCTGTCGCGCCCACCACGCTTCCTTCCTCCTTCCAGCGATGTTTTCCGGCCGGCGCCCGAGCCAGCCTTTCCGGGCCGCGAGAATTTCCATTCCTTGCGGTGTGGCCCCCCCACGCCCTATCTCGGGCGCGAGATATTGAGATTCACGAGCAAAGGCGATCCATGACCGCGACCCATTCCACCCGCATGCTCATCCTCGGTTCGGGGCCGGCCGGCCTTTCGGCGGCGATCTATGCCGCGCGCGCCGGGATGGCGCCGATCGTGCTGCAGGGCATCCAGCCGGGCGGCCAGCTGACCATCACCACCGATGTGGAGAATTATCCGGGCTTCGCGGACGTCATCCAGGGCCCGTGGCTGATGGAGCAGATGCAGCGCCAGGCCGAGCATGTCGGCGCGCGGATGATGTGGGACACGATCGTCGAGGTCGATTTCTCGAAGCGCCCCTTCCGCCTCATCGGCGACAGCGGCACCGTCTATGAAGGCGATACGGTGGTGATCGCCACCGGCGCCCAGGCGCGCTGGCTGGGCCTGCCCAGCGAGCTGAAGCTGCAGGGCAAGGGCGTTTCCGCCTGCGCCACCTGCGACGGCTTCTTCTATCGCGGCAAGAAGGTCGCGGTGATCGGCGGCGGCAACACCGCGGTCGAGGAAGCGATCTACATGACCAACCACAGCCCGGACGTGACGCTGATCCACCGCCGCGATTCGCTGCGCGCGGAAAAGATTCTCCAGGACCGCCTTTTCGCCCATCCGCGCATCAAGGTGCTGTGGAACAAGGAAGTCGCGGAGTTCGTGGGCGGCGGCGATCCCGAGGGCCTCGTCGCGCTCTCGCTGCGCGATACGGTGACGGGTGAGGTCAGCAGCCTCGATGTCGACGGCGGCTTCGTCGCGATCGGCCATTCGCCGGCCACCGATCTCTTCCGCGGCCATATCGCGCTCGACAGCGACGGCTATATCGCGGTGGAGCCGGGCAGCACGCGGACCAGCGTGGCCGGGGTGTTCGCCTGCGGCGACGTGATGGACAAGGTCTATCGCCAGGCGGTGACGGCGGCGGGCACGGGCTGCATGGCGGCGCTGGATGCGGAACGCTTCCTGGCCCATGCCGATTTCGAGGCGAAGGCCACGGCCGCGGCCTGAGGATATGGGGGGAGGCGGCCTCAGGCCGCCTTCGCCACCTTGGCCTTGGCGAAGGCCACCAGCGCGCCGAAGCTTTCCAGCAGCTCGCCATCCACCTCGTCATCGTCGATGATGATGCCCAGCCGGTCCTCCAGCTCCGTCAGCAGGCCGGCCACCGCCATCGAATCGAGTTCCGGCATGGCGCCGAACAGCGGTGTTCCGGGTTCGAGCGCGGCCGTGCGCGCATCGCCCAGCCCGAGCACGTCGCCCAGCACGCCGCGAACCGCCGTTTCGACATCGATCCCATCGCCGACCATCTAATTCCTCGTCTTCTGGCGAACCCGAACGGCGGTCGCCTAGCCGCTTCGCACGCGCGGGACAAGCATCGGCCGGGTTTCCACCGGGCCGTGGGCGCGCTATCGCCTCCGGCCCAGCATCAGCGCGAAGGAGCATGAGGGGTGCCCGCGACCGATCCCAATCCCGATCCCCGCCCGCTCGATCATCTGCCGCTGATGGGCGCGGCCGGTGCGCTGGCGCTGGTCGATCGGGCTGGCGCGCTGGATTATACGGGGCTCGATCGCGCGGTGGGCGCGCTGGCCCGCGCGCTGGCCGATCGCGGTCTCGCCCCCGGCGCGCGCGTCGCCTCATGGCTGGCGAAGACGCGGCTGGCGAGCCTGCTGCCGCTGGCCTGCGCGCGGGCCGGCTTCGTTCACGTCCCCGTCAACCCGCTGCTGAAGCGCGCCCAGCTTGCCCACATCCTCGCCGATAGCGGGGCCGCGCTGCTGATCGCCGGCCCCAGCCGCGTCGCGACGCTGGAGCCGGGGGACCGCCCCGCCGATTGCGCGCTGCTGATCGAGGACGAGGCCGGCGCCGCCACGCTCGCCGCCCAGTCCGGCCTGCCGCCGTCCTCGGCCGATCCGGCCGGTCTGGCCGCCATCCTCTATACCTCCGGCTCCACCGGCCGGCCCAAGGGGGTGATGCTGAGCCACGCCAATCTGTGGCTGGGCGCCGTTTCCGTCGCGCATTATCTGCGGCTTGGGCCGGATGACCGCACGCTCGCCGTGCTGCCCTTCAGCTTCGATTACGGCCAGAACCAGCTGCTTTCCACCTGGGCGGCGGGGGGCTGCGTCCACCCGCTCGATTACCTCACCGCGCGCGATGTGATCCGCGCGGTGGAACGCCACGCCATCACCACGCTGGCCGGCGTGCCGCCCTTGTGGGTGCAGCTTGCCGAGGCGGACTGGCCGGCCGAAACCGCCGCCCGCCTGCGCCGCCTGACCAATTCGGGCGGCCGCCTGCCGGTGCCGCTGATCCGCCGTCTGCGCGCGCTCTTCCCCAATGCCGATCTCTATTCGATGTATGGGCTGACGGAGGCGTTCCGTTCCACCTATCTCGATCCCGCCCTGGTCGATGCCCACCCGGAATCCATTGGCCGCGCCATTCCCTTCGCCGAGGTGATGGTGGTCCGCGCCGACGGCAGCCCCACCGAAGCCGGCGAGCCGGGCGAGCTGGTCCATGCCGGCCCGCTGGTGGCGCAAGGCTATTGGCGCGATGAGGAGCGGACCGCGCACCGCTTCCGCCCCGCGCCCTCCCATTCGCTTTATGGCGGCGCCGCCGTCTGGTCCGGCGATACGGTGGCGGTGGACGGGGAGGGGCTGCTCCACTTCGTCGGCCGCGATGACGAGATGATCAAGACGTCCGGCAACCGCGTCAGCCCGACGGAGGTGGAGGAAGCCGCCATCGCCACCGGGCTTGCGGCGGAAGCCGTCGCCATCGGCGTGGCGGACGATCGGCTGGGCGAGGCGATCCTCCTCGTCCTCAGGGGCGATCCCGCGCAGGAGGCGGCGCTGCGCGATGCGCTGAAGCGCGATCTCCCCAATTTCATGCAGCCGCGCGCGATCGTCTGGCGGGCGGATCTTCCCCGCAACGCCAATGGCAAGGTCGATCGCGCCGGCCTGAAGGCGGAGCTTGCGGCATGAAGCCGATGGGAACCATCCCGGCCGATTACCGGGCGATCGGTGGCGAGCTTGCCGTGGGCGGCCATCCCGTCTCCGCGCTGGTCGCCGAGGCCGGGGATACGCCGCTCTTCGTCTATGACCGCGCGATCATGGCCGCGCGCGTTGCCGCGCTTCGGGCCGCGCTGCCCGCTGAGGTCGCGATCCATTATGCGATGAAGGCCAATCCGAACCCGGATGTCGTCGCCGCCTTCGCGGGGCTGGTGGACGGCCTCGACGTCGCTTCGGCGGGCGAGATGGGCGTCGCGCTTGCCAGCGGCATGGCTGCCGATCACGTCTCCTTTGCCGGCCCCGGCAAGCGCGATCGGGAACTCGAGGCCGCGATCGCCGCCGGCGTCACCCTGAACCTGGAATCCGCCGCCGAAGGCTGGCGCGCCATCGCCATTGCCGGGCGGCTCGGCATCCGGCCGAAGCTCGCCGTGCGGGTGAACCCCGATTTTGAGATCAAGGGATCGGGCATGCGCATGGGCGGCGGTGCGCGGCCCTTCGGCGTGGACGAGGCGGAGGCGGCCGCGCTCTGCCGCGACATGATCGCCGCCGGGGCGGACTGGCGCGGCTTCCACATCTTTGCCGGATCGCAGGCGCTGGATGCCGCCGCGATCATCGAGGCGCAGGCCGCCACGCTCGCGCTCGCCGCAAGGCTGGCGGAGGAGGTCGGCGCGCTACCGCCGCTCGTCAATCTCGGCGGCGGTTTCGGCATTCCCTATTTCCCCACGGAAAAGCCGCTCGATATCGACACCATCGGTGCGGCGCTGGGCGAAAGGCTGGCCGATCGCCCGGCGGCGCTTGCCCAAAGCGCGTTCGCGATCGAGCTTGGCCGCTGGCTGGTGGGAGAGGCGGGCGTCTATCTGACCCGCATCGTCGACCGGAAGATCAGCCATGGCGAGGTCTTCCTCGTCACCGATGGCGGGCTTCATCACCAGCTCGCGGCGTCGGGCAATTTCGGCACGGTCGTCCGCCGCAACTATCCGGTGGCCATCGCCAGCCGCTTCACGGAGGAAGCGGCCGAGGTGGCGAGCATCGTCGGCTGCCTCTGCACCCCGCTGGATCGGCTTGCCGAAAAGGTGCTGCTGCCCCGCGCGGAGGTGGGCGATATCGTCGCCGTGTTCATGGCCGGCGCCTACGGGGCCACTGCCAGCCCCTCGGCCTTCCTGGGCCACCCGCCGGCCATTGAAATGATGGTCGGCTAGGGCGGCATCCGCTGGATTGAGCGAAGGCGCGTCAGGAAAGGGGCGGCCCGGCCGCGCGCTTCACGCCACCCACTGGCCGGCGAGCGCAAGGGGAACGCGCTTCACATTGCCCTTGATGACCTTGCTGCCGAAGGATTTGGTGATGATGGCGGCGGCATCGCCATTCGCCAGCACGACCCTGGTGCCGCCGGAAAGCAGGCTTTCGATGGCGGTAACGCGCGCATGGTGGCGGTCGCACATGGCTTGGACTTCCGCCGGGGAGGCGTTGAGATTGATGGCGCGCGACATGATGTTCTCCTGCGCGACTGGCGCGCGTGCCGGAATAGGCCCGCTTGCGGTAGCAGGTGCGCGGCCGGGTGTCGCCTTAATACGGGCCATGCAGTCTGCGGCCTTCGCCTATTCCGGATATTTCGCCTCGATGAAGAACAGGCCGTCCGGCGGCGCGTTCAGGCCGAGCGCGTTGCGGTCACGGGCTTCCAGCGCGTCGCTTAGATCGTCGGCGGTCCATTTGCCCCGGCCCACCAGCATCAGGCAGCCGACCATCGACCGCACCTGATGATGGAGGAAGGATCGGGCGGCGGCGTCGATCTCGATATCGTCGCCATATCGGGAAACGTTCAGCCGATCCAAGGTCTTGACCGGGCTGTCCGACTGGCAGTGCACCGATCGGAAGGTGGTGAAATCGTGCCGGCCGACCAGCCGTTGCGCGGCGGCGTGCATCGCCTCCGCGTCCAGCGGCACCGCCACATGCCAGGCGCGGCCCGCATCCAGCGCCAGCGGCGCGCGGCGGTTGACGATGCGGTAGGAATAGCGCCGGCCGATGCAGGAAAAGCGCGCATGCCAATCGTCCGCCACCGTTTCGGCCGCCAGGATCGCGATCGGATTGGGGCGGAGATGGGCGTTCAGCGCCTCCATCAGGCGGAAGGGCTGGAAGGGGCGGGCGATATCGACATGGGCGGCCATCGCCTCCGCATGCACGCCGGCATCGGTGCGGCCGGCGGCGTGGACGCCCGTAACCTCGCCGGTGATGCGCTCCACCGCCTCCTCGATCGCCTGCTGCACGCTCGGCCCGTGCGACTGGCGCTGCCAGCCCATGAAGGGGCGGCCATCAAATTCCACCGTCAGGCGAAACCGCGTCATGCCAGCACCGTGCCGGCCGGGATGGAAAAGCCGCGCAGCAGCTCCGCCGCCGCCATCGCTCCGCGCCCGGCGCGCTGCACCTGCGTGGGGCGGATCGCGCCGCTGCCACAGGCGATCAGCAGCGTATCGTTCAGCACGGTGCCGGGCGCGCCTGCGCGATCGATGGTTTCGGCGGCCAGCACGCGGATGCGCTCGCCCTGATGCTCGAAAAAGGCGCCGGGCGCCGGGTTGAAGGCGCGCACCTGCCGTTCGATCGCGGCGGCATCCTGCGCGAAATCGATCCGTGCTTCGGCCTTGTCGATCTTGGCCGCGTAGGTCACGCCCTCTTCAGGCTGCGGGACGGGCGGGTAACGGCCGATATCGGCGAGCACCGCCACCATCAGCGCCGCGCCCTTTTCCGCCAGTTCCGCCGTCAGGCCGCCGCCGGTCTTGCCGTTTACCTCCGTCTCCACGGTCGCCAGCATCGGCCCGGTATCGAGCCCGCGCTCCATCTGCATGATCGTCACGCCGGTCCGCGCATCCCCGGCCAGGATCGCGCGGTGGATCGGCGCGGCACCCCGCCAGCGCGGCAGCAGCGAGGCATGGACGTTGAGGCAGCCCAGCTTCGGCGCGGCGAGGATGGCCTGCGGCAGGATCAGCCCATAGGCCGCGACCACGGCGGCATCGAGGTCCAGCGCCGCGAAGGCCGCCTGCTCCTCCTCGCCTTTCAGGCTGGCGGGGTGGCGCACCGCGATCCCCATCTTCTCCGCTCGCCTGTGCACGGGGGAGGGGGACAGGGCCTTGCCCCGGCCCGCACGGCGCGGCGGCTGGCAATAGACGGCGGCGATGTCGTGCCCGGCGGCGGCCAGCGCGTCCAGCGTCGGCACGGCAAAGTCGGGGGTTCCCATGAAGGCGATACGCATGGCTCCGCGCTTTGGGCATAGCGGGCCGCCAAGGCAAGTTTCCATGATGGAGGGCGTTGCGAAGTTCGGGGTGACGCGGCGATCCGAATTCCCTATCTGTTCCGCATGGCATCTCCCGAAATCGAGGCATTGACGCAGGCTTTGGCGCGGTTGCCGGGCCTTGGGCCGCGATCCGCGCGCCGTGCCGTCCTCCACCTCATCAAGAAGCGCGAGGTGACGCTCGCCCCGTTGCTGCGCGCGCTGGAGCAGGTGAACGATCGGCTGGCGACCTGCGGCACATGCGGCAATGTCGACACCACCGATCCTTGCGCCATCTGCGCGGACCCGCGCCGCGATGCGCGCCTGCTCTGCGTGGTGGAGGAGGTGGCGGACCTGTGGGCGCTGGAACGCTCGCGCCTCTTCCCCGGCCGCTTCCACGTGCTCGGCGGCCGGCTTTCGGCGCTGGAGGGCGTGCGGCCAGAGGATCTCGCCATCGATCGCCTCGTCAGCCGCATCGCCGCCGGCGGGGTGGACGAGGTGGTGCTGGCGATGAACGCCACGCTGGAAGGCCAGACGACCGCGCATTATATCGCGGATCGGCTGGAAAATTATCCCATCCGCCTCACCCAGCTGGCCCATGGCCTGCCGGTGGGGGGCGAGCTGGACTATCTCGACGAAGGCACGCTTGCCCAGGCGTTGCGCGCCCGGCGCCCGGTGGGTTGAGGTGAGGGATATCCCGCCTCCGGCACCAGCCGCCCTTGAAAGCGGCGCCGATTCTCACTAGCTGGCCTCCATGGCCATTCTTCCGATCCTGGAGGCGCCCGATCCGCGCCTGCGCACCATTTCCACGCCCGTCGAAACGGTGGACGATGATCTGCGCGCGCTGATCGCGGACATGTTCGAGACGATGTATGACGCCCCCGGCATCGGCCTGGCGGCGATCCAGGTGGGCGTGCCCAAGCGCGTGCTGGTGATCGACCTGCAGGAGGAACAGGATGCGGAAGGCAAGCCGATCCGCAATCCGCGCGTCTTCATCAATCCCGAGCTGTTCGATCCTTCGGAGGAACATTCGGTCTATCAGGAAGGGTGCCTGTCGGTGCCCGATCAATATGCCGATGTCGAGCGCCCGGCCGTGATCCACGCCCGCTGGCTGGATGAGAAGGGCGAACGCCACGAGGAGCGGCTGGAAGGCCTGCTCGCCACCTGCCTCCAGCACGAGATGGACCATCTGGAAGGCATCCTGTTCATCGACCACCTTTCGCGCCTGAAGCGGGAAATGGTGATGAAGAAGCTGGAAAAGGCCCGCCGCGCCCGCCGCGCGGCCTGATCTTCCCGTCTATCCGCCGGGCCTAATGCACCGTCGGCAGCGCCCGGCGGCAATCGTCCGCGCATTCGCGGCACATTTCCGCGCAGCGCCAGCAATGCGGATGGTCATGCCGCTCGCATTCCGCCGCGCACACGTCGCACGCCGCGATGCAGCTTTCCAGCATCGCCTGCACGATCAGGATGCTGCGCCCCGTCTGTCGCACGGCGACCTTTGCAGTCGTCTCGCAGATGTCGGCGCAGTCCAGGCAGGTGCGGATGCACTGGCGCATGTCCATCGCTTCGGCCGTGCAGGCATCCGCGCAGGACGTGCAGATCACCGCGCAGAACATCGCATGGCGCACGGCGACGGCCAGCGGCTCATTGACTTCGGTCACGTCGGGATGGGCGGCGATCATCTTCGAGATGGACATGGGCATGCCACTCCTGGCCTGAAACTGGCCGAACGACCGGCATGGCCCGTCGTTCCGCATCGGGGCCTTGCAAAATGCGGGCGAGGCGGGCAGGGTTCGCTATCTGTTCCAATGAAAGGCCGTGATGGAAGCCCTGCTGATCGCCGCGATCCCGATGATGCTCGCGCTGGGGCTCGGCGTCGGCTGGGTGCTGCGCGGATCGGCGCTGGCCGATCTTAGGCGCGAGCGTGATTCCCTTGCCCAGCGCGCCGCCGCAGCAGAATCCGCGCGCGCCGTGGCCGAGGCGCGGGGCGAGGAGCTGCCGCCGCTCCGCCAGATGCTGGATGCCGTGCGCGAGGAGCGGGACGCCGCCCAGCGCGGCCTGGCCGCCGCCGCCAAGGAGGCGGAGCGGGTCGCCAGCCTCGAACGGGCGCTGGCGGACGAACGCACCCGCGCGGCCGAGCTTGCCGCCGCCAACGCCGCTTATGTGCGCGGCGAAAGCGAACGCCAGCGCGCGCATGAGGAGCAGGTCGCCCAGCTCAAGGAGATGGAGGCCAAGCTGGAGGCGCGCTTCGGCGATCTCGCCGGCAAGGCGCTGGATGCCGCGCAGGCCAATTTCCTGAAGCGCGCCGAGGAACGCTTCGCCCAGGCCGGGCAGGAGGGCGAGGCCAAGCTCAAGCTGCTGCTCACCCCGGTGGAATCCACCCTCAAGCGCTATGACGAGAAGCTGGAGAAGATCGAGAAGGATCGCGTCGGCAGCTATGGCGAGCTGCGCGAGGCCGTCGCCCAGCTCGCCCAGGGCAATGATGTGGTCCGGCGCGAGACCGCGCGGCTCACCAATGTGCTGCGCTCCAGCCCCAAGGCGCGGGGGCGCTGGGGCGAGGAACAGCTCCGCAACATATTGGAAGCGGCCCAGCTTTCCGAGAATGTCGATTTCACGCTGCAATCCTCCGTCACCGATGGCGAAAAGCAGCTCCGCCCCGATTGCGTCATCAACCTGCCGGGCGGGCGCTGCATCGTCGTCGACGTCAAATGCCCGCTCGTTCATTTCGAGCAGGCGTTCGACGAGGAGGATGAGGAGCGGCGCGCGGCCCTGCTGCTCCAGCATGCGGCGGCGATGAAGAGCTATGCCGCCGATCTCGGCCGCAAGGGCTATTGGCGGCAGTTCGATCTCTCGCCCGATTTCGTCATCATGTTCATCCCCGGCGAGCATTTCCTCTCGGCCGCCGCCGAACGCGCGCCGGACCTGATCGAAACCGCCTTCCGCAACGGCGTGATCGTGGCGTCGACCATCAACATGCTGGCATTGGCCAAGGTGATGGCGGGCATGTGGCGGCAGGAGCATCTGGCCGAACAGGCGAAGGACATCGCCGAAGCCGGCAAGGAGCTTTACAAGCGGCTCGCCACCATGGGCGCGCATGTCGCCAAGCTTGGGCGCAACCTCTCCCAGGCCACGGGCGCCTACAATGATTTCGTCGGCAGCCTCGAAGGCCAGGTGATGACGCAGGCGCGCCGGTTCGAGGCGCTGAAGGTCGATACGTCGGGCAAGTCGATCGATCTGCTGCCGGTCGTCGAAACCGGCGTGCGTCCGCTGCGCAAGCTTTCGGCCGGCGAGGGCGATGTGCCGGAGGCGGCGGAGTAGGGCCGGGTTGCCGGTTCGCCTTCACTGACGGGTTCTGGGCCGGGGCTGCGTTCGATATCCCGCTTATTGCCCTCGTTTCCGCTGTCCCCCACTTACGGCTTACCCGTTTTCGGGGCCGGGCAGAGGGCCCTTCTAGCCCGCCATCCCATGTCGGCGTGGCTTCCCCGCCCCCGTCATTCCCGCGAAGGCGGGAATCCATTGTGTCGGGTGTTGGCGGCTCCATCGGGTCCGGCTGCCGATCATGGATTGGCTGCGTTGGCTGCACGGTCTTCAGCCTGGCGTCCACCGTAGGTGAACCCCGGACCGGGTTTGGGGCGACGGGGTTTGGGGCAGGTGGCATGCCTGCATCCCGCCGCTGCCCTGAATGTCGTTCCCGCCATGTGGCTGGAAAGAGCCGGTACCTAGCCCTCCCGTGCCCTCTCGCGCACCATCAGCACGTCGCAGGGCATGGATTCCAAGAGATCGGATGCCCGGCTGCCGAGGGCGGCGTGGACGATCGGGCTGCGGCCGTGGGTGCCGAGGACCAGAAGGTCGATGGGCTGGGCGCGCAGGCGCGCGAGGATGACGGATGCGAGCGGGCCGACCTCGAGCTGCGTGTGCAGGCGGGGCCGGGCGGCGGCAAGCTCCGGCGAGGAAACGAAATCGGCCAGCTCGCGCTCCGCCTCGGCATGGGCCTCGGCGCGCACCTCATCGGGGTTGAGGCGGGATTCATAGGCGCCGCGATAGGCGTGGACCAGGTTCAGCCGGGCGTGGGGGAAGATTTCGGCCGCCACCCGCGTCGCCTCCAGCGCGCAGGCCGAGAAATCGGTGGCGATCAATATGTCGCGATAGGCGTGGGCCGCGCGGCGCTTCACCACCAGCACCGGGACATGCGCATGGCGGACGAGATAGTCCACCGCCGTGCCCAGGAAGAAATCGGTGATGTTGTTATAGCGGGCCGCGCCCACCACGATCAGGTCGCTGCCCTCGCGGTCCGCCGCCTCGGCGATCAGCGAGGGGGCCGATCCCCGCTCGATCAGCAGATGGATGGGAACCCCGGCATCGGGCAGGTCCTCCAGGATCGTCGCGCGCAGCTCGTCCATGCCCGCGGGGCCGCGCGGCGCGGCGCCGGGTTCCAGCACATGGACCAGCGTGATCGATCCGCCCAATTCCCTTGCCAGTGATGCGGCGCGGTCGAACGGACGGTCGCTGCGGGCGCTGAGGTCGGTCGCGAGGAGGATGTTGGGATGATCGTGCAAGCGAATTCTCCCTGTCATGCCGGGCCCATAGCCGGCGGCGGCATCCTAGCGCGACGGGGGGCGGGGGCCAACCTCGCGGGTGGCGGGCGTTTCGCTCAGCCGATATGCCGGCGCTGGTTCAGCACCTCATAGGCCATCACCGCAGTTGCGACGGCGGCGTTCAGGCTGTCCGCCTTGCCCAGCATCGGCATCTTCACCAGCAGATCGCACTCCGCCGCATAGTCGGCGGGCAGGCCCTGCGCTTCATTGCCGACCAGCAGGAAAGTGGGCGCGGCATAGCGCGGCGCCTGATAGTCGATATCCGTATCCAGGCTCATGCCGACGAGTTCGCCCGGCCCGCTCCGCAGCCATTGCAGGAATTCGGGCCAGCGGGCCTGGGCGATGCGCTGGGTGAAGAGCGCCCCCATCGATGCACGCACCGCCTCGACCGAAAAGGGATCGACGCAATCGTCGACCAGAATCAGCCCGCCCGCGCCCACGGCGTCGCCCGTGCGCAGGATCGTGCCGAGATTGCCGGGATCGCGCATCGATTGGGCGACGATCCAGATGCTGGCCGCCGTCCGGTCGATCCGGTCGAGCGCGGTGTCGAACTCGTCATAGACGCCGATCACCGTCTGCGGATTATCCTTGCCGGATAGCTTGTGCAGGATGTCGCGATCGGTCTCGATCGCCTCGCCGCCCTTGGCCTCCACCACCCGCACCAGCTCGCGCACCAGCCGGTGATCGGCCGAATCGGCGGCGTAGAAGATGTAGCGCGGGATATGCCCGGTCTCGCGCGCTTCGGTCAGAATGCGCAGGCCTTCCGCCAGGAACATGCGTTCCTCGCGGCGATGGCGCTTCTCGCGCAGGCCACGGATGCGCTTCACGAGCGGATTGGAAAAGGCGGTGATCTGTCGGGGCATGGCGTGTCGTTTGTCGTCCGGGCCTGTGGCTTTTGTCCGCTTTCCCCGCAGGGGAAGGGGTCAGTCCTCGCCGAACTTCGCTTCCACCAGCTCGCACAGCGCGGCCAGCGCGCGTTCGGCATCCTTGCCGGCGGCGGTGATGACGATGCTGTCGCCCATCGCGGCGCCCAGCATCATCAGCCCCATGATCGAGGTGCCGGCCACGCGCGATCCGTCCTTCTCCACCTCGATCGTCGCGGCCTGGCCGCTGGCGAGGGTGACGAACTTGGCGCTGGCGCGGGCGTGCAGCCCCCGCTTGTTGGTGATCTGGACGGCGCGTTGGAGCAGCGCTTCGCCGTTCATGCGGCCTCGCCCAAAACTTCGGACGCGACGGAGATATATTTGCGCCCCGCCTCGCGCGCGGCGGCGACGGCGGCCTTCACCTTCATCATCTTGCGGGCTCCCTCCAGGCGGATCAGCATCGGCAGGTTGATGCCGGCGATCACCTCGATCCGCCCCGGCTCCATCAGCGATATGGCCAGGTTGGACGGCGTGCCGCCGAACAGATCGGTGAGCAGGATGACGCCCGAGCCGCGGTCGACCCGCTTGACGGCACCGGCAATGTCCGCGCGGCGGACCTCCATGTCGTCGTCGGGACCGATGCAGATCGCCTCGATCGCATCCTGCGGCCCCACCACATGCTCCATCGCGACGATGAATTCGGCGGCAAGCCGACCATGCGTCACAAGCACCAATCCAATCATTCAGCCACCCGAACCATGTTTTGCCGAGCCATTATTTGGCTTCCCCTCCATCGAGTCGTGCGGCGCTGTAGCGAGGTCACGATGGGCCACATTCGGAGAAAATCCCGCGGCGCGCAACCGTGCCGCGACCCGCTCGGCGACATGGACCGAGCGATGTCTCCCCCCGGTACAGCCGAAAGCGACCGTGACATAGGATTTTCCTTCCGCCGAATAACGCGGCAGCAGCAGCAGCAGCAGGTCTTCGATCCGGGATATCGCGGGCTCGTAGGCGGGATCTTCGGCGATATGATCGCCCACCGCCGCGTCGATGCCGGTCAGCGGGCGCAATTGCGGGTCCCAGTGGGGATTGCGCAGGAAGCGCATGTCGAACACCAGGTCCGCATCGCGCGGGATGCCGCGGGAAAAGCCGAAGGACATCACCGCGAGCGTTGGCTTGGCCGGCTCGTCCTGGCCGAAGCGCTGGCGCAGCTCGCGCTGCAGCGCGTTGCTGGTGCGGTCGGTGGTGTCGATCAGATGGTCGGCCGATCGGCGGAGGTCCGCCAGCAGCTCGCGCTCGCGCACGATGCCGTCGGCGGCCGGCCGGTCCTGGGCCAGCGGGTGGCGGCGGCGGGTCTCGGAATAACGCCGCTGCAATTCGGCGCCGCCGCAGTCCAGGAACAATATCTCGATGTCGTGGCCATGCTCCTCGCGGAGCTGACCGATGCGCCGTGCGATCGCGGCGGCATCGAAGCCGCGCGTCCGGCTGTCGATCCCCAGCGCCAGCGGCCGTCCTTGATCGTCCGATCCCTTGGGCAGCGGCGTGCCGAGCAGCCGTTCGAGCAGCGAGAGCGGGAGGTTGTCCACCACCTCCCAGCCCATATCCTCGAACGTGTCCAGCGCGGTGGACTTGCCCGCGCCGGACATGCCGGTGACCAGCAATATGCGCCGTGGGCGGCTGGTTGTGGTCATGATCGGGCCGGCAGGCCGAAGCGGGCGAGCGCCAGTTCCAGCTTGATCGGGGCCGATGCCTCCAGCGCCGCCAGCGCGATCACCGGCACCCGCAGCCCCGCCACCGGGCGGGTCGCCGGCTGGTCGTCCGGCATGCGTTCGACCAGTTCGTCCAGCAGCGCCATCAGCGCCACCGGCGCGCTTTCGATCGCCTCCATCGGCACGATGCCGATGCCACGCACCTCGATCCGGCCGGATATGTTGGGCGGCGCGCTGGCCACCAGCCCGTCGCCGGCGCGGCGCACGACGGTATAGTCGTCGCTCACCAGCTTCGCGCCTCGGTCGATCAGCCGCAGCGCGAGATCGGATTTGCCCGATCCCGACCGGCCGTGCAGCAGCACCGCCCGGCCGCCGATCGCGACGCAGGAGGCGTGGAGGGTTTCGGAGGAAAGCGGCGGCACGCTCATCGTTCGGCCACCGGCAGGCGGATGATGAAGCGGGCGCCGGTCGGCGCATCGTCGCGGTCTTCTACCATGATCGTCCCATTATGCGCCTCGACGATCGCCTTTGCGATGGCGAGGCCGAGGCCGCTATGTTGGCCAAAGGCCTCACCTTCGGGCCGAATGCTGTGGAAACGCTTAAAGATCGCCTCGCGCACGTCGGGCGCGACGCCGGGGCCTTCATCGTCGACGCGCAGCACCACCTCGTCCCCGTCGCGCGTGGCGGCGATTTTCACGAGGCCGCCGGGGGGCGAGAAGCTGATGGCATTGTCCACCAGATTTTCGATCAGCCGGGTCAGCCGCGATCCGTCGCCCAGCACCACGGCGGTGCCGGCATGGGGGCGGGCGAAGGCCAGCCGCACGTCCGCATCGATGCCGCGCTTCTCTCGCTGGGCGATCAGGCCCTCGATCATCTGCCCCAGATCGATCGTCTCGAAGCGTGCGCGCGAAAGCTCGGCATCGAGGCGGGAGGCGTCGGCGATGTCGGTTATCAGCCGGTCGAGCCGGTGGACGTCATCGCGCACCACGTCGAGAAGCTGGTCCTGAAGCGCGGGGTCCTTCACCTTTTCCAGCGTCTCCACGGCCGATCGCAGCGATGCTAGCGGGTTCTTCAGTTCGTGCGTCACATCGGCGGCGAAGGCTTCGGTCGCGTCGATCCGCTGGCGGAGCGCCAGGCTCATGTCCGAAAGCGCGCGCGCCAAAAGGCCGATCTCGTCGCGGCGGGAGGGGAGGCGCGGCACCTGCACCTCGCGCGCGCGGCCCAGCCGCACGCGATGCGCCGCGCGCGCGAGCCGGCGCAGCGGCCGCACGATGGTGCGCGCCAGGAACAGCGACAGCAGCACGGAAAGCGTGATGACCATCGCCAGCACGATGCCCAGCCGCAGCCGTTCGGCCCGGACGATGCGGACGATGTCGCGCGCATTGGTGGTGGCAAGCAGGGTCATCCCAGTATCCGGCATGGCGACCGCCGCCGATATCACCGGCGTCCGGTCCGGCGCGCGGCGCAGCCGGGTTTCGGGAATGCCTTCCTTTTTCGCCGCCAGCGCTTCCGGCCAGGCGGAAAGCGTGTCGCGCGCGGGTTCGTTGAAGCGTTCGGGCCTGTCCGCGCCGACGACGATGTCGATGGCCCGGTCCAGCGCGCGCGCCGCCTTGCGCTGCCAAGCTTCCTCGTCGGGATCGCGCAGCACATAAGTGGGCGGGCCGACGAGCCAGCTGTCGAGCACCCGCGCCCCGCCGGCATCATAGACGCGCAATCGCAGGTCGCTCGCCTGCTCGAGCTGCTCGAGCAGGACGTGCTGCCGATCAGGCTGGGCGGCATCCAGCGCCTCGGCGATCAGCCGCGCCTGCACCGCCACCTCGTCCAGCCGCGCGTCGATCAGCTGCGACCGATAGCTGTCCAGATAGAAGAAGCCGCCCGCCAGCATCGCCAGCGCGAAGATGTTCACCGCCAGGATGCGGGTGGTGAGCGACCAGCGGGCCGACCACATCAGCGCGAGCTCTCGCTCCTCACTCCTCCGCAAAGCGATACCCCACGCCATAAAGGGTCTCGATCGCCTTGAAATCGGGATCGACCTGGCGGAACTTCCGGCGGAGGCGCTTGATGTGGCTGTCGATGGTGCGGTCGTCGACATAGACGTCGTCCTGATAGGCCGCATCCATCAGCTGGTCGCGCGATTTCACGAAGCCGGGCCTTTGGGCCAGCGCCTCCAGGATCAGGAATTCCGTCACGGTCAGGGTCACGTCCTTGCCCGCCCACTGCACGCGATGGCGCGCCGGGTCCATGGACAGGCGCCCACGCACGATCCGCTCGGCCGGCGTTTCCGCCGTCTCCTCCTGCTCCGGCTGGGCGCGGGCATCGGTGCGGCGCAGGATGGCGCGGATGCGGGCGATCAGCAGCCGCTGGGAGAAAGGCTTGGTGATATAATCGTCCGCCCCCATGGCGAGGCCCAGCGCCTCGTCCAGCTCGTCATCCTTGCTGGTCAGGAAGATGGCGGGGACCGCGCTTTTCTCGCGCAGGCGGCGCAGCAGCTCCATCCCGTCCAGCTTGGGCATCTTGATGTCCAGCACGGCCAGGTCGGGCGGATTGTCGATCAGCGCCTTCAGCGCCGCCTCGCCATCGGAATAGACGCGGACGGTGAACCCTTCGGACTGGAGCGCGATCGAAACCGAGGTCAGGATGTTGCGATCGTCGTCAACGAGCGCGATCGTAGCCGTCATCGACCCTTAACCCCACTATCTGCACGGCCCGTCCGATCATGTTCGAGCCGGCCGGATCCGGCTGGAGGGCCGGAAAATGCGGGCAGCGAAGGATCGTAACGGTTCCGCCTGAGCGAAACCCGCTCTAGCCCAAGCCATTGTCCCCGGCAACAAAGCTGCAACGCGGTTCAGGCATCACCCATTCGGCACTTTGACCCGGAATGTCTTGTCCTATATGCGCGCCGGGGACAGGGGGCGCATGCCTCCGAGACAGAAATTGTCCTGTGAAGGAGATATTACGTGTCCAGCCCGATTCCCGCCCACGACCTTGCCGCCCAGGGCATCAAAGTCGATGCGGCCCTTCACTGGAACCTGCCGACCGCGCCGCTGGTCGAGGAAGCGGTCCGTCGGGGCGAGGGCGTGCTCGCCAAGGACGGCCCGCTGGTGGTGAAGACCGGCAAGCACACCGGCCGTTCCGCCAACGACAAATTCATCGTCCGCGATGCCGAAACCGAAAACACGGTGTGGTGGGGCAAAACGAACAAGGGCATGACGCCCGAGCATTTCGCCGCGCTGAAGGAGGATTTCCTCAAGCATCTCGGCACCAAGGAAACGCTGTTCGTCCAGGACCTCTATGGCGGATCGCAGCCGGAATATCGCGTGAACGTGCGCGTTATCAACGAATTGGCCTGGCATAACCTGTTCATCAAGACGCTGCTGGTGCGCCCCGGCGCGGAGGAGCTGCCGGGCTTCGTCCCCGAATATACCATCATCGATCTGCCCAGCTTCCGCGCCGATCCCGAACGGCACGGCGTGCGCTCGGAAACGGTCATCGCGGTCAACCTCACCGAAAAGCTGATCCTGATCGGCGGCACCGCTTATGCCGGCGAGATGAAGAAATCGGTGTTTGGCATCCTCAACTACAAGCTGCCGGTCGAAGGCGTCATGCCGATGCATTGTTCGGCCAATATCGGTCCCAAGGGAGACACGGCGGTATTCTTCGGCTTGTCCGGTACGGGCAAGACCACCTTGTCCGCCGATGCCAGCCGCACGCTGATCGGCGATGACGAGCATGGCTGGTCGGACACGGCGGTCTTCAACTTCGAAGGCGGCTGCTACGCCAAGATGATCCGCCTCTCGCCGGAAGCCGAGCCGGAGATCTACGCCACCACCAAGCGTTTCGGCACGGTGCTGGAAAATGTCGTGATCGACATGGACACGCGCGAGATCGACCTGGACGACGATAGCCTGGCCGAGAACAGCCGCGGCTCCTATCCGATCGATTTCATCCCGAATGCGTCGGAAAAGAATCTCGGCCCCGTGCCGAAGAACATCATCTTCCTGACGGCCGATGCCTATGGCGTGTTGCCGCCGATCGCGAAGCTGACGCCGGATCAGGCCATGTATCACTTCCTGTCGGGCTACACCGCGCGCGTCGCCGGCACGGAAATCGGCGTCACCGAGCCGACGGCAACCTTCTCCACCTGCTTCGGCGCGCCGTTCATGCCGCGCCATCCCTCGGTCTATGGCAATCTGCTGAAGGAACGCATCGCCAAGGGCGGGGTGGATTGCTGGCTGGTCAATACCGGCTGGACGGGCGGCTCCTACGGCGTCGGCCACCGCATGCCGATCAAGGCGACCCGCGCGCTGCTGAACGCCGCGCTGGACGGTTCGCTGAACGCGGCCACGTTCGAGATCGATCCGAACTTCGGCTTCCAGGTGCCGCAGGCGGTGCCGGGTGTCGATTCCGCGATCCTCAACCCGCGCGAAACCTGGGCCGACAAGGCCGCCTATGACGCCACCGCGCGCAAGCTGGTCGATCAGTTCATCGAGAACTTCTCCCAGTTCGCGGACCATGTGGACGAAGGCGTGCGGCAGGCGGCGCCCAAGGCCGCCTGAACCTGTTTCGGGGTCTCGCCCCCGGAAAGATTAGGAGAGCGGGGGCGCGTCTGGCGACGGACGCGCCCCTTTTTCTTGGCCGGGATATCCCGGAAGGGAGATCAGGTGCTGGGGCCGTTCATGATGGCGGCATAGCGGGCGCGGGCTGGCGGATAGCCACCATCCGCCGCCTGCTTCAGAAGCTTCAGGCCCTTGCGGTAGGACGGCCGGGTAGCACGCCCTTCGATATGCATCAGAGCGCGGCGATAGGCGGCCTCGGGCAGACCGGGCTCGCCGGGGCCGATGGTATGGGGCATGACCCGTCCGGGCTGGCCGCCGACGCCGGGCACATAGATCCAGAGTGTGCCCGGCTTGGGCGTGGCGGCGATCTTGTAGAGATCCTCGGCCCGTTCGGGATCGCGGGCGATGCCGTCGCCGGCTTCCAGGCGGCGGGCCAGTTCCGTCATCATCCGGCGATCGCCGGTGGCCGCCCAGCAGCGAACCTGCTCGGTCGTCATCCGGCCGCGAATGGTGGCAAGGATCAGGTGCATGTCGCCGGCGGCGTCGCGGATCAGCGCGGTTACGCGTTCCACCTGCGCGGGTGCGCAGGCAGGTTTTGCGGCCGCGGGCAGGGGCGCAAGCCACAGCGCGGCGGCCAGCGCCGCGCGCCGGCGGTGCTTCATAATGGCCCCACGATCAGCGTATTGCCCTGCGCGCCGACGACGCGCACCGTCGTCCCGCTCGGCGCCTCCGGGCCGGAGGCGTTCCATACGCCGTCGCCCACGCGCACCCGTCCGTGGCCCTCGCCGATCGGTTCCACCACCGTCACGATCTCGCCGATCAGGCGGGCGGTGCGATCGTTGAGCATCGGATCGGGCGACTCGGCCGGATAGACCTTCATGTAGCGCCGGCCGGCATAGACCGCCGCCAGCGCGGCGATGGCGAAGACCAGCGCCTGCAACGGCACCGAAAGCGCGAAGAAGAAGGCGATCGCGCCGGTGATGGCCGCGGCCGCCGCCAGCCAGATCAGGAAGAAGCCGGGCAGCACGATTTCCGCGATCGCCAGCACGATCGCGGCGATCAGCCACAGCCAGTGGGGATCGAGATCGAACGGCATCGCCGTCACCCCTGCTGCTCGAACGGGCCGGGCCGGCGCGGGGCGACCGGCCGGGATGGGGCGGGCGGCGGTCCATCCCGGCCCGATCCGTCCTTGCCCAGCGCTTCCCTGGCCAGTTCGCCGATACCGCCCAGCGTGCCGATCAGCTGGGTCGCCTCGACCGGGAACAGGATCGTCTTGGCATTGGGCGATGTCGCGAATTGCTGGACGGCATCGACATATTTCTGCGCGACGAAATAGTTGATCGCCTGCACATTGCCTTCGGCGATGGCATCGGAAACCAGGCGGGTCGCCTTGGCCTCCGCCTCGGCGGAACGCTCGCGCGCCTCGGCATCGCGGAACGCCGCCTCGCGCCGGCCCTCGGCCTGCAGGATCTGGCCCTGCTTCTCGCCTTCGGCGCGCAGGATCTCGGACGCGCGCATGCCTTCGGCTTCCAGGATCGACGCGCGTTTCTCGCGTTCGGCCTTCATCTGCCGTGCCATGGAATTCACGATGTCCTGCGGCGGCCGGATGTCCTTCACCTCGACGCGGGTGATCTTCACGCCCCAGGCGGTGGTGGCGTGATCGACTACGTTGAGCAGCCGGGCGTTGATCTCGTCGCGCTTGGACAGCGTCTCGTCCAGGTCCATCGATCCCATTACCGTGCGCAGGTTGGTGGTGGTGAGCTGGAGCAACGCGAAGTTGAGGTCGGAAACCTCATAGGCCGCCTTGGCCGCGTCCAGCACCTGGAAGAACACCACGCCGTCCACCGAGACCATGGCATTGTCGCGGGTGATGATCTCCTGCCCCGGAATGTCGACGACCTGCTCCATCATGTTGATCTTGCGGCCGACGCGGTAGAAGAAGGGGATGTAGAAATTGAAGCCCGGCTGTGCCACGGCGACGAACTTGCCGAAATATTCGATGGTATACTGATAGCCCTGGCGCACCACCGTCACGCCGGCCGCGACGAACATGATCGCGAGTATCAGCAGAACCAGTGCCAGCGTGCCCATCGGCCAAATCCCTCCATGCCCTTGTCGTTTGCGGGAGTGTGCATCGGCGGGGGCCGCCATCCAAATGGAATCGTCAGGATGGAATCGGCCGTGGCGTCTTGTGCTGCGCGCCCGATGCTGTCATTGCGCGCCATGGGCCGTTTACCCTTGGCGATTCCGCCGCTCCTGTTTCTAGCCGCCATTCCCTTGCAACCGCTCGGCGCGCGTCCGGCGGCCGAGGCGGACGTAGAAGCGCGGCTGCGCGGCCATATCGAAACGCTTGCCGCCGATGCGATGGAAGGCCGCAAGCCCGGCACGCCGGGGGGCGACCTCGCGGCCGGCTATATCGCCAGCCAGTTCGCGGGGCTTGGCCTCGTTCCCGGCGGCGGCGATGGCGGCTTCTACCAGCCTGTGAAGCTGGTGGAGCGGCGATCGGGCACGATCGCGGCCGATTGGCGGATCGCCGGCACCGTTGTTTCGATCGCGCCCACGGAAATGGCGCTGCGCGGCGGGGACGGCGCCGTCCGCACCGCCGCGCTGCCGATCGTCTTCGGCGGCTATGGCGTGGAGGATGCCAGGGCCGGCCTCCATCCTTTCGAAGGCGTGGACGTAAAAGGTGCCGCCGTCCTCATCCTCTCCGGCCAGCCGGAAGGCGTGGTCCATGCGCCCGGCTATGCGGCCCGGCGCGAGGCGCTGCTGAAGGCCGGGGCCGCCGCCGTGCTCCGCATCGAGACGGACGAGCAGGGCTGGCCGCAGCTTCGCGACACGCTGAACGAACCACGCAACGAGCTTGCGGATGATGCGCCGGCGCCGATCACGGGCGCGCTTTCGCCGGCAGCGTGGCAGCGTATCGCCGAGGCGGCCGGGCTTTCGGCCCTGACGCCGGCCGATATGGTGAAGCGCGATTTCCGCGCCCGCCGGATCGACGGCACCGCCACCTTCTCGATCGACAATGTCAGCCGGCCCTATACCAGCTGGAACATCGTCGGCCGGTTCCCCGGCAGCGATCCCGCGGCCGGCGCGCTCCTCTATCTTGCCCATTGGGACCATCTCGGCCTCTGCCGGCCCGAAGGCGTGCCCGATCGTATCTGCAACGGTGCGGTGGACAATGCCAGCGGCGTCGCGATGATGCTGGAGGTGGCGCGCGGCCTGATCCAGTCCGGCAAGCGGCCGGTGCGCGATATCTGGTTCGTCGCGACGACGGCGGAGGAAATGGGCCTGCTCGGCGCCCATGCGCTGGCCAAGGCGCCGCCCGTCGATGCCGCGAAGATCGCTGCCGTCCTCAATTTCGATACGGTCGCCATCGCCCCGCGCGGGGCGCCGGTGGCGATGCTCGGCCGTGGCCAGCCCGCGCTCGACGCCGCCGTCGATGCGGTTTCGCGCCGCATGGGCCGGCGGATCAACCCGTCCGATGCCGCCAACGCGCTTGCACAGCGTCAGGACGGCTGGGCCTTCGCCCAGCAGGGCATTCCCGCCGCGATGGTGGGCGGATCGCTCAACATGGACTTGCTCCAGGCCTATCTGGGCCAGGAATATCACAAGCCGGGCGACGATCTTTCCCAGCCTCTGCCGCTCGATGGCGTCGCGCAGGATGTGGAATTGCACGTCGCCCTCGGCCTGATGCTCGCCGATCCCAAACGCTATCGACCGCCGCCCCGGTAGAAATTTCGCTCCGCCATCCCCATAAACCTGCCTCGACCACCTGGATCTTGCCCCATGGAAATCAGCCTCGGCCTCACCTTCGACGACGTTCTCCTCATCCCCGGCGCTTCGGAAGTGCTGCCCAGCCAGGCCGATACGCGCACGATGGTGACGCGGGAGATCGGGCTCAACATCCCGATCCTCTCCTCCGCCATGGATACCGTGACGGAAGCGGACATGGCGATCGTCATGGCCCAGCTCGGCGGGCTCGGTGTGCTCCACCGCAACCTGACGGTCGAGGAACAGGCCGCCGCCGTCCGCCAGGTGAAGCGCTTCGAAAGCGGCATGGTGGTGAACCCCATCACCATCACCCCCGATGCCACGCTCGGCGACGCGCAGGCGCTGATGGCGCGACACAAGATTTCGGGCATCCCGGTCGTCGAGGCGTCGGGCAAGCTCGTCGGCATCCTCACCAACCGTGACGTCCGCTTCGCTGAAAAGCCGGGCCAGCCGGTGGCCGAGCTGATGACCAGCCAGAACCTCGCCACCGTCCGCCCCGGCGTCAACCAGGAGGAGGCGCGCCGCCTGCTCCACCAGCGCCGCATCGAAAAGCTGCTGGTGGTGGACGACAATTATCGCTGCATCGGCCTGATCACCGTGAAGGACATCGAGAAGGCCGTCACCTACCCGGATGCCACCAAGGACGCGAACGGCCGCCTGCGCGTCGCCGCCGCCACCACGGTGGGCGACAAGGGCTTCGAGCGGACCGAGGCGCTGGTCGATGCCGAATGCGACCTGATCGTCATCGATACCGCCCACGGCCACAATGCCGATGTCGCCCGCGCGGTGGAGCGGGTGAAGCGCCTGTCCAACTCCGTCCAGGTCGTTGCCGGCAACGTCGCGACGGCGGAGGCGACCCGCGCCCTGATCGATGCGGGCGCGGACGGCATCAAGGTCGGCATCGGGCCGGGCTCGATCTGCACCACCCGCGTCGTCGCCGGCGTCGGCGTGCCACAGCTCACCGCCGTCATGGAATCGGCGGAAGAGGCGATGAAGGCCGGCGTGCCGGTGATCGCCGATGGCGGTCTGCGCACCTCGGGCGATCTCGCCAAGGCGCTGGCGGCCGGCGCGTCGACCGTGATGGTCGGATCGCTGCTGGCGGGCACCGAGGAAGCGCCCGGCGAAACCTTCATCTACCAGGGCCGCGCCTATAAGAGCTATCGCGGCATGGGTTCGGTGGGCGCGATGGCGCGCGGATCGGCCGACCGCTATTTCCAGCAGGACATCAAGGACCAGATGAAGCTGGTGCCGGAAGGGATCGAAGGGCAGGTGCCCTTCAAGGGGCCGGCCAAGGATATCATCCACCAGCTCGTCGGCGGCGTGAAGGCGGCGATGGGCTATACCGGCGCGCCCTCCATCCCCGAATTGCAGAAGCGTGCGCGCTTCGTGCGCATCACCAATGCCGGCCTGCGCGAAAGCCACGTCCATGACGTGACGATCACGCGCGAGGCGCCCAATTATCCGACGCGCTGAGCGGCGGGCATGAAAGGCAAAGCCCGGCCGGTGCGGAACCGGCCGGGCTTCCTCGTTTCAGTCGCGGTGCGGCGGCTTCAGGCGAAGCTGACCGAAACGCTGGCGCGGCGACGGCGGATGGCGCCGCCCACCATGCCGAAGCCGGTAATCATCATCGCCCAGGTCGCCGGTTCGGGAACGGCCGGCAGATGTTCGTTGAAGCCGGTCACGAGGCCCTGGTTCCAGTCATAGGGATAGGCTGAGAAGCGGCTGTTGGTGAGGCCGCTATTCTTGTCGGTATCGAGGAAGAGCCGGCCGCTGCCGAGATCGAACGAACGGATCGTCAGCAGCAGGTTGCCCTGGGTAGGATCATAATCGAACGCCTGCGACAGATCGATGTCGAGCTGGCCATCGGCCAGCACCGGCAGCGCGCCGTCGAACACCTGGGTGAAGGACGCGTCTAGCCACGCGCCGGCGCTGGTATCGAACGTGTCGATCGCGGCGGACGTGGTGGACAGGTAGATCTGGAAGCTCCCGGTGCGCGGGGTGCCGCCCGGCGTCTGCGAATTGTAGAAGCTGAGCTGGCGGATGTTGATCCCCGAACCGAAGCTCGAGGCATTATAGACCTGCTGGTAATAATAGCCGAAGCCAGGATCGCCGAACGGAATCCCGTTGCTCGAATCGGCGCTACCGATCACCACGGCCTGCGCTGGCGAAAGCGCCGCTGCGGCGCAGAACGCGGCCGCGGCCGCCTGGAACAGAAATTTGCTCACCCCAATGCTCCTCTTGAACGAGTGTTCGCTCAATGCCTTATGAAGATATCGGGCAGGCGGTTGGCGGCGCCGGCCACGAGACCGTGGCTATGGGGCGTTTGCGACATGCCGGTGACAATGGTTAATGAAAATTAAGACAGTTCAGTGAATTAAGGGCGGATTGTCGCAGAATGACACAATGAAGGGCCACAACCGATGACGCCTGCCGGCCGCGCGCAGGCGGCGATCGACCTGCTCGACGAGATCATCGCCGCCGCCGCGCGGGGCGGGGCGGCGGCTGACACGCTGATCGCACGCTATTTCAAGGCGCGCCGCTATGCCGGGTCGAAGGACAGGCGGGCGGTGCGCGACCTCGTCTATCGCGCGATCCGCCGCGCGGGCGAGGTGCCGGCAAGCGGCCGCGCGGCGCTGATCGGCCTCGCCGTCGACGATCCTGCGCTCGCCGCCGCCTTCGACGGATCGGCCGTGGGCCCCGCCCCGATCGCGGCCGGGGAAGCGGCGGCGCCCGCCGGCATCGCGCCTGCCTGGCTGATGGAGCGGCTCGGCCGCTCGCTGGACGAGGCCCAGCTTTCGGCGCTGCTCGATCGCGCGCCGCTCGATATCCGCGTCAATGCGCTCAAGGCGAGCCGGGCGGAGGTTCAGGCGCTGATCCCGGGCGCCGAGCCCACGCCCCATGCGGCGATGGGTCTGCGCCTGCCGGAAGGCACGCAGGTGGAGGCGCTGCCCGCCTTCGCCCAGGGCCTGTTCGAGGTGCAGGACGAAGGCAGCCAGATCGTCACCGCCGCAGCCGATGCCCGGCCGGGGATGACGGTGGTGGATCTCTGCGCCGGCGCCGGGGGAAAGACGCTGGCGCTCGCCGCCGCCATGGAGAATCGGGGCCGGCTGATCGCCTGCGATGCCGATCGCGCGCGCCTGTCCCGCCTCGCCCCGCGTGCCGAACGGGCCGGCATCGGTCCGGTTGAGACTCGGCTGCTGGACGGCGGGCGGGAGGCGGATGCGCTGGCGGACCTGCGCGATGCCGTGGACGTCGTGCTGGTGGATGCGCCCTGTTCCGGCACCGGCACCTGGCGCCGCAACCCGGAGGCGCGCTGGCGGCTGACGCCTGAACGGCTCGATCGGCTGGTGGCGTTGCAGGCACGGCTGATCCGGGTGGCCGCCGCGCTTGTCCGGCCGGGCGGATATCTGGTCTATATCGTTTGTTCTCTGGTGGATGAGGAAGGGGCCGAGCAAGTGGCGGCGTTCCTGGCGGATCATGCCGGATGGTCGGCGGCGGAACCGCTGCCCGTTCAGACAGGGCTCATCGCCGGCAGCCCATATGGGGCCGGATTGCGGCTGACACCGGCGACAGACGGGACGGACGGCTTTTTCGTCGCTAGACTGCACCGGCCATGGTAGAAGCCCGCCAAGAGACCCTCACGGAGTTGTTCATGCGTTTGTCTCCGATCGCCCTTGTCATCTCCCTGGCCTTCGCCACGGTTTCCAGCGTCGGCTACGGCCAGAAGCCGGACGATCAGATCAATCCCCGCTCGCTGGCGCTGATGCAGCAGGGCGAAGCCGCGCGCCGCGCGGGCAATCTTGTCGCCGCCAACGATTATCTCGAAACCGCGCTCGCGGTCGATCCGCGCAACCGCGCCGCCTTCGTGGCGCTGGGCCGTGTCGCTCAGGCGCAGGAACTGCCGGGCAAGGCGATCCGCTTCTATCGCGAGGCGCTGGCGCTGGAACCCAATGATCTCGCCGCGCTGACCGCGCAGGGCGAGGCGCTGGTGCAGAAGGGCGCGGTCGATCGCGCCAAGGCCAACCTCGCGCGCATCCGCACGCTGTGCAAGGCGGAATGCGGCCAAGCGACCGA
The DNA here is from genome assembly GCF_000347675.2 of Sphingomonas sp. MM-1. Classification (NCBI taxonomy): domain Bacteria; kingdom Pseudomonadati; phylum Pseudomonadota; class Alphaproteobacteria; order Sphingomonadales; family Sphingomonadaceae; genus Sphingomonas; species Sphingomonas sp. MM-1. The sequence continues at coordinate 619,115 of NC_020561.1, read as the reverse complement.
GCTTGCTGCCGCCATCGCCAAGGGCCCGCCGCCCGCCGTCGTCACCGCCCAGGCGGGAACCACGGTCGCGCCCAAGAGCCAGGAACCGGCGGCCAAGCAGTAAGAAGCAGGGGAGGGGGCGTTCGGCCCCCTTCTTCTTTTGAGCCTCCCCTCTTTCGGGACGGAGCCTCCGCGAACTGGCGTTACCGCCCCATGATGCGGGCGATCGCCACGAATTCGTCGACCGACAGGGTTTCCGCCCGCCGCTGCGGATCGATCCCGATCCGGTCCAGCGCGTCCAGCGCGCCGGGAACGCCCTTCAGGCTCTGGCGCAGCATCTTGCGGCGCTGGCCGAAGGCGGCGGCCGTGATCCGTTCGAGATCGGCGAGCTTCACGCCCTCCGGCTGGGCGGCCGGCACGATATGGACGACGGCGGACATCACCTTGGGCGGCGGCACGAAGGCGGATCGATGGACGGTGAAGGCCAGCCGCGCGGTCGCGCGCCACTGCGCCAGCACCGCCAGCCGTCCGTAAGCGGAGGTGCCGGGCGCCGCGACGATGCGTTCCGCGACTTCCTTCTGGAACATCAGGGTCAGCGATCGCCACCAGGGCGGCCACGCCTCGCTGCCCAGCCAGTTCACCAGCAGGGCGGTGCCGACATTATAGGGCAGGTTGGCGACGATATGGGCGCCCCGGCCGGCCTCTACCTCGGCATCCACCTCCAGCGCGTCGCCGGAAATCACCCGCAGCCGGCCGCCCGATGCCTCGTCCAGTTCCGCAAGCGCCGGCAGGCAGCGGCGATCGCGCTCCACCGCAACCACATTCGCCCCGGCGCCCAGCAGCGCACGGGTAAGGCCGCCGGGGCCGGGGCCGACCTCGAACACGGTCTCACCCTCCAGCGATCCCGGCACGCGGGCGATGCGATCGAGCAGCTGGCCGTCGAACAGGAAGTTCTGGCCCAGCGCCTTGGATGCGGAAAGCCCGTGGCGCGCGATCACGTCGCGCAGCGGCGGCAGCGCCTTCAGGCCGTCCATCCTCGCGTCGTCCACCGTCACGCCATGCAGCGGAAGCCGGCGGCCTCGCCGGCCATGCGGATCGCGGAGATCATCGCGCCGGGATTGGCCTTGTCGCGGCCGGCAATCTCGAAGGCGGTGCCGTGATCGGGTGCGGTGCGCACGATCGGCAGGCCCAGCGTCATGTTGACGCCTTCGTCGAAATGCAGCGTCTTCAGGGGGATCAGCGCCTGATCGTGATAGAGGCAGATCGCCGCGTCATATTGCGCGCGGGCGCGCGCATGGAACATCGTGTCGGCCGCCAGCGGCCCCATCACGTCCACGCCTTCGCTGCGCAATATCTCGATCGCGGGGATGATGAAGTCGATCTCCTCGCGGCCCAGCGCGCCGCCCTCGCCGGCATGGGGGTTGAAGCCGGCGATCACCAGGCGGGGCTTCTCGATGCCGAAATTGCGGATCAGCCCCCGCTCGGTGGCCCTGGCCTTGGCCACGATCAGGTCGATGCTCAGCAATGCCTGCACTTCGGCCAACGGCACATGCGTCGTCACCGGCACGGTGCGCAGGCTGGGGCCGGCGAGCATCATAACCGCATTGGCGCCGGAAATGCCGCAGCGTTCGGCCACGAACTCGGTCTGGCCGGGATGGACGAAGCCGATCGAATAAAGCTGGGCCTTGGAAACGGGCCCCGTCACCAGCGCGCCGGCCGCGCCCGATCGGGTGAGGCCGACGGCCAGCTCCAGCGAATCGAGCGAGCAGCGCGCGCCGGCCATATTGGGTTCGCCGGGAATGATCTCGCCGGCATCCTCCATCTGGATGAGCGGCAGCGCGTGCGCGAAGGTGCGCAGCGCCTCGTCGGGCGATCCGATGCGCTGGAGGGGGCCATCCCATACCGCGACGATCGAGCGGGCGTCGCCCACCGCGAAGAAGGGCGGCACGCAGGCGTCGTGGCGCGCCTCCCAGGCCTTGGCGACGATTTCGGGGCCGATCCCGGCGGGATCGCCAAGCGCGACCGCCAGAGGCGGGATCGGGGGCGAATCAGCGATAATCGACAACCGCGTCTCGCCTGAGGTCGCGCAGATAGCGGCGGGCGCGGCGGTTGACGCGCTCTTCCTCCATCTGGGCAAGGATCTGGTCGAAGGACGGGCCGGAACCGACCTGGCTTTCGTCGCGGCCGCACAGCACCAGCACGCGCACGCCATCGCCCAGCGATCCGAAGGGCGCGGTGGCCTGGCCGATCTGCAGGTCGATCATCATCTTCTGCAGCGGGGCCGGCAGATCGCGGATGCGGACCTGATCGTTGTCGATCACTTCCGCGCCGATATCCTTGGCCACCTTCTCCACCGTGCCGCAGCCGGTGATATGCTTCATCGCCGTGGCGAACTGCTCCACCTTGGGCGTCGCTTCGGCCTGCGTCATCCCCTTGGGGAAGCTGATCGATACCTGCTTGAGCGCCAGCTGCGCATCGGCGGGATCGGCCATCAGCACCTGGCGCTTGTCCACCAGCGCGATGATCGAATAGCCGCCGGGAACGGGCACGGGATCGCTGATCTGGCCGCGCTCCAGTGAGGCCGCGGCGGCCGCCAGCGAATCCGGCAGCTGTTCGCCGCGCACCCAGCCAAGGTCGCCGCCCACGGCCGCCGTCGATGCTTCGGAGAATTGCCGCGCATAAGCGACGAAGGATGCGCCCTGGCGGATCTGGTCCACGATCCGATGGGCGTTCTGCACCACCTCGTCATTGCTGTCGGGCGTGGCGGACAGGAAGATTTCGGCGATATGCAGCTCTGTCGCGCCCTTGGAGGCGTTGAGCCGCTGGATCACCGCGTTCACTTCTTCCTCGCCGACATTGACGAAGGGCTCGACGCGGCGGCCCAGCAGGCGGCGCCAGGCAAGCTCGCCCTCGATCTGGCGGCGGAGCGACGCGGCGGAGGCGCCCTGTTCGCGCAGATAGGCGGCGAACTGATCGGGCGTGCGCTTGAAGTTGCCGGCCACGCGGGCGAAGGTCTGGTCGATCTCGGCCGACGTGATCGTGATCTCGTTGGCCTTGGCCTCCTGGATCTGCAGCGTCTCGTCGATCAGGTTGCGCAGCACCTGCAGCTTCAGCCGCTCGCGCTCATCGTCGCTCACCTTGCCGCCATTGGCCGCCACCACAAGCGCCAGCCGCTGATCCACGTCCGTGTCGGTGATGATCGTGCCGTTGACGATCGCGGTCGCCTTGCGGACCGATGGATCGGACGGGCCGAAGATGGTCAGGTCCTTCGGCAGGTTGAGCGCGGAAGCCGGGGCCGCGGCATCATCTTCCACCGTTTGCGCCGGCAGCGCCGACATCGACAGGCCTGCAAGAACCGCGGCGGCAACGCCCAATCCGGGCCGGAAACGCAGCAACGCCTTGCGATTGTTCCTGAACTGCGCCTTCACTCTCACCCCATCGAATACTGGTATCGGAAAACAGGTCGCTTCAAGCGCATATTTTGCGCAGCGGCGGCTGAATGCAGGCTTAGCGGCCCAAATTCTTCAGCGCTACCCGCAACAGGAAGGTATTGCCGCGGCGGGCATCGCCGGTGGCGTCATAGTCGCGCCGCCACGTCACGCCAAGCTCAATGCACTCGTCGTCGTAAAGGAAGCCCAGCCGGTGGCGGACGGGCTCGAACCCGTCGGCCTGCGACAGGGGGTCCTCCTGCCGGCCGGTGAGGTCGATCACCGTCGATCCGAAGACGGACCAGTAACGCGCCAGCTGCAGCCGCGCGCCCAGCCGCACCTCCTCGCGGTCGCGCAGATCCTCGATCGAGGGATCGATGTCGCGGTTGAGGCGCAGATATGCGGCCGTCACATAGGTGCGGCTGCTGCCCAGCGTCAGGTCCATCTCGTTGCGGCGGATGGCGAGATTGTCCTTGTCCAGCCGATAACGGTGCGTGAACTCAACAAAATTGCCGTATTTCAATGTGGTGCGGCCGACGATGTCGGAATGGCGATCCGAAAGGCCGGTGCCTTCGGGCAGGATCGACGGGCGGCTGTTCAGCCGATAGCTCTGCCCCACCACGCTGCGCAGCGAGAAGCGCGGCAGGTCCACCGCCCATTCCACGCCATAGGTGACGCGGCTGCCATCCTCCCACCGGTCGTAGCCGGGGAAGCGGTTGAGCGCGAACAGGTTCGAATCCTCGAGGTCGACGGCGCGGGCATCCTCGTTGGGGATGTCCAGATTCTTGGTGCGCGGCGTCGCCACCATCTGCACGCGCGGCGTGATCTGCTGCGTCCCGCCCAGGAACTCGCCCACGAACGGCCAGCGCATGTCGGCGGCGAGCGCGCCGATCGCGCGGCCTTCCCAGCCGGCCTTGCCGCGATAGCTGGGCGTCAGAGTCGATAGGACATCGTCTGTATGGTAGATGTCGGCGCGGCTATAGGCGGTCAGCGTCAATTCCTGGCCCAGCCCGGTATATTGGCGCAGGTCCCAACGCGCGCCGGCGAAGGCGCGCTGCGTATCCTGGCCCGCCGTGCGCAATATGGCGAGGCTGTTGGCCTGTATCTGCACCTTGCCGCCCAGCAGCGGATCGTCCAGCCGCAGGCGATAGTCGATCGCCGGCAGCGCGATCGGCTGGTTGCCGCCCTTGTCCTCGGCGCGCAGGCTCTGCACCGCCCAGCCCGCGATCGACAGATAGCTGTCGGCGTCGATCCGCTCGAGGTTGAAGGTCGAACGCAGCCGATCGTCGCGCGATATGTCGTAGCGGCGCAGAAAGGTCTTGTCGGTGGTGACGCGGGTGGAGGCGCTCAGGCTCCATTGCGGATCGAACTGGAAGCGACCGTTCGCCTCGAAATAGCCGCGTATGTCGCGGCTGCTGTCCGCCGTCGGATCGTCGACGATGCTGGGCGACTGCCGCCGGCTATATGTCAGGAACCCGCCGACGCTATAGGCGCCGAGGGAGGTCAGCTCGCGATATTGCGCCTCGATCCCCGGCAGCACGCTGGAATAGATGTGCGGCGTCAGCGTCACGTCCCGGTTGGGGGCGAGCTGGATGTAATAGGGCGTCGCGATCTCGAAGCCGTTGGTGCGGCTGTAGTTGACGTTCGGCATCAGCAGGCCCGAGCCGCCACCCTCGCTGCCGTCGGGGTGGGAGAGGCCCGGCAGCCAGATCAAGGGCTGGCCGAACAGGGTGAGCTTCGCATCGTCGTAGGATATGCGCCGCTTGACCGGATCGTGGACGACGCGGACGGCGGTGATCTTCCAGCTCGGATTCTTGGGGCATCCATCCGGGTTGGTGACGTGGCAGGGCGTGTAGGCGGCGTGATCCAGCGTCGATACGCCGTTAACCCGCGTGCCCTTGTCCGCCGCCAGCCGGCCGCCATCGTCCAGCACCAGCAGCAGATTTTCGATCACGCCGTCCTTCAGCGTGTCGGTCAGCCGCACATTGTCGCCATAAGCGGTGTCGCCGGCGGGATTGACGACGGCGACATTGCCCTCGGCCGTCACCTCGCCCGTCTTGCGGTTCCACGACACCTTCTCCGCGCGCAGCCGGCTGCCGGCGCGCAGCATGCGCACGTCGCCGGTGGCGGTGACGATATCGGCGTCATCGTCATATTCGATCTGGGCGGCGCTGAACGTCACCTCCTGATCGTTCGCGGGAAGCGGCGTGCCGCCGGCGGGCGGCGGGCCTTGTTCGCGATCCTGCAAATCCTGCGCGAGCAGCGGCTGGGCCCACATCAGGGCCAGCGGCAGGGCTGTCAGGCATATCGGCTTGAACTGGATCACGATCCCCCACGCGAAAGCCGGAACGAACGGCTGAGCGCCCGCCTATCGCACCCTCCATCGCCCGCTGCAACACGCCCTTTGCGTGCCCCGTCGCAGCCCGGCATTCGGCGGGCGAAAATCGGCGATCGCCGTCGCCATCTTCAATCTGCGGCGATCAGCCTCTAGATGGGGCAAGACTCAACAGAAGGATGCATGTTCCGATGCAGGTGCGTTTTGCCGCCGTCCGCCCCGAGGGCGATCATGTGCTCGCCCTCATTGTGGCCGGCGGGGCCGATCCCGCGGCGCGCGCCGGGCTGGAGGGCGCGGCCCTCGCGCTTGCCCGCCGCGCGGCGGAAGGCGCGCGCTTCGAAGGGGATGCCGGCGGCCTGGCCGAGGCGGTCCTGCCGGAAGGCGACGGCGTCCGCCGCGTGATCCTGGCCGGCGCCGGCAAGGGCGGCGATGCCGATCCGTCGGGCTTCGAAAAGGCGGGCAGCGCGCTCGTCGCCCGCCTGCTCACCTCGGGCGAAACCCGCCTCGTGATCGATTTTTCGCCGCTCGGCGATGCGGAGGCCGGCAAGGCGGCCGCGCAGGTGGCCTTCGGCGCGTTGCTGCGCGGCTGGCGCCACGACGTCTATCGCACCAAGCTTCCGGCCAAATCGCGCCCGAGCCTGGAGGAAATCGTGATCGTCGGCGCGGGCGAGGGCTTCGCCGCGCAGGCGGAGGCCGCCTGGGCGCCGCTGAAGGCGCTGGCTGACGGCATCGCCTTCACCCGCGAGCTGGTGAGCGAGCCCGCCAACATCATCTACCCCGAAAGCTTCGTCGCCCGCTGCCAGCCGCTCAAGGACCTCGGCGTGGAGATCGAGGTGCTCGATGCCGATCAGATGGCGAAGCTGGGCATGGGCGCGCTGCTGGGCGTGGCGCAGGGCTCCGTCCGTCAGCCGCGCCTGCTGGTGATGAAGTGGGACGGCACCGGCGGCACCCGTGAACCGGTGGCCTTCGTCGGCAAGGGCGTGACCTTCGACACCGGCGGCATTTCGATCAAGCCGGCCGGCGGCATGGAGGATATGAAGTGGGACATGGGCGGCGCCGGCGCCGTCGCCGGCGTGATGAAGGCGCTGGCCGGGCGCAAGGCCAAGGCCCATGTCATCGGCGTCTGCGGGCTGGTTGAAAACATGCCGGACGGCAATGCCCAGCGCCCCGGCGATGTCGTCACCAGCATGTCCGGCCAGACGATCGAGGTCATCAACACGGATGCCGAGGGGCGTCTGGTGCTCTGCGACGCGATCACCTGGGTGCAGAAGACGCACAAGGTGAAGACGGTGATCGATCTCGCCACGCTCACCGGCGCGATGATCATCGCGCTGGGCCATGAGCATGGCGGCCTGTTTAGCAACAGCGACGAGCTTGCCGACCAGCTTCTCGCCGCCGGCCGCGCGACGGCCGAGAAGCTGTGGCGCTTCCCGCTGTCGGACGCCTATGACAAGCTGATCGAAAGCCCGATCGCGGACATGAAGAATGTCGGCCCGCGCGATGCTGGCTCCATCTCGGCCGCGCAATTCCTCCAGCGTTATGTGGAGGATGGCGTGCGCTGGGCGCATCTCGACATCGCCGGCATGGTCTGGGCCGCGAAGCCCGGCACTTTGTGGGACAAGGGCGCCACCGGCTATGGTGTGCGCCTGCTCGACCGGCTCGTCGCCGACCGCTTCGAAGGCTGACCGGATAGCGGGGGGGAGGCTGCGTGCAGGTTGATTTCTACCACCTGGCCTCCAGCCCGATCGAACGGGTGCTGCCGCGCATCGCCGAACGCCTGCTGGTGGATGGCGCGCGGCTGCTGGTGGTCTGCGCCGACGATGGGCAGGCCGCCCGGCTGGACCAGCAGCTCTGGACCTATGCGGCAGACAGCTTCCTCCCCCACGGCCGCGCCGGTGATGGGGGGGAGGCGCTGCAACCCGTGCTGATCGCCGCCACGGCCGATGCCGCCAATGGCGCGCGCAACATCGCGCTGGCGGACGGCATCTGGCGCGACGAGGCGCTCGCCTTCGACCGCGCCTTCCATCTTTTCGACGACGGCTCGATCGATGCCGCGCGCGCCGCCTGGAAGGCGCTGGCCGGGCGCGAGGATGTCGTCCGCAATTTCTGGAAGCAGGACGAAAGCGGGCGCTGGGCGAAGGCCGCCTGATCGTTCGCGGCGGCCCCGGCTTGCTTAACGGCGCCTCAAAGACTAGAGAGCCGCCACTTTCCACACCCCAAATATCATGGAGCACGCTCGGCCATGGCGACCGAACGCACCTTTTCGATCATCAAGCCCGACGCCACCCGTCGCAACCTGACCGGCGCGATCACCGCCAAGCTGGAGGAAGCCGGCCTGCGCGTCGTCGCTTCGCGCCGCATCCAGATGACGAAGGAACAGGCCGAAGGCTTCTACGGCGTCCACAAGGAACGCCCCTTCTTCAACGATCTCGTCAGCTTCATGATCTCCGGCCCCGTGGTCGTGCAGGTTCTGGAAGGCGAGAACGCCGTCGCCCGCAACCGCGAAGTGATGGGCGCCACCAACCCGGCCAATGCCGAACCGGGCACCATCCGCAAGGAATTCGCGGAATCGATCGAGGCCAATTCGGTCCACGGTTCCGACAGCCTGGAAAATGCCGCGATAGAAATCGCCTTCTTCTTCAAGCCGGAAGAAATCGTCGGCTGAACCGGATGGGCCGGGTGATGGCGCCCGGCCCGGCCTTGCCGCCTTCCCGCGGGGGCGCAGCAAAGGCGATCCGAACGAAAAACGGCCGGCCCGGCACGCGTCGGGCCGGCCGTTTTCGCATTCCGCGAAGTCCGCCGGAAAGGATCGCCTTTTCGATCGGTTAACCCTCCCTTGCTAGCTTTCCCGCCGCCGGCCGTGACGGGGCCGGTGCGATAGGCGCCTTGGAGGGGCATGAGGCATATCGAACTTCCGCCGGTGATGGACGGGCAGGCCGTGGCGCGGCTGGCGCCGTTGCTGCGCGCGGCGATGGATGCGGGCGAAGCCGTCACGCTGCACGGCGGCGGGGTCGTCCAGATCGGCCAGGCCGGCCTCCAGATGCTGCTCGCCGCCGCCCGCTCGGTAGAAGCCCGTCTCGAGGCCCCGTCCGAATCGCTGGCCGGCATGGCGGCGCTCGCCGGCCTGCAATCCCTGCCGCCCTTCGTTCCGGCCCAGGGCGTGGCGGCATGACGAACGAAGAGATACAGGGCCTCTTCTTCCAGGAATGCGACGAAGGGCTGGCCGCTGCCGAAGCGGCGCTGATGGCCTGCCGGACGGGCGGCCACGACGGTGAAACCATCAATCAGATCTTCCGCGCCGTCCATTCGATCAAGGGCGGGGCGGGGGCTTTCGGGTTTTCCGCGCTCCAATCCTTCACCCATCATTTCGAAACCGTGCTCGATCTGGTGCGCGGCGGCGATCTTGCTCTGTCGGATGATGTGCTCACGCTCATGTTCCGCGCCTTCGACAGGCTGGCGGATCATGTCGCCGCCACCCGCGCGCGGCTGGCCCCGCCGGACGACGGCGAAATCCTGGCGCTACTCCGCGCCGCTGGATCGCCCGCGCCGTCGCAGCCCGTGCTGGCGGTTTCCGCGGCGCCCTGCGGAGCGGCCGACGTCACCGGCCTCAGCTTCGATCTCGATGCCCTGCTCGGCGATCTGGAGCGGGATTCGCCGACCAATACGCCTTCGCAACCATGGCTGGTCCGCTTCCGCCCCGGTCCCGGCGCGCTGCGCCATGGCCATGAACCGCTGCTTCTGCTGCGCGAACTGGCGGCGCTCGGCGGGGAGCTTCTGTCGGTCGATCATGCGGATATCCCGGCGCTCGGCGCACTCGATCCGCGCGGTGCCTATCTGGGCTGGACCTTCCGGCTGCCCGCCGACGTGCCGCGCGCCGCGATCGCGGAGATATTCGAGTTCGTCGCGGGCGAATGCGATCTCGCGATCGAGCGGGCGGACGCTGCGGCCCTTCCGGCTCCTGCGCCGGCCGCCCACGTCGTTTCCCTGCCGCCCGTGCGTCCGAAAGCCGCCGCTTCGTTCGCCGCGCCGCAGACGATCCGGGTCGATCTCGACAAGCTCGACCGCCTCGTCGATCTGATCGGGGCGCTCGGCCTGGCCCAGACGCGGCTGGGGCTGCGGCTTGGGGGCGAGGGACTGGCCGGCATCGCCGAAATGGCCGATCTCGATCGGCTGGCCCGCGATCTCCAGCACAGCGCGCAGGCGATCCGCACCCAGCCGGTCGAGGCGGTGTTCAGCCGCGTCCACCGCATCGTCCGCGAGCTGGAGGCGCAGACCGGCAAGCGCATCAGGCTGGAGGTGGAAGGCGAAGATATCGAGCTTGATCGCACCGTCATCGAACGGATCGGCGAGCCGCTGACCCATCTGATCCGCAACTCCGTCGATCATGGTATCGAGCTGCCGGCCGATCGCGTCGCCGTGGGCAAGCCGGCCGAAGGCGTCGTCCGCCTCGCCGCCGTGCACGGCGAGGGCGAGGTGCTCATCACCGTCGAGGATGACGGGCGCGGCATCGATCGCGATCATGTCCGCGCGCTCGCCGTCGATCGCGGCCTCGTGCCCGCCGACGCGCGGCTGAGCGAGGAGGAGGTGGACGAGCTGATCTTCGTCCCCGGCTTCTCCACCGCGCGGGCGCTGTCCAGCATTTCCGGGCGTGGCGTCGGCATGGATGTCGTCCGCCAGAATGTGCGGGCGCTGGGCGGCCGGGTCGTCATCCGATCCCGGCCGGGGCAGGGCACCGCCTTCACCCTCGCGCTGCCGTTGCCGCCCGCCGTAGCGCCGCCATTTCAAGGCTTGATGGCGCCGCCGCCGATCCTGCACAGGGCGCACGGGTGATCGCGGATATGGAAAGGCGGGGCAGGGTGGCGTTGTTGGTGGATAGCATTGGCGATCGGCGGCGGTCGGCGGCCCGGCTTGTCGATCGGTCCGCCCGCCGGCGGGCCTGATCGCGATGTTCCGGAAGTCATCCGGTGGCGGCCCGGCGCTTTCCCCCGCCGATTTCGCGGCGATCGCGACGCTTGCCCACAGCCATGCCGGCATCGTCCTCGGCCCGGAAAAGGCCGCGTCGGTCGCCGTCCGCCTTTCCGCCCGGCTGCGTGCGCGGGGGTGCGAAGTCTTCGCCGATTATGTCGCCCTGATCCGCACCGACAGCGAGGAACGCGCGCTGGCGATCGAGACGCTGGCCGATACGGAAACCGCCTTCTTCCGGGATGACGGCCATTTCCGTCATGTCGCCGAGCATCTCCGCCCGGCCATCCTCGATCGGGTGGCGCGGGGCGATCGGGTGCGCTTGTGGTCGGCCGGCTGCGCCACGGGCGAGGAAGCTTATTCGCTCGCCCTCGCGCTCCTCGGCCCCGCATCCGCCGATGCCCGCGCGATCCTGGACGGCGATGTCCTGATCCTCGCCACCGATCTCAGCCGTCAGGCGCTCGATGCCGCCCGCCGCGGCCTTTATCCGGCCGCCGCCAATATCCCGCCACCCCTTCGCGCTGCCTGGACGGCGGCCGTCCCCGCCGGGATCGAGATCCGCGAAGCCGTGCGCAACCTCATCCGCTTCCGCCAGCTCAACCTGCTCAACGCCTGGCCCGTCAGCGGCCTGTTCGATGCGATCCTCTGCCGCAACGTGATGCCCGATTTCGACGAGCCGACCCGCCAGCGCCTGATCGGCCGCCTGGCGGACCAGATCGTTCCCGGCGGCCATCTTTATATTGGCGCGGACGAAACCCTCGCCGGTCCCGCCGCCGATCGTTTCGCGCCCGCCGGCCAGGGCATCTTCCGCAAGCGCGCCTAGGGCTTTCTTAACCACGCCCGGCCGAAAAGGGCGCGAAGGCGGAAGGGTGCAGCGCATGTCCAGGAAGATTCTCGCGGTAGACGATTCGCCCAGCATGCGGCTCCTGCTTCGCGCCACGCTCAGCCAGCGCGGCTATGGGGTGGCAGAGGCGGAGGACGGCCTGGCCGCGCTCGCCTGGCTGGAAGGCAATATGCCGAGCCTCGTCATCACCGACATCAACATGCCCCGCCTCGACGGCTTCGGCCTGATCGAGCGGCTGCGCGCCCGCGCCGATTTCGTCGATACGCCGATCCTCGTCCTCACCACCGAAAGCGGGGAGGACAAGCAGGCCCGCGCGCGGGCGGCCGGCGCCACGGGATGGATCGTGAAGCCCTTCGATCCCGAACGGCTGGCCGCTGCCGTCCGCCGCGTCGTGCACTGAAAAGGGGGGAGCCGATGTCGCAGGCCCGCGTCCTGGTGGTGGATGATTCGGTGACGATGCGCGCGCTCTTCGCCAGCGTGCTGGACAAGGCCGAGGGCGTCGAGGTGGTCGGCCATGCCGGCGATGCAGACGAGGCCCGCCGCCAGATCGAGGCGCTCGCCCCCGACGTCATGACGCTGGATGTCGAGATGCCGGGCATGAGCGGCCTTGATTTCCTGGAAGAGGTGATGCGCGACCGGCCGATGCCGGTGGTGATGCTCTCCTCCGTCACGCAGAAGGGCGCCGCCGCCTCGCTCCGCGCGCTGGAGCTGGGGGCGGTGGAATGCTTTCCCAAGCCGCAGCAATCCTCGCTGGAGGAGTTTACCCGCCTCGCGCCCAAGCTGATCGCGCTGGTCCGCGCCGCGGCCGCCGGCCGCGTGCCGACCGGCGAGCGCCGTCCTTATGTCCGCGCGACCGAGGAGCCGTTCGACTGGAACGGCCGCATCGTCGCGATCAGCGCCGGCACCGGCGGGGTCGATGCGCTGCTCCGCATCCTGCCAGAGCTTCCGGCCAATTGCCCGCCCACCATCATCCTGATGCCGCTCGATCCCGATTTCGTCGATCCGCTCGTGGCCCGCCTCGCGCTGGCCACGAAAGCGGAGGTCTGCCTCGCGCAGGACGGCCTCACCCTCCGGCAGGGCCATATCTATCTGGCGGCCGATCCGCGCTTCCACATTGTCGTCGATCGCTGGCCTGATGCCTCGATGCGGCTGATCTCGTCCGATCCGGTGGCGGGGGCCCGGCCATCGGCCAGCCTGCTCTTCGCGACGCTCGCCAAGACGGCGAAAGCCGATTCGATCGGGGTGATGCTCACCGCGCTCGGCACCGACGGGGCGGCGGGGCTGAAGGCGCTGAAGGCGGCCGGCGGCACCACCATCGTCCAGGACCCCGCCACCGCCATGGTGCGCGAGGCGCCGTCCGCCGCCATCGCGGCGGGTGCCGCGGCCGCGGTCGTCGCCCTCGACGATATCGGCCTGCTGCTCCGGTCCGAATCGCAGCGCGCGCAGGCGGCCGCCTGATGGAGGGGGAGGAGGATCGTCGCATCCTGCGGCTGCTCGCCGACGAGCTGGATGCCGTCTGCGGCCGGCTGGAAAGGCTGGGCGGCGTGCTGTGCGACAACATCACGCTCAACGCCGAACTCATCGTCGAACTTCAGGCACTTGACGATATCGGCCAGCGCCAGGCCGCCATCGCCCGCATCCTGCGTGCCGCCGATCTTCCGCAGGCGGCGCAAGGCATTACGCTGGAAAGCATTCGTCGGCGCCTAGGCACGGCCTGCCCCGGAAACGGAAATTCCCCTTAACCCCCGTTTAACCTTTTGCGTTCATCAAGCGTGTGGTTAATCATCTATCGCGGGCCGGAAAGGGCGTTTCCGGCAGCGAGGGGGACGGATCGCTATGCGCGTGCTGCTGATCGAGGACGAACCGACGACCGCGAAGAGCATCGAACTGATGCTCAACGCTGAAGGCTTCAATGTCTACACCACGGATCTGGGCGAGGAAGGCCTCGATCTTGGCAAGCTCTATGATTACGATCTGATCGCTCTCGATCTGAACCTGCCGGACATGCACGGCTATGACGTGCTGAAGAAGCTCCGCGCTTCGCGGGTGCAGACGCCGGTGCTGATCCTGTCCGGCATTTCGGAGATGGATTCGAAGGTGCGGGCGCTGGGCTTCGGCGCGGACGATTACGTCACCAAGCCCTTCCATCGCGAGGAACTGATCGCCCGCATCCATGCGGTCGTCCGCCGGTCCAAGGGCCATTCGCAGTCGGTGATCCGCACCGGCAAGCTGGCGGTGAACCTCGATGCCAAGACCGTCGAGGTCGATGGCGCGCGCGTCCACCTGACGGGCAAGGAATATGCGATGCTGGAGCTGCTTTCGCTCCGCAAGGGCACCACGCTCACCAAGGAAATGTTCCTGAACCATCTCTATGGCGGGATGGACGAGCCGGAACTGAAGATCATCGACGTGTTCATCTGCAAGCTGCGCAAGAAGCTGAGCCTCGCTTGCGGTGGCGAGAATTATATCGAGACCGTCTGGGGCCGGGGCTATGTGCTGCGCGATCCCGACGAAGCGAGCATCGCCCAGGTCGCCTGATCCGGGCCGGACGGGGGGCGGCTTTTCCGCTCCCTTCGCTTCAGCGCCTCTCCTTTGGAAAAGCTTTCCGCCGTCGGCCTTTGGCTGGCGGCGTCGTGCTGCATGCACGCTCCCGCAATCCGCGTCCGCTTCGCGCATCACATGCCATCCCGGCAGCTTGGCGGCGTCGGCCGGCTCATTTAGTGAATGAACGAAACTAAATGAGGAGAGGCGAATCATGGACATGGACCGGGCGAAGGATTTCTGCCGCAGCTATGGCGATGCGATGGCCAGCGGAAAGGCGGGTGCGCTCGCCGATCATTATGGCTTCCCTTATGTTTCCTTCACGGGCGGCTATATTTCCCGGTTCGAGGATCGGGCCGAGGCCGATGCCATGGTGCAGGCCCATCTCGATCGCTTCCAGCGCAGCGGCCTCGGCCTCGACATCCGGCTTGCCGATTACCGGGTGGAGCCGGTTTCCGGCACCGGTGCGCTCTGCCATCTGCGTTGGGAGATCCATCCCGAAAAGGGCGAAGGCTGGGCGTGGGACAATGTCTATGGCCTGCGCCAGACGGCCGATGGCCAGCATTTCGAATTCAATGTGTCGGACAATGAATTCGGCGAGCTGCTCGCCCGCTACCCGGATTTCATGAGCGTCTGACCGGATTTGCGGCACTGCTCCCTTGCGGGTGGTGCCGCCCCATGCGCGCACGTTCCAAACAGGCTCTTGTGCAATGCAGCAAAGCGTTGCAGTCTTCCTGTAACAGAAAGGACGCGCGAAGCAGCCTATGGGGAAGAGAGCCGCTTTCGACGAGATCAGAGGGCATGAGGGCGGGGACGCCGCACGGCCCGAATTCGCCGCGCTGGGAAGCTGGATCAGGGATACGCCCCCCGCCGAGCTGAACCGGCGGCAGCAGGCGGCCGAAGCGGCCTTCCGTCAGCTGGGCATCACCTTCGCCGTCTATGGCGAGGCGGAAGCCGCCGAACGGATCATCCCCTTTGATATCGTGCCGCGCGTCTTCACGGCCCCTGAATGGGCCAGGCTTTCCGAAGGGCTGGTGCAGCGGGTGGTGGCAATCAACGCCTTCCTCGACGATGTCTATGGCGCGCGGCGGATCATCGCCGATGGCGTTGTGCCGCCCGAGCTGATCCTCGCCAACCCGCAGTTCCGGCCCGTCCTCGCCGGCGCCCGCCCACCGCACGGCATCTTCGCCCATATCTGCGGCATCGATCTCGTCCGTACCGGGCCGGACGAATTCTTCGTGCTCGAGGATAATGCCCGCACGCCCTCGGGCGTCTCCTACATGCTCGAAAACAGGGAGGCGATGCTCCGCCTCTGCCCGGAATTGTTCGAGCTGTTTCCCGTGGCGCCGGTCGACGATTATCCCGACGCGCTGCACGGCACGCTGCGCTCGGTGGCGCCCAGGGGGCGGTCGAGCAACCCGGTCTGCGTGCTGCTGACCCCCGGCCATTTCAACTCGGCCTTCTACGAACACAGCTTCCTCGCCGATTCCATGGGGATCGAACTGGTCGAGGCGGCCGATCTGGTGGTGGACGACGATATCGTCTGGATGAAGACGATCGAGGGGCTGGTGCGGGTGGACGTGATCTATCGCCGTCTCGACGACGATTATCTCGATCCGCTCGTCTTCCTGCCCGAATCCGTGCTCGGCGTGCCGGGGCTGGTCTCCGCTTATATGGCGGGCAACGTCACGCTGGTGAACGCGCCGGGCACCGGCATCGCCGATGACAAGGCGATCTACAGCTACATGCCGGAAATTGTGAAATATTATACCGGCAGCGAGGCGAAGCTGCCCAATGTCGAAACCTGGCGCTGCCGCGAGCCCGATTGCCTGCGCTACGTGCTCGACAATCTTTCCGATCTGGTGGTGAAACTGGTCGACGGATCGGGCGGCTACGGCATGCTGGTCGGCCCCACCGCCACCCGGCACGAGATCGAATGCTTCCGCGCCGCCCTGGTGGCGGAGCCGCATCGCTACATCGCCCAGCCGACGCTGGCGCTTTCCACCGTGCCGACGCTGACCGAGCAGGGCGTGGCGCCGCGCCATGTCGATTTCCGGCCCTTCGTCCTGTCGGGCGCCGACGGCGTCACCATCGTTCCCGGCGGCCTTACCCGCGTGGCGCTCCGCGAAGGATCGCTCGTCGTCAATTCCAGCCAGGGCGGGGGCACCAAGGACAGCCTGATCCTGCTCGATCGGCCGCAGCGGGGAGGGCGCTGATGCTCAGCCGCACCGCCGCCTCGCTCTACTGGCTGGGCCGTTATGTCGAACGCGCCGAATTCACCGCGCGGCTGATCGAGGCGACGATCCGCCTCGATGCGCTGTCTCCCCGGCCGGCGGGCATGGGGGCGTGGGAAAGCGCGCTCGCCGTCGCGGCGGCGGACCATGGCTTCGCCGCGACCGGGGAGGGGCTGAACCCCGCCAACGTCGCCCGCTATCTCACGCTTTCCAACGATAATCCCAGCTCGATCCGGTCCTGCCTCGATAGCGCTCGGGGCAATGCGCGCGCCGTCCGCACCGCGCTCTCGCGGGAGGCGTGGGAAGCCATCAACCGCGCCTGGCTGGGTCTGCGCGATCGTTCATCCACCGGCGGCACCCATGCGACGCTGGCGCTGGTCGATGCGGTGAAGGCGGAAACGCGCGGTTTCGAAGGGGCGCTGCACCGTATGCTGCGCAACGAGCCTTCGTGGTTCATCAGCCTTGGCGCCGCGGTCGAGCGGGCGGACAACACGGCGCGCCTGATCGATGTCAAATATCACCTGCTCCTGCCAGAGGGCGAAATGGTCGGCGGCGTGATGGATCGCGACCAGTGGACCACCATTCTCCACACCGTATCGGCGGTCACCGCCTATCGCTGGCTCTATCGCGATGGCCTGCGCCCGGTGCAGGTGGCGGAGCTGCTGATCCACCGGCGGGAACTGCCGCGTTCGCTGGCGGCTTCGGTGGACGAGGTCGTTTCCCACCTCAACCTGCTGGGCAAGCGCACGGGGTTGCAGGGCGAGGCCGATCGCATGGCGCGGGCGCGCCAGGCGACGATGGCGCGCGACAGCATCGATCGGGTCATCGCCGGCGGGCTCCACGAGTATCTCTCCGCCTTCATCGTGGAGAATTCCGCGCTTGACCGTGCGATCGGAAAGCAGTTCCGCTTCGCCTGACATGCGGCTCTTCGTCCATCATCGCACGGATTACCGCTTCAGCGAGCCGCAGGATCGCGTCGTCCAGCTGCTGCGGCTCGTGCCGGGCAGCCATATCGGCCAGAATGTCGTCGATTGGCGGATCGACGTGGATTGCAACGCGCGGCTCCGCCCCGGCCGGGATGGTTTCGGCAATGAAACGGCGATGCTCTATATCGACGGGCCGGTCCATGCGGTCAGCCTCGCGGTGATGGGGGAGGTGCTGACGCAGGATCAGGCCGGCATGGTGGCGGGGGCCGCCGAAACCCTGCCGCCCGTCCTCTATATCCGCGCGACGCCGCTGACCGCCGCGTCGGAACCGATCCGCGCGCTCGCGGCCGAGGTGGAGGGCGCCGACGGCACGTCCCTCGATCGCGCGCACCGGCTGATGGCGCTGGTCCATCGCCGGATGCGCTTCGCCCCCGGCCGGCGGATCGACGGGCGCAATGCCGCCACCGCTTATGCGGAAGGGGAGGGCAATGCCGCCGATCTGGCCCACGTGCTGATCGCGGCCGCCCGCCGGCTCGGGCTGCCGGCGCGCTATGTTTCCGGCCATGTGCTGCGCCCCGCCCACCAGCATGAATGGCATGAGGCGGCGCATGCCTGGGCGGAGCTGCACATCGCCGATTTCGGCTGGATCGGCTTCGATCCCACCGCCGATCGCTGCCCGGACGACCATTATGTCCGCGTCGCCATCGGCCTCGATCACCGCGACGCCGCCCCCGTTTCCGGCACCCGCACCGGTGGCGGCAGCGAGGTGCTGGATGTCGGCGTTCGCGTTGGAATCGAGGGCTGACGATCCTCGACGGGAGGAAATGGCGTGACCTACTGCCTCGGCATCCTGCTCCGTGACGGGCTTGTGCTGATCTCCGACACCCGGACCAATGCCGGGATCGACAACATATCGATCTATCGCAAGATGCATGTGCTGGCGGACACGCCCGACCGGTTGATCCTGTGCATGAGCGCGGGCAACCTCTCCGTCACCCAGAACGTCCTCGGCCAGCTCGCCGAAGGGCTGCCGCCCCTGATGGCGGACGACCCGCCGCGCCGCATCGAAGACATGCCGAGCATGTTCCGCGCCGCCCAGCTGGTCGGCGAAGCGGTGATGATCGCCGGTCGCGAGCTGAAGCCGGCGCTTGCCGCAGCGGGCGTCCCCTCGGGCATCTCGCTGCTGGTGGGCGGGCGGATCGGCGGCGGCCCGCTGGCGCTCTTCCTGGTCTATGACGCCGGCAATTTCATCGAATGCGGCCAGGATACGCCCTTCCTCCAAATTGGGGCCACCGCCTACGGCAAGCCCATCCTGGATCGCGCGCTCGCTTATGATTCGCCGCTGGACGAAGCGGTGAAGGTCGGGCTGCTCTCCTTCGACAGCACGATCCGATCCGACCTTTCGGTAGGCTTGCCGTTCGACATGGTGGTGATGCCCGCCGATCCGGCCCTGCCGGTGGTGCGCCGCCGGCTGGAAAGCGACGACGCCTATTTCCAGGAGCTGTCGGCCCGCTGGTCGCAGCTTCTCAACGAAAGCCGCACGGCGGTTCCCGATCCGCCCTTCCTAGCCGAAGCCGGCATTTCACCGCGCGCATAAGAAAAGTCCGGCCTCGCGAACGAGACCGGGCTTTCTTTCGTCGAGCGGCGCCGGGATTAGCGCTGGGCGAGCGGCACGTAATCGCGCTGCGCGGCGCCCGTGTAGAGCTGGCGCGGGCGGCCGATCTTCTGCTCGGGATCGGCGATCATCTCGTTCCACTGCGCGACCCAGCCGACGGTGCGGGCCAGGGCGAACAGCACGGTGAACATCGTCGTCGGGAAGCCGATCGCCGACAGGATCACGCCCGAATAGAAGTCCACGTTCGGGTAGAGCTTCTTCTCGATGAAATAGGGATCGGTGAGCGCGATCTCCTCGAGCTTGCGGGCCACGTCCAGGATCGGATCCTGCTTGCCCAGCTTGTTGAGCACCTCGGTCGCCGCCTTGCCGAGCACCTTCGCGCGCGGATCGTAATTCTTGTAGACGCGGTGGCCGAAGCCCATCAGGCGGAACGGATCGTCCTTGTTCTTGGCGCGGGCGATATATTCCGGAATGCGATCGATATGGCCGATCTCGCGCAGCATGTTGAGCGCGGCCTCGTTCGCGCCGCCATGGGCGGGGCCCCACAGGCAGGCGATGCCGGCGGCGATGCAGGCGAACGGATTGGCGCCCGAGGAACCCGCGAGGCGGACCGTCGAGGTCGAGGCGTTCTGTTCGTGATCGGCATGCAGGATGAAGATCTTGTCCATCGCCGCTTCCACGACCGGATCGATCTCATATTCCTCGGCCGGGACCGAGAAGGTCATGTTCAGGAAGTTGCCGGTGTAGGACAGGTTGTTCTTCGGATAGACGAAGGGCTGGCCGACCGAATATTTATAGGCCATCGCCGCGATCGTCGGGATCTTGGCGATCAGGCGGTGGCTGGCCACGAGCCGCTGGTGCGGATCGGAGATGTCCGTGGAATCGTGGTAGAAGGCCGAGAGCGCGCCGACCACGCCGCACATCACCGCCATCGGGTGGGCATCGCGACGGAAGCCGCGATAGAATTGGGCGAGCTGCTCATGCACCATGGTGTGGCGCGTGATGTGGTTGGAGAACTGCTCCAGCTCCGACTTGGACGGTAGTTCGCCGTTCAGCAGGAGGTAGCTCACCTCCATGAAGTTGGACTGTTCGGCAAGCTGATCGATCGGGTAGCCGCGGTGGAGCAGCACGCCCTGGTCGCCATCGATGAAGGTGATCTTGGATTCGCAGCTTGCGGTGGAGGTGAAGCCGGGATCGTAGGTGAAGGCGCCGGTGTTGGCGTAGAGCTTTCGGATGTCGATCACATCGGGACCGACGCTGCCGGACAGGACCTTATATTCGGAGTCCTTGCCGCCGATTTCGAGTTTGGCGCTATCGCCCATGGGTCTTTCTCCTACTAATCCAGTCAGACGCCCGTCTGGGCCAGCCTGTCGGCCAGGCGGCCGAGGCTCTCTTCGCGACCGAGGAGGGCCAGAACGTCGAAAATCCCCGGCGATGTCGCCCGGCCGGTGAGCGCCGCGCGAAGCGGTTGCGCCACCTTGCCCAGCTTCAGGCCGGCCGCCTCCGCAACCTCGCGAACCGCCGCTTCAAGTGCAGGGGCGTTCCACTCCGCGACCGAGGCTATCGCTTGCTCGGCCGAAGCCAGGACCGCGATTGCGGCGGTGTCTAGCAGGCTCGCGGCGGCTTCGTCCACGTCTATGGGGCGTGTGCGAAACAGGAAGGTCGAAGCCTCGGCCAACTCCGCCAAATCCTTGGCCCTTGGCTGAAGAACGGGCATGGCGCGGCGCAGCAAATCCATGTCCGCATCGCCAAGCGGACGGCCGATCAGCGCATCGACTCGGGGACGGATCAGCTCCGCCAGACGGGCCGGATCGGCCTCGCGGATATAGTGGCCGTTCAGATTTTCGAGCTTCTTGAGATCGAAGCGCGAGGGCGATCGGCCGACGCCGGCAAGATCGAACCATTCGATCGCCTGATCGCGGCTGATGATCTCCGCATCGCCATGGCCCCAGCCGAGCCGCAGCAGATAATTGTTGAGCGCTTCGGGCAGGATGCCGAGATCGTCGCGATAGGCATCCACGCCCAGCGCGCCATGCCGCTTGGAAAGCTTCGCCCCATCCGCGCCGTGGATCAGCGGGACATGGGCGTAGACCGGCTCCGGCCAGCCCATCGCCCGGATGATACCGAGCTGGCGGAAGGCGTTGTTGAGATGGTCGTCGCCGCGGATCACATGGGTGACGCCCATGTCGTGATCGTCCACCACCACGGCGAGCATATAGGTGGGCGTGCCGTCCGAACGGAGCAGGATCATGTCGTCCAGCTCGGCATTCTTCACCGTCACCGCGCCCTGGACGCGATCGTGGATCGTCGTCTCGCCCTCCCGCTCGGCCTTCAGGCGGATGACGAAGGGGGCGCCTTCCGGCGCCTCGGCCGGATCGCGATCGCGCCAGCGGCCGTCATAGCGCAGCGGCTGCTTGGCGGCGCGCTGCTGTTCGCGCAGCTCGGCCAGTTCCTCGGCGGTTGCGTAGCATTTATAGGCGTGGCCCGCCGCTAGCATCTGGTGCGCGACCTCGGCATGGCGCGCGGCGCGGGCGAACTGGAACACGGGCGGCTCATCGCCTTCCAGCCCCAGCCAGGCGAGGCCGTCCAGGATCGCATCGATCGCGGGCTGGGTGGAGCGCGCGCGATCCGTGTCCTCGATCCGCAGCAGGAAGCGGCCGCCATGGTGGCGGGCGAAGAGATAGTTGAACAATGCGGTGCGGGCGCCGCCGATGTGCAGGAAACCGGTCGGCGAAGGCGCGAATCGGGTGACGACGGGACGGGTCTCGACGGGTGCTTCGGTGCTTGCGCCCACGCGCGCTTTCTCCAAGGATGGCGGCCGATGGCCAGCGAATTCGGCACCGCCCCTAGCATGGCTTCCCCCGCGCTACAAACCGGGCGGGGGCGATTGTGGAGCATGGGGATCGGCCGCGCTTTCCGGGCGCTTGAAGCGGGCCTGGACAGGGAGCGGGACCAGCTTTTCCTGTGGCTTCCGGTGGCGCTGGGCGCGGGAATCACGGCCTGGTTCCTGTCGCCGGGGAGCAGGCAATGGATCGCCTTCCTGCTGGCGGCGCTGGGAGGCGGCCTCGCCTGCGCGCTCTTGCCGGGCGGCACCCGCGCCCGGCGGATCGGCATCATCGGTGGCCTTGCCCTCGCCGCGGGGTGCGCGCTGATCTGGTGGCGGGCGGAACATGTGGCCGCGCCCCGGCTCGAAAGGCCGGTGGTCGCGGCGTTCGCGGCGCGGGTCATCGCGGTCGATCGGCTGGCGGCGCGCGATATCGTGCGGCTGACGCTCGCGTCGCCGAGCGACCGGGAGCTGCCGTCGCGGATTCGCGTCAATGTCGCCGCCGCCGATCTGGCCGGGGACGTCCTTCCGGGAAGCCGTGTCGCCTTGCGGGCCAGGCTGATGCCGCCGCCGCCGCCGGCGGTGCCCGGCGCCTATGATTTCGCGCGGGTCGCGTGGTTTCAGGGGCTGGGGGCGACGGGGCGGGCGCTGGGGCCGGTGGAACGGGTGGGCGATACGGTGCCGCGAGGCTTCTGGCAGACGCTGATGGCGTGGCGCGGCGCGCTTTCCGCCCATGTCCAGGCGCAAGTGGCGGGAAGCGCGGGCGGCATTGCAGCGGCGCTTGCCACCGGCGACCAGGGCGGCATCGCCGAGGCGGATGCCGATGCCATGCGCCGATCGGGCCTTGCGCACCTGCTTTCGATCAGCGGCCTGCATGTGACGGCGATGATCGGCGCGACCATGTGGATCATGCTGCGGCTGCTGGCATTGAGCCCCGCGCTGGCGCTGCGCGCGCCCTTGCCGCTGATCGCGGCCGGCGGCGGCGCGCTGGCGGGCATCGCCTATACGCTGCTGGCCGGAGCCGAGGTGCCCACCGTCCGTTCCTGCGTGGCGGCGCTGCTGGTGCTGGTGGGGATCGCGATGGGGCGCGATGCCATCACGCTGCGGCTGGTGGCCGCCGGCGCGATCACCGTTCTGCTCCTCTGGCCGGAGGCGCTGGCGGGGCCGAGCTTCCAGCTGAGCTTCGCCGCCGTCACCGCCATCATCGCCCTCCACGAACATCCCCGGGTGCGCGCCTTCCTGTCGCGGCGGGACGAGGGGATATTGGCGGGGTGGGGACGATCGCTGGCGGGGCTGCTGCTGACCGGCCTCGTGGTCGAGGCGGCGCTCGCGCCGATCGCGCTCTTCCATTTCCATCAGGCGGGCCTCTACGGCGCCTTCGCCAATATCGTCGCGATCCCGCTCACCACCTTCATCGTCATGCCGCTGGAGGCGTTGGCGCTGATCGCCGATCTGGGCGGGCTGGGCGCGCCCTTATGGTGGCTGGCGGGCAAGGCGCTGGCATTGCTGCTGGCCATCGCCCATGCCGCCGGATCGGCGCCGGGGGCCGTGAAGATGCTGCCGTCCATGCCGGGCGGCGCCTTTGCGCTGATGATCGCGGGCGGGCTGTGGATCGCGCTGTGGCGCACGCGCATGCGGTGGATCGGCCTCGCGCCGCTGGCGGCCGGCGCGGCCTGGGCGCTGGCCACGCCCGCGCCCGACCTCATCGTCACGGGAGACGGGCGGCATCTGGCGCTGCGCGATCCGGATGGCGGCCGGCTGGCGCTGCTGCGCCCCCGCGCGGGGGATTATGTCCGCGATCTGCTGGGGGAGGCGGCCGGCGTGGACGAAGCCGGGATTGCCATCGACGATTGGCCGGGTGCCCGCTGCGGACCCGATCTGTGCGCCGTCACGATCGACCGCAACGGCCGGCGGTGGGCCTTGCTCGCCACCCGATCACCCAATTTCGTCGACATCGCGGCGATGAACCGGGCCTGCGCCACGGCGGATATCGTCGTCAGCGACCGGCGCCTGCCCCGAAGCTGCCGTCCGCGCTGGCTGAAGATCGATCGGCCCTTCCTCTCCCGGACCGGCGGTGTCGCCATCGACCTCGCGCGCGGCCATATCCGTTCGGTCGAGGCCGGGCGGCGGGGCAAGCCATGGGCCGAATCCGCCGCGGCCCCTTATCGAAACCCAACACCGGCCGAGCGCCGAGCGAGCGGCCCCGCAGCCGTGGCTTCGGGCAATCAGTAGCGGCGGATCAGCCCGGCCAGCCGGCCCTGCACGCGGACCTGGTTGGGGCGATAGCGCATCGGATCATAAGCGCGGTTCGCCGGATCGAGGCGGACCATCGCGCCTTCGCGGCGGAAATATTTGAGCGTCGCCTCGCTGTCGTCGATCAGCGCCACGACGATCTCCCCGTCGCGGGCCACATCGGTGCGGCGGATCAGCGCGAAGTCGCCGTCCAATATGCCGGCCTCGACCATCGAATCCCCGGAAACCTCGAGCGCATAATGCTCGCCCGGCCCCAGCAGGGCGGCCGGCACCGAAAGCGACGTCTGCCCTTCCAGCGCCTCGATCGGCAGGCCGGCGGCGATGCGCCCGTGCAGGGGCAGCTCGATCACGTCGTTCGCCGCTTCCGGCAAGATCTGGGCGGCGGGCTTCAGCATCGCCGGCCGCGAGGGCGCGGCCTGCGGCGCGGGCTTCGCGTTCGGCGCCCGTTCCGGCATGCGCAGCACCTCCAGCGCGCGCGCGCGATTGGGCAGGCGGCGGATGAAGCTCCGTTCCTCGAGCGCGCTGATCAGGCGATGCACGCCGGATTTGGACTTCAGGTCCAGCGCGTCCTTCATCTCCTCGAACGAAGGCGAAACCCCCGTTTCGGCCAGCCGATCATGAATGAAGCAGAGCAGTTCATGTTGCTTGCGCGTCAGCATGGCGGACCCCGATAAGGAACGAACGGGGAACGTGTAGGAAACGTAACGCTTCCTGTCAAGCGAGGGGAAGTATCCTGGCAATATCGCCGACATGCGCGGGCGGCGCATAAGCGGGGCGGACGATCAGCAGGTCCGCATCGGCCAGCCCCGACAGTCCGGCGCTGTCCTGCACGGGCAGCGCCCTTGCCCGCGCGCCCACGCGGCATCCGCGCAGGAATTCCATGCGATTGCCGGTGGCGGGCAGGGGGCCGGCGAGGCGCATGGCCACGGCGCGATCGAACGGATCGGCCGCCCCGCCGAGGTGCCGGATCAGCGGCAGCAGGAACAGCCGCGCCGTCACATAAGCGGAAACCGGATTGCCGGGCAGGCCCAGCACGATGCCGTCGCCCAGGCGGCCGGCCATCAGCGGCTTGCCTGGCTTTACCGCGATCCGCCAGAAATCGATCGCGGCCCCCGCGGCGATAAGCGCGGGCCGCACGAAATCGCGATCGCCCACCGATGCGCCGCCGGTGGTGACGATGATATCGGCATGGCGGGCGGCGGCGATGGCGGCGGCCGTGGCATCGGGATCGTCGGGGACGATGCCATGATCTGCCACCTCGGCCGGCACGCTGGCGGCGATCAAGGCGGCCAGCATCGGCGCGTTGGAGGAGGGCAATTGCGACGCCGATGTGGGCGCGCCCGGCGGAACAAGCTCGTCCCCGGTGGATATCAGCGCCACGCGCGGCCGGCGGCGGACGGGAAGCGCGCCATGGCCGGCGGCGGCGGCGAGCCCGATGGCGGCCGGGGACGCCCGCCCGCCGCGATGGAGGAGGATGGCGCCTTCGCCGAAATCGGCGCCTTTCCGGCGTATATGGGCACCGGCATGCGGCGGGCCTTCGCCGTTCAGCGCCATCCGGTCGCCCTCGCGCGCGGCCTCTTCCTGCACGAGGACGGTATCGGCGCCCGTGGGGATCGGCGCGCCGGTGAAGATGCGCGCCGCCTCGCCGGCCTGGATCGCGAAGCCGGGCAGCGATCCCGCCGCGCTTTCCCCGACCACGCGCCAGGGGCCGGACATGTCGGCGAAGCGGATCGCATATCCGTCCATGATCGAAAGATCGGCGGCGGGCTGGGTGCGCCGCGCCGCCACGTCCCGCGCGATCCAGCGGCCGGCGGCCTGATCGAGCGGCGCCAGTTCCCCGGCGAGCGGGGCCGCCAGCGCCAGCAGCCGCCTTTGGGCCTCGGCAAGGGGGATGAGGCCGGCCGCCATCGCTATTTCGCGGCCCAGTCCCCGGATCGCCCGCCCGATTTGGCGAGCAGCCGGACGCCTTCGATCCGCATCTCGCGATCGAGCGCCTTGGCCATGTCGTAGATGGTGAGGAGCGAGACGGAGACGGCGGTCAGCGCCTCCATCTCCACGCCGGTCCGGTCGGTGGTGCGGGTGGTGGCGGTGGCGGTCACGCCGTCGTCATGCACCTCAAGCTCCACAACCACGCCGCTGATCGGCAGGGGGTGGCACAGGGGAATGAGATCGCTGGTGCGCTTGGCCGCCATGATGCCGGCGATACGGGCGACGGCCAGCACATCGCCCTTGGCGACGGCGCCGTCGCGGATCGCGCGCGCGGCCTCGGCGGTCATCACGATCCGGCCGGTGGCGGTGGCCACGCGCCCCGTCACCGCCTTGGCGGAGACATCCACCATGCGAGCGGCGCCCGCCGGATCTATATGGGTGAGGCGCGTATCGCTCATTGCCCGGTCAGGAGCTTGCGCGTCGCGGCTTCCACGTCCGGCTGCCGCATCAGCGATTCCCCGACGAGGAAGCAGCCGACGCCATGTTCGGCCATCGCGTCCAGATCGGCCTTCGTGCCAAGCCCGCTTTCGGCGACGAAAGTGCAGCCGGCGGGCGCGCGGGCCGCCAGTTCATAGGTCCGCGCGAAATCCACGGTGAAATCCCGGAGATCGCGGTTGTTCACCCCGATCAGCCGCGATTCCAGCCGCAGTGCCCGATCGAGTTCGGCGGCATCGTGCACCTCGACCAGCGCGTCCATGCCATGATCGATGGCGGCGGCCTCGATCTCGGCCATCTGGCCGTCATCCAGGGCGGCGACGATGATCAGGATCGCATCCGCGCCCAGCGCGCGCGCTTCCGCCACCTGCCAGGGATCGACCATGAAATCCTTGCGCAGCGCCGGCAGCCCGCAGGCCGCCCGCGCGGCCACCAGATAGCTGTCATGCCCCTGGAAATAGGGCTCGTCGGTCAGCACGGAGAGGCAGGCAGCCCCGCCTGCCTCATAGGCACGCGCATGGGCCGGCGGATCGAAATCGGCGCGGATCAGGCCCTTGGACGGGCTTGCTTTCTTGATCTCCGCGATCAGGCCGAAGCCGCCTGCGGCAACCCTGGCGTCCAGCGCCTTGCGGAAACCGCGCGGGGCCGTCTGGGCGGCGGCGCGGGCCTCGATGTCCGCTAGCGGGGTTGCGGCCTTGCGACGGGCGACTTCGGCCCGCTTGGTATCGCAGATTTCGATCAGCTTGTTGGTCATGACAGGCATTCCCTAACGGCATTCGGCCGGGATCGGGAACGCCTTTTTCCGGGGAGGCGGAAAAGCCCTGCTTTAGAAAGCGATCCAGCGATCCAGCAGGGCGGCCGCCCGGCCGCGATCGATCGCCTCGGCAGCGATCGCCACGCCGTCCCGAAGGTCGCTGGCCTGGCCGGCGACGATCAGCGCGGCCGCCGCGTTCAGCAGCACCGCATCGCGATAGGCGCCGGGCTCGCCCGCCAGCAGGCGGCGGAGCGCGGCGGCATTGTAGGCGGCGTCGCCGCCGCGCAGCGCCTCCAGCGGATGGCGGGCGAGCCCGGCATCCTCGGGCGCCAGCCGCAGCGTCTCCTCCCCGCAGGCGCCGATGCGGATCGCGCTGCTGGGTCCGGCGATCGAAAGCTCGTCCAGCGGCTCGTCGCCCGCCACCATCATCGCCGATTCGGTGCCGATCAGGCGCAGCGCCTCGGCATAGACCGGCAGATAATCCGGCCGCGCCACGCCGATCAACTGGCGGCCCACCCGCGCGGGATTGGCGATGGGGCCGATCAGGTTGAAGATGGTCCGCCGGCCGATCGCGCGCCGCACGGCGGCCAGATGGCGCAGCGCGGGATGGTGGATCTGGGCGAAAAGGAAGGCGATGCCCAGTTCCGCAAGGCTCGCTTCGGCGCCGGCGGATGCGCGATCGAGATCGAGGCCCAGCGCCTCCAGCGTATCGGACGATCCGGCCTTGGACGATGCCGCCCGGTTGCCGTGCTTGGCCACCGGCACGCCGCAGGCCGCGACGACGATGGCGACGGCGGTGGACACGTTCAGGCTGTGCGAGCCATCGCCGCCGGTGCCGCATACGTCGATGGCGCCGGCGGGCGCGGCGACCGGGATCATCCGTTCGCGCAGCGCCATGGCGGCGGCCGCGATCTCGACGCTGGTTTCGTCGCGCTCGGCCATCACGGTCAGGAAAGTGCGGGCGGCATCGTCGGAAATTTTGCCGTCCAGCATGTCCGAAAAGGCGGCGAAGGCGGTCGCGTGGTCGAGCGGCCGGTCCGCCTCCGGCAGCAGGATCGTCGTCGTCATGCCGGCAGCCGGGCGTCTATGCCGGCAAGGCGCAGGAAATTGGCGATCAGATCATGGCCATGTTCGGTGGCGATGCTTTCGGGGTGGAACTGCACCCCATGGATCGGCAGCTCGCGATGGCGGAAACCCATCACCGTGCCGTCCGCCGTGCGGGCGTTCACCACCAGATCGGCGGGAATATCCTCCACCACCAGCGAGTGATAGCGGGTGGCGGTGAAGGGGGATGGAAGGCCGGCGAAGACGCCGCTGCCATCATGTTCCACCGCGCTCGTCTTGCCGTGCATCAGCTCCGGCGCGCGCGTCACCCTGCCGCCGAAATGCTGGCCGATCGACTGGTGGCCCAGGCACACGCCGAGCAGCGGCTTGCCGGCCGCGGCGCAGGCCCCGACCAGCTCCAGCGATATGCCGGCTTCGTTGGGCGTGCACGGGCCGGGCGAGATCAGGAAGCCGGTCGCGCCGCTCGACATCGCCTGGCCGACGCCGATGGCGTCGTTGCGGACGACCTCCACCTCGGCCCCAAGTTCGCGCAGATAATGCACGAGGTTCCAGGTGAAGCTGTCATAATTGTCGATGACGAGGATCATGGCCCCGCCGCTTTAGGCAGGCCGGCGCGGTTGGGGAAGGGCTTTGTGCCCGCCCTCGCGCTTCAGGCGCCGCTGGCCTGCATCAGCGCATAGCCGCCGAGCGCGATGGCGCTGCCGGTGGAGACGCCCACCAGCAGCCATCCGCAGAGCTGCACCATGCGGGGATTGGGGCGATCGGCCTTGCGGTTGCGGCTCGCGCTCGACAGCACGAAGCTCGTCAGCAATCCATAGGTCAACGCCGCAACTTCCACCATTACACTTACCCGCCCAGCTCTTCGCACCTGCAAAATCGCGGGCCTCCGGCTAAGGAATGGTTAACGTCGAGGCAAGCGGACTATTGGCCGAACCCCGCATCTCCGGCACGGCTCATCGCCTCGCGCGCGGCGGCGATCAGCGCGCGGGATTTCGCCTCGCACTCGCGCTGCTCATAAGCGGGGTCGCTATCGGCGACGATGCCGGCGCCGGCCTGCACGTGCATCACGCCATCCTTCACCACGGCGGTGCGCAGCACGATGCAGCTGTCCATCGATCCGTCGGGCGAGAAATAGCCGACGCCGCCGGCATAGGCGCCGCGTGTCTCCGGCTCCAGCTCGGCGATGATCTCGCACGCGCGGACCTTGGGCGCGCCGGATACGGTGCCGGCCGGGAAGCCCGCGAACAACGCGTCCAGCGCATCCTTGTCAGGCGCGAGCCGGCCGACGACGTTGGAGACGATGTGCATGACGTGGCTGTATTTTTCGATGGTGTAGCTGTCCGTCACCGTCACGCTGCCGGCTTCGGCCACCCGGCCGACATCGTTGCGGCCAAGGTCCAGCAGCATCAGATGCTCGGCGCGTTCCTTGGGATCTGCCAGCAGCGAATCGCGGTTGGCGGCATCTTCCGCCGCCGTTCGCCCGCGCGGACGGGTGCCGGCGATCGGCCGGATCGTGACCTCGCCGGCGCGGGCGCGCACCAGTATCTCCGGGCTGGAGCCGATGATGGCGAAGCCCGGCATGTCGAGGAAATAGAGGAAAGGCGAAGGGTTGATCCGCCGCAGCGCGCGATAGAGGTCGAAGGGCGGCAGCGGGAAGGGCGTGGAGAAACGCTGCGCCAGCACCACCTGAAAGATGTCGCCGGCGGCGATATAGTCCTTCGCGCGCAGCACCATGTCGCGATAGCGCTCGGGCGCGACGGCCGGCTGCGGCGCGACTTCGGGCAGATCGGCGGGCACGGCCGCGCGCGGCGGCAGCGCGGCGGCGAGGCGCGCGGCGGCGGTTTCGATCCGTTCGACCGCGCCGGCGACGGCGGCATCGCCGTCCAGCCCCGAATCGGGCCAGAGCGGCGCGATCAGGAACAGTTCGTCCGCCAGCCGATCGAACACCAGCACCAGCGTCGGCCGCACGAACAGCATGTCCGGCAGATCGAGCGGGTTGGCCGGCGGGCGGGGCAGCTTTTCCACCAGCCCGACCGTTTCATAGGCGAAATAGCCGACAAGGCAGGCGAGGGCAGAAGGCAGGCCTTCGGGCACGTCCATCCGGCAGGCGGCCACGAGTGCGCGCATCGCGGTGAGCGTGTCCTCTGCGCAGGGATCGAAGGCGTCGCGGTCCGCCAGCCACCGCCGGTTGATCGCGGCCCTGGTGCCTTCGGCGCGGAACACCAGGTCGGGCGCGAGGCCGAGCAGCGTATAGCGCCCCCGCGCCGCGCCGCCTTCCACGGATTCCAGCAGGAAATCGCCCCGGCCCGGCTCGATCAGCTTGAGCGCAGCGGCGATCGGCGTGTCGACGTCGGCGATCTGCCGCCGCCAGACCAGCGCGGGCCGCCCCGCGCGAAGGCTGGCCGCGGCGGCCCGGTCGGCGGCCTGATGGTCGCCGGCTCCCCTGTCGCCCGCCGGGTTCACTGGCCCTGGCCGCCCAGTTCAGCCTTGAGGGTGGCGATCGCCTGATCGTTGCGCTTCACGCCCACGTCGCGCGAGGCGGCGGCGATGAACTGCCGGGCATATTCCTCGCTGGCGATGCGGCGGAACTGATCGCGCAGCGAATTGACGAGCGCGGGCTCGTTGCGCGCGTCGCCGGGCACGATCTCGCCGAGCTGGACCAGGAACCAGCCCGCATCGTTGGGGGCCGCGATCAGCCGGATCTCGCCTTTCTTCATGCCGAACATCAGCTTGAGCGGGGGCGGAGCGGGGCGGTCGTTGCGCAGCAGCTCGATCTGCCGCGCACCGGCCTTGGCGGGGGCGGGCAGCTTGATCGGGGCCTGCGCGATGGCGTCCGCCAGCGGCGTGCCGGCCTTGGCCTTGGCGAGGATCGCATCGGCGATGGCGCGGGCCTGCTTGGCGGTGCGATCGGCGCGCACGGCGGCGACCACCTCGTCGCGCACCTTGTCCAGCGGGGCCGGCGCGGCGGGCACGACCTGCGAAACCGCGACGAGCGCATAACGCTGGCCGGCGCCGATCGTCTCGACGACGGGATCGTCGTCCGTGCCCATCTGGTTGGCGGAACGCAGCAGCAGCGGTAGCTCGGGCGGCGCCTTCCATTCGGGCTGGTCGGGCGCGCGGCCGTCGGAGAGCAGGGCCGGCGTGGTGACGATGGCGAGCTTCCGCTCCTTCGCCAGATCGTCGAAGCTCGCGCCGTCGGCGATCGCATCCTCGATCGCGCCCACCATCGTGCTCAGCGCCTCGTCGCGCTTCTGCCTGGCGAGCGATTCGGCGATCTCGCCGCGCACGGCGGCGAGCGGCCGTTCGGCCTTGGCGTTCACCGCATCGACCTTGACGACATACCAGCCGAGGTCCGCCTTGATCGGGCCGACCACGCCGCCCTGCGCGGCCGCGAACACGGCGTCGGCCACGGCGGCGGACGCATTTTCGGCCAGCTTCGCCCTGGCGATGTCGGTCGTGATCGCCTCGCCCCCGGCCTGGCGGGCGGCATCGGCGATGGCGGTGCCGGCCTTCACCCTGGCAACGAGGTCCGCGGCGGCCTTCTGGTCGGGCAGGATCACCTGCGCGATCGATCGCGTCTCGCTGGCGCCGTAGGTCGCGGCATTGGCCTTGTAGAAGGCGTCGATCTCCGCATCGGTCGGCGCGGCGGGCGCCGCCACGTCATTCTCGCCGAACAGGGCGTAACGGATCACGCGGCGCTCGGGCACGGTGAAGCGGCCGATATTCGCCTTGTAGAAAGCCTCGATCTCGGCGGGCGTCGGTGCCGGGCCGGCCGGGATCGCGGCGGAAGGCACGATGCCGATCAGGCCGGAGCGCTGTTCCAGCAGCAGCGAGGCGTTGGGCAGGATCAGCCCCTCGGGCATGCGGATGCCGCTGTCGATGGGCGAGAGCAGCTGGTTGCGGATCAACTGCCCGGCGATATCCGCGCGCAACTGGCGCTCGCTGATCTTCGCCTGGGCCAGCGCCGCCTGCATGGCGCCGCGATCGAACCGGCCGGTAAGGCCGAAGAAGGCCGGCGTGCTGGCGATCTCGCCATCGATCAGGCGATCGCTGGCGGAAATGCCCTGCTTGCGGCCCCAGGCTTCCAGCGCGGTGAAGGAAATCAGCTGGTCGATCACCTGATCCACCCCGCCCTGCGCGGTGAAGGCGGCCATGCTGAGTTCGGGATTTTCGCGCTGCGCCTGCTTCAGCGCCAGATCGGTGCGCTGACGGGCCTCGTTCGCGCTCAGCTTCCGGCCGCCGATCGTCGCGATCTGGGTGCCGCCGGAACTGCGGCCGTTGATCCAGCTCGGATCGATGCTCGTCACCGCAAAGGCGATCAGCACCAGCGCGAACAGCGCCAGTGCGGGCCAGGAAGTCAGTGCGCGACGGAAGAAGGAAATCATCTCTGGTCCCGGGGCCATTGCCGAAGATGCCCGCCATAGAGGCGCGGGCTTGCGCCATCAAGCGGCGGGGCGCTACGGGCAGCGCGGTTTATGTGGATGAGAGGGGATGGCGATGGCGCTGCGCAAGCTGGTGGCGGGCAACTGGAAGATGAACGGATCGCTGGCCGCGCTGGCGGAGCTTGATGCGATCGCGGCCGCCGCTGCCGCCCATCCGGGGCTGGACGTGGCGATCTGCCCGCCTTTCCCGCTGATCCAGGCCGCCGTCCAGCGCCAGCCCGCGCTCGCGATCGGCGCGCAGGATTGCCACACCGGCACCAGCGGCGCGCATACCGGCGATGTCGCCGCCGCGCTGATCGCCGATGTCGGCGGCCGATATGCGATCGTCGGCCATAGCGAGCGCCGCGCCGACCATGGCGAGGATGACGCGCTGGTCCGCGCCAAGGCCGAGGCCGCGATCGCCGCGGGGCTCGTCGCCATCGTCTGCGTGGGCGAAACGGAGGCCGAGCGCGATGCCGGCCGGGCCGTCGCCGTCGTCGAAGGCCAGCTCGACGGGTCCGTGCCGCCGGCCGGCACGGGGGCCACGCTGGTCGTGGCCTATGAGCCGGTCTGGGCGATCGGCACCGGCCGCACGCCTTCGGCCGGCGATGTCGGCGAGATGCACGGCGCCATCCGCGCCCGCCTGCAGAAGCTGCTGGGCGGGGAGGGGGCGAAGGTCCGCATCCTTTATGGCGGTTCGGTGAAGCCCGCCAATGCGGCCGAGCTGATGGCGGTCGCCGATGTCGACGGCGCGCTGGTGGGCGGCGCTAGCCTGACCGCCGAGCAGTTCGTGCCGATCATCGCCGGGGCCGCCGGCTGATCGGGCCTCGGCTCTCGGGCCTCGACATCGCCTCGACATTGGCCGGAATATCGGCCTGAACATTGGCGGCCCATGGGCGTTGTCGTCGGGGTCGTCATCAGGAAGGTCGGCGCCCATGTTCCATAATGGAACAAATTTGGCGCAGACTCCCAATGGCTTATGTGGCCACCTGCGGGCACTGTCACCCGCAGGCGGCTCGTTTTCGTAAAATTCCGGCGCCTGGCATCCTGTATCGTCGCGTTTCGTAACATAATGGGAAGAGTTACGGCGAGGGGAGCCGATGCTCGATCTGTTTCGACCGTTCTTCGATGGCAGCTACGCACCGCACGGCTATTGCCTCCTCTGGCAGCCGGAGCTGATCTGGACGCATGTGATCGCCGATGCGCTTATCGCGCTGGCCTATTTCTCCATCCCCCTCGTCCTCATATCTTTCGTGCGGCGGCGTAACGACATCGTCTTCGGCAAGGTATTCTGGCTGTTCGCGCTGTTCATCACGGCTTGCGGCCTCACCCATGTGATGGCGATCTGGACGCTCTGGGACAGCGTCTACGGGCTGGAGGCGATCGTGAAGGTGGTGACGGCGGGCGCCTCCGTCGCCACGGCGGCGACATTGTGGCCGCTATTGCCCAAGGCGCTGGCCCTGCCTTCGCCGGCGGCGCTCCGGGCCGCCAATGCGGAGCTTGCGGCCACCATATCGGAACGCGACGCGGCCCTCGCCCGGATGCGGGAGGAGATGGCCCAGCGCGAGCAGGCCGAGGCCGCGCTGCTCCAGTCCCGCAAGCTGGAGGCGCTGGGCATGTTGAGCGGCGGCATAGCGCATGATTTCAACAACCTGCTCCAGGCGGTGGGCGGGAATCTCGAACTGATCGAGCGACGCTCCACCGAGCCGGATCGCGTCCAGCGCTGGAGCCGCAACGCGCACAAGGCGGTGCAGCACGGCAAGGCGCTCACCAGCCAGATGCTGGCCTTTTCGCGGGTGCAGAAGCTGGTGATGGCCACCGTGTCCGTGGCCGCCGTGCTCGATAATGTGTCCGAACTGCTGAAAGGCTCGATCGGCCCGTCCAACCGGCTGGAGATCGTGCCGATCGACGAGGACCTCGCCGTCGCCACGGACAAGGCCCAGCTCGAGCTGGCGATCCTCAACCTCGTCATCAACGCGCGCGATGCCATGCCGAAGGGCGGCACCATCGCCATATCGGCGGAAGGCCGCACGGGCGATGTCCATGCCGATCTGCCGGTCGGCGACTATGTCGAGATCAGCGTCCGCGACAACGGCGTCGGCATGTTGCCGGAGGTGCTGGAACGCGCGCTGGAGCCCTTCTTCACCACCAAGGTCGTGGGCGAGGGGGCGGGCCTCGGCCTCAGCATGGTCTTCGGCGTCGCCCGCCAATCGGGCGGGACCGTCCAGCTCGATTCGACGCCCGGCGCGGGCACCACCGTCAGCCTGATCCTGCCGCGCGTGCCGATGCGCGCGGTCGGGCAGGAGGAGGGGAATGTGGCCGAAACGGTGACGGAGGGCGGACGCTCGCTCGCCGGCCGCAGCATCCTGCTGATCGACGACGATGACGGCGTTCGCGAAACGCTTGTCGAGGCGCTGTCCGAAGCCGAGGCGAAGGTTGTCAGCGCATCATCGGGCGATGTCGGGCTGCAGCATCTCCGCCGGATGCGGCCCGATCTCCTGGTCGTCGATTTCGCCATGCCCGGCCTCAGCGGCGCGGAGGTGGCGTCCCTGGCGCGGGCGACCCATGCGGGATTGCCGGTGCTGATCGTCACCGGCCACGCCCGCACGGCGGAAGTGGATGCCATTGCCGGCCCGCGGGTGACGGTGCTGCAAAAGCCGTTCAGCGCGGACACGCTGATCCGCACGGCCAACAGCATGATCGCGGAAAGCCGGCGGGACTGACCCCGCCCGCTTTGCCCTCAACCCGATATGGTGAAGCCGCCGTCCACGGGCAGCGTCTGCCCCGTGATCCAGGATGCGCCGGCGCTCGTGAGGAACAGCACGGCCGCGGCGATATCCTCCGGCTTGCCGAGCCGGCCGGCCGGCGTGCGCGCGAGGGTGGGCTCGGCCCATTCGGGATTGGCGAAGGTGCTGGCCGTCATCCGGCTTTCGGTGAGGCCGGCGGCCACCGCGTTCACGCGGATGTTGCGCTTGGCCCATTCCAGCGCCAGCACCCGCGTCAGCCCCAGCAGCCCGGTCTTCGCCGCGCCATAGCCGGGCACGATGCCGATCCCGAAATAGGAGCTCATCGAAGCGATGCCGATGATCGAGGCGCCGCCTTCCAGCTTGCTTTGCGCCAGCGCGTCGGCGCAGCCATGGGCCATGCGGAAGGCGGATGTCAGGTGCATCTCGATCGCGCGGGCGAAGATATCGGGCTGATATTCGTCCAGCCCCAGCGAAGGCAGCGCCATGCCGGCATTGTTGACGAGGATGTCGAGCCCGCTTTCCCGCGCCGCCGCCGCGACTTCCGCCACGCTCGCGGGGTTTTCCACGTCCAGCCGGTGGTAGCGATAGCCGGAAAGATCATCGGCATAATCGTCCACGCTGGCGCGGGTGCCGGTGATCGTCACGTCGGCGCCGGCGGCGCGGTAGCCGGCGGCGATCGCCGCGCCGATGCCGCTGGTGCCGCCCGTCACCAGCACCCTGGCGCCGGAATAATCATATCGTGCCGTGTTGGGCATCCGTCCCTCCTCATCCAATGCCGCTTTCCTAAGCCCCTGCCGGCGGGCTGGCGAGGCGGGCGGGCGGCGGGCGCAAGCCATTGCCGCAATCCGCAAACGAAAACCCCCGCCGGTCGCCCGGCGGGGGTCTGTCGTCGATCGGCCCGGTCCGGGGACCGGGCCAAGCCCGAAGGCTCCGGCGATCAGGCCGAATAATACATGTCGTATTCGACGGGGCTGGGGGTCATCTCCCAGCGATAGACCTCGGCCCACTTCAGCTCGATATAGGCCGCGATCTGATCCTCGCTGAACACGCCGCCCTTCAGCAGGAAGGCGTTGTCGGCTTCCAGGCTCTCCAGCGCCTCGCGCAGCGAAGCGCAGACGGTGGGGACTTCCTTCAGCTCTTCCGGCGGCAGGTCATAGAGATTCTTGTCCATCGCCTCGCCGGGATGGATCTTGTTCTCGATGCCGTCGAGGCCCGCCATCAGCAGCGCCGAATAGCAGAGATAGGGGTTGGCCATCGCATCCGGGAAGCGGAATTCGACGCGCTTCGCCTTGGCGCCCGTGCCGTAGGGGATACGGCAGGAAGCCGAACGGTTGCGCGACGAATAGGCCAGCAGAACCGGCGCCTCATAGCCCGGCACCAGCCGCTTGTAGCTGTTGGTGGTCGGGTTCGTGAAGGCGTTGAGCGCCTTGGCGTGCTTGATGACGCCGCCGATGAAATAGAGGCACATGTCCGACAGGCCCGCATAGCCGTTGCCGGCGAACAGCGGCTCCTTGCCGTTCCAGATCGACATGTGGGTGTGCATGCCCGAGCCGTTATCTTCCTTGATCGGCTTGGGCATGAAGGTGGCCGTCTTGCCATAGGCCTGGGCGACCTGGTGGACGACATATTTGTAGATCTGCATGCGGTCCGCGGTCGTCACCAGCGTGCCGAAGGTCAGGCCCAGCTCGTGCTGGGCGGCGGCGACCTCATGGTGGTGCTTGTCGCAGGGCAGGCCCATTTCGAGCATGGTCGAAACCATCTCGCCACGGATGTCGACGGCGGAATCGACCGGCGCGACGGGGAAATAGCCGCCCTTGGCGCGCGGGCGGTGGCCCAGATTGCCGCCTTCATATTCGCGGCCGGTGTTGCCCGGCAGCTCGATGTCGTCGATCTTGTAGTAGCTGGTCGAGTAGCTGTTCTCGAACCGCACGTCATCGAACATGAAGAATTCGGCTTCCGGGCCGACATAGACGGTGTCGCCGATGCCGGTGGACTTGAGGAACGCCTCGGCGCGCTTCGCGGTGGAGCGCGGGTCGCGGGCGTAAAGCTCGCCGGTCGAAGGCTCGACGATGTCGCAGACCAGGATCAGCATCGGCGTGGCCGAGAAGGGATCGATCCACACCGCGTCCAGATCCGGCTTCAGGATCATGTCGGATTCGTTGATCGCCTTCCAGCCTTCGATGGAAGAGCCGTCGAACATGAAGCCGTCGGTCAGTTCGTCCTCGCCGACAACGCTCGAAACCATGGTCAGGTGCTGCCACTTGCCCTTGGGATCGGTGAAGCGGAGGTCGACCCATTCGATCTCCTTGTCCTTGATAAGCTGCAGAACGTCAGAAGCCTTATTGGCCATGTCTCGTCGCCTTCTGATTAAATCCCTAGGAAATTCGGCGGGCCCCACGCCCGCATGCCCCTGGCTCGCCGCGTGCCGATCCTGCCGATCAGATCGCGTCTACGCCCTTCTCGCCCGTGCGGATGCGCAGCGCGCTCTCCACCGGGATGACGAAGATCTTGCCGTCGCCGATCCGCCCCGTCTGGGCGGCGCTGGCGATGGCTTCCACCACGCGTTCGGCGAGGTCGTCGTCCACCACGACCTCCAGCTTCACCTTGGGAAGGAAATCGACCACATATTCCGCGCCACGATAGAGCTCGGTATGTCCCTTCTGCCGGCCGAACCCCTTCGCCTCGGTCACGGTGATGCCGGACACGCCCACTTCGTGCAGCGCTTCCTTCACCTCATCGAGCTTGAACGGTTTTATGATCGCTTCGATTTTCTTCATTGGGCGTTCCCTCCCGCTCGAACGCTGCCGCGCGTTCTTCAATAAGCGTGCCAAATGGTGCGGCGCAAGAATGCGTCGCGAATCCGCCCCAGACTTTCGCTGCGTTGCCGCAAGAAGTGGCAGAGTGAGACATTATGCCCGAATCTTGGGCAGGCTTCGCCTGAAAAATCGGCGATGATGATCGCGCCGGACGCGATGGCTTCGATTCGGCCGGGAGGATGATGTGAGTCGGGATTGGTTGTCCGTGGCGACGTTGAAGGAGGCCACGATCGTGCAGCGCATGATCGGGGAACGGATCGAGACGGCGGACCGCCTGCCGCCCGCGCCGCGCGTCGCGGGGGCCGATGTTTCGATGAAGTGGCGGGACTCGATGGGCCCCGTCCACGCCGCCATCGCGCCGGTCGACGGGCCGGCCGCCACCGCGACGGCGATCCCGCCCTTTCCCTATGTGCCGGGATATCTCGGGTTCCGCGAGGTGCCGGTGCTGGCGATGGCCTGGGACCGGATGGCGGCATCGGGCGGGCCGGTGCCGGACCTGCTGATCGTGGACGGCCATGGCCGCGCCCATCCCCGCCGGGCGGGCGTGGCCAGCCATCTGGGCGTCGCGCTGGACGTGCCGACCATCGGCTGCGCCAAGACCCTGCTCTGCGGCGTGGTGGAAGGCGAGGTCGGCCCCGATCCGGGCGACCGCGCGCCGGTGGTGCATGGCGGCGAGGTGGTGGCGATGGCGCTGCGCATGCGGGCGCGGGCCGCGCCGGTCTATGTCGGCATCGGCCATCGCGTGTCGCTGGAGACGGCGGTGGACTGGGTGCTGCGTCTGGGAGGAGGGCGCCGGCTGCCCCTGCCGGTGCGCCTGGCGCACGACGCCGCCAATGCCGCCCGACGGCTTGCCGAGGCGGAGCGAAGTTGAGGAAGTTGAGGATTGTGGAGCATATTCCACGGCCCCCTGAAGCGGCGATAAATATATTTATCTGCAACTTCTTGTGCAGATAACTTCATGCACGATGCCAGGTTGCTGCCGTTGGATAGTGCCAACGGCCGGACGGGATTGGCGGAGGCGGAAGGCATGCCCGCAGGATAATCTCCGGCGGCGGTGTAGGACAGCGCCTGCTATCCCGTGGGGATGGTGACGAGGGGCGCGCTGGCGCCGCCGCTGGTATCGTTCAGCGACAATAATATCTGGGCGAGCAGGAACATGCGCTTCGATGCCGCATCCTTGCCGTCGATCCAGAACCAGCGGCCGCGATAGCGGACGGCGACATGGGCATCGGCGGGCTTGCGGCTGCCGCTGTGGATCGCGACCAGCGCGGAAGGAGCGCCGGCATCCGCGACCGGCGTGCCCGCCCGCCCGTCATCATCCCCGGCCGGCACCTCCACGCCCTGCGCCATTTCGGCGAATATCTCGAACATGGAGCGGGTACCGATGGTCAACTGATCGGGGGCGATCTGGGCCGCGCCGAAGGCGATGCCGAATTCGCCCCTGCGATCGCCCGGCAGCTTCAGGGTGCGGACCAGATAGTCGATATCGGCTTTCTCATCATCGCTGAGCGTGGGCGATATCCGCGCGGAGGCGCTGAATTTCCTGCCATCCTCATGTTCGACATGAAGCTGGAGCGCGCGGTTGCGCTGGAGCCGGCCCATGACGGCGATGACCCGATCGAAATCGCTGTCGGCGGTATGCGCGAACAGCGGATCGCGGCCGCCATTGCTGATGCCGTTGATCGATCGGGTCGCGAGCTTGAACAGGATATCGGCCGACCAGCCGGATTCGATCATGCCCAGCAGCGCGGCCGGCGGGATCGGCGAAAGCAGGCTGCGGGCGAAGCGATCGCCCGCCAGCGGCGTATAGGTGATCGTGGGCGTTTCGCGCAGCAGCACCGATCCGCCGATCCCGCCATCCGCCTCGTCCACCGGCGGCCCCAGCGCGATATCGGCGTGCAGCGATCCTTCGCGGGTATATTGGCTGATGACGGAGCTGACCTCCAGGAACAGCGGCGCATCGCCGTAGCGCATGGCGACGATGTTGAGGAGGAGCTGTTCCTTGTTGGTCTCGCGCAGGTGGGTCGCATAATCCGACCGGTCTATGCCCATGCGCTGCGGGCCGATGCTGGCGCAGCCGCCCAGCGCGGCCGCGACGGCGACCAGCAATGCCGCGCCCGCCATCCGCCGTGCCGCCCATGAAGCCGGCTGCGTCACCATCCCGCCTTTCGCCAAGCGGCGCCAAGCGCCATCGCCGGCTGCGATCGTCCCGCAGGCGGGGGTGGGCGGCTATCGGGATAAACCCGGAGTCAGGCTCCGGGCATTCCATGGGCGGCGGTGGCCGGGGGCGTCAGGCCGCGTAGGGCGGCGCGTTCAGGCCCCTGGGGCTGAGCGTGAAGATCTCGCACCCATCATCGGTGATGCCGATCGAATGTTCGAACTGGGCGGAGAGCGAGCGATCGCGCGTCACCGCCGTCCAGCCATCGTCCAGCACCTTCACGTCGGGCCGGCCGATATTGATCATCGGTTCGATGGTGAAGAACATGCCCGGCCGCAATTCCGGCCCGGTGCCGGGGCGGCCGGCATGCACCACTTCCGGCGCATCGTGGAACACGCGGCCAAGGCCGTGGCCGCAGAAATCGCGGACGACGCCGTAGCGGTGCTTTTCCGCGAAGCTCTGGATGGCATGGGCGATATCGCCCAGCCGGTTGCCGGGCTTCGCCTGCGCGATGCCGAGCATCAGCGCCTCATAGGTTACGTCCACCAGCCGGCGCGCCTTGATCGGCACGTCGCCGACCAGATACATGCGGCTGGTGTCGCCATGCCAGCCGTCGAGCATCGGCGTGACATCGATATTGACGATATCGCCGTCCTTCAGCGTCTTCGGGCCGGGGATGCCGTGGCAGACGACATGGTTGATGCTGATGCAGCAGCTGTGCGTGTAGCCGCGATAGCCGAGCGTCGCGGGCACGCCGCCGCCATCCAGCGTCATCTTGCGGACGATATCGTCCAGTTCCTGCGTGGTGACGCCGGGGCGGACGTGCGGCACAAGCGCATCGAGGATCTCGGCGGCCAGCCGGCCGGCCTTGCGCATGCCCTCGAACCCCTCGGGCCCATAGAGCTTGATCGCGCCGTTGCGGGTGACGGTATCGCCGTCCTTCACGTTCACATAGCTGTCCATGCCGGCCATATAGCAAGCGAGGGCCGCTTTTGCGAGGCTGGGCACGGAAAGCATTTCCCCAGCGCCTGTTACTTGCATTATGCCACGGCCGATGAACGAGGATCGTATCTGGACCGCCGCGCTGATCGTGATCGGCGACGAGATTCTGTCGGGCCGCACCCAGGACAAGAATATCTCCCAGGTCGCCTTGTGGCTGAACCTGCAGGGCATCCGCCTGGCGGAGGTGCGGGTGGTGCCGGACGTGGAGGCCGCGATCGTGGCCGCCGTGAACGAGCTGCGGGCCCGCAACGATTATCTGTTCACCACCGGCGGCATCGGCCCCACCCATGACGACATCACCGTGGATGCGATCGCCGCGGCGCTCGGCCGGCCGGTGATCGTCCATCCCAAGGCGAAGGCCGTGCTGGAGGGATATTATGCCACGCGCGGCGGCCTGACCGAGGCGCGGCTGCGCATGGCGCGGGTGCCCGAGGGGGCCGAGCTGATCGAAAACCGCATGTCCGGCGCACCGGGAATCAGGATCGGCAACGTCATCATCATGGCGGGCGTGCCGCATATCGCCGGGCTGATGCTGGAGGCGCTTTCCGGCAAGCTGGAAGGCGGGCGGCCGCTGATTTCCCGCACGCTGGGCTGCTGGGTGGCGGAAAGCGAGGTGGCGGACATGCTGGGCGCCACCGAGGCCGCGCATCCCGGCTGCCAGATCGGCAGCTACCCCTTCTTCCGCGACGGCACGGTGGGCGCGAATTTCGTGATCCGATCGACCGACGAGGCGCGGCTCGACGCCTGCGCGGACGATCTGGCCGCGCGGCTGCGCGAGGCCGGGCATGACGTGTTCGCCGGCGGCATCTGAGGGGCGATGGCCCGCATCCTGATCGGGTGGGAGCTGGGCTCCGGCCGGGGCCATGCCGAAAATCTGATCGATCTCGCCACGGAAATGCGCGCGCGCGGGCATGATCCGGTGCTGGCGGTGCAGCAGACGGCGGCGATGCCGGCGGGGTTCGAAATCTGGCAAGCGCCTTTATGGCCGGCTCTCATCACATCGCGGGCGCGGCCTTCGCGATCGGCGCCCGCCACCTTCGGGGACATATTGAGCGCGGTGGGGCTGGGCGAGGCTGGCGTGCTTTCCGGCCTGATCCGGGCGTGGGACAGGATATTGGCGGCGGTCAGGCCGGATGCGGTGGCGGCGGAGTTCGCGCCCGCGCTGCTGCCGGCGGCACGCGGGCGGGTGCCCGTGCTTTCGTTCGGCACCGGATTCGCCCAGCCGCCGGCCGGGCTGGCCGCATTTCCCAGCCTGACCGGCGATCCGGCGGCGCGGGACGAGGCGGCGCTGCTCGCGGCCGCCAATCGCGAGATCGGGCTGGCCGGCGCCGCGCCGCTGCTCGCCTTGCCGGCGCTGTTCGCGGCGGATCGGGTGCTGGTGCAGGCCTTTCCCCTGCTCGATCCCTATCGCCGCTGGCGGCGGGAGGGCGAATATGCGCCGCCGCCCGTTTCGGCCGCGACGGGCAGCCTGCCGCCGCTGGCGGACGGGCGCGGGGAGGAGATATTCGTCTATCTCAACGGGGCGCAGACGGTGCGCGCGCCGCTGCTGGCCGGGATGGTGGATGCCGGCCTGCCGATCCGCCTCCACATGCCCAGCATCGCCGATGCCGACGCGGCGGTGCTGGAACAGGCGGGCATCACGGTCGAACGGCAGCCGGTGCCGATCGCCCGGGTCGTCGAGCGATCGCGCCTGATCGTGAGCCATGG
This sequence comes from Sphingomonas sp. MM-1, assembly GCF_000347675.2. Lineage (NCBI taxonomy): Bacteria > Pseudomonadati > Pseudomonadota > Alphaproteobacteria > Sphingomonadales > Sphingomonadaceae > Sphingomonas > Sphingomonas sp. MM-1. Next base: position 576,080 of record NC_020561.1, on the reverse strand, counting down.
CGGCATCGGCCTTGCCGCCGCCGCGCTCTGCGCCGGGCTGCCGCACATCGTCCTCTCCTTCGATCTGGAAAAACGGCTGACGGGGCTGGCGCTCGCCGAAGCGGGGCTGGGGCGGCAGGCGGAATTCCGCGCGCTCGATCGGCCGGGCATGGCGCGGCTGCTGGCCGAAGGCTTTGCCGACGGGGCGATGGCGGCGCGCTGCCGCGATGCCGCGCCCGCTTTCCGCGCGGCGGCGGTGCCGGGCGGCGCCAGGGCCGTGGCCGATGCCGTGGAAGCGCTGATCGCCGCATAAAAAAGGACCCGGCCGCCGCAACGGTCGGGTCCAGTCCTAGGGATTCGATCGGAGAGGAGGATCGGTCCCCTTGCCCGGGGTGGGAAGGGGGTTCCCACCGGGCAGAAAGCATCTCTGTCAGCGTGGCGCGGCGTCGATCCGCGCCCAGAATTCCTCGGCGGTCAGGGCGGCCGGCGCGGGCGCGGCGTGCCTGGGGGCCGCATCTTCGCGGCGGCGGGTTTCGCGCTGGCCGGCGGCATCCGGGCGGCGCGGAATGATGGCGGTATCGATCATGGCGGCCTCCTTTCCTGCAAACACTACTAAAACGATAGAGAAAAAGGCGCAACCCAAAATACATTATCAAGGGGTGATAGATGGCCTTTGGCCGATCGATCCGATGCGCCCTTCCGGCGCGGCCGCCCGATGGGCTAGTCTGCCGGCCATGAACCCGATCTATGCCGAGATGCCGACGACGATCTTCGAAGCGATGTCGACACTCGCGCGCGAGCTGGGCGCGATCAACCTCGGCCAGGGCTTTCCCGATGCGCGGGGGCCGGAAAGCGTGATCGAGGCGGCCGTCACGGCGCTGCGCGAGGGGTCGAACCAATATCCGCCGATGCCCGGCCTGCCGGAGCTGCGCCGCGCCGTCGCCGATCATTATCGCCGCCGCCAGGATATCGACCTGGACTGGACGAGCGAGGTGACGATCACCTCGGGCGCGACCGAGGCGCTGGCCGCCGCGATTCTCGCCCTCGTCCGGCCGGGGGACGAGGTGCTGCTGATCCAGCCGATGTACGACGCCTATCTGCCGCTGGTGCTGCGGGCCGGCGGGGTGCCGCGCTTCGCCCGGCTCGCGCCGCCGGACTGGCGGATCGACGCGGCGATGCTGGACGCGGCCTTCACGCCGGCGACGCGGCTGGTGATCCTGAACAACCCGGTGAACCCGTCCGCCAGCCTGTTCGACGCGGCATCGCTGGCGCTGCTGGCGGAGCGCGCCGTCGCCCACGACGCCGTCGTCATCAGTGACGAGGTGTGGGAGCATCTGGTGTTCGACGGCCGCCGCCATCTGCCGATCATGGCGCTGCCCGGCATGCGCGATCGGACGGTGAAGATCGGGTCGGCGGGCAAGATATTCTCGCTCACCGGCTGGAAGGTCGGCTGGATGTGCGCGTCGCCCGCGCTGAGCCGGGTGCTGGCCAAGGCGCACCAGTTCCTCACCTTCACCACGCCGCCCAACCTGCAGGCCGCCGCCGCCCATGGCCTCGCCCTGCCGGACGATTATTTCCACGAGATGCGGGCCGGCTATGCGCGGTCGCGGGATCGGCTGGCGGCGGGGCTGGCCGATGCCGGCTATCGCGTGCTGCCGTCCGCCGGCACCTATTTCCTGTCGGTCGACCTGCCGGGATCGGGCATCGCCGCCGACGACGTGACCTTCGCCGAGATCGCCGTGCGCGAGGCCGGCGTCGCCACCATCCCGGTTTCGGCCTTCTATGCCGAGGATGCGGTGCGCGGCGTGGTGCGGCTGTGCTTCGCCAAGCAGGACGAGACGATCGACGCCGGCATCGCCCGCATGGCAATCGCGCGCGGGCTGTTCGAAAGCTGAGGCGCGCGATCTACCGCGCCGCCAGCATCCGCACCGCGCTCACCTGATCGGCGCTGAAGCCAAGCTCCATCAGCCGCGCGGCCAGCGTTTCCGCGCCGCTGCGGCCGGTGCGCGCGGCGCAGACGAAGCCACGCAGCGCCTCCAGCCGGGGATCGGCCAGCGGGCGAGGGGCCTCGATCCCGGTCAGCAGGCCGAACATGCGCCGCCAGCGCGAGGCGATGCCGCTGCCGGCGGCCCGGCGCGCCTCGTTGATGGCGAGGCCGATCACCTGCCATTCGCGCGCCGAAAGCGCGAGCAGGGGGGCATCGGTTTCGCGGGCCCCGGCAAAGCTGTCGAGGGATGATATCCAGCTCATCTTACGCTCCTGTCACACGCTGCGGGCGAATCGCGCGTCGGCCGGCTGTTTCGGCCTTGATGCGCCTTCCCCGGGCCGGAGGCTGTGACGCTTGCCACAGGGATCGCCCGCAACGCCGCATGCATGTCCGTTTGGAGGGCGCGCGTCGCGCCGCCGTCGACTAAATCGACCGAAATATCGACGGGAAAGGATCAATATGGCGTTCGAGGGCAAGGTTGCGGTCATCACCGGGGCGGCGAGCGGGATCGGCCGGGGGCTGGCGGAACGCGGGCACGCGCTTGGGCTGAAGCTGGTGCTGGCCGATCGCGACGCGGCCGCCGCCGGGGCGCTGGCGGCATCGCTGGAGGGGGCGATCGCGGTGCCCACCGACGTGGCCGATCCGGCGGCGCTGGCGGCGCTGGCCGACGCCGCCTGGGCGGCTTTCGGCGGGGTCGACTATCTGTTCAACAATGCCGGGATCATGGCAACGGGCTATAGCTGGGAGATCGATCCCGCCCGCTGGGACGCATCGATCGACGTGAACCTGAAGGGCATCCTCCACGGCATCCGCGCCTTCGTGCCGCGCATGATCGATCAGGGGCGCGGCCATATCGTCAACACCGCATCGGTCGGCGGCTTCGGCGCGAGCCCGCTGATGGCGCCTTATAGCGTCACCAAGTTCGCCGCCGTGGCGCTGACCGAATCGCTCCATGCGGAGCTGGCGATGCTGGGCGCGCCGGTGCGGGTGAGCCTGCTGGCGCCCGGCCCGGTGAAGACCGCGATCTTCGAAAACCCGTTCGGCGGCGCGGTGAACCCGGCCACCCAGCGCTTCGTGGACGAACTGCGCCACATGCTGGACAGCTATGGGCTGGAGCCGGGGCCGTTCGCCGACAAGGTGTATGAGGCGATCGCGGCCGGCGAATTCTGGATCGTGCCCCAGCCTGAGGCGCTCGATCCGATGCTGAAGGCGCGGACGGAAACCATCCTGGCCCGCCGCACCCCCGAATTTTCCTGGAACGGCGGCGAACCCGCCGACGCCTGAGGCGGGAACCCCAATGCGGGTGGCGGCATTGATTCCGCATGGCCGCCACCCGCCTGTTCCATGCATCGGACCTCCATTTCGGCCGCGAGGACGTCGCGGCCGTCGCCTGGTTCGCCGATCGCGTGCGGGTGGAGCGGCCGCATGCCGTGGTCATCACCGGCGACCTGACGATGCGGGCGCGATCCAGCGAATATGAGGCGGCGACCCTGTGGCTGCAGCGGCTGGACGTGCCGGTATCGATCGAGCCGGGCAATCACGACCTGCCTTATTTCAACCCGATCGCCCGGATCGCCGCGCCCTATCGCCGCTATGAGCGGCTGCGGCGCGCGCTGGAGCTGCCGCTGGACCTGCCGGGCATCTGGCTGGTGCCGCTGCGCACCACGACGCGGGCGCAATGGCGGTTCAACTGGTCATGGGGCGTGGTGCGCAGGCGTGCGATCGTCGAGGCGGTGGAGCGGCTCCGCGCCTGCCCGCCCGATCATATGGCGATCATTGCCTGCCATCATCCGCTGATCGGCAACGACATGCCCGACGGCCATGGCGAAACCCTGCGCGGCGAAAAGGCGCTGGAGGCGGTGGCGGCCGCCGGCGCCGAGGCGGTGCTGAGCGGCCATGTCCACCAGCCGTTCGACGCGCGGGTCGATACCGCCGCCGGGCCGGTCAGGCTGATCGGCGCCGGCACGCTTTCCGAACGCCTGCGCGACGCGCCGCCATCCTTCAACGAACTGCGCGTGGAGGACGGCCGGCTCGACGTATCGCTGCGGACGATGATGTAGCGGCTATTTGCCGGCCACGGCCGCCTTGAGCTGCGGTTCCAGCGCCTGCCAGTTGAAGGTCTTTTCCAGCGCCTTGCCGTTCAGCACGAAGCTGGGCGTGCCCTGGATGTCATAGCTTTCGATCGCCTTGCCGCGGATGGCAACGATGCGGTCGCGCAGGCTGAGATCGGCGAGGCAGGCCTTCACGCGCGGGGCGGGCAGGCCGTTCTTCGTCGCCCATTCGTCCAGCTTCATCGCCTGGGCGAGCGCGGTGTGGAGCTGGGCCGGGGGCGTGGCGCTCAATCTCTCGCCCGTCGCCTCGTCCGGCGCGCGATCGAGGATGGCCTGCTGATCGGCGAACATCTTCTCGCCCAGCGCCACGGCGGCGGCGGGCGTGGCGGTGCAGCGCACCAGCATGCCTTCGGTAAGATCGATCGGGTTGAGCGCGAACTGGCGGAATTCCAGGCTCACCTTGCCGGTGGCGATATAATCGCGGCGGACGATGGGCATGCCTTCCGCCATGAAATGCGCGCAATGCGGACAGGTGTAGGATGCATATTCGATCAGCTTCACGGGCGCCGCCGGATTGCCGATCAGCCAGCCGCCCTCGGGCGTGGCGACGATGCGGCGGTTCCAGTCCGGCGCCTTGGCCGGGGCCGCCACGGCGGTGGCGGGCGGCAGGGCGGCGAACGCGCCGATGGCGGCGAGCGAGGCGAACGCCGTCAGCACGGCGCGAAACTGGATCATCTATTTGTTTCCATCATCGATAACAGGCGGGCCTTTGGTGGCGGTGATCGCGCCGGCCAGCGATTCGAGCACGGCGCGCAGTTCCGGATCGGCGATCGTCCGCAGGCTGTCGCCCAGCTCCACGGGCATCAGATCGGCCGGCAGCGGCTTCAGCGAAGGCGGGGCGCGGCGGGACTGGGGCCTGGCGGTGATTCCCTGCCGGATCGCGACGCGGGCGACGGCCGGATAGCCGAAGAAACGGTTCACCCGCTCCACGATCTCGGGCGCGACATGCTGCATCATCGCCGCATGCGCGCCTTCCACCGTCAGCGTCAGCACCCCTTCGGCGCGCTTGCCCTGCGGGAAGCGGATCGATTCGGGGGCGGAAACGCCGGCATAGCGCGGGCCGACAATCTCCCCCCAGCGGCTGACGACCGCGGACTGGACGAAGCCGAAACGGCGGAAGGAGGCGCGGCCCACATCGGGCACCATATCCGCCACGGCGCGCGCGCGGTTCTGGCGCGGCGGCGCTTCCTCGGCGGATCGCGCGCGGCGCGTGCTGGGCGTTCTGGTCTTCCGTTCCGTCATCGGCTTTCCCATGCCATAGCGCGGCCATGCCCGTCGACAGCGCCGTCGCGAATCCGATCGCTTATTCCACCGCACCCCCGATCGCCGCCGGCCTGCTGGCCTGGTATGACCGGGCGGCGCGGCGCTTGCCATGGCGCGCGCCGCCGGGCGATCCGCCTGCCGATCCCTATCGCGTCTGGCTTTCCGAAGTGATGCTGCAGCAGACGACGGTGGCGGCGGTCGGCCGATACTTTGCCGAATTCACCCGGCGCTGGCCGACCGTGGAGGCGCTGGCGGCGGCCGACGATGCCGAGGTGATGGGCGCGTGGGCGGGGCTCGGCTATTATGCCCGCGCCCGCAACCTGATCGCCTGCGCGCGCGCGGTCGCGGCGGCGGGCGGGCGCTTTCCCGACGAGGAGGCCGGCCTGCGGGCCTTGCCGGGCATCGGCGATTATACCGCCGCCGCCATCGCCGCGATCGCCTTCGGCCGGCGGGCGGTGGTGGTGGACGCCAATGTCGAGCGCGTCGTCGCCCGGCTGTTCCGCATCGAAACGCCGCTGCCGGCCGCCAAGCCCGCGATTCGCGGAGCGGCGGACGGCATCACCCCCGACATGCGCGCCGGCGATTTCGCGCAGGCGATGATGGATCTGGGCGCCACCATCTGCACGCCCAAGCGGCCGGCCTGCGCGATCTGCCCGCTGATCGATCATTGCGCGGCCTTCCGCGCCGGCGATCCCGAACGGTTCCCGGCCAAGGCCCCCAAGGCGGCGCGGCCGGAGCGCAAGGGCACCGCCTTCTGGCTGGAGGCGGAGGGCGCGGTGCTGCTGGTCCGCCGGCCGGACAAGGGGATGCTGGGCGGCATGCGCGCGCTTCCGACCGGGCCGTGGACCGATGCCGATCCGGGCCTTGCCGGCGCGCCCCGATCGGCTGCGTGGCGATCGGCGGGGAAGGTGGCGCATGTCTTCACCCATTTCGCGCTGGAGCTGGATGTCGTCACCGCCGTCGCGCCCGGCCGCGATGCGGGGGAGGGGGAATGGTGGCCGGTCGCCCGCATCGGCGAGGCCGGCCTTCCCACCCTGTTTGCAAAGGCGGCGAGGCTCGCCCAGAAAGCGCGCGGAAAAGACGGAGAGTGACGGGCATGCACATGGCACCGGGTTTCACGGGATCGCCCCTCGAACGGATCGACAATGAACGCGATCATCCCGGCCTGCTGGCGGCGCGGGCCGGGGACCCGGCGGCGCTGCTGCTCCGCATGGAGGGGCTCGATCCCGTCGCCGCGCCGGACGGGCGGCTCGAATGGGCGCCGCTTGCCGAGGCGCCGGCCGGGGTGGAGCTGGCGCTGCTCGGCCTGATCGACGGGCGGCCGCGCTTCGTGGCGCTCGATCCGGCGGCGACGGGCAGCGGCCACAACCTGATCTGGCGGCTGCTGGATGGCCTGCCCGATGGCGAGGCCGGCACCTATGCCGCCGCGCGCAGCCTGGTGGACTGGCACGCCCGCCACCGTTTCTGCGCGCGCTGCGGCAACGAGACGCAGACGATGCGCGCCGGCTGGGCGCGGCGCTGCGGCGCGTGCGGGGCGGAACATTTCCCCCGCACCGATCCGGTGGTCATCATGCTCGCCGAATATCGGGGCCGGGTGCTGATCGGCCGCCAGCCGCGCTTTCCCGCCGGGCGCTATTCGGCGCTGGCCGGTTTCGTCGAAGTGGGCGAATCGATGGAGGAGGCGGTCGCCCGCGAGCTGTTCGAGGAAGCGGGCGTGCGGGCGACGCGGGTGCGCTATGTCGCCAGCCAGCCCTGGCCCTTTCCCTCATCGCTGATGATGGCCTGCATCGCCGATGTCGAATCGGATGCGGTGACGCTGGACGCCAACGAGCTGGAACATGCCATGTGGGTGGGGCGGGACGAGGTGGCCGCGGCGCTGGCGGGGGACCCTTCGGCGCCCTTCATCGCCCCGCCGCCTTATGCCATCGCCCACACGCTGTTCGCGCGCTGGCTGGACGGGGCCGGAGCCTGACGGCCCGGATCAGGCTTCCCCGCCGCGCGCCCGCGCCCTGGGATAGGTGCCGAGGATGCGGACCCATTTCGAATGGAAGGCCAGTTCCTCGAGCGCGCGGGCCACGGCCGGGTCCTCGGGATGGCCTTCGATATCGGCGTAGAATTCCGTCGCGGCGAAGCTGCCGCCCCGCTGGTAGCTTTCCAGCTTGGTCATGTTCACGCCGTTGGTCGCGAAGCCGCCCATCGCCTTGTAGAGCGCGGCGGGGATGTTCTTCACCTCGAAGATGAAGGTGGTCATCACCGGCCCGGCTTCCCGCACCGGCTGCCCGTCCAGCGCCAGGATCACGAAGCGGGTCATATTGTGTTCGGCATCTTCCAGCCCGTCGGCCAGGATATCAAGGCCGTAGAGCTGGGCGGCGGCCGGCGGCGCGATGGCGGCGGTGCGCTTCGCGCCGATTTCCGCCACCATGGCGGCGGCGCCGGCGGTGTCGGCATAGCTGATGGGGCGGAGACCCCGCGCGCGCAGCCAGTTGCGGCACTGGCCCAGCGCCTGCGGATGGCTCATCACCTCGGCCACGTCCTCCATCGCGCCGGTGCCCATCAGCGCGTAGCGGATCGGCAGGAAATGCTCGCCGGTGATGACGAGGCCCGATTCCGGCAGCAGGAAGTGGATGTCGGCCACCCGGCCGTGCAGCGAATTTTCGATCGGGATCATCGCGCGATCGGCGCGGCCCTCGCGCACGGCGTCGATCGCGTCCTCGAAGCTGAAGCAGGGGAGCGCCAGCCCCTCGGGAAAAGCCTGCTCCACCGCGATGTGCGAATTGGCGCCCGGCGCGCCCTGGAAGGCGACGGCGCGGGCGGGATCGGCCGCTGCGGCGGCCATCATCTGCGCGACGAGCGCGCGCGCGGGGGCAGGATAGCTTTCCATGTCGGCGGCGCGCTTAGGCCGGCCCACGCCCCGCCGCAACCCGATCCTTGGCGCGGGGACGGATAATGTCGCCGCCGCCGGCTTTTTGAGAATGATTCGCACAGATAAGCCGCGCTTGCGGTGCGAGACTCTCGAAACTAAAGGAAACCCGCTTTTGACCGCGCAGGGGAAGCGCGGCCCCCGAGGAGGTTTCGAAAAGGCATGGACAACCGTTTCAACACCATTGCTGGCTGGGCGCTGGCCGGCGGTATCGCGGCGCTCGGGCTCTCGATCCTTACGGGTGAATATTTCAAGGCCGAACGCCCCGAAAAGATGGGCTATGTGGTCGAAGGCGTCGAGGATGAAGGCGGCGAGGCGGCCGAGGCCGAAAAGCCGATCGCCTTCTATCTCGCCAGCGCCGATCCGGCCAAGGGCGCGGACGTGTTCAAGAAGTGCGCCGCCTGCCACAATGCCGACAAGGGCGGCAGCAACGCGCTCGGCCCCAACCTCTGGGGCGTGCTGGGCGAGCCGGTCGGCCAGGGCGCCCATGGCTTCGCCTTCTCCGAAGCGCTGAAGGGCAAGGGCGGCACCTGGGACTGGCAGAATCTGAGCGACTGGCTGCACAATCCGAAGAAGTTCGCGCCGGGCACGAAGATGACCTTCGCGGGCCTTTCCAAGCCCGAGGATCGCGCCAACATCATCGCCTATCTCAACCAGCAGAGCGACCATCCGAAGCCGCTTCCCGCCGTGCCGGCCGAAGCGGCGGCGGCACCCGCCGAAGGGGCGGCGCCCGCGGAAGGCAATGCTTCGGCCGAAGCCCCGGCCGCCGGCAACGAAGCGGCCCCCGCCGCCGCGCCCGCCACGCATTGATGCCGCGCGGAGGGGCCTGCCGCCCCTCCGTCCGCATGCCGCCGCCTCAACATGGTTGGGGCGGCGTTTTCATTTTCTGCCATCCCGCGATCGATCGGGCCGCAAAGTCCGCGTGCCCGCCGGCGCGTCCGCCGTCGCGGCCGATGGCGCCTTTGCGCGATAAGCCGTTGAAGCCGGCCGCGCGCCGCGCCATGATCGCGCAACAGGGCCACCAGGAGTTTCCCCAAGTCATGAAGATCGATTTTCGCTGGGCCGTCGCTGCGCTCGCGCTCACGGCTGCCGGTTGCGGCAAGCAGGACGCCACCGACAATGCGGCCGCGGCCGGCAACGCATCGGCCGCCGCCACCGCGCCCGCCGGCAAGGACTGGACCGAAACGGTGGTGAAGACGCCCGAGGGCGGATTCCGCATGGGCAATCCCGATGCGCCGGTGAAGCTCGTCGAATATGCCTCGCTCACCTGCCCGCACTGCGCCGACTTCTCCGAGCATGGCGTGCCGAAGCTGCGCGAGGATTATGTCCGCACCGGCAAGGTGAGCTGGGAATTCCGCACCTTCGTGCTGAACCCGGTCGATGTCTCGATCTCGCTGCTGGCGCGCTGCCAGGGCGAGGGGCCTTTCTTCAAGCTGGTCGAGCAGACCTATGCCGAGCAGAAGAACTGGGCGCCGAACATCAGCAAGATCAGCAATGCGGAAATCACCCGCATCCAGGGCCTGCCCGAAAGCCAGCAGTTCGGCGCGCTGGCGACGGCGGCGGGCATGGACGAATTCTTCCGGGCGCGCGGCCTTTCCAAGGAAAAGGCGGATCAGTGCCTGGCGGACAAGGCCGGCCTCGATCAGATCCTGGCGATTCGCGAACGCGGCGCCAACCAGGACAAGATCACCGGCACGCCTTCCTTCCTGATCAACGGCAAGCTTGCCGAAGGCGTGTATGACTTCAACTCGCTTTCGGCCGCGCTGAACACCGCGCTGGGCGGCTGAGGCCTCGGGGCCGGGGGGCATAGACCGCCATGCGGATCAGGCGGCTCAAGCTTTCGGGCTTCAAGAGCTTCGTCGAACCCTCCGAACTCCGCATCGAGCCGGGGCTGACGGGAATCGTCGGCCCCAACGGCTGCGGCAAATCCAACCTGCTGGAGGCGATCCGCTGGGCCATGGGCGAAAGCTCGGCCAAGTCGATGCGCGGCGGCGGCATGGAAGACGTGATCTTCGCCGGCACCACCCAGCGGCCGGCGCGCGATTTCGCCGAGGTTTCCATCCTGGTCGATCGCGCCGCCACGGGTGACGGGCAGGAAGGCGAGGTGGAGATCGTCCGCCGCATCGAACGCGGCGCCGGTTCCGCCTATCGCATCAACGGCCGGGATGTCCGCGCCAAGGATGTGGCGCTGCTGTTCGCCGACGCGGCGACCGGCGCCCATTCGCCCGCGCTGGTCAGCCAGGGGCGCATCGCCGCCGTGATCGCGGCCAAGCCCACCGAGCGGCGGCAGATGCTGGAGGAGGCCGCCGGCATCGCCGGCCTCCACGTCCGCCGCAAGGATGCCGAACAGAAGCTCCGCGCCACCGAGGCCAATCTCGCCCGGCTGGACGAGCTGCTCGCCGACATGGACGTGCGTGCGAATGCGCTGCGGCGGCAGGCGCGCGCGGCGGAGCGATATCGCCAGCTTTCCGATCAGATCCGGCTGGCCGAGGCGCGGCTGATCTATGCCCGCTGGCGGGAGGCGGCGGCCGCCGCCGATGCCGCGAAGGCCGAGGCGGCGGCCGCCGAAGCCGCCGTCCAGGCCGCCGCCGAGGCCCAGCGCGCCGCCGCCGCCCATCAGGCCGAGGCGGTGCGCGCGGTGGGCGATGCGCGGGCCAGGGCGCAGGCGACGCGGGAGGCGGCGGCGGAGGCCGGCCACCAGCTCACCACGTTGCGGGCCGAGCGCACGACGCTGGAAAGCCGCCTTGCCGAGCTTGCCCGCCAGGGCGAGACCCTGGAGCGGGATCGGGCGCGCGAGGATACGCTGGCGGTGGATGCCTCCGCCGCGCTCGCCCGGCTGGCCGAGGAGGACAAGGCGCTCGCCGCCGCGCGGGCCGGCGCCGATGCCGAGCAGGCGGGCTTCGCCGCGCGGGTAAGCGAGGCCGAGGGCGCCGCGCGCGACGCGGAGGTTGCGCTCGCCCATGCGGTTGCCGAACAGGCGGCGGAGCAGGCCGAGGTCCGCGTCGCCCAGGCCGCGCTGGCCGCCGCCCGCCAGCGGCTCCAGCGCGCCGAGGCCGAGCGCGCGCGGGCCGAGGCCGATGTCGCGGCGCTGCCGGATGCGGAGCCGCTTCTCGCCCGGCAGCAGGAGGCGCTGGCCCGGCGCGATGCGGCGCAATCCACCGCCGCCGACGCCACGGCCGCCATCACGACGGCCGAGGCGGAGCGGGATGCCGCCGCCGCCCGGCGCGATGGCGCGGAAAGCGAAGCCGCCGCCGCCCGCGCGGCGCTGGCGGCGCTTGAAAGCGAATTCCAGGCGCTGACGCGAGGGCTGGCTTCCGATGCCGGCGGCGATCAGGCGCTGGGCAAGGTGCGTGCCGCCCCCGGCTATGAGCGGGCGCTGGCGGCGGCGCTTGGCGACGAGCTTTCCGCGACCGTCGGGCCTGCCGGCAAGCGCCGCTGGGCGGGCGCGGATCGCCATCCCTCCGATCCTGCCTTGCCGGCCGGCGTGGAGGCGCTGGCGGCCTGGGTGGAGGCGCCGGCCGAGCTGGCGCGGCGGCTGGCGCAGGTGGGCGTGGTGGATGCGGATGACGGCGCGATCCGCCTTGCCGCCGGCCAGCGCCTCGTCACCCGCGACGGGCGCATGCGGCGCTGGGACGGCTTCGTCGCCGAGGATGTCGGCGCGGCCGCCGCCGAGCGGCTGATCCGGGTCAATCGCCTCGCCGCGATCGGGCAGGCGCTGCCGCCGGCGCGCGCGGCGGTGGAGCAGGCTGGCGCGGCGGTGGCGGCGGCGCAGGCGGCGTTCGCTGCCGCCCGTGCCGCGATCGATGACGGCCGCCGCCGGCTCGCCGATGCCGAGAATGCGATGCGGGCCGCGGTGCGCGATGCCGATCAGGCGGGCACCGCGATCGAGCGGCTGGCCGGCCAGCGGGCGACGCTGGAGCAGCGCGCCGAGCGGGCGGCCGCCGAGCGCACGGAGGCGGCGGATGCGGCCGCCCAGGCCGAGGCGGGCATGGCGGCCTTGCCGGATGGGCTGGCGACGGCCCGCAAGGTCGATCAGCTCCGCCAGGCCAACGATGCCGCCCGTTCCAGCCTGGCCGATCTGCGCGCCGCGCTGGCCACGCTCCGCCAGCGGATCGAGGCGGATGCCCGCCGGCTGGAGGCGGTGCGCGCCGAATCGAAGAGCTGGCGATCGCGCGCGGGCGATGCCGCCCGCCGGATCGACGAGATGGCGAAGCGGGCTGATGCGGTGGCGAAGGAGCAGGCGGCGCTGGCCGAGGCGCCCGCCCGGCTGGATGCCCGCATCGCCGCGCTGGAAGAGGAAGCGGCCGGGGCGAAAGCCGCCGCTGCCGAAGCCCGCGAGGCCGAGCGCGTGGCCGAGGATCGGCTCCGCCAGGCCGAACGGGCGGCGGCGGAGAGCGGCGAGGCGCTGGCCGCCGCGCGCGAGGGGCGGGCAGGGGCGGCCGCCCGGCACGAGAATCAGGAATTGCGCCGCGTGGAGATGGGCCGCATCTCCGGCGAGCGCTTCGGCTGCCCGGCGCCGGTGCTGCCCGAGAAGATCGGCTTCGCCAGCGGGGAGGTGGGGGATGCCGCCGCCCAGTCGGCCACGCTGGACCGCCTGACCGCCGATCGCGAACGGCTGGGCCCCGTCAACCTCGTCGCCGAAACCGAGCTGGCGGAGCTGGAGGAAGCGCGCGCCACCGGCCAGGCCGAGCGCGATGAGCTGGGCGAGGCGATCCACCGCCTGCGCGGATCGATCGGCAGCCTCAACCGGGAGGGGCGGGCGCGCCTGCTGGCGGCGTTCGAGGCGGTGGACCAGCATTTCCGCCGGCTGTTCACCACGCTGTTCGCGGGCGGGGAGGCGCATCTCGCGCTCACCGAATCGGATGATCCGCTGGAGGCGGGGCTGGAGATCATGGCCCAGCCGCCGGGCAAGAAGCTGGCGGCGCTCACCCTGCTTTCCGGCGGGGAACAGGCGCTGACGGCGGTGGCGCTGATCTTCGCCCTGTTCCTCACCAATCCCGCGCCGATCTGCGTGCTGGACGAGGTGGACGCGCCGCTGGACGACGCGAATATCGAACGTTTCTGCGACCTGCTCGATCGGATGACGCAGGAAACCGAGACGCGCTACCTGATCGTCACCCACAATGCGGTGACGATGGCGCGGATGCATCGGCTGTTCGGCGTCACCATGGTGGAACGTGGGGTCAGCCGGCTGGTATCGGTGGATCTGGGCGGGGCGGAAAGGCTGCTGGCGGCGGAATAGGCCGCCCTTGTCTGGCCGCCGCAAGCGCCCATCTGCCCCTTTGGAAACAGCCTTGGAGCATCGGCATGAGCGACCAGCCCACCATCGCCCTGAACGACGGCCGCGATATTCCGCAATTCGGCCTGGGCGTGTTCCAGATGCCGCCGGCCGATACCGAGCCGCTGGTCGCGGCGGCGATCCGGCTGGGCTACCGATCGGTCGATACCGCCGCTTATTATCGCAACGAGGCGGAGGTGGGCGCCGCCGTGCGCGCTTCGGGCAAGCCGGTTTTCGTCACCACCAAGCTGTGGATGGCGGACATGGGCTTCGATACGGCGCTGGCCGCGCTCGACCGCAGCCTCGCCAATCTCGGCACGGAGAGCGTGGACCTCTATCTCATCCACTGGCCGGTGCCGTCGCGCGACCTCTATGTCGAAAGCTGGAAGGCGCTGATCCGCGCGCGGGACGAGGGCAAGGCGAAGTCGATCGGGGTCTCCAACTTCGCCATCCCCCATCTCGAACGGATCATCGGCGAAACCGGCGTGGTGCCGGCGGTCAACCAGGTGGAGCTGAACCCCGGCTTCCAGCAGCGCGAGCTGCGCGCCTTCCACGCCGCGCACGGCATCGCGACCGAAAGCTGGGCGCCGCTGGGGCGGGGCCGGCTGCTGGACGATGCCGCCATCGCCCGGATCGCCGCGCGGCACGGCCGCACGCCCGCGCAGGTGCTGACCCGCTGGCATATCGAAAAGGGGCTGATCGTTTTCCCCAAGACATCCAGCGAGGCGCGGCTGCGGGAAAATCTGGGCGCGCTCGATTTCCGGCTGGATGCGGAGGACATGGCCGCGATCGATGCCCTGGACAGCCCGGACGGGCGGCACGGCCCCGATCCCATGTCGATGTAGCTCACCCTTCCGCCAGCGCCAGCGCGGCGCCCAGATCGGCCACGAACCTTTCATATTCGGCGCGCGCATCGGCCTTGTCGGCGATCCGCAGCAGGAAGCTCGGATGGATCGTCACCCGGCCGAGGCCGCCGTCCGCCAGCTCGATCGTCCGGCCGCGCGTGCCGCCGATCGTTACTATCTTGCCGATCAGCGCGCGGGCGGCCGTGGCCCCCAGCGCCAGCGTGACGCGGGGGCGGACCAGCGCCCGTTCGCGATCGAGCCACCAGCGGCAGGCGGCGATCTCGCCCCCGTCCGGCTTCTGGTGCAGCCGCCGCTTGCCGCGCGGCACGAACTTGAAATGCTTGACCGCGTTGGAAAGGTAGACGCGATCCCGGTCGATGCCGGCTTCCGCCAGCGCGCGATCCAGCATCCGCCCCGCCGGGCCGACGAAGGGGCGGCCCTGCCGATCCTCCTGATCGCCCGGCTGCTCGCCCACCAGCATCAGCGTGGCATCGGCCGGGCCTTCGCCGAACACCGTCTGCGTGGCGTTGCGCCAGAGGTCGCAGCGGCGGCAGCCGGCCGCCGCCTCGCGCAGGCTTCGCCATTCCTTTTCGGGCCGATCGGCCATGCCCTTTCCCGTGCTTCCAGGGGCGTTCCATGCATCCAACGCGGGGCGGGGCGCTATTCTCCCCCATCGGCGCGGTTGAACCCGGCGGGTTGAATCTGTAGAGGCGACGTCCATATCCGGCCGCGAAGCCGCAAGCCTTGCCGAAAGATCGATCGCCGATGCTGTTCACCTTCCTTCTCGTTGTCCACGCGATCATCGCGGCGGCGCTCGTCACCGTGATCCTGATGCAGCGTTCGGAAGGCGGCGGCCTGGGCGTCGGCGGCAGCCCCACCGGGCTGATGAGCGCGCGCGGCGCGGCCGATTTCCTCACGCGGGCGACGACGATCCTCGCCACCTTGTTCATCGTCATGTCGATCGGCCTGGCCGCGATGGCGACGATGCAGCGCGCCCCGCGCGAGATCGATCAGTCGCTCGCCCGCCAGCCCGCGCCGCAGGGCGAGGCTCCGGCCGCCGCTCCCACGGCGCCGGCGGTGCCCGCCAATGACGCGGCGGCGCCCGCCAACAGCGCGGTTCCGCTCGCACAATGATCCCGGCGCCCGGATGACCGGGCGTCCGTCCATCGCATAACCGGCCTTCACGCGTCGGCGGCTTCGCTGGCGCGCTCGGTCGTTTTTTTGGAGTTCCTGCCTTGCTCCCTACCTCCACTCGCGGCTAAGCCATTTCTCCCATGGCGCGGTACATATTCATCACCGGCGGCGTGGTCTCCTCGCTCGGCAAGGGTCTCATGGCGGCAAGTCTTGCTGCCCTCCTGCAGGCGCGTGGCTATCGGGTCCGCATTCGGAAATTCGATCCCTATCTCAACGTCGATCCGGGCACGATGAGCCCGTATCAGCACGGCGAGGTCTACGTGACGGACGACGGGGCCGAGACGGACCTCGATCTCGGCCATTATGAACGCTTTACCGGCGTTCCTTCCCGCCAGTCCGACAATATCACCACGGGCCGGATCTATCAGAACATCATCGCCAAGGAACGGCGCGGCGACTATCTGGGCGCCACCGTCCAGGTGATCCCGCACGTGACGGACGCGATCAAGGAATTCGCCCGCGCGGAGACGGACGACCTGGATTTCGTGCTGTGCGAGATCGGCGGCACGGTGGGCGACATCGAATCGCTGCCCTTCATGGAGGCGATCCGCCAGCTCCGGAACGATCTGGGCCGGGGCAATTCGGTGTTCGTGCACCTGACGCTGGTGCCCTATATCGCGGCGGCAGGCGAGCTGAAGACCAAGCCGACCCAGCATTCGGTGCGCGACCTCACCTCGCTGGGCATCCAGCCCGACGTGCTGGTCTGCCGTTCGGATCGGCCGCTGCCCGCCAGCGAGCGCGCCAAGATCGCCCTGTTCTGCAACGTGCCGGCCGATGCGGTGATCCCCGCGCTCGATGCCAGCACCATCTACGGCGTGCCGCTGCAATATCATGCCGAGGGGCTGGACCGCGCGGTGCTGGCCGCCTTCGGCATCGAGGCGGCGGGATCGCCCGATCTTTCGCGCTGGGACGATATCGTCGACCGCATCGTCAACCCGGAAGGGGAGGTGACGATCGGCGTCGTCGGCAAATATACCGGCCTGCTCGACGCCTATAAGTCGCTGCACGAGGCGCTCGTCCACGGCGGCATCGCCAACCGGGTCAAGGTGAACATCCGCTGGATCGATTCGGAGCTGTTCGAGGCGCCGGAATCGGACATCGCCGCCAGCCTGGAGCCGTGCCACGCCATCCTCGTGCCCGGCGGCTTCGGCGAACGCGGATCGGAAGGCAAGATTTCCGCCGTCCGCTTCGCCCGCGAACGCAACGTGCCCTTCTTCGGCATTTGCCTGGGCATGCAGATGGCCTGCATCGAAGGCGCGCGGAACCTCGTGGGCATCGCCGATGCCTCCACCACGGAATTCGGGCCTACCGAGAATCCGGTCGTCGGCCTCATCACCGAATGGAAATCGGCGCGCGGCATGGAAGTGCGCACGGCCGACGGCGATCTGGGCGGCACGATGCGGCTGGGCGCCTATCCGGCGCGGCTTTCCGGCAACAGCCGGGTCGCTTCGATCTACAATGCCACCGACATTTCGGAACGGCATCGCCATCGCTACGAAGTGAACATCAACTATCGCGAGCCGCTGGAAGCCAAGGGGCTGATCTTCTCCGGCATGTCGCCCGACGGCGCCCTGCCCGAGATCGTCGAGCGGCCGGACCATCCCTGGTTCATCGGCGTGCAGTTCCACCCGGAGCTGAAGTCCAAGCCGTTCGATCCGCACCCGCTGTTCGCCAGCTTCGTGGCGGCGGCGCTGGAGCAGAGCCGGCTCGTCTGACGCCGGGCGCGGGGGCCGGCCGGAAAGGACGGTTCCCGCGCTTTCTCAAAAACGCCGCGTAATTCCCAGATAAAGCTCGATATCCGGCGTCGCGTGGTTCAGCCCCGCATTGGCGCCGGCATCGAACTGCATATCCTCGCCCGATTGCAGGGCGAAGGAGAGCCCCGCCAGCAGCTGCGTCGAATGGCCGGCGGGATCGCGATCGCGATAGGCGGCCATCTCGATCGTTGCCGAAACCGCGTCGCTCATCGCCACGCCCAGGCCGGCGGCGGTGCCGTAGGAAAGGTGGCGGCCGTCGCGGTCCTCGTCCACGGCGGCGTCGATTTCCGGCGTCAGCGCGATCTGGAAACGATCGGAAAGATCGTAGCTGAGCGGCACCAGGAGGCCCGCGCCCCAATCGCCTGCGCCGATGGCATGGCCGCCGGCCGGCAGCGTCGCATAAGGCTGCACCGCGACCGCGAAGCCGCCGCCGTCCGGCCGGGCGAGGTTGCGGCGGACGGCCAGGGTGACGTCGCCGACCCCCGAAGCCTTGTCCACCGCGCCGGTCGCCCTGTCGCGCGTGCGGACGTGGCCGAAGGCCGTCCAGCCCAGTTGCGCCTCGATATGTTCGCCAAGGCCCACGCGCAGCAGGAAATCGCCCGCGCTTATCGTATCGGTGCGGCTGTCCGGCTGGCGATCCATCGTCCAGTCGCCGATCCCGGCCTCGATCTGCACCCGGCCCGGATCGAGCGTGCAGGCCGGGGTGCCGATTCCCGGCCGGTCGGGGCAGAGATCGCGGCCTTCCCCGGCGACGGCGGGGCCGGCGGCGATCACCCCGAGCAGCAGGGCGGCCAAAGCGGGGCGGTGCATCATGCGGAAGGCCTGTTTCCGGTTGGGTGTCACCCCATCATAGAGGAAGCTTGTCGGCGGTGGCGGCCGGCGCGGTCTTTCGGGCGGCCTTCGCGGCCTCGCCATAGCTGTGCCAGGTGAAGATCGCCGCCGCGCCGCGATGCGGCCGCCATTTTTCCGCGATCTCGCGCGTCAGCTTTTCCGAAGGGCGATCGGCGAGGCCCATCAGCCTTCCCACCTCGATCTGGACGGCAAGATCGCCCGCCGGCCACATGTCCGTCCGCCCTTCCGCGAACAGCAGATAGATCTCGGCGGACCAGCGGCCGATGCCCTTGATGTCGACCAGCTGGGCGATCGCCTCCTCATCATCGTCGGGCATGGATTCGAGGTTCAGCCGGCCGGAGGTGACATGATCGGCAAGGCTGCGCGCATAGCCGCTTTTCTGCCGCGAAAGCCCCGCCGCGCGCAGCGTCTCGTCCGATGCCGCGGCCAGCGCCGCCGGGTCCGCCGCCGATCCCAGCGCGGCCTCCAGCCGGTTCCACACGGCGTTCGCGGCATGCACGCTCACCTGCTGGCCGATGATCGTGCGCAGCAGCGTCTCATAGCCGCGCGCCCGGATGCGCGGCTCGGGATAGCCGATCTCGCCCAGCCGCACCGCGAAGGCATTTTCGAAGCCTGCCAGTGCATCCAGCCCCGCCTTCAGCTGTTCCGCCGTCAATCCCATGTCGCGTCCGCCCTTGATTTCGCTGGCTTGGACAGACATAGCCGCCCGTAAACAGGCTCGCATGAGCGAGGGGAGAAGCCATAATGCCGAAGCTGTTCGTCGTCACGCGCGAAGGGGAAGAGAAGGTCGTCGATGGCCAGATTGGCCTGACGGTGATGGAAAATATCCGCGACAACGGCTTTGACGAGCTTCTGGCGCTGTGCGGGGGCTGCTGTTCCTGCGCGACCTGCCATGTCCATGTCGACGCGGCCGATTTCGACAAGCTCAAGCCCATGGGCGACGACGAGAACGACCTGCTCGACAGTTCCGACCATCGCGTCGCGACTTCGCGCCTGTCCTGCCAGATCCCGTTCACCGAAGAGCTGGACGGGCTGCGCGTCACCATCGCACCGGAGGATTGATCCTATGCCTGCCGCCCGCATCTACCAGCGGTCGAAGAACGCCATGCAGTCCGGCCGCGCCCGCGCCGGCCAGTGGGTGCTGGAATATGAACCGCGCGAGGCGAAGCGCCCCGATCCGCTCACCGGCTGGGCCGGATCGGGCGACACGCGCGAGCAGGTGAGGCTGGTCTTCCCGTCGCTGGACAAGGCGCGGGCCTATGCGGAGGCCGAGGGCCTTACCGCGTCGGTCGTGCCGGCCGCGCCCAAGACGCTGCGCATCCGCACCTATGCGGAGAATTTCCTTTAAGTGATCGGGCCGTGGCGGGCGCTTCGCGTGCCTCGCCCGGCCGGATGCACCGGAAACTTCCGCTCGTGTCGAGCCGGGTCGAAAGGCCCGGCCCGAGCGGGCAGGGGCGGCTGCCGGCGTCATGGGATGCCGGCGGGTGCGGCATTTCATCCGATTCCGGCGGAACAATCCCGAGATTGCAACCGCTTTTCCCACATGCCCGGTTCCCGTTCGCTGCAACCGACCTTATGGTCGAGCGTTACGCCACCGGATCGATACGGGCGAATAGGGAGAAGATGATGCGCTACCTCACGATATTGCCGCTCGCCATGGCGGGGATGCTGGGTGCCTGCGCCACCAGCGGGGCAGGCGGCGGCGCGGAGCCGCCGGCGCCGGCCGCCACCACCGCCAGCGTCGCGCTGGCCGGGCCGGACGGGGCGTCGCTGGGCAGCGCCACGCTCACCCAGCTTGACGGCGGCGTCCGCGTCGCGGTGGAGGGCCAGGGGCTGCCGCCGGGCGCCCACGGCCTGCACCTTCACATGGTGGGCCTGTGCGAGGGGCCGGGCTTCGTCAGCGCCGGCACCCATTGGAACCCCACCCACATGGTCCACGGCAAGGATGCGCAGGGCGGCCCGCATTGGGGCGACCTGCCGAACCTTATCGTCGGCACCGACGGGGCCGGCCGCGTCGAGGCGACCATTCCCGGCGCGCGGCTGACGGGCGGCGACAATCCGCTGATCGATGCGGACGGCGCGGCGCTGGTCGTCCACGCATCGCCGGACGATTATCGCACCGATCCCACCGGCAATAGCGGTGGCCGCATCGCCTGCGGGGTGGTCGTTCCCAACTGATCTTCCGTTAACGGGCGGCCCTGGGCTCCGGGCGGCTTCTCCGCGAAGCCGCTTTGGCCTAAGGCCGCCCGGTTCGTTTCCGGGAGATCGCCCTTGTCCATCGATGTTTCGTCCAGGCCCGCCGTGCTGTTCGTCTGCCTCGGCAATATCTGCCGTTCGCCGCTGGCGGAGGCCGCCTTCCGCGAGGAAGCGGCGCGGATCGGCCTGGATGCGGAGATCGATTCGGCCGGCACGGGCGACTGGCATCTCGGCCACGCGCCGGACAAGCGCGCCCAGGCGGTGGCCCGGCGCAACGGCATCGACATTTCCGGCTATCGCGCCCGCCAGGTGACGCCGGACGATTTCAGGCGGTTCAGCCATATCGTCGCGCTCGATGCCAACAACTTCGCCGATCTGCGCGCGCTGAGCCCGGCCGATGCGACGGCGGAGCTTTCGCTGCTCCTCGATCATGTGCCGGGCCGGGAAGGGCAGGCGGTGGCCGATCCCTATTATGGCGACGAGGCGGGTTTCGACATCACCTGGGCGGATGTCATGGCCGGCGCGCGCGGGCTGGCGGACCGGCTGAAGGGCTGAGACAGGGTTTCAGCGGCTTTCAATCCAACGGGTAGCGGGCCGCGATCTCGTAGGTCGCGCCCTCGCTGCCCAGCCGGCTTTCGTAGAGGCAGAAATTGTCGATCTCCTCGGCCGGCCCGGAAAGCCCGGCGGCCTGCGACAGCATCGCTTCCACCGGCCCCGCATGCCGGCCGAAGCGGGCGATGGTGATGTGGGGCAGGAAGGCCCGCGTGTCGGGCGCGATGCCGACGCGGGTGAGCGCCTGATCCACCTTGTTGTGGAGCGCCGTCACCTCATCATGCGGGGTCACGCCCGCCCACAGGCTGTCGATCCGGTCGCGCCGGTCGAACTGGCCGAGCCCGTCCAGCGCCAGCAGGAAGCGCGGATGGTGGATCGCGCCCAGCGCCGCCGCCACGTCCTCCGCCACATGCCGGTCCACCTCGCCGATGAAACGCAGGGTCAGGTGGAGCTGCGCATCATCCTGCCAGCGCGCGCCGGCGATGCCGCCCATGATGCCGCGCAGCGCCTGCCGCATCGCGCGCGGCGGCCGGATGGCTACGAACAGCCGGTGCATGGGCTTCTCCGCAATATCATGTTACAGGTGTCTCCGTTGAAAAGGCGCGGCAATCCGCCGATATTGGCCCTGAGCGGCGCGAATTGCGACCGCGGATATGGAGTTTGATGGCGATGGCAAACTGGTCCGACCCCCGGACGACCGCAGCGGCGAGGCCGACGGCCGCCGGCACGCGCGACGCCGCGATCGACGCGGGTCTGCGCTCCTACATGCTTTCGGTCTATAATTACATGGCATCGGGCGTGCTGCTCACGGGCATCGTCGCCTATCTGTTCGCGCGTTCGGGCATGGCGGAAGCCGTGTTCTCGGGCGGGCCGCTGCGCTGGGTGATCATCCTCGCGCCGCTGGCCTTCGTGATGGTGCTGAGCTTCGGCATCAACCGGCTGTCGACCTTCGCGGCGCAGGCGCTGTTCTGGGCCTTCGCGACGGTGATGGGCCTTTCGATGTCCACGATCTTCCTGATCTATGGCGGCGTCGACATCGCCCAGGCCTTCTTCGCGACCGCGGCCGCCTTCGCCGGCCTCAGCCTCTACGGCTACACCACGAAGCGCGACCTTTCGGCCTTCGGCACCTTCCTGATCATGGGCGTCGTCGGCCTGATCGTGGCGAGCCTCATCAACCTGTTCGTGCAGTCGAGCGGGATGGCGCTGGTGATCAGCTTCCTCGGCGTGCTGATCTTCGCGGGCCTCACCGCCTATGACACGCAGAAGATCAAGAGCATGTATTTCTACGTGGCCGGCACCGACATGGTCGGCAAGACGGTCATCATGGGCGCGCTGTCGCTGTATCTCGACTTCGTGAACATGTTTACCTTCCTGCTCCAGCTCATGGGCAATCGCGACTGATCCTGGCCGCGAGGCGCATGAAAAAGGCCCGGTGGAGCGATCCGCCGGGCCTTTTTCTTGTGCGGGGGAGGGCCGAGGTTCAGGCCGCGGCGGCCGCCGCATCGTCCAGTTCGGCGGCGCGGGCATAGGCCGGGCGCGCCTGGATGCGATCGACATAGCGGCGGAAGGACGGGCGCTCCTCGATCGATTTGAACATCAGGCCGAAGGCGATCTGCGATCCGGCATAGACGTCCGCCGCCGTGAAGCTTTCCCCGCAGAAATAGGGCCGTTCGGAGAGCAGGACATCCAGCACGTCGACGACATTCTCGTAGCAGCCATAGCCCACGAAGGCGCGCTGCTCGTGCGTGGGCACCGCCTTCAGCGTCTTGTCCGTCACCGCCGCCTCGATCGGGCCGGCCGCGAAGAACAGCCAGCGATAATAATCCGCCCGCTCCGTGGTGGGCGGCGCCAGGCCGGCGGCGGGGAAGGCATCGGCCAGATAGGCGCAGATCGCCGCCGCCTCGGTGACGACGGCGCCGCCATGGCGGATCGCGGGCACCTTGCCCATCGGGTTGATCGCCAGATAATCCGGCCCCTTCATCGCGGGGCCGTAGCCGACGACCTCGGTGCGATAGGGGCCGCCGACCTCCTCCAGCATCCAGCGGACGATGCGTCCGCGCGACTGCGGGTTGGTGTAGAATATCAGCTCGCTCATCCCAGCCTCTCCTTCAGGAACCGGATCGTCCGGTCCCAGGCAAGATCGGCCGCCGCCTTGTTGTAGCGTTCGGCCGAGGTGTCGTTGTTGAAGGCGTGGAAGGTGCCTTCGTAGAAATAGGATTGCACCGGCACGCCGGCCGCCTTCAGCGCCTCGATCCAGGGCTTGGCGGTGGCGTTCACCCGCTCGTCCGTGCCGGCATAATGGAGCAGCATCGCCGCCTTCACCCTGGCGGCTTCGGCCGGATCGGGGGCGGGGCCGTAATAGGGCACGGCCGCGCTCAGCGCCGATCCCGCCGCAACGGCGATCCGGTTGGCCATGGCGCCGCCCCAGCAGAAGCCGACCGCGCCGACCTTGCCGTTGCCGGCCTTGTCGGTCTTCAGCCAGCGCACCGTGGCGGCGCCATCCTGCACGGCGGCCGCGAGGTCGAGCGCGCCGATCATCTCGCGCGCCTTCGCCTCGTCCGCCGGCGTGCCGCCCGCGGGCGAAAGGAAATCGGGCGCCACCGCCAGGAAGCCTTCCAGCGCCACCCGACGCGTCACGTCGCGGATATGATCGTTGAGGCCGCGATTCTCGTGGATCACCAGCACGGCGGGCAGGGGGCCTTTGGCATTGGCGGGGCTGGCGCGATAGCCCGTCATCGTCCGGTCGGTGCCGGTCTTCCAGCTCGCCTCGCCGGTCTTGAGCCTCTTGTCGTCGGCGGGCACGATCGCGGCGGCGGCGGGATCGGCGGCGATGGCGGCGGCCAGCGCGTTGGCGGCGGCGGCGCTCCCGGCCAGCGTGGTCAGTTCCGCCAGGAAGGCGCGGCGGTTGTGATGGTCGTGGGTGAAACGGTCGTAGAGCGCGATCGCGCGGGCACGGAGATCCTTGTCGGTCATCGCCTCTCCCTCCATCCCATCCGGGGCGGCATGGTGTAACCTGCCCCGGGGGATGAAGGCCAGCGCTTCCGAATGTCGGGGGGGACTCGCCGAATCCTCCCCCGAACGCGCCCTTATTGCGGCTTGGCCCGATATTTATCGAACCAGGCGAGGATCGCCGATGCCTTGGAGGCTGATTGCGACGGGCGGGCGGCGATGCCGCCATGCGACGCTTCCGGCACCTTCACCAGCGCGGTGGGGATGCCGCGGAGCTGGAGTGCCGAATAATATTGCTCGGCCTCGCTCACCGGCGTCCGATAATCCTCGCTGCCGACGACGACGAGGGTCGGCGTCTTGACGTTGCCGACCAGCGAGAGGGGCGAGCGGTTCCAATAGGCCTGCGGGTCCTCCCACGGGAACTTGCCGAACCAATATTTGGCGAAGAAGGGCGTCATGTCCGCCGTCAGCACGAAGCTGGCCCAGTCGATCACCGGCTTCTGGGTGGCGGCCGCCTTGAACCGGTCGGTCTTGCCGACGATCCAGGCGGTCAGCACGCCGCCGCCCGATCCGCCGGTGACGAACAGGTTGTCGGCATCGATCGATCCGGTGGCGATGGCGGCATCCACGGCGGCCATCAGGTCGCCATAGTCGTCGCCGGGATAGGCGTGGTGGATCAGGTTGGCGAATTCGGCGCCATAGGATGTCGATCCGCGCGGGTTGACGTAGAGCACCGCGTAGCCAGCCGCCGCATAAAGCTGGTTGTCGCTGGCGAAGGCCGGGCCGTAGGCGGCGAAGGGGCCGCCATGGATTTCCAGGATCATCGGATATTTCTTCGCCGGATCGAAATCGGGCGGCGTCACCAGCCAGGCATCGATCGCGCGGCCGTCCGCCGCCTTCACCGGGATCTGGCGCACCTGGCCCAGCGCCTTGGCGCCCAGCAGCTCCTCGTTGAGCCGGGTCAGGCGCCGGCTCTTGCCGCCGGATGCGATGGAAACGTCCGCCGGGCGCTGCGGATCGCCGCTGGTGAAGGCGACGGCGCCGTTGCGGGCGACGCTGAACGATCCGCCGGAATAGGGACGGTCGATCTGGCTGCTGGTCATGCCGGTGGCGACGGTGGTGAGCTTGCCGTCCAGCGTCACGCGGGCGACGCGGGTCGATCCGTGATCGTCATATTGCACGTAGAGCGAGCGCCCGTCCGCCGCCCATTCGGCATCGTCGATGCTGCGGTCCAGCGCGGTGGTGATCGCGCGCGCATTGCCGCCGTCGCGATCCATCACATAGAGGAGCGCGTTTTCGTAACCGCGATATTTGTCGTCATAGCCCAGATAGGCGATGCGCTTGCCGTCCGGCGACACCACTGGCCGCGCATCGGGGCCGAGGCGGTCGGTGAGCGCGGTCAGCTTCGCCGTCGCCACGTCCAGCGCGTAGATTTCGGGATTGTTGGGCTCGCGCTGCCAGTTCTTGCTGCGATCGGCGCTCAGCAGGATGGTCCGGCCGTCCGGCGTCCAGGACAGCGGGCCATCATGGTTGAAGGCGCCGAAGGTGAGCTGGCGCGGCGCGCCGCCATCGGCGGGAACGACGAAGACATGATCGTAGCCCGGCTTCAGATAGCCGGCGCCGTCCGCGCGATAGACGATGGAGGAGATCACCTCCAGCGGCGGCGCCCATTTGGCGCCTTCGGGCTTGGCGGGCGGCGTGCCGAGCTTCATCCCTTCGTCCGGCACGGACATGATGAAGGCGATCCGCGTTCCATCCGGCGACCAGGAAATGGCGCTCGGGCCATCGGGCAGGGTGGCGACGCGCGCGGTGGCGCCGGTATCCATCCAGCGGACGAAAAGCTGGGCAGCGCCGCCTTCGGCCGTGGAGACATAGGCGATGCGCTTGCCGTCCGGCGACCAGCGCGGCTGGCTGTGCGATCCGGTGCCGGCCACCAGCGGGGTCTGCGCGCCCGTCTTGGCATCCACCAGCCAGATCGTCGCGCGGGCGCGATCGGTCATCACGTCGTTGGACCGGCGGACATAGGCGATCATCGCGCCGTCCGGGCGGATCTGCGGATCGGTGGCGACCTCCAGCGAGAAAAGGTCGCTGCCCTGCAGCAGGCGCGACGGCCCTTCGGCGGGCGCGGAGATGGCGGGCACGGAAACGAGGGCGAGCGCCGTCGCGGCGGCCAGGCGTAAGATCATGATATTCTAGCCCCTTAAGCTGATCGCCTTGCCTCGCGCTTTTTGCGGCCGGCCGCAAGGGGGCAGGGTGGCCGCCGCCCGTGATAATGCCGATTCGTCTGTTCGGGGCGGACGCGCTATAGGCGCCGCCAAGAATCACCCTTCATCTCCATTCTGCTCGGGAAAATCGCCCCATGAAGTTCTTCGTCGATACCGCCGACACCCAGGAAATCGCCGATCTCGCCGCCACCGGCCTGCTGGACGGCGTCACCACCAATCCCTCGCTGATCGCCAAGTCGGGCCGCAAGTTCCTCGAGGTGGTCGAGGAGATTTGCGGTCTGGTGGACGGCCCGGTCTCGGCCGAGGTCGTGGCGCTCGACCATGACACGATGATGAAGGAAGCGGCGATCCTGCGGAAGATCGCGCCCAACGTCTGCATCAAGGTGCCGCTGACGGTCGACGGCCTCAAGACCTGCAAGAAGCTGTCGGACGATGGCTGCATGGTCAACGTAACGCTCTGCTTCTCGGCCAACCAGGCGCTGCTCGCCGCCAAGGCCGGCGCGACCTTCATCTCGCCCTTCGTCGGCCGGCATGACGATATCGGCTTCGATGGCATGCAGCTCATCTCCGATATCCGGATCATCTACGACAATTATGATTTCGCGACCGAAATCCTCGTCGCCAGCGTCCGCCACCCGATCCACATCCTCGAAGCCGCCAAGATCGGCGCGGACGTGATGACCGCCCCGCCGGCGGTGATCCGCGCGCTGTTCAACCACCCGCTGACCGACAAGGGCATCCAGGGCTTCCTGGCCGATTGGGCCAAGACCGGCCAGACCATCGGCTAAGGTTTCTGTCGCTGCCCACAGCCCCGCAAGGCATGGTTGTGGGCAGTAGCTTTTTAACCAAGTCTCTGTAAGTTTGGCTCTCATGGGCCAGCTTCTCGATTTCGAAGGGCATGCGGTCGCGTCGCTCCGGCGGCGCGTGGCGGAGGTGGAAGAGGCCAATCAGGACCTCATCGCCTTCGCGCGCGGCCATTCGGGCGCCGTCGCCGCCATCCATCAGGCGGTGATCGATGCGCTGGAAGCCGACGGGCTCGATCATCTCATCCACGTCATCACCCAGGCCTGGCCGCACACGCTGGGCCTCGATGCGGTATCGCTCGCCTTGTTCGTCGAGGATGGGGCGATGCGCGCCGATGCGTCCGGGCTCCAGATCGTCGATCGCAGGCTGCTCGAACGCGCCGTCGGCGATGGCGAAGGGGTGGTGCTGCGCGGCGTGGAGCGGGGCCATCCGCTGTTCGGCCCGGCTTCCGATCTCATCCGTGCCGAGGCGCTGATCCGGCTGGATGGCACGCCGCCGCAGCCGTCCGGCCTGCTGGCGCTCGGCCAGCGCCGCCCGCAAGGCTTCGAGACGCGGCACGGATCGGAATTGCTGCTCTTCCTTGGCCAGGCGGTTTCGCGCATGATCGGGCGGTGGTTGCCCTAAGCCTTCAGGATCATCCCGCCCGCATGCTCGCGGCCGATTGGGGAAAGCATCTCGCGCTGGATCGCCGCCGGTCGGCGCATACCGTGCGCGCTTATGTGGCGACGGCGCATCGGCTGATCGCCTTTCTGGGCCAGCATCGCGGGCAGGCGGTGGATGCGGCGCTGCTCGCGGCACTGGAACCGGCCGATCTGCGCGCCTTCCTCGCGGCGCGGCGGGGGGATGGCATCGGGAATCTCTCCGCCGCGCGGGAGCTTTCGGCCGTGCGCGGCTTCCTGCGCCATGTCGCCGGCGATGCGCCCCGCCTGCGCGGCCCCCGCGTCAAGCGCGGCGTGCCGCGTCCCGTCGCACCCGCCGATGCGGTGGCGCTGGCGGAGGAGGCGGCCGAGGATGCGAGCCTGCCCTGGATCGCGGCGCGCGATCTCGCCGTGCTGCTGCTGCTCTACGGCTCCGGCCTGCGCGTGGGCGAGGCGGTGGGCCTGACCGGGGCGGTGCTGCCGCTGGGCGATGCGATCCGCGTCACCGGCAAGCGCGGCAAGACGCGCATCGTGCCCCTGCTGCCGCGCGTGCGCGAGGCGATCGAGGATTATCTGGCGCAATCCCCGTGGGGCGCCGCGCGGGACATGCCGCTGTTCCGGGGCGCGCGGGGCGGGCCGCTTTCCGCCGATATCGTCCGCCGCGCGGTGCGGGGCGCGAGGGGGCGGCTGGGGCTTTCCGGCAGCGCGACGCCGCATGCGCTGCGCCACAGCTTCGCCACGCATCTGCTGGGGCGCGGCGTGGACCTGCGTTCTCTACAGGAATTGCTGGGCCATGCCAGCCTGTCCTCGACCCAGGTCTATACGTCCGTCGATGCCGCGCATCTGATGGACGTCTATCGCAACGCCCATCCACGCGCCTGAAAGCCGGCCGCTATCGGCTGGGCCGCCAGGTCAGCACCCGCCAGAAATACCAGAGCACCAGCAGCACGATGATCGCGGTGGAAAGCGGCCCGATATATTCGTCGACCATCGCGTAACGCTGGCCCAGCACATAGCCGGCGGAGGCGAGCAGCGACGTCCAGCCCAGCGTGCCGAGCGTGGACCAGAACAGGAAGCGGCTGAGGCTCATCTTCAGCAGGCCCGCCGGGATCGACACCAGCGACCGGATCGTCGGCAGCAGCCGGCCGAAGAAGACGAAGGCCGCGCCGTGGCTGCGAAACCATTTCTCGCCGCGCTGCACCTCGGCCCAGTCCATCGTCAGCCAGCGGCCGAAGCGGTCGATCAGCGGCTTGAAGCGCTGGAGGCCGAGCGCGCGCGCCAGCAGATACCAGAAGGTGTTGCCCAGCATCGCGCCCGCCGTGCCGCAGGCGATCACGCCGGGCAGGGTCAGCGCGCCCTTGGCCGCCTGCAGCCCCGCCAGCGACATGATCACTTCCGAAGGGATGGGCGGGAACACCGTCTCCGCGAACATCAGGAAGGCGACGCCCAGATAGCCCGATTGCTCGATGAGCTCGCGGACCCAATCACCCACGGGTGACGCCCCGGGCCGCGAGCTTCGCCTCGATCGCGTCCCAGATGACGGCCGGGGTATCGGTGCCGTTGAACCGGTCGATGGCAACGATGCCGGTGGGGGAGGTGACGTTGATCTCGGTCAGGTGCCCGGCAATCACGTCGATGCCGACGAACAGCAGCCCGCGCCGCGCCAGTTCCGGCCCGATCGCGGCGCAGATCTCCTGCTCGCGCGCCGTGAGGTCGGTCGCGTCCGCGCGGCCGCCGGCGGCGAGGTTGGAGCGGATCTCCCCATCCTTGGGCAGGCGGTTGATCGCGCCGGTGGGCTTGCCGTCCACCAGCACGATGCGCTTGTCGCCCTTGGCCACGTCCGGCAGGAAGGCCTGCACCATGAACGGCTCGCGCCACACCTGCCCGAACAATTCGGTCAGCGCGGCCAGGTTGGCGTCGTTGCGGCCGACATGGAACACCGCCGATCCCGCATTGCCGTAGAGCGGCTTCACCACGACCTCGCCATGTTCGGCGTGGAAGGCGCGGGCGTCCTCCAGCCGGCGGGTGATGAGGGTGGGCGGCATGAACTCGGCATAATCGAGCACGAACAGCTTTTCGGGCGCGTTGCGCACCGATTCCGGGTCGTTCACCACCAACGTCCGGTGGCGGATACGCTCCAGCAGATGGGTGGCGGTGATGTAGGCGAGGTCGAAGGGCGGGTCCTGCCGCATCAGCACCACGTCCACATCCTCGGCAAGATCCAGCACCACCGGATCGCCGGCGGAAAAATGGTCGCCCGCCACGCGCTGCACCGTCACCGGCCGCGCGGGCGCGGTGACGCGGCCGTCGCGATAGCTGAGGTCACCCGCATTATAATGGAACAGCCGATGGCCGCGCGCCTGCGCCCCCAGCATGATCGCGAAGGTGGAATCGCCGGCGATATTGATGGTTTCGAGCGGGTCCATCTGGACCGCGACTTTAAGCGACATGGGGCTGCCTCGCGCTGGTTCGGCCGGTCAAGTAAGCGAGCGCGCGGCGAAAGTCACCCATGCCATGCATTCTCGATGTGCCGCGGCCATGCGCGGGGGCGGAGCAGGATCACGTCGATGCGGATGGCGTCGTCCGGCCGGGCGTGGCGGGGGGCGAGCATCTCCGCGGCGCGGGCCACGCGGGTCAGGCGGCGGCGGTCGATCGCCAGCGCCAGATCGGCCTCGCTGGCGCGCGTCTTCACCTCGATGAAGGCCAGCGTGCGGCCGCGCCGGGCGATCAGGTCCACCTCGCCCACCGGGGTGCGGGCGCGGGCCGCGATTATCCGCCAGCCGCGCAGCCGCAGCCACCAGGCGGCGATCAGCTCGCCGCGCCTGCCGCGCCGTTCCGCCGCCTGCCGGCTCATCCGCCGTCCTTGAGTTCCATGGCGCGGGCATAAAGCTCGCGCCGGGGGAGGCCGGTGGCCCTGGCCACCTCGCCGGCCGCCCTGGCGACGGGCAGGCGGGCCATCGCGTCGATCAGCGCGGCATCGACATCGCCGGCCTCGGGCGCCGGCGCCTCGCCCGGCGGGCCGACGACGATCACGATCTCGCCCTTGGGCGGCGCATCGGCATAGCGCGCCGCCAGCGTGGAGAGCGTGCCCGTCACGCATTCCTCGAAAGCCTTGCTGATCTCGCGCGCCACCGCCGCCTCGCGGTCGCCGAGCCCGTCCGCCAGTGCCGCCAGCGCCGCGCCCAGCCGGGGGCCGGATTCGTAGAGGATGAGCGTCGCGCGGACGCCCGCCACCTCGGCGATCGCATCGGCGCGCGCTTTCTCCTTAGACGGCAGGAAACCGAGGAAGAAGAAGCGGTCGGTGGGCAGCCCCGCCAGCGTCAGCGCCGCGATCGCCGCGCAGGGGCCGGGGATGGTCGTCACCATATGCCCCGCCGCCCGCGCGTCGCGCACCAGCTTGAAGCCGGGATCGGAGATCAGCGGCGTGCCGGCGTCGGACACCAGCGCGATCGCCTCGCTGCCCATCCGGTCGATCAGGCCGGGGCGCACCTGATCGGCATTATGATCGTGATAGGGGGTCATCGGCCGCTTCGTGCCGATGCGCTGGAGCAGCTTCGCGGTGACGCGGCTGTCCTCCACCGCGATCAGATCGGCCCGCGCCAGCACCGATGCGGCGCGGGGGGAGAGATCGGATAAGTTGCCGATGGGCGTGGCGACGATGTAGAGGCCGGGTGTCAGGGCCTCGTCAGGGGGCTGTTGCATGGGATGATGTCATGGCAGAGGCCGGGTCGAGGTCGCAACCACGCCGAAATTTTCTTCGTCTGGCGGGAATGGGCCTCGCGCTGTTCCTGGCGGGGTGCCAGGCCATGGTGCCCAAGACGACGCCACCCGCCACGCCGGCCCCTCCCAAGGAGGAAACCCGCCCCGTCGGCCCCGGCCTGCCCACCGATCAGGAACGGCATCGCGTGGCGCTGCTGGTGCCGATGACGGGGCCGAACGCCGCCGTCGGCCAGTCGATCGCCAATGCCGCGAACCTCGCGCTGCTCGATACCGGCGGGGCGAAGGTGCGCATCACCACCTATGATACCGCCACCGGGGCGGCCGTCGCCGCGCAGAAGGCACTGGCCGATGGCAACCGCCTGTTCCTGGGGCCGTTGCTTGCCGATGACGTGCGGGCGATTTCCGCCCCTGCGCGCGCGGCCGGCGTGCCTGTCATCAGCTTTTCCAACGACGCCACCGTCGCGGGCAACGGCGTCTACCTCATGGGATTTTCGCCAGCCCAGTCGATCGATCGCGCCGTCCGCTTCGCGCGGACCAGGGGGATCAGCAAGTTCGCCGGCCTGATGCCCACCGGGCTTTACGGCCGCAATGCCTCCAACGCGCTGATCCATGCGGCGGAAGGGGCGGGCGGCAGCGTGGTTTCGCTGCAGACCTTCGATCGCAGCCCCAAATCGCTTTCGGCCGCGATCGCCAAGCTCGGCCAGTCGGGCGACTATGAAGCCGTGCTGATCGCCGATGGCGGCCGCATCGCCATCCAGGCGGTGCCGCTGATCCGCAAGGCGGGATCGGGCGGGGCGGAAGCCCAGGTGATCGGCACGGAATTGTGGGCGACAGAAAGCACCCTCACCGCCAATCCGGCGATGAGCGGCGCCTGGTTCGCCAGCGTGCAGGAGAATATGTATCGCCAGCTCGCCACCAAATATCGCACCCGCTTCGGCAAGCCGCCCTACCGGCTGGCGAGCCTGGGCTATGATGCGGTGCTGCTCACCGTCCGCATCGCCGGGCAGTGGAAGGTGGGGGATCGTTTCCCGGTGAAGGCGCTGGCGGACAAGGACGGCTTTGCCGGTGTCGACGGTGCCTTCCGCTTCGGCGCGGACGGCATCGCCCAGCGCGCGCTGGCGGTGCACCAGATCGGCAGCGGCGGCATCACCACCGTTTCCCCGGCGCCGCGCAGCTTCGCGGAATAAGCCTCGGGGATTATTGGGGGCGGCCGGGGTTCAGCCCGCCGCCACCACCTCGCCCAGGATCGCATCCAGCAGGGGCATGCCCTGGGGCGTTACCGTCAGGCGCTGCGCATCGCGGCGGATGAAGCCCAGCTTCGCCAGCCGTCCGATCGCGGCCTCGTCCACCAGCGCATCCGCGCCCAGCCCGCTCCGCCGGGCGATGCGGTCGAGGTCCACGCCCCCGGCCAGCCGCAGCCCCATCAGCAGCGCCTCCATCGCGCGGTCGGCGGCGGGAAGCGCCTCCTCGCTCTCGATGCCGTGGCCGTTGCGGGCGACCGCCGCCAGCCAGTTTTCCGGCTTCTTGCGGCGGAAGGTGGCATGGCCATCCCGCCGCCCGTGCGCGCCGGGGCCGACGCCCAGATAGTCGCCATAGCGCCAGTAGGTCAGATTATGCCGGCTTTCCTGCCCAGGCCGGGCATGATTGGAAATCTCATAGGCCGGGATGCCCGCCGCCGCGGTAACGTCGCGCGTAAGCTCGAACAGGGTGGCGCCGTGATCGGGATCGGCCGGCTCCAGCTCGCCCTTCTCCACCAAGGTGGCGAAGCGCGTGCCCGGTTCGATGGTGAGCTGGTAGAGCGACAGATGGCCGGTGCCGAAGCCGATGGCGCGGGCCAGCTCGGCCTCCCATGCCGCCTCGCTCTGGCCGGGCAGGGCGTAGATCAGATCGAAGCTGACCCGCCCGAAATGGCGCTGCGCCGTCTCCAGCGCCGCCAGCCCCTCGTCCACGCCATGCGCGCGGCCGAGGAAATGGAGCATGCGATCGTCCAGCGATTGCAGGCCCAGCGACACGCGGTTCACGCCCGCCGCCGCCAGCCCCGCGAAGCGCGCCGCCTCGACCGAGGAGGGGTTGGCCTCCAGCGTGATCTCCACGTCATCGGCCAATCCCCAATGCCCCTCGGCCGCCGCGATCACCGCCGCCACGGTTTCGGGGTGCATCAGCGATGGGGTGCCGCCGCCGAAGAAGATGGAGGTGATCGGCCGGCCTGGCGCGACCGCCGCTTCATGCGCGAGATCGGCGATCAGCGCGTCGCGCCACGCGGCCTCGTTGATCTCGGCGCGGACATGGCTGTTGAAATCGCAATAGGGGCATTTGGAGACGCAGAAGGGCCAGTGGACGTAGAGGGCCAGCGGTTCCTCTCCCTCTCCCCTTGGGGAGAGGGCAAGGGAGAGGGGGGAGCCTTCGGACCGGCTCGATGCCGGTTCGAAGGCTGCGGGCGTGGGACGCTCGCTGGCGCTCGCGCCCCCTCTCCCAACCCTCTCCCCGGGGGGAGAGGGCTTTTTGGGATTCGTCACCGTCAAAGCACCGCCGCGACCAGCTTGCGGAAAGCATCCGCGCGATGGCTCATCGCATGCTTGGCGGCCGGGTCCATCTCGCCGAAGGTGACGTCATGGTGCCAGGGCTGGAACATGGGATCATAACCGAATCCCTTGTCCCCGCGCGGCGGCCAGACGAGCGTGCCGTCCACCCGCCCCTCGAAGCTTTCGATATGGCCGTCGGGCCAGCAGATCGAAAGCGCGCAGACGAAATGGGCGTCGCGGCCGACATCGGGGCCGAGCTTGCCGAGATTGTCCTCGACCAGTTGCATCGCCAGCCCGAAATCCTTGGTCTCGCCGGCCCAGCGGGCGGAGAAGATGCCCGGCTCGCCGCCCAGCGCCTCGACGCACAAGCCCGAATCGTCGGCCAGCGCGGGCAGGCCGGACAGGTCGGCCGCCGCGCGGGCCTTCAGCTCGGCATTGGCGACGAAGGTGGTGCCCGTCTCGTCCGGTTCCGGCAGGCCCAGCGATCCGGCCGAGACCGGTTCGATGCCGAAGGGGGCGAGCAGCTCGCGAATCTCGCGCACCTTGCCCTCATTATGGCTGGCGATCACCAGCCGGCCGGGGGCAAGCTTGCGGTGATGCGCGGTCACCGCGCCACCGCCCGGCGCTGGGCCGCGAATATCTCGCCGCAGCCGATGCGGGCGAGGCGCAGCAGGCGGAGCAGCGCTTCCTCGTCATAGGTGGCGCCTTCGGCGGTCGCCTGCGCCTCGGCGATGTTGCCATTGTCCAGCAACACGAAATTGGCGTCGGCATGGGCATTCGAATCCTCGATATAATCGAGGTCGAGCACCGGCGTGCCTTCGTAGATGCCGCAGGAGATCGCCGCGACCTGGGCGGTGATCGGGTCCTCCGTCAGCAGGCCCTGCTTCATCAGGCTGTCCACCGCGAGGCGGAGCGCCACCCAGGCGCCGGAGATGGAAGCGGTGCGCGTGCCGCCGTCCGCCTGGATCACGTCGCAATCGAGCGTGATCTGGCGTTCGCCGAGCTTGGTGAGATCGACCACCGCGCGCAAGGAGCGGCCGATAAGACGCTGGATTTCCTGGGTGCGGCCCGATTGCTTGCCCTTTGCGGCCTCACGACTGCCGCGCGTGTGGGTGGCGCGGGGCAGCATGCCATATTCGGCCGTCACCCAGCCCTGGCCCTTGCCGCGCAGGAAGGGGGGCACGCGCTCCTCGATCGATGCGGTGACGAGCACCTTGGTGTCGCCGAAGCCGATCAGCACGGAACCTTCGGCATGGCGGGTATAGCCGGTCTCGATCGAGATCGGACGCATCTGGTCGGGCGCGCGGCCGGAGGGGCGCATGGGCATTCCTTCGCTGGTGAACTCAAGCCAGCGCGTCTAGCCCCCCGCGCGCCGGGAGGCCAGAGCGAAGGTGGGTGGGGGAGGGCGCAGCGGATCCGCACCTTCCCTTCGCCCGTGCCGGCAAAGGCCAGCATCCATTGTCATTCCGCCAGATATTCGGGCGTGGCGGTAATGGATGCCGAAACGGGCCCAGCCTGACGGGCTGCTCCCTGGGGTGGGGCAGCGTCGGCCTTATTCCCCGAACATGCCCTTCAGCTTGGCGAAGAAGCCGCTGGCCTCCGGCGATTCCTCGCCGGTTTCCAGCGTGCGGAACTCCTCGAGCAGCTCGCGCTGGCGGGGGGTGAGCCTGGTCGGCGTCTCCACATCGACCTGGATCACCATGTCGCCATGGCCCCGGCCGTTCAGCACCGGCATGCCGGCGCCGCGCTGGCGGATCTGCTTGCCGGACTGGATGCCGGCGGGAATGCGCAGCTCGTGCCGCTCGCCGTCCAGCCCCGGCACCTCGATCGTGCCGCCCAGCGCCGCCGTGGTGATGGAGACCGGATAGCGGGCGAAGAGGGTGGTGCCCTCCCGCTCGAACAATTTGTGCCGGCTCACATGGATGAAGATGTAGAGATCGCCCGGAGGCGCGCCGCGCGCGCCGGCCTCGCCCTCGCCGGTCAGGCGGATGCGGGTGCCTTCGTCCACGCCGGGGGGGATGTTCACCTCCAGCGTCTTGGTGCGATCGACCCGGCCTTCGCCCCGGCAATCGGGGCAGGGCTCGGCGATCACCTGGCCCGCACCGTGGCAGGACGGGCAGGTGCGCTCGACCACGAAGAAGCCCTGCTGCGCGCGCACCTTGCCGTGGCCGCCGCAGGTGGGGCAGCCCTTGGCCGACGTGCCGGGCTTGGCGCCGGTGCCGCCGCACGGCTCGCAATTGGCCGCGACGTCGACGCGAATCTCCGCCTTCTTGCCGTGGAAGGCGTCCTCCAGCGTGATTTCCATGTCGTAGCGCAGGTCCGCCCCGCGCCGCACATTCTGGCGGCCGCCACGGCCGCCGCCCATGAATTCGCCGAAGATATTTTCGAATATGTCGGAAAAGCCGCCGAAATCCTGCGCGCCGAAGCCGCCCGGCCCGCCCGCGCCGCCATTCTGGAAGGCGGCATGGCCGAACCGATCATAGGCCGCGCGCTTCTGCGGGTCCTTCAGGCAGTCATAGGCTGCGCTGATCGCCTTGAACTTGGCTTCCGAATCCTTGCAGCCGGGATTGCGATCCGGATGGCACTGCATCGCCAGCTTGCGGTAGGCGGATTTGATCGTCTTGTCGTCCGCAGTCCGTTCGACTTCGAGCAGTTCGTAGAAATCAACCTCGGCCATTCAGCCCCCCGGCCAGAAAAACCGCCCCTTCCATGGCGCGGGCGGAAGCGGCGATCCGCCCTCCGGCCGGCGTTGCCGCCGCCGAAGGGGGATGACCATCCATGCCATGCGAATGGAAGGGGCGCATCGCTTACGCCTTGTTGTTGTCGTCGACTTCCGAGAATTCGGCGTCGACCACATCGTCGGCCTTGGCTTCGCCGGCGTCGGCGGAAGGCGAGGCGGCGGCCGCCTGCTCCTTCTCGTAGATCGCCTGGCCAAGCTTCATCGCCACCTGGGCAAGCGCCTGGGCCTTCTCGGTCATCTGGGCGGGATCGCCGCCCTCGACAGCGGTCTTGGCCTCGGCCACGGCCGCCTCGATCTCGGACTTCAGCGCCGCATCCACCTTGTCGCCATGCTCCTCGAGCTGGCGCTCGGTGGTGTGGATCAGGCTTTCGGCGTTGTTCTTCGCTTCCGCCGCCTCACGCCGCTTCTTGTCCTCTTCGGCGAACTTCTCGGCATCCTTGACCATCTGGTCGATGTCGGCGTCGGAAAGGCCGCCGGACGCCTGGATGCGGATCTGCTGTTCCTTGCCGGTGCCCTTGTCCTTGGCGGTCACATGAACGATGCCGTTGGCGTCGATGTCGAACGTCACCTCGATCTGCGGCACGCCGCGCGGCGCCGGCGGGATGCCGACCAGATCGAACTGGCCGAGCAGCTTGTTGTCCGCCGCCATCTCGCGCTCGCCCTGGAACACGCGGATCGTCACCGCCTGCTGGTTGTCGTCGGCGGTCGAATAGACCTGCGACTTCTTGGCCGGGATGGTGGTGTTGCGATCGATCATGCGGGTGAACACGCCGCCCAGCGTCTCGATGCCCAGCGACAGCGGGGTCACGTCGAGCAGCAGCACGTCCTTCACGTCGCCCTGCAGCACGCCGGCCTGGATGGCGGCGCCCATGGCGACGACCTCGTCCGGGTTCACGCCGGTATGCGGTTCCTTGCCGAAGAAGGACTTAACAACTTCGCGCACCTTGGGCATGCGGGTCATGCCGCCGACCAGCACAACCTCGTCGATCGCATCGGCCTTCACGCCGGCATCGGCCAGCGCCTTGCGGCAGGGTTCCAGCGTGCGGTTGATGAGGTCCGCCACCAGACGCTCCAGATCGGAACGGGTGATCGACTTCACCAGATGCTTCGGCCCGGTGGCGTCGGCGGTGATGAAGGGCAGGTTCACTTCCGTCGTCTGCGCGGACGAAAGCTCGATCTTCGCCTTCTCGGCCGCTTCCTTCAGGCGCTGGAGGGCGAGGCGATCCTTGGTCAGGTCGATGCCCTCGGCCTTCTTGAACTCGTCCGCCAGGAACTCGACGATCTTGGCGTCGAAATCCTCGCCGCCCAGGAAGGTGTCGCCGTTGGTGGACTTCACCTCGAACACGCCGTCGCCGATCTCGAGGATCGAGATGTCGAAGGTGCCGCCGCCAAGGTCGTAGACGGCGATGGTCTTGCCGTCATTCTTGTCGAGGCCATAAGCGAGCGCGGCCGCCGTCGGCTCGTTGATGATGCGCAGCACCTCGAGGCCCGCGATCTGGCCGGCGTCCTTGGTCGCCTGGCGCTGGGCGTCGTTGAAATAGGCCGGAACGGTGATCACCGCCTGGGTCACGGTCTCGCCCAGATAGGCTTCGGCCGTTTCCTTCATCTTCTGCAGGATGAAGGCGGAAATCTGCGACGGCGAATAATCGCTGCCGCCGGCCTGCACCCATGCGTCGCCGTTGCTGCCGCGGACGATGTGATAGGGCACCAGCTCGGTGTCCTTCTTCGTCACGGGATCGTCGAAGCGGCGGCCGATGAGGCGCTTCACCGCGAAGATCGTGTTGTCAGGATTGGTCACGGCCTGGCGCTTGGCCGGCTGGCCGATCAGGCGCTCGCCATCCTTGGCGAAGGCCACGATCGAAGGCGTGGTGCGCGCGCCTTCGGCATTTTCGATAACCTTGGGCTTGCCGCCGTCCATCACGGCGACGCAGCTGTTGGTGGTGCCCAGGTCGATCCCGATTACTTTAGCCATACTTATACCCTTCGTCCCCCGAAGTTTGCGGCGTATCCGCCGGTTCCCCTTGCCAGTGAAGCGAAAACCGGTCGGCTGTTGCTGTTCGGGGCTCGATATAGGCGGGCTTTCGGTTGCCGCAAGACACCCGGCTCGCCTAATGCGATCTGGTTGGAACGATCCGGCGCGGCGGCGATCGGATGGACGGAGAATATGCCATGGGTCGAGGGTTGCTGCGGCTGGCGCCGCTTGCGTTGATGGCACTGGCGGCGTGCCAGCCGGCACGGCCGGATGCGCCGGCGGTGAAGGATGCCTGGGTCCGCCTTTCGCCGGTGGCCGGGCGGCCGGCGGCCGTCTATTTCACCGTGGAAGGCGGCGCGCAGGCGGATCGGCTGGTCGCGGTGGAAAGCCCCCGCGTCGGCCGGATCGAGCTGCACGAAGGCGGCATGGCGGACGGCATGATGACGATGCGCCCGATCGACGGCGCCGACGTGCCGGCGGGCGGCACGGTGGCCTTCGCGCCCGGCGGCAACCATGCGATGCTGTTCGACGTCGCGGCCGATGTGAAGCCGGGCGGCACGCTGCCGCTCACCTTCCGCTTCAGGAGCGGCAAGGCGGTGAACGTCGATGCTGCCACCCGCGCGGCCGGCGATGCCGCGCCCGGCGGCCATGCCGGCCACTGATCGCCCCAGCGCCGGCCGGGCCGGGTAGGGGATGGCGGAGCCGCCCGTCTCCCGCCCTTTGACGGCGGGCGAGCGCGCGCTCGCCGCCGGCATGTTCGGGCCGGCGATCGATTATGACGCGGTCCGGCTCCACCGCCGCAAATGGTGGCCGCTCCACCCGCCCCGCGTGGTGATGGCGCCGGACGGGCACATCTGGTTCCACCCCGAAAGCCCGATCTGGCGCGATGACTTCGCCGAGGCGCCGGTCGCGGCGCAGGGGCTTTTCATCCACGAGATGGCGCATGTCTGGCAGGCGCAGCGGCGGGGGCGGTGGTGGCTGCCGCTGATGCGCCATCCCTTCTGCCGTTACGGCTATCGCATCCGCGCCGGCTGGCCGCTCGACCGCTACGGGATCGAGCAGCAGGCGGAGATCGTCCGCCATGCCTACCTGCTGCGCGCGGGATGCGTGGCGCCCGGCGGGGCGACGCTTGCCCAGTGCGAGGCCGCGCTGCCGGCGGACTGGGCCTTGCCGCGCGACGGCGCGGCTTGACCCTGGCGGGCGGCGATGGAATGAGCGCACATCATGTCCAAAGCCACGCGCGGAACGCAGATGCTGGCGAAGGCCGGAGTGGCCTTCACCGTCCATGCCTATGACTATGATCCCGGCGCCGATCGCGTCGGGCTGCAGGCGGCCGAGGCGCTGGGCGTGCCGCCCGGCCAGGTGCTGAAGACGTTGATGGCGCTGGTCGACGGCAAGCCGGTCTGCGCGATCGTGCCGTCCGATCGCGAAGTGGCGATGAAGAAGCTCGCCGCCGCGCTCGGCGGGAAATCGGCGGAGATGATGAAGCCCGCCGATGCGGAACGGATCACCGGCTACAAGGTCGGCGGGATCAGCCCTTTCGGCCAGATGCGCAAGGTGCCCGTCGCGATCGAGGAAGGGGCGCTGGGCCATGACGCGGTGTTCCTGAACGCCGGGCAGCGCGGGCTGCAGGTCCGTATCGATCCGCGCGATGCGGCAGCGCTGCTGGAGGCCAGGGCGGCGACGCTCGTTGCCTGAAGGCCGGCCCGGCTGTTCCGGCCGGGGCATGCAGGATTGCCACACATGCCGGGCAAAAATGCGGATTGCCCCAAAATGGTCATGGTGCGGGGCAACAAAGCGCCTTGCCAGCGATCGGCTTTTGCTTTCGACTGGGGTGGCCTTGCGTAATAGAGGGAATGACGATGAGCGTAGCGGGTAAGTCGATCGAGAGCGGCGGGGTCGAACGCATCCCGAGTGCGCCGCGTTCGAACTTCGTTTCGGAAGAACTGGCCCGCATCAGCTCGCTGCTGATCGACGCCTGCCCGCCGGAAGCGATCGTCAGCTTCCATTATGAAAGTGCGCTCCACGTTCATATCGACGTGCGCAACCTGGAACATGTCACCATCGTCGAAGCGCTGCTGCCCACGCTGGGCGCCGGCATCTTCCACGATATCCAGCGCGGCAATTCGCCCCAGCATCCCTTCTTCCACCGGGTAAGCGCGCGGGTCGACCGCTGATCGGCGGGGCCACAGGCCCCGTCATATCCGCGCGATCAGGCGGGCGACGGAAATGTGGCCCGCTCCGTGTTCCTCGTCCTCGTCTCCCTCCGACCCATATTTGCTTTCCAGCGCGCGGCGGATCAGCTCCAGCTCCGTCTCGGTCAGATGCTCGATGCCGATGAACTGGTTGCGCGCGCTCCTCAGCGCGCGGATCAGCTCGTCCAGCTTGGCCTGCATCGCCGCCGCATCGCGATTCTGGGAATTCTGGATCAGGAACACCATCAGGAAGGTGACGATCGTCGTCGATGTGTTGACGATCAGCTGCCACGTATCCGAAAATTGGAAGATCGGGCCGGTCAGTGCCCACGCCAGGATGAAACCGGCTGCCAGCGCGAAGGCCAGCGGTTGCCCGGCAAAGGCCGCGATGCGATTGGCGAACAGGGTGAACAGCCGGTTCATGGGGCACATCCTTCGCAAGAGGGATCAGCGGAGCGCGGCTTTTTCCCTGCCGCTCAGCCGCAGGAACGCGACAGCGCCGTAAATGGCTGCCAGCGCCGCGATCCCGGCCAGCCGGCCGGCCACGTCGCGCAAGGAGGCGCCCATCTCATTGAGCCGCACGAAGGTTTCCATCCCCATGGTCGCGGGCGAAAGATGGGCCAGCATCGCCACCGGCACGGGCATCGATGCGATCGGCCAGGCGGCGCCGGTCAGGAAGAATAGCAGGATCGATGTCGGGATCAGCACCTGCAGCGCCCGGTCCGGCCCGTCGACGATGCTCCCCATCATCATGCCCAGCGCGCTGACCGCGAGCGCGAAGATCGGCACCGCCACGAACAGGGCGGGCACGTTGCCGGCGCGCGGCATATCCTGGAACCAGTATATCCAGCCGAAATAGAGGAAGGCGCCCATGATGCCGATCAGCGCGATCGCGCACCACGTGCCCAGGAAATCGGCGGTGCCCCACGGTGCCGGCTCTTCCCGCCGCCGGCCGGCCACCAGCATCGCCGATCCGAACAGCAGGGTCTGCTGCAATATGATCGCGGCGACGGCGGGAAAGACATAGTCGGCATAGCCTTCGCGCGTGTTGAACAGCGGCCGCTGCACGATCGCGATCGGCGCCTGGAGGTGCAGGCCCTGCGCCACATGCCCCAGCCGCTGCGCCGCCGCGCCGATCGCGGCCGCCTGCACCGCGCCGCCGATGTCGCGTGCGCGGATCAGGTAGGTGCCGTTCACCCAGATGCCGATGCCCGCGCCGGGCGCGCCGGTCAGCAGCCCGCGCTCCAGCCCCCTGGGCAGCATCAATATCCCGTCCGCCTCCCTGTCGCGCACCAGCCGTTCGGCCTCCGCCGCCGATGCCGCCTCGGCCACGATCCGCACCTCGCGCGCGTCCCCCAGGTTGCGGATGACCTGGCGGGTCAGCGGGCTGCGTTCCAGATCCACCACCACCACCGGCAATTGCCGGGCCGTCTGGTGGGCATAGGGCGCGGGATAATAGAATCCGTAGAGGATCACCGCGACGATGATGATCGACGCGAGCGCGAGCGTGGTGAATATGGTGCGGAACACGCCCGCGAAGGCGGCGCCGAACCCCATCTCAGCCGCGCTCCCGCCGCCGCAGCGCCAGCGCGGTGACCGCCGCCGGCACCAGCAGATAGGCCGAAAGCACCGCGATCGTCGGCAGCGCTACCCGCACCGGCGCGCCGAGGAACTGGTCCATCTGCAACTGCAGATAATGGGTGAAGGGCAGGACCTGGCTCCACCCGCGGGCAAAGCCCGATCCGCCCGTCAGCGGCAGCGTGCCGCCGGAATAGGCCAGTGCCGATCCGGCATAGAGCGCGCTTGCCGAGAAGGCGACGCTCGCCTTGCCCGTCACCGTCACCAGCATGGCGGAGATGCTGGCCGTGCCCGCGAACAGCAGCGCCTGGGCGAGGAGGGTGAGGAGGATGCTGCCGTTCATCGTCCAGCCGCGCACGCCCGCCACCCAGATCAGCCAAACCGCGCCCCAGCCGGCGAGCAGGATCAGATACGGCGCCATCTTGCCCGCGAGCGCCGCCATGCCGCCGCCCGTTTCCGCCCGCCAGCGGGCGAGCGATTCCCCGTCAAGCTCGCGCCCGATCGCCATCACCGCCACGCAGGCCGTCAGCAGGTGGAGCACGGCGGGATGGATCAGCGCCTGCAGATACCATTCGAAGCTGGTCTGCGGGTTGAACAGCACCGTCGCCTGCACGCGCGGCGGATCGATGCGGATCGCCGGCAGGCCGCGCGCATGCAGCACATCCAGCCCGCGTTCGGCCACCACCGCTTCCACCGCGCTCCCGATCCCGTTCGCGGCGCTCGATCCGATGGTGAGGAAGGATGCGTTGAAGAGGATGTGGATGGCGGGCGTCGTATCGCGCGAAAGGCCGGCGCCCGCGTCGCGGGGAATGTGCAGCACCGCCCAGACCACGCCGGCCCGCACCATCCCTTCCGCCTCGGCCAGGGTCGCCGGCGTTTCGGCGATCGTCACCGCCGGCGCGGCGGCCACGGCCCGGACCAGCGCGCGGCTGAAGGCGCTGTGATCGTCATCGACGATGGCCACGGGCAGGTGGCGGGGCACGGCCGCGATCAGCATCGCCGCCACGATCATGATCGCGGCCGCCGGAAACAGCGTCACCATCGCCAGATCCCAGCGATCGCGCCGGAGATGGGCGACCTCGCGGGAAAAGGCCCTGGCGAAGCTCATCGCGGCCAGGCGAACAGCACGCTCATCCCCGGCCGCAGCCCCGCCACGGGGCGGGTGGGGCGCAGCTTCACCTCGAAGCTGCGAATGTCGAAGCCGGAAGACTGGCGCGTTGCCCGCCAGGTGGCGAAATCCCCCTGCGGATCGATATGATAGACGGTGAAGGGCACACCCTTCAGCTTGAGCGCCGGTATGTCGCCGCGCATTTCCAGCCCTGGGGCGATGCCCTTGTAATCGTTCTCGCGGACATTGACCGCGACCCAGGGGTGGGCGGTGTCGATGATCTGGTAGATCGGCACCGCCGGGCCGACGATCTCGCCCGCTTCCGCCAGCTTCTTGCTGATCTCCCCGCCGATCGGGGCGATCAGTTTCGTCTCGGCCTGCAAGGCTTCGGCGGTGGATACGCCGGCGGCGGCGACCTCCACCTGCGCGCGGGCGACATCCTTCTCCTCCGCGCGGGTGCCGGATGCGGCCTTCAGATATTGCTGGCGGGCGGCCTCCGCCTGGGCGGCGCTGGCATCTCGGGCGGCGTGGGCCTCGTCGCGCCGCTGGGCGGCGATCACCCCTTCGGCGAACAGGTTGTCGGCCCGCCGCGCGGTGACGGCCGCCAGCCCCGCCGCGGCTTGCGCGGATTGCCATACGGATCTGAGCGCGCGGACGTCCTCGGCCCGGTTTCCCTCGTTGGCCATCGCCTCCAGCGCCCGCGCACTCGCCAATGCGCCTTCGGCCTGCCGGCGGCCGGCGTCGATCTCCGGGCTGGTGAGCGTCGCGAGCAGCGCGCCGGCCTTCACCGTCTGCCCTTCCTCGGCGATCAGCTTCTCCACCCGCGCCAGCGCCTTGGTGGCGACGTTCACCTGATCGGCATCCACCATGCCCTGCAACTGCGGCGGCGCCGGCCGCGAGGCGAACCACAGGCCGACGGCCAGCGCCAGCGCGACGATCAGCAGCGCCGCGACCAGCAGGCGCCGGTCGCGCGGCGGCACCTCGGCGGGTTCGGCGGCAGGGGAGGCGCCGGGGGGATGGCTGATGTCCGTCATGGCGCGCTGATCCGATCGGCACGGGCGAGATAATCGGGAAAGCTGTCGCCGCGATTGCTGGCGGCGAGCAGGGCGGAAAGCGCCACCACATATTCATAGGCGGCGGCGATCCGCTGCGTGCGGGCCAGCGACAGGGCGGTGCGCGCGTCGATCAGCGCGGCGGCGGTGCCTTCGCCCTCACGGAAGGCCACCTCCTGCACGCGCAGATTCTCGTTCGCGGCCGCCAGGCTGGAATCGAGCGACAGGAAGGATCGCCGCGCCGTTTCGACGAGATTATAGGCACGGTTCGTTTCGATCGCGATCGTCTTGCGCGCGTCGCGGGCGGCATCGTCCGCCGCCTGCCGCCGCTCGCGCGCGGCGTTCAGGGATCGCTGGCGATCGATGTTGGATAGCAAGGTGTATCGCACGCCCACGCCGGCGATCCAGTCGGGATCGGT
Organism: Sphingomonas sp. MM-1; assembly: GCF_000347675.2. NCBI lineage: Bacteria > Pseudomonadati > Pseudomonadota > Alphaproteobacteria > Sphingomonadales > Sphingomonadaceae > Sphingomonas > Sphingomonas sp. MM-1. The sequence goes on along the minus strand of NC_020561.1, from coordinate 531,227 downwards.
GGGCAACGCATTGTCGCGGTTGAAATTATAGGAACCGAAGGCGAAGGCCTGCGGCCGGAATCGCGACCGCGCCAGATCCTCGCCGGCGCCGGCCAGATCGCGGGCGGCATCGGCGGCGCGTGCCTGGGGATGGCCCTCGCTCGCGCTGGTCAGGAACTGGTCGAGCGGCTCGATCGGCCGGGCGTTCACGAACAGCGGCGTCGTCGGCCGCACGCCCGGCTGGGCATCGAGCAGGCGGGCCAGCGTATCGGATGCGGTCGCTTCCTCCAGCGCCGCTCGCTCCACCGCGCGCTGGGCGGCGTCACGCGCCACCTGCACCTGCAGCACGCCGGCGCGCGGCAGCACGCCTTCCCGCTCCATCGCCCTGGCATTTGCCAGATGGCGGTCGAAGCCGTCGCGCGTCTCGACCGCGCTCGCCAGCAGCGCCTGGGCAAGCTGCTGCCCGAAATAGGCCTGGACGAGCTGGATCTGCGAAAGGCTTTGCGCGCCGGCTTCCTTGGCGCGCGCCAGCGCCACCGTGGCGCCCGCGCCGCGCTGCACCGCCGGGATCGCGCCGCCGGTATAAAGGGGCAGGGCGGCCGTCACGCTCGGGCGGAACACCGTGTCGCGCACCCGATAGTCGAGCGTGTCGGGGATCAGCGACAGCAGCCCCGGCAGCGCCTGCTCGATCCGCCCGGTCACCTGCTGGACGATGCCGGCGAATTCCGGCGGGAACTGGCCGGGCAGGCCGTCCAGATAATCCGACGTCGCGTTGGCGAAGGCGTTCTTCTCCCCCGTCAGATCGACCGAAAGGCTCTTCTGATATTCGATCACCGATGCCGATGCGCTCACCACCGGCCGGTTGAGCGCCTTGAGCGCGGCCGCCTGCTCCTCGCTCGCGCGCACCTCATGCCCCGCGCCGCTCAGCGAAGGCGATACCCGCGCAAGCCGTTCCCGCGCGGCATCGAAGCTTATCGCCATCCGTGCCGTATCGGACGGCGTGGCGGCGGCGGGGGAAATCTGTTCGGCGGGGGCTGCCATCGCGGCCGGGAAGGGGCCGGCCGCCATCAGGCCCGCCATGGCTATCCCTCGTGCGGCCGGGCGAAGGGCCATTGTCGCGATGCGGGCGCGAGGCGACTCCATAGCGCGTGACATTAGTGCAGGAATTCGCGGGCCGCCAGATAACAACGCGCCAGGTTTTTTCGGTTGAACCACAGCATGAAAGGGCGGATATTCCGCTCCGCATCGCGACCGCAGGACTCATCAGCCGGGGGGCGTGAACTATGCGCAGATCTTCGTGCCCAGTCTTTTCTGTGGTCGATCGGTTGCGATCATCCGGCCGCTTGCCGGAAAGCCGATACCTATTTTCCTCATCACCAACTGAATTGATCGGCGACGCTACGGCGCCGATGAAAATCTGTCATTGAAATGACCCTCGCCTGAAACCCGATCGGTTCCCGTCATGATGCGACCACCGGCAAGCGGTGGCGCCGCTCTTCCGTTCCCGTCTGTGTGAAGGAGTATGCGATGCCGTCACAATCGAGCCTCAGGCTGGCGATGCGCGCCCTGCTGGTGCGCGAAACCTTCGGCCCCGATTCCGCCGCCGGCCGCGCGGTCGATCATCTGGTGGATGATCTGGAAAGGCGCGAAATCGATGTCGTCATCTCCTCCACGGTGGAAGACGCGGTGGCGATCGTCTCCACCGATCCCTCGATCCAGTGCCTGCTGCTCGATTGGGAACTGGGCACGGGCGGGGATCACCAGCCGGCCATAACCGTGCTGGATGCGATGCGCGCCTTCAATGCCGACGTGCCGATCTTCCTCCTCGCCGATCATAGCGCGGCGTCCTCCATCCCCACCGATGCGATGACGAAGGCGGACGATTTCATCTGGCTGCTGGAGGACACCACCGATTTCATCGGCGGCCGGGTGCTGGCCGCGCTGCAGCGCTACCGTTCCACTGTGCTGCCGCCGATGTTCGGGGCGCTGGTGGAGTTCGCCCGCACCTATGAATATTCCTGGCACACGCCGGGCCATACCGGCGGCACGGCCTTCCTCACCTCGCCAGTCGGCCGCGCCTTCTTCGAATTTTTCGGGGAAAGCCTGTTCCGGTCCGATCTGTCGATCTCGGTCGGCGATCTCGGCTCGCTGCTCGATCACAGCGGCGCGATCGGCGATGGCGAACGCTATGCCGCCGGCGTGTTCGGATCTGATCGCACCTATTACGTCACCAACGGTTCCTCCACCTCGAACCGCGTGATCCTGATGGCCAGCGTCACCCGCGACCAGGTGGCGCTGTGCGACCGCAACTGCCACAAGTCGGTCGAGCATGCGATGACGCTGTCGGGCGCGATCCCCTGCTATCTGATGCCCACCCGCAACGCTTACGGCATCATCGGCCCGATCCCGCCGGAACGGCTCACCCCCTCGGCGCTGCGCGTGCTGGTCAGCGATAATCCGCTGGTGAAGGACGGGATCGATCCCGCGCCTGTCCATGCCGTCATCACCAACTCCACCTATGACGGGCTCTGCTACAATGTCGCGCGGGTGGAGGAGCTGATGGGCGAGAGCGTCGATCGCCTCCATTTCGACGAGGCGTGGTATGGCTATGCCCGCTTCAACCCGATCTACCGCCAGCGCTTCGGCATGCATGGCGAGCCAGCGGAGCGCGATCGCGCGGCCATGCCCAGCGTGTTCGCCACCCAATCGACGCACAAGCTGCTGGCGGCCTTGTCGCAGGCGTCGATGATCCATGTGCGCGACGGCCGCAACCCGATCGATCATGCCCGCTTCAACGAGGCGTTCATGATGCATGCCTCCACATCGCCCTGCTATCCGATCATCGCGTCGAACGACGTGTCGGCGGCGATGATGGATTCCTCGGGCGAAAAGCTCACCGGCGCCTCGATCCGCGAGGCGATCGCCTTCCGCCAGACGGTCGCGCGGCTGAATGCCGAGATCGCCGATCAGAATGGCTGGTTCTTCGATATCTGGCAGCCGCCCACCGTCACCGACACGCGCGGCAAGACGGTGGCCTTCCACGAGGCGGACCCGGAGTATCTCGCCAGCGAGCCCGGCTGCTGGCACCTCGCCCCCGACGCCGAATGGCACGGCTTCGGCAATATCGAGCCGGGTTATTGCATGCTCGATCCGATCAAGGTTTCCGTGCTCACGCCCGGCATGGACCCGGACGGCGGCCTCAGGGCGGTGGGCATCCCCGCCAGCATCGTCACCTCATACCTCGCCGCGCGTGGCATCGTCGTCGAGAAGACGACCGATTTCACCATCCTCTTCCTCTTCTCGATGGGCGTCACCAAGGGGAAATGGGGCACGCTGGTCAACGCGCTCCTCGATTTCCGCAAGGATTATGACGCGAACGTGCCGCTTTCCCGCGCCATCCCCTCGCTGGTGAAGGACCATCCCGACCGCTACGGGAAGATGGGCCTGCGCGAGCTGGCGGACCTGATGTTCTCGGCGATGGACGAGCTGAAGACCACGCACACCATGTCCGAAGCCTTCAGCATCCTGCCCAAGCCGGAAATGAGCCCCGTCGCCGCCTATGAGGAGCTGGTCCGCGGCCGGATCGACCGGATCACGCTGGACGAGCTTGCCGGCCGCACGCTCGCCACCGGCATCGTCCCCTATCCGCCGGGAATTCCGCTGATGATGCCGGGCGAGAATGCCGGCCCCGCCGATGGTGCGCTGATCGGATATCTGAAGGCGCTGGAGGCGTATGACCAGCGCTTCCCCGGTTTCGGCCACGACACGCACGGCGTGGAGGTGGAGGACGGCCTCTATCGCGTGATGGTGCTGAAGAAGTGATCGGCGCGGGGCCGGGCGCCGATCAAGCCCGGCCCCGCATCACCGCACGAAATCATATTTCACCGTCGCCTGGATGCGCGATGCGTTGCGCGACAGATCGTTCTGCCGCTTCTGCCAGCCGAGCAGCCCTTCCAGGCCGACGCTGAGCGAGCCGGCCGGCGACCAGATCAGGTTGAGCGCGCCATAGCGGGTCTGGGCGATATCGTCGGGGTCGAGGTAGCCGCCGTCGCTCAGCTTCAGCGCGCTCAGCACCAGGTTGGACCGGAAATCCTCGCTCCAATAATGGGTGTAGCCCGCCGTGCCGCCGATCATGCGGGTCAGCCGGAGCCGGCCGTCCGGGCGGATGGCCGCATCGAGGCCGAGGCCGTTCAGATCGTTCATGTAGCGCGCCACGCCGGCGCCATAGGTGACGGAGGCAAGGAAAAGATCCTTGTCGAACAGCGAGACCGATCCCGAGGCGGTAATGCCGTAGGCCGTGGCGCTGTCCCCGTCTCCGGTCACGCTGTCGCGATAGGATATGCGGCGGATCAGGCCGCCCAGCTGGACGTGCCCGCGGCTGTCCTCCAGCCGGCCGAGCAGGACGATATCGGGCATCTTCTCCACCGTCTTCTGCGGATCGGCCAGTTGCAGGTCGCTTTCCGGCCGTTCGATCGAAACGGTCAGGCTGGCGCCGGGCGCCACCTTGAAGGATTGGCGGACCGAGGCGGTGCGCAGGAAATTGACGGCGCCCGGCCCCCAATCGTCCAGCGTATCGGGCAGCACGTCCGCATCCACGAAGGCGGAATAGCCGAAGCCGCCATAGGTGTTGCCGAGCTGGCCATAAGCGTGGTGGAGGGCGAAGCCGTAGCTTTCGCCGTCGCCGTAGAAGTCGTTTTCGACATAGAAACGCAGGCTGCCGCCCAGCACCGAGGGGCGGCGGACCTCCATGGTGAAGCGGGTGCCGCGGGCGTTGACGGTGGCGCGGTGGCCCACGCGCTTGCCGAAGGGAATGGCACCGGCGTTGAATTCGTCGCGATCGCCGACGAAGGAAGGATCGACGATCGCGTCCACCTTGGCATAGCCGCCGATGCGGATGGCGGTTTCCGTGCCCGGTATCTCGATGAAGCCCTTGAGGTCGGGATCGTTGGGCGGGGCGGCATTGTCGATCCGCGAGGCGCCGGTGATGTTGTCGCCGATCGTCTGCCGGGGCGGCAGCCGCGTCGCGGGAACGCCGAGGCGGCCAGCCGTGGAGGCCGTGGCGGATGCGATGCCCGTCGGCGCCGGCTGGCCAGCGGACGGAATGGCGGCAGGCGGAAGGGCGGCCGGCGGCGGCTGGGTCCCAGCCGAACGGGTCGGGGCCGGCCCGGCGGCGGCGGGCGATTGCGGGGCGGAGGATGCCTGGCCCAATGCTTCCTGGCCCAGCGCTTCCTGGCCCGGCGGGGGCAGGGCGGCCTGCTGCGGCGCCACCGCATCCAGCCGGGATTTCAGTTCCCTGACCAGCGAGCGGAGCTGCTCGACCTCGCCGCGCAGCGCCTTCACTTCGGCGGCATTATCCTGGCCGGCAGCCTGATCGGCCGCCCGGGCGGGCTTGCCCGTGCCCACGCACATCAGTGCCAGCGCAAGGGCAGGGCCGGCTTGCCGCGAAGACAGGATCGCCATGGATCGCCCCCATTTCAGCGACGGTATCGGAAGTCCCCGTCGACGGGGATTAAATCGCGATTCCGATAATTGTTCCACTAGGCCAACGATGAAGCGCGACGGGCGATTGCGGGGCATGGGGCTATGCCGGCCCGTGGAAAATGCGCATGTTCACCGCCATGACGGTGGAAGCGCTCATCGCCCGTTACGGCCTGCTCGCGATCTTCATCGGCGCGGGGGTGGAAGGGGAGACGGTGGTCGTCACCGGCGGCCTGCTCGCCCATCAGGGGTTGCTGCCGCTGCCCGGTGCGATGATCGCGGCGGCGCTGGGTTCCTGCCTCGCCGACCAGCTTTTCTTCGCCGCCGGCCGGCGGTTCCGCGATCGTCCGCGCGTGCGCCGCCTGATCGCCCGGCCGGCCTTCGCCCGCGCCTTCGCCATGTTCGAACGCCACCCGCTCGCTTTCGTTTTCGGATTCCGCTTCCTTTACGGCCTGCGCACGGTGAGCCCGATCGCGATCGGCACCTCGCGCCTGCCGGCCCGCACCTTCCTGCTGATGAACGCGATCGCCGCCGCGATCTGGGGCGTGGTCTTCACCGGCATAGGCTATGCCTTCGGCCAGGGGATAGAGCGGCTTTTCGGCCGGCTGCGCACTGCCGAGCATGTGATCGCCGCCGTGGCCGGCGTGGCGATCATCCTGCTTGCAGCCACCTGGATCGCCCGGGGGCTGATCGGCCGGCGTGCCTCACAATAAGGGGCTCACCAGCCGGGCGACATTCTCCGCGAACTTGCGCAGGCCGCTGCGCCGCCGCCATTGGTCCAGCGTCACCTCGTCGCTTTCGGCCAGATAGCCCTGCTGGATCGCCGTCAGCCGCGCGATATCGGCCGCATCGAACAGCAGCAGGCTCACCTCCTCGTTTAGCTCGAACGACCGGATGTCGATATTGCTCGAACCCAGGATCGCCAGCCTGTCGTCGAAGGCGACGTTCTTGGCGTGGAGCAGCCGCCGGCGATAACGGCGGATGCGCACGCCGCTGCGCAACAGCTCATCATAATAGGATGATTGCGCGAAGTGGACGAGGCGCTGATCGACGATCGCCGATACCACCAGGTCCACCGTCACGCCGCGCAGCACGGCGGTGCGCAGCGCCGAAAGCAGGTCTTCGTCCGGGATGAGGTAGGGTGTGACCAGCACCACCCGATGCCGCGCGCGGTGGATCTGCCAGATCAGCATCGTGTGGAAGCCCTGGCTGCGATAATCGGCCCCGCTCGGCAGCACCTGCGCGGTGGCCGTGCCGGCCGCGGGCGATATTTCGGGGGCGTCCTCGAGCAGCCTTTCGGTTTCCAGATACCAGTCGGCCAGGAACACCGCCGTCATCTCGGCCACCACCGGCCCGGTCACGCGCACCACCAGCTCGCGGTTGGTGACGCCGGGGCGGAAATCCTGCGCGACGATATTCTGCGATCCGGTAAAGCCGACCTGCCCGTCGATCAGGAAGAGCTTGCGGTGGTTGCGCATGTCGCGCCGGGTGCGATCGCGCAGCAGGCGAAAGGGCAAGGCGGCGCGCACCTCCACCCCCGCCGCGCGCAGGCCCGCCACCGTGCCGCGCCGCCAGCGATGCGACCCCACCGGATCGAACAGCACATGGCAGGCGACGCCGCGCGCCACCGCCCGCGCCAGCGCCGCCATCACCCGCTGCCCCACGGCATCGTCGGCGAAGATGTAGACGAGCAGGCGGACATGGCGTTTCGCCGCATCGATATCCTCGACCAGCCGGTCGATCACCGCATCATAATCGTCGATGAATTCCACGGCATTGCCGCCCACGGCGGGCAGGTGGCCCAGCGTGCGGGCGAGTGTCGCTGCCTCCGGCTCGTTCATGGCGCCGGGCGGGGCCTCGGCGTCCAGCCGGGCGGCAAGGCCCGCGACGAAGGGATCGAGCGCGTGGAAGCGCTCCCGCCGCCAGCGCGGGAAACGGGGCGATCCGATCGCCAGGAACAGCAGCAGGCCCGGCAGCGGCAGCACGAAGATCAGCAGCAGCCAGCTTCGCGTCGCCGCCGGGCTCCTGCGGAAAGGCACCACCACCAGCATGACGAGGCGGATGGCCCATTCGACCAGATAATAGCTTTCGCCCAGCGAGGGTATGTCGTGGATCGCCATCAGCGGCGATCCTAGCATCACCCGCCGTTCAAGCCGATATCGGGCTTATCCCCGCCAGCATCCCGGCTTCCGCGCCCTGTGGGCAGATGAGATGGAGCCGCCCCGGCGCGACGCGCGCGGCTGGCCGCCCGGTGATCCGGGCAATGCCGGGAAGGTCGACCAGCGCTTCCTCCGCCACCGTCACCCGCACGCGGCCGGCTTTGGCATCGGCGGCGCGGATATTGCCGGCGCCGCCCAGGAGGGGCAGCAGATCGGCGGCCAGCGCCGGATCGGGGGCGGAGGCGTTCGTCGGAGTAGGCGCCGGAGCAGGGGGCGGCGCCATGGCGGCCGGCGCGGCGGCGGCATGCGGCATCGCCAGCCGGCCGCGTATCTCGCCGGCCACCTGATCGGCGACCGGGCCGAGCACCACCTGCAGGCCGCCGCCGTCCAGCCGCAGCACGCCGCGCGCGCCCAGCGCCTTCAGCGCGGCTTCGTCCGCCGCGCGGTTATCGGCCAGCACCAGCCGCAGCCGGGTGGTGCAGGCATCCACCGTGCGCAGATTGGCGGCTCCGCCGAGCGCGGCGACATAGCCGCTCGCCCGATCGGCGGCCGGGTCGCCTTCGGCCGCCTGCGCGGGCGCGGAGGCAATGTCACGCCCCGGCGTCTTCAGGTCGAAGCGGCGGATGCACCAGGTGAAGGCGGCATAATAGATCGCGAAATAGGCGGCACCCACCGGCAGCAGCATCAGCGGCCGCGTCGCCAGCCCGAAGTTCAGCAGATAATCGATCAGGCCCGCCGAAAAGCCGAAGCCCAGCCGCACGTCCAGCAGGTCCATCACCACCATCGCCACGCCGGTCAGCACGGCATGCAGCGCGTAGAGCAGGGGGGCGAGGAAGATGAAGCTGAATTCGATCGGCTCGGTCACGCCGGTCAGGAAAGAGGTGAGCGCGAGGCTGAGCAGCATGCCGCCCACCGCCTTGCGCCGTTCGGGCAGCGCGGTGCGATACATGGCGAGGCAGGCCGCCGGCAGGCCGAACATCATCACCGGGAAGAAGCCGGACATGAAGGCGCCCGCTGCCGGATCGCCCGCGAAGAAGCGCTTGAGATCGCCGGTCGCGCCATGGAAATCGCCGAGGATGAACCAGGCGATGTTGTTCAGGATATGGTGCAGGCCGGTGATGATGAGCAGCCGGTTGAGCGCGCCATAGATGAACAGGCCGACGCTGCCCGCGCCCACCACCCATTCGCTGAGGCGGGCGATGGCGCCCGCGATCCAGGGGAAGCCCAGGCCGAACAGCGCCGCGCCCACCAGCCCGGCGCAGCCCGCCGCGATCGGCACGAACCGGCGCCCGCCGAAGAAGGCGAGATATTCCGGCAGCTTGATGTTGGAATATCGGTTGTAGAGCCAGCCAGACGCCAGGCCGGAGAGGATGCCGGCCGGCACGCTGAGCCGGGCCAGTTCCTTCGCCTTCCACGCGGCGGCGGCAAGATCGCGCGCGGCGGGATCGGTGAAGGCGGCGGTGGCGTCCGCCGGCACCGCCAGCAGCGATTTCGCGCCCTCCATGGTGACGAGGAAGCAGACGCCGCCGGCAAGGCCCGCCGCGCCATGATTCTCCCGCGCGAGGCCGATGGCGATGCCGGCGGCGAACAGCAGGCCGAGATTGGCGAAGATCGCATCGCCCGCCGCCGCGATGAAGGGCAGGTTCAAAAGATCCGGCTGGCCCAGCCGCAGCAGCAGGCCGGCGACCGGCAGCACCGCGACCGGCAGCATCAGCGCGCGGCCCAGCGGCTGGAGGGCGTCGATACGCAATTTCATCACGCGGCTTCCCTGATGGCGCGGGTGGCGAGGCTGCGCACCTCGGCGGCCGTGGCGCAGGCGAGCGCCGCTTCCGCCAGCCGGCGGGCCTCGTTCATGTCGATGCGGCGGATCGCCGCCTTCAGCGCCGGGATGGCGGCGGGCGTGGCGGAAAGCTCGTCCAGCCCCAGGCCGATTAGGATCGCGGCGGCCAGCGGATCGCTCGCCATGCCGCCGCATGCGCCGATCCAGCGATCGTGCCGGCGGGCGCCGGCCACGGCGGCGGCGATCAGGCGGAGCACGGCGGGGTGGAGGCCGTCGATCATCGGTGCGGTCGCCGCGTTGCCGCGATCGGCGGCCAGCGCATATTGGGTGAGATCGTTGGTGCCGAGCGACAGGAAATCCGCGTCCGCCGCCAGCCCATCAGCCAGCATGGCGGCAGCGGGCGTTTCCACCATGATGCCCAGCGGCGCGCGCGGGGCGCCGGTTTCGGCCACCGCCTCGTCATAAAGCGCGCGGGCGCGGGCGAATTCCGCCCGGTCCACCACCATCGGCAGCATGATGCGGCACTGCGCCGCCGGCACGCCGCGCAGGATCGCGCGGAACTGCGCCTTCAGCAGATCCGGCCGCACCAGCGACAACCGGAGGCCGCGCTGGCCGAGCGCGGGATTTTCCTCCGCCGGCATCGGCAGATAGGGAACGGGTTTGTCGCCGCCTATGTCCAGCGTGCGCAGGATCAGCGGGCGGCCATCCAGCCGGCGGGCGATTTCGGCATAGCTTGCCGCCTGCTCCTCCTCCGACGGCGCATCGGCGCGGTCGAGGAACAGGAATTCGGTGCGCAGCAGGCCGCAGCCCTCGGCGCCGGACGCCACGGCGCGATCCGCTTCTTCGGCGCTGGCGAGGTTGGCGAATATCTCCACCCGCATGCCATCGGCGGTGCGGCCCGGCTCGCTGGCGGCGGCGAGGTTGCGGGCATGCGAGGCGCGCTCGCGATCGATCCGCTCGCGCGCATCGGCGACGGCCCGATCATCGGGCGCGACGACGATCCGTGCGGCGGCGGCATCGACGATCATGACGGTGCCGGCGGGGATGGCGAGCACGTCCGCGCCCGCCGCCACGATCATCGGCACGCCCGCCGAGGCGGCCAGGATGGCGACATGCGACGTCGGCCCGCCGCGCGCGGTGACGATCGCCGCCAGCCGCGCGGGATCGAGCGCCATGAACTGCGACGGCAGCAGTTCGTCCGCGATCAGCACCGCGCTTTCGGGCGGGGCGGGCGCGGCCGGGACGGGAACGCCGGCGATGGCGGCGATCACCTGCCGTTCGATATCCTTGAGATCCGCCGCCCGTTCGATCAGCAGCCGATCGCCCGTCGCCTCGATCGCGGCGACCTGCGCGGCCGTCGCCGCCCGCCAGGCGAAGCCCGCGCTCCGCCCTTCGGCGATCGCGGCCCGCGCGGCATCGATCAGGTCCGGGTCCTCGGTGATAGCCCGATGGGCGATGGCGATCTCGGCGCCCTTGCCGTCCTTCGGTTCGTCCAGCCGGGTCCGCACCCCGGCCAAAGCGCGATCCAGCGCCTCGGTCTCCTGGTCCGCGCCGCGACCGTCCTCGGCCACGGCGATATCGGCCACGACGAAGGGGAAGGCCGTGCCGATCGCGAAGCCGGGCGCCGCCATGGTCGCGCCCTGCACGGCCGGTGCGAGGGCGCTGGGATGAGCGGGGGGATCGCCGGCCTCGCCCATGCCGCCTTCGACCAGGGTGGCGATCGTCGTCACCGCCGCGCGGGCATCATCGCCGCGGGCCGAGATCAGCAGCCGGTCGCCATGGCGCAGGCCCAGCCCGAGCATGGCGACGGTGCTGCGCGCGTTCGCGTTTCGCCCGTGCGCCTCGAACCGCACCTCCGCCACAAAAGGCTTCAGCGCCGCCGCGATCCGCGCCGCCGGCCGGGCATGGATGCCGTTGGCGAGCGGAACCGTCACCTCGCAGGACGCGCTGTCCTCGCTGACGGGGGTCGCTTGGCGAACGGTGCCGACGGCCTCCACCGTCATCAGCGGATCGCCGGCGGCCACCGCGCGATCGGCGGCCAGCACGGACACGGCATAGCCTTCGTTGGCGATCAGGATCGGGGTGACGAGGCTCTTCGCGCCATCGGCCACCTGATCGAGATCGACCGCGATCAGCGGATCGCCGGCCTTCACGGCCTGCCCGTCCGCGACGCTGGCCGTGAAGCCGCGCCCGCCGAGCGCCACGGTTTCCAGCCCGATATGGATCAGCAGCTCCGCCCCGTTGGCGAGCCTGAGCGTCACCGCATGGCGGGTGGGGGAGACGGCGATCACGGTCGCGTCGCAGGGCGCGCGCAGCACGCCATCGACCGGATCGATCGCCACGCCATCCCCCATCATCCGTTCGGCGAAGACGGGATCGGGCACGGCCTCGATCGGCAGCGCCCAGCCGGCGAAGGGGGCGCCGATGGCGATCATGCTCACCGCTCGGCCTCCAGTGGCGCCGTTTCCAGCCGCACGGCGGCGATGCCCCACATCGGGTCCGGCCCATTGGCGGTGTAGGTGAAGCAGAGATCGTGGCGGCCGGCCATAGCCGGCAGATCAGTGCGGAGCGTGGTGACGCCGGGATTGCCCGCCGCCGGCGCGAGCGGCAGCATCGCAATCCTGCGCCCATCGCACCCGTCGACCCGCACCTCGAACTCTCCCTTCGCCGTCGCCGGCCTGGCGAAGCGGATCGTGTCCCGATCCGCGCCGAGCTGGAAGTTGAACGGTATCTGCCCGACATCCAGCGCGATCCGCGTCACGCCGTCCATCGCCGCCGCTTCATATTTCCAGCAGGGATTGAGGATATCGGTGAGGAATGTCGCGCGCGGCCCCGCCGCCGGGGCGTCATCCTCCAGATTGAGGACGAGCTTGTCGGTGCAGGTATGGAGATCGGCGGTCGTCCGCGACCGCAGATCGGCGGCGTCGATGCGCCGGTCGATCGCGCCCGGCAGTGCCCGTCCGTCGCGGAACGCCTTCGCCCGGAGCCGCGCCGGCACCGCGAGATCGAGTGGTCCGGCATAGAGCGGGGAGGCCGATCCGGGTGCCGATCCGTCCAAAGTGTAGCGTATTTCCGAACCGATCTGGTTCGCAATCCGCACCCGCGCTTTGCCGCCTTCGCCGACGTCCATTTCGGCCTGCGGCGCGAGCGCGCTGGTCGCGGCTTCCAGCCCCAAGGGTTTCAGCCGGTCGAGCTGCGGCAGCAGCCGGCCGACGAAGCCCTGGAAATCGCTGGCGCCCGCCCGCGACCATCCAAGCTCCGCAATGGCCGATGCGCGCGGGAACATCATCCACGCGGCCCGCGCCTCGGTGCGGGCATGCTCAGTCCACAAATTGCCCTGCACGCCCAGGATATGATGCTGCTGATCCGCCGTGAGCGACGCGGGCGCGGGATCGAAGCCATAGACATCCGCCAGCGTGATGAGCTGGCCGCGCCCCGGCGGCTCGGTCGCGGCGGTCCCCTGGCGGTGGTTCAGATAGAGGATGGGGGCGGGGGATAGCACGGTATCGTGCCCGAGCTTCGCCGCCGCCACCGCGCCTTCGATGCCGCGCCACGACATCACGGTCGCATTGGGGGCGAGCCCGCCCTCCAATATCTCGTCCCAGCCGATCAGCCGGCGGCCATGGGCGTTCAGGAAGGTTTCGATGCGGTGGATGAACCAGCTTTGCAGGGCGGCCTCGTTCGCTACGCCCAGCGCGCGCATCCGCGCCTGGATGGCGGGCGACTGGCGCCACTGGTCCTTCACCGCCTCGTCCCCGCCGACATGGATGTAGGCGGAGGGGAAGAGCGCCATCACCTCGGTCAGCACGTCTTCCAGGAAGCCAAAGGTGCTGTCGTCGACATTGTAGAGCCAGGGGAAGACGCCCCAGTCGCTTTCCGCGCCCGGCGTCGCCGGCACGCCCGATCCCAGCTCGGGATAGGCGCGGATGGCGGAGAGCGCGTGGCCGGGCATCTCGATCTCGGGCACGACGGTGATCGCGCGCGCGGCGGCATAAGCGACGATCGCGCGCACCTGATCCTGGGTGTAGAAGCCGCCGGTGCGGGGCAGTTCCGGCGCGCCGGGCGCGGAAGCGGGCGTCCGCCACGCGCCCACTTCGGTGAGCTTGGGATATTTGCGGATTTCCAGCCGCCATCCCTGATCGTCGACGAGATGCCAGTGGAAGCGGTTGAGCTTGTGCGCGGCCATCCAGTCGATCAGCCGCATGATGAATTCGGGGGACTGATAATGGCGGGCGCTGTCCAGCATCAGCCCGCGCCAAGCGAAGCGGGGGGCATCGTCGATCCGGACGGCTTCCACCGTGCCGTCGCCGTTCGCGGTGGCGAGCTGCCACAGGCTGATCGCGCCATAGAGCAGACCGGCATCGTCGCTTGCGCGGATCACCGCGCCCTTGCCCGAAATATCGAGGTGGTAGCTTTCGGCCGCCATGCCGCGCGCGCGGACGAAACGGATGGCGCCGCCCGAGGCCAGCGCCGGGCGGAAGCCGCGCGTGGCCAGCAGCAGATCGCCCAGCCGATCGGCGGCGTTGCGGGCACCGGCATCCCCATGCGGCACGGCCATGCCGCTCGCCGCGGTCAGGCGGAAGCTGCCCTGCGCGGGCGCCACCGAACGGGGAAGGGGAAGGATGGGCAGATCGGCCGCGTTCGCCGGCATGGAAGCGGCGGTCGCGGCCAGCAGCATGGAGCCGAGGGTGAGATGCTGCGCGATGCGATTGGGAAACACGGATCGGCTACCCCGAAAAAGAAAGTGGGCCGGGTTATCATACCCGGCCCAGGGCAGGGGTCAGTATTTGAAGCGGGCGCCGAAATAGAACTGGCGGCCGTTGTCGTAGATGCCGCGCGGCCGCACGGTGGTGCCCGAATATTGCTCGATCTTCTGGTTGGTCAGGTTGATCGCGTCGGCGGTGATCGCGATATTCTCGGTCACGTTGACGCTGACCGAGGCGTCCAGCGAGGCCGTGGACTTCTGGTTCAGCGGCACGCCGCGATCGATGTTGACGAAGAATTTCGAACGGTAGGTGTAGGACAGCCGCGCCGACAGCACGTCATCCTCATAATAGCCGGTCAGGTTGTAGGTGTGCTTGGAATTGCCGGGGATCGCCTGGCCGTCGTCCGCCTTGGCGTCCGAATAGGTGTAGTTCACGATCGCGCCGAAGCCGTGCCAGATCGGGCGCGAAACCTGCAGCTCGAAGCCCTTGTTGGTGCCGCCGCCGCCGTTCGACGCGCGGTTGATGGCGAATTCGCAATTATAGAGGTTGGGGTTGGTGCCCGGCGCCGGCACGCAGCGATCGCCGTTGGGCGTCGCGGTTTCCACCGGATAGACCTCGAAATGCGTCTCGTTCACGATGTAGGACTGGATGTCCTTGTAGAACAGGGCCGCCGCCACGATCGTGTCGCGTTCCGGATACCATTCGAACGAGATGTCATACTGGTTGGCGCGGAACGGCTTCACGTCCGGATCGCCGCCTTCGCCCGAAAGCGCGCCGGGGTTCAGCGTCACGCGCGGCAGGATGTTGGTGTAATCCGGCCGGGCCATGGTGCGGCCGGCCGCGAAGCGGACCACCATCTTGTCGTTGAGATCGATGCTGAGGTTCGCGCTGGGCAGGATATCCGTATAGGACCGCTTGGCGCTTACCGGCAGATAGGTGCCGAACGGATTGTCGATCGCGCCGGGCGTTTCGGGCAGCACGCCGATCAGGTTGGCGTCGGTCGTCTGATCGGTGCGGATCACGCGGACGCCGAAATTGCCCTTCCAGCCTTCGCCGCCCAGCTTCGCCATGGCGAAGCCGCCATAGGTCTTCTCGTTGATCGAATAATTGTCCGACGGCAGCGGGATGCGCTGGCGCACGGATTCGGGCTGGCTGAAATAGATGCTGTCCAGCTTCTTCTGGTCCACCTGCCAGTAGCGGCTGAAGGTGCCCGGCAGCTTGATGTTCTTCAGGAAGTTGCCCGGCGTCAGCTCGCCCGCGAAATCGGCGGACGTGCAGGGGCCGCCGTTGCAGCCTTCGGCCGCCAGCGGCATGTAGAAGCCGCCATAGGTGGTGGCCATGAAGGTGGCGTCGCGATCATGGTTGGTGAACTTGGCGCCCACCTTGATCGCGTTCAGCACGCCCATGTCCAGCTCATGCTCGTAATCGGCATAAGCGTAGAATTCCTGATCCTTGTTGCGGATGCTGTGGAACGACGCGAAGTCGAAGATCATGTCGTTCGGATCGGTCGGGTCGAAGCCGGCGAAGCTCACCTGCGGCGTCCTGCCGGTCAGGTCGAAGGTGAAGCTGCCCGGCGCGCCGCCTTCGTAGAAAGGCTGGTCCTTGGTGGCGCCGATCGCCTTGGTGTAGCCGATCTGGAAATGGGCGGTGCCCCGGTCGGAGGCGTGCCACACCGCATCGAAATCGGCCGACCAGGTATCGGTATAGGCCTTGCGCGAGATCGCGTCGAACACGGCGGCGCGGCCGGTGGTGCCGTTGTCGGCGGAGGTGATGGTGCCCTTCACCACGGTGCCGTCCACCACGGTGGCGTCGGTCAGCGTGCCGCCGCCGCCCAGCGCGTTATCGCCCCAGGCCATGAAGTTCTGGTTGAAGTTGTTGGCGTTCAGGCGCGAATAGAGCCCGGTCACGTTGATTTCCAGCGTGTCGGACGGGCGGAACTGCACCGCCAGGTTGCCGCCGTAACGCTCGCGATCCTGGGTGAACAGCGCGGACCCGATCAGGCCCGGCACCAGCGCGTCGCCGGTCGGCTGGCCGACGGGGGTAATGTAGCTCAGCACCTCGACGCCATCGCGGCGCAGGCGGCGCTTCTGGTAGACGCCGCCGACGAGCACGCCGAAGCTCTCGTCGTCATTCTTCCAGCTGAACATGCCGGAGAATTGCGGGTCGAACTTGTCGGCGCGTTCCGAATAGACCATCTGCGCGGAGCCGGAGATGGAGAAGGCATCGAGATCCAGCGGACGGCGCGTTTCCACGTTGATCGTGGCGCCGACGCCGCCTTCGTCCAGATCGGCCATCGGGCTCTTATAGACTTCCAGCTTGCCGACGATTTCGGACGGCAGCATCAGGAAGTTGAAGCTGCGGGTGGCGGCCTGCTGGTCGAGGATGAACCAGTCGGCCGTGGCGATGCCGTGGCCGTTCAGCAGGGTGCGCGTCAGGTTCTTGTCGGTGCCGCGCACGTTGACGCGCTCACCTTCGCCATATTCGCGATTGATCACCACGCCGGGCACGCGCTGCAGCGATTCGGCGACGTTCCTGTCGGGGAACTTGCCGATATCCTCGGCCGAGATCGCGTCGACGATCACGTCGGAATTGCGCTTCGTCTCGATCGCGGCGGCCTGTGATGCGCGGATGCCGGTGACGATGATGTCGTTATCGGCGGTGGCCGCGTCCTGCGCGTGGGCGGCCTGCCCGAACGCGATCAAGGCGAGGATGCTGGCTGAATTTCTGAAGAATCGTCCGGTTGTCATCTGCTCTTCCCCTTCCCCGGCATCTCGCCTTTGCGATAATGCCAATTTGCTACCAATGACGTACCAATAAGCAGACCATCCGTCAGACCAATGCGTCGGTCAAGTAGCATTCTTACAATTTTTTGACGGATGGCGTGTTTTTCTGCTGGCAAATGGTATTTCATTGGTCTTATAGCTCTGACAAGCGGAAGGGCAGGGAGCCGAAGAAGGATGAGCCTGGCGGAACAGATTGGCGCGCTGGATGCGCACGGCCGGGCCCCGCTCTACCAGCGCCTCCAGGATGCGCTGCGCGGCGCGATCGAGCAGCAGCTCCTGAAACCGCAGCAGGCGCTGCCGCCGGAGCGCGATCTGGCCAGCGACTTCGCCGTTTCCCGCATCACCGTGCGCAAGGCGCTGGACGGGCTGGTGGCCGAAGGGCTGCTCAACCGGCGGCAGGGGGCTGGCACCTTCGTCGCCGGCCGCGTTGAAAAGCAGTTTTCGAAGCTGTCGTCCTTCTCCGAAGACATGGCGACGCGCGGCCGCACGCCTTCCAGCAAGTGGCTTTCCCGTTCCGAAGGCGCCGTGACACCGGATGAATCGCTGACGCTGGGCCTGAGCCCCGGCACTCGCGTCTATCGCTTCGCGCGTATCCGCTATGCGGACGATCTTGCCATGGCGCTCGAATATTCGACGATCGCCGGCTACGGCCTGCCGTCGCTCGATACGGTCGGCGTGTCGCTTTATTCCGCGCTGGACGAGACCGGGAACCGGCCTGTGCGCGCGCTGCAGCGGCTGCGCGCGGTGCTGTTCGATGCGGAGCGGGCGGCGCTGCTGGGCATGGAGGCCGGCGCGCCGGGCCTGTTCATCGAGCGGCGCGGTTTTCTGGAAGACGGCCGTGCGATCGAGATGACGCACAGCTGGTATCGCGGCGATGCCTATGATTTCGTGGCCGAACTCAACGCACTGGCATGATGAACCCTGAACAGACCCTGATGTTCGCCGAAGCCGGCGAATCCGCCGCTGTCGTCACCCGCCAGCGCGCGGCCAATGCCGAGGCGCTGGCTGCCATCGCCGATCGGCTGCGCGGGCGCCCGCCGCGCGCCGTGCTGACCTGCGCGCGCGGCAGTTCGGACCATGCGGCGACCTACGCCAAATATCTGATCGAAACCCGGCTGGGGCTGCTGGTCTCCTCGGCCTCGCCATCGGTCAGCTCCGTTTATGGAGCGGCGCAGCGGCTGGACGACATGCTCGCCATCGCCATCTCGCAATCGGGCAAGAGCCCGGACCTGCTCGCCACGGTCGAGGCCGCGAAGCAGGCGGGGGCGGCCGCGCTGGCGCTGGTCAACGTCGCCGATTCGCCGCTGGCCGCGCTCGCCGACGATGTCCTGCCGCTCCACGCCGGGCCGGAGCGCAGCGTCGCCGCCACCAAATCCTACATCGCGACGCTGGCCGCGATCGCCGATCTGGTGCGGGCCTGGTCCGGGGACGCCGGCCTGGCCGCGGCGCTCGACAAGCTGCCCGATCTGCTGCGCAAGGCCTGGGCGTGCGACTGGTCCCCGCTGGTCGATGCGCTGGCCGATGCGCGCGGCCTGTTCGTCGTCGGCCGGGGCATCGGCCTTGCCGTCGCGCAGGAAGCCGCGCTGAAATTCAAGGAGACCTGCGGCATCCAGGCCGAAGCCTTCAGCGCCGCCGAGCTGAAGCACGGGCCGATGGCGCTGGTCGGCCCCGGCTTCCCGCTGATCGTGTTCCGCCAGTCGGACGAAACCGGCCCCGGCGTCGATGCGCTGGCGGCCGAGATGGCGGCGCGGGGCGGCCCGGTGTTCATCGCCGGCGGCGAGGCGGCGGGCGCCACGCCCCTGCCTTCGATCGAGGGCGATGCTGCGATCGAGCCGCTGCTCCATATCCAGTCCTTCTACCGCGCCGCCAACGCCCTGTCGGTCCGTCGCGGCTTCGATCCCGACAAGCCGCCCCACCTCGCCAAGGTGACGGAGACACTGTGATGACGGTCGCGCTTGTCAACGGCCGCATCCTGATCGATTCCGCCTTTGTCGGAGGCCAGGCCGTGCTGATCGAGGCCGGGCGCATCGCCGCGATCGCCGCCGAGGGCGATGTGCCTGCCGATATGGAACGGCACGATCTTGCCGGCCAGCGGCTGGCGCCCGGCTATATCGATCTTCAGGTCAATGGCGGCGGCGGCGTGCTGTTCAACGACATGCCGACCGTGGAGGGCATCGCCGCGATCGGCGCGGCGCACCGCCGCTACGGCACCACCGGCTTCCTGCCGACGCTGATCAGCGACGACCTTTCCGTGGTCCGCGCCGGTGTCGCGGCGGTGGAGGCGGCGATCGCGGCCGGCGTGCCGGGCGTGCTGGGCATCCATATCGAAGGGCCGTTCCTGAACGTCGCCCGCAAGGGCATCCACAACCCGGCGAAGATCCGCGCGCTGGACGAGGACGGCATTGCTGCCGTCACCGGCCTTCGCCACGGGCGGACGCTGGTGACGCTGGCGCCCGAAAAGACCACGCCCGCCATCGTCCGCCGGCTGGTGGAAGCGGGCGTCGTGGTCGCGGCCGGGCATACCGCCGGCACCTACCGCCAGATCCGCGACGCGCTGGATCAGGGCATGTCCGGCTTCACCCACCTGTTCAACGCGATGTCGCCGCTTACCTCGCGTGAGCCGGGGGCGGTGGGCGCGGCGCTGGAGGACGAGGCGGCATGTTGCGGCCTGATCGTCGACGGCCGCCATGTCGATCCGGTGACGATGCGCCTCGCGCTTCGCTGCAAGCCGGCCGATCGCTTCGCGCTGGTGACGGATGCGATGCCGACGGTGGGCATGGCGGAAAAGAGCTTCGTGCTGCAGGGACACCGCATCACCGTGGTCGACGGCGTGTGCGTGAACGAGGACGGCACGCTGGCCGGATCGGACCTCGACATGGCGCGCGCTGTGCGCAACGCGGTGGCGATGCTGGATATCGGCGCGGAAACCGCGATCGGCATGGCTTCGGACACGCCGGCCCGCTTCCTGGGCGTCGCTGCGGATCGCGGGCGGATCGCCCCCGGCCTCGCCGCCGATTTCGTGCTGCTGGACGATGCGCTGAACGTCGCCGGCACATGGATTGCCGGCGCGTTCGAGGCGGCCTGAGGCGGTAATCCGGCCCGCCGGATCGCTCCGGCAGCCCTTTAGCCGATGGTTGTGATCGGGTTGCTGCCGTCCCACGCCCTCGCGGCGGCGGCACCGGCGACGATCATCTCGCGCATGCCCTGGCCCTGGATGAATTCGTAGAGCACGCCCGTTTCGCCTTCGGGTTCGAGATAGGCGACATTGGTGGCGGGATTGCTCGCCTCGAACACGGTGCTGAGCCCGTTGGCGGATGCGCGGGCGACGGCATCGCCCAGATCGTCCACCACCCAGGCGATATGGTGGATGCCGAGGATCGGGGTGCCATCGGCATTGCGATAGGGCGAGGGCGTGGCGTTGGTGGCCTGGATAAGCTCGATCTGGACATCGCCCTGATAGGATAAGGCGACATCCATGGTGACGATGCCTTCCACCCCGCGATAGCGGCCCTGAAGGCTGACATTGCGGAACACCGTCCACGGGCCGACGCCGAGCTGGGCGATCCAGCGGGCGATGCCGCGATCGAGATCGTCGACGAGATAGCCGATCTGGTCGATCGGGCCGAACAGGGCCTTGGTCATGCAGTCGCCTTTCGTGCGGGAAGGCGGGCGGCATGCGCGCCGGCGCGCCGCCCGAAGAAGGATGCTTCGCCCAGGCAGGTGCCGGAGGCATAGCCGTTGCTGTCCTGCGCGATGTTCGACGCGCAGGCGCCGGCCGCGTAGAGGCCGGGGAGGGGCGTGCCCGCCGCATCCAGCACCTCGCCATCGACGGACACCCGCAGCCCGCCCAGCGTGAAGCCGGTATAGACGGCGCGGCCGAACGACAGGTCGAAGGCGGCATAGGGGCCTTCGTCGAGCGGCTTCAGCCATTTCGGATGCTTGTGGAAATCCGGGTCAGCACCATCGGCGGCGTGCCGGTTATATCCGGCCATGGTGGCCTGCAGCGATCCTTCGGGCAGGGCCAGCCCGGCCTCCATCTCCGCCACGGTGGCGAAGCCGTCGATGAGGCGCTGGTTGGTGAGCGAGGCGAAATGCGGATAGCCGAAGATCGCCGCATCGACGACGAGATAGACGATGCCGTCCGGCTGGCGGGCGGAGAAGATGCCCGAGCGGCTGTGATAGGAATCCTCGGCCACGAAGCGCTGGCCGTCGCGGTTGACGAGTATGCCCTTCAGCAGGTTTTCCGGCGGATAGAAGGGCGAGGTGAGGAAGGCTTCGTCCATGTGGATGAGGGTGCCGCCGGCCGCGGCCCCCAGCCGGATCGCCAGCCCATCGTCATGCGGGCTGCCCTGCACATAAGCGGACGCCAGTATCGGCACATGCCGCGCCACCATATCGGGGTTCTGGCCGAAGCCGCCGCCGGCCAGCACCACGCCATGGCGGGCGCGGACATGCACCGGCTCGCCAAAGCGGCGGGCCTGGACGCCGACGATGCGATCGCCTTCGCGGATCAGGGCTTCCACCTTGCAATCGGCCATCACCGTGGCGCCCGCAGCTTCGGCGCGTTCGGAAAGGATGCGGAGCGCCAGCGCGCCGCCGCCTTCCTCGCCCTCGAAGGCGACCTTGTGGCCGCGCGGCGCGGGCTTCGCCATGTCGCGATAGGGCCAGACCTGCTCGTTGCCCGTCCAGATCAGGCATTCGCGGCCGGGCTGGACGACGTTCTTCTGCGGATAATAGCTGCGATCGAAGGGAACGCCCTGCGCCTCCAGCCAATCGAAATGGGCGACGCTGCCTTCGCTGTAGAGGCGGATCTTTTCCCGATCGGGATCGAGGGCGACGGCCTCCAGATAACGGGCCATTTCCGCCGGATCGTCATCGAAGCCGCAGGCCTGCTGCACGGGCGTGCCGCCGCCGAGATAGAAATGCCCGGCCGCGGCGGACGTGCTGCCGGTGCCGCCGCTGGTGCGTTCGACGATGATGACCGAGGCGCCGGCGGCGCGGGCTTCCAGCGCGGCGCAGGCGCCGGCCATGCCGAATCCCATGATCACCACATCGGCCGTGGCCGACCAGTCGGATACGGTGGCGGCATCGATCAGAAGGGGCGGGTGATCGCCCTGCCGGCTGGTGCTCATTTCGTGCCTTCCCCTCTCGCCCGGTTCTGGATGAATTATGGTGGACTGTTAGTATAGTCAAATTCAAGGGCCATGAAGGGGCGGTATGGACGGGGCGATCGAGGGCGCGAGGCGGCGAGGGCGGCCGGCGGGGCGGACGGCGGCGGGGGAGGCGCAGCGCCGGCGGACGCGGGCGGCGATCCTGGCGGGGGCGGGCGAGGTGTTCGCGGCCGCGCCTTATGTGCATGCGACGATAGACGACATCATCCGCGCGGCGGGCGTGAGCCGGGCGACCTTCTACACCCATTTCGAATCGAAGCTGGCGCTGGCGATCGCCATCTATGACGGGATCGCGGGTGACTGGCTGGCGCTGTTCGACGCGTTGGCGGATGCGCGGACGGCGGGCGGGCTGCGGGCGTGGCTGGACCGGCTGGCCGCGCTCTATGCCGATCATGGCTATGTGACGCCGCTGGTGGCGCAGCTCCGCCTGTTCGAGCCGAGCTTCCGCGAAAGGCTGCTGCGCGATCGGGATCAGATCATCGACAGGCTCGCCCGCGCCGGCCTGCCGGGCTTCGCGGCGGCGGAGGGGGACATGCGCGAACGGGCGCGGGCGCACCTGCTGCTCCGCCGGCTGGACGAGGTGTGCGCCGATCTTGCCACGGGCGAGGCGCTGGCGGGAATCCATGCGGAGCTGATGGTGGAGGAACTGGAGGCGTTCATCGCGGGCCGGGCATGAGCGGATATCGGCAAGCCGCCGATCATCATGTATAGCGGGCGCTGCTTTGGGGAGAGACCGACCATGAATTTTCGCCGCACCACCCTTGCCGCGCTGGCGCCGATCGCCATCCTTTCGCTGCCCTCCTGCGGGATCAACGCCATCCCCACCGATGAGGAAGCCGCCAAGGCGCGCTGGGCCGACGTGCAGAACGAATATCAGCGCCGGGCCGATCTGATCCCCAACCTGGTGGCGACGGTGAAGGGCTATGCCGCGCAGGAAAAGGACGTGCTGACCCAGGTGACGGAGGCGCGCGCCAAGGCGACGTCGATCAACATCACCACCGACGACCTTTCCAACCCGGAGCGGCTGAAGCAGTTCGGCGACGCGCAGAACCAGCTTACCCAGGCGCTGGGGCAGCTCCGCACCGTGGTGGAAGCCTATCCCGAGTTGAAATCGAACGAGAATTTCCTGGCGCTGCAATCGCAGATCGAGGGCACGGAAAACCGCATCGGCATCGCGCGGCGCGATTATAACGCGGCGGTGCAGGCCTATAACACCCGCATCCGCACCTTCCCCGACGTGGTGGGCGCCAAGGTGATCTACGGATCGAAGCCGATGGCGACCTTCGAGGCGACGACGCCCGGATCGGACAAGGCGCCGACGGTATCCTTTTGACACGCCTGATCGCCCTGCTGTGGCTGCTGCTGGCCGCCACGGCGGCGGGCGCGCAGACCTTCCCGCCGCTGAGCGGACGGGTGGTGGACGCCGCGAACATCCTGTCGCCCGAGCAGGAAAGCGCGCTGACCGCGAAGCTGGCCGCGCTGGAACAGGGCAGCGGCCGGCAGTTCGTGGTGGCGACGGTGCCGGGCCTGCAGGGCTATACGATCGAGGATTACGGCTATCGGCTGGGGCGGAGCTGGGGGATCGGCACCGCCAAGCTGAATGACGGCCTGATCCTGCTGGTGGCGCCGAACGAGCGCAAGGTGCGGATCGAGGCGGGATATGGCCTGACCCCGATCGTGACCGACGCGCTTTCGGGCATCATCATCCGCCGCGCGATATTGCCGCGTTTCCGCGACGGCGACATGGCGGGCGGGATCGATGCCGGCGCCGATGCGCTGATCGACCTGATAAAGCTGCCCGATGCCGAGGCGGCCGCCCGCGCGCAGGAGATCGTGAAGACCGAAGCGGCGAAGGAAAGGCAGTTCGACCCGGCCGTGCTGATCCCGATCGTCATCATCGGCGGGATGATGCTGATGACGCTGCGATCGCGGCGGCGCGGCGGCGTCTATCGCCGGGGCGGCGGGCCAATCATCCTGTGGGGGCCGGGCATGGGCGGCTGGGGCGACGACGATGACGACCGCTGGGGCGGCGGCGGTGGCTGGGGAGGCGGCGGCTGGGGTGGCGGCGGCGGATTTTCCGGCGGCGGCGGCTCCTTCGGCGGCGGCGGGGCTTCGGGAAGCTGGTGATGATGCATCTGGATGCCGAGGATCATCGGCGGGTGAACGCCGCCATCGTCGCGGCGGAGGAACGCACTGACGGCGAGGTGATCGCGATCGTGGCGCGCCGGTCGGACGCCTATCATGATGCGGCGCTGCAATGGTCGCTGCTGGTGATGCTGCTGTGCTTCGCCGCCGTCGCCGCCCTCCCGCAGGCGTTTATCGGGCTGCTGGAAGCGATCACGGGCAGCTGGCACGCCGAATGGACGGTGCGCGAGCTGCTGACCATCCTGCTGGCGGTGCTGACGGCGATCTTCCTGGCGGCGCGGCTGGCGCTGAACTGGATGCCGCTCAGGCTGGCGCTGGTGCCGCGTTCCACCAGGATGCGCCGCGTCCGCCGCCGGGCGGTGACGCTGTTCAAGGTGGGGGCGGAGCGGCGCACGGCATCGCGCACGGGCGTGCTGCTATATCTTTCGCTGGACGAGCATCAGGCGGAGATCGTTTCCGATCGCGCGATCCATGCCAGCATCCCCGCCGAAGCCTGGGGCGCGGCGATGGCGCTGCTGGTGGATGCGGTGCGCGATGGCCGGCCGGGCGACGGCATGGTCGAAGCAATCGGCGCGATCGGGGACCTTCTGGCCCAGCATTTCCCCTTTACCGGGCAGGACCCGAACGAGCTGCCCGATCATATCATCCATGTATAAGCGCCCGCAAAACTTCTTCTGGACGTAATGGAATAGCCGGCGGAAACTATCGACATATCGACTCGGGCGGCTTGGGAGGCGGGCTGTTCATGATCTGGGGCGTGCATTGCTGAAGCGCATCCTGATCGGGATCGCCGCCGTGCTGGCCGTGGGGCTGGTGGGTTTCGGCATATTCGCCTGGCGATCCGCTATCGCCCCGATCCAGCCGCCGCCGGCATCGGCCTTCGCCCCCGAACTGGTCGCGCGCGGGGAGATACTGGCCAGCGCCGGCTATTGCGCCACCTGCCACACCGCCAAGGGCGGGCAGGCCTATGCCGGCGGCTATCCGATGGAAACGCCGTTCGGCACGATATATTCCACCAACATCACGCCGGACCCGGAGACCGGGATCGGCGCATGGCCCGAGGCGGCGTTCCGCCGGGCGATGCACGAAGGCGTGGCGCGGGACGGATCGCACCTGTTCCCGGCTTTTCCCTTCGACCATTTCACCAAGCTGAGCGATGCGGACATATCCGCGCTCTACGCCTTCTTCATGACCCGCAAGCCCGTGGTGGCGCCGGCGCGGGACAATGGCGTGCCGTTCCCGCTCAACATCCGGGCATTGCAGGCGGGCTGGAAGCTGCTTTTCTTCAAGCCCGGCCGGTTCCAGCCGCAGGCGGCGAAGAGCGCGGAATGGAACCGGGGCGCCTATCTGGCCGAAGGGCTGAGCCATTGCGGCGCCTGCCATACGCCGCGCAACATGCTGGGCGCGGAAAGGCGCCCGCTGGTCTATGCCGGCGCCCTTATCGACAATTGGGTGGCGCCGCCGCTGAATGCCGGCAATCCATCGCCCGTGCCCTGGGACCGGGACGAGCTGATCGCCTATCTGCAGAGCGGTGTCAGCCATTATCACGGCACGGCGGTGGGGCCGATGGCGCCGGTGGTGCGGGGGCTGCAACGGCTGCCGGGCAGCGACATCAACGCGCTGGCCGTCTATTTCTCCGATCGCGACGGTATCGAGCAGCGCCAGGGAATAGCGGCGCCCGCCGTGCAGCAGGCGCTGGCGACGAGCAGCGTGGGCAGCGGGCTCACTTACGATCCGGCGGCCCGGCTCTACACGGCGGCCTGCGCGTCCTGCCATTATAACGGCGCCGACGCGGTCAATCCGCTGCGGCCGGAGCTGGCTTTGAACAGCGCGGTCAGCCTCGGCGATCCGACCAACCTGATCCAGGTGATCCTGCACGGCGTGGGCGCGGATGACGGCGTGCCCGGCGTGGTGATGCCGGCCTTTTCGCGGTTCAGCGACGCGGACATCGCGCGGATCGCCGCCTATCTGCGCGCGACGCGGACGAGGAAGGGGCCGTGGCTGGACCTGGAACGCAAGGTTGCCCAGGTGCGCGCGCACGGGCCGGGGCAGGAGTAGACGGCATGACCACCCGCTTCACCATCAACGGCCGCGCGGTTTCGGTGGATGCCGACGAGGATAGCGCCCTGCTGTGGGCGATCCGCGACGATATCGGGCTGACGGGCACCAAGTTCGGCTGCGGCATCGGCATGTGCGGGGCGTGCACCGTCCATGTCGGCGGGCGGGCGACGCGATCCTGCATCACCCCGCTCGCGGCGGTGGAAGGCGCGGACATCACCACGATCGAGGGGCTGGACCCGGCCGGCGCGCATCCGGTGCAGAAGGCCTGGCGCGCGTTGCAGGTGCCGCAATGCGGATATTGCCAGCCGGGCCAGATCATGCAGGTGGCGGCGATGCTGAAGGATTTCCCCGCGCCCACCGATGCCGACATCGATGCGGTGATGGCCGGCAGCCTGTGCCGCTGCATGACCTATGTGCGCATCCGCGCCGCGATAAAGGAAGCCGCCGCAACGATGACGAAGGGGACTGCGAAGGCGAAGGGAGCGGCGGCATGAGCCGGCCGATCGCGGCGTCGTCGAAAGCCGGCGGGGCCGGGCCGGCGGCGCTGCTTTCGCGGCGCAACTTCCTGGCGCTTTCGGCCGGCGCGGGGATCAGCTTCGGCTTTGCCCGCATCGTCGATGCGGCGATGGACCCGGCCGTGCCCGGCGGCGTGCCCGCCGCGCCCCACGGCGGGCTGATCGAGCCCAATCTGTGGTTCGGGATCGACCATGACGGCATCGTCACCGTCAACATCATCCGCGCGGAGATGGGCCAGCATGTCGGCACCGCGCTGGCCCGCATCCTGGCCGACGAGCTGGAGGCGGACTGGAGCAAGGTGCGCATCGTCCATGTCGATACCGACCCCAAATGGGGGTTGATGGTGACGGGGGGAAGCTGGTCCGTCTGGCAGACCTTCCCGCTGTTCAGCCGGGCTGGGGCGGCGGGGCGGATCGCGCTGATCGAGGGCGGCGCGCGGCTGCTGGGCGTGGCGCCATCGGCCTGCGCGGCGCGCAACGGCGCGGTGGTGGCGGGCGGGCGCAGCATCGGCTTCGGCGAGATCGCCCGGCGCGGCGGGCTGACCCGCACCTTCACGCCCGAGGAGCTGGAGAAGCTGCCGATCAAGCCGGTGAAGGACCGGCGGCTGATCGGCCGGCCGGCCGAGGCGGTGGACATCGCCGCCAAGATCGACGGCACCGCGCGCTACGGCATCGATGCGCGCGTGCCCAACATGGTCCATGCGCGCCCGCTGCTGCCGCCGACGCGCAACGGATCGAAGGTGGTTTCGATCGACGACGGCGATGCGCGCAAGGTGAAGGGATATATCCGCAGCATCGCGCTGGACGACCCGTCCGATACCGTGCCGGGATGGGTGATGGTGATCGCCGAGACGTTCCAGGCGGCGCTGAAGGCATCGCGCCATGTGAAGGTGCGGTGGACGCCGGGGCCGGGACATGACGTTTCCGAAAAGCAGATACAGGACCGCGGGGCGGAGCTGGCGGCGAGCGCCGAGGGCGGCGTGGACCTGAACGTCGCCGACGACGACAGCACGCCCGAATTCGACTGGGCGGCGGCAACCACGCTGGAGCGGATCTACACGACGGCGACGGTGCTGCACTTCCAGCTCGAACCCGTGAACGCGCTGGCGTTCGAGAAGGACGGGATGTTCGAAATCCATACCGGCAACCAGTGGCAGTCGCTGATCCTGCCGACGCTGGCCAAGGCGCTGGACCGGCCCGAGGCATCGATCGTGATGCGCACCTACATGCTGGGCGGCGGGTTCGGCCGGCGGCTGAACGGCGATTATGCGGTGCCGGCGGCGCTGACGGCCAAGGCGCTGGGCCGGCCGGTGAAGATGGTGCTGACCCGCGAGGACGACGTGCGTTTCGATTCGGTGCGGTCGCCATCGGTGCAGCGGCTGCGCATGGCCTTCGACGGCAGCGGCCAGATCCAGGCGATGGAGCATCATGCCTGCGCCGGCTGGCCGACGCAGGTGATGGCGGGCGCGCTGCTGGCCAAGGGACTGCGCGGCGGCCAATATGATCCCTTCGCGATCGCCGGGGCGGACCATTGGTATGATGTCGGCCGCCAGCGGGTGCGGGCCATTCCCAACGACCTCGCCAACAGCAGCTTCCGGCCGGGATGGTTGCGATCGGTGGGGCCGGGCTGGACCAACTGGGCGCTGGAAAGCTTCATGGACGAGGCGGCGTTGCAGGCGCGCGTCGATCCGGTCGCCTTCCGGCTGAAGCTGCTGACCGGCAAGGGCCGCAACGCGGGCACGGCGCCCAGTTCCGTCGGCGGGGCGCTGCGGCAGGCGGAGGTGGTGCGCCGGGCGGCCGCGCGGGCCGGGTGGGGGCAGCCGCTGCCGCCCGACACCGGGCTGGGCCTTGCCACCAGCTTCGGCCAGGAACGCGACATGCCGACCTGGGTGGCCTGCGCCGCGCGGGTGCGGGTGGAGCGGGCCAAGGGCAAGGTGATAGTGGAGAAGCTGACGATCGTGACCGACGCCGGCACCATCGTGGACCCGGATGGCGCGCTGGCGCAGACGCAGGGGGCGGCGCTCTGGGGCCTCAGCATGGCACTGCACGAGGGCACCGAGTTCGTGAACGGCGAGGTGCGCGACCTCAACCTCGACACCTATATGCCGCTGCGCATCGGCGACGTGCCGGCGATGGACATCAGCTTCGTCGACAGCGCCGAGGCGCCGGTGGGGCTGGGCGAGCCGGCGACGACGGTGGTGGCGCCGGCGATCGGCAACGCCATCTTCCGCGCGGTGGGGGTGCGGCTGCGCCACATCCCGATCACGCCCGAGGCCGTGCGCGAGGGGCTGGCGATCGCGGCCAGGAGCTGAAACCGGCCTCCGCCAGTTCGTGCGGCATCATCAAAGCATGGCCCGGATCGTGGCTTGCCTGGAAAAGGCGGGGGCATAACCTTCGGGCGCAGGGAAGCCGTGCCTGAGGCCGCTCCGGTTCCGATCGAACCGAGGAAGCCTTGGCAAAGCCCATGTTCAACGCGATTTCCGGGCCGGCGGATGTTCCACCTGCCCCGAAATCACTCCTGCGGGGTGCCTTGATGAGCGTGACGCCTTTCACCATCGCCGTGCCGCAGGAAAGGCTGGACTGGATCAACCGCCGGTTGCGCGACGCGCACTGGCCGACGCCGGCCAGCGGCGATCCCTGGGCGTTCGGGACGAGCATCGGGGAGATGCGGTCGCTGGTGGATTATTGGCTGGAAAGCTACGACTGGCGCGCGCGGAAGGCGGCGCTCAATCGCTTTCCGCATTTCCGGGCGCATATCGACCTGGGCGACGCGGCCTATGACGTCCACTTCATCCATGTGCGGGGCAAGGGGCCGAACCCGACGCCGGTGATCATCACCCATGGCTGGCCGGGATCGTTCGTCGAATTCATGGAGGTGATCGAGCCGCTGACCGATCCGGCGCGCTTCGGCGGCGATCCGGCGGATGCGGTGACGGTGGTGATCCCATCGCTGATCGGATACGGATTTTCCGGCAAGCCCGCCCGGCCGATCGGCCCGCGCACCATCGCCCGCGCCTTTGACAAGCTGATGCGCGAGGAACTGGGCCATGACGGTTATATCGCGCAGGGCGGGGACTGGGGATCCTCGGTTTCCGGCTGGCTGGGCTATGAAGGGCAGGGCTGCCGCGCCGTGCACCTGAACTTCACCTTCGGCTGGACCGACCCGGCAGCCATTCCCGAAACGCCCGAGGAGATCGAGGCGGCGAAACGGCTGCAGGCGATATGGCGGGGCGAGGGCGGATATATGGCGATCCAGTCCACCAAGCCGGTGACGCTGGACCATGCGATGGCCGATAGCCCGCTGGGCGTGGCGGCGTGGATATTGGAGAAGTTCCACACCTGGTCCGACCTGGTCGATGGCGATCTCTGGTCCGTCTATGCGCGCGACCGGATCATCGACAACATCATGATCTATCTGGTGACGGACACGTTCGGCACCGCATCCTGGCTTTATCGCGGCGTGTTCGACGAGCCGGTGCCGGCCGGCGCGCGCGTGACAAAGCCCGTCGCCATCGCCAATTTCCCGGGCGAGATGGGCCAGTTTCCGCGCAGCACGGTGGAGAAAAGCTACAACGTCGTCCGCTGGACGGATGCGCCCCGCGGCGGCCATTTCGCGGCGATGGAGCAGCCGGCGCTGTTCGTGGACGATCTGCGCGCCTTCGTGCGCGAGCAGCGCGGCGCCTGACGATCCCTGCCTTCCAACGATCGGAGCCAAGCATGAGCGTTCAGCACATCAACCCGGACAGCCTGTTCAGGCTGGACGGCTTTGCCCAGATTTCCGTGCCGCCGGCGGGCAAGCGGCTGGCCTTCATCGCCGGCCAGACGGCGCTGGACAAGGATTTCAGGCTGAATGCCGATGGCTTCCACGATCAGGTGGTGGCGGCCTTCGGCAATGTCGTCCACGCGCTCGACGCGCTGGGCGCGGGCACGGCGGATATCGTGAGCATGACCTTCTACATCGTCGGGCTGACGGATGCGAAGTTCCAGGATTTCGTGAAGGCGATGAACGTGGCGCTGGACGGCGGGCCGTTCCCGGCCAACGCATCCTCGGTGATCGGCGTCGAGCGGCTGGCGCTGGCGGGATTGCAGATCGAAATGTCCACCGTGGTCGCCATCGACTGAACCCATGACAGCCGGATCGCCGCCCTTTCCACGATCAGACGGTGACGGCGGCCTCGGTGCGTCCGGCATCGCCGAAGATGCGGAGGTAGCGCGCGATCTCGGCAGGATCGCCGGTGGCCTTGGCCGGATTGTCCGACAGCTTCACCGCCGGCTGGCCATCGGCATCCACCACCTTGCAGACCAGCGAGATCGGATCGAGCCCGGTGGTGGGGAAGGGCGCGCAGCCGCGGAAATCGTTGGTGAGGTTGGTGCCCCAGCCGAAGCTGAGCCGGACGCGGCCGTGGAAATGGCGATAGGTGGCCTCGATCGAATCCACGTCCATGCCGTCGGAGAAGATCAGCAGCTTTTCGCGCGGATCGCGGCCCTTTTCCCGCCACCAGCGGATGATCTGCTCGCCGGCCTCGATCGGCGGCAGGCTATCGGGCCGGAAGCCGGTCCAGTCGGCCAGCCAGTCAGGCGCGCCGCGCAGGAAGGCGGCCGTGCCGAAGGCGTCGGGCAGCGCGATCAGGAGATTGCCGCCATAAAGATCGCGCCAGTCCCGAAGCACGCGATAGGGCGCGGCGGCGATGCCGGCGTCGGTGCCGGCCAGCGCCGCGAGCACCATCGGCAGCTCGTGCGCGTTGGTGCCGATCGCCTCCAGATCATTGTCCATGGCCATGAGCACGTTGGAGGTGCCGATCAGCCGATCGCCCAGCCCTTCCTTCAGCGCCTCGACGCACCAGCGCTGCCACAGGAAGCCGTGGCGCCGACGGGTGCCGAAATCGGAAATGGCGAGATCGGACAGCGCGGCCAGCCTTTCCACCTTGCCCCACAATTTGGCCTTGGCGCGGGCGTAGAGCACGTCGAGCGCAAAGCGGCCGCGATCCTTGAGCGCCGCGCGGGAGCGGAGTTCGTTGACGATGGCGAGCGCCGGGATTTCCCACATGCTGGTGTGCGTCCACGGGCCGGCGAAGCGCAGCTCATACTGCCCGTCCGCCTTGCGCAGATCATATTCGGGGAGCCGGAATTCGGCGAGCCAGGCGATGAAATCCGGGCTGAACATCTGGGTGCGGCCGTAGAAACTGTTGCCGGCGAGCCAGATCAGTTCCTTGGGGGTGAAGCGGATGCCGCGCGCATGATCGAGCTGGGCGCGAAGCTCCCCCTCGTCGATCACGTCGGCCAGGCGCACCGCCGTGCTGCGGTTGATGAGCGCGAAGGTGGCCCGCACGTCCGGATAGAGGCGCCGGATCATCTGCAGCATCAGGAGCTTGTAGAAATCGGTATCGAGCAGGCTGCGGACGATGGGATCGAGCCGCCACCCATGGTTGTAGGTGCGGGTGGCGATATCGGTGATGGCCATGGCCGATCCTATGGCCGGGCCGCCCACGGGATCAAGACGCCGGCGCAATGCCGGCGGCGGGAGAAGGAGAAAGGCATTGGAACTGCGCAATCTGGGCAAGACCGGCATCAAGGTTTCGATCGTGGGGCTGGGCTGCAACAATTTCGGCTGGAAGGCGGACCTGGAAGGATCGCGATCGATCATCGACGCGGCGCTGGCCAACGGCATCAACTTCCTCGACACGTCCGACAGCTACGGCCCGTCCGAGGACTTCATCGGCGAGGTGCTGGGCGCGCGGCGCAAGGATATCGTGCTGGCGACCAAGTTCGGATCGCCGCTGGATGAGGAAGGCAAGAAGAAGGGCGCTTCGCGGGCCTATATCGCCCAGGCGGTGGAATCGAGCCTGAAGCGGCTGAAGACCGACTGGATCGACCTTTACCAGCTTCACTTCCCCGATCCCGAGACGCCGATCGAGGAGACGCTGCGCGCGCTGGACGATCTGGTGCGGCAGGGCAAGGTGCGGGCGATCGGCTGTTCCAACCTGACCGGTGCGATGCTGCGCGAGGCGATGACGGTCGCGGCCGACAACGGGCTGACCCCGTTCGCCACCACCCAGAACGAATATAATCTGCTGTTCCGCGGCATGGAGGCGGAGCTGGGCGACCTGATCGTCGAGCATGGGCTGGGCGTGCTGCCTTATTTCCCGCTGGCGAACGGCGTGCTGACCGGCAAATACAAGCCCGGCCAGCCGGCTCCGGCGGGTGCGCGGCTGGCGGACGCGCCGGCCTTCTTCGATCCCTATAAGGACCCGGCGAAATGGGAGCTGGCGGCGCGGCTGGAAGCGTTCGCGGTGGAGCGCGGGCATAGCCTGATCGAGCTTGCCTTCTCCTGGCTGGCGGCACAGCCGGGCGTGTCCAGCATCATCGCGGGCGCCAGCCGGCCGGAGCAGGCGGCGCATAATGCAGGCGCGGCCGGCTGGAAGCTTTCGGCCACGGAGCTGGCCGAGATCGACCGGATGACGGCGGCCGCCTGATCGCCCGGTGCAGGCTTATGACTATGTGATCGTCGGCGGCGGTTCGGCGGGCTGCGTGCTCGCCAACCGCCTGTCCACCGATCCCGGCATCAGCGTGCTGCTGATCGAGGCGGGCGGGCGCGACCGGAGCCCGCTGATCCGCGCGCCGGGCGGGCTGCTGCCGATCATGATGCGGGGGCTCTACGCATGGCGATTCATGTCCGTGCCGCAGCGGCATCTGGACGATCGTAGCCTCTATCTGCCGCGCGGGCGGGTGCTGGGGGGCGGATCGTCGATCAACGGCATGGTCTATTGCCGGGGAACGCCGGCCGATTATGACGGCTGGGCGGCGGCCGGCAATCCGGGCTGGGGCTTTGCCGACGTGCTGCCCTATTTCCGGCGGGCCGAAAGCTACGAACCCGGCGCCGACGACTATCATGGCGGGGACGGGCCGATCCGGGTGAGCCGGCCGGGGGTGAAGCATCCGCTGGCGCGCGCCTTCGTGGCGGCCGGCGTGGAGGCGGGGCATCGCTACAATCCCGACAGCAACGGGGCCTTCCGCGACGGCTTCGGTCCCACCGACGTGACGGCCGGGGGAGGGCGGCGATCGAGCAGCGCGGCCGCCTATCTGGACCCCGCGCGCGGGCGGCGGAACCTGACGATCGTCACCGGCGCGCAGGCGACGCGGTTGCTGTTCGACGGTCGGCGCGCAACGGGCGTGGCCTATGTGCGCAAGGGCGCGCCTTGCGAGGCAAGGGCGGTGCGCGAGGTGATATTGAGCGCAGGCGCGATCAATTCGCCGCAACTGCTGATGCTATCCGGCATCGGCCCGGCGGCGCATCTGCGCGGGCATGGCGTGGAGGTGCTGCACGACCTGCCGGGCGTGGGCGCGAACCTGCAGGATCATCTGGCGGTGGCGGTGAAGCATCGCTGCCTCCAGCCCATATCGATGTTCAAATATTTCAGCCCATTGTCGGGCGCGATGGCGCTGGGGCGATATATGCTGTTCCGGCAGGGGCCGCTGGCCGATCCGGGGATGGAGGCGGTGGCCTTCGTCCGTTCCGATCCGGCGCTGGCGGAACCCGACATCAAGTTCCATTTCGTCATGGCGCTTTATGCCAATAATGGGCGCGACCTGACGCCCGAGCATGGCTTTGCCGCGCACATCAACGTGGTGCGGCCGGAAAGCCGGGGGACGGTGCGGCTCGCCTCGGCCGATCCGATGGCGGCGGCGGCGATCGACCAGAATTATCTGGCGGACCCGTGCGACCGGGCGGTGATGCGCCACGGCATCCGCATCGCCCGCGAGATATTCGCCCAGCCGGCCTTCGATCCCTATCGCGGCGCGGAGCTGGCGCCGGGGCCGGGCATCGCGGACGACGAGGCGCTCGACGCCTTCATCCGCGCGCATGCCGAGGCGGATTATCATTCGGTCGGCACCTGCCGGATGGGTGTGGACGGCAATGCGGTGGTGGACCCGGAATTGCGGGTCCATGGGATCGGGGGGCTGCGGGTGGTGGACGCATCGGTGATGCCGCGCATCATCGGCGGCAATACCAACATGCCCGTCATCATGATCGCCGAGAAAGCGGCGGACATGATCCTGGGCCGGCGCCCGCGCATCCTGGAGGCGGCGTAGGATGGAGGCCCACGCCGTCCCTCAGGCTTCAGGCCGCCTTCAGCGCCGGCCGCAGGGCCGCGACCCGGCCGGGATCGTCGCCGCCGATGCGGAACTGGCCGGCCTGATCGGCCAGGCTGCCGACCTCGCCCATCAGGTTGCGCGCGGCGGCGGAGGTCTGCTCCACCATCGCGGCATTTTGCTGGGTGGCGCGGTCCATGGTCGAGATGGCGGCGGTGATCTGCGCGATCGCGCTCGATTGCGCGCGATTTTCGTCGGCGATCCGCTCCAGCAGCGCATGCACCTCGTCGACATTGGTGGAAATGCCGTCGAGCGCGGCATCGACCTTCTGCACCGTGGCCACGGCCGTCACGATATCGGTCTGGGTGACGGTTAGCTGGTCGCGGGCGCGCTTGGCTTCCTCCTCGGCGCGCATGGCGAGTGCGCTGACCAGATCGGCGACGACCGCGAAGCCACGGCCCGCCTCGCCGGCGCGGCCGGCCTCGACCGCCGCGTTCATGGCGAGAACGCGGGTCTGGAAGGCGATCTTGTCCAGCCCCTCGATCACGCTGTCTATGCCCTTGGCGCTTTCGCTCACCCGGCCCATGGCCTCGACCGCGTCCTCGGCGAGCGCACGGCCGTTGGAGACGACCTCGAGCGCGCCGTTGGCGCGTTCGACCGTGCCGTTCGCGGCCTCCGCCGTCGCGCGGAGCCGTTCGTCCATCTCGGTGATCGAGGCGGATGTCTGCTCCAGGCTGGCGGCGTTGCTTTCCGTGCGGCGGGCGAGATCCTCCGATGCGTGCGCGATCTCGCTGCTGCCGGTGCGGATGGTGGCGGCGCTGGCCGTGACCGATCCGATGAGCTGGCGGAGCGAGCCGAGCGCGGCGTTGAAATTGGCGCGCAGCTCCGCATAGCTTTCCGGATAATCCTCGCGAATCTCCGCGGTAAGGTCGCCCCCGGCAAGGCGCTGGAGATTGGCGGTCATGCCGCGCACGATCTCCGCATTGCGCTGGGCTTCCTGGTTGAGCGCGATCTGCTGCCGGGCATTGTCGCGGAAGGCGAACATCGCCTTGGTCATCCGGCCCACGCAATCGCGATATTCGGTGAAGGCGATCGGGCTTTCGAGATCGCCGGCCGCCAGCGCCTCCATGCGCACGACGGTGGCGACATAGGGGGTGGAGATCGCGCGGCGGAACCACGCGCCCAGAAGGATGGCGACAACAAGAACGGCGCCGCCGACGGCAAGTGCCGTCGTGCCGCCGAAAAGCAGTGCCGCCATCGGCTGGATGGCGACGAGAAAGGACATCGTTCCGAACGCAATAAGCAACTTCAACCGGATCGGTGCGTCAGCAGTGAACCAGTTCATCCCACATTTCCTTCTCTGGTCGTTACGGACGACGCACAGGAAATCTGGCCGGACGATTAGATGGAATATTCGAACAAACTGAAATCTATACGCAATTTCCTCAATCGCCCCAGCCGCCTATAACGGTCCGTCGGACCCATTATAGAAGGGAGGCCGCGCATCGCGTGTTACGGCGCATAATTGTTTCCCGAGGGGCGGGGGGGGAAATACGGCAGCCGATCCGGTGAGGATAAGGAAAGGCCCGGGCCGAGGCGGCATTATAAGGCCACCATTTCTTCGCTTTTTCTTTTGGCGGGCAAGATGCGCGCGATGCGCATGAAGGCGCTGGACGAGCCGCCGAGATTTTGCCATTCGGACCCCGGCCAATGCCTGTGCGGGCGTGGTGAAACTGGTAGACGCGCCGGACTCAAAATCCGGTTCCGAAAGGAGTGTCGGTTCGAGCCCGACCGCCCGCACCATCCCGTTTCCGGGGAATATTTCCGGCAAGGCCTTTCCGGGGATCGATAATCGCCATGGCGAGTTTACCGGCTGGCGCCGCCGGGGCGTCCAGCGGGAGGCGGTGGCATGGCGCAATCGATGAAGGCCGCGATTTTCGTCGAACCGGGGCGGATCATCCTCGGCGAGAAGCCGATACCGGATGTGGGGCCGCTGGATGCGCTGATCCGCATCACCACCACCACCATCTGCGGCACCGACATCCATATATTGAAGGGCGAATATAAGGTCGCGCCGGGGCTGACGATCGGCCACGAGCCGGTGGGCATCATCGAGAAGCTGGGATCGGCGGTGCAGGGCTATAGCGAGGGGCAGCGGGTGATCGCGGGCGCCATCACGCCGAGCGGCTATTCCAACGCTTCCTTGTCGGGCTGCGGCGCGCAGTGCGGAGGCCCTGGCGGGCATGGCTGGAAGGCGGCCGGAGGCTGGCGGTTCGGCAACACCATCGACGGCGCGCAGGCGGAATATCTGCTGGTGCCCGATGCGATGGCCAATCTTGCCCCGGTGCCCGACGGGCTGACCGACGAGCAGGTGCTGATGTGCCCGGACATCATGTCCACCGGCTTCAGCGGCGCGGAATCGGGCAAGGTGAAGATCGGCGACATGGTGGCGGTGTTCGCCCAGGGACCGATCGGCCTCTGCGCCACGGCCGGCGCGCGGCTGATGGGGGCGAGCCTGATAATCGCGGTGGAATCGATCCCCGCCCGCGCGGAGATCGCGCGGGCCATGGGGGCGGATCATGTGGTGGATTTCACCAAGGTCGATCCGGTATCCGAGATATTGAAGCTGACCGGCGGGCGCGGCGTGGACGTTTCGATCGAGGCGCTGGGCACGCAGACCACGTTCGAGGCGGGGCTGCGCGTGCTGCGGCCGGGCGGCACGCTATCGTCCCTGGGCGTCTATTCGGAGGATCTGCGCATCCCCGTGGATGCCTTTGCGGCGGGGCTGGGCGACAACAAGATCATCACCACGCTCTGCCCCGGCGGCAAGGAACGGATGCGCCGGCTGATCGACACGATCGGGTCGGGCCGGGTGAACACCGAGCCGCTCGTCACCCACCATTTCTCCCTCGACAATATCGAGACCGCCTACGACCTGTTCGCGCACCAGCGCGACGGCGTGCTGAAGGTCGCGATCAAACCCTGAGAGGGGGGCAGGGCGCCGCCTTATGCCCTGGCGAGGGGAATGACCGCGAGGGTGATGCGCGACAGGCAGACGAGGCGTTCCTCGGCATCGGTGATGCGGATCGTCCAGATCTGGGTGGTGCGGCCGATCGATTCGGCGGTCGCGACCGCATGGACGAAGCCGTCCTTCACCGGGCGGATATGGTTGGCGTTGATTTCCATGCCGACCACGGCGGTGGTGGCGGGATCGACGGTGAGCACGCCCGCGACCGAGCCGAGCGTTTCGGCCAGCGCCACTGATGCGCCGCCGTGCAGCCGGCCATAAGGCTGGCGGGTGCGTTCATCCACCGGCATGCGGGCCTTGATCCAGTTGTCGCCGATATCGGTGAACTCGATGCCGAGATGGCCAGCCATGTTGTTCGTGCCCAAGGCGGTGAGCGCCTGGAGATCGATGCTTTCGTTATGCCAGATTGCCAAGGTGCGTGCCCTTCACAGGTGCGGGATTGGCTGGAGACCAGGATGCGCCGGATCGCGATGAAACGCGGTGGCCTGAGCCGTCATGATCCGGTTCCGGAAAGTTCGGGTCTGGTGGAGCTGAGGGGAATCGAACCCCTGACCTCTGCAGTGCGGTTGTGCCATCTGAGCCTTAAAGATGGCACTTTTCCGCCATTTCTTGATTTTTTGTCAAGGAAAATTTGCCAATTTTTTTATCAAATTGAGCAATTTGCGATACCAGTGCGGCAGTTCTCTCACGTTGGATCCGCGCGTGAAACATGCGGGCTGAAGGCCAGGGCGCTCATGGTCGAAGTTGTCTATGGGCTTTGTATGGAAGCGATGCGGCGCGGCGATCGGAAAACCCTCAAGCTACGAACATTGTCCGACAAGGGCGATCTTCCGCCGCGACCTCAAGCCGCGAATCGGCAGGACGATACCCGGCCAACTTACCGAGAACGAGTGCTGGGACACCGTTTAAGGCCAGGACATTGAAGGTGCGCGTCAACAAGATGGCTGGCGAGCTCAGCTGTTTTCTCCGCTGGTGTTCGGGTCGTGAAGGTCGGATGGCAGGCATCGAGCTCGCCGCCCATCCTGCGCCCACGCTGAACCCCAGCTGGTTTTCGATGGGCTCCAAGACGGACAAGC
This sequence comes from Sphingomonas sp. MM-1, assembly GCF_000347675.2. Lineage (NCBI taxonomy): Bacteria > Pseudomonadati > Pseudomonadota > Alphaproteobacteria > Sphingomonadales > Sphingomonadaceae > Sphingomonas > Sphingomonas sp. MM-1. Next base: position 492,255 of record NC_020561.1, on the reverse strand, counting down.
GCTTCCTGGACAGCGACGAGATCGGATGGCTACTTAAGGCACTCGTCGACGAGAAGCTCCTCTATCGCCGGGGTTTCATCCTGCTGCTGCTGACGGCAGCAGGCAGGGCGCCAATCGCCCAGTTCGGAACCCTGGTCGCGCCTCACGATGGCGGAAAGGCTGCCGCAACTAATTGTCGAGCCTTGTCATAAGGTGGGAAAAAGGCGTCGATCATGTCGTCGGTCCCGCGCATGACGATGCCGCGTCGGTTCGAAAATTCACGAAATCCGTCAATTCCATGATGGCGTCCCATGCCGCTTATGCCGATGCCGCCAAACCCGAGCGACGGGAGCGCGCCTTGAAGGGCGCAGCCATTGACCACGGCGCCGCCGGATATCGTCGTTGCGAGCACATGATCGATCAGGGGCTGGTCTTCCCCGAAAACATAGAGACCCAGCGGCCGTTCGCCCGCATTGATCGTGTCGAGCGCGGCGTCGAGGTCGTCATAAGATATGACCGGCAGGATCGGGCCGAAAATCTCCTCCCGCATGATCCGCAAGTCGGGCGGGGGATCGATAACCAGGACCATGGGCATGCTGCGTTCTGCCCTGTCCGCATGGCCGGTCCCAAGCTGCACGATCCGGCTTCCTCTATCGCGCGCTTCCTGCAACATGGATTCCAGCCGGTCGAAATGCCGTTCGGATATGATGCCGGTGCGGTCGGAGTTCCCGGCCTGTTCCGCCACGCTGGCAGCATAGTGCTCCGCCAGATGAATGAACGTTTCGAGCTCCTTGCCCGGAACCATGCAATAATCGACCGAGATGCACATCTGGCCATTCTTGATGGCCTTGGTTCCGATCACGGCTTCCACATTGCGCGGCGTGATTGATCCCGTGGTCAGCAGCGCGGGGCATTTGCCGCCCAGTTCCAGGGTTACCGGCGTGAGGTTGCGGGCGGCGGCTGCCATGATCTCGCGGCCGACATTGGGGCTGCCTGTATAGAGCAGATGATCCCAGGGCAGGGCGGCAAAGGCGCGCGCCAGCGCTGTTCCGCCGACGGCGACATAAACCAGGGCCGGATCGAATGCCGCCGCTATCATCTCCCGCAGCAGAGCGGCACAGGCGGGCGCATATTCCGAAGGCTTCAATATGACGCGATTGCCTGCGGCCAGCATTTCGATCACCGGCCCGACCCCGATATCGAACGGGAAATTCCACGGGATCATATTGCCGATGATGCCCTTGGGCTGGCTCTGGGCATATGCCGAGGCCGAGCCGAACAGGCCGCTATCCACGTCGCGGGGCGACGGCCGCATCCATTCTTCAAGATGGTCGAGCACATAGCGCGCACGGCCGAGCACGCTCAACACTTCGAGCAGATCCGATGCCGGAGCCGGATGGATGCCGAAATCGGCGTTCATTGCGGCGCTGATCCGCTCGCGATTGGCTGCCATCATAGCCATCAGCGTTTCGATGCGGTTCCGGCGTTCGTCGAGCGATGGGTTCCTGTCGGTCGCGAAGGCCCGGCGCTGGGCTTCGAAAGCAATATGGAGCGCGGCGATTTCCGTCTCATCGTTCGCAGTTGCCGGCGCGAGACCTTCGGTCGTCATTTCCAGGATCGACATTCAGATGATCCTCTTCCTGCTAGCCGATCAGGCCGGCAAGCGCCGCCCGTTCTTCCCGCACCGTTTCGGGATCGGCGGTCGCTTCCAGATCGAATTCCTTCAACCCTTCCGGCACATACCAGTGGACTTTATCGCCGTGATAGGCCGCCCACGCCGCTTCGGCGACCTCCGTGGGCGGCACCAGGCGCCACATTCCCTCAGGGGGGGCCATCGCGCGCAGGGCCGGCGACAGGATCGGCGTGTCGATCAGGCCGGGCAGCAGGTCCGCGGCGCGTATCCCATGGCGCTTCAGCTCCACGGACAGCGCCTCGGTCAGGCCCCGGACGGCATGCTTGGTCGCCGAGTAAACCGAGATCCCCGGAGTCCCCCAGATCGATGATGAGGAGGAGGTTGTGAGGCAGAGCGCGCCGGGTGTCGCCTTCAGCAGCGGCATCGCGGCGCGGATGCCGATCATGACGCCGAGGAAGTTGACGTTGACGACCTTCATGATGTCGTCCCAGTCCATTTCGTCGAGAAACCCTCCGACCGCCGTACCCGCATTGTTGAACATCAGGTCCAGCGTGCCGCCGGTGATCGAGCCGAATTGGTCGAACGCCGCCTCGAAGGCCACCTGATCGGTGACGTCAAGCTCCAGGAGCAGGCCATTGTCCGGCCCGATTTCCGTCTTGAGCGTTTCCAGGCCGGCCACATCGACATCGAATGCGCCGACGAACCAGCCCCTGCTCGCGAACAGCAGCGCCGTCGCGCGGCCCATGCCGGACGCTGCGCCGGTGATGAAGATCGACTTCGCTTTACGGGTTTGCGTCATCATTGGCCCTTCCGGTGCGATCGTGCGTGCTCGCCATTCTGCTCGAGACCTGACAGCAGGCCTTCCTCGCGCCACGACCTGAGCAATTGGATGAAGGCGATGGGGCCTGCGCCATAAGGCGCGCTGCGGGCGGCCGCGTCCGTCATCCGCCCCTCATTGTTATAATAGCCGGGGGTGCAGGCTTCGAGGAACTTTCGGCGTGCCTCGCTCATGGAAAGGATCGTGTCGACCCAGTCCTGTTCGGCCTCGGCCGTCGCCTCCACCGTTTCGATACCGCGATCGAGACAGGTTCCGACGAGATAAGCGAGATGCCGGGCCTGTTCGTCCAGCATATGCGGGAAGTTGGCCGACATGCCCGCCTGCGCGTGGCTGATGACGAAGCAATTGGGAAAGCCGCGGCTATGCAGGCCGTGCAAGGTTGTCATGCCTTCGGCCCATTTATCGCTCAGCGTGACGCCATCCACGCCGCGCACGGCAAATCCCGACCGCCTTGAAAAATCGGTGCCGACTTCGAAGCCGGTCGCGAAGATCAGGCAATCGAGCGGATATTCTCTCCCTGCGGCAACCACGCCTGCCTCGGTAATCCGTTCCACGCCGCGCCCCGCGGTATCGACCAGGGTCACGTTCGGTCGATTGAATATCTGGAGATATTCGTCGTGGAAGCATGGACGCTTGCAGAAGAGGCTGAACCACGGCTTCAGCGCCTCGGCGGTTGCCGGATCGGTGACGATGCTGTCGATCCGCGCGCGGATCTGCGCCATCTTCTCAAGGTCGGCCTGCTCCAGCAGGGCGGCGGCATCGGCCGTGGCGGAGGGATCGGCCGCAAGCTTTTCACGCACGGCCTGCGCCAGCACCGTCCAGCCATCGGCCACCAGATCGGGCTCGGCCAGATTGCCGGCGAGCTGGTGGGTAAAACTCTCGATCCTTTGCTGCTGCCAGCCCGGCTTCAGGCTGGCCACCCATGCCGGATCGGTCGGGGCATTGTTGCGGGCATCGACGGATGATGGCGTGCGCTGGAAAACGTACAGATGCTCGGCCGAATGTGCGAGGGGCGGGATGCACTGCACCCCGGTGGCACCCGTGCCTATGATACCGACGCGCTTGTCATGCAGCCGGTCGAGCGGCGTATCCGCGCTCCCACCGGTATATTCATAATCCCAACGGCTGGTGTGGAAGCTGTGCCCCGTGAAGGTTTCGATGCCCGGAATGGCAGGCAGCTTCGGTTTGTTGAGCGGACCGGTCGTCAGCACGACGAATTGCGCCAGGATGCGATCGCCGCGGTCGGTCGTCACGATCCATCGCGCGGCGGGCCCGTCCCAATCGAGCGCGGTGACCTGCGTCGAGAAGACAGCATCGTCGTAGAGGCGGTAATGTTCGGCAATGCGGCGGCAATGCGCACGGATTTCTGCCGCCTTGGAGTAACGCTCGACGGGCATGTAGCCCGTTTCCTCAAGCAGCGGAAAATAGATGTAGGATTCGACGTCGCAGGCGGCGCCTGGATAACGGTTCCAGTACCAGGTCCCGCCGACATCGCTGGCAGCATCGACGATCCGCACTTTTCGGATGCCCGCAGCACGCATTCGTGCGGCGGTGAGCAGGCCGCCGAAACCACCGCCGACGATCAGGACATCGACGCTATCCCGCAAAGGCGCGCGGCTGTCGGACGCGGCGTGGGGATCGGCCGCCAGGTGGCCAATCGCGCGCCTTTGCCTCCGGCCGCCGAACTGCAATGGTGGTATCAATTCTATTTCGCCACCGAGCGCGGCCGGCTCGGCTATGAAGCGAACCGGAATGATTTCGCCAAGCTCATCTGGAAGATTGCGTCGCCGAAGTGGAGCTTTGATGATGCCACGTTCGAGCGATCCGCTCAGGCATTTGCGAACCCTGACCATGTGGCTATCGTCATCCATAACTATCGCTGGCGGCTAGGCTTGGCGACGGGAGAGCCCGTTTATGATGCGCTCGAAGCCCGGCTCGCCGCAGCCCCGGCGATTTCCGTGCCGACGATCACGCTCGAGGGCGACGCGAACGGCGCACCTCATCCGGACCCCACCGCTTATCGAAACAAGTTCACCGGCCGATACGAACACCGGCTGATACCGGGCGGCATCGGCCACAATCTGCCCCAGGAAGCGCCGCGGGCGTTCGCGCTTGCCGTCATCGATGTTGATCGGCTCTGAGGACAGGACGGAGACAACCGATGAGGACGGTTCACATCCTGCCGCTCGTGGGAGCGCTGTTCATCCCCCTGACCATGGCATCACGCGCGCAAGGGGAGGGCGACGCGAGATCCGTTTCGCCGATTTACGGCGTTTCGCTCCCCGAGGGGTATCGCCAATGGGAATTGATCGCGCCCGCCCTGGAAGGGGAGCCGCTGAATGAGCTTCGCGCCATCGTCGGGAACAGGACGGCGATCGACGCCTATCGCAGCGGCACCCTGCCGTTCCCGGATGGGACAGTTCTGGTCAAACTTGCCTGGAAGCGCACGCCCTCTCAGGAATTCGAGCCGGCCGCCATTCCAGGCTCCGCCACGACCGTGCAGGTCATGGTCAAGGATTCCAGGCGGTACGCAGCAACCGGGGGCTGGGGCTTTGGCCGGTTCATCGGCGGGAAGCCGGTGGACGAAGTTCAGCATCGAACCTGCTTCGCTTGTCACGAAGCCCGCGTGAAGGGACATGACTTCGTGTTCACGAGGTTTGCCCCCTGACCAGTGTCTTTGTCACTGTGCGGACTAACCTACTGTAAGATCGGGCGCGGGGGCCGTTATCACATAAGCGAACGGCCGCTTCCAGTCCTGGCGAAGGGGAGGCAAACGGCCAAAATGGGCGCATTCTTGCCGGGCCGCTCGATGGGGAACGAATGACCGATTCTGGTGCGAGCAGACACTCTTGGCGAGACTGCATTCGCCGCCGCGAAGGTTTGCTGTTCCTATCTTATCGCCCGAAGGCGGCGGTGCCTGAGACTTGCCGTCAGTTCCGATCAGCCGTCGCGGGAGCAGTCAATTCAGATTGGCTGAATCAGCGGCCGGGTCCTTTTGCCGCCGCATCTTTCGCCACCCCGCAAGCAATTTAATAGGTCCTGAACCTAGGCTACAATAGCCTTGGGAGTTGGTTCTCGCGGCATTGAGCTATACGCCTGCTGCCGACGGCTGCCCTGGGTGTTCTGAATGTTCATACGCCAGCTCAACTATCTGATCGCCCTGGACAAGCATCGGCATTTCGGCCGCGCAGCGGAAAGCTGCCATGTCTCGCAGCCGGCCTTGTCGAACGGGATCAGGGAACTGGAACGCGAGCTAGGCATCACGATCATCAAGCGCAACCGCACCTTCGAGGGGATAACGCCAGAAGGCGAGCGCGTTATCCTGTGGGTCCGTCAAATGCTGGCCTCGCTGGAGGGATTGAGGCAGGAAGCCGATCTGGTGCGAAGCGTGCCACAAGGGCATCTGTCGATTGGTGGTATTCCGACCGCAATTCATGCCGCCACGCTGCTGAGCGCGGAATATCGGGAAATCCTCCCGCAGCTCACCCTTAAGGTTATGTCGCTCAGCACGCCGGAGATTCTCCAGCGGCTGAAGTCTCAGGACCTCCACCTGGGGATGCTTTACGACCGATCGTTGGCTGGCGACGGCTATGACGTGATGCCGCTATTCTCGGAGCGCTACGTCCTCGTCGCCAGCGAACAGACCTCGCTGCCGCACGAATTGAGCTGGGCCGACGTCGCCGACCTGCCGCTCTGCCTGCTGAGCCGTGACATGCAGAACCGGCAGATGCTGGAAGAGATTTTCAAGGACGTGGGCGCGATGCCGAAGGTTGTGCTGGAGACGAACGCGATCCGCGCTCTGCTCGTCGAATGCCGGAGCGGGCGAGCGTTCAGCGTCATGCCGCTCAGCGTCTTGTCGACCCATGCCGAAGGCGGCGGGCTTCGGATTCACCACATCACGCCTGGACATACCGAGGATGTTTGCCTCGTCCGCCTGCGCCGCGAGAACCAGCCCGTGCTGTCGCAGGCGGCGTGGCGGATCGCGGGCAATCTCGACCTGGAGGCAATGCTCAACGGAGCCTTGGCCGATCCGGCTTGATAATCTCCGGTTATCACGAGGTTTGGGCAAACGATTGGACCCTCCGGGGGCTCGGGTCCAGCTTTCCTTGACGGCGGCGCGAGCAAATCGCCGGGCCAGCCATTCAAGGAGGCATTCCAATGGCCAGGGTTCTCTGTGTTCTCTATCCCGACCCGGTCGATGGCTACCCGCCGAAATATGCGCGGGACGACATCCCCACCATCACCGGCTACGCCAACGGCCAGACCGCGCCGACGCCGAAGGGGCCGCTCGGGTTCAAGCCCGGCGACCTGGTCGGCTGCGTCTCGGGCGAACTGGGCCTGCGCGCGTATCTGGAAAAGAACGGCCATGAGCTGATCGTCACCAGCGACAAGGACGGTCCGGATTCAGAGTTCGAGAAGCATCTTCCCGACGCCGAGATCGTGATTTCCCAGCCCTTCTGGCCCGCCTATCTGACCGCCGAGCGGATCGCCAAGGCGAAGAAGCTGAAGCTGGTCGTCACGGCCGGCATCGGCTCCGACCACACCGATCTGGAGGCGGCGGCGCGGGCGCACATAACCGTCGCCGAAGTCACCGGGTCCAACAGCATCAGCGTCGCCGAGCATGTGGTGATGATGATCCTGTCGCTGGTTCGGAACTATCTGCCATCGCACAAGATCGCCGTCGAAGGCGGCTGGAACATCGCCGATTGCGTGGAGCGCAGCTATGACGTCGAGGGGATGCACTTCGGCACGATCGCGGCGGGCCGGATCGGCCTTGCCGTGCTGCGCCGGCTCAAGCCCTTCGGGCTTCATCTCCATTACACCGATCCGCATCGTCTTGCTCCCGAGGTCGAAAAGGAGCTGGACCTGACCTTCCATCCGGATGCGGAGTCGCTGGTGAAGGCGGTCGATATCGTCAACCTCCAGATGCCGCTCTATCCCTCGACCGAGCATTTCTTCAACGAAGCGATGTTGGCGAAGATGAAGCGCGGTGCCTACCTCATCAACACCGCGCGCGGAAAGCTGGTCGAGCGCGACGCCATCGTGCGGGCGCTCGAATCGGGCCATCTCGCCGGGTATGCGGGAGACGTCTGGTTCCCGCAGCCGGCCCCGGCTGATCATCCCTGGCGAACGATGCCGTGGAACGGCATGACGCCGCACATCTCGGGCACATCGCTTTCAGCGCAGGCGCGCTATGCGGCCGGCACGCTGGAAATCCTGGAGAGCTGGTTCGACGGCACGCCGATCCGCGACGAATATCTGATCGTAGATAGCGGGGTGCTCGCCGGCACCGGAGCCACATCCTACAAGCTGACTTAAGGATAGCCTTGGACATGAGTCGGCGCGCCCTCCTTCGGGCGACCGGCCATGTCTCGTCTGCCGTGCCATACGGATGGTCGTTGATCCGGCTGCCAAGGAGTCGAGCGTGCCCTCTACTGTCTCTCAAGATGTTACCGCCCGTTCCCAGGCTGTTGATGCGCGGCTCACCCGCGCCGCCATCTTTCTGGTCGTCACCATGGGTGCGGGGGACAAGCCAGAGGCTGCGGTGCGTGGCCTTTGCGCCATTCTATCGTCGCTGGTGCGCGGCGTTGGGTTCCGGGCGGCGGACGGCGGGCTCTCCTGCATCATGGGCATCGGCTCCGAGGCATGGGACCGGCTGTTCGGAGCCCCAAGGCCCAGGGAACTGCATCCTTTCCGCGAAATCCGCGGCGTGCATCATGCGCCGTCCACCCCAGGCGACCTGCTGTTCCACATCCGCGCCGCGCGCATGGACCTGTGCTTCGAGATGGCGGCGCAGATCATGAAGCGGCTTGCCGGCCTCGCGTCGGTGACGGACGAAGTGCATGGCTTCCGCTATTTCGACGATCGCGACCTGCTGGGATTTGTCGACGGGACGGAGAATCCCGTCGAGCAGGCGGCGATCGACGCCACCGTCATTGGCCTGGAGGATGATCCGATCTTCGCCGGCGGCAGCTATGTGATCGTCCAGAAATACCTTCACGACATCGCCAAGTGGAACGCGATTCCCGTCGAGCAGCAGGAGAAGATCGTCGGGCGCGAGAAGCTGTCGGACGTCGAGCTGGACGAGGCGGCCAAGCCGAGCTTTGCGCACAACGTGCTGACGAACATCGAAGAGAATGGCGAGCAGCTGCAGATCCTGCGCGACAATATGCCGTTCGGCGATGTCGGCAAGGGCGAGTTCGGGACATATTTCATCGGTTATGCCCGCTCGCCTGCGCGGATCGAGCGGATGCTCGACAATATGTTCATCGGCCTGCCGCCGGGCAATTACGATCGCCTGCTCGACGTCAGCCGGGCGGTGACCGGCTCGCTCTATTTCGTGCCGTCGGCCGACTTTCTGGACGCGGTAACGCCAGAACCGCCCATGGCCGACGGCAACGATAGCGGTGGCGATGAGACGATACCCGAAGCGCCCGCGCCGCCGGCGCCCGAGCCAGCATCGAACGGATCGCTCCGCATTGGATCACTCAAAGACGAGGCAGGACATGAATAACCTCCATCGCGAACTCGCCCCGATCTCCGACCCCGCCTGGGAGCAAATCGACCAGGAGGCCACCCGTACCCTCAAGCGCTATCTTGCAGCGCGCCGGGTCGTGGACGTGCCGGATCCGAAGGGGACCACGCTCGCTGCCATAAGCACGGGCCATACCAAAGCGATCGAGGCGCCGGCCGATGGTGTCGAGGCAGTGCGGCGCACCGCCAATGCCGTCGTTGAGCTGCGCGTGCCGTTTACGCTCACCCGCGCGGCGATCGACGACGTGGAGCGCGGTTCCGAGGATTCCGACTGGGCACCGCTGAAGGAAGCCGCGCGCAAGATCGCTTATGCCGAAAATCGTGCGGTTTTCGACGGCTATGCCGGCGCGGATATCGGCGGCATCCGTCCGGGCGCCAGCAACGAGGCGGTGACGCTTCCCCCGGACGTCTCGGGCTATCCCGCCGTCGTTGCCCAGGCGGTCGACCGGCTGCGCCTCGCCGGCGTGGAAGGGCCCTATCGGCTCGTGCTGGGCGACGACCCGTTCACCGCGGTCAGCGGCGGCAGCGAGGAAGGCTACCCGGTGCTGCAGCATATCCGGCGCCTCGTGGAGGGAGAGATCGTCTGGGCGCCCGGCATCGCGGGCGGCCTGGTACTGACCACGCGGGGCGGAGATTTCGAGCTGGACCTTGGGCAGGATCTGTCCATCGGCTATCTCAGCCATACGGACAAGATGGTCGAGCTATATCTGCAGGAGAGCTTCACCTTCCGGCTGCTGACCACCGAAGCCGCCGTGGCGCTCGAGGTTTCGCAACGCGAATAACTGCCGGCCCGCTGACTTAGGGGGAGGCGGCGACGGCCTTGTAGTTGACGATGATCAGTAGGTCGAAATCCGATCGATAGCCCTTCGCAATATACGGTTCATCGACCCAGCCCCTGCATGGCTGCCATAAAGGATGATCTTGGGGACACGGGCGAGCTTACGCTCGCCAGCATGGCGACATCGTTGCCCCCCTTCAAACAGGATTGCGATCGCGCGTTCCAGTTCGCGCTGCTTCGCTGCCGGACGGTGATCGAGGTCGGTTCGCACGCCTAATCTGCTTCGCGCCATTGTAGCGGGAAGCCAAAAGGCGTTTGCGATACCAGTGCGATACCAGAAGCTCGTTTTGGATGTGATTTTGGGCCTGCTTAAGGGCCTCGGTGGATCACTTTTTCAAAGTGATATCAGCGTCTTCGGGTCTGGTGGAGCTGAGGGGAATCGAACCCCTGACCTCTGCAGTGCGATTGCAGCGCTCTCCCATCTGAGCTACAGCCCCTCGCCCGAGGCGGTCCCTTTAGCGGCAGCTTTCCGGGGATGCAACGCCCATCGCGTCGAATTTTTCAAAGATTTCTTTCATTCCGCGGATGCCCTGGCGAACGGCCCACGGCGGGGCCGCGCGCGGATCAGTCCAGCAGGGCGGAAACCAGCGCCTTCACCTTCTTCTGCCGCCATTGCGGGAGCGGCGCGAGCAGCCAGTAGGACGGGCCTTCGGGCAGGTTGGCATAGGATTTCACGCGGCCGGTGGCGATGTCCGCCTCCGCCAGCAAGGCGGGCACGCAGGCCCGGCCGAAGCCCGACGCGGCGGCATCGATGGCGAGGCCGGCATCCGCCACGGTGAGCGGGGCGGTGGCCACGTCGCTGGCCGGGCAGCCGGGCCAGCCGATCAGCGCCTCGTTGCCGCCGTCCACGCCGACGGTGACGAAGCCGGGCGCGGGGAGGGGGGCGCCCTCGTGCTCGCCGGCATTGCCGACGAAGCGAATCGCCAGATCGAGATTGGCCTGGGTGAAATCCAGCTCCTCGTCCGCCGCGATCAGCACGAAGCGCAGTTCGGGATCGGTGCGGCCGTACGCGGCGAGGCGCGCGCTCAGCCATTTGGCGGTGAGATCGCGCGGGGCGGCGATCGTCAGCGTCTTGGAGGATTGGCCCGCCTGCATGGCGCGCACCGCCTCCTCGAACTGGAGGAAGCCCGCACGCAGCGCATCGAGGCCGGCGGCGCCTTCCGGCGTCAGTTCCAGCCCCTTGGCGGTGCGGCGGAACAGCACCACGCCCAGCGTATCTTCCAGCGCGCGGATCTGCTGGCCCACGGCCGCCGGCGTCACCGCCAGTTCGTCCGCCGCGCGGGTGAAGGAAAGGTGGCGGGCGGCCGCATCCAGCACGCGCAGGCCGTTCAGGGGAAGGTGGGTCCGCTTCATCCCGTCACCGCCGGGCCGATGAGCTGGAAGCGGGGAATACGCACGTCGAAGCTTGATCCATCCTCGCCCACCATATGATAGCTGCCCTCCATGGTCCCCGTCGGCGTGTGGAGCGGGCAGCCCGATACATAATCATAGCTGCATCCGGGCTCGATCACCGGCTGCTCGCCCACCACGCCTTCGCCCTGCACCTCATGCCTGCCGCCGCGCCCGTCCGATATCGTCCAGTGGCGGTGGAGGAGCTGGACGGCGAAAGGTCCGTCATTCTCGATGCGGATATGATAGGTCCAGAACCAGCGGCCCTTGGACGGTTCCGACTGCTCCGGCAGGAAGCTGACGGAGACGCGGACCATCACGTCCCGCGTTGCCGCGCTATAGGGAAAGAGCGCGGCGAACGGCATCAGAGGCCCACCGCCTTGAGTGCGCGATCGAAATCCTCGATCACGTCCTCGGGATCTTCCAGCCCCACATTCAGGCGGAGCATGCCTTCCTCCACGCCCATTTCCGCGCGGACGGCCTCCGAAAGGCCGCTGTGGGTGGTGGAGGCCGGATGCGTCATCAGCGAGCGCGAATCGCCGATATTGTTGGAGATATCGACCAGCTCCAGCGCATCGAGCAGCCCGTGCGCCTGCGCGCGTCCGCCATCGAGGTAGAGCGACAATATCGTGCCGCCGGCCGACATCTGCTTCATCGCAAGATCGTGCTGCGGATGGCTGGCAAGCCCCGGATAGAGCAAGCGGGGCACACGCTTTTCGAGGAATTGGGCGACCTTCAGCGCATTCTCGCTCTGGCGGCGGATGCGGAGGTCGAGCGTTTCCAGGCCCTTCAGCACCACCCAGGCGTTGAAGGCCGAAAGGGTGGGGCCGGTGTTGCGGGTGAAGGAAAGCAGGGTGTTCTCGATGAAATCGGCCGTGCCGCAGACCGCGCCGGCGAGCACCCGGCCCTGGCCGTCCATCATCTTGGTGGCGGAATAAGCGACCACGTCCGCGCCATAATCCATCGGCCGCTGGAGGAGCGGCGTGGCGAAGGCGTTGTCCACCACGGTGAGGATGCCGGCGTCCTTGGCGATGCGGCACACGGCTTCCAGATCGACCACGTCCAGCGTGGGATTGGCCGGCGTCTCGAAGAAGAAGAGCCTGGTGTTCGGCAGGATGGCGGCGCGCCAGGCATCGTTGTCCCGCGCGTCGATGATCGTCGCGGTGATGCCGAAGCGGGGCAGCAGCGTATCGGTAAGCCAACGGCAGGAGCCGAAGGCGGCGCGGCCGGCGACGATATGGTCGCCCTGGCTAAGCTGGCAGAGCAGGGCCGCCGTCATCGCGGCCATGCCGCTCGCCATCGTCCGGCAGGCTTCCGCGCCTTCCAGCAGAGCGATGCGCTGTTCCAGCATCTCCACCGTCGGGTTCTGCAGGCGCGAATAGGTCATGCCCTGCTGATCGCCGGCGAAGCGGGCGGCGGCATCGCCCGCGCAATCATAAGCGTAGCCCGACGTGAGGAACAAAGCCTCGCTCGTCTCGCCATAATTGGAGCGCGCCGTGCCGCCGCGAACGGCCTGGGTGGCGGGGCGCCAGCGCGAGGTGATGGAACGATCCTGTCCGGTGAGCTTCTTCATGGGGATCGCTTTGCAGCGGCGGGGCAAGCCGCGTCAATCCGCCAGCGCGCCCTTGCGTATGCCAAGGGGCCGAATATGGTGCCGCCCGACCAGAGGAGATGGATGAAATGGCTGCAATTCGGGATATTCCGCTGAAGGCGATCGACGGCGGCGATGCGACGCTGGGCGATCATGCCGGCAAGGTGCTGCTGGCGGTGAACGTGGCCTCGCAATGCGGGCTGACGCCGCAATATGCCGCGCTGGAGGCGGTGTTCGAGAAATATGGCGACCGGGGCTTCGCGGTGCTGGGCTTTCCGGCAAACGATTTCGGCGCGCAGGAGCCGGGGACGGACGACGAGATCGCGTCCTTCTGCGAGACCAATTTCGGCGTGACCTTCCCGATGTTCTCCAAGATCGCGGTGAACGGCGCCGATCGCCATCCGCTTTACGCCGCGCTGATCGCGGCGAAGCCCGAGGCCCAGGGCGGCGACGGGATGGAGGCGAAGCTGGAAGGTTACGGCTTCAAGCGCGCCAACCCCAGCGACATCCTGTGGAATTTCGAGAAGTTCCTGATCGGCCGCGACGGCAATGTCGTGGCGCGCTTCGCGCCGGACGTGGCGCCCGACAGCCCCGAGATCGTCGAGGCGGTCGAGCGCGAACTGGCGAAGTAGGGGGCGGGCGCCCGATTCGGCGCGCGCCTCAGAGCGCCGCGAGCACCGCATCCCCCATTTCGGCGGTGGACATCCTGCCGCCGAGATCGGGGGAGCGGGCGCCGGCCGCGAGCGCGGCGGCGACGGCGGCCTCGATCCGGTCGGCCTCCGCCGCCTTGCCGAGCGAATAGCGCAGCATCATCGCCGCCGAAAGGATGGTGGCGAGCGGATTGGCCTTGCCCTGGCCGGCGATATCGGGCGCGGAGCCGTGGATCGGCTCGTAAAGGCCCTGGCTGCGGCTGTTGAGCGTGGCGGAGGGCAGCATGCCGATCGAGCCCGCGCACATCGATGCCTGATCGGACAGGATGTCGCCGAACAGGTTGCCGGTGACGATCACGTCGAACTGGCCCGGATCGCGCACCAGCTGCATGGCGGCATTGTCCACATACATGTGGTTGAGCGTGACATCGGGATAGTCGCGCGAAACCTCGATCACGACATCGCGCCAGAGCTGCGAGGTCTCGAGCACGTTCGCCTTGTCGATCGAGCAGAGGCGGCCCCGGCGCGCGCGCGCGGTTTCGAAGCCGACGCGGGCGATGCGGGCGACTTCCGCCTCGTTATAGGACATGATGTCATAGCCTTCGCGCAGGCCATCGGCGGTGGTGCGCATGCCCTTTTCGCCGAAATAGACGTCGCCGTTGGTTTCGCGGACGATGACGAGATCGATGCGTGCCGCCACTTCCGGCCGGAGCGCCGAGGCATCGGCCAGTTCCGGGAACAGCCGGGCGGGGCGGAGATTGGCGAACAGGCCCAGTTCCTTGCGCAGGCCGAGGATCGCCTGTTCGGGGCGGAGATGGCGTTCCAGCGCATCGCAATCGGGATCGCCGACCGCGCCGAACAGGATGGCGTCCGCGCGGCGGGCGAGATCGAGCGTCTCGGGGGGGAGGGGGTGGCCCACCGCCTTGTAGGCCGCGCCGCCGACGAGGCCGCGTTCGAAGGAAAGGGCATCGCCCGTCACGGCATCGAGCACGCGGACGGCCTGTTCGATGACTTCCGGGCCGATACCGTCGCCGGGCAGCAAAGCGATGAGCATGAACCAATCCCCTAAATGTCAGTCGGGGGAGCCCATGCCGTCTGCGGGGCCGTTACGGAAGCCCGAATATCGGAAAATTCAGCCGGCGACCCGATCGAGCAGGTCGGCCGGATCGAGATCCAGCCGGCGGATGCGTTCGGCGATGCGGGGCCATTCCTCGCTGAGGAAGGTTTCGCGTTCGGCCTTGAGCAGGCGGCGCGTGGCGCCTTCCGCCACGAACATGCCCACCCCACGCCGGACGGTGACGAGCCCGTCTTCCTGGAAGCTCTGATACGCCTTCGCCACGGTGAGCGGGTTGGCGCCATGTTCGGCCGCGAAGGCGCGCACCGAGGGCAGCGGATCGCCATCGGCATAGGTGCCGTCGAGGATGGCGGCCGCGATATGATCGCGCAGGCGGAGATAGACGGGACGGGCTTCCTGAGTCATCGGCGTAATGCTGTAATAATACAGCACGGCGCGTCAAGCGAAGTCTGGTTCCCACGACGAAACGACCGCTTCATAGGCCGGACGGGGCCGTTCCTCGAGCGGGCGGGAAGGCGATCCAAGGAAGATGAAGCCGGCGATGCGTTCGTCCGCGCCGCCGAAGGCGTTGCGCACCATATCCGAATAAGCGGGCCAGCCGGTCAGCCACCCGCCGACGAAGCCCAGCGCATGGGCGGCGGTGAGCAGGTTCATGCAGGCGGCGCCGGCCGACAATTCCTGTTCCCAGAGCGGGATGTGGCTGGCGTGCGCGGGCCTGGCCATCGCGACCACCAGCGCAGGCGCCTGATGGGCGAACTGATCGATCGATTCCAGTTCCAGCCGGCCGGCATCGGGCTTGCCCTCCAGATAGGCGCGGCGGAGCAGCGCGTGGAAGGCATCGCGCTTTTCCGCCGGGACGACCACGAAGCGCCAGGGCGCGAGCTTGCCGTGATCGGGCGTTCGCGTGGCGATCGCCAATATCTGGCGAAGCTCGCCGGCATCGGGGCCGGGCGCGACCATGTCGCGCGGCTTGCCGGAGCGGCGGGAGGCGAGAAGCGCGATGGCGGAGGAGCGATCGTTGAACATGGCGCGATGGGTATCAGCGCCGACGCCGCGCAACAATCTTCTTCACACGGGAAATATCGGCGCTAGTCTGCCGGCCAATCCGGCCGGGGCTCGGCACCCGGCATATCATATCGAAAGTGATCCTGATGGTCCAACCCGCAGCCGATGCGAGCCCGGAAACCGG
This sequence comes from Sphingomonas sp. MM-1, assembly GCF_000347675.2. Lineage (NCBI taxonomy): Bacteria > Pseudomonadati > Pseudomonadota > Alphaproteobacteria > Sphingomonadales > Sphingomonadaceae > Sphingomonas > Sphingomonas sp. MM-1. The sequence continues at coordinate 476,539 of NC_020561.1, read as the reverse complement.
CGCCGCATCCGCCCGACGAACCGATGGCCCCACATGGTTCGGCCACCCGCGCCAGCTCGCGCGGCTCTTCACCACCGAGATGTGGGAGCGATTCGGCTTCTACGGCATGCGGGCGCTGCTGACGCTCTACCTCGCCGAACATTTCCTGTTCAACGACAGCACGACTACCGGCCTTTATGGCGGGTTCACCGCCCTGGTCTATCTGACCCCGCTGGTGGGCGGCCTGATCGCCGACCGTTATCTGGGATCGAAGCGATCGGTGAAGTTCGGCGCGATCCTGATGGCGCTCGGCTATTTCACGCTCTGCTTCGGCGGCGAAACCGCCAAGCCCTATGCGGTGATCGACGGGCAGCGTTACGAGGTGCAGGTCGACAAATCGACCGCCGCCAAGCAGCAATATGTGATCGACGGCGACACGCGCCTGGCGATCAAGGGCAATGAGGACGGCACGGTATCGCTGCTCGCGGCCGACGGATCGGTCGCCCGCACGGTGCAGAAGGGCGGCTTCGAGGCCGGCGGCGACCGCAGCACCTTCTTCACCATGGTGATGCTGATCGCGCTCAGCATGATCACGGTGGGCAACGGCTTCTTCAAGCCGAACATCTCCACCATCGTCGGCACGCTCTACGAACCCGGCGACCGCCGCCGCGACGCCGGCTTCACCATATTCTACATGGGCATCAACCTGGGATCGCTCTTCTCGCAGCTCCTCTGCCCGTGGCTTTCGGTGGCGGTCGGCTGGTGGGCGGGCTTCGGCCTCGCGGCGCTGGGCATGCTCTTCTCCTGGTCGCTGATCCAGTTCGACGGCGGCAAGCTGGACGGTTATGGCGAGCCGCCGGTGCGGACCGGCCCGGACCGTTCCTGGCTGATCTACATCCTGTCGATCGTCGCGATCCCGCTCGTCTGGTTCCTGTTCGTGAACCTGATGAACTCGCCCGCGCCCAAGTCCGGCGAGGGCATGCTGGGCTATCTGCTGGCGCTGCCGCTGATGGGCAAGCTGCTGTTCGGAACCTTCCTCGTCGCCGTGCCGGTGATCCTGGCATGGTCCTACAAGGTCGGCAGCAAGGTGGAATTCCAGATGATGCTCGCGGCCTGCGTGCTCATCATCTTCAACGTCGTGTTCTGGACGCTGTTCGAACAGGCGGGTTCCTCGCTCACGCTCTTCGCCAACCGCAACACCAATCTTTCGGTGTTCGGCCTGTTCGAGATGACGGCGGGGCAGACCCAGTTCTTCAACGCCTTCTTCATCGTCGCGCTGGCGCCCTTCTTCTCGATCATGTGGACGGCGCTCGCCAAGCGCGGGCTGGAGCCTTCGATCCCGGTGAAGTTCGGCGTGGCGCTGGCCGGCGTGGGGCTGGGTTTCCTCGCGCTCGTCTGGGGATCGCATTATGCGGGCGCGGACTTCAAGGTCGGGCTCTGGTGGCTGGCGCTGCTCTACCTGATCCACTCGATGGCGGAACTGTGCATCTCGCCGGTGGGGCTGAGCATGATCACCAAGCTTTCGATCGCCCGCATCGTCGGCCTGATGATGGGGCTGTGGTTCCTTTCCATCTCCGTCGCGCAATATGTGGCCGGCATGGTCGCCCAGGTCGCCAGCGTCGAGACGGTGGGCGGGCAGGTGACCAACCTGAAGGTCAGCCTGGATACTTATGTGAACGTGTTCTGGACGATCGGCGTGGTCTCGATCGGGATCGGCGTCGTGCTGGTCCTCATCTCTCCCCTCATCAAGAAGTGGATGCACGGTGTTCAATAGGAAATTCGCCATCGCGTTGATGGCGGGAATTGCGGTGGCCGCCGGATCGGCCGCCGAGGGCAAGCGGAAGCCGGCATCGCAGGATGCGCCGCGGGCGATGCCTTCCAGCGATCCCTTCCCATCGACCTACCATGCCTATCCCGGCGTGCCGACGCTGGTGACGAACGTCACCATCTATGACGGCGAGGGCGGCCGGATCGAGAACGGACAGGTGCTGTTCGCCGACGGCAAGGTGGTGGCCATCGGCCAGACGGTGGATGCGCCGCAGGGTGCCACCGTGATCGACGGCACAGGCAAGTGGGTGACGCCGGGCGTGATCGACGTCCACAGCCATCTGGGCGATTATCCGAGCCCGGCGGTGCAGGCGCATTCCGACGGCAATGAGGTGACTTCGCCGGTGACGCCGCAGGTGTGGGCGGAACATAGCGTGTGGCCGCAGGACCCGGGCTTCAGCCGGGCGCTCACCAATGGCGGCGTCACCACGCTGCAGATCCTGCCCGGATCGGCCAACCTGTTCGGCGGCCGATCGGTGACGCTGAAGAACGTCTATGCCCGCACCATGCAGGGCATGAAGTTCCCCGGCGCGCCTTACGGCCTGAAGATGGCCTGCGGCGAGAACCCCAAGCGCGTCTATGGCGGCCGCAGCCAGGCGCCGGGCACGCGGATGGGCAATATCGCGGTCGACCGCCAGACCTGGGCGAAGGCCGAGGAATATCGCCGCAAGTGGGACAAATATGAAAAGGACGGCGGCGAGCCGCCCGCCCGCGATCTGGGGCTGGACACGCTGGCCGATGTGCTGCGCGGCAAGATACTGGTCCACAACCACTGCTATCGCGCGGACGAGATGGCCAACGTGATCGATATGTCGAAGGAATTCGGCTATAAGGTCACGGCGTTCCACCATGCCGTGGAAGCCTACAAGATCGCCGATCTGCTGAAGGCCAACGGCATCTGCGCGGCGATGTGGGCCGATTGGTGGGGCTTCAAGATGGAAGCCTATGACGCGGTGAAGGAGAATTTGCCGCTCGTCCACAATGCGGGCGCCTGCGCGATCGTCCATTCCGACGACGAGAACGGCATCCAGCGGCTGAACCAGGAAACCGCCAAGGCGCTGGCCGCCGGCCGCCGCATGGGCATCGACATTCCCGACGAGGTGGCCTGGACCTGGCTTGCCATCAACGCCGCCAAGGCGCTGGGTATCGACGACCGGACGGGCAGCCTGAAGCCGGGCAAGATGGCCGACGTGGTGTTGTGGAACGGCAATCCGCTGAGCGTCTACACCCGGCCCGAAAAGGTCTGGATCGACGGGGCGCTGATGTATGACGCGCTGGATCCGAAGCGCCGGCCTGTATCCGATTTCGAGCTGGGCCAGCCCGGCGAAGGAGATGTGAAGTGAAGGCGGTCCTGCTCGCCGCGGCGGCGCTGATCGCCGCTCCGTTCGCCCCCGCCATGGCCGAGACCGTGGCGATCACCAATGCCAGGCTCGCCATCGGCGACGGTTCCGGCCCCGTGGACGGCGGCACCGTGGTGATGCGCGACGGCCGCATCGCCGCCGCCGGCCGTGGCGTGGCCGTGCCCGCCGGCGCGCGCGTGATCGACGCCGAGGGCAAATGGGTGACGCCGGGCCTCGTCGCCGGGTTCAGCCGGCTCGGCATCGTCGAGGTGGATGGCGTGCGCCAGACCAACGACGCATCCGCCGGCAAGTCGCCGTTCAACGCCGCGCTGGACGTGGCGCCGGCCGTGAACCCGCGCACCAGCGCGATCACGCTCAATCGGGCCGAAGGCGTGACCCGCGCGGTGGTGGCGCCGGAAAGCGACGGATCGATCTTCGCCGGCCAGGGCGCGGTGATCGATCTGGGCGCGGATATGAGCCCCATCACCAAGGCCAGGGCGTTCCAGTTCGTCGAGTTCGGCGAGGAAGGCGCATCGCAGGCGGGCGGCAGCCGGCCGGCGACCTATGCCGCCTTCCGCAACGCGCTGGCCGAGGCGCGGGATCAGGCCGCCGGCAGGCGCGGCGACGATGCGCTGCTGACCCGGCCGGACGCGGCTGCACTGGTGCCCGTGGTCAACGGGCAGGTGCCGCTTCTCGCCCATGTCGAGCGGGGCAGCGACATATTGCAGGCGCTGGAGCTGAAGAAGGAATTCCCGACGCTCAAGCTGGTGCTGGTCGGCGCGACCGAGGCGTGGACGGTGGCGGCGCAGGTGAAGGCGGCGGGCGTGCCGGTCATCGCCTCGGCGCTGGCGGACTTGCCGGCTTCGTTCGAATCGCTGGCGGCCACCCAGTCCAACATCGGGCGGCTGCGCAACGCCGGCGTCACCGTCGGCATCGGCATGATCAACGACAATGACGCCCGCCAGGCCCGGCAGGTGAAGCAATATGCCGGCAATCTGGTGGCGCTGGGCAAGATACCGGGGGCGGCCGGGCTCGATTGGGGCGCGGCGCTTGCCACCATCACCTCGCTGCCGGCCGAGGCGATCGGCATGGGCGGCGAGATCGGATCGCTGCGCCCCGGCCGGCGCGCCGACGTGGTGATCTGGGACGGCGATCCGCTGGAGCTTTCCACGGCCGTCCTTTCGGTATGGATCGACGGCGTGGAGCAGCCGCTCCGCACCCGACAGGACAAGCTGCGCGACCGTTATCGCACGGCGAACGACGGGGCGCTGCCCAAGGCCTACGAACGCTGACCAGGGCCGGCCGGCGGCGCGGGGGTGCCGCCGGCCGAAGCTGGCCAGCGCGGCGCTTGCCGCAAATCGATCCAGGCATCATCCGATATGGATCAAAGGATCGTCATTTAACGGACGTATTGCTGATTTAAGCGATCCTTAACGCTGGCAGTCCATCTTAAGTTCTGTTAGCCAAAGGCCTGGTTAAGACGAGGGGGTTTACTATGCCGACAGCTTTGGATTCATCTGCCGCACGCTATGCGATCCGGGTCACGGACCCGTCCAATCCGAACGTGACCATCGGTTACGTGTTCGCGGCTGAGGAATCGTTCGTCGCGGCGCCGGGGGGCGACCAGATCGCGCAGGATGCGATCGCCGAACTGGAAGCGACCTTCACCACCGGCCCGACCCTTACCGCGGTGCGCCTGCCCGCCGGCAGCCACGAAACGCTGCGCGGCCTGGCGGACCCGGGCAGCGCGGGTGGCGGCAACCACAACTGATCCGGTGCGGCGGGTCCGCACCGTTCCCGCCCAGCATTATCGGAAGGCCGCGCCGGCAGAGATGCTGGCGCGCCTTCGTCCGTTGGCGGCGGCGGCAGGGATCACCCGATTGGCCGACCTGACCGGGCTCGACCGGATCGGGTTGCCGGTGTTCCAGGCGGTGCGGCCGATGGCGCGTTCGCTGGCCGTATCGATGGGCAAGGGCGCCCATCCGGCTATCGCGCGTATCTCGGCGCTGGTGGAATCGATCGAGCTTCACCGCGCCGAAACCATCGAAGGCGACGGCAATTTCCGGCCCGCGCGGGCGCGCGAGGCGGCCTTGTGGGCGCGTGTGCCGATGGCGCCGGGCCAGCCCGGCCTCTTCGACGGCGATCGCCCGCGCGAATGGCTGGCGGGGCATGATCTGGTCGGCGGGGGCGGCATGGCGGTGCCGCTGGAAATGGTTTCCATGGATCTGGCGCGCGATGTGGCGCCCGATATCCGGCAGAGCAGCAACGGCCTGGCATCCGGCGCCGATCGGGACGAGGCGATCGTGGCGGCGCTGCTGGAATTGCTGGAGCGCGAAGGGCGCGCGCGCTGGCTGGAGCGGCCGCATGCCGCCAAGCGCGCCACCCGCATCGCCCTTGGCGCCATTCCCGATCGCCGAATCCGCGCGGCGCTGGCCCGCATCGCGCATGCCGGCCTGCGCCTGATGGCGTGGGACATCGGCGAGGGGATCGGCGTGCCGGCTTATTATTGCGCGCTGGTGGAGATGGACCGGGCGGCGACCCTCGTCCTGCCGCCGGGCGTTGGGTCCGCCTGCCACCCTGACCCTGCCGCGGCGCTGATGGCGGCCATCGGCGAGGCGGCGCAGGCCCGGATCATGTTCATCGCCGGCGCGCGCGACGATCTGGAGGACGAGGATTATCGCGATCCGGCCGGAAAGCGGCTGGGGATCGCCAAGGAAACGCTGGCGTTCGAGGCCGATGGCGCGCGGCCCTTTCCCGCCGGTCCGCCCTGGGTGGCGGGCGACGCGGTGGAACTGCGCGATCGGCTGACGGAGCGTTGCCGGGATGCGGGGGCGGATGCGATCGTCTGCGTCGACCTGGGCGGTGGGGCGAGCGGCCTTGCCACCGTGAAGCTGTTGGCGCCGGGCTTCGGCGATCATGAACGGCCGTCGGCCTTCGCATGAGGGATGCGATCCTCTTTGCCGGGCCGAGCCTGTGGGGGAGCGGCAAGCCGATTCCCCCCGGAATCGCGCTGCGCCCGCCGGCGGCCTGCGGCGATATCGTGCGGGCGCTGGCCGAACGGCCCCGCGCGATCGGGCTGGTGGACGGCATTTTCGAAACGCGGCCGAGCGTGTGGCACAAGGAGATATTGGCGGCGCTGGCGGAAGGCGTGCCGGTGCTGGGCGCGGCGAGCCTGGGGGCGATCCGCGCGGCGGAGCTTCATTCCTGCGGCATGATCGGCGTGGGCGCGATATTCCGCGCCTATCGATCCGGGCTGATTGAGCGCGACGATGCGGTGATGGTGAGCCACGCGCCGCCCGCTCTGGCGCATCGCCCGCTGACGGTGGCGCTGGTGGATGTCGGCGCCTGCACGCGGAACTGGCCGGATGCCGACAGGCGGCTCGTGCTGCGGATCGCCGATCGCCTGAACTTCCGCGATCGCAATTGGGATCGGCTGGCGGCGCTGTTCCGGGAACGCGCCGGGCGGGAGATGCCGGCGCCGGACCGGGTGATCAGCCGCAAGCGGCGCGATGCGGAGCGGCTGGTAAACAGGCTGGCGCAAGGCGTTGATCGCCCCGTCGCCTGTCCGCCGCCGCCCGAAACACCATGGTTCCGCCGCCTGCGCCAGCCGACGGGCGAAGCCGCCCTAGGCCGATATGCAGAGGCCGGCCGCGCGTAGGCCGCGTTCCAACATGTCGCGATGCCCCGCCTCGTGCAGCGGCAGGAAGACATGGATGCCGGCGACGATATCGGCATCGGTGAGCGGTATCGGATTGTGCCAGAGCGGGGCGAAGGCCTTGCGCAGGATATCCGCTTCCTCGCGGGCGCGGTCCATCCGGCCGGCGAGCGCCAGATTGGCGCAGCGCACGGCCTGGTAATGGATGGCGGGATCGCGCGAAATCTCGAACTGGGCCTCGGCCTCGTCATGCTCCCCGCGCAGCATCGCCAGCACGGCCACATCGGAGAAATATTCGTCGGGCGGGAAGGGGTTGAGCTCGAACGCGCGCTTGATGAGCTCCCCCGCGCGATCGAGCAGGCCGAGGTGGCAGAGGCCAAAACCGGCTTCGTTCAGGCCATCGGCGTGATAGGGGCCGATCTCCACCGAATTTTCGAAGCGGCGCACCGCCTGCGTGATGTCGCCGCGCCGGAGATAGCACCAGCCGAGCCGCGAATGGACATGGCCGTTGGCGGGATCGAGCGCGGCGGCGCGCAGGCTGAGCTCGAAGGCGCGGGCGCGCAGCGGCGCGGGATCGTGCCCGGCCAGCCGCAGCATGAAATCGGTATTGTATATGCGGGCGAGGTGAAGGTGGGCGTTGACGATCGAGGGGTCCTCCTCGATCACCTTCTCGAACAGCTCCGCCGCCTCGCGCACTTCGGCCAGCGTGGAGGAAGAGAGCAGCCGCGCACGGGCGCCGAAATAGAGCGAGCTGGAGGCCGGCGTCGCGCCGGTGGTGGTATCGAGCGCCTGGCCGATATCGCGCACCACGACCGGCAGGATGGCGCCGGCGATCCTGGCGACCAGCTCGTCCACCACGCTGCCGAGCGTGGCGGCCTGCACCGTGATCTGGCGGCTCCAGACGAGCACGCCGCGATCGAGCGCGGTCAGGCGGAGGTTGACGCGGAAGCCGCCATCCTGCGCGCGCGCCGTGCCGCCCAAGGCATAGCTGGCGATCGAGCTGCCGCACACGGCGGCGAGCCTTTCCGGGGTCGGGTCCGCGATCGACAGCACGCGCAGGTCGCGGAAGCCGCCGAGCGCGGTCTGCAGATCATCGTGCATGATCTGGGCGACCATCGCCGCGTCGTCGCCCTCGCCGATGGTGACGAAGGGCGAGAGCACGATGATCGGCGGCTCGTGGCGTTCGGTGATGTGAGGCACGCTGTCCGGCGCGATCGTCGGCGCGGCGATCGGGGCGGGTGGCGGCGTCGCGGCGGCGGGCGCAACCGGGGCGACCGAGATCAGCCGGCGGAAGAGCTGCTGCGTCTCCGCCGATGGCTGGGCGTCGTAATCGCGCTTCAGGGCGCCCTGGAACTGGCGATAGCGGCGATGGACGGCGGCGTGATCGCCAGCCTGATGATCGAGCGAGAGGCCGAGGCGGACGATCGCCTCGTCCCCGCCATCCACCTGCTGCAGCGCGCTGAGGATGGAGCGGCGATGGCCGAGGCTTTCGGGGTCGGACGCGGCGCCGACGACCGCCAGCACCTCCACCACCAGGCGGTTGCGCTGGCGTTCGCGCTCGACGAACAGCCAGTCGTCGAAGGCGGGATCGAGCCCTTCCAGATCGGCCAGAATCGTCCGGTCGATATCGGTGAGTGCGGCGGCCAGCCCCGCGAAATCCTGCGCTGCGGCATAGGCCGTAATGCGATCGGCATCGGTTTCGAACAGGGTCGGCGCGAGGCGTATCTCGCGCCGCGAGATCAGGAGCGCATCGGCATAAGGCAGGCGGCGCAGCTCCGCGAGCGTCTGCCGCAGGCTGGCCCTGGCCTGGGTCTCGCCGCGCTCGCTCCACAGCAGGCCGATCAGCCGTTCGCGGCTGACGAGCTGTTCGGGCGAGGTGGCGAGGATGGCCAGCAGCGCCCGCGCCTTGCGGCTGGAAGGCGTCAGCGAGTCCGTAACGATCCCCGCATCCCTTTGAGAGATGCGGAAATCCCCGTGCAGGCGCACGACGAATCGGGGAGGGGTGAGCGAAGTCGGTTTCACGTTATTTTCACGATAGACCAACGTTTGCCCTCACGGCCATGCCCTAGAAAAATTTTTGTCAGCGGCGCTGCGCCGCGAAAGAGTTTCGAAGGGCAGATTTCCTCCCTTCCAGGGTTTCTCGAGGCGACCCGGGTCCGGCTATACCCCAGCGGTGAGGCCGGACTATTCCTGCGGCCCGGAACTTCGGTTCCGGGCCGTCTTTCGTTCGGCATCGTGAATATCCTCGACGTGGGCTGCGGCGCGCCTGCTATCGCATCGCGGTTATTGCGCTGCGATGGTGGGCGCCGATCCCAGCCAGCTATGGCTTGCCACCACGGCGCGGACGACATCGGCCATCAGCCGCTGGCGCACGGGGATGGGCTGGCGGGTGCTGGCGATCATGACGGCCACGGCATAGCTGCGGCCGTCGGGCGCGGTGATGACGCCGACATCATTATAGCCGGTGGCCAGCCCGCCCAGTTCCTGGCCCGTGCCGGTCTTGTGCGCCAGCGTCCAGCCCGGCGCGAGGCCGGCGCGCAGCCGCTGCGGGCCGGTGCGGCTGTCGCCCATCGTCGTCAGCAGCAAGCGGGTGGAGGCGGGCGAGAGCAGCTCGCCGCGCTTGAGCCGGGCCAGCGCACCCGCGATCGCTTCCGCCGTGGCGCCGTCCATGGGGTCGGCGAGGTAACGGTCCATCGCGGCCTGCCGCCGGGCATAGGGCAAGGCGGCGCGGGCCACCTGGAAGCCGTTGCCCTGCGCATATTCCGGCCGCCATTCGAGACCGGCGATCCCGCTTTGCAGCAGGGTTTCGCCGGGGCCGAAAGCGATGCGGCCCAGGCCCTTGCGCAGGATCATGCCCCGCACCGCGTCCGGCCCGCCGACCCGGCGCAGCAGCATGTCGTTGCAGGTATTGTCGCTCTGGGTGAGGGCGATGCGCATCAGCGCGCCATAAGTGGTGGCGAAGCCGTTGGCGCCCATCATCGCGCGGACCGGCTGGTGGAACACGGTCAGGTTGTCGCGCCGGACGGTGACGGGTTCCGACAGGCTGATCGTGCCGCGATCGACGGCGTCCAGCACCGCCATCGATACCCAGAGCTTGCTGACGCTCTGCTGCGGCATCGGCCGCTGGGCGTTGTAGCTGACTGCCCAGCCGGTGGAGACATCGCGCACCGCGATGCCAACGCTGCCGGCGAAGCTTTGCCCCAGCGTGGCGATGCGGGCTTCGAGCCCGGCCGGCGGGTGGGGAACGACAGGCGCGGGCAACGGCGCGGTGCGGGGCTGCGGCGGGCCGACGGGCGTCTGCGAGATCCTGGCCGGCGCGGGCGCCGGGGCCGGGGCGACGCAGGCGCTGGCGATCACGGCCAGGAACAACGGCGCCATCAGGCGCGGCCGTGCGTTCGATACCCCTGTTTCACGCATGATTTTCGAGCCTCCCTCCCGATCGGCGCCATTATGCGCCGCCTGCGCTTGCGAGACTATTGTCCCCGGATTCCCGGCGACTCGGCCGGTCCCATATTACGCTCAGGCCGCCGATGGCGCAGCAATGTGCGCCACATCAGGATGAAGGTGATGATCGATGCGATCAGCACCGCGACACCGGCGCCGATCACCCCGAAATATTGCGGCAGGACCGCCAGAAGCGCCACGAGGATCAGCGTGGAGACGATGCGGACCCTGAGCGCGAGATCGGCGCGGCCCATCGCCGTCAGCGCCGGTTCGAAGCCGACGGCGGCGAAATCCACGGCGGCGGCCGATCCGAGCGCCAGAAGCACGGGATAGGCCGACAGGAACTCTTTGCCGGCGATCAGGCCGATCGCGGGCTTGCCGATGGTGAGCAGCAGCACGAAGACGATGCCGCCGCCGATCGCCGTCATCCGCAGGGTGCGGGCGAGCAGCGCATCGAACGCCTCGTTGCCGGCGGTGGTATGGCTGCGGACCAGTTCCGGGAAGATCGCCCGGCCCAGCAGCTGGGAAAGCTTGGCCAGCCCCTGCGCGAGCTGTTGGGCGAGGCGGAAGCTGCCGGCGGCGGCCGGCGTGATCACCAGGCCGATGATGAGGACGGCGAATTCCTTGCTGCCCAGCCCCAGCATCGAGGTGAGATTGGTGAACATGGCATAGCGGCCGATGCCCGGATTTTCCGCGACGATGTCCCGGATGCGTCCCTGGGGCCAACGGAACGGCTGGACGCGGTGCGCGGCATACCAGTAAGCGAGCGCCGTCAGCGCCTCCGCCACCGCCCACACCGCCAGATAGGCGATCACGCTGGGCGTGGTGAGCCAGACGATGAGCGCCCCGATGCAGCGGGCCGATGGCGTCACCGCCTCGGCAAAGGTGGCGGCGGCGAAGCGATCGTGCAGGCGGAGCACGCCGATCGGCGTCCAATGCGTCGAAAGGACCAGCACGGCGCTGGTGCCGATCGCCTGCCAGGCGAAACTGTCCGTCCAGCCGAAGCGGCCGGCCAGCAGCAGGGTTCCGCCGATGACCAGCGCCACGCCGACGAAGGCTGCGATGATATCGATGGTGATGGCGAATCGCACCAGGCGGGCGAGCGCATCGCTCTGCCCTTCATGGACGTAGCGCATGCCGTAGCGGACAATGATCTGCCAGCTCTGGAACGAAACGATCGTCGCCGATGCCTGGCCGGCGCCCAGCGCCAGCGAGAACTGGCCGAACCCGTCGAGGCCGAGCGAGCGCGTGACGATGGCCAGATAGATGAGGCTGAGCACCGCGCCGAAGCCCTTGCCGCCCAGCATCCAGCCGGTGTTGAGCAGGATGGCGCGGATCGATCCGCGGCGGAGGGGGGCAGGCGTCGACATGGATGGACGCGCAATAGAGCAAGTGGCCCGCGCTTGCGAGATATCCCTTGTCGCTTCTGCCGGTTGCGATACGGCGGCGAAAGGAAAAGGCATGAGCGCCGTTGAACCGCGGGCGCGTTGCGATATCTAGGGGCTTTCCTTTCCAGCACAGGATCCGCCCCTTGCCCGATACCCATCCGGCGATTCACCTCGTCGGCGAAAATCCCACCCGCATCTGGGGCATGACGATAGACGAACGCACTCGCCGGATGGCGAAGGCGGCGAAGCTGCCGTTCGGCGATGCGGCGGAAGGGGCACCGGCGGTGCTGGTGAACCGCGCCTTCGTGTTCGATCCGCCCTGGCTGCGCTATCATGCCGGGCAGCCTGGCGCGGTGCTGACGATCGGCGGCGTGCCGGTGATCGCGCATGTCCGTGACGCGGCGGAGCGCGCGGCGGTGGCGCGGGCGATGGCGGAAGGCCGGCCGCTGGCCGATGCGGGTGCGTTGCGCCTGACGGCCTATGAGGACGGGGCGGCGATCGTGAACGAGGAGCTGCGCAAGCGCGAAACCCCGTTCGCCATGCCGCTGACGCCGGCGACCGTGAAGGCGGCCGAGCGCGCCAGCTATTTCGGCGCCTATAAGGGCGTGACCGACCTGCTGACCAAATATCTCTGGCCGGAATGGGCGCTGGTGGCGACGCGGATTGCGGCGCGGATCGGCATGACGCCCAACATGGTGACGGCGCTGGGCGCCGCGCTGTGCGTGGCGGCGACGATCGCCTTCTGGCACGGCCACTACTGGTCGGGCATGGCGATGGGGCTGGTGTTCATGGTGCTGGACACGGTGGATGGCAAGCTCGCCCGCTGCACTATCACATCCTCATGGTGGGGCAATGTGTTCGATCATGGCATCGATCTCGTCCATCCACCCTTCTGGTGGTGGGCGTGGGGCGTGGGGCTGACGGCCTATGGCCGGCCGATCGGCGCGGATATGCTGTGGACGCTGCTGGCCGTGATCGTCGGCGTCTATGTGCTGCAGCGGCTGGTGGAGGGCGAGTTCATCCGCCGCTTCGGCATGCACATCCATGTATGGCGCAAGGTCGATTCCGATTTCCGCCTGATAACCGCGCGGCGCAACCCGAACATGGTGATCCTGTTCGTCTCCATGCTGTTCCAGCGCCCCGATATCGGCCTGATCGCGGTGGCGTGGTGGACGGTGATCTCGTTCGTCGTCCATCTCGTCCAGCTCGGCCAAGCGATGCTTGCCCAGGCGCGCGGGCGGGAGATACGGTCGTGGCTGGCATGAACGATACCATCCTGCGCTTCGGCTATCCGGCCACCCTGATCGCCGATTATCGCCATTGGGTGGTGTTGCTGCGGCCCGATCAGCCGACATTGGGCAGCCTGGTGCTGGCCGCGCGCGGCGAGGCCAAGGCGTTCGGATCGCTGCCGGCCGCCGCTTATGCCGAGCTTGGCACCGTGAGCGCCGATATCGAGGCGGCGCTGAAACGCGCCGTCACCTATGAGAAGATCAATTATCTCATGCTGATGATGGTCGATCCTCATGTTCATTATCATGTCATCCCGCGCTATGCGGGGACACGCTCGGCCGAAGGGCTGACGATCGCCGATGCCGGCTGGCCCAAGGCGCCGGCGCTGGGCGAGGCGGTTTCGCTGGATGCCCGGCAGACGGCGAAGCTGGCGGCCTTCCTCAAGAGGCATTGGCGGCAGCAGCCGTGACGCGGAAACGCCCGCCGGGGATTTCTCCCGCGGCGGGCGCCTTCTCCTCCCCAGGAAAAGCCCGTTGGTGCCTCAGCTAAGCCGGCCGAGGCGATGATAGAGGTTGCTGTATTTCACGGATTCAGGCTTGTCCTGAACCGCCTTGATATAATGGGCCACCGCTTCCTTCAGCAGCTGGAAATCCTCCGTCGAGAAGACGGCACGGCTCCGGGTGGGTTCGGTCATCACGCTTCTCCTTTCATCCTGTGGTGCGATCATTCGGCCGCGACGGCGAACTGATCGGCTTCGGTCGATTCCTTCAGCGCCGTGGTCGATGCCATGCCGCCCGAGACCGCCTCGGCCACCAGGTCGAAATAGCCGGTGCCCACTTCGCGCTGGTGGCGGGTCGCGGTGTAGCCCTGCGCCTCGCTGGCGAATTCCGCCTGCTGCAGCTCGGAATAGGCGGCCATGCCGCGGTCCTTGTAGCCGCGCGCCAGCTCGAACATGCCGTGGTTCAGGCTGTGGAAGCCCGCCAGCGTGACGAACTGGAACTTGTAGCCCATGGCCCCCAGTTCGCGCTGGAAACGGGCGATGGTGTCCTTGTCCAGCTTCGCCTCCCAGTTGAAGCTGGGCGAGCAGTTGTAGGCCATCATCTTGCCGGGGTGGGCCTTCTGCACGGCCTCGGCAAAGCGCTTGGCATCCTCCAGATTGGGATGGCTGGTTTCCCACCACAGCAGGTCGGCATGTTCGGCGAAGGCGATGCCGCGCTTGATGCAATGATCGACGCCGGTGCCGTCCTTCAGGCGGAAGAAGCCTTCCGGCGTGCGTTCGCCGGTCAGGAATTCATGGTCGCGCTCGTCTACGTCCGAGGTGATGAGCTTCGCGCTTTCCGCGTCGGTGCGCGCCACCAGCACGGTGGGCACGCCGCACACGTCCGCCGCCAGCCGGGCGGCCTGGAGATTGCGGATATGCGCCTGCGTGGGGATCAGCACCTTGCCGCCCAGATGGCCGCACTTCTTTTCAGAAGCCAGCTGGTCCTCGAAATGGACGCCGGCGGCGCCGGCCTCGATATAGGCCTTCATGATCTCGAAGCAGTTGAGCGGGCCGCCGAAGCCGGCCTCCGCATCGGCGACGATCGGCACGAACCAGTCGCGCTTGGCGCCGCCCTCGCTATGTTCGATCTGGTCGGCGCGCTGGAGGGTGCGGTTGATCCGGCGGGCAAGCTCCGGCCCGGCATTGGCCGGATAGAGCGACTGATCGGGATACATGGCGCCGGCGGTGTTGGCATCCGCCGCGACCTGCCAGCCGGACAGGTAGATCGCCTTCAGCCCGGCGCGGACCATCTGCATCGCCTGGTTGCCGGTAAGCGCGCCCAGCGCGTTGATATAGGGTTCGGACCGGAGCGAGGCCCAGAGCTTCTCCGCGCCGCGCCGCGCCAGCGTATGCTCGATCGCCACCGATCCCCGAAGCCGTGCGACATCGGCGGGCGAATAGGTGCGGCGGATGCCGTCGAACCGGCCCTCCGGGGCGGCAACGAGATCGGTGAAATCGACCATTGGTAATTTCCTTTACAATCCGAACTCCGGGGGATGACCCGGCGATGTCCCGTCAATTGGAAGGAATTCCCGTGATCCGCGAGGGTGGGCAGGCCGATTATCGCGTAAAGGGGTGGACGGATAAGTGCCGATAGAAGTAAATCGGTAATATATTTACAAAGGCGGGACGGGTGGGAGCGGTCATGGCCGACGGCAAGATCTTCGCGGGGCATGCGGTGCGGCGGCTGCGGCGCACGACTGGCCTCACCCAGCAGGCCATGGCCGAGGCGCTCGACATATCGGCCAGCTACCTGAACCTGATCGAGCGCAACCAGCGGCCGCTGACGGCGGCGCTGATGCTGCGGCTGGGGGATCGGTTCGACCTCGATCCCCGGATGCTGACCGCCGACGAGCCGGGCGGCGGGGCGGATGCGATGCGGCGCAGGCTGGCCGACCCGCTGTTCGCGGACCTCGGCATCGATCGGGCGGAGCTGGCGGAATGGCTGGCGGCGGCCCCCGGCGGCGCGGAAGCCTTCGCCCGCGCCTTCGATCGGCTGCGTGACGCGGGCGCGGGGCTGGCGGAGGAGGAGAATGGCGCGCTTGCGGCGGTGCGCCGCGAGACGGAACGCTGGCGCAACCATTATCCCGATCTGGACGCGGCCGCCGAGGCGCTGGCCGACGAGCTGCGGCTGGGGGCGGGGGACCTTTACGGCGCGATCGTCGATCGGCTGCGCGTGAAGCACCAGCTGGCGATCCGTATATTGCCGGTCGATGCGATGCCCGATCGGTTGCGGCGGCTCGACCTTCATGCCCGGCAGGTGCAGCTGTCGGAGATGCTGGACCCGGCATCGCGCACCTTCCAGGCGGCGTTCCAGCTCGCCCAGCTGGAGGCGCGGGCGGAGATCGAGGCGCTGGTGGCCGGCGCGGCCTTTGGCGACCGGGTCGCCGAACGGCTGTTCCGCCGCACCGTCACCTCCTATTTCGCCGCCGGGCTGATGATGCCTTACGGACGCTTCCTCCGGGCGTGCGAGGCCACCGGTTACGATCTGGAGTTGTTGCAGCGCCGTTTTGGCGCGGGCTTCGAGATGGTGGCGCATCGGCTGACCACCCTGCAGCGCGTCGGCGCGCGCGGGCTGCCCTTCTTCATGATTCGGATCGATCGGGCGGGGCAGGCGTCGAAGCGCTATGCCGGGGCGTCGGCATCGCCGCTCGTGACCGCGCCGGGGCGCTGCCCGTTGTGGAACGTCCATCACGCCTTCGACCGGCCGGGGGAGATCGTGCGCCAGCTCGTCGCGCTGGAGGATGGCGGGCGCTGGTTCACGCTGGCGCGGACGGTGCGGTCGCAAGTGCGCTCGCCGCAGGGTATCCGGGCGGAGTTCGCCATCGGGATCGGCGTCGCCGCCGAACATGCGGCGGCGGTGGTCCATGCGCGCGGAGTGGATCTTGCCGGGGCGGCGGTGCCAGTCGGGATGGGGTGCCGCCGCTGCACCCGGCTGGATTGCCCGCAGCGGGCAGAACCGCCGATCGGCCGCGCCCTGCTGCTCAACGATCGGGAAAGGGGGCTGACACCCTTCGTGTTCGCGGGCGATTGAGGGGGGCTACGGCGGCGACTCAGTTCCAGCGCGGCTGCATCACCACCATCATCAGCACGAACGCGAGATAGGCCAGGCCCGGCAGCGCCGGCAGCAGGAGCAGTGCGGCGCCGATCCGGTCATGCGCCCGGCGCTTGAGCGCGAGGCCGCCCAGTAGAAAGGCCGCCGCCACGCCAAGAAGCAGCAGCCACAGGCCGATATTCGATGCCGAAACGGATCGATCCGCGATGCCGATGGTAAAGAAGAACAGCAATACCGCCGTCATCACCGCGTCGAAGGCAAAGAGCAGCCAGAAGATCATCGCGGAAATCTACCATTTCATCGACGCTTATCAAAGCGCCTAAGACTGGCAATGGCTGGCTGGATTGAGCCGATGGCGTTCGAGGCAATGGAGTAGCCGCGCGAGTGTGCGGCTCCCGTCTTCGCGGGAAGGACGAGGGAGGGTGGCTAAGCGCTCGTTTTCCCCCGCCTGGCGCGGCACATCGAAATCCGGCAATCGTTCCGGCAGGAAAATTCTAGCGTTTGCGGTCCAGCGTTATGTGGCCGGTGCGCTTGAGCTCGTCGACGATGCGGCGGACGTCCTGGCTTGCGCCGCGCGGGAGGATGAGCACCGCATCGTCCGTCGCCACCACGATCAGGTCGCTGACGCCCACCGCGGCCACCAGCGGGCCATCGGTGCGGAACAGGCAATTATTGGTATCGAGCGCGATCACCTCGCCATGGTGGCAATTGCCGGCATCGTCGCGGCTGGTGATGGCATGGAGCGCATCCCAGCTTCCCACGTCGGACCAGCCCATGTTGACCGGTGCCACCGCGACGCGATCGGCCTTCTCCATCACGGCATAGTCGATCGAGTCGGAAGGCGAGGCGCGGAACGCCTCCACCGCCGGATGGATGCGCGGGCCGGCCCTGGTGGCGCCGGCCATGGCGGCTCTGGCGGCCTCTGCGATCGCGGGCGCGTGTTCGGCGAGGGCGGCCAGATAGGCGTCGGCCCGGAACAGGAAGATGCCGCCGTTCCAGGCATAGCTGCCTTCCGTGAGATAGGCCTCGGCGGTGGCCCGGTCCGGCTTTTCGACGAAGCTGTCCACCTTGCGGATGCCGGGGGCGAGCTCCGCGCCCGCCTTGATGTAGCCATAGCCGGTTTCCGGCCCATCGGGCGCGATGCCGAAGGTGGCGAGCCAGCCCTGCTCGACCAGCGGCAGGGCATCGGTGATCGCGGCGTGGAAAGCCTGAACATCGCCGATCACATGATCGCTGGGCATCACCAGCAGGACGGCATCGGGTGCCACCGAGAGCGCCGCCAGCGCGATCGCGGGGGCGGTATTGCGCGCAACCGGCTCCAGGATCAGCGATTGCGGGCGGATGCCGACATCCGCGAGCTGGCGTTCGATCTCGTCGGCATGGGCTTCGTTGGCGACGATGATCGGCGGATCGAACCGGCTGTCATCCTCGGCGCGGGCGGCCGTGAGCTGGAGCATCGAGCGATCCGCCGTCAGGTTCAGCAACTGCTTGGGCCGGATGGAGCGGGACAGGGGCCAGAGCCGCGTGCCGGACCCTCCGGAGAGGATGACCGGTGTGATCTTGTGCGGCGCGCTCATAAACCTCCTGCTGCTACACGACTTCACCGGCCTTCGCGGGCGATGTCCCTCCCAGGAACAACTGGGGCGGCACTCCCGTTCCGATGAGCGATAGCATGGTTCAGGATTTATTTGTCAATTTCGGCGATAGCGGATCACCGAACTTTTCCGGCCGCTGATCTTGCGAATTGTGGCCGCGCATCGAAGGCCGGCGGCCATGGGATGATCGGGCTCCTTGCGATGGGCTTTTCCTTCGCGCGGCATTTCTTGCTATTCATCGGGCCTGAGGTTCGGGCACATATGCCCGGAGAGGAGCTGGGTGGGGATGATTGACGCTGTCGGCGTCTGGGGCCACGGCATTGCCGCGGCGTTGTTCATGGCGCTTGCGCTATGGCAGGTCTGGCGGCCGCGCGGCGGGATGCAGCGGCGGGCGCTGATGGCCGCTTTTGCGCTGACGTCGGTGTGGGCGGCGGCGGTGGCGCTGATGGGGCCGGGCTCGCAGGCGGCCAGCATCGGCGAAACGGCGCGCAACCTGGCTTGGCTCGGCTTCATGTTCGGGCTGCTGCGCCTGGGCACCGGCTTGGCGATGCGGTCCGCGATCATCGGCCTCTATGGGGTGCTGGTGGGGGTCGGCTGCGCGCAGATCCTGGTCGATCTTCTGGTCGGGCACCTCGTTCCCTCGTCGCCGACGACGGCGGCCGCCCTGTTCTTCGCGGTCCTGCTGTTGCGGATGAGCTTCGCGGTGGGCGCGCTGGTGCTCGTCCACAACCTCTACACCGCCGCCACGCCAGACGCTCGCTGGGGCATCCGCCTGCCGATGATCGCGCTGGCGGCGATGTGGATCTACGATCTCAACCTCTACACCGTAGCCTATCTGGGCCAGAGTTGGCCGATTCCGCTCTACGAGGGGCGGGGCATCATCATGCCGCTGCTCACGCCGCTCTTCGCGCTGGCCAGCCGGCGGAACACGCGCTGGCGGATGCGGATATCGCGCGCCGTGACCTTCCAGTCGCTGTCGCTGATGGCGATCGGCTTCTACCTGATCGCGATGGTGATCGTCGCTCGCCTGATCGAGCTGATCGGCGGGGATTATGCGCAGCTTGCGCAGGTGACGGTCGTGTTCGGCATGTCGGTGGCGGCCATCGTGTTCCTGCCGATCGGGCGTATCCGGGCCTGGCTGAAGGTGAAGATCGCCAAGCACCTGTTCCAGCATCGCTACGATTATCGCGTGGAATGGATGCGCTTCACCGATACGATCGGCCGGCCCGAGGAAGGCGCCGATCCGCTGGACGTGCGGGTGATCCAGGCGATCGCGGACATCATGGAGGCGCCGGCGGGCATGCTGCTGGGGCCGGACGGCAGCGGCGGGCTGATGCTGGTCGCGCAGTGGAACTGGCCGACCATGGACGTGCCCAGCGTCGCCGCCGACGCCGCCTTCGTCCGCCTGGTGGAGGCGAGCGGCCGCATCCTCGATTTCGAGGACGTCCGCGCCCACCCCGACGGCGAGGAAGCGGCGACGATGCCGGAATGGATATTGGCGGAACAGCGCGCCTGGGCAGGCGTGCCGCTCATTCATTACGACCAGCTCGTCGGGATCGTCCTGCTGGCCCGTCCGCGCGTGGAGCGGGGGCTGGACTGGGAGGATTTCGATCTGCTGCGCGTTGCCGGCCGGCAGGTCGCAAGCTATCTGGCGGAGGCGCGGGGGCAGGAGGCGCTGAACGAGGTGCGCCGGTTCGACGAGTTCAACCGCCGCTTCGCCTTCATCATGCACGATATCAAGAATTTGGTGAGCCAGCTCAGCCTGCTGACGCGCAATGCGGAGCGGCATGCCGACAATCCCGATTTCCGGGCGGACATGATCGCGACGCTGCGCAGCTCCACCGCGAAGATGAACGATCTGCTCGCCCGGCTTTCCCAGCACAATACCGGCCGGCCGGCGGAACCCCGCCCGGTGGCGCTGCGGGCGCTGGCCGAAGGTGTGGTGGCATCGCGCGCGCACCAGCATCCGGTGCGGGTGGAAGGCAGCGAGGAGATCGTGGCCGCGGCCGATCCGCCCCGGCTGGAACAGGCGCTGGGCCACATCGTGCAGAATGCGATCGACGTCAGCCAGCCGGGCGAGCCGGTCTGGCTCCATATCGAGCGGCGCGGCCTAGAGGCAGTGATCTCCGTGGTCGACAGGGGGCAGGGCATGTCGGCCGAATTCGTGCGGACGCGGCTCTACAAGCCCTTCGCCTCGACCAAGCCCGGCGGCTTCGGCATCGGTGCGTTCGAGGCGCGGAGCCTGATCGCCGCCATGGGCGGGCGGCTGGAGGTGGAAAGCCGGGAGGGCGCCGGCACCCGTTTTTCCATCGTGCTGCCAGTGATGCAGATCACCGCGCGGCCCGACCGATTCGTTAATGCCTTGGAACCATCATGAGCCAGATGACCGACAAACCACGCCTGCTGATCGTCGAGGACGACGAGGGGCTCCAGCGGCAGCTCCGTTGGGCCTATGAGGATTATGACGTCATCGTCGCGGGCGATCGCACCGCCGCGATCGATGCCCTGCGCGCGATGGAGCCGGCGGTGGTGACGCTGGACCTGGGCCTGCCGCCCGATCCCGACGGGGTGAGCGAAGGCTTCGCCACGCTGGAGGAAATCCTGCGGCTGAAGCCCGACACCAAGGTGATCGTCGCATCCGGCCACGGCGCGCGGGCGAGCGCGCTGCGGGCGATCGCATCGGGCGCCTATGATTTCTACCAGAAGCCGGTGGACATCGACACGCTGGGGCTGATCGTGGCCCGCGCCTTCCACCTGCACGCGATCGAGCAGGAGAATGCCCGGCTGGCCGCGTCCGGCGCCGGCGGGCAGACCGTGCTCGGCAGCATCGTGACCGCGGCGCCGGAGATGCTGAAGGTCGCCCGCACGATCGAGCGCGTCGCCAACGCCAATGTCTCGGTGATGCTGCTGGGGGCGAGCGGCACCGGCAAGGAATTGCTGGCGCGCGGCCTGCACAATGCCAGCGATCGCGCCAAGGGCACCTTCGTGGCGATCAACTGCGCGGCGATCCCGGAAAATCTGCTGGAAGCCGAGCTGTTCGGTTACGAGAAGGGCGCCTTCACCGGCGCGGTCAAGACCACCGAGGGCAAGATCGAGCTGGCCGAGGGCGGCACCCTGTTCCTCGACGAGGTGGGCGACATTCCGCTGCCGCTCCAGGTGAAGCTGCTGCGTTTCTTGCAGGAGCGGGTGATCGAGCGGATCGGCAGCCGGCGGACCATCCCGGTGGACACGCGAATCGTCTGCGCGACGCATCAGGACCTGGAAGCGATGATCGCCGCCGGCAGCTTCCGCGAGGATCTTTACTACCGGCTGGCCGAGATCGTGGTCCGCATCCCCACCCTGGCGGAGCGGCATGGCGATGCCACGCTGCTGGCCAAGCATTTCCTGACCCGCTTCGCCAAGGAGATGAATCCTGCGGTGCGCGGTTTCGCGCCGGACGCGCTGGCGGCGCTCAACGACTGGACCTGGCCCGGCAATGTCCGCGAGCTGGAGAACCGGATGAAGCGGGCCGTGATCATGGCCGAGGGCAAGCTGCTGACGGCCGCCGATCTCGATCTCGATATGGCCGACAATGCGGAGCTGATAAACCTGAAGGCCGCGCGCGAGATGGCCGATCGCCGGGCGATCCGGCAGGCGCTGGCGCGAACGGAGGGCAATGTTTCCAACGCCGCCAAGCTGCTCGGCATCAGCCGGCCGACGCTCTACGACCTCTTCAAGCAATATGATCTGCAAGCATGAAGGGGCGGCCGCTTGCGTGGCCGCCCCTTCATCTCTGATCGGATATCGATCCCTTTAGCGGACGCGCGGGCCGCCATAGGGCATGGGCGGCGGCGGACGGCGATCGCGGCGCGGAAGCTGCGCCTGATAGGCCACCGAGCAATGATCCAGGCAATAAGGGAAGCCCGGATTGATCGGCTCACCGCAGAAATGGAAATCCGGCTCGCCCGGATGGCCGATCGGCCATTTGCAGATCTTGTCGTTGAGGTCGAGCAGGCTCGTCTTGCCGGCAACCTCGGCCGAAGGCTTGGCAGGCACCAGCCGGCGGGGCGGGGCGGGCGTGGAGGGGGCCTGCTGCTCGCCGGGGGACTGGCGCTGGAAGCCGCCCGGACCGATCGAGCGGAACACCGTCTGCGGGGCGGCCGGAGCGGCAGGCGCGGCGGCTGTGGGCGCCGGCGTGGGTGCCGGAGCGGGCGGAGCGGCCTTGGCGACCGGCGGGGGAGCCGGCTGCGCCGCCGGAGGCGGAGGCGGAGGCGCGGCCGCCGCAGGCTCGGCCTTCGGCGCGGCGGCCTTGGGCGCGGCATCGGCCGCGCTGGAATCCCCGCCGCGCACCGGCGACGGGCGCGATTGCAGGCCGAGGCGATGGGCTTTGCCGATCACCGCATTGCGGCTGACCCCGCCCAGTTCCTCGGCGATCTGGCTCGCGGTGTTGCCCGCCTCCCAGAGGCGCTTCAGCTGATCGATCCGTTCGTCCGTCCAGGCCATTCGTCGTCCTTAACTCTCGCCCCGCTTGCGGTGGGGCTCGCCAGTCGATAGGCGCATGTCCCATGATCGACCAGCCCGAAAACTTGGTGCGCTCCGCCCCCGGCGTGCCGGTGATCCCGTTCGTCAACTGGGGAGGATTGCGCGCCCTCTATATCAAGGAGGTGCGGCGTTTCTTCAAGGTCCAGCTCCAGACGATCTGGGCGCCGGCCGTGACGACGCTTCTCTACCTGGTGATTTTCACGGTCGCGCTGGGCGGTGGCGGCCGTTCGGTGATGGGCGAACCCTTCGCCAATTTCATCGCGCCCGGCCTGATCGTGATGGGCATGATGAACAATGCCTTCGCCAATTCCAGCTTCTCGCTGCTGGTGGGCAAGATGCAGGGCACGATCATCGATTATCTGATGCCGCCGCTGTCGCCGGGCGAAGTGCTGTTCGGCCTGGTTTCCGCGGCGATGACGCGCGCGGTGCTGGTGGGCCTGGCGGTGTGGCTCGCCATGTGCTTCTGGCCGGGCGTCGAGGTGCTGCCCCAGCATTTCTGGGCGGTGGTGTGGTTCGGCTTGATGGGATCGGCGCTGCTTTCCTTCCTGGGCGTGCTGACGTCGATCTGGGCGGAGAAGTTCGATCATGCGGCCGCCGTCACCAATTTCGTGGTGCAGCCGCTGTCGCTGCTTTCGGGCACCTTCTATTCGGTCGAGGCGCTGGCCCCGGCTTTCCAGAAGATCAGCCATGCCAACCCCTTCTTCTACGTGATCTCGGGCTTCCGCTACGGCTTCATCGGCATCGCCGATTCGCCGATCCTGATCGGCGCGGCGGCGCTGCTGGCGGTGAACGCCGCGCTGGGCGCCATCTGCTATGTGCTGTTGGCCCGCGGCTGGAAGCTGAAGAACTAGCCCAAGCCGTTCCGCGAACGGCGAATCGACAAGGGGTTGTCGCGGCCGCGAGGCGGCGATAAAAGCCCGTTCCGAACAAGGCGGCCGGACAGGGCCGCCTTTTTGCGTTTCCGGAGTTTTCCCGACCTTTTTCTCGCGAAAGGAGCAGTTTCGATGGCCATCACCCCGCTCATGCCCGTTTACCCGCGGTGCGGCGTGCGGCCGGTGCGAGGCGAGGGCTGCTACCTGATCGGCGAGAAAGGCGAACGCTATCTGGATTTCGCGGCCGGCATCGCCGTCAACGCGCTCGGCCATGGCCATCCGCATCTGACCAGGGCGATTCAGGATCAGGCGGCGACGCTGATGCACGTCTCCAACCTCTACGGCAGCCCGCAAGGCGAGGCGCTGGCGCAGCGCATCGTCTACAACAGCTTTGCCGACACGGTGTTCTTCACCAATTCGGGCGTCGAGGCGATCGAATGCGCGATCAAGACGGCGCGCCGTTATCATTATGCCAACGGCAACCCCCAGCGGCACAAGCTGATAACCTTCAAGAACGCCTTTCACGGCCGCTCGCTGGGCGCGATCAGCGCGACCGATCAGCCCAAGATGCGCGACGGCTTCGAACCGCTGCTGCCCGGCTTCACCTATGTGAAGTTCAACGATCTCGAAGCGGCGCTTGCCGCGATCGACGAGGAGACGGCCGGTTTCCTCGTGGAGACGGTGCAGGGCGAAGGCGGCATGACGGCGGGCACGCCCGAATTCATCCGGGGGCTGCGCAAGGCGTGCGACGAGCATGGCCTGCTGCTGATCCTCGACGAAATCCAGTGCGGCTATGGCCGCACCGGCAAGATGTGGGCCTATGAGCATTACGGCATCACCCCCGATATCCTGACCGCGGCCAAGGGTATAGGCGGCGGCTTCCCGCTGGGCGCCTGCCTCGCCACGGAAGAGGCGGCCAAGGGCATGGTGATCGGCACCCACGGCTCCACCTATGGCGGCAATCCGCTGGCGATGGCGGCCGGGCAGGCGATCCTCGACGTGATGCTGGAGCCCGGCTTCCTGGATCATGTCGCCAGGATGGGCGAGCGGCTGCGCCAGGCGTTCGAGCAGCTGATGCCCAACCACGATCACCTGTTCGAGGAGATTCGCGGCAAGGGGCTGATGCTCGGCATCAAGATGAAGGAGCCGGCGGTATCGCGCGATTTCGTCGCCCATCTGCGCGATAATCATGGCCTGTTGACGGTGGCGGCGGGCGAAAACGTGTTCCGCGTGCTGCCGCCGCTGGTGATCGACGACAGCCATATCGAGGAATGCATCCAGAAGCTTTCGGAAGGCGCGCGGAGCTACACTCCGCCGGCCGCCGCGTGAGCCGGCATTTCCTGGACCTCGCCGATGCCGGCGGGGATGCGATCGCGGCGATGCTGAACGACGCGATCGACCGCAAGGCGGCGCGCGCCGGCTGGCCGAAGGGCAGGGCGGATGCGGATGCGCCGCTGGCCGGCCGCACGCTGGCGATGATCTTCGAGAAGAATTCGACGCGGACCCGCGTGTCCTTCGACATGGCGATGCGCCAGCTGGGCGGCACCACCATCGTGATGGACGCGGGATCGATGCAGCTGGGCCGGGGCGAGACGATCGCCGATACGGCGCGGGTACTTTCGCGCTTCGTCGATGCGATCATGATCCGCACGGACGATCACGCCAAGATCATCGAGATGGCGGAACATGCCACCGTGCCGGTGATCAACGGCCTGACCGATCACAGCCATCCCTGCCAGATCATGGCGGACATGCTGACCGTGATCGAGCATCGCAAGGCGCTGGCCGGCACGCGCTGGGCGTGGCTGGGCGACGGCAACAACGTGCTCCATTCGATCATCGAGGCGGGAAGCCTGATGGGCTTCGAGGTGCGTGCCGGCTGCCCGACGGGCTATGAGCCGTCGATGGAGGTGCTGGACGCGGCGCTGAAGCGCGGGCTGACCGTGCCGATCCTGCGCGATCCGATGGCGGCGGTGGACGGCGCCGACGTGGTCGTCACCGATACCTGGATATCGATGGGGCAGGCGCATGCCGAGCAGAAGCTGGCGGCCATGGCGCCCTATCAGGTGAACGCCGCGCTGATGGCGGGCGCCAAGCCTGATGCGGTATTCCTCCACTGCCTGCCCGCGCATCGCGGCGAGGAAGCGACCGACGAGGTGCTCGACGGCCCCAATTCCGCGATCTGGGACGAGGCGGAAAACCGCCTGCACGCGCAGAAATCCGTGCTTCTGTGGTGCTTCGGCCTGCTGGGCTGAAGCCGGACCTGTCCCAAACGTTCCGGCAGGGGCTGGAATCCCGGCGCCTCCATACCGACATGGGGGCCTGGAAATTCCGGCCCCTGCCGGAACCGCAAGGAATTGATCTTGAAGACCAACGGTAACGGCAAGAGCGAAATCCAGGTTGGCGGCCATGTCGATCATGCGCTGGCCTTCACCATCCCGTCGCGCCACGCGCGCGGTCGCATCGTTCGCCTGGGGCCGGTGCTGGATGGCGTGCTTTCCGCCCATGGCTATCCGCCCGCGATCGGCCGCCTCCTGGCGGAAGCGCTGACGCTGACGGCGCTGCTGGGATCGACGCTGAAGGATGCCGGCGGCCAGCTCACCGTCCAGGCGCAGACGGAGGGCGGCGTCGTCGACCTGCTCGTCTGCGATTATCGCGGCGGCGAGATGCGCGGCTATGTGCGCCACGATGCCGACCGGCTGGCCGAGATGCCGGCCGATCCTTCGCTGTTCGCCCTGTTCGGGCGCGGCTATCTGGCGATCACCTTCGATCAGGCGGCCACGGGCGAGCGCTATCAGGGCATCGTGCCGCTGGAAGGCGGTTCGCTGGCGGCGGCGGCGGAGAGCTATTTTAACCAGTCGGATCAGTTGCCGAGCCTGGTTCGCCTGGCGACCGGCGGCAATGATCGCGACGGGCATGTCGCGGGCGGCATCCTGATCCAGCATCTGCCGGAAGGCGAGGAGGGGCGCGAGCGCCTGCACGTCCGCCAGAACCACGAGGAATGGGATCATGTGGTGGCGCTGGCCGGCACGATCACCGATGCCGAGCTGATCGACGGCGCGCTGCCGCTGGACGGGATCGCCTGGCGGCTGTTCCACGAGGAGGATGAGGTGCGGGTGCTGCCCCTCATCGCGCTCAGCCAGAATTGCCGCTGCAATGCCGACCATATCCGTTCGGTCATCGCCCGCTTTCCGGCGGACGAACGCGCCGAGATGGCCGATTCGGACGGCATGATCCATGTCGACTGCGAATTCTGTTCGCGCCGTTACAGCTTCGCGCTCGCTGATTTCACGGACTGACGAAAGCGACCGATCAGCCGATGAAGTGACGAAGCTCACAGACCTTTCGACGAAAATGCCGGATGCGGGGCGGCGACGCGGTCGCCCGACATCGGTGGCTGTTGTATAAGATTTAACGTGACCACGTCAGAAGACGACGCTGCCGGACCGGCTTGTTGATGGTCGAACGCAGCGGGAATTCGGGGTTGATGTCATGTTACGTCATTCGTTCTTGTTGCGTATGCTTACCATCGCTTCGCCATTCATCGCCGTTCCAGCGGCTTATGCCGCGCCGCAGCCGCTGGTCGCGGGCGGCATGCTGGAACCCGGCCTGTGGCGGCTGCAGCCGGAGGGCGAGGCGCCGCGCAACGTCTGCGTTGCCGATGCCGGCACCCTCGTCCAGCTTCGCCATCCGGGCGCGCCGTGTAGCCGGCTGGTGATCGATAACCGGCGGACCAGCGCCACCGTGCATTATAGCTGCCCCGGCAGCGGCTGGGGCCGGACCACGCTGAAGCTGCTGACCCCGCGTTCGGCGACGATCGATACGCAGGGCATCGCCGGCAACGCGCCCTTCTCCTTCACCGCCGATGCGCAGCGGATGGGCGATTGCCCGACCAAGAGCGCCAGCCTGGACCCTGGCCTTAACCGGCGCATAACCCGCCGTTAAGCGCGGGTTTAGGCGCGCCGGTGTAGAAGAAATCATGTGTCGGCGTTTGGCACATTCCCTCCCTAACCAGCCCTGATCGGGCTAACTGGGCCGTCCCTTTGGGCGGCCCTTCTTTTATCGCCGCCCATCCGTTCGCGCGGCCTTTCCGCTCGGTGCCGGCCGCCTGCTTTCGCGGCCGCACAAAATCGGCTAGAGCGGCGGCGAGCCTGGCGGAAGGGCCCGGAGGATCGGGGCTGCACGCCGGCATTTGTCATCAGCCAAAGGGCAGGCGGCAATTCCGCGACGACGGATGCCCGTCTGGAGCGCCGCCTCCGCCGTTGCCGGCGGACCCGAGGGAAAGCGAAGAGGTAACAGAGATGAGCCAGGACAGGCCCGGAGCCGTAGTGCTGTTGTCGGGCGGGCTCGATTCCATGGTGGCGGGCGGCATTGCGCGCGAGCAGGGCTTCGCCATCAACGCGCTGACCGTCAACTATAACCAGCGGCATAGCGTGGAGCTGGCCGCGGCCGCGCGGATCGCGGCGATGCTGGGCGCGGCGCGCCACATCACCATGCCGCTAGATCTCTCCCTGTTCGGCGGATCGGCGCTGACCGATGCGATCGACGTGCCGAAGACGGGCGTGGAGGAAGATGCCATCCCGGTCACCTACGTCCCGGCCCGCAACACCATCTTCCTTTCGCTCGCGCTCGGTTGGGCGGAGGCCTGTGGCGCGCGGGACATCTTCCTGGGCGTGAATGCGCTCGATTATTCCGGCTACCCGGATTGCCGCCCCGATTTCATCCAGGCGTTCCAGAATCTGGCGGACATCGCCACCAAGGCGGGCGTCGAGGGTCGGGGCTTCACGATCCACAGCCCGCTTCTCCACATGACCAAGGCCGATATCGCCACCGAGGCGGTGCGGCTGGGGCTGGATGCGGGGCAGAGCTGGTCCTGCTACGATCCGACGCCGGAGGGGCTGCATTGCGGCCTGTGCGACAGCTGCCGCCTGCGCCAGCGCGGATATGAGGATGCGGGCATCCCCGATCCGACGATCTACGCCGCCCGGCCATGAGCTACGCGGTCAAGGAGATATTCCTGACCCTGCAGGGGGAGGGCAGGCAGGCCGGGCGCCGCGCCGTCTTCCTCCGTTTTTCGGGCTGCAACCTCTGGTCCGGGCGGGAACAGGATCGCGCGACCGCCGACTGCCGCTTCTGCGACACGGATTTCGTGGGAATGGATGGCGACAATGGCGGGCGCTACGCGGATGCGCAGGCGCTGGCTGCCAGGGTCGGCGAGCTATGGGAGACCGGGCTCGATCGCGCGGAAGGGGGCGTACCCTTCGTGGTGATGACGGGCGGCGAGCCGCTGCTGCAGGTGGACGACGCGCTGATCGCGGCGCTCCATGATCGCGGTTTCGAGATCGCGGTGGAGACCAACGGCACCATCGCCGCGCCCGCGGGGATCGACTGGATCTGCGTGAGCCCCAAGGCCGGGACGGAGATCGTCCAGCGGCGCGGCAACGAGCTGAAGATCGTCTGGCCCCAGCCGGGCAACGATCATCGCGCGATGGAGGAATGGGATTTCGACCATTTCCTGGTTTCGCCGATGGACGGCGAGGACCGCGCCGGAACCACCGCCGCCGCGATCGCCTTCGTCCTTGCCAATCCCCGCTGGCGGCTGTCCGCGCAGGTGCACAAGCTGATCGGCGTGCGATAGGCGCCGGCGGCCGCGTCCCGACGCGGCCGGGGCGTCAGCTCAGCCGCACTTGCGCTCGACGTAGCGGCCCTTCTTGTCCCAGCATTGCGGGGCAAGCGACACGAGCTGGCGCGGCGCGAGGACCTGCCGGGTCGCGAAGATGCCGTCATTCTGCGGCACCAGGCTGTTGCGGAATTCGCGCATCCGGTTTTCCGCGGTCAGATGGAGCTTGCCCTTGGGCTGGCCGATCGCGTCGCGGCCGATGGCAGCCGCCGTTTCGCAGAAGCCGATCTGGGCGTGCATGGTGGAAAAGCCGTTATAGGTCTTCGTCGTATATTGATCGAAGGCCTTCTGCCACGTCTTGCTGGTCGTGCGTTTGAAATAGGCGTTCAGCGTATTGTATGCGTCGTTCAGCTCGCCAGCATGGTGGCGCAGCAGATCGTTATAATTGCGCACCGTCATCAACGAAGGCGAGAACTGGCATTGGAGCGCCGCCACGTTCAGGCCGGCGCGCATGTTCCAGAGCAGGTGGGCCTGCAATTCCTTGGGCGTCGCCTTGGGAAGCGCGATGCCGATGCCCGGTTCGTCGCCGCGCACGGGTTCGCCCGTGAAGCTGGGCTTCACCCAGAAAAGATAGGAGGCGCCCGCTGGGGCCGCCTGCGCCGTGACCACCGTTGCCAGCGCCGCCAAGGCAAACCGCCCTATACGTGAAACCATTGCACCCTCCACTGATGGCGGCTGTTAAGCATGAAGCGGGGGCGGAGATAAAGGGTGAACATCAAAATTGCGCCGGATTGTGGCCGTTGGGACTCACCCAGGCCCCGGCGGAGACGGCAAAAGGGCCGCCCGCTGCCGGACGGCCCCCGCCTCAAATAGCTTTGGACGAGCGCTTATTGGGCGTTCGTCGCGGCCTCCGCCCCGTTGGTTTCGGCGGCGTTGTCGGCCGGAACCGCGCTGTCGTCCATCACCATATTGTCGCTGGCACCGGCCGCATCGACGGCCGTCACGTCGTTCACCGAACCTTCCATCGAGGATTCGGCGGTGTTGGTGTCGACGACCGTGCTGGTGGTTTCCTTGCTGCCGCCGCAGGCGGAAACGAGAAGCGCGCCGGCAACGGCCGCCCCGATGGTCAGCTTGGAAAGAATATCGCGCATCAATGGCTCCTGGATGGTCGGGCTGGTTGTGGGATGGTGGTGGAGTAACGGGTCGCGGCCGGTGCCTCAAGCGTCGCGGCAGGGCTGGCAGAGCGAATCCAGGAAGGGATCGAGCCGGGCGGCGAGCGCTGCGTCGAATTCGGCCATGGGCACGGCACGGCCGAGGGCGGCCATGCTGGTGACGGGGAATTCGGCGATCCCGCAGGGCACGATCCCGCCGAAATGGGAGAGGTCGGGCGCGATGTTGACGGCGAAGCCATGATAGGTGACCCAGCGCGTCACCCGCACGCCGATGGCGCCGATCTTTGCTTCCCGGCCATCGGGATCGTCCACCCAGATGCCGATGCGGCCTTCGGCGCGGCGCGCGGCGACGCCGAAATCGCCCAGCGTATCGATCAGCCAGCCTTCGAGCTGGTGGACGAAGCGGCGCACGTCCCTGCCGCGCGCGGCAAGGTTTATCATCGCATAGCCGACCCGCTGGCCCGGCCCGTGATAGGTGTAGCGCCCGCCGCGCCCGGCGCGGAACACGGGGAACTGATCGCCGGCCAGAAGCTCGGCCGGATCGGCGCTGGTGCCGGCCGTATAGAGCGGCGGATGTTCCACCAGCCAGATCTGCTCGCCCGCATCGCCGGCGGCGATCGCGGCGACGCGCGCCTCCATCGCCGCCAGCGCGACGGGATAGGGGGTGAGGCCGGCGGATACGTTCCATTCGATGGCGGCAGGCCATTCGACGGCGGGCGTGGCATGGTTCATCCGCCCCAATTGGGATGCGTGCAATAAAGGATCAAGGCCCGATTGCATGGCCGTGCCCCCGCCCTGTAGAGGGTGCTGGCCGGCATAGTCGCTATCGCCATCGCCGGTCGTGGAGCATGCATGGCCTTATCGATTACCGCAGCCTGGGATGATGCCCGCCGCTTCGTTGCGCGGGAGGCTGGGCTGCTGGTGCCCGTGGCGCTGACGCTGCTGGTGGTGCCCGGCGCGCTGGTGGAACTGGCGATGCCCGCGCGGGTGGAAGGCGGGACGCCGGCCGGCCCCTGGGTGCTGGCGCTGCCGATCCTCTTCCTGTCGACGCTGCTCGCCTCGCTCACGATATCGCGGCTGGCGCTTGGCGGCGGCGTTTCGGTGGGGGAGGCGCTGGGCCATGCGGCGCGGCGGTTGCCGGTGGCGATCGGTGCCAGCCTGATCCTGGCGTTCGCGGCGATGCTGGCCTTCATGCCGGTCGCCCCGCTGCTGCCCGGCCAGGGCGGGCCGCCGCAGATGGGCGGCGGCGCCGCGCTGCTGCTGATGCTTTATATGCTGGCGCTGCTGGCGGCCGTGTTCTTCGTCGGCATCCGCTTGCTGCTGGTGAACGTGGTGATCGTGGCGGAGCCGGTGGGCGTGCTGCCGGCGCTGCGGCGCAGCTTCGCCTTGACCAAAGGGTATTTCCCCAAGCTGGCGGGCGTGATGCTGCTGTTCGCCATCGGCAGCCTGCTGATCGGCGGCGCGGCATCGCTGGCGGGCGGGGCGGTGCTGATCGGGCTGGGCAAGCTGCTGGGGCTGGAGGCGATCGGGCGCCTGCTGCTGGCGCTGCTTTCCGGCTGCGTCAGCGCGGTGCTTTCCGTCTATTTCGTCACGACGCTGACGATGATCTATCGCCGGCTGACGGGGCCGGACCTGGCGCGGCTGTTCGATTAAGCGGGATCGGGCGCGATCAGGGGCACATGCGGCGCCGCGTCGCGCGGCAGCAGCCCGGCGATGCGGGGATCGGCGAAGGTTTCGACCGCCAGCGCATAGGGCGTGAAGCCGGACCTGCGATAGAAAGCCAGCGCGCCGGGATGATCGAGCGTGCAGGTGTGCACCCACATCCGCTCCACCCCCGCGCGCCATCCCATCGCCAGCGCGTTGGCCATCAGCCAGTGGCCATGCCCCTGGCCGGCAAGATCGGGCACGAGGCCGAGAAAGGCGATCTCGCATTCGCCGGGCCTGCGGAAGTCCAGTTCCAGCATGCCCACCTCGATCCCGCGGGGATCGGCGACGGCGAACAGCTCCACGGCCGGATCGGCGAGGATCGCGGCCAGTTCCTCCTCGGCCATGGCCAGCCGCGAAAACCACAGCCATGGCGATCCCACCCGGCGGAACAGCGTCCGATAGGCGTCGTTGGTCGGGGCCGTCCAGCGGACGAGACGGAGAGGCGAGGCCGGCATCGGCGCGGGCCGAGGCCGGGCACGCATCTCCAGCGACGTGACGACGGCTGCGAGCTGACCCGCCGGCAGCGGATCGAGCGGCATCGCGCTCAGGCCCAGGTGGCGACGGGCGGCAGGCTCATCAGGATCGCATCGATATTGCCGCCGGTCTTGAGCCCGAACAGGGTGCCGCGATCATAGACCAGGTTGAATTCGGCATAGCGGCCCCGATAGGCGAGCAGCCGTTCGCGATCCTCGGCGCTGGCCGGATCGTGCATCCGGCGGCGGGCGATGCGGGGGAAGATATCGAGAAATGCCTCGCCCACATCGCGGGTGAAGGCGAAGTTCGCTTCGAAATCGCCTTCGAGATGATCGTAGAAGATGCCGCCCACGCCGCGATGCACCTTGCGGTGGGGGATATAGAAATAATCGTCCGCCCACTGCTTGAAGCGGGGATAATAATCCGCGTCATGCGCATCGCAGGCGGCCTTCAGCCGGGCGTGGAAATCGGCGGTATCGGCATCGTTGGGGATGGGCGGATTGAGATCCGCGCCGCCGCCGAACCAGCGCCTGGTCGTCACCAGGAAGCGGGTGTTCATGTGGACGGCGGGCACATGCGGATTGGCCATGTGCGCGACGAGGCTGATGCCGGTCGCGAAAAAACCGGGATTTTCGGCGGCGCCGTGGATGGTCCTGGCGAATTCAGGCGCGAATTCGCCGCCGACGGTGGAGACGTTGACGCCCACCTTTTCGAAAACGCGCCCCTTCATCACGCCCTGGACGCCACCGCCGCCTTCGGCCTCGGGATCGCCATCGCGATTCCAGGGGGTGTATTGGAAGGCGGCATCGCTGCCGGCCTCGCGCTCGATGGCTTCGAATTCGGCGCAGATGCGGTCACGCAGCGATTCGAACCAGGCGCGCGCGGCCGCCTGTTCGGCATCGAGTTCGATCATTCCGGAAAGCTCCCGTTCTGGCGAATGGCTTCGGCGAGCGCGATGCCAGCCGAGACCGCGACATTCAAGGACCGGAATCCCGGCCGCATCGGAATCCTGACGGCCAGGCCCGCCGCTTCGTGGACATGATCGGGAACGCCGGCGCTTTCGGACCCCATCAGCAGGATATCATTTGGCAGGAATCGCGCCTCGGGCAGGCGGACGGCGGCTTTGGTGGTCAGCAGCACGATGCGGCCCGCGGTGGCGGCCCGGAACGCATCCCAGTCCGCATGGCGGGCGATATCGGCGCTGGCGGCATAATCCATGCCCGCGCGCCGGAGGCCGCGTTCGGAAAAGGGAAAACCGCAGGGCTCGATGATGTCCACGGGCACGCCGAAACAGGCGCCCAGGCGCAGAATGGTGCCGACATTGCCCGCGATGTCGGGCTGGAACAGAGCGATCCGCATGCGCCCCGCTAGGCGAATATGTCCCGGCCGGGCAAGAGTGCGCAAAATGCTGTTGGCAAAGAGTGCTATGCGACGCTATCAGCGCCCGAACCGCTGGGGGATAATAACAGGCGGTCGCGTCTAAGGGGTGGTCGCCAACGGTGGTTGCCTTGCGGGCGCTTATTTCGTGGCAGCGCAAGGGTTCCGGAATGGCGACGCTCGAACAAGTACAACCAACAGACGTGCCTGAAGGCGAAGGCGTTCGGCGTCGCGACTTCATAAACGTCGCCGCCGTCAGCTTCGCTGGCGTGGGCGCGGTCGCGGTGGCTTTGCCGCTGATCAATCAGATGAATCCGTCGGCGGACGTGCTGGCGCTGGCCTCCATCGAGGTCGACGTGTCCAAGATCGCCGAAGGACAGGCGATCAAGACGATCTTCCGCAAGCAGCCGCTCTTCATCCGTCACCTGACGGCCAAGGAGATCGCGGAGGCCAATGCCGTTCCCGTCGACAGCCTGCGCGATCCGCAGACGCTGGCGGAACGGACCAAGGCGGGCAAGGAGCAGTGGCTCATCACCATGGGCGTCTGCACCCATCTCGGCTGCGTGCCGCTGGGCGCGGGCGAGGGTGAGAATCGCGGCGAGTTCGGCGGTTATTTCTGCCCCTGCCACGGTTCGCACTACGACACCGCCGCCCGTATTCGGAAAGGCCCCGCGCCCAAGAACCTCCAGGTTCCCGAATATGCGTTCAAGTCCGACACCGTCGTGCAGATCGGCTGAGGTGATTTGAAATGAGTTTTCCCTGGGCAAATCATTACGCGCCGAAGCATCCGGTGATGCAGTGGATCGACGATCGCCTGCCGCTGCCCCGCCTCGTCTATAACGCGGTGGGCGCCGGCTATCCGGTGCCGCGCAACCTCAATTATTTCTGGAACTTCGGCGTGCTCGCGGGTGCGGCGCTCGCCATCCAGATCATCACCGGCGTCGTGCTCGCCATGCACTATGCGGCGAACGGCGACATCGCCTTCGCGTCGGTCGAACATATCATGCGCGACGTGAATTCAGGCTGGATGCTGCGCTATGCGCACGCCAACGGCGCCAGCTTCTTCTTCATCGTCGTCTATCTCCATATCTTCCGCGGCCTTTTCTACGGGTCCTACAAGGCCCCGCGCGAGATGGTGTGGCTGCTCGGCCTCGTCATCTTCCTGCTGATGATGGCCACCGCCTTCATGGGCTATGTGCTCCCCTGGGGGCAGATGAGCTTCTGGGGTGCCAAGGTGATCACCGGCTTGTTCGGTGCGATCCCGCTGGTGGGCGAGCCGATCCAGACGTGGCTGCTCGGCGGCTTCGCGCCGGATAACGCCGCACTCAACCGCTTCTTCTCGCTGCACTATCTGCTGCCGTTCGTGATCGCCGCCGTGGTGATCCTGCACATCTGGGCGCTGCACATTCCGGGTTCCTCGAACCCGACCGGCATCGATGTGAAGGGGCCGCAGGATACGGTGCCGTTCCACCCTTATTACACGGCCAAGGACGGCTTCGGGCTGGGCGTGTTCCTGATCATCTTCGCGATCATGCTGTTCTTCGCGCCGAACTATCTCGGCCACCCGGACAATTATATCGCGGCGAACCCGCTTTCGACGCCCGCGCACATCGTGCCCGAATGGTATTTCTGGCCGTTCTACGCGATCCTGCGCGCCTTCACGGTGGATTTCATCCTGCCGGCGAAGCTGTGGGGCGTGCTGGCGATGTTCAGCGCCATCCTGCTGCTGTTCTTCCTGCCGTGGCTGGACAAGTCGCCGGTCCGTTCGGGCAATTACCGCCCGACGTTCAAGATGTTCTTCTGGATTCTCGTGCTGGACGTCCTCGTCCTCGGCTATTGCGGCGGCGCGCCGGCGGAAGAACCCTATGTGATGATCTCGCAGCTCGCGGCGGCTTATTATTTCGCCCACTTCCTGATCATCCTGCCGATCATCTCGCGCATCGAGCGGCCGCTGCCGCTGCCGGGTTCGATCACCGAGGCGGTGCTCGCGAAGCATGGCGAAGTCGCCGGCGACGCGCAGGCCGTGGCCGCGGAATAAGGGGTAACGATAATGGTCCGTCCCATCGGTGCCCTCGTCGGGCTGGGTTTTGCATTCGTCCTGCTCTTCTCGCTGGTCGTCGGCGCGGTGAACTTCATCAAGGAGCCGCCCGCCGCCACCGCCGAGCATGAGTTCCACCTCCATCCCAAGCCGCTGGCGCTGGCGAGCAACGGTCCGCTGGGCCGGTTCGATCGCCAGCAGCTCCAGCGCGGCTTCCAGGTCTACAAGGAAGTCTGCGCTGCCTGCCACTCGCTGAAATATGTGTCGTTCCGCGACCTGCACGAAATCGGCTTCACCGAAGCTGAGGTGAAAGCGATCGCGAAGCAGTGGGCCATCGAAGTGCCTTCGGTGAACCCGGACACGGGCGAGCCCGCCACGCGCAAGGCCGAGGCGGCCGACAAGTTCCCCACGCCCTATCCCAACGAGGTTGCGGCGCGTGCGGCGAACAACAACGCGCTGCCGCCGGATCTGTCGCTGATGACCAAGGCCCGCCATGACGGTGCCGCCTATGTCCATTCGCTGCTGACCGGGTATCAGGACCAGCCGGCGGAACTGCTGAAGAAGTTCCCGGATTCCAAGACCGGCACGGGGCTGCACTACAACCCCTATTTCGCGAACCTGAACATCGCGATGCCGCCCCCGCTGGTGGCGGACGGCCAGGTCACCTATGCCGATGGCACTCCGGCGACCGTGGACCAGATGGCGCAGGACGTTTCGGCCTTCCTCGTCTGGACGGCGGAGCCGAAGCTGGAGAGCCGCCACCGCACCGGCGTTGCCGTGGTGATCTTCCTGCTGATCGCCACCGGGCTGGCCTTCATGGCCTACCGGAACGTCTGGTCGGGCATCAAGCACTGAGGATGAGCGGGCGGCCGGGTTCCGGTCGCCCGCCATTCAGGCCGGTTTCGGCCGGATCGAGATTGTCGGCGGGGGCGGCCTGGAGGCTGCTCCCGCCGATTTCGTTTGGGCAAAGATGACCGTAGCGGGGCTATGCCATAAGCGGTCGCTGCCTTATCAACCGTGATGCCAACCACGGGAACCGCTGCATGACCGATACCGCCAATGCCGATCTGGCCGCGCTGATCCGCACCATTCCCGATTTCCCGAAGCCCGGTATCCAGTTCCGCGACATCACCACGCTGCTGCTGAATGCCGAAGGGCTGGCCGCGACCATCGACCGGCTGGCGACGATGCATGACGGGCCGTTCGATCTGGTCGCGGGCATCGAGGCGCGCGGCTTCATCTTCGGTGCGGCGGTGGCGCAGAGATTGGGAACGGGGCTGCTGCTGATCCGCAAGAACGGCAAGCTGCCGGGGCGGACGGTGGGTGTCGACTATGCGCTGGAATATGGCGAGGATCGCATCGAGATGCATGCCGACGCGGTGGTGCCGGGATGCCGGGTGCTGCTGGTCGACGACCTGATCGCGACGGGCGGGACGGCGCTGGCGGCGATCCGGCTGCTCCGCAAGGCGGGCGCGATGGTGGGCGGCGCGGGCTTCGTGATCGACCTGCCCGATCTGGGCGGCGTGGCGAAGATCGAGGCCGAGGGCGTGCCGGTCGGGGCGCTGGTGGCGTTCGACGG
Organism: Sphingomonas sp. MM-1; assembly: GCF_000347675.2. Classification (NCBI taxonomy): domain Bacteria; kingdom Pseudomonadati; phylum Pseudomonadota; class Alphaproteobacteria; order Sphingomonadales; family Sphingomonadaceae; genus Sphingomonas; species Sphingomonas sp. MM-1. Next base: position 439,125 of record NC_020561.1, on the reverse strand, counting down.
CGATTGACGGGGTTTCCGCCGAGGGCGGGTTGCGCACGGCCGTCCGCAAGGGAAAGGCGCGCGCTCCTTTCGGAACGCGCGCCTTAGACTTTCGAGAAAGATCAGAACTTTACGCTGGCGCCCAGCGAGAAGCTGCGGCCGATGTCGTAGCGGTTGAGGTAGATGCGCGCCGCATCCGACTGCTGATATTCCTGATATTTGGTGGCGGTGAGGTTGCGCGCCTCGGCCTTGATCTCGACGGTGGAGCCGAGGAAGTTCACTTCCTCGCGCGCGACCAGATCGAAGCGCAGGCCGGGCTTTTCCACGATATCGGGCTGGCGTGCCTCGCCCTGGATCGGGCCGCGATTGGTGACGCGCTTGCTGGCATAGGTGATCATCAGCGTCTGCTGCGAGATCTTGTCCGTGCTTTCGAAGCCGATCTGCAGGTTGGCGATGTGATCGGACTGGCCGGTAAGCGGAGCGCCATCCCGGAACAGCAGGTTGGCCGCGATCTGATCCTGCTGCGGGCCATAGACGATCTGGTCGCCGACCTTCAGCTTGGAATGGGTGTAGGTGTAGTTGGCCGCGACCAGCAGGCGCCGCGAGGCCCAGAAATCCGCGCTGCCGAACACGGGCTCAAGCGGGAAATATTTCTGAAGCTCGATCTCGCCGCCGTAGAGCTGCGCTTCGGGCGCGTTGGCGAAGCCGGTGCGGAGCGCGCCGCCGCCAGCGAAGAAGGCCACGGTTTCGATCGGATTGTCGATCTTCTTGTAGAAACCGGCCACCGTCACCCGCTCGCCCCGGCCGAAATAATATTCGTAGCGGGCCTCGGCATTGGTGAGCTTGCTGTCCACCAGGCGAGGGTTGCCGGTGAACTGGCGATCGGATTCATAATCCTGATAGAGCTGCTCGGCGAGCTCGCGGAACTGAGGCCGGGCGATCGTCTTCGATCCCGCGATGCGAAGCTGCATGTCCTCCGCGAAGTTCCAGGTGATCGTGGCCGCCGGCAGGAAATAATCCTTCTTGAGGTTGGTCTGCACCAGCCCTTCGCCGATCGGCCGCACGGTTTCCTTGGCATCTTCGTAGCGCACGCCGGCGGTTGCCGACAGGCCGGGGAGGAATTCCGCCTCCGCCTGCAGATAGCCGGCGTTGATCTCCAGCCCGGCATCATAAGCGGCCGCGCCCTGCGAGGAGGAGACGTCGCGCAGCTGGATGTTGTAGGTGTAGATATTATAGTCCGACACCAGATAGTCGGGCCGTTCCTGCGCCACCGCCAACGGCAAAGCGCCATCCGGCCGGAAATATTGATATTGGTAGCGCGAGGAGCTGCGGTCCGTCTTGGTATAGGCGTAGCCGGCCGAGACCTTCGCCTTCAGCGCGGTCGGCAGCTGATAGGTGACGTCGCCCGCGGCGGCATAGACATTCTCGTTGAGGTCGCTGAAGGCGATGTCCGCGCTCTGCCCGCCCGAGGCGAGGTTGTTGATATAATCGTGCGCGGTGTTGTTGTAGGTGTAGCTGAAGCCGCGCTCATAAGGCGACTTGCGCTTGGAGTTGGCATAGGTGCCGCGCAGGTCGACATCGAAATTGCCGAACTTGAATTCGCCGACAAGCTGGGTGTCGATGAGTTGGCGTTCGAACCAGTAGGTGTTCTGCTTGATCAGCGGATCGGGTTGGCCCGCGACCGGATCGGAGACGTTGCGGTCGAAGCCGGACGACAGGCGGCCCTGCTTCAGCACGTCGCGGATGTAGAGGTTGGTCCAGCGGATCGCCTGGCCGTCGCCGAATTCGTAGCCAAGGCCGAGCAGGCCGTTCAGCAGCACGCGGTTTTCGGTGATGACGGTGTTGAAATTGGTTTGCGGCGTGCCGGCGAGCTCCGGATCGAGCGAGCTCTGCTGCAGCACGTCGCGCGTGCGCCAGCTGTTGCTGTAGGAGGCCGCGGCGATCAGGCCGAGTTGCCCGCCGGCCGTATCCCAGGACTTGCCGCCCGACAGATCGAACGAGAAGTTGGCGGGAATATCGCCGTTGCGCTGCAGGAGCGTGGTGGGCGCATTGATGAGGCTGGAGGCGAAGCCCTGCAGCTCCGCCGTGGTGTAGTTGCCGCCGTTGATCGGCTTGCCGCTCTTGATCGCCTGCTTGATGCCGTCGGGCACGTCGCGATTGCCGCTGTCGAAGCCGATCCAGTCGGTGCTCGATCCGTAATAGGTGTAGCCGAGCTTGCCGGTGGTCTCGGTATTCGCGCCGACGCTGGCGCCGAATTCCAGGAAGGGCTTGGTGGGCACGGCCTTGGTGGTGAGGTTGATCACGCCGCCGCCGAATTCGCCCGGATAGTTCACCGAATAGCTTTTCTGGACGAGCGCCGAGGAAAGCACGTTGGTCGGGAAGATATCGAGCGGAACCACGCGCTTCAGCGGCTCGGGCGAGGGCAGGGGGGAGCCGTTGAGAAGGGCGGCCGAATAACGATCGCCGAGGCCGCGCACATACACGTAACCGTTGCCGACGACGCTGAGGCCGGTCACGCGCTGGAGCGCGCCGGCGATGTCGCCTTCGCCGGTGCGGGCGATTTCAGCCGTCGAGAGGACGGAAACGACCTCGGGCGTGGCGCGGATCGGCTCCGGGATGTTGCGGCCGGTGACGACGATATCGCCCCCGCTGCCGCCGGGGATCGAGACTTCGACCTTCTCCTGCGGATCGGCCGCGCCCGTTGTCTGCGCCAGCGCGGAGGGCGCCACCAGCGCGGTGGTGAGCAGGAGCAGGCTGCCCATGGTGAGAGGTTTCGTCATATGTCCCCCGGAATCCCTGATAACGAGTGCGGGGCGGCGCCCATGCGGCCGCCGCCCCCGGTTCAGAAGGCGCGCCGGATCAGAGCGCGGTGCAGTTGCGGCTGCTGCTGCCGAACGAGACGTAGCTCGCGTTGCAGGTCCAGCCGGCATACCAGGTGTCGTTCGCGTCGCGGACGGCGCCGATATAGTTGGTGCGCTGGAAGAAGCTGCCGAGCGTGCTCGCGTCGAACGCGGTCACCGCCGCTTCGTTGGCGCCGTTGATGAAGACGTTCGTCAGCGTCGGCGTGTAATTGGCATTGTTGTTGGTGCCGCTGTTGAAGATCGTCTGGATTTCCGCCGCGGGCGTATCCGTCTCGTCACGGAACGGCGTGGGGCAGGACATCACGATCGAATGGAAGACCGGCGGGCCGGCTTCGTCCCTGGCCGGATCGGCGGGCTGGGTGGTCGATCCGCCCTGGCCGTCGATGTCGAGGCAGTTCCTGGTGCCGATGACGATGCCGTTCACCATCGTATAGTCGGTGCCGCCGCGCAGCAGGATGGTGTTTTCCCCCTGCACTTCGGAACGCTGGATGAAGGTGAAGTTGGCGAGGCGCGTATTTTGGCGCGGCGTGGCGTTTTCGTTGCCGTTCGAGTCCGCCTCGATCATCGAGTCGCCGTTATTGGCGTCGCGCTGCACGGCGATCACGAACTGGATGAAGCCCTTGTAGCCGAGGTCGGTATCGAGGCCGTCATCGTCCGCGCCGGTGATGACCAGATATTTCAGGTTCGGGCGGCCGCCGAAGATTTCGATGCCGTCGTCCGAGCTGTTGTGGATCTGGATGTGATCCAGCACCGTGCCCGAACCGACGCCGCCGAGGGTGAGGCCCTGAAGCTCGTTGCCCGGCGCGATCGCGAAGCCCGAATAGCGGATCTGGACATAGCGGAGCGTGCCGCTGTTGTCGTTCGCCGTGGCGCCGCCGTAGAGCGCGTTGGTGGTGCCTTCGACCACGTTCTGGCAGTCGACCGCGCCGCCGGTGGTGTTGGTGTTGCAATCGCTGATCGGCGCGCGGCCGAGCAGGACGACGCCGCCCCACAGGCCCTGGCTGCTGTCGGTCGCCGTGCCCTCGACGTTGGACCGCGAGGTGAAGATGATCGGATCGGTGGCCGATCCTTCGGCGAAGAGCTGGGAGCCGCGGTTCACGACGAGGAAGTCGTTGCCCGACGATCCGAAAATGGTCACGCCCGGTTCGACCGTGAGCACGGCGCTCTGGCCGCCGGTGCCCGCGCCGCCGACATCGGTGCCGACGTCGACGCGGCCCGAAAGCGAATAGACGAGGCCGTCGATCTTCCGAAGCAGCAGGTTCGAAGAGATGCGGCCCTGGAGCACGCAGTTGCGGAAACCGCTGATGATGCCGCCGTTGGTGGTGCCGGTGGGGCAATCGGTGGGCGTCGGGGTCGGCGTCGGCGTGGGAGTCGGCGTCGGGGTGGGCGTGGGGGTCGGAGTCGGCGTGGGCGTCACGATGACGCCGTCGCCCGGCGAGGCGACGTCGTCAGCGCCGCACGCGACCAGCGAAAGCGCGCTCCCCATGAGGAGGATGTTACGAAGATAGCTCATATTTGCCCCTCTGTGTTTGGCAGGCCGCCGGCTTTCCCCGAATCCGCCCCGTGGGATTCGACAGTGCCGATGCGAGGGTCGCCCTAGAGGGGTAAAATGATAGTAATATTACAGGGGATGAATGAGACGACCGAGAATATACATGAAATATATTTGAAATATCCTCGCCATCCGACGGTCATATTGTTGTCATGAAACTGCAATGAACCGCATGTTTACGGGTTGGTCGTTTCCAGTCTTGCCTCCATGGTCCGGTTGTTGCGCCGATATTCGAACGTCACCATCGGCGAGATTGCAATTTCGTTGGCGAGCTTGTTCACCTCATCCTCGCTCGCGAAGGCGCGGCCGTTGACGCCGACGATGACGTCACCGGGCCTGAGGCCGGCCCCGGCGAAGGCGGGCATGTTCACGCCTTCGCGGATGGTGAAGCCGGTAACGCGGCCGTCCGCCCTTTTCACGGGGGTCAGGCCGGTGCGGAAGGCGTTGGTCTGGGATGCGAGATCGGGCGGGGCGGCGGGCCTGGCCGGGCCGCCGAGCGAGGCGATGTCCGCGCCGGGCAGGGCGAGGCGGCTTTCCGTGCCGTTGGCGGAAAGCAAGATGGATTGCGGCTCGATCGCCTTCACGACCACGCCGGGCAGGACTTCCCGTCCGACGACGAAGCGTCCCTGCCTACCGCCGGGAAATTCGATGATCGCGGCACCCGTGGCGCTCGGCCCCATGACGCCGCGCAGGATCAGCCCCGATATATTGGCCGATGGCGCGGCGGGCGCGGGCTGGGGCTCCGGCATCGCGGGCGGGGGTGGCGCCTGGGGCTCGGCGGTGATCGGCGATGGCGCGGAGACGGCGGCCTCGCCGGAGTCGCCTTCCGGCGGCGCGGGGCGGATCAGCGCCACCAGCCCGGCCGACAGCAGCAGGCCCGCGCCGATCGCGATCATCCATTCGCGCGCGGAACCCTGGGCTTTCGCGCCGGCCATGGACGGTAGGAAACGTGTCGCCATGACGGGGCTTTATGGCGCCGATATTGCAGCGCCATGACATGGCGATGTCCGCGATCGCGGCTTATGGTGGCGGCATGCGTGATATCGAAACCATCCTGGTCCTGACGGGGGCCGGCATTTCGGCGGAGAGCGGGCTGGCCACGTTCCGGGGACCGGACGGGCTTTGGGAGGGGCATCGCGTCGAGGAAATCTGCACGCCCCAGGCGCTGGCGCGCAACCCGGCGCTTGTCCAGAATTTCTACGACATGCGGCGCGCGGCGCTGGCGAGGGTCGTGCCAAATGCCGCGCATCATGCGCTGGCGCGGCTCGATGCCGAATGGCCGGGCGAACTGCTGATCGTGACCCAGAATGTCGACGACCTGCACGAGCGGGCAGGAGCACGGCGGATGTTGCATATGCATGGCGAGCTGAAATCCGCGTTCTGCCGGGAATGCGGCGGGCGCGTGCGGTGGGAGGGGACGCTGGCCGACGGCCCGGCCTGTCCGTTATGCGGAGGCGAGGGTGCGCTGCGGCCCGACATCGTGTTCTTCGGGGAGATGCCCTACCAGATGGAGCGTATCGAGGAGGCGCTGGCGGAGGCCGACCTTTTCGTTTCGATCGGCACGTCGGGCGCGGTCTATCCGGCGGCCGGTTTCGTCCAGACCGCGCGCTATCGTGGCGCCGAGACGCTCGAGCTCAATCTCGACCCCTCGGCGGGAAGCCACATCTTTCATGAAAGCCGGGTCGGGCCGGCGGGCCTGCTGGTGCCCGAATGGGTCGACGAAATGCTGGGTCGCCGCGCCGCCGCGCCCGGCGGCTGATCGTGCCGATCAGCGGAGGCAGCGATCGAAGCCGCTCCGCTGGACCACGCCGATACGGGTGGCGATGCGGTTGCCGTGGCGGCGGGTGAAGCCGGTGGGGGCGACGGCCTCGCGCTTCTTGGGCAGCGGCAGCACCGCGGCGATGCGGGCGGCCTCCGTCGCGGTCAGATGCGAGGCATCGTGCCGGAAATAGCGCTGGGCGCCGGCATTGGCGCCATAGGTGCCGATGCCCGTTTCGGCGATGTTGAGATAGACCTCCATGATCCGTTTCTTGCCCCAGATCGTTTCGATCAGGACGGTGAACCAGGCTTCCAGCCCTTTTCGGAAATAGCCGCCGCCCTGCCACAGGAAGGCGTTTTTCGCAGTCTGCTGGCTGATCGTCGATCCGCCGCGGATACGGCCGCCATCGGCATTCTCCTTCATCGCCTGCTGGATGGCCTTGAAGTCGAAACCGTTGTGCGAGCAGAAATTCCAGTCCTCCCCGCCGATGGCGGCGCGCGCCATGTTCGGGTCCATCCGCGAAAGGCTCATCCAGTCCTTGTGGATGCCGCGCCCGTCCACCGCATTGCCGATCATCGTGAAGGTGACGGGGGGCGGCACGAACTTGTAGATGAGCACCCAAACCAGCGATCCGGCGACGAAGGCGATCGCCCCGCGGATGCTCCAGCGCAGGATGCGCCGGGGCCACGATGTCGTCGCCGGTTTCCGCTTGCGGCCTGTTCGTTTCGCCTTCGCCATCGCCGCCGCTTAGCGCCTCCGCCCGGAACGGAAAAGGCCCGGACGATGCCGGGCCTTTCCTTCATGGTACCGCTTGGTCGCGCCGTGGATCAGCGCACGATGGCGGGGTGCGGAATGCGCGGCGCGCCGAGCATCTCGCGATAGGAGGGCGGCGTCTTGCCATTATCCTGGATGCCGTAGATTTCGGCCTGCTCGGCGCCGATCACCGTCTGGCCGGAAAGCTCCATCCGCTTCGGATCGCGATGGATCGCAGCGATCACCCGGCCGGTGAATTCCGGCGTCTCGCCGATCTTGAGGAATTCGGTATATTGATCCGGCCGCTCATCGGCGGCGCGGCGGGTGCGTTCGGTGACGAGCGGACCCATCCACACCGCGACCGCGGCGACATCATGATCCTTCAGGTCGACGCCCATGTCGGCCGCGAACTTGTCCACGCCCGCCTTCTGCGCGCCATAGGCCGGGCCGTGCATGTAGCAGACGCTGCCGAAGGAGGAGGTGAAGGCGATCAGCGCGCCGCCGGTGCGGATCATCAGCGGCGTGGCATAGAAGCTGGCGACATATTGCGAGCGCAGGCCGACGTTCAGGATATCCACCAGCCCGAGCGGGCGTTCCCAGAAGCCGCCGGGGGTGATGAGCTGATCGTGGATATGGGCGACGTTGTTGACCAGGACGTCCAGCCGGCCATCCTCGGCCTCGATCCGCTTGAACAGCGCTTCGACCTGATCGTCCTTCGCGTGATCGACGGCGACGGCCACGGCTTCGCCGCCGGCGTCCTGGATTTCTTTGACGACGCTGTGGATGGTGCCGGGGAGATCGGCCGATCCCTCCTTGGTGGTGCGGCCGGTGACGTAGACCTTATATCCTTCCGCGCCCAGCGCCCGGGCGATGCCCGCGCCCGCGCCGCGACTCGCACCCGTGACGACCGCCACCTTGTCAGCCATATCCTGCCTCCTTCATTCGATGCCTTTTCGATCGGCCATCCAACATAGGAAATGCGTAACGTAAAGGCCAAATTGTTGCGCATATCTGTTTGTGGCTCGAATCGGCATGGGCGGCGCTCGCCCGCATTGCTCTTCGCGACCGCGCGAATCATATCATGTTGTGTTGACGACTTGCGTAGGCGGATGCTAGTTTCGCTACGAATAAGGTGAACCTGCCGGCGGGGGCAGTCGCCAGGCGGCGACACTGCCAAGGCGGGTTTCTTTTGGAGAGTTGGATGGCAACTGCATTGAATTCGAAAGGCTCCCAGGTGATTCCATCGGCTGAGGAGCTGATCGAGCGCGCCCGTGCGATGGTGCCGGCGCTGAAGGCCCGCGCGGCGCAGGCCACGGCCGAGTGCAAGGTGCCCGACGAGACCATCGCCGAGATGCAGGCGGCCGGCTTCTTCCGCATCCTCCAGCCCAAGCGCTGGGGCGGTTACGAGATGCATCCCAACGTCTTCTTCGAGGTGCAGAAGCTGCTGGCGCAGGGCTGCATGTCGACGGGCTGGGTCTATGGCGTCGTCGGCGGCCATCCTTATGAGCTGGCGCTGTTCCACAACCAGGCGCAGGTGGACGTGTGGGGCGAGGATGATAGCATCCTCGTATCCTCTTCCTACCAGCCGGTCGGCAAGGTGGAGCGGGCGGAGGGCGGCTTCTACCTGTCGGGTCGCTGGGGCTTTTCCTCGGGCAGCGAGCATTGCCAGTGGGTGCTGCTGGGCGCGATGATCCCGCCGCTCAACGCCGGCGATCCGCCGGACATGCGGACCTTCCTGGTCCCCCGCAGCGATTATGCGATCGATCGCACCTGGGACGTGTTCGGCCTGCAGGGCACCGGCAGCCACGACATCGTCGTCGAGCGCGCCTTCGTGCCCGATTATCGCACGCACAAATCGTCCGACGGCTTCCTCTGCACCAATCCGGGACAGAAGGAGAATGACGCGCCGCTGTTCCGCCTGCCCTGGGCGCAGGTGTTCCTGCGGCTGGTCTCGTCCTCCGCGCTGGGCGGCACCCGCGCGGCGATCGATGCGGCGCTGCAGATCACCAAGGATCGCGTTTCGACCAACACGGGCAAGGCTTCCAAGAGCGATCCCGTGCTGCTGAACGCCATCGCCAAGGCCTATGCGCAGCTCGACGAGATGGAGCTGACCCTCCGCCGCAACTTCGACGATCTGATCGCGGTCGCGGAGACGGGCGAGCCGATCCCGATGGATAAGCGCACCCTCTATCGCTACCAGTCGTCCAGCGTGGTGCGGCGGTGCGCTGATCTGGTCGACGACCTGATGCCGCTGCTGGGCGGACGCGCGATCTACAATAGCAGCCCGATCGTGCAGCCCTGGCTGGACCTCAATGCCGCGCGCGCGCACGTCGCCAACGATCCGAACAATATGGGGCCGGACCTGACGAACGGCCTGATGGGCGAGGGGCCGTCCTTCTTCTTCCTGTAAGGGTGGAGAAGGGCGTGGCCACGAGACCGATCGGGAGGATCAGGCTTTGAGCAAGGCGGAACTTTACGGGCAGGAACTCTATCAGGCCCTGCGCGAGCGGCGGACGGTGCCCCCGCTCATCGCGCGCGATGCGGCGCTCACCATCGACGATGCCTATGCCATCTCGCTGGATGCGCTGGCGCGGCGGCAGGCCGATGGCGAGAAGGTGGTCGGCAAGAAGATCGGCGTCACCAGCAAGGCCGTGCAGGACATGCTGGGCGTGCACCAGCCCGATTTCGGCTTCCTCACCGATCGCATGTGGGTGGAAGGCGATATCGACATCGCCGCGACGGGGCTGATCCAGCCGCGCGCGGAGGCCGAGATCGCCTTCATCCTGAAATCGGACCTGAACGGCCCCGGCGTGACGGCCGAGGACGTGCTGGCCGCGACCGAAAGCATCGCGCCCTGCTTCGAGATCGTCGATAGCCGCATCCAGGACTGGAAGATCGGCATCGTCGATACCGTGGCGGACAACGCCTCCTGCGGGGTGTTCGTGCTGGGCGAGGCGCGCGTCGATCCGCGCGGGCTGGACCTGCCGGGCCTTCATGTGACCGTGACCAAGAATGGCGAGCCGCTTTCCGAAGGCTATGGATCGGCGGTGCAGGGTTCGCCGCTGCAGGCGGTGGCATGGCTGGCCAATACGCTGGGCGCTTACGGCGTGACGCTGAATGCCGGCGATGTCATCCTTTCCGGCAGCCTGGTGCCGCTGGCGCCGGCGGTTGCGGGCGATGTTTTCGAGATGGAACTGCATGGGATCGGGCGCTGCGTCGCCCGGTTCGTCTGAGGAGCAGCGACGTGGGTAAGGTGAAGGCGGCGATCATCGGTTCGGGCAATATCGGCACCGACCTGATGATCAAGATGATCAAATATCCCCAGAATATGGAGCTGGTGGCTGTCGTCGGCATCGACGAGAAGTCCGAAGGGCTGGCTATGGCGCGCGAGCGCGGCGTCGCCACCACGCATGAGGGGCTCGACGGTCTGAAGGCGATGGACGTCTATCCCGAGATCGGGATCGTCTTCGACGCGACGTCCGCTTATGCCCACAAGGTGCACGATGCGGCGCTGCGCGCCGACGGCAAGCTGGTGGTGGACCTGACGCCGGCGGCGATCGGCCCTTTCACCATTCCGCCCGTGAACATGGAAGAGCATCTGGCCGAGGGCAACGTCAACATGGTGACGTGCGGCGGCCAGGCGACCATCCCGATGGTGGCGGCGGTGAGCCAGGTGGCCAAGGTCCATTATGCCGAGATCGTGGCTTCCGTCTCGTCGCGGTCGGCCGGCCCCGGCACCCGCGCCAATATCGACGAGTTCACCCGCACGACGGCCAGCGCGATCGAGAAGGTGGGCGGCGCCGAAAAGGGCAAGGCGATCATCATCCTCAACCCCGCCGAGCCGCCGATGATCATGCGCGACACGGTGTTCACGCTTTCCGAAGGGGCCGATGAGGAGACGATCCGCGCATCGGTGAAGGCGATGGTGGCCAAGGTTCAGGAATATGTGCCGGGATATCGGCTGAAGCAGGAAGTGCAGTTCGAGCGCTTCGGCGACAACAACAAGCTGAAGATCCCCGGCCGCGGCGAATTCACCGGCATCAAGACCTCGATCTTCCTCGAGGTGGAGGGCGCCGGCGATTACCTGCCGAGCTATTCGGGCAATCTCGACATCATGACTGCCGCCGCCAAGGCGACTGGCGAGCTGATGGCGCGCCGCCTGCTGGACCAGAAGGCCGCGGCCTGAGCGGCACTCCCCCCTCCCGTCGTCCCCGCGAAAGCGGGGATCCACGGAGGTGGAACGGCTGATTTGGAAACGTCCCGCGTCCATGGATTCCCGCTTTCGCGGGAATGACGGGAGGGGACGGGAGAAAGTGACGATGACCTTCGATCCCACCACCACCAAGCTCTACATCCAGGACGTGACGCTGCGTGATGGCATGCACGCGATCCGCCACATGTATGGCCTCGATCATGTCCGGGCGATTGCCAAGGCGCTGGACGAGGCCGGCGTCGACGCCATCGAGGTCGCGCATGGCGACGGGCTTTCGGGCGCGAGCTTCAACTACGGCTTCGGCGCCCATACCGACTGGGAATGGCTGGAGGCCGTGGCCGATGTGCTGACCCGTTCGGTGCTGACCACCCTGATCCTGCCGGGCGTCGGCACGGTCGAGGAGCTTCGCCGCGCCTATGACCTGGGCGTGCGTTCGGTGCGCGTGGCGACCCACTGCACCGAGGCGGACGTTTCCAGGCAGCATATCGGCATTGCCCGCGATCTGGGCATGGACGTGTCCGGTTTCCTGATGATGAGCCACATGATCGAGCCCGAGCAGCTCGCCCAGCAGGCCCTGCTGATGGAAAGCTATGGCGCGCAGTGCGTCTATGTGACGGACAGCGGCGGCGCGCTGGATATGGATGGCGTTCGTGCCCGCTTCCAGGCCTATGACCGGGTGCTGAAGCCAGAGACGCAGCGCGGCATGCACGCGCACCACAATCTCTCGCTCGGCGTCGCCAATTCGATCGTCGCGGTGCAGGAAGGCGGCATCCGCATCGACGCCAGCCTTGCCGGCATGGGCGCGGGCGCGGGCAATGCGCCGCTGGAGGTGTTCATCGCCGCCGTCGACCGCAAGGGCTGGAACCATGGCTGCGACGTGATGAAGCTGATGGACGCGGCCGAGGATCTCGTGCGTCCCTTGCAGGATCGGCCGGTCCGCGTCGATCGCGAGACGCTCGCGCTCGGCTATGCCGGCGTCTATTCGTCGTTCCTTCGCCATGCCGAGAAGGCGGCGGCGGATTACGGCCTCGACACCCGCGCGATCCTGGTCGAGCTCGGCCGGCGCAAGATGGTCGGCGGGCAGGAGGACATGATCGTCGACGTCGCGCTGGACATGATCAAGGCCCGCGACGCGGCCTGAGGGGCGAACGCCAGCCAAAAGGCGGAGCCGGAGAGGATAGGGCATGACCGATTTCACTACCGCGCGGCCTTTCGCGCATGAGAATGTGGCGCACTGGGACATCGAGACCGAGGTCGCGATCGTCGGCTTCGGCGCGAGCGGCGCCAGCGCCGCGATCGAGGCAGCACGGGCCGGCGCGCGGACCACCATCTTCGAGATGGGATCGGGCAGCGGCGGCGCCTCCGCGCTTTCGGGCGGCGAGATCTATGTCGGCGGCGGCACGGACGTGCAGCAGGCAGCCGGGTTCGACGATAGCGTCGAGGCGCTGGAAGCCTATCTGATGATGGCGGGCGGCCCCGATGCCGATGCCGCCAAGGTCTCGCTCTATGCGCGGGAAAGCCTGGCGCACTTCCAGTGGCTCAAGGATCAGGGCGTGCCCTATAAGGGCACCTTCGTGCCGGGCAAGATCATCGAGCCCGAGACCGACGATACCCTGATCTGGTCGGGCAGCGAGGAAGCCTGGCCGTTCAGCGAAAAGTCCAGGCCCGCGCCGCGCGGCCATGTGATCCAGCATATGGGCTGGGGCGGCGGGCGCCGGCTGGTCGACGTGCTGGAAGCCAAGGCGCGCGAGCTGGGCGTAGAGGTGCGCTGCGACGCGCGGGTGCTCTCGCTGGTGGCCGATCGCGACGGCGCCGTCACCGGCCTGGTCGTGAAGATCGACAACAAGCCGCAGTTCGTGCGGGCCAGCCGCGGGATCGTGCTCTGCACCGGCGGCTTCTGCATGAACCAGGATATGCTGCGCCGCTACGCGCCCGAGGCGCTGCGCCTGTCCGACCCGATCGGCGAGAATGACAATGGTTCCGGCATCCTGATGGGGATGGGCGCGGGCGGCGATGCCATCCACATGGACCAGTTCTTCACCACCTGCCCGTGGATCATGCCGCCGTCGCTGGTCTACGGCATCATCGTCAACGAACGCGGCCAGCGCTTCATCAACGAGGATTGCTATCACGGCCGCGTCAGCCGCACGATGATCGACCAGCCGGGCGGACGCGTGTTCCTGCTGGCGGACAATGCGATCTTCGAGCGTCCGTTCGAGCTTTCGCGGATCGAGATCGCCGCCGTGGGCGAGACCTGGGAAGAGGTGGAGCAGGAACTGGGCATGGTGGAAGGCACGCTGGCCGCCACCGTCCACACCTTCAACCGCTATGCCGCCGAAGGGCACGACCCGGTCTACCGCAAGCATCCGCAATGGCTGAAGGTGCTGAACGAGGGGCCGTTCGTGGCGCTGGAGCTGAACTTCAGCGAGAGCTTCTTCTCCTTCTTCACGCTGGGCGGGCTGAATACCCTGCCGACCGGCGAGGTGCTGGACAGCGCCGGCCGGGCGGTCCGTGGCCTCTACGCTGCCGGCCGCGCGACATCGGGCCTGCCGCGTTGGGGGCATGGCTACAGCTCGGGCATGAGCCTTGCCGATTGCACCTTCTTCGGCCGCCAGGCCGGGAAGCAGGCGGCGACGGCCGGCACCGCGACGCTGGTGGAGGCCGCGGAATGAGCGCATCGCCGCTGTTCCGGCCGTTCGATCACCCCAAGCTGAAGCTGCGCAACCGCATCGTGATGGCGCCGATGACGCGCAAGCGATCGCCGGGCGGCGTGCCCGGCGCGGACGTGGCCGCTTATTACCGGCGGCGCGGCGAAGGCGGGGTCGGGCTGATCCTGTCCGAAGGCGCCGGCATCCGGCGCAACGGATCGCGCTCCGACCCGGCGGTGCCCAACCTGTTCGGCGATGATGCGCTGGCGGGGTGGCAGGCCGTGGTGGATGGGGTGAAGGCCACCGGCGCGAAATTCGCCCCGCAGCTATGGCATGTCGGCGCCCGGCCGGACGAGGCCACCAAGGCCCTGCCCGAAGCGCCGATCGACAGCCCCTCCGGCCTGCCCTGGCCGGGCAAGACGGTGGCCGAGCCGATGAGCGAGGAGGCGATCGCCGATACCATCGCGGCTTATGCCGAAGCCGCGGCCAATGCCGCGAAGCTGGGCTGCGACGCGGTGGAGATCCACGGGGCGCACGGCTATCTGATCGACCAGTTCCTCTGGGACGGGACCAACCTGCGCAGCGACGGCTGGAACGGGCCGACGCTGAAGGAACGGGCGCGATTCGCGGCCGAGGTGGTGCGGGCGATGCGCCAGGCGACGGGGCCGGATTTCCCGATCCTGATCCGCATATCGCAGGACAAATCGCCTGACGGGTCGGTGCGGCTGGCGAATGATCCGGGCGAGCTGGCGTTGCTGGTGGAGGTGCTGGCCGAGGCCGGCGTCGACATATTCCACTGTTCGGGCGCACGGTTCAGTCGGCGGGAATTTGCCGGGTCCGACCTGAGCTTCGCCGGATGGGTGAAGAAGATCAGCGGCCTGCCGACGATCGCGGTGGGCACGGTCGGGCTGGACGTGCCGCCGGCGACGCCGCTGTTCGCGACGATCGCGCCGGGGCCGATCGACGAGGTGGAGAGGCGGCTGGACGCGGGCGAGTTCGATCTGGTCGCCGTGGGCCGCGCGCTGCTGGCCGATCCCGATTGGGCGGAGAAGGTGCGCGCCGGGCGGACCGACGAGCTGATCGGCTTTGAAGCCCGCTATGTCGCGGAGCTCCATTGACAGAAAAATGAATCGCATTCACCTGAAACCCAAAAGGTAGGAGGAATGCGATGCTGAATGTCGGGGGGCGGACGGCCTATACGGCGGACCACGAACAGTTCCGGGAGACGGTGCGCAAGCTCTTCGAGCGCGAGCTGGTTCCGAACCTGGACCGCTGGGAGCATGAGGGGATCGTCGACCGCGACTTCTGGCTGAAGTGCGGCGAGGCGGGGCTGCTCTGCCCGCAGGTTCCCGAGCAATATGGCGGCCTGGGCCTGGATTTCGGCTATGCCGCGATCGTGGACGAGGAGCTGTGGTATTCCGGCTCCACCGCCGGCCTGCCGCTCCATACCGATATCGCCGCCGATTATCTGGTGGATTATGCGTCCGAGGAGCTGAAGCAGGCCTGGCTGCCGAAGATGGTGTCGGGCGAGGCGATCGCGGCCATCGCGATGACGGAGCCGGGCGCCGGATCGGACCTGCAGGGCGTGCGCACCTCCGCCCGGCGCGACGGCAATCATTATGTGATCAACGGCAGCAAGACCTACATCACCAACGGCCAGAACGCCGATATCGTGATCGTCGTGGCCAAGACCGATCCGGCGCTGGGCGCCAAGGGGATCAGCCTGATCCTGGTGGAGGCCGACCGCGAAGGCTTCAAGCGCGGGCGCAACCTGGACAAGATCGGCCAGCATTCGGCCGACACGTCGGAGCTGTTCTTCGAGGATGTCCGCGTGCCGATCACCAACTGCATCGGCGCCGAGGGGCAGGGCTTCGCCTATCTGATGAACCAGCTGCCGCAGGAGCGGCTTTCGGTGGCGATCGGCGCGCAGGCGGCGGCGCAGCGCGCCTTCGACGAGGCGGTGAAGTTCGTGAAGGAACGGCAGGCCTTCGGCAAGACCATCTTCGACCAGCAGAACACCAAGTTCGTGCTGGCGGATATCAAGACCAGGCTACAGGTGGGCTGGGCCCATCTGGATTGGGCGCTGGCCCGCCATATCGCCGGCGAGCTGGACCAGTTCCAAGGCGCGGCCACCAAGCTGTGGCACACCGAGATGCAGTGGGAGGTGGTGGACGCCTGTCTGCAGCTGCATGGCGGCGCCGGCTACATGAACGAATATCCCATCGCCCGGCTGTGGCGCGACGCCCGCGTGCAGCGCATCTACGGCGGGACGAGCGAGATCATGAAGCTGGTGGTATCGAGGTCGATCTGATGGATTTCACGGGCAAGACGGCATTGGTGACGGGCGGTGCCAGCGGGATCGGCCTGGCCTGCCTTGAGCAGTTCGCCGCCGCCGGCGCCAATGTGGTGGTGGCGGATATCTCGGGCGAGGCCGCCGGGCGCGTCGCGGCGCGGCTGGGCGACAAGGGCCTGGGCTTCGGCGGCGACCTGGCCGATCCCGAAACGGTGGCCGAGCTGTTCGACGTTGCCGTCGCCCGGTTCGGCCGGATCGACTGCGCGGTGAACGCGGCCGGGATCAGCGGCAATTGGGGCGCGTTCGAGGATTTTCCGCTGGACGAATGGCACCGCGTGATCGCGGTGAACCTGACCGCCGTGTTCCTGTGCATGCAGCATGAGGCGCGGGTCATGCTGCGGCAGGGCGGCGGCGCGATCTGCAACATCTCCTCGGGCGCGGGCTTCATCGCGGCGCCGGGCATGCCGCATTATACGGCGGCCAAGCATGGCGTGCTGGGGCTGACCAAGGTGGCGGCCAAGGAATATGCGGCGCGCGGCATCCGGGTGAACGCCGTCTGCCCCGGCACCACCGACACGCCGATGATGGCGAAATCGATCGGCGGCGATCCCGAACGCCAGAAACTGATGGATTCGACCGTACCGATGGGCCGCATGGGCCGCCCGGAGGAGATCGCCGCAGCGGCCGTGTGGCTATGTTCCGATGCCGCCAGCTTCGTGAGCGGCGAGAGCATGGCCGTGGATGGGGCTTCCGTCTGCCGATAGGCTGAGGGCATCGGTTCGATGCTCGGCTGCTATCGGACTTCGGTTGAACCTTCATGCGGCAGGAAAAGCGGAGGCGGGCCTTCCTGGCAGCGTCATGCCAGCGCCGGCTGGCGTCGATGGTGATGAGTCGTGATTAAGCGACTAGGTTGGGGACTCATTTGATCCACTCGGCGATGGTGGCGACCAGTGCGATGGCGGCGAGGTAATTGGTGGCATATCGGTCATATCGCGTGGCGATGCGGCGCCAGTTCTTGAGCCTGCAGAAGAGGCGCTCGATAACATTCCTGCGGCGATAGATGCGCCTGTTCAGCGGGTAGGGCGTGCGGCGTGAGGCAGTGGACGGAATCACGGCCTTGATGCGCCGCTCGGCGAGCCAGCGGCGCAGGCTGTTGGCGTCATAGGCTTTGTCGCCGATCAGGCGTCGGGCCGGAGCGGTGACGCTTAGCAGCGGCACCGCCATGCTGATGTCGGCGACATTGCCGGGTGTCAGGGCGATGGCAACCGGTCGGCCGCGATCATCGGCCAGGCAGTGGACCTTGCAGGTCCGCCCACCGCGCGAGCGGCCGATCGCTTCCTGCCACTCCCCCTTTTTGAGCCCGCTGCCGAGCGGTGCGCCTTCACATGCGTGCTGTCGATCGACAGTTCGTCCGGCACCGGCCCGGCACCAGCGATCTTCTCGAACAAGCGCTGCCAGATGCCGCGCGATGCCCACCGGTTGTAGCGATTGTAGATGGTGGTCGGCGGCCCATATGCAGCCGGAACATCGCGCCACCGGCAGCCTGTCTTGAGCACATGCAGGATGCCAGAGATCACCGTCCGATCGTCGACCCGAGGCTTGCCCGGGCGCCCATGCGGAAGATGTGGCTCGATCGCCGCCCACGCCTCATCCGACAACCAAAACAAATGCCGTGCCATCGCCGCTCCTGCTCGAACCTATCGCAGGCAGATATTTACCAGAAAATATCAACAACTTGTATGGGTTCTCAACCTAGGCCGTAGACTCATAAGCACGGAGCCACAGTCGCATTGAGGCGAGCTGGACCATGGCCAGGAAGTTTTCGGCCAGCTTGTCGTAGCGGGTGGCAACGCGGCGGAAGTGCTTCAGCTTGGAAAAGAAGCGCTGGATCAGGTTCCGCTCTCGGTATAGCCAAGTGCTGAAGTACGGTTTTGACCGGCAGTTGGACTTTGGCGGGATGTTGGCGAATGCCCCTTTCTCGCGGAGAGACCCCGGATGCGATCGGAATCGTAGGCCTTGTCCGCCAGAATGATTGTTCCGGCACCAACATGATTGAGCAGATCGTCAGCAGCTTGGCCGTCATGGCTTTGCCCCGCGGTCAGGCTCAGCCGGATCGGGAGGCCTTGCCCGTCGACGACCGCATGGATTTTGGTCGTGAGCCCGCCTCGGGAGCGACCGAGACAATGATCTCGATCCCCCTTTTTGCCGTCGCTGCCTGCTGGTGGGCGCGAACGGAAGTGCTGTGGATCATCTGGATGTCGGCATCGTGCGCGGCGGTGACGGCGTCCATCATTCGATCCGAGACGCCAGCCTTCCGCCATCGCGCAAAGCGGTTGTAGCAGGTGGTGCGCGGGCCATAGCGCTCCGGCAGATCGCGTCATGGAGCGCCCGATCGCAGCACCCAGAATATTCCGTTCAGAACGCGCCGGTCGTCGACACGCGGCACGCCCCTCGGCTTATTGGGCAACAGCGGCTCGATCACGCGCCACTCAAAGTCAGTCAGGTCATATCGGCTCATGCCGTCGCTGAATCAGAATCTAAGCGGGATTGAAAGGTTTATGGCTGTGGAGGCGGGTCATATAGCGATCCCTCGCCCCAAGTGGGTGGAAGGTCGAGATCAGCCTGATCGCACCAAGTAAGGCGTCCGGCCTTATACGCATCACTCTCGATAAGTTCGGTATGGACGATGCGCATGGCCAACATGAGGGCTTGGAGCCCATCCAGACCGCACGCATACCGGCGAACCTCTCGTTCCGGCCATCCTATGACATAACGGCATTGGAACTCGCCTCCAGGCGCTTTCGATGGCGTGAAAAAGCAGACGACCAATTTACCGCCATCAAGCTCGAACCTGCGCTCCACGAATGGCACTTCAGTCATCTGCCCTCCTTCATCGCGGGAAGGTCTGGCATAGGGCTGAGAAGGCGGCAACTTTTATGGGTTCACGGCCTAGATTAATTTGGATTTATTCGGCGGGGTTGGCGGTTTTTTTCCGTGCTGGGCGATGTGCATGCGCCAGCCTCGGCCCGATGCCAGCCTGCGCTGGCATGGCGCGGGAGGGAGCGGCGTGGTGCGCGCGGGCATGGCGTTGGATGGGGCGGCATGATGCTGGGCCGGCTGGATGGCCTTGGCGGCAAGGTTGCGGCGGGCCGGCATGAACGGGATACATGAGGCGAAGCGGCCGATCCGATGGGTTCGGATCGGCCGCTCCTCGAAGATCGGGGCGTATCGTTCAGGCGGCCGCGTCGAGCGGCTGGCCGGTGCCGATCGCGGTGAGATCGAACGGCGTCGTCTGGTAGATCTGGTTGATCCAGTTGGCGAACAGCAGATGGGCAAGGCCGCGCCAGCGGTTTTCCGGCGGGCGGGCGGGATCGCCTTCGGGGAAATAATTGGCGGGCAGCGGCACCGGCGCGCCGCCGGCGGCATCGCGGAAATATTCGTTCGCCAGCGTCTGCGTGTCATATTCCAGATGGTTGAACATGTGCAGCATGCGGTGGCGGGGATCGTTCAGCAGGCAGAGGCCGGTCTCATCGCTGTCGAGCAGGATCTCAAGGCCGCTTTCCGCCGGGATGTCATCGTGCCGGACTTCCGACCAGCGCGAGACGGGGACGGGAATGTCGTCCGGGAAACCGCGCAGATAGGGCGAACCCGGCGCGCGATTGTCATGCCGGAACACGCCGAACGCCTTGGCGGGAAGATCATGCTTGGGCATGCCATGGAGATGGTGCAGCGCGGCCTGGGCCGCCCAGCAGATGGTGAGGCTGTGATGGACGTGCGTCTGCGTCCAGTCCAATATGTCGCGCAGCTCATCCCAATAGCTGACCTCGGCGAAGGGCAGATGCTCCACCGGGGCGCCGGTGACGATGAAGCCGTCGAAGCGTTCGGAACGCACGTCCTCCCACGCGCGGTAGAAGGTGGCCATATGATCGGCGGCCGTGTTGCGCGGGGTGTGGCCGGTGATGCGCACCAGCGTAAGCTCGACCTGAAGGGGTGTGGCGCCGATCAGCCGGGCGATCTGGGTTTCGGTGCGGATCTTGTCCGGCATCAGGTTGAGCAGCCCGATGCGAAGCGGGCGGATATCCTGCCGCACGGCATCCGCCTCGCGCATCACCACCACGCCTTCGGCCTCCAGCGTGCGGGCGGCGGGGAGCTGATCGGGAATCCTGATGGGCACTCTGACGTCCTTCTTCCTGAAGACGAACGCCCGTGGCTTGATCCGTTTCGTTGCCGGCTCGGCCACATCCTCCCCCGAAGGGGAGTGCCACCTTGCCCGGAACGGCAGGTTGGCGTTGGGCGTCGCCCCAACTCTTGATGTGGCGTCGCTTCTATGCGGATGGAGCGGCGCTGGCAAGGATTTCGACGAAGGCGGCCGCATCGGCGGCGCGGGAGGACCATGACCGATCATCTCCACATCATCACCGGCGGGCCGGGTTCGGGAAAGAGCAGCCTTGTCGGCGCGCTGGCGGCTGAAGGCTTCGCCCACATGCCGGAGGCGGGCAGGGCGATCATCCAGGATCAGCAGGCGATCGGCGGCCATGCCCTGCCATGGGATGACCGCGCCGCCTTTGCCGAATTGATGCTGGGCTGGGAATTGCGATCGCATCGCGAGGCGCGGGCCATGGCCGGGCCGGTGATCTTCGATCGCGGGGTGCCGGATGTGATCGGCTATCTGCGGCTCTGCGATCTGCCGGTGCCGGATCATGTCCGCCGGGCGGGCGAGCTGTTCCGTTACAATCCCACGGTGTTCATCGCGCCTTATTGGGCCGAAATCTTCACCCAGGATGCGGAACGCCGGCAGGAACCGGCCGAGGCGGAGGCAACCTTCCATGCGATGCGACAGGCCTATGCCGAGTTGGGCTATGATCTGATCGAGCTACCGCGCGGCCCGCTGGCGATGCGGGTGGATTTCGTTCGCCGGCATGTCGGCTGAACGGCCGGGGGCTGCCAATCTCCGCGCGGCGGTCTATCCCGGTGCGATGACCATGAGGATAAGACGATCCCGGCCGGCCGACGTGACGCGGCTGCATGCCATCTGGCGCGAGGCGGTGCTCGCGACGCATGATTTCCTGAGCGCGGAGGACTTTGCCGCGATCGATGCGATGGTGCGCGATGCCTATCTGCCCCGGGCCGCGCTGTGGGTGGCGGTGGATGGGGGGGACCGGCCGATCGCCTTCATGGGCCTTTCGGAGGCGCATGTGGATTCGCTGTTCGTCGATCCCGCGATGCACGGGCGCGGGATAGGAGCGGCGATGATCGATCATGCCCGTGGGGGCGCGGCAGGCCTTGGCGGGACGGCCCTTTCCGTGGACGTGAACGAGCAGAATGACAAGGCGGTGGGCTTCTACGCGCATTTGGGCTTCCGGGTTGCCGGGCGATCGGAGCGGGACGACGAGGGGCGGCCCTATCCCTTGCTTCATATGACGATGGCTTGAGTGTGGATGTCGTCATTTTGCGGAACGATATGTTTCATGGGCTACGCATAACGACGATGGATTTGACAAGAAGCGAGCCTTGCCGCATCGCCATGGCAAAATGACTGCGGCCTTTTGAGGGGATATGATGGCGGTTTCGCTGGCGGAATTCCGGGACGAGACGCGGACCTGGCTGGAAGAACGGCTGAACGGGCCGTTCAAGGCATTGCGCGGCCTCAACAACCATGTCGACATGATCGAGGAACGGCGCGCCTGGGAGCAGGAGCTGGGCCAGGCGCGGCTTTCCTGCATCGGCTGGCCTTCCGAGCATGGCGGCCGCGACGCCAGCATCGCCGAGCAGGTGGTGTTCGCCGAGGAATATGCCCGCGCCCATGCCCCGTCGCGGATCGGCCATATCGGCATCGAACTCGCCGGGCCGACCATCATCGCCTACGGCACCGAGGAGCAGAAGGCGCGGCATCTGCCGGGGATCGCGCGCGGCGAGGCGATCTGGTGCCAGGGCTATTCGGAGCCGAACGCCGGGTCCGACCTCGCCAATGTCCGCACCCGCGCGCGGCTGGACGGCGACACATGGATCGTCGACGGGCAGAAGATCTGGACCTCGATGGGATCGATCGCCGACTGGATCTTCGTGGTCGCGCGCAGCGAGGAGGGGAGCAAGGGGCCCAAGGGCCTGTCCTTCCTGCTGATGCCGATGGACCAGCCGGGCATCACCGTGCGGCCGATTCGCCAGATGACCGGCGAGAGCGAGTTCGCCGAGGTGTTCTTCGACGGGGCGGTGGCGCAGGCGGCCGATCTTGTCGGCCGGCCGGGTGACGGCTGGGCGGTGGCGATGGGGTTGCTGGGCTTCGAGCGCGGCGTCTCCACGCTGGTCCAGCAGATGCATTTCCAGACGGAGATGAACCAGCTTATCGCCGCTGCGAAGGCGAACGGCCGGGCGCGGGACCCGCTGATCCGCCAGCGTATCGCCGATGCCTGGACGGGGCTTTCGATCATGCGCTTCAACGCGCTACGCATGCTGAACGACGCCGGCAGCCCGGAGCTGGACGAGGCGGCGCTGACCTCCAAGCTATACTGGTCGCGCTGGCACCGCGATCTCGGCGATCTGGCCATGGACGTGCTGGGCGTGGCGGGCGAGATAGGCGGCGGGGATTATCGCTATGACGGGCTGGTCCATGCCCATCTGATGAGCCGTTCGGACACGATCTATGCGGGATCGAGCCAGATCCAGCGCAACATCATCGCCGAACGCGGGCTGGGCCTGCCCAGGGAGCCGCGCGGCGACCTGTGAGGGCGGAGGGGATGATAAAAAGGCGCCATCAATCCCCTTGACCCGGCCGCTGCCGCGCCTAGACTGAATCCCGTTCATTTTGTGGCGGAGAGGGCCGGAATGGCGGCGAGACAGTATAAGGCGGGAATGAAGCTGAAAAGCGCGGTCTGCGATACGCAGATCATGGTGCTGCGGGTGCCCGCCGAGCCGCTGGACCTGCGCATCGGCGGTGCGCCGGCACTGGCGGGCGACGAGGCCGGCGACGGCGCCACGATCGATCCGGCGCTGGCCGGCGGATCGCTGACCGGCAAGCGTTATACCGACGCGGAGGAGACGATGGAGTTCCTCTGCACCAAGGGCGGCGAGGGCACGATCACCGTGGCCGGCCGGGAAATCGGCATCAAGCAGGCCAAGGCGCTGCCTTCATCCGACTGAGGAGGCGGCGATGAACATCTTCATGCTGCTGGAAATGGCGGCGGACGCCATGCCGGACCGCGTGGCGCTGGTGTGCGACGGCGAGAGCCTGACCTATGGCGAGCTGCTGACGGCGGCGAAGGGTGCTGCCGCGCTGGCGATCGCGCGCGGGGCGGAGCGGCTGGCCTTCCTCGACATCAACGGGCCGGCGGCGCCGGTCGCGCTGTTCGGCGCGGCGCTGGCGGGCATACCCTATGTGCCGATCAACTACCGCCTGACCGAGCCCGAGATCGCGGCCCTGCTGGAACGGGTTTCGCCCGCTTTGCTGGTGAGCGGGCGGAGCGCGGTGCCGGCCGGCATCAGCGCGATCGCCGCGGGCGAGTTCCTGGCGCTGGCGAAGGCGGGCGGCGGCGAGGATCTGGTGGCGCCGGACGAGGAACGCGGCATCGCCGTGGAGCTGTTCACCAGCGGCACGACCGGCGTGCCCAAGGCCGCGATCCTGCGGCACGATAATCTGCTGGCCTATATCCTCGGCACGGTGGAGTTCATGGGCGCGGATGAGGGCGATGCCGCCATCGTGACGGTGCCGCCATACCACATCGCCGGCATTTCGGCGGTGCTGAGCTCGATCTATGCCGGGCGGCGGATGGTGCAGCTTCCCAATTTCGAGGCGGGCGGCTGGCTGGCGCTGGCGCGGGTGCACGGCATTTCCAACGCCTTCCTGGTGCCGACCATGCTGCAACGGATCGTCGAGCATCTCGACGCGACCGGGGAGCAGGCGGACCTGCCGGCGCTCAGGGCGCTGGCCTATGGCGGCGGCAAGATGCCGCTGCCGGTGATCGAGCGGGCGATGGCGCTGTTCCCCGGCGTGGATTTCACCAACGCCTATGGCCTGACGGAAACGAGCAGCACCATCTGCCTGCTGGACCCGGCGTCGCACCGCGCGGCCGCGCAGTCGGACGATCCGGCGGTGCGACGCCGGCTGGGATCGGTGGGGCGGCCGCTGCCGACGGTGGAACTGGCCATCCGCGACGAGGACGGGCGGCTGCTCGGCCCCGGCGAGGCGGGGCTGGTGTTCGTGCGCGGCGATCAGGTGGCGGGCGAATATCATGGCCTTGGGCGCCAGACCGACGATGACGGCTGGTTCCCGACCCGAGATCGCGGCTGGGTGGATGAGGAGGGCTTCCTGTTCCTCGACGGGCGCGCGGACGACGTGATCGTGCGCGGCGGCGAGAATATCTCCCCCGGCGAGATCGAGGAGGTGCTCACCTCGCATCCGGCGGTGGCTGAGTGCGCGGTGGTGGCGATGCCCGACCCGGAATGGGGCGAGGGCGTGGCCGCCGCGATCGTGCTGGCCAACGGGGCGCAGGCGGCGGCGGAGGAATTGCAGGCGCTGGTGCGGGGCCGGCTGCGTTCCAGCCGCGTGCCGCAGGCGATCCGCTTCGTCGATGAGCTGCCCTATAACGAGACGGGCAAGCTGCTGCGGCGGGTGATTAGGGAGCAGTTCGCCGCCTGATATGGGCTGTCAGGAATGGCGCGTTTCCACCTGATATCAAATGACAATTAGGTTGGCGGCGTGCCATTTGCGGCCAGCACGTTGCCGGCGAGATAGAGCGAGCCCGCGATCAGGACAACCGGCGGGCGGGCGCGATCGGCGTGCCGGGCGATCCAGGCGATGGCGTCGATCGGGTCTGCCGCCGTCATGGCACCGAGCCCCGTCAAACGGGCGGCGGCCGCCAATGCGGCGGGAAGATGATGGGCGTGGCCGGGGATGGGCACGGTGTGGACTGTGGCGGTGCGCCCGGCAAAGGGCTTGAGAAAGCCGAGCGGGTCCTTGTTCTCGAGCAGCCCGAGGATGATGTGGAAAGGCCGCCCCGCGGGCACCTTGCCGCGGAAGAAATCGGCGATCACGCGCGCGGCCGCGGGATTATGCCCGCCGTCGAGCCAGAGATCGGAACCGGGTGGCAGGCGATCCACGAGCGTGCCGGTGGCCAGATGCTGGAGCCGCGCAGGCCATTCGGCCCATCCCATCGCCGCGCGTAACGCCGAAACGGGCACGGGAACGGCCTGCTGGTGGCGGAGCATCGCGATCGCCAGCGCCGCATTCTGCGTCTGATGCTGGCCGGGGAGACGGGGAAGCGGCAGATCGAGCTTTCCCGCCTCGTCGCGATAATGGATGCGCCCCTGATAAGCGACCGAATCCCATTGCCCGCCCTTGGCGAGCCAGGGGGCGCCGGCCGCGCGGACGACCTCGCCGATCCGGTTGGCGACGGGGGCGGGATAATGCTGCGTCACGATCGGGACGCCCGGCTTGGCTATCCCGGCCTTTTCGGCGGCGATATCCTCGATCCGGTCGCCCAGGAATGCCTGATGATCGATGCCGAGCTGGGCAATGCCGCAGATCGCCGGCCGGGCAATGACATTGGTAGCATCCAGCCGGCCGCCCAGGCCCACCTCGATGATGCAGGCATCGGCCGGCGTGCGGGCGAAGGCCAGGAAAGCGGCAGCCGTGGTGACTTCGAAGAAACTGGGCGAAATATCGCCTGCGATATCCAGCACCTCGGCCAGCAAGGTGGCAAGGGTTGTATCTTCAATGAGTTGCCCGGCGATCCTGATACGTTCGTTGAAGCGAACGAGGTGCGGACTGGTATAGACGTGGACGCTATGGCCGGCCGCTTCCAGCGCGGCGCGCAGATAGGCGCAGGTCGATCCCTTGCCGTTGGTTCCGGCGACGTGGAAGACGGGAGGGAGGCTGCGTTCGGGATTGCCGAGGCGATCGAGCAGTGCGCGGATGCGTTCGAGCCCCAGGATATCGCGGCCGGGAGAGAGTGCTGCCAGCCGATCGAGCTGGGCCTGGACGGCGGGGTCGCTGGAAACGGCGTGATCGGCCATGGACGGTTACTTTCGGTGCGGCGCGCGGACCGAAGCGCCGCGCCCGCCAGTTCCGCCGCCCGGACCTCTCCCGCCGGCCTCCATCGGAAATGGCGGGCCGGCATCGCATCCGCGCGGCGACATTGCCTTCAGGCCGGTTCCGGCACCAGATAATCGACGAGGGTGGCCAGCGTCTCGCGCAGCTTGTGGCGATGCGTGACCATATCGACCATGCCATGTTCCAGCAGATATTCGGCGCGCTGGAAGCCCGGCGGCAGCTTTTCGCGGATCGTCTGTTCGATCACCCGCTGGCCGGCGAAGCCGATCAGGGCGCCCGGCTCGGCGATCTGGATGTCACCCAGCATCGCATAGGATGCGGTGACGCCGCCGGTGGTGGGATCGGTGAGGACGACGATATAGGGCAGGCCGGCCTCGCGCAGCATCTCGATCGCCACGGTCGTCTTGGGCATCTGCATCAGCGAAAGAATGCCTTCCTGCATCCGCGCGCCGCCGGCCGCCGTGAAGATCACATAGGCGCAGCGTTCCGCGATCGCGGCTTCGGCCCCGGCCACGAAGGCGGCGCCCACGCCCATGCCCATCGATCCGCCCATGAAGGCGAAATCCTGCACGCCGACCACGGCCTTCTTGCCTTCGATCAGGCCCTTGGCATTGATCAGCGCATCCTGCTCGCCCGTCGCCGCGCGGGCGGCCTTGATGCGATCGGTATAACGCTTGGAATCGCGGAATTTGAGGGGGTCCTCGCGCACCGCCGGCATCGGCAGCAGCGTATAGACGCCGCCGTCGAAAAGCTGGTTGAAGCGCGCGTCGGGGCCGATGCGACCATGATGATCGCAGCGCGGGCAGACCGACTGGTTTTCCTCATATTCCTTGACGAACACCATCTGCCCGCAGCCGGGGCATTTATGCCAGAGATTGTCCGGCGTCTCCCGCTTGGCGATGAAGGGGATGGATTTGCGGACCCTGTCGATCCAGCTCATGCTGCCTGCTCCTGTCGGGCGGTGCGAACAGCGTCGCTCAACCCTTTGACGATATTGAATACATCCGACGAAGAATCGCGACCTTCGGCGGCTGCGGCGCCGATCGCCTCCACGATCGCGGAGCCGACGACGACGCCATCGGCGACCCTGGCGATGGCAGCCGCCTGCGCCGGCGTGCGGACGCCGAAGCCGACCGCGACCGGCAGATCGGTGGCCGCCTTCAGCCCCGCCACCGCCGCCTCGATGCTGGCCTGCGCGGCCTGCTGAAGCCCGGTGATGCCGGCGACCGAGACGTAGTAAAGGAAACCGGAGGCGCCAGCGAGCACGGCGGGCAGGCGGGCCTTGTCCGTCGTGGGGGTGGCGAGCCGGATGATGTCGATGCCGGCATCCCGGAGCGTCGGCCCCAGCGCGTCATCCTCCTCGACCGGGATATCGACGCAGATCACGCCGTCGACGCCCGCTTCGGCCGCGGCCCCGGCGAACCATTGCGGACCACGGCGCACCATCGGGTTGGCATAGCCCATCAGCACCAGCGGCACATGCGGGTGGCGTTGCCGGAAATTCCTGGCGATATCCAATATGATGGCGGTGGTTGTTCCAGCGCCGAGCGAACGAAGATTCGCCCGCTGGATGGCAGGGCCATCGGCCATCGGATCGGTGAACGGCATGCCCAGTTCGATCACGTCGGCGCCGCCCGCGACCAGCGCATCGAGGATATCGGCCGTGGCCGCAGGCGTGGGATCGCCGCCGGTGACGAAGGTGACGAGCGCGGCGCGGCCCTCGGCGGCGCAGGCCGCGAAGGTGGCGGCAAGGCGGCTCACAGTTCCACCCCCAGTTCCTTTGCCACGGTGAAGATATCCTTATCCCCCCGGCCGCTGACATTGACGACGAGGATCTCGTCCTTGCCCATGGTGGGCGCGATCCGTTCGGCCACGGCGAGCGCATGGGCGGATTCGAGCGCGGGGATGATGCCTTCCAGCCGGCACAGCGTCTGGAAGGCGGCCAGCGCCTCGGCATCGGTGCAGGGTTCGTAGCGGACCCGGCCGATATCGTGCAGCCAGCTATGTTCCGGCCCGATGCCCGGATAATCGAGCCCGGCGGAAATCGAATGGGCCTCCGCGATCTGGCCGTCCTCGTCCTGGAGCAGATAGGTGCGGTTGCCGTGGAGCACGCCGGGCGAGCCGCCGGCGATGCTGGCGGCATGGCGCGGCGTATCGAGCCCGTCGCCCGCTGCCTCCACACCGATCAGCGCGACATCGGGATCGTCGAGGAAGGGGTGGAAGATGCCGATCGCGTTCGATCCGCCGCCGACGGGGGCGATGATCGTATCGGGAAGGCGGCCTTCCGCCTCCATGATCTGGGCGCGGGTTTCATCCCCGATCACCGACTGGAAATCGCGCACCAGTTCCGGATAGGGGTGCGGGCCGGCGGCGGTGCCGATGATGTAGAAGGTGTCGTGGACGTTGGCGACCCAGTGGCGCAGCGCCTCGTTCATCGCATCCTTCAGCGTCTGCGCGCCGGACTGGACGGCTTCGACCTCGGCGCCGAGCAGCTTCATGCGAAAGACGTTGGGCTGCTGGCGCGCCACGTCCACTGCGCCCATGAAGATGGTGCAGGGCAGGCCGAAGCGCGCGGCGACGGTGGCGGTGGCGACGCCGTGCTGGCCGGCGCCGGTTTCGGCGATGATCCGCGTCTTGCCCATGCGGCGGGCGAGCAGGATCTGGCCGATGCAGTTGTTGATCTTGTGCGCGCCGGTGTGGTTCAGTTCCTCGCGCTTCAGGTAGATCTTCGCGCCGCCCAGATGCTCCGTCAGCCGGGGCGCGAAATAAAGCGGGCTGGGGCGGCCGACATAATGCTTCATCAGATCGTCGAATTCGGCCTTGAAGGCGGGGTCCGCCTTGGCCGCGCGATATTCGCGCTCGAGATCGAGGATCAGCGGCATCAGCGTCTCGGCGACGTAGCGGCCGCCGAACTGGCCGAAATGGCCGCGCGCATCGGGCTGCGTGCGAAGCGAATTGGGTATGGCTGGAGTTGGGGTCATAGCTGTGACGCCGATTGGAGGAAGGCGGCGATCTTGTCCACATCCTTCACGCCGGGGCTGGTTTCCACCCCGGAGGACGTATCCACCAGATCCGCGCCGGTGACGCCGACGGCTTCGGCGAGGTTGCGGGCATCCAGGCCGCCCGAAAGCGCCCAGGGCAGCGGGTGCCGGAAGCCTTCGAGCAGATGCCAGTCGAAGCGCAGGCCCATGCCGCCGGGCAGATCGGCCTCGTCTGGCGTCTTGGCGTCATAAAGGATGCGATCGGCGGCGTCGCGATAGCGGGCGGCGGCGGCGAGATCCGCGCGGGCCTTGACCGGAATGGCCTTCCAGATGCCGATGCCGTGGCGGCGGGCGAGGACGGCGGCGCGCTCGGGCGGCTCGGCGCCGTGAAGTTGCAGGATATCGAGGCCGGCGGCCGCCACCGCCCGATCGACGAAGGCGTCATCGGGGTTCACGAGCACGCCCACCTTGCGGACATGGCCGGGAATGAGGGCCGCGAGCGCGGCGGCGCGATCGAAATCGAGGTTGCGCGGGCTTTTCGCGAAGAAGACGAAGCCGACATAAGCGGCGCCATGGGCGATGGCCGCACCCAGCGTTTCGGGCGTGGAAAGGCCGCAAATCTTGGTCTGAACAGGCAAGCGCTGGTCCTTCTCGGAAGGCCCGGAGCCCTAGTGCATGCGAGGCGCGAAGCCAAGCCGCGAGGGGGAAGCTATTGAGGGCCGGGGCCCAGCACCGCCATGTCGCCGACATGGGCGCGGTTGTGCTTGATCCGTTCGGCGATGCGCCAGCCGGCGGGGGTGCGGACCCAGCGATCCCGATAATCGCCCAGGGTGCGGAAGGTGAGGTGGGCGCGATCGCCAAGGCCGACATGCATGTCCGCCACATAGGCGCTGCTCGTCGCGGCATCGCCGTCCACATCGATCACGACATTGGCGAGAAGATGCTGGGTGGGGCCGCAACCATCGAGGAAGCTGCGCATTTCCGTGACGATCGCCGCCCGGCCGAAGCGACGGCCGATGCCGTAATCGGCCTCCGCATCTTCCAGCAGCACATCATCGAGGCGGTGCCATTCGCGCCGGTCCATCGCCTCCGCGAAGCGGCAGAGCTGGCGGTAGATGGCGCGTTCGTCGAGGAGAAGCTGGAGAATAATGGATTCGGACATGGGGTGAGCGTCCATCGCCATCGCCTGCGCGTCCAGCCCGGCGAGGACGGGAGCGCGGCCCTAAAGCGGCGGGAAGGCCACGATCTTCAGATCAGCTCGCTTAGGCCGAGGAAGTCCAGCAGCGCCGCGCGCGCGGCCTCGGCCTGAACCCATAGATCGGGGGAGGCGAGGTCCTGCGGGGCGATCGCCTCCGGCCAGTGGCGCTCGACCAGGGCGGCGATGGCATCGAGCCGCGCGGGATCGACCAGGAAGCGCGGGTCGATCGTCGCCGGGTCGGCCGCGACGCGCAGGCGCAGGCAGGCGGGGCCGCCGCCGTTGGACATGGATTCGCGCACGTCCACCAGTTCCAGCCGCCGGATCGGGCCGTTGCCGGCGACCATATCGTTGAGCCAGGCCCAGACGGCGGGCGTATCCCGCGCCTCGGTGGGCAGGATCAGCGCGCTTTCGCCTGTGGGCAAGGTGACGAGCTGGGCGTTGAACAGGTAGGAGCGGATCGCATCGTCAAGGCTGACGCGGGCGGCGGGGACCTCGACGATCTCGACATCGGGCATCAGCCGGCGAAGGTCCGCGTAGAAGCGGTCCTTGTCCGCGAATGCCTGTTCGTGGGCGAAGAGGACGCGGCCGTCGGCGACCGCGACGACATCGTTGTGGAAGGCCCCGGCGGCGATCGCTTCTTCCGACTGGGCGGCGAAGAGGGTGCGGGACGGATCGAGGCCGTGGAGGCGGGCCACCGCCCGGCTGGCTTCGATATGCTGGCGGGCGGGGAAGGGGCCGCCTTTCTCGCCATAGACGAAAATCTCGACGCCGGGCGATCCGTGGCTGGGGGCGAGCCGCATGTGATTGGCGGCGCCTTCATCGCCGAAGGGCGGCGGCACGGGGCCGTGGACGGCGAAATGCGCGGCATCGGCGAAGGCCAGCCGCAACTGGGCGAGCGTCCCCTGCCATTCATGGCTGCGATGCGGCATGGTGACGAGATTGGCGACGGTCAGGTGGCAGCGGCTGTCCGCCGTGTCGGGCGCGGGCGATACCGTGGCGGCATTCGCGGCCCACATCGGCGAGGCGGAAAGGGCATTGGCGAGGAGACCGGGATCGGCATCCTCCGCCGTGGTGCCCAGCGAAGCCAGCCAGGCGCGATCGGGCCGGCGATGGGGCGGCAATATCCCCTGCGGCAGCCCCAAGGCGAGGTTGGCGCGCATCTTGGCGATGCCCTGGAGCGCGGCCGCGCGGGGATGCGAGGTGCGGCCGGCATTGGCGGTGGCGGCGAGATTGCCGAGGCTGAGCCCGGCATAATTGTGGGTGGGGCCGACGATGCCGTCGAAATTGATCTCGATGATTGCCATGGTTCAGCGCGCCACGAAGGTGATGGCATCGCCGGCCGCGACGCCGAGCAGATCGGCGGCCCGGCGATCGATGGTGGCGCGGCCGTCCGCCTCCACATCGACCTGGGCGTAGCAGGCGCGGAAATCGGCGAGGTGGCCGGTTGCGGCGAGCACGTTTATCCCCTCCTCGGCATCGATGCTGCGCAGCTTGGCGTCGGCCGCGTCGCGGATCGAGCGGATATCGTCGATCGAGGCGGCCATGGTGGGGCCGCCATCGAAGATGTCGACATAGCCTTCGTAGCGGAAGCCTTCATTCTCCAGCATCCGCATGGCGGCGCGGCCGCTGGGATGCGGCAGGCCTATCACCGATCGCGCGCTTTCCGGCAGCATGGCGGTGTAGATCGGATGCTTGGGCATCAGATCGGCGATGAACTGGTTGCCGTGGACGGCGTTGAAGGCATCCGCCTCCTGGAAGTTCATGCCGAAGAACTTGCCGGCCAGCCCGTCCCAGAAGGGCGAGCCGCCGGCCTCGTCGATCACGCCGCGCAGCTCCGCCAGCACCCGCTTGCCGAAGCGTGCGCGATGCTGGCGGATGAAGAGGTAGCGGCTGCGGGCCAGCAGCAAGCCCAGCCCGCCAGCGCGTTCGCGCGGGTGGAGGAAGAGGCCGCCCACTTCCGAATAGCCTTCATAATCGGTGGTGAGCGTGAGCATTTCCGCCCGGAAGGTGCGGTTCAGCTCCTGCGAGGTCTGGGTGAGCGTGCCGAGCCGATAGCTGTAGAAGGGCCAGTGCTGGCCGACCTTGGCGAAGATTTGCGCGGTGCCGGCGACCTTGCCGGTCAGCGTATCTTCCAGGATCAGCACATAGAGATCGTCCCCCTCGACATCTTCCGCCTTGGCGAAGGCGGCGGCCGAACGTTCGAGCTTGGCCGCAAGCGACGGGCGATCCGCCGGCAGGTTGGTGAAGCCGCCGCCGGTGAGCTTGGCCATGTCGTAGAGCGAATCGAGATCCGACGGGCGGGACGGGCGAATGACGAAGCTCATGCGTGACGCCCCGCGGCAAGGCGAAGCAGGACGAGGGCGGACAGGCGGGCGCGTTCGCCCAGCGAATCGACGATCAGATATTCCTCCCCGGAATGTATCGCGCCGCCGCGGACGCCCATGGTATCGACCACGGGCACGCCGCAGGCGGCGATGTTGTTGCCGTCACATACCCCGCCGGTGGGCTTCCAGCCAAGCTTCAGGCCCAGATCGGCGCCGCAATCGCGGACCAGCGCGTAAAGCCGCTCGGCGGCGGCATCCATCGGCTTGGGCGGACGGCCGAAGCCGCCATGGAGATGGATGGAGACGCCATGCTCGGCCGAGACCTCGGCGATGACGGCATCGATGATCGCCCTCGCCTGGGCTTCGTCCTGTGGCGTGGCGGGGCGCAGGTTGAAGCGCAGGATCGCGTGATCCGGCACGACATTGTTGGGGCCGCCGCCATCGATCCTGGCCGGATTGACGGAAAGGCCGGCGCGCGCGGCGCGGGCGAGGCGGAGCGCGCAATCGGCGGCGGCGACGATGGCGTTGCGCCCGTCTTCCGGGTTGCGGCCGGCATGGGCGGCCCGGCCGGTGATCACGGCCGAAAAGTTGCCGCTGCCGGGCCGCGCGCCGGCCAGCGTGCCATCGGGCAGGGCCGAAGGTTCATAGGTGAGTGCCGCCGCCTTGCCCCGCGCGGCGCGGGCGATCAGCGGGGCGGAGCCGGCCGATCCCACTTCCTCGTCGCTGTTGATGACGACCTCATAGCCGATGCGCGGCGCAAGCGGGCTGGCTTCGATGGCGGACAGGGCCGCGAGCATCACGGCGATGCCGCCCTTCATGTCGGCCACGCCGGGGCCGTTCAGCGTGCCATCCGGCAGCCAGCGCAGCGCCTGGAAGGGATGATCGGCGGCGAATACCGTATCCATATGGCCGGTGAGCAGGATCTGGACGGGCGCGTCGGGGCGGACAGCGAGGTGGAGGTTGCGGCCGTGGGCGATGGCGACGCGGGCGCCGTCGGCCGCCACGGCATCCGCCGGCGCCGCTTCGAGGAGCGCGATATCGCCCGGCAGGACGGCGAAGGCCGAGGTCAGTTCCTCCGCCATCAGGGCAAGGCCCGCAAGGTTGCGCGATCCGCTGTTGATGGCGGCCCAGCGTTCCACCTGGGCCAGCATGGGCGCGGCCGCCGCGCGTTCGAGGATATGAGCTTCCTCGCGATCGAGGGGGGCGGGGTGGTTCATGCCCGCGATCCTAGCGATCAGGGGAGACTTGCGTCACCCCCGACTTCCGTGCAGGATTTGATCCGCCGATGAGAGCGCAAACGCCAGCGGCTGCCGGGAGAGGATGACGAAATGCGCATTTATACCGTGGCTGGGCTGTTGCTCTGCTCTGTTTCCATGATGATTTCCGGGCCGGCCATGGCCCAGAATAGCGGCTATCAGCTGCTGGTGGAAAACGGCGTCGATGCGATAGCGGTGCGGCATGTGATCGCAGACCGCTTGGGCGAGCCGGCGGCAACCGGTTCGATCTCAAGGCAAATCCTGAACGACCCGCAGAGCATGGCGCGGCTGCGCGCCGATGCGGCGGGCCGGCAGACGATCGTCGTCGGCGCGCCCGATCTGATCCGGGCGATGGGCGGAGGCGCCGGCGGCGTCCGCCGTATCAGCACCGATCTGGCCCGCGTGCTGCCGGCCGAAACGCTGGCCGTCGCGCGAATCGACTGATTCGCGGCGGCGCGGGGTTGCATGCCCCGCATGGATTGCCGATATAGGCGGAGCCTGCTCCTCCCCAGAAAAGGCGTTCGATGGCGTGCCGCTTGATGCGGCATGATCGCACGTGGTTTTCATTGGGAGTCGAGATCGCATGCCAGCCTATGTCCAGCGCGCCGGACTGCGCATAGCCGAGCCGTTGAGCCATTTCATCGAGACCAGGGCCTTGCCCGGCACGGGAATGGAGGCCGCTGCCTTCTGGGCGGAGGTGGCCGGGCTGTTCGCGCGATTCGCCCCGGAAAACCGCGCCCTGCTGGCGAAGCGGGACAGGATGCAGGCCGAGATCGATCGCTGGCACGAATTGCGGGCGGGCAAGCCGATCGATGCCAGGGAATATCGCGCCTTCCTGCGATCGATCGGCTATCTGGCCGACGAGCCCGCGCCGTTCGAGATCGGCACCCGGCAGGTCGACGAGGAGGTGGCCCGGATGGCGGGGCCGCAGCTCGTCGTCCCGGTGCTCAACGCGCGCTTCCTGCTGAATGCGGCCAATGCCCGCTGGGGAAGCCTGTATGACGCGCTTTACGGCACCGATGCGCTGCCCGGCGCGGCGAAGCCCGGTGGCTATGATGCCGAACGCGGCGCCGCCGTGATCGCGCGGGCCAAGGCGTTCCTGGACGAGGCCGTGCCGCTGGCTTCCGGGCAATGGGCCGATTTCGCGGGCGGCGAGCCCGTCCTCGCCGATCCGGCGCAATTGGTGGGCCGCAAGCCGGGCGGGCTGCTATTCCGGCATAACGGCCTGCACATCGAGCTTCGCATCGATTCCGAAAGCCCGATCGGCGCGACCGATCCGGCCGGCATTGCCGATGTCGTCCTGGAAGCGGCGCTGACCACGATCGTGGACCTGGAGGATTCGGTCGCCGCGGTGGATGCCGAGGACAAGGTGGCGGCCTATGCCAACTGGCTGGGGCTGATGCAGGGCGATCTTGCCGCCAGCTTCGACAAGGGCGGCCGGACGATGACCCGGGCGCTGGAGGAGGACCGCGCCTGGACCGCGCCCGGCGGCACCGATTTCACCCTGCCGGGCCGCAGCCTGCTGTTCGTGCGCAATGTGGGCCATCTGATGACGACATCGGCGGTGCTGCTGCCGGACGGCACGGAGGCGCCGGAGGGCATATTGGACGGTATCGTCACCAGCCTGATCGCGATGCACGACCTGGCCGGGCACGGCCGTTTCCGCAACAGCCGGGCGGGATCGGTCTATATCGTCAAGCCCAAGATGCACGGGCCGGAGGAGGCGGGCTTCACCGATCGGCTGTTCGACGCGATCGAGGATATGCTGGGCCTCGCCCGCCACACGCTGAAAGTGGGGGTGATGGACGAGGAGCGGCGGACCTCCGCCAACCTCGCGGCCTGCATCCACGCGGTGCGCGATCGGATCGCCTTCATCAACACCGGCTTCCTCGATCGCACGGGCGACGAGATCCATACGTCGATGCAGGCGGGGCCGATGATCCGCAAGAGCGAGATGAAGGGCGCGGCCTGGATATCCGCCTATGAGGATCGCAATGTCCGCATCGGCCTGGCCTGCGGCCTTTCGGGCCGGGCGCAGATCGGCAAGGGCATGTGGGCCGCGCCGGACCGGATGGCCGACATGCTGGCCCAGAAGATCGCCCATCCGCGCGCCGGGGCCAGCACGGCCTGGGTGCCGAGCCCGACGGCCGCGACGCTGCATGCGATGCATTACCACCTGGTCGACGTGTTCGCCCGGCAGGCGGAGATCGCCCGCGAGGCAGTGCCGCCGCTGGACGGGCTGCTCACCATCCCGCTGGCGGAAGGGCGCAACTGGACGGCGGAGGAGATCGCCGAGGAGCTGGACAATAACGCCCAGGGCATATTGGGCTATGTCGTCCGCTGGATCGACCAGGGGGTCGGTTGCTCCAAGGTGCCCGATATCCACGATATCGGCCTGATGGAGGATCGGGCGACGTTGCGCATATCCTCCCAGCATATCGCCAACTGGCTGCTGCATGGGGTGTGCACCGCCGAGGAGGTGGAGGCTGCGCTTCGGCGGATGGCGGCGAAGGTGGATGCCCAGAATGCCGGCGATCCGCTCTACCGCCCGATGGCGACCGAACCGGAGGAGAGCATTGCCTTCCAGGCGGCGCGCGCGCTGGTATTCGAAGGAACGGGGCAGCCCAACGGCTATACCGAGCCGCTGCTCCATCGTTTCCGCATCGCCCGCAAGCTGGCGGACGCGGCCGAGCAGGCGGAGGCGGCCTGATCCTCCATCCGGCCGGGGCCGGCGGGCCAGTTCGCGTCTTCATCGGGGATTTTGGCCGATCCGCCGGCCCGACCATGCTTGGCAAGCCTGCCTCCGATGGCTAGGCGCTTTCATCAAGGGCATGTTCAATGATGAAGGACGGCCGGATGAGGATGGGAGCCGCCATGGGCGAGATGATGGAAACCCCCGCGAAGATCGCGGTGCCGGAAGACGTCGAGGAGGCGATCCGCACCCTGCTGCGCTGGGCGGGGGACGATCCCACGCGCGAAGGCCTGCTGGATACGCCCAAGCGCGTCGCGCGCGCGTGGAAGGAATATTGCAAGGGCTATGGCGACGATCCGGCCCGCCATCTGAGCCGCACCTTCGAGGAAGTGGGCGGTTATGACGAGATCGTGCTGCTGAAGGACATCCCCTTCCAGTCGCATTGCGAGCATCATATGGCGCCGATCATCGGCAAGGCGGCGATCGCCTATCTGCCGCGCGAGCGGGTGGTGGGCATTTCCAAGCTCGCCCGCGTGCTGCACGGCTTCGCCCGCCGGCTGCAGGTGCAGGAACGGCTGACGGCCGAGGTGGCGGACTGCATCTGGGACAATCTCGCCCCCCATGGCGTGGCGGTGGTGATCGAGGCGACGCATGCCTGCATGACCGCGCGCGGCGTGCAGACGCCGGGCGTGGTGATGACGACCAGCCGGATGATGGGCGTGTTCCGCGACGACGAACGATCGCGCGCGGAAGTGCTGAAGCTGATGGGTTATTGAGCGCGGGCGCGGCCCCCGGCCGCGCTCACGCCACCAGCGCCGGCGCGCCGCAGCGCACGCCGTTCACCCGGACGTCGGCCTGGCCGAGGTGCAGGCCGAGCAGGTCGGTAAGCGCGTTGAGCAGCCCATCGAGCGCCGGCGCGACCGGCGCCAGCGTGTTGCCGATCAGCTGGCCCACCGGCCCGGTGCCGATCCCCAGGCCGATGATGTTCACGTTCAGGTTCAGCCCGGAAATCAGCGAGAGCACGAGCCCCTGGATGAGGCTGTCCGACGAGACCGACTTCACCGTGCGGGCCGAAATCTCGGCGGGCGAGAAGGCGACCGTCTTCCACACCGGCGCGGTGAGATCGACCCGGGCCTGGCCGGTGACGGTGACGAGCGGCACGCTGACCAGCGGGGCCGGCCCTTCCACCAACGGCTGCTTGTGGTTCGAGATATCCGCCGGATAGAGGTTGGCGATCGCGGCGTGGCCGATCGACGGGCGGACCAGCAGGGTGGCGCCGCCGGCACGGCGGTTGGAACAATCGATCGCGGACAATTTGGCCTCGGCGGCGGCTAGCTCGATGAACAAGGGCAGGCGGATATTGGCGATGCCGAGCAGCGATCCGGCGGGCAGCACCTCCACCTCGATATAGACGCGGGTCTGGGCGGTGCGGATCACCGGTTCCCCCTTGGCGGTGACGGCGAGCCACGGGGAATCGGCCGGGCGATCGCCGATGGCGAGCTTCACCGTCGTCTTGGTGATCCCGGGAATCGAGGCACCGAGATCGAGCGCCACCTGGCGGTTGCCGTTGGCGAGCTCCAGCAGCGCGCGGGTCATATCGAAGGCGTTGACCTTCACATATTGGCCGGGGACGGCATGGTCCTGCGCGCCGATCGGACCGAGATCGATCAGGTTGTCGAGCGCGGCGGGCTTGGCGGCGGCGACGGTGGAGAGCAGCTTGCGGACGGCGGCGGCGGCATCGGCCGATCCCTGATCCTGAAGCGCATGCGCGATCGCTTCCAGCGCCTGCCCGGTGGTGAGATCGGCCGACAGCGTCTGATCGTAGGAGGCGGCCGTGAGGTCGAGACTGGCGCGCAGCGCATCGGAGAAAGCGAGCAGATCGACATCGGCCTGGGCCAGCGCATTATAATCCATCACCGACAGGTTCACCTGCGATCCGGCCAGCGCGGAGAGCAGCGCATTGGCGATGCCGCCCTGCAGGCCGGCAAGGCGTGACCCGATCGAGAAGCTGGCGAGGTTGGAGCGTGCCGCGATCGCCTTGCGCTGGATCGGCGTGTGGCGCCGGCCGAGCGAGACGATGCCGAAATAGAGCCGGGCATCGGTGCCGAGCGTGACGCGCGCCGCCGAGCGATCGGAGGGGGACGGCGTGAAGCGCTGGGCCAGCGGCACCGCCGGATCGGCGCGCCAGGAGCCAAGCTCCACCTTCTGGGTGACCGGCTCCGGCAGCCGGTTCGCCTGCACCGTGGCGCGGACGGCGGCGTCCGCGTGGACGACATCGGCGACGGCGGCGATCGCCGCGGCATCCGCCACGCCCTGAAGCCTGCGGCTTTCGAAATAGATCGAGCCGAGATCGACGGCCAGCGCGAGGCAGCCGAGACAGGCCATCATCGATGCGGCGGCAAGGATGGTGACGCCGCCGCCGGCATCCCGGCGCAGCGCGGCCAGGGGGGAGGGGAAGGGGCGCATCGTCAAAGCCCCGTCAGGCGGATGGCGGCGGTGCGGCGGATGCGGCGATCGGGCAGGGGCACCAGGCCGAAGCGCAGGAAGGGATCGTCCGACGCATCATAATCCAGCGTTACCGTCATGGCGTCGCCCACCTCGCGGACCGACACCGAGGCGCGGCCGGGATCGAGGCCGGCGAGCGGGCCGATCTCCTCCGCTACGCTGGCGTGGACGAGGCTGGCGCGTTCGGCCGCGTCGAGGCCGCCGATCGCCACGCGCGCGGCGTCGTTGGCGACCTGCTGAAGCGAATGCGCCCGCCAGAAATAGCCGCCATAGGTGACGACGCCGAGCAGGATCAGCAGGAAGAGCGGTGCCACCAGCGCGAATTCCACCGCCGCCGCGCCGCGATCGCCGCGAATCGCTCCCCCGATCTTCACCTTTTTCGCCGTTGCGCCGATCATCCGATCCCTCCCGTTGCCGGTTGCGGACCAAGATAAGGCGGCGTGCTTAGAAGGCGGTTGGCGGCATTCCGCTGGGCCATGCACAATATACCGATCCATTATGGAGCAAGGGATCGGCGGATATCCGTCGCCTAAGTCCGGAATGGATATGACCGGGGCATGGTCGGCAAGTTTTCGTAAACCAAATTTTCCCAGTCATTGCGTGTTCTTTTGGTTAACTGGGGTATGACCAATGACACATGCGATAGATCGTCTCAGCGTTACTTCGGCGGAACTGGTCCGAAAGTTCGGCCGCTGGCAGGATAGGGTGGCGACCGGGCCGTTGTTCATCACGCATCACGGCCGCGAACGGCTGGTGATGCTTTCCACCGCCAATTATCGGGCGCTGGTGGAAGGCGCGGGCGCCAGCAACGACAGCGGCCCGGACGGGGTGGATGCGGACCAGCGGCTGGAGGCGGTGGTCGATCTGATCGCGCAGGGCTTCATCGCCTTCGACGCCGATCTGGCCGTGACCCGGATGAACCCGGTGGCCGCCTGCTATCTGCGCGGGCATCGCCATCTGCTGATGGGGCGGAAGCTGGGCGAGATATACCCCGGCGTGTCCCATTCGCTGCTGGAAACCTATCTGGCGCGCGCGGTGCGATCGGGCGAGACGGGAGCGTTCGACGCGCCCTCCTTCGCTTCGCCCGATGACTGGCTGCACCTGCAGACCTTCCCGTTCGGGCGCGGTGCCGCCGTGCTTTTCCGCAATGCCGGGGACGAGGTGGAGATGCGGCGGCAGAATGTCGCGATATCGGCCGCGACGGCCGCCGCCGCCGCCCATGGCGGCATCGGCCATGGCTGGCTGAGCCCGCGCGGCACCTTCACCCGCGTGGACGATCAGCTTGCGGCGATGGCGGGCTTCACGCCGCAGACGCTGGCGGGCGTGCGCCTGACCGACATCCTGCCGCTCAAGCGCCGCGTGGAGGCGGGCGAGCGGGTGGAGGCGGTGCTGAGCGGCGCCGGCCCCGCGGCGTTCGATACCGAACTGCTCGTCAATCGCGGCGGGGAACTGCCGGTGCGCATCGGCCTGGCCGACCTGAAGGGCGAATATTCGAGCAGCGGTGCCGTGCTGGTGGTGACGCCGCTGGCGTGAGCGCGGGACGGCAGGCAGGAAAAAGGCCGCCCGGATCGCTCCGGACGGCCTTTTTCTTTCCCGCATGTGGGAGAAACGGGGGATCAGCCCTCCGCTTCTTCCTCGGCCGGGGCTTCCTCGGCGGCGATCTCGCCGGGTTCGGCGTTGGGATCGTAATCCTCGGTGAAGCCGGCGGCGTCGCGTTCGAACATCGAGGCCATGACGTCGACGCCCTGTTCCTGCAGCTCGGCTTCTTCCGGGCTGCGGGCGACGTTCACCTTGATCGTCACCGACACTTCCGGGTGAAGCGCGATCTTCACTTCGTGCAGGCCGATCGTCTTGATCGGGCGATCGAGCACGATCTGGCTCTTGGCGATCTTGATCGCTTCGGCTTCGAGCGCTTCCGAAAGGTCGCGGGCCGAGACCGAGCCGTAAAGGTGGCCGACGTTCGACGCCTGACGGATGAGCGTGACGGTCTTGCCGTCGATGCCCTGCGAATCGGCGACGGCGGCTTCACGACGCTGCGCGTTTTCGGCGATCAGGCGCTCGCGGTTCGCCTCGAACACCTTCTTGTTGGCTTCGTTGGCGCGGAGCGCCTTCTTGCGCGGAAGCAGGAAATTGCGGGCGTAGCCGTTCTTCACGGTCACGACATCGCCGATGGCGCCCAGCTTCTCGACGCGTTCGAGCAGGATGACTTCCATTGCGGTAAGCTCCTTACTTCACGATGTAGGGGAGAAGCCCGATGTGACGGGCGCGCTTGATCGCCTTGGCGAGTTCGCGCTGCTTCTTGGCGGAAACCGCGGTGATGCGGCTGGGAACGATCTTGCCGCGCTCGGACACGAAGCCCTGGAGCAGACGGACATCCTTATAGTCGATCCGGGGAGCGTCCTTCGCGGAGAAGGGGCAGCTCTTGCGGCGACGGAAAAACGGGCGTGCCATGTTTATGTTCTCCCTCAGGCCGCGTCACGCTCGTCGCGGTCGCGACGGGGACGATCGCCACCGCGGTCGCCGCGGCGGCTGTCACGCTCATTGCGCTCGTTACGGCGCATCATGGCGGACGGACCCTGCTCATGCGCATCGACCTTGATGGTCATGTAGCGGATGACGTCTTCGTTGATCGCGGTCTGGCGCTCCAGCTCGGCGACGACGCCCGCGGGGGCCTCGAACTCGAGCATGACATAGTGCGCCTTGCGATTCTTCGCGATGCGATAGGCGAGGCCGCGCAAGCCCCAGGTCTCGGTCTTCACGACCTTGCCCTGGCCTTCTTCGATGATCTTGGTGGCGGTTTCCGCCAGCGCGTCGACCTGGGCCTGGGCCAGATCCTGACGCGCGAGAAACACATGCTCGTACAGAGGCATGTCGCGTGTCCTTCATGTTCCGCCGATCGCTGACGACCGCGCCCATCGCGATCGCCCCTCCGGCTTTCTTCAAGACGACAAGGGCGGAAGGCGCGTGGCCTCCGCCCATGACGTGAGCGCGCCTATGCCGGAAGGCGCGGCAAAA
This sequence comes from Sphingomonas sp. MM-1, assembly GCF_000347675.2. Lineage (NCBI taxonomy): Bacteria > Pseudomonadati > Pseudomonadota > Alphaproteobacteria > Sphingomonadales > Sphingomonadaceae > Sphingomonas > Sphingomonas sp. MM-1. Next base: position 397,051 of record NC_020561.1, on the reverse strand, counting down.
GACAAGCGGTGAGCGGCGATCCGTCGCCATCGCCGTCCCGTCGCTCCAGTTCCGCGATCGGGGCGGCCGTGCGCTGGGCCAGCATATGTTCGCCCATATCCTCCAGCAGGCGCCGGGCGGCGATGAGGTGGCGGCGCGCGCGGGCGATCTTGCTGGGGCGCGGCGGGCAGGCGGACGGATCGCCCTCCCTCCTCATCCCGCCGAGCATGGAACGGCCGATATGGTCGAACGCTTCCAGCAGGCCCGCGCCGTCGGCCCCCGCCGTGGCGATATGTTTCTGCTGAAGGCGGTTTTCCTCCCGCGACCAAAGAAATAGGCGGTAGCTGGTCATACGCTTGAACTCCACTTCCCCACTCCGCGCAGGCATATTAGTGCGGACGAGTGGCATTTGCATGTCAGCGCTGAAAAATGATGAGCGGGATGCGACGAACGGCGCGGATATGTCGTCCGATCTTGCCATCGGGCGGGCCAGTTTCTAACGCGGCGCCTTCTCAGGGACATTCAGGACGGATTCTCCAGCCATGCGCGCATTCATCTTTCCGGGGCAGGGCAGCCAGGCGGTCGGCATGGGCAAGGCGCTGGCCGACGCGAGCGCGGCTGCGCGCGAGGTGTTCCAGGAGGTGGACGAGGCGCTGGGCCAGCATCTCTTCCGCCTGATGACCGAAGGCCCCGAGGCGGACCTGACGCTGACCGAGAACGCCCAGCCGGCGATCATGGCCAATGCCATCGCCACGCTGCGCGTGCTGGAAAAGGAAGGCGGTATCCGCCTGGCCGACAAGGCCGATTATGTCGCCGGCCATTCGCTGGGCGAATATAGCGCGCTGTGCGCGGCGGGCGCGCTCGATCTCGCGACCACCGCCCGGCTGCTGAAGCGGCGGGGGCAGGCGATGCAGGCGGCCGTGCCGGTGGGCGAGGGCGCGATGGCGGCGCTGCTGGGCGCGGATCTCGACAAGGCGCGCGCGCTGGCCGAGGCGGCGGCCGAGGGCGAGGTGTGCACCGTGGCCAACGACAATGATCCCGGCCAGGTCGTGATTTCCGGCCAGCGCGGCGCGATCGAGCGGGCCGTGGCAATGGTGAAGGATCACGGCATCAAGCGCGGCGTGCTGCTGCCGGTCTCCGCCCCCTTCCATTGCCCGCTGATGCAGCCGGCGGCCGATGCCATGGCCGAGGCGCTGGCCGATGTCGATCTCCGCGCGCCGCTGGTGCCGCTCTACGCCAATGTGACGGCGGCGCCCGTCGCCGATCCGGATACGATCCGCCGGCTGCTGGTGGAGCAGGTGACGGGCACGGTGCGCTGGCGCGAGAGCATCGCGGCGATGTTCGCGGCGGGCGTGCACGATTTCGTCGAGTTCGGCGGCAAGGTGGTGGGGCCGATGGTGAAGCGCACCGCCGCCGACGCGAACGCGACCAGCGTGATCGCGATGGACGACATCGAGGCGCTGCTGAAGACTCTTTGACCGGTCCGGGCGGATGCCCGGATGCGAAGCTCGTCGGGATGACGGAAAGGAAAGCAGAATGTTCGACCTGACAGGCATGACCGCGCTGGTGACCGGCGCATCGGGCGGAATCGGATCGGCGATCGCCAAGGCGCTGGCCGGGCAGGGCGCGCGGCTGGCGGTATCCGGCTCCAATGTGGAGAAGCTGGAGGCGTTCCGCGCCGAGCTTGGCGGCGATCATGTTGCGCTGCCGTGCAACCTGGGCGATGCGGCCGCCGTCGACGGGCTGGTGCCCGCGGCGGTGGAGGCGCTGGGCGGCAAGATCGACATCCTCGTCAACAATGCCGGCGTGACCCGCGACAACCTTGCCATGCGGATGAAGGACGAGGAATGGGATCAGGTGATCCGCATCAACCTCGAAGCCGCCTTCCGCCTGATCCGCGCGGCGGCCAAGCCGATGATGAAGGCGCGGTTCGGCCGCGTCGTCTCCATCACCTCGGTGGTGGGGCAGACGGGCAATCCGGGGCAGGCCAATTATGCCGCGTCCAAGGCGGGCCTCGTCGGCATGTCCAAGGCGCTGGCGCAGGAACTGGCCAGCCGCAACATCACCGTGAACTGCGTCGCGCCGGGCTTCATCGCATCCGCCATGACGGACGTGCTGCCGGACGCGCAGAAGGAAGCGCTGCTGGGCAAGATCCCCGCCGGCAAGCTGGGCGAAGGGGCGGATGTGGCCGCCGCCGTCGTCTATCTCGCCAGCCGCGAGGCCGGTTATGTCACCGGCCAGACGCTGCACGTGAACGGCGGCATGGCGATGATCTGAACGTGATGCGGCGCCGTTGTGCGTCGCATTGCCGCAGTGCGGGGAAGACTCCCCGCAAACCGGGCTTGTAAGTTCGAAGGAACAAACCAAGCTTGCACAGTTGAGGCCGCCCCGTTAGGCAGCGGCAAACAGACCCTAAGGAAGGTTGGGAATATGAGCGAGACCGCCGAGCGCGTGAAGAAGATCGTTGTCGAGCACCTCGGCGTCGAGGCCGACAAGGTGAACGAGGATGCGAGCTTCATCGACGATCTGGGCGCCGACAGCCTCGACATCGTCGAACTGGTGATGGCCTTCGAGGAAGAGTTCGGCGTGGAGATCCCCGACGACGCGGCCGAGAAGATCGCCACCGTGAAGGACGCGATCAGCTATATCGACGCGAACAAGGGCTGAAGGCCCGGCTGGGCTGAGCCAGCGGACCCGGCCGGATCATCCGGTCGGGCCGGGAAAAACAGCGGCTCCCCGACCCCGGCATATATTGGGGGCGCGGAGCCGCTTCGTTTTTGCCACATTGTTTTTTGAACGCATTTTTCTGATCGATTCTTGGAGGATGCCATGCGCCGCGTGGTCGTGACCGGACTGGGGCTCGTGACGCCGCTTGGGGCGGACGTCGAGACCGCCTGGGCGAATATCATCGCGTCCAAATCGGGCGCGGGCCAGATCACCCGCTTCGATGCGAGCGATTATGCCTGCACCATCGCCTGCGAAGTGAAGCGCGGCGACGGCACCAATGGAACCTTCGACGCCAACAAGCGCGTCGATCACAAGGTGCAGCGGCAGGTCGATCCGTTCATCGTCTACGGCATCGACGCCGCGAGCCAGGCGCTCGAGGATGCGGGCCTGACGGAGATGAGCGAGGCCGAGCGCCTGCGCGCCGGCTGCTCGATCGGTTCGGGCATCGGCGGCCTGCCGGGCATAGAGAGCGAATCGCTGGTGCTGGAGCATAAAGGCCCGCGCCGGGTTTCCCCGCACTTCGTGCACGGCCGGCTCATCAACCTGATTTCCGGCCAGGTTTCGATCAAATATGGCCTGATGGGGCCGAACCATGCGGTCGTCACCGCCTGCTCCACTGGCGCCCATTCGATCGGCGACGCCGCGCGGATGATCGCGATGGACGATGCCGACGTGATGCTTGCCGGCGGCGCGGAAGGCGCGATCTGCCCGATCGGCATCGCCGGCTTCGCGCAGGCGCGGGCGCTGTCCACCGCCTTCAACGCCACGCCCGAAAAGGCATCGCGCCCCTATGACCGGGATCGCGACGGCTTCGTCATGGGCGAAGGCGCGGGCGTGGTGGTGCTCGAGGAATATGAACGCGCAAAGGCGCGCGGCGCCAAGATCTACGCGGAAGTGATCGGCTATGGCCTTTCGGGCGACGCCTATCACGTCACCGCGCCGCACCCGGAAGGATCGGGCGCCTATCGTTCGATGGAGATGGCGATCCGCAAGTCGGGGCTGTCGCTGGACGATATCGATTATATCAACGCCCACGGCACCTCGACCCCGCTGGGCGACGAGCTGGAGCTGGGCGCGGTGCGCCGCCTGTTCGGCGATGCGATCGGCGGGCTTTCCATGTCCTCCACCAAATCGGCGATCGGCCACCTGCTGGGCGGCGCCGGCGCGGTCGAATCGATCTTCTGCATCCTGGCGATGCGCGACCAGATCGTGCCCCCGACCTTGAACCTCGACAATCCGAGCGAGGGCTGCGCGGGCGTCGACCTGGTGCCGCATGTCGCCAAGAAGCGGAAGGTGAAGGCCGTGCTGAACAATTCGTTCGGCTTCGGCGGCACCAACGCCTCGCTGGTGATGCGCGCGATCTGATCGGCTCCTATCGGAGGAACGGGATATGGCCCGCAAGCGCAGGCGCAAGCGTTCCTCCGGTGGCCGCATCGGCTGCCTCCTGCTGATCGTGATCGCCGTCGCGATCGGGACGGCGGGCTATTTCTGGTATGACTGGGGGATCAGCGGACCGGCGGAAAAGCCGATATCCGTGACGATCTCCGAAGGTTCCAGCCTGACCTCCGCCGCCAGAGTGCTGGAGGAGGAAGGCGCGATCCGATCGGCGCAGACCTTCCTGCGCTTCGCCCGATTCTTCGGATCGGACGCCCCGATCCGCACCGGCGAATATGAAGTGCCGGCCCATGCCAGCGGCGCGCAGATCCTGGAGATGCTGCAAAGCGGCAAAGTGAAGCAGCGTTTCGTCACCGTGCCGGAAGGCATGCCATCGATATTGGTGCGCGAGCGGCTGATGAAGGAACCGCTGCTGACCGGCGAGGTGGCGGTGCCGGCCGAGGGATCGGTGCTGCCCGACAGCTACAGCTTCGAACGCGGCGAGGCGCGCTCGGCCGTGCTGAAGCGGATGCAGGCGGCGATGGACAGGGCGCTGGCCCAGGCGTGGAAGGCGCGCAAGCCGACGACGGTGGTGAAAAGCCCGCGCGAGGCGCTGATCCTCGCTTCGATCGTCGAGAAGGAGACCGCCGTGCCGTCCGAGCGGCGCACGGTCGCCGCCGTCTATTCCAATCGCCTGCGCATCGGCATGCGCCTGCAGGCGGACCCGACCACCATCTATCCGATCACCCAGGGCAAGCCGTTGGGCCGCCGCATCCGCCAATCCGAGCTGCGGGCGGTGAACGGATATAATACCTATGCGATCGAGGGCCTGCCCGAAGGGCCGATCGCCAATCCTGGCCTGGCCTCGATCGAGGCGGTGCTCGATCCGGCGCCCAGCAAGGCGCTCTATTTCGTGGCCGACGGCAAGGGCGGCCATGTGTTCGCGGACACGCTGGAACAGCACAATGCGAATGTGCAGAAATGGTACAAGATCCGCCGCGAACGCGGTGAGATGTAGGGCGGCACCCGGCCTTCGCTACCGGTGGCCGAACCGCCACCGCATCACCGCCGATGATGGATGATGTGGCGGCGGCGTTCGGGCCGGAGCTGTTGGCGGCCGCGCCTATGGATAGCGGACCTTGGCCTCAGGCTCCGGCGGCAGGGGGATGAATTCGGTCTCGCCCGGCACGTCGGGGAAGCGGCGTTCGCGCCAGTCCGCCTTGGCCTGTTCCAGCCGATCGGGACTGGAGGAGACGAAGTTCCAGTAGATGTAGCGCTTTTCGGGGAAAGGCTCGCCGCCGACGATCATCAGGCGGGTGGGGCCGTGGGCGGTGACGACGATCTCCGCGCCGGGGCGGAAGATCACCAGTTCCGCCTCGCCGAAGCGGCCTTCCTGCCCGGCGATCGAGACGCTGCCGGAGACGACGTAGATGGCGCGTTCGACATGTTCGCGCGGGAAGGAATAGCGCGCGCCGTCAAGAAGCTGGAGATCGCCATAGACTATGTCGGACACGGTGGGCACGGGCGAGCGGGCGCCCGCGGTCGCGCCCGCGATCAGCTTCAGGGTAAGGCCCTCGCCTTCGATCTGGGGAATGGTGGCGTCGGGATGGTGGGAGAAAGCGGGCGCGGTCTCCTCCAGCGCGGCCGGCAGCGCCACCCAGGTCTGGATGCCGTAGAGCGGGCCGCCGGACGCGCGCACTTCGTCGCCGGTCCGTTCGGAATGGACGATGCCGCTGCCGGCCGTCATCCAGTTCACCGCGCCCGGACGGATCGGCTGGACCGAGCCCAGGCTGTCGCGGTGCAGGATCTCGCCTTCGAACAGATAGGTGACGGTGGCGAGGCCGATATGGGGGTGGGGACGCACGTCCAGCCCCTCGCCCGAATGGAAGGTCGCCGGCCCCATCTGGTCGAAGAAGATCATCGGGCCGACCATCCGCTTCTTGGCCGAAGGCAGCGCGCGGCGGACCTTGAAGCCATCGCCCAGATCGCGCACCGGCGGCAGGATGACATGTTCGATATCGGGAAGTTCGGACATGGGCGCTCTCTCCGTTCGGTTCAGGGGCGATCGAGGGCGGCGATCGCGCTCACCTGATTGCGGCTATAGCCGAGCGCAATCAACTCCTGACCCAGCTTTTCCACATCCTCGCCGCTACGGCGGAGCCGGCAGACGAAGCGGCGCAACGCTTCCAGCCGGGGATCGGCCAGGGGGCGGACGGCTTCCGCGCCGGTCAATGCCGTCCACAGGCGGCGGAAGCGGGAGGGCGGCTCGATGCTACCGCAGCCGCAGCCATCCACTTCGCGCAGGCCGATCGCGACGGCTTGCCATTCGAGCTTGCTGAGCGTGGGGGCATCGGCGGGAAAGGTGGCCATGGCATCCTCCATGATCGGGTATCGGAGAAAAAGGGGGGGCGGGCCTTCGTGGGAGGGGGAGGGAACGAAGGCCCGCCGGGGTGCCGGCTTTCTCAGCCGAACAGCTTGTTGGCGATTTCCGCGACGTGGCGGCCCTGGAAGCGGGCACCGGCCAGCTCGTTCTCGCTCGGCTGGCGGGAGCCGTCGCCATTGGCGATGGTGGTGGCGCCGTAGGGCGCGCCGCCGGTTATCTCGTCATTCTTCATCTGGCCCTGGAAGCTGTAGGGCAGTCCGACGATCACCAGCCCGAAATGGAGGAGATTGGTGATGATCGAGAAGAGCGTGGTCTCCTGGCCGCCATGCTGGCTGCCGGTGGAGGTGAAGGCCGCGCCGACCTTGCCGTTGAGCTTGCCCGAGGCCCAGAGCCCGCCGGCCTGATCGAGGAAGGCGGCCATCTGGGATGAGATGCGGCCGAAGCGCGTGCCGGTGCCGACGATGATCGCGTCATAATCGGCCAGGTCGGAAACCTGCGCGATCGGGGCGTCCTGATCGTATTTGAAATGGTTGGCGCGGGCGAATTCCTCCGGCACGGTTTCCGGCACCCGCTTCACATCGACATGGGCGCCGGTTTCGCGCGCGCCTTCGGCGATGGCGTGCGCCATGGTTTCGACGTGCCCGTAGGTGGAATAATAGAGAACCAGAACCTTGGCCATGAATGCCTCCCTCGCTGGGAACCGCGGGTCCGCCCGGTGCGGCCCTGTTGGCGATGAGAATAGGGCTTTTCATCGTTGCGAAAATGGCCATGATCGAAACGCATCGTTTCGGATTCTTGGCATGGCATATCTCCCCGATTTCGAAGCCTGGGCGATCTTCGCCAAGGTGGCGGATCTTGGTTCCTTCTCCGCCGCGGCGGCGGATCTCAACCTTTCCAAGGCGACCATATCCAAGGCGGTGCAGCGGCTGGAGCAGCGGCTGGGCACGCCGCTGTTCCATCGCACCTCCCGCCGGCTTTCGCTGACGGAGAGCGGGCGCTCGTCGCTGGAGCGGGCGACCCGCATCCTGGCGGAAGGCGAAGCGATCGAGGAGGAGATTTCCGAACGGTCGGCCGCGCCGCGCGGGCAGGTGAAGCTGGCGGCGCCGATGTCGTTCGGGATCAAGCATCTTGGATCGATCCTGCCGGAATTCCTTGAGAAATATCCCGAGGTTTCCGTGGATGTGCGGCTGAGCGACGATTATATCGACCTGGTGGCCCAGGGGATCGACGTGGCGCTCCGCATCGGCGTGCTGGCCGATTCCTCGCTGCGCGCGCGGCGGCTTTGCGCGGTGCGGCGGCCGCTGGTGGCATCGCCCGCTTATATCCAGCGCTATGGCGCGCCGGAGCATCCCCGCGATATCGAGAAGCATCATGCCATCCTCTATTCCCACCTTGCCAATCCGACGCTGTGGCATTTCGAACATCCGCTGGAAGGCGAGGTGACGGTGCGCGCGCACGGCCAGCTTACCGTCAATAACGGCGATATCGTCGTGCCGGCGCTGCTGGAGGGGCTGGGCCTTGCGATCCAGCCGGAATTCCTGATCTGGAACGAGCTTCGATCCGGCAGGCTGATCGAACTGCTGCCGGGCTGGTCCAGCAAGCCGGCCGCGCTTCATGTGGTGACGCCGCCGGGCACGGTGCGGCCGGCGCGGGTGACGGCGCTGATCGATTTCCTGGCGCGCCGCTTCGTGCGGGCGCCATGGGCGCACGGCGTTGACGAAGAGGGAAAATGACGATGGCGTCGACGATGCGTGGGCCGGACGGGCCCACTTCCGTTTCAAGGCTGAAACATCCGGGCAAGAATCGGTTATCAATGGCTGATCTATGACAATCGCACCCACCCTGCGGCCGATCGGCGCGACGGCGTTGCTGGCCTTGCTTTCGGCCTGCGCCGTGGGGCCGGACTATCGGGCGCCGGCGCCATCGGACCTGAAGGTGCCCGAGCGTTTCCTGGCCGAGCGCCCCGGCGCCGAGATCGATCTGGCGCGCTGGTGGACCAGCTTCGACGATCCGGTGCTGACCCAGCTTGTCGATAAGTCGCTGGCCGCGAACCTAGACGTCGCGGTGGCCGGCGCGCGGCTGCGGCAGGCGCGGGCATCGCTGCGGCAGGCACAGGGCGGGGCGCTGCCCAGCCTCAGCGCCAGCGGATCGGTTTCCCGCAGCATCGGCAATGACGGGAACACCTATGTGGACCCGAGCACCGGGCAGACCATATCGCGCGGCGGCGACACCACCATCTTCCGGGCGGGCTTCGACGCATCGTGGGAGGCCGACATATTTGGCGGCATCCGCCGGTCGATCGAGGCGGCGCGGGCGAATGCGCAAAGCTCCGAGGCGAACCTGCATTTCACGCAGGTCAGCGTGGCATCCGAAGTCGGGCTCAATTACCTTGCCGCCCGGCTGGCGCAGGTGCGGCTGGATATCGCCCGCCGCAACCTCGCGACGCAGGACGAGACGGTGGAGATCGTCGGCTGGCGGGTGCAGGCGGGGCTGGTGAGCTCGCTGGACCTGGAGCAGGCCCGCCAGCTTCGCGCGAACACGGCCGCGACGATCCCCAATCTGGAAACCAGCTACAATAATGCGGTGAACCGGATCGCGGTGCTGCTGGGCGAGGCGCCGGGGGCGGTGAACGGGCTGCTGCGCGATCCGCAGGCGGTGCCGCTGCCGCCGGAGGCGATCGGGGCGGCCATCCCGGCCGAGATCGTCCAGCGCCGGCCGGATATCGCGGCGGCCGAACGCACGCTTGCCGCCGAGACCGCGCGCATCGGCGTCGCCACCGCGCAGCTCTACCCCGCACTGCGCCTCAGCGGATCGTTCAGCGGTTCGGATACCTCGCTGGGCGACTTGCCGAGTGCGATGATCGGCAATCTGGTGGCCGGGATCACGGCGCCGATCTTCAACGGCGGCCAGATCCGCGCCCAGATCGAAGGGCAGCGGGCCAGCGCCGATGCCGCGCTGGCGACCTACCGCCAGACGGTGCTGACCGCGCTGGAGGAGGTGGAGAATGCGCTGACCGCGCTCACCAATGCCGAGCGGCGCGAGCGCGAGGTGATCGCGGCGGCGGAGGCGGCGGAGAATGCCGTGATCTATGCGCGCAGCCAGTATCGCGCCGGCCTTATCGACTTCCAGGCGCTGCTGGAATCCGAACGCAGCCTGCTTTCCGCGCAGGATAGCCGGGCATCGGCCCGCGCCGACCGCGCCAATGCGACCGTGCAGCTATACAAGGCGTTGGGGGGCGGCTGGGAGGCCGCGCCGATACCCGCGACCGCCCTTTCGACGAGGCCATGATGGACCAGCCGACCGCCAACAACAAATCCGATATCGACGCCTTTCTGGGCGTCGAGGCCGCGTCCAAGCCGCTCACCTACCTGAAATGGGCGGCGGTGGGCGTGGCCGTGCTGCTGATCGCCTGGATCCTCTGGCGCATGATCGTGGGGAGCGCGCCGCAGGTGGCCTATGCCACCCAGACGGTTCGGCGCGGCGACCTGACGGTGACGGTCTCGGCCACGGGCAACCTCCTGCCGACCAACCAGGTGGACGTGGGCTCGGAGCTTTCGGGCATGGTGACCGAGGTGTTCGTCGACAATAATGATCGGGTGACCAAGGGCCAGGTGCTGGCCAAGCTCGATACCTCGCGGTTGCAGGATTCGATCAACCAGAGCAAGGCGGCGCTCGCTTCCGCGCAGGCCAATGTGATGCAGGCCCAGGCGACGGCGGACCAGAGCCGCGCGAACCTGAACCGCCTGCTGGAGGTCTATCGCCTGTCCAAGGGCAAGGTGCCTTCCGCCACCGAGCTGGATACGGCACGGGCGGACAATGCCCGCGCGCTTGCCGGGGTGAAGACGGCCGAGGCGCAGGTGGAGCAGGCGCGCGCGCAGCTTTCGTCCGACCAGACGCAATATTCGAAGGCGCTGATCGTATCGCCGGTCAACGGCGTCGTCCTTTCCCGCCAGATCGAGCCGGGGCAGACGGTGGCGGCATCGTTCAACGCGCCGGTGCTGTTCCAGATCGCCGAGGATCTGCGCCGGATGCGGCTGGAGGTGAAGGTGGACGAGGCGGATGTCGGCCAGGTCCGCAAGGGCCAGCGCGCGACCTTCCAGGTGGATGCCTTCCCCGGCCGGACCTTCCCGGCGGTGATCGAGCGGGTCGACCTGGGCGCCAATGCCAGCAGCACATCTTCCTCCTCGACCACCACGGCAACGTCATCCAGCGTGGTCGCCTATGTCGCGCGGCTGACGGTGGCCAATGACGACGAGCTGCTCCGCCCGGGCATGACGGCGACCGCCGACATCGTGACGACGGAGAAGACCGGCGTTCTGCTGGTTCCGAACGCGGCGCTGCGCTTCACGCCCGATCGGGCCGGCGCGGGATCGCAGGGCGGCGGACTGACCAGCGTGCTGAGCCCGCGTCCGCCCCGGCGCGGCAACCGCGCGACGCGCGAGGTGAGCATCGGCCGGGGCAGCCAGCAGACCATCTACATATTGGGCCAGGACGGGAAGCCCAGGCCGATCAAGGTGACGGTGGGCGATTCCAACGGCAGCGAAACCGAGGTGACCGGCCCCGACATCAAACAGGGCATGGACGTGATCACCGGGCAGCTCGCCGCCGGGCAGGTCAGCGAGAAGCGGGGCGGATCACGCGGAAGCGGCGGCGAGGGCGGCAATGGCCAGGCCCCTGCCGCTCCCGCCTCTGCGGGCGGCGCCGGCGACCAGAATGGCGGCAGGCCGGCATCCGGCGGCGCAAACCGCCCGGCAGGGCGGCAGGCGGGTGGGGCCGATGGCGAGTGAGCCGCTGATCCGTCTGCGCAGCGTCGTCAAGACGTTCGGCAGCGGCGCCACCGCCTTCCAGGCGCTGCGGGGGATCGACCTGGATATAGAGGAGGGCGATTTCGTCGCGATCATGGGGCCGTCCGGTTCCGGCAAGTCGACGATGATGAACATCCTCGGCTGCCTCGACGTGCCGACCGAAGGCGAGTTCCTGTTCCGCGGCCACCATGTCGAATCGCTGGATCGCGACCAGCGGGCGCTGCTGCGGCGGCGCTATCTGGGTTTCGTGTTCCAGGGCTTCAACCTGCTGGCCCGCACCAGCGCGCTCGAGAATGTCGAGCTGCCGCTGCTCTATCGCGGGGAGGACGGGAAGACGCGGCGGGAAATGGGCATGGCGGCGCTGGACAAGGTGGGCCTAGCCGACTGGTGGGATCACACCCCGGCCGAACTTTCCGGCGGGCAGCAGCAGCGCGTGGCCATCGCCCGCGCGATCGTCACCCATCCGCAGGTTCTGCTGGCCGACGAGCCGACCGGCAATCTGGACAGCGCGCGATCGGTGGAGATCATGGAGTTGCTGACGGACCTGAACCGTTCCAGCGGCATCACCGTGCTGATGGTGACGCACGAGCCCGACATGGCGGCCTATGCCCACACCATCGTCCATTTCAAGGACGGTCTGATCGAGCGGATCGACCACGGGGCGCTGACATCATGAACCTCCACACCCCCGAGCTTGCGAATGCCGCGGCCGAGATCCGCGCTCGATCCAGCGGGCCGCTGCGGCTGCTGGGCACCACCGTCGCACTGGCGATCCGGGAGATCCGGCGGCATTTGCTGCGATCCTTCCTGACGATCCTCGGCATCGTGATCGGCGTCATGTCCGTCGTGACGATGGTGACGCTGGGCAATGGCGCGACCGCGGCCGTGCAGGAAAGCATTTCCAGCCTGGGCGCCAACATCCTGCAGATCCGGCCCGGCCAGGGTTTCGGCCGGGGCGGCGGCGGGCCGCAGCCGCCCGATTTCAAGGAACGCGACGTGGAGGCGATCCGCACCCAGATAGCGGGGGTGCGGGCGGTGGCGCCGCAGGCGCAATCCACCGGCGTGGCGATCCGCAACGCGGCCAACTGGTCCACCACGATCAACGGCACGACCGACGATTATTTCACCGCGCAGCAGTGGAACCTGAGCGAGGGGCGTATCTTCACGCCCGCCGAGGAACAGGCCGGCAAGGCGGTGTGCATCCTGGGCAGCACCGTGGTGCAGAACCTGTTTCGCCGCGAGGACCCGATCGGCCAGCGCTTCCGCGTGAAGGACGTATCCTGCGAGGTGATCGGCACGCTGACGACGCGCGGGCAGGGCGGCTTCGGCAACGATCAGGACGACGTGATCATCATGCCGATCAAGACGGTGCAGCGCCGCTTCACCGGCAATCGCGATATCCGCAACATCATGGTTTCGGTGGACGAGGCCTATGATTCCACCACCGTGCAGGAAAGCATTTCCAAGCTGCTGCGCGAGCGGCGGAACATCACCGGCGCCAAGGAAGACGATTTCAACATCTTCGACACCAAGCAGATATCGGAGACGCTTTCCGGCACCACCCAGATATTGACCGCGCTGCTGGGCGCGGTGGCGGCGGTGAGCCTGCTGGTGGGCGGCATCGGCATCATGAACATCATGCTGGTTTCGGTGACGGAGCGGACCCGCGAGATCGGCATCCGGCTGGCGATCGGCGCGGTGGGGCGCGAGGTGCTGCTGCAATTCCTGGTGGAATCGGTGGCGCTGGCCTGCCTTGGCGGCATCATCGGGCTGATATTGGCGCTGATCGCATCGATGGCGCTGGCGCCGGTGCTGAAGGTGCCCTTCATCTTCGATCCGCAGATCAACCTTTTGGCCTTTGCCTTTTCGGCGGGGATCGGCGTGATCTTCGGCTATTTCCCGGCGCGGCGGGCGGCCTCGCTCAATCCGATCGAGGCTTTGAGGCACGAATGATGCGCTGGTCCCCGCTGGTCCTGCTGGCGATGGCGGCCGCCATGCCGGCCGCCGCCAAGCCGAAGCTGCCGCCATGCCCGCCCAAGGGGCCGCAGCTCTTCATCGCGCCCATGGGCGAGCCGTTCCGCGCCGGGCCGGACGATCCCTATCCGGTGGGGCTCTGGTTCGCCAAGGCGGACGGGGACGGCGACGGGCGGCTGACGCGGGCCGAGTTCCTGGCCGATGCCGATCGCTTCTTCGCGGTGCTGGATGCCGACAGGGATGGCGAGATCATCCCGGACGAGGTGATCCGTTACGAACGCGATATCGCCCCCGAAATCCGGCTTTACGCGCGGGGCCCAGGAACGGGGATGGGCAACCGCAAGATCAAGAAGAAGGACATCCCGGCCTATGGCGCGCCGCTGGGAGCGGGGCGCTGGTCCCTCATCAACATCCCCCAGCCGGTGATATCGGCGGATGAGGATTTCAACCGGGCGATCACGCTGGCCGAGTTCCGATCGGCGGCGCAGCAGCGCTTCACGGGCCTCGATACCGCCAATGCCGGCGCGCTGACGCTGGCGGGATTGCCGATGACGCCGGCGCAGGCGGCGGCCACCAACTGCATGCCGGCCGATCCGGCGCCGGAGGTCCCGGTACGGGGGAAAGGGCGATGACCGAAGCGGCACCGCGCATCATCGTCGTCGATGACGATGCCGAGCTGAGATCGCTGGTGGCGGATTTCCTGACCGCCAACGGCATGGAGGTGGCGAGCGCCGCCAACGGGCAGGAGATGGACGCGCTGATGGCGGAGCGGCGCTTCGACCTCGTCGTGCTCGACCTGATGATGCCGGGGGAGGACGGGCTTTCGATCCTGCGCCGGCTGCACAAGCCCGGCGGCCCCGGCGTTATCATGCTTTCCGCCATGGGCGAGGATACCGACCGGATCATCGGGCTGGAGGTGGGCGCGGACGATTATCTGCCCAAGCCCTGCAATCCCCGTGAGCTGTTGGCCCGCGTCCGCGCCGTGCTGCGGCGGCGGGCGGAGCAATCGGGGGCGTCGACGGGGCCGGTGCGCCGGTTCGGCGACTGGACGCTCGATATCGTCGACCGCAGCGTATCCCGGCGCGGGCAGCCGCCGGCGCCGCTGACCGATGCCGAATTCCGCACGCTCAACGCCTTTCTGGATCGGCCGCAGCGCGTACTGACCCGCGACATGCTGATCGAGCATGGCAAAGGGCTGGACAGCGACGTGTTCGATCGCGCCATCGACGTGACGATCAGCCGCCTGCGCAAGAAGCTGGGCCATGACGATCCGATCCGCACCATCCGCAACGAAGGCTATATGTTCACGCTGAAGGTGGTGGACGAGTGAGGCTGCCGCGCCCTCGCGGGCTGCCGATATTCTGGCAGACCCTGCTGCTGGTGCTGGCAAGCCTGGCGGCATCGCAGATCGTGACGCTGGCGATGTTCGTCGTGCTCGATCCGCCCCGGCCCGATTTCAACCGGCTGGGCGACGTCGCCGATGCGCTGGCGGGCGGACGGCGGGAGCGCGGCGACCGCGAAAGGGTGCTGATCGTGCAGGATCGCCGCCCCATGCCCGTGCAGGCGCCAGGGATGACGAGCGATCCGGCCTTCACCCGCAGGCTGGCCGATCGGCTCGGCCGGCCGGAAGCGCAGGTGCGGCTGTTCTTCGAGCCGGATCAGCGCGCTTCCTTCGGTAACGATCGCCACCGGCATGGCGACCGGCTGGTGCCGATGCGGCGCGGCGAGCCGTTGTTCTTCGGGACGGTGACGGCGGCAGTGGAGCGCGCGGACGGCTGGCGGGTCGTCAACACGCCGCCGCGCCCGCTGATCGCGGCATGGCAGCGGCGCATCCTGCTATGGTTCGCGCTTTCGGCGATCGCCCTGCTGCCGCTCGCCTGGTGGTTCGCGCGGCGACTGACCCGGCCGATCCGCCGCTTCGCCGATGCCGCCGAACGGATGGGGCACGATCCCCTGGCGCCGCGCGTGGCGGAGGAGGGGCCGGCCGAGCTGCGCCAGACCGCCCACGCGCTCAACCTGATGCAGGAACGGATCGCCGCCTATGTGGCGGAACGGACGGCGATGATCGGCGCGATCGCGCACGACCTGCGCACCCCGCTCGCCCGCATCGCCTTCCGCATCGAGGCGGCGCCGGACGACGTGCGCGACAAGGTGCAGGCGGATATCGAGCAGATGCGCGCCATGATTGCCGCCACCATCGGCTTCGTCCGCGGATCGACCAGCAGCAACGAGATCGCCGATGTCGAGCTGGGATCGCTGCTGGAAGGGCTGGCGCATGACGAGGCGGACATGGGCCGCCCGGTTTCGGTGGGGCGGATCGATCCGGCGCAGGTGCGCGGCGACCGGCTGGCGCTGGCCCGCCTGTTCCAAAACCTGATCGACAATGGCGTGGCCTATGGCGAACGGGTGGAGCTTTCCCTGATCCGCGAGGGGCAGGAGGCGGTGGCGATCGTCGCCGATCGCGGGGCCGGCATCGACGAATCCCAGATCGACCGGCTGTTCCAGCCCTTCGAGCGCGGCGATCCATCGCGCAACCGCCAGACGGGCGGCATCGGCCTGGGGCTGACCATCGCCCGATCGATCGCGCGCGAGCATGGCGGCACGCTGATCCTCCGCAATCGCGCGGGCGGGGGGCTGGAGGCGGTGTGCCGACTGCCGGTCCGCAACGCGGGCGCCTGACCGGCGGACGGAAAAAGGGGCCGCGGATATCTCCACGGCCCCTCCCGAATGAATTGCCCCTGAGCGTCGGGCGGTCCGGTCCGCCCTTCCGCGCCTAGCTGAAGGAAAGGACCTGGCGGCGCCGGCGCATGCTGGTGCCGACCACCCCGAAGCCGACCAGCAGCATTGCCCAGGTCGTGGGTTCCGGCACGGCGTTGGCGGCGGTTTCCACCGTCACATTGTCCAGCAACCAGTCCGACGGGTTGTTGAGGAACGAGAAGGCCAGGTTGAGCGTGTCAGACGTGGCGAGCGCCTCGATCGTGAACGTGCCGTAATCGAACGCGACGAAATTGTCCGGCAGGCTGAAGGTTTCATCCCCCAGCGTCACGCTGAAGGCGTTGTTGCCGCTGGCATTCGTATTGCCGGGGGCGTTGGCCAGAACGAAGGTCAGGGTATAGGTCTGGCCGGCGACCACGTTCAGGACCTGGCTGAGCGTGCTGCCCGTCAGGGTGCCGAGCGCGGCCGAGTAGGTGCCGTCATAGACATGGCCCGGTGCCGTGAACACATTGTCGGTGGCGAAATCCCCACCCTGGGTCCAGCCGGAGAAGTCGCCGGTTTCGAAATCCCCGTTGGTGACGAGGGCTGCCTGCGCCGGCGCCGTGCCGATCCCTAAAGCCAGCAGAGCCGGAAGCGCGAGTTTTCTTAAAGTCCCCATATTCCTGATCCTTTTTTCACAGGCGGGCCCCCTCGCTCGAAGGGAGTGCTACTCTTGTGATCTATTGCGACGCAACATCCGGCGGGGCGATTTCGGGGATTTTGCGCCGTCCGGTGGGAAAGGGCGGATGGGTGGATGTAATCTGCCTGTCATTTATCCCATGAATTCAGTCGGATAAATGACACGCTTTGCCGCTTTCGAAGGATGGAGGCGCCAGGCGTCCGTTCGGTAAATCGTTGCAGGGCAACAAAAGTCGGTTCCCGGGCGTCTCCCTCTTTCGGAGGGAAGATGGGCCTCCGAAGGCCGATTATCGTCGTTGAAACAATGTTGCGCCACTGTATAATATTCGACAAAGCGACACCTCCCGACTTTCGGGAGTGGCAGGCGCTGTGCGGCCGGAATGGCCGGTAAGTGACGGGAGAGATTGGACGGTGCCAAACGACTCGGACAGGCGCAACCTGCGCCCCTTGAGCCTGCATGTGCCGGAGCCGCGATTCCGGCCCGGCGATATCGTGGATTTCAACGATTTCGAGATTCCGGCGGCGGGATCGGTGGACCGCCCGGCCATCGATGCCGATCCGTCGGCGATGACGGGCCATGCCTATACGCTGGTCCGCGTGCTGGACGATGAAGGCCGCGCAATCGGCCCATGGGACCCGAAGCTTTCGCCAGAGCGGCTGATCCGCATGCTCCGCCACATGGCGCTGACGCGGGCCTATGACGATCGCATGTATCGCGCCCAGCGCCAGGGCAAGACCAGCTTCTACATGAAGTGCACCGGCGAGGAGGCGACCGCGATCGGCGCCGCTTATGCGCTGGCTGGCGACGACATGGTTTTCCCCAGCTACCGTCAGCAGGGCATATTGATCGCGCGCGATTGGCCGCTGATTGACATGATGTATCAGGTCTATTCGAACAAGGGCGATCGGCTGAAGGGCCGGCAGATGCCGATCATGTATTCGGCGCGCGATGCCAGCTTCTTTTCGATATCGGGCAATCTCGCCACCCAATATCCGCAGGCGGTGGGCTTTGCGATGGCCAGCGCGGCGAAGGGCGATACCCGCATCGCCGCCGCCTGGTGCGGCGAGGGATCGACGGCGGAGGGCGACTTCCATTCGGCGATGACCTTCGCCTCCGTCTATCGCGCGCCGGTGATCCTGAACGTGATCAACAACCAGTGGGCGATCTCCTCCTTCTCCGGCTTCGCGGGCGCCGAGGCGACCACCTTCGCGGCGCGCGCGGTGGGCTATGGCATTGCCGGCTTGCGCGTGGACGGGAACGACGCGCTGGCCGTCTATGCCGCCACCGAATGGGCGGCGGAGCGGGCGCGCAACAATTACGGCCCCACCCTGATCGAACATTTCACCTATCGCTCGGAAGGGCATTCCACCTCGGACGATCCGACCAAATACCGGTCGGCCGAGGAAAAGGTGAAATGGCCGCTGGGCGATCCCATCGCCCGCCTGAAGCAGCATCTGATCCTGATCGGCGCCTGGGACGAGGATCGCCAGGCGGCGATGGATGTCGAGGTGGCCGAGGAAGTGCGCGCCGCCCAGAAGGAGGCCGAGAAGCTCGGCATCCTCGCCGACGGGCTGAAGCAGCCGTTCGACAGCATGTTCGAGGATGTGTTCGAGGAAATGCCCTGGCACCTGAAGGAGCAGCGCGACCAGATGACCGCGGAACGCGAGGCGGCCGGCATATGAGTGATACGTCCACCAAGACCATGAACATGATCCAGGCGATCAATTCCGCGCTGGACGTGATGATGGCCCGCGATTCCGATATCGTCGTGATGGGCGAGGATGTCGGCTATTTCGGCGGCGTCTTCAAGGCGACCGAAGGCTTGCAGGCGAAGCACGGCAAGACCCGCGTGTTCGATACGCCGATCACCGAATGCGGCATCATCGGCGTCGCCGTCGGCATGTGCACCTATGGGCTCCGGCCGGTGCCGGAGATCCAGTTCGCCGATTATATCTATCCGGCGCTGGATCAGATCGTCTCCGAAGCGGCGCGGCTGCGCTATCGTTCGGCAGGCGAGTTCACCGCGCCGATCACGGTGCGATCGCCCTTCGGCGGCGGCATCTTCGGCGGCCAGACCCATTCGCAGTCGCCCGAGGGCATCTTCACCCACGTCGCCGGGCTGAAGACGGTGATCCCGTCCAACCCCTATGACGCCAAGGGCCTGCTGATCGCCGCGATCGAGGATAATGATCCGGTGATCTTCTTCGAGCCGAAGCGCATCTATAACGGTCCGTTCGACGGCAATTATGATCGCCCCGTCACGCCCTGGTCGAAGCATCCGACCAGCGCGGTGCCGGAAGGCTATTACAAGGTGCCGCTGGGCAAGGCGGCGGTGGTGCGGCCGGGCAATGACGTGACCGTGCTGGCTTATGGCACGATGGTGCATGTCGCCGCCGCGGTGATCGAGGAAAAGGGCATCGATGCCGAACTGATCGACCTGCGCACGCTGGTGCCGCTGGATATCGAGACGATCACGGAATCGGTGAAGAAGACCGGGCGCTGCGTGGTGGTGCATGAAGCGACCAAGACCTCCGGCTTCGGGGCGGAGCTTTCGGCCCTCGTGCAGGAACATTGCTTCCACCATCTGGAAGCGCCGGTGCAGCGCGTGACCGGATGGGACACGCCTTACCCCCATTCGCTCGAATGGGCCTATTTCCCGGGGCCGGTGCGGCTTGGCGAAGCGCTGAAGCGCGTGATGCAGGATTGAGGATGATGGCAAGGTTCACGTTCAAGCTGCCGGATATCGGCGAAGGCATCGCCGAGGCGGAGATCGTCGCCTGGCACGTCGCGGTGGGCGATGTGGTGGAGGAAGACCAGCCGCTGGCCGACATGATGACCGACAAGGCGACGGTGGAAATGACCGCGCCCGTCGCCGGCAAGGTGGTGGAGATTGGCGGCGGGGTGGGCGACATGCTCGCCATCGGCTCCGCGCTCGCCATATTCGAGGTGGAAGGCGAGGTGGCCGAAACCGTCGAGGCAGTGGCCAGCGCGCCGCAGCCCGCCTTCGAGGCCGCGCCCAACGAGGCGGCGCAGGTGGTGAAGCCCGATCCCGTGCCGGAACCCCGGCCCGCGCCGGTTGCGGCGGTGCCCGCCACGTCGGAGGCGGCAGTGGCACCGGCACCGGCACCGGCACCCACCAGCGAGGCGGAGCATGGCCGCAAGCCGCTGGCGTCGCCGGCGGTGCGGCAGCGCGCCAGGGATCTGGGCATCGACCTTGCGCTGGTGAAGCCGGCGCAGGGCGATCGGGTGCGGCATGCCGATCTCGATGCCTTCCTCACCTACAACCAGGGCTATCGCCCTGCCGGGCACGCGCGGGCCGACGAGGCGATCCGGGTGATCGGCATGCGGCGGCGGATCGCGGAGAATATGGCGGCATCCAAGCGCCACATCCCGCACTTCACCTATGTCGAGGAAATCGACGTCACCAAGCTGGAGGACCTGCGCGCGGACCTGAACGCCACGCGCGGCAACCGGCCGAAGCTGACGATGCTGCCGCTGCTGATCGTCGCGATCTGCAAGGCGCTGCCCGATTTCCCGATGATCAACGCGCGCTATGATGACGAGGCGGGCGTGGTGACGCGCCACGGCGCCGTCCACCTCGGCATGGCGACGCAGACCGATGCCGGGCTGATGGTGCCGGTGATCCGCGACGCGCAGGATCGCAACGTCTGGCAGCTTGCCGACGAGATCCGCCGGCTGGCCGATGCCGCGCGCAACGGCAAGGCGAAGTCGGAGGAGCTTTCAGGCTCTACGCTGACGCTCACATCGCTCGGTCCGCTGGGCGGCATCGCCACCACGCCCGTCATCAACCGGCCGGAAGTGGCGATCATCGGCCCCAACAAGATGGTGGAACGGCCGGTGATCCGCGACGGCGAGATCGCGGTCGCCAAGCTGATCAACCTTTCCATCTCCTGCGACCATCGCGTCGTCGATGGCTGGGATGCGGCGAGCTTCGTGCAGGCGCTGAAGCGGCTGCTGGAGACGCCGGCGCTGCTGTTCGTGGATTGAGATTTCCGCCATCCCGGCTTTCGTCGGGATGACGGTCATCGGCTGGTGAACGCCGGCCGTTGCATCCCCCGATATGCCCAGCTATGTTCCCGATCTGTTCGGGATCGGGAGCATCATGGCCAAGCCCCAGAAGCGTTATGTCTGCCAGGCCTGCGGCAGCGCCACGAGCAAGTGGCAGGGCCAGTGCGTGGATTGCGGCGAATGGAATTCGCTGGCGGAGGAAGCATCCAACGTCACCGTCTTTTCCGCCCGGCATGACCTGCGGACCGGCGGCCGCGTGTTCGAGCTGGCGGGGCTGGACGCGGACGTGGCCTTGCCGCCGCGCATGGCGACGGGCATCGCCGAGTTCGATCGCGCGCTGGGCGGGGGGCTGGTGGCCGGCTCCGCCACGCTGATCGGCGGCGATCCGGGCATCGGCAAATCGACCCTGCTGCTGCAGGCGGCCGCGCGGATCGCCATGGCCGGCGGCGATGTCGCTTATATTTCGGGCGAGGAAGCGGCCGATCAGGTGCGGCTGCGCGCCCGCCGGCTGGGGCTGGGCGACGCGCCGGTGAAGCTCGCCTCCGCCACGTCCGTCCGTGATATCCTGGCGACGGTGGGGCAGGGGCAGGCGCCCGCGCTGCTGGTGATCGATTCGATCCAGACGATGCATTCCGACGTGATCGAAGGCGCGCCGGGCACGGTGAGCCAGGTCCGCGCCTCCGCGCAGGAACTGATCCGCTTTGCCAAGGAACGGGGCACGGCCCTGATCCTCGTCGGCCACGTCACCAAGGACGGCACGATCGCCGGCCCGCGCGTGCTGGAGCATATGGTGGATACGGTGCTGGCCTTCGAAGGTGAGCGCAGCCACCAATATCGCATCCTGCGTGCGATCAAGAACCGCTTCGGCGGCACCGACGAGATCGGCGTGTTCGCCATGGCCGAGGGCGGGCTGGACGAGGTGACGAACCCCAGCGCCCTGTTCCTGACCCATCGGGGCGAGGAGATTGCCGGCGCCACGGTGTTCCCCGCGATGGAAGGGACGCGGCCCGTGCTGGTCGAGATCCAGGCGCTCGTCGTCCGCCTGCAGAGCGGGGCGACGCCGCGGCGCGCCGTGGTGGGTTGGGATTCGGGCCGACTTGCGATGATCCTGGCGGTGCTGGAGGCGCGCTGCGGGCTGAGTTTCTCCACGGCGGAAGTCTATCTGAACGTGTCGGGCGGCTATCGCCTGTCCGATCCGGCGGCCGACCTTGCCGTGGCGGCGGCGTTGATTTCGGCGCTGGCGGAACGGCCGGTGCCGCCCGACGCGGTGGCGTTCGGCGAAGTCGCCCTTTCGGGGGAGGTCCGGCCGGTGGCCCATGGCGGCCTCCGCCTGCGCGAGGCGGCGAAGCTGGGCTTTACCGGCGCGCTGGTGCCCAAGGGCAGCGAGAATGGCGCGCTGCGCCTCGCCGAATTCGCCACGCTGGGCGGGCTGGTCGATCACCTGCTGGGGCGGGGATAGGAAGATTTTATCGGCGGGATGGCGTTATGGGATCGCCAGTCGAACGGGAAATGCCGTAGCAGGCGTGCATGAATCTTACGGCACTCGATATCGTCGTCCTCCTGCTGATGGGCGGGGGCGCCATCATGGGCGGCCTGCGCGGCTTTTCGGCCGAGATGCTGTCGCTGTTCGCCTGGGTGGCGGCGATCCTGGCGGTGAAGGCGGGGCATGGCCCGGTCACGGCGATGCTGGCCGGCCCGGTCGGCACGCAAATGGGGGCGGCGGTGCTGGCCTTCGCCATCATCTTCCTGGCGGTGTTCGTCGCGGGCAAGCTGATCGCCGGGCGCATGGGCCGGCAGGTGCGGCAATCGGTGCTGGGGCCGGTGGATCGCGTGCTGGGCTTCGGCTTCGGCGGTATCAAGGGCCTGATCGTGGCGACATTGCTGTTCCTCGCCGTCGGGCTGGTGAACAGCGTGATCTACGGCGCGGCAGCCGAGCGGCCGGATTGGGTGCGCGAATCGCGCACCTTCCCGCTGCTCAACGCCAGCAGCCGCGCCATCGTCGATTTCGTGGAGATGCGCACGCGTGGGCAGGATGACGGCAAGGCCGCGCAGGATAATGCCAGCGGCGGATAAATTCGCGCTGCGGGGGTGACGCTGGCGGGCTGCGGCGCCTAAATGGCGCTCATGTCGAGCGCGCTATACAATAAGGATATCCTGCGGCTGGCGACGGCCATTCCCCATCTCGGCCGGCTCGACCATGCCGATGCCAGCGTGGAGCGGCGATCGCCGGTGTGCGGCAGCCGGGTGACGGTGGATGTCGCCGTGGATGGCGAGGGCCGGATCGTCGCCCTGGGGCAGGATGTGCGGGCCTGCGCGCTGGGCCAGGCTTCGGCCGCGATCATGGGCGGCCACGCCATCGGCCGCGACGCCGCCGAGCTTGCGGCCGCGCGCGATGCACTGGCGGCGTTCCTGGCCGGCGAGCGCGACGATCCCGGCGCGTGGCCGGGCCTCGACATCTTCGCGCCCGCCCGCCCGCACAAGGCGCGGCACGCATCCATCAGGCTCGCCTTCGAAGCCGTGGCCGAGGCCGTGGCCCGCGCGACGGAGACGGTGGCGTGAACGAGGAACATGTGACCACCCTGCTGCTGCGCGATGGCGTCGTGCTGCTCGGCACGGCGCTGGTGCTCGTCATCCTTTTCCGCAGGCTCGGGTTGGGCGCGGTGCTCGGCTATCTCGTCGCAGGCGCGCTGATCGGGCCGCAGGGACTGGGGCTGGTGGGCGATGCCGAAGGCAAGCTTGGCATTGCCGAGCTTGGCATCGTGCTGCTGCTGTTCCTCGTCGGCCTCGACCTCCATCCCAGCCGGCTGTTCCGGTTGCGGCGGGACATTTTCGGATTCGGGCTGGCGCAGGTGGCGCTGTGCGGCGTGGCGCTTTCCGCCTTCCTGTTCGCCAGCACCGGATTTTCGATGGCGGCGGCGATCGCACTGGGCCTGCCGCTGGCGCTCTCCTCCACGGCGCAGGTGCTGCCGATGCTGCGATCGGCGGGGCGGCTGAGCACGCCCTTCGGCGAAAAGGCTTTCTCGATCCTGCTGTTCCAGGATCTTTCGATCGTGCCG
The DNA here is from genome assembly GCF_000347675.2 of Sphingomonas sp. MM-1. Lineage (NCBI taxonomy): Bacteria > Pseudomonadati > Pseudomonadota > Alphaproteobacteria > Sphingomonadales > Sphingomonadaceae > Sphingomonas > Sphingomonas sp. MM-1. The sequence continues at coordinate 373,330 of NC_020561.1, read as the reverse complement.
CTGATAACGATCATCGCGGCCCTTTCCCGCGCGCCGGCCGATCCTTCGGCGCCGCCGGGCTGGCTGCTGGCCGTCTATACCGTGGGGGCGATCATCGGCCTGGTGCTGTTCGGCCGGCTGATCCTGAACCCTTTGTTCCGCCTGATTGGCGGGCTGGGCGAGCGCGAGCTGTTCATCGCCGCCGGCCTGTTCACGGTGATGACGGCCGCCGCCGTGATGGAGGCGCTCCACCTTTCGACCGCGCTGGGCGCGTTTATCGCCGGCATGATGCTGGCCGATTCGCCCTACAGGCATGAGCTGGAAGCCGATATCGAGCCGTTCCGCACGATATTGCTGGGTCTCTTCTTCCTCGCCGTCGGCATGCTGCTGGATCTGAACGCGGTGGCGATGCGCCCCGTCTTCGTGCTGTCGCTGGCGGCGGCCGTGGTGGCGATCAAGACGGGGGTTATCTTCGTGCTTGCCCGTCTGTTCGGCCTGGCGAGCCGGCAGGCCTTCGCGCTTGGCCTGCTGCTGAGCCAGGGCGGCGAATTCGGCTTCGTGCTGTTCGCCCAGGCGAAGGCGGCGCAGCTCATCGCGCCGGAGGCTGCCAGCCTGTTCGGCGCGGTCGTCACGCTTTCGATGGCGACCACGCCCTTCCTGATGATGCTGTCCCGTCGTTTCGTGAACAAGAAGGCGGCCGATCGGGGCGATCTGGAAGGGCCGCACGCGGGCGCGGAAGGATCGGCGATCGTCGTCGGCTATGGCCGCTTCGGGCAGACGGTGGCGCAGATGCTGATGGCCAAGGCGGTGGACGTCACGCTGATCGACAATGCGGCCGCGACGATCGATCGCGGCCAGGATTTCGGCATGAAGGTCTATTATGGCGACGGACGCCGGCTCGATCTGCTGCGGCTCGCTGGCGCCGAGACGGCCCGTGCGATCATCTTCTGTATCGACGATCGCACCCTAAGCCGGGACGAGCTGAAGACGGTGATGTCCGCCTTCCCGCATGCGGCGATCCTGGTGCGCGCTTATGATCGGCGGTCCCTGATGTCGCTGAGCGGCCTCGATCTGGCGGCATCGGTGCGCGAGATGTTCGAATCCGCGGTGCTGATGGGGCGGCATGCGCTGGAGGCCGTCGGCATTCCGGCCGAGGAGATCGATCGCGTCGAGGATGAGTATCGCGAGCGCGATGCCATCCGGCTGGAACTGCAAAGCCAGTCCGGCGATCTGCGCACCGCCAAGAACATGATGTTCCGGCCGGGCAATCCCATGGAGGAGATCAAGGAAGGATGAAACGCGGGGGATGGCTGGTGGCGCTGGCCGGGCTTTCGGGCGCGCTGGCGGTGGCGGCAGGCGCGTTCGGCGCGCATGGCGCATCGGGCAAGGCGGTGGAATGGCTGCGCACGGGCGCGACCTACCAGCTCGTCCATGCCGCCGCCGCGCTGGCGGCGCTGGGCCTGCCACGGGGCAGGGGCGCGGCTTTGCTGATGCTGGCGGGCGCGCTGGTCTTCAGCGGCACGCTCTACGCCATGGCTTTCGGCGCGCCACGCTGGTTCGGCGCGATCACCCCGCTGGGCGGCGTCGCCATGATCGGCGGATGGCTGCTGCTGGCGCTGGCGGCGTTCCGGCGCTGAGATAAGGGGCCGCATCGGGGCGGCCCCGCCTTTTCAGAGGATGCCGGGCAGGTCGAGGCCCTTCTCGCGCGCGCAATCGATCGCGATGTCGTAGCCGGCATCGGCATGGCGCATCACGCCGCTGGCAGGATCGTTCCAGAGCACCCGTTCCAGCCGGCGCGCGGCGGCCTCGGTGCCGTCCGCCACGATCACCATGCCGGCATGTTGGGAAAAGCCCATGCCCACGCCGCCGCCATGGTGGAGCGACACCCAGGTCGCGCCGCTGGCGGTGTTGAGGAGGGCGTTGAGCAGCGGCCAGTCCGACACCGCATCCGATCCGTCCGCCATCGCTTCCGTCTCGCGGTTGGGGCTGGCGACGGAGCCGCTGTCGAGATGATCGCGGCCGATGACGATCGGCGCCTTCAGCTCGCCCGATGCCACCATCTCGTTGAAGGCGAGGCCCAGCCGGTGCCGGTCGCCGAGGCCGACCCAGCAGATGCGCGCGGGCAGGCCCTGGAAGTGGATGCGCTTGGCCGCCATGTCCAGCCAGTTGTGGAGGTGGGGATTGTCCGGGATCAACTCCTTCACCTTGGCGTCGGTGCGGGCGATATCCTCCGGGTCGCCGGACAGCGCCGCCCAGCGGAAGGGGCCGATGCCCCGGCAGAAGAGCGGGCGGATATAGGCCGGCACGAAACCGGGGAAGTCGAAGGCGTTGGCGACGCCCGCTTCCAGCGCCATCTGGCGGATATTGTTGCCGTAATCAACGGTGGGCACGCCGGCGGCCTGGAAATCGAGCATGGCGCGGACGTGGACGGCCATGGACTGCTTCGCGGCCGCCGCGACCGAGGCGGGATCACGCTCGCGCGCTTCCGCCCAGTGTTCCAGCGTCCAGCCGACCGGCAGGTAGCCGTTCACCGGATCATGGGCGGAGGTCTGGTCCGTCAGCAGATCGGGGCGCACGCCGCGCCGATAGAGTTCGGGCAATATCTCCGCCGCATTGCCGAGCAGGCCGACGGAGACGGCTTTCCTTTCGGCACAGGCCTTCTCGATGATCGCCAGCGCTTCCTCGATGGTCGAGGCGGCGTGATCGAGATAGCCGGTGCGCAGCCGCATCTCGATCCGCGAGGGCTGGCATTCGATGGCGAGGCAGGATGCGCCCGCCATCACCGCCGCCAGCGGCTGCGCGCCGCCCATGCCGCCCAGCCCGGCGGTCAGCATCCATTTGCCCGAAAGATCGCCGCCATGGTGCTGGCGGCCCATCTCCACGAAGGTTTCGTAGGTGCCCTGCACGATGCCCTGGCTGCCGATATAGATCCACGACCCGGCCGTCATTTGGCCATACATGGCCAGCCCCTTGCGATCGAGCTCGTGGAAATGCTCCCACGTCGCCCAGTGGGGCACCAGGTTCGAATTGGCGAGCAGCACGCGCGGGGCATCGGCATGGGTGCGGAACACGCCCACCGGCTTGCCCGACTGGATCAGCAGCGTCTGATCGTCCTCCAGCCGCTTCAGCGTCTCGACGATCCGGTCATAGCTTTCCCAGTCGCGCGCGGCGCGGCCGATGCCGCCATAGACGACCAGTTCCTCCGGCCGTTCGGCGACGTCCGGATGGAGATTGTTCATCAGCATGCGGAGCGGGGCTTCGGTGAGCCAGCTTTTCGCGGAAAGCCCGGTGCCGGTGGCGGGGCGGATGACGCGGCTGTTGTCGGTGCGGGTCATGCTTGGTCCTTGGCGAAGGCGATGCAGGCGGTGAGCGCGGCGCGCAGCACGGCGGCGAGCGGCGCGGCGTGCGCGGGATCGAAGGGCGTGGGCCAGTTTTCGGGGGAGAAGGGGCCGGCGGGCTCGCCCATATAGCCCCGGCAGGCGAGCTCCATCTGGATGGCGTGGATGCCCTTGCCCGGCGCGCCATAATGGCGGGTGATCCAGCCGCCCTTGAAACGCCCGTTGGTGACGCGCGAAAAGGCCGATGCGTCGCACGCCGCTTCCACGGCGGCGGCCAGCCCCGGCGCGCAGCTCAGGCCGTCATTGGTACCGATGTTGAACTGGGGCAGCGCGCCATCGAACAGGCGCGGCACATGGCTGCGGATCGAATGCGCGTCGTAGAGGACGATCGCTGGATGGATGGCGCGCAGCCGATCGATCTCGGCGCCGAGCGCGGCATGATAGGGATCGAAATAGCGGGTGCGGCGATCGGCGATCGCGGCTTCATCGGGTTCGGCGCCGGCCCGGTAGAGCGGCTCGCCGTCGAAGGTCTCGACAGGGCAGAGGCCGGTGGTCGCCTGCCCCGGATAAAGCGAGGCGCCGGAAGGATCGCGGTTGACGTCGATCACCGTGCGCGACAGGCGGGTGCGGACGGTGGTGGCGCCCAGATCGCGCGCGAAGGCGTAGAGCCGGTCCACCCACCAATCGGCGTCCTTGCGCCCGATCCAGGGCGACGCCAGCCCCGCCTCGATATGGGCCGGGATGTCCGCCCCCGTATGGGGGAAGCTGACGACCAGCGGCGCCGTGCCGCGATGGATTTCCAGCCAGTCCGTCATGCCACACCGGGCAGGGCGGCAAGCGCGGCGATCCGCCCGCCGGCCACCAGCGCGGCAGCGGCTGCGATATCGGGGTGGAAATGGCGATCCTCGCCCAGCGTGGGCACCTGTTCGCGCAGCAGCGCGCGGGCGGCCTCCAGCACCTCGCTGGACTTGAGCGGCGCGTGGAAATCGCACCCTTGCGCGGCGGCGAGATATTCGATCGCGATCACGCCGCGCGCATTCTCCGCCATCGCCAGCAGTCGGCGCGCGCCATGGGCGGCCATCGACACATGATCCTCCTGGTTGGCGGAGGTGGGGATGGAATCCACGCTGGCGGGGTAAGCGCGCTGCTTATTCTCCGAAACCAGCGCGGCCGCCGTCACCTGCGGGATCATGAAGCCGGAATTCAGCCCCGGATGGGGGGTGAGGAAGGCCGGCAGGCCCGAAAGCGCGGGATCGACCAGCATGGCGATGCGGCGTTCGGCGATCGATCCGATCTCGCAGATCGCCATGGCGATCATGTCCGCGGCGAAGGCCACCGGTTCGGCATGGAAGTTGCCGCCGGAAAGCGCCTCGTCCGTATCGGCGAAGATCAGGGGATTGTCCGAAACGCCGTTCGCTTCGGTGGCAAGGGTGTGGCCGGCCTGGCGCAGCAGATCGAGCGCCGCGCCCATCACCTGCGGCTGGCAGCGCAGGCAATAGGGGTCCTGCACGCGGGCATCGCCTTCGAGGTGCGAGGCACGGATGGCGGAGCCCGCCATCAGCCCGCGCAACGCCTCGCCCACCGCGATCTGGCCGGCATGGCGGCGGAGCGCGTGGATGCGGGGATCGAACGGCGCGTCCGATCCCTTGGCCGCTTCGGTGGAAAGCGCGCCGGTGACAAGGGCGGTGCGGAACAGGTTCTCCGCCTCGAACAGGCCGGCCAGCGCGTTGGCGCAGGAGAATTGCGTGCCGTTGAGCAGCGCCAGCCCTTCCTTCGGCCCGAGCGTCAGCGGTTCGAGGCCGGCGGCGGCGAGCGCGGCGGTCGCGGGCATGGCGATACCGTCGCTGATGATCTCGCTCACGCCGATCATCGCGGCCGCCATGTGGGACAGGGGGGCGAGATCGCCGCTGGCGCCGACCGACCCTTGCGCGGGGATGACGGGGGTGAGCCCGCGCGCCAGCATGGTTTCCAGCATCGCCACCGTTTCCGGCCGGACGCCCGACGCGCCATGGGCGAAGCTGGCGAGCTTCAGCGCCATCATCAGCCGGGCGATCGGCACGGGCATGGGATCGCCCACCCCGGCGGCATGGCTCAGCACGATATTGCGCTGGAGCGTGGCGAGATCCTCGTCGCCGATGCGGACGCTGGCGAGCTTACCGAAGCCGGTATTGATACCGTAGACCGGGGCGCCGCGGGCGAGGATGCGTTCGATAGCGGCCGCGCTGGCGGCGATGGCCGGCGCGGTGGCGGCATCCAGCCGCGCATTGGCGCCGCGATAGATGGCGCGCCAGTCCGCCAGCGTCGCTTCGCCCGCCTTGAGGATGATTTCGGTCATCGACCACTCCGGATACGGGCATGGAGCGGGTTGAACCCCATGCGATAGACAAGTTCGGCCGGCCGCTCGACCGACCAGATGGCGAGATCGCAGGCCTTGCCGGCCTCCAGCGTGCCGGTGCGATCCTGCAGGCCCAGCGCCCGCGCGGCCTCGCGCGTCATGCCGGCCAGGCATTCGGGCACGGTCAGGCGGAACAGGGTGGCGGCCATGTTCATCGCCAGCAGCGGCGAGGTGAGGGGCGAGGTGCCGGGGTTGCAATCGGTGGCGATGGCGATGGGAACGCCGGCGGCGCGCAGGGCATCGATCGGGGGGCGGTGCGTATCCCGCACGAAATAGAAGGCGCCCGGCAGCAGCACGGCGACCGTGCCGGCGGCAGCCATCGCCGCGATGCCGGCATCGTCGAGATGCTCGAGATGGTCGGCCGAAAGCGCGCCGTGGCGGGCGGCCAGCGCCGCGCCGTGGAGGTTGGAAAGCTGTTCGGCGTGGAGCTTCACGGGCAGCCCGCGGGCCTGGGCGGCGTCGAACAGCCGATCGACTTGCGCGGGCGTGAAACCGATGCCTTCGCAGAACGCATCGACCGCATCGGCCAGCCCTTCGGCGGCGACGGCCGGCAGCATCTCGTTCGCGACCGCCGATATATAGCCCTCGGCATCGCCCGCATATTCGGGCGGCAGGGCATGGGCGCCGAGGAAGGTGGTGCGGACGGTGACGTCGCGTTCGCGGCCGAGCGCGCGGGCGGCGCGCAGCTGCTTCATTTCATGATCGAGGGCGAGGCCGTAGCCGGACTTGATCTCCACCGTCGTCACGCCCTCGGCGATCAGGGCATCGAGGCGGGGGAGGGCGGAGGCGACAAGCTCCGCCTCACTCGCCGCGCGGGTGGCGGCCATGGTGGAAAGGATGCCGCCGCCGGCCCGGGCGATCTCCTCATAGGAAGCGCCGGCCAGCCTCAGTTCGAATTCATGGGCGCGATCGCCACCATGGACGAGGTGGGTGTGGCAATCGATCAGGCCGGGGGTGATCCAGCGGCCCTCGCAGTCGATGGTCTCGATGGCGTTGAAGGCAGGGGCGTCGGCGGCGGGGCCGGCATAGAGGATCAGCCCGTCGCGGCAGGCGACGAGGCCGTCTTCCACCTCGCCCAGGCCCGGCAGGCCGGGCGCCAGCGTCGCGAGGCGGGCGTTGCGCCACAGGCGATCGCAACCTTCCGTCATCCGCCTCCCTTTCGCTCGACTGCAATAATGTCTATACATATTCGCGAACGAGGGAGCCTGTCCAGTGGAGCGAGAAAGCGATCTGAATTTCACGCATTTCGCGAGCCTGCTGCTGCCGGACGGCTGGGCGCGGGACGTGCGCGTCGGCGTTTCCGGCGGCCGGATCGCGCGACTCGAACGGGGCGTGGCGGCGGAAGCGGGCGACGCGCGGATCGCGATCGGCCTGCCGGGCATGGCCAACCTGCACAGCCATGCCTTCCAGCGCGCGATGGCGGGGCTTACCGGCCTGCGCGGGCCGGGATCGGACAGTTTCTGGACATGGCGGGAATGGATGTATCGCTTCGTCGGCCGGCTGACGCCGGACGAGGTGGAGGCGATCGCGGCGCTCGCTTATGTTGAGATGATCGAGGCGGGATATACCCGCGTGGGCGAGTTCCATTACCTCCACCACGACATCGGCGGGCGGCCGTTCGCCGACCCGGCCGAGATGGCGGCGCGGATCGCGGCGGCATCCGAAACGGCGGACATCGGGCTGACCCTGCTGCCGGTATTCTACGCGCAGGGCGGCTTTGGCGGCGCGCCGGCCGGGCCGGGGCAGGCGCGGTTCCTTTCCACTGTTGACAGCTATGCCGGCCTGATCGAGGCGAGCCGCCGGGCGCTGGCGCCGATCGCGGATGCCGTGACCGGCATCGCCCCCCACAGCCTGCGCGCGGTGACGCCCGACGCGCTGACGGCGATCCTGCCGCTGGCGGAAGGCGGGCCGATCCACATCCACATCGCCGAGCAGGTGCGCGAGGTGGAGGACTGCCTGGCGTGGAGCGGCCGGCGGCCGGTGGAATGGCTGTTCGATCACGCCCCGGTCGACGATCGCTGGTGCCTCGTCCACGCCACCCACATGACGGCGGCGGAGACCGGCAGGCTGGCGGCATCCGGCGCGGTGGCGGGGCTCTGCCCGGTGACGGAGGCGGACCTTGGCGATGGCCTTTTTCCGGCGATCGATTATCGGGAAGCCGGTGGCTGCTGGGGCGTGGGGACGGATTCCAACGTGCGGATCGATCTGGCCGACGAGTTGCGGCTGCTGGAATATGGCCAGCGCCTCCACCATCGCGCGCGCAACGTGCTGGCGGGGGAAAACCGTTCGGTCGGGCGCTGCCTGTTCGAGGAGGCGCTGCGGGGCGGCGCGCGGGCGACGGGCGCCGTGGCGGGATTGCGCGAAGGCGGCCCGGCGGACTGGCTGGCGATCGATCCGGCGCATCCGGCGATGATCGGCCGCGCGGACGATGCCGTGCTGGACAGCTTCATCTTCGCGGGCGGGCGCGATGCGATCGCGGGCGTGTGGCGCGGCGGCCGGCAGGTCGTGGCCGAAGGCGTGCACCATGCCCGCGCGGCGGTGACGGCACGCTATGCGGCGGTGCTGGGCAGGCTGCTTGCCGCATGACCACGCTCAACCGCCGCATCCGCGATTATCTGGAGGAGAAGATCCTCTCCGGGGCCTGGCCGCCGGGGTATCGCATCCCCTTCGAGCATGAGCTGATGGCCCGGTTCGATTGTTCGCGGATGACGGTGAACAAGGCGATCGCCGCGCTGGTCGAGGCGGGGCTGGTGGTGCGGCGCCGGCGCGGCGGCTCCTTCGTGGCGGAGCCGCGCGTGCATGCGCCGGTTCTGGCGGTGCCGGACATACGCGCCGAAGTGGAGGCACGGGGCCGCCGATATGGGCTGAAGCTGCTCGCGCGGCAGCGGCGCGCGGCCGATCCCCGATCCGAAGGCGAGGCGCAACTCGCCCGCGGCGGAGACCTGATTGCGATCGATTGCCTCCACCTTGCGGATGATCGCCCATTCGCGCTGGAGGAGCGCCTGATCGGCCTTGTCGCGGTGCCCGACGCGGCCGATGCCGATTTCGCGAAAGTGCCGCCCGGCACCTGGCTGTTGGATGCCGTGGCCTGGACGGAGGCGGAGCACCGCATCGCCGCCGTGAACGCCGATTCCCGGCAGGCGGCGCTGCTGGACGTACCGCTGCATACCGCCTGCCTTTCGATCGAGCGGCGCACCTGGCGGGGCGAGATGGACGTCACCCATGTCCGCCAGATATATCCGGGATCGGACTATGATCTGGTCGCCCGGTTCACGCCGAAATCCTGATTTTCCGATCGGCTGCTGAGGCGGATTGGCAACGGTTTATTCGCAAAGCGTCAATTCGAACGTTTTGTAATGTCGGTTTGCGTATTGGGCCATTGACGCGCCCCCCCGATAGCTGCCAGAGGAAAGCCCACGGCCCGCCGCCCAGCGGACAAGAAGGCCGACTCTTTAGGAGAAGGCAATGGCCCTGACCGACGGCATGGACCTGGACCCGGCGAACGTGGTGCGTTCGGAGCGCGTGGAGATCGATGCGCCCGCCGCGATCGTGTGGGAGATCCTGACGGATTTCGCCAATTACAAGGCGTGGAATCCGTTCTGCATCGATTGCGACAGCCGCCTGGAGATCGGCGCGGCCGTGAACATGAAGCTGGCGAGCTACACCGTGCCCGGCCAGGTCGTCGACAATGTGGAATATATCTGTGCGATCGAGCCCGAGCGCCTGATTTCTTGGGAGCTGCCCTTCATGGAAATCTGGCCCTATCCGGCCCGGCGCGACCAGATCATCGAGCCGCTCGGCCCGGATCGCTGCGCCTATAACAGCACCGACGCCTTCTTCGGCGACAACGGCATCCATGTGATGCGTTTCTGCGGCGACTGGGTGAAGCGCGCCTTCGACGATACCGCCCGGGCGCTGAAGGCGCGGGCGGAAGCCATCCATTCCGAACGGAAGGCCGCCTGATGTTCGAAGTGCTGGGCATGAGCAGCCCCAACGTCCTCAAGCTCGTGCTGATGCTGGAGGAATGCGGGTTCGATTATCGGCTGCGCCACGTCGACGTGTTCGCCGGCCAGCAGTTCGACCCGGCCTTCCTCGCCATCAGCCCGAACAACAAGGTGCCGGTGCTGATCGATCAGCGCGGGGCGGAGCCCTTCGCGGTGTTCGAAAGCGCATCCGCGCTGCTCTATCTTTCCGAGGCATCCGGCCTGATGATGCCGGCCGACGCGCATCTGCGGTCGCGGGCGATGTCCTGGCTGATGCTGCAGACGGCGTCCGTCGGCCCGATGTTCGGCCAATATGTCCATTTCTTCCGCTACGCGCCGGAGGATGAGCGCGGCTATGGCCTGCGCCGCTACGAAAGCGAGGCCGTGCGCATCCTGGGCGTGCTGGAAAGGCGGCTGGCCGAAAGCCCCAATCTCGCGGGCGGGGAATATGGCCTGGCCGATGTCGCGACGCTGCCGTGGATCCGCACCGCCGACAGCATCTTCCCGCTGTTCAAGCGGGAAGGGGCCTGGAACGAATTTCCGGCGCTGCGCCGCTGGTTCGAGGCCGGGCTGGCGCGGCCGGCGACGGGCCGGGCGGTGGCCGCGCTCGATGCCCTGCTTTCCGATGATGTCGCCGCTTTCGGCCGTGCCGACAGCGATGCGATCGACCGCTTTTGCGGACGTGGCCGCCACGACCATTCCGCCAAACTGAGTGCCGCAACGACGGCCTGACCGACGACTGGGAGGAGTATCTAGTGTATATGACCCGTTTCAACCGCGGCGCGAGCCTGCTCGCGCTGGCGATGGCGTTCGGCACCGTGCCGGCGCTGGCGCAGGAGACGGCGGCCGATGCCCCGGCCGGCAATGGCGGCCTTGAGGATATCGTCGTCACTGCCCAGAAGCGCAGCGAGAACGTGCAGCAGGTTCCGATCGCCATCTCGGCGGTCAATTCCGAATATCTGCAGTCGCGCGACATCAGCTCGATCGACCAGCTCGGCTCGGTCGCGCCGAACATGAAGATCGATCGCGCGCCTTCGAACAAGACGATCTCCCAGATCGCGATCCGCGGCTCGGTGACGATCAACCCCGCGATCACCTGGGAACCGGCGGTCGGCATGTATGTCGACGGCGTCTACATCGCCAAGGCGCAGGGTTCGATCTTCGACATCGCCGATCTGGAGCGGATCGAGGTGCTGCGCGGGCCGCAGGGCACGCTTTATGGCCGCAACACGCTGGCCGGCGCCGTCAACCTCGTCACCAAGAAGCCGAGCGGCGAGCTGGGCGGATCGGCCGAGCTGACCTACGGCAATTTCGATGCCTGGAAGCTGAAGGGCGTGCTCGATCTGCCGCAGATGGGCATCTTCTCCGCCAAGGTCTCCGGCCAGATCCAGAAGCGCGACGGCGTGATCAAGGTGGAAGACAATGCCTTCGGCATCACCGACACCAACGATCTCGACAATCAGAGCTTCATGGTCCAGCTCCGCGCGCAGCCGACCGACAATCTGACGCTCGATTACGCTTACGACTATTCGAACTTCAACCAGCGGCCGGACTATGCCCAGCTCTACAAGGTGAACCAGAACGGTCAGCCGGGCGACATTTTCGATCCGAACAGCGTGGGTTATTCCGGCATTCCGCTCGGCATGTTCGCCAACAAGGATCGTCAGAAGACCGCGCATATCGATGCCGACGTCTATGAAAAGACGCGGACGCAGGGCCATGCGCTGACGGCGAGCCTCGACCTGGGCGACGCGACGATCAAGTCGATCACCGCCTATCGCAAGCTGCGCTTCCACGACAATCTCGATCTGGACGGATCGCCGCTGGATATCGCCAACACCGCCCGGAACGTGAAATATCACCAGTTCAGCCAGGAACTGCAGGTTTCCGGCAAGGCGTTCGACGATCGCATCGATTATGTGGCGGGCCTGTTCTACTTCAAGGATCATTCGGAAACGGACAATCCGCAGGCGTTCTTCTTCCACTCCACCAACTATGATTCGACCTATGGATCGCATACGGAAGCCTATGCCGCCTATGCCCAGGTCGATTTCCACGCGACCGACAAGCTCGTGCTGACCGGCGGCCTGCGTTACAACCACGAAACCAAGGACATCAGCCGTTATCTGGCCTTCAACGGCATGCCGCTGATCGACGTAGCCTATGGCGATGTTCCCAAGGCCAAATATAACAATCTGAGCCCGGCCGCGACGGTGCGTTACGAGATCACCGATCGCGTCAACGTCTATGCCCGCTATGCCCGCGGCTACAAGTCCGGCGGCTTCAACGGCGAAACCAACGAAGTCGTCATGCCGACCACGGATTGCCCATCGGGCGCGCCGGAACTGTGCAATCCCTACAAGCCGGAGAAGGTCGACAGCTACGAAATCGGCTTCAAGAGCCGCATGCTGGACAACAAGCTGCAGCTCAACGTCGCCGGTTTCTGGGACGAGCATAAGGATATCCAGCTTGCCGTGTTCAGCGGTTCCGGCGCGGCTGCCTCGGTGGTGCGCAACGCGGGTGCCGCGCGCATCCGTGGCATCGAGATCGAGGCCATCGCTCGGCCGGCGGATTTCCTGACGTTCAACACCTCCTTCTCGATCCTCGACGCCAAGTATAAGTCGTTCATCGAGGATGACGCGAACGGCGTTCCCCAGCAGGTGGCCGACAACCGTGCCTTCCCGCACACGCCGAAATACACCGCCTCGATCGGTGCGGACTGGCGTGTGGTGGAAGGAGACTGGGGAAAGTTCAACCTGATCGGCGACCTGAACTACGTCTCGAAATATTACACCTATCCCTATGCGATCGACGTGACGGGTCCGTCGGACCAGACGGCGATGACCACGCAGTCGCAGGGCCGCACGATCGTCAATCTGCGCGGTGTGGTGTCGGATGTGCCGCTGGGCGGTGTCGAGGCGCAGTTCTCCTTCTGGGTGCGCAACCTGTTCAAGGAGAACAATCCGCAGAACTTCATCGATTTCGGGCCGAGTTTCGGTGGCATGACCGTGGCTTACTTCCCCGATCCGCGGACCTACGGCATCACCGCCGGCATCCGCTTCTGATGAAAATATCCGCGCCGGGCGGCCTGCCCGGCGCGGAAACGGATGTGCGGATCGTCCCGGTCGGGGCCATCCGCATGCCAAGCCCCTTTCCGGCCAGCCGGGGAGGGGCTTTGCTTTTGGGAGAGGATATGGACGCGCGCATTCAGGACCTGCTGGACCGGGAGGAGATCCGCCAGCTCATCACCACTTATTGCCAGGCGGCGGACCGCCACGATCATGAGAAGATGCGCACGCTCTATCATGCGGATGCGATCGACGATCATGGCGCGATGTTCTGCGGGCCGGCGATGGAGTTCATCGACAAGCTGCCCGAAATCCAGGCGCCGATGGAAATCCTCCATCATAATGTGACGACCATCAACCTCGCGATCGACGGCGATTATGCGGAGGGCGAGGTCTATCTGCTGGCGCTGCATCGCGCGAAGACGCCCGACGGGCCGATGGATGTGCTGGTGGGCGGCCGCTATTTCGACAAATATGCCCGGCGCGAGGGGCGGTGGAAGTTCCTGCACCGGGTGATCGTGGCCGACTGGGCGAACATCCATTCGCCGTCGATCATCGATCTGGAGCATCCCTTCCTGGAGGGCGCGAAGATCGGCAGGCCCGGCCCGGCCGATCCCTCCTATGGCTTTTTCCGGCTGATCCGGCGCGGGGCCTGACTAAAAAAAGAGGCCCCGGCGGACGTATCCGCCGGGGCCCGATATCCGATCAGCGGCGGATCGAGAGCGTCACCGAATAACGCCGGGGATCGCTGAAGAAGCCTTCGCGGAAGCCGAAGGTGGCCGATCCGTCGAAGCCCGCCGTCAGCACCTGCTTGTTGGTGACGTTATCCACCGCGAAGCGCAGCGACGTGCCGTCCCACGGCAGGTCGAAATCGGCGCTGAGGTTCAGGATCGCATGATCCGGCGCCCGCAGCGGCGAGTTCTCGACGTCGATATAGGTGAGGCTGCGATAGCTGGCGTCCGCGCGGAAGGTGGCGTCCAGGCTGTCGGTGATCGGCTGGGTGTAGACCAGGCTCAGGCTGCCGGTGATGTCCGGTGCCTGCTTCAGCTTGCGATCGGTGAGGTCGGTCAGCACGCCGTTGATGTAGGATTCGAACTCCAGATATTTGGCGTCGAGCAGGCCCAGCGAGCCGTTGACGCGGAGGCGGGAGGTGACGCGCGCGTCCAGCTCCAGCTCCAGCCCCTGGATGCGGGACTTGCCGGCATTCTCGTAGGTGACGTTGAGGTTCGTCTTGTTCACCAGCAGCTGCTGGTCCTTATATTCGTTGCGGAATGCCGCGAGGTTGATCGTCACCGGGCCGAAGCTGCTCTTCACGCCCACTTCATAGGCGGTCAGGTGCTCCGGATCGTAGGAGCCGATCTCGGCCTCCGCCGTGGGACGGCCGTTGAAGCCGCCGCTGCGGAAACCCCGCGACCAGGAGGCATAGCCCAGCACCCCCGGCTGGAACTTGTAGCTGAGCGAGGCGCGCGGGCTGAAATTGTCCCAATGCTTCGACAGCGTATAGGGGTAGAAACCGGGGATCAGCGGCTGCTGGCTGTAGATGCGCAGCGATTTCTGCGTGAAGGTCTTCTTCTCATAAGTGTATCGGCCGCCAAGCTCCATGACGAGCGCGTCGGTGAGATCGTAGGTGAAGTTGCCGAAGGCGGCGTAGTTGGTCGTCTTCTGGCGGTTGTGGAAATCGATGTTGAGATCGAGCGCCTCGGCCAGGGCCGGATCGAAGCCGGCCTCGATCATCGCCGGATAGAGGCCGTCCGCCACGATCAGCCGGGTGTCGTCCCGCGTCTTTTCCCGGAAGAAATAGCCGCCGACCAGCAGGTTGCCGCGATCGCCGAACAGGGGCGTGGTATATTGCAGCTCCTGGCTGAACTGCCGCGCGGTCTCATCATGGATGTCGCCGGCATAATTGACGGCGGACGAGGCATCGCCGTCGCGGCCGAAGACGGCGTTCACCCAGCGATAGGCGGTGATCGACTTGATCGTGCCGGCGCCAAGCTCATGCGAGAGGGTGAGGCCGACATTGGCGGAATCGGCGTCGTCTCGGTTCAGCTCGGGCGTGGAATCCGTCCGGTCGATCCGGTCGGGCACCGTGCAGCAGGGCGCGATCAGCGCGCTCTGCAGATCGGAGATGAAGGTCGGCGTGAAGGCCAGCATCGAGTGCGCGGCCGAATTCTGGCGGCGGTGCAGGCCATCGGCCGTCAGCACCGCATCGAAGGGGCCGCCATCATAATGCAGGGTGATGCGGCCGGCGACGATATTCTTGTTGCCCAGATTCTTGCCGGACGGGATCTTCTGCCAACCTTCGCCGAACTCGCCGAGGCCGGAGATGCCGATCGAGAGCTTGTCCGTCAGTGCGGTTTCCACGTTCGCGCGGGTGCGGACCGTGTTGTAGGAGCCGTAGCGGACATCCGCCTGGAGACGGGTGGTGCCATCGGGAATGTGGCTGACCACGTTGATCGCGCCGCCGATGGTGTTCTTGCCGAACAGCGAACCCTGCGGCCCGCGCAGCACCTCGATCCGGTCGATGCCGAGCAGCTCGGTGGTCGCGCCGAAGGTGCGCGCGACATAGACGCCGTCGATATAGAGGCCCACGGCCGGATCGGCGGTGATGATGAAGTCGTTTTCGCCGACGCCGCGGACGAAGGCGGCGATACCGCCGCTATTGCCGCCCTGGCCGGGAGTGAAATTCAGGTTCGGGGCGATCTGCTGGACGTCGGTGACGGCATCGAAGCCACGGGAATCGAGGTTGGCCTGGCTGACGGCGGTGACGGCGATCGGCACGTCCTGCAGCTTTTCCTCGCGCCGGCGGGCGGTGACGACGATGTCGCTGCCATTATCGGCCGCGGATGCCGCGACGGCATCATCCTGGGCGTGGGCCGCCGGCGCATAGCCGATGGCGGCGGAACATGCCGACAGCATGAGGAGCGCGCGGAGCGCACGCGGGTTGCGAACAGACATTTTTGTTTCTCCCTGAACGGCGCCAGGCGCCTATGGTGGCGCCTAGGCAGTCCGGGGAGCGCAAAGCAACAACAGACAGCGCATATCCGGTGGATATGCGTTGTATGCGGCCCGAAATGATACGTTCTGGTCGCAAGCGCCGAAGCCCTCCGCCGTAGCGGAAGGCTTCGGTATCGCTTTACTCGGCGGCGATCGCCTCGCGCTGCGCGGCCTTGGCGCGGAAGTGCGGGATCACCTTCTCGCCGATGTTGCGGATGGTCTCCATGATCGCCTCGTGCGGGATGGTGCCCATCTGGAAGAGGAACAGCACTTCGTCCGCGCCGGCTTCCTGAAGCCGCGTGCAGTAGCGGATGCAATCGTCGGCATCGCCATAGGCATCCTGCGCGACGGTGTAGTTGCTCGTCATCGCATCGCCGCCGTCGACGATCTTTTCCTCGGAGATATAGGCCACGACATGCTCGCGGGTCTGGGCGAGCGCGGCTTCATTCTCCTCGGCCGAATCCACGTCCACGGTCGGTTTCGGGCCGCCCTGATACCAGTGGGCGATCGCCTCGGCGAAGAAGCGCTGGCCGCGCAGGCCGATGCGGCGGGCCTTCTCGCGATCGTCGAGCACGCAGGCCGCGCAGAAGGCGGCGAGATGCTCGTTCGGGCGGAAGCCGACCTGATCCTCGGGCTTGCGGTTCTTGAAATTCTCCCGATAGATCGCGTTCTTGCGGGCGATCTCCTCTGGGCCGGAGAAGCCGAGCACGAGGGCACCGATGCCGCGACGGCCGGCCAGCTCCAGCGTCGATTCACGGGTGCAGGCATAATAGATCGGCGGGTGCGGATCCTGCACCGGGCTCGGATGGATCGGGCGCGACGGGATCTTGATATATTTGCCGTCATGCTCGACGTGCCCGTCCTTCAGGATCTTCGGGATCAGATACATCGATTCATCGATCATCGGCTGCAGTTCGGCGAGGTCGTAGCCGAAGGTGCCGGCTTCCTGCTGGGTGCCGCCCTTGCCCATGCCGAAGTGGACGCGCCCGCCGGACAGGATGTCGAGCGTGGCGATGCGTTCCGCCACCTTCACCGGGTGGTTCATGGCCGGCGGCAGGCAGACGACGCCATGGCCGATGCCGATCCGCGTGGTGCGGCCGGCGATATAGGCGAGGAAGGTTTCCGGCGCCGACATGTGGGCATATTGGGTGAGCGCGGTGTGCTCCACGGCCCAGACATTGTCGAAGCCCAGTTCCTCGGCCAGCAATACCTGCTCGACGATCTCCTCGAAGCAGCGGCGCTCGGACTCGCGCGAGGGGTCCGCCATCTGCGCTTCGTAGATGATGGAGAATTTCATCGATTCGTTCCTCTTCCCATGGAATTTGAAACGATCATGGCGTGAGTCCCCAGGTGCAGCATCGTCCATTTGGACCAGCCGCGTTGGAGTGGAGGAAGCGATGGTTTTACAAAGGGTTCAGGCCGGATTGACGAAGCTGTCCAGCACGCGCTTGCGGCCCGAAAGCTCGAAATCGATCTCCAGCTTGTTGCCTTCTATCTCGGCGACCGATCCGTAGCCGAACTTGGTGTGGAATACGCGCTGGCCGATGGCGATATCCGATCGCGGCTTGGCGGCGTAGGAGGTGGCGGAGGCCCGCACCTCGACCACGCGCTTGGGCGACGGATCGTAGCCGGCGGCGGCCGCGCGCTGCCACCCCGGCCCGCGTCCGGTACCGCGCCCGATATCGTGGAACGGATCGGCCTGTTCGGACCATTGCGCCCGCCACAGGCTTTCGCCGCCGCTCATCGTCGTTTCGCTTTCGACATGCTCGGCCGGCAGCTCCGCCACGAAGCGCGATGGGATGGAGGAGGTCCATTGCCCGTAGATGCGCCGGTTGGCGGCGTGGAGGATGGTCGCCTGCCGCCGCGCGCGGGTGATCGCGACATAAGCGAGGCGGCGCTCCTCCTCGAGGCTGGCGATGCCGCCTTCGTCGAGCGCGCGCTGCGACGGGAAGACGCCTTCTTCCCAGCCGGGCAGGAAGACGGTGTCGAATTCCAGCCCCTTGGCGGCGTGGATCGTCATCACCGTCACCTTCGCGCTCTCGCGATCGGCGTCATTGTCCATGACGAGGCTGACATGTTCCAGGAAGGCGGGGAGGGTTTCATATTCCTCCATCGCCCGCGTCAGCTCGGTAAGGTTTTCCAGCCGCCCGGCGGCTTCGGCGGTGCGTTCGGCCTGAAGCATCGCGGTATAGCCGGATTCGTCGAGCATCTGACGCGCCAGCTCGGCATGGGGCAGATCGTTCAGCCGATCCCGCCAGCGGGCGATATCGCCGACGAGATTGCCCAGCGATCGCCGCGCCTGCGCGGTCAGCTCATCCGTGTCGAGGATGCGCGCGGCCGCCAGCGTCAGCGGAATCCCTTCCGCGCGGGCGAGCTGGTGGACCTTGGCGACGGCCTTGTCGCCCAGCCCGCGCTTGGGCGTGTTGACGATGCGTTCGAAGGCGAGGTCGTCCGCCGGCTGGTGGATCACCCGTAGATAGGCGAGCGCGTCGCGTATCTCGGCGCGCTCGTAGAAGCGGAAGCCGCCGACGATGCGATAGGGCAGGCCGATCGCGATGAAGCGATCCTCGAACTCGCGCGTCTGGAACTGGGCGCGGACGAGGATGGCGACATCGTCCAGCCTGCCGCCCCGGCGCTGATATGCCTCGATCTCGTCGCCCACGCGGCGGGCTTCCTCCGGCCCGTCCCACACGCCGATGACGCGGACCTTCTCGCCCACGTCGGCCTCGGTCCACAATTCCTTGCCTAGCCGCCCGCCATTATGGGCGATCACGCCGCCGGCGGCCGCGAGGATGTGGGGCGTGGAGCGATAATTCTGTTCCAGCCGGATGATCTTCGCGCCGGGAAAATCCTTCTCGAAGCGCAGGATATTGGCCACCTCCGCCCCGCGCCAGGAATAGATTGACTGGTCGTCGTCGCCCACGCAGCAGATATTCTTGCGCTGCTGAGCGAGCAGCCGGAGCCACAGATACTGCGCGCTGTTGGTGTCCTGATACTCGTCCACCATGATGTAGCGGAAGCGCTGCTGATATTGCTCCAGCACGTCGCGGTGCGTCTTCAGGATGACGAGCATGTGGAGCAGCAGATCGCCGAAATCGCAGGTGTTCACGGCGCGCAACCGATCCTGGTAGAGGCGGTAGAGCTGCTGGCCGCGGCCGTTGGCGAACAGCTCGCTCTCGCCGGCATCGACATCGTCGGGCGTCCAGCCGCGATTCTTCCAGCGATCGATCAGCCCGCCCAGCGCGCGGGCCGTCCAGCGCTTCTCGTCCAGATTTTCGGCGAGGATGATCTGCTTCATCAGCCGTAGCTGATCGTCGGTGTCGAGAATGGTGAAGTTGGATTGCAGGCCGACCAGCTCGGCATGGCGGCGCAGCATCTTGGCGCAGATCGCGTGGAAGGTGCCGAGCCACGGCATGCCTTCCACCGCATCGCCCAGCATCCGGCCCACGCGCTCCTTCATCTCGCGCGCAGCCTTGTTGGTGAAGGTGACGGCCAGGATTTCCGACGGCCAGGCCAGCCGCGTCGCCACCAGATGGGCGAGCCGGGCGGTCAGCGCCGCCGTCTTGCCCGTGCCGGCGCCGGCCAGCACCAGCACTGGCCCCTCCGTTGCCAGCACGGCTTCGCGCTGGGGCGGATTGAGGCCGCGCAGATAAGGGGGATCCGAAGCGGGATCGGCCAGCGCGCCGGGCAGGGAAGGGGGCGAGTGATTCACATGTGAACAGTTAGGGAACGGAGCCCGCCGGGGCAACCTCCCGCGATCCGCGCATTCTATGTTCGTGCTGCGTAACAATACGTGATAGTTTCGCTTTCTCCGTAAGTCGAAATGGGGGTTGTGATGCCTTTGATGCAACGACTCGTGGCTGAACTCTTCGGAACATTCTGGCTTGTCTTTGGTGGATGCGGCGCCGCTGTGCTTGCGGCCAAGTTTCCCGAAACCGGGATCGGCTTTGCCGGTGTTGCGCTGGCCTTCGGTTTGACCGTGGTGACGATGGGCTATGCCATCGGCCATATTTCCGGTTTCCACCTCAACCCCGCGATCACCGTGGGCCTGTGGGCCGGCGGCCGCTTTCCGGCGAAGGACGTGGTGCCCTATATCGTCGCCCAGGTGGTGGGCGCGATCATCGCCGCCTTCATCCTCCTCCAGATCGCCAGCGGATCGCCCGATTTCGTGCTCGGCCCCAACGGCCTTGCCGTGAACGGATATGGGCCGCAATCGCCCGGCGGCTATACGCTGGGCGCGGGCCTGACGATCGAAACGGTGCTGACCTTCGGCTTCCTGATCGTCGTGCTCGGCGCGACGGATAGCCGGTCACCGATCGGCTTCGCGCCGATCGCCATCGGCCTGGCGCTCACGCTGATCCACCTCATCTCCATCCCGGTGACGAACACATCGGTCAATCCGGCGCGCAGCACGGGGCCGGCGCTGATCGTGGGCGGGCTGGCGCTGCAGCAGCTCTGGGCCTTCTGGGTCGCCCCCATCATCGGCGGTGCGCTGGGCGGCTTCGCCTATCGCGCGCTTGCGGGGGATCCGCCTCCGGCCCGCTAACCTGCCTCGGCCGGTATCGGCCGGCTCGTCGAACGGAAGGCCCGTCCGCAGGCGCTGGCGGGCCTTCGTCATTTCGGTATTTTCCATGTCGCGGCCGCTGACAGCGCGCTGTGCGCCTGCGCCCATATATGGCGCATTCCCGTGACTGGCATGGTTCCTGCCTATTCCCTGTCGCCAAAACAGGAGGCTAGGATCATGAAATCCCTTGTAAAACTTTCTGCATTTTGCGTGCTAGCCCTGCCTTTCATCACAGCACCGGCACATGCCGTGACGACGGTCGACAGCTCGGCCTATGCGCTGAGCGCCTCGCTGAGCGCGGTCAACGCCGTGCTGGTCGATATCGGGCCGCTCGCCGCCGCGGACGGCACCGCCGCGCCGGCCTATAACGACAGCGCCGCGCTGGCGACGATCGACCAGCAATTGCAGTTCGCCGGCCTCGGCCTCGTATCGATCAACCAGCGGCTCAACACCGGGGTCGTCACCAGCTCCGCCTCGTCGCCTTATCCGGTGATGCCGACGGGCACGGCCACCTCCGCGATCGCCGGCATCGATATCGGGCTGGAGACGCAGGTGCTGTTCCTGCCGCCCCTGACTATCCTCGGCCTTACGGCGGATGCGATCACCTCCACCACATCGGTGAGCGCGGTGGGCGGGTTGAGCGCCACCGGGGCGACCACGATCGCCGGGCTCGACCTCACCGGCCTTGGCCTGGGCGGGTTGTTCATTGACGCGGCGCTGTTCGTGAACCCCGATCCCAACACCGTGCTGCTCGACCTCCTGGGCCTGCGCATCGTCCTCAACGAACAGACGAGCTGGGGCGACGGCGTGAACAGCATAGGCCTTGCCACCAATGCGCTGCGCATCACCTTCGACGATTTCCTGCTGGGCGGGCGGCTCGTCTCCGGTGACGTCATCCTTGGCCATTCGCAGGCCTCGATCACCGATTTCGTGCAGCAGAACGCGGTGCCCGAACCGGCGAGCTGGGCGCTGATGATCATGGGCTTCGGCCTGGTGGGCAGCGCGATGCGGATCAGGAAGGCGCGTCCGGCCATGGCTTGACGCGTGGCGCCCGAGGCTCCAATCCCCGCCCGCATTTCAGGGATGGAGCCGGATGACGGGAAGCAAAGCGAACGCGCCCTCGACAAGGCGGGTGTTGGGGGCGAGCCTGATCGGCACGGCGGTCGAATTCTACGACTTCTATATCTACGCGACCGCCGCCTCGCTGGTCTTCGGGCCGTTATTCTTTCCCGCGGCCGATCCCGGCATCCAGCTGCTCGCCGCTTATGCCAGCCTTGCCGTGGCCTTCATCGCCCGGCCGGTCGGCGCCGTGGCCTTCGGCCATTTTGGTGACCGGATCGGGCGCAAATCCACGTTGGTTGCGTCGCTTCTCATCATGGGCGGGTCGACGATGGCGATCGCCTTCCTGCCCACCTACCAGTCGATCGGCTGGGTCGCGCCGGCGCTGCTCTGCCTCCTCCGCTTCGGCCAGGGTTTCGGGTTGGGCGGGGAGTGGGGCGGCGCCGCGCTGCTGGCGGTGGAAAACGCCCCGCCCGGCTGGAAGGCGCGTTTCGGCATGGCGCCGCAGCTTGGCGCGCCGGTAGGCTTCATCGCCGCCAACGGCCTGTTCCTGCTGCTGGGCCTGATCCTCTCGCCCGATCAGTTCCGCGCCTGGGGCTGGCGCATCCCGTTCCTGGCGAGCGCCGTGCTCGTGATGCTGGGCCTGTGGGTGCGGCTGAAGCTGACCGAGACGCCGGCCTTCGCCGCCGCGCTGGAGGAAGCGCCGCCGGCCCGGGTGCCGATCGCCGAACTGGTCCGCAACCATGCGGTGGAAACGATCGGCGGCACCTTCGCCGTCGTCGCCTGCTTCGCGCTCTTCTACATCGCGACCGCCTTCGCGCTGGGTTACGGCACCACCACGCTCGGCTACCCGCGCGAGACGTTCCTCGCGGTGCAGCTCGTCGCGATCCTGTTCATGGCGGCCGGCATCGTCGCGGCGGCCTGGCTGGCCGACCTGCATGATCCCCGCCGCGTGCTGATGGGCGGCTGCATCGCCACCATCGTCACCGGGATGCTGATGGCGCCGATGCTGGGCGGCGGCAGCCTGCTGATGGCTGGCGCCTATCTGGCCTTGTCGCTATGGGTGATGGGCTTCGTCTACGGCCCGCTGGGCGGCTGGCTGCCGGAGCTGTTCCCGGCCCGGGTGCGCTATACCGGCGCGTCCATGGCCTTCAACCTGGGCGGCATCATCGGCGGCGGGCTGACGCCGGCCGTGGCGCAGGTGCTGGCGCGGGACCATGGCCTGGTGCCCGTCGGCCTCTACCTCGCCGCGGCCGCGCTGCTCAGCCTGATCGCGCTTATTCCGCTGCGTCGCGCCGCAGCAGCGTGAGCTTGGCCTTGCCGTGGGTGCGTTCCGCATCCACGGACCAGCCGGTGGCGGAAACGGGTTCGTCCCGGCCCGTCTCGATGCTCGCCCAAGCGCCGGGGCTCGCCCAGCCGAGCCGGGTGAGGCGCTCCAGCAGCGCGCCCGCGCCGCCGCTGCCATAAGGCGGATCGAACAGCAGTAGATCGTGGGGCTGCGACACGGGGCCGAGCGTGGCGACAGGCTGCGCCCGGATATCGGCAACCGCGCCCAGCTTCGCGGCATTGGCGCGCAATATCTCCACCGCCTTGCGATCTTGCTCGACAAAAATGGCGTGCGCCGCGCCGCGCGACAGCGCCTCGAAGCCCAGCGCCCCCGATCCCGCGAACAGATCGGCTATGCGAAGCCCTTCGAAATCGCCGAGCCGGCTGGCCAGCATGGAGAAGAGCGCCTCGCGCGTGCGGTCGCTCGTGGGGCGGGTGGCGTCTCCCGGAGGGGCGGCGATCGTGCGGCCGCGCCATTTGCCTGCGATTATGCGCATGATCTCACTTCAGCGTCTTGCGGAAGGCGACCAGTTCGTGCTGCAGCACCTCGTCCACCGCGCCGACGGGAAGATCGCCGAGGCGGAAGGGGCCGTAACTGGTCCGGATCAGCCGGCTGACCTGGAGGCCGAGATATTCCAGCACGCGGCGGACCTCGCGATTCTTGCCTTCCTTCAGCTTCATTTCCACCCAGGCGTTGCGACCGGTGCGCCGTTCGAGATTGGCATCGATCGATCCGTAGCGGACGCCTTCGATCTCCACGCCCTCGATCAGGTCCTCCAGCATCGCCTGGCTGACCTCGCCGAACACGCGGGCGCGGTAGCTGCGCTCGACGCCGGTGGCCGGCAGTTCGAGCTGGCGCTTCAGGCCGCCATCGGTGGTGAGCAGCAGCAGCCCTTCGGTGTTGAGGTCGAGCCGGCCGACCGGCACCAGCCGGGGCAGGCCGCGCGGCAGGCGATCATAGATGGTGGCGCGTCCCCTGGGATCGCGCTCGGTGGTCAGGACGCCGTTGGGCTTGTGGAAGCGGAAGAGGCGGGTCGGCTCGGGCGCGGCGACGGGCTTGCCGTCCACGGTGACGCCGGCGAGCGATTTCAGGATCGTGGCGGGCGTTTCCACCACATCCTCGCCGATGGCGATGCGCCCTTCGGCGATCATCCGTTCGATTTCGCGGCGGGATGCGATGCCGGCGCGGGCCAGCAGCTTGGCGATCCGATCGCCTTCGCCGGGGGCCACGGGCGTGGCCGGCCGGGCGGGGACGGCGGCCCGTTCCAGCCGCGCCGCGCCGCGCCGGGGGCGGGCGTCGCGGGCCGGGGTTCCGGTGGTGCCTGCCTTGGCCACGCCATCCTTCGGGCGCGGAGTGGCCCTGGGCTTGCCGGTGCGCAGCGCGTGGTCGGCGGCGCGGCGCGCATCGCGGGCGGATGCCGAGGGACTCTTGGCGCGAAGCGGCTTGTCGGCGGAGGCGCCCTCTCCCTCGGCCGCCGCCTTGCGGGGTCGGGCTTTGGGGGGATGGCTTTTCACGGGCCGGTCGGTGCCGGGGCGCTGCCGGTTGGGCCGTTTATCGTCGCGCGGGGGGCGGGGAGGTCGCATCGCGATCCCCTAGCCCCGATCGCGCTTTCAGGCCAGCGCCAGCTTCAGCGATTGGCATCCGGATCGAGATCGAGGCCGCGCCGGCCACTCTCCGGCGTATGGCTGGGCGCGCGGGCCGGTTCGATGACCGGCGATTCCACCACCTCCAGCGCCTTTTCCCACTTCGCCACGACGACGCTGGCCACGGCGTTGCCGACCACATTGGTCGCCGACCGGCCCATGTCGAGGAAATGATCGACCGCGAGGATCAGCAGCAGGCCCGCTTCCGGTATCTTGAAGAAGGCCAGCGTGGAGGCGATCACCACCAGGCTGGCGCGCGGCACGCCCGCCACGCCCTTGGACGTCACCATCAGCAGCAGCAGCATCGTCACCTGCTCGCCCACTGACATATGGATGCCATAAGCCTGCGCGATGAACATGGTCGCGAAGGTGCAGTACATCATCGTGCCGTCGAGGTTGAACGAATAGCCCAGCGGCAGCACGAAGCTGGCGATCCTGCGCGGCACGCCGAAGCGGTCCAGCGCCTCCAGCGTGCGCGGGAAGGCGGCTTCGGACGATGCGGTCGAGAAAGCGAGGAGGATGGGATCGCGGATATAGCGGAACAGGATGCGCGCCCGCCCGCCTGCGATCAGGAAGGCGGCGAACAGCAGCAGCGACCAGAGCAGCACGAGCGAGATATAGAACCCGCCCATGAAATAGCCGAAGGTGATGAGGATCGACGCGCCTTCCTTGGCCAGCGCGCTGGTGACGGCCGCGAACACGGCGAAGGGCGCGAAACGCATCACATAATCGGTGATCTGCAGCATCACCTGCACGAGCGCCTCGACGCCGCGCACCAGCGGCGCGGCCTTTTCGCCCACGGCGGTGATGGCGACGCCGGTGAAGATCGAGAAGACCACGATCTGCAGGATTTCGTTGGTCGCCATCGCCTCGAAGATCGATTTCGGCACCAGATGCGTCACGAAATCCTTGAGCGTGAAGGTAGCCTTGTCGACGCCGCTCGCCGCCGTCACCTCCGGCAGCGGCAAGGCGAGCCCGGCGCCCGGCTGGAGGATGTTGACGAGGATCAGGCCGAGCGTGAGCGACACGAGGCTGGCGCACAGGAACCAGGCGATCGTCCGCGCGCCCACCCGGCCCAGCGCCGCCGTGTCGCCCATATGCGCGATGCCCGCGACCAGCGTGGAGAAGACCAGCGGCGCGATGATCATCTTGATCAGCCGCAGGAACAGATCCGTGACGATCGAGAAATAATCCGTGATGGCGGCAACCTGCGCCTTGTCCGGCACCATCGCGTTGATCGCGAGGCCCACGACGATGCCGGCGACCATGGCGACAAGAATGAAGAGTGTGAGGCGCTTCGCCACCGACGTCTCCGAGAGTTGGAAAGCGGGCACTCGTTGACGGAAAGTGCGTCCGGGTCAAGCCGCCAGCCTCGAACAGGGGTGGAACATTTGGCGACCATGCGCCATTATCCCCGGCGACAGGGAGGTTCGACGCGATGATCTTCGGTGGTCGGGCTCGGGCGATAAGGCGGCTTCTGATCGTCGAGGACGAGCCGCTGGTCGCGTTCGATAGCGAGCATTTCCTGTCGGATGTCGGCTATCATGTGGTCGCCACCGTCGATCGAGCGACATTGGCGGTGAAGGTGCTGAAGCGCGAGCCGGTCGATCTGGTGCTGGCGGACGTGAAGCTTTCGGCGGGAAGCGGGCTGGATGTCGCCCGCGTCGCGCTGGAACAGGGCGTGCCTGTGCTGTTCGTCACCGGCACATGCCCGCCCGGCGCCAGCGATTTCGCGGTCGGCTGCCTTGCCAAGCCCTATTCCCATCGCGGCCTGAAGGCGGCCATCGAGGCGGTGGAAAATCGCCTTTCCGGCGGCAGGGCCAGGCGGCTCCCGGCCGGCCTCGTCCTCTACGACCGCGAAGGCGGCGCCGTGGCGTAGCGAACGCCGCGACAATTCCCTTTGCGCCGGCGCGCGCGACGCTATTGTCGCGGCGATGACCGACACGACCAGCGCCGCCCGCCCGGGCTTTCTCGCCGCCACCAAGCGTTATCTCGAGCCCGCCCCGCTGGCGGCCCTGTTCCTCGGCATATCATCGGGCTTTCCCTATGCGATGATCGGCGCGACGCTTTCGACACGCCTTGCCCAGGACGGGATCGACAAGAAGAGCGTGACGACATTCTCGCTCGTCTTCCTGGCCTATAATTTCAAATTCCTGTGGGCCTGGATCGTCGAGGGCGTCCGGCTGCCGCTGATCGGTCGATTGGGGCAGCGCGTGTCGTGGATGCTGCTTGCGGGTGCGCTGGTCATCGCCGCCGTCGTCAATCTGGCGCTGGTCGATCCGCAGGCGGACATCATGGCTACCGCGATCGCCGCCATATTGGTGGGCGTCGCGGGCGCTACCTACGATATCGTCATCGACGCCTATCGTATCGAGCAGCTCGAGCCCCGGCAGCTCGGCGTGGGCGCCGGCATGTCGCAATATGGCTGGCGGATCGGATCGGCCGCAGCGGGCGCGCTGGCGCTCGTGCTGGCGGCGCGCACCGGATGGGCGTTTGCCTATATCGCCTGTTCCATGTTCGCGCTGCCGGCGATGGTGGTGGCGCTGGCGATGGGCGAGCCGCCACGGCATCGCGAGGTAAGCGAACGCAAATCGCTCTCGTCGCTCGGCAGGGCAGTGATCGGGCCGTTCGTGGAATTTTTCCAGCGATCGGGCGCCTGGCTGGTGCTGCTGTTCATCCTGGTTCACAAGATCGGGGATACGCTGGCCAACCTTACCCTGCGCCTCCTGTTCAACGATCTCGGCTACAGCAATGACGAGATCGCCATCTATGACGTCGGCGTCGGCTTCTGGGCGCTGCTGCTCGGGATATTCGTGGGTGGCGTGCTCTATGCCCGGCTGGGGCTCAAGCGATCGGTCCTGCTCAGCCTGATCCTGATGGGCGTTTCCAACTTCAGCTTCGCGCTGCTCGCCGCCGCCGGGCATTCCAACCTCGGCATGGCGGGAGCCATCGGGTTCGAGAATTTCGCCAGCGGCGTGGGCGGGGTCTGCGTGGTCGCCTATTTCTCCGCGCTGTGCGACCTGCGCTTCACCGCCACCCAGTATGCCTTGATATCGGCGGCGGCCAGCGTGGTGGGCCGCATATTGACCGGCAACCCCGAATATGGCGCCGGCGCGATGATCGAGGCCGTCGGCTACGTGAATTTCTATCTGCTGACGACCGTGCTGGCGTTGCCCGGCATCATCCTGTTCTGGCTGATGATGCGGGCCGGCCTGATCGATCGTTCGATCGGCACGGCGGGAACGGAGACCAAGATGGACGCGGGCTGAGCCCGCACCCGACGAAAGTCAGCCGTGCCGGGCAGGCAGCGGCTTGCCCAGATCCTCGAACGCCTGTGCCAGCGCCTGGGCGCTGCTGAGCGCGCCGAGGCAGTTGGCGACGCCCAGCATGCCGGCCAGCAACCGGTGGGCGGCGGGCGCGTCGTTCCGGGCCACGCCGATCGCGGCCAGCATGGTCGCCTCGGCGTCCGTCATGCGAGGGCAGCAGCAGGGGGCGACCAGGATGCGGCGGCTCGATACGCGCGAGGCTTCCGCCATCAGCGCGCGCAGCAGCACCAGCGGCCGGCGGAAGCTGAGGCCGAAGCCGCAGAGCATGGCGTGGGCGGCATGCGCATCGTCCAGCCCATGGGCGGCGACGCGGCGGATGCCGAAGAGCAGCAGCCGGCGGTTTTCGTCCATCGGCGTGGGGTGGGGCAGGAGTTCGATCGGATGGACGGTCTCGCCGGGCATGCTTTCCTCTCCCGAGATTGGAGGAGGATGAAAGCAGTCCGGCTATTGCGAGTCAATCGCAATTAAGGGGGATTGCGACGATCCGTGGCTGCTCAATCGACATGGCTTTTGGCAAGTGCATGGGCGAGCATGCGAAATTCCTTTTCCCGCGGGCTGCCCTTGCGCCACACGATGGCGATGCGGCGGGCGGGGTGATCCGCATCCAGCGGCCGCGCGATGATATCGGTATTGTCGAGGATGCCGGCCTTGATCGCCATTTCCGGCAGCAAGGTCACGCCCAGGCCGTTGTCCACCATCTGCACCAGCGTATGGAGCGAGGTGCCCAGCATCGCGGCTTCCGCCCGCAATTCCGGGCGGTTGCAGGCGGCGAGCGCATGATCCTTCAGGCAATGGCCGTCCTCCAGCAGCAGCAGGCGCCGCTCGTCGATGGCATCGGCCTCGATCGCATTGCTGCCGGTCGGCGCCTCGCCGGCGGGGAAGGCCACGAACAGCCGGTCGTCGAACAGATCCTCATGCTCGATGTCGCCGCAATGATAGGGCAGCGCCAGCAGCACGCAGTCGACATGGCCGCGGTGCAGCGAATCGCAGGCGGCGCTTGTCGTCTCCTCCCGCAGATAGAGCTTCAGGTCCGGCCATTCGGCGCGGATGCGGGGCAGGATGCGCGGCAGGAGGAAGGGGGCGATCGTGGGGATCACGCCCATGCGCAGTTCGCCCGAAAGCGGCTTTCCGGCCGCCCGCGCCAGATCGGACAGTTCTTCCGCCTCGCGCAGCACGCGCTGGGCCTTGTCCGCGATGCGCAGGCCCAGCGGCGTGAAGCGGACGACGCGGCGCGTGCGTTCCACCAGCGTGATGCCGATCAGCGATTCCAGCTCGCGCAAACCCGCCGAAAGCGTGGATTGCGTGACGAAGCACGCCTCCGCCGCCCGGCCGAAATGCCCGTGGTCGCGCAGCGCCACCAGATATTGCAGTTGTTTCAGCGTCGGGAGATAGGTGCTCATTCATCGCCTCTGTCGATCAATGAGCCACAAATAATCAATTTGCTCTTTCGATGCTATCCCCCCATATCGCTCCTCGTCAGTTTCAACCCACCCACTCGAAGGAGCATCCTTATGGCCCTCACCGTTGGCGATCAGTTTCCCGGCGTAACCGTTCCCGTCCAGCAGGGCGTGTCCGCGCTTCCGGCCGGCGAGACGATCGACCTGTCGAAGACCGACGGCAAGTGGAAGGTCGTGTTCTTCTGGCCGAAGGACTTCACCTTCATCTGCCCGACCGAGATCATCGGCTATGGCGAGCTGGTGAAGGATTTCGCCGATCGCGACGCGGTGCTGATCGGCGCCTCGACCGATACCGATTTCGTCCACTTCGCCTGGCGCAAGTCGGATGAACGCCTTGCCAACTGCGATTTCCCGTGGATCGCGGACAATAAGAAGGAACTGGCGAACGCGCTGGGCATCGTCGACAAGGATGCGGGCGTCGCGCTGCGCGCCACCTTCATCGTCGATCCGCACAACGTGATCCAGCACGTCACGGTCAACGGCCTCAACCAGGGCCGCAACCCGGCCGAGGCGATCCGCGTCCTCGACGCGCTGCAGACCGACGAGCTTTGCCCGTGCAACTGGCACCAGGGCGAAGAGGTTCTGAAGCCGGCGGCCTAACCCTTCGGGGCCGCACAGCCGTGGCGCGTCAGCGCTCGGCGACGGGGCGCGGGGGGATGCCTCCCGCGCCCTTTTCTTTGATCATCAGGAGCTTTCCATGTCGCTCAAGGCTTTCGCCGATACGCTGCCCGATTATGCCAAGGATATCCGGCTGAACGTCGGTTCGCTGCTCAACGATCAGACGCTGGGCGACCAGCGCAAATATGGCCTGCTGCTCGCCTGCGCCCACGGCTCCGGCTACCGCCCGCTCGTCGAGGCGGTCGAGGCCGAGGCGGAGGGCAAGCTTTCGCCGGAAGCCGCCAATGCGGCCCGCGCGTCGGCGGCGGTGATGGCGATGAACAACGTCTATTATCGCTTCGTCCACCTCGCCTCGAACAAGGAATATGGCACGTTGCCGGCCAAGCTGCGCATGAACGTGATCGGATCGCCGGGCATCGAGAAGGACGATTTCGAGCTGTTCAGCCTCGCCGTCAGCGCGATGAACGGTTGCGGCATGTGCATCGACAGCCATGAAAAGGTCCTGCGCGGCCATGGCGTGGCGACGGACGTGATCCAGACGGCCGCCCGCGTCGGCGCGATCCTGAAGGCGGTGGCCACGGTTCACGCCACCGCCGTCTGAACGGCAAGGCTGGAAATCCCCGGGCCGGCGGCCTACATTCGGCCAATATATAGAAGACCGACCTGGGGATGTTCCATGCTCGACGCGTTTGTCGATTATCTCGACTCGATCAAGGCGCGTGATCCGGCGCCGCGTTCGCGCTGGGAAATCCTGCTTTATCCGGGCGTCTGGGCGGTCGGCTTCCACCGCATCGCTCATTGGCTGTTCAAGGGCGAGCTTTATTTCCTCGCCCGCGCGGTCAACCATTTCTCCCGCCTGCTCACCGCGATCGACATCCATCCCGGCGCCAAGATCGGCCGCAATTTCTTCATCGATCACGGCTTCAGCGTGATCGGCGAGACGGCGGTGATCGGCGACAACGTCACCATGTATCAGTGCGTCACGCTGGGCGGGACGAACCCGGCCAACGGCGTTCCCGGCAAGCGGCACCCCACGATCGAGGATGACGCGATCATCGGATCGGGCGCGCAGGTGCTGGGGCCGATCATCGTTGGCCGCCGGGCGCGCATCGGCGCCAATGCGGTGGTGACCAAGGATGTGCCGGAAGGCGCCTCGATGGTCGGCATCCCGGCGCGGCCGACCTTGGTGGAAGCCACCGATTACCAGAAGAGCTTCGTGCCCTATGGCACGCCCTGTTCCGAACGGTTCGACCCCGCGACCCAGCAGCTCGAAATGCTGAAGTGCGAGGTGGAGTCGCTGCGTGCCAAGCTGGCCGAGCTGATCGAAAAGCGCGACGGCGCCGACAAGGAGCGTGACTGCGCCTGATGAGCGCCATCGTCACGCCGTTCCCGACGCCGCATTTCCGGCCGTTGCAGGTCGGCTTCGATCGGCAGGAACTGGCCCGCATCCTCGATCTCTACGGCCGCATGGTGGCCGCCGGGCATTGGCGGGACTATGCGATCGATCTGGGACGCGAAGCCGCTTCCTTCTCCGCCTTCCGGCGGGCGGCCGAGCGGCCCGAATATCGTATCGAGAAACGCCCCGCATTGCGCCAGCGACAGGGCATGTGGGCGCTGATCGGCGAGAGCGGATCGGTGCTGAAGCGCGGACATGAGCTGGTGCCATTGCTGGCACCGATTGAACGGCGGCTGCTGAAGCTGGTCGGCGAATAAAAGGAGGCGGGCGCCGCGCCCACCCAGTAAGCTTTGCTATCGGTGAAATTCGGCGTCAGGCGCTGGCCGGCGCGCTTGCTGCCTGCGTGTCGGGCAGCCGCGCGCGCCACGCGGCCGGCAGCATCGCGACGACATGGATGCGCACTGCGTGCCAGAAGGCGGAGAGCAGCAGCAGCGCCGAGCCGAGCACCAGCGAGGTGAGCGCCAGATTGAGGCTGACGGCGCCGAACTCGCGGAAAAGGGTGCTCAAGGCGTAGAGCACGTAAGCGAGGGCGGAAACCAGCAGGGCGCGCCGGTCGACGGCGATGGCGATCAGCCCCATGGCGCAATAGACCAGCAGGACGACCGCGGCCTCGCCGACGCTCGCGCCGCCGTCCAGCAGGCCGAGCAGCGCGAAGATGGGGTGGACGATGAGCGGGGCGGCCAGCAGGTGCAGCCAGAAGGCGACGTCCGCCCGGCGGGTGAGGCGGGCGGGATCGCTCATGTCCCAGCGCATGGCGAAGGCGAAGACCGCGACGCCGATCGCCAGCAGCACGGCATAGAGCCAGCCGCCCATCACCGGCACGGCCGCCAGCAGCAGGCCGACGGCAAGGCCCGCGATCGCCAGTGTGCCGGCGGCCACGGTGATCGGCACGTGGAAGCGCCGCCAGTGGAGCCATGTCGCCAGCGCGGTGACGGCGGTGACGGCGACGGTCGTCAGTGCCATGCCGCGATCGGACGGGTTGGGCTGGCCGCTGGCGAGGAAGGCCAGCATCGCCATGAATATGCCGCCGGCAAAGGCCAGCAGCAGGATGATGCTGGGCAGGGCCATGCGACGCTTGCGGGTGAAGAATTCGGCGAGGCCCCAGGCGGTGGCGGCGACGAGCAGGCCGCTCAGCGCATTGGGGCCGCCGGGCAGGCGGAAGAAGGGAACGGCGTTGCCGATCCACGCCACCGCGACCAGCAGTAGCACCGCCGCGATCGTCACGAAGATATCGTTGAAGCCGGTGATGAGGCGGAAATGCTCCTCATCAACCAGCGAGGTGCGCTGCCGCCCGGCGACGAAGGCGCGGAAGGCCGCGGCGCTAGTGGGGGTAAGGATGCCGGCGCCGACGGCGTCGTCTATATCGCTGCTGCTATACATGGCCCATCTCCTGCCCCGGAGATAGCATCACTGTATTGGTGTTGCAATACAGTGATGCGGTGGGCCTGTATAAGCCCCGGATCAGCCCTGCTGGAGCAGGGAGGCGATCAGCATGGATTGTTCGAGGCCGTTCTGGGGGACGATCTCCCCGCTGCGGTCGACGATCCTGTCCCACGCGGCGGCGACGCCTTCGGGCGTCTGCTGGTCCGCCGGCAGCACCGCGCCCTGGGTAAGGGTGATGTAGGCGGCCTGGACCACGCCGCCGCCCGCGCTCAGGATCACATTGGTCGGCGCGTCCTCCGACACCAGATAGAGCGCGGCGGGCGCCACCTTTTCCGGCGCGAAGACGTTCAGCATCTCCGGCGGCAGGACATCCTCCGTCATCCGCGTGGCGGCGACGGGGGCGATGGTGTTGACGCGGATGTTATATTTCGCGCCCTCCAGATAGAGCGTCTTGGTAAGCCCGGCGAGGCCCAGCTTCGCCGCGCCATAATTGGCCTGGCCGAAATTGCCGTAGAGCCCGGTGGACGATGCGGTCATCAGGATGCGGCCGTAATTCTGCTCCCGCATCAATTCCCACACGGCCTTGGTGACGTTGGCCGATCCGTTGAGATGGACTTCGACGACGAGGCGGAATTCCTCCATCGTCATCTTGGCGAAGCTCTTGTCGCGCAGGATGCCGGCATTGTTGATGAGGATATGGACGCCGCCCCAGGCTTCCTTCGCGCGGGCGACCATTTCCTGCATCTGTTCGGCGTCGGTGACGTTGCCGCCATTGGCCATGGCGGTGCCGCCGGCGGCCAGAATCTCCTCGACCACCTTTTGCGCCGCGTCGGAAGCGCCGGTGCCGTCCCGCGCGCCGCCGAGATCGTTGACGACAACCCTGGCGCCGCGCCGCGCCAGTTCGAGCGCGTAGCCGCGGCCAAGCCCGCCGCCCGCGCCCGTGACGATCGCAACCCGCCCTTCGAAACCGATGGTCATTCCTTTCTCCCGCGCTTTACGTTCGCGTCAGGTAAACCAACGGACCGGCGAAGGGAAGACGGCAAGATGAATGCGGTTCAGCTTTGATAGGCTTCGTCGATATTGGGAGCGAACAGGTCCATGCCGTCGGGCTTCTTCACCGAATTCTCATCCCAGAAGGCGCGGAGATGGCAGAGCTTGCCGTCCGCATTGAACTGGGCATGCTCGATGATCGAAAGGTCGAGCCCGGCATTCTCGCTCGGCAGGCGGACCTGCATGGTGAAGCGCAATATGCCCTGGTCGCCGCAGGCACGGATTTCCTCCAGCACCGGCGTCACCTGGCGGCGGCTGTCCGACCAGGCGAAATCCCAGAAGCGGCCGATATTCTCGTGGCCGGCGAAGGGCGGAGTTCCCACCGGGTCCTCCAGCACGCCATCTTCCGCGAACACGGACAGCAGCAGATCCTTGTCCCGCGTCTGCCAGGCCCGGATATAGTTTTCGAGGCCCGCGCGAACCTGTTCCGGTGTTGCCTTCATTGCCATTCTCCCCTGATGCTTTGGCGTCGGGCTAGCATGCGGGGCAGGGGGCTGTCGATCAAGATGCGTGGCCGGCGCGCCATATCGCTACGCGAAGCGATCGCGGCCGGGGCAGCCATGTTCGTGACGCGCAGCCTATAGCGCGCCCTCGACGTCCAGGGCATAGCCGGCTGAGCGGACGGTGCGGATGATATCGGGCCGGCCGCCATCGTTGATCGCCTTGCGTAGCCGGCGGATATGCACGTCCACCGTGCGCGGCTCGATATCGCTGTCGCGGCCCCAGACCGAATCCAGCAGCCGCTCGCGCGAGAAGACGCGGCCCGGATGCTCGAGGAAATGCTTGAGCAGGCGGAATTCGGTGGGGCCGAGCGGCACCGTCGCCCCGTCGCGGCGGACCTTGTGGCTCACCGTATCCATCTCGATATCCGAATAGGACAGCCGTTCCCCGGCCAGCGCCGGGCGCACGCGGCGCAGCACCGCGCCGACCCGGGCGACCAGCTCGCGCGGGGAGAAGGGCTTGGTGACATAATCGTCGGCGCCGGTTTCCAGCCCGCGCACGCGATCCTCCTCCTCGCCGCGCGCGGTGAGCATGATGATCGGCACGTTGGCCGTATCGTTGAGCCGGCGCAGGCGGCGACAGACCTCGATGCCGGAAAGACCCTCGATCATCCAGTCCAGCAGGACGAGATCGGGCGGGCTTTCCTGGGCAAGGAGCAGCGCCTCCTCGCCGTCCGGCGTATGTTCGACCTCGAATTCCTCGCGCTCGAAATGCCAGATCAGCAGTTCGGCGAGCGCGGCATCATCCTCGACAAGCAGCAGGCGGGCACGGGCCATCGGCTCATTCCTCCTCGGCGGCAAGGGGATCGCCGCCTCTCGCGCGTTCGGCCATCTGGTGGCCGGTGGCGGCGTAATAGACCATCTCCGCGACGTTGGTGGCGTGATCGCCGATCCGTTCCAGATTCTTGGCGATGAACAGCAGATGCGTCGATGCAGTGATGGTGTGGGGATTTTCCATCATGTGGGTCAGCAGCGCGCGGAAGATGCTGTTGTAGAAATCGTCCACGGTGCGATCGCTTTCGGCGACGCGCACCGCGCCGGCCGCATCGCGGCGGGCATAGGCATCCAGCACGGCATGCACCATGTCCGACACCGATCGCGCCATCGCCGGCAGGATGGAGATCGGCTCTATCCCCTTGATATCGCTGAGCACGGGAATGCGCTTGGCGATGTTCTTGGCATAATCGCCCATGCGTTCGATCACGCCGGCGATCTTCATCGCCGCCAGCACGTCGCGCAGATCGTCCGCCATCGGCGCGCGCAGCGCGATGAGGCGGATGGCGTGGCGTTCGACCTCGACCTCCAGCTCGTCGATCCTCTTGTCGTCCTCGACGATGCGGACGGCGGCATCGAGATCGCGGCGGACGAGCGCCTGGACGGCATCGGCCAGCGCCTGTTCGGCACGGCCGCCCATTTCGGCGACCAATGCGCGGAGCTGGCCGAGATCGTCGTCAAATGCCTTAACGGTGTGCCCGGTGGCCATGTGCCTGTTCTCCTCAGCCGTAACGGCCGGTGATGTAATCCTTGGTCCGCGTTTCGCGGGGATTGGTGAAGATTTCGGACGTATCGCCATATTCGACCAGCGTGCCGAGGTGGAAGAAGGCCGTGCGCTGCGATACGCGGGCGGCCTGCTGCATGTTGTGGGTGACGATGACGATGGCGTAACGGCCGCGCAGCTCGTGGATCAATTCCTCGATCTTGGCGGTGGCGATGGGATCGAGCGCCGAGCACGGCTCGTCCATCAGGATCACTTCCGGGTCGACGGCGATGGCGCGGGCGATACACAGCCGCTGCTGCTGGCCGCCCGAAAGCGCGGTGCCGCTGTCGTTCAGGCGATCCTTCACCTCATCCCACAGGCCGGCGCGGCGCAGCGATTTCTCGACGATCTGGTCCATGTCCGCCCGCGCGGAGGCGAGGCCGTGGATGCGCGGGCCATAGGCCACATTCTCGTAGATCGACTTGGGGAAGGGGTTGGGCTTCTGGAACACCATGCCCACGCGGGCGCGGAGCTGCACCACGTCCATGTCCGGCGCGTAGATATCCTCGCCGTCCAGCGTGATCCGGCCTTCGACGCGCGCGGAGGATACGGTGTCGTTCATCCGGTTCAGCGTGCGCAGGAAGGTGGACTTGCCGCAGCCCGACGGGCCGATGAAGGCGGTGACATTTTCTTGCGTCACGTCGATCGAGACGTCGCGTATCGCCTGCTTCGCCCCGTAGAAGACGTTGACGTTGCGCGCCGTCATCTTGAGCGTGCCGCCGTCGCTGGCTGGCGATGGCGCGGACGGGTGCAGCAGCGGGGCGCTCATGGTCTGATCGTTCATTACCAGCGTCTTTCGAAGCGATTGCGGAGATAGATGGCGACGCCGTTCATCGCCAGCAGGAAGACCAGCAGCACGATGATCGCGGCGGAGGTCTTTTCGACGAAGCCGCGGCTCACCTCGTCCGACCAGAGGAAGATCTGGACGGGGAGCACGGTGGCCGGGTCCATGATGCCGCCGGGGGGCGAGGCGAGGAAGGCGCGCATGCCGATCATCAGCAGCGGCGCCGTTTCGCCCAGCGCGCGGGCCATGCCGATGATCGTGCCGGTGAGGATGCCGGGCAGGGCCAGCGGCAGGACATGGTGGAACACCACCTGCACCCGGCTGGCGCCGATGCCCAGCGCGGCATCGCGGATCGACGGCGGAACCGCCTTGATGGCGTTGCGCCCGGCGATCACAATCACCGGCATCGTCATCAGCGCCAGCGTCAGGCCGCCGACCAGCGGGGCCGAGCGCGGCAGGTGCATGAAGTTCAGGAACACCGCCAGCCCGAGCAGGCCGAAGATGATCGACGGCACCGCCGCGAGGTTGTTGATCGAAACCTCGATCAGGTCCGTCCAGCGGTTGCGCGGCGCATATTCCTCCAGATAGAGCGCGGCGAACACGCCCACCGGGAAAGCGAGCACCAGCGTGACGAACATCGTCACCAGCGATCCCTTGAGCGCGCCCCATATGCCGACCAGCGTGGGATCGGTGGAGTCCGCGCGGGTCAGGAAGGTCCAGTTGAAACCGGTCCGCACCACATCCGCCTTTTGCAGCTTGCCATATGCGGCCTCGGCGGCCGGCGCGGCATTGCCCTTGGCGGCGAGATCGATGGCGGTGGCGGCGGGCACCCAGATTTCGGCCTTGCCGCGCAGGATCGCCGGATCGCGCTTGATGGCATCGCGCACGCTGAGCCACGCGCCGTCCGAAAGCAGGCGTGCGCCGCCTGCGCCGAAGGCGGCATCGGCGGCGGCGGCCGTCGTGCCTTCGATATCGGCGCCGGCCAGCGCGGCGTCCGCGCCGAAGCCGGCGAGCGCCGCCGGATCGAGCATCAGCGAGGATCGCGGGAAATCCACGGGCAGGCGGATTTCCGTCTGGGTGAAGCCGCGCGCGCCGTTGCCGATCATCGTGACCAGCAGGAAAGCGAGAAAGGCGGCCGAGACCAGGATGGAAAGCAGGCCCAGCAGCTTGAACCGCCGTTCCGCCGCATAGCGCCGGCGGATGCGGTTCTGCATCGCGCTGCCTTTCCAGTCGGTCGGGCGGCGGAGTTCCGCCGTGGCGGTGGCGCTATTCATAAGCTTCCCGATATATCTTCACCACGCGCAGCGCGACGATGTTGAGCAGCAGGGTGACGATGAACAGGACGAGGCCCAGCGCGAAGGCGGCGAGCGTCTTCGGGCTGTCGAATTCCTGGTCGCCGGTCAGCAGCTGCACGATCTGGGTGGTCACCGTCGTCACGCTGGCGAAGGGGTTGGCGGTGAGGTTTGCGGCAAGGCCGGCGGCCATCACCACGATCATGGTTTCGCCGATCGCGCGGCTGACGGCCAGCAGCACGCCGCCGACCACGCCGGGCAGCGCCGCCGGCACCAGCACCTTGCGGATCGTCTCGGATGTGGTCGCCCCCATGGCGAGGCTGCCATCGCGCATCGCCTGCGGCACGGCGGCGATGGAATCATCCGCCATCGACGAGACGAAGGGGATTATCATGATGCCCATGACGAGGCCGGCGGCGAGCGCGGATTCCGACGAGGCGCCGGGGATGCCGGCCATCACCGCGAAGCTGCGGACGGCGGGCGCCACCGTCAGCGCCGCGAAATAGCCGTAGACGACGGTGGGGACGCCGGCCAGCACCTCCAGGATCGGCTTCAGCCACTTGCGGACGGCGGGCGCGGCATATTGGGTGAGGTAGATCGCGCTCATCAGGCCGAGCGGGATCGCCACCACCATCGCGATGATCGCGCCGATGAAGATCGTGCCCCAGAAGAGCGGGATCGCCCCGAAGGCACCGGACGAGCCGACCTGATCGGCGCGCATCGCCGTCTGCGGGCTCCAACTCGTCCCGAACAGGAATTCGACCGGCGAGACCTTCGAGAAGAAACGCATGGTTTCGACGAGCAGCGAGGCGACGATGCCGAGCGTCGTCAGGATCGCGATCAGCGATGCGACCAGCAGGCCGATCATCACCACCCGTTCCACGCGGGTGCGGGCGCGGAAATCGGGGCGCAGGCGGGTGAAGGCATAGGTTCCGCCCGCCAGCGCCAGGATGAGGGCAAGGCCCGCGCCGGCGATGCCGTAGCGCATCCGCGCCGCCTTGTAGGCGGGCAGCATCTCCTGCGCCTTGGGATAGAAGCCACCCTGGATGCGGCCGTCGGCAAGGCCCCGCACTTCCGAAAGGATGGCGGAACGCTCCATGCCGGGGGACGGCAGGCCGGCGCCGGCCGGGCTTTCGATCGCGGCCGCCATGGTGAGGCCGGGGGCGATATTGGCCCAGACGGCGAGGAAGATCAGTGCCGGCACGATCGCCCACAGGGCGACATACCAGCCATGATGGCCGGGGCGGCTGTGCGGGCGGATGCCGTTTTCCGGCTGGAAGCCGGCGGCCTTCGCCCGCGCGGCGAACCACGCGACGAAGCCGAGGCCCAGGACCAGGAAAAGGATGGCAAGGATGGACAAGGCTAGGCCTTCCCTGACGTTGAGGATGCGGCCCCGCCCCGGGGGCAGGGCCGCTATCGGTTCAGTTGACCGTGGCCGGATCCATCGGCGTGAGCTTGGTGGCGATATCCAGGTTCTTCGCCCGCACATCGGCCGGCGCCGCGATCAGCCCGCGCCGCTTCAGGTAGCCGCTGTCGGGATCCCACGCGCCCGCATATTCGGCGACGAATTCCTTGAGGCCCGGAATGGCCTTCAGATGCGCGCTCTTGACGTAGATGAAGAGCGGGCGGGCGCCGGGATATTCGTAGCTGGCGATCGTATCGTAGGTGGGGGCGACGCCCTGCAGCTTCACGCCGCGCACCTTATCGAGATTCTCCTCGAGGAAGCTGTAGCCGAACACGCCGAGCGCATCGGGATTGGCGACCAGCTTCTGCACGATCAGATTGTCGTTCTCGCCCGATTCCACATAGGCGCCGTCCTCGCGGATCTTGGTGCAGACGGCCTGATGCCGGTCCTTGTCGCTGGTCTTCAGCGCCTTCATCTCGGCATTGGCGTCGCAGCCCTTTTCCAGGATCAGCTCGGCGAAGGCGTCGCGCGTGCCGCTGGTGGGCGGCGGGCCGAACACCTTGATCGCGATGGCGGGCAAGGCGGGGTTCACATCCTTCCAGGTCTTGGCCGTGTTGGGCTTGCCATAAGGATTGGCCGCGAGTGCCTTGTAGATATCCTCTTCGGTCAGCGCCATTTCCGCCCCGGCCTTGCTTTCGCCAAGCGCGATGCCGTCGATGCCGATCTGGATTTCGACCAGCTCGCTCACGCCGTTCTTGACGCAATCGTCCAGCTCGGACTTCTTGATCCGGCGCGAGGCGTTGGCGATATCCGGGAATTGCGCGCCGACGCCGGCGCAGAACTGCTTCAGGCCCGCGCCCGTGCCGGTCGATTCGACGATCGGCGCCTTGAAGGACGGGAACTTGCGCGGAAACTGCTCGGCCACCGCGGTGGTGAAGGGATAGACGGTGGACGATCCGACCGCGCGGATCTGATCGCGGGCCGCCCCGCCGGCGTCGCCGCCGTCCTGGCCCTGGCAGCCGGCCAGCGCCAATGCGGCCATCCCGATCAGATAATGCAACTTCGCCAAATCGTCCTCCCTTCGGTGCCGGCGTCACGCCGGGTCGATATGCGCGCTAGAGCGGTTCGGCGTGCCCTCTGTGACATTCGTGTGACTCTTTGATGACAGGGCCGGCGGCAGGGGTGCCGTGGCGGCGGGGAGGAGGACGCAGACAAGGGTGCCGCGTCCCACTTCGCTGCGGATTTCCAGCCTGCCGCGATGCCGCTCGACAATATGTTTGACGATGGCGAGGCCGAGGCCGGTTCCCCCCAGCGAGCGGCTGCGGCCCGGATCGACGCGGTAGAAGCGCTCGGTGAGTCGCGGGATATGCTCGGCCGGTATGCCCTCGCCCTCGTCACGCACGGCGAGCTTCACCATATTGTCGCGCGCCAGCTTCACCGAAACCTGCACCGGCGATCCGGGGCGGCCATATTTCAGCGCATTGCCGATGATGTTGTGGAGAAGCTGG
The DNA here is from genome assembly GCF_000347675.2 of Sphingomonas sp. MM-1. Taxonomy (NCBI): domain Bacteria; kingdom Pseudomonadati; phylum Pseudomonadota; class Alphaproteobacteria; order Sphingomonadales; family Sphingomonadaceae; genus Sphingomonas; species Sphingomonas sp. MM-1. Next base: position 332,664 of record NC_020561.1, on the reverse strand, counting down.
GAAAGCTGGGCACGATCCCCGGCGACGGGCGGCACATCGGGGGCGATCTCCACGATCACCCGGTCCTTGTCCGCCACGATGCCGCTGTGAAGCGCGCCGCGCACTTCCTCGATCAGCGGGGCCAGGGGGATCGGGGTCTGCGGCAGGCTGTATTTCTCCGCCTCGATGCGCGAAAGCGACATCAGGTCGTCGACTAGGCGCTGCATCCGCTTGGCTTCGCCGAACATGATCTTGAGGAAGCGGCCGCGCGTTGCCGGGTCCTCGGCGGCCTTGCCGTCCTCCAGCGTCTCGACGAAGCCGATCAGGGTTGCGAGCGGCGTGCGCAGTTCATGGCTGGCATTGGCCACGAAATCGACGCGCATCTGTTCCGCCGCATGGGTGCCGGTGCGATCGGCAAGGCGGACGAGCAGGCCGCGCCCCTGTATCGGATGGACGTTCAGCTCCCACCGCCGATCGCGCTGGCCGATGCCGATCAACTCGATCGGCCCGCCCGGCACCGCATCGCCGCTTTCGGCCTGCAGGGTCAGCCGATCGGTGGCGGCGGGGTGGCGGATGGCGAGGCGGATATCCTCGCCGACGATATGATCGCCCAGCGTCGCGCGGGCCGCGCTGTTGGCGATGGTGACGAGCTGGCCGCTGACAAGCAGCATCGGATCGTCGATCGCCTCCATCACCTCCTCAAGGCTCGGCTGGGGCGTATCGTCGGACGATGCCGCCTGGGCCGGGCTGATGGAGGGCGGCCGCGAGGCGAACCAGGCGCCCGCCGCGGCGATGGCCGCCGTGAGCGCCGCCGGCTCCCCGCCCGCGCCGAGCAGCCACGATAAGAGAAATCCCAGGCAGGCGGCGATGATGGAAAGGAGGATGCGGGACGATGGCGGCGCAGTCATGCCCGCCATTCTATGGCCGGATTGTTACATCTGCCATGCACCGTGGAAAGTATTTCGCTTAACCCAAGGCAAGCAGCGCCGGGACAAGTTCATCGAAATGATCGATGAGCCTGTCGGCACCAAGTTGATCGACCGGGCGGTCCGAAAAGCCGAAGGTCACGGCCACGCACGGGATGCCGGCGGCGCGCGCCGTATCGGTGTCGGTGATCGAATCGCCCACGAAGGCCGCCCGCCCGCCGCCGGCCCGCGCGATCGCCTCCAGCAGCGGGGCGGGATCGGGCTTGCGCACGGGCAGAGTATCCCCGCCGACCAGCGCCACGAAGCGATCCTGCCAGCCGAGCGCATCCACCAGCTCGCGGCTCAGCCCCTCCAGCTTGTTGGTGCAGATGGCGAGCTTCACGCCGCGCGCGGCCAATGTATCGAGCGCGGCCTCCAGCCCGTCGAAGGGGCGGGTGTGATCGGCGATGTGGGCGTAATAATAATCGAGCAGGATGGGGAAACCCTCCTCGATCAGCGCCTCGTTCACCTCGCCCGTGGCGGAAAGGCCCTTTTGCAGCAGCGCGCGGGCGCCGTGGCCCACCATGTGCCGCACATCCTCCGCCGGGATCGGCGGCCGGCCCATCCGCCCCAGCGCGTGGTTCAGCGCGGCGGTGAGATCGGGAGCGGTATCGGCGAGGGTGCCATCGAGATCGAAGGCGACGACAGCGAAGGGGAAGTCAATCATGACATTCCTTTCACCCGCCGGTTATGGCGTTGGCAAGCGCGCTGTGGCAGGGAGCGCGCATGGCCGACCCTCGTTTCCAGCCGTCCCGCCCCTTCGCTGCCGTGATCCTTGCCGCCGGCAAGGGAACACGGATGAAATCCGATCTCCACAAGGTGCTGCACCCCATCGCCGGGCGGCCGATGCTGGGCCATGTGCTGGCGGCGGTGGACGCGCTGGCGCCGGCGGCCAAGGTGGTTGTGGTCGGTGCCGGGCGCGAGCAGGTGGAGCGGGCGGTTGACGCCGGCATCAAGCTTGCGACGCAGGAACCGCAGCTCGGCACCGCCCATGCCGTGGCGCAGGCGGAACCGGCGCTGGCGGATTTCGACGGCGACGTGCTGATCCTTTATGGCGACGTGCCGCTGGTGCGGCCGGAGACGATGGCGCGGATGCTGGACCGGCTGGACCAGCCCGACGCGCCGGCCGCCGTGGTGCTGGGCTTCCGTCCCGCGGACCCGGCTGCCTACGGCCGCATCCTCGCGCAGGACGGCCTGATCGCGAAGATGGTGGAATATAAGGATGCGACGCCCGAAGAACGCGCCGTAACCCTCTGCAATTCCGGCCTGATGGCGGTGCGGGCCAGCGACCTGTGGCCGCTGATCGCGCGCGTGGGCAACGCCAATGCGGCGGGCGAATATTATCTGCCCGATATCGTGATGCTGGCCGCCGCCGAGGGCCGCCGATCGGCGGTGATCGAGGCGGAGGCGTGGGAAGTGGCGGGCGTGAACAGCCGGGCGGAGCTGGCTGCCGTCGAAGCCGAATGGCAGCAGCGCCGCCGCGCCGAAGCGATGGCGGCGGGCGCGACCCTGATCGCGCCCGAGACGGTATGGTTCAGCCATGACACGAAGATCGGCCGCGATGTCATTGTAGAACCGAATGTTTTCTTCGGTCCTGGCGTGAGTGTGGGCGATGGCGTGGCGATCCACGCTTTCTCCCATATCGAAGGCGCCGCGATCGCATCGGGCGCGGATATCGGCCCCTATGCCCGGCTGCGGCCCGGCGCCGAGGTGGGCGAGGGCGCGCGCGTCGGCAATTTCGTGGAGATGAAGAAGGCGCGGCTGGGCAGGGGCGCCAAGGCCAACCACCTCACCTATCTGGGCGATGCCGAGGTGGGCGAGGGCGCCAATATCGGCGCGGGCACGATCACCTGCAATTATGACGGCTATTTCAAGAACCGCACCGCCATCGGCGCGGGCGCCTTCATCGGATCGAACAGCGCGCTGGTGGCGCCGGTCTCGATCGGCGACGGCGCGATCGTTGCGGCGGGATCGGTGGTGACGCGCGACGTGCCCGCCGATGCGCTGGGCGTGGCGCGGGGCACGCAGGAGGTGAAGCCCGGCTGGGCCGCGCGGTTCCGCAAGGCGATGCTGGCGAAGAAGAAAGCGGGCTGAACGCTTCTGAAGATTGCAGCATAATCCGCTGGAAAATTTGTGATTGATGTATCGGCCGGGCGGAATTTCGCCCTGGCCCCAAGAGGACGGATCGACCCATATGTGCGGCATCATCGGTATCATCGGGCGCGAGGATGTGGCGGATCGGCTGCTGGCCGGGCTACGGCGGCTGGAATATCGCGGCTATGATTCCGCCGGCATCGCAACCGTGCAGGATGGCGCCTTCGATCGCCGCCGGGCCGAAGGCAAGCTGGACAACCTTGCCCGCAAGCTGGCGGCCGATCCGCTGGCCGGCCATGTCGGCATCGCCCATACCCGCTGGGCCACGCACGGCGCGCCGACCGAGGACAATGCCCACCCCCATATCGTGGGCGACGTGACGCTGGTGCACAACGGCATCATCGAAAATTTCAAGGCGCTGCGGGATGAGTTGCTGGCCGAGGGCCGTCATTTCGCCAGCCAGACCGATACGGAGGTGGTAGGCCATCTCGTCGCCCGCGAGCTGGAGCGCGGCGCGAGCCCGGAGGAAGCGGTCCGCACCGTGCTTCCCCGGCTGCACGGCGCCTTCGCGCTCGCTTTCCTGTTCCGCACGCATCCCGATCTGCTGATCGGCGCGCGGCTGGGCGCGCCCTTGGTGGTGGGTTATGGCGAGGGCGAGACCTATCTGGGATCGGACGCGCTGGCGCTGGCGCCGTTGACCCAGAAGATCGCCTATCTGGAAGAAGGCGATTGGGCGGTGCTGACCCGCGACGGCGTGACCATCCATGATGCGGCGAACCGCGTGGTGGACCGGCCCGCCACCCTTTCCGGCCTCACCGGCGCGCTGATCGACAAGGGCAATCACCGTCACTTCATGCAGAAGGAAATCTTCGAGCAGCCGGTGGTGGTGGCGCAGACGCTGGGTTCCTACCTGCGGCCGCTGGCCGGCGAGGTGGCGCTGCCGATCCCCGAATTCGACTTCGCCGATATCCGCCGGGTGACGATCGTCGCCTGTGGCACCAGCTTCTATGCCGGGATGGTCGCCAAATATTGGTTCGAACGCTTCGCCCGCGTGCCGGTGGACATCGATGTCGCATCCGAGTTCCGCTATCGCGAGCCGGTGCTGGAGGAAGGCGGGCTGGCCCTGTTCATCAGCCAGTCGGGCGAGACGGCCGATACGCTGGCGGCGCTGCGCCATGCCCGCGCCGCCGGCCAGAAGATCGCAGTGGTGGTGAACGTGCCGACCAGCTCGATGGCGCGCGAGGCGGATCTTCTGCTGCCCACCCATGCGGGGCCGGAGATCGGCGTGGCATCCACCAAGGCCTTCACCTGCCAGCTTGCCGTGCTGGCGGCGCTGGCGGCCAATTTCGCGCGGGTGAAGGGGCGCCTGACGCCGGATGAGGAACAGGCGATCGTGCGCCATCTGGCCGAGGCGCCGGCAGCGATGAACGCGGCGCTGGCCCATGACGAGGAGATCGAGGCGCTGGCCCCGCTCGTCGCCAGGGCGCGCGACGTGCTCTATCTCGGTCGCGGGCCGGATTATCCGATGGCGCTGGAAGGTGCGCTGAAGCTGAAGGAAATCAGCTACATCCACGCCGAAGGTTATGCGGCGGGCGAAATGAAGCACGGGCCGATCGCGCTGATCGACGAGGACGTGCCCGTGATCGTGATCGCGCCGTCGGGCCCGCTGTTCGACAAGACGGTTTCCAACATGCAGGAAGTGCAGGCGCGCGGCGGCAAGGTGGTGCTGATTTCCGACACCGCCGGCATCATGGCGGCGGGCGAGGGCACGATCGCGACGATCGAGATGCCCGAGGTCCACCCCCTGATCGCGCCGCTCGTCTATGCCATTCCGGTGCAGCTGCTGGCCTATCATGTCGCCGTCGCCAAGGGCACGGACGTGGACCAGCCGCGCAATCTCGCCAAGTCGGTGACGGTGGAGTGACGGCGGGCGCATGACCGCCGATCGCCTCCTTCGCGCCCGCGATCGAGTGGCGGTGCCGTGAAAGAATGGCGGCGGCGTGACCCGCGAAATCCGTGCCCACCCGCCCGGGGCCGGCATGGGCGATTTCCAGTGGCGGCTCAGCATGGCGGACGTCGCGGCTGCCGGGCCATTCTCGATCTTTCCCGGCGTCGACCGGATATTGGCGGTGCTGGCGGGCGAGCTGCGGCTGGCGGGCGAAGCGACAGGCGAACGGACGATCACGCCGGAAAGCCCGCCCTTCGCCTTTGCCGGCGATGTCGCCATGGACGGCACGCCGATCGGCGGGGCGGTGATCGACCTCAACGCGATGGTGCGCCGCGATCGTTATCGTGCGGAGATGACGCGGCTGGGTGCCGGCCTGCATGCCGTGGCGGCTCCCTTCGCCATCCTGATCGCGCTGGGGCCGATCGAGGCGACGGCAGGAGACCGCGCCTTCAGGCTGGATCGCCACGACGGCCTCGATCTGGATGGCGAGGCCGAGGTGCGGATCGAAAATGCGGGGGCCGGCGCGCTGCTCGTCCGCTTCCGGCCCCTCTGACGGCACGGTTCCCCGCGCTCGGTGCGAGGGGCCGGCAGGATCAGGTCAATAGCCCACGGTGAAGCGGCGGCGGCTATGGGCCGGGCGCTCGATCTCGTCCGCCATGGCGATGGCGTAATCGGCAAAGGAGATGCTGCTGTTGCCGCCATCGGCCAGCAGCGCGTCGTCGCCCAGCCTGAACTTGCCGGTGCGCGGGCCTTCAAAGAACAGGGCCGACGGCGACAGGAACGTCCAGTCGATGTCGCTGACGCCGCGCAGATAATCGAGGAAGGCGGCGCCCTTCGATGCCTCGGCCTTGTAGGCGTCGGGGAAATCGGGCGTGTCGATAAGGCGCAGGCCGGGCGCGACCTCGAGGCTGCCGGCCCCGCCGACCACGAGATAGCGCGTCACGCCCGCCCGGCGCACGGCATCCACCAGGATCGCCGGATCGCTGTTCAGGAACATGACCGCGCTCACCACGGCGTCATGGCCGGCGATAAGCGTCGCCAGCCCGGCGGCATCATTGGCATCGCCGGCGACGGCGGTGACGAGTGGTTCGGCCTGTGCCGTTTCCGGATGGCGGGCTATGGCGGTCACCTGATGGCCACGCCGGACCAGCTCCGCCACGATTTCCCGGCCCGCGCGCCCGGTGGCGCCGATGACGGCGATCTTCATCGATGATCTCCAATGTGGTTTCGAATGGAAACCAGCTATGCATTCCGCTAGCCGATGGGAAGAACGCACTTCCGCCTCACCTGGTTACACGGACGAAACCGCCATGACCGGCAATGCCTTCGACCCCGATTGCCCCACCCGCCAGATCCTCGACCGCATCGGCGACAAATGGGCGATGCTGATCCTGCTGACGCTGGCCGACGGCCCGATGCGCTTCAACGCGCTGCGGCGCGCGGTGAACGGCATTTCGCAGAAGATGCTGTCGCAGGTGCTGAAGGGGCTCGAGCGCGACGGGCTGGTGATCCGCACCGCCTATCCGACCGTGCCGGTGACGGTGGAATATCGGCTGGCGGCGCTGGCCGGAGGGCTGATCGAGATCATGGGCAGCATCACCCGCTGGGCCGAGCATAATGTAAGCGAGATCGAGGCGGCCCGCGCCCGGCACGACGCGCGGATGATCGCCGAGGCGGCGTGATGCCGCTTCAGCGGCGGGCGGCCCGCGCCGGCAGCCAGTCCGCGAAGGAAGGCGTGTCCACCACCTTGTAGGGGATGCCGCGTCGGCTGAGGAACAGGCGCTCCATCTCCGGCCGGGTGAAGGGCCGCGAGCCGAGGCGGCCGAAGACGGCGATCTGGCCGCCACTTTCATCCACCGCGCGATCGCGATCGAGGCCCTTGGAAAGGGCGAGCGCGGGCGCGGGCGTCCTGGCCCAGGCGATCAGTTCCGGCACGGGCGCGGGCGAGAAGCCGTAGAAATTCGGCTGGCTCGCCGGGGAGGTGAGCTGCAGCACCTTCAGCCCGTTCCGCCCATCCGCCACATAAGCGAAGAGCGAGGCGTTGGTGGTGCCGACGATCACGTCCTCGGCATCGTCGATGGGATGCGCGGCGCCTTCAAGGCGGACCTTGCGGTAGATCGACGGACGCTCCGGATTCTTGACGTCGAGGATGACGAGCCCGTCCTGCTTGGCTGCGACATAGGCGTAGGTCCGCGCGACATAGAGGCGGCGCGCATCGGCCAGCGGGATGGTCGCTTCCGGGACCGGGCGAGGACGGGCGAGATCGGTGACGTCGAACAGCTGCACGCCCTCCGCGCTCGTAACCCAGAGGTAACGGAACTGGAGGGCGGAAGCGCGGGCGTCGCGCACCGGCAGAACGGCCGAAAGGCGGGGGTGGAGCGGATCGTCCACATCGACCACCACCAGCCCGGCATCGGCGGCGATATAGGCATAATGGCCGCCCAGCGTGATGTGGCGCGCGCCCTTCAGCACATTATCGGCATTCCACGTCGCGTCCCGGCGCAGGAAGTTGTTGCGCGGCTCGCCATCGGCCAGCGTATCGACATTGACGACGATCAGCCCTTCCTCCGCATCGGTGACGAAGGCGTAGTGATAGATGGGATGGAAGGGCTGTTCCTGGTTCAGGGCGCGCAGATCCGCCGTGTTCCGCGTGGGGGCGATCGCCTGCATCGTCGGCAGCGCCATGCAGGTGGCATTGGCGGACTTGACCCGCATATCCTGGCCGAGCGGGGAGACCGGTGCCGTCAGGATGCGTTCGGAGAAGCCCTTGTTGGCGATCGAGGCGACGTCATAGGCCTGGAAGCCGCCCTTGCCCTGGGCGACGAACATATATTCGCCGCGCAGCTGGAGGCAGCGGACGGCATCGGGCGCGCCCTGGCGGGGATTGGCGAATTCCTCCACCGCGCGGGTTTCGCCCGAGAGCTTCCTGTCGAAGGCGCGGCCGCGCCGCCATTCCAGCAGTTCCCGCCCATGGTCCTGATGCGCCTTCCAGTAATCGGGATAGGCATATTTGTGGAGGTAGGAGCCGATCACCGCCTGCGGCTCCTCCCATTCGGTGACGCGGATCGCCTGGAAGCCGTCCTGCTCACCCGTCCAGGCGTTCATGCCGACGAAGTTCACGAAGTTGGTGCCCAGCAGCAGCGTCTGCGCCATGATCGCATTATTGTCGTTCGCGGCGGAAAGGTGGCAGTCCGAGCAGGTCTTCGTCTCCGTCTTGCGGACGGTGTGCGGAAAATGGGGCGCGAAGGCCTGGCTGGAAAAGCCGATCGCCGAAATGGGCGGCTGCTGGATGTAGATGCGCTCGCGGTTGATGTTGGTGGAGGAAAGCACCAGCGCCGAGGTGGAGCGCACCGGCGCGATCTGGTTGCCCTTCGTCGTCTGGTGGCGGCCGAGCTGGAACATCTCGTCCCGCGCGACCTGGGGATTGTAGGTCGCGAAATTGCGGGTTTCGATGCCGTCATATTTATGGTTGCTGGTCTTCCAGTTCGCCTCGATCGGCAGGTGGCAGCCGCCGCACGAGGTCGTCCAGGACAGGTGGCAGGTGAAGCAGGCCATGTCCGGGTCCTTGTGCGCGCGATCCTCCATCGCGACGCCGGGGCCGAAGACGTAGCGGCCGGTTTCCGCGCCCTCGCGCGACATCAGCTTGGCGCGGGCGGCCTTCAGGTTGAAATGGGGATTGCCCTCCGTCACGGCATCCTTGACGAGGCTGACCTCCCATTCGAGCTTCGGATCGACGATCGATCGCTGGACGAGCACGCGCTGGCCGGCTTTCTCCACCCATTCGAAGCGGCGGCGGCCATCGGCGTTTCGGAGCAGCGACAGATCGGTGCCGCCGGGCCGCGCCGCCGGACCGGAGGTGCGGAGCGTGGGATAGGCATCGGCGGTGCCGTGACAATCCTTGCAGCCTATCTCCACCGCATTGGCGACCTCGCCATAGATCAGGCCGTTGCCGTGGCTGTCCTGCGCGAAATGGCAATCGGCGCATTGCAGGCCTTTCTCGGCATGGATGTCCATCATGTGGACGGCCTTGCCCGGCTGCTGGCCGACATCGGCGAACATCGGCTTGGCTTTCCTGTCGAGATCGGGATCGGCGGGATCGAGCACGGTGCCATGTTCGTCGACGAACTGGCCGGCGGCGTTGCGGCGGTAGAGGCGGAACTTCTCGGGATCGTCCGGCTTCACGATGTTGCCGGCGGCGTCGAGCAGATTGCCCTCGCGATCGCGCTTGAAGATGGCGCGGAAATTCCAGCCATGGCCGTGATAATCGGCGAACTGGGTATCCTTCGCCCGTGCGTTCACATCGTCATAGACGTTGCGGAGGAAATCAACGTCCGCCCACAGGCCGCGCGGCGATGCGCCTTCCGGGTTGCGATCCAGCACGGCATGGACTTCGGCCGCGGTGGGGTATTTCTGCTTCTTGTAGGCGTCCGCCGCCTTGCCCGCGGGCGGGGCGAGCGGATTTTCCGGATTGGGCCACATCAGCGGCGCATCCGATTCATAATCCCACATCGTGTAGCCGAGGTAGGAATTCAGGAAGATGTTGGGCTGGTGCATGTGGCAGTTCATGCACTGCGCCGTCGGGATCGCGCGGGTGAAGGCGTGGCGGATCGGGTGGCCCTTTTCCTTGATGCCGGGCGCCACCGGATGATCGGCGGGGACGGGGCCTTTCGCCTTGCCGTGGCCATGGCCGTCATCGGCCGGCTCCATCTTGGCGGCGATGGTGGGATCGGCCGTGGCGGTCTGCCCGTCGCGGCCATATCGGGCGTAGATCAGGCTGTGGCGCGGCTCGCGATCGTTCGCATAGATGACGTGGCAGCCGGCGCAGCCGGAATTGCGATAGTCGCCGGGCTGGTCGTTGGTGCCCATGAACCACATGAACGGATCGTTGAGCCGGGTCTTGTGGACGTTGAGCACGGGGATGGCGACGCGCAGGCCCGTGCCGGGGCCGCGATTGGATTGGCGCAGATCGGGACGGCCGGGCTCCTCCAGCCGCTGGATGGTGCCACCGATATTGGGCAGGCCGATTTCCGGGAACTGGGTGCCGATATTGCGGCCGCCGCGCTCGAACACGCGGAACACGTCGCCCGGCGGCACGACATGCCAGGTCGGCAACGGGTAGAGGGTGGCGAGCGCGCCGCGGTTCGCCTGGGCATCGGTGACGGTGCCGGGCGGGGAGCCGGGGGACTTCACCTGCGCGGGCTCGCCCTTCTGCGTATAGGCTTCGCCGAACATGTAATTCTTGTAGGGCAGGATGCCGTTATTATAGGCGGCGCCCCCCCAGAGCATCGCGCCGGTGGACATCAGCGATCGTTCGGCGGCCTCGATGATCTCGATATGGCAGGCGCCGCAGGCGGCGCGCGCGACGCGGTAATCGGATGGATTGACGAAGCGGATATATTCCGGCGCCTCGCGGTTCAGCAGCGTGTAGCTGCGCTTGGGGTTGGCCGAGGACGGCCAGTGCCAGCTTTCGGGATATCGGGGCAGGACGTGCGCCTTGTCCCGCGCGGCGACATAGGCCGGGGCATCGTGCGGCAGGCGCGCATCGCCCCGGACGGTGGCATCCCCGCCATGGCAATCGACGCAGCCCAGCACCACGGCGGGGGAGGCGTGCATCGTCTTCTGATCGCTGGCGGTGTGGCAGGAGACGCAACCCGCGCTCTTTTCATCCGCCTCCGCCCAGGACTGGCCGGCGGGCGCCGGGGCGGTGAAGGCATAGGTGATGGCGCGCGGCTTTTCCCCTTCGGACGCAAGCCCCGACGATCCGCCCGCCATGCCGGCCAGCAGCGCGGCGACCAGCATCGCCCGTTTCAGGAAAGTCGCCCCCATGCCCATCAGAATGTGAGTATCGCGTTGAACAGGACGGAATAATAGCGATCGTCGCCCTGATTGTTGGTGAAGAGATCGGAAAAGCCCTTGCCGGGATCGAGCGTGGCGGCGGACAGGCGGAACACCGCGTTCTGCACCGCCTTGGGCCGCCAGATCGCCGCCAGCGAATAATCCCAGCCGATCGCCTTCGGAATGCTGCCTTCCATGCGCAGCGCCTTCAGCGTCGCCGTATTTTCGAACCAGAGATGGTTGACGTTGGTGGAAAGCCGGACGGTGGGCGTCAGATCGAAATCGCCGCCGATGCCGAGCAGCATCGTGCCGGGATTGTTGAAGTTGGACTGGCCCTGTTCCTTGGAGGAGCGCAGCGAATTCAGGATGCCGTTGCGCCCGTTGATGCCGATCGCGCGGCCGCCGCCGGCGAACGGCACGGACTGGCGGATCCAGTAGCTGGTGTCCGCGCCGGCGAAGAGCGGGTTTTCGAAGATGGCGTCGAAGCCGGTCTCCCGATCGTCATAGGGATCGCCGTCGCCGGACGCATAGAGGCCGGATAGGCGGAAGCGCATCCAGTTGTGATCGTAGCTGAGTTCCGTCGCGGCGAGGAAGGCGCGGACCTTGGCCGGCTTGTCGGTGAAGAAGCTGTTCCGATCCTCGCCCAGCGCGCCGTAGAGCGATCCGGTGATGTTGAGCCGGCCGACATGGCCGTCCACCGCATAGCCCAGATAGGTGACGTCGTAATTGCGCGGACGGAGCGAGCCGAGCAGGGCGGGGCGCACGGGAAAGCCGTTATCGTCCACCTCGATCCCGTCTTCCCGGTTGAGGTTCACGGTGATGCTGGCCTGGCTGGTAAGGCCGGGCACGGGGAAATCCTGGCGGAACAGGTTGGCGAACAGGATGAAATCGTCGCGCGGGCGCTGGACGACGCTGTTCAGGCCGGAATTGGTGTCCTTTTCCAGCCGCCAGATCGCGCCGAAATTATACTGAACGCGGTTATTGTCGCGATTGCCGAAGAAACGGATGCCGAGTTGGTTGTCCTGGAACAGGAAGCCCCGGAAATCCATGTTGAACGGCTGGATGCCGACGCGGATCGAATCGAAATCGAAACGATCGGATACGTTGCGGAAGTGATAGTCGACGAACAGTTCCTGCACGCCCAGGAAATCATCCGTGCGATGGCTTTTCTTCGACGGTTCGACATGGAGGATACGGCGCTGGCCGACGTCCACATAATTGACGTTATAGGCCAGGATCACCCGATATTCGATGTTCGGCGGTTTATAGGCCGTCGATCCCTTGATGAGCGAGCCGCCGAAGATGAAGGTCTGGGAGGCGACGATGCTTTCATCCCGCCCGAACACGTCGAGGCTGTCCGGATTCTCCGTCGTCTGGACGCCGACGGGCTGGGGGAAGGAGCGCGGCTCCACCACCGTATCCGAAACGCCGTTCAGCACCAGGAACCAGTCGTCGCCCTTGATCGGCAGCCATGAAGGCTTGGACTTCAGGTCGATCGGGCGATCGCCCTTCAGGAAATTCTGGTGATAGGGATCGAAGGGGGACCGGCAGGTGAGGGCGGCCGCCGGATAGTTGCGATCGGGGCAGAGCGCCTGGATCAGCCGCCAGCGATCGGGAATCGGGAACTGATCGACCGGGAAGGCTTCCGGCGGGGGCGGGCGGACCGCGCCTTCATTGGCCTGCACCACGGGTTCGGGCAGGTCGCGATGGGTGCCGGGGCGGCGGCGGCCGTCGATCAGCGCCGCATCCGCACTCACCGATGGCGGGGCGTCCGCGATCTGCTCCGCAACCGCGCCATCCGCGACGGGCGGCATCGCGGCCGCGGTCGCAAGCGCGAGCTGAAGGGCATAAGCGGAAGCGAGCGCCACGGCCTATTTCCCCGAACAGACGTTCTGGTCGGAAGTGTCGAGGAAGGGCGCGAACGGGCAGGCGATGTAGCGCAGCCGGACCGATCGGCCGCTGGCGAGGCTGATCTGCACCTGATCCGATCGGCGGGCGGGATCGGCATTGCCGAAGCCGCCGAGCTGGAGCCCGGCCTGATGCGCGCCGAGGAAGGCGATCATGTCGTCCTGGTCGATGCCGTCGCCCGATACGCCGATGGCGCCCACCAGCACGCCGCCGCGAAAGATCGGCACGCTGCCGGGGAAGATCTGGATGCCGTTCTGCAGCCGGTTACGCCCCGGCGTGGCGTCGGGGGTGAGGGTGCAGCGGCGTGGCGTATCGGTCGCGCTCGCACCCAGCACGAAATTCACATGTTCCAGGATGTTGCTGATGATGAGCGCGGACTGGAGGCCGGTGTTGAACGGGCTCCAGCCCGTGATCGGGCGCGAGAATGGGCCGGGCGAAGTGCCGACTTCCCCGTCCGGGAAATAGGGGCGCGAAAGATTGCCGACGGTGCGGTCGCCCATGGCGAGCTTGCCGGTAAGCGCCGTCGGATCGCCGAAGAAGGCGCGCGCGCGGGCGACATTGCCCTGCACGTCCGCCGATGGGTTGCCGAGCAGGTCATCGGCCGCATGCGGACCGGAGAAGAAGGCGGCGGTGCGCGCCTTCTGGAGCGCCACATCGGTGCCGAACACGGGCGCGTCGGGCGATCGGACGATGCCGAGCGGTGCGCCATCGGTATCGACCACGCTGATCGTCACCTGCGCGCGGCTTTCCAGCGGGCGGCGGATCTGGGCGCGGGCGCGCGTCATCACCGTGAAGGCCTGGGTCAGCAGCGCCCGGACCTCGGCGGCGGTGAGCGGCTGGGAAACGCCATCGGTGCCGGCGCGGATCGGGAAGCGGTTGGCGCCCGATCCATCGGTAAGGATGAAGGCGGCCTTGTCGTCGATGGTGCTGCCGGAGGAACGTTCCGCTGCCGTCGCCGCGCGGATGCCCGAGGCTTCCGTGCCATAAGCCTGGCCGGCGCGGATCATGCCGTCGAAATAGCCGTTGATCGCGATCAGCCCTCCAAGGCCGGCGGCGTTCAGCTGGGCGAGCGGGCGGGCGGCGGACGGCTGCCTGAGCAGGCCGGCGGCGGTGGCATCGGCATAGCGCAGCGAGCTGCCGTCCACGGCGATGCGATCGGCGCGGATCGCATCGGCCGGCGCGAAGCCGGACTGGCCGGCCAGTGCGATGAACTCGTCCGCATCGGCGTCCACGTCCAGCGTGTTGGCGTCATAGCTGTAGAGCGGATCGGACATCACGCCGATGCCGCCCACCACCACGCCATTCTTGTAGAGCGGCATGCCGCCCGGATCGGCGGCGAGGCCGAGCGGCGAGCGCTTGGGGCCGATAAAACTGTCCGCCGATGCGGTGCCGTTGAAGCGGGCGGCGAGATCGGAACAGGGAAGCTGGCTGAACTGCACGCCGAACAGCGGCCCGCTTTCCAGCCCCACCGTGCTCGGCGCGGGCGGGAAATGCTGCTGCACGATCTGGCTGGCGGTGCGCGTGGTGAAGGCGTTGCCGCTGGACGACAGATAGGCGCCGGTGATCGCCTTGGCGATGGCACCGGCGGCGATCGCGCCGTCGACGGGCACGTCCAGGCCCTCGGCATCGCCGGGTGTCACCGGGCCGCGATCGGCGGGCGACCGGATGGAGAGGGTGAAGGGCGCGCCGGCCATCGCATAGACGGCAAGCACGTTGCCAACCCGATCGGTGACGGCGATCACCGCCGGCCTGTTGCGGGCGGTGGCTTCCTCCACCGCGCGGGCGAGCACGCCTTCCACATCGGCGGCGCTGAGCGCTTCCTGCGCAGGCGCCGTATAGGGATCGTTGGAGGGCGGTGTAGTCGTGCCGCCGCCATTGCCCGAGCCGCTGCCTCCGCCTCCGCCTCCGCCACAGGCGGAGACGAGCAGCGATGCGCCGCAGAGGAAGGCCGTGATCCGCATGCCCCGCATCAGCGCAGCCTGCCGATTGCCGAGGATGCGCTGGACAATGCGGCCCGGAATTCCAGCGGGCGGAAGGCGTTGGGATCGCGCACCGCCGCATAAGCGCGGTTGATGTCCCCACGAATCACGGCGGCCGAGGCGGGCGCGACCTGCCCGGCATTGACGAGACCGTTCAGCAGCGTGTCCGTCGCCATCACCGCCTGCACAGCGCCTTCATAATCGGTGTAGCGCTGGGCGATCGCGGTGGACGCGACCGCATCGATGATCGCGAAGGTCTGCGCGCGACCGAATTCATTGGCGGCGAAGCTGTCCGCCAGCGCGTTCGCCGTGGTGCGCAGGCGCTGGGCGGCGCGGATCGCGGTGGGGCGATCGGTGGCGAGGGCCGCGTGGAAGGCGCGGCTGTCCGCCTCCAGCCTGTCGGCCAGCGCGGGCGCGGCGGCGCGCGCGGCGGCCGACAGCATGATTATGTTCTCGTCGTTGAACGGTGGCATCCCGGATGGGATCGGGCGTCCCGGATTGGCGAGCGCCGTCGCGCGATAATCCGCCTCGTCCGAGATGCGGCGATGGCAGCTATGGCAATCGAAGAAATAGAATTCGGGGAACAGGCCATCCTGTCCCAAGCGGGCATCGGCATAGAGCGAGAGCGCGCGTTCGAGCGCCGCCGCCTGGCCCACCGCCCACATGCGGACATTGCCGATCCGCCCCTTGCGGCGGACATAATCGGCATCCTCGTCATGATGCTGCTGGAGGGTCGAGAAGAGATCGAGCTCGAACGAGACGCGCGGATGGCCGGCGGCCATGATGCGGTGGCTGACGAACTGGCCGGGGCGATCGCTGCCGAAATGGCAATCGAGGCATTTTTCCGCCCGGGCGCGCGGGTTGCTGAGCGGATAGAGGCCGGCGGCGATATTGCCCTGGTGCGTGGCCCCGACCGCATAATGGCTGGATATCCAGTTTTCGGCGCCGCCATGGCAGGATTCGCAGCCGACGCCGTCACCGATCTGGAAGCGCGGGCCGCGCAGCGAGGGCGCGGCCGGATCGGCATGACAGCCAAGGCACATCGGCGCGCTGGCGGCGGATTTCAGCCCGAGCCGCTGGGCGATGGCGCGGCCGCGCGGTTCGCTGAGCACGCGGAAGGCGCGGCTGTGCGCGCCGGACGGGGAGGATGGCTCCTGCCAGCGCATCAGCTCGTCCTGCCGGACGATGCGGCCGTCCGCCTCGCTGCGGCCGTGGCAGGTGGAGCCGGAGCAGGAGGCGACGCCGAGATGGATGGCGGCGGTATCGCGCGAGGGCGCGCTGCGGCCGGGCGAAAGCGGGGCAAGCAGCAGCAGGGCGAGAAACCCCGCCACGGCCGTTGCGAGACCAAGCATGCCGATCAGCCGGGCGGACGCGCCGGCCGACAATCCCCCTGACATTGCGCCCCCCGCCGGCCTCCACGGCCGGATCGCTGCCTATCCCTGTGACCCGATCTGCTTATCGGCGGGCATCTATGTTCGCTCCCTTCCGCCTAGGCAAGACAGGAAAGTGGATAATGGCCGGAAATCCGCCGTTTTTCAGAGCGAACGGCGGCGGATGACGAGATTGCGTATCTCCGTCATGTCCTCCATCGCGAAGCGGACGCCCTCGCGGCCGAGCCCGGAATCCTTGACGCCGCCATAAGGCATGTTGTCGACCCGGTAGCTCGGCACGTCGTTGACGATGACGCCGCCCACATCGATCCGGTCCCACGCATCCAGCACCTTGAAGATATCGCGGGTGAAGATGCCGGCCTGGAGGCCGAAGCGGCTGTCGTTGACGATGCGGACGGCCTCGTCCCATTCGGCAAACGGGATGAGGAAGGCGACGGGGCCAAAGGCTTCCTCCCGGCTCAGGCGGGTATCGGCCGCCACGCCTTCCAGCAGCGTCGCTTCCAGCATCGCGCCGTCGCGCGTGCCGCCGCAGAGCAGGGTGGCGCCGCGGTCCAGCGCTTCGGCGATCCAGCCTTCGAGGCGCGCGGCCTCCTTCTCGTCGATCATCGGGCCGATGAAGGTGGCTTCATCATGCGGATTGCCGGCGACGAGCGCCTTCGCTTTGGCGACCAGCCTGTCGCGGAAGGCATCATAGACCTTCTCGTGCACGATGATGCGCTGGACGCCGATGCAGGACTGGCCGGACTGGTAGAAGGCGCCGAAGATGGTGCGATCGACGGCATCGTCCAGATCGGCATCGGCATCGATCACG
Source organism: Sphingomonas sp. MM-1 (assembly GCF_000347675.2). Taxonomy (NCBI): domain Bacteria; kingdom Pseudomonadati; phylum Pseudomonadota; class Alphaproteobacteria; order Sphingomonadales; family Sphingomonadaceae; genus Sphingomonas; species Sphingomonas sp. MM-1. The sequence continues at coordinate 315,754 of NC_020561.1, read as the reverse complement.
ACGGCCGCGTTGCCGCCCAGTTCCAGCACCACCTTCTTCTTGCCGGCCCGCGCCTTCAGGTCCCAGCCGACGGCGGGCGATCCGGTGAAGGAAAGGAGCTTCAGCCGATCGTCGGTGGTGAACAGGTCCGCGCCGTCGCGATGGGCGGGCAGGATGGAGAAGGCGCCCTTCGGCAGGTCGGTCTCCGCCAGCACCTCGCCGATGATAAGCGCGCCAAGGGGCGTGCGGCTGGCGGGCTTCATGACGAAGGGGCAGCCCACGGCGATGGCGGGCGCCACCTTGTGAGCGGCAAGGTTGAGCGGGAAGTTGAAGGGCGAGATGAAGGAGCAGGGGCCGATCGGCACCCGTTTCCACATGCCCTGATAGCCGCGCGCGCGGGGCGAGATATCGAGCGGCTGCACCTCGCCCGTCAGGCGCACGCTTTCTTCCGCCGCGATGCGGAACGTATCGATCAGGCGGCCGACCTCGCCCCGGCTGTCGCGGATCGGCTTGCCGGCCTCGACGCACAGCGCGAAGGCCAGTTCCTCCGCCCGTTCGGTGAAGCGGGCCACGCAATGCTGGAGGACGGCCTGCCGCTCATAGGCGGCGAGCCGCGCCATCGGCCCGGCCGCCTCCACGGCAGCGGCGATGCCTTCCTCGATCACCGCCTGATCGGCGAGCGCCACGCGGGTCGCGACCTCGCCGGTGAACTTGTCCGTCACGGCAAGATCGGCATTGGGCTGGCGCGCCGCATTGGCGACGTAGAGTGGGTAGGTGGGTTTCAACGCCATGAGCTTCCGGCTCCCCTTGGATTGAAACTTCAAACGCCGCCGACGGCGGATCGCCTCAATCGAGGGCGAGCCGCCATTCCCAACGCAGCGGATCACCGTCCATCAGCTCGATCCCCTGCGCGGCGAGCGCGTCGCGGATCGCATCCGATCGGGCGAAATCCTTCTCCGCGCGCGCGGCCTGGCGATCGGCGAGCTGGACCTCGATATCCGCCTCCTCCAGCGTGGCTCCGGCCGGGCGAATCCGCAGATCGGCCCGATCGAGCGTGAGAAGGCCGAGGCCCAGCACCAGATCGAAGCTGGCGACGAGGCGGAGGCGCAGATCGGGCGACCATGCCTTCTTCGCCACCGCTTCCTCCAGGATGGGGAGGGCCTGCGGGATCATCAGATCGGCGGAAACGGCTTCGTCGAAGCGGGCGACGAGCGCCGCCGCGTCGGCCGGAAGATCGCTTTCCAGCACGCTGCGCTGATAGGCGAAGGAGGCGCCCTTGGTGGCCGCGGCTTCCGCAACGAGGCGCAGCCAGGGCAGGTCGCCGGCCTTATCGCGCAACTGGACGACCGAGATCAGCAGCCGCTTCAGCCGGGTGAGCGCCGCGCCCAGATTTTCGGGCGAGAATTCCAGTTCCGACCGGTAGTGCGCCGACAGGCAGAGCAGGCGATAGGCGAGCGGGTGGACGCCGCGATCGACCAGCGATTGCAGCGTGGCGAAGCCGCCTTTCGATTTGGACATCTTGCCGCCGCGATCGACCAGGAAATTGTTGTGCATCCAGATGTTGGCGCCGGTGGCGGCGGTGCCGGTGAAGGCCTGGTTCTGCGCGATTTCGTTGCAGTGATGGATTTCGCGATGGTCGATGCCGCCGGTGTGGATATCGAACTGCTCGCCCAGATACTTCATGCTCATCACCGAGCATTCGAGATGCCAGCCCGGCGCGCCGACGCCCCAGGGCGAGGCCCATTCCATCTGGCGGGTGCTGCCTTCGGGCGACTTGCGCCAGATGGCGAAATCGGCCGGATGGCGCTTGCCCTCCACCGCCTCGATCCGGCCGACGACCTCATCGGGCCGGGTGCCGGCAAGGCGGCCATAATCGGGTACGGTCGTGACATCGAAATAGAGGCCCGAGTCCAGTTCATAGACCGAGCCATGCTGTTCGATCCGGCGGCCGAAGGCGATCATATCCTGGATATGATCGGTCGCGACGCTCCAGATCGTGGGCGGAAGGATGCCGAGCCGGGCGATGTCGTTCTTGAACGCATCGGTATAGAAAGCGGCGATTTCCCAGATGGTGCGCGATGCCGTGCGGGCCGCGACCTCCATCTTGTCGTCGCCTTCGTCCGCGTCGGAGGTGAGGTGGCCGACATCGGTGATGTTGATGACGTGGGTGGCGTTCCAGCCCTTCCAGTTGATCGTCCGGCGCAGCGTATCGGTGAAGACATAGGCGCGCAGGTTGCCGAGATGGGCGAAATTATACACCGTCGGCCCGCACGAATAGATCTTCGCCATTTCCGGATCGATCGGCGCGAAGGGCTGGGTGGCGCGCGTCACGCTGTTGAACAGGACCAGCGGCTGGCCGGCGGGGGCGGAATGCGGCATCGATCACTTCATCCGGTCGAAGGGAAAACGGGCTCCTAACCCATGGCCGCGGGATACGCCAATCCCGCGATCAGGGGCAGTCCGGGATCAGGGCTGGTGCTGGCCGCGATCCTTGCCCGATCCGGGCTTTTCCTGATCCTCGTCATCCTTGCGGGTGCCGGTGACCTGCTGGCCGACCGTATCCAGGCCGCCATCGGGCGTGTCGAGCCACAGATCCTCGTTGCCGGCGCCGGTAACCGGCTGTTCGATCACCGGATCGGCCGTGATGCCGGCGGCATCGGCGAACTGGATGACGGGCGTGTTGAGCGAACGGACAAGGCCGGTGGTTTCGCCTTCGCCGTCATCTTCGTCCGGGTCCAGCGCGGCGATCACATCCTGCTGGGGAATGCCGATCGGGGTCGAGCTTCCGATGCTGCAGGCAAGCCCGATCAGCAGGCAGCCGTTGATCGTCGAGCGGGGATGGAAGCCCGCCATCGAGCCCGAACCCTCGCCCCGGAGAGTCACGGTGCGGACCAGCGCCTCGCCGGTGAGGAAAGTGCCGTCCGCCAGCGCCTGGCGACCGTTGATGACGACTTCCGTGGTCTGGCCGGCGGCGATGAGGGCAAGCCCGCCTTCGCCGACGGTGAAGCCGCCGCGCACGCCGCCCGCCGTGGCATCGGCGGTGCTGTTCTGGATATAGAGGCCCCGGCCGGCGCGGAATTCCATGCCGCGCGCCAGCAGGAAGCCTTCGGCATTGTCGATGCCGTCGCCGTTGGCCAGGCGATCGTTGCGGGCGTTGATATCCGCCATGCCGGAGATATCCGTCCACGCCTGGGCGGTGCCGACGAAGATGGTCGGGGCATCGAGCGCCAGTGTGCCGCCGAGCCCGCCGGAGGCGTTGGCGATACGGATCGATCCGGTGGCGGTATCGACGAGGATGCGATCGTTCGCCGCGAGGACCAGCCGATCGCTGTCGGCAGCGCCGGTGAGTGAGATCGCATCGACGACGCGGAGCGTGCCGCCGGCGCCCAGCCGCAATTCGCTGCCCAGCAGGTTGCGGCGGCGGCCGGCCTCGCCATCCTCACCGGCCGATCCGATCACGTCGAGGCGGCCGACATCCATGTCGCCATTGGCCACGATATTGATGTCGTGCGCGGCCAGGCGGCCGAACTCGTCATTGGAAAGCGACCAGCCTTCCGCGTTCCCGCCGCCGACATGACTGATCCCCTCGCCGATATTGGTGAGGGTGATGCTATCCGTATCGAGGCCGATCAGGGCGGTGCCGCCCTGTCCCGTTCCGATCGCTATATCGTAGGAACCGACGCTGATCGTGCGGGCATCGATCGTGCCATCCAGCGTGGCGAGACCGCGCGCTGTGACGTCGATCGCGCTGCCGGCGTGGGCATCGACAAGGCGGACATCGCGGCTGTCGAGGCGGATCGATCCGCCGGCATCGGCCCCGGCAAGGTCGATCGCGCCGAGGGCGGATATGTCGATATCGCCGGTGGCGGCTATCCCCGTGGCCGTGGCGAAGCCGCTTGTGGTGAGGACGATCCTGTCGCCCGCACGGGCATCGACGAGGCTGATGTCCGTGCCGTCGAGGCGGATCGATCCGCTGGCTTCGATATTGGCGAGATCCAGCGTGCCGGTGCTGCCGATATCGATATCGCCGGAGGTGGCGCGCAGGCCCGCGAGGCTGAGGTCGCGTTGCGAACGGAGGTAGATGCCGGCGCCGGAAAGGTCGATGGGGCCGCCCGCCGCGATATCGCTGGTGATGCGGATATCGCCGTTTTCCGCCGCGAGACTGATGCCGCCGCCGGCCGACAGCGTGTCGATGGCGATCGTGGCCGCGGCGATGGCGATATCGCCCTGCGCGCGCAGGGTGGAGGCGGAAGCCGCGCCGTTGGCCGTAATGTCGATCGCCCCGGCATTGACGATGGTGCCATTGCCGAGATCGACGTCGCCGCCGGCCTGGAAGCTGGCGCGTGCCGCGCGGATCGTGTCCACCGGATCGGCGGGCTGGGCGTGGCTGGACCTGATGTCGTTCCCGGCGACGACAGCAAGATCGCCGCCGACGTCGAACAGCCCGGTGCCGCTGGCGGCGAAGACGACATCGCCGCCCGAGGTGATCGCGGTGCTGTCCGCAACGCGGATCGTGCCGTTGTCGACATTGAAGGTGACGGTGCCGCCCGATGCGGCGTCCCCGCCGATCGCGCTGAGCGTCGCGCCGCCGCCCACGGTGAGCAGGCCGCCGTTGCGCACGGCGAGCGTGACCGATCCGCCCTGGGCGGCGGCTCCTTCGGTGGCCGCGCCGCTGCCGCCGTCGAGGACGAGATCGCCGGTGAGGTTCAGCGTGACGCCGTCGAGGGTGAGGGAACTGCTGCCGCCCACGACATTGCCGGCAGCGGCCGCGAAGGCGAAGCTTTCGCCGCCTTCGCCTTCTCCGCTGCCTTCGCCGGGGAGGATCGCGGCCGAGGCATCGAGCGTGAGGGAGCCGGGGCCGTAATCGATCGCGGTGCCGTTGGATGCGCTGAAGCTGACGGTGCCGCCGATCACGTCGAGATCGGCCCCGCCTTCGCCCCGGATCGAGGCGCCGGCGCTGAGCGACAGGCCCGACCCGATGGCAAGCGAGCCGCCCGAGGCGGCGATCCGCGCGGTGCCGCCCCGGGCATCGCCGACCAGCGAATATGGCGAGCCATAGCCGGTGGCCCCGGCCGAGATTTCCAACATGTCGGCGGTGACGGCGCCTGCGGGCTGGAGCGTCAGCTCGGCAAGGCCGCCCTGAGCTGCGCCGCCCGTCGCCAGCGGGCCATCGAACATCCCGTAGCCGGCATAGCCGCCCCGGGCATCGGCGATCGCCGAGAGGTAGCCGGCGGCGAGATTGCCGGATTCGACCCGCAGGCTGGCCGTGCCGCCGGTGCCGGTGCCGCCGTTCGCACCGCCTGTGCCCGTTCCGCTGGCATAGCCGCCAAAGCCGCCATTGCCCGATGCGCTGACGGTGGCACCCGAGACTTCCACGGTGCCGCCGGCGAGGCGGAAGGTGGCGGAGCCGCCGGTGCCGGCACCGCCGATGCCGGCCGGGGCATCGCCCAACGCGCCGCCGCCGGAACCGCCATCGGCATCGGCGGAGACGGTTATGCCCATGCCGCTGAAGGCGCCGCCTTCGATCAGGAGCGACGCCGTGCCGCCCCGGCCCGCGCCACCCGTGCCGGCGGCCGCGAGATCGCCCACCGATCCATCGCCGCCGGTGCCACTGGCGATGATGTCGAGATAATCGGTCTGCAGCACGCCGCCCGGCCCGATCTGCAGCGCGGCGATGCCGCCGGTGCCGGCGCCGCCATCGCCGCCGTCGCCATAGCCGGACTCGCCGGCATTGCCGCCGATGCCCGCCGTATCGAGGCTGAGACCGGCGAAGGCGAAGGTGCCGCCGGCAAGGCTCACCTCGATATTGCCGCCCATGCCCGTGCCGGCATTGCCGTTGTTGCTGGCGGTATTGCCGCCCCTGCCGATGGCGGAAAAGGTGCTGGAGAAGGCGGAGCCGATGCCGCCGCTGGCGAGGTTGACGCGGATGTCGCCGCCCGTGCCGCTGCCGCCGGTGCCGCCGAAACCTTCGCTGGAGAAGGTCTGGCCCGTCGAACCGCCGCCATAGGCATCGGCATAAGCCACGATGCCGTAGCCGATATCGATCAGGCTTTCCGCCGATGCGGCGGCGATATCGAGCAGGATCGATCCGCCCCGCGCGTCGCCGCCATTGCCGGCATAGCCGCCGATGCCGCCATAAGCGGTGGCATCCAGATCGATGGCCATCGCGGCCGACAGGCGGGCGCCGCCGGACAGCGCGAGGCTGATATCGCCGCCCTCCGCCGCGCCGCCGACGGTGCCGTCTCCGCCACGGGCGGATGCGTCGAAGGTGAGACCGTTGCCGATATCGAGGAACGCGCCATTTTCCAGCGCGAGGCTGATGTCGCCGCCCGAGCCGCTGCCGCCGGCGCCGCCGCTGGAGCCGCCTTCGGCAGAGGCGCTGAGCGTCACGCCGCGGGCGACGGACTGGGTGGTGTTCGATAAGCGGAGGCTGACGGTGCCGCCCGTGGCGCTGCCGCCAATGTCGTCGGACGTGAAGTCCGTGGAACTGCCGATGCCCCGGCCCGTGCCGTCGGCGGTGAGCAGGATGCCGCCATTGCTGCCGAGGGTGAGCGTGGCGGTATCGATATCGACCGCAACCCGCCCACCATGGCCGCTGCCGCCGAACCGGCCGGAGCCGCCGCCGGCATCGGCCTGGATATCGAGCCCGCCGCCGAGCGAGAGATCGCCATCCGCGAGGCGGAATTCCATGGAGCCGCCCGTGGCGTCGCCACCGTGGCCGACGTCGAAGGCGTCGCCGCCGCGCGCAATGATCGCGAACGAGAATGCTTGCGACGAGATGGAGCTGCCGCTGGCGGTGAAGGCGCCGCTGCCGGCCGTGGCCGATCCCGCCGTGCCGCCGGTGGCCGATGCATCGCCGCCGCGCGCGCTGACGTCGATCGTTGCCGAGGGGAGGTTGACCAGGCCGCTATCCCGGAAGGAGAGGGCGGCCCGGCCGGCGGACGCATCGCCGCCGCGCATCGCGCCGGCGCCGCCCGCCGCATCGGCGAGGACCGCGACCGAGCCGAGCGACGAAAGCGTGGCATCAGCGAAGCTGAGCGAGCCGCCGCCCGTGCCGTTCCACCCGCCACCTAAGGCGCTGCCGCCATTGCCGGCCATGCCGGCATCGGATTGGCCGCCTTCGCCGCCGGTGGCGCTGACATCGAGGATTATCGACCCGGCGGCGAAAAGCGCACCGATCGCCACCGTGGCGTTGCCGCCCGCGCCGCTGCCGCCATCGCCGCCGTCGATGACGTCGCCATAGCCGAAATCGAAACCCCGGCCGCCAAAGCCGCCGATGCCGTTGGCGAGGACATCGAGCCCGCCGAGGAACAGCGAGCCGCCGGTCTGGGTGGCGGCCGCCGAACCGCCGGTGCCGTTGCCGCCGGAGCCGCCGGTAAAGCCCGTTTCGGCGGAATCCGTGCCGTTGCCGCCCAGGCCGGCGACATCGAGCAGGAGGCCGCCGGCGCTGAGCGCGCCCGCCGACTGATCGAAGATCGCGGTGCCGCCGGTGCCGTTGCCGCCGGTAATCCCGTTGCCGAAGCTATCGCTGCCATTGCCGCCGCCTTCGCCGCGCGCGGCGAGGCTGATCTGGCCGTCGACCTGGATATCACTGGCCGCGCCGGTGACGGAGAGGCGGACATTGCCGCCCGTGCCGGAACCGCCCGTGCCGCCGCTCTGCTGCGCATTGCCACCGAAGCCGCTGGCATCGACATAGAGTTGACCGGAAACGGAAAGCGAGGCGTTGGCGAGCGTGACGGTCGCGTTGCCGCCGAACGCATCCGCGGCGATATCTTCGGTGCCGCCGCTGGCACCGGCCGATATGAAGATATCGCCGGCATCGAGCGTGGCGCCGGTGAGCGAGAGGAGGGCATCGCCGCCGCGCGCGCTGCCATCGAAGCTGTCGGCGCCGGCGCGGATGAACAGCGACTGGGTATCGATCGATGCGCCGTTTGCCCCCGTCAGGCGCGCGGTGCCGCCCTGGACGTTGCCGAAATCGAAAATGGAGGCATCGATGGTGGTGACGCCGGTGATCGAAAGCGAGGCGCCTGCCCCGACATCGACGGCGGCCGTGCCGCGCAGGGCGCCGCCGGCATCGTCGCGATTGAGCGAGGAGACGAAGAGGTTGCCGCCGACGGTAAGGGAATCGCCGGCGCCCGCCTGCAGCACGGCATTGCGGCCGGCGGTGACGGACAGGCCCTGATCGAAGGCAAGCGGGCCGCCGGCGGTGGAGACCAGCGCATCGGTGCGGGCATATAGCGCGGTTTGCGACGTGAAGGTTCCGCCTTCGACGCGGATGCCGGCGCCGACGCCGCTGGCGGGGCCGGTGGAGGGATTGCCGCTGCTATCGAGGTTCGATCCGGCGGAAAGCACGACGGTGCCGTTCTGGACGTCGGCAAAGGCCGCATCATAGCCGACGGTGCCGCCCACCAGCATGGTGACGGCGACATTCTTGGGAATGGCCATCATGTAGATCGACTGGGGATCGCCGGCCCCGCTGGAGGCCGGTCCGGTGGTGGAGCCCGTGTGGGAGAGCGTCACATCGTCGCCCGCCGTGCCGGCGTTGACCGCGCTGCCGCTCTGCACCTCGATATTGAAGAGGCCGTTATTGATGGTGATGCGCGCCTGTTCGCCGGCGACATAGGCGGCCGATCCGTCGACCCGCACGCTGCCGCCCTGGGCGATGCGCGGCGCGACGACGGCGACATAGGCGCCGCCGAGGCCGGAATCGTAGCGCGCGTCGATCTGCGCGCCCGGCTGGATGGTGACGGTGGAGCGGCTGTTATCGGCCGCGCCGAAATTGTAGATGCCGTTCCCGTCCAGGAAATCGGCATCGGCGAGATCGCGCGTGGTGAGGAGCAGGCTGCCGACGTCGATCGTGGCCTGGGAGCCGATGATGAGGCCGTTGGGGCTGTAGAACCAGACCGCGCCACCCCGCGCGCCATCCACGCTGCTGCCGATATTGCCGTTGAGCAGCACGGAACGGCCGGCGGCGGCACCATCGGGAAGGATGCGGTTGAGGACGGTGAAGTCGCTCGCGCCCTGGAAGGTGGCCGAGGTGCCGGCCGGCTGGAATTCGATGGGCGCGCCGCCGGCCGCATTGTCGTCCGGCCGCCAGTTGATGATCGCGCTGGGGGCGTTGACCGTAACCGTCGTCTGGCCGGGTATGCCGTTGTTGACGGTCACGCCCGGGGTAGAGGAGATCACGCCGCCCTGGAAGGATTGCGCCGCCGCCGGCCCGTGCGCCACCGCCGCCGCGATCGCCGCGATCGCGCTGGAGGAGAGGAGCGGGCGGCGCGGCCGCAATGCTTTCGGCTGAAGGACCATGGCGGACATGTTCAACCTCTTTCCTTCTGAATGGCGCTTCATCCCCAAGGCTCCCATCATCGCGACCAGGGAAAGAGGCGCGTCGTCAGCGATATCAGCAGGCGGGCGTCGGGCCGCCGTTCGGAAAGCCCGCTGGGTATCTTCTCCAAAGCCTTGGCGAGCGTGACATCCAGCCGCGCGCGATCGCCATAGACGAAGCGCACGCCACCGCCGGCCGAGGACAATTGCTGGGGATCGGCATGGAGCGGGGCCACCGGCGGGTGCCGGTTCCAGATCCACGCCTTGTCGAAGAAGGCGAAGGGCTGGAAGGCGAGATCGTCCCGCGAGCGAGGGGCCATGTGGCCGATCCGCACCTCCGCCTGGAAGCCGGCGCCGCTGTCCCCGATCAGGGCGCCCGGATCGTAGCCGCGCCCGATCGTATAGTTGCCGGCCGAATATTCCTCGTAGCTCAGGAGCGCGCTGCCCGAATATTGCAGGCGCGGCGAAAGCGTGAAGGCGAGGGCGGGCATGGGGCGGAATTCCCCGAAGCCGCTGAAGCGGACGAGCGAGGCGGTGGGATCGGCCTCCACCCGGCTCGGCGGCACGGCGCCGTTCAGATAGCAGGCGAGATAGGGCTTCGCCCCGCAGCCGTCGCTGGCGCCGAAGATGTCGAGGCCGATGCGATATTCCAGCGATCCGCCGAAGCGCCAGCGCGGCTCCGCGACGCTATAGCCGGCGACGCTGGCGAGGCTGGTGCGATCGATCATGTCGAAATCGACGCGGCCATAAGCCACGCGAAGCCGATCGCGGGTGAGGGGGAGCAGCCCGCCGCTGCCGCCGCCGAAGCGCACATCCTGATCGATATATTCGAAGCCGCCCGCCGCCCGCAGGTTCACATTCTGCCGGCGCAGCACGGGATAGGCCATTTCCAGGCCGGCGACGAGCGTTTCGGATTTGATCCGCCCGTTCACCGAGGCGCCGAGATCGGGTTCCGACCAGGCATAGGTGAAGCGCCCGCCCAGCGTGAGCCCTTCGCTGCCGATCCGCATGTCGTAGCCGAGCTGGAGGACGCGCTGCTCGTCCCACTCGGGCGCGGCGTAGAAGCCGATGATCGCGCGATCGCCGAGGCCCAGCAGATCATAGAATTCGCCGCGAAGCTGGCCGCCCCAGCGGCCGACCTCGTGCGAGCCGAAATTCTGGACGCTAGCATCGATCACGAAGGGCGTCTTCTGGACGCTGACCTCGCCGATTACCTCGCCCGGAACCGTGCCGGCCGGGCGCAGCGTGAGGCGGACATCGAAGCCGGGAAGATCGCGGGCGAGGAGGAGATAGCGTTCGGCCTCCTTCTCGTTGAACGCTTCCTGCCCCTTGATCCGTTCGAGATAGGAAGCGACCAGCTTTTCCGACCGCCCGGCATCGCCGCGCACCTGGACGCCCACCAGCTTCGCCATCAGCACGTCGAAATGGACGACGCCGTTCTCGATCCGCTGCGGCGGCACCTGCACGGCGGCGAGATAGCCGGCGCGGCGCAGGATGGTGGCGGCGGCATCGCGTATCTCGCACACGGCGGCGATCGGCACGGTGCGGCCGATATAGGCTTCGTAGGCGGGCCGCAGCATTTCCGCCGGCACGACGCGGAGATTATCGAACTGGACCGCCGACAGGGTGACGCTGATATCCTTGAAGCGATCGCCGGCCAGCGGGCAGGGTGCGCGCTCGATCCCGCCTTCCACGGTGAGGCGGGCGGGGGGGCGGGCCACGGGGGCCGTGGGCGCGCGTTCGATCTCCTCCCGCGTCGGCGCGCCGGGGATGGCGCCCGGCGGAAGCGGCGGCGCGACCTGGGCGGCCGCCGGCGCCCCGGAAACCAGCAGGCCCGCGAGGACGAAACAGGATGCGTTGGACCTACCCAAGGACTTCATGCGCGCTCCCCTTGCGCTTTGTCGTGCGGCGCCCGCCTTTCCGGCGTGTCCGGCCGCGTGCCGGGCGACGGCGACGAGGCCGCCCGGAAATGCCTGCGATGACGAAGATCGCCCCCTTCGGAACCGGTTGGCCCGGATCGACGGCGCTGCGGCTATCAGCCCACCCCCCGCTTTTCAAGCGACAAGCGGGCGATAACCATCATCCCTTCGGCCTGGCCGCAGCCTCCGGCATCGCCACCGTTTCGATCAGCAGATCGAGCTGGGCCTCGCAGCCCTTGGTGATGAGGCGGGAGGCCATGTCCTCCAGCCCGGCGGGAACCGGATCGAGCAGCGCGAAGCGCAGCTCGCCCTGCAGGTTCATCCCGTCCCAGGCGATCCTGTAGCTGGCGCCATCCCTGACCGGGAGCGAGGCGGGCCATGCCTTGCGCGACTGGCCGGCGGCCCACTCGATCTTCTCGCTGCTGCCATCGGCGACGTTGGTGAGCGTGGCGGCAGCGGCGGTGCCGGCCGGGCGCCAGAGCGTGACGGCATCGGTATCGGCGATGCACACCGTGCCCGACCGTTCGACATCGACGAACCAGATGTTGGGGCTGCGATCGGGCTCCGCCGCCGCCTCCGTGGGCTTGGGCACGGCGCGGGTCGCCCCCGGCCGGGCGCGGCGGCTGGAAACCTCGGCAAAGGTCTCGCGGGAGTCGCTGGGCCGGTTGGTGGCGACGTTGGGGCTGAAGGTGCCGGGGCCTTTCAGCGTGCGGGTGCCGCGGCTGTCGAGGATGACGACCTGGTCGCCCGCCTGGAGCGAGATCCGGCTGTTGTCCGCGAGCTGGCGGCCGGCCGGATAGGCCTTGGCCGATGGGCCGCTGGACCGGACGACGAGCGTGGCGGCCGAAGCCGGGACGGCGAGCATGGCCGCGATCAGCACGGCCATCGCCGTGGGCGGCTTAACTGTATCAATCCAGAACAAAATTTCCTCCCGGTCCCACCTTGCGCAGACGATATATCAGATTGGCGACGGCCACATCCTCGGGATGGTCCGCAGCATAGCGCTCCAGTTCGGCGAGCGCCGCCGTCTCTCCCTGGTCGAAGCGCGCGACCGACGCTGTGAGGGATGTCACAACCGCGCCGTCGAGATGCGGCACGGGCTCGAAGATCGCGAACGGCGTCGATCGGCCGCGCACCGTGACCCGGCCCATCGGGCGCAAGGGAACGGCCGACGTGCGGCGGACGACGGCCTCGCTCACCAGCGCGGCGGTGCCGAGCTGCTTGTTCGCGCTTTCCAGCCGCGCGGCGGCGTTCATGCTGTCGCCGAGCGCGGTATATTGGATGCGGCCCTCGCCGCCGAAATTGCCCACGATCGCCTCGCCGAAATGCAGGCCGACGCGGGTGCGCCCGATCGGCGGCACGCCTTCCGGCACCGATCGGCGGAATTCCTCCCCCGCCTCATACATCGCGATTGCCGCCATGACGGCGCGATCGGCATCGTCGGGGCGGGCGATCGGCGCGCCCCAGAAGGCCACCACCGCATCGCCGACGAACTTGTCGATCGTGCCGCCGTGGCGCAGCACGATATCGCTCAGCATGTCGAGATAACGGTTGAGGAGGGTGGCCACCATTTCCGGCGCGATGGCGTGGCTGAGCTTGGTGAAGCCTTCGAGATCGGTGAAGAGGGCGTAGATCTCCCGCTTCTCGCCGTGGAGCGCGAGCTGGTCGGGATCGCGCAGGATGAGGCTGGCGACATCGCGCGGCAGATAGCGGCCGAGCGCCGACTGGGCGAAGCGGCGCTGCTCCGATCCCACCGCGCGCGCCGCGGTGCCGACGGCGGCGAAGGCGAGGAACCAGCCGGCGATCCAGCCGAAGACCGGCAGGTGCTGGGTATCGATGCCGCTCGCCTGCGCCCAATAGGGGATGAGCAGGATCAACGCGATCTGGGCGAGGAGGATCAGGCCGAGCAGCCAGGGCCGCACGTCGAGCATGCTGGTGAGCCCGCCCATCACCACGACCAGGATCGCCGCCGCCCACAATATCCAGCCCGGCACGCCGCGATAGAGCGCGCCGTCCAGTAACTGGGCGAGCATGTTCGCGTGGATTTCCAGCCCGATGGTGGTGCCGCCCCGGATGCGGGTGGCCGGCGTTTCGAACTGATCGACGTCGAAGATGTCGCCGCCGATCAGCACGTAGCGGCCGGCGATCTGCTGGCGCAGCACGTCTTCCGGGAAATCACCGGTGAAGAGCTGGATCGGCAGCTTGGCGAAGACCGGCCGTTCGGGATCGAGCGGCGCGCGGAAGCGGACGGCGCCGGTATAGTTGCGAAACTCGGGATGGACGGGCGTGAGCGCGTTGGCGAGGAGCGGCGGCAGGCTGGCCGGCTGGTTGGGCCAGCTGCGGATCACATTGTCGGTAAGATCGGATTCGAGGAGGACGCTCGCCGGCTCCACCGCGCCGCCGGCGATGGATTTCTGGAAGGCGCGGAGGAATTCCTCCTGCCCATATTCGACATAATCGGGATTGGTGGCGGCCGAGACGAAGGCGAGCCGGGTGGGCGTGCGCATCGCCTTGAACGCGGCGACGAGGCCGGCATCCTCCGGCGTCGCCTGATCGATCAGGATATCGATGCCGATCGCCCTGGCGCCCATCCGGTCCAGCTTCGCCAGCGCCTTGGCCAGCGTGACGCGATCCAGCGGCGAGCGGCGACCGGTCTCGATCAGGGTCTGATCGTTGAACACGACCATGACGATGCGATCGTCCTGCTCGGCAAGCGGGGCCGTGGAGGTCGCGCGGATATCGTAGAGCATGCGCTCGATATCGGCGGCGATCGGCACCTTTTCCCAGCTATAGCGGGCGATGAAGATGGCGAGCGCGAGGAAGGCGAGCGTGATCGCCATCCGCCACGGGCCGATGCGGCGGAAAACGCGCCGCAGCCTGCGGGCGATCCCGCCCGTCGCCGCGGGGGCGGGCTGATCGGGCGCCGCCATGGCGATCAGCGCGATTTCAGGACCGGCTGGGCGCCGTCGCCGATGATGACGAAATCGGCCCAATAATAAGGGTGCGAGGTGGTGGCATCCGCCATCAGATCGAGCTGGCCGGACCGGAGCGCCGAGGCGACCGAGGTGCCGGGCGGAGCCTGGTAGAGGCCCGCGATCAGCCGTTCGGTGGCGCGATAATCATCGGGCGCCGGCCAGTGGCTGGCGAGGACCGAGCGGCCGCCGGCGCCGATGAAGGCGCGGACCAGCCCGTCCAGCGCATTGCCGCCGCCGCTGGTGACGCCGGCCTCGCGCGTGGCCGCCACCGTCGCCTTGCCCGCCGTGTCGCAGGCGGAAAGGATGACGAGATCGGCATCGAGGCGGAGATCGTAAATCTCCTTGAAGGTCAGCAGGCCATCCGATTTCGCCCCGCCGAAGGAGGTGAGGAGCGCGGGGCGAGCCGGACATTCGGGCCGGGGCGCGGTGACGAGGCCGTGGGTGGCGAAATGGAGGATGCGATACTGGTTCAGATCCTGCCGGCCCATGACGGCGGTATCGGTGAACGCCTCGCCGGTGATGACCGCCGATCCGCTGTCGCCGATGATCGTCTGGGCGGTGCGAAGCTCGGTCGCCTGGATCGGGCTGTCCCACGCGGCCAGCGGCCAATCGCAATCCACAGCGCCGTCGGTGGAGACGCCCCGCACGGTGGTGAGCTTCAGGAAAGGCGTGATCGGCGCATTCTGGCCGAGGCCGAGAAATTCATGCTTCGCGGCCGATGGCGCGGCGCCCCGCACGTCGCGGAAGGCGCGGGCGGAAACGGCGGTGCTGATATCCACCTTGCGCGCCAGCCATGCGACACCGCGGAAATCGAAATCGTCCGCCCTGGGCGCCTTGATCCGCGCATAATAGGCATCGACGCCGGCCTGATCGGTGACGAGCAGGGCGGGCGGCAGGCGGAGCATGGCGCCGGCGGGCTCGAAGATCAGGTGCTGCGCACCGGCCAGCCGGGCATCGACCGGGCCGAGGAGATCGAGATAGAGCTGGCGGGCGAGCCTGAGATCGAACGGGTAGGTCAGCCGCTCGCCATTCTCCTCGATCGAGATGGTATCGCGCAGCGCATCGACCTTGCGATCGAGATCGGCGGCGGTGATGCCGGCGCGGTAGGCGGTGGCGCCATCCGGCGTGGCCCAGATGCCGTAGATAGCGTTGCCGACGACCGCCAGCTTCAGATAGGCCTCGCCGGGACGGAGGGCTTTCTGCAGATCGGCCAGAGGCATCGCCTGGGTCGAGACCGCGCGATAGCGGGGATATTCGCCCAGCCTGGCCTGGGTGGCCACCTGATCGGCCTCCAGCCCGCGCAACTGGGCGGTCAAGGCGGCCATGCGGGCGCGATCATCCTCCGTCGGCTCGGGGATCGCGGCCAGGCGGGCATATTCGATGCGCGCGCGCTCGATATCGCGGGTGAGCGTGACAGCCTGGCGGAAAAGGCGGGCGGCTTCGTCGCTGCCGCCGCTGAGTTCGCGGGCGAGCACGGCCTGGGTGTCGGCGACGCCGGGCCGGACGAGGGTTTCGCTGGCTAGGAAGAAATCCTCCACCAGCGCCGGCCGTTCCGGGATCAGCCGGGCCAGCAGGCCGAAATAGGGGGCGAGGAGATTTTCGAAGCCGGTGGCGCTCGCCCCGCTCGACGTGACCGAGCGGACCACGCCGCGATAGAGATCGAGCGCGGCGTCGTCGCGCCCGCGCCGGACATAATAAGCGGCAAGCCGCGCTTCCGCCGCCGATACGGCGATCGAGCCCGGATATTCGGCGCGGAGCAGGCCGAGGCCGTCGCGCAGCAGGGCTTCCGCCTCCCCCTGATTGCCCTCGGCCTCGGCGACGGCGGAAAGCTCCGCCATCGTCTGCGTGCGCAGGCGGGTGATCGAGCTGACGCGGCCACCGCGAATGGCCGTCAGCCGCGCCAGGGTTTCGGTGAAGGCGCCGCGCGCGGGATCGGGCTTGCCATCGAGCCGGAGGATCGTGCCGTGAAGCTGGAGGGCCTGCGCATCGAGGATCGCGGCCTTTTCCACGGGCGTGAGCGCCGCCGCCTGGCCGCCGCCGATCTGGCGCACGAGCGGCGCGCCGCCGTTCAGTTCGGCTGCGGCCTCGGCGTCGATCTGGCCGGCGACGGTGGCGGCGGCGTTGGTCGCGCCGACCGGGGCGAGCGGGCGATCGAGCACGGACGACGCCTCGGCCAGCTTGCGCTGGTTGATGAGGTGCATCGCCTGGAAATTGCGGCGCAGGCGAAGCTGGACCGGATCGGACGTGGGGATCATCCCGGCCTGGACGAAGAGGGCGTCGGCCTCCGCGAATTCGCCCAGGTTCGATTTCTGGAGCGCGCGGTTGACGACATATTCGCCCAGCGCGGCCTGGCTGATGCGGCTGCCTTCGGCGCGCTGGAACAGGGCATCGAAGAATTCGGCCGCCTCGGCATAGGAGCCGCTGTTGTTGCGGCGATACCCTTCCGCCAGCGCGCTATCGAGATCGAGCGCGCCGGCCTGGACGCGGGCGAAGGCGGCGGGATCGGACACGGCCGTGGTGGCGACGTCGACCGTTCCCTCGATCATGCGATCGGCGACGATGGTGCGCAGGCCGAGCGCGAGCGCGCTGTCATAGCCCGCCAGCCCTTCGGCGACATAGAGCGTGCGGCCGCGCGGCGCCGCATAGATGCGGTAGCCGACATCGCTGCCGGCAAGGCTGCAATCGGTGACGTCGACCGCGCCGACATCGGCAAGGTCGGCCCTGCGCACGGTGGCCGGGGCGGGGCAGGCGACGCGATCCTGGCGGATGGCCCGCAGGCGGGCGGCGGGATCATCGCCCTGGGTGCGCAGCGCGTAGAGGCGGCCGACCGGCGTTGCGGCATCGCGGCAGACGATGGCGTAGGCGCGGTCGAACATCCCCTTGACCGCCGGGTCGAGCGTGGCGGACTGGACCTGGCAGAGCACGCCTTGTCCGCTGCCGAGCCGGAAGCTGTCCTGAAGGCTGGGCCGATCGGCCGGCGCGGCCATGGCGGGCGACAGGAGGGCCGGCGATATCAGCGAGGCGAGCGCCACACCCACGGCAAAGGCCGAGCGGACCCGGTAAAAATCGCGCAACTTCGTCTCCCACCCCGTCGTGGCGGGCTATGGCGCTGGCCATGCCCCGTCCCCGACGCCCCTTGTTGATGCGGATTCGCCGGCCCGGATATGGGGGCAAATCCTTTCGATGCGGTTGCGACCCCGTCACCCGGCCGGCTTTCGTTCCGGCGAATCGCGATACGATACCGAAACGGCCGGTGGCTGTCGAAGGCCGTGATATGGCGTGGTGCGCCGATTGCCAGCAATATCGTTTCGTTTGAAACATGATTTCGGATCGGGCATGATAAGGGCCATGACCGATCGCGCGCTCCATCTCGATAGTTTCATCCCCTATCGACTCTCCGTCGCCACCAATGCGGTAAGCGCGGTGATCGCCACGCTCTACCAGCGGCGCTTCGCCATCAGCATCGCCGAATGGCGGGTGATCGCCATCCTGGGGGAAAGCGAGCCGCTGGCCCCGCGCGGCATCGTCGAGCGGACGAAGCTGGATAAGGTTACGGTGAGCCGGGCGGCAAAGGCGCTGGAAACACGCGGTTTCGTGGCGCGGGCGGCCGATGCGGCCGACCAGCGATCGCACCGGCTGGCGCTGACGGCGGAGGGCCGCGCGCTCTACGAGACCGTGGCGCCCGAGGCGCTGGCGATGGAGGCCCGCTTGCTGGCCGATCTGGCCGAATGGGAACGCGGTGCGTTGGACAGCTTGTTGCGGCGGGTGCAGGCCGCCGCCGAGGCTTGCGACATATAGTTTCCATTGATACGATATCGGTCTGTTTCAGGAGTGAGAGTGATGACCGAGGCGCATGACAATCCGCTCGGGCTCGACGGGTTCGAGTTCGTGGAATTCACCGGGCCGGACCCGCAGGCGCTGGCCGGGCTGTTCGAGGCGATGGGCTTCACCCATCTGGCCGACCACCGATCCAAGAATGTCCGCCGCTACGCCCAGGGCGACATCAATTTCCTGCTCAACATGGAGCCCTCGGGCCAGGTCGCCGATTTCCGCGCGGCGCACGGCCCCTCCGCCAACGCCATGGCCTTCCGCGTCAAGGATGCCGCCAGGGCGTTCGAGGAAGCGGTGAAGCGGGGCGCCAAGCCGGTGGAAGGGCCGGTGGGGCCGATGGAACTGAACATCCCGGCGATCGAGGGGATCGGCGGATCGAACCTCTATCTGGTCGATCGCTACGGCGCGCAGGAAATCTACGACGTGGATTTCAAGCCGGTGCCGGGTGCCGTGCGCGATGCGCGATCGGTGGGGCTGCACACGCTCGACCACCTGACCCACAACGTCAATCGCGGGCGGATGGCCCATTGGGCGGAATTCTACGAACGGATCTTCAACTTCCGCGAGATCCGCTATTTCGACATCGAGGGCAAGGCGACCGGCCTGTTTTCCAAGGCGATGACGGCACCGGACGACAAGATCCGCATCCCGCTGAACGAAAGCCAGGACGAGCACAGCCAGATCGAGGAATTCCTGAAGGAATATAAGGGCGAGGGCATCCAGCACCTGGCGCTGGCCACCGACGACATCTTCGCCACGGTGGACAGGCTGCGCGCCAACGGCGTGCGCTTCCAGGACAGCCCGGACACCTATTTCGACATGATCGACAAGCGGCTGCCCGGCCATGGCCATGACGTGGAGGAGATGCGCAAGCGGCGCATCCTGATCGATGGCGCGCCGGAAACGGGCGGGGGCATCCTCCTCCAGATCTTCACCGAGAATATGGTGGGGCCGATCTTCTTCGAGATCATCCAGCGCAAGGGCAACGAAGGCTTCGGCGAGGGCAATTTCAAGGCGCTGTTCGAAAGCCTGGAGCTGGACCAGATCCGCCGCGGCGTGATCCCGGTGAAGGCGGAGGCCTGAGCGTTCAGGCTGGGGAGGCGGCGATGCCCGATTATCTGAGCGGCTTCGGCAACCATTTCGCGACGGAGGCGGTGCCGGGCGCGCTGCCCGAGGGGCGGAATTCCCCGCAGCGGCCGGCCTTCGGCCTTTATACCGAGCAGCTTTCCGGCACCGCCTTCACCGCGCCGCGCGGGGAGAACCGGCGGAGCTGGCTCTATCGGCTGCGGCCGAGCGGGATGCACGGCGCCTACCGGCCCTATGCCGGTGCGCCGGCCTTCGCACCGACCGGGTGGGATCGGCCGCTGCCGCCCAATCGGATGCGCTGGTCTCCGCTTAATTCCGTCAAGGAAGGCGTGGACCTGATCGACGGCATGACGACCATGGCGTCGAACCGCGACCCCGCCGGCATGGACGGGGTGACGGTGCACATCTATCGCGCCGATCGCGACATGAAGGCGCGCGCCTTCTTCAATGCCGATGCCGAAATGCTGTTCGTGCCCCAGCAGGGGCGATTGCGGTTGCTGACCGAACTGGGCGTGCTGGAGCTTGCGCCCGGCGAGATCGGGCTGGTGCCGCGCGGCGTGCGCTTCCGCGCCGAACTGCCCGATGGCGCGGGCCGGGGCTATGTCGGCGAAAATCATGGCCATGCCTTCCGCCTGCCGGAACTGGGGCCGATCGGGTCCAACGGCCTTGCCAATCCACGCGATTTCCTGACGCCCGTCGCCCGGTTCGAGGATCGGGACGAGCCGTTCGAGCTGATCCAGAAGTTCCGGGGCGGATTGTGGACGGTCGCGCTGGACCACAGCCCGATCGACGTGGTGGCCTGGCACGGCAATCTCGCGCCGTGGAAATATGATCTGGCACGGTTCAACACGATCGGCACGGTGAGCTTCGACCATCCCGATCCTTCCATCTTCACGGTCGTGACCGCGCCTTCGGACACGCCGGGCACCGCCAATTGCGATTTCGTGATCTTCCCGCCGCGCTGGATGGTGGCGGAGGATACGTTCCGGCCGCCCTGGTTCCATCGCAATGTGATGAGCGAGTGCATGGGGCTGATCCACGGCGCCTATGACGCCAAGGCGGACGGCTTCGCGCCCGGCGCGCTCAGCATCCACAATCTGATGGCGAGCCACGGGCCGGACCTTGCGACATGGGTGAAGGCGAGCGAGGCGGTGCTCCAGCCCCATCATATCGAAGGCACGATGGCCTTCATGTTCGAGAGCCGCTGGCCGTTCGTGCCGACGACGCAGGCGCTGGAGCTGGCCGAGCTGCAGCCCGATTATGACGATTGCTGGCAGGGCTTCCCCAAGGCGCGGCTACCCTGACCGCCGCCCCAGCAGGCGGGCGGGGAACGATCGATCCGCGAGGATGGCGTGGGCGGCATTGTGGCCGGGCGCGCCGGTGACGCCGCCGCCCGGATGCGTGCCCGCGCCGCACATGTAGAGCCCCCGTATCGGCCCCCGATAGTCGCCATGGCCCAGCATCGGCCGCGCGGCCCATAGCTGGTCCAGCGACATGTGGCCGTGCATGATATCGCCGCCGACCAGCCCGAACTTCCGTTCGAGATCGAGCGGGGAATGGATCTGCCGGGCGATCACTGAAGCCTTGAAATTGGGGGCATGCGCATCGACGGTGGCGATGATGTGATCGGCCGCCGCCTCCCGCTCGCCGTCCCAATCGCGCCCATCGGGCAGGGTGGGGGCGAATTGCTGGCAGAACAGGCTGGCGACATGGCAGCCGGGCGGGGCGAGGCTGTCGTCCACGGTAGAGGGGATGGTGATCTCGACGATCGGCTGGCGGGACCAGCCGTGCGCCCGCGCGTCGGCATAGGCGCGGTCCATATAATCGAGCGTGGGCGCGATGATGATCCCGGACCGGTGGTGATCGGCGGCCTCCCGGCCCGGCAGAACGGTGAAATCGGGCAGTTCCGACAGCGCCACGTTCATGCGGAAGGTGCCCGATCCCGTCTTGTAGCGATCGATCCGGCGGGCGAAATCGGCCGGCAGGTCGGACCGGTCGACGAGGCGGCGGTAGAGAAGGGCCGGGCCGACATTGGCGGCGACGATCGGGGCCGTGATTTCCTCCCCGCTTTCCAGCCGGACGCCGGCGACGCGCCCGCCATCGACGAGCAGGCGGGCGACGGGGGCGTCGAGGCTGATCTCCACGCCGTGCCGGGCGCAGGCGGCGGCCATCGCCTGCGTGATCGCGCCCATGCCCCCGACCGGATGACCCCAGGCGCCCTTCCTGCCGTTCACCTCGCCGAAGACGTGGTGGAGCAGGACATAAGCGGAGCCCGGCGTATCTGGGCTGGCATAGTTGCCGACCACGGCATCGAAGCCGAAGGCGGCCTGCACATAGGGGTTCTCGAACCAGCCATCGAGGAAGTCGCGCGCGCTCTTCACGAACAGGTCGAGCATGTCGCGCTGGCGGTCGAGCGGCAGGGCGGCGGCGAGGCGGCCCTGTGCCGCCGCGGCAAGCAGCGCGCGCAAGCCCCCGCCGGCATTGGGCGGGGCGCGGAGGGCGAGCTTGCGCAGCAGCGCGGCGACGTCCTCCAGCGCGGCTTCATAGGCCGGAAGCGCATCCGCATCATGGGCGGAGAAACGGGCGAATTCCGCGCGGGTGCGATCGGTGCCGCCACCCAGCTTCAGATAGCCGCCGTCATGCGGCAGGAAATTGCTGATCGGCCGTTCGATCACGCGATAGCCGTGATCCGCGAGCCGCATGTCCGCGATCACCTTCGGCTGGAGCAGGCTGACCGTGTAGCTGGCGGTGGAATTGCGGAAGCCGGGATGAAATTCCTCGGTGACGGCGGCCCCGCCGACGATGCCGCGCCGTTCCAGCACCCGCACCTTCAACCCCGCGCGGGCGAGGTAGAAGGCGCAGACCAGCCCGTTATGGCCGCCGCCGATGACGAGCGCGTCGTGGCGGCGGCTCATCGCGCGATGGCCCTGTCAGGGAGAATGCGGCTTATTTCGCCAGTTCCTTGAGCAGGACATACCATTGCTTGAGGCCGCCGTTGATCGATTCCACCGTGACCCGTTCGTTGAGGCCATGGGCGAAATCATCGCTGGCCTTCATGTAGGTGACGCCGACACCATAGCTCGGGATACCGAGCGCGCGGAAATATACGCTGTCGGTGGCGCCCGACGACATTTGCGGCACTATCGGCAGGCCGGGCGAGCGGGCGTCGATCGCCTTGCGGACGGCGGCCATCACATCCGGCCGCAGCGGCGAGGCATCGCTGGCGACAGGGTCGCCAAGCACGGTGATCTTCGCCTTCGGGCCGGCAAGCTCGGCAAGCTTCGCCTTGACCGTATCGATCGAGACGCCGGGGAAGATCCGGCAATTGACCATCACCGCCGCCGATTGCGGCAGCGCGTTCAGGGCATGGCCGCCTTCCAGCATGGTCGGCACGCAGGTGGTGCGGATGGTGCCGATCCATTCGGGATCGGCGGACAGGGTGGCGACGGCATCGGCATCGGCCTGGTTGGCGAGGAAACGCTTCATCGCATCGGCCGTGCGGGCGGGGGCATCGACGGCGGCCGCCTTCAGGGTGGCGCGGGTCAGTTCGTTGATCTGCGCGGGGAACTGATAGCCGGCAACGGCATCGATCGCGCGGGCGACATCGTAGATCGCATTGTCGCTGGACGGACGGCTGGAATGGCCGCCGGGATTGGTGAAGGCGATGCGGAAATCGGCATAGCTCTTCTCGCCGGCCTGGAGGCCATAGACGGTGGGCCTGCCGGTCTCCTCATCCAGCAGCGCACCGCCGGCATCGCTGTTGAGCAGCAGCTCCGCGCCCTTCAGTTCCTGGGCGAGGGCGGCGGTGGTGGCCATATCGGTTTCCTCGTCACCCGAAAGCGCGAGGATGAGATCGCGGCCGGGGCGGAAGCCTTCGCGCTTCAGCCGGGCCAGCGTTTCCACCATGACGGTGACGCCGGCCTTGTTGTCCGCCGATCCACGGCCATAGACATAGCCGTTCTCGACGACGGCGACGAAGGGATCGCGTTCCCAATCCTCGCGCTTGGCCTCCACCACGTCCATATGGCCGGAAAGGAGGATCGGTTTGCCCTTGCCGGTGCCGCGATAGCGGGCGACGAGGGTGGCGGTTTCGCCACGCGGCGTGACGACGACGTCCTCGGCCGGGAAGCCGGCGGCCTTCAGCACGCCGGCCAGATATTCGGCATAGGCCGGAACCTGCCCCTGGCCCTGGACGGTGCGGAAGCCGATCGACTTCACCAGCAGATCGAGCGCGGCCTTTTCCTGCGCCGGATCACCCTTTGCCGGCGCGGCCGCATGAGCGGGCAGCGCCACGGAGGCGAGCAGGAGGGCGGTGGCGAAAAATCCGAAGCGCATCGATCATCCCTTTTCATCGACCCGTGGGCGGGCCTTGTGGCGGCGGACAATGGCCCGATTTCCGGCCGCCTCACAAGGGGCTGCGGGCGGAAATTCCGCCAGCGCCGCCAACATGTTCAGCGCTTCGCGTCGCGGAACGCCTGGCGGAAGCCGGCCTCGTTCAGGCCGCCGCGCACGAGCAGCGGGCCGATGAGGTAGGCGGGGGTGCCTGACAGGCCGAGCGCGAAGGCTTCGGTGGCGTTGCGGGCAAGCGCGCGATCGATGGCGGGCGCGTTTGCCGCGAGATCGGATTCGATCCTGGCCCAGTCCCCGCCCGCGCCTTCCACCGCCATGCGGAGCAGGTTGTCGTCGATCCGGCCCTGGCGGCGCATCAGCCGTTCGTGGAAGGCGGCATAGATGCCCTGGCGATCGGCGGCGAGCGCGACGCGGGCCGCGCGTTCGGAATTGGGGCCGAGCACCGGCCATTCCTTGAACATGATCCTGACGTCGCGCCGCCCGGCCAGCGCCTCGCGCATCGCATCGTAGGACTGGCGGCAGACGGGGCAGTCATAATCGCTAAAGACGACGATGGTGAGCGCGGGGGCGGCCGGGCCGATGCGGGGGGCATCCGGATCGGCCAATATGCCTTCGATCGTGGGCGATCCGCCCACCCGCTCGCCGATCGGCCGGAAATATTGGAAGGCGAATGCAGCGCCGGAACCGATGAGCAGGGATGCGCCGAACTGGAGAACGTCGCGCTTGCGAAACCTCATTTGCCCCCGCTCATCCTCCCCGCCGCGATGGCGGCATCGCTGGCGAGCTTGTCGGCCCGTTCATTGTCCGGGTGGCCGGCATGCCCTTTCACCCAAACCCATTCCACCCGATGCGGTTCCGCGGCCGCCAGCAGGCGCTGCCAGAGATCGGCATTCTTCACGTCCTTGCGGTCGGATGTCTTCCAGCCGTTCCGAAGCCAGCCCTTGATCCACTTGGTGAGGCCGTCCATCACATAGCGGCTGTCGGTGCTGAGGGTGACGCGGCAGGGGCGCTTCAGGGTTTCCAGGGCCTGGATTGCCGCCATCAATTCCATGCGGTTGTTGGTGGTGAGCGGCTCCCCGCCGGAAAGATCGCGTTCCCGATCGCCGAAGCGCAGCACGGCGCCCCAGCCGCCGGGGCCGGGATTGCCCTTGCAGGCGCCGTCGGTGGCGATTTCCACATGCGGCAGATCGTTCACAGGCCCAGCGCCCCCGGCACGGCATCGCGATAGAAATCGAGGCGGCGGAGGAAGGCGAGGGGGTCCTTCCGCGTCACCAGCGCATCGGCGGGCGTGTTGAGCCAATCCCAGGCGCGGGTGAGGAGGAAGCGCAGCGAAGCGCCGCGCGCGAGCGCGGGAAAGGCGGCCCGCTCCGCCGAGGAGAGGCCGAACGCCGCATCATAGCCGGCGATGAGGGCGGCGGCGCGATTCTGATCGAAGCCGGTGCCGTCATTTTCGAAGCACCAGGCGGCATGGGTGACGGCAACGTCCCAGGCGCGGACTTCCCGCGCGGCGAAGTAGAAATCGATGACGCCCGAAACCTCATCCCCCAGCATCAGCACGTTATCGGGGAAGAGATCGGCATGGACCACGCTGTGCGGCAGTTCCCCCGGCCAGTTATCGGCGAGGTAGGCAAGCTCTTCGGACACCCGTGCCTTCAGGCCGGGGGCGATGGCATCGAGATCGTCGCCGCAGCGCGCCGCGAGCGCAACCCAGCCGTCCGGCCCCAGCGCATTGGCGCGCTGTCCGCCGAAATCGGCGAGCGCGGCGTGCATCCGGCCGAGCGCCACGCCGGTGGCATGCGCCTGCGCGGGCGTGGGATGGGTGACGGAGACGCCGTTCAGGAATTCGATCAGGCAGGCGGGCCGGCCGGATACGGTCTGCAACTGCACGCCCTGCCGATCGCGCAGCGCGCGGGGCACGGGCAGGCCCTTGTCGGCGAGATGATCGAGCAGCGACAGGAAGAAGGGCAGATCGGCCACGTCCACCCGCTTTTCATACAGGGTCAGGATGAAGCGGTGGCTGCTGGTATCGACCAGATAATTGCTGTTTTCCACGCCTTCGGCGATGCCCTTCGCCGAAACCAGCGTGCCGGCATCGTAACGCGCGAGAAGGGCTTCCATCTCCTCGGCGGGCACATGCGTATAGACGGCCAAATCCATTCCCCCGGATCATGATTGGCGATGTTATCCCGCGCCGGCCCGGCCCGGGCAACGGATGGCAGGCGGTATCAGGCCGCTTCGAGCGCGCGGGGCAGCTTGAAGACCATGCTTTCGCTGGCGGTGGCGACCTCCTCTTCGGTGATCGCGAAACGGGCGGCGAGATGATCGACCACCTCGCGCACCAATATCTCCGGCGCGGAGGCCCCGGCGGTGAGGCCGAGCACCGATACGCCTTCCAGCCAGCCGAAATCGATATCCGCCGCGCGCTGGATCAGCCGGGCGCGGATGCCGCCCCGCTCCGCGACCTCGACGAGGCGTAGCGAGTTGGAGGAATTGGGCGCGCCGATCACCAGCATCGCATCGCACTGCTCCGCGATGGCCTTCACCGCCGCCTGCCGGTTGGAGGTGGCATAGCAGATATCTTCGCCGCGCGGCGCCAGGATCGCCGGGAAGCGGCGCTTGAGCACGGCGATGGTGGCGGCGGTATCGTCCACCGAAAGCGTCGTCTGGGTGAGGAAGGCGAGGTTCGCGGCATCGGCGGGCTCGACCGCCTCGGCATCGGCCACCGTTTCGACCAGCGTCATCCGCCCTTCCGGCACCTGGCCGAAGGTGCCGATCACCTCCGGGTGGCCGCGATGGCCGATGAACAGGATATGCCGGCCATCCGCCACCAGCCGTTCGGCCTGGCGATGGACCTTGGAGACGAGCGGGCAGGTGGCATCGACATATTCGAGGCCGCGTTCCTCCGCCTTGTGCGGCACCGCCTTGGGCACGCCATGGGCGGAAAAGACGACGGGCACGCCATCGGGCACCTCGTCCAGATCCTCCACGAAGATCGCGCCGCGCGCCTTCAACCCATCCACCACATAGCGGTTGTGGACGATCTCGTGCCGCACGTAGACGGGCGCGCCGTAGCGCTGGATCGCCAGCTCCACGATGCGGATCGCGCGGTCGACGCCGGCACAGAAGCCGCGGGGCGCCGCGATCAGCAGGTGGAGCGAAGGTCTGGCAACGGAAACGTCTGGCATGGCTGGGGGCTCTACGCGATTGCTTGCCTGTGCGGAAGGCGCTTCCTATGATCCGCGCCGGCCCGCTCGCGGCCATCCGCCGCCGGCCCACAGATTTTAGAGGATTGCCCCTTTGTTCCACCCCAAGACGATCGCCATCAGCCTTGTCGCGCTGGGCCTGGCCGGCTGCGCCAGCGGCACCGAATTCGACCAGACGGGGGGCATCAAGTCCGTCCGCTCGTCCTGCCCGGCGGTGGCGATTCCGGTCGACACCGGCGACGTGACCCTGTTCAACCCGCCCGCCAGCCGCGATGCGCGCGCGATCGACGTGGTCGCCACCATCACCAAGCTCCGCAACAATTGCGTGCAGCAGGGCGAACGCATCGTCACCGATGCGACGTTCGAGGTGCAGGCCCGGCGCAGCGACACCAAGGGCGATCGCGAGGTGGTTCTGCCTTATTTCGCGACGGTGACGCGCGGCGGCACCCAGGTCGTATCGAAGCAGGTGAGCCGCGTGGCGCTGCGTTTCGCCGACGGGCAGGCCACCGCGACGGCGACCGGCGGCGGCCGCGCCGACATCGCCGCCTCGGCCGCGACGCTGCCGCCCGAGATCGAGGCGCAGGTGACGCGCCGGCGCAAGCCGGGGGACGCGGATGCGGCCGTCGATCCCTTCACCGATCCGGCGGTGCGCGCGGCGGTGCGCAAGGCGAGCTTCGAGCTGCTGATCGGCTTCCAGCTCACGCAGGAACAGCTTTCCTACAACGCCACGCGCTGAGCCGCGGCGGAAAAGACGGGCCGGGTGGAGCGGGCGGCGTTGACTCGGGCCGCCGCCCGCGCCAAGGCTGGCTTTGCCGCCGGGGAGAGATTCCCGGACGATCGCGCGGGAGAGCGCGCCGGCCCATCGCGAATCGCCATCGGGTGATTTGCCGGGCAGGCGCCGCCGAAGGAGCAACCGCCCCGGAATCTCTCAGGCCAAAGGACCGCGGCCGATCGACCGGCACTCTGGAAAGCGGGCGGGACACCGCCCCACCGAAGGGGTAAGCATGGGCGCCGGCTGGCGTTCCTGCGAAAGCTCTCAGGTTCCGTGACAGAGGGGGCGGCGGAACGGCGCGACGATCATGTCCGGCCGATCTCCGCCGACCACGAGCACGGAGAGCCCGATGAGCGACGAATCCATCGACGAAACCCCGCAGACCCTGCCGCTGGATGCCTGGCATCGCGCGCGGGACGGGCGGATGGTGCCCTTCGCCGGCTATTGGATGCCCGTGCAGTATGAAGGCATCATGGCCGAGCATCTGTGGACGCGATCGTCCGCCGGACTGTTCGACGTCAGCCATATGGGCCAGTTGCTGGTTTCCGGCGACGGCGTGGACGATGCGCTGGAAGCGCTGCTGCCCGGCGACATCAAGGGCCTGACCGAAGGCCGGATGCGTTATTCGCTGCTGCTGAACGACAGCGGGGGCATCCTGGACGATCTGATGGTCACCCGCACGCGCGGCGATCTCTATATCGTCGTCAACGGCGCCACCAAATATGACGACATCGCCCATATGCACGAGCATCTGCCCGAGCATGTGACGCTGAACCACATGGACGAGCAGGCGCTGCTGGCGCTGCAGGGGCCGAAGGCGGTGGACGCGCTGTCGCGGCTGGCGCCGGGCGTCGAGAAGCTGGTGTTCATGACCGCCGGGGCCTTCCGCCTGGGCGGCGTCTCCTGCTGGATCAGCCGTTCGGGCTATACCGGCGAGGATGGTTTCGAAATCTCGCTGCCGGCATCCGCCGCCGAGACGATCGCCACGCTGATCTGCGAACAGCCCGAAGTGAAGCCGGTGGGCCTCGGCGCGCGCGATTCGCTGCGGCTGGAGGCCGGGCTGCCGCTCTATGGCCACGATCTCGATCCCGATACCACGCCGATTTCGGCGGACCTCGGCTTCGCCATCCCCAAGCGGCGGCGCGAGGAAGGCGGCTATCCCGGTGCCGACCGCATCGCCATCGAGCGCGCCGAAGGGCCGGCGGCGAAGCGGGTGGGCCTGATCGTCGAGGGCCGCCAGCCGGTGCGCGAGGGCGCGGTGGTGCTGGATGCCGAGGGCAGCGAAGTCGGCCGCGTCACCTCCGGCGGCTTTTCGCCCAGCCTGCAGCAGCCGATCGCCATGGCCTATGTGCCGGCGCCGCTGGCGGCCGCGGGCAATGCGGTGACGCTGCAGCAGCGCGGCAAGCTTTTCCAGGCGAAGGTCACGGCCATGCCCTTCGTCCCCCATAATTATGTGCGCAAGGGAGCCTGAGCCATGACGCTCTATTTCACCAAGGATCATGAGTGGATTTCCGTCGACGGCGATACGGCGACCGTCGGCATCACCGATTATGCCCAGTCGCAGCTCGGCGACGTGGTGTTCGTGGAGGTCCCGGCCGCCGGCACCGCCGTGACGAAGGGCGGGGAAGCCGCCGTCGTCGAATCGGTGAAGGCCGCGTCCGACGTCTATGCCCCGGTTTCGGGCGAGGTGATCGAAGGCAATGCGGCGCTGGAGGCGGATCCTTCGCTGGTGAACAGCGCGCCCGAGGGCGAGGGCTGGTTCTTCAAGCTGAAGCTGGCCAATGCCGCGGAGCTGGACGGCCTGCTCGACGAAGCCGGATACAAGGCGTTCGTGGACACGCTGTGAGCGTAAACCCCACCAGCCGCTGGGAAGCGCGGGACTATGCGGCCAATGCCGCCTTCGTCCCCGCCCTTGGCGCGCCGGTGCTGGCCCTGCTCGATCCGCAGCCCGGGGAGCATATCCTGGACCTTGGCTGCGGCGACGGCGTGCTGACCGAGAAGATCGCGGATGCCGGCGCCGAGGTGATCGGCGTGGATGCATCCGAGGCGATGGTCGCGGCCGCGCGGGCACGCGGCATCGATGCGCGCGTGGCGGACGGACAGGCGCTGGATTTCGGGCCGGAATTCGATGCGGCCTTTTCCAACGCCGCGCTGCACTGGATGCTGGACGGCGATGCCGTTGCGGCGGGCGTGTTCCGGGCGTTGAAGCCCGGCGGGCGGTTCGTGGGGGAAATGGGCGGGGACGGCAATGTCGCCCGGCTGCGCGAGGCGCTCTATGCCGAGCTTGCGGCACGCGGCTACGCACTGCCGGCTGACGACCCGCAATGGTATCCGACGCCGGATGCCTTCGCGGCGGTCTATGCCAAGGCCGGCTTTGTCGCCATCGAGGTCGATCTGATCCCGCGCCCCACGCCGCTTCCGGCCGGTGCCGCCGGATGGATCAGGACTTTTCGCGGCGGTTTCATGACCAACGTCGGCGTGCCCGAGGCCGAGCAGGCCGAGGTGGCGATCGCCACGCAGGAGAGGCTGAAACCGGAGCTGCTGCAACCCGACGGCACGTGGATTGCCGATTATGTCCGCTTGAGATTCAGCATGAGGAAACCCTCTTAACATGCGCTATCTACCCCTTTCCGATGCCGATCGGAGCGCGATGCTCCAGACCATCGGCGCGCAATCGATCGACGACCTGTTCGTCGACGTGCCGGAGGCCGCCCGGCTTTCCGGCCCCATCGCCGGCTTGCCGCTGCATGCACCCGAAATGGCGGTGGAACGCCAGCTCAAGGCGCTGGCCGATCGCAACCTTGCCGCCGGCGACAGCCCCTTCTTCCTGGGCTGCGGCGCCTACCGGCACCATGTGCCGGCAAGCGTGGACCATCTGATCCAGCGCGGCGAGTTCCTGACCGCCTACACGCCCTATCAGCCGGAAATCGCGCAGGGCACGCTGCAGGTGCTGTTCGAATTCCAGACGCAGGTCGCGCGCCTGCTGGGCTGCGACGTCGCCAATGCCTCCATGTATGACGGGTCGACCGCGTGCTGGGAGGCGATCGTGATGGCGCGGCGCATCACCAAGCGGGCCAAGGCGCTGATCTCGGCCGGGGTGCATCCGCATTATGTGTCGGTCTGCACGACGATAACGAAGTTCACCGGCGACGTGCTGGAAACCGCCATTCCCGAGCTGACCGACGGCGCGCCGGGCGACGATCTGGCCCGCCTGATCGCGGCGGTGGATCGCGATACGAGCTGCGTGGTCGTGCAGAATCCCAACATCCTGGGCCATGTCGCCGATCTTTCCGAGCTGGCGGCGCGTTGCCAGGAAATGGGCGCGCTGCTGATCGCGGTCGTGACCGAGCCGGTGGCGCTGGGCGCGATCCGCTCGCCGGGCGAGATGGGCGCGGACATCGTGGTGGGCGAGGGGCAGGCGCTGGGCGTC
This sequence comes from Sphingomonas sp. MM-1, assembly GCF_000347675.2. Classification (NCBI taxonomy): domain Bacteria; kingdom Pseudomonadati; phylum Pseudomonadota; class Alphaproteobacteria; order Sphingomonadales; family Sphingomonadaceae; genus Sphingomonas; species Sphingomonas sp. MM-1. Next base: position 284,885 of record NC_020561.1, on the reverse strand, counting down.
GGCCTGCAGTTCGGCGGGCCTTATGTCGGCCTGTTCGCCACGCGCGAGAAATATGTGCGCCAGATGCCGGGCCGGCTGTGCGGGGAGACGGTGGATGCCGAGGGCAAGCGCGGCTTCGTGCTGACCCTTTCGACGCGCGAGCAGCATATCCGCCGCGAAAAGGCGACGTCGAACATCTGCACCAATTCCGGCCTGTGTGCGCTGGCTTTCTCGATCCACCTGACCCTGCTGGGCGAGCGCGGCCTGCGTGACCTGGCGGTGCTGAACCACGCCAAGGCCGTGGCGGCTGCCGAAAGGCTGGCGAAGGTGCCGGGCGTGGACCTGGTGAACGGTGCCTTCTTCAACGAATTCACCCTGCGGCTTTCGCGCGAGGCCCGGCCCGTGGTCCGCGCGCTGGCGGATGACGGCATTCTCGGCGGCGTTTCGCTGGGGCGGCTCTATCCGGGCGTGGAAGCGCTGGAGAATGGGCTGGTGGTGGCCGTGACCGAAACCACCACCGAGGACGATGTCGACGAATTGGCCGATGCGCTGGAGGAGGCGCTGCGATGAGCATCAACCAGAGCGGATGGCGCCCGGAAATGGCTGGGGGCGAGGCGGCACCGGTCAAGACCTTCACCGGCAACAAGGGCCTGATGCTGGAAGAGGCGCTGATCTTCGAGATCGGCGACAGCGAGCGGACGGGCGTGGACCTGCCGGAAGCCCCCAAGGTCGCGAGCCGGCTCGGCGGGCTGGAGCGGACGGCCGCGATCGGCCTGCCCGGCCTTTCGGAACCGGAGGCGGTGCGCCATTATACCCGCCTCAGCCGCCAGAATTATGCGATCGACCTCGGCCTCTTCCCGCTGGGAAGCTGCACGATGAAGCATAATCCGCGCCTGAACGAGCGGATGGCGCGGCTGCCCGGCTTTGCCGACATCCACCCGCTCCAGCCGGTGGATTCGGTGCAGGGTGCGCTGGCGCTGATCCACCTCGTCGGCGAATGGCTGGTGAAGCTGACCGGCATGGCCGCCGTGGCGATGAGCCCCAAGGCCGGTGCCCATGGCGAGCTTTGCGGCTTGCTGGCGATCCGCTCGGCGCTGGAAGCGCGGGGCGACGCGCGCAAGGTGATCCTGGTGCCGGAAAGCGCCCATGGCACCAATCCGGCGACGGCGGCCTTCTGCGGCTATGCCGTGGAGAATATCCCGGCCACGGCGGCGGGGCGCGTGGATCTGGAGGCGCTGAAGGCGCGGCTGGGGCCGGACGTGGCGGCGGTGATGATCACCAACCCCAATACGTGCGGCCTGTTCGAGCCGGACATGAAGGCGATTTCCGACGCGGTGCATGCGGCGGGCGCGCTCGTCTATTGCGACGGTGCCAATTTCAACGCCATCGTCGGCCGGGTGCGGCCCGGCGACCTGGGCGTGGACGCCATGCACATCAACCTGCACAAGACCTTCTCCACCCCCCATGGCGGGGGCGGGCCCGGTTCCGGGCCGGTGGTGTTCTCCGAATCGCTGGCGCCCTATGCGCCGCTGCCTTTCGTGGAGAAGCAGGGCGATCATTATGCCCTGGTCGAGGAGGAGACGGCGGGCGAGCATCATGCCGGATCGTTCGGCCGCATGGTCGCCTTCCACGGCCAGATGGGCATGTTCGTCCGCGCGGCGGCCTATATGCTGAGCCACGGCGCGGACGGGCTGAAGCAGGTTTCGGAAGATGCCGTGCTGAACGCCAACTATATCCTGCGCTCGCTGGAAAGCGTGCTGGACGCGCCGTTCGCGGCGTCGGGCCCGTGCATGCACGAGGCGTTGTTCTCCGACGACAATCTGCCGGAGGGCTTTTCGACGCTGGATATCGCCAAGGGGCTGATCGACGAGGGTTTCCACCCGATGACGGTCTATTTCCCGCTGGTGATCCACGGAGCGATGCTGGTCGAGCCCACGGAGACCGAGAGCAAGGCCGCGCTGGACCAGTTCATCGGCGCGCTGCGCAGCGTCGGCGAACGGGCCAAGGCGGGCGATCCGGCGCTGAAATCCGCGCCGCATCTGGCCCCGCGCCGGCGGCTGGACGAGACGCTGGCCGCGCGCAAGCCGATACTTGTCTGGAAGGAACCGGCCGCCGCCCAGGCCGCCGAATAAGGGGCCACACTGCCGCCGCCGTTGGGCAGGTTAAGGGAACGGCGGCGGCAGGCCTGGAGCGATCCGGCCGATTGTTCGGGGGGATCGGCCGGAATGGCAGCCTGATGGCCGGCGGGGCTTCCAGGGCATCCCCGCAAGCCGATATTATGCCCCTGGGCGCTACTGTGCGGTGAAGCGGGGAGCCAAGCTGAAATTCGCAATTTATCGCGGGTTCTTTGGTCAATCGCGTCAAATAGCGCGATGATTAGCCGGGCGTTGCTTATAATATGCGAATCGTTTCTGGTGCATGTCTGTGCTTCGCAACGGCGTGAACTTATATTATGCTGGGTCGATGACCAGCCTTCGTCCTTTTCATATCGCCTTTCCCGTTCATGATCTTGAAGCCGCCCGCGCCTTTTACGGCGGGGTGCTGGGATGCCCGGAAGGGCGCAGCGCGCCGGAATGGGTGGATTTCGATCTTTTCGGCCATCAGATCGTCGCCCACCTCGATCCCGATATGCGGCCGGGCAACAGCCATGCCGGGGCAAGCAACGCGGTTGACGGGCATGATGTGCCCGTGCCGCATTTCGGGGTGGTGCTGACGATGGAGGACTGGAAGGCGCTGGCGGCGCGGGTGGAAGCGGCCGGCATTCCGTTCGGTATCGCGCCCCATATCCGCTTTGCCGGCCAGCCGGGGGAGCAGGCGACGATGTTCTTCCGCGATCCTTCCGGCAATGCGCTGGAGTTCAAGGCCTTCGCCGATCTCGGCCAGCTTTTCGCCAGGGCCTGATCCGTTGGAGACGCTGCACCCGCGCCTGCGGCCGTGGCGGGAGGGGGACCTGCCCGCCTTTCGCCTGATCCAAACCGATCCCGATATCGTGCATTGGCTGGCCGGCCCCTGGACCGACGAGCAGGTGGAGGCCGCCTTCGCCCGCATGCTCGGCGGCCTGCGGGAGCGCGGCTGGGGCATGTGGGCGATCGTGGACGATGAGGGCGTGCCCGTGGGCGCGGCGGGGCTGCAGCCCGTGCGCGAGGACCTTGCCTGCGCGCCTGCCATCGAGGTCGCCTGGCGGCTCCGTCGGGCGCATTGGGGGCGCGGCTACGTGACCGGGCCGATGCGGGCCGTGCTGGCGGATGCGGCGGAGCGCCTCCAGGGCGAGGAGGTCATCGCCATCACATCCGTGCCGAACATCCGATCGCAGGCGGTGATGGACCGGCTGGGGTTCCGCCGCGATCCCGCTGCCGATTTCAACCATCCGGCACTGGACGCGGCGCATCCGCTGCGCCGGCACGTGCTCTATCGGTTGAAGCGTTTTTAGTTTGCCGGTTCCGGCGCGGGCCCGGATGCAGCGGCGTCCGTGGCGCTGACCCGCCAGACGGCATTGCCGGCATCGTCGGCGACGAGCAGCGCGCCCGTGCGATCCGCGATCACGCCGACGGGGCGGCCGCGTGCGCGATCCTTGTCGTCAAGGAAGCCGGTGAGCACATCGATCGGCTTGCCCGCGGGCTTGCCGTTGGCGAAGGGGACGAAGATCACCTTATAGCCCGAGAAAGGCCGCCGGTTCCATGAACCGTGCTGGCCGATGAAGGCGCCGCTGGCGAAGCGCGAGCCGAGCTTCACGTCCTTGGCGAAGCTGAGGCCCAGCGAGGCCGTATGCGGCCCGAGCGCGTAATCCGGCCGGACCAGATATTGGCGCTGGTCTTCGTCCGGCTGCTCGACCCGATTGTCGATGTAGCCGTGCCAGTAATAATAGGGCCAGCCGTAGAAGCCGCCCAACTCGACATGCGTGAGATAGTCGGGCGCGAGATCGGAGCCCAGCATGTCGCGTTCGTTGACGACCGTCCACAACGCGCCCGTCGTCGGCTCCCACGCCATGCCGGTGGGATTGCGCAGGCCATAGGCATAGATGCGGTGCGCCTTGGTCTTGGGATCGACTTCCCAGATGGCGGCGCGGTCCTTTTCCACGTCCATGCCGTTATCGGCGATGTTGGTGGCCGATCCGACCGCTACATAGAGCTTCGAGCCGTCGGCATTGGCGACGACGTTGCGCGCCCAATGCCCCGGCGGATTGGCGGGAAGATCGACGATCTTCTCGGCGGGCGCATCGATCTTCATCTGGCCCGGCTTGAAGGGGAAGCGGACCAGGGCATCGGCGTTGCCGACGTAGAGGTGATCGCCGACCAGCGCCATGCCGAAGGGCGAGTTCAGCCCGGAAAGAAGCACGCTGCGCTGTTCGGCCACGCCGTCGCCATCGGCATCGCGCAGCAGGGTGATGCGGTTGGGGGAGGGGACGCCCGCCCCGGCCCGGCCCATGATGTAGCGCATGGCCCAGCCGCGCACGCCGCCGCCGTCGCGCGGCGGGCTGTTGCTTTCCGCCACCAGCACGTCGCCATTTGAAAGCGGCAGCAGCCAGCGCGGATGTTCGAGCCCGGTGGCGAAGGCGTTGACGCGCAGCCCTTGTGCCGCGACCGGCGTTTCCCCCGCTTTCCATCCGACAACGTCCGCCACCTTCACGGTCGGCAGCAGCCGCTTCTTCGGTTCGGCGATGGTGGGGTTCGCCCCCGTCACCGCATCGACGCTGAGATCGGCATGTTCGTTGTTGAGCATGCGCCAGCCGCCATAGGCGGCGCCGGCGAGGAGGACAGGGATCAGGATCGTGCGGATTTTCATGGGCCTAGTCTATGGCATTCGCCGTCGCCGCGCTACTCCTCCTCGGCCGGCAGGTCGCGCGGCGGATGCAGGCGGAGCCGGGAGACGCGCTTGGCGTCGCCATCGGTGATCTCGAGCTGCCAGCCGCTCTTGTGCGTCACGACCTCGCCGATCTGCGGCACATGGCCGGACAGGACCGAGGCCAGGCCGCCGATCGTGTCGATATCCTCGTCCACCTCGGCAAGGCGTGGATCGATGATCTCGGCCACGTCCTCCAGCTCCGCACGGGCATCGGCTTCCCAGATGCCGTCTTCCAGCGGCACGAGCAGCGCCTGCGTCTCCTCGTCATGCTCGTCATCGATCTCGCCGACGATCTCCTCGACGAGATCCTCGATCGTCACCAGCCCCTCGGTGCCGGAATATTCATCGAGCACGATGGCGAGGTGGGTGCGCGTGGCCCGCATCTCGGCAAGCAGATCGAGCACGCCCATCGATTCCGGCACATAGCGCGGCTGGCGGATCAAGCCTTCCAGCGTGGCCGGATGCGGCCCGCCCGATGCAAGGATGGTGAAGACATCCTTCACATGGACCATGCCGATCACCTCATCCAGGCTTTCGCGATAGACGGGCAGCCGGCTGTGGCCGGCATCGACGAGGGTGGCGACGAGATCGGCGAAGCTGATCGTTTCCGGCACGGCGATGATGTCCGCCCGCGGCACGCCGATATCGCCGGCGGTGCGCTCCCCGAAATGGAGGAGGTTGCGCAGCATCTGCCGTTCGATCGGGGAGAGATCGCCCTTGGTGGGGGCCTCCCCTTCATGCTCCTCTATCGCTTCCTCGATCTGGTCGCGAAGGGTCGGCTCGTTTTCCTCACCGAAGAGAAGGGCGCGCAGGCCCCGCCACAATCGGCCGCTACTGTCGCCGCTACTGGAATCGTCGGGCATGATATTGGTGTTTCAGTCCCCTTTGTCAGGAAGGACAGAATAGCCGTCCTATCCCGCCTGAGTCGAGACGCTATATCCCACCCGTCGATCGCGCCGGCCGGGCCGCTCAATCATCCTCGATCGCATAGGGATCGCCGATGCCGAGCGAGGCGAGGGCGGCGCGCTCGATCGCTTCCATCGCCTCCGCCTCGCCTTCGTCGATATGGTCGAAGCCAAGCAGGTGGAGCGTGCCGTGGACGACGAGATGGGTGGCGTGGGTGGCCGGCGCCACGCCCTTTTCCTCGGCTTCGCGCACGCAGACGCCATGGGCGAGGATGATGTCGCCCAGTAGCACCTCGCCATCGTCGCTGTTCGACAGCCCTTCCAGAAGATCGGGCTGGACCATGGGGAAGGACAGGACGTTGGTGGGCTTGTCCTTGCCACGATAGGTGGCGTTCAGCTCGCGCACCTCGTCATCCTCGGCATAGCGGACCGAGACCTCGATCGCGACGGAATCGTCCACCAGGGAGCCGTGCGGACTGTGACGGAAGGCGGCCAGCACCGCGCGCTCGGCCAGCGCCTCCCAATCCACGGCATCACCCCATGCCGGCTCGACCTGAACGGCGGTTTCGATCACGCTTCGTCATCCTTGCCCTCATAGGCTTCGACGATGCGGCCGACGATCGGATGGCGCACGACATCGCCGGCGCCGAAGCGCACCGTGGCGATGCCCTGCACGCCTTCGAGCCGCGCCACCGCATCGGCAAGGCCCGAATTGCCGGGCACCGGAAGATCGACCTGGCGGGGATCGCCGCAAATCACCATCCGGCTGTTCATGCCGAAGCGGGTGAGGAACATCTTCATCTGCGCCGGCGTGGTGTTCTGCGCCTCGTCGAGGATGATGAAGGCATCCGAAAGCGTGCGGCCGCGCATGAAGGCCAGCGGCGCGATCTCGATCTCCCCGCTGGCGATGCGGCGTTCCACCTGCTCGGCGGGGAGCATGTCGTAGAGCGCGTCATAGAGCGGGCGGAGATAGGGATCGACCTTCTCCTTCATGTCGCCGGGCAGGAAGCCGAGGCGTTCGCCGGCCTCCACCGCCGGGCGCGAAAGGATCAGCCGGTCTACCGAGCCGGCGATGAGCTGCTGCACGGCCTGCGCGACGGCGAGATAGGTCTTGCCCGTGCCGGCGGGGCCAAGGGCGAAGATGATATCCGACGTGCCCAGCGCCTCCATGTAGCGGATCTGGGTGGTGGAACGCGGGACGATGGTTTTCTTGCGCGTGCGGATCAGCACGGCGGGCGGCTGGCTGACGTCGGTGCGGATGATGCCGTCCAGCGTCGGTTCGGCCGACATGGCGATCACCGCGTCGACGGCGCCGGCATCGATGTCCTGCCCCTGGACGATGCGGTTGTAGAGGCCCGTCAGCACCTCGCGAGCGCGGGCGGCGGCCTGGGCCTCGCCCTCGATCTGCAGCCGATTGCCCCGGGCGGCGATATAGACGCCGAGCCGGTTTTCTATCGCTACGAGATTCTGGTCATATTCGCCGAACAGGCGGCCCAGCAGCTGGGGTTTGTCGAACAGGATTTCCAGGCGGGCGCGATCGCCGGCCTGCGCTTGTACGGGCTTACGCGACATAAATCTCCCTGTGCAGCCGCGCCGGCCAGGCGGGACTCGCGAATGCCAAGGTGGCGCTTTCCGGGCGGATCGGCAATGGGCCTGTTAAGACGATGCGCCGCTGCATCCCGACCGATGCAGCGGCGCATCACCTTTGCGACCCGCGAAACCCTCCGGGGGTTCAGAGGGTGTAAAGATAGGCGACCAGATCCTTCTTTTCTTCCGTCGTCAGCCTGGTCCCCAGCACGATGTTGAAGAATTCCACCGTATCGTCGAGCGTCATCAGCCGATCATCGTGGAGATAGGGCGGCGAATCCTTGATGCCGCGCAGGGTGAAGGTCTTGATCGGCCCGTCGGCCGAAGCGAGGCGGCCGTTGATCATCTTCGGCTTGAAGAAGCGTTCGACCTGGAGATTGTGCATCAGATTATCGGTGAAATAGGGGCCGCTATGGCAAACGGCGCACTTGCCCTTGCCATTGAACACCGCCTCGCCGCGCAGCTCGCTCTCCGTCGCCTTGGCGGGGATGAGCTTGCCGAACACGTCGAGCTTGGGCGCCGGCGGGAAATCCAGGATCGACTGGAATTCGCTCATGAAGTGGACCTGGCTGCCGCGTTCCAGCGGGTTCACGCCCTTCATGGCCGCCGTAACCTGATCGCCGTCGAAATAAGCGGCGCGCTGCTCGAACTCGGTGAAATCCTCGACCGTCTTGAGCGCGCGCTGCGAGCCGAAGAGGCGTTGGACATTGACGCCGCGCAGCGACGGGGTGTCGATGCGATGGCGATGCTCGTTCGGGCGGATGTCGCCCACGGTGTGGGTGGCGGCGTTGGTGTGGCCGTTGGTGTGGCAATCGAAGCAGGCGACGCCCTGATTGGCGGTCAGCGCGCGGCGATCTTCCGTCTGGTTGAACTGCTGTTGCGGGAAGGGCGTGACCAGCAGGCGCAGCCCTTCCAATTGCTTCGGGTTGAGCACGTCCTTGAAGATGCCGTAATAATTGGCCAGCGTTACCAGCTGGCCCTTCGATACGTCGCCAAGATCGGGCCGCGTCGTGAGGTAAATGGGTGCCGGAAATTCCGGCAGCATGTGCTGCGGCAGATCATAATCCAGATCGAAACGGGTCAGATCGCGCTGCGTCTGCCGCTTGGTCTCGTCGATCGTGGGCTGCGGGAAGATCATGCCGCCTGCTTCGTGGTGCGGGTGGGGCAGGGGATAGAAGCCCGCCGGCCACAGATCGCGGTCGCGTATCTCCTCCGGCGAAAGGCTCGCCAGCTGATCCCAGCTCACGCCCGCAGGCAGGCGGACGCGCACGCCGCCCTGGATCGCCTTGCCTTTCGACATGGTGACGCCAGGCGCCGGGCGATTGGAAAGATCGTAACGCGCGGCCAGCAGGTCCGACTGTCGCTTGGCGAAGGTCGGCTTTTCGCGCTGGAGCCTGTTGACGAGATCGGCGAAGCTTTCGTTGGTGGCAGCAATCATCAGCCCCGCCCCGGCAAGGAGCGCGGCCACCGAAAGAAGGCGCTTGGATTTCCGGCCCATGCGTGTCTCTCCCTGTTATAGACACGAGGTACTGGAACGGAAGAAATACTTAGTTCGATCACTTGTCAATGCGGACTCATCGATATCTCTAAATCACGAGATCGATCAATCCATGCCGAGACCGATGCTGCAGAGCGGAAGTTTTATCCGCTTGATTGCAATTAGGATGCAATAGCACCCGTGAGGCTGTTCGGCCCCGCGGCTATTATGTCGACATCGACGAGCGAGCCGATCGCGGGGCCATCTTCGACGATCACCGATTGCAGCCAGGGCGACTTGCCGATCCGCTGGCCGGATTTCTTGCCGTCACGCTCGATCAGCACCTGGGTCCGAATACCCAGCTTGGCCTGGTTGAAATCATGCTGCTGCTTGTTGAGCAGGGCCTGGAGCCGCTGCAGCCGATCGTCCATCACTTCCGCCGCGACCTGATCTCCCATCGTCGCGGCGGGCGTGCCGGGGCGGGGGGAATATTTGAAGGAGAAGGCCTGGGCATGCTCGACCCGTGCGACAAGCGCGAGCGTGGCCGCGAAATCCTCCTCCGTCTCACCGGGAAAGCCGACGATGAAATCACCCGAGATGGCGATGTCGGGCCGCGCCGCGCGCACACGATCGATCTGGCGCAGATAGCTTTCCACCGTATGGCTGCGGTTCATCGCCTTCAGGATGCGATCGCTGCCGGCCTGCACGGGCAGGTGAAGGAAGGGCATCAGCGACGCCACATCCTTATGCGCGTTCACAAGATCGTCTCGCATGTCATTGGGATGACTAGTGGTATAACGGATGCGGTCGAGGCCGGGCAGGCGATCCAGCGCGCGGATCAGCCCGCCGAGGCCCTGGACACGACCGGCCTCATCCTCGCCTTCCCAGGCGTTCACATTCTGGCCGAGCAGGGTGATCTCCCGCGCACCGGCATCGACCAGAGCCTTCGCCTCGTCGACCACGGCCTGCCACGGGCGGGATACCTCGCCGCCACGCGTATAAGGGACCACGCAATAGGTGCAGAACTTGTCGCAGCCCTCCTGCACGGTGAGGAAGGCCGTCGGCCCCTGCCTGCGCCGCGCGGGAAGGGCATCGAACTTGGATTCGGCGGGCATGTTCGTATCGACGGCGCGCGCGCCGTGGCCGCCCTTCTGCGCCTCGCGCACGAGATCGGGCAGGCGGTGATAGGCCTGGGGGCCGACGACGATATCGACGCTGGGCGCGCGGCGGGGAATTTCCGCGCCCTCGGCCTGGGCGACACAGCCGGCGACCGCGATCATCGGGCTGCTGCCGTCGTCACGACGCAGGCGGCCGATATCGGAATAGACCTTTTCTGCCGCCTTTTCACGGATATGGCAGGTGTTGAGGACGACGAGATCGGCCTCCTCCGCGCCGGTGACCGCGCTCAGCCCCTCGGCCTCGAGCAATTCGGCCATGCGCGCGCCGTCATAGACGTTCATCTGGCATCCGAACGACTTGACGTGGAAGGTCTTGGGGGCGGGCTTGTTCATGGCGCGGCGCTATAGACCAAGGCGCCGCTTTCCAAAAGCGCCGCCTGGATCGCGGCCTGTGCGGCCTGCGCCACGGCCTTCCGGCCCAGCCGGGGATCGATCGGATCGAGGAAGCGCAAGGTGACGCCAAGCGAACCCGCCGTGCCGAGGACGCGCCGGGCGTTGGTGCCTGCGGCCTCTCCATCCGTCCAGGCGAGCCGGGCGGCCGCCGGGCCGTAATCGATCGCCACGGGCTGCACCACGACATGGGGCGGCGCGCGATCGAGCGAGGCGAGCAAGGAAGCGCGGAAAGGCAGAAGCTCGCGGCCGTTCCCGGTCGTCCCTTCCGGAAACAGCGCCGCCGGCCTGCCGGTGGCAAGTGCCGCGCCGAGCGCATCGGCCTGTCCCTTCACCCCGGCGCGATCGGCGCGGCTGATGAAGATGGTGCCGCCTTCGCGCGCCAGCCAGCCGACGACCGGCCAGCCGGCGACATCATCCTTCGAAACGAAGGCCGCGCCGGTCGCCCCGCCCAGCGCCAGGATATCCAGCCAGGAGACGTGATTGGCGACGTAGAGCACATGATCGCGGACGGGCGTGCCGGCGATCCGGGTCCTTAGCCCGAAGGATCGGCCCGCCAGCCACAGGAAGCGCCGGACCCAGGGCGAGGGATGGCCAACGATACGATGCACCGCATGGCCGGGCAGGCTGAGGATAAGGCTCCCAGCCGCAAGGGCGAGGCGGCGCTGCAGCCGGAACATCATGCGCGGCGGGCGGATGCCGTCAGTGCGGACGATCCAGCGATACGCCGTAAAGTTCCATCCGGTGATCGACCAGCCGGAAGCCGAGCTTGGTTGCGATCTTGCGCTGAAGCTCCTCCAACTCCGGATCGACGAATTCGATCACCTTGCCGGTTTCGACATCGATCAAGTGATCGTGATGGGTTTCGGCCGCGGCCTCGTAGCGCGCGCGCCCGTCGCCGAAATCGTGCCGTTCGAGAATGCCGGCTTCCTCGAACAGGCGCACCGTCCGATAAACGGTGGCGATCGAAATGCCGGGATCGATCGCCGAAGCGCGCGCGTGCAGCGCCTCGACATCGGGATGATCCTCCGCCTCGGAAAGAACGCGCGCGATCACGCGGCGCTGCTCGGTGATGCGAAGCCCTTTTTCGGCGCAGAGCGCTTCAACATCGATCTTCCGCGTCATGATTCCTCTTGGACACTGCATATCGCCGCGCGGGCGATGATGGGCGGGCCGGGCATATCGCCGCGCGCCGAATGTCCGGCGCGGGACGAAACCGATCGGCCCTCGTAAAGCATATCCGCTCTAGACATTTTTGGCGCGAGGGGGAAGGGCGGGCAACACCCTTCGGCACCAACAAAAAGGCCGGAGGAGGCTTGTCGCCCGCTCCGGCCCCTTGCCATGCGGATCGCCGGGATCAGCGCTTGCGGCGCTTGGTGCCCAGACCGATCTTCTTCGCCAGGGTGCGGCGCTGTTCGGCATAATTGGGGGCGACCATCGGATAGTCGGCCGGGAGGTTCCACTTGGCGCGATACTGTTCCGGCGTCATCTGATAGTGGGTCATCAGGTGGCGCTTCAGCATCTTCAGCTTCTTGCCGTCCTCGAGGCAGACGATGTAGTCGGGCTTCACCGATGCGCGCACCGAAACCGCCGGTTCCTGCTTCACTTCGGGTTCGGCCGCTTCACCGCCAAGATTGGCCAGCGCATTGTGGACGTTCTGGATGAGCGCCGGAAGATCCGACACCGCAACGCTGTTGTTGCTCACATGTGCGGACACGATATCGGCGGTGAGCGTGATGAGGGTCTCGGTGAGACCGGCGTCTTCGTTCATTTCGCGAACCCTTGGCAATGATTATTCGGCCGATCCGTTCGTGCCGGCCATGGGATCGCATTGAATTGCCTGAAACGGAAATGCAACTCGTTTTCGACGAAATTCCTTTGTAATCAATCTCGCCGTAATGATCGCGTCAGGCTGAACGCGTCGAATAGGCTGCCGTCTGCGCCGCGATAATAATCAGCACGCCTTCCTACCTCTGAAAATCCGTTGCGTTCGTAGAGAGAAATTGCGGGATTGCCCTGGCGGACTTCAAGGTGAAGATGGTTCACTCCGCGATGGCGCGCATTTTCCATCGTGGCGTCAAGCAGTGCCTGGCCGATACCTCGGCGGCGGAAGCGGGGCGAGACGCCGAGCAGCAGCAGTTCCGCCTCGTCCAATATGACGCGGGACAGCGCAAAGCCGACGGCATCCTCGCCGATCGAAGCGATCGTCAGCCAGACGCCGGGAAGCCCGAGGATGCCCAGGCATTGCTGGGCGTTCCATGCCTCGCCGAACTGCTTGTCGAAGGCCGCGTCCATGACGGTCATGACCGCGGCGATGTCCTGCGCGCCGCCCTCGCGGAGCAGCACGCCCCCGGCCCTGGTGGACAGGCCCGTCAATCCGGCGGCCGCGCATCGGGGGCGCGGACATAGATGGGGTGGGGCGGCAAGGCGACCAGCTCGTCCTGCAGGCGGGCGATGTTCGCGGCATTCGCCTCGACGTCGCGCGCCTCGCCCGATCCCCGGGCTGAAACGAGCGCATCCGCGCCACCCCCGACCACCAGCGCCTCGCCGATCCGGGCCGCAGCCTCCGGCCGGGCCGAAAAGACGGGCTCGATCGGTTGCAGGGGGGCGGTGCGGAAACGCTGGACGAATAATTCGCCATGCCCGCCGCCGATGGCGACGGCCAGCGTTGCGGGCGGATCGGCAACGGCCGCGGCGATGAGGGAAAGCGAGGAGAAGCCCGACACCGGCACGCCCCAGCCGAGGCCGAGCGCGCGGGCGGCGGCCAGGCCCACCCGGATGCCGGTGAAGCTGCCGGGACCGCAATCGACGCGAATCACATCCGCACGGCCCGCTCCGGGAAGCTCGGCGATCATCGGGATCAGCCGTTCAGCATGGCCGCGCCCCACCGTTTCGTGAAGCGCGGCGATGACGACGCCATCCTCGATCAGCGCGACCGAGCAGGCGGCCGTCGCGGTCTCGATCACCAATTCCCTGCCGGGCCGTGCCATCGAATCAGACGATCTTGTTGAAATCCTTGAAATCAGGGCGCGGCGATCGATCGAAGATCGTCGCGGGATCGCCATAGCCCAGCGTGGAGATGAAGTTGGACTTCACCTTGGTGCCGGCGAAGAACGCGGCGTCCACGGCGGCATTGTCGAAACCGGACATCGGGCCGGTATCCAGCCCCAGCGCGCGCGCCGCCATGATGAAATAGCCGCCCTGGAGCGAGGAGTTGCGGAAGGCGGAAGCCTCGATCAGGGCGTCATTGCCGGCGAACCAGCTACGCGCATCGGCGTGCGGGAAAAGCCGGGGGAGATGTTCGTAAAATTCCATGTCCATGCCGATGATCGCGGTGACGGGCGCGCTCTGGATTTTCGGGCCGTTGGTGCCGCTGGCCAGCGCGGCAAGCTTGTCCTTCGATTCCTGGCTGACGCACCAGACGATGCGGGCGGGAAGCATGTTGGCCGAGGTCGGCCCCCATTTCACCAGATCCCAGATGGCGTGAAGCTGATCTTCGCTGACGGGACGATCCAGATAGCCATTGTAGGAACGCGCCTTGCGAAAGAGGAGGTCGAGGCCCTCCTCCGAAAGCTTCTCAGCCATATGAACCCCTTTGAATGTTGAACATGGACGCGGAAAATCAGGCGGCGCGGACTTCGGTCACTTCCGGCACATAATGCTTCAGCAGCGTTTCGATGCCCTGTTTGAGCGTGGCCGTCGAGGACGGGCAGCCGGAACAGGCGCCGTGCATGGCGAGATAGACCACGCCGCGATCGAAGCCGCGATAGGCGATGTCGCCGCCGTCGCGCGCAACGGCGGGGCGGACGCGCGTATCGATCAGATCCTTGATCTGGGCGACGATATCGGCGTCCTCCGGGTTTTCGGCGAAGCTTTCGTCCGCCGGCACGAGGATTTCGGCGGCGGAGCCGGGCGCGAACAGCGGCGATCCGCTGGAGAAGTGATCGAGCAGGACGGAAAGCACCTGCGGCTTGAGATCGCGCCAGTCGACGCCGGGCGCCGCCGTGACGGACACGAAATCGCGGCCGAAGAAGACGCCGGTGACATCGCCGAGGCTGAACAGCGCGGACGCCAGCGGCGACGCCGCGGCTTCGTCCGCATCGGCGAAATCGCGGGTGCCCGCTGTCATCACCGCCTGTCCGGGCAGGAACTTGAGCGTGGCGGGATTCGGCGTCGTTTCGGTTTCGATCAGCATGGTTCGCATTTGGGGCGGATGGCGCCGCCGATCAAGGGCGAAAGGCGGCTTTACTTGCGCGGTTCGCGGCTGAGCCGGGACATCAATATCGCCGCGCGCTGCGCCTGGGTGGAAATGCTGGGCAGATCGACGGTTTCGCCCGGCGCATGATCGCCAGTGCTGTAGGGGCCGAGGCCCGCCAGCCCATCGACATCGCCGGCGACGAAGGAGATGTCCCCCGCGCCGCGCTTGAGCGGATCGAGCTCCGGCATTTCCGGCAGGCCGAGATCGCGGTTGACGCCGTTGAGGCTCGCCAGCACGGCGCGGTTGCCGGCGGTGGGGGCCATCGAGGGGTAACCTTCCTCGAACTCGATCTTCGCATCCGTGCCCGGGGCATGCCGCGCGACGATCGCCTCCATCTTCTGGCGGACACGGAGCGTCTGGTCGTTGGTCAGGGTGCGGAAATCGCCCCTGGCGATGGCGATGGCCGGGATGATGTTGGTCTTGCCCGATGCGCTGGCCCGCGCGCCATCCGCTTCGATCGAGGCATTGGCCCCGGCCGCGATCAGGCCCACATTGAAGGTGAGGTTGGGTTCGGGCAGCTCCTGGCGGAAGGCGGTGACGATCCGGGCCAGCTCATTGGCGGCGCCATCGCCATATTGGGGCGTGAAGATCAGGCTGGAATGGCCGGTCCTGCCGGTGGCGGTGATCGTCCAGCTATAGGAGGAGCGGCGCGCGATAGAGCCCATGTCGCGCCCGCCGTCGCGCACCAGCCCTTCGAAATCGAGCGCCACGTCGGCGCGCTTGCCCGCTTCGACGAGGGCGGCGCGCGCCGTTTCCACGGGGCTGCCGGCATCTTCCTCGTCGCCGGTAAGGACGATCTCGATATCGGCGGCCTTGAGCGTGCCGGCCGCCTGCATCGCCCGGAGCGCGGCGAGCATCACCACCATGCCGCCCTTGTCGTCCCCCGCGCCGGGGCCTTCGGCCTTGTCGCCCTTGCGGACGAACGTCTGGAATGGGGAATGCTGTTCGAAAACCGTATCGAGATGGCCGATGAGGAGGAGGCGCTTGCCCTTGCCGTCTCCCTTGTGGGTGGCGACGATATGGCCCGCGCGACCGACAGCCGCCATCGGCACCCACCGGACGTCGAAGCCCAGCGGCTCAAGCTCGGCCCGCATCATCTGCCCGACCTTTTCGACGCCGGCGAGGTTCATGGTGCCGGAGTTGACGTTCACCAGCCGTTCCAGAAGCGCGATCGACCGGTCCTGTTCCGAACGGACCGTCTCCACCATCCTCGATTCCGCCGGCGAGAGCCGCGCCTGCGCCGCGTGCGGCAGCATGGCGGACACCAGAAGCGACACGTAAATCAAGGAATTGGAAGGCATCTGCGATTCCCCCGGATAGGATCGTCCAGACATACAGCGACAGGCGCGGCGAGCAAATGGAGAGGCAGGACGGGCTGGCGAAGGGCGGCGATCGCGGCTAACCAAGCGATGGGCGAGGGGCAATATTTCACAACCGTCGAGGGCATTTGTGAATTCGATCAGCAACGGGAAAGAGCAAGCGGCAACCGGCCGGGCCGACATTCCCGACGATATCAATGCGCGCCTGGCGCCCAGTTCGGCGCTGGTTCCCAAGAAACCCCTTATCATGCGCTTCGGCAAGCGCATGCAGCCGATCACCAACCGCTGGATCGCGCGATCCTCGAAGATCGGCGACAGGCCGGTTTTCGATCGCAGCGAGTTCGCCTGGGTCGAGATGCTGGAGGCGCATTGGGAGGAAATCCGGGCGGAGGCCGCAGCCGCGCTTCAGGACCTCGAGGAGGTGCCGCCGCTGGCTTCGGTTTCACCCGATCACCGCCGCATCGCCCCCGCCGGGCGCTGGCGATCCTTCTTCCTGATCGGCTACGGCTATCGCGAGGAGAATAATTGCCGGGCCTGCCCGCGCACGACCGAGCTGGTGTCGAAGGTGCCGGGGCTGAATTCGGCCTTCTTCTCGATCCTCGTGCCCAACACCCGCATTCCCACCCATACCGGGGTGACCAAGGCTTTCCTTACCTGCCACCTCGGCATCCAGGTGCCGCGCGAGAAGGACAAGTGCCGGATGCGCGTGGTGGACCAGTGGCTCAGCTGGGAGGAAGGCAAGGCTTTGGTGTTCGACGACGTGTTCGAACATGAGGTGCAGAACGATACGGATGAGACGCGCATCGTCCTGCTGGTGCAGTTCCGCCGGCCGGTGGGGGTGATCGGCAAGATCGTGGGCGGGCTGTTCCTGGAAGGGGTGCGGCGATCGCGCTTCGTGCAGGAGGCCCGGCGCGGCATCACCCAATGGTCCGAACAAAGGCGCGCCGGGGCGAAGCAGGCGGGGGCGGAGTAAGGGGCGCCTGCGCCCCGCGCTTGCTTTAAGCCGCCAGCTGCCTTATGTGGCACGCAGCGTCGGCAGGCGGCAAGCCCGCATGCCCGGATCGGAGCAGCGTGATCTCCTGCCGCTTCCAAATGGCAGGCCGGTTCCTTCCCTCGAGACGCCCTAGCCTGAGGCTTCCCTTTTCACGCGGGTCGTCATCCGAACCCGCTTGCCGTCCGCACGCCATGAAGCGTCGTGGGCGCTGGCCGCATTCGAAAGTTATATACTTGACCCAGTTCACCGATCTTGGCCTTCCCGAGCCGATCCTGAAGGCGCTCGCCGCCAAGAATTACTCCAATCCCACGCCGATCCAGCTGAAGGCGATCCCGCCGCTGCTGGACGGGCGCGACCTGTGCGGCATCGCCCAGACCGGCACCGGCAAGACCGCCGCGTTCGCCCTGCCGTCGCTCGCCATCCTTGCCAGCAACCCCAAGCACCGCCCGCCGCAGGGCTGCCGGATGCTGGTGCTTTCGCCGACCCGCGAGCTGGCGAGCCAGATCGCCGACAGCTTCGTCGCCTATGGCAAGTTCCTGCGCCTTTCGGTGGCGACCGTGTTCGGCGGCGTGCCGATCAACCGGCAGATCCGCCAGCTTCAGGCGGGCGTCGACATCCTCGTCGCCACGCCGGGCCGGCTGCTCGACCTGATCGACCAGCGCGCGCTGAGCCTGAAGAATGTCGAGATCTTCGTGCTCGACGAGGCCGATCAGATGCTGGACCTGGGCTTCATCCACGCGCTGAAGCGCATCGACCAGCTCCTGCCCAAGAAGCGCCAGAGCCTGTTCTTCTCCGCTACCATGCCCAAGGCGATCGCCGAGCTGGGCGATCGTTTCCTGAGCGATCCGGTGAAGGTTTCGGTGGCGCCGCAATCGACCACCGCCGAGCGGGTCGAGCAGTTTGCCACCTTCGTCAACCAGGCGGAGAAGCAGGCGCTGCTTACCCTGCGCATCCGCAGCGAGCCGATCGATCGCGCGCTGGTCTTCACCCGCACCAAGCATGGCGCGGACCGGGTGGTGAAGCATCTGAAGGCCGCCGGCATCGGCTGCGAGGCGATCCACGGCAATAAGAGCCAGCCCCAGCGCGAACGTGCGCTGGGCGCCTTCCGCAAGGGCGAGATCAAGATCCTGGTGGCGACGGATATCGCCGCGCGCGGCATCGACGTCGGCGGCGTGAGCCACGTCTTCAACTTCGAGCTGCCGAACGTGCCGGAACAATATGTCCACCGCATCGGCCGCACCGCGCGCGCCGGCGCGGCGGGCATCGCCATCGCCTTCATCGCCGACGACGAGCGGCCCTATCAGCGGGCCATCGAGAAGCTGACGCGGGTGAAGATGGAAATCCAGCCGCTGCCGGAAAACTTCATCGCCGAGAAGGCGAAGCTGCCCAAGCCGGCGGCGTCGCAGCCTTCCGACGGGCGGGGCGATCGCCAGCCGCGCCGTCATGACGGCGAGCGCCCGGCCACCGGCGAGCGGCAGCGCCGCTTCCCGCCGCGCCGTTCGGGCAGCGTCGGCCGCCATGCCGGCGCCGTCCGCAAGACGGGCGGGCGCTGAGGGCCGCTGCACGCGCCATTGGGCTGCTAACCGACGGAAGGGGCTTGCGATCCTGTAGCGCAGGCCCCACTTTCCGCGATGGGCGGCTGATTGGGCGAAGGAGGGTTTCGTGGCAATCAGTGACGAAGTTCTGCACGCAGCCGCCGCCGCCCTGAGCGATGCCGCCCGCGGCGAGAATATCTACCTGCCGGCGGCCAAGGCGCGCCGCATCGTGGAACCCGCGCTGGAGGCCGCGATCGAGATCGTCCGGCGGCGCAGCGCCAATCCCCGGATAGAACGCACCCGCGCCATGATCCGCGAGGCGATCGAAAGCCAGCGCCCCGGGCTTTGAGCCCGCGTCAGTGCGGTCTTGCGGACGGGATTTCCAGAAGCGGATCGAGGACGACATAGTTCCGGCCCATCCGCTTCGCTTCGTAGAGCGCCTTGTCCGCACGGCCGATGGCCTTTTCCAGATCGCTTTCGCCTTGGGCGACGACCGTCACGCCGATGCTGGCGGACAGGCGCGGCCCGTCGCTGATCAGCGGATCGACGATGATCCCGGCGATCGCCTGCCGCAGGCGCCCGGCGGCGGCGAGGGCGGCCTCCGCATCGCAGCCGGGCAGCAATATGCCGAATTCCTCGCCGCCGAGGCGGCCGATGATGTCGTCGTCCCGCAGATGCTCCAGACACAATGCCGCGAAGGCCCGGAGGGCGCAGTCGCCCATCTGATGCCCCCAGCCATCGTTGATCCGCTTGAAATGGTCGAGATCGACCATCAGCAGCGCAAGGGGAACGCCCGTCTGTTCGGCGGCGGCAATCGCCGCGCGCGCGGTAGCGAGGAAGCTGTGGCGGTTGGGCAGGCCGGTCAGCGTATCGGTGGAGGCCAGCCATTCCAGGCTTAGCTCCACGGCCTTGCGATCGGAAATGTCGATGATGCCCGCCATGATCCGGCGGCCGTGCGGGGTGGATACCGCATTGGCCTTCACGATCACCGTGCGCAGCGATCCATCCGCCGTCCTGATCTGCATTTCGGTATCACCGAACTTGTCGTCCCGGTCGATCATCGCCAGCAGGCGCTGGCGATCCCCGGGCGTGACGTAGAAGGGCTCGAGCGTTCCGGGGCCGGCCATGGGATCGGTGCCCAGAAGCTCGCGATAGCTGTCGTTGGCATCCACCACCTTGCCGGTTTCCCGATCGGTGATGACCATCGGGATTGGGCTGGCCGCGAACATGCGGGCAAGCGTCTCGCGGCTGAGATCGAGCTCCGCGGCGATGCGCCGTTCCGAACGCATGGCGATCCATTGCAGCCGTTCCAGCCGGTTGGATCGCGATATGACGATGATGAGCGCGCTGTTGAGCATCAACAGGGCCAGCGCGAGGCCGCCCGCCGTGGTGGGAGAGGCGCGATATTCGCCATAGCCCAGATACATCAGCAGGCTGCAGGCGATGCCGCAGGCCGCGACGGCCCAGAAGCGGCCGGGCACGACGAGATAGTAGATGAGCGGCAGCATGATGACGACGAACAGCGCGATCCGGCTGTGCGAAGTGACAAGCAGCATCACCGCCAGCGCGTTCACCACCATCCAGGCGACCATGACCAGCGTGGCCCCGCGCGGCGTGGAAACCCGGCGCAACGCGAGGAAGCAGGCGAGGGCGAGCAGGATGGTGACGAGCCTCGCCGGCACCGCCACCCAGAAATGCGCGGTGCCGTGGAAGCGCCAGTCGCTGGCCAGGAACAGGGTGTTGAGCACCATGGAGCCCAGCATCAGCAGCCGGGCATAGCGCAGCGTTTCGGGCAGCCGTTCCTGCGCGAAATCCATTTCGAGCGCCGTATCCGCAAACTCGCCGCTGACGCGCCGAAGGGCATCGGCATGGCCGATCATGCCCGTCTTGGCTGCGCCGGTTTCGTCCACTTCCCTTTGTTCCTCGCCAGCCATGGCGACGGAATACTCCCTTTGGATTCCGCCTACGCTAACCCGGCGAGGTTAGCGCCTGCTTAACCGCAAGGGCCGGGCCGCCATCCTTTCAGAAGCCTCCGCCGAGGCGGGACCAGCGCACGGCGCCCGGCCATGTCCACGGCTTCAGCCATTCGGCGCTGCCATCCGTGGAGAAAAACATCACCAGCGCCCGGCCGACGATATTTTCGCTGGGAACCATGCCGATCGCGCCATCCACCTGCGCGGGATAGCGGCTGTCCGCCGAACGATCGCGATTGTCGCCCATCAGGAAATAATGGCCCTGTGGCACGACGTAGGTGGGCGTATCGTCCGCAAAGGGCACGTTGCCGAGATCGAGCACGTCATAGCTGCGGCCGTTGGGCAGCGTTTCGCGATAGCGCTGGTAGCGGCAGATGCGATTGCCGTCGGCCGCCGTTTCCTCGACGATGTTGAGGCCCGGTTCGGGGCGGCAGGGGCTGTTGGGCGTGACCGGATCGATGAAGTCGGCGACGCGGACCCGCGGCACCGGCGTGCCGTTCAGGATGATCTGCCCGCCCCTGATCTGGATGATGTCGCCCGGCAGGCCGATCACACGCTTGATATAATCGGTGCTGTTGTCCGACGGCGTCTTGAAGACGACCACGTCGCCGCGATCGGGCGCGCCGGACGGGATACGCCCGTCGATCGGCGCCAGGCCGAACGGGAAGCTGTAGCGCGAATAGCCGTAGGGCCATTTGGCGACGAACAGATAGTCGCCCACCAGCAACCTGGGCAGCATCGATTCCGATGGAATGTTGAACGGCGCCACCACCAGGCTTCGCAACAGTACAGCCAGGATCAGCAGGGTGAGGAGAAAACGGATATTCTCCATGATCCCGCCCGGCGACTTTTGCTTGGATGCTCGGGGGCTGGAGTCGGAAGCGCTGTCTGGCATGTCGCGGGTGTGCTGCGCGGCAGGCTTCCGGTCAAGCGGTCAATCTCGCCGTCGATCGGCGGCCGTGGGCGCCGAAAGCGGTGGCGGCGCGGTGCCGCAGCCTGTATCGATCCGGCGCTCGCAAGGAGATGATCCCTATGGTCGATACGGTAAAGGCGTGGCAGGCAATTCAGGAAGCGGCGCGGCCCAGCCTGACGGAGCTGTTCCAGGCCGAGCCCGATCGCCTTTCGCGGCTGACGATCGATGAAGGCGGCCTGCATTTCGATTTTTCCAAGACGCATCTCGATGCCGGGCTGATCGATCGCTTCGTCGCGCTGGCGGATGCCGCCGGCTTCGCCAAGGCCCGCGAGGCGCTGTTCAGCGGCGCGGCCGTCAACGTCACCGAGGGACGGGCGGCGGAGCATCCGGCCGAACGGGGGCAGGGCGCCCCGGAAAGCGTGGCCCGCGCCCGGCATTTCCACGCCCGGATGCGGGCGCTGATCGATGCGATCGAGGCGGACGCGCTGGGACCGATCCGGCATGTGCTGCACATCGGCATCGGCGGATCGGCGCTGGGGCCGGACCTGCTGGTCGATGCGCTGGGCCGGGATTCGGGGCGCTATGACGTCGCCATCGTATCCAATGTCGACGGAGCGGCGCTGGAAGCCGTGTTCCGCCGCTTCGATCCGGCGGCGACGCTGGTGGTGATCGCCTCCAAGACCTTCACGACCACCGAGACGATGCTGAACGCGGCCAGCGCGCTGGCCTGGCTGGCGGAAGCGGGCGTGGAGGACCCCTATGGCCAGGTTGTGGCGCTGACCGCCGCGCCCGAGCGCGCGGTGGAATGGGGCGTGGACGAGACACGCGTGCTGCCCTTCGCCGAAAGCGTCGGCGGGCGCTATTCGCTCTGGTCCTCGATCGGCTTTCCGGCGGCGCTGGCCCTCGGCTGGGATGCGTTCGAGACGCTGCTGGAAGGCGCCGCCGCCATGGACCGGCACTTCCGCCTGGCCCCGCCGGAGCGCAATGCGCCGCTGCTGGCCGCATTCGTGGACCTTTATTACGCCGCCGTCCGGCAGGCGGAGACGCGGGCCGTGTTCGCTTATGACGAGCGGCTGCGGCTGCTGCCGTCCTACCTCCAGCAGCTGGAAATGGAATCGAACGGCAAGCGGGTCCGCGCCGACGGCAAGCCGGTGGATCATCCCACCGCGCCGATCACCTGGGGCGGCGTGGGCACCGACGCCCAGCACGCGGTGTTCCAGCTTCTCCATCAGGGCACGCATCTGGTGCCGGTGGAATTCATCGCCTCGATCGAGCCGGGGGATGCGCTGGACGAGGCCCATCACCGCGCGCTGCTGACCAACGCCTTCGCGCAAGGGGCCGCGCTGATGGCGGGCAAGGCGAGCGAGGATCCCGCCCGCGCCTATCCGGGCGACCGGCCGTCCACCACCATATTGCTCGACAGCGTCGATCCCGCCCGGCTTGGCGCGCTGATCGCCTTCTACGAGCATCGTGTGTTCGCCAACGCGGCCCTGCTGGGCATCAACCCCTTCGACCAGTTCGGCGTGGAGCTGGGCAAGGAGATCGCCAAATCGATCGAAACCGAAGGGACCGACCGTTTCGATCCTTCGACCCGGGCGCTGATCGCCCGCGCATTCGGCTAAGGCGATCAGAGCGATAGGGACAAGCCGTTGGCCTTCGGGCCGGCGGCTGCCTATCTCCTGTCGGAAAGCGATCCTGCGGAGCATATATGGCCAGTTACGATTATGACCTTTTCGTCATCGGCGCCGGTTCGGGCGGCGTGCGGGCTTCGCGCGTGGCGGCGGCGCACGGCGCCAGGGTGGCGGTGGCGGAGGAATATCGGGTCGGCGGCACCTGCGTGATCCGCGGATGCGTGCCCAAGAAGCTGCTCGTCTACGGCGCGCATTTCGCCGAGGACCTCCAGGACGCCCGGCGTTTCGGCTGGGAGGTGCCCGATTGCCGGTTCGACTGGCCGACCTTGCGCGATAACGTGCTTTCCGAAGTCGACCGGCTGAACGGCCTCTACGAAAACACGCTGAACAACAATAATGTCGAGATCGTCCGCGAGCGAGCGACCGTGGCCGGCCCCCACGAGGTGCTGCTGGCATCCGGCCGCACGGTGACGGCGGACAAGATACTGATCGCCACGGGCGCATGGCCCACCATTCCCGATTGTCCCGGCGCGGAACTGGGCATCACCTCCAACGAGGTCTTCCACCTGGAAGCGCTGCCCCGCCGCATCGTGATCGCGGGCGCGGGCTATATCGCCAACGAATTCGCCGGCATCTTCCACGAATTCGGATCGCAGGTGACGCTGATCAACCGTTCGGACCAGATCCTGCGTGGCTATGACGAGCAGATCCGCGATCGCCTGCTTCAGATATCGATGGCGAAGGGGATCGAGTTCCGGTTCAACGCCGCGTTCCAGAAGGTGGAGAAGGCGGCGGATGGATCATTGCTGGTGCATGTCACCGGTTGCGATCCCATCCCGTGCGACGTGCTGCTCTATGCCATAGGCCGGACGCCCCATACCAGCGGGCTCGGCCTGGAGAATGCCGGCGTCGAGCTGAACGAGCGCGGCGCGGTGAAGGTGGACGAGCATAGCCGCTCCTCCTGCGACAGCATCTTCGCCGTCGGCGACGTCACCGATCGGGTGCAGCTCACCCCCGTGGCGATCCGCGAAGGGCAGGCCTTCGCCGACACCCAGTTCGGCGGCAAGCCGACCACGGTGGACTATGGGTGCATTCCATCAGCCGTGTTCAGCCACCCGCCGCTGGCCGGCGTCGGCCTCACCGAGGCGCAGGCGCGCAACAAGTTCGGCAATGCCAAGATCTACACGTCGGATTTCCGGCCGATGAAGAATGTGCTGGCCAACCGCAACGAACGCGCGCTCTACAAGATGATCGTGCACCCCGAAAACGGGAAGGTGCTGGGCCTCCACATGATCGGGCCGGATGCGCCGGAGATATTGCAGGCGGCCGCCGTGGCGGTGAAGGCGGGGCTGACCAAGCAGGCGTTCGACGAAACTGTGGCCCTTCATCCTTCTATGTCCGAAGAACTGGTGCTTATGAAATAGGCGTTCCCCGGACGGGCATCTACCCCGGTGGGACGATCTGGAACGGGACATGGCGTTGCTGGGCGAAGGCGGAATCTGGGCGGTCGTGCCCGTCAAGCGACTGGCGGAGGCCAAGAGCCGACTGGCGGAGGTGCTGGGTGGCGACAGGGCGGATTTCGTCCTCGCCATGGCGAGCCATGTGATCGCGACGCTTGCACGCAGCCGGCATTTCGCTGGGGTGATCGCCGTCACCGGCGATGCGCGGATGGCCGAGGCGGCGCAGGCAGCCGGTGCGGTGGCGGTGGCCGATGCGGGCGAAGGCCTGAATGCGGCGATGGCGGCCGGCATGGATCGGGCGCTTGCGCTGGGCGCGCGGCATATCGCGCTGGTTCCCGCCGATCTTGCCCTGATCGACGATGCCGCCATCGATCGCATCGTCGGTCGTTATCGCACGGGGCAGGGGCCGCTGATCGCGCCGTGCGCGGCGGGTGACGGGACCAACCTGCTGCTGATGCCTGCGGATCGGATCGTTCCTCCCGCCTTCGGGCCGGACAGCTTCGCCCGCCATCGCGATGCCGCGCCCGATGCGGCGGCGTTCGTCGATGATGCGATCGGGCTCGATGTCGATCGCGCCATCGACCTTGCGGTCGCGGCGGGTGCGCTGGCGGGGCGCGATCATCCGCTGGCGCCCCTGCTGGCCCAGTATGAGGCGGCGGCGTTGCTGGCGGCCGACCCCGGCGAGCTGGCGGCGGCGGCGGGCAAGCTCCGCGACCAGGGCCATGGCGATATCGTCACCTATTCGCCCAAGGTGTTCCTGCCGCTGACGATGCTGTGCCGCGACGTGTGCCATTACTGCACCTTCGCCAAGACGCCGCGCCGGCTGGAAAGCCCCTATATGGCGGTGACGGAAGCGGTGGAGATCGCGAAGCGCGGCGCCGCCATGGGCTGTCGGGAGGCGCTGTTCACGCTGGGCGAGAAGCCGGAGCTTCGCTACGCTGCCGCGCGCGAGTGGCTGGATGCCAACGGATTTTCCAGCACGCTCGATTATGTCGCCCATGTCGCGGCGGCGGTGCGCGACCAGACCGGGCTGTTGCCGCACATCAATGCCGGCTGCATGACCGACGAGGAGATTGCCGCGCTGCGCCCCGTCTCCGCCTCCATGGGGCTGATGCTGGAGACGATCGCCGATCGTCTGGGCGAACCGGGCGGGCCGCACCATGGATCGCCGGACAAGGTGCCGGCCCTGCGGCTGGCGACGATCGAGGCGGCCGGGCGGCAGGCCGTGCCCTTCACCTCGGGCATATTGATCGGCATCGGCGAGACGCGCGCCGAAAGGATCGAGGCGATTGCGGCGTTGCGTGCGCTGCACGTGCGTCACGGGCATCTTCAGGAAGTGATCGTCCAGAACTTCCTGCCCAAGCCGGGCACGAAGATGGCGAATGCGCCCGCCGCCGAGGCGGACGAGCTGCTCTGGACCATCGCCGTCGCCCGGCTGATGCTGGGGCCGGACATGAGCATCCAGGCGCCGCCCAATCTTGCGCCCACCGATCTGCCCCGGCTGATCGAGGCG
Source organism: Sphingomonas sp. MM-1 (assembly GCF_000347675.2). Taxonomy (NCBI): domain Bacteria; kingdom Pseudomonadati; phylum Pseudomonadota; class Alphaproteobacteria; order Sphingomonadales; family Sphingomonadaceae; genus Sphingomonas; species Sphingomonas sp. MM-1. The sequence goes on along the minus strand of NC_020561.1, from coordinate 258,931 downwards.
GGGATCAACGACTGGGGCGGCGTTTCGCCGCTGACCCCGGACCATGTGAACCCCGAGGCGCCCTGGCCCGAGATCGAGCGACTGCGCGCGGCGACGGCCGCCGGCGGCAAGGTGCTGGCCGAACGGCTCACCATCTATCCGGCCTATGCCCGCGATGCCGAACGCTGGCTCGATCCCGCGATGCGGCGTCCCGTTCTGGAGCATAGCGACGCCGCCGGGCTGGGCCGCGAAAGCGGCTGGCGGGCCGGCCGGTCGGAGACGATGGCGTCCGTCCCGCGCGCGGGAAGCGGTCGCACCCGGATCGCGGAAATCGTGGATGCGGCACTGGGCGGCGAATGGGCGTCGTTCGCAGCCGACGATATCGCCGCCTTGTTCGCGGCGCGGGGAAATGACTATCACCGCGTTTGCGAGGCCGCGGATCATCTGCGGGCGAGGGCGGTGGGCGATGCCGCCACCTATGTGATCAACCGCAACATCAACTATACGAACATCTGCAGCTATCGCTGTAATTTCTGCGCCTTTTCAAAGGGCAATCGCAAGGCGGCGGGCAATGAGGCGGCCTATCTGCTGGACATGGCGGAAATCGCCGCGCGCGTGTCCGAGGCGCGCGATCGCGGCGGCACCGAGGTGTGCCTGCAGGGCGGCATCCACCCGAGCTTCACGGGCGAGACCTATCTGGAGATCGTCCGCACGGTGAAGCGCGCCGATCCAGCCATGCACGTCCACGCCTTCTCCCCGCTGGAGATCAGCCATGGCGCATCGACGCTGGGCATGAAGCTGCCGGACTATCTGGCCATGCTGCGCGACGAGGGGCTGGGCAGCCTGCCGGGAACGGCGGCGGAAATCCTGCACGATCCCGTCCGCGCCATCCTGTGCCCGGACAAGCTTTCCACCGGGGAATGGCTGGAAGTGATCGAGACCGCCCATCTCCAGGGCATCCGGACGACCGCGACCATCATGTTCGGCCATGTCGACGATTATCGCGACTGGGCGATCCATCTCGCCGCGATCCGCGACCTTCAGCTGCGCACGGGGGGCTTCACCGAATTCGTGCCGCTGGCCTTCGTGGCGCACGAGGCGCCGATCTACCGCAGGGGCGCCGCGCGGCCGGGACCGACCGCGCGCGAGGCGGTGCTGATGCATGCGGTTTCGCGGCTGGTGCTGGGATTCGACAATATCCAGGCTTCCTGGGTGAAGATGGGCCGCGAAGGCATGCGCGCGGCGCTGCGGGCCGGCGCCAACGATCTGGGCGGGACTCTGATGAACGAAAGCATCACCCGCGCCGCCGGCGCCACCCACGGCCAGGAGATGACGGCGGCGGACATGCGGGCGATGGCGGCGTCGCTGGGGCGGACGCCGATACGGCGGACGACGCTTTACGGGCGCGCCGAACCGGAAGAAGCCTGCATCGCCGCCGAATGAGCGGCGGGGTGCTTTCTAGCTGCGGGATGGACGGGTCCATATCCAGGCGCCGCTGCATAAGGCGGCGGCCGCCGGGAATAAGGACCATGGCCATTTGAGGAAGGTGAGCCCGATCACGGCGCTGACGGTGAGCATGGTCAGCGCCCACGCCTTGGCCCTGATGCTGATCGCCCCATGTTCCCGCCAGGCGCGGATATGCGGGCCGAAGCGGGGATGATCGAGCAGCCGCGCCTCCCAGGCCGGATTGCTGCGGCCGAAGCAGAAGGCGGCGAGGATGTAAAAGGGCACGGTGGGCAGCAGCGGCAGGAAGATGCCGGCCGTTCCCGCGCCCAAGGCAAGCAGGCCCGCCGCCAGATATATTCTCCGTCGGAACATGATCTTCAGGCGCGGCGCAGCATCGCCGCCACCCGATCGGCCAGCAGCGGCCCGCCGAACGGCTTGGTGATGAGGGCGGTGCCTTCCTCCGCGATATCGTCCGCATCGGTTGCGGTGTCGGCGTAACCGGTCATGTAGAGGATGGGCAGGCCGGGGCGCATTTCGCGCGCGATGCGGCCGAGATCGCGGCCGTCCATCCCCGGCAGGCCGATATCGGTGATCATCAGGTCGATCGGGGCGCCGGAACGGAGCAGTTCCAGCCCCGGCTCGGCATCGTCGGCCGCGAGCGTGCAATAGCCGAGATCGTCGAGCAGCTCGACGATGAGCGCCCGGACGACGGGCTCGTCCTCAATCACCAGGATCGTCTCGCCCCGCCCGGTGATCGCCATATCGCCGGATGCGGTGTCCGAAGCGGCGTCGTCCGCACCCATATGACGGGGCAAATAGAGGGCCACCGTCGTGCCCCTGCCAAGTTCGCTCTCGATCGCGACCTCGCCTTTGGACTGGCGCGCGAAACCATAGATGCTGGCCAGGCCCAGCCCCGTTCCCTGGCCGATCGGCTTGGTGGTGAAGAAGGGTTCGAACGCCCGCGCGATCACATCCGGCGCCATGCCGGTGCCGGTATCGCTTACGGCGATGCGCACATAATCGCCTGGGGCGAGATCCGGCGGCAGCGATTGCGCGGCCGTGCCGGCGGCAAGGTTGGCCGTGGCGATGGTCAGCGTGCCGCCATCGGGCATCGCATCTCGCCCGTTGATGGCGAGGTTCAGCAAGGCGCCTTCAAGCTGGTTGGGATCGCACCGCACTCGCCACAATCCGGGCGCGAGATCATATTCCAGGCTGATCCTTTCCCCCAGCGTCCGCCCCAGCAGGTCGCGCATGGATTCGATCAGCCCGTTGGCGCGGGTGGGGCGGGGATCGAGCGGCTGGCGCCGGGCGAAGGCCAACAGCCGGTGGGTGAGGGCGCCGGCACGCTCGGCGGATTCCACGGCGCCGACGAGGAAGCGTTCGATATCGTCGAGGCGGCCTTCGGCCAGCCTGCGCCGGACGATATCGAGCGACCCGCTGATCCCCTGGATCAGATTGTTGAAATCATGGGCGATGCCGCCGGTAAGCTGGCCGATCATCTCCATCTTCTGGGCCTGGCGCAGCGCTGCCTCCGCCTCCGCCAATGCCTGCGCGGCCTCGCGCTCCGCCGTGATGTCCCGCGCCACGCAATATAGAAGATCGTCGACGGCCGCCGCCGTCCAGGAGATCACCCGATAGCTGCCGTCCCGGGCGCGCAGGCGGTTCTCGAAACGGCCGGTCGCCTCGCCCCGCGCCAGGCGCTTGAGCTCGTCCCGCGTGGCCGGCCTGTCGTCGGGATGCACGAGATCGATCGCCTCGCGGCCCAGCAACTGGGCTTCGTCCCAGCCCAGCGTCGCCGTCCAAGCCGGGTTGATCGCAAGCCACAGCCCGTCCTGATCGGCCACCAGCAGCAGATCGCGCGAGACGTTCCAGATCCTGTCCCGTTCCTGGGTGCGCAGCGCGACCCGATGCTCCAGCGCGGCATTGCGGGCGAGCAGGGCATCGGCCTCGCCGCGCTGGTCGTGAATATCGGTGTTGGTGCCGATCCAGCGCACCTCGCCATCTGCTTCCCGCGTCGGCACGGCGCGGGCCAGGTGCCAGCGATAGCCGCTGTTAGGAGAGCGCAGGCGATAGGAATGTTCGAAGCGGGTTTCCGTGGTCAGCGATTTTTGCCAGGCCGCGGTCAGATCCCCGATGTCGTCGGGATGGACGAAATCCATCCATTGATCGTTGAGTTCGACATCGGGTTCCTCGCCGACGAAGTCGTAGACCCGCGTGTTGAACCAGCGGAAATGGCCATCCGCGTCGGTGACCCATATCTGGTGGGGAACGGCGGCGGCGACGGTGCGCAGCTGATGTTCGCTGGCTTTCAGGGCGCCTTCGGCCCGCTTGCGCCCGGTGCATTCGATGGCGATGCACAGCGTGCCGCCTTCGCCGCCGTCCGGGCCGCGCAAGGGGGAATAGAAGGCATCGAACCAGCGTTCCTCCGTCGCCGGATCCTTGCCCAGCAGCATTCGCTGGTCCCGCGCGGCGATGGATTCGCCGGCGCGGACGCGGGCGAGGACGGGCCGGTTCCATTCCTCCCAGACTTCAGGCCATACCTCCCGCGCAGGCTTGCCCATGGCGGCGGGATGGCGGGGGCCGGCGATCTGGGCATAGGCCTGATTGTAGACCATGCGGAAATCCGCGCCCCAGGTGATCGCCATCGCTATCGGGGAAGCCAGCGCCATATCGACGGCAATGCGCAGTTCCGCCGGCCATTCATCCATCGGGCCAAGCGGCGTGGCGCCCCAGTCGAAAGCGCGCACCAGCCGCGCGGTCTCGCTTTCGTCGAGCCGATGTCCCCCCAGGCCGCTCATGGCACCCGCCCAGGCCAGTTTCGGCCAAGTTGCGCATATGCACACATCTGGCCGCACCTTAAATGCAGAGAGCCAGTTTCCGCAATTGGATTGAACAGAGCGCGTCGATGATTATCTCCGTCCGCACAAAGTCGAAAGGAATTACGGGTGGCTGAAGAGGTTGCGACACTGGCCGGAGGTTGCTTCTGGTGCGTGGAAGCGGTGTTCGACGACGTGCTGGGCGTAAGCTCGGTCGAAAGCGGCTATACGGGCGGCACCGTCGCGAACCCGACCTACAAGCAGGTATGCGGCGGCGATACCGGCCATGCGGAAGCGGTGCGGATACATTTCGATCCCGCGGTGATCGGTTATGCCGACCTGCTGGACATCTTCTTCCACATCCACGATCCGACGCAGCTCAACCGCCAGGGCAATGATATCGGCACCCAGTATCGCTCGGCGATCTTCCCGCATTCGCCGGAGCAGGAGGCCGAGGCCCGCGCCGCCATCGCGCGCGCGCAGGCGGATCATGAGCAGCCGGTGGTGACGACCATCGAGCCGCTGGCGCCCTGGTATGTGGCCGAGGACTATCATCAGGAATATTTCGAGCGGGAAGGGAACAGCAATCCCTATTGCATGGCCGTGGTCGCGCCGAAGCTGCAGAAATTCCGTAAAAGCTATGCCGCGCGGCTGAAGCGGCAGGAGGCCTGACCGGCCCGTGTCACGATTTCGGCGCGGCGGCGCGGCGCAGGCGATCGTTGATCGCCAGCCCCAACCCGTCGGCCGGGATCGGGGCGACCGCGATCCCCGCGCAGTCCGAAAGGTCCGCCTCGTGCAGCGCCGCGAACAGCCGCGCTGCCGCCTCGACGAGATCGCCCCTATCCGAAAGGGTGGCATCGCCGGCGACCGGTCCGAAGCCGATCAGCCATTCGCCATCGCGGCGATCGACGGCATCGAGGCGGAGAGGCCGCGACGGCGCATAATGGCTGGCAAGCTGGCCCGGCGCCTCGATTTTTCCCGATCCCGCGGGATAAACCGCCTGACCCGTCACGGCGGCGATCTGGTCCGGCGTGATCGGGCCGGGGCGTAGCAGGCGGGCGCCGCCATCGGTATCGATCGCGACAATGGTGGATTCGATCCCCTGCCGGGTTGGGCCGGAATCGATCACCATCGGGATGCGGCCGTCCAGCGACGCCAGCACATGCTGCGCCGTGGTGGGGCTGATCGATCCGCTGGCATTGGCGGAGGGCGCGGCAAGTGGCCGGCCGACTTCCGCGAGTAAAGCCTGCATGGCGGGATGGGCGGGCACGCGGATCGCCACGGTCGGCAGCCCCGCCGTCACGATGGGCGCGATCTTCGCGCCGGGGAGGAGCGGGAGCACCATCGTCAACGGGCCGGGCCAGAAGGCTTTGGCGAGCAGCCGCGCCGCCGGCGGGAAATCGGCGACTTCGGCCGCGGCTTCGGCCGAGGGCAGATGCACGATGAGCGGATTGAAGCTGGGACGCCCCTTGGCCGCATAGATGCGCGCCACCGCCGAATCGGATGTGGCGTCGCCGGCAAGGCCGTAAACCGTCTCCGTGGCGATCGCGACGGGCTGGCCCCTGCCTATCCATTCGGCCGCCTCGGCGATGGCGGCCGTGCCGTAGGGGCGGATTTCCGTCTGCCAGGTTGGGTTTTGCGCGTTCACGCCCCGGCGCTATAGCCGCACGGCTTCATATACAAGACCAGGCGAGACCGATGACCTTCATACCTGTTGTCAGCGAACAGCGCTTCCTCATGCGCCATATCGTCGGGATCGAGGAATTGCAGGCGAAGGATCGCTTCGCGGCCGCGACGCCCGATGTCGTCGATGCGATCCTGGAAGGCGCGGGTGCATTCGCGGCCGGCGAATTCGCGCCGCTCAACCGGCCCGGCGACGTGACCGGCGCCAAATGGACGCCAGAGGGCGTGAAGATGCCGGCCGGCTTCCACGAAGCCTATCGCGCTTATGTGGAAGGCGGCTGGGGAACGCTGGCCGCCGATCCCGAACATGGCGGGCAGGGGCTGCCCTTTGCGCTGGCCACCGCCGTGCTCGAGGATCTGGGAACGGCCAATATGGGCTTCTCGCTCATCATGATGCTGACCCCCGGCGCGGTCGAGGCGCTGACCTCCCATGGATCGCCGGAGCAGCAGGCCACCTGGCTGCCCAGGCTGGTGACCGGCGAATGGAACGGCACGATGAACCTCACCGAGCCGCAGGCGGGGTCCGACGTGGGGGCGCTGCGCAGCATGGCGACGCCGGCCGGTGACGGAAGCTGGCGGATCAAGGGCACGAAGATCTTCATCACCTTCGGCGACCATGACCTGACCGACAATATCGTCCATCTCGTCCTGGCCCGCACGCCGGGTGCGCCTGCCGGCACGCGCGGCATATCGTTGTTTCTCGTCCCCAAATTCCGGCTGGACGACACGCCCAACGACGTCCGCTGCGTTTCGATCGAGCACAAGATGGGTATCCATGCCTCGCCCACCTGCGTGCTTTCCTTTGGCGACGGCGACGATTGCCATGGCTGGCTGATCGGCCCGGAAAATGGCGGGATGCGGGCGATGTTCACGATGATGAACAATGCCCGCCTCAATGTCGGCCTGCAGGGCGTGTCGATCGCGGAGCGGGCGACCCAGCAGGCGGTGGCTTATGCGCGCGAGCGAATACAGTCCGCACGGGCAGGGGCCGCATCACGCGATTCCGTGGCGATCATCGAGCATCCGGACGTCCGCCGCATGCTGCTGCGCATGAAGGCGCAGACGATGGCGGCCCGCGCCCTGATCTATTACGCGGCCGGCCAGGTCGACCGCGCCCATGCCGGCGACGCGGCCGCGCAGGCGCGCGTCGATCTGCTGACGCCGCTCGCCAAGGCATATGGCACCGACGTCGGCTGCGAGGTTTCCAGCCTCGGCGTGCAGGTGCATGGCGGCATGGGCTTCATCGAGGAGACCGGCGCCGCCCAGCATTATCGCGACGCCCGGATCGCGCCGATCTACGAAGGCACGAACGGCATCCAGGCGGCCGATCTGGTGGGCCGCAAGCTGTCGATGGAAAATGGCGCGGTTTTCTCAGCACTTCTCGCCGATATTCGCGCGGAAGCAGCGGACGAAGGCGCGCTGATGGCACTGGTCGATGCCTGCGAACTGGTCGGCGCGCGGCTGCTGGCCGCCGGTGCGGATGATCGGCTGGCCGGAAGCTATCCCTTCCTGACGATGCTGTCGGTCGCCGTATCGGGCTGGCTGATGGTCCGGCAGGAGCGGGCGGCGCGGACGGAGCAGGGGATGGACGCCGATTTCCTCGCGCTCAAGCAGGCGGCCGCGCGCTTCTATCTGGATCGGATCGTGCCCGAGGCCGCGGGGCTTGCCGCTGCGGCGACCGCAGGCGCGGAGGGGCTTTACGGGATCAGCGCCGAAGCCTTTTCGGCCTGATCCGGGGAAGGAAGGGCCGCCATCCCGATGGAGATGGCGGCTCTTCTCCTCATTCGCCGAAGACGCGGGCGAAGATCGTGTCGACGTGCTTCAGATGATAGGCGAGGTCGAACTTCTCTTCCAGTTCCTCGGCCGATAGCTTGGCGCTGACGTCCGGATCGGCCTTCAGCAGTTCGAGCAGCGAAAGCTGGCCGTCCGATTCCCACACCTTCATCGCGTTCTTCTGGACGAGGCGATAGGCGTCCTCGCGGCTGATGCCGGCCTGGGTAAGCGCCAGCAGTACGCGCTGGGAATGAACAAGCCCACCCATCTTGTTGAGATTCTTCTCCATCCGCTCCGGATAGACGAGCAGCTTGTCGATCACGCCGGTCAGGCGGTTGAGCGCGAAATCGAGCGTGATGGTGGCATCCGGGCCGATATAGCGTTCGACCGAGGAGTGGCTGATGTCGCGTTCATGCCACAGCGCGACATTCTCCAGGGCCGGGGTGACGTAGCCGCGCACCATGCGGGCGAGGCCGGTCAGGTTTTCGGTCAGCACCGGGTTGCGCTTGTGCGGCATGGCCGACGAGCCCTTCTGGCCCGGCGAGAAATATTCCTCCGCTTCCAGCACTTCGGTGCGCTGGAGGTGGCGGATTTCGGTGGCCACGCGCTCGATCGACGATGCGATCACGCCCAGCGTGGCGAAATACATGGCGTGGCGATCGCGCGGGATCACCTGCGTGGAGGTGGGCTCCACGGAAAGGCCCATCTTCTCCGCGACATGGGCTTCGACGCGCGGATCGATATTGGCGAAGGTGCCGACCGCGCCGGAAATCGCGCAAGTGGCGATATCGGCCCGCGCCGCGCGCAGGCGGGTGCGGTTGCGATCGAATTCGGCATAGGCCTGAGCCAGCTTCAGGCCGAAGGTGACGGGCTCGGCATGGATGCCGTGGCTGCGGCCGATCGTGGGCGTGAGCTTATATTCATAGGCGCGGCGCTTCAGCACATCGAGCAGCCGGTCGAGATCGGCGAGCAGGATATCGGTCGCCCGCGCGAGCTGGACGGCGAGGCAGGTATCGAGCACGTCCGACGAGGTCATGCCCTGGTGCATGAAGCGGGCGGGCTCGCCGACATGCTCGGCGACATTGGTGAGGAAGGCGATGACGTCGTGCTTCACCTCGGCCTCGATCGCGTCGATGCGATCGACCTCGAACGCGCCTTTTTCCCAGATCGCCTTGGCCGCTTCCTTCGGCACGACGCCCAGTTCGGCGAGCGCGTCGGTGGCGTGCGCCTCGATCTCGAACCAGATGCGGAACTTGGATTCGGGGGTCCAGATGGCGACCATTTCGGGCCGCGAATAGCGGGGGATCATGCCGGGCGTCCTGCGTTGAGAGAAATCGCGCGCGACCTAGCAGAGCGGGCCGGCCGCATCAAATCCCCGGCCGGCCCCGCTTGCGTGCGCCATCCTCAGCCCTTGAGCGAGGCCATGTCGATGACGAAGCGATATTTGACGTCGCTGCCGACCATCCGGTCATAGGCCTTGTCGATATATTGGATCGGAATCAGCTCTATATCGGCGGTGAGGTTATGTTCGTGGCAGAAATCCAGCATTTCCTGGGTTTCGGCGATCCCGCCGATCAGCGACCCCGCGATGGCGCGCCGCCGGAAGATGAGGTTGGCGACGGAGGGGGAGGGGTGCGGCGTGCCGGGCACCCCCACCAGCGTCATCGTGCCGTCGCGTTTCAGCAGCCGGGTGAAGGCATCGAGATCATGCGGTGCCGCGACGGTATTAAGGATGAAATCGAAGCTGCTGACATGGGCATTCATCTCGGCCGCATCGCGCGACACGACGACTTCGTGGGCGCCTAGGCGAAGCGCGTCCTCCCGCTTTGCCGGCGACGTGGTGAAGGCCACCACATGCGCGCCCATCGCCGCGGCGATCTTCACGCCCATATGACCAAGCCCGCCGAGGCCGACCACGCCCACTTTCTTGCCGGGGCCGGTGTTCCAGTGGTGGAGCGGCGAATAAGTGGTGATCCCGGCGCAGAGCAGCGGCGCGACGGCCGCCAGATCGGCCATGTCGTGCCTGATCTTCAGCACGAAATCCTCCGTCACCACGATATGGTCGGAATAGCCTCCGAAGCTTGGGCCGCCCAATATCGGATCGACCCCGCCATAGGTGCCGACGAAGCCGGTCGTCTCGCAATATTGCTCCTCGCCGGCCTCGCAGGACGGACAGTGCCGGCAACTGTCGACCATGCAGCCGACGCCGGCTATATCGCCGACCGCGAAGCGGGTGACCTCGGCGCCGACGGCCGTAACGCGCCCGACGATCTCGTGGCCGGGAACGCAGGGGTAGAGCGTGCCGCCCCATTCGCTGCGCGCTGTGTGGAGGTCCGAATGGCACACGCCGCAAAAGAGGATCTCGATCGAAACGTCCTTCGGGCCGACATCGCGGCGATCAAAGCTGAAGGGCGCGAACGGCGTCTCACTCGACTGCGTGGCATAGGCTCGGGCTTGGCTGGTCATGGTTCCTCGCTGGACAGGACAACGGGCGTATCACGCCGGCACGGGCATATGGCCACAGGAACCGCGATTTGGCACGATCTCTTTTGCGTTGGCCGCCAACGGGGGCATAGAAACCATCGGTGCCAAGGCGTCAATATTTTACATAATGTATATTATCAGACATAGGCTGATCCCAACCGCACGGCCCCCCGTCGCTCCCAACCCCTCTCTCAACGCTCTCCAAGGTGAATTTTCATGCTCGATCGTCTGGTTCTCATCATGGAGCGGTTGCGCGACCCGGAAAATGGCTGTCCGTGGGATCGCGAGCAGACGTTTGCGAGCATTGCTCCCTACACGATCGAGGAAGCCTATGAGGTCGCCGACGCCTGCGAGCGCGATGATATGGCGGCGCTGAAGGACGAGCTTGGCGACCTGCTGCTCCAGGTCGTTTACCATTCCCGCATGGCCGAGGAACGCGGCGCCTTTGCGATCGGCGACGTCGTCACGGCGATCTGCGACAAGATGATCCGGCGCCATCCCCATGTCTTCGGCGACGGCCGGTCTCCCGGCTGGGAGGCGCTGAAAGCGGAGGAACGCCGCGGGCATGCCGATGCATCCGCCCTAGCCGGCGTCGCGCTGGGCCTGCCGGCGCTGCTGCGCGCGGAAAAGCTCCAGAAGCGGGCGGCGCGGGTCGGGTTCGACTGGCCCGATGCGGACGGTCCGCGCGCCAAGATCATCGAGGAGCTCGCCGAGGTGGAAGATGCCCCCGATGCGGAGGCGCGGGCCGAGGAGATAGGTGACCTGCTGTTCGCGGTCGTCAACTGGGCACGGCATCACCATGTCGACGCGGAAGCCGCGTTGCGGAGCGCCAATGCGAAGTTCGAACGGCGTTTCCGTTCCATGGAGGCCCTGGCGGACGGCGGCTTCGCGACGCTCGACCTCGCCGCCCAGGACAGGCTGTGGGATCGGGCGAAGGCCGCGGAGAAATCGCCGGTCAGCGCGCCTGATAGCGCGCCCAGTCCGCCTCGCTGAGCTTCACTTCGATCGCCAGCCTGTCGCCATCCATCTCCTGGCTCAGCACCTCGCCATGGGCGTGCAGCCAGGCGATGGCGCCCCCGTCGGCGGGATCGACGCGCAGGCTGTAGCGCCGGCTGCCATGGGTGAGCCGTTCGGCCACGGCGCGCTGCAATGCATCGACGCCCTCTCCCGTGAACGCGCTGATGGCGACCACATCGTCCCGCCGGGCGGCCTCGGCCAGCACGCGATCGGCCTCCTCGGGCGGCAGGGCATCGATCTTGTTCCACGCCTCGAATATCGGCGTGCCCCCTTCCCCGCCGACGATGCCGATTTCGGCGAGCACGGCTTCGACATCCCGCGCCTGCGGCTCGCTATCGGGGTGGGAAATATCGCGAACATGGATGATGAGGTCCGCAGCCGTCACCTCCTCCAGCGTCGCGCGGAAGGCCGCCACGAGCTGTGTGGGCAGATCGGATACGAAGCCCACCGTATCGGACAGGATCGCCTTGTCGATGCCAGGCAGCGATATCTGCCGCATCGTCGGATCGAGCGTGGCGAAGAGCAAATTCTCCGCCATCACGGTGGCGCCGGTCATCCGATTGAACAAGGTGGATTTCCCGGCATTGGTATAGCCGACCAGCGCGATCACCGGCCAGGGCGCCCGCTGGCGGCGCGCCCGATGGAGGCCGCGCGTGCGGGTAACATTCTCCAGCTCGCGCCGCAGCTTGGCCATGCGATCGCGGATCAGCCGCCGGTCGGCCTCGATCTGGGTTTCGCCGGGACCGCCCAGGAAGCCGAAGCCGCCCCGCTGGCGTTCGAGGTGGGTCCAGCTCCGCACCAGCCGGCCCGCCTGATAATCGAGATGGGCCAGTTCCACCTGGAGCCGCCCCTCGGCCGTCGCGGCCCGCTCGCCGAAAATCTCCAGGATCAGGCCGGTGCGATCGATTACCTTGGTATCGAGCGCCTTTTCCAGATTGCGCTGCTGGATGGGGGAAAGCGCGCCGTCGACGATGACGAGCTCCGCCTCCGCCATGCGGGCGGCCGTGGCGATCGCATCCACCTGCCCCGATCCGAACAGGGTGGCCGGTTTGGGATCGCGCAGACGGAAGGCGAGCTTTTCGACCACATCCACGCCGATCGCCGCGGCAAGCCCGGCCGCTTCGGCCAGACGCGCGTCGGTATCCCTGCCCGATCCGCTGCCACGATCAGGCAAAGCCACGATCGCTTTCGCGCCGCGGCTCAGCCCGTCGTCATCCGCACGGTTGAAAACGCTCAATCGTCGTCCGCGTCGTTGTCCACTCCGCTCAGGTTGAGCGGATTGGCGGGCTGGACCGTCGATATGGCGTGCTTGTAGACCAGCTGGCTCATGCCGTCGCGGCGCAGCAGCATGCAGAACAGGTCATAGGCCGCGATTTCGCCCTGAAGCATGACGCCGTTCACCAGGAACATGGTGACGGGCTCCCGCGCCTTGCGGACCGCGCTCAGGAAGATTTCCTGCAGCAGGGTCGCCTTGCGCTCTTCCGCGAAATTCTTGTCGATCTCCGAAAGGTCGAGCGGATGCGCCGGCATCACCGTGGAGATCGCATGCTTGTAGATGAGCTGCGACTGGCCATCGCGGCGCAGCAGCACCGAGAAATTGTCGAACCAGGTGATGATGCCCTGCAACTTCACGCCCTTCACGAGGAACATCGTGACGGGGGTCTTGGATTTGCGGAGCGTGTTGAGGAAAATATCCTGAAGGTTGTTGACCTTGTCGGCCATAAGTCCGGTCTCCGGATTCGTGGCGGGACATTGCCCGCATGAGCGCCTTGGCCGGCGTCGTGCTCGTCCCGCCGAGTGCGGGACCCTCTTGGCTTACCGCAGCCGCGAAGAGAGGTCCATGCCTATCATTCCTCGCCATCCTTGGGATCGGCAAGGCCAAGCGTCTTGAGCTTGCGGTGGAGGGCGGAGCGCTCCATGCCGATGAAGGTCGCGGTGCGGGAGATGTTGCCGGAAAAGCGGCGGATCTGGACCCGCAGATATTCCCGCTCGAAGGTTTCCCGCGCCTCGCGCAGCGGCGTCCCCATGATGGAGCGGGCGGCGTTGCCCGGCACGATCCTTTCCTGGTCGCTCAGCACCTCGGGGGGCAGCATGTCGACATCGATCACCTGCAACCGGTCGCCCGGCGCAAGGATGATCGTGCGCTCGACGACGTTGCGGAGCTGGCGGACATTGCCGGGCCATTCATAGGTCTGGAGCGCCGCCACGGCCTCCGGCGACACGGCCGGCGTGCTCACCCGCCGTTCGGAGGCGAAGCGCGCGACGAAATGATCCACCAGCGCCGGAATATCCTCCCGCCGCTCCGAAAGTGCCGGCAGATGCACCGGCACGACGTTCAGCCGGTAATAGAGATCCTCGCGGAAGCGCCCCTCGGCGATCTCGACGGCGAGATCGCGCGCGGAGGCCGAGACGACCCGCACGTCCACCTTGACGGTGCGCGTGCCGCCGATCCTGGTGAAGCTTTGGTCCGTGAGGACGCGGAGGATGCGGCCCTGGGTGGTTGTGGGCATGTCCGCTATCTCGTCGAGGAACAGCGTGCCGCCATGGGCCTGTTCGAGCAGGCCGGGGCGGACGAGCTCCCCCCCCTCCTCCACCCCGAAAAGCTCCTCCTCCACCCGCTCCGGCGTCATCCGCGCGGCGGATACGACGATGAACGGGGCGGAAACCCGCGGGCTCCACAGGTGCAGCAGCCTCGCCGCCACTTCCTTGCCGACCCCGGCGGGGCCACTGATGAGCACGCGGCTGCCGGTGGCGGCGACTCGCTTCAGCGTCGCGCGAACGGCGTTGATCGCGGCGGAATTGCCGGTGAGCTCGTCCTCCTGGCCGATCTGGGCCTTGAGCGAGGCGACCTCGCGGCGCAGCCGTTCCGTCTCGGTCGCGCGGCCGACCAGCAGCAGCAGGCGTTCGGCCTCGAACGGCTTTTCGATGAAGTCGGTGGCGCCGCGGCGGACGGCGGCAACAGCGGTGTCGATATTGCCGTGGCCGGAGATGACCAGCACCGGGATCGAGGGGTCGCGCCGCTTGATCTCCTCCAGCAGGTCCAGCCCGTCGAGCCGCGATCCCTGCAGCCAGACATCGAGCAGCACCAGCGACGGCCGGCGCTCCGCCAGCGCGGCCAGGGCGCTGTCGCTGTCACCCGCCGTGCGGGCCTCATAGCCCTCATCCTCCAGAACCCCGGCGACAAGCTCGCGAATATCCTGCTCATCGTCGACGATCAAAACGTCCAGGCTCATCTATCCATCACTCTTCTGGCGGGTAAGGACGGGAAGTGGTGCGGCATCGTCCGTGGCATCGGCATCCTGTTCGAGGTCGAGCGAGGCGAGCGTCGCGACATCGAAACCGAGCGTCACGATGGTGCCGCCGCCGGGACGATCGGAAAATGCAATGGTTCCAAAATGTTCCTCGACGATCTTGCGGACGATCGCGAGGCCGAGGCCGGTGCCGCGGGCACGGGTGGTCATATAGGGTTCGGTGATACGCTCGCGTTCCGGCGGAAGGCCGATGCCGTCGTCCGCCACCATGATGAGCAGCCGTTCCCCTTCCATCGCGACCGTCATGTCGATCGAACCGGGGCTGCCCTCGCCCTTTGCATCAATGGCTTCCACCGCATTCTTGACGATGTTGGTCAGCGCCTGGCCAAGCTGGCGCCTGTCGCAGACCATGATCGGCGACGGATCGGGCGCCACCAGCCTGAACGCGATGGCGGGATGGGCGACCTCGTGCAGGAACAGCGCCTGGCGGGCGATATCGACCAGCGACTCCGCGCGGAAAATCGGCTTGGGCATGCGTGCGAAGGACGAGAATTCGTCGACCATGCGGCGGAGATCGCCGACCTGGCGCACGATCGTGCCGGTCAGCCGCTCGAACACGCCCTTGTCGGACTGAACCTCCTGGCCGTAGCGGCGCTGCAGCCGTTCGGCGGCAAGCTGGATCGGCGTCAGCGGATTCTTGATTTCGTGGGCGATGCGGCGCGCGACGTCCGACCAGGCGGCACGCCGCTGATCGAGCAGTTGTTGGGTGATGTCATCGAAGGTCAGCACCTCGCCATTGCCGGTCCGCACCAGCGTGACCGCCAATGTGCGCGGCTCGCCCGCGCTCGAAAACTGGATGACGGCTTCCCTGTCCGTCGCATCCAGAAGCGCGCCCAGTTCCGGCGCCACCTCCGTTATCGAACGGCCGACCGGGCTTTCATTCGTCTTGAGAAGTTCGGCTGCTGATGGATTGATAAGACGGATAATTCCATCGGAATCGACCGAAATGACGCCGGCGCTCACGCCCGACAGAACAGCTTCGATCAGGGCGCGTCGGCTGTCGAGCTGCTGGTTTGCCGTCAGCAGCGCGCCGGTCTGCTCCTCCAGCTTCCGCGTCATGCGATTGAAGGCGGCTGCGAGCGTGCCGATCTCGTCATGCGAACGGGGCAATGCCACCCGCGCGGAAAGATTGCCCGAGGCGACCTGCCGTGCCGCGCCGACCAGATCGGCCACGGGGCGGACGATGCGGTCGGCCATCTTGAGCGCGATCAGGATCGCCGTGGCGACGATGAGCAGCGAGACGACCAGCAGCGCGGCGTTGAACTGGAGCTGGAGCGAGCGCGAACGCGCCAGCAGCTGGGCGTAATCGCCGCGCGCGCTTTTCGCCCTTGCGACGGATTGCAGCACCATCGGATCGACGCCGCGCGAGGCGTAGAGATAGACTTCCGCTTCGGGATCGAGGCGGACGACAGTTTCCACGCGGTCGCCGGCATCGGTGACGACGCGGGCGCGACCCTGCCGAAGCTCGGCGATCGAGGCGGCAGGCAGGCGAAGCTCCAGCGGGCGATCGTCGAGATTGGCGCCGGCGATCAGGCGGCGCGTCCCGTCCCCGCCGATGGTGATGACGGCCGCTTCCGATAGGTTGCGGGCGGAGACCTGCCAGGCCAGCCCCTCGGCGAAACGCGGCGAATTGACGCCGAATTCGGCGGCATAACCGTTAACGTCGCCGCCCATCGCGACGATATCGGCGACAATGCGCTGCTTGTTCTCCTCGACATAGGCCTGGGCGACGCTGTCAGCATTTTCGAGCACCGTGCGCGCGCGATCGGAGAACCAGAATTCCACGCCATATTGGAACAGCAGCGATGCGAAGATCACGACCAGCAGCGTCGGCACGCTGGCGATGACCGAGAAGAGCGCGACGAGCCGGACGTGCAGCCTGCCATTGCCGCCCACCGGCGATCGCGCCGCCCTGCCCCGCGCCACCCGGCGGGCCAGCAGCACCAGCAGCACCATGATCGGGACGAGGTTGGCGACCAGCAGCAGGGCGACCAGCGGCGGCGTCAGCAGGCGCGCCGGGGTTCCTCCGCCAGTGATGATGAAATAGGTCGCCGCCGCGATCGCGATGGTGGCAGCGAACGCGCCGATCTCGAACGCCGGCATCAGCCGCCGGCGCGACAATAATGTCAGCCGGCGAAGCCAGGCGGAACCTTCGCTGCGAGACGGGGCCACGGACATCGTGGCATCCCTACCACGATCCCGTTGCATGCAAAACACAGTTGCGACAGGCAGCGCGGAATATCGTGGATATGCGGAATATCGTGGATATTCAGCCCATGCGCCGCACGTCGGAAGGATCGATACCGCGCTCCGTAAGCTTCTTGCGCAGCGTGTTGCGGTTTATTCCCAGCAGTTTGGCGGCCTTGAGCTGGTTGCCCTTCACCGCCGCCAGAGTGAGCTTCAGCAAGGGACGCTCCACCTCGGCAAGGATCCGCTCGAACAGGCCGTCGGGCGGAAGATCGCGTCCGAACGTGGCGAAATAGCGGGCGACATGATGCTCGACCGCATCCGCCAGCCCGCCGCCCGAAGCGATGGCGGGTGCGCCGCCTTCGGACGCGACCATATCGCCGCTCAATTGCTGGTCGACGATCGATACGGTGATCCATTCCTCGCGGCTCAGGGCCGCAAGGCGCCGCATCAGATTTTCAAGCTCGCGCACATTGCCCGGCCAGCTGTGGCGCGAAAGCCGCTCGATCGCCGCGCGCTCCAGCCGTTTGCGGGGCAGGCCGTCGGCAGCCGCCTTTTCCAGGAAGTGCAGGGCCAGTTCCCCGATATCCTCGGTGCGCTGGCGCAGCGACGGCAGGCGGACGGGAACGACATTGAGGCGATAATAAAGATCCTCTCGGAACGCATTGTCCGCAATCAGTTTTTGCAGATCCTTGTGCGTGGCCGCGATGATGCGGACATCCGTGCGGATCGATCGCGCGCTGCCGACGGGATTGAACTCCCCGGTCTGCAGCACGCGCAGCAGCCTGGTCTGGGCCTCGAATGGCATGTCGCCGATCTCGTCCAGGAACAGCGTGCCGCCCTGCGCTTGCTCGAACCTCCCCGCAGTGCGCATCGCCGCGCCCGTAAAGGCCCCCCGTTCATGGCCGAATAGCTCGCTTTCGATCAATTCGCGGGGGATCGCGGCCATGTTGATCGCGACGAAGGGCTTGTTCGCCCGCGATCCCATGTCGTGGATGGCGCGCGCGACCAGTTCCTTACCGGTCCCGGATTCCCCGAGCACCAGCACGGTGAGGTCGTTGGCCACGACCCGCGCGATGGTGCGATAGACCTCCTGCATGGGAGGGGAACGGCCGATCAGCGGCAGATCCTCGCCCGATCCCGCATCCGCCAGATCATCCAGCCCGGCCCCCCGCGCGGTAAGGGCATCGGCCACCGCGCGGGACAATTCGCCCAGATCGAACGGCTTGGGCAGATATTCGAACGCCCCCTGCTCGGTCGCGCGAACGGCAGTGGCCAGCGTGTTCTGCGCCGAAAGCACGATCACCGGCATGCGGGGGTGATCCGCCAGCATCTCGGGCACGAGATCGAGGCCGTTGCCGTCGGGCAGGATGACGTCCGTCACCAGCACCTGCGGCTGAAATTCCGTCATCTTGCGGCGCTGCTCGGCGACGCTGGCGGCCGTTTCCACGACATGCCCGTCCCGGCGGAGCGCCTCGCGCACGACGGTGCGGATGGCGGCATCGTCATCGACGACGAGAATGCGCCCCACGCTCACGCCTGCCCCGCGCGCGGCAGGAGGAGGCGGAAGACGGTGCGCGGCGGGGTGCCTTCGCGCGCATATTCGATGATGCCGCCCTGGTCGGCCACGAGCTTGGCGACGAGCGCGAGGCCCAGCCCGCTTCCCGTGGGCTTGCCGGTGACGAACGGCTCGAACAGATGATCCTCGATCTCCACCGGCGCGCCGGGACCTTCGTCGATCACGCAGACTTCGATCGGGAGCGAGCGCTTGACGTCCCCTCCCCGCAGCCGAACCGATACACCGTGGCGATAAGCCGTATGAAGCGTCACGATATTCCCATTGTTCTGCATTGCCTCAACGGCATTCTTGATAAGATTTATGAGGATCTGGATCAGCGAATCCCGATGGCCCAGCACGGGTGGCAGCGACGGATCGTAGATTTCCCGGATCGTGAAGCCGCTGGCGAAACCCTGCAACGCCACCTCGCGGGCATGGCCGAGGAGGAGGTGGATATTCTGGGGGCCGAGCTCCAGCCGCCTGGTATCGGTGAAGCCTTCCATCCGATCGATCAGCGCGGCCACCCGATCCACCTCATCGCGGATCAGACGGGTGAGATCGCGGGCCTGATCGTCGACCGAGGCCTCGAGCAGCTGCGCGGCGCCGCGGATCCCCGACAGCGGATTCTTGATCTCATGCGCCAGCACCGCCGCCGCGCCGACGGCGGAAAGCGCACCGCCATCCCGATCGCCGCGCCGGCCGAGCAGGTGAGCCGGCGGCAGGCCGTGGAGGGTGACGACGCGCCATCCCGCGCGATCCGCCATCGGGCCGATCATCAGGTCGACCCGCTGGTGCCGGCCGCCGGGAAGGACGATCTCCAGATCATAGGCCGCGAACGGCGCGTCGGATGCCATGGAGGTGAGCGGATGGCCGATCATTCCCGCGATATCACGGCCGACGATGGCGCCGCGGCCGAGGTTGAGCATCGCCTCCCCGGCATTGTTGACGTCGCGGACGATGCCGTCCCCGTCGATCACCAGCATCGGCGTGGGGAGCGCTGCGATCTGTTCGGCCAGGCCCGGACAATCGGGATCGGGCAAACGGGGCATCCCCGCGGCCGATCGCCCGATCCGGATCAGGCCGCTGCCCGGCAGAGCCATGGCGAATAGAATTGCTCGAGCATGGAAAGCACCGTGGCGGCGCTGGCTTCCTGGTTCACGCGGTTGCGGAATTCAGCCGAGCCGGGAAGGCCCTTGGTATACCAGCCGATATGCTTGCGTGCCATGTTCACGCCGGTGAACTCGCCATAATGTTCCAGCATCAGCCTGTAATGCCTTGTTATCAGGCTATACTGCTCGTCGATCGAAGGATCGGGCACGCGCTCGCCCGTCTCCAGCCAGCGCATCACCTGATGGAGCAGCCAGGGCCGGCCATAAGCCCCGCGCCCGATCATGACGCCGTCCGCGCCGGACTGGGCGAGCGCCTGATCGGCATCCTCGATCGAGCAGATGTCGCCATTGGCGATCACCGGGATGGAAACGGCATCCTTCACCTTGCGGATGAAGGCCCAGTCGGCGGAACCCCGATACATCTGGCAGCGGGTGCGGCCATGGATCGTGACCATCTTGATCCCGACATCCTCGGCGATGCGGGCCAGTTCCGGCGCGTTCAGGCTGTCATGATCCCAGCCCATCCGCATCTTGAGCGTGACGGGCACCGATACGGCACCGGCCACCGCCTTGATGATCGCGACGGCAAGGTCCGGCACGCGCATCAGCGCCGACCCGGCATCGCCGTTCACCACCTTGCGGACCGGGCAGCCCATGTTGATGTCGATGATCGCGGCGCCGCGATCCTCCGAAAGCTTGGCGGCTTCCGCCATCTCCGCCGGCGTGCAGCCGACGAGCTGCATCGAAACCGGCTCCTCGATCGGGTCCCACGCCGCCTTCTGGATCGACTGCCGCGTTTCCCGGATCGCGGCCTGGCTGGCGATCATCTCGGTAACGTTCAGGCCCGACCCATATTCCCGCACCATCTTGCGGAACGGCAGGTCGCTGACCCCGGTCATCGGCGCCAGGATGACGGGCGTGGCGATGGTGACGCCACCAATCTGGATAGGTGCGAGCCGGGACATTCTGTCGATCTGCCTAAAAAACCGGCAATCGCCCTACTCGGAAAGGCGCTGGCGGGCAAGGCCGCTGTCGGCTAACGGACCGCGATGGCCGGAGGCTTCGACATTGTGGCGCTGATCGTCGCCGCCGGAAAAGGCGAGCGCGCGGGCGGCGGCCTACCCAAGCAATATCGGCCGATCGGGGGCAAGCCGATGCTGGCCCACGCCATCCAGGCTTTCAGCCGGCATCCGGCGATCGACCGCATCCAGTTGGTGATCGGGGCGGGACAGGAAGCGCTTTGCGCGGAGGCGATGGCCGCGAGCGGAGCGCCGCCGGCCCTCTTCCTGCCGTCGGTGACGGGCGGAGCCACCCGCCGCGAATCGGTGCTGCGCGGGCTGGAGGCGATCGGGAAAGCCCGGCTGGTGATGATCCATGATGCGGCGCGCCCTTTCCTGCCCGCCGCGGTGATCGACCGGCTGGTCGCGGCCCTCGGCGGGGCGGGGGGCGCGGTGCCCGCCATTCCCGTCGCCGACACGCTGGCGCGTGGCGGCCCGGAATTGGGCGGGGCCGTCCCGCGGGACGGGCTTGTGCGCGTCCAGACGCCGCAGAGCTTCGCCTTCGACGCCATATTGGCGGCCCACCGCGCCTGGCCGGAGGAGCTGGAGGCGACCGACGATGCCCAGATCCTGCGCGCCGCCGGCCATGCGGTGGCGATCGTGGCGGGCGATCCGGCGCTGGAGAAGATCACCTTCCAGGAGGACGTCATGACGGCGGAGCAAAGGCTGGGCGCGCGCATGGTGACGCGCGTGGGCATGGGCTTCGACGTCCATGCCTTTGCGGACAATACCGACCTGTGGCTTGCGGGGATCTCCATTCCCCACAGCCGGGGGCTGGCCGGCCACAGCGATGCGGACGTGGCCCTGCATGCGATCACCGATGCGATGCTGGGCGCGATCGGCGACGGCGATATCGGCAGCCATTTCCCGCCGTCCGATCCGCAATGGCGCGGGGCCGCATCGGACCGCTTCGTCGAGCATGCGCGTGGGCTGATCGAGGCCGCGGGCGGCGTGATCGACCATGTCGACCTGACGATCATCTGCGAGGCGCCGAAGATCGACCCGCATCGGGATGCCATGCGCGCCCGTGTCGCCGCGCTGTTGCGGCTGCCCGAACGCGGGGTTAGCATCAAGGCCACCACCACCGAACGGCTGGGCTTCACCGGCCGGGGCGAAGGCATAGCCGCGCAGGCGATCGTGACGGTGCGCGTGCCGGAAGATCGATGAATCCGAACCGGAAGGCTATCGACGTGCGCACCATCCCATCCCTGCTATCCCTGCTGGCGACGCTTGCCTCTCCGGCGGCAGCCGCGACCATGGCGAAGCAGAACGATCCGGCATCCTGCATCACGCGCCCGCAGCTGGAGGCGCTGATGACCTACGCCCTGCCTTCCGTGCTGGAGGGCATGGGCAACAGATGTTCGGGCACGCTGGCGCCGAATGCCTTTCTGCGCCAGTCCGGCCCGGCGCTCGCGGAGCGTTATCGCGCGGAAAGCGAGCGGCATTGGCCGGTCGCGCGCACCGCGATGACCTCGCTGATGGGGCAGGATATGGCCGGGCTGGGCGATACGACGGAAAAGGCGATGGTGACGAGCATCGTGGGCGTCGCCATAGCCGAGACGATCAAACCCAAGGATTGTGGCGACGTGAACGAAGCGGTCGAATTGCTGAGCCCCCTGCCCGCCGAGAATCTCGGCCGGCTGACGGCGATGCTGATGATATTGGGATCGAAGGACAGCGCGCCGGGGGAAAGCCCCTTCGCCATCTGCCCGGCCGCCAAGGGAGACCGCTGACATGGTGGACACCACCCTGCCCCGCGAGCTGGTGGACGCCGCGCGCCGCGTGATCGATGCCAACCGCGCGGCCGGCAAGACGATCGCGGTGGCCGAAAGCTGCACGGGCGGCCTCGTTTCCGCCGCGCTGACCGAGATACCCGGATCGTCCGACGTGTTCCTGGCCGGCTACGTGACCTATTCGAACGAGGCGAAGATCCGGATGCTGGGCGTGAGCCTGGACGTGCTGGAGACGTTCGGCGCGGTTTCGATCGCGGTGGCCTGGGGCATGGCGCGCGGCGCGCTGGAACGGGCGGAAGCCGACGTCGCCGTCGCCATCACCGGCATTGCCGGCCCCGATGGCGGCAGCGAGAAAAAACCGGTGGGGACCGTGGTTTTCGCCCGCGCCGAAAAGGGCGGCGACGCCAATGACGTGACCGCCGATGCGCATGAGTTCGGCGATCTGGGCCGGGGCGGCATCCGCCTTCAGGCGGCGCTGGTCGCGCTCGACCTGCTGATGCCGGATGCGTCGGTGCCGTAAAGCTCTGCGGCGCGCTGTTCGAACGCGCCGATCATCTTGCGCAGCGCGCGATCGAAGACCTGGCCGGCCAGCATCTCGAAGATCGCCGAGCGGAAGGCGAAATCCACCGAGAAATCCAGCATCGTGCCGCCCTGCCCGTCCGGCCGGAACGTCCAGTCGTTGTGCAGATATTTCAGCGGGCCATCGACATATTCGACGCGGATCGATTCGGGCCGCTTCTTGTGGACCAGCGAGGTGAAATTCTCCCGCAGGCCCTTGAAGCCGACCACGAGGTCCGCGACCATTTCCGCTTCGCTGTCCGAACGGACGCGGACGGCGGCCACCCAGGGCAGGAATTCCTGATAGCGCGGCACATCGGCCACCAGCTCGAAAAGCTGCTCAGGCGAATAAGGCAGGTGCCGGGTTTCGCTATGCTTTGGCAAGCTGGGCCTCGCGGGCGGCGCGGAGCTTCGCGAAATCGTCCCCGGCATGGTAGCTCGACCGGGTGAGCGGGCTGGAGGCGACCAGCAGGAAGCCCTTGGCCCGCGCGATCGCGGCGTAGGCCGAGAAAGTCTGCGGCGTCACGAATTCGGCCACCTTGGCGTGGCGCGGCGTGGGCTGCAGATACTGGCCGATGGTGAGGAAATCGATGTTGGCGGAACGCATGTCGTCCATCACCTGATGGATTTCCATCCGCTCCTCGCCCAGGCCGACCATCACGCCGGACTTGGTGAAGATCGACGGATCGAGCCGCTTCACCGTCTCCAGCAGGCGCAGCGACGCATAATAACGCGCGCCGGGGCGGATCGTCGGATAGAGCCTGGGGACGGTTTCGAGATTGTGGTTATAGACGTCCGGCCGCGCGGCGATGATCGATTCGAGCGCGGCATCCGCCTTGTTGCGGAAATCCGGCGTCAGGATTTCGATCGTCGTGGACGGCGTGGTGCGGCGAAGCGCCTCGATCACCTTCACGAACTGCGATGCGCCGCCGTCGGGCAGGTCGTCGCGATCCACCGAGGTGATGACGATATGTTCGAGCCCAAGCTCGGCCGCCGCGTCCGCCACGTGCTGCGGCTCCAGCGGGTCGACCGCGCGGGGCATGCCCGTCTTCACGTTGCAGAAGGCGCAGGCCCGGGTGCAGGTATCGCCCAGGATCATCACCGTCGCATGCTTCTTCGTCCAGCATTCGCCGATATTGGGGCAGGCCGCCTCCTCGCACACGGTGGCGAGGTTCAGCCGCCGCATGAGCTGGCGGGTCTGGGAGAAAGCCTCGCCGATCGGCGCGCGGACGCGGATCCAGTCCGGCTTGCGGGTGCGGGGCGAGGCGGGGGAAGCGAGCGGCTCGGTCATGATTGGCCAGATAGCGATGCGAAGCGCGACTTGCCAGCCCCGACATCCTGCCGCTACGGCACGGGCATGAGCGACTTCCAGAACATGATCGAAGGCTATCGCCGCTTCAAGGCCGGCGAATGGTCCCGCGAGCGCGCCCGCTGGGCGGAACTGGCCGAGGGGCAGAGCCCCAAGGTGCTGGTGATCGCCTGCTCCGACAGCCGCGTCGACCCGACTCGAATCTTCGATACCTCGCCGGGCGAGATGTTCGTCGTCCGCAATGTCGCCAATCTGGTGCCGCCCATGGAAACGGGCGGCGGCCATCATGGCGTGTCGGCGGCGCTGGAATTCGCCGTCACCCAGCTCGAAGTGTCGGAGATCGTGGTGATGGGCCACGGCGCCTGCGGCGGCTGCTCGGCATCGCTGAGCCAGAAATTCAAGGATATGCGCCCCGGCGAGGGCGGCTTCATCGCCGACTGGATCGATATGCTGCGCCCGGCGCGCGATGCGGTGGTAGCCGTGCACGGCACCGATGGACCGGCGGCGCACCGGGCGATGGAAGAGGCCGCCGTGAAGGTCAGCCTCGACAATCTGCGCACCTTCCCGTGCATCGTGGAACGCGAGCGCGAGGGGCGGCTGCGGCTGCACGGCGCCTATTTCGCTATTGCGGACGGCGTGCTGCATGTGATGGACCCCGGCAGCGGCGAGTTCCACCCGGCCTGACATCCGGCCGGGCTCACACCCGGAACGGGATCGGCGACCGCGACGTTCCTTCCTTTCGACAGGGGAAGGAGGAACGAGGATGCATTTGAGGATTCCCATCGCCGCCCTGCTGGCGTTCGCGGGTGGTGCCGCCGTCGCGCAGACCGCCCCTGCCCCGCAAACCGCCGTGGAAAACGCCGCCGATGCGCAGGAGGTGCCGGTAACGCGCGGGCTCAATGCCCGGGAGGGCAGCGAAGCGTCGGCCCAGCAGGCGGCTTCCGAGGCCGTCCAGGCGCAATATGAGGCGGACATGGCCGCCTATCGCACGTCGGTGCAGGCTCATGCGCAGGCCGTGGCGCAGGACGAGGCCCGCTTCGCCCGCCAGCAGCGCGCCTATGCAGATGCCATGGCGGCCTGGCGCGAGCAGAAGCGGGATTGCGATCGCGGCGTGCTGAAGGCCTGCAAGAAGCCGACGCCGAATCCCTCCGATTTCTATTGAGGATTTCTCTGCGCCGACCGTCGAGGAGGGATGGCGCGGCCGTCCGTTCCGGCCCCTTTGGCCGAATCGTCCGAGCCGCGCCTGCCGTTCTTCAGCGCGTCAGCTTCTTATAGGCGAGCCGGGTCGGACGATCGGCGGCGTCGCCCAGGCGGCGGCGCTTATCCTCCTCATAGGCTTCGAAATTGCCTTCGAACCATTCGACGTGGCTGTCGCCCTCGAACGCCAGGATATGGGTCGCCAGGCGATCGAGGAAGAAGCGATCGTGGCTGATGACCACGGCGCAGCCGGCGAAATTCTCCAGCGCCTCTTCCAGCGCGCGCAGCGTCTCGACGTCGAGGTCGTTGGTCGGTTCGTCGAGCAGCAGCACGTTGCCACCCTGCTTCAGCATCTTGGCCATGTGGACGCGGTTGCGCTCGCCGCCCGAAAGCTGGCCGACCTTCTTTTGCTGGTCCGGCCCCTTGAAGTTGAAGGCGCCGACATAGGCGCGCGTCGACATCTCGAACTTGCCGACCGTCATCAGGTCATGCCCGCCGGACACTTCCTCCCAGACATTCTTGTTGGCGTCGAGCGCGTCGCGTGACTGGTCGACATAGCCGAGCTTCACGGTGGGGCCGACGTCGATCTCGCCCGAATCGGGCTTTTCCTGGCCGGTGATGAGGCGGAACAGGGTGGACTTGCCGGCGCCGTTCGGGCCGATCACGCCGACGATGCCGCCCGGCGGCAGCGTGAAGCTGAGATCCTCGAACAGCAGCTTGTCGCCATAGGCCTTGGTGAGGTTCTTCGCCTCGATCACCTTGCCGCCGAGGCGCTCCGGCGTCTGGATGACGATCTGGGCCTTGCCCGGCGCGCGGGCATTCTGCTTCTCGACGAGCTCGTCGAACGCGCGGATACGGGCCTTGGACTTGGACTGGCGCGCCTTGGGCGTCTGCCGGATCCACTCCAGCTCTTCCTTGATCGCCTTCTGGCGGCCGGCTTCCTCGCGCTCTTCCTGCTCCATCCGCTTGGCCTTGGCTTCCAGCCAGGCGGAATAATTGCCCTCGAACGGGAGGCCCCGGCCGCGATCGAGCTCCAGCACCCAGCCCACGACATTGTCGAGGAAGTAGCGATCGTGGGTGACGAGGATGACGTTGCCCGGATATTCGATCAGATGCTGTTCCAGCCACTGCACGCTTTCCGCATCCAGGTGGTTGGTCGGTTCGTCGAGCAGCAGGATATCGGGCTTTTCGAGCAGCAGGCGGCAAAGCGCGATGCGGCGCTTCTCACCACCGGAAAGGCTGTCCACCGCCCAGTCGCCCGGTGGGCAGCGCAGCGCTTCCATCGCGATTTCGAGCTGGTTGTCGAGCGTCCAGCCGTCCACCGCGTCGATCTTCTCCTGCAACTCGCCCATCTCGGCGAGCAGGGCATCGAAATCGGCATCCTCGGGCGGATCGCCCATCAGGTTCGAGATTTCGTTGAACCGGTCGATCATGTCGGCGACGGGGCGCACGCCGTCCATGACGTTTTCCTTGACCGTCTTGGCCGGATCGAGCTGCGGCTCCTGCGGCAGATAGCCGACGCGGATGCCTTCGGCCGCCCAGGCCTCGCCCGAGAAATCGGTGTCGATGCCGGCCATCACCTTCATCAGCGTCGATTTGCCGGCGCCGTTGACGCCGATGATCGCGATCTTCGTGCCGGGGAGGAACTGCAGGTGGATGTTATTGAAAATCGGCTTGTTCGCGCCGGGGAAGGTCTTGGTGAGACCCTTCATGACGTAGCTGTACTGCACGGCCATCGGCTGTGATCTCCGGAAAAAACGGTCGAGGCTGAAAAAATCCCGCCGCACCTAGCCCAGCGCCGGGCACTTGGCAAACCGGTGCGACAGCCCGGCGTCACCCTTGGGGCAATCCCTCGGCATGTCGGGATATTTTACAGCATATGGGAGGCGGGGTGGCCGGTATCAAGCCGCAGAGCCAGTGGCATGAGAGTTGCTTTCCGGTTGGCCGGTCCTTTGGGGCGCGAAGGCATGGCGCGGCTGCTTCACGCAGGATCGCAGCAAGGCCCGGTAGGGGCCTCGGCATCGGGGGGCGAGCCGAGGCCCCTATTGTTTTGCGGCGGATGTTCCGCCACTTGGGCAGGATCAGCATCTCCAGGGGAGCATCCACCTTCATGCGCCTGCCAGCAGCGATCCTTGCCGCAACCTTCCTTGCCACCCCAGCCCTTGCGCAGACCATGGATGTCGCGGCCCTCCGCGACGCCGCCCTCAAGGACGATATCGCCTGGTCGATCACGGAGGGCCTGACCACCGAGGTCGGCCAGCGGCTTGCCGGCACCGAGGCGGAAGCGCGCGCGCGGAATTGGGCGGTCGTCCGTCTCAACGCCCTGGGCTTCAGCAATCCGCGGATCGAACCGTTCCAGATGCCGGTCTGGGTGCGCGGCGAGGAAAGCGCGGAGATCGTCTCCCCCTTCCCCCAGAAGCTGGTGCTGGCCGCGCTGGGCAATAGCGGCGCCACGCCCGCCGGCGGTATCACCGCCGAAATCGCGGCCTTCCCCACCCTTGCCGCGCTCGAAGCCGCGCCGGAGGCCCAGGTCCGCGGCAAGATCGTGTTCGTCGATCACGCCATGGGCGCGACGCAGGACGGATCGAGCTATGGCGCGTTC
The DNA here is from genome assembly GCF_000347675.2 of Sphingomonas sp. MM-1. Taxonomy (NCBI): domain Bacteria; kingdom Pseudomonadati; phylum Pseudomonadota; class Alphaproteobacteria; order Sphingomonadales; family Sphingomonadaceae; genus Sphingomonas; species Sphingomonas sp. MM-1. The sequence goes on along the minus strand of NC_020561.1, from coordinate 231,111 downwards.
GGCGTCACCCGGCGCAAGGGCCCCTCGATCGCCAGCAGGAAGGGGGCGGCCGCGATCATCATCCGGTCGATCGGCACCGATTTCCACCGCAATCCGCATACCGGCGTCCAGAGCTGGACGGATGGCGTCAAGCCGATCCCGGCCGCCGCCCTTACGCTGCCCGATGCCGAACAGCTCAAGCGCATCCTTGCGCGCGGCAAGCCGGTGACGATGAAACTGGTGCTGACCCCGAAGAATATCGGCCCGCGCGAATCCGGCAATGTGATGGCCGAAGTGCCCGGCCGCGATCCCAAGGCCGGGATCGTGCTGGTCGGATGCCATCTCGATAGCTGGGATCTGGGCACCGGCGCCATCGACGACGCCTCCGGCTGCGGCATCGTGACCGCCGCCGCCAAGCGCGTGATGGATGCCGGCACGCCGCTGCGGACGATTCGGGTGGTATGGTTCGGCGCCGAGGAGGTCGGGCTGCTGGGCGGGACCGCCTATCGGAACGCGCATATCAATGAAAAGCATGCGGTTCTGGCCGAATCCGATTTCGGCGCCGATCGCATCTACCGTTTCCAGACCTACGTGAACCAGGCGGCCATGCCCGTGGTCGCCAGGCTGGCGCAGGCGCTGGAGCCGATCGGCGTGGCCAAGGGAAGCAACACGGCGCGCGGCGGATCGGATATCGCCCCGCTGGCGGCCACGGGCGTGCCCGTGATCTCGCTGAGCCAGGACGGCAGCCGCTATTTCGACCTGCACCACACGCCCGACGATACGCTCGACAAGATCGACCGAATCCAGCTTTCGCAGAACGTGGCGGCATGGACCGCGATGATCGCGACGGTGGCGAATGACCCCACGGAACTGGGGCCGGTGGCGCCCACCGAAGGAGAGTAAATCATCAAAATGACTTGTGCGATGCGGCGCAAGACGGCAGAAAACACGCGACCCTCGCTGAATTTGGCGTTGACGACGACGGGGGCGACGCTATGGGGGCCGCCGGGACGGCGTTCGGGCCGGCCTCTGATAAAGAACTATGGGAGCTGCTCGAATGAAGAAGCTTAGCTTTGTTCTCGCTGCCACCGGCCTGATTGCCCTGGCCGCGTGCAACAAGTCGCCGACTGAAACGGCGGTCGAGAATGTCGCGGATAACGCTGTCGAAGCCATCGAGGCGACCGCCGACAACGCGACTGCGGCGATCGAGAACACCAGCGACAACGCTGCGGCGGCTGTCGAGAACGCTGCCGACAACGCTTCGGCTGTTGTCGAGAACGCCACGAACGCGATGTAATTCGCGCCGCGCTCGGTTCGCTGGGCGTGTGGCAAGAGCGGGCGCCTCCTTCCGGGGGCGCCCGTTTTGCATTCGGCGGCCGGCCTCCGGCGCCGTTGCCTCCCTCTCCCTTCAGCTGGCGGGCGATCCGCTTTCCCGGCGGGCTTGCGGCCGGATGAAGACGTGGGTGACTTCGGGATGCGCGGCGGCGGTTCGCGCCTCGATCTCCGCCACGGCGCGCTCGATCTCCCGCGTGGTGAGGTCATCGTCGAAATCGAGGCTGATCGCGGCCGTCACCTGATCGGGCGCCATGTGCAGCGTCAGCACTTCATTGACCGCGCAGACGCCGGGCTGAGCCTTGGCCAGGGCGGCGATCGATCCGCTGAGTGCCGGGCTTGCCCGCTCTCCGATCAGCAGCCCCTTGCTCTCGCGCGCCAGGAGCAGCGCCACCACCGCCAGCACCCCGCCGATCAGGATCGATCCGACGCCGTCCAGCCGGGGATCGCCCGTCACCAGGGCGAGCGTGATGAAGATGGCGGCGATCACGATGCCGATCATCGCCGCGCTGTCTTCGAACAGGACCGCGAAGGTGGAAGGGTCCTTGCTGCGGCGGATCGCCGCCCACCAGCCGTCGCCGCCCTTGGTCCGGGAAAATTCGCGCATCGCGACCGTCCAGGACGACGCTTCGAAGACGAACGCGACCGCCAGCACGATATAGTTGATCACCGGGGAGGACATGGTTTCCGGCCGGCGGATGTGGATCAGCCCTTCATAGATCGATACCCCCGCGCCGCCCGCGAAGATCAGCAGCGCGACGATGAAGCTCCAGAAGTAAAGCTCCCGCCCATAGCCGAAGGGGTGGATGATATCGGGCTCGCGCTTCGATTGCCTGATCCCATAGAGCAGCAGCCACTGGTTGCCGGTATCGACCAGCGAATGCACGCCTTCCGTCAGCATGGAGGAGCTGCCGGTAAAGGTGGCGGCGATGAATTTGGCGATCGCGATGCCGAGATTGCCGGCAAGAGCCGCGTAGATGACCTTTTTGCCGCCGCTCGCCATCCGCCCACCCGATCGCTGCCTGCCGGTCCGTTCCCGGAAAGCCCAACCCTCGCGGCGGGCCGCATGTTCCCCGGCGGGTGGAACCCCGGCCCTATTGCCGACATTTTGATGTCGGATAGTATCGGCCCGATCGGCGAGGCGAGGAGCTTGGAATGAAGATCGCAGATATCGTCAGGCCTGTCGGCTATCCGATCCTTCTGGCCGCCCTGGCATCCGCCTGGCAGGCCGATGCGCGGCCGGCCCAGCAGGATGGCGGCAACGATGTGGAGGAAACCGCCAAGAAGGCCGGGCAGATCGCCACCCAGCCGGTGCGCGACGTGGGCGTGGACAAGAAGGATATTCCGCCCGCGCTCGCCGATGCGGTGCTGGCCCCTTATGCGATGGGCGGCCTCAAGACCTGCAAGCAGATATCCACCGCGATCGGCGCGCTTACCGAGCATCTCGGCCCCGATTTCAAGGGCGGCGAGCCCAAGCGCGAGAACAAGGCCGGCAAGCTGGCCGAAGCGGGCGGCAAGACGGTGGTGAACGCCTTCATCCCCTTCCGGGGCCTGGTGCGGGAGATATCGGGGGCGGCGCCGGCCGAGCGGCGCTATGCGGTCGCGGTCGATGCCGGGCTGGCGCGGCGCGGTTTCCTTCGCGGCCTCTATACGGCGCGCAACTGCAAGCCGGCCCTCCCCTGATCGCAGCAAGGTCGCGAAAAGGATGATGGATATTTCCGCCAGCTAAGGCGTTCGACTGCCGCACGACTCGGCTGTGATCCGCCGTCGTGATGGAAATGAAACGCTAGAAGCCATGGGTGCGAGGCACCGGTTCATTCATTTCGATCGAGAAGGGATGACATCATGAAGACGCTTCTGTTTGTCGCGACCTTGTCTCTATTCGGCGCCGGCGCGGCCTATGCGGCCCCGCAGACCACGGATGCTCCCCCGGCGGATGCCGCCGCACCGGCCGCCACGGCGGACGCCAATGTGCCACTATGTTCCCGAACCGTGCGGGACAAGTGCATGAACCCTTCGGAGGCCCGGCACCACAAGGCCACGCATGGCAAGGCGAAGAAAACGGCGGCCAAGAAGAAGTAAGAGCGGAACTCGTGACCGGGGGGCCGTCGCCCATGGCGATGGCCCCCCGGTCATGTTCAGCGGTCGAGCGGATGGCCCTCGGGCCAAAATGCGCTTTCCCTTATAGGATTATCGGCCTTTCGTGGCCGATCCGGCAGCGCCGTACGCGGCGGAGGCCGGGCATTTGACGAACTTGCCCTTGGCATCATGGCAGCTTTGCTTGGCCGCCGCCGCGGGCTTGGGGCACGTTATGAACTTGCCGTGCGCATCCCGGCAGGAAGCCGCATCCGCGGCCGCGCCCGAAAGGCCGAGCACGAGGCCCGCCGCGAGAAGATGATATGCCTTCATCGGATACTCCCTCGGTTACATACCCCCCCATCGCAGAGGATGCGCCCCGATGCCGGACCGGCCGATGGCGCCGGAATGAAGCTTTGGTAATGCGTCGCGGCACGCCCGGTCAGGCGACCAAGGCGAGGCTGGCGCGGCGCGCGGCGCTTCTCGAGCTGCCGCCGACAAGGGTCTGCAGGTCGATCAGGGCGCGGGCCAGCCCCACGCCATGGGCGCTCGCGATATAGCGCGGCTCCCAGCGCGGGGCGAACTTGTCCTTGTAGGATCGCAGCCCTTCGAACCCGTAGAAGGCATCGCCATGGCGGTAGAGGAAGGTGCCGGCGCGGGCCCACATCGGGGCCAGCCGCCGCGCCTCTATCCCGGCAAGGGGGGCAAGGCCCAGGCTGAACCAGCGATAACCCCGGTCCCGTCCCCATTTCATCAGCTGGACGAACAGGAAATCCATCGTCCCGTAGGGCATCGTCGCCACATGCCGCATCAGATCAACGGAAAGCTCCTCCCGGTTGGACGTGGCCCAGATATTGGCGAAGGCGACGATGCGGCCGGCATGGCGGACGACGGCGCAATCGAAGCGGGCGAGATAGGCCGGATCGAAGCGGCCGACCGAGAAGGCTTTCTCCATATTCCCCTTCTCGGCAAGCCAGGCATCGGAAACCGCGCGCAGCTCCGCCATCGCGGCGGGCACTTCGGCCGCCGGGAGGATGGCGAATTCGGCGCCTTCCCGCGCGGCCCGGCGCTCGGCATGGCGCAGGCCCTTCATGTCGGGCCCGTCCAGCGCGAAATCGGGCAGGAACACGCGCGCCTCCTCGCCATATTTGACGAGCTGGAGGCCGAGATCGATGGCGAGCGGCACGCAATCCATCGATATCTGATAGAGCATGAGGCGCCCCTGCGCGGCGTCCGCCATCTCGCGGATCCGCCACACCAGCTCGGGCCATTCGGCTTGCGGACCGACGGGATCGCCCATGACGATCCAGCTCTGCCCCTGCACCTGATACATCAGCAGCGCCTGCCCCGTGGCGGAGAACAGGAAGCGCTTGTCCCCGGTGAAGGCCAGCATCGCCTCGGTGCGGGCGCTGGCGGAAATGGCGAGCGCGGCATCGGCGCCGTCGGACCGCCGATCGGCCGGCGGATGGACATATTGGAAGAGCTGGAGCACCGCCGCCGCCGCCAGCACGACGGCGACGGCGAAGCTCGCCCGGAGGAAGCGCGAGGCATCCCCGTTCCAGGCGAACTGCCACCAGAGATCGCTCTGATAGGCGACATGCTTGTAGGAAAAGAATCCGATCCAGGTGGAAAGCCCGACCGCCAGCAGGATGGCGATGATCGCGCGGGGCGAGGCGATCGCGGTCGTGAGCGCGGTGCGCCGGTAGAAGGCCTTGCGCGATAGCTGGAGCAGCGCGGCGATCGCGAGGAGGATCACGGCCTCCTCATAATCCACCCCCTTCGCCAGGGAAAAGGCCGCCCCCGCCAGCAGCAGCGCGCGGCAAAGGTGGAAGGCGCCGTCCAGCCGGCGATAGAGGCCGGGCGCGATCAGCAGCAGGCCGGTGCCGGCAAGGCTGGCGGCGATATGCGAGGCTTCGACGAAGGGCAGCGGCAATAATGCCCGAAGCTCGTGAAGGCGGGCCGGAACCGCCGGCAACGCTCCCGAGATCAGCAGCACCACGCCGCCGATGAAGGTTATCGCGGCGAGAAGCGAGGGCGCGATGCCGTGCAGGACGAACTGCACCGCGCCCATGGCCGCGGCGACGGGGCGGCCGATCTGGCGCCGTTCGTGGACGACCAGCAATGCGGCGGCGACCATCAACGGCGCCAGATAATAAATGATCCGATACATGATGAGCGCCGCCAGCAGCGACGGCGGCGCGATTTCGGGCAACGCGGCGAGGATGACGGCTTCGAACACCCCTACCCCGCCCGGCACGTGGCTGAGCAGGCTGGCGATGATCGCCACCGTATAAGCGAGGAAGAAGAGCGGAAACTGGTGGAGGCCGGCGCCGGGGACCAGGACCAGCAGCGCCCCGCTCGCCGCCGCGAGATCGAGGGCGGCGATGGCGATCTGCGCGATCGCCTGGGCGGGGCTCGGATGCGGGAAGCTCCAGCGGAACAGGCGGACGGACCGGCTTTCGCCGCGCAGCTTCCAGATCAACACCAGCCCCGCGGCGATGATCGTCGCGCCGGCGCAGCGCTGCGCGAAGGGGGACAAGGTGAATATCCCCAGGTCGGGCGCCATAGGATGCGCGACCAGCGCCACCGCCGCCATCGCCACCACGCCCATCCAGAAGGTGATGCTGGCGGTAGCGATGACGCGGACGATCTCGCCCGCGTCCAACCCCGCGCTGCGATAGACCCGGTATCGCGCCGATCCGCCGGTGAGCAGCGCGAAGCCGAAATTGTGGCTGAGCGTATAGCTGGCGAGCGAGGCGAGCGCGGCGGTGCGATAGGGAAGCGGCCGGCCGATGATCCTGAGCGCCAGCACGTCATAGAGCGTCAGCATGAAATAGCTGGCCGCCGTCAGCAGGACGGAGGCCGCGATCTGCCCGGCCCCGAGCGCGCGGAAGGCGACGATCACCTGATGGGGGCGGACCTCGGCCAGCAATCCGTGCAACGCCGCCAGCCCGGCCGCCGCGAGCAGGACGATGGCCGCGATCTTCAGGGCCAGCCCGTATCGCTGGGCGAACCGGCGGGCTGTGGCGAGCATCCGGTTCAGGCCCGCTGCCAGATCTGCGACTTGCAGATGAAGCCGCCGAGGATGCAGCCGCTTATCCGCAGGCGATCATGACCGCGCAGATCGATGGTGGAATAGAAAGTGCGCCCCATATCGGGCACATAGACCTCGCCCTGCCAGCGCCCTGCATCGGTGGCGCGGTAATTGCGCAGCAGCTCGGTGCCGATCAGCCGCGTGACCCCGCTGGCCTGCGCATCGGCCATGGCCTCGGCATTCACCCAGCTTATCCAGCCGCACAGCCTGCCGCCGCAATCGCCGGTGACGACCTTCACGCTGCCATGCGGGTTGATCCAGGTGCCGGCGATGTCGCCAATGCCGGATGCGGCATGCGCGCCCGTCGAAAGCGGCGCCAGGGCGGCGGCGATCACCAGCCCGGCCCGCAGCCAGGCCCGGCGGATCACGAGACCGCTCCCGCACGGGGCGCCCGTGCCGTTGCCAGGATTTCCCGCCAGAGGGCCGCGTGGAGCGCGTCGACGTCGCGATGGAGCGGATGCCCGCCCGGCAGGACCAGCCTGCGCATGTTCGGCTGGTCGAGATGCGGGCAAAGGCTGTCTTCCTCTTCCCGGCCCTGGATGCAGACGGCCGGAACCCAATCGAGCGCACGGGCCGTCGGCAATGCGGGCGCATCGGGCGGCGCCCAGTTGAACAGTTCGGACGGGGAAGCGCGGAAGATCAGGCTGTCGGTGGGCACGACCAGCCCCACCATGGCGACCTTCGCGCGCAGCGCGGGCGGCATGTCGACCAGCCCGACGTGCAGCATGTCCGCGCCGAAGGACTGGCCGATCAGGATCAGCCGATCGGCATGGCCGAACGCCAAAGCGCGTCCGGCGGCCGCGTCCAGCAGCGCGGCGACCTCCACCGGCGACCGTTCGTGGCGGAAATAGGTGAGCGAGCTGACCCCCAGCACCGGAATGCCATCCGCGGCAAGGCGCTTCGCAATGCGAGGCCCCATGCCGATGCGGAAGCCCATGTCGCCGGACAGGATCACCGCCACCGTTCCCCGAAGCTCGGGGGGCGACGGCTTTTCGGCCGGCAGCTCGAAAAAGACGGGACCGCCGAAATAGCCGATATAGCCCAGCCATATGGCGAAGGCCGCCAGCGCCGCGAGCAGCGCGCCCACCGCGATTCCTGCCTTCCTTCCACGCATGCGGGCCTCCATGCTCGTCCCATCGCCCGCCGATGCTAGGGAAGCCGCCCTGCCCGCGAGGTGGCCCCACCATGACAATGCGTCCATGCGGGAAACCGGCATCGGTCAGCCGGCGGCCTTCATCTCGACCCGCCCGCTCCGTTCCAGCTTACCCCAGCCGATCCATGGGCCGCGCAGCGCATTGGCCACCGCCCGGATCACCACCGAATACATGAGCTGCCGGTAGACGAAGCGCTGCGCCACCAGCAGCAGCGCCGGATAGCGGCTTTCGCGGCGTTCCAGCCGATAGGCGATCCACCCGCACGCCACGTCGATCGCAACGAAGACGATCCAGTAGATCGCCATGCGCAGCACGTCGCTCTGCGTCTGCGCCCAGCCATGCTGGTGGATGCGGATCGCGGTGGAAACCAGGCTGGCCAGCAGGGCGAGGTCGATCAGGGGGGAGATGATCGCGAAGCCGATCTGGAATATCCACGCCTGCGGGATGCCGACGAAGGCAAGCCCCGCGGGCCGGCGATCGCGCATCACCGCCCGATGCTTCCACAGGCACTGCAAGGTCCCGAAAGCCCAGCGGAAGCGCTGCTTCACCAATGCCGCGAAGCTTTCCGGCGCTTCCGTCCAGGCCACGGCATCGGCGTCATAACCGACGCGCCAGCCATGCCGCTGGATGGCGATGGTGAGATCCTGGTCCTCGGCCAGCGTATCGACGGGGTAGCCGCCGACATCCTCCAGCGCCGCCCTGCGCCACGCGCCGACAGCGCCGGGCACGACCATGATCGCATCGAAGCGCGCCAGCGCCCGGCGTTCCAGATTCTGCGCCGTCACATATTCCACCGCCTGCCAGCGGGTGACGAGGTTGATGCGGTTGCCGACCTTGGCATTGCCGGCAACGGCGCCGATGGCAGGATCGCGGAACCAGCGGGCGAGCAGCGCGATCGTATCCGGTTCGAACTGGGTATCGGCGTCGAGCGCGATGATGATCTCGCCGCACGCCAGTTGCAGCCCGCGGTTGAGCGCGCGCGCCTTGCCGCCATTGCTGAGCGTGAGCAGCCGGACGCGGGGCTCATCGAAGGCCGCCCGCACCACCGCGCTCGTTCCGTCGGACGAGCCGTCGTCGATCACGATCACCTCGACCTGCACGTCGCGGCTGGCGAGCACGCGGCGGATCGAATTTTCGATCACGCGGGCCTCGTTGAAGGCCGGGATCAGCACCGATACGAAGCGCGCGGGATCGATGGCGGGCGCAACCGGCCGCTTGCGGCGGCGATTGCCGTCGACGGCCAGGACGGCGAGCAGCACGGCCCGCGCCATGCCGAGCGCGATCGCCAGGAAGAACAGCCATTTCAGCGCGTAGTTGAAGCCCGCGAGGAACAGGAACAGGCCGACATCCATCCGCACCGACAGCAGATCGCCGCCCGTGACCGGGGGCATCACCTGATCGGGGGTGAGGCCGGCCAGCCGGGATACCGGGACGAAGCTGTAACCCTGCGCCTGCAGGGCATCGATGATCCGCGGCAGGGCCGCCACTGTCTGCGATCGATCGCCGCCGCCGTCGTGCAGCAGCACGATCTGCCCCGAGCGTTCGGCATTGCCGCGCTGCACCTGCGCGAGCGTCGACCGGACGATCCAGTCGACGCCGGGGCGCTTCCAGTCGTCGGGATCGACGTGCAGCCCGACATTGGTATAGCCGGCCTGCTGGGCGGCGAAGGCGGGAATGAGCTCGTCCGCCGTGGTGGGCTCGGCGTCGCCGAAATAAGGGGCGCGGAACAGCCGGATCGATCGGCCGGTATAGGCTTCGACCACGCGCTGCGTGGCGTTCAGCTCCAGCCGGGTGCCGCGCACGGATTCCTGGGCAAGGTTGGGATGCGTGAAGGTGTGGCTGCCGACTTCGCTGCCCTGGTCGATGATCCGCTTCACCAGCAGCGGATGATCCATCGCATTCTCGCCGATCAGGAAGAAGGTGGCGGGAACATGCTCCCGGCGGAGGATGTCGAGGATCTTGGGCGTCCATTCCGCGTCGGGACCGTCATCGAAGCTGAGCGCGACGAGGCCGGGCCGATAGCCGGTGCGGCGGACGACATAGGGCGTGGGCAGCGCCTGATAATGTTCGTCGACGATCAGGCCGCGCGCGTGGGGCACCATCGCCCGGCGGCCGGCCACCGGCACATGCTCGATCCGCAGGATCTCCCCATTGCCTTCGACATCGACATTGCCGACGGTGTGGAGCGCGCGCATGTCCGGGACGGTGGCGCCGTGGAAGCCGCCGAGCGCCTGCCAGAAGCCGGGGTCCTCGGTGCCGAGCCGCCAGAGCGCCACGCCGGCCACCGCCTTGGCGCGGGCGGCGCGAAGCTGGTTCCAGGCGCTGGCGGCGTCCAGCAGCCACACATTATGGGGAACGCCGTTTTCCTCGTAGCTGAAGGTGGCGTTGCCGCTCTGCCGGTCGAACTGGATCGGCGCCTCGCTGTCATGCGCGGTGAGCCACGCCTCCTCCACCGATCGGGGTTCGGCCCGGCCCGGCGACGTCCAGTCATAGGCATAGCTGCCCACCGCGACGATCGCCTTGCCGGCGGGAACGATGGCGAGCGCCTCGTCCAGCTGCCGCACGAACCAGCGCTGGCTGGCGATCGGCCCGGCCTCGCCTTCCGGCGAATGTTCGTCATAGGCCATCAGCACCAGCCGGTCGGCGGCGGCGGCATAGGCCTTGAGCTGCCAATCGGTATTGCCCACCGGCACCGCCACGGCCAGCAGCCGCCCCTCGGCCGCGAGCCTGGCGCGCGCTTCCTTCAGAAAGGCCAGATAGTCGTGCTGGGCGCTGGCGGGCAGGTCCTCGAAATCGAGCATCAGGCCGTCCGCCTTGCGGGCCTGCAGCGCGCCGTCGATCTGCTCCAGCAGCGCACGGCGGAGCGCCGGCCTGGCGAGCAGCGCGGCGGTGCCGGCGCCGTCCCAGCGGCCGTCCACGGCATTCTGCACCATCGGCAATATCTTCGGCCGATGGGGTGTCGCGGCGATCAGCGTATCCAGGCGCGGATCGGGCGTGATCTGGAGGCGATGGGCGGGGCCGACCACGCTCATCGTGCCCGGAACCAGCCAGTCGAGCTGGCCGATATGGGCACGCAGCGAGGCCCGGCTGGCATCGTCCCAGGGCACGTAGAAGCCGACGGCGATCGGATCGGCCCGCACCGGCAGCGCCTTGCGCGGCAACCAGGAGCCGACGTCATGACGCAGGGTGGCGATGCCGCGCGCGGCGCTGTGGCGAAGATGGTTGACCTGCTGGCGCAGCGGACGGGGCAGCGGGTGCTCCATGGCCAGCGCCAGCGGCTCGGGCACGGGAACGGCCACCACCGTCATGGCGAAGGCGATGGAGGCGAGAACGATCGTGAGGATCAGCGCCAGGAAGGCGCGCTTGGTCCACCGGTCGCGGCGGCCGCTGGCATCGTAGAAGACGGGCTTTTCCAACGCTGATCCCCGAAACCTCTCCCCACCAGGAAGCGGACGGCGCCCGGTCACAGGGGGAAAGACCGGACGCCGCCAATTTCGCGATGACGGGAGGGGGAATCCCGATCGACCCGCTCGTTCTAGGCGCGGCGGGGTGGGAGCAAGATGTGCGCCGGATTAAATCGCGGTAAGATGGGCCGTGCGGCGGCGGCGGATCGGCGCGGGCCTTTCAGTCGCCGATATCGGGGATGGTGTGGGCGTCGCCGATCACGGCCGCGCCGTCCAGCGATCGGAGCGGCGACTGGGTCATGGCCAGCACCTCGCGGCTGTTGGAAACCACCCCGCTCAAGGACGAGGCGATCAGGATGGCGGCGGCTTCGGCCATCATCTCGACGCCTTCGATCCAGTCCGGGTTGTGCGGCGCCGTCATCCGCGCGAGCTGGAGCGCATTTTCGGACGCGCAGATCTTGTAGGGCTTCACCGCGTTCACATGGATGCCGGTGCCGTGCAGCTCGGCCGCGAGGCCGAGCGTGACGCGATCGAGCGCCGCCTTCGATGCACCATAGGTGACGAGGCCGTGGATGAACTTGGTCGACCCGACATAGGGAATGCGGGGCTGGTGCGCGGTTTCCGAGGTGATGTTGAGGATGCGCCCCCACCCCTTTTCCCGCATCGCCGGCAGCGCCGCCTGGATGAGATCGAGGGGGGCGTGGAAGTTGAGCTCGAACGTGCGCAGCCGCGCCGGCAGGTCGATCTTGCCGGGCGGCGCGTAGGCGGCGATGCCGGCGGCGTTGTTGACGAGGATGTTGACCGCCCCCAGCGCCTCGGCCGCACGGGCGACCAGGGTGGAGCGCGCGTCCTCATCGGTAAGGTCCACCTGGATGGCATGGGCGCGCTGGCCTGCGGCCGCGACCAGCCGGCAGGTTTCGGCGAGGCCGTCAGGGTCGCGGCCCGATGCGGTGACGACGATGTCCGCGCCGAGCGAGGCGAGCCGGCGGGCGACGGCGCGGCCGATGCCCTGCGTCGCGCCGGTGACGAGGGCGACACGGCCGTCGAGGCGGTCCATATGCGCGCTCATGCCCCGGCCCCCAATTCCAGGTCGGGCAGGCTGTGCGCATCGCCGATCACGGACATGCCGTCCGGCCCATGCAGCGGGGATTGCAGCAGAAACAATATCTCCCGGCTGGGCAGCACGAGACCGGTGATCGGCCCCTGGATCAGCAGCAGGGCGGCCTCCGCCATCATATCTGTGCTCTCCCCCCAGTCGGGATGGGCACGCAGCGCGGCCAGCGCGACTTCGGAATTGGCTTCGGTAACGCAGACGCTGGCCGGATAGGTGGCGTTCACCGTGACGCCCGTGCCGTGCAGTTCCGCCGCGAGGCCCACGGTGAAACGTTCGAGCGCGAGCTTTGACGCGCCGTAGACGGCGATGCCGTGCGTATGCTGCGCGGGGCCGGGATAGGGAATGGCCGGCGGCCGGGTGGACGCGCTGGATATGTTGACGACACGTCCCCAGCCCTGCGCCTTCATGTGCGGCAGCGCCTGCTGGATCAGGTCCATCGGGCCATGGACGTTGATGTCGAACATCCGCCGCCGATAGGCGAGGTCCATCGTGCTGGCCGGTGCATAATTATTGGCGGCGGCGTTGTTGACCAGGATATCGATCGGCCCGAACGGTGCGGCGGCGCGGCTTACGGCATCCGCGCGGTCTGCCGCATCGGCCAGATCGAGGGCGATCGCATCGGCCTTGCCGCCGCCGGCGCGGAGCAGGGCGACGGTTTCGCCCACCCCATCCTCATCGAGGCGCTCGGCCGCGATGAGGACCGCGGCGCCGGCGGCGGACAGCCGGCGGGCTATCGCCCGGCCGATCCCGCGCCGTCCCCCCGTGACCAGCGCAACCCGCCCGGAAAGCAATCCAGCCATATCCCCTCCCCGAAGGATGCCGGCTGCCCGCCGATCATGTGGCGCGAGCATGATGAATCACATTCACCATGGCAACGCCGGGAGGTTCGGGACATTTCCGTGAAAACGCCCTAGTTCGCGAAAAGCGACCCGTTCTTCAATCGTGATGGCGGGCCAGGCGATCCATGGCCGCGCGCTCGATCTCCCGCAGCTCGACGATCGTCTCGTCCAGCGCCACGCGCTGCTTTTCCAGGTCGGCCAGCCGCTCGCGCACCCGTTCGGCCAGCCGCCGCATCTGTTCGGCATGTTCGGGATCGACATCATAGAGATCGAGGAATTCCTTGATCTCCCGGATGGAAAAGCCGAGCCGCTTGCCCCGCAGGATCAGCTGCATCCGCCCCACTTCCCGGCGGGTATAGATGCGCATGGTGCCCACGCGCTGCGGCGCGATCAGCCCCTTATCCTCATAAAAGCGCAAGGTGCGCTGGGTGACGCCCAGTTCGGCCGCCACCGCCTGTATGCCGCACAGACCGGTATCGGCCCGATCCGGGACGGTTACGCCGTTTTTCATCCATCCTCCCCCAACGGCAGGCCCCTTAGCGATTGCGCAGGGCGTTCGCCACCCGCCATCGGCGATCCGTCAAGAAACGGATCGCCGCGCCTTTTCCTCCTCCACGAGTTCCTTTTTCGAAAGCTTGCCGATCAGCGTCTTCGGCAAGGCATCGCGTATCTCGATATATTTGGGCATTTCGATCTTGCTGATCCGATCGGCGAGGAACGCCCGGATTTCCTCCTCCGTCGCCGTCATGTCCTCGCGCAGGGCGACGAACAGCTTGGGCGATTGGCCGCGATATTTATCGAAGACGCCGATCGCGACCGCTTCCTTGATCGCGGGATGGTGATAGGCCGCATCCTCGATCACGCGCGGATAGACGTTATAGCCGCCGGCGAGGATCACGTCCTTGATGCGATCGACCAGGAAGAGATAGCCGTCCTCGTCGAGATAGCCGATGTCGCCGGTGCGCAGCGCCCCGTCGGCGAAGCAGGCCTCGGTCTCGTCGGGCCTCTGCCAATATCCCTTCATCACCTGCGGACCGCGGGCGCAGACCTCGCCCCGCTCGCCGAGCGGCATGAGGCGCGAGGGCTCGGCCGGATCGCGGATCTCCAGCACCGTGCCAGGGAAGCGCGGGCCGCAGCTATTGTCCTTCACCAGCCCTTCGATCGGGTTGCAGGCGATGATCGGCGAGGCTTCGGACAGGCCATAGCCTTCGACCACGCGCACGCCGGTGCGCTTTTCGAAGGCTTCCCGCACATCGAGCGGCAGCGGCGCCCCGCCCGAGATGCAGGCGCGGATCGCCGACATGTCCGGCAGCTTGCCGTCGGGAACGCCGTTCATGGCGACATAGATGGTCGGCACGCCGAAGAACTGGGTGGGCCTGGTGCGCTTCATCGTCGCGAGCACCTGGTCCATCTCGAACCGGGGCAGCAGGATCATCTCGGCCGCGATCTCCACCGAGAAGTTGAGCACGGTGGTGAGCGCGAAGACGTGGAACATCGGCAGCACGCCCAGCGTGCGTTCCTGCACCGCCCGCACGCCGCCGACATGGGCCAGCATCTGCGCGCTGTTGGCGGTGAGGTTGGCGTGGGTGAGCATCGCCCCCTTGGGCACGCCGGTGGTGCCGCCGGTATATTGCAGCACGGCGACGTCATCGGGGCTCTGCGCCACGGGATCGGGCGCGGCGTCGCGCACGACGAGGGCGCGGAAGCCGACATGGCGGCCGTCCGCCGGGATGACGGCATGGTCGCGCCGCTTGAACAGCCGGAAACCCCAGGACTGGAGCGGCGGCAGGATATCCGCCATCGGGCAGACGATGATCTTTTCCAGCCCCGTGCCCTCGGCGACGGCGGCGACCTTTTCGTGCACCACCTTCACGTCCGGCACGGCCATCATCCGCGTGCCGGAATCGCGGATCTGGTGATCCAGCTCGCGCTCCACATAGAGCGGGTTGAAGTTGACGACGATCGCGCCGACGCGCAGCGCCGCGAAATAGAGGATGACGTAGTAAGGCGTATTGGGCAGGCAGAGACCGAAGCGGTCGCCCGGCTTCAGCCCGAGATCCTGCAATCCCCGCGCGGCGCGACTGACCAGCGCGCCGATCTCGTCATAGCGCCAGGTGCGCCCGAGGAAGTCGATCGCGCGCCGTTCGGGCCAGGCCGCCACGGCATCGTCGAGCAACTGGGTAAGGAGCCGGGGACGGATGACAGGCCCCACGCCTGCATCCGCCCCCGCGCCCGGGCGGCTCTCAACGGTTGCCGCCCCGGTCATCAGAAGGTCAACCGGCCGCCGATCGACAGCACGATCGCGCGGGCGTTGTTGATCTCGCCATCCACGAGGATCGGGGTCTGCACCGGGCTGCCGGCATAGGCGGCCGTGGTGCGATCGATCTTCGCATCCTTGAAGTGGATGTAGTTGGCCGCGGCATCGAGCGTGAAGGCCTGCGTCACCGCATAAGAGGTGCCCAGCGCGAAGTTCCAGCGGTTGCTGTCCGGCACGCGGGCGTCGCGCTCGCCATTGCGGGTCGGCGTCTGGTCATGCTGGATGCCGCCGCGGATCGTCCACTTCGGCGAGAGATCGTAATCCACGCCGCCGGCGAAGCTCCAGGTATCGCGATAATGTTCGGGGATCGCGACGTTCACGGGATCGCCGAGCCGGATGGCGTCGAACTTGCCCCAGCCGAAGCGCGAGACCTGGCCGTTCAGCGTCAGCGCCTCCGTCACCTTCACCCGCGTGCCGAAGTTGAGCTGCCAGGGGGTGCGGAAGGTGGCATGGGTGGCGATCGTGCCGTTCTGGCCGGCAAGCGGGCCGAGCAGGCCGCTGGTGATCATCTCGCCCGACAGCTTGTGCTTCACGCTGGACTTGTAGCTGACGCCGAAGGTCGCCGGGCCGTAGGCATATTGCGCGCCCAGGGTCCAGCCGAGATCCCAGCCGTCGCCCTTCAGGTTCTGGTGGCCATCGGGCAGCGCGGCCGAAAGGTTCGGCAGGTAATTGCCCAGGTTGGCCTTGGCATATTCGATGTTGAGGCCGGCGCCGAGGCTGAGGCCCGGCAGCGGCATCACCGCGATCGAGGGCTGGATGTCGTAGGTGCGCAGCCGCGTCTTGTCCGCGGTGTAGCGCGCCCAGCTCGTCTCGTCATAATTGGTGGTGAAGCTGTAGGGCGAGGCGATCGTCAGGCCCACGGCGATTTCCGGGGTGATGCCATAGGCGATGGCGCCCGTCGGCAGATAGCCCTTGTTGATCGGATCTTCCGACCGCTGATCGCCGCCCACCGGCGCCGGCGCCTGGCCGGGGCGCACGATCGCGGTGCCGACATTGTCGAGATCGCCCTTCGGCAGGATCGCGCTGAACCCGATATGCGCGCTGCCGCCCTGGAGGCCGCCGATCGAGGCGGGGTTCCACCACAGCGAGGCCGCGCCCTGATCGGCGACTTCGCCCGAGAAGGCACGGCCAGCGCCCTTCACCGACTGTTCCTGCAGATAGAAGCCGCCCGCCTGAGCGCTTCCCGGGGCGATGACCGCCAAGGCAGCAAGGGAGGAAAGCAGAGCTGCCTTAGACACAGCCTTCATCATCAAATCTCCTGGTAATCTTAGCTGGAATGAATGCCGAGCCTCGGCTCAGCGGATGCGCGTCCAGGTCTGTGTCTTGCACAGCGGCCAGACGATGCAGCCTTTCAGGCGGAGCTGATCCGCCCCCACGGGCGTGACCGTGGCCTTGTAGGTGCCGCCATCCTCGGCATTGTAGATGGTGCCGCCTTCCCAGGCGCCGCCACCCCATTTGAACCCCTGCAGGATCTGCGCGCCCAGCAGGCGACGGCCGCGGAGCGACGCATCCTTGTTGTTCGCATCGAGCAGGGCGGGGTTGGCTTTGAGGCCATCGGAATCGGCCAGCCGGCCGCAGATGGATTGGCCGCAGCGGGTGATCTCCACCACGCCATGTCGAACCTCGGTCTGCCATCGTCCGACGACGACATCGGGCTGGACATTGGCCGTGGCCGCCAGCGCCACAAGGGTAAACAGCATTATCGGCACCTCTCACCGGAACGTTTTGCCCGTTTCACGGGTCTCACTTGCTCAACGCCGTCTGGCCCCGGCGGTTCGAGAATCGTCTTCTGCAACAAAATTTGATTGACGTATAGGGAAATCTACGCACCCTTAGGAGAGAAATTTCCGCATATGTTGCGACTACGGAGAGACTCGATTCATGCGTAACGTGGTTATCGCGGGCTACGCCCGTTCGCCCTTCCACCTCGCAGGCAAGGGCGCGCTGGCGCGTGTCCGCCCCGACGATCTGGCCGCCGACGTGGTGCGCGGCCTGATCGAGCGGACCGGCGTCGCGCCGCAGGATATCGAGGACATCGTCCTCGGCTGCGCCTTCCCCGAGGGCGAGCAGGGCCTGAACGTGGCGCGCCTGATCGGCCTGCTCGCCGATCTGCCGCTTTCGGTGGGCGGCATGACCGTCAACCGCTTCTGCGGATCCTCGATGAGCTCCGTCCACATCGCCGCCGGCCAGATCCAGCTCGGTGCGGGCGAGGTGTTCATCTGCGCCGGCGTCGAATCGATGAGCCGCGTGCCGATGCAGGGCTTCAACCCCCTGCCCAACCCCGCCCTCGCCGCCCGCAGCGCCGCCTATATGGGCATGGGCGACACGGCCGAGAACGTCGCCGGCAAGTACCAGATCACCCGCGCCGAGCAGGAGGCCTTCGCGGTTTCCAGCCAGCAGAAGGCCGCCGCGGCCCAGTCCGCCGGCAAGCTGGAAGCCGAGATCGTGCCGATCGTGACCAAGGCCGGCACCGTCGACAAGGACGGCACGCTGCGCCCCGATACCTCGGCCGAGGGCCTTGCCGCGCTGAAGCCCGCTTTCGACCAGAACGGCACCGTCACCGCCGGCACCTCCTCCCCGCTCACCGACGGCGCCAGCGCCGTGCTGGTGGCGAGCGAGGAATATGCCCGCGCGCACAACCTGCCGATCCTCGCCCGCATCCGTTCGGTCGCGGTGTCGGGCTGCGCGCCGGAGATCATGGGCATCGGCCCGGTCGAGGCGAGCCGCAAGGCGCTGGCCCGCGGCGGCGTCGAAGCCGGCCAGCTCGACGTGGTCGAGCTGAACGAGGCTTTCGCCAGCCAGGCGCTGGCCTGCATCCGCGATCTCGGCCTCGACAAGGACAAGGTGAACATCGACGGCGGCGCGATCGCCATCGGCCACCCGCTGGGCGCGACCGGCGCGCGCATCGTCGGCAAGGCGGCGTCGCTGCTGAAGCGCGAGGGCGGCAAGTTCGCACTCGCCACCCAGTGCATCGGCGGCGGCCAGGGCATCGCCACCCTGCTGGAGGCCGCGGAATGAGCGAAGCGACGATTCGCAAGGTCTGCGTGATCGGCGCCGGCACCATGGGCGCCGGCATCGCCGCCCAGGTCGCCAATGCCGGCGTGCCGGTGCTGCTGCTCGACATCGTTCGCGATCCCGCCAACCGCAACGCGGTGGCCGAGGGCGCGGTGGCGAAGATGCTGAAGACCGATCCCGCCCCCTTCATGTCGAAGGCGGCGGCAAAGCTGGTCGAAACCGGCAATATCGAGGATCACCTCGCCAGGGTGGCCGAGTGCGACTGGATCGTGGAAGCGATCATCGAACGGCTGGACCTGAAGCAGCAGCTTTACGCGAAGCTGGAAGAAGTGCGCACGCCCGGCACGGCGGTGTCCTCCAACACCTCCACCATCCCGCTCGACCATCTGGTCGAAGGGCGATCGGACGCCTTCAAGCGCGACTTCCTGATCACCCACTTCTTCAACCCGCCGCGCTACATGCGCCTGCTGGAGATCGTGGCCGGCCCGGCGAGCGACGCCGCGCTGGTGGACCGCATCGCCGACTTCGCCGATCGGCGGATGGGCAAGACGATCGTGCGCGCCAAGGACACGCCGGGCTTCATCGCCAACCGCGTTGGCACCTTCTGGATCCAGGTGGGCCTGAACGCCGCCTTCGATCTGGGCATGACCGTGGAGGAAGCGGACGCGATCGCCGGCAAGCCGATGGGCGTGCCCAAGACCGGCATCTTCGGCCTGGTCGATCTGGTCGGCATCGATCTGATGCCGCACCTGCAGAAGAGCCTGACCTCCACCCTGCCGGCCGACGACCGTTACCAGCAGATCGCCCGTTCCTTCCCGCTGATCGAGACGATGATCGCGGAGGGCTATACCGGCCGCAAGGGCAAGGGCGGTTTCTACCGCATCAACCGCGCGGAGAATAAGCGCAAGGAAGCGATCGACCTTGCGACCGGCGAATATCGCCCGCAGGCGAAGGCGCCCGAGCTGCGCGGCCCCGCCGCCAGGGGCGATCTGGCCGCCCTGATCGCCACGCCGGGCAAGGCGGGCGAATATGCCTGGGCGATCCTGGGCGAGACGCTGGCCTATGCCGCGAGCCTGGTGCCCGAGGCCGCCGACGACATCGTTGCCGTCGATGTGGCGATGAAGCTGGGCTACAACTGGAAATACGGCCCGTTCGAGCTGATCGACCGGATCGGCGCGGCGAAGCTTGCCGAGCGGCTGGCCGCCGAGGGCCGGCCCGTGCCCGCGATCCTGACCTTGGCCGGCGACCGCAGCTTCTACCGCGTGGAAGGCGGCCGGCGCCAGTATCTGGGGCTGGACGGCACCTATCATGACGTGCCTCAGGCCGACGGCGTGCTGCTGCTGGAGGATGTGAAGCGCAATTCCGAACCGGTGCTGCGCAACGCCTCCGCCGCGCTGTGGGATATTGGCGACGGCGTGGCCTGCCTGGAATTCACCAGCAAGATGAACGCGCTGGACGGCGAGATCATGAAGCTGATCGGCCAGGCGGTGCCGCTGGTGCAGCAGCGCTTCAAGGCGCTGGTCGTCTATAACGAAGGCAGCAATTTTTCGGCCGGCGCCAATCTGGGCCTCGCCATGTTCGCGGTGAACATCGCGGCCTGGGGCGAGATCGAGAAGCTCGTCGCCGGTGGGCAGCTTGCCTATAAGACGCTGAAATATGCCCCCTTCCCGGTGGTGAGCGCGCCGGCCGGCATGGCGCTGGGCGGCGGTTGCGAAATCCTGCTCCACAGCGATGCGGTGCAGGCCCATGCCGAAAGCTATATCGGCCTGGTCGAATGCGGCGTCGGCCTCGTCCCCGGCTGGGGCGGCTGCGGCGAGATGCTGCACCGCTGGCAGACCAACCCCAAGTTCCCGAAGGGGCCGATGCCGGCGGCGGCCAAGGTGTTCGAGATCGTATCGACCGCCACCGTTTCCAAATCGGCGGCCGAGGCCAGGGAATATGGCTTCCTGCGGGCCGAGGACGGCATCACCATGAACCGCGATCGCCTGCTGGCCGATGCCAAGGCCAAGGCGCTTTCGCTGGTCGATGGCTATCGCGCGCCGGAACAGCCGACCTTCCGCCTGCCGGGTGCCGCGGGCCGGGCGGGGATGAAGCTGGCGGTGGAAAGCTTCCACAAGCGGGGCATGGCCACCGATTACGACATGGTGGTTTCCGACACGCTGGCCGAGGTGCTTACCGGCGGCGACGCCGATCTGGTCGATACCGTGACCGAAGGCGACCTGCTGGCGCTGGAGCGCAAGGCCTTCATGGCCCGCGTCCGTGACAAGCGCACGCAGGCCCGGGTCGATCACATGCTTTCGACCGGAAAGCCGCTGCGTAACTGATGGATGCCTGCCGGGGCGGAGGCCGAAGCCGGCCGCCCCGGCCACTGGGAAGATACAGATGCAAGTCTATGACGCTCCGCTGCGCGACATGCGCTTCGTCCTCAACGAACTGCACCAGGATGACGGCTTCGGCGATCTGCCGGCGCTGGCCGAATTCACGCCGGACCTGACCGATGCGGTGCTGGAGGAAGCCGCCCGCTTCGCCCGCGAGGTGCTGCTGCCGATCAACCGTTCGGGCGACGAGGAAGGCTGCCATATCGACAATGGCATCGTCCGCACGCCGGCCGGTTTCCGCGAAGCCTATAGCGCCTTCCGCGAAGGCGGCTGGACGGCGCTGGCCGCCGACCCGGAATGGGGCGGCCAGGGCCTGCCGGAAACGGTGAACAAGCTGGTCGAGGAGATGATCTGCGGGGCCAACATCTCCTTCGGCCTCTATCCGGGCCTGACCCACGGCGCGACCACCGCGATCGAAAGCCACGCCGCCGACGAGCTGAAGCAGGCCTATCTGCCGAAGATGGTAAGCGGCGAATGGACCGGCACCATGTGCCTGACGGAGGCGCATTGCGGCACCGATCTGGGCCTGCTGCGCACCAAGGCGGTGCCGCAGGCGGACGGCAGCTACAGGATAACGGGTTCCAAGATCTTCATTTCGGCTGGCGACCATGACCTGACCGAGAACATCATCCACCTCGTGCTGGCCCGCCTGCCCGATGCGCCCAGGGGCGTTAAGGGGATCAGCCTGTTCCTGGTGCCGAAATATCTGCCCGGGGCGGATGGCACGCCGGGCCAGGCCAACGGCGTTTCCTGCGCCAATATCGAGCACAAGATGGGCCTGAAGGCATCGGCGACCTGCCAGATGAACTTCGAGGATTCGACCGGCTGGCTGGTGGGCGCGCCCAACAAGGGCATGGAAGCGATGTTCACGATGATGAACACGGAGCGCGTTTCCGTGGGCGTGCAGGGCCTTGGCGTGGGCGAAGCGGCCTATCAGGCGGCGGTATGGTATGCCCGGGAGCGCATCCAGGGCCGTTCGCTTTCCGGCCCGAAGCGCCCGGACCTGGCGGCCGATCCGATCATCGTGCACCCGGACGTGCGCCGGATGCTGATGACGATGCGGGCCTATAACGAAGGCTGCCGCGCCGTGGGCAACTGGGTTTCCCGCGCGATCGATGCGGAGCGCCATTCCGAGGACGCCGAGGTGCGCCAGCATGCCGCGGACTTCGTGGCGCTGATGACCCCGGTGGTGAAGGCGCTGTTCACCGATTACGGCTTCGAAACCGCGAACCTCGCCGTGCAGACCTATGGCGGCCATGGCTACATCCGCGAGAGCGGCGTGGAGCAATATGCCCGCGATGCGCGGATCACCATGATCTACGAAGGCACCAACGGCATCCAGGCGCTGGACCTCGTCGGCCGCAAGCTGCCCGCCAATATGGGCCGGCTGCTGCGCACCTTCTTCCACCCCGTTTCGGCCTTCATCGAGGAGAATGGCGGCGAAGGCCCGCTGAAGCGGATGGTGGACGGCCTGCAGCAGGCGTTCGGCGCGCTGCAGCTTTCCACCGCCAAGATCGCGGAAAAGGGCATGAAGGACCCGGAGGAGGCGGCCGCCGCGGCGACCGACTATCTCCGCCTGCTGGGCCTCGTGGCCATGGGCTACTGCTTCGCCAAGGCAGCCAAGATCGCCGCCGCGAAGCTTGCCGAGGGCGGTGACGACGCCGCCTTCTACCAGGCGAAGATCGCGACGGCGGCCTTCTTCTTCGATCGCATCCTGCCGCAGACCTCCGCCTGCTTCCTGGCGATCAAGGCCGGCAAGAAATCGATGATGGGGCTGGACGAAGCCGCCTTCTGATCGCGGTGCGGCGGCCGTGGCGGGCAATCCCGCTACGGCCCCGTGGCCGCAATATCGCGACAACCGCCGAAACCGCGAAACGGCGCGCGGGCGCCGTCAGGGATAGTTCCATCCATGGCAATCAAGCATGGAAGGAACATCATCATGAAGACCTGGTTCATCACCGGAGCATCGCGCGGTTTTGGCCTGCGTATCGCCCGGCTGGCGCTGGAACAGGGCGATAATGTCGTCGCCACGGCCCGCCAGGAAAGCGCCGTCATCGAGGCGCTGGGCGATCACCCCAACCTGCTGGCGCTACCGCTGGACGTGACCGACGAGGCGCAGGCCCATGCCGCCGCCGCCAGCGCGATCGCGCGTTTCGGCCGGATCGACGTGCTGCTGAACAATGCCGGCTTCGGCCTGCTCGGCGCTGTCGAGGAAGCGACGGCCGAAGAGGTCGAGCGCGTCTATCGCACCAACGTGTTCGGCCTGCTCAACGTCACCCGCGCCGTCCTGCCTCATATGCGGGCGCAGCGTTCCGGCCGCATCCTCAACATCTCCTCGATCGGCGGATATAAGACGGGCGCCGGCTTCGGCGTCTACAGCTCGACCAAATTCGCGGTGGAGGGGCTTTCGGAAGCGCTCCATGCCGAGCTCGCGCCGCTGCGCATCCATGTGACGGTGGTCGAGCCCGGATATTTCCGCACCGATTTTCTCGACGCCTCCTCGCTGACTGTGAGCCCGACGAGCATCGCGGACTATAACGCGACCGCCGGCGCGACCCGCACCCGTGCGGCTGGCCTCAACCACGGCCAGCCGGGCGATCCGGACAAGCTGGCCAGGGTGCTGGTGGCCTTCGCCGATGCGCCCGACCCGCCCGTCCGCCTGCCGCTGGGCAGCGACACGATTGCGGCGATCGAGGCGAAGCATGCGTCCGACGCGGCGATCCTGAAGGAATGGCGCGGGGTTTCGATTTCGACCGACTTCGCCCATGACGCAGCCATGGCCTGAACGGCTTTCCACTCCAGATCATGAGCTTGGGCGGTGCCGCACCTGCGGTTGCCGCCCTTGCTGCTTTTCCGATATAGTGCGTTCCCGGAATGACCACCCCGAGAACCGGTTTGGCCAGCGCAGCGGCAACATTCGGCGACGCGCCCAATGCGCTCGCCCGCATCCTCGACCGTGCGCCACCCGTCGCCGAAGCCGCGCTCAGGGGCGATACGCGCCTCACCGAACCCTGGGGGCATGGCGAGCTGCACGACTATCTCGATCCCATGCAGGGTCATGTCGTCATCACTTATTATGGCGAGCCGCAGGAGATCGTCTGGCGCCGGGGGGCGGAGCGGCTGGCGGGCACCACCCGATCGGGTTCGATCACCATCATTCCCGAGGGACAGGACGGCCGCTGGGATATCGCCGGCCCGATTGGCGTCAGCCATGTCTTCCTGTCGAACGAGCGGCTGCTCGCCTGCGCGGAGGAACTGAACGGCGGGCGCCCGCTCGAGCTGCTCGGCCGGGTCGGCTTCGATGACCCCGTCGCCGCGCGGGTGATGGAGATGCTGGGCCGCGATGCGGCGGCCGCGACCGATCCCGCCGCCCGGCTGTTCGTGGAGCAGGCGACCGACCTGCTCATAACCCAGCTCGTGCGCGGCCATTCCTCCTTCGGCGCGATCGAGCCGCCGGCCCGCCGCGGCCTCGCCGACTGGCAGGTGCGCAAGGTGACGGCCTATATAAGCGAGCATCTGGACGAACCGATCGGGCTGGACGAGCTCGCGGCGCTGGCGGGCCTCAGCCGCTTCCATTTCTGCACCGCCTTCCGGCAGGCAACCGGCAGCACGCCGCATGCCTGGCTGGTCAACCTGCGCATGGAACGCGCCCGCCGGCTCCTTGCCCATCCCCAGTTGCCGGTGACGGAGATCGCGCTGGCGGTGGGCTATGAAACCCCCTCCTCCTTCGCCGCCGCCTTCCGCAAGGCGACGGGCATGACGCCGAGCATCTTCCGGCAGCGACTGTAGCGGATCGCGCGCCCGGTCACCGCAATATCGCGACAGTCTCCGCAAGCGGCGAAAGGTGGGGCCGCGCGGCTCCCGCTATTCCCTGCACATCGGACGCAATCAGGCGCCGAACAAGGACAAGGGAGTAGCTGCCATGACCAAGAAGACCATTCTCATCACCGGTGCGGGTTCCGGCTTCGGCAAGGGCGCCGCCATCGGCATGGCCCGGAACGGCCACGACATCATCGCCACCGTCCACGTCTCCTCTCAGGTGACGCCGCTGCGCGAGGAAGTGGCCGCGCTGGGGCTTTCCGATCGCATCCGCGTGGAACGGCTCGACCTTACCGACCCTTATGACATCCGCCAGGCCCAGAAATGGGATTTCGATGTCCTCTGGAACAATGCCGGCATGGGCGAAGCCGGGCCGGTCTGGGAAATCCCGGTCGATCTGGTTCGCAAGAATTATGAGGTCAACGTGTTCCTGCCGCTGGTGCTGACGCAGGGCATCGTCCAGCGGTGGGTGCGCGAAGGCCGGACGGGCAAGGTGGTCTTCACCTCGTCGATGGGCGGCCTGTTCACCCCGGCGAACTGGGGCACCTATGTCTCGACCAAGCATGCCCTGGAAGCCTTCGCCGAGGCGATGCAGCAGGAACTGGCCGCCTATGGCATCAAGGTCCAGACGATCAATCCGGGCGCTTATTACACCGGCTATAACGAGACGATGGCGGACAATCCGTTCCGCTGGCTCGACGACGAGGTGAACTTCACCAAACGGGCCGACCTGCGCAAGGGCTTCGACGATTTCTTCGCCACGCCCGAGGGCAAGATGGACCCGCAGGAGATGATCGACCGCATGATCGAGATCGTCCCGGCCGACGAAGGCAAGTTCCGCAACGTCGTGCCGCAGGTGATCGAGGACATGCTGAAGGACCACCAGCTGGCCGCCTGGGAGAACCGGATCTGACGGCCCTCCCCCGGCTGCGGCGCAGGCCCTCGAAAGGCCGCCCCGCAGCCGGCCCTTCCTTCCCGAAAGGAACGCATGATGAGCATCACCCAACCCCAGGTCGAAGCCGTGCTGAGCGCGGGCCGGCAGGCCGCCGAGGCGATCGGCGTCCCCATGAACATCGCCGTGCTGGACGAAGCCGCGCACATGAAGGCTTTCACCCGCATGGACGGCGCGTTGCTGGGCTCCATCGACATCGCGCTCGGCAAGGCGCGGACCGCCGCCCTGTTCGGCCTCAACACCGAGACCGTCGGCGAATTCTCCAGGCCGGGCGGCACGTCGCCGGGCCTCGAGAACACCAATGGCGGGTTGGTCGTCTTCGCCGGCGGCATCCCCATCCGCGATGCGGGCGGCCGCGTGATCGGCGCGGTTGGCGTGTCCGGCGGCGCCGTGGATCAGGACTATCGGGTCGCGCAGGCCGCCGCCGCCGCGATCCAACCCTGATGGAAATCGCAACAGGAAAGGAACATCCCATGCCCCGTATCCTCAAGAACGCCGCCCGTCTGATCGGCCTTTCCGCCGCCGCCGGTGCCATCGCCCTTGCCGCCCAGAGCGCGGCAGCCCGTGGAACGAGTGAGGAAGAACGCAACCGCACGCTCGTCGCCCGGGGTTTCGATGCCTGGGCGGCGGGCACGGGCAGCCCCTATGACCTGCTCGCCGACGATGTGAGCTGGACGATCGCGGGCAATTCCGCCGCCTCCAGGACCTATTCGAGCCGCGAGGCTTTCCTGGGCGAGGTGATCCGCCCCTTTAACGCCCGGATGCGCGACCGGCTGATCCCCACCATCCACCGGCTCTATGCCGAAGGAGATACGGTGATCGCCCATTTCGACGCGAAGGGCACCGCCCGTGACGGCAAGCCCTATGCCAACAGCTATGCCTGGTTCCTCCAGATGAAGGACGGGCGGATCATAAGGGCGCACGCCTTCTTCGACAGCATCGCCTTCAACGAATTCTGGCAGCGCGTGCAGCCCGCCGGCCAGCCGTGAACCACAGGCGAAGCCGGCATCCCGCCTGGATCAAGCGGAATGCCGGCCAGCCTGGCCTCAATGCAGATGGCGGAGCTTGTCCGGGTTCCGCATCACATAGATGGCGACGATCTTGCCGTCCTCGATCTCCAGCGCCGTGGTCTGCAATTCGCCGTCGGCCTCGCGCGTGACGAAACCGGGAAGGCCGTTGACGAAGCAGGTGCGGACCAGTTCCGATCCATGTTTCCCGAACAGCACCGCCAGCGATTTCTGCACCTTCATCACCAGGTTGAAGCCGAAGATCGGCGCCGCCGCCGCCGGCCGCTTGCCGCCGCCATCCGCGTGGAGGCTGACGTCCGCCGCCAGCATCGCCCCCAGCCCTGCCATGTCGCCGCTGCGCGATGCCGCGAAGAAGGCGGTGGCGATCTCCAGCCCGCGCTCCTTCTCCACATGGAAGCGGGGCCGCGCTTCCCGCACATGGACGCGGGCGCGGGCGGCAAGCTGGCGGCAGGCGGCGGGATCGCGCCCGATCGTCGCCGCCACCTCATCGAAGCCCTGCCCGAACACGTCGTGGAGCAGGAAGGCCGCGCGCTCCAACGGGGAGAGCCGCTCCAGCGCCAGCATCAGCGGCAGGGTAACATCCTCCCCTTCCTCCTCCTCCACGATCGGATCGGGAAGCCAGGGGCCGACATAGGTTTCGCGGTTATGCCGTGCTGACTTGAGCTGATCGAGGCAGAGGCGCGTCACCGTGCGGCGGAGGAAGGCTTCGGGCTCGCGCACCTCGGCGCGGTCGGCCCCCATCCAGCGGATGAACGCCTCCTGCACCGCATCCTCGGCATCGGCGACCGAGCCGAGCATGCGGTAGGCAACACGCAGCAGCCGGGGGCGCAGCGGATCGAAGCTCGCCGCCGCATCCCCATATACGGCCGCATCGGCCATCAGGCGGCCGCCTTCTGCAGCGCCTTGGCGGCTTCCGGCTCGATCCACAGGCCGAAGCCCACGGCCAGGCGGTTCCAGCCGTTGATGACATTGATCATCAGGGTAAGGTTCACCTGCTCCTCCTCCGTGAACTGCGCCCGCAGCGCTTCATAGGCGCCCTCGTGCGCGTGCCCTTCGGAAAGCCGGGTCAGCGCATCCGTCCAGCCGAGCGCCGCCCGTTCCCGGTCGGTATAGCAGGGCGCCTCCCGCCAGGCCGACAGGAGATAGATGCGCTGCTCGGTCTCGCCCTTTGCGCGCGCTTCCGCCGTGTGCATGTTGATGCAGTTGGCGCAGCCGTTGATCTGCGAGGCGCGGATCTTCACCAGCTCGATCAGGCTGGATTCGAGGCTGGCGGCCACTGCCATCGACGTGCCCGTCCAGTTCTTCATCAGCTGAGGCGCCACGGCATAGGGATTGAGCTTGGCAGTCATGTTCCGGTTCCTTTCGTTGGTTCCGGTGCATGACGAGCGAGCGTCGATGCGTGTGACATAGACGCGAAAAAAATCCGCTGGCGGCCCCTCGCTTTTCGAGCCGAGCCCCTTGGTCAGACGATATGCGGGGCCCGTTCATTCAGCCGGGTCGGCGTCCGGGTTCATCCATACCAGTTCGAAAACATGTCCATCCGGGTCTTCGAGCGCGCGATTATACATGAAATCCAGGTCCATCGGCTCGCGGGGATCGGCTTTGCCACCGGCGGCGACAGCGGCGGCCACCATGCCGTCGACAGCCTCGCGGCTGTCCTGGGAAATGCAGAGCAGCACCTGGCATGTGGCCTGTGCATCCGGGATTTGCTTGGAGGTGAATGTCGCGAAATAATCGCGCGTCAGCAGGTGGAAGAAAATCTGATCGGACCAGACCATCGAGGACGCCTCGTCATTGCTGAACTGCGCGTTCCTCGTGCAGCCGATCGCCTCGTAGAAGCGGGTGGACCGCGCCAGATCGCTGACCGGCAGGTTGATGAAGATCATCCTGGCCATGGCCTCTCCTTCCCAGTGACGTGGAATTTGCTTTGCGTTTATCCGTCCGCGTGCAGCCAATGTTCGAGGCGGTCGAAGCTCGTCGTCCAGCCATGGCGATGTCCGCCGACGCTGGTTTCCGATTTCAGCCCCGTCTGCAGGAAATCCATCCGGGTGCGCCCACCGGGAAGCTCACGCAGCAGGACGGTGACGAGGGTATCCACGGGCGCGCCGTCTTCGTGATCGTCGCTTTCCCATTTGAACGTGAACACCAGTTTCTCGGGCGGAACGACCTCGCAATAGCGTCCGCCCTGCCACAGGACGCGGCCGTCGGCGGGCGACCTCAAGCAGGCCCGCCAGCGGCCGCCGGGGCTCAAATCCTGCTCGATATGAACGGCGGGCCAGTCGGGCGGCCCGTACCAGGCGATCAGCATCTCCGGGCGCGTCCATGCCCGCCACACCAGTTCGCGGGGCGCATCGAAGATCCGCGTAATGCAAAGCCGGCCCGGCGAGCCTGCACCTTCGCCCTCAGTGGCGTGGGCCATCGCCGTCGCCTGCCTGAAGCTGATCGAGATAGCCGTCGAGCCGGTCGAAGCTTGCTTCCCAGAAAGGACGATACTGCTCGATCCAGTCGGCGATCCCCCTCAGCGCATGGGGGTCCAGGCAGGCGGGGCGGCGCTGCGCGGCGCGGCTGCGGCAGATGAGCCCCGCATTTTCCAGGACCTTGAGGTGGCGGGAAATCGCAGGAAGGCTCACGGCAAAGGGGGCGGCGAGATCGTTCACGGACGCCTCGCCCTGGCTGAGCCGCGCCAGGATGGCCCGGCGCGTGGGGTCCGCAAGCGCGGCGAACTGGGCGGAGAGCATGTCGTCTGTCACGGAGGCGCGGTCCTTATTTAACAAGATGATTAAATAAGGACCGCGCCTTGTCAAGGCGAGGGACCGGAATGTCCCTCCCGCATGGGCATTCCGGCCGAAACAGCCGCCATGCCTGGCGATCTATCTAAGGGCCGCCGCCCCTCTCCCTCAGAACCGCAGGCGCACGCCGGCATTGGCCTTCAGCGTGTAGCCGTCGCCGAAATTCGCCAGCGGCGTATTGCCGGTGACCTCGCCGAAGATCGTCACGCGATCGTTCCAGCCATAGCTGCCGCCCAGCCCGATCTCGCTCCACAGCCGATCGTCGCGGCGGCCGATGCGCGTGCCCGAAACGGCGACGTCCGTGCCGTCCAGCCACTCATAGGAGAGGTTGAGCAGCCCGTAGACATGGCTCCGCCGCGTGGTGCCACCGGCGTCCCGGCTTGCCTGATGGTCGATCGACAGGCCCCAGCGCGTCTTGAGGCTGGCGCCCTTGCCGTCGGCGATCTCCGCGCCCACCGGATCGGTGAAGCGATCGAAGCCGAGGCCGCGCGCACGGCGGAGCCCGTCAACGCCAGCACCGAGAGCGAGGCGCCGCACAGCATGCGGAAGGCAGCCCTGGAAGTGCTCCGCCGCTTCGCCTCATGATTAGCCGATGTCATTGTGGAACCCCGTGTCGGTAAGGCGCGCATATGCGCCCGGCCCCCGGACGGAACCGCCCGGAGGAACGCATGCGGCGATGTTGGAAAGGCTTGCGCCGGAAAGGCCGTGAGAAAGCCCGGACCGGCCGTCGATCGCGCGACTAGAACGTCATCCCTGCACCCCCTGTTGCAACCCCGCTACCTTGAACGCTCAAGGCCGGAGGCTTTGCGTCCCGCCGTCACCGGCGGTTTGCCCTCGCTGGCGTCGCAAGATCGGTCCGCGATCTTTTTGTCACCTTGCCGCCCTTCATCCGGAACGGGATGACAGGGCCGAAATATTATGCCTTATTACAACATCTTGTAATAGGCGCGTCTGTCTCCCTTTACTTGCCGCATTGTCTCGATCGGTAGGATTCCGGAATGGCTGGCGAGAATCGGAAGGGTTAGACGAAAGCCATGAAGAAGGGGGTCAGCGTATCGACCGACCATATCGAGCCCTCGCTGCGCAGCGAGTTCTGGCGCGAAATGGCGCGCCCGCTGTTCGAGCTTCTGCCCCTGGAGCCGATCGCGGCTGACGTGGGCGACATCTGCGTCTTCGATCTCGCCCGCCCCTTTACCAGCCGGGCGGAGCCGGGCTCCCGCATCACCATGCTCGTGCCCCGCGATCCCATCGACCGCGCGGCCGGCGGGCGCAGCCTGCACGGCCACAGGCTGGCGGCGGACACGCCCGTCACCCGGCTGCTGGCGGGCTGCCTTACCCATTTCCACGCGGTCGCGGGCGATCTCGATCAGGCAGACGCGGCGGCGATGGAGGACAGCGTGGCCGGCCTGCTCGCCGCCGCCCTCACCCGCAAGCCGATCGTGCACGGCGATGCCGCGCCGATCGTGTCGGAGGGCATCCGCCGGCGGATCGCCCGCCATATCGACGATCATATCGCCGACACCACGCTGTCGCCGCGCAGCATCATGCGGGAATTCCAGATCTCCCGCGCCCATCTCTACCGTCTTTTCGCGGAGGAAGGCGGGATCGCCACGCTGATCCGCGACAAAAGGCTCGACGCGGCCTTTCGCTTCCTGGCGCTGGAACGCAACGCGACGCTGCCCATCGCCGATCTCGGCTACCGGCTCGGTTTTCCCAATCCCAGCCGTTTCTCCAAGGCATTCCGCGCCCGCTTCGCCATGACCCCGCGTGAGGCGCGGAACGGCGGGGCGGAAAATCTCAATCAGATCCTTGGCGGAAACGATATCCACCATCACCTGGCCGACGTGATCGCCCGCATCCCGCCTTCCCGGCGCGGTTGACCCTTTAGAGCAAACGCGCCTTTCCTGCTCGACGGCCTGCCGCCCGGAGCGAGCTGATCGTTATGATCGGATTGTGCCCCACATGCGGGGGTGGCCGGGGAATCCCCCAGCGTCCGGCACCCGCGGCCAAGCCCGTCACGCCCCCCGCCCGTTAACGGATTATTTCGTCATATCATAGAAATGGCGGCGCTCGTGCCGTTCATCGGCGATCCGGGTATCGGCAGGGGGAAATAGATGGTTTCGGGCAAGGGCAGCGTGGCACGGTCGGTCACGCGATATCATCGCTATCCCGGAATCCGCCATCGGCACCTGCTTCTCACCACCGCCATCGCCACTTTTTCCGCGATGGCGGCCCCCGCCCATGCGCAGGGCATGACGGCGGTAGGGGATGTGACTCCGATACAGGCTGGTCCGAGCTGGGTAATCCCGGGTCCCCTCATCGTCGGCGATAGCGGCATGGGTGGACTGGACGTCAACGGCGGCAATATCATCAGCGATTCCGGCATAATCGGCAGGTCAGCCTCCTCGACGGGGGCGGTGACCATGAGCGGCGTTTCCTTTTGGTCAAACAATGGCGATCTCATAGTCGGCGGTTCCGGCACCGCCACGCTGGCGATCAGCAACTTTGGCCAGGCCACCGCCTCACAAATCAGCATCGGCTCTTCCAGCGGCTCTTATGGCGGCGTGACCGTGACTGATGGCAGCGCACGCCTGACGAGCGCAGGCATCTTGCGAATTGGCGAGGCGGGAAGCGGCTATCTGACCGTGGACACCGGCGGTATCGTCCACGCGTCCGCCATCATCGTCGCAGAGCAGGCAGGCAGCGCCGGCGGCCTCGACCTGAACGGCTCGCTCAACATCGCATCCGGCATGGTCGAAACCGGCTATATCGCGAAGGGGTTGGGTGCCGGGACGATCACCGCCAATGGCGGCGGCTTTCGGGCGACCCAGACGATAGCCGATTATCTCCAGAATTTCGGAAACGTCACGATCGGTGCTGGAAGCATGGTCGTCGATACGAGCATCTATGATATCGGCATCGGCGCCACCACCGCGCTCGTCGGCTCCGGCGGTATCGTCAAATGGGGTTCCGGCACATTGACGTTGAACGGCTCCGGCAACACCTATGCCGGTGACACGGTGCTATATGAAGGCACGCTCAGGGCTGTCGGGGAGAATGCGTTCTCCCGCAACAGCTCTGTCGAGTTGAACCTGGCCTCCAGGCTCGATCTGAATGGCTACAACCAGACGATCGGCGCACTGACCAGCACAGGTCCCGGCACCGTGACCAACAGCGGCGGCAGGGCGGCGGTGCTGACCACGGTGGTGCAAGGCACCAGCCCCGTCGCCTCCTTCTCCGGAAGCCTCCAGGATGGCGCAAGCCCCCTGGGCCTGACCAAGACCGGCTTCGGCACCATGATATTGTCCGGCAACAACACCTATAGCGGCGCCACGACGATCGACCAGGGGACGCTGCGCGCCGACGCGTCCGGTGCGTTGAGCCACAACAGCGCCGTGACGGTCGGCTATTCCGGCACGCTCGATCTGGGCAGCTACAGCCAGGATATCGGCTCACTGGCCGGCAACGGCACGGTGACAAATAGCGGCGGCGTGCTGGTGCAGCTGTCGACCGGGTACGATAACAGTTCGACCACCTTCTCCGGCACTATCCATGGCGGCGGCCTGGGCCTGGTCAAGACAGGCAGCGGGGTGCTGACCCTGACGGGCACCAACACCTATTCCGGTGGCACCGGCTTGCTGGGCGGGGAACTGACGGTCGGCAACGACTGGGCGCTCGGCACAGGGGGCCTCGTGGTCCTGGGCGCCGGCACGCTGTCCGCCGCCTATAATACCGCCGTCACTCTGCCCAACAGCGTCGATATCCACGCCAACCTCACCATAAGCGGCAACGGCAATCTGGGGCTGAATGGCATGGTGGGCGGCGGCGGTTCGATCATCAAGAACGGTGGGGGCAATCTCACGCTGAACGGCGCCAACCTGTTCAGCGGCGGCATGAATCTGGTATCCGGCAGCCTGACGCTCGGCTCCAACACCGCATTGGGCTCGGGCATGCTGCGCGTCATCGGTGGCGGCACGCTGGATGCAAACACCGCCATCGCCCTCTCCAACGATGTCGACCTTCAGACCGCCCTCGCCGTCGGCGGCACCAACGATCTGGCGCTGAATGGCATCGTGAGCGGCGGCGGTTCGATCATCAAGACAGGCGCCGCCGATCTGACGCTGAATTCCAGCAATTCCTTTTCGGGCGGCGTCCAATTGATGGCGGGCAGCCTGACGCTTGGCTCCGTGTTCTCTCTCGGCACGGGCGCATTGACCGTCGGCGGCGCCGCAACGCTCAAGTCCAATACCAATGCCTTCCTTTTCAATAACGTGACGCTCGATGCCAATCTCAGCATTGTCGGCGGTTACTATATTGAAATGAACGGCTCGATCGGCGGCACCGGCAGCCTCACATATAATGGCACCGGCGTGCTGGCGCTGAACAGCTCCAACGGCTTCACCGGCGGTTTCAACCTGGCCGGCGGCACCATTGCCATCAGCACCAATGCGGCGTTGGGCAACGGCATATTGCATGTCACCGGCGACGCCAGCCTTAGCGGAAGCCTGGCGGACCTTTACGTGGTCAACGCGATCAATCTCGATGCAGGCAAGACGCTCGACCTGAACGGCGGCAACGACCTGACGATCACAGGCATGATTTCCGGCGGCGGCAATCTGCGGATCAGCAACGCTTCCGTCACGCTCCTGGGCGCCAACAGCCATGCCGGCGCCACGACCATATCGTCGGGCAGCACGCTCTACGCAAACGCCACGGGCGCGTTGAGCAACCTGAGCGCGATAACCGTCGATACAGGCGGTCGGCTCGATCTCGGCAACGACGACCAGACCATCGGCGCGCTGGCCGGTGCCGGCTCGGTTACCAGCGGAGGCCCGGGACGGGTGCTGACAACCGGCGGCGACAACAGCTCCACCATTTTTGCCGGCGATCTGCAAAACGGCGCCGGCACCTTGGGCATCACCAAGATCGGTAGCGGCACCATGACGCTGTCGGGCACCGCCAACAGCTATACCGGCGCCACGCTGGTATCGGGCGGCACGCTCAACGTGAACGGATCGATCGCATCGAGCAGCCTGCTGACGGTGGCCAGCGGCGCGCGGCTGGCGGGATCGGGCACGGTGGGCAGCACGACGGTCCAATCCGGCGGACGGATCGCGCCGGGCAATTCGATCGGCACGCTCAACGTGGCGGGCGATCTCACGCTGGCGAGCGGATCGATCCTCGATTTCGAACTGGGAAGCCCGGGTGCTGCCGCGAATCCGGCGGCCGGCACCAGCGACCGCATCGCGGTGAGCGGCAACCTCGTGCTCGACGGCATCATCAACCTCGGCCAGAGCGGCACACCGGCCGACGGCGCGGCCGGCCTCGGCTATTATCGGCTCATCTCCTATAATGGTACGCTGACCGATAATGGCCTGGCCATCGGGACGACGCCCGCCCTCGCCGATCCCGCAGCCTATCAGATCCAGGCCGGATCGGGCCGGGTCGATCTGTTCGTCGCCGCCGCCGGCGATGACACGATCCAGCATTGGCAGGGCGGCAACGGCACCTGGGATGCGGCAGGCACCACCTGGCTCAACCAGAACGGCGTGATGCCAGTGGCCTGGGCGGGCAAGAACGCCGTGTTCAAGGATGCCGGCAGCTTCACCGGCGGCACCATCGCGGTCAGCGGCAACCAGAGCTTCCAGGGGCTCCAGTTCGTCGACACCGGCTATGCGCTGGCCGGCGCCGGCCGGCTCCTGATCGACGGCTCCGCCCGTGCCGACGGCAATGCCGAAATCCGCGTGCTCGGCGATTTCGCCGTCGTCGACACCGTCATCGCCGGCACCGGCGGCCTCACCAAGACAGGCGCGGGCGACCTCTATCTGCGCGGCATCAACAGCTATGCCGGCGGCACCCGCATAGCCGACGGCACGGTTCTGGTGCTCCAGGATGCCAATCTCGGCGCCGCCGCCGGCGGAATCACCTTCGACGGCGGCGCGCTCGTCTTCCAGGGCAGCCTGTCCAGCAACCGGGGCATCACCCTGAACGCGGATGGCAATTTCGATACGGTGGGGCAAATCCAGGTCACGCTCGGCGGCGCGATTTCGGGCTCGGGCGATCTGGTCAAGACAGGCAGCGGCCGCCTCGTCCTCAACGGAGCCAACAGCTACACCGGCGACACTCTGGTCGAAGCCGGCTCGCTGGCCGGCGACAGCGCCTCCATCCGCGGCGATATCGCCAATGGCAGCCTGGTCGACTTCCATCAGCTGAGCGATGGCAGCTTCGCGGGCGATATCGGGGGGCTGAACGGCGCGAGCGGCCTGATGTATAAGGATGGCGCCGGCGTCCTCACCCTGACGGGCACGTCCAGCCTCGGCTGGCACATCGTCGAAGGCGGCCTGATCGCCACGGCGGGCAACTTCACCGGCGACGCCGTCATCTCCGGCGGCGCGGCGTTCACGCTGGCGGGCAGCGGCGCCGCCACCTATGCGAACCAGATCTTGGGAACCGGCGCGTTCAACCTGTCCGGTTCCGGACGGCTCACCCTGACGGGCGACAGCGCGGGCTTTGCCGGAACCAGCAGCGTCCTGTCCGGCACGCTGCGCGTCGATGGCGCGCTGGGCGGCACGGTCCAGGTCGGCACCGGCGGCTCGCTGGAAGGCACGGGCCAACTCGGCGCGGTCAATGTGTCGGGCTCCGGCGCGCTGATCGGCCGCGCGGGCGATACGCTCACCATCGGCAGCCTGACCTTGGGCAACGACGCCAATGTCGTGGCGCTCCTGGGAACCCCTTCCTCGTCGGCGCTGTTCAGCGTGACGGGCGATCTCACCCTCGATGGAAGGCTATCCGTCACCGATGCCGGCGGCTTCGGCGCGGGCGTCTATCGCCTGTTCGATTATGGCGGCACGCTTGTCGACAACGGCCTCGTCCTCGACATCCTGCCCACCGGCGTCGGCGCCGGTGATCTGGCGATCCAGACCGCACTTGCGGGCCAGGTCAACATCATCTCCTCCGCCGGGGCCGACCTGCTGTTCTGGGATGGTAGCGACGCCACCCGGCACAATGACGGCGTGATCGACGGCGGCGACGGCATCTGGGCGGCAAACGGCGCCGCCTGGACCAACGGCAACGGCCTCGCCTCCGGCGCGATGCGTCCGACGCCGGGCTTCGCCATCTTCCAGGCGGCCGGCGGCACCGTCACCCTTGACGACAGCGCCGGCGCGCTGGCCGTTTCGGGCATGCAGTTCGCTTCGGACGGTTACAGGCTGACAGGCGATGCGCTCGGCCTAGCCGGCACCGGCGGCCGCACCGTGATCCGCGTCGGCGACGGCTCCGCCGCCGGGGCCGCGATGACGGCCACGATCGCCTCCGAACTCACCGGTGCCAGCGATCTGGTCAAGGCCGATCGCGGCACCCTCCGGCTCACCGGCGCCAACAGCTATACCGGCAACACTCTGATCGAAGCCGGCACGCTGATCGGCGACAGCGCGGCGATCCGCGGCGATATCGCCAACGCCGGCACCGTCGTATTCAATCAGGTGAGCGACGGCAGCTTCACCGGCGCCATCGCCGGCCTCGAAGGCGTGGCCGGCACGATGGTCAAGACGGGCGCCGCGACCCTGACGTTGACCGGCGCGTCCAGCCTCGACTGGCGGATCGAACAGGGCACGCTGGCTACCACCACGCAAGGCTTCTCCGGCAATGCCATGATCGCATCGGGCGCGACCCTGCTGTTCGATCAATCCGCCAGCGGCCGCTATGCCGGCAGCCTCAGCGGCGCCGGCACGCTCGCCATCGACGGCGGCCCGCATATCGAGCTGACCGGCGACAGCCGCGCTTTCGCAGGCGGCATCGATGTCAGGAACGGCAAGCTTATCGCCAGCGGCAGCTTCGGCGGCCTGCTGCGGATCGGCGCGGCCGGCATCGTCGGCGGCAACGGCACGCTGGGCACCACCAGTGTCGAGGCCGGCGGCATCATCTCGCCCGGCAATTCGATCGGCCTGCTCACCGTCAATGGCGACATCAGCTTCGCGGCGGGATCGACCTATCAGGTCGAAGTCGATCCCACCGGCAGCGCCGCGGATCGCATCGCTGCCATCGGCCGCGCGCTCCTGAACGGTGGCACCGTCGCCCATATCGGTTTCTCCGGCGATTATCGGCCGAACGCCAGCTACACGATCCTCACCGCGGCGGGCGGCATCCAGGGCCAGTTTGCCGACGTCACCTCCACTTACGCCTTCCTCACCCCCTCGCTCAGCTACTCCGCCAATGCCGTGACGCTGACCCTTGATCGCAACAATATAGGGTTCGCGTCGGTCGGCGTAACCGGCAACCAGCGGGCGACCGCCGGCGCGGTCGAAGCGCTGGGCATGGGCAACGCCCTCTATCAGGCCGTGGTCACGCTCACCGCCGATCAGGCGGCCACCGCGTTCGACAGCCTCTCCGGCGAGATCCACGCCTCGCTGGGCGCGGTGCTGACGGAGGACAGCCGCTTCATCCGCGCGGCCGCCTTCGATCGCATGCGCAATGCCGGCGCCGCGGTGGACGCCCAGCGCGGCACCGCCTGGTGGATGCAGGGCATCGGCTCCTGGGGCCGGATCGACGGCAACGACAATGCCCGCCGGGTAAAGCATTCGGCCGCCGGCCTGTTGATGGGCGTCGATGCGATCGCAGCCGAAACGGTGCAGCTGGGCCTGTTCGGCGGCTGGCAGAAGGGCGACGCCGATCTGCGCGCCGCTTCGGCCGATGCCGATATCGACAGCTATCATCTCGGCCTTTACGCGGGCGCAGATACCGGCCGGTTCAGCCTGCGCAGCGGCTTCGCCTTCAGCTGGCACGATGCGGACATCACCCGCGACGTGCGTTTCGAAGGCTTCAGCGATACGGCCAGATCCCGGCGGCACGCATCCACCGCGCAGGGCTTTGCCGAGATCGGCTACCGCTTCACGCTGGGCGGCACCGCGATCGAGCCGTTCGCCGGCATCGCCCATGTCTCGGTCGATAGCGAGGCAACCCGCGAACAAGGCGGCGCGGCGGCGCTCACCCTCGCCCATGATGTGATGACCACCGATTTCACCACCGCTGGTGCGCATATCCGCCGGGCGTTCGACCTCGGCTCCATGGGGATCGACCTGAACGTCACCGCCGGCTGGCGCCACGCCTTCGGCGATCGCACCCCCGAAGCCGCCCTCGCCTTCGCCAATGGCGGCCGCTTCCTGGTCCGCGGCACGCCCATCGCGAAGGATGCGCTATCCACCGACATCGGCCTCGGCCTCGCGCTTTCCAGCCGCGCCCGCCTCGACATCGCTTATACCGGCGATGCCGCGGCCAGCGCCCAGAACCACGGCGGCAAGGCCACCTTCTCGCTCGCATTCTAAGCGATTCCAATCGATCGCCGGTTCGCGACACCCTCAGCCAGTGTCGCGAACCGGCCTAGCATTAATTCTGCCGCGATTTCTTGAGCTGCAAGGGATTTCAATCGCTTGGGAATCGCTCAGGCCACACGCCCGCTCAGCCCGCAGGTTCACGTGGGAATCCCCACACGCCCGATGGCTTCGCTTAGCTTGGCCGCCCATTTGCGCATGACAAGCAGCGGATAAGCCGGAAAACTACCAGTTTTTACGCGGGAAAGGGTGTGTCCAACGTTGGTAGCGGAGGAGGGACTTGAACCCCCGACACGCGGATTATGATTCCGCTGCTCTAACCAGCTGAGCTACTCCGCCCCAATCGGGCCGCCGGCGAACGCTTCGTCGCCGGGCGTGGGCGGGCCTATAGGCAGGCTCGCGGCACCGGTCAACTGGCGTCGCGCAACTTCGCGCGATACAGGCATTTCCGGGAATCGGATGCGAGGGGAAACAGAAGCGTGGACCATTATGACGTTCTGATCGTGGGTGCCGGCCATGGCGGCGCGCAGGCGGCGCTGACGCTGCGGCAGCAGAAGTTCGAAGGCACGATCGCCCTGCTGGGCGACGAACCGGAGCTGCCTTATGAGCGCCCGCCCCTCTCCAAGGATTATTTTTCGGGCGAGAAGACGTTCGAGCGAATCCTGATCCGCCCGGCCGCATTCTGGGAAGAGCGTAACGTCGATCTGCTGCTGGGCCGGCGGGTCGTATCGGTCGATCCGGCGGCGCATAGGGTGACGCTGGCCGACGGCAGCAGCCTTGGCTACGGCAAGCTGATCTGGGCGACGGGCGGCTCGCCGCGCCGGCTGACCTGCACCGGCCATGACGTGAAGGGCGTGCACGCCGTGCGCACCCGCGCCGATGTCGACACGATGATGGGCGAGCTGGCGACCACGAATCGGGTGGTGGTGATCGGCGGCGGCTATATCGGGCTGGAAGCGGCGGCCGTGCTGTCCAAGCTGGGCAAGCAGGTGACGGTGCTGGAGGCGCTGGACCGCGTGCTGGCGCGCGTGGCGGGCGAGCCGCTGTCGCGATTCTACGAGGCGGAGCACCGCGCGCACGGCGTGGACGTGCGGCTGAACGTGGCGGTCGACTGCATCGTCGAGAAGGACGGCCGCGCCGTGGGCGTGCGCCTGGCCGACGGCACCGAGCTGCCGGCCGAGATGGTGATCGTTGGCATCGGCATCATCCCGGCGATCGAGCCGCTGATCGCCGCCGGCGCCGCCGGGGGCAACGGGGTGGACGTGGACGGCCAGTGCCGCACCAGCCTGCCCGACATCTTCGCGATCGGCGATTGCGCCGCGCATGAGAACGGCTTTGCCGGCGGCGCCCGCATCCGGCTGGAATCGGTGCAGAACGCCAACGATCAGGCCACCATCGTCGCCAAGGCGATCATGGGCGGCGACGATGTCTATTCGGCGGTGCCGTGGTTCTGGTCCAACCAATATGACCTGCGCCTGCAGACGGTTGGTCTTTCCATCGGGCACGACCGGATCGTGATGCGCGGCGACCCGGCAGAGCGCAGCTTCTCCATCGTCTATCTGAAGGACGGCAGGGTGATCGCGCTCGACTGCGTCAACGCGACCAAGGATTATGTGCAGGGTCGCGCGCTGGTGGCCAGCGGAATCGCCCCGCCGCTGGACCAGCTCGCCGATGCCGGCGTCCAGCTGAAGACATTGGCGGCCTGAGGCGGGAACCGGCGGGCCTTCCCCTCGTTCCCGTTTCGATTTCGGGGCGGCACCGCCGCGGGCCGCCCCACTGCCGAAAAGCTGGCGGAAGGAGGCTGACATGGAATTGAACGTCCCACTGGAAAGTGTCTGCCGGCTGATAATCCGCGCCCGGGAGCTGGAAGCGCAGGTGCCGGCGATCGAGGCGGACGGGGAGGATGATCCCACCGATACCGACGATCCCATGGCCGTGCTGGAGGACGAGGCCAATGTCGCCATCGAGGATGAGGTGCGGACCTTCCTCGACGACATGGCGGACGACGAGATCGCCGACGTGCTGGCGCTCGCCTGGATCGGGCGCGGCACCTATGACGCCAGCGAATGGGAGGACGCGCAGGAGGAGGCCTTGAACAGCGAGGAAGACCCGGTCGACCTGCTGCTCGATATGCCGCTGCTCGCCGCCTATCTGGAAGCCGGGCTGTCCGCGTTCGATCTCAGTTGCGAGGGGATCGGCCAGATCGATTGAAGGGATGGCGGCCGACCGCGGCCCATCCGCCATCCTCGTAGCGCCACAGGGACAGGCCGGCGATGGCGATCGGGCCGGGCCGGAAGGAACGGGCCATTTCCCTTTGCAGGGCCGCGGCGGCGCTGGCATCCACCTTGTTCTGGATGGTGATGTGCGGGCGCCAGGGCGCGGCATCCGGGGGCGTGAGATAGCGATCGAAGGCGTCGGCCAGCCGGGCGCGGATCGCCTCCAGCCCCGGCGAATCGACGCGGAAGGCGGTGCCGCGCGCCAACTTCATGATCCCGGCGATGCGTGCCGCAGGCGGCGGCGCATGCCGGGTTTCCGCGGCCAGCCGGCGGCCGGCCTCCTCCGCCAGGGACGGCGCAAGGTGATGGAACAGGGTAAGGTGCGCGGGCACCCGGTTGCGATCGGCCGGGTAATGCGCGCGCCGCAGGGCATCGAGGCGGGCGAGATCGGCGGGCCCCAGATCCGCCGTCACTATGATCGGGCCGCGCGGCGGCAAGGCCCCTGCCCCGTCCGCCGCGCCTGCCCGCCTTTGGCTCACCAGCCGCAGGTCTTGCCCTTATTCTGCTGTTCCAGCCACGTCATCAGCGGCTTGAAATAGGCGATCATCGCCGTGCCATCCATCTCGCGGCTGCCGGTGAAGGCTTGCAGCGCGTCCGGCCAGGGCTTCGACATGCCCATCTCCAGCATCTTGTTCAGGTTCGCGCCGACTTCCTTGTTGCCGTAGAAGGAGCAGCGGTGGAGCGGCCCCTTCCAGCCGGCCTGGTCGCACGCGGCCTTGTAGAACTGGAACTGGAGGATGCGCGCCAGGAAATAGCGGGTGTAGGGCGTGCTGGCGGGCACATGATATTTGGCGCCGGGATCGAAGGCGTCGGCCCCACGCTCCACGGGCGGGGTGATGCCCTGATATTGCAGGCGGAGCGCCGTCCACGCCTTGTTGTAATCCTGCGGCGCGATCGACCCGTCGAACACGCCCCAGCGCCATTTATCGACCAGCAGGCCGAAGGGCAGGAAAGCGACCTTGTCCATCGCCTGCCGCAGCAACAGGCCA
Source organism: Sphingomonas sp. MM-1 (assembly GCF_000347675.2). Lineage (NCBI taxonomy): Bacteria > Pseudomonadati > Pseudomonadota > Alphaproteobacteria > Sphingomonadales > Sphingomonadaceae > Sphingomonas > Sphingomonas sp. MM-1. The sequence continues at coordinate 189,230 of NC_020561.1, read as the reverse complement.
ATATCCTTGTCCGCCGGCGGCACCTTCGCCGGATCGAGCAGCCCGATCCGAACGAGATAGTCGGGCGTGATCGATAGTGCGATCGCATCGCCGATCGCCTCGTGGAAGCCGTCGTTCGCGCCGTTCAGGTAGAGATAGGGCTGCTTGTTATAGGCGCGCTGGTAATAATTATGGCCCAGCTCGTGGTGGATGGTGGTGAAATCGTCGCCATTCACCTTGATGCACATCTTGATCCGCAGATCGTCCTTATTGTCCACGTCCCAGGCGGACGCGTGGCAGATCACCTCGCGATCGGCGGGCTTGGTGAACTGGGAGTGCTGCCAGAAGCTGTCGGGCAGCGGCGCGAAGCCGAGCGAGGAGAAGAAATTCTCGCCGCCCTTCACCATTTTCAGTGCGTCATAGCCCTTGGCCTTCAGCAGATCGGTCGTGTCATAGCCGAGGTCGCCGGCGCCGGCCGGGGCGACGACGTCATAGATGTTGCCCCATTCCTGCGCCCACATGTTGCCGAGCAGATCGGCGCGGATCGGGCCGGTCCTGGGCTGGACGCCATCGCCATATTTCTCGTTCAGCTTGGTGCGGGTGTAGCAGTGGAGCTGATCGTAGAGCGGCTTCACCTGCAGCCAGAGCTTGTCCGTCAGCCTGGCGAACTCATCCGGCGACATATCGTAGTTGGAGCGCCACATGGCGCCGAGATCCTTGTAGCCCAGCTCCTTCGCGCCCTGATTGGCGATTTCCACCATGCGGGCATAATCGGCCTTCATCGGCTTGCCGACATTGTCGTGCCAGCTCGCCCACATTTCCTTGAGCTGGTCCGGGTTGCGGACTGTGCCCATCTTCTCCTCGATATCGGAGCCGTTGATCTCCTTACCGGCCAGCGTGCCGCGGCCCTTGCCGTAGGTGGAGCTCATCCGCGTGGACAGCGCGTTCAATTCGGTCGCGGCCCCCTCGGTCGCGGGCGCGGGCAGGACGATGCCCTGGCGCAGGATATCGAGCTTACGGCGGGTATCGAAGGAAAAGCCCGCGACCTTGTCGTAGCGGGCGGCCTCCTTGGCGAGGCGCACGGAGGCTTCGGTATTCTTGGCGCCGAACAGGGTGTTCAGGGCATCGGTATCGTCGGTGATGTAGGTGGCGTTGACCCAGGCGACCTGCGCGGTCGGGATGGAAAGATCGAACAGCTCCTTTTCGGCCGCCGCCACGAAGCGATCGGCATCGGCGGCGGTGGGCGCGGCATCCTTGGCGGCGAAGGCGGCGGCGGAAACGGCGAGTGCGCCGAGCGCCACGGCCGAAACGGCGGCGCGGAACGGGATTTTCATGGAAAAGGCCCCCAGAGGTCTATTTGCGATTGCGCGCACAATCGCTCCGGCGGCCCCGGCCGGTCAAGCCGCCAGGAAATCCCGGATCGCCTGGCCAAGCTCGGGCTTCACCACCGCGCTCATATGATTGCCGGGGATCGACTGGAAGCGCGCGCCGGGAATGGCATCGGCCAGCGCCTCGCCCGATCCGTTGTCGTCATCCTCCCGCCCGGTGACGACCAGCACGGGACGATCGAAGGCCGCCAGCTCCTCGGGCGTGGTATCGACGAAGGTTTCGAGGATGTTGAGCAGCGCCACCGGATCGCCGCCCGTGGTCTTGAGAAAGGCTTCGGTCATCCATTCGCCCGACCCGCGCGGAAAGCTGCCGAGATTGGTGAGGACCTTGCGGAAATAATCGCCGCGTCCGGCGGTGTGGAGGATGCCATCCAGCCCCATGCCGCACAGGACGACGCGGCGCGGCGCGGCGCCCTTCACCAGCATGCGCACGCTCGTCCGCCCGCCCAGCGAATAGCCGGCGAGATCATAATCGGCGAGGCCGAGATGATCGACCAGCGCCAGCCCGTCATCGGCCAGCACGTCGCGGGGATAGGCGGCGGGATCGTGCGGCTTGGCGCTGTCGCCATGGCCGCGCAGGTCCGGCATGATGACGCGGAAACCGGCGTCCGCGATCAGCGCGGCGTGGCCATAGCGGATCCAGTTGGTGAGGGCGTTGGAGAAATAGCCATGGATCAGCACCAGCGGCCGCCCCTCGCCCGTTTCCTTCCAGGCCAGCTCGGTGCCGTCCCTGCCGTTGAAGCGGCCTTCCTTCACGTCCGTCATGCGATCGATCACCCGGTAAATCCTGATGCCGCGTCCCCTACCCGCTTGAGCGCGATCGATCCACCGTTCCGGCCGATCGGCGGATCAATCCGGCAGCCGGCCGGTCGCGGCAACCCAGCGATCGGTGAGCGGCTGATGCTCGTCCGCGCGCATGCCGGGCAGATGGCTGGTATCCTCCCATGCCGCGAGCTTCGTATCGATCGCGAAATTGGAGGTCGGGCGGAAGAAGCCCGGATCGTCGAACGAACCGACGGTGAGATCGATGTTCGTCCCGTCCAGATAGGTGAAGCCCAGCGGCGTGCCGCATTGCGGGCAGAAAGGCCGCCGGGCGATGGGCGAGGACTGATACCAGTCCGGCTCCCGCGTCGCCCAGCGGACATCGGCCTGCGGGACATTCTTGAACGCGACCGAGACATTGCCCGTCGCCCGCCGGCAATAGGTGCAATGGCAGAGATAGGCTTTGTCGTCGCGGATCACCGCTTCGTAGCGGATGCGGCCGCACTGGCAGCCGCCGGCCATGAGCTTCTCCGTCATGCCGCCCGCCGCCGCAATTCCACCGCCGCCATCGCCAGCGCTCCCAGCATCGCCATCGCCATGTCTTTCTGGGCATCCCAGATGTCGCCCTGCTGGCCATTATAGGCATCGGCGGCACCCCCGGCCATCACGAGCGTGAGGCCCCACTCGAATATCTCATAGACGGCGCTGGCGGCCGCAACGAAGCCCACGCCGAGGCAGGCCGCCGCGAACGGCCCCGCGCCCTGTCGCCGCGCCAGCTCCATCGCGGCGGGGATGCTCGTCACCCCGAAGGCGAGGTGGACGAGGCGGTCATAATGGTTGCGGGTCGTCCCCAGGAGATCGCCGGTCGAGACGCCGAACAGCGCCGACGCCCATGCGTCATAGGGAACGTTGGAATAGGTATAGCGGCCGCCGAGCGTGTGGAGCAGCCAGAAGGCAAAGAGGAAGGCGACGGCGCGGGTCGAGAGCGGCCAGCGCGCCAGAAAGAGCGGCGGCGCTGCGATCACCGCCACGGTGGGCAGGTGATGCAGCGGCGCCACTTCAGGAAAGGGCTGCGCGACATTGGCCAGCAGAACGGCCAGTGCGAGCAGCCCGATCATCCACCGCTGGGCGACCGGCAGGGACCGCCAAGCGGCGCGATAGCCGGTCACTGCGGAGGGCCTCAGCCCTTCTTCAGATGACGGCGGCCGAGCAGCTCCGCGATCTGCACGGCGTTGAGCGCGGCGCCCTTGCGAAGGTTATCGGACACGCACCAGAGGGCCAAGCCGTTCTCCACGGTCGGGTCCTCGCGCACCCGGCTGACGAAGGTGGCGAAATCGCCGACGCATTCGACGGGGGTGACGTAGCCGCCATCCTCGCGCTTATCGACCAGCATCACGCCCGGCGCCTCGCGCAGGATCTTTTGCGCGTCCTCGGCCGAAAGCTCGTCCTCCAGCTCGATATTGATCGATTCGGAATGGCCGACGAACACCGGCACGCGCACGCAGGTGGCCGTGACCTTGATCTTCGGATCGAGGATCTTCTTGGTCTCCACCACCATCTTCCATTCTTCCTTGGTGTAGCCGTCATCCAGGAAGACATCGATGTGCGGGATCACGTTGAAGGCGATCTGCTTGGTGAACTTCTTCGGTTCGGCCGGATCGCCGACGAAGATGTTGCGCGACTGTTCGAACAGCTCGTCCATCCCCGCCTTGCCGGCACCCGACACCGATTGATAGGTGGAGACGACGACGCGCTTGATCTTCGCGGCATCGTGCAGCGGCTTCAGCGCCACCACCATCTGCGCGGTCGAGCAGTTGGGATTGGCGATGATGTTGCGCGCCTTATAACCGTCGATCGCATCCGGGTTCACTTCCGGCACGATCAGCGGCACATCCGGGTCCATGCGGTAGAGCGACGAATTGTCGATCACCACGCAGCCGGCGGCTGCCGCCTTCGGCGCATATTCCTTGGTCGCGGTCGATCCCACGGCGAAGAGCGCGATATCCCAGCCGGTGAAATCGAAATGCTCGAGATTCTTGACCTTGAGCTTCTGGCCCGTCTCGCCGAACTCGATCTCATCCCCCGTGGAGCGGGAGGATGCGACGGCGGCGATCTCTTTAATCGGAAACTCGCGCTCGGCCAGAATGTTGAGCATTTCGCGCCCGACATTCCCGGTGGCTCCGACGACGACTACCCGATAGGCCATTATACTCGCTCCAGTTGGACATGAAGGCCGCACATGCGGCCCGGCGCGGGTTTAGGGGAGCGGGCGCAGATGTCCAGCCCGCAGAGCTTTAGCTGCCAAAAGCGCGCCTTGGCCGGCGGCGGCTGGATCGAGCCGGGCATTTGCTTTAGCCCTTGGCCAGCAGCCGGCCAGCATCGCGGGAGGCGCCCCTTGCGCAATATCGACTTCAGTTCGTGGCAGAGCGTGCTGGCGACGCTCATCGGGCTGGCGCTCGTCACCCTGATCGGCGTCAGCATCCGCCTGGTGGTGATGTTCACCATCCAGCAGCGGCGGGAGCGGATGAACCGCCAGATCAACGAGCGGCTGCGGACCCTGATCGCCGCCTACAAGACGCTGGGCGGCTCCTTCACGGGCAATCTGGCGGTCGATCCGGCGCATCTGCGCGATCTGCGGCGGCGCGCGGAACCGGACGGCGAAGGGGAGACCGTGCCGGCCGCCGGGGCGGAAGGATCGGACAGGGCGCGGCGCATCCGCGACGCGGTGGAGGCGGCGCTTTCCGACATCATCCTGCTGGGCACCGAGGAACAGGTGCGGCTGGCGGAACGCGCCGCGCGCGAGCTGGTCGCGGGGCACCCCGTCCACACCCATGATCTGGTGATCTCGCTCCGCGATTTCATCCGCGAGGCGCTGGACCTCGATCCGATCCCGGCCGGGCTTGCCATCCCGATGCAGGGCCCCACCCGCCCCTCCGGCGCAAGCGGCGGGCGGAAGGGCGAAAGCGGCAGGGGGGAAGGCCGGCAAGGCGGTGGCGGTGGCGGCGGAATGGGCGCCGGCATGGGCATGGGCATGGGGATCGGCGGCGGCGTCGGCCTGGCAAGCGGCGCGAACGCGGACGATCCGCTCGCGCCGGACCAGCAATCCTCCACCCCGTGAAGCCGGGAGGGGCGGCGTGGAAGCCCCCCTCCCCTTATTTGGCGGCCTTCACCGTGCGGTTCAGGAACGCTTCGATCGTCCGCCACAGGTGCAGGCTGGTCGCCTGCCCGGAGATGGAGTGGGTCTTGCCCGGATAGACCATGGTTTCGAACGGTTTGGACGCATCCTGCAGCTTCGCCATCAGCGCGGTCGAATGTTCGAACAGCACATTGTCGTCCGCCATGCCATGCACCAGCAGCAGCGGATCGGCGATGGCGGTGGCATTATCGAGGGCGCTGGCACCGTCATAGGGCGCCTTGTCCTTCGCCGGATTGCCGAGATAGCGTTCCGTATAGGCGGTATCGTAAAGCTCCCACCGGGTGACGGGGGCGACCGAGACGCCGGCGGCGAAGGTGCCGGGGGCCGCTTCCAGCAGCTTCAGCGTCATGTAGCCGCCATAGGACCAGCCCATCACCGCAACCTTGGCAGGATCGACGAAGGGCTGGGCCTTGAGCCATTCCACGCCCTTCAGCTGATCGGCCACCTCCGGCTTGCCCATCTGCAGGTGGATCGGATCCTCGAACGCCTTGCCGCGATCGCCCATGCCGCGATTGTCGAGCATGAACACCACCCAGCCCTGCTGGGCGAGATATTGCATGCGGAGATCGAAGAAATCGCGCTTCACCGTATGCGCATGCGGCCCGCCATAGACGAAGACGAAGGCGGGTGCCTTTTCCCCCGGCTTCAAGCCGGGGGGGACAAGCATCGCATAATCGAGGTCGGTGGCGCCATCGGCCGCCTTGATCGTGCCATAGGCCGGCTTCACCAGATCGCCGACATAAGGGGCGAGCGGGTGGCTGCCCTTGACCGCATTCTCCTCGATCCAGGCAAGCCGCTTGCCGGCGGCATCGGCCAGCCAGACCTGCTTCGGCTGATCGGGCCGGGTGGTGGTGACGATGGCGCGCGCGGCCGCGCCGTCCATCACCGCATCGTTCCAGGTGCCGGCCGCGGTCAGCCGGCGGGGTTCCCCGCCCTGCCGATAGTCGAGCGCGTAGAGATGCTGTTCGAGCGTGCTGTCCGCAAAGCCGGTGAAGAACAGCTGGCCGGCCTTCTCGTCGACGCCGACCAGCTTCTCCACCGCCCATTTGCCGTGGGTAAGCTGGCGGAAGGCGCCGTCCTTCCACAGATAGAGATGGTCATAGCCGTCCCGTTCGGACGACCAGATCAGGCCGCCGTCGCGCAACGCGTGGAGATTGCCGTTCACATTGACCCAGGTTTCCGCCGTCTCGCTGAACAGGACCGTGGAAGCTCCGGTGCGGGCGTCGACGCGCAGCATATCGAGCCTGTCCTGCGCGCGATTGAGGCGCTGGACGAGGATCGCGCTCGCATCCGGCAGCCAGTTGACGCGGGCGATGTAGATATCGGGATCGGTTCCCAGATCGGCCTTCACCCGGCCCGAACCGTCCGGCTTCATAAGCCACAGCTCCACGGCCGCATTGGGGGTGCCGGCGCGGGGATAGCGCTGCTGGAAAAGGGTCGTGCCTTCCGCGCCGATCGCCGCGCGGGACGAGACCTCGACCTTGCTTTCATCGACGCGGGCGACCGCGATCAGGCTGTCGTCCGGCGCCCACCAATGGCCGCGGCGGCGATCCAGCTCCTCATTGGCGACGAATTCGGCGACGCCCCAGCTCGTCGTGCCGCCGCCATCCGTGGTCAGGGCGCGATCGCCGCGGCTGGCGATATCGATGACGTGAAGATTGCCTTCGCGGACATAGGAGACGAAGCGCCCCTTGTCGCTGACCGTGGCGTCCAGCTCCGTTTCCGGGCTGTCGGTCAACCGCTGCACGCCGCCGGCGAGGTCTGCGAGGTAGAGATCGCCATCGAGCGGAACCAGGATATGCTGGCCGTCCGGCGCCCAATCATAGGCTACGATGCCCTTGCTGCCGCCGATGCGCAGCCGTTCGCGCTGCATCTTCTCGGCCTCCGACAGCGCGGCGCCCGTGCCGACCTTTCGGGAATCGACCAGCATGCGCGCCTTGCCGGTGCGCGTGTCGATCGCCCAGAGATCGAAGCGCTCGGCATCGTCCGGCCGGTTGCGCAGCAGGGTGGCGAGGCGGCCGTCGGGCGAAAGCTTCAGCAGGCGCGGCGTCGGTCCGGCGATGGCCGGGCTGGCGAACAGCCGCTCGAGCGTGATCTTCTCGGCAAAGGCGGTGGAGGGGACGAGGGCTGCGGCCGCGATCAGGGCGGCGGGGGCGAGAATGCGGAGCATCGCCGGCTTATCGGGATGAAGCGCCGGGGAGGCAAGAGGGAGGATGCCCCCCCAAGAAAAAGGGCACGGATGGCATGCCACCCGCGCCCGATTTTTCGAAGATGCGCTGAAGCGATCAGGCTTCGGCGGCAACCCGCGTGTCGCGGCGCTCGGCGATGCGAGCGGCCTTGCCGGTGCGGCCACGCAGATAATAGAGCTTCGCGCGACGGACGACGCCGCGACGAACGACCTCGATCGATTCCACATTCGGCGAATAGAGCGGGAACACGCGCTCGACGCCTTCGCCGAAGGAAATCTTCCGCACGGTGAAGGACGAACCCATGCCCTTGTTCGAGCGCGCGATGCACACGCCCTCATAATTCTGAACGCGGGTGCGCTCGCCTTCGACGACCTTCACGCCGACGCGCAGCGTGTCGCCCGGACGGAATTCGGGAATCTTCTTGGTTTCGGTGATCTTGGCGATCTGCTCGGCTTCGAGCGTCTGGATGAGGTTCATGGCTCACCGCTCCTTCTTCTGTTGCCGCGCGCCAGAGGGAGACTGGACCCGAGCACCCTCGTGGCGCTCCCAAAGATCCGGCCTCCTTAGCCTTGTATCCGTCTCGGCCATGGCGATGCGCCACGCCTCGATCTTCGCATGATCCCCAGATCGCAGCACTTCGGGGATCGTGCGCCCTTCCCACTCGGCAGGTCGGGTATAATGCGGATATTCGAGGAGGCCGCTTTCGAAGCTTTCCTCGTCCCCGCTTGAAGCGGCGCCCATTACGCCGGGAAGCAGCCGAATGCAAGCATCCAGCAGCACCAAAGCGGCCATCTCGCCGCCCGAAAGGATATAGTCGCCGATCGACACAGGCTCGATAGGCCGGGCTTCGAACAGGCGCTCATCGATCCCCTCGAAACGGCCGCAGAGGATGATTGCGCCGGGGCCGGCCGCCAGGTCGCGCACGCGCGCCTGGGTGAGGGGGCGGCCGCGCGGCGTCATCGCCAGCACCGGCACGCCGGGCTGACGATCCACGGCATGATCCACCGCCCGGGCCAGCACATCGGCACGCATCACCATGCCCGCGCCGCCGCCCGCCGGCGTATCGTCGACCGAGCGATGCCTGTCCGTCGCGAAATCGCGGATCTGCACGGGATCGCAGACCCACTTGCCCTCGCCCAGCGCGCGGCCGGCCAGCGAAAGCCCCAGCGGACCGGGAAACATCTCCGGGTAAAGGGTGAGGATCGTGGCGGCGAAAGTCATGGCAATGTCCAGTTCTCGACCGTCAATCCCGGGACATCCGAGAAGTCACCTTCATTGTTGGTGATGATAGTCGCCCCGATGCTCAGCGCATGCGCTGCCAGCAGCCTATCGAAGCGGGCGCGCCTAAACGGCAGTTGGGCATAGGCCCGGGCGGCCGCCTCATCGAAAGGAAGTAGAGGAATGGCTTGGATGAAAGCAGCCAGCACATCTCGCGGCGGCGGCTTGCCATTGCTTGAACCAAGGGCGACCTCTGCAAAACTGATCGCGGAAATGCCCACCTCGCCTGGCTCGCATTGGGAGAGGCGCCGGCCAAGCCCCTCATATCGCGCCGTCATGGCGTAGACGGCACAATCGGAATCGATCAGGAATCGGATCACGCTTTGTCGCGAGCCTCTTTTTCGCGACGCGCGATCGTGCTCGGCCGCTCCTCGAAATCCTCGCGCAGCGGAGCTTCCAGCCAAGGCGCTTTCCCCCAGAAGCCGCTGATGTCGAGATTCTTCTTCGGCGGCTCGACAGGCTCGAAGGTGAATTTCGCCTGCTCCTCGCGCACGATCATCTCCTGCCCTTCCTTGAGGCCGAGCGCCTTCGGCAAGCGCAGTGCCAGCGAATTGCCGGACTTGAATATCTTGGCGCGATATTCCTCGCCCATCACGATCTCCGTATATACAAAATGTATATACGCTTGTTGCCACGGCCTCGCAACCTGCGGGGCGCACACCTACTCCACGAAGGCGGGATCGATCAGCAGGCGATCGGGCTCCACCGTGACGGCGGCGGCGACGGGCACCATGAAGCGCTTGCCGCCGGGCCGCTCGATCTCGACGATGTCGCCGGCGCCGAAATTCTCGACCGCCACCGCCGTGCCCAGATCGACGCCATCGGCGACGCAGGGCAGGCCGATCAGGTCGACATGATAATATTCGCCCTCCCCCAGCGGCGGCAGCGCCGATCGGGGAACGGTGAGCGCCACGCCCCGCAACGCCTCCGCCTGATCGCGATCGGCGATCTCGGCGAAGCGCGCCACGGCGCCGTTGGAGCCGGGCCGCACGCTTTTCAGCGTGAAGGCGCGGTCTCCGGCGTGAAGCGTGGTGTAAGGTGCAAGATCATCGGTGAAGAGCTTGAGACGCACTTCGCCCTTTATGCCGTGCGCGCCGATGATGGCCGCCAGCGTCACGGGGCGATCGTGCATCCCATCCATTCCCTTCACCAGGATGAGGCGCGCGGCGTGCGGCCCCGCGCCTCATGCCGCAATCAGCCCTCGGCGGCTTCCACAGCCGGAGCTTCCTCGGCCGGAGCTTCGGCGGTGGGCGCTTCCTCGGCCGGGGCGTTGGCGGCTTCCTCGGCAGCGGCGAGCTTGGCCGCACGCTCCTCGGCGCGCTCCTTGGCCTTCTCGCCCGGCTCGGCCTTCTTCGGGTTGTTGCGGGCCGCACGCTCCTTCACGCCGGCGGCGTCGAGGAAGCGGGCGACGCGGTCGGTCGGCTGCGCGCCGACGGCCAGCCAATGCTTCGCGCGCTCGACATTCACGGTCACGCGGGCGGGATCGTCCTTCGAGAGGAGCGGGTTGTAGGTGCCGATCTTCTCGATGAAGGCGCCGTCACGCGGAGCGCGCGAGTTGGCGACGACGATGCGGTAGTAAGGACGCTTCTTGGCGCCGCCACGAGCGAGACGGATGGAAACGGACATGGTGACTTCCTTCTGTTGAACTGGATTGGATTGAACGGTTTGGGAATGCTTATTTCTTGCCGAATTTGTCGAAGCCGGGCGGGAGCGCCCCGCCGAGGCCGGGCAGGCCGCCGGGCGGAAGCTGCGGCATACCGCCGCCGCCGCCCATCAATCCGCCGAGGCCGCCGCCCAGCCCCCCCTTGCCAAGGAGGGCGCCCAGACCCTTGAGGCCGCCCATCTTGCGGATCTTCTTCATCGCGGTGGACATTTCCTGATGCATCTTCAGGAGCTTGTTCACTTCCTGCACGGTGGTGCCGCTGCCCTTGGCGATGCGGATCTTGCGCTTGGCGTTGATGATTTCCGGCTTGGTGCGCTCCTTGGGCGTCATCGACGAGATCATCGCATCCATGCGGACGAGGATCTTGTCGTCGACGGCGCCGGAGGACATCGCCTGCTTCACCTGCTTGACGCCCGGCAACATGCCGGCGAGCGCGCCGAGGCCGCCCATGCGCTTCATCTGGTTGAGCTGGGCGCGCAGGTCGTTCATGTCGAACAGGCCCTTGGCCATCTTGGCGGCGAGCGCCTCGGCCTCCTCGACCTTGATCGTCTCCGCCGCCTTTTCGACGAGGCTGACGACATCGCCCATGCCGAGGATGCGGCCGGCGACACGCGCGGGCTGGAACGGCTCCAGCCCGTCGAGCTTCTCGCCGGTGCCGGCGAACTTGATCGGCTTGCCGGTGACGGCGCGCATCGACAGCGCGGCGCCGCCACGGGCATCGCCGTCCATCCGGGTGAGCACCACGCCGGTGAGCTGCACCTGTTCCGAGAAGCTCTTGGCGACGTTGACGGCGTCCTGGCCGGTCAGCGAGTCGACGACGAGCAGGATTTCATGCGGGGCCGAAACCTCGGCGACCGCCTTCATCTCCTCCATCAGCGCCTGATCGACGTGGAGGCGGCCGGCGGTGTCGAGCATCACCACGTCGAAGCCCTGGAGCTTCGCGGCCTGGAGCGCCCGCTTCGCGATATCGACCGGCTGCTGGCCGGCGACGATCGGCAAGGTGGCGACGGACGCCTGGGCGCCGAGCGTGGCGAGCTGTTCCTGGGCGGCCGGGCGATTGACGTCCAGCGATGCCATGAGCACCTTCTTGCGGCCCTTTTCGGTGAGCCGCTTGGCGATCTTGGCCGTCGTGGTCGTCTTGCCCGAGCCTTGCAGGCCGACCATCATGACGACGGCAGGTGGCGTGACATCGATATCGAGGTCCGATGCCTCGGCACCCAGCATCTCGACCAGCGCATCGTTGACGATCTTCACGACCTGCTGGCCCGGCGTCACCGATTTCAGGACCTGCTGGCCGACGGCCTTCTCGGTCGCCTTGTCGACGAACTCGCGGACGACCGGGAGCGCCACGTCCGCCTCGAGCAGGGCGATGCGGACCTCGCGCATGGCCGCGCGGACATCCGCCTCGTTCAGCGCGCCACGGCCGCGCAGACGGTCGAAAACGCCGCCAAGCCGTTCGCTCAGACTTTCGAACATCGCCACACTCCGGCCGTTAAACCCTTCCATCCCGCTCCAAACGCAAATACGCCGGCGGGCGAAACCTCGCCGGCCAGCGTGCACCCTCGGGCGCTTCAACGTCGCGTTCGATGCGGAACGAACCGGGGCCGCCTAGCCGATCGCGGGCGCGAACGCAAGGCAGGCGAGCTGCCGTTACGGCAATTGCGCGGTTCCATCCCCTTTTTCTTGCGGGTTTAACAGAATTTGCACCCCTTGGGGCCGATGGAGAGCCATCACACCCAATGGGAGCGGTCCTTGGCCTGGCGCATCTGGCGGCGCAACGCGCGAAAATTGACGGGGCTGACCAGCGCCCGCCGCGATATGGTGACGGGCGGGATCACGGTCGCGGCGATCCTGCTGTTCGCCTGGACGGGCGGGACGATGATGGGCCGCTTCTTCGGCAGGCTGATGGGCGACGTGGCGGTCAGCGACGGCGATCGGCTGCTCACCACCGCCGTCATCCTCAACATCGCCCTGCTGCTGTTCGGCTGGCGGCGTTATCGCGACCTGCAGCATGAAGTGTCCGAACGCGCCGTGGCGGAGGAACGCGCCCATTCGCTGGCGGCAAGCGATCCGCTGACCGGCCTGCTCAACCGCCGGTCGCTCGGGGACGGCGGCGCCGCGCTGCTGGCAAGGGCCGGCCGCAACCGCGCCATGGCGGTGATGATGATCGACCTAGACCATTTCAAGACGGTGAACGACCTGCACGGCCACGGCGTCGGCGACAAGCTGCTGAAGGCCTGCGCCGCCGCGATCGAGGGCGCCCTGCCCCCCGGCGCGCTGGTCGCCCGGCTGGGCGGCGACGAATTCGCCTGCGCGGTCCTGACCGAGGCCGGCAGCACCGCCCATATCGACGCCATGGCCGACGGCATCGCCGCCCGCTTATCCTCCCCCTTCGATCTCGACGGCGCGCGCGCGCATGTGACTGCCTCGATCGGCATCGCCCGGTCGGAACGGGAATGCGGCGAGATGGAAGCGCTGATGCGCCGCGCCGACATCGCCATGTATGCGGCGAAGCGCGGCGGCCGCAATCGCGTGGCCTGGTTCGATACGTCGATGGAGCGCGAGCTGCAGCTACGCAACGCCATCGAGGCGGGCCTGCGCGACGGCATCCCCAAGGGCGAGTTCGTGCCCTATTACGAACAGCAGATCGATCTTTCGACCGGCAGCATACAGGGCTTCGAGGTGCTCGCCCGCTGGGACCATCCGGTGCAGGGCGTGATCGGCCCGGACATCTTCATCCCGATCGCCGAGGAATGCGGGCTGATCGGCGATCTTTCCACATCGGTGATGCGGCAGGCGTTCGAAGAAGCAAAGGGCTGGGACCCGGCGCTGACGCTTTCGGTGAACATCTCGCCCAGCCAGCTCAAGGACCCATGGCTGGCGCAGAAGATCGTCAAGCTCCTCGTCGAGACCGGTTTTCCCGCCAGCCGGCTGGAGATCGAGATCACCGAGACATCGCTGTTCGACAACCTCGGGCTTGCCCAATCGATCATCGGCAGCCTGAAGAATCAGGGCATCCGGCTGGCGCTCGACGATTTCGGCACCGGATATTCCTCCCTCGCGCATCTGCGGGCGCTGCCCTTCGACCGGATCAAGATCGACAAGAGCTTCGTGCTGTCGATGACCGACAACCCCGAAAGCGCCGCGATCGTCACCGCCATCACCCGGCTGGGCGAAAGCCTGAGCCTGCCGATCACCGCCGAGGGGATCGAGGATGCGGGCATCATCGAGCAGCTGAAGGCGATCGGCTGCCACAAGGGCCAGGGTTGGCATTATGGCAAGCCGATGACCGTCAACCAGGTCCGCCGGCTGCTGGCGGAACATGGCATGCTGTTGCCCGGACGCGGCCCGGCGGCCGGCCCCGGTGTGGCCGATTATGAAGGGCCGCGCATCTTCGGCTGAGGAAGGTCCGCTGCGGCGGCAGGCCAGCATGCCGGGTCCACTTCCGGCAAAGCGGCGAGCGCCGGTTCCGAAAGGGCCGTTCGGAAGCCGCCTCCCTCGGGCGTGACGGCATCCCAGCCAAGGGCGCGAAAGCTCTCCCCGATGCCGGCGACGCCGCCTATGCGGACAAGCAGATAGGCGATCCTGCCGCTCGCGACCTCCGCCGTCGCGCCCGCGACGGAGCCGAGATGGGCACCGTCCAGCCCCTTCAACGGCTGCCCTTCCATGGCGGTTATCGCGAACAGATCCGGCACGGCAGCGGCGCGGCTGTGCCTCCGCGCCGCCCTGGCGCCATCGTCGAGCCGGGCTTCGCGCCCCAGCCAGCGCCAGATGCCGATCAGGTTGACGCCCGAAAGGAAGATATTGGCCGCCAGCAGGTTCCGCTGGCCGGTGGAGATCGCCACCACCGTCCATGCCACCGACCCGATCGTGAAGACCACGAACCCCCAGCCCGTGATCCGCGAGCCGAGATTCGCAGCCGTCATCATCGCCGCGACCATCGTCGCGGCCGGGGCGATCCAGCCGGCGATATCCTCCATCCGCGTCCCGCCTTTCAGGTGGAGACTAAATCTCCACCTGGCTGCCGAGTTCCACCACGCGGTTGGTGGGCAGCTTGAAGAATTCCATCGCGCTTTCGGCGTTGCGCAGCATCCAGGCGAACAGCTTTTCCCGCCAGATCGCCATGCCGGGGTGGGACGAGGGCAGCAGCGTCTGCCGGGCGAGGAAGAAGCTGGTGTCCATCATCTTGAACTTCGGCCCGCAACCCGTGACGCTGGCCAGCCCCTGCGGCACATCCGGTTCCTCCATGAAGCCGAAGCGCAGGACGACGCGGTAGAAGCCCTGATCGAGATCCTCCATCGCGACCCGGTTGTCGGAATCGACGAAGGGCATGTCCTCGATCTTCACGGTGAGCAGGATCACGCGGTCGTGCAGCACCTTGTTGTGCTTCAGATTGTGGAGCAGCGCGTGGGGCACGCCTTCGGGCGTGGAGGTCATGAACACGGCGGTGCCGGGAACCCGGGTGGCGGAGCTGACCGCCGACTTCACGAACACCTTCACCGGCATCGCGGCTTCGCGCATCCGCTCGATCATCAGATAGCGGCCCCGCGCCCAAGTGGTGAGCAGCGTGAAGGCCACGAAGCCGACGAACAGCGGGAACCAGCCGCCATCGGGCACCTTGGTGAGGTTCGCCGTGAAATAGGCGATATCCACCAGGAAGAAGATCGCGACGAGGAAGCCCGCCCACAGCTTGTTCCAGTGCCACAGGCTGAACAGCACGACCGCGAGCAGGAAGGTATCGACCAGCATCGCGCCGGTGACGGCGATGCCGTAGGCGGCGGCGAGGTTCGACGAGGTCTGGAAGCTCAGCACGAGCAGGATCACCATCACCATCAGCGACCAGTTGATCACCGGGATATAGATCTGGCCGACCGTGCTGGCGCTGGTGTGGGTGATGCGCAGGCGCGGGATGAAGCCGAGCTGGATCGCCTGATGGGTGACGGAGAAGGCGCCGGTGATGACCGCCTGGCTGGCGATCACGGTGGCGGCCATCGCCAGCAGCACCAGCGGCAGGCGGAACTCGTCGGGCGCCAGCAGGAAGAAGGGGTTGTGGATCGCCTCCGCCGCGGTGGCGGCGTCCATCGCCAGGATCATCGCCCCCTGCCCCAGATAGTTGAGCATCAGGGCGGGCAGCACGAAGGCCATCCATGACACGCGGATGGGGTTGCGGCCGAAATGGCCCATGTCGGCATAGAGCGCCTCGGCCCCGGTGACGGCCAGCACGACGCTGCCGAGCGCGAGGAAGGCCGTCCAGCCGTCCGTCCAGAAGAAACGGATGGCGTATAGCGGGTTGAGCGCGCGCAGGATGGTGGGATCGGCGGCGATATGGATGAGGCCGAGCGTCGCCAGCGCCAGGAAATATATCACCATGATCGGCCCGAACAGCATGCCGACCCGGGCGGTGCCGTGCGACTGGATCATGAACAGCACGATCAGGATACCCACCGAGATCGGCAGGACGAGCGGCTGGAACCCGCTTTCGACGACGGTAAGGCCTTCGACCGCCGACATCACCGACATGGCGGGCGTTATCATGCAATCGCCGAAGAACAGGGCGGTGGCGAACACGCCCAGCAGGATGATGCCGTTGGACCAGCGCTTGTTCTGGGCGCGGCGGTTGATCAGCGCCAGCAAGGCCAGGCTGCCGCCTTCCCCCTTATTGTCGGCCCGCATGATGATGGAGACATATTTGATCGTCACCACCAGCATCATCGACCAGAAGATCAGGCTGAGGACGCCGAGGATATGCAGCTCGTCCGGCGTGAGCGGATGATGGCCCGCGAAGGTTTCGCGGAAAGCGTAGAGCGGGCTGGTGCCGATATCGCCGAAGACGACGCCGATGGCGCCCAGCGAAAGTTTCAGCAGGCCGGCGCCCTCGGGCGCGTGGCCGTGACCGGCATGATGCTCGATCGATTCACTGCTCATCGAAGAATGGACCCTGTTCTGTCCACGGAACGGCGTCCACCCCTATTGCCCCAGCAGGCGGCGACCGGCGCGGCCCCTAGCATGGGGCCATGCCCCCCGCAACGCCCGCCGGATCGGTCCACCTCAGGCAAGCATCGCATCGGCTTCGCTCCGCGTGGGAATCGACCGCAGCACGAAGCTGCTGTTGATCGTGCTGACCGCCGGCAGCTTCCCCAGATGTTCCCGATGGATGCGTTCATAATCGTCGAGGTCGCGGCAGATGATCTTCAGCCGGTAATCGTTGGCGCCCGACACGAGGTTGCATTCGACCACGCCGATGATGCCGGCGACCGCGCGCTCGAACTGGGCAAGCTCCTCCTCCACCTGGGTGTTGAGGGTGATGTCCACCAGCGCCGTCACGCGGAAGCCCATGCGGCGCAGGCCGAAGCGCACGCCATAGCCGCTGATCCGGCCCGTGGATTCGATCGCCTGGATGCGCCGGGTGCAGGCCGATTGCGAAAGCCCTACCCGCTCGGCAATGCGGCTGACGGAGGTTCGCGCATCGGCCGCGAGCATCTTCATGATGCCGCGATCGACTCGGTCGATCTGCCCATCCGGGCTTCCTTGCATCAATCCTCCGATTTTCGGGGCCTTCATGACGGAACCATGCGTATATCCTGATGAGCAGCACCCATCTTTGCACGGATTTGCGGGCGCTATCGAGTTATATTCCTTTGCCATCAGGATTGCGATGGAGAGGCGGTCATGCGGATCGGCATACCCAAGGAAATAAAGAACCACGAATATCGCGTCGGCCTGACGCCCGCCTCCGTCGCGGAGCTGGTGGCCGCGGGCCACGAGGCCGTGGTGGAGACCAGGGCCGGCGACGGCATCGATTTCAGCGACCAGGACTATATCGACGCGGGCGCGCGCATCGTCGCGACCCCGGCGGAGGTGTTCGCCCAGTCCGACATGATCGTGAAGGTGAAGGAGCCGCAGCCGGGCGAGATCGCGCTGCTGGAGCCGCGCCACATCCTTTTCACCTATCTACACCTCGCCGCCGACAAGCCGCAGGCCGAAGGGCTGATGAAATCCGGCGCGACCTGCATCGCCTATGAGACGGTGACGTCCAGCAATCGCGGGCTGCCGCTGCTGAAGCCGATGTCCGAAGTCGCCGGCCGCATGTCCGTGCAGGTGGGCGCGCATTATCTGGAGAAGGAACAGGGCGGGCGCGGCGTGCTGCTGGGCGGCGTGCCCGGCGTGGCGCCGGCGCGCGTCGCCATCCTGGGCGGCGGCGTGGCGGGCGTGAATGCCGCGCAGATGGCCGTCGGCATGCGCGCGGACGTCACCATCTACGACATCAATAACGAGCGGCTGGCCGAGCTGGACATGTTCTTTTCCAGCCAGATCAAGACGGCCTATGCCTCCAAGGCGGCGATCGCCGAGGCGGTGCGCAAGGCCCATCTGGTGATCGGGGCGGTGCTGGTTCCGGGCGCGGCCGCGCCGAAGCTGGTGACGCGCGACATGCTGAAGACGATGAAGCGCGGTTCGGTGATGGTGGATATCGCCATCGACCAGGGCGGCTGCTTCGAAAGCAGCCATGCCACCACCCATGACGACCCCGTGTTCGTCGAGGAAGGCGTGATCCATTATTGCGTGGCCAACATGCCGGGCGCCGTCGCCCGCACCTCCGCCTTCGCGCTGAACAACGCCACCCTGCCCTTCGCGCTGAAGATCGCCAATCTCGGCGCCGAAGCCGCGATGGCAGCCGATCCGCACCTTGCGGCCGGCCTCAACATCTCCGCCGGCAAGATCCGCCACGCGGCCGTCGCCGAAGCCCTTAACCTGCCGTTGAACTGACTCCCCCCCATCCCCCGTCAGTTCCGGCAGGAGGCCGGGATCGCCTTCCCCCAGTCCCTTATCCGGGGAAGGCGATCCCGGCCTTGTCGTATCCGCAGTCTTTCCTGGGAATGTGGTTCTGGGCTTAACGCCCCATCTGCGCGCGCATCATCTCGAGCTGACCGAGGCGCTGTTCGATATCGCCGCGCCAGGGCGCGTTTTCGGGGCTGCGCGCCAGCAGCCCGCGCCAAATCGCTTCGGCCTGATCGAACTGGCCGGCCTGGGCGAAGGCGAGGCCGAGGAAGAAGGGTGGCCCCGGATGATCGGGCTGGATCTGCGCCGCGCGATCGAAGGCGAGCTTCGCCGCCGGCGACATGCGGCCATCGGCATAGACCACCAGCGCATTGCCCAGCCCCACCCAGAGATCGGCGCTGCGCGGATTGCGGTTGAGCCCGGCGCGGAGCGTGGCGATGGCATAGGCATCGAGGCCCTGTTCATGCAGGTTCTGCGCGGCCTGGAGGACGTTGGCGTCGCCGCCCACTTCCGGGAACATCGCTGCCCGCTCCTGCGCCGTCGCCGTATCCGGCTGGCGCGTCGCGGCGCGGGGGGGCGTGGGGCTGCCGGCCAGCGTGGGGCTGCCCTGCCAGGCATAGCCCGCCAATCCGAGGAACAGGGCCGCGCCCGTCAATTCCAGCCCGCCGCGCGGCAGTCGGCCGAATTTCCACAGCAGGCCGAGCACGGCCAGCGCCATCGCCGCGATGATCGCCCAGCCCATCAGCGCTTCCTTTTCCTGAACCGGCCGCGGGCAAGCCACGCGCCCGCTGCGATCAGCACCGCCGGCAGCACCCAGAGCGGCCATGTCAGCCGATCGAGCGGCGGATCGTAGCTCACCCAATTGCCGTAACGCTCGATCAGCCAGCCGCGCACCTGATCGGGGGTTTCGCCGGCGGCGATGCGGCTGCGGACGAGCGCGCGCATGTCGCCCGCCATCTCCGCATCCGAATCCGCGATCGACTGGCCCTGGCAGACGAGGCAGCGCAGCGTCTTCATGAGCGCGGTGGCCCTGGCCTCCTGCGCGGGGTCGGGAAGCTGGCTGTAGGCAAGCTCGGCCGGGGGCATCGCCGAATCCGCCAGCGCGGGCGCCGCCATCGCCATGGCCAGAAGGATCGCCAGCCGCCTCATCGCGCGGCCTTCACCGCCGCCAGGATGGCGGGCACGTCCTCGGGCCGGATCTCGCCGATATGCTGGTGGCGGATGATGCCCTTGCCATCGACGACGAAGGTTTCGGGCACGCCGGCGGAACCCATCGCGATCTGGACGGCGCTCTGCGTGTCGCTGCCGATCCGCTGATAGGGATTGCCCCAGCGACCGAGGAAGCCGGCCACATCCTCCGGCCGATCGCGGATGGCGATCGCATCGATCTTCACGCCGGCTTCGGCCAATTGGGTGAGTTGGGGCGCCTCCGCCGCGCAGGGCACGCACCAGCTGGCGAAGACGTTGAGCAGGCGCGGCTCGCCCTTCGCGAAATCGGCGGTGGAAAGGCCCTGCATGCCCGGCGCGCCCGAGGGCAACACGAATTGCGGCAGCGGCTTGCCGACCATCTTGGACGGGATCACCCGGCTTTCCGGCCGGATCAGACCGGTGGCGAAGGCGCCGACGAAGATCAGGAACAGGATCAACGGCGCCCACAGGATGATCCGCACGGTCCGAAGCTTCATGCCCAGGCCTCCTGCGCCAGGCGGCTGCGGCGTTCGCGCAGCACGCGGCCGAGCAGCGAAAGCGCGCCGCCCAGCGCGATCAGGCCGCCGCCGATCCAGATGAGGGTCACCCACGGCTTCCACCACAAGCGGAGCTGCCAGCGGCCCTGATCGTCCGAATTGCCGAGCACGACATAAAGCTGGCCATCGAGCACGGTGGTGATCGATGCCTCGTTGGTTTCGGTGGGCGGCGCATAGAACATGCGCGACTGGGTGGTGAGCCTGCGTGCGGGCGACGTGCCGCGCGTGGCGGTGAGCGTGGCTTCCACCGCCGTCCAGTTCGGGCCGGCCACGGGCTCGACGCCGTCGAAGCGGACCGCCCAGGGGCCGACGCGGTGCGTTTCGCCCGGCCGGGCAGCCACCAGCGTTTCCTTGGTGAAGGCGGTTTCGGATGCCATGCCGACCAACGCCACGGCCACCCCGAGATGCGCGATCACCATCCCCCAGATGAACAAAGGCGTGCGGCGGAGCTTGCGCTTCCACAAGGGCGCCACGCTGGCCGCGGCGACGCCCGCCGCCAGCACCAGCCCGAGCAGCGGGAAGATGCCGATGGGCGGCGCCCAGATGGCCAGCGCCAGCAGCGCCAGCGCCGTCAGCAGCGCCGGCACGGCGAGGCGGGCGACCAGCGGCCGCCAGTCGTCCCGCCGCCATTTGAGCAGCGGGCCGGCGGCCATCACCACCATCAGCAGCAGGGCGATCGGCCCGGCGGCACTGTTGAAATAAGGCGGGCCGACCGAAAGCTTCTCCCCCGTCATTGCTTCCGCCATCAGCGGATAGAGTGTGCCGACCAGGACGATGCCGAGGATGGCGGAGAGCAGCAGGTTGTTGACGACCAGCGCCCCTTCCCGGCTGATCGCCTCGAACTGCGATCCTTCCTTCACCGTGCCCACGCGTAGCCCGAACAGGGTGAGCGCGCCGCCGATATAGATGACCAGCAGGCCGAGGATGAAGGCGCCGCGCTGCGGATCGACCGCGAAGGCGTGGACCGAGGTGAGGATGCCGGAACGGACGAGGAAGGTGCCCACCATGCTCATGGAGAAGGCGACGACGGCCAGCATCACCGTCCAGGCGCGCAGGCCGTCGCGGGTGGCCAGCACCGTCACCGAATGGAGCAGCGCCGTCGCCGCCAGCCACGGCATCAGCGAGGCGTTCTCCACAGGGTCCCAGAACCACCAGCCGCCCCAGCCCAGCTCATAATAAGCCCAGTAGCTGCCGGCAGTGATGCCGAGGGTGAGCATGATCCACGCCGCCAGCACCCATGGCCGCATCGCGCGGGCGAAGGCGGGGCCGACGTCGCGGGTGACGAGCGCCCCGACCGCGAAGGAGAAGGCGACCGACAGGCCGACATAGCCGAGGTAGAGCGTCGGCGGATGGAAGGCGAGGCCGGGATCCTGCAGCAGGGGGTTGAGGCCGTTGCCCTCGGCCGGCGGCGGGCTCACCCGTTCGAACGGGTTGGAGGCGAAGAGCAGGAAGGCATAGAAGCCGAGGCCGATGAACGCCTGCGCGCCCAGCGTGGCGATCAGCGTGCGTTCGTTGAGATTGCGTTCGAACAGCGCGACGGCGCCGCCGGCCAGCGCCAATATGGTCACCCACATCAGCATCGAGCCTTCATGGTTCCCCCAGGCGCCGGCGAAGCGATAGAGCAGCGGCTTGGCCGAATGATCGTTGGCGACGACCAAGGCGACGCTGAGGTCCACGCGCACGAACAGGATGATGAGGCACGCGAAGGCGATGGCGACGAGGATGCCCTGCACCACCGCGATCGGGCGCACGCTCGCCATCAGCTCGCCCCGGCCGCGCAGGCCGAGGACCGCCAGCAGCAATTCCAGCCCCGCGAGCGCCGCCGCGAGCCAGAGCGCGGCGAGACCGGCCTCCGCGATCATGGCTGCCTTCCCTGCCTGGCGGCCTTGTCCTTTTCGGATTTCATCGCGCTTTCCATCTGCGGCGGCATGTAGCGTTCGTCATGCTTGGCCAGGATATTGTCCGCCACGAAGATGCCGTCCGCGCCCAGCCGCCCTTCCGCGACGGCGCCCGATCCTTCCTTGAACAGATCGGGGGTTATGCCCCTGAAGCGCACCGGCGCGGTCGCCCCCTCGTCCGTCAGCAGGAAGCGAATGGTGACGCCATCGGCATCGCGGGCGATCGATCCCGGCACGACCATGCCGGCAAGCCGCATCGGCTTGTCGACCGGCACCTGCCCCTTCGCCACCTCGCTCGGCGTGCGGAACAGCGCCGCGGTGTCCTTGAGCGCAGACATGGCGAGGAAGGCCGCGCCGATGATCGCGCCGACCGCGACGAGCGCCAGCACGAGGCGCTGATGCTTCGCCTTCATCGCGATTTCCTGACGGCGTCGGCCCGCGCCTCGGCCCGGCGCATGGCGGCATAGCTCGCCAAGGTCAGGCCGGCGAGGCCGGCGATGGTGATGGCGTAGGCGGCGATGATGAAGGGCCAGTGGTTCATGCGTCGGCCATCCGCTTCAGCCGGGCCTCGATCCGCGCCTCGGCAAGCAGGGCGCGCATCCGCATCAGCACGATCGCGCCGAACAGCATGGAAAAGCCGATGAGCGCGATCGGCAGCGGCCACAGGATCGACGGATCGATCGTGTTCTTGGTGAGCGTGATGCTGGCCGTCTGGTGGAGCGTATTCCACCAGTCGACCGAATATTTGATGATCGGAATGTTGATTGCCCCCACAAGGCCGAAGATCGCCGCCACCCGGCTGCCGCCCGCCCGATCCGCCGTCGCGCCGGCCAGCGCGATATAGGCAATGTAGAGGAACAGCAGCACCAGCATCGAGGTCAACCGCCCGTCCCATTCCCACCAGGTGCCCCAGGTCGGCCGGCCCCAGATCGATCCGGTGACGAGGCAGATGGCCGTGAACAACGCGCCCGGCAGCGCGACCGCGCGGGCCGCCACCGCCGCCAGCGGATGCCGCCAGACGAGCTGCATCAGGCTGGCGACCGCGATCCCCGTCCAGCCGCCCATGCCGAGCCAGGCCGAGGGGACGTGGACATACATGATCCTGACGCTTTCCCCCTGCAACTGCTCGGGCGGCGTGAGAAAGAGGCCGGAAAGGAGCGCGATCGCGGTCAGCACGGCGCCGCCCCAGCCAAGCCAGGGCGTCAGCGGACGGGCGATGCCCAGAAATCGATTGGGATTGGCGAAGATATGCATGCGTGGAGCGTGCTATTAGAGCAGGTCGCCGCGCTGGGGAAGCGGGCCGGCATGCGACAAAATATGCCCGCCGTTTCTTTTTGGCTGTTTTCCTGCCCGGCCAGGCCCCCTATGGCCGGCCGCGATGCCGACCGCCACGATCTCCGCCCCGCGCCCCGCCGACCATCCGATGCGCGGCATCCTGCTTCGGATCGGTTCGGTGGTGATGTTCGGCATCATGCAGGCGGCGATGAAGCTGGCCGGCGAACATGGCGTGATCGCGATCGAGATGGTGTTCTACCGATCGATCTTCGGCCTGCCGATCGTGCTGGCATGGCTGGCGATCGGGCCGGGCTTCGCCACCATCCGCCCGAACCGGCCGCGCGCGCATGTGTGGCGATCGATCATCGGGCTGTCGGGCATCACCCTGAATTTCACGGCGCTGATCCTGTTGCCGCTGGCGGACGCCACCACCATCGGCTTCACCGCCCCGATCTTCGCGACGATCCTTTCGGCGCTGCTGCTGCACGAGCATGTCGGCCGGCACCGCTGGCTGGCGGTGGCGATCGGCTTCCTCGGCGTGGTGGTGATCACCCGGCCGGGGGCGGCATCCGGCCTTCCCGCGATCGGCATCCTCGTGGCGCTGGGCGGCGCGGTCGGCACATCGGCGGTGACGGTGACGCTGCGCCAGCTCGGCTCCACCGAGACGGTGGGCGCGATCGTATTCTGGTTCTTCGTCGGCTGCGCGATCGTCGGCGGCATCGGCACGGCGATCTGGGGCAGCGGGCATGACGCCGCCACCTTCGGCCTGCTGACCATCGGCGCCTGGGCCGGCGCGGCCGCCCAGCTGCTGATGACGGCATCGCTGCGCGCGGCCCCGGTATCGACCGTGGCGCCGTTCGATTATCTGCAGATCATCATCGCCATCAGCCTGGGCTGGCTGATCTGGGCCACGGGCCCTTCGCTCGCCACGCTGGCGGGCGCGGCGATGATCGCCGGCAGCGGCCTCTACACCGCCTATCGCGAACATCGCCTGCGCCGCGATTCGGTGGCCGCGACGCCGCCCGTCTGACAGCCGGAAAAATCTGCGGTGCGAGTGCCCGGCGGACATGCCGCCGGGCACTCGCGATCAGGCGAAGGCGACGCGCACCCGCTGGCGGCGGCGCATCGATACGCCGACCACGCCGAAGCCGATGAGCATCATCGCCCAGGTCGTCGGTTCAGGAACGCCGGACGGCACCGGCTCCAGATTCGCGTTGAACCAGATATATTTGTTCTGGACCACGCGGTTCAGGCCGGAGGAAAGCGAGCCTTCCAGTATCGTGGCATTGCCGGCCCCGTCACCGAAACCGATGGCCGCGACCTGGCTGGTGTCCGTCTGGTCCCAACCCATATTCTTGTAGAAGAAGCCGATCTGGCCTTCGTTCGTCGGGATGACGAAATCGTCGCTGCGCAGCACGAGCTGGAACGAGTTGAGCAGATCGGATCGCCCATTATAGCGGCCGACATTGTCCCAGGTGACGATGAGCTGGCCGGGGGTGTCGAGCTGGTAATGCACCACCCCGCTATTCGCGCCGCGCGTATCGACATCCCCGAAGAACACCGAAACCAGCGGCGCATTGGCACCCGTCGGCCCCGTCGGCACATAAGCCGATATGCCGGCGCCAAAGCTGACATTGCCGTTATTGTTGATGTAGAGCGAACTGTAGGTGTTGCCATACAGCGTGAAGTTGAAGCCGAGATCGATCGGCCCGCTGAAGCCGTCGTCGTTCCGGCCGCTAGGATTGCCGATCCCCGGCGCGTTGCCGCCCCCGGTCATCACTACGATATCGCCGATATTATCGGTGTAGTAATTACCGGAGGACGTTAGCGACGACGCCGGAACGACAGTCGTATCCGCATAGGCGGCGCCCCCGACGAACATCGCCGACACGCCAAGCATGAATACTGAAAAACGCACAGGTCACCTCCCGTTGGGCGCGACCCCGGTTGAACACGTTATTATGTGGTTAATGCTCTGGCAATGATTATCATCAACGGCGATCGATCGTCCAGACAAATGCGACCTTCCCGGCAGGCCGAGTCCCTTATTCCGAAATGAAGAAACCCGCGCCTCGGCGGCCCATGCAAGACGGGCCGACGAAATTCGGCGGCCCGCCAGTTGCTTGCAAGGAATAACGCTCAGTGGCGGCCGATCAGGCGCCTTGCGATGCGGTCCGCCACTTCGGCGGAAGGATCGCCCGTCTCCGCGCTTTCCTGCCAGATCTGTTCGAGCCGGCCGGGGATATGACCGATTCGCCGTTCGACTTCGGCGCGGTCTGCGCCGCCCAGATATTCTAGGCCGACATTGATGATGCCGCCCCCGTTTATGACATAATCGGGCGCATAGAGGACGCCCCGCGCATGGAGGCGCGCGCCATCTTCCTTGGTGGCGAGCTGGTTGTTCGCGCCGCCGGCGACGACCGGCACCGAAAGCAGCGGAATGCTCGCTTCATCGAGGATGGCGCCCAGTGCGCAGGGGCTGAACACATCGGCCTCGACCCGGGCGATATCGCCGGCGGCCACCGTCTTCGCGCCCAGCTCCTCGGCCAGCCGCTCCGCGCGCGCCGCATCGACGTCCGCCAGCGTCAGGCGGGCGCCTTCGGCCGCGAGCCGGCGGGCAAGGCCGCCGCCGACGCTGCCGACGCCCTGGATCGCCACATGCACGCCGGCCACGTCATCCCGCTTCAGCGCGCGGCGAATCGCCGCCTTCACGCCCAGGAAAACCCCCAGCGAGGTGAACGGGCCGGGATCGCCGCCGGCCGCGTCGCTGCCCACCGGCAGGCCCGCGACATGGGTGGTCTGCTTGCGCACCTCGACCATGTCCGCATCGGTGATGCCGACATCCTCGGCCGTCACGTAGCGCCCGCCGAGCGATTCGACCGCGCGGCCGAAAGCCGCCAGCATTTCCGGCGTCTTGGTGCGATTGCGATCGGCGAGGATCACGCCCTTGCCGCCGCCCATGGGCAGGCCGGCCATGGCGTTCTTGTAGCTCATCCCCCGCGACAGGCGCAGCGCATCGGTGATGGCGTCGGCCCGATTCGGATAATGCCAGAAGCGCGTGCCGCCGGCCGCCGGGCCGAGCGCGGTCGAGTGAATCGCGATGATCGCCGTCAGGCCCGATGCCTGATCACGG
The DNA here is from genome assembly GCF_000347675.2 of Sphingomonas sp. MM-1. Classification (NCBI taxonomy): domain Bacteria; kingdom Pseudomonadati; phylum Pseudomonadota; class Alphaproteobacteria; order Sphingomonadales; family Sphingomonadaceae; genus Sphingomonas; species Sphingomonas sp. MM-1. The sequence continues at coordinate 162,948 of NC_020561.1, read as the reverse complement.
AACAGGTGGACGCCCTCATGGTCGTCATAATCGGGGAAATCCCACGGCGCTGTCATCGACTCGACCTCTAGAAATTTTATTTCGCATCGCTGCAATAAAGTTTCTGGTCGAGAAAATCATCCCCAAAATCACCCGGCTTCCCAAGCCATAAGGTGATGGGGCGATCGACGGGGATCGAACCCGCAACCTCCGGTACCACAAACCGGCGCTCTAACCGATTGAGCTACGATCGCCACGACATTGCGTCGGTGGGCGGCTCCATAGGGGCGGTTATGCCACATCGTCAAGGAAAGGTTGCACGCCCTTTTCGCAATGCTTGCACTCCGCCACGGGCAGCGCCAAAGAACGCGCCGTGCTTTCTCAACGAACCCGATATGCAATACGCGCGCTCCTCCATCTGGGGGATCGTTATGGCGAGGGTCCGGTGCAGCTTCCGGAGATCGCGGAGGCGCAGAACATCCCGGCGAAATTCCTCACCGTGATCCTTTCGGAAATGAAGCGGGCCGGGCTGGTGGAGACGCTGCGCGGCAAGGAAGGCGGCTACTGGCTGGCGCGGCCGCCCGAGGAGATCACCTATGGCGAGATCGTGCGGCTGACGCGCGGATCGCTGGCGCTGGTGCCCTGCGCCGCCCGGCTGGCCTACCATCCGTGCGAAAATTGCGTGGATGAAGCGACCTGCCGGCTGCGCGCGGTGATGCTTTCCGTCCGCGACGAAACGGCCAACATCCTCGACCGCGTATCGCTTTCGGAGAAGATGGCGGTTTAATTTCGATTTAATCGCGATTTCCTGCCGAGCGATCGATCCCGATCGCCCGGAAATCGCGCCATCGGGTGGCGAAAGCGCCACCGGCTCCCGCCCGCTCCTTTCCCTCGGCCGGGTTCGGGGCCAGCATCGCGGCATGATGAAATCGATCGGCTTCCTGCCCCGCCTGGCCGGCATCGCGCGGCCTGATTTCCGCAATTATTACGAGACCCGCCACGCCCCGCTGGCGGACAGCTATTTCCATTTCGCCGGCTATGTCCGCAATCATATCGTCGACGGGCAGGAACCCGGCTTCGATTGCATTTCCGAATTCTGGACGGCCGATCCCGCGGCCATCGCCACGCTGCTGGCCGGCGAGGCCGGGGAAAGGATGCGGGCGGACGAGCGCAATTTCGCGGATTCGCCCAACATCCGCCCCGCCCTGGCCGAACCCGCGCCGACAGGCCGCCTCGTGCCGCTCGGCCCACGCACCGTCCAGTTCCTCGGCGGGCATGACAATGCCAGGTTGATCGCGGCGGTCGCCGCATCGGCCGGTGCGGAGGCCCTGACGCTCGATTTCCTGACGCCGTTCGACGCTGCGTCACGCGCGCCCTGCGACGCCCTGTTGATTCGGGAGGGCACGGCAGCCGCCGCCCCCTCCCTGCCATCGGGCTGGACGCTCCTTGCCAGCCTGCAGGTGGTGGCCGAAGGAGCGTTGCCGATATCGCATCAGCCCGCCGTCTGACCGCCATCAACCGGCAGCATGATGCCGGTGATGAAACGGGCGTCGTCGGATGCGAGGAAGGCGACGGCGGCTGCCACGTCCTCCGGCTGGGCAAGCGGCGCCATCTTCGGCGACATTCGCAGGATAAGGGCGAAATCCACGCCCTCGATATCGCCCATGCCGCCCGCGATCAGCGGCGTATCCACCCCACCGGGGCAGATGGCGTTCACGCGGACCTGCCGCGCGGCATATTCGATCGCGACCGTGCGGGTATAGCCGACGACGCCGGCCTTGGTGGCCGAATAGGCCGAGGCATAGGCCGCGCCCACGAGCCCCGAAGCGGACGCCATGTTAACGATATTGCCCTGGGTCTTCTCCAGATGGGGCAAGGCCGCCTTGGTGAGGTGGAAGATCGATGACAGGTTGATCGCGACAAGCTGATCCCAGCTTTCATCGCTGATCTCCGCCGCGTGGCCGAAGCCGCCGATGCCGGCGATGTTGCACAGCACGTCGAGCTTGCCGTGCCTGGCGACGACATGCGCGACGAGATCGCGGCACGAGGCGGCGGATGCAGCGTCGAACTGAACGGCACTGGCCCCGGAAAGGCCGGATGCGGTCTCTTCCGCCCCCGCCATATTGCGATCGGCGCAGATCACGATCGCGCCTTCGCTGGCCAGCCGCACCGCGCTTGCGCGGCCGATGCCCGATGCGGCGCCGGTAACCAGGGCGACCTTGCCCACCATGCGATTCATGCGTCACTCTCCTCGGTTGAAAGATTGCGCCCCCGCGTTTCGGGCAGCGCGAACAGGATGACCGGGAGAGCCGCGAAGCAGCTCAGCCCCAGCCAGAAGCAGGTCGTGCCAACGGACCCCCACAGGCGGGAAAGCCAACCGATCAGCAGCGGGGTGCCCACCATTCCCCAACGCCCGATAAGGTTATGGCACCAGCCATTGGCCGCTGCCCGGACATGGGTGGGAAACAGCTCGGCATTGAGGGTGAAGCATATCGTCCATGTGCCCAGCATCGCCTGGATGCCGACATAGCAGGCCGCGATCGCCAGCCAGCCGGTGGCGGCGTAGCAGATCATGACGAGAAGGCCGTTCGCCACGAAGAACAGGGCCGCCGTCGCCCGCCGGCCGATGCCGTCCATCAGGAAGCCGGCGGCAAGATAGCCGAAGAAGGCCGATCCCAGGCCGAAGGGCGCGATCAGCGCCAAATCCGCCGCCGTCCAGCCGCGTTCGTTGAGCACATAGAAAGTGAAGAAGAAGGTCGATACGACGGCGCTGAAATTGACGATCAGCCATAAGAGGCTCATCGCCACGAAGCGGCGCCTGAGGCCGGGCGCGACCAGCATCCGCAGCTCTTCCAGCGCATTGGACGGCGCAGCCTTGCGCGCTGTGAAAGCCGGCGTTTCGCCAAGCCGGAACCACAACAGAGGCAGGATGAGCAGCGGCGCCCCACCGACGAGGAACAGCCCCCGCCATGACAAGGACGTATCGAGCGCCGTCGCCAGCAGGGCCGCCGGCAGCGCCGCACCGAAGCTGCCGCAAGCCCCGAGCAGGCCGGCCGCGCGGCCGCGCAGCGCGGGCGGCAGGCTTTCCGACACGATCAGATAGGCCGTGGCGATCTGGGAGACCAAGGCGATGCGGGTGAGCGCCTGCACCAGCGTATAGCTTTCGATCGTCGGCATCAGGATCGTTGCGAGCGATCCGATCGAGAAGGCCCCGGCCGAAAGCAGCAGCACCGGCCGCCGGCCGAAGCGGTCGCTCAGCCGGATCACGAACCAGGCCGCGATCGCGCCCAGCCCGATCACCGAAAGCGATCGGCCCAGCCCCTCCGCATCCACGCCATAAGCCTTGCCGACGAAAGGCAGGACCACGCTGGTCAGGCTGATGTCGAAGCCTTCGAACATCACCACGAAGGCGAGCATCGCGATCAGGCCGATATCGGCCGCGCGCAGGCGTTGCGGAGTTCCCTCCGCCCGGTGAGGCTTCATCGGCGGATCACGGACGAGGGCGCGGGGGCCGCGATGCCATCGGCCGGTCAGCGCCCGGCCGAGGCGCGCGCGCGATAGTCCCGGGGGGTTTCGCCGAAACGGCGGCGGAAGGCTGCAGAAAAGCTGCCCTGCCGTTCATAGCCGAGCGAGACGGCGAGCGACTTCACCGGAATGGTGGTTTCCCCCAGCATCCGCGCGGCGCGGGCGAAGAGCGTCCGCTCGACATGCTCCATCACCGTCGATCCGCGCGTCGCCTTGAAGGCGCGCATCAGATGGCGGCGGCCGATGCCGCACAGCGATGCAAGCTCGGACACGCTGGGCACGGGCTTGCTTTCGTCGGCCAGCCGCTGGTCGATCCGCTTGAGCTGCCAGGGCGCGAGCGTGCCGGCCCTGTGGAAGCCGCGCTCGCGCACCAGCTCGAAATGGCGGGTCAGCTCCGCCAGCAGGACCATGCCGAGCCCGCGCACCAGCATCTCGCGCGCCGTGGACGGCCGGCTGACCGCGATGGAAAGCCGTTCCAGCGTGGCCAGCACCGCCGCGTCGCGAACGTCGATGCAGGCGGCAAGCTCGTCACCGCTGGCATTGGCGCCAAGCCCGGTCAGGCTTTCGAAAATATCCGGGTCGAAACGGCAGATCAGCAGCCGCCGTTCCGCATAGCCGGTGGACTGGACGTGGACGGCAAGGTTGGCGGGCACCAGTACCGCCGCGCCGAAGGGCACGAAGGAACGGTGCGATCGCGGCTCGCCAAAGCAGCCGCGCACGGGATCCTCCCCCTGCCCGGTCGGCAGATAGGCGATCGAAGGATAGTCGACGAGATGGGTGCGGGTGAAGGGGCCGGTATCGGGCTGCGAAAGCACATCGAGCCGGAAATCGCCGACGGCGAAATGCTGTTCGATTGCTCCGGCCTGATCCTCGTGCATGACCCAGCTATCCTCCACGAACGAACGCGGCGACCGGCCTTTCTGGCCCTGCCCGATTATCCGGGCGCCGTCCGCTGAGCGATCTTGCTGGCAAGACTATCATCTGTTGGGCCGCAATCAACCTTTGCGGCGCGCCGCTCCGCCCCGCAATATCCGCGTCGCCGCATCCATGCCGCTACAACATGTCGCAATGCGGAATATAGCGAACGAACAATTGCGCATTTGGCCGGATGGCAAAAGCTTTCTCGCGCGCCGGGGACGACCAATCGAGACGTGGAGGGGATATGGGCCGCAAAGGTGATGAGGTTCGTCCGTGCTCGTGCGTAGTAACGGGTATCGGCGTTCCGATCCGCTAAGGTGATCCGGTCGTTTCGATGGAATGGGGAAGCCGGAATGAGAATTCTTCAATGGATTCTCCGAACTTCCGTCGCGACGATCAACAGGCAAGATGAATTTCGATTGCAGGGGGATCGCTTGAGCGAAGATAAGGGCGCCGTCTTCGGTGAAAACTATGGCGGGAACGGCCATGGATCAGGATTATTCAGGCCATCGCGGCCGTCTCATATATCGCGCTTCATCGACGTCTGATCCGGCGATGGTGAAGAAGGCAGGGGCGCCGTTCGATATTGACGGCCTGGACGAGAAGATCATCGCCGCGCTTCGTTGCAACGGCCGGATCGCCACCCGCGATCTCGCGACCGAAGTGGGCGTGAAGGAAGCCACCGTCCGCGCGCATCTCAGGCGGCTGGAGGATAATGACATCGTGCGCGTGGTCGCGATGCGCGATCTGGCGGCGCTCGGCTATAATTGCGTGTCCGCCGTCGGCATCCAGGTGCGCGGCCGTCCCGCCGCCGACGTGGCGGCCGAGCTGGCGGAGATGGAACAGGTTATCACCGTGGCCGTGGCGATCGGCATCCACGACCTCGAGGTCCAGCTGGTCGCACGCGATGTTCACGAACTGGACCAGCTATTGACCGGCGTGATCGCCAAGGTGCGCGGCGTCGACCAGATATTCCCGTCGGTCGCGCTCAAGGTGATGAAATATGTATCGGAATGGGCTCCGTTCTAAGCGGCGCGGGCACATTCCGGCCAACGCCGCGCGGGCCTGCCTGACGACCGGAGCATCGGTTGGGGGGCGCCATTTCGCTAGCCTCCCTCCCCAGCCGGGCGCGCGCAGCGCGCTCCTGTTATGTTGGGGGAGCGCCATTTCGCCAGCCTCCCTCCCCGTCATTCCCGCGAAGGCGGGAATCCAAGGATGCGGTTGGCTCGATGGAGTCGATGGCGCCCGACACAATGGATTCCCGCCTTCGCGGGAATGACGAAGGGGGCTTTCAGAGTTCATTTCTCCGGCCGGAGAGGCGCGCGATGAAGGCCGAAACAGATCCTGCATGACGATCAGGGAATGGTGGCGCCATTCCCCAACCCGCCTCGCCCGCCCAGGCGCTCAGACCCTGAAGAAATCCGGCTTGGGGATGGTCCACTGATCGCCCCAGAGCTGGTTGCCGCCATCGATCGTCAGCACCTCGCCGGTGATGAAGCCGCCGGCATCGCCGGCGAGATAGCAGACGGCATTGGCGATATCCTCGACCTGGCCGAAGCGCCGCATCAGGTTGGTGTTCGGCATCTCGGCCCGCGCCTCATCCGAATAGACGGCCATGCCCTCGGTGGCGATGATGCCGGGGGACACGCAGTTCACCCGGATGTTGAGCGGCGCCCATTCGATCGCGACCGTCTTGGAGCCGTAGATCACGCCCGCGCGCGCCGCGCAGGTATGGGCGACGCCGGGCATGCCCCGCCAGATGACGGTGGCGACGTTGACGATCGATCCCGGCAGGCCGGCATCGCGCCATTTCCGGGCGGCCGCCTGCATCATGTACCAGGTGCCGTTGAGGTTGGTGTCGATCACCGCCGCCCAGCCCTTGGGCGAGAAATCGATCGCCGCCTGCGGGAACTGGCCACCGGCATTGTTGACGAGGATATCGACCCGGCCGAAATGCGCCCACGCGGCATCGAACATGGCGGCAACCGCCTCGGGATCGCGGATCGACAGCGGATGGACCAGGGTTTCGGCGGCATAGCGGGAAAGGCCGGCGGCCGTCGCCTCCAGCTTTTCCGCCTTGCGGCCGCACAGCACCAGTTTAGCCCCCAGCCTCGCGAACCAGTGCGCCACCGCCCGGCCGATGCCGCTGCCCGCGCCGGATACCACCACCACCTTGCCCGCGAACAGGCCCGGCGCCAGCGCGATCGGGATCGTCGCCAGTTCCTCGTCGCTGCGCCCATAAACCTCGGTCATCAGCGCAGCAGTTCGCCGGCGATGATGAGCTTGCGGATCTCGCTGGTGCCCGCGCCGATCTCCAGCAGCTTGGAGGCGCGGTAGAGCCGGTTGATCTCCGCCTCGCGCATATAGCCGACGCCGCCGTGGATCTGGACCGAATCGGAGATGACGCGCGTGCAGGTTTCCGCCGCATGGAGGATCGCCGCCGCCGTCAGCTTGTGGATCTCGCCCCGGCCGCCGCCATCCTCGCCGATCGCGTTGCATTCGGCGAGCGTGCGGTAGCAGAGCGCCTTCATCGTCTCGACGCCCACATACATCTCGGCCAGCTTGCCCTGGACGAGCTGGAATTCCCCGATCGGCCGGCCGAACTGGGTGCGCGTCCTGGCATAATCGATGGCGAGATCGAGCGCGCGCTCGGCCATGCCGACATTGAGCATCGCCACCACGGCGCGTTCGAGATCGAGGCCGCTCATGACGATGCCGACGCCGCGATTTTCCACGCCGACGAGATTTTCCGCCGGCACCTCGCAATCGTCGAACACCAGTTCCGCGGTGGTCGATCCGCGGAAGCCCATCTTGTCCAGCTTCTGGGCGACCTTGAAGCCCTTGAAGCCCTTTTCCACGATGAAGGCCGAAATGCCCTTGGTGCCGGCTTCCTTGTCGGTCCGCGCATAGACGAGGATCACGTCCGCCACGGGCCCGTTGGTGATATAGAGCTTGCGGCCGTTGAGCAGATATTTGCCACCCTCGCGGCGCGCCGTGGTAGCCATGGAGCCGAGCGCGTCGGAGCCTGCGCCCGGCTCGGTAAGGCCCAGCGCGCCGATCGCGGACCCGTCGCACAGGCCCGGCAGGTAACGCGCCTTCACCTCCTCCGATGCATTGCGGGCGATATTGTTGAGGCAGAGATTCTCATGCGCGACATAGCTCAGCGCGATCGAATGGTTCCACCGCGCCAATCCTTGCGCGATCAGGCCCGAGGTGAAGAAATCGCTGTCCGCGCCGCCGAAGCGGGCGGGCGCGGTGACGCCCAGGAAGCCCATGCGGCCAAGCTCCGGCATCGCTTCCGGCGGCCACCATTCCTCATCGTCCATCCGCTGCTGAAGCGGGGCGAAGCGATCGCGCGCGAAGGCGCTGGCCGTATCCAATATCTCCTGCTGCTCCGACGTCAGAGCAAACCCGCCCGGGAAGATGTTCGTCCCCAAATCCAGCTCCCTTCGCCCTTCCTTCATCGAGGGCCTTGACGTTAAAATGAACGCCATTCACTATTATGTCAATCAAGGCCGGGCGGGCCGAAGCCGGAAAGCCGGGAGTTGCGTACGTTGGGGAGGATCAGAGCGGGATGACCGCCTTTCCATTCGAATCGGTGCTGATCGCCAATCGCGGCGAGATCGCCGCGCGCCTGGCGCGCACGGTGAAGGCGCTGGGCCTGCGCGCGCTGCTGGTGGCGCACCGCGTGGACGAGGGATCGCCCGCGCTCGCGCTGGCCGACGACGTGCGCTGGATCGAAGGGCCGACGCCGGTCGCCGCTTTCCTCGATATTCCGCAGATCATCGCGGCGGCGCGCGACATGGGCGCCGGGGCGATCCATCCGGGTTATGGCTTCCTTTCGGAGAATGCGGGCTTCGCGCGCGCCGTGGCGGCGGCCGGCATGATCTTCGTCGGGCCGGAACCGGACACGATCGAGCTGATGGGGGACAAGGTGCGCGCGCGCGCCTTCGTCGAACGGCATGGCTTCCCTGTCGCACCCTCGGCCATCGAGGACGATGATCCCGCGACCTTCGTGGAACGCGCCCGCGCGCTCGGCGCGCCGATCCTGATAAAGCCTTCGGCCGGCGGCGGCGGCAAGGGCATGCGCATCGTGCGCGACATGGCGGTGCTGGAGCAGGAGATCGCGCGCGGCCGCAGCGAGGGCGAACGCTATTTCGGCGACGGGCGGCTGTTCGTCGAACGCTATATCGAACGCCCCCGCCATATCGAGGTGCAGGTGCTGGGCGACGCGCATGGCAATGTCGTCCACCTGTTCGAACGCGAATGCTCGCTGCAGCGCCGTTTCCAGAAGATCGTGGAGGAAGCCCCCTCCCCCGCGCTCACGCCGCAGGAGCGCGAGCGGATCTGCGAGACGGCGGCGGGCATCGCGCGGGCGGCAGGCTATCGCAACGCCGGAACGGTGGAGTTCATCTACGGCCAGGGCGAATTCTACTTTCTGGAGATGAACACCCGCCTCCAGGTGGAACATCCGGTGACGGAAGCGATCACCGGCATCGACCTGGTGGAGCAGCAGCTCCGCATCGCCGCCGGCCAGCCACTGGCCTTCGATCAGACCGCGGTCACGCGCTCCGGCCATGCGATCGAGCTGCGCATCTGCGCGGAGGACAGCGCCCGCGATTTCGCACCCACGACCGGCCCGGTGCTGCGGCTGGCGGCGCCGGCCGGCGCCCGCTTCGACGGCGGGGTCAGCGAAGGCGGGCGGATATCGGCGGCGTTCGATCCGATGATCGGCAAGCTGATCGTCCATGGCGAGGATCGCGCCGAGGCGATCGCCCGTGCCGACAGGGCGCTGGCCGGCCTGGTGCTGCTCGGGCTCAAGACCAATATCGGCTATCTCCGCCGGTTGATGGGCGATCCGGCCGTGATCGCGGGCGACATCCATACCGGCCTGATCGGCGAAAGGACCGAACTGGCGGCGGAGCCCGTGGCCGACGAGGCGACGCTGGCCCGGCTGGTCGCGATCGCCGCCCGGCACGTGCCCGAACTGGTGCGCGAGGCGGCCGAGATCCCGGCGATGCACGCGGCTATCGGGGGGTGGCGGAACTGATGCCCGGATTTTTCCTGATCGACGGCGTCGCCCATCCGGCGGCGCTGGCCCCGGCGGACCTGAAAGCACCGCCGCCGGAAGAGGCGATCGTGGCGAGGGACGGGGACCATATCTGGGTCCATGTCGATGGCGCCGCGCACGAGCTGGTCTGGCAGGACCCCATCACCCATTTCGAGGAGGAAAGCGCCAGCGGCGGCGATGACGTGGCCCGCGCGCCCATGCCCGGATCGGTGATCCAGGTGGCGGTGACGGACGGCGACAGCGTCGCCGAGGGCGAGATCATGATGGTGATCGAAAGCATGAAGCTGGAAACCGCCATCAAGGCCCCGCGCGACGGCGTGGTGATGACGGTGCATCGCGCCATCGGCCAGACCTTCGAACGCGATGCCGCGCTCATAACCCTGGAAGCAATCGCCCTATGATGCGCCGCATCCACAGCCGGATCGACACGTCCGGGACGACCTACCAGGCCAATCGCGCGCACAATCTGCGAATGGTGGCGGAACTGCGGGAGAAGCAGGAGGCCGTCCGCAATGTCCGCCCCCAGCGCGACCGCGACCGGCTGGACCGGCAGGGCAAGATGTTCCTGCGCGATCGGCTGGAGGCGCTGCTGGACCCCGGCACCCCGTTCCTGGAGCTTTCGACGCTGGCCGCCAACATGGCCTATGACGGCGATGTGCCCGGTGCCGGCCAGCTTTCCGGCATCGGCGTGGTTTCCGGCCGCGAGGTGGTGATCCACGCCGACGACGCCTCCGTAAAGGGCGGTGCCTGGTATCCGCTGTCGGTGAAGAAGATCGTCCGCACGCTGGATATCGCGATCGAGAACCGGCTGCCGGTGGTGCATCTGTGCGATTCGGCGGGCGGCTTCCTACCCTTGCAGGCCGAATTCTTCGCCGATCGCTATCATGCCGGGCGCATCTTCCGGAACCAGTCCATCCTTTCCAAGATGGGTGTGCCGCAGGTGGCCGTCGTCATGGGCCATTGCACGGCGGGCGGGGCCTATATCCCCGCGCTCAGCGATTACAACGTCATCGTCCGGGGCACCGGCGCGATCTTCCTGGGCGGCCCGCCACTGGTGAAGGCCGCGACCGGCGAGGAAGTGACGGTGGAGGAACTGGGCGGCGCCGACATGCATACCAGCGTGTCCGGCACGGCGGACTATCCCGCCTCGTCCGAACGGCACGCCATCGCCATCGCGCGCGAGATCGTCGGCCGCTTCACCCGCGCGGAAAAGGCGCAGGTCGACTGGGCCGAGCCCGAGCCGCCATATTACGACCCGCAGGAACTCTACGGCATATTGCCGCAGGACAGCCGCACCACCTTCGACATGCGCGAGGTGATCGCCCGCATCGTCGACGGCAGCCGCTTCCACGAATATCAGCCGCGTTACGGCGAGACGCTGGTCTGCGGCTTTGCCCGCATCTGGGGCTATCAGGTCGGCATCCTCGCCAATAACGGCGTGCTGTTCAACGACAGCTCGCTGAAGGGCGCGCACTTCATCCAGCTCTGCGACAAGAACCGCACCCCGCTGATCTTCCTGCAGAACATCACCGGCTTCATGGTCGGCCGCGAATATGAACGGCGCGGCATCTCCAAGGATGGCGCCAAGATGATCATGGCGGTTTCGGGCGCGTCGGTGCCCAAGTTCACCGTCAACTGCAACGGCGCGTTCGGGGCCGGCGTCTACGGCATGTCCGGCCGCGCCTTCGACAGCCGCTTCCTCTTCAGCTGGCCACAGGGGCAGACATCGGTGATGGGCGCGGAGCAGGCCGCCAACGTGCTGACCGACATCAAGCTGCGCCAGCTCGCCCGCAACGGCGATACGCTGACGGCGGAGCAGATCGACGCGATCCGCGATCCAGTGATCGAAGGCTATAAGCGCGAACAAAGCGCTTATTACGCCACGTCCGAAATTTGGGACGACGGCTTGCTCGATCCGGTGGACACGCGCAACGCGCTCGGGATAGCCATCAGCGCGGCGCTGAACGCGCCGATCGAAGACCCGCATTATGGGGTCTTCCGCCTGTAGCGATCGGGAGAAGACCATGACTGTCGAGACGCATTCCGCCAGCCTGCATCTCGTCGATCCCGAGCTCCGGGCCGCGCTCGATGCGTTTCCGACCTTCGACCTGAACGAAGACCTGCTACCGGTCATGCGCGCGCAAGGCTTCGGCGTGGACGTTCCCCCGCCGCAGGGGCCGGCGGCGGGCGTTGCGGTGGAGCGCATCACCGTGCCGGGACGCGATGGCGAGCCGGACGTATCCTGCCTGCTCTACACGCCCCCCGGCCGGACCGGGCAGAGCGGCGCCTATCTCCACATCCATGGCGGCGGCTATGTGCTGGGCGATGCGGCGATGAGCGAGCTTTCCAACCGATCGCTGGCGGCCGCGATCGGCTGCATCCTGCTCTCGGTCGACTATCGCCTCGCCCCGGAAACGCGCTGGCCCGGCGCGGTCGAGGATTGCTATGCCGCGCTCGGCTGGCTGCACGCCAATGCCAACCGGCTGGGCGTGGATCACCAGCGCATCGCGATCGGCGGCGAAAGCGCGGGCGGCGGCCATGCCGCATCGCTGGCGCTGGTCGCGCGCGATCGGGGCGAATACCGCATCCGGCACCAGCATCTGATCTATCCCATGATCGACGACCGGACGGGATCGACCGTGCCTGCCCTGCCCTATGCCGGCGATTTCGTGTGGACGGCCGCCTCCAACGCCTTTGGCTGGTCCGCCCTGCTCGGCCATCCCGCCGGCACCGGCGAGCCGCCGCGCAATGCGGTGCCGGCGCGGGTGGAGGATCTTTCCGGCCTGCCGCCCACCTTCCTCGGCACCGCCGCGCTCGACCTCTTCGTCGGCGAGAATCTCGATTATGGCCGGCGGCTGATCGCCGCCGGCGTGCCGACCGAGCTGGTCGTGGCCCCCGGCGCCTATCACGGCTTCAACGGCTTCGCGCCCGATGCCGCTGTCTCGCGCGGCTTCAACAGCGCCAGCCTGGAGGCGCTCCGCCGCGCCATCGGCTGAGTCTCTACGCATTTTGGCGCATTTGGCGCAATCTGGAAGCAGTTTGCGCTTGCGGATGCCCCACCTGCCCACCGATTAGTCACTCCAGGCCGAAAATCGGCAATATGGGAGAGACGGAATGGGCGATCTGATGCAGGCGATGGTGCTCGACGAGTTCGGCGGGCCGGAGGTGCTCCACATCGCCACGATCGAACGCCCCCGCGCCGCGCCCGGCAATGTCGTGGTCGAGGTGGCCTATGCCGGCGTCAACCCCGCCGACTGGAAGGCCCGTGAGGGCTGGCTTTCCCGCTATTTCCAATATCAGTTCCCCTTCGTCGTCGGCTTCGACGCGGCCGGCATCGTCGCGGAGGTGGGCGAAGGCGTCACCGGCCTGAAGGTGGGCGACCGGGTCGTCACCGCATCCAACCAGGGCATCGGCGAGCGCGGCTCCTACGCCCAGTTCGTCGCCTCCATCGAAGAACGATGCGTGAAGCTGCCCGATCATGTCGCGCTGGTCGATGCCGCGGCGATGCCGACCGCCGCCATCACCGCCTGGGAAGCGGTGTTCGATGTCGGAGGCACCGAGGCGGGCTCCATCGTGCTGGTCAATGGCGGCGCGGGCGGCACCGGCAGCTATGCCATCCAGCTTGCCCGCATGGCCGGCGCCCGCGTCGCCGCCACCTGCGGGCCTGCCAATATGGATTATGTCCGTGGCCTGGGGGCGGAGCTGGCGATCGATTATCGCCAGGGCGATGTCGCCGATGCGGTGCGCGCCTGGGCGCCGGAGGGCGTGGACCTCGTGGTCGACACGGTCGGCCAGGGATCGCTGCTGGAGGCGGTGGAGTTCACCCGGAAGGGCGGCGTGATCGCGCCGATCGCCACCTTGATCGCCGACGAGCCGACCATCGATCCCGCCCGTGCCGAGGCGCGCGGCGTGCGCGTCGTGCCGACGATTTCCAGCCACGCCAACCAGCCGCGCCAGCTTGCGGCGCTGGTGGCAGCGCTGGCGGAGGGCAGTATCCACGCGCCGGAAATCACGCTGATGCCGCTCGATCAGGCCGGCGAGGCGCATCGGAAGATCCAGGCGGGCCATGTGCGCGGCAAGATCGTGCTCGTGGTGAACGAAGCGCTCGGCCGCTGAGCGCCTTCCCCTCCCTACATTCGAAAGGCTGCCCCATGTCGCTGCAATATCTGATCGACAAGGATGCGATCGAACAGGTCTATGTCCGCTATTGCGAGATCGTCGACGCCAAGACCTTCGACGACATGCACGAGGTGTTCACCGAGGACGCGACCGGGGATTACACCCAGGCGCTCGGCCCCGGCGTGATCAGCCCCGATCGCGCCAGCCTGATCGCATCGATGCACGCCAATCTCGGCCCGGATTCCAATTGCGGGGCCACCCATCACAATGTCGGCAATTTCCGGGTGCGCGTGGATGGCGATCATGCGCACGCCAAGGTCCATTATTATGCCGAGCATCTCGGCCAGGGCGATTATGCCGGCGAGCAATATTCGATGTGGGGGCAGTATGAGGACGATCTCGTCCGCACCGTTGACGGCTGGCGGGTGAAGGCGCGCGTCTACACATGCGCCATCTCGCGCGGGCCGGCGGCGGTCACCAGCGCGCGGGTCGGTTGAGGCCCCCGAAAACCCGCTTTCGACGAACGACATAAAGCTGGCGACGAACGGCTTGGCCTTGACCTGCAAAACATGCAGTTTCGCCGCCATCACGCTTGTTTCGGAGACAATCCCATATGGATCGCCGTTCCTTCCTGGTCTCGTCCGGCGCGCTGGTGCTCGGCGCCGCCCTGCCCGCGCCGCTCTTCGCCAAAACCGATGCCGATGGCGCGCTCAACGCGCTGCTCGACAGCTTCTTCTACGAGAGCCTGGAGGACAGCCCCGAAGCCGCGACCAGCCAGGGGCTGGACAAGGGCCAGCGCGCGGCGCTGAAGAGCAAGCTCAGCGATTATTCCACCAGCGGGCGGGCCAAGCGGCTCGTGCGCGCCAAGGATCAGGCGGCGCGGCTCGCCCGCGTCGACCGCGCGGCGCTCTCCTCGCTCGGCCACGTCAATTATGACGTCACCGAATATATGCTGGCCCAGGACATCAAGGGCCTGGGCAAATATCCCTTCGGATCGGTGGACGGCATCTGGTCGCCTTATGCGATCAGCCAGCTCGGCGGCGCCTATCAGGGCGTGCCCGATTTCCTCGATTCCCAGCATGGTATCGAGAACAAGGCCGATGCCGATGCCTATCTCGCCCGCCTCGACGCCTTCGCGACCGTGCTCGATCAGGACAGCGAGCGCCAGCGGGCCGAAGCGGCTTATGGCGCGGTCGCCCCGGATTTCTCGCTGGACCTGACCATCGCCCAGCTCGAGGCGCTGCGCGGCAAGCCGGCGGCGGAGACGGTGCTGGTCCAGTCGATCGCGCGTCGGACCAAGGAGAAGGGCATTGCCGGCGACTGGGCGGCCCAGGCCGCGAAGATCGTTTCCGGCAAGATATTCCCCGCGCTCGATCGCCAGATCGCGCTGGTGAAGCAGCTTCGCGCCACCGCCAGCAGCGACGCAGGCGTGTGGCGCCTGCCCGAAGGCGCGGCCTTCTATGCCGATGCACTCGCCAACAGCACCACGACCACCCTGTCGCCCGAGGAGATTCACCAGATCGGGCTGGAGCAGGTGGCGGAGCTGACCGCGCGGATCGATACGATCCTGAAGGCCGAAGGGATGACGCAGGGCACCGTCGGCGAACGGCTGACCGCGCTCAACGCCGATCCGAAGCAGCTTTATCCCAACACCGACGAAGGCCGCGCCGCGCTGCTCGCCAGCCTGAATGCCGACATCCACAAGATGACGGCGCTGCTGCCCCGCGCCTTCTCCACCCTGCCCAAGGCGCCGATCGAGGTGCGCCGCGTGCCGGTGTTCATCCAGGATGGCGCGCCTAACGGCTATTACAATCCGGCCGCGCTCGATGGATCGCGCGACGCCATCTACTACATCAACCTCAAGGACACGCATGACTGGCCGAAATACGGCCTGCCGGCGCTGACCTTCCACGAAGCCGTGCCCGGCCACCATCTGCAGGGCAGCCTGGCGCAGGAAACCCAGGGCATCCCCATCCTGCGCCGCCAGACCTTCTTCTCCGCTTATGGCGAAGGCTGGGCGCTCTATGCCGAAGGCGTGGCAGAGGAACTGGGTGCCTATGGCGACGATCGCCTCGGCATCGCCGGCAGCCTCCAGTCCCTGCTGTTCCGCGCGGTGCGGCTGGTGATCGATACCGGCATCCACGCCAAGCGCTGGACCCGCGAGCAGGCGACCGACTACATGGTCGCCAACACCGGCTTCCCGCGCCCGCGTTCGCTGCGCGAGGTGGAGCGTTATTGCGTGTGGCCGGGACAGGCCTGCAGCTACAAGGTGGGCCACAACAAGTGGGTGGAACTGCGCAAGCGCGCGGAGGCAGAACTTGGCGACAGGTTCGACCTCGCCTGGTTCCACGATGTGCTGCTGGATGGCGCCATGCCGCTCACCATCCTGGAAGCCCGCGTGAACGAGCGGATCGCCGCCCGCAAGGCCTGACCCGACCGATCGGGCATCTCGACGCGCATCATCGCCCGTGTTAGCTGGGTATAACAGCATGACCTGGCGATGATGCGCGACGACGACCCTTACGACCTGGAATGGACCGAACCCGAGGAGGATCGCCGCGCGCCGGCATCCCCCCGGACTACGGACAGAAAGCCGCCACAGCGTGGGGCGGCGGCCCCCCGCGCCTTCTGGAAGCGCTGGCGCTTCTGGAAACGGGTGGCCCAGGCCGGCGCGCTGATCTTCGTCCTGCTGGTCGGCTGGCTGGCGATAACCGCGCCGCTGTCGCGATCGCTGAAGCCGATCGCGCCGCCCAGCATCACCCTGCTTTCCAGCGACGGCAAGCCGATCGCCCGCAAGGGCGCGATCATCGACCGGCCCGTGGTGGTGGCCGATCTGCCGCCGCATGTGCCGCAGGCCTTCATGGCGATCGAGGACCGGCGCTTCTACAGCCATTGGGGGATCGATCCGCGCGGCATCGCCCGCGCGGCCTGGCGCAACACCGTGGCGGGCGGCGTGCGCGAGGGCGGCAGCACCATCACCCAGCAGCTCGCCAAGGTCGCCTTCCTCGATTCCGATCGCACCGCCGCCCGCAAGCTGCGCGAGGTGCTGATCGCCTTCTGGCTGGAAGCGCGGCTTTCCAAGGACGAGATCCTGTCGCGCTATCTTTCGAACGTCTATTTCGGCGACAATGTCTATGGCCTGCGCGCGGCCGCCCTCCATTATTTCAACCGCCAGCCGGAAAAGCTGAACGTCGCGCAGGCGGCGATGCTGGCCGGGCTGCTGAAGGCGCCGTCCCGCCTCTCCCCAGCCGTGAACCTGAAGGGCGCGCGCGAACGCCAGCGCGTGGTGGTGGCCGCCATGGCGGACGCGGGCTTCCTTACGCCCGCGGAGGCCGCCGGCGTCCCGCCGGCCTCGCTCAACCTGCGGCCGCTCAAGATGCTGCCGAGCGGCACCTATTTCGCGGATTGGGCGCTGCCCGCGGCCCGCGACAATGCCGGCGCCGTCTATGCCGAGCAGGAGGTGAAGACCACGCTCGACAGCCGCATCCAGCGCGCGGCGGAGGCGGCGGTGCGCCGCGCCGGGCTGGGCAAGGCGCAGGTCGCGCTGGTGGCCATGCGGCCGGACGGCAGCGTCGTCGCCATGATCGGCGGCAAGAATTATGCGGACAGCCCGTTCAACCGGGCCACGCAGGCGCGGCGGCAGCCCGGCTCCACCTTCAAGCTGTTCGTCTATCTCGCCGCGATCCGCCACGGCCTGACGCCGGACAGCCTGGTGGAGGACGAGCCGATCACCATCGCCGGCTGGTCGCCCAAGAATAATGACGGGCGCTATCGCGGCAAGATCACCCTGCGCGAGGCTTTCGCCCGATCGAGCAACGTCGCCGCCGTCAGGATCGCGAGCGAGGTGGGCATGGACAATGTGATCCGCGCCGCCCGCGACCTCGGCATCACCAGCCCGCTCGCCGCCGACGATGCGACGCTGGCGCTGGGGACATCGGGCGTGACCCTGCTGGAGCTCACCTCCGCTTATGCCGCCATCGCCGCCAACGCCTATCCGGTGAAGGCGCACGCCCTGCCCGACAAGGAGCGGAGCTGGTATGACGCCTTCTGGGACCGGCCCCGCGCCTTCGACGGCGAAACGCGGGCGATGCTGCTCGACCTGCTGGGCGCGGCCGTGCGCGAGGGCACCGGCCGTTCCGCGACCTTGGCGATCGACGCCTTCGGCAAGACGGGCACCAGCCAGGATAATCGCGACGCCATCTTCGTGGGCTTTTCCGGCGATCTGGTGGCCGCCGTGTGGGTGGGCAATGACGATAACAGTCCGCTGGGCGGCATCGCGGGCGGCGGCTTGCCTGCACGGATCTGGCGCGATTTCATGAGCCGCGTCGTCGATGGCGCCGCGCCGCCGGTGGTGGAGCGCGAGCCGGCACCGGCGGCCGAGCCCGATCCGATCGGCGACCTGATCGAAAACCAGGTCGACAATCTCTCCATCGCCGTGAACGGCGCGATCGGCGATGTCGACGTAGGGCTGCGGGTGGGACCGGACGGGCTCACCATCTCGGCCAATCCCGGCAATAATCGCCCGCCCGAGGAACGGCGCGGCCCCGGCCCGGCGATAGCCCCGCCGCCGCCCGTGCCCGAACCGGTGCCGAACGGGCAGTGAGGCCCGCCGCCTCCGGCCTTGAGCTTCCGGCGCGCCGCCTCTAGACGAAACGGCGATGCCGACCGATCCGCACCCTTTTCCGCACCGTCACCTGACGGGCATCTATGGCCTGCAACCCTGGGAGATCGCTTTCCTGCTCGACGAGGCCGAGCAGTGGATCGCGCTCAATCGCGGCACGGCCAAGCATGACGACCGGCTGGCGGGGCTGACGCTGATCAACGCCTTCTTCGAGAATTCGACGCGGACCCTGCTGTCCTTCGAGATCGCCGGCAAGCGGCTTGGCGCGGACGTAGTGAACATGCAGGTCGCCGCATCCAGCGTGAAGAAGGGCGAGACGCTGATCGACACCGCCATGACGCTGAACGCCATGCGCGCGGACGTGATCGTGATCCGCCACGAGGCATCCGGCGCGGTGCAGCTCATCGCGGACAAGGTGGACTGCCCGGTGCTGAACGCCGGCGACGGGCGGCACGAGCACCCCACCCAGGCGCTGCTCGACGCGCTGACCATCCGCCGCCGCAAGGGACGGATCGATGGCTTGCGCGTCGCCATCTGCGGCGATGTGCTGCACAGCCGGGTCGCCCGGTCCAACATATTGGCGCTGACCGCGCTCAATGCCGAAGTGCGCGTGGTCGGCCCTTCCACCCTGCTGCCGCCCGCGATCGAGCGGATGGGCGTGACCGCCTTCACCGATTTCGATGCCGGGCTGGATGGCGCGGACGTGGTGATGATGCTGCGGCTGCAGCGCGAGCGGATGGCGGGCGGCTTCGTCCCCTCGCCGCGCGAATATCATGCGCTCTACGGGCTGACGCCGGAGCGGCTGGAGCGCGCCGCGCCGGATGCGCTGGTGATGCATCCGGGGCCGATGAACCGGGGCGTGGAGATTTCATCGTCGGTGGCGGACGATCCCGTGCGATCGGCGATCACCGAACAGGTCGAGATGGGAGTGGCGGTGCGCATGGCCTGCCTTGACGTGCTGACGCGCGCGCGCCGGGGAGTTCCGGGATGGAACTGAAACCGATCGCCATCGTCAACGGCCGCCTGATCGAGGCGGACGGCACCACCCGGCCGGGCGGCGTGCTGGTGCGCGACCGCAGCATCGCCGCCATCGGCGAGATCGAAGCGGCGGGCGTGGAGACCATCGATGCCAGGGGCGCGCTGCTGGCGCCGGGCATCGTCGACCTCGGCACCTTCGCCATCGACCTGCCGGCCTTCACCGCCGGCGGCATCACCCGCGCCGCCCTGATGCCGGACCAGTCCCCGCCGCTGGACGATGCGGCGCTGGTGCAGCGCGCGGCCGCGGCCGGCAAGCCGGACGTGTGGATCCACCCGATAGCGGCGGCCACCCGCGCGCTGGCGGGCGAGGAACTGGCCGAGATCGGCCTGATGAAGGCGGCGGGCGCCTGCGCGGTCGCCACCGGGCGCGGCTGGATCGCCGATTCGGGCGTGATGCTGCGGCTGCTCGGCTATGCCGCGTCGCTCGACATGCCGGTGATCGTGCATGCCGAGGATGGCTGGCTGGCCACCGGCGCGGTGGCGACATCGGGCGAAACCGCGACGCGGCTGGGCCTGCCCTCCGCCCCGGCCATGGCCGAGGCGATGGCGATCGCGCGCGATCTGATGCTGGCCGAGGAAACCGGCGCGCGCATCCATTTCCATCAGGTGACGACGGCGCGCGGGTTCGACCTTATCCGCGCCGCCCGCCAGCGCGGCGTGCGCGTGACCTGCGGCATCACGCCGGCGCACCTGCTGCTTTCCGACACCGCCATCGGCCAGTTCCGCACCTTCGCCCGGCTTTCACCCCCCTTGCGCGAGGAGCGGGACCGGCTGGCGGCGATCGAGGCGGTGCGCGACGGCACCGTGGACATCCTCTGTTCCGCGCACGATCCGCAGGGGCCGGAAGCCAAGCGCCTGCCCTTCGTCGATGCCGAACCCGGCATGGCCGGGGCGGAGACGCTGCTGACGCTGTCCCTCACGCTGGTGCGCGACGAGGTGATCGGCCTGCCCCGCCTGTTCGAGTTGCTTTCGGCCAATCCCGCGCGGCTGCTGGGCCTGCCGGGCGGGCAGCTGGAGACGGGCGCCGAGGCGGACCTGATCCTGATCGATCCCGATGCTCCGTGGCGGATCGATGCCGACCGAATGGCCGCCAAGGCCGGCAACACGCCGTTCGACGGGCTGCCGGTTCAGGGCAAGGTGCTGATGACGATCAAGGGCGGCCGGCCGCTCCGCTGAGGCGGTCAGGCCCGGCGGTAGCGGAGCAGCAGCAGCGGCTGGGCGAGAGCGAGGCCGGCGAAGAAACCGCCGATATGGGCGGCGATCGCGATGCCGCCCCCGCCCGATCCGCCCCAGGAGGCGAGGCCGACCATCAGTTGCAGCAGCACCCAGGCAGCCGCGAGCCATAGGGCGTTGGCAAGCTGGTTGAGCCGGCGATTGGCGAAGGTCCGGCGTTTCTCGCCATAGAGGAGCGCATAGGCGCCGATCACCGCCGAGACCGCGCCGCTGGCGCCGATCATCGGCCAGGGCTCGGTAGGGCCGGCGAGAAAATGGCCGAACGCGGCGACATAGGCGCCGACGACATAAAGGATCACGATCCCGCGCGCGCCGATGGCGGCTTCCACGAAGCGCCCACACAGCCCGAGGATCAGCATGTTGAAGGCGATGTGGATGAAACCGCCGTGCAGCAGCGTGGCGGTGAGCGGCGTCAGCCAGCGCGGGGCGAAGGGAATGCCCCGGACCGACATCTCGAGCGTGGGCGCCACCCCGCCGATCGAAAAACGGGCGGGGATGAACCCGCCCGCATAAGCGGCGATATCGCCCAGGCCGCTCCACGAGACGAGCAGCCAGGACGCGATCGTCACGCCCAATATGGCCAGCGTTGCGCGGGCGGGCGGCAATTGCATCCGCCGCCGCTCCTCAGATGAACTCGATCTTGGAGACCAGATAGTAGCGATCGCCGGAAGGCACCGTCACCTCCACCTCGTCATCCACCTTGCGGCCGATGAGCGCGCGGCCGAGCGGCGAGTTGTATGAGATCCTGCCCGACTTGGCATCCGCCTCGGTCTGGCCGACGATCTGATACTTGATCGGCTTCTCATCCTCGTCGAGCAGGTGGACGGTGGCGCCGAACACCACCTTGTCCCCCGAAAGCGTCGTCGGATCGATCACCTGCGCGCGGCTCAGCCGGTCCTCGATATCGGCGATCATCGCCTCGATCTGGCCCTGGCGCTCCTTGGCGGCATGATATTCGGCATTTTCCGAAAGATCGCCATGCGCGCGCGCTTCCTCGATCGCGTCGATGACCTGCGGCCGCTCCAGCTTGAGGCGCGCGACCTCCTCTTCCAGCATCCGGTAGCCTTCCGCCAGCATCGGCAGCTTTTCGACGGTCGCCATCAGCGAAACCCCTTCAGTAAAATCTTGTCCCCGGGCGGTTCCAACCGGTGCCGCCCGCACTTCCATCGACGATGTGGGGATCAGTCGTGCGAAGTGGAATAATATGATTGGAGCGGCTGCACTTCAAGGTCTCGTTCTTGCAGTGCAGCGATGGCTTCCACCGCCGCGACGCTGGCGGCCGCCGTGGTGAAATAAGGCACCTTGCCGAGCAGCGCGGAAGCGCGGATCGACTGCGAATCCTGCAGCGACTGCCACCCTTCGGTGGTGTTGAAGATCAGCTGGACGCCGCCATCCTTGATCCGGTCGACGATGTGCGGCCGGCCCTGCTGCACCTTGTTCACCGCTTCCACATCCATGCCCAGGCCATTGAGATAGGCCGCGGTCCCGGAAGTGGCGATGACCTTGAAGCCCAGCTTCAACAGGCCCTGGACGGCGGGGACGACGACCGCCTTGTCGCTATCCTTGACCGAGACGAACACCGTGCCGGATGCCGGCAGGACAGTGCCCGCACCAAGCTGTGCCTTGAAGAAGGCGGTGGCAAAATCCTTATCGATTCCCATGACTTCGCCCGTGGACTTCATCTCCGGCGAGAGGACGGGGTCGACGCCGGGGAAGCGCGCGAAGGGGAATACCGCCTCCTTCACCGCGATATGATCGATATGGCGGTCGATCTTCGGCAGGTCGGCGAGCTTCTCGCCCGCCATCACGCGCGCGGCGATCTTGGCGATGGGCGCGCCGATCGCCTTGGCAACGAAGGGCACGGTGCGGCTGGCGCGGGGGTTGACCTCGATCAGATAGACATCGCCGTCCTTGACCGCGAATTGCACGTTCATGAGGCCCCGCACCTCGAGCGCCCTGGCGAGCGCGTCGGTCTGCCGTTCTATTTCCGCGACGATCTCCGCGCTCAGGCTGTAGGGCGGCAGCGAACAGGCGCTGTCGCCCGAATGGACGCCGGCCTCCTCGATATGCTGCATCACGCCCGTGACGACGACATCGGTGCCGTCGCCGATCGCATCGACATCCACCTCGATCGCGTCGCGCAGATACTGGTCGATCAGCACCGGCGACGATCCGGAGACCTGGACGGCCGTATTGATGTAGGTTTCGAGCTGGGCGGGATTTTCCACCACTTCCATCGCCCGGCCGCCAAGCACATAGGACGGACGCATCAGCACCGGATAGCCAACGCGCTCGGCCACGGCCAGCGCCTCCTCCCGGCTGCGGGCGATGCCGTTGCGCGGCTGCTTCAGGCCGAGGCGGCCGACCAGATCGGCGAAACGCTCGCGATCCTCGGCAAGGTCGATCGCATCGGGGCTGGTGCCGAGGATCGGGATGCCCGCCTCTTCCAGCTCCTGGGCGAGCTTCAGCGGCGTCTGCCCGCCGAACTGGACGATCACGCCTTCCAGCGTGCCGTTCGACATCTCGACATGCAGGATTTCCAGCACGTCCTCGGCGGTCAGCGGCTCGAAATACAGGCGGTCGGACGTGTCATAGTCGGTCGAAACCGTTTCCGGGTTGCAGTTGACCATGATCGTTTCATAGCCGGCCTCATCCAGCGCGAAGCAGGCGTGGACGCAGCAATAATCGAACTCGATGCCCTGCCCGATGCGGTTGGGCCCCCCGCCGAGGATCACGACCTTTTTCCGGTCCGAAGGCTGGCTTTCGCATTCGGGCGCGCCGAAGGACGGGGCCTCGTAAGTCGAATACATATAAGGCGTCTTCGCCTCGAACTCCGCCGCGCAGGTATCGATGCGCTTGAAGACGGGGCGAACGCCCAGCCGGTGGCGCAGCGCGCGAACGTCCTTTTCGGTGACGCCGCCGGTCAGCGCCGTCACCGCATCATGAACGATGCCGCCGCCCCGCGCATGGGCGCTTTCCATGCCGCGCAGATGGGCGGACTGGAGCGCGAGATAAGCGAGCCGCTTGTCCGAAAAGCCCATGGCCTTCAGGCGGCGCAGCCCTTGCGCGTCGCGCGGCAGGCCTTCTTCCATCACCTGCTTCTCGGCGGCGACGATCTCGGCCAGCCGTTCCAGGAACCAGGGATCATATTTGGCGATGCGGTGAACCTCATCGACCGAGAAGCCCTCGCGCAGCGCCTGGGCGGCGACGAGCAGGCGATCCGGCGTCGGCCGGGCGAGTTCCGCCTCGATCACCGCGCGTTCGGCGCCTGCTAGCGCCTCGACGAAGTTGAAGCCGGACAGGCCGGTTTCCAGGCCGCGCAGCGCCTTCTGCATCGATTCGTGGATGTTGCGGCCGATCGCCATCACCTCGCCCACCGATTTCATGGCGGTGGACAGCAAAGGCTCGGCGCCCTTGAACTTTTCGAACGCGAAGCGCGGGATCTTGGTGACGACATAGTCGATCGTCGGCTCGAACGAGGCCGGCGTGGCGCCGGTGATGTCGTTGTCGATCTCGTCGAGCGTATAGCCCACCGCCAGCTTGGCGGCGACCTTGGCGATCGGGAAGCCCGTGGCCTTGGAGGCCAGCGCCGAGGACCGCGAGACGCGCGGGTTCATCTCGATGACCACCAGGCGGCCGTCCTTGGGGTTGACCGCGAACTGGACGTTGGAGCCGCCGGTCTCCACCCCGATCTCGCGCAGCACCGCGATGCTGGCGTTGCGCATGATCTGATATTCCTTGTCGGTCAGCGTCAGCGCTGGCGCGACGGTGATGGAATCGCCCGTATGGACACCCATCGGATCGACATTCTCGATCGAGCAGATGATGATGGCATTGTCGTTCCGATCCCGGACGACCTCCATCTCATATTCCTTCCAGCCGAGCAGCGATTCCTCGATCAGCACCTCGGTGGTGGGCGAGGCATCGAGGCCGCCGGTGACGATCTGGATGAACTCCTCGCGATTATAGGCGACGCCGCCGCCGGTGCCGCCCATGGTGAAGCTGGGGCGGATGATCGCCGGCAGGCCGGTATGCTCCAGCGCGGCCAGCGCCTCGTCCACGGTGTGCGCCACGGCGGAACGGGCGCTTTCCAGCCCGATCTTGTCCATCGCTTCCCGGAATTTCTGCCGGTCCTCGGCTTTGTCGATCGCCTCGGCATCGGCGCCGATCATGACGCAGCCGAACTTCTCCAGCGTGCCGTCGTTGAACAGCGCGAGCGCGGTGTTGAGCGCCGTCTGGCCGCCCATGGTGGGCAGCACGGCGTCCGGCCGCTCCTTCTCGATGATCTTGGCGACGACGGCGGGCGTGATCGGCTCGACATAGGTGGCGTCGGCCATGTCCGGATCGGTCATGATCGTCGCCGGGTTCGAATTGACGAGGATGATGCGATATCCTTCCTCGCGCAGCGCCTTGCACGCCTGCGTGCCCGAATAATCGAACTCGCACGCCTGCCCGATGACGATCGGACCCGCGCCGATGATGAGGATGGATTTAATGTCGGTGCGTTTGGGCATCAGTGGGTCAATCCGGTTTGAGCGACACATCCCCAGCCATCATATTCGAGGCCGAACATCGCTTCGATCTGCAGGCAAGTAATCGTAAGGGCTTTGATGGCGTCCGCGTCGGCGGTCTGCACGCGCTGGAGGAAAAGCCAAGGCTCTCCATCGTCCGATGGCTCGGTTTCGATCACCTCGAACCCCAGCTCCTCCGCGGCATCCGCCAGATCGTCAAGAGCATCGGGAGGCCCGCGAAAGCTGACGTCCACCGCCCTTGGAATATCGGGCCGGTCGCCATTTTCGCGAAGATTCGCCAATACGTCCTGATCCGCCCGCCATTCCTCGTTCAGCCGCGCCGGATCGACCGGCGGCAGTTTCACGCCGCCTTCTCCAACGATGCGACGAACTTCTCGAACAGATAATGGCTGTCCTGCGGGCCGGGGCTGGCTTCGGGATGATATTGTACGCTGAACGCGGGCGCGTCGGTAAGCTCCAGTCCGGCGAGCGAGCCGTCGAACAGAGAGATATGCGTGGTCCGCGCGTTCGCCGGCAGCGTCTCCGCATCCACCGCGAAGCCGTGGTTCATGCTGGTGATCTCGACCCGGCCGTCGTCCGAACGCTTGACCGGATGGTTCGCGCCGCGATGGCCCTGGTGCATCTTGTAGGTCGTGGCGCCGATGGCGAGGCCGAGGAGCTGGTGGCCGAGGCAGATGCCGAAGATGGGCTTGCCGATCTTCAGCAGCTCCCGGATCACCGGCACGGCATATTCGCCGGTCGCGGCGGGATCGCCGGGGCCGTTGGAGAGGAACACGCCATCGGGCTTGTGGGCCATCACCTCGTCGAAGGTAGCCGTCGCCGGCACCACCGTGACGCGGGCGCCGGCATTGACCAGGTTGCGCAGGATGTTCCGCTTCAGCCCGTAATCGATCGCCACGACATGCGGGCCAGCGGGGTTGGCGGAATGGGTCGCATAGCCCTGGCCCAGCGTCCAGAGGCCGTCATCCCACTTGTAGCTCTGGGTGGAGGAAACCTCCCTGGCGAGGTCCATGCCCTCCAGCCCCGGCCACCCCCGTGCCTTGGCCAGCAGCGCGGGGATATCGAATTCGCCCTTCGCATTGTGGGCGATCACGCCGTTGGGGGCGCCCTGGATGCGGATGGCGCGGGTGAGCGCGCGGGTATCGACCCCGGCAAGCCCGATGCGGCCGTTCGACTTCAGCCAGGCATCGAAATTCTGGATCGAACGGAAATTGGACGGCGCGGTCACGTCCTCGCGCACGATCAGGCCGAGCGCGTGGGGGTTGGTCGCCTCCACATCCTCATGATTGGCGCCGACATTGCCGATATGGGGGAAGGCGAAATTGATGATCTGCCCGGCGAAGGACGGATCGGTCATGATTTCCTGATAGCCGGTCATCGAGGTGTGGAAGCACACCTCGCCCACGGCGTCGCCCTCGGCACCGAACCCCCGGCCCCAGATCACGGCTCCATCGGCCAGAACCAATACGCCAGTGGCACCTTCTGGGCGCGCGTGATCGGTCTCGGCCATTTGGAGGCTCTCCTGTTGCTGGGGCGGCGGGTAAACGGCGGGGTTCCTAGGAGGGTGGTCGGGCAGGGTCAATCTATTAAAATTCTGCAACGGACGCTATGCTGATCGCTTTCCCGGACCATCTCCCGAGGCTCCATGATTCGTGACGACATAAAGGCGGGCCTGGTGTCCGCGATGAAGGCGCGCGACGCCGAGAAGACCGCAGCTATCCGCCTGATCCAGGCCGCCATCAAGAATCGCGATATTGAAGCGCGGACGGGCACCGCGCCCGCCGACGACGATGTGCTGGTGACCGAGGTGCTGCAGAAGATGGCGAAGCAGCGCCGCGAATCGATCGAGATGTTCGAGAAAGGCGGCCGCACGGAGTTGGCCCAGGCGGAAAAGGGCGAGCTCGCCGTGATCGAGGGCTTCCTGCCCGCGCAGATGGACGAGGACGAGGCCAAGGCCGCGATCGCCGGCATCGTCGCGGAGCTTGGCGCGACGTCGGTGAAGGATATGGGCCGGGTGATGGCCGCGGTGAAGGAGCGCTTCGCCGGCCAGCTCGACATGAGCAAGGCCAGCGGGCTGGTGAAGGGAGCGCTTGCTTAAGGCCGCGCGGGCATTCTCTTCCTTCCGTTCGTGTCGAGCGCAGTCGAGACACGCAAACGCCGTCGGCCGCGGCACGTCCCTCGACTTCGCTCGGGACGAACGGGTGGGCAATGCGAATGGGGAAAGGGGATGGCGTTCTGGGTCTATGTCCTGCGGTGCAATGACGGCAGCTACTATACCGGGCACACGGACGATCTGGATCGGCGGCTGGCGGAACATCAGCGCGGCGGCCATTGCGACTTCGCGAGTCGGCGCCGCCCC
Source organism: Sphingomonas sp. MM-1 (assembly GCF_000347675.2). Classification (NCBI taxonomy): domain Bacteria; kingdom Pseudomonadati; phylum Pseudomonadota; class Alphaproteobacteria; order Sphingomonadales; family Sphingomonadaceae; genus Sphingomonas; species Sphingomonas sp. MM-1. The sequence continues at coordinate 135,553 of NC_020561.1, read as the reverse complement.
GTGACATTGATGTGGTTGGACCATTTTCAGACGCGGCTTGAAACGCTCGACAGCGAACGGCGGATCAAATCCTGGTCGCGGGCCAAGAAGGAGGCGCCGTTCCAGGGCGATTGGCAGGCGGTGTCCCACTTCGCCCGGCCTCCCGCTGCACGCCCTCCTCTTGGCAGGGAGGGGGAACGTTGAGCCTTTCGCCGCAATTCCTCGATGAGCTGCGATCGCGCACGCTGCTTTCCGCGCTGGTCGGGAAATCGGTGAAGCTGGAGCGCGCGGGCCGGGAATTCCGGGCCTGCTGCCCCTTCCACAACGAAAAGACGCCGAGCTTCTACGTCAACGACGACAAGGCCTTCTATCACTGCTTCGGCTGCGGTGCGCATGGCGATGCCATCCGTTTCCTGACCGAGCATAAGGGCCTGCCCTTCATGGACGCGGTGAAGGAGCTGGCCGCCGCCGCCGGGATGGACGTGCCCGCCGCCGATCCGCGCGCGGCGGAGAAGGCCGAGCGGGCATCCGGCCTGCATGAGGCGATGGCGGAGGCTGCGGCCTGGTTCGTCGAGCAACTGCACGGCATCGCCGGGGCCGAGGCGCGGGACTATCTGCGCAAGCGCGGCGTGGATGCGGCCGCGCAGGCCGCGTTCGGCATCGGCTTCGCGCCGGATTCGCGAGGGAAGCTGAAGGCGGCGCTTTCCCGCTTCGGCGACGACAAGCTGGTCGAGGCCGGCCTCCTGATATCGGTGGAGGACAAGGAGCCTTATGACAGGTTCCGCGGCCGGCTGATGATCCCGATCCGCGATGCGCGCGGCCGGGCGATCGCGTTCGGCGGCCGGATCATCGGCCAGGGCGAACCCAAATATCTGAATTCCCCGGAAACCCCGCTGTTCGACAAGGGGCGGACGCTGTTCAACCTGGACAAGGCCGCCGCCGCGACCCGCAAGGCCGGGCGGGTAATCGTGGTCGAAGGCTATATGGACGTGATCGCCCTGGCCCAGGCGGGCATCGGCGAGGCGGTCGCCCCGCTCGGCACCGCGCTGACCGAGGGGCAGATCGAGCGGCTGTGGCGGCTCGCCGAAACGCCGATCCTGTGCTTCGACGGCGACGCCGCCGGGCAAAAGGCCGCGATCCGGGCCGCGCTGCGGGCGCTGCCGATGATCGAGCCGGGCCGAACCCTGCGCTTCGCCACCCTGCCCCCCGGCCAGGATCCCGACGATCTGGTGCGAAATGGCGGCCGGACGGCGCTGGAAACCCTATTGGAGGGAGCCGAACCGCTGGTCGAGCGGTTGTGGAAATATGAGCTTGCCGCAGCCCCGCTCGATACGCCCGAAGCCCGGGCCGGACTGCGCAAACGGCTTGCCGACCACGCCGCGACGATTCGCCATGGCGACGTGCGCGGCCAATATCTCGCCGATTTCCGCCGGCGCTTCGATGCGCTTTACGAACGCGCCTCCCCTGCCCCGCGCTTTCAGCCGGGCGGCGGCTGGCGGGGCGGACAGGCGGGGCGCGGCGGACGCCGTGGCCCGTTTCGCGGAAAACCGCCCGAAGCCCCGCCTTCGGCCGTCACCCGATCGATCGGCAATGGCGGGTTGGGGCCGCTCGAAAGCCGCGCGGTGCTTGCCGGGATGCTGCGCCACCCCCAGATCATCGCCCATCATGCCGAGACGATCGCGGCGCTGCCGATCGCCGACGAAAAGCTCGCCCGGATTCGCGATGCGATGCTCGATGCGGCTTTTGCTGCGGAAACGCTTGATTCGGACACATTGGGAACCATATTGGGACAAGTGGGTCTGGCTGGAGCGATGGAAGCGCTTCGTGCGCCGAACGGACTTGCCTTTTCCTTCCTTCGCGGCAATGCCGATGCGGGGCGCGCTCGACGCGATCTCGCGGCGGCGATCGAGGCGTTGGCGGCACGGCCCGAACTCGACGCGGCTCTGGCGGCGGTGACGGCGAGGTTGATGGCCTCGCCCGACGAGGCCGGCTTTGCCGAGCAGCGTCGCCTTAGGGCGGCGCGCGATGCGGCGGATCAGGCGCTGGCCAGTTTGGCGGCCGGCGAAAGCGGCGCGGATAGTAATTAGGGTTGGTCGAATGGCGAAGACGAACATGGCGGAAACGGCGGAGAAGAGCGAGGGCGGCGATGCGCCGCTGATCGACCTCAACGAGGCGTCGCTGAAGAAGCTGATCGCCCGCGCCAAGAAGCGCGGCTACATCACCTACGACCAGCTCAACGAGGCGCTGCCGCAGGACCAGATGTCCTCCGAGCAGATCGAGGATGTGATGTCCGCCCTTTCCGAAATGGGCGTCAACATCGTCGAGAATGAGGAAAGCGGCGAGGACGATCAGCAGGAGGACAGCGACGACGAGGTCGTCGGCGTCGACGAGGGCGATGGCGCCCCCGTCCTCACCCAGGTCGCCAAGAAGGAAACGGTCGATCGCACGGACGATCCCGTCCGCATGTATCTGCGCGAGATGGGCGCGGTGGAGCTGCTGTCGCGCGAGGGCGAGATCGCCATCGCCAAGCGCATCGAGGCAGGCCGCGACACCATGATCCTGGGGCTGTGCGAAAGCCCGATCACCTTCAACGCCATCATCGACTGGTCGACCGCGCTCAACGAAGGCACGATGCAGCTGCGCGAGATCCTCGATCTCGATGCCATGCTCTCCAAGGGGCCGACCGCCGAGCAGGTGGAAAGCGCCGAGGACGAGGACGGCGAGATCAGCGAGCAGAGCACCGGCCCGTCCTTCAAGGAGGAGGACGAGCCCGAGGAGGCTTCCGCCGACGACGACGAGGATTCGATGACCGAGCGCCGCACGCCGCGGCCCACGGAAGACGATGACGACGATAATACGCTGAGCCTCGCCCAGATGGAGGAGCAGCTCAAGCCGATGGCGCTTGAGAAGTTCGCAACCATCACCGAGCTCTACAAGAAATTCCACAAGATGCAGGTCGCCCGCCTGGAGGCGATGGGCGCGGGCGGCGAGCTGCCGGCCGCGGAAGAGAAGAAATATCAGAGCCTGCGCGAGGACCTGACCGCCGAGGTGGAAAGCGTCCAGTTCCACGGCGCCAAGATCGAATATCTCGTCGACCAGCTTTATTCGTTCAACCGCCGGCTGATGGCGCTGGGCGGGCAGATGCTGCGCCTGGCCGAGCGCCACAAGGTGCAGCGCAAGTCGTTCCTGGACGCCTATGTCGGCCACGAGACCGAGGAAGGCTGGCTGGATCGGGTTGCCGGGCTCGACAAGAAATGGGCGGCCTTCGCGGCGGCCGAGGCCGCGCCGGTGGAGCGCATCCGCGCCGAGATCGCCGAGATCGGCCAGGCGACCGGCATGTCGCTTCCCGAATTCCGCCGCATCGTCAACATGGTGCAGAAGGGCGAGCGCGAGGCGCGGATCGCCAAGAAGGAGATGGTGGAAGCCAATCTCCGCCTCGTCATCTCGATCGCCAAGAAATATACCAATCGCGGCCTGCAATTCCTTGATCTTATTCAGGAAGGCAATATCGGCCTGATGAAGGCGGTCGATAAGTTCGAATATCGCCGCGGCTACAAATTCTCCACCTATGCGACCTGGTGGATCCGGCAGGCGATCACCCGTTCGATCGCGGACCAGGCGCGGACGATCCGCATCCCGGTCCACATGATCGAGACGATCAACAAGCTGGTCCGCACCAGCCGCCAGATCCTGCACGAGATCGGCCGCGAGCCGACGCCGGAGGAACTGGCCGAGCGGCTTTCGATGCCGCTCGAAAAGGTGCGCAAGGTGATGAAGATCGCCAAGGAGCCGATCTCCCTCGAAACGCCGATCGGTGACGAGGAGGACAGCCATCTAGGCGACTTCATCGAGGACAAGAACGCGATCATCCCGGTGGACGCCGCCATCCAGGCCAATCTGAAGGAAACGGTGACGCGCGTTCTCGCCAGCCTCACCCCCCGCGAGGAGCGCGTGCTGCGCATGCGCTTCGGCATCGGCATGAACACCGATCACACGCTTGAGGAAGTGGGCCAGCAGTTCAGCGTGACCCGCGAGCGCATCCGCCAGATCGAGGCGAAGGCGCTCAGGAAGCTGAAGCATCCGTCGCGCAGCCGCAAGATGCGCAGCTTCCTCGACCAGTAAGCCGCCGACGGCGGTTTCGAGGCACCGGATCGCCGCCTTGGGGGTGCCCCAGGGCGGCGATTTTCGTTTCGGATCCGGTTAACCCTTATATCCGAATAACTAATCCGTCATAAACCTCGCCTTTACGGGCTTTGATATAGATGCGGGGGCATCGAGGAATACACGGATCATCCGTGTTTTCAGGAGTAAGCGATGCCCCTGCCCGCAACCGACCCCATGGGACCGAGCCGCCTGGCGACGTCGCTACTGGCCAATGCCGCGGTCGAGGGCAGCGGCGGGCACCCCTATGTCGCCTCCGCCGAGCTGCGCGAGGGGGCGGATGCCATCCGCAACCTGGCCGACGTCATCCACCATCTCTGCCTGCTGCACGGCCGCCATCCCGGCGTGATCGACCTTGCCGTCGAACGATCGCCGGACGACCTGGCCGGCTGGATCGGCGATTCGGCCGCCGCCTTCGCCGAGGAACGCGGGCTGCTCACCCGGCTGGTGGTGGCGGCCCCGCCGCTGCCGAGCACGCCCGGCCAGGCGGAATGCGAGGCCGCGCTGCTCGCCCAGCGCCATGCCCTCGAAATGCTTGCCACCTCCGAACGCCGGGGCTGCGCGCTGGGCGCGGCGCTGGCCCTGCTGCTCGACTGGGTGGCGATACGCGAGATACTGGACCTCGCGGCCACGCGGCTCGGCATCGCGATCGAGCCGGCCCGCCTGCCGACGCGCGCCGCGATCGGCGATTTCGCGGGCCGCATCCCCCCGGCATTGGAGCGCGCGGTGGGCTTTGGCGCGGGGCAGCTCTATCACCAGCAGCGCGGGCTGTGGGACCTCCTGGAATCGCGGGAACAGGCGCGCCGGTAACGTCGGCTCAGGGCTTCAGCACCAGCGTGCGGCCCTCGACGCCCCAGCCGGACAGCGAGTTGAGGAAGTTCATGCCGAGGACGTTCATGTCCGCGAACTCGGCCGCCGTGGTGGCGCGCACGTCCGCGCGGCGGATCGGGCCGATGCGGAGATCGGCGATGCGCACCCGGCGGGCCATGACGGTGCCGTTGGCGGTGGCGACGGGGGTTCCGAACGGATCGTCGGCGGGATCGATGCCGGCGGCGCTGGCGGTGGCGGCCGAAAGCGCCGTGGTGGTGGCGCCGCTATCGACGAGGAAGCGGGTCTCCACGCCGTTGACGCTGCCGCGCACCCAGAAATGGCCGTCATCCCCCATGGGAATACGCAGCGTTTCGCCGACGACGGTGCCGCGATCGGGGTGGATGGCGAAGCGCAGCCGATCGCCGATGTCATCCTTGAACGAGAAAGCGAGGAGCAGGAGCGCGAAGATGGCCAGCCAGCCGAGCGCCATCTTCGCCGCCTGCCCCAGCGGCACCCGCCGGGCGACGAACGCGCTGCCGACGAGGACGAGGCACATGGCGGCGGCCACCATCTGGAGGGCCTGATCGCCGTTCACGGCGCGACCACCAGGCCATCGTGACCCGGCACCACCTTGGGCGGCAATTCGGCCAGCAAGCCGGCATAGTCCATCGACTGATCCATATGCGTCAGCACTCCCTGCCCGACCGACAGCCGATCGATCCATGCCAGCGTATCGCCCAGATGCATATGGGTGGGATGCGGCCGGCGGCGCAGGGCATCGACGATCCACAGGTCCAGCCCGCGATAAAGATCGGCCATCGCCTCCGTCATCGCATGAAAATCAGTTGCATAGCCGATAGTCTTATCATCGGATGAGAAGCGGAGGCCGACGGACGTGATCGTGCCGTGGGGCTGATCGACGCAATTCACCGCGATGTCGCCGATCATCAGCCGATCCGGCAGGTCATGGCCGGCCACGATCGGCGGGTAACCGTCCTTGCCCTCGAACGCATAAGCGAAGCGCAGGCGCAGCCCCGCCAGCGTCCAGGGCCGGGCATAAGCGACGACCGGGGCGCCCCGTGCGTGGAAAAGCTGCCGCAGATCGTCGATCCCGTGGCAGTGATCGGCATGATCGTGGGTCCAGATCACCGCATCGACATCGGCGATATCGGCATCGAGCAGTTGATCGCGCAGATCGGGGCCGGTATCGACCAGAATACGCTTGGTGGCGCTTTCGACCAGGATGGACGCCCGGCGGCGACGGTTGCGCGGCTCTGCGGGGTCGCAATCCCCCCAGTCATTGCCGATCCTCGGCACGCCGGAAGAGGTTCCGCAGCCGAGGATATGCACCTTCACCGTCGCGACCTCATGCCCTGGCCTTGCCGAAAAGGGCGAAGAAATTGGCCGAGGTGGCGCGGCCCAGCTCCTCGATGCTCACCCCGCGCAGATCGGCGAGGAAGCGGGCGGTATCGGCGACGAAGGCGGGCTCGCACGTGCGGCCGCGATGCGGCACCGGCGCGAGGAAGGGCGCGTCGGTTTCGATCAGCAGGCGATCTTCGGGTATCGTCTTGGCAGTGGCCTGCAAGTCCTTGGCATTCTTGAAGGTCGCGATGCCGGAGATCGAGATATAGAGGCCGAGATCGAGCGCGATCCAGGCGAAATCGGCGCTGGCGGTAAAGCAGTGGATTACCCCGGGAAAGGCGCCTTTCGCCATCTCCTCCGCCAGGATGGCGGCGCTGTCCTCCTCCGCATCGCGGGTGTGGACGATCAGCGGCAGGCCCGTCTCGCGAGCGGCGGCGATATGGGCGCGGAAGCTGGCCCGCTGCCGATCGCGATCGGAATGATCATAATAATAATCGAGGCCGGTTTCACCGATGCCGATCACGCGCGGATGGGCAGCCATCGCCACCAGCCGGGCGGTATCGACCGCCGGATGGGCATCGGCCTCATGCGGGTGGATGCCGACCGACGCCCACACATCCGCCTCCCGCTCCGCCGTGGCGATGATGTCGCCCCATTCGCGCTCGCGAGTGGAGATGTTCAGCATCGTCGCGACGCCCGCATCCCGCGCCCGCGCCAGCACGCTCGCCTGATCCTCGACCAGGCCCGCATAATTGAGGTGGCAATGGCTATCGACGAACATCAGCCTTCCTGTTCCACCCAGCGCGGGAACACGCCCTGCGGCGCCGGCAGCGCCGTGCCGGGGGCGATCGGGGCGGCAAGCGCCGCGAAATCGCGGGCATCGGCGGGCTGGGCAAGCTGATCGAGCAGCTTGTCCGCGCTTTCCGGGATCGCCCAGCGAACGAGGATGGCGAGCACGCGGATCGCCTCCGCCGTGGCATGGAGGATGGCATCGGCGGCCGCCGGGTCCGTCTTGCGCACGGCCCAGGGGGCGCTGTCGGCGAAATAGCGGTTCGCTTCCGCCACGCCTTCCCAGATGACCTCCAGCGCGCGGTGGATGGCGAGGCCGGCCATCGCCTCCTCCACCCGCGCCAGCAGCGCCGCCGCGTCCAGCACCGGCGCGGGCGCGCCTTCGCCCGGCACCACGCCGCCGCAATTCTTGGCGATCATCGACAGGCAGCGCTGGGCGAGGTTGCCGAGGCCGTTGGCGAGATCTGCATTGGACCGGGTGACGATCGCGTCATGGCTGTAGGAGCCGTCCTGGCCGAAGCTGACTTCCCGCAGCAGGAAGTAGCGAAGCTGGTCGACGCCATAGGTGCGCGCCATCTCCATCGGATCGACGACGTTGCCGAGCGACTTCGACATCTTCTCGCCCCGGTTGAGCAGGAAGCCGTGGCCGAACACCTGGCTGGGAAGCGGCAGATTGGCGGACATCAGGAAAGCCGGCCAGTAAACCGCGTGGAAGCGGACGATATCCTTGCCGATGATGTGAAGATCAGCTGGCCAATATTTCCTGTAAGTATCTGTATCCTCGGGATAACCCACGCCGGTAAGGTAATTGGTGAGCGCATCCACCCACACATACATCACATGGCCCGGCGCATCCGGCACCGGCACGCCCCAATCGAAGCTGGTGCGCGAGATCGACAGGTCGGAAAGCCCGCCCTTCACGAAGCTCACCACCTCGTTGCGGCGGCCTTCCGGGCGGATGAAATCGGGGTTCGCCTCATAATGCGCGAGCAATCGATCGGCATAAGCGGAAAGACGGAAGAACCAGCTTTCCTCGACGGTCCATTCCACCGGCGTGCCCTGCGGCGACAGCTTCTGGCCGTCCTCGCCGGCCACCAGCTCCTTCTCGTCGTAAAAGGCCTCGTCGCGGACCGAATACCAGCCTTCATAGCGGCCGGGATAGATATCGCCATTGGCCGCCATCGCCCGCCAGAGCGCCTGGCTGGCCTCGTAATGCGCGGGCTCCGACGTGCGGATGAAACGGTCGTTCGAGATATTAAGAACGCCCGTCATCTCACGAAAATAGGATGACATTTCGTCCGCAAGCTCGCGCGGGGAAATGCCGCGGGCGCGGGCGGCCTGATCCATCTTCAGGCCATGTTCGTCCGTGCCGGTCAGGAAGAATACGTCGCGCCCTTCCATGCGGCGGAAGCGGGCGATCGCATCGGTGGCGATCACTTCATAGGCATGCCCGATATGCGGGCGGCCATTGGGGTAGGAGATCGCGGTGGTGATGTAGAAAGGTTCGGCCATGCCGGCGCTTTAGCGCGAACGGGCCACGGAAATCACCATATTGTTGCGATGGCGGGAATGGAAAATGGCGGGAAGGCGCCCTCCCCGGCTTCAGTGCCCGTGCGCCGGGGCAAGGCCGGCAGCCATCGTCGCCAGTTCGAACACCGTGGTCTGGGGATCGAGCGACAGCCGCACCGCCCCTTCGGCCAGAAGACGCGCTTTTTCCCAGAGCGCGATGGCGGTCACCAGCGCATCGCCGCTCCGCTGCTTCGCCTCGCCGGCGATGAAGGCGGGCAGCCTTTCCAGGAAAAGCTCGTAGCGCGGCTGCGCGGCCTTGAGCGCGAGGGACTTGGCCAGCACGATCCGTTCCGCCCCGGAAGGATCGCCATGCCGGGCCAGTTGAACCAGCGCGCGATCCATCCCGGCGAGATCGAGCCCGGCATAACGCAGCGCGCGGCCCGGCGCGCCGCCGCCGTCGGCGACCAGCGCCGCGACCTCATCCTCGGCGATGTCCGGCAGCATCCGGCGGATCGCCACGGTCATGACATCGTCGTCCAGCGGACCGAAACGGATCAGGCGGCAGCGCGATCGGATGGTGGGCAGCAGGCGGCCCGGCGCGTGGCTGATGAGCAGGAACAGCGTATCGGCGGGCGGCTCCTCCAGATTCTTGAGGAGCGCATTGGCGGCCGGGCGCTCCAGATCGTCGATCGCATCGATGATAACCGCACGGCGCGGTGACATGCTGGGCGTGACCGCGAAGAAGGGCTGGAGCGCGCGCACCTGATCGATGGTGATGTTGCGGGCGAGATCGCCGGTCTTGTCGCGGGGCAGGCGCTGGAGCACGCGATGATCGGGATGGCTGCCCGCCGCGATCAGCCGGGCGGTCGGGTGATCCTCCGCCACGTCGAGGCCGGGGGCGGCCGGCGGCCGATCGGTGCCTTCCGCCAGATAGCGCGCGGCCGCGGCGGCGGCGAACATCGCCTTGCCCACGCCCTGCGGCCCCGCGAGCAGCCAGGCATGGTGCATCCGGCCCTGCGCCATCGCATCCCGGAAAGCGGCGACCTGATCGCCATGGCCAAGCGGCGTCACAATCCCTCCAGCGCGGCCAGCAGCCGGGCGGTGACGTCATCGGTCGTGCCCGTGGCATCGACGATGCGGAAGCGCGCGGGATCGCCCGCCGCCAGCGCGGCGAAGGCGGCCGCGACACGCGCATGATAGGCCGCATCCCGGCCGCCGAAGCGATCCGCGCCATCGCGATCGCGGGCCGCCGCGCGCGCGGCGGCTTCCTCCGCCGGCAAGGCGAGCAGCAGGGTGCGGTCCGGCATCAGCCCGTCGCTGCCGACCTGGTGGAGCTGGCGGATCGCCGCCTCGCCGATGCCGTCCGCCCCGCCCTGATAGGCGAGCGAGCTATCGAGGAAACGATCGCTCAGCACCCATGCGCCGCGTTCAACCGCGGGCAGGATCGTCTTGGCGACATGATCGGCGCGGGCGGCGGCGAACAGCAGCGCCTCGGCGCCCGCCGTCCAGCGCCCGGCATCGCCGTCGAGCAGCAGCGATCGGATCGCCTCCGCCCCCGCGCTGCCGCCGGGCTCCCGCGTCTCGATGACGTCATGGCCGCGCGCGCGGAGGGCCGCGGCGAGCGCGCGCAACTGCGTCGACTTGCCGACCCCCTCCCCGCCCTCGAGGCTGATGAAACGCCCGCGCGCCACGGTGGGCGAAATCAGGCGAGGCCGAACAGCCAGCGGAAGCCGGCGGCGATGCGGGCGAAGAAGCCGGCCTCGTCCACCGCCTTTTCCGCCACCAGCGGCATGAGCTGCGGCGGCGTATCCCCCGTCTGCACCACCAGATCGGCGATATGCTGGCCGGCCTTGATCGGCGCCTTGATCGGGCCGTTATAGACGACGCTCACCTTCATGTTGCCGGCCACGCCCGCCGGCAGCGTGACGGCGAGATCGCGCGGGGCGACGAGGCCGACGGTGCGCGCATCGCCCAGCTGCACCTCCGCATCCTGCACCTTCTTGCCCTTGGCGACGAGCGGCACCGCCTTCCACGCGCGGAAACCCCATTCCATGAAGGCCACCGATTGCGATACCCGCTGGTTGGAGCTGGTGAGCCCGGCCACCACCATCACCAGGCGACGGCCATTCTGCTCCGCCGATCCGGTGAAGCCGTAGCCGGCTTCCTCGGTATGGCCGGTCTTGAGGCCGTCCGCCCCTTGCACGCGGCCCAGCAGCGGATCGCGATTCTGCTGGGTGATGTCCGCGCCGGAACCCATGGTCTTGCCCCAGGTGAACGACGTCTGGCTGTAGAACGCCTTATAGAGATCCGGGAAATCCTGGATCGTCCGCGCCGCAAGCTCCGCCAGGTCATGCGCGGTCACATAGGTGACGCCATTGTCCGGCCAGCCGTTGGACGTGCCGAAGTGCGAATTGTCCAGGCCCAGTTCCTTGGCGCGCTCGTTCATCAGGGCGACAAAGGCGGGCTCCGTTCCGGCGATCCCTTCCGCCAGCACGACGCAGGCGTCGTTGCCGGAAAGGGTGACGATGCCGTGGAGCAGGTTCTGCACGCTCACCTGCTCGCCGGGCGAAAGGAACATGGTCGATCCGGCGGCCGGGCCGTGCCACTGCTTCCAGGTCTCGGGCCGCACCGTCACCATCTGGTCGAGCTTCAGCTCGCCCTTCTTGATGAGATCGAAGGCGACATAGACCGTCATCATCTTCGCCATCGATGCCGGCGGCATGCGGCGATCCGCATCCTTGGCATAGAGCACCGCGCCCGACGACAGATCCTTCATATAGGCGACCGGCGCCTCGGTTTCGAACGGCGGCGCGGCCGCCGGCGCGGCGGAGGCCAGGATGGTCGAGGCGAGGACGGCGAGCAGGATCGGAGACTTCATCGCGTTCATTCCGGGCAAGAGGCTCTGGGAAGGGAAAGACGTATCGGCACCCCTGATAGCCGCGCCGGGCGGCATCCGCCAGCTACCATCAATAGGCGCTGCGCTGGGCGCCGAGCGAGGCGCGGCGCTTGTCGGACGGGTAGACCCTGCGGACGCGGACGCGGACGACGCCGTCCTTCTCCACGCCCAGCGCCCGTGCCGCGCCGCGCGACAGATCGATGATCCGGCCGGGCGCGAAAGGCCCGCGATCGTTGATGCGGACCAGGATGGTGCGGCCGGTAGCGAGTGCCGTCACCTCCGCATAGGAAGGCATGGGCAGGGTCGGATGGGCGGCGGATATCGCGTTCATGTCGAAACGCTCGCCATTGGCGGTCGTCCGGCCGTGATGGCCGGGGCCATACCATGAGGCGAGGCCCGTCTGGTCGTAATTGCGATCGTCGCGCGGCACATAGGTGCGGCCACCCACGACATAGGGCTTGCCGATCTTGACGGCCCCGTCGCTCACCGGCCGGGTCGATGCGCAGGCGGACAGCAGGCCCGCCGCCGCGAGGACGGCGAGCTCAGCGCGCCACTTCATCGGCAAGCAATCCGACCGAAAGGGCATAGAAGTTCGAGCAATTATAATCGAGGATCACCCGGTAATTGCCCGAAAGCAGATAGGCGGTGGCGTTGGGGCCGTCCGGCTCCAGCAGCGTCACGAGTTCGCCCTCGGCCGGCGCGGGGGAGCCGACCACCGTCACGCCCAGTGCCCGCCATTCGCGCATCGTCAGCCAGCGGCTGTGCCGATCGAAGACGCGCGGGCAGCGCGGCGATTTCGTGAGCGGGCGAAGCGCCGTGCGATCCAGCGATGGCGGCACCCGCACCGCGACGCCCCACGGCACGTTGGGCCGCCATCCTGCCTTCACCAGATAATTGCCGATCGAGGCGAGCGCGTCGGCCTCGCTCGTCCAGATATCGACGCGCCCGTCGCCGTCGCCGTCCACGCCGAGCCGCTGGTACATGCTGGGCAGGAACTGGGGATAGCCGGTGGCGCCCGCCCAGCTTCCCTTCAGCCGGGACCGCGGAATGCCGCGATCGAGCAATTGCAGCGTGGCGATCAGCTCGGCCGTGAAAAGCTCCCGCCGGCGGCCGTCATAGGCGAGGCTCGCCAGCGAACGGATCAGATCGAAGTCGCCGGTATAGGTGCCGTAGCCGGTTTCATGGCCGTAGATCGCCATCATGATCGATTCGGGCACGCCCGTCTCCCGCTCGATCCGGGCAAGGCGCGGGCGGAGATCCTGATAGCGCTTGCGTCCGCGATTGATGCGATCGGCATCGACATGGCGGGCCTTGTAAGGCGCGAAGCTGGGGATGGCCGACGCCGGCGCATTGGGGTTGCCGCCGGGCTGCGCCCGATCGAGCTGGATGACGCGCGGGTTGAAGGTCAGCCCGGCCACGGCGCTGTCGAAGGTCGAAGGCCGCACGCCCGCCGCCAGCGCCCGCGGCCGGATGCTCGCCAGAAAAGCGCGGAAACCGGCATCATCGGCGGACGAAGCCGCATCCGCCTGCTGGGCGCCCGCCTCCATCGATCCGAGGACGGATGCCGCCAGAATGCAGGCGGTAGCGGCCAAAGCCCTGAACGAAGCACGCATAAAGAACCCCTTACCCGCCCTTCGTGCCACAGGCTGGCGGACAGGTGAATCCCCTTTGTCCGACTTTTCGGGAAACATATCGCGACGCTTGCACGCAACGCCCCTTGCGGAGATAAGCGCGCCGCCGGATAGGCGGCCGAGTGGTTGATGGCAGCGGTCTTGAAAGCTGTTGGAGGTTTAGACGCTCGGCAATGTGGACGGCGAAAAAGGGGTGTGGTTAGAATCGCTTAGCGGTAGGTCAGGAAATAGCTACAGGGAGCGGCAGCGCCGCCATCTAGCAGATTTCTAGCCGCGCTGCTGAATCGGTATGGAAGAGTGTCCGAGTGGTTTAAGGAACTGGTCTTGAAAACCAGCGACGGGGCAACCCGTCCGTGGGTTCGAATCCCACCTCTTCCGCCATCCTTTAAGCCATATGGCACAGAAAACTCAGCAAGCGAGAGTATCGCCCCTCTGAGTAACAATGGCATCAAATGCGGTTATGCCCAGACCTTAGCTGGATCAAGCCTTGACATCGGCACAGCGCATTCCATCACCAACTTTCCGGCGAGTGAAGGTTGGATCACATCCTTGCCCATTTGGATCACATTCTGCGCCGCAAAACCAAACAGTGTAACGCGCTCTTGAAGCAGTGGAACGCGGTGCTCAATGTGCGGTAAAACGGCAGGCCACAAGTCACGAACATAATTGATCGGTAAATCGCCTGGCCGATGATTTTCGGGGACGCGCGGCACTCCGAAATCCGGTCCTCCTAGTGTTCCTGCGACATGCCCCGCGATTTCAGCGAAGTCTGGATAGTCCTGACTTCCGAGATGATTGACCATGCCCGCAACCAAGGCCCAAAGGGATCGATCGGTTTGGCCAAGAAGCGCGTTGATTGGGTCTCCAAGATAATAGCGACCGCCGTCAGACGTCTCTACATCGACAATGCCACATTCTCGGGTGCTCCGGCCCAGTGCGTTAGCCTGCTTCAGAACGCTATCAACGCAACTGTAGCCAGCGAGAGACCCCAGGACAGCTAACAGCGACTCGACATGAACTCCGCGTTCACTCTTCATCCCACTGAGCAGCCTCTGCACAAGTTCCTCGGCTCCAATCTTAAGATGGGCGACTGGATTAGTAGCTCGAGCTTCCTCAATCGCTGCATCCATGAGCGCAGCTTTCGCCGCACTCTCGTCTTCGACAATTTCCTTCTTCTTGCCGAAGAGTTTTCCGAACATCGTATTCTCCGATCGATCCGAGCGCGCTATTGCGATGGGCTAACAGATGACCATTAGCGCGGCAATCAGGCTTTTCGCTGATGCCACAAGAAGGTAACAGAATGGTTCCGCAGCAGCGCCCCGCGCACGGAGGCGCGAGGCGCTGACAGCGTCAGGGCGGAAGGAGTGTCGCCTACCCCCGCTGCTGCGGATGTTCGATTAACGAGGGACCGTCCGCTGGTCCTCGGCGCGGGTGAAGGCGACTAAGCCCCGCGCAACCCTATGCTGCTGTTGGCGGTCACCGTCAGCGAGCATATGCCAGCGCCCATACGCCCTGCTCATCCCATTCTCGCAGGTGGTCGAGGATCAGCAGGAAGTCCCCTGCCAGCGTGCCTGCCATGACCTCCGCATATGTGGCATCCGCGAACGCATCGAAGCTGCCGCACATGATGACGATGGGCGACGGTCGCGGCTTCCGAGCGGTCTCCAACTTCGCCACTCGCCGCTGAAGTGCTCGGAGGCCCGACACTGTTAGTCCTTCTTGGCGAGCACCTTGCTCACCTCAATGTCCGCCGCGACCTTCCCGGCTTCCAAAGCTGCCTGCTCGTCCGTGACGCCGAAGTGGCGCTGCACGATGCGGTCGGCATATTCGATGGGCATCCCATACTTCTCCGCCTTCGGGTGCGAACCGGGTTCAGCGGCCTTCAGGGATTCGTTGTTGTCAGTCATGTCATTCTCCGTCGGGGTATAGTGTCATCTGCCGGGCAGGCCGATCGCATCGCCGGCCTTTCCAACCGAAGTGCAACAAATTGCGCGTTAGCCTCGGGCATCGCTCGCCGCCTCCAAGGCTTCGATGCGGGCGGCCAGTTCCTCGGTCGCCCGAACGTCCGCCAGGCGCGCAATGCTGTCGATGATGAGGCGTGCCACGTCAGGTGCGAGTAGCCCGCCTGCCAGCGCGTCCAGCACGCTCGCCACCTGATCGCTGATCGGCGCATCGGTATCGAGATCGAACTGGACCTTTTCGGCCTGCGCCTTCACCGAGGGCAGCACTTTGGCGAGAACGATGCTCGCCGCGTTCGTGTCGCCCTCCAGCGCCTTGCCGACCAGCACGGACACAATGGCCCGCATCTCGGTCAGCATTTCCTCGGTGGCGAGCAGGCGCTTGTCAGGACGGCCGGGCGGGCGACCGGCTGGGTTTCCGGACACCCCTTTCACCCATGCCGGATTACCGGGCGGGTCGGGCGGCAGCTTCGCAATCGGCGGCGCAGGCGGCGGGGCGGTGACGGTCTGGAAACCCTGCTCCCAAGGCGCGATGTGTCGATCCATCTGAACTAATCCAGTGATTGTTTAGAACAGCGCCGGGTCAGACCGGGATGGCGAAGGCCTCGTTTGACTGTCAACCGGCGCGCAAAGTTGACCCCCTATCGGCGCCCAACATTGACCCCCTTTTTCGTGAGTTCCGGCGGTTATCCCGGTAGTCCATAGGAGGGACCCGCGGACGCCGACGCGCGCCGTCAGGAGCGCTGGCGGCGGCGTCCGCGGGAGGTACCTGTGGACCCACCGGGGTAACCGCCGGGGATGGGGGTCCGGGGGAAGGGGTTTTTCCCGTCTCTTAGCTTCGGTTTTTGAACCGCCAGCTGTCGTTGCCGGTTTCGATGATGTCGCAATGATGCGTGACACGGTCCAGCAGCGCCGTCGTCATTTTGGCATCCTGGAAGACGCTAGGCCATTCGCCGAAGGCGAGATTGGTGGTGATGATCACCGAGGTCTTTTCGTAGAGTTTGCTGATCAGATGGAACAGCATCTGGCCTCCTGACCGGGCGAACGGCAGATACCCGAGCTCGTCCAGAACCACGACGTCCAGGCGGGCCATCTGGGCGGCCAGGCTGCCGGCCTTGGCCTGCCGGGTTTCTTCCTCCAGACGATTGACCAGATCGACGGTATTGAAGAACCGGCCCCTGGCCCCGGCGCGGACCACCGCAGCGGTGATGGCGAGCGCGAGATGCGTCTTGCCGGTGCCGGTGCCACCAACCAGCACGATATTGCGCCGTTCCGGCAGGAACGAGCCGGCATGGAGCGAACGCACCAGGCTCTCGTTGATCGGTGTGTCGGCGAAGACAAAGCCGTCGAGATCCTTGATGGCCGGCAGCCTGGCCGCAGTCATGCGATACCGGATCGAGGCGGCTTCACGGTGGGCCGTTTCGGCGCGTAGCAGATCGCCAAGCATCTCCATGGCGGTCCGGTCACGGCGGATGCCATTGGTGACGGCATCGTCGAACGCGGCGATCATGCCCTTCAGGCCCAGCCCCTTGAGGGCTGCCAACATCTCATGCCGCTGCATTGAGGCCTCGCACCGTATCGTAGCGCGCGCAATCGGCAATGGGCGGATGCTTGAGCCTGAGATCGACGACAACATTGATCGCCTGCACAGGCTGTGGTTCGCGTCGGCGCGACAGGATGTTGAGAATGACCTCGTCATTGGCCGTGCCCGCCGCCATGGCTTCGCGCACGGCAGCTTCGACTGCCTCCAGGCCATCCTCGGGCACCGCTGCCAGTACCCGTACAAAGCGTCGGTCTGCGTCATCGCTTTTGCCCAGCTTGCGGCGCAGCTGGGCCAGGGCCGGCGGAAGATCCCAGTCCTGGAAGGGAGCGCCGTTGCGCAATGCGCCTGGCTTGCGGATCAGGACCGGCAGATAGTGCCAGGGATCGAACTTCGTCTGATTGCGGCCGAACAGGCGGGCATGCTCGGCGACCACCTTGCCGGCACAACGGATGACGACCCGGTCGGCATAGGCGCGCAGTTGCACCGCATGCCGGGCAGCAACGGCCATGACCGAGTAACGGTTGCGATCGAAGCTGACGAGGCAGGTCGAGCTCGCCACATGTTCGCTCTCGAAGAAGCCGTCAAAAGGCGTGGTGAGCGGCTGTAGGGAGGGTCGTTCCATCTCCAGTGCCTGGGCGATGGTCATATCTTCCATATCCGGATGGGCATAGCGCTCGGCCCATCGGCGACACTCGGCCTCCAGCCATGCGTTCAACTCTTCCATGCTGGCAAACCGCAGACGTGGCTTGAACAGCCGTTCCCTGCCGGTCTGGACCTGGTTCTCGACCTGTCCCTTCTCCCAGCCTGCCGCCGGGCTACAGGCCACCGGCTCAACGCCATAATGATCCGTCATGATCAGGAAGCGCCGGTTGAACACCCGCTCCTTGCCAGTGAACACCGTCGTCACCGCGGTCTTCATGTTGTCGTAGATGCCGCGCGTCGGCACCCCGCCGAGAAAAGCAAAGCCCCTGGCATGGGCGTCAAACACCATCTCCTGGGTCTCACGCGGATAAGCCCGCACAAAGGGCGCCCGCGACCAGCATAGCCGCATATGCGCCACCTTAACCCGCATCGGCTTGCCGGCGATCTCCACGTCCTCGTGGCTCCAATCAAACTGGTAGGCCTCGCCAGGCCGGAACATGAGCGGGATGAACACCTTGCTCATATCCCCGCTGCCACCGGCGTGGCGCTCCTGCTTCCAGCGGGCCGCATAGCGCCGCACCGCATCGTAGGAGCCGGTGAACCCCTCACGTTCCAGCAGATCATGAATCCGCGTCAGCCGCAGTCGCTCGCGCCGGGGGCGCTCTTCGTTCTCCGCCAGCAACTCATCTAACCGTTCGCGAAATGGACCGGTCTGCGGACGATGCTGCTCCTTCCTCTCGTAGCTGAAATCCGCCTCCGGAGCACGGATCGCCTTGCGCACCGTGTTGCGCGACAACCGTAAATCACGCGCAATCTCTTTGATCGGCTTACCGTCCCTGTGCTCCCTGCGTATCTTGGCAATAGTCTCCACAATCAACATCCCCGTCCTCGCCGCCTGGAAGCCCAAGCCGCGACGCCTCACACTCTGGAATGATGGGGGTCAATTTTAGACGCCGATCACCCCGCTAAGGGGGTCAATTTTGCACGCCGCTCCACAGTCAACTGGAAGGCGGCGGACGATCTTTCCTTCTACGCCCAATATTCGCAGGGCAATTCGCCGGGTGGGTTCAACCCGGTGCGGGCGCCGGAATCGACCTATGACGAGGAAAAGCTGATCAATTACGAAATCGGCCTGAAAACGTCGAAATTCGGGTTCGATTATCTGAACGTCTCCGCCTTCTGGCAGGATTATAAGAATCAGGTGCTCACCAACACCTATGTGGCGAACAACATTGTCGATTCCTACAGCGTCAACATCGGCCGCACCCGTATTCGCGGTATCGAGGTGGAAGGCGGCCTGCCCATCATCGGCCGCACGCTGAAGCTGCAGTTCAACTACACCTTCCTCGACAGCGAAATCCGCAAGGGGATCGAGGCCGAACGGGCGCTGGAACTGATGGGATCGGCCTGCAAGACGGGCAGTGCCGTGAACCTGGACCTGCCGGGATGCCGGAACGCCGCATCCATTGCCGGCAATCGCCCGCCGCTGGTTTCCAAGCATACCGGCTCGGTGGGCCTGCGTTTCCAGCATGACGTGACCGATGGCTGGACCTTCTTCTCCGGCCTCGATGTGATCTACCGCAGCAGCTATTTCGATCAGGTCCTGAACCTGGCGGAAAGCGGCAATTCCACCAAGCTGAACCTGCAGGTGGGCGTGCACGACGATGATGGCCTCAGGATCACGCTATACGGCAAGAACATGCTGGGCGACGATTCGCCTGCCGGCATCCTGCGCTATCTGGATTTCCCGGCACCGCGCACGCCAACCGGCGATTATGCCCGCGCGTTCGGCATCACGCCTGCGCGCAAGGCGGAATATGGCCTCACGATCAGCAAATCCTTCTGATCCTTGCCCGATCGCGGCGGCGGGCGGCCTTGCGGCCGTCCGCCTGCCGCCTTTTACGTTCCTCGATCATCGGAGTTCACAGTGCCCGCTTATCTGATCGTCACCGCCACCATTGCCGATCGCGAGGCTTTCCTGGCCGGCTATGCCGCCAGGGCCGCGTCGCTCGTCGAGAAATTCGGCGGGAAATATCTGATGCGGACACCGGGCGCGGTGCTGCTCGAAGGCGATTTCGGCGACGGCGGATCGGTCGTGATCTCGGAATGGCCCAGCCGGGAAGCCGCGCTCAACTTCTGGAACTCCCCCGAATATGGCGAGGCGCGCGCGCTGCGCCAGGGAGTGGCCCACTGCCAGGTGCTGTTGATCGAGGCACCCGCGATCGGCGGCTGAACCACCCTTCCCCACTCCCCGACAGACGAGGATCGGACAATGTCGAAATTCTATGCCATCATCACCCATGATCGGCCCGGCGCCACGCCCACGCGGATGGAGAAGCTGAAGGAGCATCTCGCCCATGTCGAGGCCGGGCTGGACAGGCTGGCCGTGGCCGGACCGTTGCGCGACGCGGCGGGCAACTTCACCGGATCGCTGCTGATCGTAAAGGCGGAAAGCGAAGCCGAAGCCCGCGCCCTGCTGGAGCAGGATCCCTATTATCGGGCGGATATCTGGTCCGATATCGAGATCCACGCCTTCGGTGCGGCAGCCGGCGAATGGGTCGGCGGCAAGACCTGGTAGGCGGGAGGAGCGAGATGGCACGCATCGCACGCATCGACGCCACGGGCGGCCCGGAAGCGATCATCTGGCACGATCAGCCCCTGCCTCCGCCGGGCGCGGGCGAAGCCCGCGTCCGCCATACGGCCGTGGGCCTGAACTTCATCGACACCTATCACCGGCGCGGCATCTATCCGGTCGATCTGCCGGCGACGCTCGGCGTCGAGGCGGCGGGCGTGGTGGAAGCCGTGGGCGATGGCGTTGCCAACTTCGCCCCCGGCGATCGCGTGGCCTATTTCGGGCCGGAACGCGGCGCCTATGCCACCGAACGCAACATCGCCGCCGCATCGCTGTTCGCCATTCCCGACGATATCGATGACGAGACGGCGGCGGCCGTGCTGCTGAAGGGCTGCACCGCCGAATTCCTGGCGGAACGCTGCGCGAAGGTGGAGGCCGGCTGGCCGGTATTGGTGCATGCCGCTGCCGGCGGCGTCGGCCTGATACTGGTGCAGTGGCTGAAGGCGATCGGCGCCACCGTGATCGGCACCGTCGGCAGCGAGGACAAGGCCGCCGAGGCGCGGGCCGCCGGCTGCGATCATGTCATCCTCTACCGCACCGAGGACACGGCCGCCCGCGTTCGGGAACTCACCGGCGGCGCGGGCGTGCGCGTGGTATTCGACGGCGTCGGCATGGCGACGTGGGAAGCGTCGCTCGACAGTTGCGGGCTGCGCGGGCTCATCGTCAATTATGGCAATGCCGATGCGCCGGTGGGCGGCGTCAACCTGGGCGTGCTGGCGATGAAGGGCTCGCTCTATAATTCGCGGCCGATGCTCTACCATTATTATGCCCGGCCCGACGAGCGCGCCGCCGGCGTCGCCCGGCTATGGGATATGCTGCGCAGCGGCCGCGTGAAGGTGACGATCGGCCAGCGCTACCCGCTGGCGGAAGTGGCCCGCGCGCACGCCGATCTGGAAGCGCGCCGCACCACGGGATCGACCATCCTGCAACCCTGAAGCGAACCGCCCGTCCCCCGCCCCTAGCCGGGGGACGGGCCATCCTTCAGCGCCCGATTTCCAGAAGCTCGATCAACTCGCCCGCAACCCCGCGCACCGTTGCGGCACGGCGGCCACCGTAAAGCGGCCCCTCGCGATGCACCGGCGGCGCGATGAAGGCCACGTTGAGCGCATCCAGATCGTCCACGGCCAGCGTGACGAGCGCGTTTCCGGGCGGAAGCCTGCCGGGATCACCCTGCCGCACGGTCGCCTCGGCGGGATAATCGTCCACCTCCACGATCGGCAGCCGCCCCTTCTGCACCATGGTGATCGTGGTGCGATAATCGGAAGATAGCCCAAACGCCTTGTTTATCATGGAATAAGCCAGCGTGTAGCTGGTCGATACATCCAGCTTCAGCGCCGCTTCGAACCAGCGGAGGCTCGCCTCGCGATCGGGCGTCGCCAATATGGTGATGAAGATATGATCGGTGAGCGATCCGGCCTTGGGCAGGTCGGACGTCGGCGTATTTTCCGCCACCTCGTTCAGATAGATCATCTCCCGGCCCCGGCCGATCACCTGCATGGGGATGAAATAAGGCAGCCCTTCCAGAGCCTTGGGCGGGCCGACTACCTCGAAACCGCTGCCCGCCAGCCGATCCGGCCAGCCGAACACGTCCTTGACGGTAAGCTCGAAGGCAGCCCAGCCATAGGTGCGGGTCGGCACGAAATCGGCGGGCAGCGGCGCCTCGACCAGACGGATGAAGCAGTGCGCCCCGCTCAGCGGTCGAAGCGCGGCGAACCGCGCGCCCGCGCTGCCGGGACAGCCCCAGCTTGCCGCGAGATCGGCGGCGATGGTGCCTTGCTCCGCAAGCTCCAGCCCCAGCCGGCCCTGATAGTCGGCCAGCGCCGCATCGAGATCGGGGGTGGAGACGATGCCGCCCGCGATCCGGCCGTGTTTCAGATAATCGCTCATTTGAACACCGCCTTGCGCTTTTCGAGGAAAGCGGCGACGCCTTCGCGGAAATCCTCGCCATGGAATGCCGCGCCGAACAGCGCCCGGGTATCGGCATCGTCGTCCGCCTGCCCGTCCAGGATGCGGCGCACCATCTTCTTGGTCTCGCGCACGCTGTGGGAGGATGCCGCGGCGATCGTTTCGGCAAGGGTCATGGCAGCCGCCACCGGATCATCCTCGACGAACTCGATCAGCCCGATGCGATGCGCCTCCCCGGCCGGCAGCAGCTGGGCGGTGAACAGGATGCGCTTGGCCTGCGCCGGCCCCACCAGATCGACCAGCAGCTTGGTATCGTGCAGCGAATAGACCAGGCCCAGCTTGGCAGGCGTGATGCCGAAGCGCGCGCCGCTGCTCGCGACCCGCATGTCGCAGGCGATGGCAAGGCCGCAGCCGCCGCCGACGCAATCGCCGTCGATCGCGGCGATCACCGGCTTTTCCGCGCGGGCCAGCTTGTGCTGGGCGAGGCGGATCGCCTGCTGGTTGCGATCGCGCCATTCCGGATCGAGCACGCCGGTCGAAAATTCGGCGATGTCCGCACCGGCGGAAAAGGCCCCCGGCGCGGCCGATTGCAGCACCACCGCCCGGATCGCGGGATCGGCCATCGCCTCGTCCAGCAGCGCCGGCAGGGCCTCCCACATCGCCTGGGTGAAGGCATTGCGCTTTTCCGCCCGGTCGATCAGCAGCCGGGCGACCGCGCCCGTCCTCTCCAGCCGCAGGCTCATGGCTTTTCCACCGTGGCGAGGTGCTGCGCGATCTCGCGCCGGGTGGCGATCCACACGTCCTGCCGGGCGGTGACATGGCGGAAGAATTCCTCCAGCGCCCAGATGCGGCCCGGCCGGCCGATGATGCGCAGGTGCAGCCCCAGCGACATCAGCTTGGGGTTGCCCGCCTCCCCTTCGCGATAGAGCTGGTCGAAGCAGTTCCTGGCATATTCCAGCCACTGCGTCGGCGTCATCGCCGGATCGGTCCACATCTTCATGTCGTTAGAATCGAGCTGGTAGGGCACGATGGCGATGGGACGTCCGGGCACGGTGCCGCGATCCCAGAAGGGCACATCGCCCGAATAATCGTCCATATGATATTCGAAGCCCTCCTCGATCAGGAGGCGCCGGGTATTGTCCGTATGGAAATAGCGGCTGAGCCAGCCATAGGGGCGGACGCCGACCGTCTTTTCGATCGACTGCACGGCCTTGCGGATGAATTCGCGTTCCTGGGCCTCATCCATCTTGAACTGATGCACCCAGCGCCAGCCGTGGCTGACGGGCTCATGCCCCAGATCGGCGATGGCGCGCGCGATTTCGGGGTGGTTTTCCAGGCTCAGCGCCGCGACCGTCCAGCTCGCCTTCACGCCATGTTCGCGCAGCAGCTTCACCACGCGCGGGGCACCGGCCTTGATGCCGTAGAGATAGTTGGATTCGTTGCCGTAATTGCGGATCGGCGATTTGATGTGGATGCCCAGCTCATCCACCGGCTCCATGCCGCGGTCGCCCCGCGCCACGGTCATTTCGGACCCTTCCTCGACATTGACGACCACCGATAGCGCCACTTTCGCGCCGTTCGGCCAGTCGATCCGTTCTTCCCGCATCAATGCATCTCCTCCCCGCCCGAGACGTTGAGCGCCTCGCCGGTCACGTAAATCGCGTCGTCGGACGCCAGCCAGGCGCAGGCGGCGGCGGTATCGCTGCCGAGGCCGGGGCGTCCCATCGGGTTCTTCCGCTTCATGTTTTCGAGATAGGCCGCGACCGTATCGAAGCCGAGCAGCTTGGAGAAATACTCATTCTGCCTCGCCCCCAGCCCGGTGGTGACATGATTGGGGCAGACGGCGTTGACGGTGATGCCATGCTGGCCAAGCTCGATGGCATTGGACCGCGTTAGCCCGACCATACCGTGCTTCGAGGCGGTATAGGGCGCCATGTGCGGAAAGCCCGATTTCGCCGCCTGGCTGGCGATGTTGATCACCCGGCCGCCCTTGCCCGCCGCGATCATCGCCCGCGCCGCCGCCTTGGTGCCGTGGAAGGCGCCGGTCAGGTTGACGCCGATCACCGCTTCCCACTCGCTGGCGGAGGTTTCGAGGAGGGGCTTCATGATGTAGCCGATGCCGGCATTGTTCACCCAGATATCGAGCGAGCCGAACGCCTGGATCGCGCCCGCCGCCAGCGCCTCGCAGCTTTCCTCCGATCGCACGTCGCAGGGTATCACCGCCACCTGGGCGCCGCGCGCGCGCAGCTCGGCGGCCACGGCCTCCATCTCGTCGGTGGTGCCGATGTCGCCCGCGCCCATATGCTCGGCCGGGCGGCCGAGATCGGAGACGACGCAATTCGCCCCTTCATCGGCAAAGCGCTGGAGGATCGCCTGCCCCAGCCCCTTCTCACGGCCCGATCCGGTGACGACGATCGTCTTCCCTTCGAACCGCCGCATCACAAGGTCTCCGTCAGGATGAACTGCGGATCGTCGGCGAACTGGCGGAACTCGCCGGCCACCTTCTGCACCGCCTCGCTCGCCGCATCGGCGCCGAAGGCCGCCATGTCGGTGATGTCGATCACCTCGAAATAGGCGTAGGGCGAAGGCTGATCGCTGCCCAGCACGCCGGTGGCGCGATGGACCTGGAAATCGCTGACGGAGGGGAGCGCGCGAACGCCCGGAATGTCGGTCGTCCGCGCCCAATTCTCATAGGCGGCCGGATCGGCTTCGGGCTTCAGGTTGAACAGCACGATGATCCGCATGGGGGCACTCCTTCTTCAGAATCAGATCAGCGGGGACGGCACGAAACCGGCAAGGCCGGCGTCCAGCCTGCGGGCGAGCGCGATCAGCCCCGCCTCGCCGCCCGGCGCGCCGACAAGCTGCACCGCCACCGGCATGCCATCGCCGTCCAGGCCGGCGGGAATGCTGATGGCGGGCAGGCCGGCGATATTGGCGAAGGCGGTGAAGGCCGATTGGGTAACGGGCGGGCGGCGGCTATGCGCGAAGGCGGCTTGCGGCGCGGTGGGCATCAGCAAGGCTCCGTCGCCAGCGATCGCGGCACGGACGCCCGCGCGGGTGCGTGCGATCACCCCTTCGGCCCTGGCGACATCGGCGGCGGGGACGCCGCCGGCATAATCCAGCATGAAGCGAAGCTCGTCCGACAGGCTTTCCGGCGCTTGGGCGCGCACGGGGCCGAGATGGTCGATCAGTTCCCGCGCCGCCACCACGAAGCCGGCGAAGCGGATGTCAGCGGCGCCGTCCTCGGGTGCGAATATCGCCTTCGGCATATCGGCCAGCAGCACGGCCGCGCGCTCATAGGCGGCAAGCACGGCGGGTTCGCACCCCAGGCCATCGAAGCTGTCGAGCAGCAGCAGGCGCGCGGGCGGAGGTGCGGCAGGCGCGGGATCGGCCAGCACCGCCAGCACCGCTTCCAGATCGTCGATCGATCGGGCGATCGGGCCGATGCTGTCGAGCCATTCGCTCAGCGGCACCAGCCCGGCGTCGGGGATCGCGCCATGCGTCGGCTTGATGCCGTAGACGCCGTTATAGGCGGCGGGAATCCGCACCGATCCCAGCGTATCGGTGCCGAGCGCCGCCACGCACAGGCCCGCCGCAACCGCCGCCCCGCTCCCGCCCGATGATCCGCCCGGCGTGTATCCGGCGCGATGCGGGTTCATCGTCCGGCCGAACCAGGGATTGTCCGTCGTCGCCCCCAGCGCCGCCTCATGCATGTTGAGCGTGCCCAGGACGATCGCGCCGGCCGCGCGCAGCCGGGCCACGGCGACGGCATCCTCATCCGCGATAATGCCGCGCCGCGCCGCCATGCCGGCATTCCATTCCAGCCCGCGGACGGCGATGTTCGATTTCACCGCAACCGGCACGCCTTCCAGCGGGAGCGCGCGTCCCGCTGCGATGCGCGCGCCGCTTTCCACGGCCGCGGCCCGCGCGCCCGCAATGTCGATCCCGACATAGGATCGGATTGCGGGATCGTGGGCATCGATCCGCGCCAGATAATGATCCACCACCTGAGCGGGCGTGACCTCATCCGCGCCATAGGCCGCACGCAGCCCGGCTATGTCGAGCTGGTGCAGCGGCGTCACAGCTTGCGCTCGTCGATCAGGCGGATCGGCTTCTGGCGGACATCGATCTGGGTGGCGGCGGCGGTTTCGCCCACGCCCACCAGGACCACCGAAACCTCCACGCCCAGCCCCTGGCGCAGCAGCCCCGCGATCTGGCCGTGATCGGTCCCGCCGCGGCTTTCCAGCGTCACACGCATATCGTCGCGCCCGGCTGCGTCGCGGCTGACATGGCAGACGAATTCGCCCGTCAGGTCCGGCCGGTTCTCGATCAGCGCGCCGATGGCGTGGGGGAAGACGTTGATGCCGCGCAGCTTCACCATATTGTCGCTGCGGCCCTTGAAGCCGGCGATGCGCTTGAACACCATGCCCGTCTGGTTCGCGCCCGAAAGCTCGTGCGTGATGTCATGCGTGTTGAAGCGGATGCAGGGCGCGATATCGTCCTTGAACAGGCAGGTGACGACCATGTCGCCGGTATCGCCCACGCCCACCGGCACGCCGCTGTCGACATCCAGCAGCTCCAGATATTGCGCGTCCTCCCACACATAGAGGCCGTCGCGTTCCGGGCCTTCGCCGGCGATCGATCCGGTATCGCCCACGCCATACCAGTCATAGGCCTTGGCCCCGCCCCACGCCTTTTCCACGCTGGCGCGATCCTCGGTGCCCAGATGCCCGCAGATCATCTTGATGTTGATGCGGTCCAGCAGCCCCTCGGCCTCAGCCGTCTCGGCAAGCTTGCGGATATAGTCGATGAAGCCGACCAGCACCGACACGTTGAAATCGGCCATCAGCCCGACCTGGTTGACCGATCGCGTCTCGATCCCCGTGCCGGCGGACAGGAAGATCGAGTTGGTGAAATGCGTCACCGCCTCGCGGATATAGTGGCCGCCGTTGATCATGCCGTGGCCGTAGACGGACTGCACGACATCGGACGGGCTCACGCCCTGCCAGCGATACATGCGGCCGACGAGTAGGTTGGTGATCTCCCGCCCCTTCGGGCCGAACAGCAGCGCCTGCGGCCGGCCGGTGGTGCCGGATGTGGTGTGGAAGATCACCGGCGCCCGATCCGGGGAAGTGCCGACACCGCCGAAATCCCCATAAGGCGGATGATCGGCGATCGACGCCATCAGATCGCTCTTGTCGTAGACGGGCAGGCTGGTGATGTCCTCCAGACTACGGATATCGCCGGCCTCGATGCCCTTCGCGCCCCACAGGCGCTGGTAGAAGGGGATTTCCCAGCCGCGCTTCATCAGCTTCAGGAAGCGCCGGTTCTGCAGGGCGTGCAGCTCGTCCCGGCTCATCGCGGTGTAGCGCGCGGTGAAGGCGTCGCCGACCGGATAGTCCTCCAGCATCTGCTTGGCATCGAAGGCTTCGAAATAGGTCGGGAAGGTCATGCTGGCTCCGGACGTGTGAAATAGGAAAGCGGGTCGGAAAAAAGGCGCGGATCGGGCTCGGCGCGCGCCAGTTCGCGGGCAAGGTCGCGCTTGGCGGCGGTCTGCCCGGCGCTCATCGCGGCTTCGGGGTGGCCCAGCGTATTGGGGATGGCGCGTTCGATGCGGGTGCCGTCGCGCAGGGTGATCGCCAGGCGCTGCGGCGACAGCGCGTTGAGATCGGGATTGTCGTCAACGGTGATCGCCAGCCGATCGGCCAGCGCCAGGATCGCGGGATCGGCAAAGGTGGCGGCGGTGAAGCGGCGCGGATCGATCCGTTCGTCCGTCAGCATCAGCGCCACCAGCAGCGGCAGGCAAAGCCGCGCATAAGCGGGTGTCATGTCCGGCTTCATCGGGCGGCCGACCAGCCGGGCGATCAGCGGCGGCACGAAGGCCTCGATGCGCTCGATCGAAACGGCGTCGATCGCCCCGTCGCGCATCAGCATGTCGATCGTCGCCAGAACGGCATGGCTGGCGCGGCCGGAAGGAAAGGGCTTGATCGAAACCTCGGCGATCCGCCAGGTCCGCCCCAGATCGCGCGCATAGGCCGCCGGATCGCCCTCGTCGAACAGGCGGAAATAGCCGAAGGGACCTTCCAGCGCGTCGTGCGGCCCGGTCAGGCCGGCCTTGACGAGATCGACGGCGGCAATGGCCGATCGCGCGGCGCCGGCGATCTGAAGCGGAAGGGCTATCGATCCTTCGACATGCGCCTGCATCGTGCCGGCGCATTGCGAATAAGCCAGGCCCAGCACGTCGGCCATATTCTCCACGCCCTCGATCCGGGCCACTGCCAGGGCCGATCCGATGCAGCCCGCCGTCGCCGGGCGGAAGAAGCGCAGCGGCGTTTCGGCCGCGAGGCCGAGGCCGCTCGCAATGTCGACGCCCACGGCCAGCGCGACGAGCGCCTCCTCCGGATCGCAGCCGCCGCGCCGGTCGATCGCGGCGAGAAGCGAGGCGGTGACGGTGGAAAGCGCGTGGACGACCGCCGGCTCATGCACCGCGTCCCATTCCAGGCAATGGATCTGGAAGGCGTTGACGAAGGCCGCGCCCACCGCCGGCAGCCGCGCATCGCGCGCGATGATGCGGGCATCCCCGCCCTGCCCCCAGCCGCTGGCGGCGGCGAACACGCCTTCCGTGCCCGGCGCAGTCGATCCGGCGGCGCCGGCCGCCAGCGTATCGCCCAGCAGATGAAGCGCCGCCGCGCGCGCAGGATCGGGAAGCCGATGCTCCGCGCACGCGAAATCCAGGATGCGGGCCGTGGCGCTCACAGCCAGCGATCCAGCAGATCGGTGATGTCGGACACGCGCCCCCCCTCCAGCGCGATGCCGATCGCCTCGTCGATCGCGCCCGCATCGATCCCGCCCCAGGCCATCAGCTCGCGCGCCTTGGCGATCACGCCGTCACGGTCCAGCGGCCGCTCCGGATCACCCAACGTATCGATCAGCGTCACCTCGCCGCCCGCGCTGGTGATCCGCGCACCGAAATGCGCGGGATAGGCCCCCGTCATGTCCGGCGCCTCGATCACCGACACGGCGGCGCGGGCATCGGCCAATGCCGCGATCGCATCCGGCTCGAAGTCCTGAAGGCGCGGAATGCCCCGCTCCATAACGATCGCCACGGCATGCTGGATCGAGAATTTCGCTTCCTGCACGGTGCGGGGCGTCGGCCGATCGCAGAAGACCAGCGCATCGCGATAAGTGGCCAGGGTGACCGGGCCGGAAAGGCCCCCTTCCGCCTTGAGGAGAAGCGCCGCATCGATCGCGGGGTGGGCGTGGCGGCAGGCGCCCCACGGCTTGAAGCTGACCTCGCCGATCCGCCAGGTATCGGCCAGCACGATCTCTCCGGGTGCGGCGCATGTCGCCGCGAACAGCCCCTGCGGGCCTTCCAGCACGTAACGCGGACCGGTGACGCCCGCCATCGCATAACGCGCCGCCGACGTTCCCGTGGCAACCGCATGGGCGAGGTGCCATTGCTTGGCCATCACCGGCTCGTGCCGCATCTGCCAGAGGCCGCCCGCAACCGACCCGGCCAGGCCGAGCGCGGCCACGGTCTGGCCGATGTCCGCACCCAGCCGGCTCGCGGCCGCCGCCGCCGCGCCGAAGCCGCCCGCCGTCGCCGTATTGTGCCAATGGGCATAATGGCGGCCATCGAACATCGCGCCGATGGTGATCATCGCTTCATAGCCGCGCACGGCGGCGTCCAGCGCATTTTCCAGCCCGTCGTCCACCGCATCCCCGCCGATGCCGAGCGCCGCCGGCCACGCCACCGGCCCCGGATGCAGGATCGCCGTGCGATGGACATCGTCCATCTCCAGCACATTGCCCAGCCATGCCGCCCTGTCGACCGGCCCCACGCCTGCCATGGCGGATTGTATCCGCGCGATTTCGGACGAGCGCGCGCCCGCGACGCAGCCCAGCCAGTCCAGCAGGTGGAGCCGGGCATTTGTCCGGACAATTTTCGGAACGGGGCGCCGCAGATGCTGTGCAAGCCGTTCGATTAGGCTATGATCGGCGGCGTTCACCGGCAAAGCTCCGGGACGTGACAAGTTGGAAGGGGAGTGAATTCTTGTCGGCGACGACTGAACAGGCCGCCGGTAGCAGTGGGCGCAAGCATCGCTACCAGGAACTTGCCGAAGATCTGCGCCAGGGAATATTGCGCGGCGACTTTCCCGATCCGGCGCAATTCCCAACCGAAAGCGTGCTCTGTGCGCGCTATGGGGTAAGCCGCTTCACCGTGCGGGAGGCCCTGCGCGCGTTGCAGAATGAAGGCCTGATCCAGCGCCGGCGCGGTTCCGGCACGGTGATCCAGCCGGCTTCCGCGCGCGGCGGCGCGCTGCACCAGCCTTTGTCCAACGTGGGCGAAATCCTGCAATATGCGCGTGACACCGAATTCCACTTCACGCCCAAGGGCATGGTGCCGCTGCCCAGGAAGCTGGCCGCGCATGCCGGCATGGCGCCGGGCGGCCGCTGGTATCATTTCCGCGGCCTGCGCACGAGCCGGGGCCTGAAGGAACCGATCGCGCTGACCGACGCCTATATCAGCCAGGACCTGGAAGCCGCCGCGCGCGAAATCCTGCCCAACGAGGCGATCTTCCGCCAGCTCGAGCAATTGTCCGGCGTCCGCATCGCCCGCGTCACGCAGGACATACAGGCCGTGCCCGCCAGCGGCCCCGTGGCCGCCGAGCTGGGCATCCCGCGCCGCAGCGCCTGCCTGCGCATCCTGCGCTGCTATCTGGACGCCAACGGCCGGGTGCTGGAACTTTCGCTCAGCCACCATCCCGGCAACCGCTTCGCCTATTCCATGCATATCGACGTCGACAAATAGATCAGCCATCGGCGCCCAGCTCCGGTGCGGGGCGAGGCGCCCAGGGGGCATCGCCGGCAAAGCGGATCGGCGGCGCGATATGGTGCGCGCCGCCCATCTCGACCACGAGCCCGCGTTCCGCGACATGCGGTTCGGCCAGGGCCTCGCGGAAATCGAGCACGGGCGAAAAAGCGACATCCTTGTCCGCGAACCAGGCGACCCACTGGTCGCGGCTGCGCGTGCGGAAGGTTTCTCGCAGGAAGGCGATCAGCGGCGCCTGCGCCTCGCCCGGCGCCTCGGCACCCAGCGCCACCAGATCGGGCCGGCCAAGCGCGTTCAGCAGGTTGGCGACGAACTTCAGTTCTCGCCCGCCCAGCACGACATGCCGTCCGTCCGCCGTTTCATAGACATTGTAGAAGGCCGCTCCGCCCAGCGACCGCTGGCTGTCCGATCGCGGCGGATCGCCCCCACCGATCGCCGCGCCGGCGATATGCGCGCACCAGGGGATCATCGCGTCGAACATGGCGATGTCGACATAATCGCCACGCCCCGTCCGATCCCGACCGATCAGCCCCATCAGCACCGCCGACAGCGCGGTCAGCCCGGCGGCCATGTCGGCGGACGGCGCCCCCGGCACCACCGGCATGCCATCCGGGCCGTCATTGACGGAAAGGAAGCCCGCCATCGCCTGCACCGCCATGTCGTGCGCGGGATGATGGGCCAGCGCGCCCTGCTGCCCGAAGGCGGAGATCGAGCAATAGACGATGCGCGGGTTTCGGGCGGAAACCGCATCATAGCCGAAACCCAGCCGGGCGGTCACGCCGGGGCGGAAGCCCTCGATGAACACGTCCGCATCAGCGATCAGCGCCCACAGCGCCTCGCGCCCGGCATCGGACTTGAGATCGAGCACGACGCTTTTCTTGCCCCGGTTGAGGTTGCGGAACCAGATCGACTGGCCCGCCTCGAACGGGGCCTGATCGCGGGCGGGATCGCCAGCGGCCGGCTCCACCTTGACGACCTCGGCCCCGTGATCCGCCATCATCACCGATAGCATCGGCCCCGGCAGGAACTGGGACAGATCGACGACCTTTATGCCCGATAGCTTGCCCATGCCTCAGATCACGCCTTTCGCCCGGAAGGCCGCGACTTCGGCGGCGGCATAGCCGGCCTCCGCCAGCACATCCTCGGTATCGCTGCCCAGCAGCGGCCCCGCGCGGTTCGGCAGGCGCTGGCCGTCGATCCGGATCGGATTGGCGAGCACGCGCATGTCGGCCCGGTCGGGATGGGCCACGGTATCGACCATGCCCGTCGTGCGGAGATACGGATTGTCCAGCGCCTGATCGAGCGAGAAGACCGGCGCCACCGGCATATGCCCGCCCAGCAGATCGACCCAGTGGGCGGTCGGCTGCCGTTCGAACACCGTATCCAGGATGGCGACGAGAGCATCCCTGTTTTCCAGCCGATCGGCGGGCTTCAGGAAACGCGGGTCCTCCGCCAGCTCGGGCAGGCCCAGCCGGTCGAGCAGCACCGTCCAGAATTTCGGGATCTGGGCCATCACGAACACCCAGCCGTCCGCCGTCCGGAACATCTGGCTCGGCGTCACGGAAGGATGCGCGGATCGCGACGTGCGGCCAGTCACGTCGCCCGCGTTCAGATACCACATCGCCGGATAGCTGGTCTGGTGGACGGCGGTGGACAGCAGGTCGACGTCCACGTCCCTGCCCTGCCCGCTGCGGCCGGCATCGAGCAGCGCCGCCAGCAGGCCGATCGCCATCATCGTGCCCGTCATGAAATCGACGATCGACAGGCCGAAGCGCGTGGGCAGCGCATCGGGCTCGCCGGTCATCGCCATGAAGCCGGCTTCCGCCTGCATCAGATAATCATAGCCCGGCCAGCGCGTGCGTTCGTTATCGCGCCCATAGGCCGAAAGATGCGCGCACACGATCGCCGGATTGGCTGCCTTCAGATGATCGTAGGTAAGGCCGATCTTCTCCGGCAGGTCGCCGCGCAGATTGTTGACCACCGCGTGCGACTGCGCCGCCAGCCGGTGGAGGATTTCCTTCCCCTCCGCCGTGTTGAGGTCCAGCGTCAGCGATCGCTTGTTGAGGTTGAAGCTCTGGAAGAACAGGCTTTCATTTTCGCGCAGGAAATGAGGCCCCACGGCACGCGCGCTGTCGCCCGAGCCCGGCTGCTCGATCTTGATGACCTCCGCGCCGAGCTGTGCCAGGAACATCGTGCCATAGGGTCCCGCCCCATATTGCTCGGCTGAAAGGATGCGGTATCCGGCCAGTGGAAGATGGGACGTCACACCGGGTTCCTCTTGATCCACTGCTTGGCGATGATCATGCGCTGCATCTCGTTGGTGCCCTCGCCGATGCACATCAGCAGCGCATCGCGATAGAAGCGCTCGATCTCATATTCCTTGGAATAGCTGTAGCCGCCGAAGATGCGCATGCCTTCCTCGGAATTGCGGACAGCCGCTTCGGAGGCGAAGAATTTTGCCATGCCGGCCTCCATGTCGCAGCGCTCGCCCCGGTCATAGGCCTGGGCGGCATTGGCCACGAGCAGGCGGGCCGCCTCGGCACGCGTCACCATCTCGCCCAGCTTGAGCTGGATCGCCTGGTGCTGGGCGATGGGCTTGCCCATCGTCTTGCGGACCTGCGCATATTCGGTGGCCAGCCGCAGCGCGCCCTCGGCCAGGCCCACGCCACGCGCGGCGACGTTGATGCGGCCCAGTTCCAGCCCGCCCGTCGCCTGGAAGAAGCCCTCGCCTTCCACGCCGCCAATCAGGTTTTCGGCCGGGATGCGATAATCCTCGAAAACCAGCTCGGCGCTGTCGATCGCCTTGTAGCCCAGCTTGTCGAACTTCTTGCCGACCTTGAAGCCTTCGCCCTTGGGGGCGATGAACAGGCTGATCCCCTTATAGCGGGGCTCTGCCTTGGGGTCGGTCTTCACCAGCAGCGCGAAGCAGCTACCCTGGATGCCGTTGGTGATCCAGGTCTTGGTGCCGTTGATGACATAATCGTCGCCGTCGCGCACTGCCGTGGTGCGGATGCCCTGCAGATCGGTGCCGGCATCCGGCTCCGTCAGGGCAAGGCCGCCGCGCACCTCGCCGCTGGCGAACAGCGGCAGCCATTTGCGCTTCTGCGCCTCGGTGCCGAAGCGCTCCACCGCCGCCGACATGATGAGGTGCGAATTGACGATGCCCGTGATCGCCATCCAGTAGGATGATATCCGGGTGATGATCTTGGCATAAGTGGTCGCCGGCAGGCCGAGACCGCCATATTCCTGGGAGATGGTGGCGCCGAAGAGCCCCATCTCCTTCATCTGCTCGACCAGTGCTGCCGGCCATATGTCGCCATGGTCGTGATGCATCACGACGGGGCGGACCTCGCGTTCTATCCAGCGATCGATCGCGTCGAGGAAGGCGGCTTCCTCGGCCGGATCGATATGCCTTTGGACGTGTTCGGACATGCCAGCGCCCCTCAATCGTCCATCGGACCGCAACCGCGCTTCCAGATCAGCATGGTGCGGTTGAAGGTGCAGACGATATCGCCGTGCTGGTTCTTGCCGGTCGTCTTGACGGTGACGACGCCCTGTTCGGGACGCGAGCTGGATTCGCGCTTCTCGATCACCTCGCTCTCGGCATAGAGCGTGTCGCCGGGGAACAGCGGCTTGGTCATCTTGATATTGTCCCAGCCCAGATTGGCGACGGCCTTCTGGCTGATGTCGGACACGCTCATGCCCACCATCAGGGCGACGGTGAAGGGCGAGCAGACCAGCGGCTTTTCGAACTCGGTCTTCTTGGCGAACTCATAATCGAAATGCGCCGGATGCGTGTTCATCGTCAGCAGCGTGAACCACACATTGTCCGTATCGGTGATGGTGCGTCCGGGCCGGTGTTCGTAGATATGGCCGACGACGAAGTCCTCGAAATAACGGCCGAAGGTTTCCCGGAAACGACCGGGGCTGACTTCCACTACACCCTCACGCATCATTCTTGCTCCGCATGTCCAAAATCCTTTGGTATCGCCGCATGATCGGTGCTTCGAGCATGCGGCCATTGAAACGAACGGCGGCGCCACCGGCCGCCTGAAAAGCGTCTTGCGCCTGCCTGGCCTCGGCCACTTCCTCGGCCGTCGGGCGCAGCACCGCGTTGATCGGATCGACCTGCGCGGGATGGATCGCCGCCTTGCCGGTGAAGCCCATCGCCTTGGCGGCGCGCGTCTCCTCGACAAGCCCCTGCTGGTCGTCGAGGCGGATGAACGGCACGTCGATCGCGGGAACGCCCGCCCCGGCGCAGCCCAGGATGAAGGCCCCGCGCGCCGCCTGCAGCGGCCCCCAGGCCAGATCCACGCCAAGTTCCGCCGCGAAATCGCCACCGCCGAACATCATCGCGGCAACGCCGGGCGCGCCGGCGATCGAACCTATCGCATCGAGGCCCCTCACGGTTTCGATCAGCGGCACGATGCCCGGCGCGCGGGCGCCGAGCACGGATCGGATGATCGCGATCTCGGCGGCGTTTTCCACCTTGGGCACGAACAGCAGGGACGGCAGGCGCGGGGCATCCGCCAGCGCCAGCAGATCCTCCAGCCCGGCCCGCGTCGTCATTCCGTTGATGCGCAGGACGAGGCGATCGGCCCCTTCCGCGATCGCGGCGATCGCGGCGGCGCGCGCCTCGCCCTTCCCGGATTCGGGAACGGCATCCTCAAGATCGATGCACACGACATCGGCGTCCGACGCCAGCGCCTTGCCGAAACGATCCGGCTTGCTGCCCGGAACGAACAGCATGGTGGATATGATGCCGATGGCGGTCAACGGTGTCTCCCTGTCAGGCCCTAAGAATTTGTCCGGACAACTTATAAGTCAAGCGCAAAAAGCCCGGCGCTCCCCCTGGCCTCAAAATGGCTTCACGGCACCGAGATAGGATGTGGCGATCAGCAGGGCATAAACGACGAAAACCCAGATGCGGGTGCGATCCATCGTCCGGCGGAGCGGCACCTCGGTCTCGTCGCTGGAACCTTCCTTCAGCAGGCGGCCGAGCTGCGGCCCCACCGGCTTGAAGGCGACGTCGATCATGATGGCGGCGGCAAAAATAAGGCCGAAAAGCAATGCCTTCATCGCCAGCCAGGTCTCGGCGAGGGGCGCGCCCTGCGCCAGCGACTGAACCCCCAGCCAGAGATAGCCGAGGGTGATCGCGTTCTTCAGCCAGAATTCGATTCGCCGGTTGCGCGCGGCGCGCGGCGTCATGTCGTGGAAATGCGCGTCCCACACCAGCCAGAGCCAGACCAGCCCCGCCGCCCAGGCGCCCGCCAGCAGCCACGCCGGCACCGCCCAATAGCCGCCCAGGGAAACCACGGAGAGCGAGACCGGCACCATCAGCGCCCAGGCCGTGCGCGGCGTCATATCGATCAGCACGAGGAGCTTGAGCAGCGCGATCCGCTGATCGAGCGTGTAGACGAAGCGCTTGCGGAAATGCTGCCCCGCCAGGAACACGCCCACGTCGCCGCCAAGCCACAGAACGAAGAGCAGAAGGTGGAAATAGACCAGGCTCGGATAGGCCAGATCGGCGACGCTCATAAAATTCTCCCGTTTGCCCCGCGATGGGTTGACACACCCGATCGTACATGAAAATTTGTCCGGACAAATCATAAAAAGAAGCCGCAGGTGGATACGCGACACCGGGTCATCAGGGAGATTGAAAATGAATCGCTTTCTGCTCGCCGCAACGACGGCGCTTACCGCTGGATTTGCAATTGCTCCGCTTCACGCACAGACCGCCGCGGCTGATGCGCAGGCCGCGACGGACGCATCGATGGGCGGGATCGACGACATCGTCGTCACCGCCCAGCGCCGCCAGGAAAGCGTTCAGAATGTGCCGATCGCGATTTCGGCCTTCTCGGGCGATCAGCTTCGCAACCAGGGCGTTTCGAACACGCTGGAACTGGGCCGTTTCGTCCCCAACCTGGTGTCGATGAACAATACCGGCATCGGGTCCGCCAACGCCTTCTACCTGCGCGGCCTCGGCAATACCGAAACCATCCCCACCTTCGATCCGCCGGTCGGCACCTATGTCGACGACATCTATCTCAGCCGCCAGAATGCGAACAATATCAACCTGTTCGATGTGGAGCGCGTGGAAGTGCTGCGCGGCCCGCAGGGCACGCTGTTCGGCCGCAACACCACGGGCGGCGCCGTCAGCGTCATCCTGAAGGAACCGGGCAAGGAATTCGGCGGCTTCGCCGAGGTCGGCTATGGCCGCTACAACAAGCGCGTGGCGCGCGCCTCGGTGGACGTGCCGCTGGCGGACAGCTTCGCGATCAAGATCAGCGGCTATTGGCAGAATGACGATGGCTATGTGAAGAACGTCACCACCGGCCAGCGCCTCAACGACGATGACGGCTGGGGCGTGCGCCTGGGCGTGCGCGGCGAGCTCAGCCCTTCGGCCCGCTGGACGAGCTCCTACGCCCATATCGTCGCCAATGGCGAGAATATCCTGAACTTCGATTGCAACCCGGCCGATCCCACAGACTGCAAGGGCCGGTTCGCCACGACGGGCATTCCCACGGGCAAAAGCTCCACGTCGTCGCCCTTCGCCTCGCTGCCGATCAGCGGGCGCAAGAAGAATTTCCTGATGGGGAATTACACGACGACCGATCTGATCACGTCCAACCTCGAATTCGACGTCGGCAAGGATCTCACGCTGAACCTGATCACTGGCTATGTCAGTCAAGATCAGCAATATGCGCTGGATTTCTATGACGGCCGCTCCGGCCCGTCGCTGTCCAATCCGGTGCCGCCGGTGATGGGCTATACCCGCGGCGGCTTCGCCATCCTCACGGACGGCCAGCACGAACAGTTCAGCCAGGAAGTGAAGCTCAACGGCAGCCTTGCGGATGGGCTGATCGACTTCGTCGGCGGCGCCTTCTACCTCGTGGAGAACAACCGCACCGATTTCGCCGACACCTTCACCCTGGCGCCGACGACCACGCTGGTGTTGGCCGATCGCCTGCTGCGCAACAAGACGGAAGCGCTCGCGGGCTACATGCAGGCGGATTTCAACGTCACCGACCAGCTCAAGCTGACGGCCGGCATCCGCTATACCGACGAGACCAAGACCTTCAGCCTGCACGACAACCGAGCGAGCTGCAACGACGGCACCGTCGAGGCGACCTGCATGGATACGCCCAACCTGATCGCACCTTCGGGCCTGCTGGTGCCGGACAAGCTGAAGGCCAAGCTGTGGACGCCGCGCTTTGCGGTGAACTACAAGGCGACGGACGACGTGCTGCTGTTCGCGTCGGCCACGCGCGGCTTCAAGTCGGGCGGCTGGAATGCGCGCGCCACCGCGACCAACGCCTTCCTCCCCTTCGGCCCCGAAAAGGTCTGGAGCTACGAAGCCGGCATCAAATCCGACTGGTTCGATCGCCGCGTCCGCGCCAACCTGACCTTCTTCTACACCGACGTCACCGATCTGCAGACGCCGTCCGCGCTCGTCGCGGCCAACGGATCGGCCACCTTCATCACCCGCAATTTCGCCGACATGCGGAACAAGGGCATTGAGGCCGAATTCGTGTTCGTGCCGGTGGAGAAGCTCAACCTCTACGTGAACGCCGGCTATCAGGACGCCAAATACAAGATCGATCGCAACGCGCCGGATCTCGACGAATATGGCATCCAGTCGGTCAATGCGCAGCAGCAGGCCTGCCTGGCCCTGCTGGCGGCGGGCAACATTCCCGGCGGCACCGGCACCACGGCGGCCTGCGGCGCGGGCATCGTCACGCCCGACGGCAAGATCGCCAAGCCCACCCGCACGCCGGAACTGACGCTGGCCTTCGGCGGCAATTACGAACTGGGCCTGGGCAATAGCGGGCTGACCCTGGTTCCTTCGATCAACGCCAGCTTCCGCACGAAGCAGGAAACCAACGCCGCCAACTACACCATCTACAGCGGCGAGATCACCGGCACCAACGGCACCTACCCGGCCAATCCCTACGAAGGGGATATCCTGACGGGTTCGCACGCCCCTTCGGCCTGGTTCATCAATGCCAGCCTCGCGCTGAACGGCGTGGACAAGAAGTGGCAGCTTTCCGTCTCGTGCACCAACTGCTTCAATGAGACGGCGGCGAACACCTCGCTCGTCAACACCCGCTACATCGACCAGCCGATGACGTGGATGGCGCGGGCCCGCTACAACTTCTGATCCGGCATCGCCGGCAATAAGGACGACGAACGCATGACGAGAGCCACAGGCGCGCGCTCGGAATTCAGGCTAGGCGCGAAACCGCTTGCGGCGGCGTTGATCGGGGTGGCGTGCGGCGCATCGCCGCTTCCGTTCAACGTGTTGCCGCTCGTCATGGGGCCGATCAGCGCGGAGTTCCATTGGGATTTCGCGGCGACCAGCGCGGGGGTGACCGTATTCGGCATCATCGCCGCGCTGCTCGCGCCCTTTTATGGCGGCCTTTCCGATCGCTTCGGGGTGCGGCCGGTGGTGCTGTGGTCGCTCCTGGCCTTCGCGGTGGTTTTCGCCTCCTTCTACTTCCTGCCGGCATCCAAGACGGGATATCTGCTGTTCTGGGCGGTGCTGGGCGCCATCGGCATCGGATCGACCCCCGTTACGTGGAGCCGGGCGATCAGCCTCTGGTTCAACCGGCATCGCGGGCTGGCGCTGGGCATCATGCTGCTCGGCACCAGCCTGGCGGCCATGGTGGTGCCCCAGATCGCCCAGGCGGCGATATCCCGCGGCGGCTGGCGCATGGCCTTTCCCGTGGTGGCGCTGCTGCCGCTATTGATCGCCATCCCCATCGCGCTGCTCTGGTTCCGCGAGCCGCGCGCCGACGAAAGGCCGGCGGGCATTGCCGATACCACGGGCGCCATCTTCGGCATCAGCCTGCGCGATGCCG
The DNA here is from genome assembly GCF_000347675.2 of Sphingomonas sp. MM-1. Lineage (NCBI taxonomy): Bacteria > Pseudomonadati > Pseudomonadota > Alphaproteobacteria > Sphingomonadales > Sphingomonadaceae > Sphingomonas > Sphingomonas sp. MM-1. The sequence goes on along the minus strand of NC_020561.1, from coordinate 96,042 downwards.
TGCGTGGCCATCGCTTCTGGATCCTGTTTACCTCGATCCTCCTGACCGCCTTCGCTTATGGCGGCGCCCATATCCACATCGCGCAGATCGTCGGGCTCCACGGCTTCTCGGCGGAGGTCGCCGCCAGCGTGCTGGGCGTGGTCGCGGTCGGCATCCTGGTCGGCCGGCTTCTCGTCGGCTTCCTGTTCGATCGCTTCTGGGCGCCTGGCGTGGCCTTTCCGGCCCTGCTGCTGCCAGCCATCGCCTGCTGGCTGCTGATGGGCACCGATGCCGGCATGTCCCATGTGATCGTCGGCGGCTTCCTGCTGGGTTTCGCGGCCGGCACCGAATCCGATGTCATCGCCTATCTCGCCGCCAAATATTTCGGCATGGCGCATTATGGCCGCATCTATGGCGTGCTCTACATGCCCTTCGCGATCGGCTCGGCCATCTCCCCCATCATCTACGGCATGGTTCGCGATCGGACGGGCGGCTACGATCCCATGCTGATCGCCGCGATGGTGATGTTTGCCGCCGGCGGCGCGCTGCTGCCGCTGCTCGGCCGCTACCCCGATCCCCGGACATCAGGAAATGACTGACATGGCTACGCTGGCCCCGATCGACCAGACCGCGCTTTCCACGATTTCGGCGGCGGTGGGCGCGGCAGCGCTCGTCACCGACGAGGCCGAGCTGCGCTATTATTCGCAGGACGTCTACAGCAACGGGCCGACGGTGCTCGCCGTGTTCCGTCCGGCCGACAAGGCCATGCTGGCGCGCGGCATCGCCGCCGCCACGGCCGCCGGGGTGATGATCGTGCCCCGCGGCGGCGGCATGAGCTATACGGGCGGATACCTCGCCCCCGCGGCCGGCGCCCTGCTGATCGATACCGGATCGATGAACCGGGTGCTGGATATCAATGCGGAGGACATGACCGTCACGGTCGAGGCCGGCTGCACCTGGGACAAGCTGCATCGCACGTTGAAGCCGCACGGCCTGCGCGCGCTCGCCTGGGGCACGCTTTCCGGCATCAACGCCACGGTCGGCGGCGGCATGAGCCAGAATGGCGTGTTCTGGGGCGCCGGCGGCGGCACGGTCGTCGATGCCGCGCTCAGCTTCGAGGTGGTCCTGGCCGATGGCACGATGGTCAGCACCGGCAGCAGCTTCTTCCGGCCGTTCGGCCCCGATGTCACCGGCATCTTCGCGGCCGATTGCGGGGCGTTCGGGGTCAAGGCCACCGTCACGCTGAAGCTGGTACGCGAAGGCACGGCCTTCGCCTACGGCTCCTTCTCCTTCCCGGATGCCGCCGCTTTCTTCGGCGCGATGAGCGCGGTGGCGCGCGACGGCCTGGCATCCGAAAGCTTCGGCTTCGATCCCTATCTCCAGGCACAGCGGATGAAGCGCGAAAGCCTGACGAAGGACGCCAAGTCGCTGGTGAACATGATGAAGGCGCAAGGATCGGCGTGGAAGGCGCTGAAGGAAGGCGCCAAGGTCGTGGCCGCCGGCCGCTCCTTCCTCGATGACGTGCCCTTCTCGCTCCACCTGATCTGCGAGGGGCGCCATCAGTCCGCCGTCGAGGCAGACATGAAGGCGATCGAGGCGATCGCCGCCCGCCACGGCGGCAAGGCGATCGAAAACACCATCCCCAAGATCCTCCGCGCCAACCCCTTCCCACCGGTCAATTCCATGGTCGGCCCCGATGGCGAGCGCTGGGTGCCGGTGCACGGCTTCCTGCCGCACAGCCGGCTGGTGGAAGGCTGGAACCGCATCCAGGAGCTGTTCGATGCGAACAGGGCCGAAATGGAGGCCAACGGCGTCGCCGCCGGCGCCATGCTGGCCGCGGTCAGCCGGTCGACCTGCCTGATCGAGCCGGTTTTCTTCTGGCCCGATGCGCTGGAGGATATCCACTGCCGCTCGCTCGAGGCGGATCATCTCGCCAAGCTCAACCGCTTTCCGGCAAACGCGCAATCGCGCGCCCTCGTCGGCCGCCTCCGGGCGGAAATCGTCGCCATTTTCCGCGATCTGGAGGCGACGCACCTGCAGGTCGCCCGCACCTATCCCCTCGCCGCCGCCAGCGATCCGCGCGCGTGGGACATGCTGAAGGCGCTGAAGGCACTCGTCGATCCCAGGGGGTTGATGAACCCCGGCAGCCTGGGGCTCTAGGCCGATGACCGCCGCTCCCACGCCCCCGGCGCCCAAGCCCTATGCCGCGCTCGCGCTCCAGATCGCGGCGCGATCCGTGGAAAGGCAGCCCGATCGCGCGGCAGCCAGCACCCAGATGCTGGCGATGATCGCGGAAATCGGCGCCAAGCTCCGTTCCTCCGCCATCTTCATCCAGCAATATGGCGGCACGCCGGTGCGGCTGGCGGTGCTGCCCGAATATTTCCTGACGAGCTATCCGGGGCGGATATCCATTCCCGATTTCGCCGAGAAGGCGGCGCTCGACATGGACGGGCCGGAATATGCCGCGCTGGGGGAAATCGCATCGGCGCAGAATCTTCATCTCGCCGGCAACGCCTATGAACGCGATCCGAACTTTCCGGGGATCTATTTCCAGACGAGCTTCGTCATCGCGCCCGATGGCAGGGTGGCGCTGCGCTATCGCCGGCTGAACTCGATGTTCGCGCCGACGCCGCACGACGTCTGGTCAAAATATCTCGACATCTACGGGATCGATGGCGTGTTCCCGGTGGCGCACACCGAAATCGGCAACATCGCCGCGATCGCTTCGGAAGAGATCCTCTATCCGGAGATCGCGCGTGCCCACGCATTGCGCGGCGCCGAAATCTTCGTCCATTCCTCGTCCGAGATCGGATCGCCGCTGGCAACGCCCAAGCAGATCGCCAAGCGCGCCCGCGCCTTCGAAAACATCGCCTATGTCGTGTCCGCCAACACCGCCGGCATCGAAGGCACGACGATGCCGCTCGCCTCGGCCGACGGCAATTCCACCGTCATCGACTATAAGGGCAATCCGCTGTCGGAATCGAACAGCGGCGAAACCTTCACCGCCTTTGCCGATATCGATATCGCCGCCCTGCGCGCGCAGCGCCGCAAGCCGGGCATGACGAACTTCCTGGCCCGGCAGCGGCTGGATCTGTTCGCGCCCGTCTATGCGGCGGCCACGCACCAGCCGGCGAACAGCCTGATCGAACCGGACGGCACCGTCCGTCAGCCGGACCGCGATCATTTCCTGCGCGTTCAGGAGCAGGTGATCGAACGCCTATCCAAGGAGGGTCTGATATGAAGCAGGATGTGCCCCCGCCTTATACGGCCGTCGCGCGCCACGCCGTGTTCCCGGCACCGCGCCATGACGAGGCCGCCCGCTACAACTTCCTCACCGGCCTCAACAAATATCTGTCCGGAACGATCGGCGCCGGCAACAAGCTGGCCTATGACACGCGCGTCCTGCCCGCCTTCCGGGCCGAGCATGGCCGCGATCCCAGGGATCGGTTCGAAATCCGCCACGCGATGAACCGCGATCCGTGGCACCGCTTCTGGTCCGCCTGCAAGCGCAACTCCATGGAAATGCGCCAGCAGAACGGCCGCTCCATCACGCTGCGCCAGATCGACGAGCTGGCCGGCAAGGTCCGGCAGTTCAACGAAGGCCGCGATACGCTGGAACTCGATCCGGCGGTGAAGGTGCCGCGCTATCAGGATGCGGTCGACATCCACTGCATGCCGGGCTGCTACCATGGCGAGGAACGGCCGGGGGACATGTCGGCCGGCGCCAATTACGATAGCGGCCTCTTCGCCACCACCGGCGGCGGCCTGGGCGCCCTTTCCGACGGCGGCGGGCAGGCGCTGGTGGAATGGATACGCAAGGAACGGCCCGGCTGGACGCCGAAGCGCATCCTCGATCTGGGCTGCACCGTCGGGCACAATATCGTGCCGCTGGCGCTGGCCTTTCCCGAGGCGGAGGTGATCGCGATCGATACCGCCGCGCCGGTGCTCCGATATGGCCATGCCCGCGCGCAGGCGCTGGGGGCGACCAACCTGCGCTTCATCCAGATGGATGCGGAGCATATGGGCCGCTTCGCCGATGGCCATTTCGATTGGGTGCAAACGACCATGTATCTGCACGAGCTGTCCGGCAAGGCGCTGCCCGCGATCATCCGCGAAGGGGTGCGCGTGCTGGCGCCGGGCGGGCTGATGTTCCACCTCGAACAGCCGCAATATACCGATGACATGCCGCTCTACGAGCAGTTCATCCGCGACTGGGATGCCTTCAACAATAACGAGCCCTTCTGGTCGGCGATGCACGCCATGGACCTGAAGCAGATCATGGCGGATGCCGGCCTGCCGCTCGACTGCCAGTTCGTCACCGGCGTCCGCGCCGTGGTGGATCGCGACATATTCCCCCAGGCGCCCTCGGGCGAGCAGGAGGATCATGGCCGCGCGGCGGTGTGGAACGCCTATGGAGCCTGGAAACCGAAAGCATGAGTGACGACAGCATCGACTGGATCGCCCGCGCGGGCACCCGCGCCAAGGGCAAGCGCCCGGATTTCCTGGGCGATCCCACCTCCGAACGCATGCTTTCCATCCTCCTTGCCGTCGCTGGCGAGGTTTCCGTGCTGAAGGAACGGCTGGATACGGTGGAACGGCTGCTCGACGCCAAGGGCACGATCAGCCGCGCCGACATCGAAGGCTATAATCCGGATCGCGACGCGGCCTACGAACGCGCGGTGATGACCAAGGAATATATCGCGCGGATCATGCGCGGCGTGCAGCAGGAGATGGAAGCGATGCAGGTGCAGGAACGCCCCGTCGCCGATATCAGCGCCGATCTGAAGGACAATTGATGCAGCACCGCACGATCAGCGGCCACATCCGCTACACATCGAAGAAGCCCGAGATGCTGGATCGGGAGCGCGGCCGCGAATGGTTCAGCTTCACCCGCCATGGCGACGGCAGCACCATCTTCCGCGCCCGTTGCGAAATTGAGGAACCGGCGCCCACGGTGCTGCGCGACATCATCTACGCCCTCGATGCGGAAGGCCGGCCGCAGGACCTCCACATCCACCTCACCGTGGGGGACAGGTTCATGGGCTCGGGCTGGATGCATCATGTCCCCGGCGAACAGGGCGGCACTATCGAATGCGAAAGCTTCGGCCCCTCGATCGGCCGGCTTTCACAGGTGATGCCCTATGCCGGCACGATCGACGGCTTCGGCACGCACCCGATCGCCGGCGATGGCTACACCACCCGCTGCATGGATGTTTCGCGCGGGCCGCACCGGCGCAACATCCGCGTGTTCCTCCCTTCCCCCGATCATCGCGGCGCCACGCCGCCGATGATCGCCGAAGTCAATATCGGGCTGGAATATGTGGGCGACGAAACCGTAACCGTGCCGGCCGGCACCTTCGCCTGCCGCCATTTCCGCTTCGTCGACGATGAAGGGCCGGGCATGGGCGGCACCCAGCATCCCCATTATGACATGTGGGTCACGGCCGACGAGGATTCGATCTTCGTCCAGGGCGGCGTCGGCGGCTATATGCAGACCTGGTACGAACTGGTCGAATTACAGCGCTGACGATCCCGGCCGGGGACCGGGGCCGGAGAATCTATTTCAGCAGCTGATTCATCTCGATCAGCGTGCCGTCCGGATCGAAGAAGTTGCAGCCCTTCACCCGGATCGGCGGCGCGCCGTTGCGGCCGGGATAGACCTGCAGGCGGGACGGGGCCGTCATGGCGATCCCGGGCAGCTTCGCCGCCGCCGCGCAACGCCTCTCGACATCGTCGGTGTTCATGACGATGACGTGGCCGCCTATCCCCATGCGGCGGGGATAAGGCCCCGGATCGGCGAGCGGCGGATCGATCCACTGCATCAGCCCGATCCAGCCCACCCATGCATCATTGCCGTTGAGCAGCACGAGCCGCGCCCTGGCGCCCGGCTCGCCCGCGGGGAGCGCCACGCCCGATGTTTCTACCACGGTGTCGTAATTGACCTTGAGCCCCACGACATCGCGATAGAGGCGGAGCGAGGCATCGATATCGCGGACGATCAGCGTGACGCGGCGGATATCGGTGGGCACCGGCTGGACGGGCTTTTCGACGCCGGGGGACTGGGTGACGGGAGCGGCGGGTTGCGCCGCCAGCGCCAAGGCAAGCGCCAGGGCCTTAACCACTGAGCGCCTCTTCCGAATAAGCGGCCAGCGGCAGCGCCGCGCCCGATTGGCGGATCAGCGCCTGCTTGCGGAAGAAGCGCAGCAGGCCGCTATCGCCCATGCGCGAAGGGCCGATGCCGCTCGCGCCGAAGCTCGATTTCTCCGCTTCCCACACCAGCCCGGTCAGCGAACCGTCATTGATGGAAACGCCGCCTGCCCGGAGGCGCACGGCCACCGCCTCGGCCTCCTCCACGGTGCCGGCGATCACCGCCGCCGACAGGCCGAATATGCCGCTATTGGCATGCGTCACCGCCTCGTCCACGCTGTCGAACAGGGTAACGGGAATGACGGGGCCGAACGTCTCCTCGGCCATGATCGGCATGTCGGGCGTCACGTCCACCAGCACGGTCGGGCGCAGATATTTGCCGCCGTCCAGCGTTTCCACCTGTCCCCCCGCCAGCAGCTTCGCGCCCCTGGCCACGGCATCGTCGATCTGTGCCTGCACGATCTCCGCCTGCCGGGCGAAGATGAAGGGGCCGATATCGCCCGCATTCACGTCGGGATGATTGAGGCGCACCGCCTTCGCCCCATTCACCAGCGCCTCCAGGAAAGGCCCGGCAATCTCCCGCGCCACATAGACACGCTCGATCGACTGGCAAGCCTGGCCCGTGTTCAGCACCGATGCGCGCAGCGCCGTTTCCGCCGCCTTCACGGGATCGGCGCTGGCCAGCACCAGCATCGGATCCTTGCCGCCCAGTTCCAGGCTGGCCGGGATGAAGGCCCTCGCGGCCGCTTCGCCTACCTTGCGGCCCGTGGCGACCGATCCGGTGAAGGCGATGAAATCGACCTGGCCGATCAGCGCCGCCCCGGTTGCGCCATCGCCTTCGATCAGCGCCACCACGTCCGCCAGCTCCGGCACCTCGGCGATTGCCGCCGCCAGCGGACGCATGAAGCGCGGCGTCACTTCCGATGGCTTCACGATCACCGCGCAACCCGCCGCCAGCGCCGGGATGGCGTCGATAAGGGCCAGGGTCAGCGGGAAGTTCCACGGGCTGATGATGCCGATCAATTGATAGGGCACCAGCCTGGTCGAGGCGGTGATCGTCGGGATGGCCGTCTGCCGGTCGCTGATCTCGGCCCGCGCGATGATTCCGGGCGCACTGTCCGCCCAGCGCTGCAGCGCGCGGATCATCGCCTCCACCTCGATCTTCGATATGGCCGCGCGGCCGGTATCGGCGATCAGCGCGGCGGCCAGAGCCGTGCGATGCCGGCCGATCGCCTCGGCCAGGCGGTGCAGGACGGCCCCGCGCTCCCCGGCGGTTCGTGCCGCCCACGCCCCCTGCCCCGCCCGCAGCCGCGACGCGACCGTCGCGATCGCCGCCTCGTCCAGGGGCTCGATGCTGTAATCCGCCTCGCCGGTGCGCGGGTTGACGACGGCAAGGCTCATTGCTGGCTCTCCCAGGAGGAAATGATTTCGGCGCCGGTCGCAAACCACGCCTCGGGCCGCGCGGCGAGCCTCGCCAGCAGCCCCTCGAACGCGGCGATGCGATAGGGCAGCGCCATGATATAGGGGGTGATATGCAGCGGAAGGACGCGGGCATTGGCCGATCCCGCCTCCGCCGCCAGCCAGTCGAAGGCGTCTTCCATCTGCCGGGCATAGCTGTCGGCCGACTGCTGCTGCACGGTGATGATCTGCCGATCGGAAAGCTCGTGGTTGAGCGGCAGGTTGATGAGGCCGTTGGCGAAACGCCACGGCAGCTCGTCATTCACCCAATCGCACGTATAGGCGAGGCCCGCTTCCTTCAGCAGCTGGGGCGTGTTCCAGCTTTCCGATCGCGCGATCGAAAGCCAGCCGGTGGGCCGCCGGCCCGCCGCTGCCTCGAGCGATGCCAGCGATCGTTCGATCAGCGCCCGCTCGTCCTCTTCCGGAAGCCCGCTTGCGATCGTGCCGTTCATGTCGGTCGAATGGGCGATGATCTCATGGCCCCCGGCGACGATATCGACGATGATCTCCGGATAACGCTCGGCAATCGCGCCGTTGGTGGCGATCGACGCCCGCACGCCGGCTTTCGCAAAGGCATCGAGCAGGCGGTAGAAGCCCACCCGCGTGCCATATTCGCGCGCCGTATAATGGCGATAGTCCGGATAGGCCGTCTGCATATGGCCCGGCGCGCGGAACGGCATGTCCGAAGGGGTCATCGGGAACCATTCCAGGCTCACGCACAGCCATACCGCCACGCCCTTGTCGCCCGGCCAGCGCAAGGCCCCGCGATCGAAGATCGAGGACCAGGCGTAAAGGTCATGATCATATCCCTCGCGCCGCCTGGGATATTCGAGATAGGCGGGATCAAGCGCCACGGGCGGCCTCCGCATGATGATGTTCGTAATAATGGTCGGCGATCTCGCCGGCCCGCGCGATCCAGGCGCGGCCGTCCTCGGCGATATGGCGCAGCACATCGGCAAAGGGGCCGATCCGGTGGGGCTGGCCGATCAGATAGGCGTGCAGCGGAATGCACATCACCGTGCCCGATTCCGCGCCCTCCTCCGCCAGCCGCTCATATTGGCGGATCAGCGTGTCGGCATATTCGCGCGGGCTCATATTATAGACGAAGAAGCCGTAATGGTCGTTGACCTCCAGGCTGTAGGGGATGGAGATCAGCCGCCCCTGCTTCACCTTCACCGGCTGCGGCTGATCGTCGTGATAAAGGTCGCAGGTGTAATCCAGCCCATATTCGGCGATCAGGTCCAGCGTGCGCGGCGTGTGCGTCAGGGCCGGCGCCAGCCAACCGCGGATCGTCTGCCCCGTCGCCTCGCGCACGGTGCGGATCGAATCCTCGATGATCGCGCGCTCCTGCGCCTCGTCCATCCCATAGGCGTATCGGGTGTTGTAGATGCCGTGGCTGAAGAATTCCCAGCCGCGTTCATTGGCGTCCGCCACCACTTCGGGATGATGCTGGCATAGCGCCACCGACAGCGAAACCGATCCCGGGAAGCCGTATTTCGACATCGCCTCCGCCATCCGCCAATGGGATACGCGGTTGGAATGGTCGCGATGGGCATATCCCACCACATCGGGATGCGGCTTCGTCCAGCTCTTGCGCAGCGGATTGGCCGGCGGATCGATCTCATAATATTCCAGGTTCGGCGCCACCCACACGGCCACCGCCTTGCCGCCCGGCCACGCGATCCTCGGCCGTCCGCGATAGGGGACGAAATCATAGAGGCCGGGATCGGCCTTCTGCGCCTCGCTCATCGCCGCGCCTCCAGCCAGTCGATCACCACCTGCACGGGCTCGACATCCGCATATTTGAGCTGGAGATCGGTCAGGTTGGCGAAATGGTAGCTCTCATGCTTGTCCGCGCAGGTCTCGATCGGCACGATCGTGCGGAAGCCATAGGCCAGCGAATCCACCGCCGTCGCCCGCACGCAGCCCGATGTGCTGCCGCCCGTCACCACCACCGTATCCACGCGATGCCAGCGCAGATAGGAATTCAGCGGCGTCTCGAAGAAGGCCGAGGGCATCCGCTTGGTATATTGCAGGTCGTCGGGATCGATCTCGCAGCGCGGGTCGAAGGCGTGGCGTTCGCTGCCATATTTGATGTTCTGGAGCGAATCGGGCGTGTCCGTCCGCGTGCCCCACACGCCGGCATCGCCGCCGTCTTCCTTATAGCCCACCCGGCTCCAGATCACCGGCATGCCGCGGCTGCGCGCCAGCCGGGAAAGGGCGTTGGCATATTCGATCTGGCGGGGATCGGTTTCATAGGCGGTCTTGAACAGATCGGTGCGGGTGTAGGCCTGCTGGAAATCGACGTTCACGATCGCCAGCCTTTCCCCGAAACCGAACTTGGCACGGGCCGGATTCGCCATCACATCCTCGAAAATCTGGCGCGCGGTGCGTCCGTCGCAGACCATCTGGGTGCCGATCAGCGTCATCATGAAACTCCTGCGAAATCGTGATTCGCACACTAGTTTACGAAAAGGGCTTGTCGAGCGGAATTTGTCCGGACAAATTAGGCGCCATGACGATCACCCGCCATTTCATCAGGGTCGGCAACCGCCGGGTCCATTATCGCAAGGCCGGCTCCGGCCCTACGTTGCTGATGGTGCACCAGAGCCCGCGCAGCTCGGCCGAATATGAACCCCTGATGGAAAGATGGGGGCGCCATTTCACCTGTATCGCGCCCGATACGCCCGGCTTCGGCCAGTCCGATCCCCTGCCCGGCACGCCCGACATAGCCGACTTTTCGGCCGCCCTCGTCGAGCTGCTCGACGCGCTCGGCATCGAACGGACGGCGGCCTATGGCTTCCATTCGGGCGGCATCATCCTGATCGGCGCGGTGAAGCGCCATCCCGATCGCTTCACCGCGCTGGCGACGGGCGGCTATGCGGTTTGGACGCCCGAGGAGATGGTGATCTTCGACCGCGATTATCTCCCGCCCTTCCGGCCCAGCGCTTATGGCGAGCATCTGGCCTGGCTGTGGAACCGGATCATCGAGCAGACATGGTTCTTCCCATGGTTCGACGTGCGCGATGCCGCGCGGATCGGCGTGGCGCATGACGATCCCGTGAAGACGGACGCGGTCGTCCGCGACATGCTGGACAGCGGCGACGCCTATCGCGCCGGCTATGGCGCGGTCCTGCGCGCGCCGCGCGACATTCCGCCCGCCGACGCCAAGACCGTGCCCGTGCTGATCGCGGCCTATGACGGCGATCCGCTCCAGGCCCATATCGCCCGGCTTGGCGAGATGCCGCCGAGCTGGCGCGCCGAGGCCGTCGCCACGCCCGCCGACCTCGAAGACGCATGCCTCGCCCATCTCCGCGCGGCCGAGGCCCTGCCCTGCCCCGATCTCGCGGAAAGCCGCGACGGCGGCTTCGTCCATGTGGCCGGCACCGGCTTCGACGGGCTGATCCGCTGGCGCGGCGATCCCGCAGGCGCGCAGGTGCTGCTCCACGCGCCCGGCCGGGAAGCCGATCTGCTCGATATCGGCGACGCGCTGGGCATCGACCTGCCGGGCCACGGCCTGTCCGATGGCTGGCAGGAAGGTTTCACGCCCACGCTCGCCGATTGGGCCGCCATCGTTGCCGCCGCGATCGCCGCCATCGCGGAGGGCAGGCCCGCCATAATCGGCGAGGGCTTCTCCGCCCTCCTCGCCGCCGCCGTGGCGGCCCGCACGGGCGCCCATGGCTGGGGCGCCGTCGCCGCCCATATTCCGCTCCCCACCGCCACCGCACCGTGGATCGATCGGGCCATCCCCGATCAGGCGCCGGATCGCTTCGGCGCCTACCTCATCGCCGCATGGGGCGCCGTGCGCGCGGGCCATTTCTTCTGGCCGTGGTTCGAGGCCAGGGCCGCCAACGCCATCCCCTTCACGGCCGCCGATATCGCGCCCGATGCGCTCGCGGCGGAACATCGCGCCCTGATCCGGGCCCGCGCCGGCAAGGCGCTGCTCGCCACGCTCGCCACGGCCGATCGCGATGCGCTGGTGGCTGCCGCGCCGGCGATCATCGGCTGGGAAACCGCCGGCTGGGCGGGCGGGCGCAACGACATCTGGTCGCCACACGGTCTCTGAAAGGGAGGAAATCCATGGGAATTCGCGAAGAAATGCCGCTTCTGGCCCGCCACGAAGGCGTATGGGATGGCGTCTATACCTATTACAATGCCACCGGCGAGCAGATCGACCAGCACAGGTCCCGCCTGTTCTGCCGCTTCAAGGAAGGCAGCGATCATCCGTATCACCAGACCAACTATTATAGCTGGGACGACGGCCGCACTGACATCCGCGATTTCCCGGCCACCTATGCCGATAAGCGCGTATGGTGGGACAATGATCTCATCAAGGGCTGGGCGGCCGAGGTCGGGCTGGATGAGTATAGCCGCACGGTGATGCTCTACTGGCAGCGCCAGGGCGATCCGAGCCTCTATCTCTACGAGATGATCCAGCTTTCGGATGACGGCACCTCGCGCTGCCGCACCTGGCACTGGATCCGCAACGGCCAGCTCGAAACCCGCACCGCCATCCAGGAAAAGCTGGTCAGCCGTAACTGGGCGGCGATGGAGAAGGAAATGGAGGCACGATCTGCCTGATCCGCGCACCCTGTTCGCAAAGATCTGGGATCGGCACGTCGTCGCCTCTCTCGGCGGCGGCGCCGATCTGGTCGCCATCGACCGGATCTTCCTGCACGAGCGCACCGGCGCCGCCGCCCTGAACAGCCTCAAGGCGGCGGGCCGCCCGGTCGCCGATCCGTCGCGCGTATTCTGCGTGATGGACCATATCGTCGATACCCGGCCCGGCCGGGACGATCGCACGCTGATGCCGGGCGGGCAGGCCTTCATCACCGAAACCCGCGCCGCCGCGCGCGATGCCGGCATCACCCTGTTCGACGTCACCGATCCCGATCAGGGCATCGTCCATGTCGTCTCGCCCGAGTTCGGCATCGTGCTGCCCGGCTGCACCCTGATCGCGCCGGATAGCCACACCTGCACGCAGGGCGCTTTCGGGGCGCTCGCCTGGGGCATCGGCTCGTCCGAGGCCGAACATGCCATGGCCACCGGCACGCTGCGCCTCGCCCGCCCGAGGACGATGCGCGTCACCTTCACCGGCGAACTGGCGCCGGGCGTGACGCCCAAGGACATGATGCTCGCGCTGATCGCCCGCCACGGCGCCGGCGGCGGCAAGGGCCATGCCGTGGAATTCGCCGGCAGCGCCGTCGAGGCGCTCGACATGGAAGGGCGGATGACGCTCTGCAACATGGCCACCGAATTCGCGGCGATGACGGGGATGATCGCGCCGGACGAAAAAACCTTCGCCTGGCTGGACGGCCGCCGCTATGCCCCCGGCGGGCCGATGCTCGCGGCCGCCGTCGCCGAATGGCGGACGCTCGCCACCGATTTCGGCGCCGCCTTCGATGCGGAGATCGCCATCGATGCCGCGACGATCGAACCCATGGTGAGCTGGGGCACCTCGCCCGAGCACAGCGCCGGCATATCGGGCGCCGTGCCGATCGACGCGCCCGAACGGCCGCTCGCTTATATCGGCCTCGGCCCCGGCCAGCCGATCGGCGGCACCCCGATCGATGCCGCCTTCATCGGCAGTTGCACCAACGGCCGACTTTCCGATCTCCGCCGCGCCGCCGCCCTGCTCAAGGGCCGCCATGTCGCGCCCGGCGTCAAGGCGCTCGTCGTTCCCGGATCGATGGCGGTGCGCCGTGCCGCCGAGGCCGAGGGGCTCGACCGCGTTTTCACCGAAGCCGGGTTCGAATGGCGGATGAGCGGCTGCTCCATGTGCTTCTATGCCGGCGGGGAGAGCTTTCCCGCGGGCTCGCGGGTCATCTCGTCGACCAACCGCAACTTCGAAGGGCGGCAGGGTCCGGGCATCCGCACCCATATCGCGAGCCCCGAAACCGTGGCCGCCAGCGCCATCGCCGGCCGCATCGCCGATCCGCGGGACATTGCGGCATGACCCCCTTCATCGTCCTTACCGCCACGGCCGCGCCGCTGATCCGCGACAATATCGATACCGATGCGATCATCCCCTCGCGCGAGATGAAGAGCACGGGGAAGACCGGCCTCGCCGACGGCCTTTTCTCCGCCTGGCGATATCTCTCGCCCGGCGGCCGCGATCCCGATCCCGCCTTCGTGCTCAACAAGCCGGCCTATGCGGATGCGCGCATCCTGCTCGGCGGCGTCAATTTCGGCTGCGGCTCGAGCCGGGAACATGCCGTTTGGGCGCTTGCCGAATATGGCATCCGTGCCGTGATCGCACCGAGCTTCGCGCCGATCTTCGCCGGCAACTGCACCCGCAACGGCATCGTCCCGGTCGTCCTCCCCGCCGATGCGATCGCCGGGATCGCGGCCGATGGCGGTGCGGTCACGGTGGACCTTCCCGCCCAGCGCGTCTCCCTTGCCGATGGCCGCGCCTGGCCCTTCGATATCGGCGCGGAGGCGAAGGCCATGCTCCTCGAAGGGCTCGACGCCATCGATCTCACCTTCAAGCACAGGGCGGACATCGCCGCTTTCCAGGCCGCGGACCGCAAGGCCCGGCCGTGGATCTATCTCGGAGAAACCAAGGCATGACCCGCATCCACATCAGCGAGGTGGGCCCGCGCGACGGCCTCCAGAGCATCGACCGGGTGATGCCGCTCGAAGCCAAGAAGGCCTGGATCGCCGCCGAGGCCGCCGCCGGCGTCCCCGAGATCGAGGTGGGCAGCTTCGTGCCGCCGTCGCTGCTCCCCCAGATGGCGGACACGGCCGATCTCATCGCCTTTGCCAAGGGCCTGGAAGGGCTCGCCGTTGCGGCGCTCGTCCCCAATCTCAAGGGGGCGGAGCGCGCCATCGCCGCCGGCGCGGAAAAGATATCCATCCCCTTCTCCATGTCCGAAACCCACAGCCTCAGGAATGTCCGCAAGGATCATGCGGCGATGCTGGCCGAAATCCGCGCCATCGCGGAACTCGTCGCCAGCCAGCCGGCCGATTCCCGTCCGCATTTCGAGGTCGGTCTCGCCACCGCCTTCGGCTGCACGATCGAAGGCCCCGTCAGCGAAGCGAGCGTCGTCCGCCTCGCGGCGGCCGCGATCGAAGCCGGCGCGGTCGAGGTCGGGCTCTCCGATACCACCGGCTATGCCAATCCCGCCCAGGTCCGCCGCCTCGTCCGCGCGGTGAAGGCGGAGGTGGGCGACGGCCGGCTCAACACGCTTCATCTCCACAACACCCGCGGCCTCGGCCTCGCCAATGCGCTCGCGGGGCTGGAGGAAGGCATCACCACGCTCGATGCGTCCCTGGGCGGCCTCGGCGGCTGCCCCTTCGCGCCGGGCGCATCGGGCAACATCGTCACGGAGGATCTGGTCTTCATGCTTGAGGCCATGGGGTATGAAACGGGCATCGACCTCGAAAAGCTGATGAAGGTCCGCGCGATCATCGCCGATGCCCTGCCCGGCGAACCGCTCTACGGCTTCACGCCCGATGCCGGCCTGCCGCTCGGCTTCGGCAAGGTGGCGGCATGACGGCGCCCGCACCGCTCGCCGGCCTTCGGGTCGTCGAATTCACGCACATGGTGATGGGTCCGGCCGCCGGCGCGATGCTGGCGGCGCTGGGGGCGGACGTGATCCGCGTCGAGCCCGCGGAGGGAGACAAGACCCGCACGCTGCTCGGCTCCGGGGCCGGTTATTTCCCCATGTATAACCGGCACAAGCGCAGCATCGCGCTCGACCTCAAATCCGAACGCGGGCTGAAGGTCGCCCGCCGGCTGGCCGAACGCGCCGATATCCTGATCGAAAATTTCCGTCCCGGCGCGCTCGACCGGCTCGGGCTGGGCTACGAGGCGCTGGCCGCCGTCAATCCGCGCCTCATTTATTGTTCGGCCAAGGGCTTCCTTCCCGGCCCCTATGAAGAACGCACCGCGCTGGATGAGGTCGCGCAGATGATGGGCGGCCTCGCCTATATGACCGGCCCGCCAGGCCGCCCGCTCCGCGCCGGCTCCAGCGTCATCGACGTCACCGGCGGCATGTTCGGCGTCATCGGCGTGCTGGCCGCGCTCGAGGAACGCCACCGCACCGGCAAGGGCAAGCTGATCCAGGCATCGCTGTTCGAAACCACCGTCTATCTGGTCGGCCAGCACATGGCCCAGCTCGCCGTCACGGGCAAAGCCGCCAGCCCCATGCCCGCCCGCATCTCCGCCTGGGCGATCTACGACGTGTTCGAAACGAAGGACGATCCCGTCTTCATCGGCGTCGTCACCGATGCCTTGTGGGAGAAATTCTGCGCCCTCTTCGGCCTCGACGATCTCTGGGCGGACGAAAGCCTCCGCCACAACAATGAGCGCGTCCTCCAGCGCGATCGCATCCTGCCCCGCATCCGCGACCTGATCGCCGGCTTCACCCGCGCCGAGGTGATCGCCCGCCTCGAAGGCACCGGCCTCCCCTTCGCCCCGATCGCCCGGCCCGAGGACATGTTCGACGATCCCCACCTCGCCGCATCCGGCGCATTGGAACCCGTCACTCTGGCGGACGGCACTCCCACGCGATTGCCGACCTTGCCGATCGCGTTCGACGGAAAGCTGCTGGCGCGTTCCGGGGCGCTGCCCCTGGCGGGTGCCGATAGCCGGGCGATACTCCGCGACCTCGGCCTCAGCGAGACAGAAATTCTGGCGATTTTTCCGGATGAAACCGCTGTAGATTAGGTCGCAACAATGCCATCAGGCTTGCCGTTTTCAGGCAGAAGCCGACGCATTCGGAGCAATATTTGGCATGATCGTGCCGCCAGCATCTTCGCCGGCGGCACGATCATTTGCCTCAGGCCGCCTGAGGCAGGCGGATGCCGCTGTTGCGACGGCGCATCGAAGCGCCGACGACGCCGAAGCCCACCAGCATCATCGCCCAGGTGGCCGGTTCCGGGACGGCCGCGATATTAAGGATGCCGGAATAGCTCGCCAGCGAGCCAGAGGACGCACCCGACACGTTATAAGTGATCTCGATCGCCTTCTCGCCGGCCGTCAGGAAGATCGGGTCGAGATACCAGCTTTCGATGTTTCCAGTTCTGCCGTCCGGCTGCAGGGCGTGGCCATCGAACAGGATCGAGGTGAAATCCACGTTCTGGAGCCGCCCGAGCGAAATCGAGAACACCGTAAGGTTGGCCAGCATGTCTTCGGAAAGGGTGAAGGTGAAGGTGTCGGTGAACCCGGTCCCGTTCGACAGCCCGGTATTCCCGAAATAGTTGGATCCCTGCGACACGTTGATGGGGAAAACCGCGGCGGACGCGGCCTGGCTGCCGATGAGGGCGGAAGCCATGATCGAGGCGGCAACGAGAAATTTCTTCATTCGACAAACCCTTACAGTGACATACGCCCCGATATGCCAGCAAGCATCGGGCCAAACCGTCACAACGTCCGTTTTTTGCAGTGCAATATAGTTAACGCAATTTCCGGATTGTAAGGAATTCCGTCACTTATCCGCAATTTTAGGCGTCAAGCCACACCGCGCGCGACGTGCGGGTGGAAGAAGCATGTCCGCTCCGCAGATTAATGATAATCACTTGCAATAGCCGGGTCGCTCCTGTAGCGGCCACGCCGGCTAAGATAAGGGGTCGCCATGAAGCTGACATTGCGGACATTATTCTCCATCGGAACCATGCTCGCCGCTCCGCCCCTCGCCGCACAGACGATCGGCAGCGAAGGCCAGCGCGATGGCGATGGCGATATCGTCGTCACCGCTGCCCGCAGCGCCTTGCCGGCAAGCGCCCTGCCGCTGACCATCGACGTGATCGACAATGATGCGCTCAACCAGCAGGTGGCGATCAGCGGATCGGTGGTGGATGCGATATCGACGCTTACCCCATCCTTCTCGCCCACCCGCCAGAAGCTTTCGGGATCGGGAGAATCGCTGCGCGGCCGATCGCCGCTCTACGCGATCAACGGCATTCCCCAGTCCACGCCGCTGCGCGACGGATCGCGCGACGGCTTCACCATCGATCCCTTCTTCGTCGATCGGGTGGAGCTGATCTACGGGTCCAATGCCTTGCAGGGCATCGGCGGTGCCGGCGGCATCGTCAATCAGGTGACGGTTGGCCCGCCCAGGGTGGACGGGCTGAGCGGCCGCACGCTCATCCAGGGCACCGCGGACGATGGTTTTCATGACGACGGGCTGGGCGGCAAGGTCGCCGGCCTGCTGTCCTACAAGATCGATCGGTTCGACGCGACGTTCGGCGCCGCATTCGAAAAGCGCGGCGCCTTCTATGACGGCCACGGCAACCGCATCGGCATCGACAACGTCCAAGGCGAGACGATGGATTCCAAGAGCTGGTCGCTCTTCGGCCGTCTCGGCTATGCCGTCAGCGACAGCGCCCGGCTGGACCTGATCCTGAGCCGCTACGAGCTGAAAAGCGATGCCGACTATGTCTCGGTTCCCGGCGACAGGGATATCGGCCTGCCCAGTTCCACGGTTCGCGGCACGCCGCCGGGCCTGCCGGCCAAGAATCTCGCCCAGAGCGCGGCGCTTTCCTTCACCGACGACAATCTGGCCGACGGCCATCTCGTCACCCAGGTCTTCTACAGCCGCACGCGCGATACGTTCGGCAGCGATCCTGCGCCCGTCGCCACCTTCCAGGATGCGTCGATCGCTCCCTATGGCACGCTGGTCGATCAATCCCAGAATCGGTCCCGCAAGATCGGCACGAAGTTCAGCTACGAACGGTCCCTGCCGGGCTGGGATGCGCTGACGGCCACAATCGGGTTCGACACTTTGTTCGACAAGACCGAGCAGGCCCTGCTGCTGACCGGGCGCGTCTGGGTGCCGCCCACCGATTTCCGCAGCCTCGCTCCGTTCGGACAGCTCAATCTCGCGCTGCTGGACGGCAAGGTCCGGCTGGCCGGCGGCGTCCGCAATGAGAATGTGCGGATCAAGATCGACGATTTCACCACCCTCGCTTCCTACGGTTCGCGCCAGGTGAAGGGCGGATCGCCCAAGTTCAGCGACACGCTGCTGAACGGCGGCGCGATCTTCGAGCCGGCACAGGGCATCCGCGCCTATGTGAGCTATGCCGAGGGCTATACGGTTCCCGACGTGGGCCGCATCACGCGATCGATCAACAGGGACGGCGTCGACCTCAGCAACTATCTCGACATCAGCCCCATCGTCTCGAACAACCGCGAAATCGGCGTCGAGGTGAAGCGCGGCCCGATCGATGCCAGCGCGGCCTATTTCTGGTCGACCAGCAAGAACGGCCAATTGCTGGTGCTGGTGAACGGCGTGTTCGAGGTGCAGCGGCAACGGGTGGAGATCCAGGGACTGGAGCTGAACCTGAGCGTGAAGCCGCCGGTGCCGGGCCTCAAGCTTTCCATGGGCTATGCCCACCTTATCGGCCGCACGGACGGCACGCCCGACGACGGCATCGACAAGGTGAATATCGATCTGGACGGCGCCAATATCTCGCCCGACCGGCTGAACTTCGCGGCAAGCTATGATCGCGGCCCGCTTTCGGCTCGTATCCAGACCCAGTTCTATTTCGCGCGCCGGTTCGATTACAGCCCGCTTCCCGATTTCGCCGGGGCCGATCGCAGCAATGATTTCGGCGGCTACAACCTGACCGACGCCACCGTCCGCTACCAGACGGCATTCGGCGGGATCACGCTGGCGGTGCAGAACCTCTTCGACAAATTCTACATAGACTATAACAGCGATACCCAGCGGCCCACGGACGATACCCGTTTCTATTCGGGGCGCGGGCGCACCTTCACCCTCGGCTGGGATTATCGTTTCTGATGATCCGGGGAATGCGCCAGACATGCGGCTGCTAGATCGCCTGCACCGTTGGACTGGGGGACTGATCGGTCTCCTCCTGGCGCTGCTCGGTCTCAGCGGGGCCGTGCTGGTCCACAAGGATGCGTGGGTGATGCTGCCGCACGCCCGCGACGCCCAGCTGTGGGATACGCAGGCGATCGCGGCCGGCGTGGAGCGGATCATGGCCGATCCCGCCACCCGGCCGCGCAGCATCATCTTCGCCACGCGCGATTTCGGCCTGAACCGGCTGAGCTATGCCGGCGACGCCGGCGCCTATAGCGATCAGGCGGGAACGATCGTCACCCGCTGGGACAGCCAATGGCAACGCCCGGAAATCTGGCTGTTCGATTTCCATCACCATCTGTTTGCCGGCGACACCGGGGAAACGGTGATCGGCATCGCCGCCGTCTGCGGGCTGTTCTTCGTCATCTCCGGCACGATCCTGTGGTGGCGGACGCGCAAGACCTTTGCCTTCAGGCTGCTGCCCAAGCGCCTGAGCCGTCCCGCGATCGTGCGCCACCATCGCGATCTGGGCGTGGTGGCGGCCCCCCTCCTCGCGCTATCGCTGGTCACCGGATCGATCCTCGTCTTCCAGCCGCTGGCGGGCATATTCCTCGGGCCCTCCGCCCCGGCGCAGATCAAGGTCGCGCTGAAGCCGCCCGCGCCGCGCAAGGCGGTGCTGGCCGATCATCCAGACTGGACCCGGATGATCCACACGGCCCGCTCGCTCTATCCCGATGCCGAATTCCGCATCCTTTCGCTGCCGCGCAACGACAACGGCCTCATCAGCCTGCGGATGCGCCAGCCCGACGAGTGGATCCCCAACGGCCGCACGACATTGTGGTTCGCGGCCGACAGCGGCGCACTGGTCCGGACCCGCGATGCCCGCGCGCTCCCGCGGGCGGTGAAGGCCTATAACGCGCTCTATCCCCTGCACGCCGCCAAGATAGGCGGCCTGCCCTATCGGCTGGTGATGACGGTTTCCGGCCTGGCGCTGGCCCTGCTGGGCAGCCTGGCGGTATGGTCCTTCTGGTTCCGGGGCGGCCTGAAGGTGCCCGCCCAGCCGCCCAGGGCGACAAAAGTATCGCAAGGGCTCAAGCGGCCGGCTTGATGGGGCTTGCGGTCCCCGCTCCACCTCGCGCAGAGAAGCGGGAAAGCGGAAAGTGGGGATGTCGATGGGCGGACTAGCGGGGCAGCGCGCCTCGATGCGGCGGGTGGTGGTGGCATCGGCCGCCGGAACCGCATTCGAATGGTATGATTTCTTCATCTTCGGGGCGCTGGCGCCGGTCATCGCCAAGGTGTTCTTCGCCGGGCTGACGGAAACCGCCGGCTTCGTCGCGGCGCTTGGCCTGTTCGCCGCCGGCTTCGCCTTCCGTCCGCTGGGCGCCATCCTGTTCGGCAGCATGGGCGACAGGCTGGGCCGCAAGGGCGCCTTCCTCATCACCGTATCGCTGATGGGCGGCGCCACCTTCGCGATCGGCCTGCTGCCCACGCACGCCCAGGCCGGGGCCATCGCGCCGGCGCTGCTGATCCTGATGCGGATATTCCAGGGCATGGCGCTGGGCGGCGAATATGGCGGCGCGGCCATCTATGTGGCGGAACATTCCCCTTCCGACCGGCGCGGCTTTTCGACGAGCTGGATCCAGGCCTCCGCCGCCTTCGGGCTGATCGCCGCGCTGGTCGTGGTGCTGGCGACCCGCACCTCGATCGGCGAGGAGGCGTTCACCGCCTGGGGCTGGCGCGTGCCGTTCCTCGTTTCCGCCGGGCTGCTCGCCATCTCCATCTGGATGCGGATGAAGCTGACCGAAAGCCCTACCTTCGAGAAGATGCGCGAGGAAGGCGAGATATCGCGCGCGCCGCTGGCCGAGGCGTTCGGCCGATGGAGCAACATGCGGCTGGTGCTGCTCGCCTTCTTCGGCGTGATGTGCGCGCAGGGCGCCGTCTGGTATTGCTATTTCTTCTATATCCAGGTGTTCCTGGAAAAATCGCTGCAGGTCGCGCCGGCGACGGTGAATATCGTGGTGATGGCGATGACGCTGGCGTCCGCCCCCTGCTACGTCCTGTTCGGCTGGCTTTCCGACCGGATCGGCCGCAAGCCGGTGATGCTGGGCGGCATGCTGCTGGGGCTGGTCGCCTTCTTCCCGGCCTTCCATGCGCTGGCCGGCTTCGTCAATCCCGCGCTGGTGGAGGCGCAGCGGCGGACGCCGGTGGTGGTCGCCGCCGATCCCGCTACCTGCTCGGTCCAGTTCGATCCCGTGGGCGCCGCGAAATTCTCCAGCGCGTGCGACATCGCCAAGGGCGTGCTGGCTACCGGCGGCATCCCCTATCGCAGCGCCGATCTGCCCGCCGGCACGGCGACCGAGGTGCGGATCGGCGAGGCGCGCCTGCGCCCGGCCGACGGCACCGGGCTCGGCGCCGATGCGCTGAAGACGCTGAAGGCCGAACAGACCGCCGCGATCCGCAAGGCGCTGGCCGATGGCGGCTACCCCCTGAAGGCGGACCCGGCGCGGATGAACCTGCCCGGCATCGCGGCGATCCTGCTGCTGTTCGTGGTGGCGGCGACCGCGCTTTATGGCCCGATGGCGGCGATGCTGGTTGAATTGTTCCCCGCCCGCGTCCGCTATACCGCCATGTCGCTGCCCTACCATGTCGGCACCGGCTGGGTGGGCGGTTTCCTGCCGGTGACCGCCTTCGCCATCGTTGCGATGACGGGCGATCTCTATGCCGGGCTCTGGTATCCGGTGATCTTCACCGCGATCAGCCTGCTGACGATGGCGTTCCTCGTGCCGGAGACGAAGGGCCGACCGCTGGACGCCTGACGGGCGATCAGCGGCAGGCCAGCAGGCCCGCGGCCGGCATGACGAAGCTTTCTCCGTCCGGCCGGTCCAGCCGCAGCGATCCGTCCGTCACCACCGCGCCGCCCTGCAGCGTCGATCGCTGTTCCAGCCTGACGTCGAGCGTGACGGTGGTGGTGCCGTCGCTATAGACCGCGTTGGCGAACATGCTGCCGCCGTCCCCGGCGGCGATGTTGGTGCGGGCAAGGTCCATCTGCTGGCCGCCGATCGCGATCCGCGCCATCGGCGGATCGACCCGCGCCATCAGCACGAGCCGCGCTTCATTGCCGGCCTTCCACAGGAAAAGCGCGCACTGGCCGGCGGCGAGCTGCTGGCGCGGCAGCGTGCCGAGTGGGATGCCGTCATCCACCGGAGCGGCCGGCGGCGCGGCCCGGCGGGAGGCGGACGGCTGGGCGCCGCTGCACCCCGCCAGCGTGGCGAGAAGGGCGATCAGGGCAAGACGCATCACAATGTTCCCGCAACGGAAAGCTTCAATCCATCGGCCGAGGCGGCGAAGCCGTTGGCCTCGAGCGCGCGGCTGGTGGCGGGATCGGCGCCCCGGACGACGAAATCGGCGGTATAGCCGCCACTCTTGCCGATGCGCAGCGACAGGCGTTCCATGCCGCTCTGGCTGGCGAGCGGCAGCAGCACGGCGTCGCCATCGCAGCGCGCCGTGCCGCTGAGCCCGTTGGCCAGCGCCAGCCCCGGCACGTCCCCCTGGATTTCCGCGCGGACGAGGCCATCGGCGCGATCGCACGCCCCTTGCCGGAACCGGATGCTGACATCGCTGAGGTCGAGCGCCGCGACCGGCATCGGCGCGAAAAGCCTGGCCACGGGCAGGCGCGCCGTCACGTCATCCACGCCGATGCTGTGCCGCGTGACGCTGACCGCACCCTTGAGCGAGGAGGAGCCGCCCGTCTCCGCGCGATCCAGATCGATCCGCGCCCGGCCGACCAGCAAGGGAAACAGGTTGAGCCGCGCCTTCATGTCGCCCAGCTCCGCCGATCCGAAGCGCGCCTCCGCCAGCCGGGCGGACCAGATGCTGCCCCGCACCTCGCGCACCGAAAGGCCCGCGCTGCCCAGCCCCATCGCCCCCAGCATGATCCGCATCGGGAAAAGCGCGATCAGGGCCAGCACGAGCAGCGCCAGGAACAGGACGACGCGACGGACGGGAAGGCGGATCATGGCGCGCGCGTCCGCAACGTGGCTTCGACGGCAAGCGTCGCATCATTGTTGGTGGTGGCGTTGAGCCCTTCGACCACCAGCCCGTCCCGCCGCTCCATATCGGCGAGCCAGGCGAAGAAGGCCTGCGGGCGCACCGCGTTGATCACGACCGTCGCCTGCGCCGCGCTGACCGGATCGACGCGGGCGACGGTGAAGCCCGCCTCCCCCGCTCGCTGGCCGATCCACTTGTCGATCGGGGCCGGCAGCGCCTTCGGCTTCCCCCGTTCCAACGCGGCGATCGCATCGGCCTGCACCTGCGCCTCGCCACGGGCGGTGACGGCGCGATCGTAACGCGCGCGGGAATCGGCCAGCGCATCGCCCATCGGCCGGACGAGCAGCAGCCAGCCAAGCGTAAGCAGCAGCAGGCCCGCCATCACCGCGAGCATGATGCGCTCACGCTGGGAACGCTGGCTCCACCAGGGACGGAAACGTTCGATCATCGGGCTTCTTCTCATTGGCCGCGCACCGTCAGCTCGGCGATCTGCCGGCCGCCGCCCGATCGCGGCTCGCCGGCATCCGCCGTGAAGCCTTGCGCGGCGATGCGCTGCTGCAGGGCGGCGATGTCGCTGGCAGCGCTCGCCTCCACCGTCGCCCGCAGGCTGCCGTCGCGATCGTAGCGGAGCGATGAAAGCTCGATATTCGCGGTATCGCGCACCGCCGAGAACAAGGCGGCGGCCGTGGCGCCGAAGCCCATGCCGGCGCCGCGCAATTCGGCCAGCCGCTCGGCAAGCTGGGCGCGGGCATTGACGATGCGGCCCGCGCGGGGAAGGGCCTTGGCCGCGATCACGCCGGTTTCGCGCTCCACCGCATCGGCCGCGACCGTGTAGCGCAGGATCAGCGCGCCCTGGATCAGCAGGGTCAGCAGGCAAAGCCCCGCCACCATCCAGGCCATGCGCCGCAGCGATTTCCAGTCCACGGCCCAGGGACGCCGCTTGGCGAAGGCCCCCTGCCTCAAATCGACCGGAATGGCGGCCAGCGCGCCGGCCAGCCCCGCCTCGACCGCCGCGTCGTCCAGTTCCTCCACCGGGCCATCGACGAGCGCATCGGCAACGACGCTTTCGGCCGCGAAGGCGATGCGGTCGCCCCGCACCAGGTGGAGATCACCCCGCGCCCAGCGCCGCGCGCCTTCGGCGGCCGGCGGGATCAGCAGGGTTTCGGGCACCACATGATCGGGATCGAGCGCGAGCGATTGCAGCCCCGCCACCCAGGCCGCCATCCGCGATCCCGAAACCAGCGCCATCGCCCGCGCGCCATCCTCGCCGGCCGGGCCGACCGCGATGTGGAGGCGATCGACCGGCTCGGCCGCGACATCTGCGGCGGCAAGCCTGGCGGCGGCGGCAGCCTGCGCCTGCGAAAGGTTCGGCAGGTCGAGCCAGTGGACGGTGACGTCGGGGCCGGGCGCCACCGCGACGATCCGCTCGTCCTCCCCCTCCCCCACGGCCGGGATATCGCGCCCACGGCCGACGACGGCGCCACCGGCGATCCGCAGCCAGCCGCCCAGCAGCGCGCCCTCGTCGCCGGGGAAGAGCAGCAGGTAGCGATCGTCGCTCATTCGTCGCTCCCCCAGCTGCGCGCCACGATCCGCGCGGGCGCCAATGCCCCGTCGATCAGCGCCGTCTCGCTCAACTGCGCGCCACCGATTTCCACGTCAAGCTCCAGCCGGAACCAGCGGGTGCGGAGCGAAACCTGGCTCATTGCCTCCATGTCCGGCGTATCGCCGCGGGCGGTGAAGAGGTTCCAGAAATCGACCGAGCTGTTCCAGCCATCGGCCGGGCGCTGGGCGAGGATCTGGCGCGCGCGGTTGAGATCGATCCGTTGGGGCATCAGCATGGCGATGAGCGGGGCCTGATCCATGGCAAGCGTGTTGATGTTGATCGGCGAAAGATCGGTATTGGGCAGCACGCACACCCATGGGCGGAGCAGCCGATAGATTTCGGGCGTGACGCCGGCGACCGCGCGCAGCTCGCTGACGTCGCCCAGCAGGGTGTTGGCGGCGCGATAGGGCGTCGCCGACTGGAGGTAGAAATCATCCTCCGCCCCATCGGGATTGGGAGCCGCATCGGCATCGATCCAGTCGGCGAGCGAGGCGGCGACGCGGCGCGAATCGGTGGGATCGATGCCCAGCGCTTCCATCAGCGCGATGAACTGGCGGATGCCAAGCTCACGCGGCGCATAATCGCCGGCCAGCAAGCCTTCGGCGACGCTGTTGAGGTTGAAGCAATTGCCGCCGTCGAACAGAGTAGC
Organism: Sphingomonas sp. MM-1; assembly: GCF_000347675.2. Lineage (NCBI taxonomy): Bacteria > Pseudomonadati > Pseudomonadota > Alphaproteobacteria > Sphingomonadales > Sphingomonadaceae > Sphingomonas > Sphingomonas sp. MM-1. The sequence goes on along the minus strand of NC_020561.1, from coordinate 70,391 downwards.
CGAAACGATCCCTTCCGGCAGCGGCACCGCAAAGGCCCGCCCGTTCCAGCCGCCGGCCAGCGTGGTCTTGCCCGTATCGCGCCCCGCCAGCACGCCCATGCGATCGAGCGTCATCGCCTCGGCCGCCAGCGCATAAGCGCGCGCCTGATCGATCGCGGCGCCGTTGGCGGCAAGCCGGGTGGATAGGCGAAGCTGCTCCAGCGCCGCGACGGCCAGCACCGATATCACCGCCACCAGCAACAGCACGGTGAGCAGCGCCCCGCCGCGTTCGGCATGCCCCCGCTCCTTCACGGCCCGTTCCCCGTGCCGGTGAGGAAGAGCTGGCGGACGGGGCCGATCCCTTCGATATCGATCACCGCTTCCACGGCGTCCGGCATCGCCTCGGGCCGCTCCGGGTCCCAGCGATCGCGCCATTCGCCCTTGCGGCGGTAGCGCATGGTGAGCGACTTCACGCCTCGGATGACGGTGCCCGGCCGGGAAGGCTGCGCGCCATCGAGCATCGGCCAGGTCAGCCGTTCGATCCGGTCGTCGACCAGGCGATATTCGACGCGCTGGAGCGAGGCGCGCGCCGCCGATCCGCCGTTGCTCCAGCCCCGCCGGACGAAGCCGAGCGCGACGGCGCCGGGGCCGCCGCCTTCGCCGGTGAAGGCGACCTGGCGGACGCCGCCCTCGTCCCGCACCATGCGCGGCGCCGCCTGCGCGAGATCGGACGTCATGATGGCACCGACGCGGCGGATCGCGGCAATCTCGCCCAGCCGCTCGCGCGATGCCTCCTGCGCCCGCACGCTGAAGCCCAGCAGCGCCACCCCGGCCGAGGCGAGCAGCCCGAAGATCAGCAGCGAGATCATCAGCTCGACAAGCGTGAAGCCGTGTTCGGCGGAACGCCGCAGGGACGCGAAGCCGTGTTCGGCGGAGCGCATCAAGGAAGTGAAGCCGTGTTCGGCGGAACGCATCACGGGCCTGAAGCCGTGTTCTCCCCTGGGCGCTGGGCGGGTCATTGCAGCGCCCTGAACACGGTGAGCGAGCCCGCCGGGCGGCCGGCATCGTCGGTGACGGCAATGTCGATCTGCTGAAGGTTGAGATCGGTGGCGCGGACGGAGCGGCGCGTCCACGTCCATTTGCGGCCGCCATTCTCCTCCCGCCCGCGCGCTTCGCCGAACGACGGCGCGACGGGATCGGTCAAGGCCTCCACCGCTAGGTTGCGCGCGACGATCTGGCCGATCGTGCGGTCCGCAAGCACCCCCGTGCTGGTGAGCGTCGCGCCCTCCAGCCGCAGCAGGGCAAGCGCCGCGATGCTGAACACCGCCAGCGCGACCATCAGCTCGATCAGCGTGAAGCCGTATTCGGCGGAACGCCGCGGGAACGTGAAGCCGTGTTCGGCGGAACGCCGCTGGGACGCGAAGCCGCGTTCGGCGGAACGCCTAGAAGACATGAAGCCGTGTTCGGCGGCGCCGTGGCGATCAGGAGCCGACATCGATCGTCCCGTCGGCGTCGATATGCACCGTCACCCGCGTGCCGTTGCGCACCAGCGCGAGATCGAGCGGCTCGGAAAGGCCGGTGGTGTCGAAGATCACGCGGGCGCGGCCGGCATCGCCGACGATGGCCTGCGCCCCTTCCCAATCGCGATCGTCGAACGGCCTTTCATCCAGCCGCCGCCAGCCGCGCCGTTCGCGCCGTTCGAAGCCATAGCCGTCGGCCGTCACCCACAGCGCCATCTCGTGCGCCTCGATCACGGCGGCATCCTGCGCGGCGCGGACACGGGCGGCGAACCGCTCCGCCTGATCGCGCAGGTCGCCACGCGGATCGGGCATGGCCAGCACCACCGCCCCGGTCAAAATGCCGATGATCGCGATCACCACCATCAGCTCGACAAGCGTGAAGCCATGTTCGGCGGAACGCCTCACAGGCGTGAAGCCGTGTTCGGCAGAACGCCGCAGGGACCTGAACCCGTGTTCGGCGGAACGCCGCGGGGACGCGAAGCCGTGTTCGGCGAGGCGCTTGCGAGCGCCATGCTCAACGGCGCGGCTCACTTGAATGCTCTCCGGGCGCTGGCCTATTTCCAGTTGCCGATATCGGCATCGTCGCCCTCGCCGCCTTCGCGGCCGTCGGCGCCGTAGCTGAAGATGTCGAACGCGCCGTGCTGGCCGGGCGAGGCATATTGATAGGGATTGCCCCAAGGGTCTTCCGGCAGCTTCTTCACATAGCCGCCCCGGCGATAGCGTTCCGGCCGGGTGAGCGATGCCGGCGGCGCAACCAGCGCCTGCAGGCCATCGGCCGTGCCCGGATAGGTCAGATTATCGAGGCGATACATCTCCATCGCCTGTTCCAGCAGGGAGATATCGGCCTTCGCCTTTTCCACGCGGGCCTTGTCGCCGCTGGGCAGCACGTTGATCGCGACGATGGTGGTGAGCAGGCCGATGATGACGATCACCACCATCAGTTCCACAAGCGTGAAGCCGTGTTCGGCGGAACGCCTCGGAGAAGCGGAGCCGTGTTCCCGCCGGTCCCGGCGCCGGCGGCGCGTCTTGGCGGTCTGTTCGAGAATTTCCATGGATGTCCTCATGCGCCCGCAAGCGTATCGAGCTGAAGAATGGGAAGGAGAATGGACAGAACGATTATAGCGACGATTCCGCCCATCAGCACGATGATGGCCGGTTCCAGCAGCGAAAGCGCGGCGCTGGTAAAGGCATCGAATTCGCGTTCCAGATAGTCGGCCGCCCGTTCCAGCATGATATCGAGCTTGCCGGCGGCCTCGCCCGAGGCGGTCATGTAGACGAGCAGCGGCGGGAACACGCCCGCCCGACGGAGCGCCACCGAAAGGCTGCCGCCGCCCCGGATCGCCTCGACGATATCGGCAGACGCGGCGCGCAGCGCGCGGTTGTGGATCGTGCCGGTCGTCAGCGTAAGCCCCTCCAGCAGGGGCAGCCGGCTCGAAACCATGGTGGAAAGCGTGCGGGCCATGCGGGCGGCGTGGAGATCGCGGACCAGCCGGCCGATCAGCGGGATGCGGAGGATCGAACGATCCACCGCCATGCGGATATGCGGCTCCCGGAGGCCGCGCCAGCCGAGAACGCCAAGGCCCGCGATAAGGATGGCCAGCGCCCACCACCAGTTGCGCAGGAAGTTGGAGATGCCGATGACGATGCGGGTGAGCAGCGGCAGATCCTGCCCGACGCTGTCGAACTGGGCGACGACCTGCGGCACCACGAACACCATGAGGGCGAACACCACGCCCACCGCCACCAGCGCGAGGATGGTGGGATAAGCCAGCGCCGTCATCACCTTGGCGCGCACCGCCGCCTGCCGTTCCAGGAGATCGGACAGGCGATCGAGGATGGTGGGCAGGCTGCCCGAGCTTTCGCCCGCCGCCACCATCGCGCGGTAGAGCGGCGGAAAGCTCCTGGGCTCGCGCGCCATGGAATCGGAAAGGCGCCGGCCTTCCACCACCCCGGCATGGACATTTTCCAGCACGCGACGGACATGCGGCTGCTCCGCCTGCCGGGCGATGGTGCGGAGCGCCTCCTCCAGCGGGGCGACCTGCGCCAGGGTGGCGACCTGGCGCGTGAAAAGGGTGAGCTGCTTGGCCGAGAGCCGGCGCTTCAGCGCGGGCGCGCCGGCCCGCGACAGGAGCGACGGCGCGGGCGCGGTCTCCGATCCCTGCTCGATCCTGACGACATAGAGCTTGCGCGCCTCCAGCTTGGCGCGGCCCTCGTTCGGCGTATCGGCGCGCACGCTGCCCCGGCGTTCCCGCCCGCCGGTATCCAGCGCGACATAATCATAATTAGGCATCGATCGCCTCGCGCCGGGTGATGCGCACCGCTTCCTCGGCCGTGGTCCGCCCTTCCAGCACCAGCGCGCGGGCGGCCGCCGTCAATGTCGGCGCGTTGCGGAAGGCATGGGCGGAGATCGCCGTCTCGTCGCCACCCGCGTTGATGAGGCCGCGTATCGCATCGTCGATGCGCACCGCCTCATAGACGCCGATGCGCCCCTTATAGCCGGTATGGCTGCACGCATCGCAGCCCTTCGCCTCATGGATCACCGTGCCCGGCGCGATCCCCAGCAGCGCCGCGATCGAGGCCGGCGCCTCGACGGCATGACGGCAGACCGGGCAGAGCCGCCGCACCAGCCGCTGGGCGATCACGGCGCGCAGGGTGGAGGCGAGCAGGAAAGGCTCCACCTTCATGTCCCGCATGCGGGTGATGGCGCCGACCGCATCGTTGGTGTGGACGGTAGAAAGCACGAGATGGCCGGTGAGCGAGGCCTGGACGGCGATCTCCGCCGTCTCGCGATCGCGGATCTCGCCGATCATCACCACGTCCGGGTCCTGGCGCAGGATGGCGCGCAGGCCGGCGGCGAAGGTCAGGCCGACCTTGGCGTTGACCTGCGTCTGGCCGACGCCCTCGATCGCATATTCGACCGGGTCTTCCACCGTCAGGATGTTGCGGCTGCCGTCGTTCAGCAGGCGCAGGCCGGCATAGAGCGTCGTCGTCTTGCCCGATCCGGTCGGTCCGGTGACGAGGATGATGCCGTTGGGCTCGCCGATGGCATCCCGGAACGCAGCGAGGATAGCCGGCGGCATGCCCAGCACGTCCAGCTCGATCCCGGCATTCTCCTTGTCGAGGATACGCAGCACCACCCGCTCGCCCGCCCGGCTGGGCAAGGTGGAAACGCGCACGTCCAGCAGCTTGCCGCCCAGTGTAAGGCCGATGCGGCCATCCTGCGGCACGCGGCGTTCGGCGATGTCGAGGCGGGCCATCACCTTGATGCGGCTGACGACCACGGGCGCGACGTGCGGCGGCATGCGCAGCGTCTCGCGCAGCACGCCATCGATCCGCATGCGCACGATCAGGCCGGTTTCATATGGCTCGATATGGATGTCGGAGACGCCCTGCCGCGCGGCATCGGCGATGATGCCGTTAATGAGGCGGATGGCCGGCGCATCGTCCGCCGAATCGAGCAGGTCGTCGGCGGTCGGCAGGTCGGTGGCCAGCATCGCCAGCTCGTCGCCCAGCCCGAGCGATCCGGCGGCATCGGCGGCCGCCTGCCCGTCCATGGCATAGGCTTCGGAAAGGATGCGGTCGAACCGGTCGGCGGAGACCTTCTCCACGCCGAAAGGCCGGCCGAAGCTGCGCCGAAGCTCGATCAGCGCGCGCGGATCGCCGCCCTCGCGGAGCGCCACGGTCACGTCCTCGCCCGCCATCAGGGCCACGCCGAAACGGCGCGCGAAGGCGTAGGGGATGGCGATGCCGGCGGCCGCGGGGCCAATGCCCCCCTCCGCCGGCTGATCGCCACGCGCGATCCTCATTGCTCGTCCTTCGACGGCGGCACCGGCACGGGCCGCACCACTTCGCGCGAGGAGCGGACGGACGGCGTTATGATCTCGGGCTGGGCCGGAACCGCGCCCGGCGCCGGCGGCTCCGCCCCCATATAGCCGCGCACCATCTCGTCGATGGTCGGCTCGCGCTCGGGCCGCTGGGCGGCCTGCATGTCGCGGATATAGCCGTAGCGCTGCGCGGCGACGATGCGGGCATCCTCGGCGCTGCGCACGATGCGCGGGCGGATGAAGACCATCAGGTTGGTCTTGGTGCGCGAACGCGATCGGGATTTGAACAGCTCGCCGATGCCGGGAATGTCGCTCAGCAGCGGAATCCGCTCGATCGTCTTGCGCTCATTGTCGTCCAGCAGGCCGCCCAGCGCGATGATCTCGCCATCGTCGACGGTGACGGTGGTCTCGATCTCGCGCTTGTTGAGGATCAGCTCGCTATTGTCGTTGGAGACCGGCCCGGCGATCGAGCTCACCTCCTGCCGCAGGAACAGCTTGATCGCGCCGCCCGCGTTGATCTGGGGCTTCACCTCCAGCTGCACGCCGACATTCTGCCGCTGCACCGTGCGGAAGGCATTGTCGAAATTGTTGCTGAGCGCCTGGCCGGTGGTGACGGGGATTTCCTGGCCGACCAGCAGCTTCGCTTCCTGATTGTCCAGCGTCATCACCGACGGCGTCGACAGGATGTTCGATTCCGTATCCGATCGCACCGCATTGACGATCGCGCCGAAGATGGTGCCGTTGTCGGTCTTACCGCCCAACCCGAAGAAGCCGCCGCCCGCCCCCAGGATCGAGGCGACGGCCGCCTGCGCGAGCTGATCGGCCACGCCGCCGCTGTTGGTGGTCGTGGTGGTCGTGCCGTTATCGGTGGTGGTCGTCGTGGTGTTCAGTTCCCGCGCGCCGATGGCGCCGGCAATGGTCAGCAGGTTGGGCGCGGTATTGGAATAATTGGTCGCGGCGAAGGGGATGGCGCTGCCCTCCAGCCCGCCCAGCAGGAACTGCACGCCCAGCTTGCGGGCGGCATTGTCCGAAATCTCGACGATGATCGCTTCGACCAGCACCTGCTCGCGCCGGGTATCGAGCTGGCGGATCACCTCGCCCAGTGTGCGCTGCATGTCGCTGGGCGCGGAAACCACGATCGCGTTCGCGCCTTCGAAGCGCGCGATGACCGGCTGGCCGCGTCCCACAGGCGCGGCGCTGGATGTGGCGGGGGCCACCGCTTCCACCACTTCGGCAGGGGCGTTGTTGCCGCCGTTCCTGCCGCCGCCGGAACGGCCGCGCGACGGCGTGGTCGAGGAGGAAGCCGGCGTCACCGGCTGGCCGACAAGCTGCTGGAGAACCGGCAGGAGCTGCGCCGCATCGGCATGTTCCAGGAAGATCACGCGGATCTCGCTGCCCGTCGCCGCCCGCCGGTCCAGATCCTCGGCGATCTGCGCGAGGCGCGCCACCGTGCGCGGATCGCCGCGCAACGCAATCGAGTTGGAGCTGTCGATCGCGACGACGGACACGCCCGGCCCGGCAGGTGCGGCGGCAGCACCGTCCCCGCCACCACCGCCCGCGCGCGGTGCCCCGGCCAGGGCCTGCAGCGACTGGGCGATTTCCCGCGCGCCGGCATTGCGCAGCGCGATCACCCGGGTGGTGGCGGCATCGCGATCGATGCGGTCGATCAGTTCGCGGATGCGGCGGATATTGTCGGCGAAGTCGGCGACGACCACGGCGTTGCCGGTGCGATTGGCGGTAACCGATCCCTCGCGGCTGACGAGCGGGCGGATCGTTTCCATCGCCGATGCGGCATCGATCGTCTGGAGGCGGAAAACCTCGGTCACGAAGCTGTTGCTGGACGTGCCCCGCGTGCCCACCCGGCCCGGCTGGGCGGCGGCGGTATCGGCCGGCTGGACGCGGAACGCGCCCCCGGACGTCGGCACCGCGACCAGCCCGTTGGCGCGCAGCGTGGAGAGGAAAACATCGAGATATTCGGTGCGGGACAAGGGCCGGTCCGTCACCACCGATACCTTCCCCTGCACGCGGGGATCGATGATGAAGGTGCGGCCCGTGACGCGGGCGGCATCCTGGATGAAGGCGCGGATATCGGCATCGCGCAGGTTGAGCATCTGCTGGGCCGCCCCCGGCGAGGCCAGAGCGAGCGCGAGCGCCGAGACGAGAACCAGACGCTTCATTGACCAGCCTTCACCCGCAGGGAGACGATGCGCCCGCCCCGTTCAACTTCCACCGGAATATCACCTCCCTGCTGGAGGCGCGATTGCAGCCGCGCGGCACCGCCGGCATCGGAAACGGGCTGGCCATCCACCGACATCAGCACGTCGCCGGGCTGGAAACCCGCCGCGCGAAAGGCGTTGCCGCCGCCCTTGGGCTGCAGCACCACGCCATCGACCGCGCCGTTGCGCAGGCGCGGCGTGGCGGCGGTTTCGTCCATCAGCGGCAGGGGCGCGGGCGTCGGGCCCTTGGCGTCATAATTGTCGCCAGCGGCCACCGCCGGGCTCGGGATGCCGCCCGCTCCCTCCGCCCCGGCCTGGGCCACGGCTTCCGCCGGGGTGGACTGGTCGAGATAGACCATCTCGTCCGTTCCTCCGCGCTGCACGGTGATATTGTCGAACCCGACCGCCTTCAGCGTGACGCCCGGCAATATCTCCTCGCCCACGGCGAAGCTCGCCTGGCTGCCGTCCGGCAGGCCGATGATCGCCGATCCGCGGCCGGACGCCTGATCGGCCCGCGTGCCGAACAATTTGATGTCCAGTGCCGTGACCGCCACCGGCCCCTGCGTATCGGCGAGACGGAAAAAAGGATCGAATGCGCCGAGGATCGAAACAGGCGCCCCCACGGCCCGGTCCGCCGCGCGCCAGCCGCCGACCGGGCCGACCGGCGTCACCACCGCATAAAGCAGGCGCGCACCCTGCACCGCCAGCAGGGCAAGCAGCAGGATTTCCGCGATATTATAGGCCGAGTAACGCGGCAATCGGCGCAGCAGGCGTTGGGCGCGCCGATCGAAAGACAATTGCATCAAATACCACCCCTGCGCCGCCCGCTAGCGCTGCATTATGACAGGTCCGTGACGTGCTGTTAACCACGGGCTTCACCCGTCCTAGCCGGGCATTGTTGAGGATTTGTCACCAGCCTCGTCAAGCCATGGCCGCGACGAGCCACAGCGGCCATGCGACGACTGCCATCAGGGCGCCCAACGGCACCTCCTGATCGGCCCGGATGCTGTCGCCGCGAAGCCGGCGGACGCCCAGCAGCGCGAGGCCGACCGATGCACCGCCCAGCAGCACCAGCGGCAGCGCCTGCCAGCCCAAGGTCAGGCCGATCGCCCCCAGCAATTTGGGATCGCCGCCACCCATGCCGGTGCGGCCCCGCGTGACGCGATAGAGGATCGCGATCACCGCCAGCCCCGCGAACCCGGCCAGCCCGCCGATCAGCCGATCCGCCATCGGCGGGGCGATTCCCGCAAGGCCGGCGCCCACGCCGACGACGGCCAGCGCCGCGACCAATTCGTCCGGCAGCCAGAAATGATCGACATCCAGCGCGATGAGCGCGACCAGCAGCCAGCCGAACATGGCGCCGCACAGCCCCTCCAGCCCCGGCGCGGCCAGCAAGGATACCAGGCCGACGCCCCCGCAGGCGAGTTCGATCAGCAGATGGCGGCGATCGATAGGCGCGCCGCAATAGGCGCAACGCCCCCGCCGCAGGAGGTGGCCGAACACGGGCAGCAGATCGACGGCGCCAAGCCGGTGGCCGCAGGCGTCGCAGGCCGATCGCCCCCGCATCACCGATTGACCGCGCGGCCAGCGCAGCGCCAGGGCCGCGAGGAAGCTGCCGGCGACAAGGCCCAGAATCGCGCCCAGCGCCGGCAATATCCAGGACATGCCCCACCCCGCCCCGATCGGATCGGGCAGGATCATGGCAGGGGCGCGAAAAGCCGAATCATCGCGCCACGCCTATTACAGCGCGGCGCGGCAGCCCAACCGATTTCCGCGCCAAAGGGTCAGCGCGAAACGAAGCTCACCTGCGCCAGCGCCGCGCGGGCGACCTTGTCGGTCGTGGTGACGGTGCCGTCACCCAGCGTGACCTCATAATGATGGCGCGAGCGCAGCGCCTGCCGCCAGCTTTCGGCGGCCAGCTCGGGCCGCCCCGTGGCCGCATAGACGCGGCCGAGGTTGATCAGGCGGGCAGGATCGTCAGCGGAAACGCCGCGCATCGCGCCAAGCTGCCGCTCGGCCGCAGTCCAGTCGCCCCGGTCGATCGCCGCCAGGCCGAGCGCGCCGACTTCATAGCCCGTCTCCACACGCGGGGCCGGCTGGCTGTGGGCGGCGGCAGGAATGGCGATCAACGCCAGCGACATCAACCCAAGACCGCGCATCATCTCCTCCAAGCAAAACCGATTAATTATAGAGATGAATGTTACACGGATATGACACGGCCACAACCGGCCGCATCCGGCGATTTCGCTCTTTGCAAGCAGTCGTTTCGCAGCCGCACACCAATCGCGATGAGTTGCTGCGGGACATCTTGGATTCGCAGAAAATCTCGCCTATCGGCGCATGATGCACCGCCGCAAAGGCAGGTGAAACAATAACGTCATGCAACCGTCACTCGGGAGCCATGCAGATTTCTCCGGCGCGTCATGAGGGGAGGCCATTGGCACGCCATCCGCTAAAAAGGGGATATGAAGTGAAAAAGTTACTGCTGGGCTGCGCCGTTGCAGCTCTGGCGGCGCCCGCCGCTTACGCCCAGTCCACGGGCTCGATCGACTTCGAGAATCAGGAAATCGTCGTCACCGGCGTCGCCGGCCCCAAGGCCGTCGCTGGCGTGAACACGCCCGATACGCCCAAGGCCAAGGTCGTCCTCACCCAGGAGATCATCGCCCATCAGGTGCCCGGCCAGTCGGTGAACGACATCATCAACCTGGTTCCCGGCGTCAGCTTCCAGAACAACGATCCGTTCGGCTCGGCCGGCGGCAAGATGTCGATCCGCGGCTTCGACAACACGCGCATCTCGCAGACGTTCGACGGCCTGCCGCTGAACGACACGGGCGGCTATGCGCTCTATTCGAACCAGCAGATCGACCCCGAGCTGATCGATCAGGTGAACGTCAACCTCGGCACCACCGACGTGGACAGCCCCACCGCCGCCGCCTCGGGCAGCACGGTGAACCTGCGTTCGCGCAATCCTTCCCAGGATTTCGGCGTGAAGGTGGTCAGCTCGGTCGGCGAATATGATTTCTTCCGCGTGTTCGGCCTGGTCGACACCGGCGAATTCACCTCGTTCGGCACCCGCGCCTGGTTCTCCGCCAGCAGCGCGACCAACAATGCGATCTATGGCGGCTACGGCAAGGTCGACAAGCAGCAGTATAACTTCAAGATCTACCAGCCGGTCGGCGACAATGGCGATTTCGTGTCGCTCGCCGGCCACTGGAACCAGAACCGCAACAACTTCTTCGGTTCGGTTCCCCTGCGCACCGATGTCGCGGGCGGCCGGGTCGTCGGATCGGCTTCCAGCAACCGCTTCCCGATCACCAAGGACGAGCGCTTCTATGAAGTCGCCCGCTGCACCGTCACGCCGGCCACGCCGGGCGTGAAGGATACCGCCAACAGCTGCGGCTCGCTCTACGAATATCGGTTCAATCCGTCCGACACGGGCAATATCCGCCTGAGCTCGCGCTTCACGCTCAGCGACGGCCTCGTCCTGACCGTCGATCCCAGCTACCAATATACCAAGGCCAATGGCGGCGGCACGGTGGAAGCCATCGAGTCGGCATTCAAGATCGGCGACCAGTTCTTCCCCGGCTATTTCGGCGGCAAGCCCTATGTCGGCGCCGACCTGAACGGCGATGGCGATACGCTGGATACCGTCCGCATGCTGGCCCCCAGCCAGACCAAGACGGATCGCCTCGGCTTGATCGCCTCGCTGCGCTATGACATCGACGATCATAACACCGTCCGCCTTGCCTACAGCTACGATCGCGGCCGCCATCGCCAGACCGGCGAAGTCGGCTTCCTCGACGCCTACGGCAATGCGATCGACGTATTCCCGGTCGACAATCCCGTGCTGGGATCGGACGGCAACCGCCTGCAGAAGCGCGATCGCCTGTCCTATGCGATCCTGCACCAGGTCTCGGGCGAATATCGCGGCGAGTTCTTCGATGAACGCCTGACCGTCAATGCCGGCCTGCGCGCACCCTTCTTCAAGCGCAACCTGAACCAATATTGCTTCACCAGCAGCAACAGCGGCTTCGTGGATTGCATGCGCGGCAACGACGCGGCCGAAGATGCCTATGCGGCGGCCAACCCGAACTTCGCCCGCCCGCAGAAGCGCGTCTTCAATTATGACAAGCTGCTGCCGACCGCCGGCGTCGTGTTCAACGTGATGCCGAAATTCAGCGTCTTCGGTAATTATTCGAAGGGTGTTCAGGTTCCGGGCACGGACAACCTCTACCAGTCCTTCTGGTATGCGCCGGGCACCGACGCCGCCGATCCCTCGCCGGAAACGACAGACAATTTCGACCTCGGCGTCCGTTACACGTCGGGCAAGATCCAGGCCCAGCTCTCCGGCTGGTATACGAACTACAAGAACCGCCTGGCTTCGTCCTATGACTTCGAACAGAATGTCACGATCTACCGGAACCTCGGCAAGGTCGAGAAATACGGCGTCGACGGCAGCATCTCCTACCTGTAGGCGCTTGCAATCATAGCGGCGTGTGCTCGCAAACAGCCTGATTTCCTGCTCACGCTTTCTGCCACTGGCGGGGAGCGTCCTGCTCGAATTATCTGCCAGTGTGCTCGCCATCATCCGGCGCTGCTTGCAAACGGGGCGTTGTGCTCACGCTCCGTGCCAATGGGCTCTCCAAACCCGTAGCCGGCAAGCGCTTTTGGGGGTGACTACACGAAAGTGACGTATCTGCACGGAAAGGGCGAACGGATAGCGAACGTCACGCGGCAAGTAGGGAGTTGACGGCGCGCAGCGGTCGCAAGGCGTCCGGATCGGGTTGATCTTCAACATTCCAGCTATAGTCACCGGTCAGCGAGATATGCTCCCAGCCCAATGGCGCGATGTGGCGTGCGATTTCGTCGGCTGTGCCGATGTCCGCCAGCGCCATTTCGAGATAGCGAGTGTTCCACAAGATGATGGCGGCGACGAGCAGGTTGAGGCCGGAGGCGCGATAGGTCTGGTTCTCGAACCGACGATCGCGCAGTTCGCCGAGCTGGTTGAAGAAGAGCGCGCGGGCGAGCGCGTTGCGGGCTTCGCCTTTGTTGAGGCCCGCCTGGGTGCGCCGGCGCAGGTCGATGTCGCGCAGCCAGTCGAGCATGAAAATGGAGCGTTCGAGGCGGCCCAGCTCGCGTAGTGCGAGGGCCAGTCCGTTCTGTCGCGGATAGGCGGACAAGCGGCGCAGCATTGCCGAAGCAGTGACGGTGCCGGTGCGGATCGACGTGGCGAACCGCAGCAGTTCGTCCCAATGCGCCGCGACATGACCCAATGCGATCGGTTCGGCCGTCATGCCGGCAAGCAAGGGGCCGGATTCTTGGCCGGGAAGGAGGTGTAAACGACGCTCCTTGATGTCGCGCAGGCGCGGCGCGAAGCGGTAGCCGAAGAAGGGCATGAGGCCGAACACATGGTCCGATGCCCCGCCCGTATCGGTGTAGTGCTCCTCGATCGTCAGGCCGGTCTGGTGATACAGCAAGCCATCCAGCACATAGGGCGCTTCGCCAGCGGTCGCCGCGATCACCCGACTTGCGAAGGGGTCATATCGATCCGAGACATGGGTGTAGAAGGCAACGCCTGGTTCGTTGCCGCTGCGCGCGTTGATGTCGCCGATCGCGGCCCCACGGCCCCCGGCATGAAATTGCTGTCCGTCGCTCGACGAAGTGGTGCCGTCTCCCCACAGCGCGGCGAGCGGCATGGCGCGATGGGCGTCGATCAGCCTTCCCAACGCTTCGCCATAGGCGGCTTCGCTGATGTGCCAGTCGTGAAGATGGGCGAGCTGACGCAGACTTGCGCCCCGGCAGGTTTCCGCCATGCGTGTGAGGCCGAGATTGATGCCATCGGCGAGGATGACCGTGAGCAGCGCATTGCGATCGTCGGCTTCCCGGCCCGAACGACGATGGATGAAGCATTCGCTGAACCCGGTCCAGGCATCGACCTCCAGCAGAAGATCGGTGATCTTCACGCGCGGCAGTCGATCATAGGCGGCGCGACGGGCAATCTCGGTGGCGGGCGGTGTTGCCGCCTTCAGCGGCGAGATGATGAGACCGTTTTCGTCAAGCTTAACCTGGGGCAGCTCCCCTTGCCGTGCAAGGACCGTTACCTGCTCGATCGCCGTGTCGAGCCTGGTGCGCCGTTCCTCGATATGGCGCTCGAAATCCGTTTCGATGGCGAGCGGCAACGGCCCCTTCTCGCGCAGCGCCGCAAAGGTCGCCGGCGGTATGAGATAGCTGTCGAAATCGCGAAACTGCCGGCTTCCCGCGACCCATATATCCCCGGCTCGCAACCGCTCGCGTAGTTGCGACAAGGCGCATAGTTCATAAGCGGCACGATCAACGATGCCATCCCGCAGGACGAACGGGCGCCATGCGGGCGGCACAAAGCGTAGCGGCACGCGATCAGGCAAGCGCCGTTTGCCGGTCCGATATAGCTCCGCGATGATGGCCAGCGCTGACAGGAGCCCCTGAACCGCGCCGGCGCCGCGAAACTCGAAGGCGTTGAGAAAAGCGCCGACAAAGAGCTTCACCGTCCGATGCCGCTCGATCAATTCGGCGGTGCGATCGACGGTTTCCGGTCGCCCGAGCACTTCGGCCTGCTCGACGGCCACGGCGAAGTGCTGCCAGTCCAGCGCCTCGATCTGCGCCAGAGAATCCACGCCCTTGCTGCGCGCGTCGATGAGGAGGCGGCAAGACCCCGTGAGCGTCCGGAGGTGGCCTTGCAACTCGCGCACCGTCTTGGCCTCCGTCAGCGCCGAGGGCCCAATGCCAAAAGCTCTCTCCACAAGGCCGCGCCATGCTGCCCAACAGCTTGTCGAACATCGTCAGGGTGGCGTCGGTCAGGCTTTCCTCAAGCCGGATGCCGGTTGCCGCCAGCGTCGCATGGCGGCGCAGGGCATTGAGTTCGCCAAGGTGCTGGGGTGTGATGCGGCTGCCTTCGTCCGCCAGCCTGTCAAAAGTCAAAGCCGGGATCATGTCGGCACGGGCGCGATCGAGGCCCAGCGCGCGGATATAGGCGAGCCGTTCGATCAGGCGCAGGATGTTGCGCGCTGCCGGCGATTGTGGCGCATTGCGCATCCAGGATAGCCATGTCGCGACCTGCCCCGGTCGTCGGGCCAGCAAATCGTCCAGGCCCTGAAGGGTGTCAGGCAGCAGGCCATTCGTGAGCACTTCATAGGTAAGCTGTTCGGCTTGCTGGCGCGCCCGCCGCAGCACCGCTTCGAGAATCGACGGAGAAGGCAGGAGGATCTGCAGGCGCCGGAGTTCATCGACGATGACGTCTGCCATCTGGCCGGGGTGTATGATGGTCTGCGCGATTGGGACCGAGAAGGCGACAACTTCACGGAAAGCGTTGCGGTCAAAAATCCTGAACCCGTGCGATCGTCGGATTTCGACGAGATGCTCGCGACGGGTCTGGTCCCGATGGGCATAATCCGCGAAGGCTGCCGGCGCGACGCCGAGTTGCTGCGCCACATAGGCGAGCACAGGAGCGGGCGGGACTTCGCCCGCTTCCAGCGCACGGCCAGGCCATCTCATATATAGCATGAGCATCGCATAGCCGAGCCGGGTGGCATCGCCGCGACGGCGGCCGACAATTTCCAGGTCGTCGCTGGTCAGCGTATAATGACGCGCGATCTCGCGCTCATCGAGCGGCGCGCCATAATGCCTCGCCCAGATTTCCAGGCTCACCAGTCGCCGTCTCGCCAAGCATCATCTCCTTCGCTTTGCGTGTCCGTCAGACGGTCCTCTGGCGGCCAGCAGGAATATGTCCGTTAACTCTGGACCTATAACGGCGATTCGGACAAGATCAGATAATGATGGGAAAACGGACAGGATTGGGCTGCATGTGGCGTTGATCGGCTATGCGCGCGTCTCGACGGCAGACCAGAAGCTCTCACTCCAGCTCGACGCGCTGAACGCGGCCGGGTGCGACCGGATATTCGACGATCACGCATCTGGTGCAAAAGCCGATCGGCCCGGCCTGGCCGAGGCGCTCGCCTATCTGCGCAGCGGCGACACGCTGGTGGTTTGGAAACTCGACCGTCTTGGGCGCTCGATGAGCCATCTGATTGAGAAGGTCGGCGAGCTAGCGACGCGAGGTATCGGGTTCCGCTCGCTCACCGAGAACATCGACACCACCACTTCGGGCGGGATGCTGGTGTTCAACATCTTCGGCTCGCTTGCCCAGTTTGAGCGCGATCTGATCCGGGAGCGCACCCATGCAGGCCTCAAGGCCGCTCGCGAGCGAGGTCGCCCCGGTGGGCGGCGGCCAGTGGTCACACCTGACAAGCTCCGCAAGGCGCGCGAACATATCGCTTCCGGCCTCACAGTTCGCGAGGCCGCCGCGCGCCTCAAGATCGGCAAAACCGCCCTCTACAAAGCCCTCGAAGCCACGGAGAAGAACACAAAGTCCCAGCGTTCCCGGTCCGTTCGCTCTTAGCGTGCAGATAAGTCACTTTCGTGCAGTCACCCCTTTTGCGAAGCAGGTTTCCAGAACAGTTCTGACAAGCGGCGGGCCGCAGAAATGCGTTGTCGTCATGGCCCGCCCGCGAGGTCGTCAGAAAGGAAGGTTTTCGCGAACAGGGCCGGCGCGTCGTGCTAGGCGATGGAACCCCGCAAGCGGACAGGATGCGATGACCAGGACCGAAATGCTGGAAACGATGAAGCGTCTCGACGCCCATGCGAACGCCCTGTTGCTTACCGGGGCCTCCGATATCGATCTGCTCGGCGGCATGTTCGACGTGATGCCCGACTTCAAGGCGTTGCTCGACGCCGGATACGGCGGTGAAATCGACAAGAACGCTGGTCGCTTCCCCGGTTTGCATCGCTACGCCGTCATGCTCTCCAATGTCGCCGAGGGGATCGCGGAAGGTTCCATCCGGGTGCCGCGCTGACGCCCTGTTTCGCTGGCAGGGGATGTGAGCAGACCTTTATGATTGCGAGCAGCGCAGGATGATGGCGAGCACATTGGCAGATAGCGCGAGCAGATCGCCGAGCCGGTTGTCAGATAATCCGAGCAAAAAAAGGCTCTGTTTGCAAGCAAACGCCGCTACGATTGCAAGCACCTACACCTACCAGCCGATCCCGGAAGCCTCGTTCTACGTCTTCGGTTCCTATCTGAAGTCGAAGATCAAGGACGATGTCGTCATCGGCCGCAATGGCGCCGGCGATCCGATCTATGGCCAGACCGCCGGCAAGCGCGAATCGGGTGCGCCGACCTTCACCTTCGGCGGGCGCGCCCAGGGCACGCTCGGCCCGGTGCAGCTCGGCGTCCAGGCCAAGCGGACCGGCCCGCGTTATGTGAACGACCAGAATCTTCCGGTCTTCCAGAGCGGCGTGCAGGTCTATGGCGCCAAGGCGCCGGCTTATACGCTGGTCGATCTCGATGCCCGCCTCTCGCTGGAATGGGCTGGCCTGAACGACAAAACCTACTTCCAGCTCAACGTCACCAACCTGTTCGACAAGCTCTACGTGGGCGGCTTCGACGGGACGACGTCGAACACCACTGTCACGACGGCCCAGATCGGTGCGCCGCGCACCGTGATTGGTTCGATCATCATCGGCTTCTGATCCTTCAGGCCGATATAAATATGGCGGCCGTCCTTCGGGGCGGCCGCTTTTTTTGCGTCCGTGCCGGGTTTTTCAGTCGACCGCTTCGTCCTGCGCCACGCCCCACAGGCTGCGCGTCTCGATATAGCCGCGCCGGCCCTTCACGTCGAAGCGGCACCAGCCGCCGCCGCATTTGTCGACCTTTCCGATCACGCCGGGGGCCACCCGCCATTCCAGCCGCGAGCCGCCATCGGCCTTGGCGTGAAGCTCCCCCGTCTGGCCGACGACGATTGCGGTGCGCTGTTCGGACAATAATATGCCTTTCACCCAGCCGCGCTCGCCCTCCGGGTCTTCCACGCGGCGCCAATCCTCGTGCACCTGGATCACGCGCAGCGGCAGGCCGGGGCGGACATATTTCCACGTCGCCGGATAATTGGTGCCGGGGCCGGTGCGCATCAGCGCCTCGCGCGCGGCGATCGAAACCCAATAAGGCACCTGCCGGCGCTGGGCCTCCGCCGCGCTCGCGCCCAGCGCCGCCGCGACCATGAAGCCCGCAACCGCCGCCCGCATCCATTTCCGCATTCACCTACCCCCGTCAGCACGGACCCGATCGCCCCGTTCTAGAGCCATTTCTCGCGGAGCGGAATCCTCAGGCCATGCAATGGCGGCAACATGCTGATGCTTGACGGCGGCGGCGCCCCATGCCTAGCGCATGTCATGGCCGAGCCCGTCCGCCCCGACCGCCCGAAGATCGCCGTCACCCGCCGGCTGCTGCCCGAGACGGAAGCGCGCATGGCCGAGCTCTACGACGCCAGCTTCAACGAGGGCGATCGCCCGATGGATCGCGCCGCCCTGATCGCGGCGATGGCCGATTGCGACGTGCTCGTCCCCACCGTCACCGATGCGATCGACGCCGCCCTGATCGATGCCGCCCCGCCCCGGCTGAAGCTGATCGCCAATTTCGGCAACGGCGTCGATCATATCGATCTCGCCGCCGCCCGCGCGCGCGGCATCATCGTGACGAACACCCCCGGCGTGCTGACTGAGGACAGCGCCGACATGACAATGGCGCTGATCCTTTCCGTGCCGCGCCGGCTGGCCGAGGGGGAAAAGCTGGTGCGATCCGGCGAGTGGACCGGCTGGAGCCCCACCGGCATGCTGGGCCATCGCATCGGCGGCAAGCGGCTTGGCATCATCGGCATGGGGCGGATCGGCCAGGCCATCGCCCGGCGCGCGCGCGGCTTCGGCCTGTCGATCCATTACCACAACCGCAACCGGCTGCCCTCGGTGATCGAGGAGGAGCTCGGCGCCAGCTTCCACGCCGATCTCGATGAGATGCTGGGCGCGGTGGATATCGTTTCCGTCAACTGCCCGCACACCGCCGCGACGCATCATCTGATCGACCGGCGGCGGCTGGGGCTGCTGGCGCCCCACATCTATCTCATCAACCTCGCGCGCGGCGAGATCGTCGACGAAGCCGCCCTGATCGAGGCGCTGGAAAGCGGCCGGATCGCCGGCGCGGGCCTGGACGTGTTCGAACATGAGCCGGCCGTCGATCCCCGGCTGCTGGCGCTTTCCAACGTCGTGCTGCTGCCGCACATGGGCTCCGCCACCTTCGAAGGGCGCGCGGCGATGGGCGCCAAGGTGATCGCCAATATCCGCGCCTGGTGGGATGGGCATCGCCCGCCGGATCAGGTGCTGGAAGGCTGGGCCTGATAAGCTCCGGGAACGTTCATCCCCGCCACGGGTTGAAGAATCGAATGGCGAGGAGACGAAGAATGGCGAAATTCTCCCCTATGGCGACGGGTTTGCTGCTGGCATCCAGCCTCGCGCTCGCGACCACCGCCTGCGCCGGAGACGGCAAGCGAGTGGTGAAAGGCGCGGCGATCGGCGGCGCGGGCGGCGCGGTCGTCGGCGCGGTGGTTCCGGGCATATCGACGGGCGAAGGCGCGCTGATCGGCGCGGCCGGCGGCGCCGTGGTCGGCGCGCTGGGCAAGGACGACAAGGGCCGCGAATGGTATCGCGACAGCGACGGCCGCAAATATTACATCGATAAGAAAGGCCGCCGCCACTATAAGTAACGGACCAGGAAGGGCGGGCGCCCTCCCCCCGGATCAGACCCGCCGATCGGCCGTCGAGAAGAAATCGAGCGACTGCACGCCAAGCCAGCCATAGACGTAGTTGGCATAGAACAGGCCGAACAGCACGGCCGACACGATCGTGGTCCAGAAACATGCCTTGGCGAAGCTGAAGCGCGGCGGCGCGCTGTCCGCCTGGCCGGCGATGCGCGGTTCGGGCGCGCCCGCCGTGCGGGGGCGAAAGGGCAGCACCAGAAAGAAGCTCATGGCCCAGAACAGCGAGTAGATCGCCAATATGGACGTGAATTTCACTGCCGCCCCTCCCTTCAGACGCGGATGATCGAAACGTCGACGATCGGCTTCTTGCCGGTCCATTGCGTCGCGCGGCGGCGCACCGCCAGGCGGATCGCCTCGCGCAGCTTGGCCTCGTCCTTTGGGCCGTCCGTCGCCGCCTCCGCCGCCGCGAGGCGCGCATCGGCCAGGAAATCCTCGCGATCCTCCTCCACCGGCACGCCCTGAATCGCGATCGCGGGCTCGCCCCGCACATTCCCCCTCGCATCCAGCACAACCGTAGCGGAAATGAAGCCATGCAGCGAAATCCGCCGCCGCTCGTTCAGTGTGGCGCCGTCGGCCGGCAGGATCACGTCGCCATCCAGCACGAGGCGGCCGGTGCGCTCATGCCCCACCAGCTCCGGCCCATCGGGCGCAAGCCGGATGACCTGGCCGTTCTGCTGGACGATGCCGCGCGGCACGCCGCAGGCGGCCGCGAACCGCGCCTGTTCCGCCATGTGCCGCATCTCGCCATGGACGGGCAGGATGATCTCCGGCCGAATCCACTTATACATCAACTCCAGCTCGGGCCGCCCCGGATGGCCCGAGACATGGACGTGCGCCTGCCGGTCGGTGACCATCAATATCCCGCGCTCGGCCAGCCTGTTCTGGATGCGGCCGATCGCGATCTCGTTGCCGGGGATCTGCTTCGAGGAGAAGACGACCGTGTCGCCTTCCGAAAGCTTGATCGGGTGGCTGTCGAAGGCGATCCGCGCCAGCGCCGCGCGCGATTCCCCCTGCCCGCCAGTCGCGACGATCATCACCTCGGACGGCGGCAGCCGCATCGCGGTTTCGAAATCCACCGTATCGGGAAAATCGCCCAGATAGCCGCACGCCTTGGCGACCTTGATGATCCGATCCAGCGAGCGGCCGGCCACGCAGAGCTGGCGGCCGGTATCCCGCGCCACCTGCCCCAGCGTCTGCACCCGCGCCGCGTTGGAGGCGAAGGTGGTGACGAGCACGCGGCCCTTCGCCTCGGCGATCACCCCGTCCAGCCCCTCGCGCACCGCCGCTTCGGAGCCCGAGGCGTCCTCGTTGAAGACATTGGTGGAATCGCAGACCAGCGCCAGCACGCCCTCGTCGCCGATCGCCTCCAGCTCGGCGGCGGTGGATGGCGTGCCGAGCAGCGGCTCGTCGTCCAGCTTCCAGTCGCCGGTGTGGAAGATGCGGCCATAGGGCGTATCGATCAGCAGCGCATTGCCTTCGGGGATCGAATGGGCGAGCGGGATATAGCTGACGCCGAACGGGCCGACCCGGAAGCTGCCTTCCTGATCGATCACATGCAGCTTCACCTTGTCGCCCAGCCCCTCCTCGTCCAGCTTGCCGCGGATCAGGCCGGCGGTGAAGGGCGTGGCATAGAGCGGCACGCCCAGATCCGCCGCCAGATAGGGGATGGCGCCGATATGATCCTCATGCCCGTGGGTGAGGACGATGCCGACGAGATCCTTGGCCCGCTGCTCGATGAACTCCAGATCCGGCAGGATCAGGTCGATGCCCGGATAGGCCGGGTCGGCAAAGGTAAGGCCGAGATCGACCATCAGCCACTTGCCCTGCGTGCCGTAGAGATTGACGTTCATGCCAATCTCCCCGGAGCCGCCGAGGGCGAGGAAAAGCAATTCGTTACCGGGTGTCGTCACTTTCGGGGAAATCCAATCCATCTATCCGGTCCAGGCCGGGATTCGCTTGGCCGGTCGAGCCCTATATCAGGAAAACGTCGCCGGCGTGGAGCAGATGCACGCTGCCGTCGGCCAGACGAAGCTTCAGCGCGCCGCTTTCGTCGAGCCCTTCGAACAGGCCGTCCACCACCTGCCCATCCGGTCCGGTGGTGCGGAGCGGGGTTCCCGGCGGATGGGCGCGCGCCAGCCATTCGCGGCGGATGGCGGCCAGCCCCTCGTTGCGCCAGCGCCCCAGCCAGCGGGCGAAGGCATCGGCCAGATCCATCAGGAAGGCATCGGGATCGGGCGCGCCGAGGCCCGCGGCGGCAAAGCTCGCCGTGGTGCGGTCGAGCCCCTCGGGGCTATGCGCGAGGTTGACGCCGAAGCCGATGACGATCGCGCCGTCGCAGGACTCGAGCAGGATACCCGAAAGCTTCGCGCCGTCGAGCAGCAGGTCGTTCGGCCATTTGAGGGAGGTGCGCCCTTCCCCGCCATAAGCGATCGCCACCTGATGCAGCGCGAGCGCCGCGACCATCGCCAGCGTGGCGGGCGAAGGATCGCCGGGCGCCAGGCGGACGATGGTGCTGGCATAGAGATTTCCCGGCGGCGACTGCCAGGCCCGCCCGTGGCGCCCGCGCCCGCCCGTCTGGGTTTCGGCGCGGAGCCAGAAACCCTCGGGCTGGCCGGCACGGGCGAGCGCGGCGACGTCGTCGTTGGTCGATCCCGTCGCCTTTATCGTGCGGATGTCGGCGATCAGAACAGCGCCCGCGCCGCCGCCATGCTCGCCGCCCCCAGCGCCGGAATGGCAAGGTAGCCGAGCGGCGAGACGAACAGCGCGGAGAGCGCGATCAGCCCGCCTTCCAGCTTGCTTTCCGCCGGCGCGAAGGCCGGGGCGGGATCGTCGAAATAGATCGTCTTGACGATCTTCAGATAATAGAAGGCGCCGATCACCGAGGTGGCGATACCGATCATCGCCAGCGGCCACATGCCGACGCCGACCAGCGCATCGAACACCAGGAACTTCGGCCAGAAGCCGAAGAGCGGCGGGATGCCGGCCAGCGAGAACATGAAGATCGCGAACGCCGCCGCCAGCGCCGGCCGCGTGCGCGACAGACCGGAAAGGCTGGCGATCGTCTCGACCGGCTGGCCGCTCTCGTCGCGCATCTGGAGGACGCAGAGGAAGCTGCCCACCGTCATCGCGACATAGACGGCAAGGTAGGTCATCACCGCGGCCACGCCGTCCTGCGTGCCGGCGGCGAGGCCGAACAGCACGAAGCCGACATTGTTGATCGAGGAATAAGCCAGCAGGCGCTTGATGTTGGTCTGGCCGATCGCGGCGACGCCGCCCAGGATCGTCGAGGCGAGCGCCGCGAAGATCACTATCTGGCGCCACGCATCGGTCGCGCCGCCCATCGCCTCGATGGTGACGCGGGTGAGCAGCGCCATCGCCGCCACCTTGGGCGCCGTCGCGAAGAAGGCGGTCACCGGGGTCGGCGCGCCTTCATACACGTCCGGCGTCCACATGTGGAACGGCACGGCCGAAATCTTGAAGGCGAGGCCCGCGAGCACGAAGACCAGCCCGAACATCTCGCCCATGCCCAGCCCGTCGCCGAATGCGGCCGCGACGCCTTCAAACGCCGTGGTGCCGGTGAAGCCGTAGAGCAGCGATATGCCGTAGAGCAGGATGCCCGAGGCGAGCGCGCCGAGGACGAAATATTTGAGGCCCGCTTCGGCCGACCGCGTATCGCGCCGCATGAAGCTCGCCAGCACATAGGCGGCAAGGCTCTGCAGCTCGAGGCCGACATAGAGCGTCAGCAGGTCGGTCGCCGAAACCATCATGCCCATGCCCACGCCCGAAAGCAGGATCAGGATCGGATATTCGGCGCGGACATTGCCGTTCCGCTCGAAGAAGTTGGGTGCCACGATCAGCGTTATCGCGGCCGCGATATAGATCAGCAGCTTGGCGAAGGAGGAGAAGCTGTCCGCCTGATAGAGGCCGTCGAAGGCGGAGCCGCCATGGCCCGCCGGGCCGAGCAGCGCCAGGGCGGCGGCCGCGAACAGCGCGACGGCGCCCCAGCTGATCGCCTTCGTCGCCTTATCGCCGGCAAAGGCCGCGACCATCAGCAGCACGAGCGAGCCGAGGGAAAGGATAAGCTCAGGCAGAGTGAGCGCGAGGGACTGGGTAACAGGCATCAGTGGTGCGCCCCTTCATGCGCGGCGGCAGCGGGAATAACGGGCTTGCCGGCGGTGACATGTGCGTCGCCGGTGAAACCGGTCTTTTCCATGCGGGCGACGACGACGCCGATGTCGCGGCGGATCGGCTTCAGGAAGCTTTCCGGATAGACGCCCATCCAGAGCACGGCGAGGCCGATCGGCAGCAGCAGGGCGATCTCGCGCGCCGAAAGATCGGGCATCGCGGCGACATCCGCCTTGTCGAGCTTGCCGTAGCAGACCCGCGCATAGAGATAGAGCATGTAGCAGGCGCCGAGAATGACGCCCGTCGTCGCGACGAAGGCCACCCAGCTGCTCGCCTGATAGGCGCCCACCAGGCTCAGGAACTCGCCGACGAAGCCGGACGTGCCCGGCAGGCCGACCGAAGCCATGGTGAACAGCATGAAGAACAGCGCATATTTCGGCATGTTATCGGCCAGGCCGCCGTAACGCTCGATCTCCCGCGTGTGGAGGCGATCGTAGATCACGCCCACGCAGAGGAAGAGCGCGCCCGAAACCAGGCCGTGGCTCAGCATCACCAGCATCGCGCCTTCCAGGCCCTGCCGGCTGAACGCGAACAGGCCGATGGTGACGAACGCCATGTGCGCGACCGAGGAATAAGCGATCAGCTTCTTCATGTCGGTCTGCACCAGCGCGACGAGCGAGGTGTAGACGACGGCCACCATGCTGAGGCCCATCACCAGCCAGAACATCTGGACGGAGGCTTCCGGGAACATCGGCAGCGAGAAGCGGATAAAGCCGTAACCGCCCATCTTCAGCAGCACGCCGGCCAGAATCACCGAACCCGCCGTCGGCGCCTGCACGTGCGCGTCGGGCAGCCAGGTGTGGACCGGCCACATCGGCATCTTCACCGCGAAGGAGGCGAAGAAGGCCAGGAACAGCCAGGTCTGCGCCTCGACGGGGAAGTCATAGGCCATCAGCGTCGGGATGTCGGTGGTGCCGGCTTCCTGCGCCATCCACAGCATCGCCACCAGCATCAGCACCGAGCCGAGCAGCGTGTAGAGGAAGAATTTGTAGCTGGCGTAGATCCGGTCCGCGCCGCCCCAGATACCGATGATGAGATACATCGGGATCAGGCCGGCTTCGAAGAAGATGTAGAACAGGAACAGGTCCTGCGCCGCGAAGACGCCGATCATCAGCGCCTCCATCAGCAGGAAGGCGGCCATATATTCCGGCACGCGCTTCTCGATCGCCTCCCACGACGCGCCGATGCAGATCGGCATCAGGAAGACGGAGAGCACGATCAGCATCAGCGCGATGCCGTCGATGCCCAGCGCCCAGGAGAAGCGGCCGAACAGGTCGACATGCTCCACGAACTGCCACTGCGCGCCCGCCGGATCGAAGTTGATCCAGAGGATGATGCCCAGCGCCAGCTCGACGAAGGTCGTCAGCAATGCCGTCCAGCGCGCGCCCTGCGCATTCTGGAACAGGCAGGCCAGCGCCGCCAGCACCGGCAGCGCGATCATCAGGGTAAGGATGGGAAAGCCCGTCATATTCTTATCAGCCCGCCATCGCCCAGGTCGCCGCGGCCGCGAGGCCGAGCAGCATCACCAGCGCATAGGTATAGACATAGCCGGATTGGAGCCGGCGGGTGAGCGCGCCGCCGCCGACGATGACGTGCGCGACGCCATCGGGGCCGAAGCGGTCGATCGTCCCCTGGTCACCCCGCTTCCAGAAGAAGCGGCCGAGCGCGAAGGCCGGACGGACGAAGAGGAAATCGTAAAGCTCGTCGAAATACCATTTGTGCAGAAGGAAGTCGTAGAGGACGCGGAACGTCGCCGTGAAGCGCGCCGGGATCGTCGTGTCGATCAGATAGGCCCAGATCGCGATCAGCAGGCCTGTGATCATCACCACCGTCGCCGAAAGCTTCACCCACAGCGGCACGCCATGCATCGCATGCATCAGGTGGCTGTCGAACGCGAGGCTGCCCTTCCAGAACTCCGCGCCATGCTCGGCATCGAGGAACGGCAGGTGGAAGATGAAGCCCGCAAGCACCGCGCCCAGCGTCAGCACCACCAGCGGCAGCAGCATCGGCCACGGGCTTTCATGCGGGTGATAGCCGGCGGTGCCGTGCTTCACCTGATCGATGCCGGCGTCATGCGCATGGGCATCGTGGCCGGCATCTTCCTCGGACGGCGCGTCATGATGGTCATGGCCGTGGCCATGCGCATCGTGAACGGCGTGCTGGATATGCTCCGACCCCGCCCAGCGCGGCTTGCCGAAGAAGGTGAGGAACATCAGGCGCCACGAATAGAAGCTGGTGAGCAGCGCCGCGAACACGCCGACGAAGAAGGCCAGGCCGCCCGCGGTCGATCCGCTGGCGAAGGCCGCCTCGATGATCGCATCCTTCGAATAGAAGCCCGCGAAGCCGAACAGGCCGGCCACGCCCACGCCGGTGATCGCCAGCGTGCCGGCCATCATCGCCCAGAAGGTGAGCGGGATATGCTTCCGCAGGCCGCCATAGAAGCGCATGTCCTGTTCATGGTGCATGGCATGGATCACCGAGCCCGCGCCCAGGAACAGCAGCGCCTTGAAGAAGGCGTGCGTGAACAGGTGGAACATCGCCGCGCCATAGGCCCCCACGCCCGCCGCGAAGAACATGTAGCCGAGCTGCGAGCAGGTCGAATAAGCGATCACGCGCTTGATGTCGGTCTGCGTCGTGCCCACCGTCGCCGCGAAGAAGGCGGTGGCGGCGCCGACATAGGTGACGACGTTCAGCGCGACCTGGCTGGTCTCGAACATCGGCGACAGGCGGCACACCATGAACACGCCGGCCGTGACCATCGTCGCCGCGTGGATCAGCGCCGACACCGGGGTCGGGCCTTCCATCGCGTCCGGCAACCAGGTGTGAAGGCCGAGCTGGGCGGACTTGCCCATCGCGCCCACGAACAGCAGCAGGCAGATCAGCGTCATCGTGTCGACACGGTGGCCCAGGAAGCCGATGGTCGAACCGGCCATGCCGGGCGCCGCTTCCAGGATCGCCGGGATCGAAACCGTGCCGAACACCAGGAAGGTGGCGAAAATGCCCAGCGAGAAGCCGAAATCGCCGACGCGGTTGACCACGAACGCCTTGATCGCGGCCGCCTTGGCGCTCGGCTTGTGATACCAGAAGCCGATCAGCAGGTAGGAAGCCAGGCCCACGCCTTCCCAGCCGAAGAACATCTGCACCAGGCTGTCGGCCGTCACCAGCATCAGCATGGCGAAGGTGAAGAGCGACAGATAGGCGAAGAAGCGCGGCTGGCTGTCGTCCTCCGCCATATAGCCCCAGCTATACAGGTGGACGAGGCTGGATACGGTGGTGACCACCACCAGCATCACCGCCGTCAGCGTATCGACGCGCAGCGACCAGTCGACCGAAAGGCCGCCGGAACGGATGAAGGTCAGCACCGGCTCCACATAGGCTTCGGCGCTGCCGCCGAGGAAGCCCAGGAAGATCGGCCAGGAAAGCGCGCAGGAAACGAACAGCGCGCCGGTCGTCACCGCCTTGGCGGCGACATTGCCGATCATGCGATTGCCGAGGCCGGCGATGATCGCCGCGAGCAGCGGCAGGAAAACGATGAGCTTGATCACCGTCCGCCCTCCCGCAGGCGGGAGGGGAGCTCTACGCGAAGGTCCACCATCATCCCTTCATCCGGTTGATGTCGTCGACAGCGATCGTGCCGCGGCCGCGGAAATAGATTACGAGAATGGCAAGGCCGATCGCCGCCTCGCCGGCGGCCACCGTCAGCACGAACATGGCGAACACCTGGCCGACGAGATCGCCGAGAAAGGCGGAGAAGGCCACCAGGTTGATGTTCACGCTGAGCAGGATCAGCTCGATCGCCATCAGGATGATGATCACGTTCTTCCGGTTGAGGAAGATGCCGAACACCCCCGTCACGAACAGGATCGCCGAAACGACCAGATAATGCTGGATGCCGATCACAGCTCCACTCCCTGCCCGATAGGCTGGTTGACGTTGCGCACCGCATCCTCGGGACGACGCTTGACCTGATCGGCCACGTTCTGCGGGCGGGTGCCGCCGCGGGCGCGATGGGTCAGCACGATCGCGCCGATCATCGCCACGAGCAGCACGAGGCCGGCAGCCTCGAAGATGTAGAGGTAGCGCGTGTAGATCACGGTGCCGAGCGCCTCGATGTTCGGCACTTCGGCCGGGATCGGGGCGGCGGCGCGCGCCATGTCGATCGCGCCCGCGTTCCAGGCGGCGGTGGCGAACACGATCTCGGCCAGCAGCACCAAGCCCAGCAGCACGCCCAGGGGCGCGTAGCGGGCGACACCGGCGCGCAGTTCCGCGAAATCGATGTTCAGCATCATGACCACGAACAGGAACAGCACCGCGACCGCGCCGACATAGACGATGACGAGCAGCATCGCGATGAATTCAGCGCCGACGAGAACCATCAGCCCCGCCGCGTTGAAGAAGGCGAGGATGAGCCAGAGCACCGAGTGCACCGGGTTCCGCGCGGTCACGGTGAGCACGCCGGACGCGATCACCATGATGGCGAAAAGATAGAAGGCGATCGTCTGAATCACTTTACGATACCACTTCCCCGTTCGTGCCCGTCGGAATCGAGACACGTTGCACTGCGGTCACATCCCGCGGCTTCGCCCGGAAAGAGCGGGTGCCCGGAAGGCGAGGTTGGAATGCGCTGGTCATTACCGATACGGCGCATCGGCGGCAATGTTCGCGGCGATGGCGCTTTCCCAGCGATCCCCGTTCGAAAGCAGCTTCGCCTTGTCGTAGATCAGCTCCTCGCGCGTCTCCGTGGCATATTCGAAATTCGGCCCCTCGACGATGGCGTCCACCGGGCAGGCTTCCTGGCAGAAACCGCAATAGATGCACTTCGTCATGTCGATGTCGTAGCGCGTGGTGCGGCGGCTGCCGTCGTCGCGCGGCTCGGCCTCGATCGTGATCGCCTGCGCCGGGCAGATCGCCTCGCACAGCTTGCACGCGATGCAGCGCTCCTCGCCATTGGGGTAACGGCGCAGCGCATGCTCGCCACGGAACCGGGGCGAAAGCGGGTTCTTCTCGAACGGGTAGTTGATCGTCGCCTTGGGCTTGAAGAAATACTTCAAGGTCAGCCAGTGCGCCTTCACGAACTCCCAGAGAGTGAAGGTCTTTACGTAATGCGCGAGGCTCATGACAGCACGCCCGAATAGCGGGTGAGCATCAGCCACCCGGAAACGATGAACACCCACAGCAGCGACAGCGGCAGGAAGATCTTCCAGCCCAGCCGCATCAGCTGGTCGTAGCGGTAGCGCGGGACCGTGGCCTTCACCCAGGAGAAGACGAAGAAGAAGAACAGGATCTTCGCGAGCATCCAGAAGATGCCGGGGATGGCGTAGAGCGGCGCCCAGTCGATCGGGGGCAGCCAACCGCCCCAGAACAGCACGGCGTTCAGCGCGCACATCAGCAGCACGTTGCCATATTCGCCCAGCCAGAACAGCGCGAAGGCCATGGACGAATATTCTGTCTGGTAGCCGGCGACGATCTCGCTTTCCGCCTCGGTCAGGTCGAACGGCGCGCGCGCGGTCTCGGCCATGGCGGAAATCAGGAACACCACCGCCATCGGGAACAGCAACGGGTTGAAGCCGAAGCCGTTGATGAAGCCGAAGACATGCGCCCGCTGCGCATCGATGATGCCGGAAAGGTTGAACGTGCCGGCCCATAGCACCACCGAGATCAGCACGAAGCCGATCGATACTTCATAGCTCACCATCTGCGCGGCGGCGCGGATGGCGGAATAGAAGGGATATTTGGAGTTCGAGGCCCAACCCGCGAGAATCACGCCATAAACGCCAAGCGAGGATGCCGCGAGGATGTAGAGCAGGCCGACATTGATGTTGGCCAGCACCATATCCGGCCCGAACGGGATCACCGCCCAGCCGATCAGCGCGATGGTGAAGGTGATGATCGGCGCCAGCAGGAAGAGCCCGCGATTGGCGGCGGACGGGATGATGGTTTCCTGCAGGAAGACCTTGAGGCCGTCGGCAAAGGACTGGAGCAGGCCGAACGGCCCGACGACGTTGGGGCCGCGGCGCAGGGCCATCGCCGCCCAGATCTTGCGGTCGGCATAGATGATCATCGCCACGGCCAGCATCAGCGGCAGCGCGATCATCAGGATCAGGATCAGCGTCGCGACGAACCAGCCGAGGCCGTAGCCGAGAACGCCCTGGAACCAAGCGGTCATTCCGCGGCCTCCGCGAAGCTATGCCCATGGATCAGCTCGGCCGAGCAGCGCTCCATCGTGGCGCTCGCCCGCGCGATCGGGTTGGTGAGGTAGAAGTCGGCGATCGGATAGCCGATCGCGCCGGACGCGGCGGCATCGAGCGCCGGCGGCGCCCAGTCATAGGCCGCGAGCCCCTGCTCGCCCAGCGCCGGCACCGCCGCCGCCATCGCCACGCGGAGCGCGTCCAGCGTGTCGAACGGCAGGGTGTGGCCCAGCACGTCGGAAAGGGCGCGGAAGATCGCCCAGTCCTCGCGCGCGTCGCCCGGCGGGAACACCGCCCGGTCGCCGCGCTGCACCCGGCCTTCCAGGTTCACATAGGTGCCGCTCTTCTCGGTATAGGCGGCGGCCGGCAGGATCACGTCGGCCTGGGCCGCGCCGCGATCGCCATGGTGGCCGACATAGACCTTGAAGCTGCCGGCGAAGCGATCGTCGGAAACCTCGTCCGCGCCCAGCAGGAAGACGAGCTTCGGCGCCTTGGCCGCGACGGCCGCGATGCCGCCCGGCTGCGCATAGCCCAGCATCAGCCCGCCCATGCGCGAAGCCGCCATGTGGAGGACGTTATAGCCGTTCCAGCCTTCGCGGATCAGGCCCAGCGGGCCGACCAGCGCCAGCGTTGCGCCCTGCGCGCCGGCCTTCAGACCGCCGCCGCCCAGGATCAGCGCGGGGCGCTGCGCCTTGGCAAAGGCATCCTTCACCTCCTGCGGCAGATTGCCCAGCAGCGACAGATCGTTGCCCAGCCAGGTCACCGGATAGGTGAGGTCGACCTCGGGGCCGATCGCGAACACCTTGGCGCCCTTCTTCACCGCCTTGCGGATGCGGGTGTTGACCAGCGGCGCTTCCCAGCGGACGTTCGATCCGACGATCAGCAGTGCGTCTGCCGTCTCGATGCCGGCGATGGTGGAGTTGAAATTGACCGCCGCCAGATTGGTGCAGTCATAATCCAGCCCGGTCTGCCGGCCTTCCAGCAGGTCCGATCCCATGGCGCCGACCAGCGCCCTGGCCGCGAACATCGTCTCGCAATCGACGAGATCGCCGGCGATGGCGGCCACGCTCGCGCCCGCCTTCACGTCCGCGATCATCTGGAACGCCTCGCCCCAGGTTGCCTCCATGAGGCGGCCGTCGCGGCGCACATAGGGCTTGTCCAGCCGGCGCCGGACCAGGCCGTCCACCGCGTGGCGCGTCTTGTCCGATGCCCATTCCTCGTTCACGTCGTCATTGATGCGTGGCAGCGCGCGCAGCACCTGCCGGCCCCGGCTGTCCAGGCGGACATTGGTGCCGACCGCGTCCATCACGTCGATCGAAGGGGTCTTCTTCAGCTCCCACGGCCGCGCCTCGAAGGCATAGGGCTTCGACGTCAGCGCGCCCACGGGGCAGAGATCCACGACATTGCCCGAAAGCTCGGACGTCACCGCCCTTTCCAGATAGGAGGTGATCTGCATGTTCTCGCCGCGATAGATCGCGCCGATCTCCTCCACGCCGGCCACTTCGTCGGCGAAGCGCACGCACCGCGTGCACTGGATGCAGCGGGTCATGACCGTCTTGACGATCGGACCCATATATTTCTCGGTCACCGCCCGCTTGTTCTCGGCGAAGCGGGAATTGCCGCGGCCATAGGCGATCGACTGGTCCTGCAGGTCGCATTCGCCACCCTGGTCGCAGATCGGGCAGTCGAGCGGGTGGTTGATGAGGAGGAACTCCATCACCCCTTCCCGCGCCTTCTTCACCATCTCGCTGTCGGTGCGGATTTCCTGGTTGTCGGCGGCCGGCAGCGCGCACGAAGCCTGCGGCTTGGGCGGCCCCGGCTTCACCTCGACCAGGCACATCCGGCAGTTGCCGGCGATCGACAGCCGCTCATGATAGCAGAAACGCGGGATTTCCTTGCCGGCAGCCTCGCACGCCTGGAGCACCGTGGCGCCAGCGGGGACTTCGACCTCGATCCCATCGACGGTTAGTTTGGGCATTCGAATTACTCCGCCGCCACCGGAAGGGCGACGCCCTTTGCTTCATA
Source organism: Sphingomonas sp. MM-1 (assembly GCF_000347675.2). Taxonomy (NCBI): domain Bacteria; kingdom Pseudomonadati; phylum Pseudomonadota; class Alphaproteobacteria; order Sphingomonadales; family Sphingomonadaceae; genus Sphingomonas; species Sphingomonas sp. MM-1. The sequence continues at coordinate 38,776 of NC_020561.1, read as the reverse complement.
GATGCGCCGCTCGATTTCCGGGCGGAAATGGCGGATCAGGCCCTGGATCGGCCAGGCCGCCGCGTCGCCGAGCGCGCAGATGGTGTGGCCTTCGACCTGCTTGGTCACTTCCTGCAGCATGTCGATCTCGTGCAGTTCGGCATTGCCTTCGCGCAGCCGTTCCATCACGCGCCACATCCAGCCCGTGCCCTCGCGGCACGGCGTGCACTGGCCGCAGCTCTCATGCTTGTAGAAATAGCTGATCCGGCTGATCGCGCGGACGATGTCGGTGGACTTGTCCATCACGATCACCGCCGCCGTGCCGAGGCCGGAGCCGAGGCCGCGCAGGCCATCGAAATCCATCGGCGCGTCCATGATCTGGGCGGCCGGCACCAGCGGGACCGAGGAACCGCCGGGGATCACCGCCAGCAGATTATCCCACCCGCCGCGAATGCCGCCGGCATGGCGCTCGATCAGCTCGCGGAAGCTGATGCCCATGCTTTCCTCGACCACGCACGGCTTGTTCACATGGCCGCTGATCTGGAAGAGCTTGGTGCCCTTGTTGTTCTCCCGCCCGAAGGAGGAGAACCAGGAGGCGCCGCGCCGGAGGATCGTGGGCGTGACCGCGATCGATTCCACATTGTTCACGGTGGTCGGGCAGCCATAGAGGCCAACCCCCGCCGGGAAAGGCGGCTTCAGGCGCGGCTGGCCCTTCTTGCCTTCGAGGCTCTCGATCTGGGCGGTTTCCTCGCCGCAGATATAGGCCCCCGCCCCACGATGGACGAAGACGTCGAAGTCATAGCCCGAACCGCAGGCATTCTTGCCCAGAAAGCCCTTGGCATAGGCTTCGGCCACGGCCGCGAACAGCGTCTCCGCCTCGCGGATGAACTCGCCGCGAATGTAGATATAGGCCGCGCGCGCGCGCATCGCATAGCCCGCGACCAGCGCGCCCTCGATCAGCTTGTGCGGATCGTGGCGGATGATCTCGCGGTCCTTGCAGGAACCGGGCTCGGATTCGTCGGCGTTGATGACGAGGAAGCTCGGGCGGCCGTCCTTGCTCTCCTTGGGCATGAAGCTCCACTTCATGCCGGTCGGGAAGCCCGCGCCGCCACGGCCGCGCAGGCCGGAGGCCTTGATCTCCTCGATGATCGCATCCTGGCCGCGGGCCAGCAGCGCCTTGGTGTCGTCCCAGTCGCCGCGCTTCATCGCCGCGTCGATGTTCCACGGCTGGAAGCCGTAGACGTTGGTGAAGATGCGGTCCTTGTCCGCCAGGGGCGCGATGGCGTCGCTCATGCCCATTCCCCGCGATAATCGTGGTTTTCCGCAACCATTTCCTTCAGCGTCGAAGGCCCGCCTTCCGGGCAGCTCGTCTGCCGGTCGATCTGCGGGCCGGCCTTGGGCGCCTCGCCCCGGGCCAGCGCCTCGAGCACGGCGGTCGTCGTCTCGAAGGTCAGGTCCTCGTAATTGTCGTCGTTGATCTGCACCATCGGCGCGTTGGCGCACGCGCCCAGGCATTCCACCTCGGTCAGGGTGAACAGGCCGTCGGGCGTGGTGTGGCCCTTCTTCAGCCCCTTCTTGTAACAGGCGGAAAGCACGTCGTCCGATCCGCGCAGCATGCACGGCGTCGTGCCGCAGACCTGCACGTGATACCGGCCGACCGGGGCCAGATTATACATGGTGTAGAAGGTCGCGACCTCGAACGCCCGGATATAGGGCATGTCGATCTGCTTGGCGACGAACTCGATCACCGGCACCGGCAGCCAGCCCTGCGTGTTCGTCTCGGCGCCGACCTGGCGCTGGGCGAGATCGAGCAGCGGCATGATCGCCGAATGCTGGCGACCCGGCGGATAGCGGCCGATAATCTCCTTCGCGCGGGCCTCGTTGACCTCGGACCACGCGAAATCGCCCCAGCGGGCGCGGGTTTCGGCTTCGTCGGGGATATGGGCTGCGTCAGCCATTACCGGATGAACTCCACGCGCGACACCTTGTCGCCCTCAAACGAATAGATGGACATGACCTCGAACTTGTCCCCGTCCGGCGCGCGCGCGACCTTCTCGTGCAGCACCACCGTCTCCCCCAGGCACCAGCCCGCGAGGATATCGGCCCGGTTCCGCGGGAATTGCGCGAACATCGCCTTCAGGCCCGAACGCACGCCTTCCCTGCCCTCGCGCAGCACGGCGCCGCGATAGCCCGCCTCGCAGGCATCGTCGGTCATGAACGCCACATAGGCGTCGGCATCCTGCGCGTTGTAGACCTCGATCATCCGGGTCGCGATCGCGATCCGCTCGTCCGCGGAAAGGAGAGTGGCGACGTCGCTCACCGATCGCACTCCCCGAACACGATATCCATCGCGCCCAGAATGGCGGTGATGTCGGCCAGCATGTGCCCCTTGGCCATGAAGTCCATCGCCTGCAGGTGGCTGAACGCGGTCGGCCGGATCTTGCAGCGATAGGGCTTGTTGGTGCCGTCGGAGACCAGATAGACGCCGAACTCGCCCTTGGGGCTTTCCGTTGCGACGTAAACCTCGCCCGCCGGCACGTGGAAGCCCTCGGTATAGAGCTTGAAGTGATGGATCAGCGCTTCCATCGATTGCTTCATCTCGCCGCGCTTGGGCGGCACCACCTTGCGGTCGAGCGACGCGATCGGGCCTTCCGGCATCTGCTGGAGGCACTGCTTCATGATCCGGGCGGACTGGCGGACCTCCTCCACGCGCACCATGAAGCGATCATAGCAGTCGCCCTTCGTGCCGACCGGCACGTCGAACTCCACCTTGTCATAGGCATCGTAAGGCTGGCTCTTGCGGATATCCCAGGGGATGCCCGAGCCACGGATCATGGGGCCGGAGAAACCCCATTTCAGGGCATCTTCCTTGGAAACCACGGCGATGTCGACGTTGCGCTGCTTGAAGATGCGGTTGTCCGCGACCAGGCTGATCGCGTCCTCCAGCAGCCTCGGCAGGCGGGTGTCCAGCCAGTCGCCGATGTCGGTCAGCAGCTTCAGCGGCACGTCCTGATGGACGCCGCCGGGGCGGAACCAGGCAGCGTGCATGCGGGCGCCGGATGCGCGCTCGAAGAAGCCCAGGCAATCCTCGCGCAGCTCGAACAGCCACAGGTTCGGCGTCATCGCGCCCACGTCCATCACATGGCTGCCCAGGTTCAGCATGTGGTTGCAGATGCGGGTCAGCTCCGCGAACAGCACGCGCAGATATTGCGCGCGTTCCGGCACCTCGAGGCCCAGCAGCTTCTCGATCGCCAGCACATAGCTGTGCTCCATGCCGAGCGGGGAGCAATAGTCCAGCCGGTCGAAATAGGGCAGCGCCTGCAGATAGGTCTTATATTCGATCAGCTTCTCGGTGCCGCGATGGAGCAGGCCGACATGCGGATCGGCGCGCTCGACGATCTCGCCGTCCATCTCCAGCACCAGGCGCAGCACGCCGTGCGCGGCCGGGTGCTGCGGGCCGAAGTTGATCGTATAGTTCTGGATCTCCAGATCGCCCGCCGTCTGGGCGGTGTCCGGGGTCAGGGTGTCGTAATCGGTCGCCATCACTTCTTGACCTCATCGGCCTTCAGCGGCGTCGGCGCGCCTTTCGCCTCCGGCTCGGCCTTCTCGTCGCCGGGCAGCACATATTCCGCGCCTTCCCAGGGGCTCATGAAGTCGAAGCTGCGGAAATCCTGGGCCAGCTTCACCGGCTCATAGACGACGCGCTTATGCTCTTCGGAGTAGCGCAGCTCGACGAAGCCCGTCAGCGGGAAATCCTTGCGCTGCGGATGCCCCTTGAAGCCATAGTCCGTCAGGATGCGGCGCAGGTCGGCATTGCCGGCGAACAGCACGCCATACATGTCGTAAACCTCGCGCTCCAGCCAGCCGGCCACCGGCCAGATGGAGGTCACGCTCGGCACCGGGGTCACGTCGTCGGCCGCCACATGCACGCGCAGGCGGTGGTTTCGCGTCACGCTGAGCAGGCAATAGACCACCTCGAAGCGCGGATCGCGATCCGGCCAGTCGACGCCGGCAATTTCCATCAGCTGCTGATAGGCCAGGCCATCGCGCAGGATGGTCATCGCCTCCACCAGCGCTTCCGGGCGGATGTGGAGCGCGATCTCACCCACTTCCTCGCGCGCGTGGACCAGCCGATCGCCCAGCAGCGCGGCCGCCCGGTCGATCACGCCCTCGTTGGAGGCATATTTCGGATAAGGCGCGCTCACCGTTCGATCGTCCCTTCGCGGCGGATCTTCCGCTGCAGCTGCATCACGCCGTAAAGCAGCGCCTCGGCGGTCGGCGGGCAGCCGGGGACGTAAATGTCCACGGGCACAATCCGGTCGCAGCCGCGCACCACGGAATAGCTGTAATGATAATAGCCGCCGCCATTGGCGCACGAGCCCATCGAGATGACATATTTGGGCTCCGACATCTGGTCATAGACCTTGCGGAGCGCGGGCGCCATCTTGTTGCAGAGCGTGCCGGCGACGATCATCACGTCCGACTGGCGCGGGGAGGCGCGCGGCGCGGCGCCGAACCGCTCCATGTCGTAACGCGGCATGTTGACGTGGATCATCTCCACCGCGCAGCAGGCGAGGCCGAAGGTCATCCACCAGAGCGATCCGGTGCGCGCCCACTGGAACAACTCCTCGGTCGACGTGACGAGGAAGCCTTTGTCGTTCACCTCGGACTGGAGGTCGAGGAAGAAGCCCTGGTCGGGCGGCGTGTTCTCGGTGGGCACGCGGACGCCGGGCTGCGCCGAAAGTTCTACTCCCATTCCAGCGCTCCCTTCTTCCACGCATAGATGAAGCCGAGCGTCAGCTCGGCCAGGAAGATCATCATGGCCAGCCAGCCGGCGAAGCCGATAGCGCCCAGCGATACCGCCCACGGATAGAGGAAGGCCGCCTCGAGATCGAAGATGATGAACAGGATCGCGACGAGGTAGAAACGCACGTCGAACTGGGCCCGGCTGTCCTCGAACGCGGGGAAGCCGCACTCATATTCGGCAAGCTTTTCCGGGTTGGGCTTGTCTGCCCCGGTGAACTTGGCCGCGACGATCGGCAGCACCACGAAGGCGGCCGAAAGCACGATCGCTACGCCCAGGAAGAGCAGGATCGGCAGATATCCGGCGGCAACCGACGCCATGATTCATCTCCGCTTGAGCGACATCCGAGTCGGGCCGGCGCCCCGGCGGCTCGAACAATCGCGGAAACCAACAAAACCGGCCTTATTCGGCCTTTCGGCCCGGCTTCTAGGCATGCGGCACCCGCGAAGCAAGGTCCGAAGCCATGAGAATGATTCGCAAAAGTCCGGCGGCGCTTTCGGGGTCAGTTCGCAAGCGGCAGCGCGCGTATCGCGGTCGCGCGCGGCGGCTCCCGGCCGATGGCCGCGCCGCGCGCCGAAAAGCGTTCCCACTGGCCGTCCGCCACGAAAATCAGCCGCTTGTCCGCGATCGCACCCAGCGTCGGTTCGCCCCAATCGGGATTGGCCCGTTCCAGCACGTCCACCGCGCGCACTTCCCGCCCCTTGCGGTCGAGCCGGAGGCGGATGATCCGTCGCGGGATCGATCCGTTCTGGATGGCGATCAGGGCATCCCTGTAGGCGACCAGTCCGTCTATCCCGTCCAGCATCGCCGGAGTCGCGGCGCCGAGGCGGGTTAGCGCGCCGCTCGCCAGATCGAGCAGCGCGATCCCATAGCCATAATCGGCGATATAAAGCCGCTTGCCGTCGCGGGATAATGCCAGCCCCTGCGGATTGCGGAAGCGCCCCGCCGGCAGCAGATCGACAAGCGCCGTGCATCCGGGCCGGCAGACGTGGATCGCCCCGGTCTCGCCATTGCTCACATAGACGCTGCCGTCGGCCCCTATGGCGAGGTCGCCGGGGGACCCCGCCCCGGCAAGCGGAACCCGCCGCACCACCGCCAGCCTGTCGAGATCGACGGCGATCAGCCCCCGGAAGGCGCGCTGCGGCTCGGCCACCTGCTCGGCCAGACCCGACGTCAGCCACAATATCCGGCGCGGACCATCCACCGCCATGCCGAACAGGCCGCCGACCGGGCCGTCCAGCGGCACTGTCCGCCAGCTCCGCCCTTCCCGCACCAGCAGCCGGCCGTCGATCACCGTTCCCGCGAACAGCCGCCTCGTCGCCGCATCCCAGGCGATGCCCTCGACGATGCGATGCTCGGCCGGCACCTCCGTCTCCAGCACGCTGCGGGCGATGATATCGGCATTGTCGTCGAATTTTTCGGAAAGCGCCTCCTCCTCGCCAGGGGCGAGGAAGGGCGTGATGCGGGCGCGGCTGGCGAGGCTCAGGGTGCCGCCCATCGCGGCAAGCCTTTCCACGCCGGCGACCACCGCATCGCCGTCATCGCGCTCGATCGCCTCGCCGATCGCGGCGCGCAGCACCATCGCGCTTTCGGGGAAATGCGCGGGGTCCGCCGTCGCGGCCGGGGATGCCGGCCACGGCGCGGGAACGGGCGGCGCGGCGGCGAGGCACGCGATGCCCGACAGAAGCAGCGCAGGCCGGATCAGCCTGCGCATGCTATCAGCGTGGCGCCTTCAGCGCGCCCGCGACCAGCTTGTGCAGCTTGGAATGGAGCCCGTCGCTGGCCGCCAGGAACTCGCTCCGCTCCACGGCCCGGTCGCCGCCGCGGAAATCGGTGACGAAGCCGCCCGCCTCGCGGACCATCAGCATGCCCGCCGCGACGTCCCAGGGCTGGAGGTCGCTTTCCCAAAAAGCGTCGAAGCGGCCGGCGGCCACCCAGGCGAGGTCCAGCGACGCCGCGCCGAAGCGGCGGATGCCGGCCACTTCCGGGGCGACGGCGGCGAAGATCGCGCTCCACTGCTTGAAATCGCCATGCCCGGCGAAGGGAATGCCGGTCGCCACCAGCGATTCCAGCAGGTCGCGCCGCGCCGAAACGCGCAGGCGGCGATCCTGCAGCCAGGCCCCCCGGCCCTTTTCCGCCCAGAAGCTCTCGTCCGTCAGCGGCTGATAGACGAGGCCGTGGGTGATCTCGGGCCGCCCGCCCGGTCCGCGCGGGTCCTCCACCGCGATGGAGATCGCGAAGTGCGGGATGCCGTGGAGGAAGTTGGATGTGCCGTCGAGCGGATCGACGATCCAGCGGGGCTTGTCCGGATCGCCGGCGATCTCGCCCCGCTCCTCCATCACGAAGCCCCAGTCCGGCCGCGCCTTCTTCAGCTCCTCATAGAGCGTCTGCTCGGCGCGTTTGTCGGCCATGGACACGAAGTCCGCCGGCCCCTTGCGGCTCACCTGGAGCTGCTGGACCTCGTTGAAATCGCGGCGCAGGCGCGGGCCGGCCTTGCGGGCGGCGCGCTCCATGACGGTGATGAGGCCGGAATGGGCAACCATAAATTACTCCCCCCTTCAGGGTTCGGAAGGGGCTGGGGGTGGGAAGATACCCCCTTCCGAACAAACAGGAAGGGGGCGGCAGGATCAATCCGCGCGGCGGACATATTCCTGGCTGTAGACGTCGACGACGATGCGGGTGCCGCTGGAGATGTGCGGCGGCACCATCACGCGCACGCCATTGTCGAGCACGGCCGGCTTGTAGGAGGAAGACGCCGTCTGCCCCTTCACCACGGCATCGGCCTCGACGATGGTCGCCTCGACGGTGTCGGGCAGCTGCACGGAAATGGGCTTTTCGTCATAAAGCTCCATCACCACGTCCATGCCGTCCTGCAGGAAGGCGGCCGCATCGCCCAGCAGGTCGCGCGGCAGGGTGATCTGGTCGTAATTGTCCTTGTCCATGAAGGTCAGCGTGTCGCCGTCCGCGAACAGGAACTGGAAATCCTTGGTATCGAGGCGCACGCGCTCGACCGTCTCGGCCGAACGGAAACGGACGTTGTTCTTGCGGCCGTCGATCAGGTTCTTCATCTCGACCTGCATGTAGGCGCCGCCCTTGCCGGGCTGGGTGTGCTGGATCTTCACAGCGCGCCAGATGCCGCCTTCATATTCGATGATATTGCCGGGACGAATATCCACGCCGCTGATCTTCATGGGTCAGGTCTCATCTTCGGGATTTGAAAGAGCAGCCGCGGCCTTTAGCGTCGCGGGGCTCTTCCGGCAAGCGGCGCTTCGCCGCACCCGAAAAAGCATCGGCCGGAACCCCAGGGGCTCCGGCCGAACATTTGCCTGATCGCAAGGCGATCAGGGGCAGAGGCGAGGATCAGTAAGCGCGGGAGAGATAATCCTGCACCGCCCGGCGCTTCGGCGTCTCCGCCAGCGACTGCCCGGTATATTCGCGCAGGCCCCAGGCGCCATATTGGTCGAACGATCCCGTCGCGGCGTAGAGCGTCATCAGGTCGCCGATCTGGCTGTTCCAGGCCGTCAGATATTTGCGATACATGTCATACATGCGCGGATCGCGGTTGATGGCCGCCACCAGCGTCGGGTTGCCGCGGTTCACCACATGCTGCCCGCCCTCATAGCCGATATAGCGCTTGCCGTAACGCTGGGCGACCACCTTGGCCTTCAGGGCCTTGCTGATGGCCAGGTCCACATCCTCGCTGAGGAAGGCGAAGATGTTCGCGCTGTCGGTGATCGTCGCCCGGGTGCCGGCGAAGGTCGCGCCGCCGAAATAGGGCGCCGTCGACACCGCATCGACATATTGCGCCGTATCGCGGAAGCCGAGGATCATCTCCACCGCCGCCGGATTGTTGTTCTGCGTCGCGACGATGCGGACCAGCCGGCTGGGATCGGCCTTGAACACGTCGGTCCAGATCTTGTTCATCCACGTCGCCTTTTCGGCATAGCGCATGAACATCGCATAGCCCGCCGTGGGCGAAAGCCCCTCGGCCACGCCCTCGGCCTGGGCCTGGTTCGTTACCGGGAAGTTGTAGTTCCACACCTCGTTGGACATCTCGACATAGACCTTCCGGCCCGGCGCGAGATGATCGCGGACATATTCGGCGAAGCGGCGGACATATTCCTCATCCGCGTTCCAGTGCATGTGGAACCAGGGATCGATCCCCGCCTCGTTGGCCAGCGCGACCATGATCTCCACCGCGGGGCCCTGATCGGTATTCTGGACGGTGCTTTCCGCGGTCGTCCGCCTCGCCCAGCTTACCGGGGCGTTGGTGTTCACCTTCTGCCAGTCGAGGAAGCGGATGACGCTGAACCCCTTCAGCGATTCCAGCATCTTGGAGGAGAACATCGCGGTCGGCGACGCATCCTTCTCGCGGCAATCCACCTTTCGCAGCGGATCGGTGGTGTCGATCTTGCTGATCGTCACCCAGGCGGACTTGGGGGTCACGCCGTTGGCGGCCGCCCAGTCGAATTCGAAGCTGTCGGTCGATTTGGCGAGGTTCGTCACCGCCGATCCGCCCGGCGCCAGCGTGCCCTTGCCCTTCCAGGTGCAGCGGATGCGCGTCGCCGTCGGCCCATAGGCGCCCTCCGGCGGGGTCAGCGCCTTGTTCGCCAGCTCGCTCGTCAACAGCGCCTTCATGTCGCCATTGGCGTCCATCCGCGAAGGATCCATCTCGACCCAGCCGGAAACGCCGGGGCGCTGGCTCTTCCACGGGCTGTTGAGCGCGAGGTTCATCAGCGTCCGCTCACCGCCCCAGGTGCTGAGGCCGGCCAAGTTGATGCCCACCGCCGCGCGGGGCGGCAGCGTCACCGGCGGCTTAACCGGGGGGGGCGCGGTTGGAAGTTTGGTGACCGGCGACACCACGGGCTTAGTTGCTTTTTCAAGAACAATCGGCGCGGGAAGAGATATGAGAGAACTTGCCGCATATGCCGCCCCAACAAAGGCCAGCAATGAAGCAGAAACAATTACCGTGCGTCGTGAAATATTCAGACGCGAGGTTGCGACACCATTCATTTTCTATAAAACCTTCATCCAAGCAGCGCCCCACTCGCCAGGAGCTGCTGGACTACCGGCCACGTCATAAAGACTGGTTAAAGGCGAGCCCGATCGCCTCAATTCATCGGATTTTAACGACGAATCCCGACGAATCGAGGCCGCTAGACGGCGAATTGGAAAATTCGGCAAGAAATGGCGCCCGCAAAGATAAGCGCCTCCATTACCTTTCTTGCGGCCGGGAAATCGTCTCGATTGAAGGACCTGCCGCGATTCGCCCGCGATTGCGAATCGGCGCCAGGATTCGCGTGGATTCGCGCCCTCCCCCGTTTCCGCTTGGAGGGCGCGCGATTTTCTCTAAAAGCAGATGGACTTAGCGCATTTCGGAGCTTTTCTCCCATGATCCGTCCGGCCCGGCCTCGCATCCTCGCCTTCGTCACCTGCTTCTTGGCCGCAACTGCCTCCGTATCGGCGGTGGCAGCCGAAACATCTTCGCTTTCGCAAGCATCGGCACCGCAATCTTCCGCCGATGCCCGGCTCAAGGCGATCTATGATGCGGAATGGGCGTGGCGGATGGACCAGTTCGCCATGGTCAGGGACGAGGACGGATGGGATGCGAATGCGGACCGCCTCCCCCGCGTCGATCCGGCGAGCCAGGCCGCCCGCCTCGCTTACTGGACGGACGTGCTCAAGCGGCTGGATGCCATCGCGCCCGATGCGCTCACGGCCGAGGAAGGGATCAATTATGCCGTCTTTCGCACCAGCGTCGAGGCGCTGGCCGCCGACATCCGCTTCAAGGGCTATGAAATGCCCTTCAACAGCGATTCCAGCTTCTGGGCGCATCTTGCCCCCAGCCGGGGTTTCCGCACGGCGGACGATTATCGCCGCTATATCGCCCGCATGCGGGATGTGCCGCGCTATTTCGACGAGAATATCGCCAATATGCGCGCCGGGCTGAAGCGCGGGTTCAGCGTGCCCCGCGCCACGCTCACCGGCCGGGACGCCTCGATCGAGCCCTTCGCCAGCGCCGATGCGGCCGACAACCCCTTCATGGTCCCCTTCGCCCAGATGCCGGACAATATCCCCGCCGCCACGCGCGAGGAGCTGCGCCGGCAGGGCGAGGCCGCGCTTAGGGATGCGGTGGTGCCGGCCTATGCCAGGCTGCTCGCCTTCATGCGCACCGAATATATGCCCAGGGCGCGCACGACGCTGGCGGCCGAGGCGCTGCCGGACGGCAAGGCCTATTATGCCGCGCAGATCCGCGAATATACCACGCTCGACCTGACGGCCGCCCAGATCCACGAGATCGGCCTCAAGGAAGTCGCCCGCATCGACGCGGAAATGCACAAGGTGATGGCAAAGAGCGGCTTCACCGGCACCTTCCCGGAATTCCTCAAATTCCTGCGCACCGATCCGCAGTTCACCGCGAAAACCCCGCGCGAGCTGCTGAGCTATTCCGCTTATGTCGCCAAGAAGATGGACGGCAAGCTGAAGGACGCCTTCGGCCTCCTGCCGCGCTACCGCTTCACCATCCGCCCGGTGCCCGATGCGATCGCGCCGTTCTGGACGGCCGGGCGCGGCGGGCTCGAGGCGTGCTGGATGAACACTTATGACCTGCCGTCGCGCCCGCTCTACAATATCCCCGCGCTCACCCTCCACGAATGCTCGCCCGGCCACAGCTTCCAGGCGGCCCTCGCGCTCGAGGCGCCCGCCCGCCCTGATTTCCGGCGCGAAACCTATTTCTCCGGCTATGGCGAAGGCTGGGGCCTTTATACCGAGTGGCTGGGCGGCAAGCTCGGCATCTATGAAACCCCCTATGAGGAATTCGGCCAGCTTTCCTACGAGATGTGGCGCGCCGCCCGGCTGGTGATCGACACGGGTGTCCATTCCAAGGGCTGGAGCCGGGACCAGGCGATCGCCTATCTGCGCGATCACACCGCCCTTTCGGAACATGAGGTGGAAACCGAGGTCGATCGCTACATCAGCTGGCCCGGCCAGGCGCTCGCCTACAAGCTGGGCGAGATGACGATCCGCCGGCTGCGCGCCGAGGCCGAGGCCAGGCTGGGCGAGAAGTTCGACCAGCGCCCCTTCCACGATGCCATATTGGCGCTGGGCGGCGTGCCGCTGCCGGTGCTGGAACAGCGCATCCACGAATTCATCGCCAACGGCGGCAAATAAAGGGCGGCGGACGGACGTCAGATCTCCTCCGCCCCCAGCTTCGCCGACCAGTGCGCGCGCCGCTCCTTGAGGACGCGGTCGCGCACATTGGCGACATCCTCCTCCACCGCTTCCAGCGCCTCGAAGCGGAAGGAGTCCGCGCCATGGGCCGTCCAGGCCCGCTGCAACCCGGCATGGCGGTGCCCGCCCGCCCGCAGCATGAACCAGAGGCGGTTTTGGATCGTCGAAAGGTCGGGCGCGAACCCCACCCAGCTTTGCCCGGCGGGTCCGCAATGCAGGGCATAGATGCCCGTCGCCACCTTCCGTTCCTTATAAGCGGCCACCGCCGCCTTCCTCGCATTGATCCGCATTTCACTCTCTTGCTTGCAACATCGTCCGCCCGATTATCACCCGGATAATATTGACCTGTCAATTATACCCGGATATATATCTGGAATGATGAACCTGCCCTCGCTGCCATGCACGGCCTTCGCCGGCCCCGATCGCATCGCCCAAGGCCCGCTCGCCGAAGTCGCCCTCGCGGTGAAAGCGTTCGAGGCGGCAAATCCCGGCCGCCCCACCCTCACCTTCGATGATGCGACCGGCGCCGTCATCGATCTCGATCTGCGCGGCACGGATGAGGAGGTGCTTGGCCGCCTCGCCGATCGGGCGCGGCAGGCATCGCCGCCCGAGCCGCAGGCCGGGGAAGGAGCGCGCGGCCGGGGGCGCCCCAGGCTTGGCGTGGTGGCTCGCGAAGTCACCCTCCTGCCCCGCCACTGGGACTGGCTGGGCAGCCAGCCCGGCGGAGCATCCGCGACGATCCGGCGCCTGATCGACGAGGCGCGCCGCGCCGATGACGGAGCGGGCCGGGCCCGCGCCGCGCGCGAGGCCGCCTATCGCTTCATGTCGGCCATGGCCGGCGACCTGCCGCATTTCGAGGAAGCGTCTCGCGCCCTGTTCGCCGGGGATGCCGGAACCTTCGCCGCACGCATTGTGGGCTGGCCGGCGGACATTCGCGACCACGTCGTCCGCCTCGCCTTCCCCGATGCCGCATCCGCCGATCCTGCCTGAAGCTGCTGTCCTACAGCCGGGCGGAAGGCTTAGAAAGCCGCATGATCCCGAGGCACGCCACCACCGGAGCGCAGGATGCGGCGCCCTTTTCCGGGTCGCGCCGGCGGCGATGGCAATCCTCAACTTCCTCAACTTCGCCTGGCGGCCGGGCACTCGCCGTGCGCTCGCTTATTGCCTCCCCGCCTGCTCTCGCCCAATAGGCACGCGGAAAGATCGGGAGACGGACACATGGCGAAGATCGGCATCATCGGGGCGGGCGGACGGATGGGACGCGCGATCGCCACCGCCGCCGCGGATGCCGGCGCGAAGGTCTCGGGCGGGATCGACCGGCCCGGTACCCGGCCCGATGCGCTGGGCGATGTCCCGCTGCTCGCCGATGCCGCCTCGCTCGCGGCCGCCAGCGACGTCATGGTCGATTTCTCGTCGCCGGCCGCACTGGCCGCCCATCTCGACGCCGCCGCCGCCGCCGGCACGCCGATCGTGATCGGCACCACCGGCCTCGAGCCCGCCCATCATGCCCTGATCGATGAAGCGGCGAAGTCCGTCGCCGTCCTCCAGGCCTTCAACACCTCGCTCGGCGTCAACCTGCTCGCCCATCTCGTCCGCGAAACCGCCGCCCGGCTGGGCACGGACTGGGATATCGAGATCGTCGAGATGCACCACCGCCACAAGGTGGATGCGCCCTCGGGCACCGGCATCCTCCTCGGCCAGGCCGCCGCCACCGGGCGCGAAGTGGCGCTGGCCGATGTCGCGGTGCGTGGCCGCGACGGCATCACCGGCGCGCGGCCGGAAGGCGCGATCGGCTTCGCGGTGCTGCGCGGCGGCTCGGTCGCGGGCGATCATCAGGTGGTGTTCGCCGGCGAAGGGGAACGGCTGGAGCTCGGCCATCGCGCCGAAAGCCGCGCCATCTTCGCGCGCGGCGCGGTGAAGGCCGCCCTGTGGCTCGCCGGCCGCGCCCCCGGCCGCTACACCATGAACGACGTGCTCGGGCTCTGACCCTCGCGATGAAGCGCGACGCCATCTTCGAATTCTACCGGCGGCTGGCGGAGGCCAATCCGGCGCCCGAAACCGAGCTTCAATATACCAATCCCTATACGCTGCTGGTCGCGGTCGCCCTTTCCGCGCAGGCGACCGACGTCGGCGTCAACAAGGCGACGCGCCGGCTGTTCGCCGAAGTCTCGACCCCACAGCAGATGCTGGACCTGGGCGAGGAAGGCCTGCGCGATCACATCAAGACGATCGGCCTGTTCAACACCAAGGCGAAGAACGTCATCGCCGCCGCCCGCATCCTCGTCGATCGCCATGGCGGCGAGGTGCCACGGGACCGCGCCGCGCTGGAAGAACTGCCCGGCGTCGGCCGCAAGACCGCCAATGTGGTGATGAACGTCGCCTTCGGCGCAGATACGATCGCGGTCGATACCCACATCTTCCGCGTGGCCAACCGCACCGGCCTCGCTCCCGGCAAGACGCCGCTCGCCGTCGAGCTCAAGCTGGAAAAGGTCACGCCCGCGCCCTTTCGCACCCATGCTCACCACTGGTTAATCCTGCATGGCCGCTATATCTGCAAGGCGCGGAGGCCGGAATGCTGGCGCTGCCCGGTTGCCGATCTGTGCGCGTTCAAGCCGAAGACGCCGCCGCCGGCCGAGGCCAAGGGCTGAAGCTTGCGGCTCCGTCGCAACCATGTCGGCACAGGCATGTCGGGACAGGAGATTTGGACATGAAGATGAAGGCCCTCATCACCGCGTTTCTGATCGGCGGCGCCATGCTCCCGGCATCGGCGATGGCGAAGCCCAAGCCGGATAACCTCACCCCCAAGGCCGATGCGAAGCCGCTCGATTGCGTCAATCTCCGCCAGATCCGCGAAACCCGCGTCCGCGACGACAGCACGATCGATTTCTACATGAACGGCGGCAAGATCTACCGGAACACTCTGCCCAACAGCTGCCCACAGCTCGGCTTCGAGGAACGGTTCGCCTACAAGACCTCGCTCAGCCAGCTCTGCTCGACGGACATCATCACCGTCCTCACCAGCGCCGGCCCCGGCGGCGTCTCGCGCGGGGCAAGCTGCGGCCTCGGCTCGTTCCAGGAAATGCAGGCCCCCGCGAAGAAGAAGTAAGGGAAGCACGGGCAATGGCGGCATCCGCGCCGTTCTTGCCCGCCCTCCCCAGAAATTTGCGCCTCGCGAAGATTTAGGCTGGCTCCCCCCGCCACCCTTTGCTAATCGCGCTTCCCACGCACCCGTAGCTCAGCTGGATAGAGCGCTGCCCTCCGAAGGCGGAAGTCAAGCTGATATTCGGGCGTTTGAGGAAGAAAATAAGGTCGTAGAAACAGGGTTTTAGGCCGATTTTGACGGAAGCGGTTTTTCGAGGCAAAAGCGTCGCGGAAGCACCACGGAAGCAGTCGGCAGATTGACGATTTTCGAGCCCCCAACTAAGGGGGACCGGATGCACTCGTAGCTCAGCTGGATAGAGCGCCGCCCTCCGAAGGCGGAGGCCACAGGTTCGAATCCTGTCGAGTGCGCCAAATTTCCCCTTAGAAATCAAACGCTTCAATCAGGCGTCTTGTGCGGCCTCCAGCGCAATTTCCACCACGGAAGCAGTCGCGGAAGCAGCAATTTCCACCAAACCCCCTCAATTTCAATAATTTACGAATCTTCAGTCCTCGGCGGCGCGGTTGCTCGCGAATCGACGGCGCTATCAGTGGAGAGTTCCTGGATTTCAGCCGGAGATTTGAGACACCTGTCTCGGCGTCGCGATCGCGCAACAGTTAAGACCGACGATTTCGTCGGTTTGCGAGCGCTCGCCGAGGCCTGCAGAAATCGCTTTCGCCTTCGGGGCGAGCCTTTACGACAGTGCCGAGGTCGTGCCGTTCGGCAATCGCTTGATGGCAACGCCAGTATTATTGTCATGGAACTGAGGACAGGCGGCGGTAAAGCCGTAGAGCAGTGCAGAGGTGGGCAAATGATAAAATCCTTCGACCGGAAACTGGGTCCCCTGGTGGTTGCTTTGGCGTTGACGGCCTGTGGCGGCCAATCGGGCCGGAGTGCGACGAGTGAGGAAATTGCAGGTGGCGGCGGTAGTGAAGCGGGAACTTCGCCGGAAAGGATCGCCCTGGCGGCGCCCGCTTCATCAGCCGGGGCGGAGCCCACTTCAGCCGCCGCTGATCGTGTCGCGGCGGCAAGCGTGGAAGCCAATTCCGTTGCCGGCTCGTCAACTTCGGGCGCTTCTTTGGATGGCGTTAGCTCAGAGATGCGAAGCATCTTCCAGGCCGCAGGTTTCACCTATGTACAGAAGCGCCGACAATGGGAAAGCGGCACATGCGGAGACCCGCCGGCGGGGGCGTCCTATGAGGCCGGTGCAATAGGGACAATCGAAGACATTGTCCGTCGTCAGAACATTCGGCACAACTCGCGGCGTAGATTAGCGGAGTGCGGACCTCGTCAGGGGGTTGATGTTAGGCGGCGAACTTGCGGTGCTGCAAGCGCCGATGTTCGATGGTCTGTCGCTTGATCCTTTCGCGCAGTTTGATGATTGCCGGTGCCCTGCCGAAGTAGGCATCGGCGGGCGTCACGTTGCTGAGGCTCTCGTGGTAACGCTGGTGGTTGTAGTGCTCAACGAAGGCCTCGATCCGGGCCTCGAGGTCGCCGGGCAGGAAGTAGTTTTCCAGCAGGATGCGGTTTTTCAGGGTCTGATGCCAGCGCTCGATCTTGCCCTGGGTCTGCGGGTGTAGCGGGGCACCGCGCACATGGCTCATCTTCTGGGCCTCGATGTATTCCGCCAGTTCGCCGGCGATGTAGCTGGGGCCATTGTCCGACAGCAGCCTTGGCTTGTGCAGCACCGTGGCGCTGTCGCAGCCCGATGCGGCCAGTGCCATGTCCAGCGTGTCGGTCACGTCCTCGGCGCGCATGTTGGTGCACAGCTTCCAGGCGATGATGTAGCGTGAGAAGTCGTCGAGCACGGTCGACAGGTACATCCAGCCCCACCCGATAATCTTGAAGTAGGTGAAGTCGGTCTGCCACATCTCGTTCGGCCGGGTGGTCTTGGTGTGGAACTGATCGGCGGCCTTGATCACCACATAGGCCGGGCTGGTGATCAGGTCATGGGCCTTCAGAAGGCGGTAAACCGTGGCTTCCGACACGAAGTAACGCCTTTCGTCGGTAAAGCGCACCGCCAGCTCCCGTGGGCTCAGCTCGGACTGCTCCAGTGCCAGTTCGATGATCTGATCATGGATGTCAGGCGGGATCCGGTTCCACACGCGGCTCGGTGCCGATGGCCGATCTTCCAACGCCTCCGGTCCGCCTTCGAGGAACCGGTCGTACCAGCGGTAGAACGTCCGGCGTGCGATCCCCAGCTTGTCGAGGGTGAGCTTCGCCGGCAGATGCGACTGCTCGACGATCCGGATGATCTCGAGCTTCTCGGATGCGGGATATCTCATTCGTCGTCGCCCCCATCCGCGATCATGCTTTTTTTGAGCAGACGGTTTTCGAGCGTCAGGTCGGCCACGCATTCCTTCAGGGCACGGGCTTCGCGGCGCAGGTCCTGCACCTCGCCGCTGGTCGCGGCACGAGCCGTGTCACCCGCCAGGCGCCGCTTGCCCGCTTCCATGAACTCCTTCGACCAGGTGTAATACAGGCTCTGGGCAATGCCTTCCTTGCGGCATAGTTCGGCAATGCTGTCTTCGCCACGCAGCCCATCGAGCACAATGCGGATCTTGTCTTCGGCCGAAAAATGCCGCCGGGTCTGCCGCCGGATGTCCTTCACCACCCGCTCAGCAGGGGCCTTGGCAGGCGATTTTTTCAAGGAGTGTTGGGGCTTCATCTTCGTTCCTTCGTCACTACGACGAAGCCCCAACACTCCTTAATTCACAACCTCAAATCTGTGCCATTGGCGCTGACGGGGAACAGGGTACATGCAGCGCCGGCAAAACCCCGAGAGCCTGAAAAGCGCGATCGAGCCGCGCGAGGCGCACCGCCGGCGTAGGTCCGGCGACGTCTGCAAACGCGACGATGTCGGAGTGTTTTTGCGGGCCCACCACCGGTCCCATGATGCCGATAAAAATCTCCTCATGGCCGACGCCTGCCGGCCAAGATGCCAGCAGCCTGGAGCCTGCCAGGACCGGGATCGTGCCGCGCTGCGCCGCAACCATCGCCCCGGAGCCCAACGTCGCGCCATCGCTGAGAGGTCTGAGCCTGATTGACGGACCTTTCCGGTTGGGGGCAGAAGCGCCGACCGAACCGATCCGCCATATGCCTTGGCCGCAGCGATGCACCTCGCCGCGGGCATGATCGACGATGATATCGGCAAAGCGCGGATCGCTCGAACGGACGGAAATCCCGTTACCACGATATTCGAAGCGGCCGGTCATGACGGCTCCGTCCTTCGTGTCAGTCTCCGCCGACGCTTCGGAGAACAGAGCCCGAGGCATGATAGCCACTGTTTCGATCGCCAGCGGCTCTCCGACGCTCCGCTCGATCGCGGCGCAATCGGGCTCGCCCGCGGTCAGCGCCGCCGCCATCAGCAAGATGCTCAACACCTCGTTTCCCTTGTTCTGAACCGCGAACGCATCCTATTCACCCCACGGCGAATAGGGGCGGGTGCAATGCTTCACGAAATCCGCGACCGCCTTCGCGC
Organism: Sphingomonas sp. MM-1; assembly: GCF_000347675.2. Classification (NCBI taxonomy): domain Bacteria; kingdom Pseudomonadati; phylum Pseudomonadota; class Alphaproteobacteria; order Sphingomonadales; family Sphingomonadaceae; genus Sphingomonas; species Sphingomonas sp. MM-1. The sequence continues at coordinate 20,143 of NC_020561.1, read as the reverse complement.
CTTTGGGGCTCGCGGCCATATCGGTCGTCATGTCTTTCGCTGTCATCCGAAGCCATCCGTTCGCGGCGAAGGCGGTGACGAGGGGGGCGTCGCCCGCGATCTCCTCGGAAACAAAATGGGGCATCTCGGGGATTTCGGTCGGGCGCGTCTCGCCTTTCAGTTGCAGCGTCTGGTCTCCCGAGGTCAGCGTCAGCTTCGCAAGATCGGCCGGACCGCCGCTGATTTCCGCGAACAGCCTCGAGCTTCCCTCTTCGCAGGTGATCGTGAGCGGCTGCCTGTCCGTATCGCTAACCTCATAGGCGAGGGTGGCCGGGCGGGTCCGGATGCTCTCGTCGATCCTGAGATGCCAGTCATAGCCAGGCGTGGGAGATGGCTTGTCGGTCACGTCGCGGGGCATCGGCTGCGACGCGGCGGGCTGCTGTCTCGTTACCCGCGCGTCGTTATCGGCTTGCGCTGCCTCGACGTCCTCGGCGCTGCATCCGGCAATGCCGAGCGCCGAAAAAGCCAGTGCGGCGGCCAGGGTCTTCATCATATCTGTCTCCATATCGGTTGATGGCCGTTTCTCGTGCGCCCTCGCCGGGCGTCAGTTTCCATATTCGCGCCCGATCTCGAAATAGCCGATCAGGTCGTTGTCGGGGCCGCCAACGCTTTCCAGCGCCGCCACGGCGAAGCAGCGATGCGACTTGTCGTCGAGGCACCAGAGCGTGGCCGAAACACGGCTGCCCGATTGAGAATCGGCGATCGCCGCCTCGAACGCCGCGCCATGGTGCCGCTTCAGGAAGGCGCCCGGACGTCCCGCCACGCCAAATCCCGAACGCGCGTCGCGCTCTTTGAAATAGCGCTCCGCGCCGATCCGGTAACGACCCTCCAGGCGGGCGTTCAGGACTTCGACCATCCGCGTGCGATCGGCGGCGCGCGGCGTGATGCGCCTGCCATCGGGGGGAGGCAAATCCGCAAGGACGGGCGGAGCCTTGCCCTCGGAATGGGCAGGCTGTCCGGCGCTGCAGGGTTGCCCTGCTGCCACGACGTCGGGCACCTTCCGGAGCTCGAAATAGCTCAGGAGATGCTTGCGCCCCGGCAGTGCATTTTCTAGCGCAGCGAGTGCGATGAGCCTCCCCGGAGCATCCCGCACCGCCCATGTCGCAATGAGGTCGTAGCCGGGGCTGTATCCGTCGGGCAGGACGCGATAGCCTTGCAGAAGCGGCTCGATGTCGCCGCCGGCCGCCTTGCCGATTGCTGCCCATTGGAGGTCACGCGCCGGAAGCGCGATCGATCGCTGGCCGGCGATACAATAGCTGCCCGACAGATAGTCGCTCACGGTGCTCGCAAGCGCCCGTTGTTCGTCCCCGAAGGACTGTGCGGAAAGATCGGGGCCGAAACGCTCCGGCAGCGCGTCCAGCATGGTCTGATCAGTAACATCGGCCAGCACCGGCTGACCGACCGCCATCGTCATTGCGGTCATCAGCGATGTCACTGCGAACCGCCACCGCGCCCCGACGCCGTCCGCCATCACCCCGGCTCGCTCAAATCCGCGGCCTGGCTGTCCCGACTTCCTGCCTGCCGCGCCTATTTGAGTACCTGACGGAACCGAAACGATCGGTGACGGCATCAGGTGCAAGAGGATGTGCTTCATATCACCGGCTTCAATATAGTGGATGTTTCAAGGAGATAAGGCCGCGGTGACCATGCTCTGTGTCCCTGATCACACAATATTCGATTTTCTTCGGATGCTGGGGGCGCGGTGCGGCATGAAAGGTCATATGATCGGGATCGCGATCCCCGCTCTGGACCGCGATATGTGAAACAGATGTCAAATCCGGGCAACGAGCCGATCCGTAGTGATGTATGCTTTCCAGCCCTGTATGGCTAAATGTGGACGGTCCCAAATCACCCAATTCTCGCGGTTTTGCTCCTATGCGCTGCCGGCCAGCCATCGGCCGATTCTCCGCTCGCGGAGTCAGTGATTTCCAAAATGGTGAAACGGCGGCTTTGGGGCGGGAAGCGGACTGCCTGCATTCAGGCTTTGGAGAGCGAGCAATGGAACCGGCTATCAGGCCTTGGAAGTTTGCCCGGCAATCATGTGATTTCCTGTAGCTGCCCAGTCCGCTCAGCCAATATACTGATTATATGGGGCGCGGCCGTGTCGGCCGCCGCAGTCGTCCCTCGGAAAGGTCAGGCGAGATGGCTGGGACGAGAGTGTGAACCGCGCGGGGCCGCGCCGTCGCTTCGGCGGCTTCGCCGCATCCCAGAACTGTTCGGCGTCGCCTAGGAATTGCGGGTCGAAATACGTGCGGGAAGTCTTCGGTTCGGAAAGTTTTCCCCTTGACCTTCCCATCGTTGGAAACCCCACAACCCGGTCAATCGAAGAAAACCGGAGATTTTGTGATGGCCGATGTGGTGCAATTGAAGCGCGAAAGCGATAACCCGGCCACCAGATTGGCGCAGTTAAGCGTCGCCGTCGCCGATATGACCTGCGCCTCGTGCGTCGGCCATGTCGAAAAGGCGATCGCCAAGCTGCCGGGCGTGAACGGGGTCAGCGTCAATCTGGCGACCGAACGCGCCGATGTGACATTCGCGGGCGCCGCTGACCCGATTGCCGTCGTGCAGGCGATCGAGCGCGCGGGCTATCAGGTGCCCGAGGTCGAGGTCGAAATTGGCGTTGCGGGCATGACGTGCGCGTCGTGCGTCGGTCATGTTGAAAAAGCGCTGTCCAAGGTTCCAGGTGTCATTACCGCCACCGTCAATCTGGCGACCGAGAAAGCCAGCATCCGCTATCATCTTGGCATTGCGTCGCTTGGCGATCTGGAGGGCGCGATCCGCGGCGCCGGTTACGAACCGCGCCGGATTGAGGATGATGGCGCATCGTCCGACCAGCAAGCCTCGGCGCGCGAAGAGGAGCTCATCGGCTTGCGCCGGTCGCTGCTTCTCGCCGCGGTGCTGGCCTTGCCGGTCTTCATACTCGAGATGGGCTCGCACCTCATCCCCGCGGTCCATGATTTCGTCATGGCCACGATCGGAATGCAGACGAGCTGGCTGATCCAGTTCGTCCTAACCACGCTGGTGCTCTTCGGGCCTGGGCTACGTTTTTTCCAGAAGGGCATTCCCGCGATCCTGCGCGGCACGCCCGATATGAACTCGCTCGTCACGCTGGGGACGAGCGCCGCCTGGGGCTATTCGCTGGTCGCGACCTTCGCCCCCGGCGTGCTGCCGGCGGGCACCGCCAATGTCTATTATGAAGCCGCGGCGGTGATCGTCGCGCTGATCCTGCTTGGCCGCTATCTTGAGGCCAAGGCCAAGGGGCGAACGTCGGAGGCGATCAAGCGGCTCGTCGGACTGCAGGCGAAAACCGCCCGCGTCGTGCGCGATGGCACGGCGCTGGAAGTCGCGCTCGCGGATGTCCGTACGGGCGATATCGTCCAGGTGCGTCCGGGCGAACGCGTGCCGGTCGATGGCGAAGTTGTTGACGGAAACTCCTATGTTGACGAGTCGATGATCACCGGCGAGCCGGTCCCGGTTGCCAAGTCCGCGGGCGCAGCGGTCGTCGGCGGCACGATCAACAAGACCGGCGCCTTCACCTTCCGCGCGACCAAGGTCGGCGCGGACACGGTGTTGGCGCAGATCATTCGCATGGTCGAGCAGGCGCAGGGATCGAAGCTGCCGATCCAGGCGATGGTCGACAAGGTGACCGCCTGGTTCGTCCCCGCAGTAATGGGGATCGCGGGGCTGACCTTCCTGATCTGGCTCATCTTCGGCCCCGATCCGGCGCTGACCTTCGCGCTGGTGAATGCGGTCGCGGTGCTGATCATCGCCTGCCCGTGCGCGATGGGTCTTGCGACCCCGACGTCGATCATGGTGGGAACCGGGCGCGCTGCCGAACTGGGGGTGCTGTTCCGCAAGGGCGAGGCGCTTCAGACGCTGCGCGACGTGAGCGTCGTGGCGCTCGACAAGACCGGCACGTTGACCAAGGGGCGCCCCGAACTGACCGACATCGAGCCGGCGGCCGGGTTCGGGCGCGACGAGGTGCTCGCGCTGGTCGCCAGCGTCGAAAGCCAGTCCGAGCACCCGATCGCCGAGGCGATCGTGGCTGCCGCGGACGCGCGGGGTCTTGACGTCCAGTCGCCCACAGCATTCGAAGCCATTCCCGGGTACGGCGTTTCGGCGCGGGTCGGCGATCGCGACGTTCGGGTCGGCGCCGACCGGTTCATGAACAAGCTGGGGCATGATGTCTCGGCCTTTGCCGCCAAGGCCCGCGAACTCGGCGCGCAAGGCAAATCCCCGCTCTATGCCGCGATCGACGGCAAGCTTGCGGCGGTGATCGCGGTCGCCGATCCGATCAAGGACACGACGCCCGAGGCGATCAGCGCGCTGCACGCGCTCGGACTCAAGGTCGCGATGATCACCGGCGACAATCAGGCGACGGCCGATGCCGTCGCGCGGACGCTGGGGATCGACGAGGTGGTCGGCGAAGTGCTTCCCGACGGAAAGGTCGATGCGCTCAACCGGCTTCGGGCGGGGGGCCGCAAGGTTGCTTTCGTCGGCGACGGCATCAACGACGCCCCCGCGCTCGCCGAGGCCGATGTCGGCCTGGCGATCGGCACCGGCACTGATGTTGCGATCGAGTCCGCCGACGTCGTTCTGATGTCGGGCGACCTTCGCGGCGTGGTCAATGCGATCGCGCTGTCGAAGGCGACGATCCGGAACATCCAGCAGAATCTGTTCTGGGCGTTCGGCTATAATGCGGCGCTGATCCCCGTCGCAGCCGGCGCGCTCTATCCGCTCAACGGCACTTTGCTGTCGCCGGTCTTCGCGGCTGGTGCGATGGCGCTGTCGAGCGTCTTCGTGCTAAGCAACGCGCTCAGGCTGAAGGCGTTCCGGCCGGTGATCGCGTCCGACAAAAACGCAGAAGGAGAGGCAGCATGAACATCGGCCGCGCTTCCAAATTGTCGGGGGTCTCGACGAAAATGATCCGCTATTATGAGCAGACGGGGCTCATCCCCAAGGCCGCGCGCCACGACTCGGGCTATCGCGACTATGACGAGGCCGACGTGCATCGGCTTCGCTTCATCCGGCGCGCGCGCGATCTCGGCTTTACGGTGGAGCAGATCGGCGAGCTGCTCGGCCTCTGGTCGGACCGGAGCCGCGCCAGCGCCGATGTTAAATCATTCGCGCTGGGACATATCGAACGGCTCCGCGGAAAAATGGCCGAAATCGAAGCGATGGTGCGGACGCTCGAAACGCTCGCCGATCATTGCCACGGCGATGACCGCCCCGACTGCCCGATCATCGAAGGGCTGGCCGACGACGACGGCGAGCCCTCGCGGCTCGAACCCCGCGAGCCGCAGCGTTTCGGCGGACCCGGCGGGCCGCCCGCACGGCGGCACTGAGCCCGCCCGGCCCTGTGGGCCCTGGCCGTTGTCTGGCTGAACCCGGGCGAATCCGGCACATCCACGCCAGCGACGTCGGCGCCGACTGACCACACATCATCGGCATTCGCTTCGACCGAATTAGGGTTGACCCTGCCATCGTTGGAAGCCGCATCTCCTGGCGGGCGGCCAGCACGAGGAGGCATTCCGACGGCCCCAAGCCGTCGCTCCTCTCCGCCGCTCGTGACCGACAAGGAACAAGATCATGCCTGCGACCACTCCCGAGATACTCATCTATTCCACAGCGACCTGTCCCGATTGCCGAGCACTTAAGGCGTGGCTGACCAGCCGCGGACTCGCCTGGACCGAAAAGGATATGTCGGACCCGGCGATCATGGCGGAAGCCAAGATGCGCACCGGCGTGCGCGTCGCACCGATCACGCTTGTTGGCGACCAAATCTTCCACGGAACCTTCGCATCGCAGAAGCCGAGGCTCGTCGAGGCGCTTGGCCTCGCCGACGCCGTTTGAGCGGGGGGCGGCCGTGACGCGAACCGTTGATATCCACCAAGCCGGCCGCGCCATCGCGGTCGGCGACGGCCAGACAATCCTCGAGGCGGCGCTCGATGCCGGCATCGCCTATCCGCATGGCTGCCGTTCGGGCCGCTGCGGCACGTGCAAGTCGCGGCTCGTGGCTGGCGAGGTCGACATGCTGCCCCACACGTGCTTCGCACTCACCCCCGAGGAAAAGGCGCAAGGGCTCATTCTGGCGTGCCGCGCACAGCCGCTCACCAACATTGAGGTCGCATGGCTCGGCAAGGAGGATGAAGCCGTTGCCCACCCGGCCCGCCGCGTCAAAACCGATGTCGCCGCACCCGATGATGCCACGCGCGCCAACACCGAGCCACCGTTTCAGTACGCGGCGCGCCAAGCAGGCGGGAAGACGGCATCATGAATGTCGGGCGGGCCGCCATGTTGATCGGCGCTTCGGCGAGGCTGATCCGGGATCTGGAGCAAATAGGCTTCATCGCCAGGGTGGGCGGCACGGCAGGCAGCCGCCGCGCCTTTTCGCAAATGCTGCGCCTTGCCCGCCGCGGCCGCGATCTCGGCTTGACAATCGAACGGGCGCTGATCCTGCTTCAGCTCTGGCGCGCCCGTTCGGACGCCGATGCCGGGACGATCGCGCACCGCCACGCCGATGCGCTGAAGCGCCATATCACCGACATTCAGGCGATGGTGAGCGCGCTTGAGCATCTCGCCTCCTTCGCCAAAAGCGACGCGCGCGGCGACGGGCCGAACCGCAATGACATGGCAAACGACAAGGCCGCGATAGCCCCGGCTGGACGCGCGCGCCTCCGCCTCCGCCGCAACCCGGCGCGGTTCGCCGCGGAGAAAGCGGCATTGGCCCCGTGGTGCGCGTCGACGGAGCGGCGGACGTGACGCAAGAGATGATAGAAATGTCCGGTGGCGCGCGCAGGCCGGTTCTGATCCTCAGCGTCGCCCAGGCACTTTATCTTTCGACGCTCTCGGTGATCTTCACTTTTTCGGGGCTCGTTGGGGCGGCGCTTGCGCCGATCCCGAGCCTCGCGACGCTCCCCCTCGCACTAAGCACCGTCGTCACCGCCGTCACGACCATTCCGGTTTCGATGCTGATGGCGCGGATCGGGCGCCGCGCCGGCTTCCAGCTCGGCGCTTTCGTCGGCGCCGCGGGCGCCAGCCTCGCGGCTTGGGGAATCGCCAGAGGGGACTTCGCGCTGTTCTGCTTCGGCAACGCACTGATCGGCGTCTTCCAGGCGTCCGCCATGTATTACCGCTTCGCCGCCGCCGACCTCGCCGCGCCGGCGTTCCGCCCGAAGGCCGTATCATGGGTCCTGGCGGGCGGAGTGGCCGCCGCGGTCATCGGCCCCGAGGTAGCAGCGCGAACGCGCGCGCTTGTTCCGGCGGCCGAATATATGGGGGCCTTTCTCGCTGCCGCGCTGCTCGCTCTCTTCTCTATCGCCGTGCTTGCAGCTTTGCGCGCGACGCCGCCCGCGATCGCGGCGGAGGCAGACGCGCGCGGACGCCCGCTGCTGGCGATCATGCGCCAGCCGGTGTTCGTCGTCGCGGCGCTCAATGCCGCCGCCGCCTATATCGTGATGAGCTTCGTGATGACCGCCTCGCCGCTCGCGGTGGTCGCCGCTGGCCACGAGGTCGATGCCGCGGCCAGCGTCACGCGCTGGCATCTCGTCGGTATGTTCGCGCCGTCCTTCTTCACCGGCGGGCTCATCGCCCGCTTCGGGGTGCTGCGTATCCTCGTCGCAGGCGCACTCCTCTTGTCGGTAAGCCTTGCTATCGCGCTCAGCGGGTCGGCGCTATTGGCCTTCCAGGCCTCGCTGCTTCTCCTCGGTGTCGGCTGGAACTTCCTGTTTATCGGCGGCACGACCCTTCTCACCGAAGCCTATGAACCGGCGGAGCGCGCCAGAACCCAGGCCGCCAACGAGTTTCTCGTGTTCGGCACCACGGCGCTCGCGACGCTCGCGGCCGGCACGATACAGACCGGTCAAGGCTGGGCGACGGTCAACATCGCCGCATTCCCGGCGCTGCTGGTCGCGGGACTTGCGACAGCCTGGTTCGCGGTGCGGCGCTCGCGACCGGAGATCGCGGCCAGGTGACGGTATCGGGACCGGCACCGCTGAGGCCGGGATCGGAGCCATATCCGAAGATTTCATGCCGGCGCCGGGGATCCGCCAACAATCGCAAATGGTCCGCATTGCGGCGGGTCTGCGGCGAACAGGTCCAAATATTCGAGAGGCTCCGCGTCCCAAGGCCAAAAAGTCCCACATATGCCGCGATGCCGAGGCAGGGAAATATACCATCAGATGAAGCGGGCGAAGCCGATCGCAAGTGGCCGGCAACTTTCGGACCGGCGCCCATATTTGAACCTTGTCGACAGCCCGGCAGCATCGCAGGCTGATCGCGCCCCGACCGGCCGGCGTCGCAGATCATGTGCTTTTATCCGATGGCGTCGAATGCGCGATGCGGTCACGGGTTTCGGGACGGGCAAGACCAAAGCATTTCGGCCGGGAAGCCGGATGAAGCGCGCCCCGGCTCCATGATTGGATACCGAAGCGCACCCATGGCCGGGCGTCGGTGTTCACCGACGTTCGGGCACTTGACCGACCCGCTCAGGGGGGCTGAGGGAGGGGTAACGGGTCGGCGAGATGTGGCAGGCGGCCTAGCGGTTCAGCCACCGCTGCATTTGTTCGATTTCATTCTCCTGGGCGGCGATGATCGCTTCGGCCAGCTGGCGCACCTCGGGGTCGGCTCCATGTTTCAAGACGACCTGCGCCATCTCGATGGCGCCCTGGTGATGCGGAATCATCCCGCGAAGAAAATCGAAATCGGCATCGCCGCTGAACTTGATCGTCATGGCGGCGTGCATCCGGTCATTCGCTTCCTGATAGGCGCGAATGACCGGGTTTCCGGAAGGGGGCGATCGCATGTGGCCGCGATGCTGGTCATGTTCCATGCGCTTCACTTCTCCTGTTTCAGATCGCGGTGGCGGGATAGCCGTCGTCGGTGAGTGCCTCCTCGATTTCCTGCTGGCTGGCGGAGGTAGTGACGGTGATTGTGCGGGCGACGGTATCGGCCTCGACCACGGCGCCGGGATCGACCTTGGCGATAGCGTCGGTGACGTGCGGCACACAGGAACCGCACGTCATATCGGGTACAAGGAATTGCATGGGATTCTCCTTTGTTCTCGGGTTCCTGCCGATGGAGATGGGGTTTGCCATCGTGGGCAGGTCAAGCGTCGTTCGTGAAAAAATAATTTCGCCCTGCGGTCCTTGACCTTGTCACGATGGCAAACCCCACATCGCCTGAAGATCGCATCACCAGGAGATTTTATGCGCCGTTTCTATATCCCCGATATGACCTGCGGCGGCTGCGCCAGGTCGGTCACCAGGGCGCTGCAAAGCGTCGACCCGCAGGCCCGCATCGAAACCGACCCGCCCGCGCGCGAGGTTCGGGTCGAGAGCGTGGCGGACGAAGCCGCATTCCTCGCGGCGCTCAGCGAAGCAGGCTATCCGGCCGGGACACGTCCCGCAGCCGCAGCCATCCGATCGGGAGATTAGATCATGGATGTCAGACATTTTTTCATGGCCGGCGCGGCGGCGCTGGCGGTGACGGGCATGGCGGCACGACCGTCCTTCGCGGCGGAGGCTCCCCTGAGCGGCGCCTTTGCTCTTCCCGGCATCACGGAGAAAGTGACCGCCGAACTCACTGTCCGGGAGACCGGGCCGCTTGCGCGCGAGCTGGTGATCGCTTTTACCGACAAGATGACGGGGCAGCCCGTCACCCAGTTCGACGAGGAACTGGCGCGGGAACTCCACTTGCTGGCGACCGACAGCGCCTTCTCGACCTTCGTGCACGAGCATCCGGAGAAACCCGGGCCGGACGGGCGCTTCCGGATCGAGGTGCGTTTCCCCAAGGCCGGGCTCTATCATGTGTACGCCGATGTCATGCCGAAGGGGCTCGGCCAGCAGGTCGTCCGCTTCGACGTGCCGGTCGATGTTGAAAAGACCCCGGTCGCGCAGCAATCGCCGCCGGTCGCCGCCGCAGAGGGATCCGACGGCCCCTATTCGATCGAGCTCGACGCCGCGGCGCTCCGGGCCGGCGCCGAAAACATGATCGCCTTGACGATTTTGAAGGATGGCAGGCCCGCGACCGATCTCGGGCTCTATCTCGGCGTGCCCGCGCATGCGGTCTTCGTGAGCACCGACGATCTCGGCTATGTTCACGCGCACGCCATGGCGGATGCTCCGAAAGGCGGCCATCATGCACATGGGCAGCACGCGCATGGATCCCATGCCGATCCAGGGGCGGCCATCCCGGCCAAGCTGATGCTTCACGCAGCGCCGCCACGCGCGGGCCGTTATGCACTGTGGATCCAGTTCATGGGTGGCGGCGAGGTGCGGACGGTGCCCTTCGTCGTCACCGTTCCGCCGGCGCCGTGACCGCGCCGGGGCACGCCGTTGCAACCGCGCCCCTTTCTCGAACTTCTAATGCAAGCCACACGAATTCGATATCGCCCGGTCTCTTCGCGGACAGGGTCGGGCATATCGCGCGTACAGTTGATCGCGGCCGGCCATAGTAGATCGGAAGTGCGGACATCCGTGCCAAAGCGCCAGCTGCGTAACAGGCGCCGCCGACCTTGGGATCAAACCCGGCTCCGCCGAACCGAAACCGATGGAACGAACCATGCCAAATCCACGCTCATCCCACGATCGACATGGCTATGATCACCACCACGTGGGCGGACATGACCATGATCACTCGCATCTTCCGGTGGTTACGGAGGATAACGAACGCAAGATTCTCCTTTCCTTCCTGATCATCTTCGCCTTCATGTTCGTCGAAGCTGTCGGCGGATATCTCTCGGGCTCGCTCGCGCTTCTGGCCGATGCCGGACATATGCTGACCGACGCCATCGCGCTCGGCCTCGCTTACGCCGCCTTCCGTCTCGGAAGGCGGGCTGCCGACGGGCAGCGCAGCTTTGGCTACGCCCGGTTCGAGGTGATCGCCGGGTTCGTCAATGCCCTCACTTTGTTCGGCATTGTCGCGTGGGTTCTCTACGAAGCGGTCGAGCGTTTCCAGAATCCGGGACCGGTTCTGGCCGGCTCGATGTTCGTGGTCGCCCTCACGGGCATGCTCGTGAACCTTTTCGTCCTCTGGTTTCTCACCCGCGGCGATTCAGACCATGTCAATGTCAAGGGTGCGGTGCTGCACGTGATGGGCGACCTGCTCGGCTCCGTCGGCGCCATCGTGGCCGCAGGCGCGATCTGGTTCACGGGCTGGACCCCGATCGACCCTATTCTCTCGGTGCTCGTGTCGCTGCTGATCCTGCGCAGCGCGTGGAGCCTGCTCAAGAACACATTGCATATCCTGCTCGAAGGCGCGCCCGCCAACGCCAGCAGTTCCGAAATATCCGAACATCTTCGTGCGGCCGTCCCGGGCCTGCAGAATGCCAGCCATATCCATATCTGGTCGTTGACGTCGGGGCGCGTGCTGGCGACGCTCCAGGTGCAGCCGGCGGACGGAGCCGATATCCGCCATGTGATTGGCCAGGTCGAGCACGAACTGAAGACGAAATTCCAGATCGAGCACCCGACAATCGGGATCGACTGGGACGGAAATGCCGGTTGCAGCCTCGACGCGCCCGGCCAGGCAATGGCGGCTCATACAGGCCACGCGCACTAGCCGGCTGCGCGTCATGGCTCGACCCTCGTCGATGAATGGTGGAGGTCGAACGAAAAGCCCCCGTTCGCTCCGAAAAGGATCTCCTGCCGGAGACCTTCGCTTGCGGGATACCTACAGGATCAGAGCCGCGCGCGGGAGTCGCGTTCCTGTCTTTTCCATCCGTTCGATCCTGTTGAACGGGCTGTCGTCCCAAAACGCAGAAACCCGCAGTCTGGGCGCTTGAAGCCATCCGCCCCCGAATCGCTGGGCGGGGGCATCCATCATTGGCCGAGTATGACGGGAGCACCTGATTGCCGAAAACAGCGCCGATTCCCAGCCGTCCCCGCGAAACCCGCGTCCTCCATATGCCGCGCCAGCGGAGGCATGGCCCCCGCTGACGTGAGGCTTTCAGCCGACCGGTACATCCTTTTGCGGCCCGGAGGTTCCAACGAACAGCAGCGCCGCGAGCGCGGCAACACCGGCGGCGACCCCCGCTCCCAGGAAGGCGGTCTGGAAACCGGCCAGCATGGTTTCGGCGGTCTGGCCGGTGCCTTCGCCGGAACCGGAGGTCGAGAGCGCAACCATGATGGCGAGGCCGATGGCGGAGCCGATCTGGTAGGTCGTGTTGATCAGCCCTGATGCCAGGCCTGTCTCCTCGGGCCTCGCGCCGGCCATGCCCGTCATCGTCGTCGGAATATAGGCCAGGGCCATGCCGAAGGCGGCGAGGAGAGAAGCTGGCAGAACGTCCATCAAGAAAGTTCCGTCCGGCGGCAGGTTCGCGAACATCCAGAGCGCGCCGCCCATGAGCAGCAGCCCGAGCACAAGATTGGGCTTGGCGCCAAACCGTCCGATCAACCTGCCCGAAAGGCCGACCATCACGACCATGATCGTCACGGTCATCGGTAAAAGCGCGAGGCCGCTGGCGAGCGCCGAGAGGCCGAGGATCTGCTGGAGATAGAGGTTCAGGAAGAACCAAAGCGGGATCCAGGCGGCCCCGAGCAAAGCCATCACGAGATTGCCCGCCGCGAGGTTCGGCGCCTTGAAAATGCCGAGGGGAAGAAGCGGCTCGCGCCGCGCGAACTGGGCAATCAGGAAGATTGCGAAAAGAATTCCCGAAACCACCAGTATCGACAATGTCTGCGAAGGGTCGGAGCCGGCTGATTCGATCGAGACGATGGCATAGACGAGACTGACAAGCGCACCTGTGACGCTGATCGCCCCGAACCAGTCGATGCCGCCGCTGCTGCGCGGTGACTTGCCGAGCACGGCCGGAACGAGCGCCAGCACGAGAAGGCCGAGCGGCACGTTGATCAGGAAGGTCCAGTTCCAGCTCATCCATTCGGTAATGACGCCGCCCAGAAACACGCCGGCCGAGCCGCCCGCCGCGGCAGCGGCGCCCCAGAAACCGAACGCCTTGCCGAGTTCGGCACCATCATGCCCGAAAAGGCGCATGAGGATGGTGAGGGCGGATGGCGCGATCAGCGCGGCGCCCACGCCCTGCAAAGCCCGTCCGGCAAGCAGCATCTCCTGGCTTGGCGCCAGCCCTGCCAGCAGCGACGCCAAGGTGAGTATGGCAAATCCGCCCGCAAAGATGCGGCGGGCGCCGAGCAGATCGCCCAGCCGTCCGCCGAGGAGCAGCAAGCCGCCAAAGGCGATGACATAGGCATTGAAGATCCAGCTCAGCCCGCCCGCGCTGAAGCCGAGGTCGGCCTGCATGGCGGGCAAGGCCACGCCGATGATCGATGTATCGAGGATCACGATGAACTGGGCGGCGCAAAGCAGCGCGAGAGCGGCCCATCTCTTCGGATCGGGTATGAAGTCCTGCATTGGAATTCCCCAAGATCAGTTTCCCGCTTATTGCGATTGATGCCGGGGGTCGGGCTTCCAACGCTGGCATGGTCAATAGCCAAAAGCCTAATTTCGTCTCGATCGATCGAGGTATGCGCCTGAGGGGCCGTAGCGAGGTCGAGCGCGGAAATTCGCGGCGGCGGACGCCGTGTGGAAATTCGCCGCGCGCGCCTCCCTGTTCAAACTACCGGCGAAAAAGCCCTTGACCCTCCAACGATGGAAAACCGCAACCCCCGAGTTTGAACGCCCCCATCCATTCGGATCAGCGGGCGCTGATTCGGAGGTTGAGATGCGAAAATCACGGGTTGCCGCGGCACTGGGTATGATATTGGCGACGGGGCTGGTGGTGTTTTGGGTGGGCGGGCCGGGAGGCGATGAACAGGCCGCCGCTCCGGCGCCGCCGATGGTGCTTGCAGCATCGGTGGTCGTGCAGGATCACGTGCCGCGTTCGACCTATACCGGGCGCTTGACGGCGGTCGAGACGGTCGACCTCAAGCCGCGCGTCTCGGGCTATATCGCCCATGTCAGCGTCCCCGAGGGGCAGATAGTCCGCCGCGGTCAGATCCTCTTTCGCCTCGATAGTGCGCCTTTCGCGGCGCGGCACGCCGCAGCACGCGCGGCGACGCGCGAAGCCGAAGCGCGGCTGGGACTCGCGGCGGCCGAGGATGTGCGGGCCCGCCGGCTCGTCGCCGAGGGTGTTGCCGGGCGTGAGCGGTCGGACGTAACCACCGCGACCCTGCGCGAGCGCGAAGCCCAGGTCGCATCGGCGCGCGCGGCGGAGCGACTGGCGGCGCTCGACCTTCGCTATGCCGGCGTCGAAGCACCCATCGCCGGCCGGGTCGGTCAGATACTCGTCACCCGGGGCAATCTGGTCGCCGGCGGTGAGGCTGCGACACCGCTCACGACCATCGTCTCGGTTGATCCGCTTTTTGTCGAATTCGATGTCGACGAAGCGACCTATCTTCGCTCGCTGGCCGATCGCCGCGGGCAAGGCGCCGGGGCCAAGGTCGACGTCCGCCTCGAAGACGGCAGCAAGCGGTCGGCGCGGCTGGATTTCATCGGCAACCGCCTCGACCGTGCGACGGGCACGATCCGCGCGCGTGCGATTTTGCCCAATCCGGGCGGCCGTCTGGCGCCGGGCCTGTTCGCCGAAGTCGATATCGCGACCGGCGATACACGGCCAGCCATTCTGGTCAGCGACCTCGCGATCGGCGTCGAACAGGGCAGACGCTTCGTCCTTGTTCTGGGTGCGAAGAACGTGACCGAATATCGTCCCGTGACACTGGGCCCGATCGTGGACGGCCTGCGCGTTGTGGAGAAAGGCTTGCGGCCCGGCGACCGCGTCATCGTCAAGGGGCTCGCCGGCCCCGGCATGGCGGTCAAGCCCAAGATCGTGCCGATGCCGCGCGGCAATGGCGTTCAGAAAGCTGGCGTGCAGCGGGAGGCGGCGCGATGAACTTCCCCCGCTTCTTCATCGACCGGCCGATCTTCGCGATCGTGCTGTCGGTGCTGCTGCTGATCGCGGGCCTGCTTGCGCTCCTCCGCCTGCCGCTCAGCGAATATCCGGCGGTGGCGCCCCCGACGGTGACCGTTGTCGCCGCCTATCCCGGCGCTTCGCCCGAGGTCATCGCCGAAACCGTCGCAAGCCCGATCGAGCAGGCGGTCAACGGCGTCGAGGGCATGCTCTATATGGCGAGCCAGGCCTCCACCGACGGCCGGATGACCCTCACGGTCACCTTCGCACAAGGGACCGATCCCGACATCGCGCAGGTTCAGGTTCAGAACCGGGTGTCGCGCGCGCTGCCGCGCTTGCCCGAGACGGTACAGCGGCTGGGCGTGACCACGCAAAAGGTTGCGCCCGATGCGCTGATGGTCGTGCATCTTCTCTCGCCATCGAAGCGTTATGACCCGCTCTACATCTCCAACTATGCGCTGCTCCAGGTTCGCGACGAAATCGCGCGCATTCCCGGTATCGCCGATGTGGTCGTCTGGGGCGCCGGCGAATATTCGATGCGCGTCTGGCTCGACCCGGCGCGGATCGCTTCGCGCGGCCTGACCGCGAGCGACATCGTCGCTGCGATCCGCGCACAGAATGTAGAGGTCGCCGCGGGCAGCGTCGGGCGCCAGCCCAGCCCCGCCGCCGCGCAGCAGGTCGCGCTCGACGTCAAAGGCCGCCTCGCGACCGAGGAGGAGTTCGCCGCGATCGTCGTCAAGACCGGCGCCGACGGCCAGCTCACCCGGCTGGGCGAGGTCGCCCGGATCGAAATGGGTGCCAACGACTACGCGCTGCGCTCGCTGCTCGACGGCGAGCCCGCGATCGCGCTCCAGATATTGCAAAGCCCGGGCGCCAACGCGCTCGACACGGCGGCACAGGTTCGGGCGACGATGGACCGGCTCTCGAACGGGTTCCCGGACGGGCTGGAGCATCGCATCGCCTATGATCCGACGATCTTCGTCGAGGCTTCGATCGCAAGCGTGATCGTCACGCTGCTCGAGGCGACGCTCCTCGTCGTTCTTGTCGTGATCCTCTTCCTTCAGACCTGGCGCGCGTCGATCATTCCGCTCGTCGCGGTGCCCGTCTCGTTGGTCGGGACATTGGCGGTGATGTATTTGTTCGGCTTTTCGCTGAACACGCTGTCGCTGTTCGGACTGGTGCTATCGATCGGCATCGTCGTCGATGACGCAATTGTCGTCGTCGAGAATGTCGAGCGCCACATCGGGCTTGGCGAAACGCCGCGCGAAGCCGCGCGCAAGGCGATGGCAGAGGTTACGGGGCCGATCATCGCGATCACCTCGGTCCTCGCCGCGGTCTTCATCCCCACTGCCTTTCTTGGCGGTTTGCAGGGCGAATTCTATCGCCAGTTCGCGCTTACCGTCGCCATCTCGACCATCCTGTCGGCGGTCAATTCGCTGACGCTGTCGCCCGCGCTCGCCGGGGTGCTGCTCAAAGGCCATGACGCGCCGCGCGACCGCATCCAGCGCGCGATCGACAAGGGCTTTGGCTGGCTGTTCCGGCCCTTCAATCGCGCCTTCGATCGCGGCTCGGTCGCCTATGTCGGCGGCGTGCGACGTGTCGTCCGGCGCGGCGCGGTCGCGGGATTCGTCTATGCCGGATTGCTCGGCCTGACCTGGTTCGCCTTTGACAAGCTGCCCGCCGGTTTCGTGCCTGCGCAGGACAAATATTATCTCGTCGGCATCGTCCAGCTCCCGAACGGCGCGTCGCTCGACCGCACCCAGGCGGTGGCCGAGCAGGTCTCGAAGATCGCGCTGGCGGAGCCCGGGGTCGAAAGTGTCGTCGCCTTTCCGGGCCTGTCGATCAACGGATTCGTCAACGTGCCGAACGCCGCCGTCATGTTCGTGATGCTCGATCCTTTTTCCGAGCGCACTTCGCCGGACATGGCGGCGGGAGCGATCGCCGGACGACTGCAGGGCAAATATGCCGCTGTCCCCGACGGTTTCGTCGGCGTTTTTCCGCCTCCTCCGGTTCCCGGTCTCGGCGCGACCGGCGGGTTCAAGATGCAGATCGAGGACCGCTCGGGCGCGGGTTATGAGGCGCTCGCTGCTGCCAGCGCCAAGGTGATGGCGGCTGCTGCCAAGGAGCCGGCGCTTGCCGGACTGATGACCAGCTATAATGTCGCCTCGCCCGAACTTTCGGTCGATGTCGACCGGGCCAAGGCGGCGGCTCAAGGCGTGGCGATGACCGATGTGTTCGACACAATGCAGGTCTATCTCGGCTCGCTCTATGTCAACGACTTCAACCGCTTCGGCCGCACCTATCAGGTTTATGCGCAGGCCGAAGCCGACGCGCGGGCGCAGCCTGATGCCGTCGGGCGGCTTCAGGTCCGCAACGCCCAGGGCGAGATGGTCCCGCTCGCGACGCTGGTCACGACCGCGCCCGGCGCGGGCCCGGATCGCATCATCCACTATAACGGCTTTCCATCGGCTGATATCAGCGGCGGTCCCGCGCCGGGCTTCAGCTCGGGGCAGGCGGTCGCGGCGATGGAACGGATCGCGCGCGCCGAACTGCCCGACGGCATGACCTTCGAGTGGACCGATCTGACCTATCAGGAAAAGACCGCGGGCAATGCCGCCCTCTACATCTTCCCGCTCGCCGTGCTCCTCGCCTTCCTGATCCTTGCGGCGCAGTATAACAGCTGGTCGCTGCCGCTGGCGGTCCTGCTCATCGTGCCGATGTGTCTCTTGAGCGCGCTCGTCGGGGTCTGGCTGACCGGCGGCGACATCAACATCTTCACTCAAATCGCCTTTGTCGTGCTGGTGGGACTGGCCGCGAAAAATGCGATCCTGATCGTCGAGTTCGCGCGCGCGCAGGAGGACGAAGGTCTCGATCCGCTTGCCGCAGCGCTCGAGGCCTGCCGGTTAAGACTTCGCCCGATCTTGATGACGTCGATCGCCTTCATCGCCGGCGCGGTCCCCCTGGCGATCGCCACAGGGGCGGGCGCCGAAATGCGGCAGGCCATGGGCATCGCGGTGTTCGCCGGCATGCTCGGGGTGACGCTCTTCGGCCTCTTCCTCACCCCGCTCTTCTACGTCGTGATCCGCAAGGCCGTTCTGCGGCGCGAGGCGCGGCGCCTTTCAAGCCCGGACACCAAGCCGCAGGAATTGACCCTATGACATCGATCGCCAAACTTTCACCCGCCGTCCTGCTCCTTGGCCTGGCCGGGTGCGCTACCGTCGGCTCCAACTATGTTCCCCCGCAGATCGAGGCACCCGGCGCCTATGCTGCGCAGCCGGTGGGCGTCGAAGATGCCGCTGTCGAAACCGCGTGGTGGAAACTGTTCGGCGACCCGGCGCTCGATGGTTTGATCGCCGAGGCGCTCGCGGCCAATCTCGACGCGCGGCTCGCCGTCGCACGGCTTGAGGAGGCGCGCGCACTCGCCGGCGTGTCGCGCGCGGCGCGGCTTCCTGGCGGCGGTGTTGATGCCTCCTATCAGCGCCGCCGTCCGGCCGATGCCGAGCGTCCGGTCGGTCAGCCACGCGAGGGCGATGTTTTGCGCCTCGGGGCAGAAGCCAGCTGGGAGATCGATCTGTTCGGCCGTATCCGCCGCGGGGTCGAAGCCGCCGAGGCCGACGTCGGTGGCGCCGAGGCACTGCTGCGCTCGGCCCGCGCGGCGGTTACGGCGGACGTCGCCAGCCATTATTTTGAATTGCGCGGAAGCGAGGCCGCGCTTGCGATCGCGCATCGCCAGATCGAAACCCAGCGGCGTTCGCTCGAAGTCACATATAAGCTGGAGCGCGCCGGCGCGGGCGCGCGTTTCGATGTCGTTCGCGCAGAGGCTGCGCTGTCCGCCGTCGAGGCGACGCTACCCGGGATCGAACAGCGCATCGGCACCGCGCGTCATGCGCTCGCCGTCCTGCTTGGCCAGACACCGCAAAGCTTCGCCGGTCCCGCCGCGACGACAACCGACCTGCCGCAGGTCACACAGATCGGCGTCGGCGCGCCCGCCGACCTGTTGCGGCGGCGGCCTGATATCGCCGCCGCCGAACGCGCGCTCGCCGCCGCCACCGCACGGCGCGGCGTCGCCGAGGCCGATCTATTCCCGACGGTGCGCCTGTCCGGGTTCATCGGGCTTCTCGCGGGCGGGTTCGAATCCTTGTTCAGCGGCGGTGCGCTTGCTTTCTCGGGCGGCCCCAGCCTCGATTGGGGGGTGTTCGATATGCCGCGGCTGCGCGCGCAGGTCCGTGTCGCCGATGCCCGCGTCGATGCGGCACTCATCGATTACCACCGGACCGTCCTGATCGCGCTTCGCGATGTCGAGGACGCGTTGACGACCTATGGTGCGGTCCGGACCAGCCTCGCGATGCGCGACCAGCAGGTCGGCGCCAGTCGCGAAGCGGCGCGAATGGCGTCGGTTCGCTTTCGCGAGGGCGAGGGCCAATATCTGGACGTTCTCGATGCCGAACGCAGCCTGTACGAAGCCGAAGCCACCCTCGTCGCGGCGCGCTCTGACCATCTCCTGTCGGTGGTCGAAATTCACCGCGCGCTCGGCGGCGGCTGGGAGGTGTGCGAAATGGAAAATGGTTCAGATTGCACCGGGTAACGCCGGATAATTGCCCGTTGGACCGTGCGAGAGATGTGGCAATGGCTTGCGAGCGGCGAGCGACAATCACCCCTGCCTGACATCGGCGACGATACCGCCCGTCATACGGATCAGATCCTTCGCGTTTGTGCGAAATGCATGAGTCGGCGAGCCGGCGGCCGCCCAAATGGAGTCGAGCGAGAGCAACGCGGCATCGATGATCGTGACCGGGTCGCAGTCATGGCCCAAGGGAGGAACGCCTCCAACGACGAAACCGGTTTGTTCCTGCACCCATGCGGCGTCCGCGGATTTGACCGCCCTTTCCGTCACCGCCGCGACCTTGCTGCGGTCGATCCGATGAGCGCCCGATGCGATCACCAGAACTACATCCTCGCCGGCGCGAAAGACGATCGACTTCGCTATCTGCGCGACAGAGCAGCCGACAGAAGCCGCCGCATCCTCGGCAGTCTGCGTTCCTGCCGGAAATTCAGCAATGCTGTCCGCATGCCCGGCAGCGCGCAGCGCTTGCCGCACCTTCTCGACCTTGTTCATGACTTTCCCTTCATTCTTCTCATCGAACCCGATCCTTGTCCTCGACTTTCCCTCGTCGGCAACGCCATGCGCGCTGCCTCGCAGCCACGCCATCATGCCCTTCTGTTCCGCCCCAAAGCGACGGAAAG